>NZ_FNAI01000003.1 GCF_900101875.1 Mucilaginibacter pineti
CACCCGGGCGAAGACCTGCATGATGGCATTACCTTCGAGATGTTTTTGGATAAGGTGAACCACCACAAACGCGCCAACCTACTGTATGATCCATCACATTTTGTATTACAGTGCCTTGATTACCTGGAGTATATCGATCTGTATCATGAGCGTATTAAAATGTTCCACGTAAAGGATGCCGAGTTTAACCCTACGGGGCGGCAAGGCGTTTATGGCGGCTACCAGAACTGGATAGACCGTGCAGGCCGTTTCCGTTCACTGGGTGACGGACAGGTTGATTTCAAAGGCATCTTCAGTAAATTAACCCAATACGATTTTAAGGGCTGGGCAGTACTGGAATGGGAATGTGCCCTTAAACACCCGGAAGATGGTGCCCGCGAAGGTGCCGAGTTCATCAAGAACCACATTATCCGTGTAACCGAGCGTGCTTTCGATGATTTTGCAGCATCAGGTTCTGATGACGCATTTAACAGGAAAACGTTAGGGATATAAAGAAAAAGGCTGTCATGCGGAGCCTGTCGAAGCATAGTTGGGTAAGGCCTATGCGCTCAACCCTTCGACAAGCTCAGGGTGACAGGCCAGCTACATAAAGAACGTTATAAGAATAAACGAAGCACGAAAATTGCCGGCTAACCAACTGGCGAAAGGATGCTTCGTTTTTCAAAACAAAAAAAGATATAGGAGGAGAGTAAAAGAAAAATTGCTGAGTTTGTGAGAAGAGCAAAGCATTTATAAAAGCCAATAAACCAATTAATTAAACCTAAATATTTTTAAATGCAAACCATTAACCGAACACAATTATTCAGGGCCAGTTGCCTGTCACTGCTGGTAACATCGCTATCATTTGGCATCCGTGCCGGTATATTGAACGATCAGGGTGTTAGATTTCACCTGAATGGTTCACAATTAGGCACCATTGCTGCAACGGCTTTTTGGGGCTTTCCATTGGCTATTATAATAGGAGGGATTGTTGTTGATATTATCGGCATGAAAAAATTGCTGGTATCTGCTTTTGTTTTTCATTTGGCAGGTATCCTGCTTACCATTTTTGCAAATGGATATTGGACATTATTCCTGTCTACCCTAATGATTGGAATTGCCAACGGCACTGTTGAGGCATCCTGTAATCCTCTGGTTGCTTCTCTTTATACAGATAATAAAACCACCAAGCTTAATCACTTTCACCTTTGGTTTCCGGCAGGGCTTGTAATCAGCACGCTGATCGTATTTGGGTTGGATAGCTTACTTGCACACGGTGTATCTCCTAAACCTTACTGGATTTCTCAGTTGGCAATAGCTACTATGCTTATTCCTACACTTATATATGGTTTCCTTTTCTCCCGGTTACAGTTCCCGGTTACAGAAAGAGTATCGGCAGGCGTTAGTACAAGCGATATGTACAAATCTTTGATGAACCCGTTGTTGCTGTTCATGATCATATGTATGTTTGGTACGGCTATAACAGAGCTGTTTACCAACCAGTGGACGGATGTACTGTTCAAAACAGTTACTAACAACGCTATCCTGATCCTTACTTTCGTGGCATCTGTACAGGTATTAGGCAGAGCGTTTGCCGGTCCTATAGTACATCGCCTGGCGCCGCAGGGGGTGCTGCTTATTTCGGCAATATTATCTGCGCTGGGAATTTATATGATGATCCATTTACACGGCGATGCTATTTATTTTGCAGCTGTTGTTTTTGGATTAGGGATCGCCTTTTTCTGGCCTTGTATGATAGGGTTTGTAGCAGAAAACCTGCCGCGTACAGGAGCCGTTGGGTTGAACCTCATTGGCGGAGCGGGCATGTTTGGCGTATCAATATATATGATATTTATGGGTGGGCGTTATGATGCAATTATGACCCAGAAACTTCCGGGAGGGGCTAACCTCGATGCTTACAGGTCTGCAGGGGCTGGAACAGAAATGGCTAAAGCCTTTGACGCCGCCAGGTCAGCAGCAGGGCCAGAAGTGTTAAATACCACCCTTATTATCCCGTTGGCTTTGATAGTTGCGTTTGCAGGGCTGGTACTTTACATGCGTACAAAGAAAAAAACTATGTCTTTTGACGCAACTACCGTGTAAAAAGTACACATGTTTACTATAAAAATTGTATTTTTCGCCATCAATAAAACAAACTAAAATATCCGGTCTGCATGGATAAAGTAAAAACATACCTCGTGCAGGCAGGTTATTAATTAACCAACCAATAACTTATTTAAGCGAAGCCTGGCTTCGCAACCAAAAAAACAATTGAAACAATGAAAAAGGCATTTTTTATTCTTGGTATTTGTGCAGTAATTTCTGCTTGCGGCGGTAACGCATCAAAATCTGGTAATGACACTACCAGCAATCAATCGGCAAAGGCAGCAAATTCTGATGCTGATACCAATGCAGTTAAAACAGGTACCGAAACAGCTGCTACTGAGAAGGTAGGATCGGCTGCGGGCGAAAAACTGATCGGTAATTACGATTGTAATACCTGTCACAAAGTAGACGTTAAAATAGTTGGGCCCGCATTTCAGGATGTGGCTAAAAAATACCCAGCAACACAGGCAAATATTGATACGCTTGCCAACAAGATCATCAACGGCGGTAAAGGTAACTGGGGCGATATCCCTATGGCACCACACCCTACACTTGCAGTAGCTGATGCCAAAGAAATTGTGAAATACATTTTATCGCTAAAAAAATAAGTCCATTAGTATAAACCTAAAAAATCAATTATGACCGCTGGAATCAGGGTAAAACTTTCTGCAATGATGTTCCTGGAGTTTTTTATCTGGGGAGCATGGTTTGTAACAATGGGTACTTATTTAACCAAGACCCTGCATGCAACCGATGTGCAAAACGGCGTGGCTTATGCAACGCAATCATTAGGAGCTATCCTGGCTCCATTTATCATAGGATTAATTGCCGACCGTTATTTTTCGGCGCAAAAAATTCTGGGTGTTTTGCATTTGATAGGTGCGGGCTTGCTTTATTATACCACAACCATATCAAACTTCGATTCGTTTTACCCTATCATCCTCATATACATGATCATTTACATGCCTACACTGGCATTGGTAAATTCGGTATCATTTAAGCAGATGAAAGATCCAAGCAAGGAGTTTCCGCCTATCAGGGTTTTAGGAACTTTAGGCTGGATAATTGCAGGTTTAACTATCGGCTGGCTTGGCTGGGAAAATAAAGGATCGTTAGTATTAACGTTCCAAATGGCGGCTGTAGCTTCATTAATTTTAGGATTATTAAGTTTTACATTACCAGACACCCCTCCGGCTAAAAAAGGACAAAAAACTACTTTTGCCGATATTATTGGTCTTGATTCTATAGGTTTATTAAAAAATAAATCATACCTCACTTTCTTTCTGGCTTCGGTTGCCATTTGCGTACCGCTTGCATTTTATTACAACTTCACAAATCCTTATTTAAATGAGATAGGTGTAAAGGCAGCAGCAGGGGTACAATCAATGGGGCAGATATCTGAACTATTGTTTATGTTCCTGATGCCGTTGTTCTTTGTAAGATTAGGTGTTAAAAAAATGCTTGCTGTAGGTATGCTTGCCTGGGTGTTACGCTATATATTGTTTGCGTATGGTAACGTAGGGTTAAACTACTGGATGGTAATTGGCGGCATAGTATTACACGGTGTTTGTTATGACTTTTTCTTTGTAACTGGTCAAATTTATACAGATAAACTTGCAGGCGATAAATTTAAAAGCGCGGCGCAGGGCTTTATTACCCTGGCAACTTATGGTGTAGGTATGCTTATAGGATCTTATATTTCAGGGCCTATTGTAAACAAATATAAAATATCAGATACCGCGCATAATTGGCAATCAATATGGTTAATACCTGCCAGTATTGCCGCAGTTGTGCTAATTGTATTTGTATTGTTTTTTAAAGATAAAAACCACACCGAAACACAACCCGGACTTAATATTCAGGAACCATCGGCTTCAACAGAAATTTAAACAACATGGCATCTAATCAAAACCGCAGATCTGCTATCCGTAACATTGTTGCAGGTACGGCAGCTATAACAGCTACAGGTATGTTATCTTCATTTAAACCATCCGAAGAAAAAGAATTGGGCGCCGATGCGCTTAAAGGTAATATTAACCATGCGGTTTGCCGCTGGTGCTACGGCGGTATGTCTGTAGAGGAGCTTTGTATTGCCGCTAAGGATATCGGCATAAAAGGGATAGACCTGGTTGGCCCGGCAGATTGGCCTACGCTTAAAAAATATGGCTTGTATTCGTCCATGTGCAACGGTGCCGAAATTGGCCTTAACGATGGTTTTGGCGATACACAGTTTCACGCCACACTGCAAAAAAACTATGCCGAGATGATACCCTTGGTTGCCAAAGCAGGATATAAAAACCTGATCTGTTTTAGTGGCAGCCGTCGTGGTAAGGACAACGAAACCGGTTGGAATAATTGTGTAGCAGGTCTGAAGCCATTAATGCCCATTGCCGAAAAACATGGCGTAACATTGGTAATGGAACTCCTGAACAGTAAAATAGATCACCACGATTACCAATGCGACCGTGTTTCATGGGGTGCAGAATTGTGCAAACGTTTAGGGTCAGAAAACTTTAAACTGCTGTATGATATTTACCACATGCAGATTGACGAAGGCGATGTGATTCGTAACATTGGCGAATATCACCAGTATATAAATCATTACCATACCGGTGGTGTACCGGGCCGTGCCGAAATTGACGACACACAGGAATTATATTATCCTGCAATAATGAAAGCTATCCTGGCTACAGGGCACAAAGGCTTTGTTGCGCAGGAGTTTATTCCTCGTAATGCCGATAAGGTGGCATCGCTGCGTAAAGCTGTACATATTTGTGATGTTTAAACCTTATTGAATAAACGCACTCTAACGCTACATTAACCAAACTAAGATACATGACAACCAGAAGAACATTTTTAGCACAGGCCGGCCTTATTTCGGCAGGTGTGATGTTAGCACCACAACTATTATCGGCCAAAGAGAAAAATGGCGCCGGGCTGCAATTATACAGTCTGCGCGATCAATTACCTGCCGATGTAAAAGGTGTAATTGCAAAAGTTGCTAAAGCAGGTTACAAAGAAGTTGAAACCTTTGGCTATAATAAAGATACCGGTTACTGGGGTTTACACAGTAAGGATTTTGGCCAGCTGTTGAAGGATAACGGTCTTACCAGCCCAAGCGGGCACTATGGTTTAGATTCATACTTTGGCAGCGGAAATACCGACGAGCTTAAAACTTATACAGATGTTGCAAACACCATAGGGCAAACTTATATTATTGTGCCTTCGCTTAATCATGATTTCATAAAAACGGTTGACGATTGTAAAAAAGTAGCCGAAAAAATGAACAGCGCCGCCGAAATATTGAAATCGGCAGGTTTAAAACTGGGTTACCACAATCACAATTTTGAATGGCAGCCCGTTGGCAATACTACATTTTATGATGTAGTGCTTACAAACACCGATCCTAAGTTGGTGAACATGGAAATGGATATTTACTGGGTGGTACGTGCCGGTCAGGATCCGATAGCTATTTTCGAGAAACACCCTGGTCGTTTTACCTTTGTACACATTAAAGACAGGGACAAAACCAATGGTGATCTGAATACAGAAATTGGAACAGGCAGCATCGATTTTAAAGCCATATTAGGTAAAGCCAAACTTGGCGGCGTTAAGCATTTTATTGTTGAACAGGAAAACTTTACCAATATTGATCCTTACGTAAGCATCACGCAAAGTGCCGCTTATCTTAAAAACTCACTTCATATCTAACAAATATTAAAATGAAATATTCAATTATATTAACAACACTTTTAGCCGGAAGCGTTTTTATGGCAAAAGCTCAAAATGCAAAGCCCGAGGATACCGAGATCTGGGATCCTGCGCCTAAGGTAGTTGTACCAGCCAAAGTATTGGGCAATGCCCCATCTGATGCTCTTGTTTTATTTGATGGTAAAGGACTTGATGAATGGGTTTCTGTAGAAGATCAGACCCCAGCTAAATGGCTTGTTAAAGGCAATGTGCTTACGGTTAACAAAAGCACAGGCAACATCGAAACTAAAAAGAAATTTACCAATTATCAATTACACCTGGAGTGGAAAGTGCCTGCAAACATTACAGGTACAGGCCAGGCGCGTGGTAACAGCGGCGTGTTTTTAGCTTCAATAGGTAAAGGCGACGATGGTTATGAATTACAGGTATTGGATTCATATAACAACAAAACATATGTTAACGGTATGGCCGGCAGCTTATACAAGCAGGTAATTCCGTTGGCAAATCCTGGTCGTAAACCGGGTGAATGGAACGTTTATGATGTTGTTTGGACTGCCCCCGTATTTAACGAGGATGGATCATTAAAATCGGCCGCAAGGGCAACTGTGTTCTTTAACGGTGTGCTTGTTGAAAATAACTTCGAATTGCTGGGCCCAACCCAGTACATCGGAAAACCATCTTACGAAGGTAAAAAACATGGTCCTTCGCCAATAAAACTGCAGGCTCATGGCGATAAAAGCGAACCGCTTAGCTTCCGTAACATTTGGGTAAGGGAACTATAATATATCAGCTTAAATATTACAAAAAGCCGCTTTATGATTTATCATAAAGCGGCTTTTTGTTTATGGTTATAAAAACCACAAACTTTTTTTAAAACATACAAATTATCCGATTTGAAATTATATTTACATACTCAAATCTGCTTATGAAATTACCTTGTAAATTGCGTGTTTTACTGATTAGCTTTTTATTAATGATTACGGCTGCGCTTCAGGCCAATGCCGTAAAACGTTATTATTATCAGCTTAAAATATATCACTACAAAACGCAGGCGCAGGAAAGCATTATTGACAGATATTTGAAGGATGCTTACGTGCCTGCTATGCACAGGGCAAACATTGCAAACGTTGGAGTATTTAAACCCTTAGCACAAGATACCGCCGATAGGAAAATCTATGTATTTACGCCCTTTACAACAATTGACAAGCTCACCCAGACCGATCAAAAGCTACAAGCTGACACGCGTTACTTAACTGATGCAGAAGACTATTTGAACGCCAGTTACAAAGATGCACCCTACACACGCATTGAAACATTGATATTATGGGCATTTCCCATGATGCCGGCACCAGCCGTACCACAGCTTTTCGCTAAAAAGGCCGATAGGGTATATGAGCTGCGTAGCTATGAAAGCCCTACCGAAAAATATCACCATAACAAAGTACGTATGTTTAATGATGGCGATGAGGTTGGTCTATTCAAACGGCTTGGCTTTAATGCCGTATTTTACTCCCAGGTTATTTCCGGCGCGCACATGCCTAATTTAATGTACATGACCACATTTAACAGTAAAGAGGATAGGGACAAACATTGGGATGCTTTTGGTAAGGACGCCTACTGGAAAACCCTATCAGCAAAAGAAGAATACCAGAATAATGTATCGCATGTAGATATTACTTTCCTGTACCCAACAGACTTTTCTGATTATTAAATCGCTTTA
This sequence comes from Mucilaginibacter pineti, assembly GCF_900101875.1. GTDB lineage: Bacteria > Bacteroidota > Bacteroidia > Sphingobacteriales > Sphingobacteriaceae > Mucilaginibacter > Mucilaginibacter pineti. The sequence goes on from NZ_FNAI01000003.1 coordinate 7,517, forward strand.
AAACAAAACTTAAACAAGTAAGTTGTTATGATTATTAATTTATAACATAATTAATTTACAACAAAGTTTTATTTTAGAATAGTGCGTTTGCACAATAAAACCCCATTTAATGCAGCAGGGTAACTACAAATTTATGGCGAATGGCGGCGAAATGGGCGCCCTGATCAGGGCACATGACTGGTCGCAAACCTCGCTGGGCAGCCCCAATCAATGGCCTGTTAGTCTGCGTACTACTTTAGGTATAGTTTTAAATAGCCGGTTCCCGATGTTTATGTACTGGGGCCCAGATCTGGTTTGTTTTTATAATGATGCATACCGGCCAAGTTTGGGTATAAACGGTAAGCATCCAACGCTTTTAGGTAAGCCAGCAAAAGTTTTCTGGGCCGAGATCTGGCATATTCTTGAACCGCTCATAAACCAGGTATTATCGGGCGGTGGGGCAACCTGGCATGAAGATCAGCTGATCCCGTTTTACCGTAATGGAACTATCGAAGATATTTATTGGACGTTTAGCTATAGCCCCGTTATTGATGAAAATGGCGAACCGTCGGGCATATTGGTAGCTTGTACCGAAACTACTCAAAAGGTGCTCTCACTTAATAAAATTAAAGAAAGTAAAGAGGAACTGGAGTTTGCTATTGATGCCGCCGAACTCGGCACCTGGGATTTAAACCCTAAAACCAATAAATTTATAGGTAACAGCCGGTTAAAAGACTGGTTTGGTTTAAAGCCTGCCGATGAAATTGAGCTTCAGCTTGCCATAAGTGTAATTGCCGATAAGGATCGCGAGCGGGTTACCTCGGCTATACAGGCTGCGCTTGTTCCCTCATCTGGCGGCAAGTATGATATTGAATATGCTATAATTCATCCTGTAACCCAAACCGAACGGATAGTGAGGGCCAGAGGTAAAACTCTTTTTGACGAACAAGGCCAGGCCATAAGGCTTAATGGCACATTGGAAGATATTTCTGACACAGTAGTAGCCCGTATGGAGCTTGCCCATAGCGAACAGAAATTCCGTTCGCTGATATTGCAGGCGCCCGTTGCTATAGCGGTTTTCAGAGGGCCGCAGTTTATTGTTGAAGTAGCTAATGATCCAATGTTTGTGCTTTGGGGGCGCGGGCGGGATGAAATAATGGGCAACCCCATCTTTGAAAGTCTGCCCGAAGCGCAGGGACAGGGATTGGAAGCCTTACTTGAAAATGTTTACCAAACTGGCGAGCGTTTTGAGGCATTTGAGCACCTTGTTTATCTGCCAAGAAATGGCAAGGCTGAGGCTACTTATATAAATTTCGTATATGAGCCTCTAAAGGATAACGATGTTATTACCGGTGTTATTGGCGTAGCATCGGAAGTTACCGAACAGGTAATTGCCCGGCGCAAAATACAGGATGCGGAAGAACGTACAAGGCTGGCCGTTGCCGCTGCAGATATGGGCACCTTTGACCTTAATATGCAAACCGGGCAAATAATTGCTTCACCACGGTTTGATGCCATATTGGGTATTGAAAACTCACCTTCACATGCCGATTATTTAGAGAAACTGCATCCCGGCGATAAACATACCCGCGAACGATCTTATTTAACAGCGCTTAAAACCGGCCATTTTTTTAATACAGCAAGAGTGATATGGGCAGATGGAAGCATTCATTGGATCCAATCTGAAGGGAAAATGTATTTCGATGAAGAGCATAAGCCGTTACGGTTGCTGGGTACCATAATTGATATCACAGGTCAAAAAGATGCCGGAGAAGAACTTAAACGCTTTAAATTCATGGCCGATAACGCATCGGATGTGTTTATTTTGATTATGGCCGACGGCTCCTTTGCCTACGTAAATAATATGGCCCTTGACGAATGGGGCTATGATGAAGATGAATGGCCTGATCTGTTAGTGGGCGATATTGATGTTTTTTATACCGAAGAAACATTTACCCGGGCATTTAAACTGGCACAGGAACAAAATATACCACAATATGAAACGCTTTATCGCCGTAAAAATGGCACGGTTTATCCCGTAGAAATAAGTATGGTTAGCCTTATGTTGTCAGAAAAGCCATATCTGTTTGCCGTTGCGCGTGATATTACCGAACGTAAAAATTCCCGCGAGGAGTTACTTAAAACCAATCAGCGGTTAGAGATTGCGTTGGAAGCAGGGAAACTTGGGTCGTACGAATTGGAGCTAAGCAGCGGATTTATGAACTGTACAGCCCAATGCAAAGCCAATTACGGTATTGGGGTAAATGCCGAATTTAATTTCCCCGATCTGATGGCGGTTGTTGCGCCCGAAAATCGTGAATATGTAAGGCAGCGTGTGGCAGAAGCAGTTGAAAACCACAGCGTTTACAATGCCGAGTACAAAGTTACCTGGCCAGATGGATCGGTGCATTGGATCAGTGCGTCTGGTAAGGCCACTTATGATGAAAATAACAAGGCTATTAAAATGGTAGGGGTAACCTTTGATGTTACCGAGCAAAAACTGTTGCAGCAGCAAAAAGATGAGTTCATAGGCATAGCCAGTCATGAATTAAAAACGCCGGTAACCAGTATTAAGGCCTATACGCAAGTGCTGGAACGCATCCTTAAAAAGAAGGGGGATACCCAGGAAGCCGCCATGATAGGAAAAATGGATGCGCAGCTTAACCGCTTAACCAGCCTCATTGCCGATCTGTTGGATGTTACCAAGATCAACTCGGGCAGGCTGCAGTTCAATTATACATCGTTTGATTTTAATTTGCTAATAACCGAAGTAGTAGAAGATTTGCAGCGCACCACTCAAAAACATACCCTTATTGAGGATATGCAGGAAACAGGACAGGTGTATGCCGATCGTGAAAGGATTAGCCAAGTACTGGTTAACCTGGTAACCAACGCCATAAAATATTCGCCTCACACAAAAAATATTATCGTTCATACGCGCCTTAATAATAATGAGATTGTAGTAAGCGTGCAGGATTTTGGAATAGGTATATCTAAGGAAAAACAGCAAAAGGTTTTTGAGCAGTTTTATCGTGTAAGCGGCGCAAAGCAGCATACTTTTCCCGGTTTGGGCCTGGGATTATACATCTCATCAGAAATTATAAAACGCGAAAGCGGCCGTATCTGGGTAGATAGTGAAGAAGGAAAAGGCTCTACATTTTATTTTGCGCTCCCCTTGCAAAAACCAGGAACTCCCGAAAATTAAATTATTACGCTTCCCGCCCCTATACAGGCTTGATTTTTGTGGTGTATTTTACCAGTGGGAAATATAAAAAAAATCATGATTGCGGACGATGATCCGGGAATTGTAGATGCGGTGGAAATAATTCTTGATTTTGAAGGATATGAAGTATCATCGACAGTAAACGGTTCGACGCTATTGGATATGCAAAGCGAGTTTCCCGATCTGCTGCTGCTTGATATCTGGATGTCTGGATCAGACGGCAGGGACATTTGTCGTGAGCTTAAACAACGCGACAATACTAAAGGAATCCCCATTATCATGATATCTGCCAGCCGGGATATTGAGCGATCGGCCTATGAGGCAGGTGCCGATGATTTTCTGGCCAAGCCCTTTGAAATTGATGATCTGTTGGGTAAGATCAAAAAACTGTTAGACCGGCATAATTAAGTCTATATAAATTTCATTGGTCAATGCTGAGTTTTAAAAGCCGGGGTTTTTGAAAGAGAAGTGACATCGGAGATTATAAGAAAAAGAGGTGCTGTCATGCTGAGCCTGTCGAAGCATAGTGGGCGAAGGCCTCTGCCCGCAACCCTTCGACAAACTCAGGGTGACTTCCCTTTACTTAAAGAATGTCATACCCATGCCGGCATGACCAATGAAACCGTGGTTATTCTTCCACATATTTCTTTAACGAAATGCCCACAATGTGGTTCCATCCGGCTGAGAAACTTTCTCTTCCAAAATCCTTCAATGGCGGGAACGTTTCTAAACCAACATGGGTAAGCACAACTTTAGTTTTATCACCTTCATCAAATAACTCCCAGGTAACCTCAGAATTGCCTTCATAACCATCGTATCGCCAGGTATGCGACAGCTTACGGCCTTCTACTACTTCGGTTACGCGGCATAGATGGGTATATGTTTTTTCCTTGCTGCCTCCCTCGAAAGTAAATTCAAATCCAACTACGGGTTTAAAGTCAGGTAAATCAAAATACCATTCCTTCATCTTTTTAACATCGGTAATGGCCTGCCATACTTTAGCGATGGGGGCATTATAAACCCGTTCAATTACAAAAGGTTGTGCGCTCATAATTATTGATTTTTTAGGTTAATATTATCGGTTGATTGTTGTTCATTGGTAAGAAATGTATCCAGAGCATCCAGTTTTTGCGTCCAGAACTTCCGGTATTGTTCAACCCAGTCGGTTACCTGCTGTAGTTGCTGCAAATCGGCGCGGCAAAAATGTTCGCGCCCTTGCTTTTTGATAACCAGCAAACCACACTGAGTTAATATTTTAATATGTTTAGATACCGCGGGCCTGCTCATGTCAAAATTATCGGCCACGGCGTTCAGGTTCATGCTGTTGTGGGCAATTAAATTAATGATCTCGCGGCGGGTAGGGTCGGCAATCGCTTTAAAAACATCTCTATGCATACTGTAAGGCTATATGAAACCTTTCGGTTACAAATATAAATGAAACCTTTTGGTTACGCAATAGTGTGGATCAGAATTTTAGAATTAAAGCATTTTCAAAACGAACGCTTGAGAAGAGTTATTTATCTGACGGATTTTTCTTTTTTTCGATAAGCATTTGTACCATTTTGGCCAAACGGTCTTCGCGGGTTTTTTGCTGTTTGGCGGTAAGTATCCATAGTACATATTCCTTTTTATGGCTATAGGCCAATTGCTGAAACCAGGTTAGCACGCCAGGTTGCTGCTCAAGGGCAGTCTTAATATAATCGGGTAGGGTAACAGTTTTGTTGTCAACATCAATATAGGTGCCGTACTCATTGTTTCGCACAGCTTCATTGCGACCTTCAGACACCTTGGTTTGTGCAATTGGCCGAAACCGTAATGCCGTCCATGTTTCGTTTACTGCTGCCGATGCTACCGGGCGCAGCCCATATACTTCCGGCTCAGTCCAGCTGCCCATCATTGCAAGATTGGTGGGTATGTTGGATGTTTTTTTTGGGTAGATGATCCAGAAAACGGTATCTGTCTTTAATAATGGAACTATAACTTTTAGTTCAGCTGCCAGTTCTGCGCTATCGGTTACAAACAATTGAATACCGTTAAAATTGCCGCCGGTATTAAATACCAATTCTGCATCATCGGGCAAAGGACTAAGACTGTCCAAATAATTTGCCGGTGCATTGTAAAGTAACCAGCGCGAAGTGGGCTTTATTAGCAATTTTTTGGCAAGGTTGTTCATTAGTTTATGGCTTCAATTGTCAGTTGTAAACTAATTTAATAAAATTATAACATGGAGCCAAGTTTATGCCGATAGCTATATAAGCAATTATTCAACCAGTTTCGCGAAGAAATCCCATAATACAATACCGGCTGATGTAGCTATGTTAAAAGAATGCTTGGTGCCAAATTGGGGGATTTCAATACAGGCATCTATGGTTTGCATTACCTCGTCGCTCACGCCATTTACTTCGTTTCCAAATATAAGGGCATACTTTTTATCCGGGTCTGGGGTAAACTGATTAAGCATAATGCTGTTCTCGGCTTGTTCAACAGCAATTATTTGGTAGCCTTTTTGACGCAGGAGTTCAACAGCCTGTAAAGGAGTTTCGTGATAGGTCCAGTTTACGGATAGGGTAGCGCCTAAAGCCGTTTTTTCAATTTCACGGTGCGGAGGCTGGGCGGTGATACCGCAAAGCAGGATCTGCTCAACAGCGAAGCCATCGGCCGTACGAAATATGGAGCCTATGTTGTGCATGCTGCGTACATTATCAAGCACCACGGCTACCGGCAGTTTTTCCTGTTCCTTAAATTCATCAACCGAAGCCCGGTTCAGCTCATCTAACTTTAATTTACGCATTTTTATAAATATAAATGGTTCATCGGTCATAGTTCATGGAGCATTCTCCCTAACCATGATCGATGAACCATGAACTATTGCCTTGTTCGGCAAAAGTAATTATAATAGCTTAATTAACTACAGCGCTTAGCAGACCAACACCGTTGCCAATTAACGAGCTGTAAACCGACGGAGCGTAGCCAATTTTTGAAGTATAATATTCGGTAACTGCTTTGCTGAAGTCGTCGTAAGCATCACCTTTAACCAGCGCAATGGCACAACCGCCAAAGCCTGCACCAGTCATACGGGCACCGGCTACATTAGGGTTGGTTTTAGCGTATTCGGCAACTGTATCTAACTCAATGCCGCTTACTTCATAAAGATCGCGCAGCGAATCATGTGAGGCGTACATCAGGCGGCCAAACTCATCCAGGTTATTACTGGCCAATGCTTTTGCGGCAAGTTTTACTCTTTCGTTTTCTTCAATAACGTGTTTGGCACGTTTAAGAACGGTTGTATCGGTTATCAAATGGGCGTATTTTTCAAAAGTGGCGGTATCAATATCGCACAGGTAGTTGATGTTTAATTCCTTTTGAAGGGCGGTCAAAGCTTCCTGGCATTCCTGCACACGTTCGTTATATTTTGATTCGGCAAGTTTACGTGGTTTGTTGGTGTTGATGATGGCCAGCACATATTCGCCAAGGTTACTGTCAACAGCCTCATAATCCAGCGTATCACAGTTAAGCATCAGGGCTTTGTCCTTTTCACCGAAGGTAACAGCAAACTGATCCATAATGCCGCTGTTAACACCTATAAAGTTGTTCTCAACAGATTTTGAAAGTTTTACCAGGTCGAGCTTACTGTAGCCGCAGTTAAACAGATCATTAAGTGCAAAAGCAGTAACAACCTCTATTGATGCTGATGACGATAAGCCCGAACCGATAGGGATATTGCCATAAAACAGCAGATCCAAACCTTTAAGCTCATGTCCGTCTTTTGTAAAGTGCTGTATTACACCTATGGGGAAATTAAACCAATTATCGCCTTCTTTTGTGTATGAGGTTTGCAAAGGTATTGTGCCTGTTTCATCAAAATTAAGGCTCCTGAAACGGAAAACACCATCTTCGTTTGGTGCTGTTAACAGGTAGGTGCCAAAAGTTATGGCGCATGGCATTACCAGGCCACCGTTGTAATCAATATGCTCGCCAATAAGGTTAACGCGACCGGGTGAAAAATAAGCGTTTTCGGCTTCTTTGTTATAAAACTTGTTAAATTCCTGGTGTAAAGTATGCTTCATTATTCAGGTTGGTTTATTCGGAAAACAAATATTGTAAAAATTGTCAGATTTACAGTTATAAAATTAAATTAATTTGAATAAAACGTCAAATTTAACTACCCTGTATTAACTTTTTGCAGCTATATGAAATTTTATAGTTTTACAAATGCAGCAAACAGAAGGCAATGTTTGATGTTGATTACATACTTAACCACCATATACCATGAAACAATACCTTGTAACCGGATACGACTATTCAAACCCTGATGCTCTGCAACATCGTATGGATGTGCGCCCGCATCATTTAGATAACTTAAAAGCCCTTAAAGCCAACGGAAACTACATTTTGGGCGGCGCCGTACTAAACGACGAAGGCAACATGATAGGCTCGGTAATGATCATGCAATTTGAAACCGACGAAGAGCTGGAAGCCTGGAAAGCAGGTGAACCCTACATCACCCAAAAAGTTTGGGAATCTGTTGATGTGAAGCCTTACAAAGTAGCCACGGTTTAGTTGGCCGTTAACAGTTTGAAGTTTGCAAATTGCTTATTACAGAGCAATCCACCTGCTTAGCTGCCAATAGCCCTTTGCATCTTTTTTGTAAAAGGCGGTGTAGCCCGTTCCCTGCATATTAAAGTCAAATGATAGCTCGGTTGTTGCGCTGTCGTCGGGTAAAAAATTGGGTAAAATACTATCGGCAACCAGGGCTACGGCCTCCGCTAATTCATCTGTTTCGGTTTTTATAATGGGAAGCTGCGTGCTTTCTATATAATCATCAAGCGTGGCAAATGCATAGCTGGCTTTGCTTGTGATCCCGTCAATTAATTTACGGGCATTAGCAAAGGCATCGGCTACGCATTGGTCCTTATAGGCTTCCATGGCTTTCAGCAGATCCTGGGCAGATATTTCGGGCATGCCATCAGCGCCGTTTTGGGTGTAATAGCTTTGCAGTATTTCTTCTTTACTTTTCATTATCGATATAAAAACAAAAGGATGCCAAACTTAATGACATCCTTTTGTTTTTTGTGTTTGGTGCGAAAATTAATTATGCCCCGGCCAATGTATTAAGTGTGGCGATATCATCATCTGATAAAGAAATATCGGCTGTTTTCATATTTTCTTCCAGGTGACCAACACTTGATGTACCCGGGATAAGCAATATATTGGGCGAATGGTGCAATAACCAGCTCAAGGCAACCTGGTGAATGGTGGCACTATGTTTATCGGCCACACGTTTCAACAGCTGCTCGCCATTTACGTTGCCGCCACCAAGCGGGAACCATGGAATAAAGGCAATGTTATGATCGCGGGTATATTCCAGTTCTGCCTCCCATTTGCGGTTATCAATGCTGTACATGTTTTGTACGGATACCACTTCAAAAAATTCCTGCGCGTGTTTAATATCGGCTACGCTCACTTCCGATAGGCCGATGTGTTTGATCTTGCCTTCTTTTTGCGCTTCTTGCAAAAACGCGAATGTTTTTTCGGCGGGTACTTTAGGGTCTATCCGGTGAAGCTGGTAAAGTTGTATCTGCTCCAGTTTAAGGCGTTTTAAGCTGCCTTCCAAAGCTTGTTTCAAATGCTCCGGTGATGCATCTACGGGCCATTGATCGGGCCCGGTGCGCAATAAGCCTCCCTTTGTACCTATTATAAGGTCGGCAGGGTAGGGAGCAAGTGCTTCTGCAATTAATTCTTCCGATACATACGGCCCATAGCTATCGGCCGTATCAATAAAATTAACGCCCAACTCAACAGCGCGTTTAAGCACACGTATCGACTCGTCTTTATCCTTGGGCGGACCCCAGATGCCTTTGCCGGTAATGCGCATTGCGCCATAGCCAAGGCGGTTAATAGTATATTCTCCGCCTAAACTGAAAGTTTTTTCAAATGAACTTGTTGTGTTAGCCATAGTGATGTTTGTTGTTACATTTTTAACTCAAATATGGCCGCATTGTTTAGCAATAGTATAACTTGATTGTCATTTAAGACGTGCGTGCCGCCTGTATTGAACTCACCAATGTCATAAAAACAAACCAATGGATCAACAGAATTTCGAGAATCATAAACGTAACGTAGCCGGATTCCATTATTTATTAAGCTTTCTGCTAATTGCAGGGTTGATAGGAGCGGTGGTAAATGCGGTATACCAATTTGGTACTGGTGATTTTTTTACCGCGCTGCTGTTGTTATTATTTTCGGCTACGTTGTTTTTGATGAGCTGGTTTATCCGCACATTCCCCATAAGGGCGCAGGATAGGGCCATTCGTGCCGAAGAAGGTCTGCGGTATTTTATACTTACCCGCCAGCCATTGAGCAATAAACTAAGCATCACGCAAATTGCAGCCCTGCGCTTTGCTCCCGACGATGAACTGCTCCCCTTGGTTGAAAAAACACTGGCCGAAAATATGGCACCCACCGATATCAAAAAAGCCATAAAAAACTGGCGCGCCGACCATCACCGTGTGTAGGTGGATTTCGGAATTGGGATTTTCGATTTCTGATTTAGCGTTTAATATTTAGAATTTTTGTTTTAGGATTTAGCGCTTTATTCCTTTAGAATTTAGGTTTTGGAGTTTTCGTTTTAGGATTTAGGTTTTAGAAATTCCCTTGCTCTATCTCCACCAGCCAATAATAGCGCCCATGAGTGTTAATGATACAAGGCTGTAGCCACCGTTAATAAATATCAAACGCCAGCTTTTAAGTTCAAAAAGACTGTGAATGGCTATGGCGCTAAATGTCCATATGCCGGCAAGGAAACCCGCTGTTGCACCCCAGGTAACATCGGTGGTAGGCGTTGCTAAAAAGGCGGCAAGATTAGCAGCCATAATTATGGAGAAGATGGCCGTCATCCCGAAAGAGCGGCCTTTATTTGCGGCTTTTAAGGTATCGGAACTGAGGTTACTATCGGTCATCCAGGCATTTGCAAAAAGTAAGGGCGAATACCAAATACCGCCTACTAAAAATGCAGACAATGCGGCCGCCACTACGGCCAGCCAATTAATAAGAGCAAAGTTCATGGCGATAAGTTTATGTGTGAAATAAATTTAAGAAATTAATTCTTATTTACTTCACAACAAAATGCATTATATATCGGCCTAAATTACCTTCACTATCAATGCCTTCAACAATAGCGCGGTAGCTGCCACGGGCATCACTGTTAAAAAAGTTGAACGTGGCTGCACCTGTTTTATCTGTGATGATTTTGGGGTTCCAATAAAGGGTATTCCGTAAGTCGAGTCCTACTGTGCTGCTTTTGTTAACATCGTATTTGGGTATGTAAAACTCTTTAGCCTTAGTATAACCTTGTATGGCAAATGTTACCACATTTTGTTTAGGGATAAGCGCCTGTAACTGCGCAAAGGAGATCTTTTCCTTTTTTATTACTTTTTTATTAATGATCATTACCCCATTGGTTTGGTTAAGCCTGTTAATGTTGCTTAAACCATCCTTCAGGAAAATCTCCACCGATTCTACCTCACTGCCACTCATCGATGCTAAAAAGCTAACATCAACTTGCATCGCATCTACGTATACCTGCACAGGTTTCTTATTACCTGCGTTGTAATCACGGGTAACATAAAAGTTATTATCAACATAGGTTAAACCCATTGCCAGGGTCGAGAGGCAATTGAGCAGGTCTGGGCAATCTTTAAGCATAGCGCTTGATATTTCGTGATCTGCCTGTACGCTGAGGCCCGAGAAGGTACCGCCGTAATCATTATGCGATTTTTTCTTTACAATGGTTTTAGCCTTAATTACTACCTCTTTAAGCACTTTTGAAGTTGCGGCCTGTTTGCGGCTATTTTCCAGGTAAGGACGAATGGTGCTGTCAATATTTACCACCTCATCGGCAATGTTATTGTTTTTGCTTAGTTTTTGAAAAATTTCGCCGTTAACGTTAATAACCATGTATTTACCATTGGGGTTATTGCGCGCGCTAAGGGTGATTTTTGAAGTATCCTGAACCATCACATTTGAAAATTTAAAATTTCCAGACATATCTGTAATGGTTTCGGCCGAAAAGTTTTTATCCGGTATCAGCAATCGTACACTGCCTTTACCAACCGGCAAGCCGCTGTTGGTACGTAATATGCCCGATACATCAATGCCTTGTTCTGGCGCAACAAAAATTTGCGGCACTTTGTCGGCAAGTATATCGTCATATGAAAAACGGTGATAGCCTTGTGTAAGCATCAGCACATCAAGGTTAAAAAGTTTCTCCTTATCGGGTTTGTTGAAATAGTAGTTAGGCTTTTCAATGTAACCCTTTAACTCAGATGTAAGGAGCAGGTTACTCAAAATTGTCCATTCATTATTTTCATCGGTAGGCACGGTAGCATCATCCAATACTGCTACAGAAAAACTGCCTGCTACCGGTACCGCTGCACTGTTTTTGGCAAGGAAGGATAGTTTTACATTTTGCCTGGCCGTATAGGATGGCTTATCGGTTTTAAGAGAAAGGTTAAGCTGATCGTTATGCTGAATAAATACCAACCGCTCGCAAAGTGCATAACCGCCCGATGAGAAAAGGGTAACCTGTAAAAGCCCCGTAGGGAACTTACTGGTTGGGATATTGGCCGAATAAACCATGTTTTGTAACACTGTAGAGGCTGCGTAATAAATTACGCCACCGCTTTGTGCTACCAGGTAAAAGCTTTTGTTCTTTTTACGCTGTAAAAACAGGTCGTTTGCATTTATTTTAACCACAATGCTATCCTGGTTGTTGTTAACCACCAGATTTATACCCATTGCCTGTACACGCGGCAGCCTGTACGATGCCTTTGAACCATCGGCAAAATTAATGTTGGCTATGTATGATTTACCGGTTTCGGGTACAAGGTTAAATACACCCATGCCTAAATGCGCGGTGGTTAACTTGGCTACTTCGGTGCCTTTATCATCGATAATATTACCCTGGGCATCGGCTCCTAAACCTTTGGAATCAATAGCTTTAAAGGCAACCCTGGTGAGGATGCCGTTGGTAAGCTGTCCGCCTTCGGGGAAAAACTGAACATCGTAATTAGTTACTGCAGATCGCAGCGAAAATGTTTTTACGATCATCTGCTTGTCGCCCATATCCATGGATGTAACTAACGATCCTGACGTAAGGGTTGCGGCATCGCTTTCTGGAATATCAATACTCAAATTACCCTTGCTATCTGTAGTGCCTTTTCCCTTGCTGATGGCGTCGCCGTTTCTTACCACTTGCCAGGTAACCTTTTTATCGGTGTATGGGGTGTTTGCAGGATCTTTGTAAAGTATGTTGGCATCAACCTTAACCGTGTTTTTTTTTGATGTGCTTTTGTAGGTAATAAACGTGTTAACCCGGTTATCGAGTGCGTTGCCTATATTAATGGTATGGTCGTAAAAATAATCGGGATCAAAATTGCGCATCCAGTTGGTATAGGCGCGCAGGCGGTAACTACCTTGTTTATAATTATCGCCTGTGAGCGTGATATTGCCATTGGCCGATCCGTTTTTAACCGGCAAACGCTGGCTTTCCACCACCGAATCCTGCGCATTTATCAGATCCACGTAAACGATGCCGCTCAGGCCCGAAAGCTGATGTTTTTCGATAGTTAGGTAAGCTTTGTACCAAATTGTATCGCCAACGGCGTAGTAAGGCTTATCGGTATGCAGATAAACCTTCTCCATGGGATAGGTAGCACCAAACTTTAAAGTTTTTTCAATAATTGTACTTATGGGGATGCTATCCTGTTGTGCAACAGCGCCTAAACTAAAGGATAACAACAGGCAAATTACGGGTAAAAATTTTCTTGATATCATTAATATACTATAAAGCAGCTAACAGGGGCTAATATAAACATTTAGGGTTGCCTGCAATTATACACACCTGGGTTTTAACATTTTTTTACATTAAGGTAAACTGAAATCCCATATAAATTACCGGTAACACACAAGGAAACGACACCCTTTCGCCATTATTATGGAAAGGTATGGGCTATAGATAATAATGCTTAAATATTAACATGATTGTTACTTTTAAAGGATTGGCGATTTTTGGGAAATGATAGTCGGCGGGTATGTTCCGTCAGTCCTTTGTAAAAACGGGTTATTAAAATTAAAGATGCATACCTTTGCCCTGTTTTTATCGTAGGTACTTGTATGCGTAAATTAATTATTGCCTTATTATTCGTTTTACCTTTTGCCGTATCGGGCTGTAAACCAAAAGCCGATAAGCAGGTTTCGGCTGCTCAATCTGGTTATAATAAATTAACTCCCGAGCAGGAGGCTGTAATTGTAAACAAGCAAACCGAAGCACCATTTACCGGCGAATACCTGAAAGACATGGGCGAGGGGCTATATGTATGTGCCCGTTGCAATGCACCTCTATATACGTCTAAAAGTAAATTCGATTCGCATTGCGGTTGGCCAAGTTTTGATGAAGAGATCAAAGGAGCTGTAAAACGCATTCCCGATGCCGACGGTATCCGTACCGAAATTGAGTGCGCCCATTGCGGAGCCCATTTAGGTCACGTTTTTTTAGGAGAGGGGCTTACGGCCAAAAACACACGGCATTGCGTTAATTCGTTATCATTAAAATTTATACCCGCAGCACAGATAAACAAACAAAAAACAAGTAAATAAGTATCAACCATGCGTAGAAGTCAATTTTTCATATTAGCTTTTTTATTATTGATGAGCCCGATGGCGTTTGCGCAAAAGCAGGCGGCAGCTACAGCTAATACACAAACCGTTACCTTTGGTATGGGCTGTTTCTGGTGCTCTGAAGCCATTTTTACACGCCTTAAAGGTGTAACCAAGGTGGAGTCGGGATTTTCTGGCGGTACGGTAAAAAATCCAACTTATGAGCAGGTTTGTACCGGCGAAACCGGTCATGCCGAGGTGGTGCAGGTTACCTATAACCCGCAGGTGATCAGCTATGCCGATTTGCTGGAGGTATTCTGGAAAATGCACGACCCTACCACCCTTAACAAACAGGGCGAAGACGAGGGAACGCAATACCGCTCGGTAATATTTTACCGTACGCCTGCGCAAAAAGCAGAGGCCGAAAAATATAAGGCCGAGTTGAACAAGGCCAAAGCTTATCCAAACCCAATTGTAACCCAGATAGTGCAGTTTAAAGCATTTTATAAAGCCGAAGACTATCACCAAAACTACTTTGCGCTAAATGGTAAAAAGCCGTACTGCCGCCTGGTAATATTACCCAAAGTACAAAAGCTGGAAGAGGTATTTAAAAATAAACTGAAAGCCGAGTAAGCCGGCAAACAATATCACCCCGCACCGCTATATTTGTAAAGCAAAACCAACACAATGGGAGTTGAAATTGAACGTAAGTTTTTAGTAGATCATAATAAATGGCTGCAGCTGGCTAAACCGCAGGCTATGCACTACCGGCAGGGTTATATTTTAAGTGATGATACCAAAACCATAAGGGTGCGTATAACGCCCAGCAATGGCTATATCACCATAAAGGGGATAACCAAGGGCTTTAGCAGGAGCGAATATGAATATGCAATACCTGCAGGTGAGGCAGCAGAAATGCTGGATAGCTTTGCCATATCCGAACTTGAGAAATACAGGTACAATATCAATTTCGCAGGTAAATTATGGGAGGTAGATGAGTTTTTGGGCGATAATAAAGGCCTGCTTGTTGCCGAAATTGAACTTAACAGCGAAGACGAGCAATTTGATTTGCCACCCTGGGTTTCTATGGAAGTAACCGGCGACGCGAGATATTACAACTCAAACCTTTCGGTAAAACCGTTCAGCAAATGGTTGGATTTAAATGGGTAATTTAGGCTTAAGCACACTCGGGCAGCGAAAGTAGCAGATCATTTTCTGATTCGTCGCAATCAGTTTTAACATACTTATTACCATCGGGGCAAAGCGCCGGGATGAGGCAGGTTTTATTGCCTTCACTATCTATTATATAAGCTTCGCCGTCCTCATTCTTTATCCAGTCGTAAAGTTTTGTGCGTTCGGTAAGTCCTTTAATGTTAACACGTTCGTTAACCCATTCCAATGAATCTATGGCCACATAGGGATTCTCATGCGGCGTTTCATCGGTTTTTATAGATAATATACGTACAGCCATATTCAATTGCTTTAATTAATCAGGTGCCATAAAAGTAAGGCAAATGAAAAAACCGGCAAATAGGTGTTTTCACCCATTTTTGTATACGTAGTATTACTTATGGGAGCTTAAAGCTGAAGGCAGAAAGCCTAAAGCCTAAAGCGAAGGAGAGAAGATTTAAAGCGGATTTAGGATTTCAGCTTTAGAATTTAGAGTTTTTCTTTTTTTAGGATTTCCCTATTTAGAGTTTAGAATTTCTCTTTTTAGAATTCCCTCTAAACACAAAAGCCCTGGTTTATTAATAAACCAGGGCTTTTGTGTAAAAAAATATTAAGACCAGCCAGTGCCTTTTTTAGCATTGCCGTTTTTAACGTGCTCTTCGGCGGTTGCTTTGCCCATAATTGCGGCCATTTTATTGCCGGCACCGTCTGTACCAGTAGCAATGTATCTGCCAGATTTAATGTCGATAACTGGATCAACCATTGGTACATTCTTAGTTTTTGTTTTCACTGAATACGCGGTAATACCGCTTCCTTTTTCTGTTGCCATGATAAGTTCTTTTGTTTTTTAATGATTAACTCCATTCGTGCCGAATTGTTTTCGGCATTAGCTATAATTGGTTTTGTGCTGTAAACATGCGTTAAATTTTTTTAATTCAAAATACCTATGGTAAATAATTTGTTAACACATTTACAATTTTGTTAATAATGAGTAAATTATAGTGTCTGAAAAGCGGTTATTAAAGCGATAATTTTCCTTAAAATAACCCTCGCGAACAAAATTATTGCGTTCAAGCAGCTTAATTGAGGCAAAATTATGAGGATCTACCTTGGCCGCTACAGAATGCAAACCTATTATTTCAAAACCAAAATTAAGCACAACATCCAGCGCCTCCTGCATAATATCCCTTCCGTGATAGGCCGGGTTTAAAAGATAACCGATCTCGGCCCGGTGGTTTTCTTTCTCAATTCGCCAAAAGCCAATGCTGCCAATAAACCTTGAATCGTTTTTAAGTGAAATGCACCAGGTAATGCCGTTATTGCTGGTCAGCAGGTCATCAATAACCTTTAGGAGCGCTAAGGCATCCTCCAATGTTTTAGCCAGCGGACGGGCAATATATTGCATTACAGCCTCGTTACTGCGTACTTCAAAGAAATCGGCAGCATCATCGGCACTAAATCGCCTTAATACCAAACGTTCAGTTGTTAAAACCGGAAAAGGTTCAAAATTGGGGTCGAGCATCTGTAATTAATATTAAACCGGTTGCTATTGCTGGTGCATAAGTCCGCTGTTAAATTTCACTATCAGTTTAAAAAGATCGGCATATTTGGTAAGGGGTAGGGTAGCGCTGATGTCAAATACATCATGATAGGCCTTTATGCCGCCCATAGTGTAAATGAAAAATGCGGGCACACCTTTCTCCGTAAAAAGATAATGATCGCTGTTGGCAGCCTTGCCGCGCGGATTTACCTTTACCAGGTAATTACCTTCGCTGTTCTTTTTTTGCAGCATGGCAAATTCTTGTGGATAAACAGTTGCGTTTACTACGGTAATACCATCTATCCCGGTGCCGTTTAAATCCAGATTTATAAGGAAACGAATGTTTTTTAGGGGGATGAGCGGATTTTCGGTAAAGTATTTAGAACCCAGCAAGCCGGCTTCCTCGCCCGAAAAACAAATAAAGGCCATACTGAACGGCTGCGGATGCGCCGCATAATATTTAGCCAGGCTAAGCAATTGTGTAACCCCACTGGCATTATCATTGGCGCCGGGGAAATAAGTATTGCTCCCCATGCCCCCCAAGTGATCGTAATGGGCGGTAATTACAATAACCGAATCGGGTTTTGAGGTACCCTTTACAATGCCGCAGATGTTGGCGGTTTTAAAATCGGGGATCAGCTTGTTTTCAATAGCAATATCAATAGTGGCAGGCACACCCTTCAGGGCCTTTTTATCCATTTGTATCACTGTATAATCAAGTGCCTTACCTTCAACAGACCAGGTGAGTTTATCTTCCAGCGATAAAACCACGCGGTTTTGCTGGTCTATAAAATGGCTGCTGTCGCTCTGAACAAGTTTGCCCGAGCCGGTAACCCCCTTGCTATCCGGACTTACAATATAATCCTTACCCGGCCTTAGTTCTGCACCGTTTATAGTCACCTTCATTTTACCGGGGAAGGTATTTACAGGGTAACTAAAATTTTGCAGGTAATTTTTACCATCCATTGGTTGTACACCATACGCTTTAAATTGTGCGGTAAGGAACACGGCAGCCTTGTGTACGCCGTCGTTAGTATATCCCCGGCCCCAAAAGTATGGCGAGGTAAGGGTATCTACCATTTTGCGGGCAAACACACTATCCTGCGCAAATACGGTGGCAGATGTAAAAATAAATAACAGGGTAAGTTTAAATTTCATTGTTATAGGAAGTGTAAGGAGATGAACGAAGTGTAAAGAAGTTCTACATAAAACTATCGGCTTCGCGATAAGCCTTTATTAGCGCCATTTCACCCTCTTTGCCTTTGCCTGCGTTGCCATGTTCCATACCTATAACACCGCGGTAGCCCTTGTTATAAATATGTTTGAAAATGTTTTTATAGTTCATTTCGCCGGTGCCGGGTTCATTACGGCCCGGGTTATCACCAACCTGGTAATAGCCTATTTCGTCATAAACCATATCAAGTGTTGGGATTATGTTGCCCTGGTTACGCTGTACATGGTACATATCATACAAAATTTTACATGACGGACTGCCCACGGCTTTGCAAATGGCATAAGCTTGGTCGGGTGTACGAAGAAAGAGGTCGGGATTATCGCTCAGGGGCTCCATAACAATAACCAGGCCGTGCGGCTCAACAATAGCGGTACCCTTTTTCATGGCTTCAATAACATTGCCGGTTTGGATGCCGATGGGCAGGTGGCGCACAAAATCGCCGGGTACCACGGTAACCAGCTTACTGTTGATGCGCTTGGCAACTTCAATCGCCTGTTTGCACGATGCTATGAACTTATCTACATATTCGGCTTTGCCGGATGCCAGCATATTGCCATCATTACTCAGGCCGGGCTGTACAAATACGCCCATGGCCATACCCAGTTTAGCCAGGGTATCGCCAATTTTTATTTGCTGCTCAACCGGGCGACCGGCCATGCCATTATCCTCAATAGCGCGAAAGCCATTATCATAAGCAAACTTTATCTGCGCTATAAAATCATCGCCGGCGTGGTTTTTAAACATGCCATCGTGTATGCCATAATTCAGGTGGAAGGGTTTTTTGTCGTCTTTAGCTGGGTGAGCGCCGGTAAATGTACCTGCTTTTAAAACTCCGGTGGTAAGTAGGGAAGTACCTGCAAGTACGGAGCTTTGCACAAAGTTTCTGCGTTTCATAGGCTGGTTGGTTTAATTCAAAAGTAAAAATTCAAAATTCAAAAAGCGAGGTGTCGTTAAAAATACCGAGGAAAATGAACCCGTTGGATGAAATATAGTTAAGATTAATTTTTTTGAATTTTGAGTTTTAACTTTTGAATTATCGCGTCGTTACACTTGAAAATACCATAAATTTTCGTATATTTGTATCACAAACGGAAAATTTATAGCTATTTCCCTTTAGCTGCCTGTTTATCAATTATTATTGATCAGGGTTCATTTTTATCCCCGCTGATACCGTTGCTGCCCGGACATTAATTAATGAGATCCTCTTCATGTACACAATTCAATGCAGAACGCGAGTTCGTTTGAATGTTTTATACAGGTTTAAAACCAGGGAAAGGCTTATTGTTTAACTAAATTTTTATAATTTATGGCTAAATCGCAAGCAACCTTCATGAAAAAACAACTCGAAAAAAATCGTCAGAAAAAGAAAGAAGATAAAGAACAGCGCAAGCTTGAACGTCAGCAAAACGGCGGCGGCAGCGATCTGGAAAGCATGATGGCTTACGTTAATGAATTTGGCGAGATCGTATCAACTCCGCCAGAAAAAAAAGGATAACCCCCGATCCGCTTACAATATTATGTAGTGTAACAACTGAATGTTTACACTACATAAAAAATTGTAACTCCCAAGTTCTGCCCCACTCATCTACCTTAAAAACCTTACGGCTGGTTGGTAGATCACTACTTTTCCCTTATAACTTCTGTAAGCATTCCATAGTATAATTAATACGTTAAACACGTAGTAAAATATCGGTGCGAGTATCATTAGCTCAAGTCCGCCTAAGTTAGCTAAAGAGATATTTGGCATAGGAATGTGTACGTGCAGAAATATTACGCAGAAAAATAAAATGTAACCCAGGAATATGGCCAAACACCAGGTTATTTGAAAGTTGAGTATTCGCCGGCCAGTTTCATTGATGTTTTTTACCTGGTCCTTTTTCAGCATATAAATAATAAGCGGTACAATTATTCCCATTATCGGGAAAGCAATGAAGGCCAGGGCTGATAGGTTTAAAAACACGAGGAGGCCATTATCTTCCTTTTCGGTCCATTCTATAAGGTCGTTTGGCATAACGTTAAGAGCGTTAGCCAGTCTTTTAAGACTATCGCCGCGTGGTTCTGTTTCGCCGCTTTCAATACGCTGAACAGTGCGCAGGTTTAGTTGCGCAATATCTGCCAGTTCGCCCTGGCTAAGGCCCAGGCGGGTACGTAATTCTTTGATCTTTTTGGATAGGTCGGTATTTTTCATTTGTTGAATAATTATGGCAGCAAAGGTATTTTAAAGCATAATACATAGGTACGACATGTTTACGGCATTTATACGGCATTTGTGCCATGCGTAATTTTGCCGCCTGTTTGCTACATGCTTTTGTAAAATATATATATCATTAAACCTTGATTGAACTTTTTTAATTTTCAATTGTCGTACATTGTATAATTAACTAAAAATCTATGAAAATTAATTTTTGCCTGCTTTTGTTGTGCATTTTTGCTGCTTCGTGCGGCGGCAGCGGTAAAAGCACTACCGATACATTGGGCACCAAACCAACGCATGACGATACCGTGCAGGCCAATGCTAATAATGCACCTATAGTTAACATGCAATATTGTTTTTATCATACCGATGGTACAGCGGCGCAGGATACTACTATGGTAAACATAACCATCAATGGTGATAAAGTTACCGGCAAGATGAATTGGATACCTAAAGAAAAAGATGCCCGCAAAGGCAAGCTGGATGGCAAACTTACCGGGAATGCTATAAAAGCACGATGGACATATGGGCAAGAGGGAACAAAAGACACCATGACGGTGGAATTTCAACTGCGAGGCAATGGGCTGGCACAAAAGCCTTATAAATACGATGCCAAAACGGGCGCCGAGCAAACAAATGCTGCTGCCGATTATAGCATTATATATACTATGAAAAATTGTGTTAATTAGCAGTAGTAAATAGTAATAACATGAAAAAGAGAGACACCAGTATACTTTACCTTATTTTGGGCATTTATACCCTTATGATAAGCTGGTATTATAACCACAGTTTTATACTGTTGATTATCCATTATTTGTTTTGGCCGGTTTACCTTATTTATGAATTGTTGATAGGGCATTTGGCACACGGTATGTGGAAAACAATCCCGCTGCATTATTTTTAGAAAAAATTTCTTGCTAAAGAATTCAAACCCGGTTATTATACATAGCCGGGTTTTTTGTTGCAGGAGTGTTTTGCAATGCCATAAAAAAGGACCTGAAAATTATAGCTAAACCTGCGGATTATACGCAGCTATAATTGCCTGCGCAGCGTTTTATTACTCAAAGCAATATCCGTAAAAGTGCGCTTACAATACCGTAATGGCACTTCCATGATTTATATGGGCAATAATCAATTTTGAATTACAGTTTAACGCTGCATTATTTATGTGCTTTAAGGCATTAACAGCAGCGGTTTAATTGTGAAAAATTAATTATCCATTAAAATCATTTATTATGAAAAAATTAAACGCTCTACCGGTATTTTTTGCTTTATTAATTTTATGCCTTGCATCGTGTAAAAAAGGGGATGATGGCGCAACAGGCCCTGCGGGGTCTACAGGTGCTACAGGAGCCCAGGGTGTGGTTGGTCCGGCTGGCCCTAAAGGAGCCGATGGTAAAGATGGAAGCGTTATTTATAGTGGCAACACCCTTCCCGCAGCAACCACTGGCGTTGTTGGCGATTTTTATCTTAATGTGGCGACAGGCCTTTTATATGGCCCAAAAACCGGCGAAGGCTGGGGTGCCGGGTTTTCTTTAAAAGGGCCGGCTGGAGCTACCGGAGCCACCGGAGCTACTGGTGCAGCTGGTGCAAATGGTAATACTACGTTAAGTGGTTCAGGAGCGCCATCTGCAAGCCTGGGCAATGTGGGCGATTTTTATTTAGATAAGACCAGCTACTTTCTTTACGGTCCTAAAACTGGCACAGGATGGGGACCTGCCGTTAATTTACGAGGCCCTGCTGGTCCTGCAGGTACAGCGAATGTGATCTACTCTGACTGGATCAAGCCCGATGTTTATACCAAAACAACTATTTTCGGTACGATCCATTTTTCTTATACCATTACCGCGGCTAAAATTACCCAGGATATTTTAGATAAGGGAACCGTGATTGTTTATGGCAAATTGAACGGATACAATCCTGTGATCTGGCCTACTGACAATGTAGCTGCGTTGCCTATTGTAATTACTTACATGTCTGGCACAAATAGCAATATTGATACCTGGTCGGGCATTGCTTCGCTCGGTGCGATTCAGATCGACTTGACCAGCAGTCTTAATGCATATAGCAGTATATCAAATGCACACAGTTTCAGATATGTCATTATTCCGGGTGGGGTACATACAACAGCTGTAGCAAAGCAATTGAATATTAATGATTATGAATCGGTACGTAAATACTATCATATCACCGATTAATTTTTACCGATAGCCATAGTTTTATAACAATCAAGGGCGATAAAATATTTTATCGCCCTTGATTGTTTACTAAGTTGGTTAGGCATATTGGCTCGGTTAGCAGGTTCATTGGCTCATTGTGGTAAAATAACCTTGAACAGGGTTTTAGTTTAGCGTAAAATCTAACTAAAACACTTATGAAAAAAGTTACTTATCTATTATCGATGCTCATAGTTGTGGCATTGTTTACCGCTTCGTGCAAAAAAGGAGATGTTGGTCCGCAGGGTGACAAAGGCGATACCGGTGCGGCTGGTGTAAAAGGAGCAACCGGTGCGGCCGGAGAAGATGGCGTAAAGGGAGCCACCGGAACCGCCAACGTAATTTACTCGGATTGGCTACCCGCTAAGAGCATCAGAGATACCTTAGTAGATGGTACCAATTTCAAAATAGCCGATTTGCCTGCAACAAAGCTTACACAAGCCATTATAGACGGAGGAAGCATCATGGTATATTTTAGTATAGGCGGTACAGTGTTTCCATTGCCCTATACGAGTTCTGCCGGGGGAAAAGCCAATACCATAAGTTTTTGGCCGCGTTTAGGCCGCTTTATAATTAACAGGTACTCCGCAGATAATTCCGGCTCAATAAATTTGAGCACATTATTATTATACCGTTATGTGTTGATCCCGGGTGGGGTGAAAACAGCAGTAACAAAAAAGATAAACTTAAATGATTACCAGGCCGTTGTGAAATATTACGGCATAAAAAACTAATAAATGCCTAAACCTTAATTGTAACAGGTGAGCGATAAATTAAGTTATCGCTCACCTGTTTTTTATACTTTTTCAACCACCACGGCAGTGCCGTAAGCTAATACTTCGGTTACGCCTTGCATAACCTCATTAGCATCATAGCGCATACTAATAATAGCATTGGCACCAATTGCCTGCGCATGCTGTATTAAAAGCATGTAAGCCTCTTGCCGGGCGTTTTCGCAAAGCTCCACATAAATAGAAAGTCTGCCGCCAAAAAGCGATTGAAAGCCGCCGGCTATGTTGCCCAGCGCGCTTCTGCTGCGAACGGTAATGCCACGTACAACGCCCAAATGTTTAACTACTCGGTAGCCCTCAAGACCGGTACTGGTGGTAATAAGTGAAGTATCCATATTAATAATGTTTATAGGTTAGCAGGTTTGTTTATTTGTATGTGCAAAGGTATGAGCTTTGTACATTGGTTTTAACTTTAAAGCTGGTATTGGCTTCAACTTCAAATGATTGGCCGTTGGTGAAAGTTTGCCATTCCTGTTCGCCGGGTAGCAGGGCCTGCAGTGCGCCTTCAATAACCGTCATGGTTTCGTGACTTGATGTGCCAAATTCGTATTCGCCTTTTTCAATAACACCAATGGTGCTGCGGCCCTGTATAGTGGTATAAGCCAGTGATTTTACGGCTCCTTCAAAGTATTCGTTAACGTTTATCATGCTTGTGATTTTTGTGCCTAATATGCTCAAATAAAATGATTTGTTTAATAAAAACAATACCCTTGTTTGTTAAGCTATCAGTACATAATGTTAAAATATGTGAAAAAAGTAACTTTGGTTGTAATTATTAAAGTGCAAAGAACGTTATTTGCATAAAATTTATATATGAGGAAAATTCAACTTATTGTGCTGCTACTTATATCAGCTATATTTATCCAAAGCTGTAAAAAGGACGTAGTAACTTCTGCTTCTACAACATCTGATAAAGAACTATCTGCAAATATTAACGGAACTGCCTGGGCACCTGATACTATAGCCGCAGCTATCACATATAACGCCGCACTTAATACAAAATCCTTTACTGTACAAGGTACTGCCGATGAAAAAAGGATAAATATTAATATTACGCTTGCAAACGGCACCAATACCAATGATTTTACATTAGGCAATTATAAGGTAGATGGTACTTCGAGGGTGCAGCTGACCTACTCAACTTTAGAGTTAATTGGCGATACGTACGGCTACAAGCAGGTAGGTGAGGTTGAAGCAGGGTCTGGCTCAGTTACTATTACTTCTATTGATCCAACAAAAAATGTGATAACCGGTTATTACTCCTTTACAGCTAAAAAGGTTAATTACGATTTAAACGGTAACATCGAGTCTATCGAAATTTCGCAGATCCTGTTAGGTACATTTACCAATTTACCATATACTTTTTCAGCTAATTAATCCCGTTGAGGTTTAATAGGTTCCGTATATAAGTTAAAATTTTCATAAACTTCGTAATGGCTAACAGCCAAAACGTTACCACATAATAAAGCCCTTTTGCAATTTGCAAAAGGGCTTTTCATTTTATACTTTTTTTATCAAGTTACTGACCAGGACGTGTTGGCGTTGGGGTGGTTGGTACCGGTGTAGGCGTTGGTGTAGGGCTTGGTACCGGTGGCGGCGTAGGTACGGGCGATGGATTTGGTGTTGGCGCCGGATCTGTAGGCAGCGGTGTTGGGTTTGGATTAGGGTTTGGAGCCGGTGTTGGGGTCGGATCTGACGGAACCGGTGGCGGTGTTTTCGGTGTTTTTGGCGCTTTCTTCTTTTTGCCCGGTATGGTATCCGTAGCCATTGATTTTATGATGTAGGTATTGTTTTTAGATTGATCAGCCGTTTTATGACTGGCCGCAAAAACAACTGAACCTGCAAATAATAATGCGGCAGCTGCAGCTGTTATTTTTAAGTTTTTCATGGCGTTTTTCTTTAAATGGTTTAAAAATTAACTAAAAAGATAACGTATTGAATGGTTATTTGTTTTAGTTTATTTGAATAACACCCCGGCAACCAAAGCTGATTGTAGTTGCTTTTTATCCAAACAATTTGGTTTTTTAAGCATTAAATGGGTATCGTATGGCATCATCAAATAAATCCATTTATAGCGCGTTGGCGGCAAACCTGCTTATAGCCATCACCAAGTTTATTGCGGGTATAGTAAGCAACAGCGCCGCCATGATAGCCGAAGGTGTGCACTCGGTTGTTGATACGGCCAATCAGCTATTGCTGCTGCTGGGTTTATACAAAAGCAAAAAGAAACCCGATGCCACTCATCCCTTTGGCTACGGCAAAGAGCTTTATTTTTATTCGTTCATCGTATCTATCCTTATTTTTGGTTTGGGCGGCGGGGTATCAATATACCAGGGCGTAACGCATATCCTTCACCCCGATGTACCCGGCGATCCTAAATGGAGCTACGTGGTATTGGGCATCTCGGTAATATTTGAAGGTTCGTCGTTTATAATAGCCGCAAAAGAGTTTAATAAACTACGCGGCGACCAAACCTGGTGGCAGGCCATCACAAAAAGTAAGGATCCATCTACATTTTTGGTTTTGTTTGAGGATAGTGCTGCCGTTATTGGGTTATTTATTGTGGCTATTTGCCTGTTTATAGGTCATAAATTCCATATCAATTACCTGGATGGTGTTGCATCGTTGCTGGTAGGTATTTTGCTGATAGGCGTATCTATGATACTGGCCCGCGAAAGCCGCAGCCTGCTCATGGGCGAGGGGATAGGCTCAAACACCAAACAGCGCATTAAAGAAATTGTGGAGGATGATAAAGATGTATTAAAGCTGATGCACATCCTGTCAACCTATCAATCGCCCAGCGAAATTGTGATGATGCTCATCGTATCATTTGATACCCATCTGGATACTAACGGTATTAACGAAGCCATTTCCCGCATCCGTAACCGGGTTAAGGATGAGTATAACCTTATTCATTTCCTCATCATCCAACCCGAAACATTTATGGAAAAAGTAAACCCCGATGTGCAAACGTATATTTAGTTTGGCGGATGTTATATTTGTTCCATAAATAAGCACCCTCATGTATAACGTACAGTCTGCACCGCCGCATCCCCGGTCTGTTTTGAAAGCGATAATAATGATCCACGCTGCTTTATTGGTTGCGCAGGTGTTATTTGCCATAGCATCGTACGCTGTAGGTACAAAAACAAAGTATTTTGGAGCTCCGTCTACCCAAATACTTTATCTGATAGCGGTGCCCTTAATAGCCGCTGTAAGTTTTGTGGCCTCCAATCTGGTGTTTAAACTATTGGTTGCCAAACTCACCGGCAAAGATACCCTGGCAGAAAAACTGGTGGGTTATTTAAGCGCCGTAATTGTACGGCTGGCCCTTTTAGAAGGTGCGTCGTTATTTGGTATCGTTGTTTCCTTTATCACCGGGAATTTACTTTACCTGCTTATAGCCGGCTTGCTTATATTTTATTTTTTAATGGTAAGACCCACTGCTGATAAACTGGAAAGCGATCTGGAACTTACCTACGATCAAAAACTGGAGATGGAAGCCACAGACGATAGCGAGGTTAAATAGTCACAATCCGCTTGGTGTGTTCTGTAGCGCTTTTTAAAGTTTTTAACTCGGCCACAATAATAAAGCTTACAATAACCAGGAAACCCCAGGAGCTTATTTTTTGATAATTGACCATTGCCCAGGCATTATGCTGGTAAGCGTATTTCCATGCCCCAAGAGAAGTGGCCAGGTTTTCGGCAAGCCATATAAAAAAACCAATAAGCAGGAACGATAGTATGGTAGGCATGCGGTAAGCTTTGCCATCTAAATAAAACACCACTACCGACCGGCGAAAAAAGTAAATGATGAGCAAGCCGATAGCATACCGTACATCTATAATAAAATGGTTGCTGAAAAAGTTGAGGTATATCAGCGCGCCGATGATTCGGGCAATGTTGTGGCTGGGCCAGTTGAGTATTTGCAGGTTGAGTCTGCGCCAGGCCTGGCACATATAGCTGGCTACACTGGCATACATAAAGCCGCTGTAGAGGGGGACGCCTAAAAGTTTGGTATAGGCAAGTTCGGGGTAAGTCCATGAGCCAAAATGTACCTTAAACAGTTCCATCAATAAACCCAACAGATGGAAGATGCATATTACCAGCACTTCGTCCTTTGTTTCAATTTTGGTGTAATACATAATGGCCTGTATGCTTAGGCAGGCAATCAGCATAAAATCATATCGCGGCAAAATATTGGCAAACAAATGCGATAGGGCCAGCATACTAAACACCAGCACGGGAAACAAGCATGACAACGCCTGCTGATACACAAAAATTAAAAAGTGGTTGAGGTATGTTTTCAATTTTATTTCTGCTGATGATAAGGACTGTCCATTGCGATGATCTGCGCTTTATACTCGGCAGGCAGCAGGGCATTACGTAAAAAGGCTTCGGCACGTATTGTTTTTAACAACTTGTAACCCCAGATGATGGGCAGCAGCCAGGCTTGATTGCCTAATTTAAGCAGTTTGCGCACCTGCGGCGGGGCCACCAGCAATTGCGCCTGTTTTAGTATTTGGTAACGTGCCGTGCCCAAATGTTTTTTATACTGGCGATAAAGATCAACCGTTAATTCTCCGCTCACAAGATTCTGCTGCAAGTGATCCTGACGCATGCGCAGGTATTCGGCGTAATCAACAGGTAAACCTGTAAGCTGCATCCGCAGGCCAACCCGGTTAAAAACTGCGAATGTTTCGGCCTTTTCCGCTTCGGTAAGTTTGCGTTCCAGTAGTTCATAAGAGCGGATGGACAGGTCGATAAGCAGGAACAGTACATCACGGTAGGCCCAATCTGGAATTTGTGCGCCGCGATGGGCCTCAACGCCTTTATGTATGGCGTTAATTTTGTCGATGGACTTTAAGGCGGCTTCCTGGTCCGAAAATATGATCTGCCGGGAGTAAGCTACTGTTGAAAACAACCTCGCCAGCGGATCTGCCGGCAGGCGACCGGTATAGTATAGCCAGTCTACCGCTTTATTCAGGGCAAACTCGGCTGCGGCACCGGCAAAAATAAACAGGATGGTATCGGCCTTACCCCAAATCCTGCGCACTATTGAATCCTCGTTTACAAAATACTCCATATCAGTTAACGCTTTTATTAATCGGGGCCATGTAAATCATCTTTGTTCTTTCAATGGCAATCACCAGCGAAATGCCCAATGTGTAGCAAAGCATATCTGCCCATGAAAATGTGCTGCCTAATAAGATAACTGCTGCTTTTGATTGCTGCAAACCCAGTAAGTGTACCAAATGAAAGTATTGCGAACCTTCTACCAGGTAAGCAAAAAGTAGTACGTAAATGGCCACAGGAACGGCCGGTTTACTAAAAAAAGTTTTTACAAAGCAGTACAGCAATATCACCACCAAAAAATCCCCGCCAAATGGTCTGATAACTACATCGTGCACATATGTGCCAATGAATATTTCTATCAGCAATAGCAGTAGGGTAAGGGCGAAGTAGATTTTATTAAATTGCATAATTAAAAAGTACTTTGTATTGCAAAGTAAATTACAATTATTTGTATTTGCAAGTTTGTGCTGCACAAATTTCATGGTATAAAAACATAATTATTACAAGTCATTGTTTAATTTGGGTGGCTTATATACATCTGCTATGAATAACACATCCGAACTGGAAAAAATGATTGCCGGCGAGCTTTACAATGCCTGCGATGCGGAATTAGTGGCCCTGCGCTCAAAAGCCCGCGTGCTTTTTACACAATACAATGCCGCCGATTATGATGACAAGCAAACAAAACTTAACGTTTTAAAGGAGCTGTTTGGGGGTATTAAGGGCGCTATAGATATACAATCGCCATTTTACTGCGATTATGGTTTTAACATATTCGCGGGCGATAATGTGTTCATGAATTTTAATTGTATCATACTGGATTGTGCACGTGTTACCTTTGGCGATAATGTTTTTTTAGCGCCAAACGTGCAGCTATACACGGCCTACCATCCCATAATTGCAGCAGAACGAATTAAAGGACCTGAATATGCTGCGCCGATTACCATAGGTAACAACGTGTGGCTTGGCGGAGGCGTTATTGTTTGCCCCGGTGTAACCATAGGTGATAATACTACTATAGGCGCGGGGAGCGTGGTTACGAAGGATATCCCCGCAAACGTGGTAGCGGTTGGCAATCCTTGCAGGGTTATAAAGGAGTTGTAAAACTGACTAATATTAATGCTTTTTTTCGCCTGCAAATAATTTCTCGCCGGCTTCTATGCTGGTAGCCAGCTTATTTTCGCCGGGAGGTTTGGGGCAGGCGTAGCCGCCGCTGAACGCGCAGTAGGGGTTGTAGGCTTTGTTAAAATCGATAGTTACTTTGCCGTATTTAATATCTCCAATACGCAGGTCAATGTACCTGCCGCCGCCGTAAGTGGTAAGGCTATTGGTATCGTCGGTAAAAGGCAGAAAAAGGTAATCGGCATACTGCGGATTATTGGCCAGGGCTAAACTTTTATAAATGGTAAGTTCATACGGTTTGCCTTTAAGCGTAAAATTAAGTACGGCGTAACGGGCATAACCGCTTCCTGTTCCGCTAAATACGGGCATTACAAAGGGTGTTTCGTTAATCAGAATTTTTGCGTTGGCTACGACCCTGTAGGTGCTATCGGCACCATAAAAACGCAAAAACTGCAGGTCGTCTTTCTTTAGCGGACTACCTGCATCTGACAAAAAATCTGCTGCATAGCTTTTACGATGTTCGGCAATAAGTGTTTTATAATCCTGGCTGTAACACTTTAGGCTTATCATCAAAAGTATAAGGAGGCAGTATTTGCGTTTCATGGCCGAATATACAGATTTAGGTAAAAGGATAAAGGATAAAGGAATAAAGGAATAAAGATCGCAATGCAAGCATAATCCACAATTCCTCAACTTTTCCACAATGAGGTAAAACCCCACCCAATGCATTAACTTTACCCGATTAATAAAAGGAGCAACCGCTTGGCTAAAGATACTACCAAAGAAACCCCCTTAATGCAGCAATATAACGCTATAAAGGTTAAGTACCCAGGTGCTTTGCTGCTTTTTCGCGTGGGTGATTTTTACGAAACTTTTGGAGAAGATGCCATTAAGGCCGCCGGTATATTGGGTATTGTGCTTACCCGCCGCGGTAATGGCGTGGGTACACATATCGAGCTGGCGGGCTTTCCGCACCATTCGCTGGATACCTACCTGCCAAAGCTGGTACGTGCCGGGCAGCGTGTAGCCATCTGCGATCAGTTGGAAGACCCAAAAGCCACCAAAACCATTGTTAAGCGTGGTGTTACCGAACTGGTAACCCCCGGCGTGGCCACCAATGATAACATACTGCACCAAAAAAGCAATAATTACCTGGCTTCGCTGCATTTTGAGAAGAACACCATCGGCATTGCCCTTATAGATATTTCAACCGGCGAGTTTTTGACCGCGCAGGGTAACAGCGATTATATTGATAAGCTGCTGCAAAGCTTTTCGCCAAGCGAGGTAATATACCCAAAGAGCCGCAGTAAGGATTTTAAGGATGATTACGGCGATCGTTTCTATACTTATGCCCTGGACGAATGGCCTTACAGCGGCGATTACGCTACCGAAACACTGCTTAAACACTTTGGCGTAAAATCATTAAAGGGATTTGGGATAGATAAGCTAAACCTGGGCATTATAGCCGCGGGCGTGGCCATTCATTACCTTAACGAAACCGAACACCGCAACCTGCAGCACATTAGTGCTATCGGCCGAATTGAAGAGGACAGGTACCTGTGGCTGGATAGGTTCAGTATCCGTAACCTGGAACTGGTTGGATCAACCAACGAGAATGCGCTGACCCTGGTTGATGTGCTTGACCATACCTGCTCGCCTATGGGCGCACGCCTGTTGCGCCGCTGGATAGTGATGCCGCTTAAGGAGATAAAACCCATCAACGATCGTCTGGGCGTAGTGGAATACATGATAGCCCATGAAGAACTACGCGAGAACCTTCAAAATCAGATCAGGCAAATAGGCGATCTGGAAAGATTGATTTCCAAAATAGGTTTGCAAAAGGCCAACCCACGTGAGGTTTGTCAGCTTAAAAAAGCGTTAATGGCCATTGGCGCCATTAAAAAAATAGCCGAAACATCTGAAAGTTTACCATTACGCGCTATAGGTGAGCAGCTTAATCCATGTGTGCTCATCTGCGAAAAAATAGAACGCGAACTGCACCCCGAGCCGCCGGTAATGATTGTAAAAGGCTCGGTAATGAACGAGGGTATTAACGAGGAACTGGACAGGCTGCGCAAAATAGCTTTCGGCGGTAAAGGTTACCTGCTCGAAATTCAAAAACGCGAGGCTGAATCGACGGGTATTCCGTCGCTTAAAGTATCGTTCAATAATGTGTTTGGCTATTACCTGGAGGTTACGCACAGTCACCGCGACAAGGTACCTTCAGAATGGATCCGTAAGCAAACGCTGGTGAACGCCGAGCGCTATATTAC
Source organism: Mucilaginibacter pineti (assembly GCF_900101875.1). Lineage (GTDB taxonomy): Bacteria > Bacteroidota > Bacteroidia > Sphingobacteriales > Sphingobacteriaceae > Mucilaginibacter > Mucilaginibacter pineti. The sequence continues at coordinate 38,991 of NZ_FNAI01000003.1, forward strand.
GCCCGAACTTAAAGAATACGAAGAACAAATTTTGGGTGCCGAGGAAAAGATCCTGGTTATTGAAACCCGCTTATATAACGATCTGCTGTATTCGCTTGCCGAATATATTAAGCCTATACAGCTTAACGCACAGCTGATTGCCCGTTTGGATGTGCTGCTTAACTTTGCAACCATCTCCATAAAAAACTACTACGCCAAACCCGAGATGAATGAAAGCCGTGTGCTGGATATCAAGGGCGGCCGTCATCCGGTGATAGAAAAGAATTTGCCCCTGGGCGAAAGTTATATTACCAATGATGTTTATCTCGATTCGGAAACGCAGCAGATCATCATTATTACCGGCCCCAACATGGCGGGTAAGTCGGCTCTGTTAAGACAAACCGGCTTGATTGTGCTTATGGCGCAGATGGGATGCTTTGTGCCGGCTAAATCAGCCTCTATTGGTTTGGTTGATAAGATCTTTACAAGGGTAGGAGCATCGGATAACCTGTCGTCGGGCGAATCGACCTTTATGGTGGAGATGAACGAAACGGCCAGTATCCTCAATAATATATCCGACAGGAGTTTGATTCTGCTGGATGAGATCGGTCGTGGTACCTCTACTTATGACGGTATCTCCATAGCATGGTCAATTGCCGAATACCTGCATAGCCACCCGGCTGCAAAGGCAAAAACATTGTTTGCCACCCACTACCACGAGTTAAATGAGTTGAGCAACACATTTAACCGGATAAAAAACTTTAATGTATCGGTAAAAGAGGTTGGGCAGCAGATCATTTTCCTGCGTAAACTGGTACCCGGCGGCAGCGAGCACAGTTTCGGGATTCACGTAGCCAAGCTGGCGGGCATGCCTCAAAAGGTGCTGACGCGTGCCAACGAAATACTGAAGAAACTGGAAAACGAGCGTACGGGCGGTGAGCATATAAAAGAAAGTATCCGCAAGGTGCAAAAGCAAGCCGTACAGATGCAGATGTTTTCTATAGATGACCCCGTATTGGTAAAGATCCGCGATACCCTGAACAACCTCGATGTAAATACCCTAACCCCTGTAGAGGCCCTCATGAAACTCGACGAGATACAACGGGTGATAAAATCGTAGGCTTTTGATGTGCAGATTTTAGATTTCAGATGTGCAGATTGATCTTAAAACTAACTTGTCATTCTGAGGAACGAAGAATCTATTGTACGATATGTAAGCCGCTTAATAGATTCTTCGCTACGCTCAGAATGACAGGAGTTTTTCATGAAAAAGGCCTCTGCATTATGCAGAGGCCTTTTTCATGAAAATAGTATTCTTAAGACTTACGAAGTTTTTAAAACTTCGTAAGTCTGTTCTTTAATAAATTTAATTTTTACTTCACCTTCAAACTATTATTCCCCCTGTTTGCATCGGGCAGGGCATTATCCGGGTCGATGGTGACGCTTTCAGCTTCCTGGGTGGTGGGGAGCGTGAAGGTGATCCTGGTGTTTTGCAGCCAGGTTTCAACCGGCATATAGCTGCGTTTTTTGGTGCCGTCTTTAAACTTTACTTCAATGGTGAACGGCATAGGCAGTTTTTCCTTGTTCACAGCGGTAATGCTAATTCCTTGTGAAGCATCTTTACCAGCATATTTGGCTTCAATAAGTGCTATATCCGAAATCCAGTTGTTATAGAACCAGCCTTTCCAAAACCAGGAAAGATCCTCACCTGCGCCGTTTTCCATCGAACGGAAAAAATCATCGGGTTGTGGGTGCTTGTAGGCCCATTTGTTAATGTAATTGCGGAATGCATAGTCGAACCGCTCTTTGCCTAAAATTTGCTCGCGCAATAAAACCAGCCCAAATGCGGGTTTATAATAGGTTAGGGGATGGCGGTATTTTTCGGCGATGGCATCGGGCGCGGTCATAATAGTAGGCGACGCAGGATCTAAAATAGAGGGGATGATCTCATCGGCCGGGTTGCCGCCGTTGGGCGCATATTCGCTATCGCGTTTGGGTGCAAATTCGCCTTTGTTAAATGCGTCAGACGCATATACGTCAATAAAGGTATTGAAACCTTCATCCATCCAGGCGAAACGGCGCTCGTTTGATCCTACGATCATCGGGAACCAGTTGTGGCCTATTTCATGCGCGGTAACCCAGTAAAGCACACTGCCTTTATCGGTTATGCCATCAAACACAATACCCGGATATTCCATACCGCCCGCTGTACCGGCCTCGTTAATAGCAACGGGATAAGGGTACACAAACCATTTTTCTGAAAAGTATTCTATCGATTTTTTAAGGTATTCGGTAGCGCGCCCCCAGGCATCGTTACCGTAACTTTCTACCGGGTAAACAGACATGGCCAGCGACTTTTTACCGCCAGGCAGGTTAACCCTCGCCGCATCCCATATATAGGCCTTCGATGCGCCAAAGGCTACATCGCGGGTGTTAAACATTTTAAAGTGCCAGGTAAGCGTGCCCTTATTTACCGGGCGACTGGTCAGCTCGTTTACCTCGGCCAAATCGCGGATCATAATGGTTTTATCGCTGTTGCGGGCTGCATCAAGGCGGGCCAGCTGTTTGGCGGTAAGTACTTCTTTAGGGTTCACCAACTCGCCCGAGCCGGCAACTATCATATCCCATGGAACGGTAACCTGGTAGTCGAAATCACCATAATCTAAATAAAATTCACCGCTGCCTAAAAATGGCAGGGTATCCCAGCCGCTGGTATCATCATACACGCACATACGCGGAAACCATTGCGCAATTTCGTAGATCTTGCCGTTTTTGGTGTCAGAATAGTCGGTACGGTTCCCAAAATCGCCGGGGATGGTGTATTTATATTTTATTTTAATGCGGATGGTGCCCTTTGCTGCAAGCGCGGTTGGCAGTTGCAACTGCATACGGGCATCGGTAATTATATACTTTACCGGTTTGGCTACGTCACCCGTTAAAATGCTTACCGATGCAATCTCGTAACCATTGGTATGTTTTTCGGGTTTAGGCACAACACCAGTTACAAAGTTCGACCGGGCATCTTTTTTATAAGTATTCTGGTCCATTTGCAGCCACAGGTATTGCAAAGCATCGGGACTGTTGTTAATGTATTCAATGGTTTCGGCACCGCTAATAGTTTTGCTAACGGTATCAAGCGTTACTGCAATCTGGTAGTTAGCACGGTTTTGCCAGTATTTGGGTCCGGGATCGCCGTTGGCACTATGAAATTCATTGCCTTTCTCGCTATAAAACTGCGGCGAAAAAGCTTCGGCAGGGTTGTAATTAGTAGTAGTGTCGTTAGGGTTGATCTTGTGTTTTTGTGCCTGGGCAGCAAGGGAAAAAACTGCTAACAGGGCTAAGCCGGTAAATTTTATTTTCATGCAGATGCTTTAAGCCACCAATATACAAAGGATGCCGCAAAAAATTTGACCCGACTTAAAAAAGATACAGAACGAATGGTTGAGTTATAGTGTTAAAAGATTAACAAACTTTAACTTACAAATATGGAAACTATTTGTAAAATGGATCATTGAAATAAATTATATTATGGCGCATATTAATAAGATGAAAAATAGAAAATTATTTAAGTATAGATATTGCGTGCTTGCAGTTTTTGTGGGATGTTTCTTTTTTTATACGGGATCTGCAAAAAACAATGTATTTCATAATGAGATGCAGGATTTGCCAAAAGTGGATACTGCTTTTAAGACCATATCCGGAAGAATTACCGGAGCGAATGATACAGCCGGATTAATTAACGCCACTGTTTGCATTACGGGAACATCCATTAAAACAACAACCAATAATAAAGGAGAGTTTACTTTTAACGTGCCAATAAATGCACATAGTCTGGAAATTATTTATTTACCTCACCCAAATGGATATGTACCCATTAATCCCATACTACAGCTAAATTACAACATTACTTTCGGGTACGGAATGCCGGCGACAACGACAGACAAAGACGGAACCACTTGGTATTTTAACTTAAATGAACAAACACGTAAGCCAGGTACCAGATTTAATATGGCATCTTATCGCAAAGCCCTAAAAGAAATAGGAACGCTGGGAGAGTTTAAGGAATAATTATGCACTTCCCTATAAATATACCTATCGGCAAATCGCACATACCGGTGCATTTTATATGCGAAACCCTGGCCTATTTTTTAGGTTACCGCTATTATGCATGGCTGCGTAAACACCACACCGATAGTATAAGCGAGCATAACCGGCTCATTATATTTATAGGTGCGGCATTTGGTGCCTTTGTAGGATCGCATGTGGTTGGTGTTCTTGAAAATCCAACTTTGCTCTCGCAGTTCAATATTATGTATTTTATGGGTAACAAAACCATAGTTGGCGGTATGCTGGGCGGATTAATTGGGGTGGAATTAACCAAGAAACAAATAGGAGTTACCGTATCCTCAGGCGATATGATGGTTTATCCGCTTGTAGTGGCTATGGTTATTGGGCGCACCGGTTGCTTTTTGGCTGGGTTGGAGGATGGAACTTATGGCATTGCATCAAATTTACCGTGGGCTATTGATTTTGGCGATGGTATTCGCAGGCATCCTACCAATTTATATGAGATATTGTTTTGGCTGATACTTTGGATGGTGCTGCAACTGGTAGAAAAACGTTATGAGTTTACCAACGGCAGCAGGTTTAAGGTTTTTATGGTGAGTTACCTGTTGTTTAGATTTTTGGATGAGTTTATTAAGCCCGATTATTTTTTCAGTTTCGGTCTTTCGGTAATTCAATTGGTTTGTATCGCAGGTATTTTGTATTATTATAAAGTATTTTTATATCCACAAAAACTTATAAAACCTCATGCCCGAACGCCCGTATATTTATTATGATTTTACGCTGAGTATCTGTTCAACCTGTTTGCGCCGGGTTGATGCCAAAATAGTTTTTGAGGATGATAAAGTTTACATGCTTAAAAACTGCCGGCAGCACGGTTTTGAAAAGGTACTTATAGCTACCGATATTGAATATTATAAAAACTGCCGCAACTATGCCAAGCGCAGCGAGATGCCGCTGAAGTTTAATGCCAAAACCCACTACGGATGCCCTTATGATTGTGGTTTATGTCAGGATCATGAGCAGCATTCATGCCTTACCGTGGTGGAGGTTACAGATAGGTGTAATTTGAGTTGCCCTACCTGCTACGCCATGTCATCGCCAAGTTACGGCCGGCACCGTACCCTGCAGGAGATTGAGCAGATGCTGGATGTAATTGTTGAAAACGAAGGCAGGCCCGATGTAGTGCAGATAAGTGGGGGCGAACCTACCGTGCATCCGCAATTTTTTGAGATCCTGGACATCGCCAAAACAAAACCTATTAAGCACCTGATGGTGAACACCAACGGCATACGCATAGCCAAGGACGAAGCATTTGTGAAACGACTGGCCACTTATATGCCCGATTTTGAGATCTACCTGCAATTTGACTCCTTTAAAAAAGAAGCGCTGGAACAACTGCGCGGCGAAGATCTGCGAGAAGTAAGGATCAAGGCGCTGGAACATTTAAACAAATACAACCTGTCTACCACGCTTGTAGTAACCTTGCAAAAGGATTTAAACACCGATGAAATAGGGAGTATTATTGAATATGCACTAAAACAGCCTTGCGTGCGTGGCGTAACTTTTCAACCCACGCAACAAGCCGGGAGGTTAGAGAATTTTAACGAGAAAACAGACAGGTATACCCTTACCGAGGTGCGTACAGCCATACTGGAACAAACCAATATATTTAACAAGAACGATCTGATCCCGGTACCCTGTAACCCTGATGCGCTGGTGATGGCCTATGCACTAAAACTTGGCGACCAGGTATTTCCTTTAACCCGGATGATCAACCCAGACGATTTGCTTGACAACTCGCGGAATACTATTGTTTACGAACAGGATGAGGTGCTGAAAGGGCACCTGCTTAATATGTTCAGTACGGGTAATTCTGTTGATAAGGCTAAGGAGCATTTGCACAGTATATTGTGTTGCCTGCCAGAAATTGACGCGCCCGAACTGAGTTATGATAACTTATTCAGGGTGATTATTATGCAATTCATTGATGCGCAAAATTTTGATGTGCGTGCCATTAAAAAATCATGCGTGCATATTGTAAATAAGGATATGCAGATCATCCCGTTTGAAACCATGAACATTTTTTACCGTGACGATAAGCGGGAGTACCTGGAGCAATTGCGAAATGAAATAATAGTATAATGGAAGAAGAAAAGAAGCCCATACCTAATAAAAATATGCGCATAGTTGGTATAAACCTGGCAGTACTTGCTGGCTATACCATAATTTGCGCGTTAGGCAGCGAGCAATTGCTTGTACTGGATATGTACTTGTTTGGGATACACGTTGTGGTGTGCATTTTTGGAGCTATAATATTTCGTAAATGGAGCTGGCTGCTAAGCGCGGTTTTAATACTTGTAATTGGTTTTTCGACGTGTGTAATGATAGCCACCATGCACTAAGTGATGAAGGAAGACGAAAAAGACAAAACGCCGCAAATGATAATAGCAGGCACAAATTTATTGGTGCTTATTGCTTATACCATTTACTTTCACACGCAAAAAGATGAGCTTATTATAATTGGCGAAGCATTTTTAATTGTAATTCAAATTATTATATGTTTGGTTACCGCCATTTTTGTTTATCGTAAGGAGTTTTTGTTGAGTGCCGCACTGGTGTTGCTGATCGGTTTTTCTACCTGTTGGGTTGTTTTTACACAGTATAATTAAATTTTAATCGGCTTTATGGAAACCTGCCATAACCGGCATCCTAAAGTAAATTATCATTTATGACGCCAGTTAAAAATATAAATATCCCACAGGCCTGTCACCAGTCGTGGCAACAAATGACGCCTGTTGAGCAAGGCATGCATTGCCAAAGCTGTAGTAAAACCGTTACCGATTTTACCAGTATGAGCAATCAGCAAGTGATAAACTATCTGGCTAAACAAAGCCATGTTTGCGGCCGGTTTAATGACTATCAGTTAAATAGCATAAACCATCAGCTTAATGTGCAGAGCGTACCTGCCGCAGGCGGTTGGAAACGGTTGGTAATGCTCATGGGAGTATTCGGTTCAACAATATTTTATAAAGCCAACGCGCAAACTAAACCCACAACGGAACAAGCGCCCGGCAATAAACCCGATGCCGGTACAATAACAATGGGTAAAGTGCTTTTGCGTGATACTGCAACCTATAAAACAATAACCGGGCAGGTGGTTGATGAATTAAATATGCCGCTGCCGGGTGTTAAAGTAATGGAGCAAAAAGATTTAAAGTGCACAATAGCCGATGCTTATGGTAATTTTAAATTAAGCGTGCCCACATCTGCATCGCAGCTTGTATTGACTTTTATAGGTTACGCCACAAAAACGGTTAATATTAATACTAAGGCGGCTGCTGTTTATCAGATAAAACTTGCACCCCAGGTAATGGGTGAGGTGGTGATTGTGAGGAGGCAGTCATTTGTTAAACGTGTATATTACAGGTATATTAGAAAACCTATTCGCAGTATATTTAATTGATCATAAATGGGTATCAAAAATATTAGTATCCCGCAAGCTTGTCATGAATCGTGGCAAAGTATGGCGCCTGTTGATAAAGGCCGTTATTGCCAAAGCTGCTGTAAAACCGTAACCGATTTTACGGGTATGAGCAATGCCGAAGTGATAAATTACCTGGCAGATAGAACCAATAGCTGCGGCCGCTTTAGCGATGTGCAACTGAAAAGCATAAATCATCAGCTTTATATAGAAAACCAGCAACCAGTGAGCCAGTGGAAGAGGTTAGCGCTTTTTGTTGGTGTAATTGGATCATCAGTATATTTCAAGGCTGATGCGCAAACCAAACCATCAACAAGCAAGTACCCTGTAACTAAGCAAAATGGTAAGGATAAACCGGCACCCATAACCACGACTCAGTTTTCTTCAAACAGGATTATCACCGGACGGGTATTTGACGATACACTGGCTGTTGCTGGGGCTACAGTAATGGTGAAAGGTTTAGCTATAAAAACTTCGACAGCCCTTAATGGGGAATATAAAATAGAGTTGCCTGCCAATGCCGATACATTAACTGTAAGTTTTATTGGCTATGAAACCGCTTATATTGATATAAGCCAGCAAAGCCAAACAAAGTTTGATGTTAAACTGAAAGAAGACCCGCAGTTAAATGACGTTGTATTAGTTGGTGCTTATCAGGTACGGCAATCGTTTTTTCAACGGATGTGGCACTCCATAACACACATTTTTTAGCTGGAAAACTGTTACCTGCTTAATCCAGCATCCCGGCCAATACACCTTCTTTTAACGAGTTGGTACACATCATTACGTTGCCGATCTGTAATTTATGCATAATAAACCGCGTAATAAGCGATGCTACCACTATCATATCAACCCTTACTGGTATAATAGCCTTATTACCTGCCCGTTTCTGATGGGTAGATTGTACGAGTTGATTGGTTAATGTTAGCAGCTCGGTTTCATTAAAGGTATAGCTAACGTTCTTTTTAAGATCAAATTCCTCGCCTTTTTCAATTTCAATTAACCCGGCGAAAGTTTCAAACGCGCCGGATGAACCTATAAGCACTTCCACTTTGTGGTTTGTAACGGCTTTAAACAGGTCGCTCAGTTTGTCTTCCAGGTATAAGTTTAAGGCTTGGATAGAGGCTGCTGGGATAGGATCAGTACGATGGAAAAGATCCATAAGGCGGGCCGCGCCAATTTCAAAGCTCTGTTTATAAATGATATGATCGGCATTGCCTAAAATAAACTCCACACTGCCACCACCGATATCCATTATAAGCGAACTGCCGCCTGATAAACAGCCGCAAAGCCTTACGCCGTTATAAATAAATTCGGCTTCCTGCGCGCCATCTATAATTTCAATGCTGATGCCTGTTTTGGCTTTTACTTCGTTAATAAAATCGTTACCGTTTGACGCGCTTCGCAGGGCAGATGTGGCTATGGCCCGTACTTGTTCAACACCGTTAGCTTCAATCTGCTGCTGAAATTGCAGCATGGTATTAATGCCGCGCGCAAAAGCTTCTGGTAAAATGTAACCTTTATTTATGCCCCCTTCGCCAAGCTTTACCGACTCGTGCAGGTGCACAATTTCCTGATAATTATGGGCTGTACCACTGGCAATCAACAAATGAAAGGTGTTGGTGCCAAGGTCCATCACGGCAACGCGTTTACTCATGATGCTAAAATAAATATTCGGCCAAATTGTTTAGTCGTTTTTGCAGATTATTAAACGCTTACAATGTAATTACAAAATGCGGATGTATTAATGTGTTGTAAACTATACATAATTGTTTTAACGCTTTCCATATATGCCGGAACGCTTATATGGGATATAATATGAAGTAAAATATTGTTTTTACTTAAAAAACTGGGGAGTGGAGGTGGTATTGATTAACATATGATGCCAATCGGTATGGTATTTGTTTAGGTGGGTTTTAATTAATACTTATCCGTTTATCTAAACAAACATTATGAAAAAGTTACTATTACTATTTTGTGCCGCTTCTTTCTTTATTGCAAACAATGCTAATGCACAACGTTCGCGTTCACGCGCTGCCTCATCTGAAACTGAAAACTCTGCGGGTTTAACCGTTGATTTTGGCGATGGCTCAACATTGGTTGGCCCGGCGCTTAAACACTTTTTTGATAGAAATAATGCCGGTCAGGTTGAACTTTTGTTTGGCAATGGCGGTTCATATCTTGCCGCTTATTATCAATATAATGCGCCTATTAAAAACTCTGGCGGATTAAATTACTATTTAGGAATTGGTCCGGCCTTGGGTTTTGGTCATGGTAATACCGATTTTTATATCAGACCGATGGCTGGTTTAGATTATAAAGTAGGCGATACCCCGCTTGATTTGTCGTTTGACTGGCGCCCGGCCTTTTACGTTGGCGATAATTCCGATTTTACAGCCGCCCGCTTTGGTTTAGGCTTGCGTTTTTCGTTCTAAATCATACTTAATAACATATAACAAAGCCGGACTTGTTTTACACAAGTCCGGCTTTGTTTTTTATAGGCAATAGCAGCATTACTCCTTATAAAAGAACCATTTGGCCAGTTCTTTAAAGCTTGCTTTTTTGCCGTACATCAAAATACCAACGCGGTATATTCTTGCTGCTACATACGTAGTGAATAAAAAACCTGCTATCATCATAAACATGGATAGCGCAAGTTGCCACCCGGGCGGATCAAAAGGCAGGCGTACCATCATGGCTATCGGTGCCGTAAACGGTATAATAGATAGCCACACCGCCAATGTACTATCAGGTGCCCTGAACAATACCGACACCGATAAAAAGTAAGTAAATAAGAGGGGAAGTGTTATCGGGAACATGAACTGTTGTGTTTCTGTTTCACTGTCAACCGCCGAGCCTACCGCTGCAAACATTGCGCTATATAATAAGTATCCGGTTAAAAAGTAAAACAGGAAACAACCCAATATATATCCAAAGGGAATGGTTTGCAATGTGGCCAACGCACCGGCCATAGGGCTTGCAGGCGAGTTAAAGGCATGCCCCGCTATTTTTGTTGAAATTATTGATAAGATGATCCACGCGGCAAATTGTGTTAAACCAACCAAACCCACGCCAATTATTTTACCAAGCATCAGTTGAAATGGTTTTACTGATGATATGATCACCTCAATTATCCGGCTGGTTTTTTCTTCAATAACACCACGCATCACCTGCCCGCCATATATGAGCAGGGAAATGTAAATAAGGATAGCGCAGGCTATTGTTATAGCTATGTTTGGGCCTATGTTGGCATCTTTATCGCCCGTAGCGGTAATTTCAACGGCTTTTACAGATATATCTGTTTTTTTTAAGGAATGGATAACCGCCGTATCAATATGGTTTAAAACCATGTTGTTATTTAACGTTATTTCATTCATCTGCCTTTCAATTTCATCGGTAACCTGCATGGCCGATTTCTTTTTTGAAAAGATCTGTACACCGCCATCTTTAACGTAATCTGTAGGAATAAAGAGCGTCAGGATATTTTCATCATCTTTTGATATAGCTTTAGCTTTATTAATATCCAGCTGGCTTTCAATGAATTTAATATTGGGCTTATCTTTAAGTTTTTTGGCATAAATACCGCTATTGTCTACTACGTTAATCACCTGTAAGGTTGTTAATTGCTGGCTGTTTTTAGCCACTAAGGCAATCACACCACCCATGATCAATATCAGCAACGGCACCACAAATATCATCACTATGAATGATTTTTTGCGAACGCGGGTAATATACTCGCGCTGTATAATGAGTAATATTTTGTTCATGGCTTAGGAGATTTGGTTTACTTTTTCAATGAAAATTTCGTTCATGCTGGGTATCACCTCTTGCAGCATATTGATGTGTGTTTTGGGAATAAGGTATTGCAGCACATCGTTTGAGGTATTTGTACCATTTAGTTTTACGCGGATGATGTTTGTATCTTCGTCGGTAATGGTATCGCCAATAATATCAAAGGGCTGCAGGCCATCAAAGTTTAACGGCGCACCTGCATATTCTACTAAATAAGTGTCGTTACGGTACGAGTTACGGATGTTTTTAACCCTGCCATCCAGTATCTTGTGCGATTTATGAATAAGCGCAATAGAATCGCAAAGTTCCTCTACCGATTCCATCCGGTGGGTGGAGAAAAGGATGGTAGCGCCTTTTTTATTAAGCTCCAGGATCTCGTCTTTAATTACTTCGGCGTTCACCGGGTCGAAACCGCTGAATGGTTCATCAAGGATGATCAGATCGGGATCGTGCAGTACGGTAGCCACAAATTGGGCCTTTTGCTGCATGCCTTTTGAAAGTTCTTCTATTTTCTTTTTCCACCAGGTTTCCATTCCCAGTTTTTCAAACCAAAGCTTTAAGCGTTTTGTGGCCTCATCGCGACTCAGGCCTTTAAGGCGGGCCAGATATATCATTTGCTCGCCAATTTCCATTTTTTTATACAGACCGCGTTCTTCGGGCAGGTAGCCGATGCGTTCGATGTGCGATTGATTGAGCTTTTGCCCGTCGAAATAAACCTCGCCGGAATCGGGCGCGGTTATCTGATTTATAATGCGGATGAGTGAGGTTTTGCCTGCGCCGTTTGGCCCAAGCAAACCGAAGATCTTGCCGCTTTCAACCTCCAGACTTACATCATCCAAAGCCCTGTGGCCGGCATATTGTTTAACAATGTTGCGTATGCTTAACATTTTTTTGAAAAGGTTTATGTTAATAGTATGGTTTAGATACGGGCGTTTTTAAAATGTTACATGAAGTAATTAAGGAAAAGAAATACAGTTGTTTTTAGGTTAATCTTCATGAAAGGCGTCTGTTTTAATCCAATCTGATTTTAAAGCTATAGTTTATTTTTTATCGTTGATAATTTATTTTATTTAATAAGTTTAAAGCCGCTTTATTAGCGCCAATAATTATATTTTTATAGTTTTTAAGGAATTAGTTATCTCTTCATAAAAAATCAACACATTCGCATTCAATTATTAAATCAAAAATGAAAAAAGTAATTCTTGTAACAGGGGCATCATCTGGTTTAGGTTTGGCTACTGCTACTGCGCTGGCTGCCGAAGGGCATACCGTTTATGGCACAACGCGCGATATTAAACGGATCTCTGATGTGTCATTTAAGCCATTACAAATGGATGTTACCGATGATGCATCGGTAAATGCCGCCATTGCAACTATTATTAAAGCCGAAGGCAAGATAGATGTGCTGGTAAACAATGCAGGTAACGGAATTACCGGGCCGCTTTATGCTATGCCTGTTGATATTGCTAAAAAGCAATTTGAGGTTAACTTTTTTGGCGTGGTGCGTGTAAGCAGCGCGGTTTTGCCGGGCATGATTGAAAAAAAACAAGGTCTTGTTATAAATATAGGCTCATTGGCTGGCTTATTTGGTTTGCCATACCAGGGACTATATAGCGCGTCTAAATTTGCCATTGAAGGATATTCTGAAAGCCTGCGCATGGAGTTGCAAAACACGGGCGTTAAAGTAGCGGTAGTAAACCCGGGCGATTTTAAAACCGACTTTACCGGTAATCGCGAAAAAGTTCCGTTCACACTAAAGAACGACAAACTGAAAGCCGAATTTGAGGCGGCCGTTGCCGCCATGGAAAAAGACGAAAGCATAGGCGCAAGCCCAGCAAAACTGGCCGCGCAAATAGTTAAAATAATAGGTAAATCAAAACCCGCACATAGCTACCTGGTAGGTGCCATAGGCCAAACCATAGTGCCTACGCTTAAAGCCATACTGCCAGGATCGATATTTGTAAAATTAATGAACGATCATTACGGGATTAAGTAGTTTAGTGAGTGGTTGATTGGGTGAGTAGTGAATGGTTTTTCGTTTAATTTTGAAAATCATTTAATTCCGTAAATTCTGATTCTGACAATACGTAATCCAATCAACCACTCACTCAATCAACCATTCTCCAATTCCCTTCTCAACCTAACCAATGCAAGAAAAAAACAATAAAAAAACCATCTGGGCATGGGCCATGTTCGATTGGGCTAACCAGTCGTACAATATGGTTATTACCTCTACCATATTCCCTGCTTATTACGTAGGGATCACCCAGGATAAAAATCCCGGCGGAATGGTTTCCTTTTTTGGGCACAAGTATGTAAATACAGTACTGTCTAATTATATACTGGGCCTGTCGTACCTTATAATAGTAGCTATATTACCCATATTAACTTCCATTGCCGATTATAAAGGGCATAAAAAGCTATATATGCAGCTGTTCACCTGGCTGGGTGTGCTGGCCTGTTTTGGCTTGTTCTTTTTCAAGATGGAAACCTTCGAGTTTGGGATGATCTGTTTCGGACTGGCCTCTGTAGGGTATTGTGGGGGCTTTGTATTTTATAACTCCTACCTGCCGCAAATAGCCACTGTAGATCGGCAGGATGCGGTGAGTGCTAAAGGCTTTATTTACGGCTTTGGAGGTAGTATTGTAGTGCAGTTGTTGTGTTTTGTATTTGTGCTGTTCCATAATACATTCGGGATGACGGAAGATGCTGCCGCCCGTTTATCATTCCTGATAGTTGCCTTATGGTGGATAGGCTTTTCGCTTATTCCGTTTTACCTGCTGCCCAAGGGCGTACCCAATGCAGGTTCGCATGAGTACAATGTATTTACAGGGGGTTTTAAAGAACTGGCCAAAGTGTGGAAACGGGTTAAGGAATTGCCATTGCTGAAACGGTTTTTACCAGCCTTCTTTTTTTACTCTGTAGGGGTGCAAACTATTCTGTTGGTAGCCGCCAATTTTGCCGCCAAGGAGCTTAAAATGCCCGATGAGGATTTGATCACCATTATACTAATTATACAGGTTGTTGCAATAGTTGGGGCGGCATTAACTGCAAAAGCATCTGCTAAATTTGGTAATATCAAGGTATTATCAACCATAGTTGCTTTTTGGTGTTTGCTTTGCGCTGGCGTTTATTTTATAGCTACACCTCACCAATTTTATTTTGCTGCTGTATTGGTGGGGCTGGTGATGGGTGGTGTGCAATCCATATCACGATCCACCTATTCTAAATATATCCCGCAAAACATCCCAGATACGGCCTCTTATTTCAGCTTTTATGATGTTACCGAAAAACTATCAATAGTAGTGGGCCTGTTTACTTTTGGCTTTGTAGAAGCCGTTACCCATGAAATGCGCGATTCGGCCCTGGTGCTGGATGGTTTTTTTGTGATCGGGTTTGCGTTGCTGATATCGTTGTTGGTTTTTGAAAAAAAGCAAAGAACAGTGGAGGCTTTTGCGGCGTAATTGTCTGAACCATGATTAAACAGATTAAGTGATTATTGGATTTTTTTTTAAATCATGTAAATCCTTTAATCTGTTTAATCATGGTTCAGACAAAAAACACAATTACACATTCAAAAGACACTGCATCCCTCAAAACTAAGTACATTTGCAGCTTGTTAAGTTTTCACAATGGCTAAAGTTTCTATCAACCTGGCAACGGGTTCTATACAAAAAGAAGATATTATTGTAGGTATTGATCTGGGTACTACCAATTCGCTGGTGGCCTTTATCAATCCCGATAAACAACCGCACGTAATAAATGATACCGGTAAAGGGGTTTTGGTGCCATCTGTAGTGCATTTTGGCCCATCGGGCGATGTGCTGGTTGGCAACGAAGCAAAGGAATATTTGATAACCGATCCGCAGAATACCGTTTTTTCGGTTAAGCGCCTGCTTGGTCGCAGTTACCATGATATTGAAAATTATAAGGATTTTTTCTCATACAAGGTTATTGATGATGATACCGAAAGCCTTGTTAAAATAAAGGTAGGCGATAAGTTTTATACGCCTATCGAGCTATCGGCCCTCATATTAAAAGAGCTGAAAGCCCGTGCCGAACATGCCATTAAAACCCCGGTGAACCGTGCAGTAATCACTGTACCTGCGTACTTTAATGATTCGCAGCGCCAGGCCACCCGCGATGCAGGCAAGCTTGCCGGGTTAGATGTGCTGCGTATAGTAAACGAACCAACCGCCGCGAGTTTAGCTTACGGCATCGGCCTTAATCCCGAAGAAACAAAAACGATAGCCGTTTATGATTTGGGCGGTGGTACATTTGATGTATCTATCCTGCAAATTCAGAACGGCATTTTCGAAGTACTGGCCACCAACGGCGATACTTTCCTGGGCGGTGATGATTTCGACCGGATTATTGTTGACTACTGGATTGAAAAGAACCAGCTAAACAGGGCCGATGTTATAGCCAATAATGAACTGGCACAGCAACTTCGCCTTAAGGCCGAGGAAGCTAAAAAAGCGTTCGCACATCAAAGCATCTTCAACGAAAAGATAGGAGAGATCTGGTGTACGCTGGATAGAACTACTTTCGAAGAGCTGATCATGCCTAAAGTACAGCAAACCATTACCGCCTGTACCAACGCGCTGAAAGATGCAAAGCTTACCATAAAAGAGATTGACGAAGTGGTAATGGTAGGCGGATCTACCCGTACGGCGCTGGTTAAAAAAATGGTGGCCGAGTTTTTTGGTCGCCCGGTACATGATGATTTGAATCCCGACGAAGTTGTTGCCCTTGGTGCTGCTATACAGGCCGATATTTTGGCCGGCAACCGTAAAGATATCTTACTGCTGGATGTTACCCCTTTATCGCTCGGTATCGAAACTATGGGCGGTTTAATGGATGTTATCATCCCCAGAAATTCCAAAGTACCAACTAAGGGTGGCAGGCAATATACTACCTCTATTGACGGACAGGTGAACATGAAAATCGCCGTTTACCAGGGCGAGCGCGATCTGATAAAAGAAAACCGTAAACTGGCCGAGTTTAATCTGAAAGGCATTCCATCTATGCCGGCCGGTTTCCCCAAGGTTGATATTAACTTTTTGCTGAATGCTGATGGTATCCTCACCATTCAGGCAATTGAACTGCGCTCGGGTGTTAAACAGGAGGTTGAAGTAAAACCTACCTATGGCATTACCGACGAGCAGGTTGAGCAAATGCTGATGGACAGTATTACCCACGCTAAGGATGATGTAAGTCAGCGTATGCTGATCGAGGCCCGTACCGAGGGGCAGCAAATGGTTTACGTTGTCGAGAACTTCCTGAAAAAGAACGGCACTTACGTTACTGCCGAAGAAACAGAACAAACCAACCAATTTCTTGTTAACCTCAAAGCTGCCATTGCAACCGGCGACAAGGACCTGATATTAAAAAACATCGACGAAATAAACGAGTTTACCCGTCCTTTCGCCGAGCGTTTAATGGATCAGGCCATAAGTACGGCCATGCGCGGTAAAAGCATCGAATAATTATATTGATCTAAACTTTATAAATGAAGAAGGTAACAGGAGTATTTGCGTTATTAGCTATTAGTTTTTTTATTGGGTTTGCAAATACAGCATCGGCCCGGTTGTCGGTTTCAAAAAATTATAAAGATACCAGCCTTAAAAGCGTCGCTGCTTTTGATACCCTCCGTTACGATTCATTAATGAAACGGCTGGCTAATGGCGATAAAACAGGTAAATGGCCGGTAAAAAAAGATGTTTACCCCTTGCCCGGCGCTGTGCTTCCGTTTAACCGTATCATTGCTTATTACGGTAATATGTACTCAAAAAACATGGGAGTTTTGGGGCAGTATCCGCCAAAGGAAATGATAGCCAAGCTTAAAAGTGAGGTTAAAGCTTGGGCCGCTGCTGATACACTTACCCCCGTGGTACCCGCTCTGCATTACATTTGTGTAACTGCCCAGGCCGATGCAGGCCGCAACGGTTTGCATAATTTAAGGATGCCATTTAGTGAGATAGACAAGGTTATTGAAATGGCTAAAGGCATAAATGCTTTGGTTTTTTTAGATATCCAGGTAGGTTTCAGCACGGTTCAAAAAGAGTTGCCATTGCTGGAAAAGTACCTAAAAATGCCCAACGTTCATTTCGGTATCGACCCGGAGTTTTCCATGAAAGAGGGTAGTGTACCCGGCAAACGCATCGGTACTTTTGATGCCGATGATATAAACTATGTATCTGGCTATTTGGCTGGCTTGGTTAAAAAGAACAACCTGCCGCCCAAAATATTTGTGGTTCACCGCTTCACCAAACGCATGGTTACCAATTACAAAGATATCAAGCTGCGTAACGAAGTACAATTTGTGATGGATATGGACGGCTGGGGCGGCCCAGACCTTAAAAAAGGGACCTACAAATACTTTGTTGCCGGCGAGCCAGTGCAGTTCACCGGTTTTAAGCTGTTTTACAAGAACGATATCAAGAACGTACCCCACCGTATGTTAACGCCCAAAGAGGTACTGGATTTAAAACCAAGCCCGGTTTATATACAGTACCAGTAGAAGAGTGTTATGTTGAATTGTAAAATTCGCCAACTGTAAAGGGAGAGAAAGACAATTTTCAATATGTCATTGCGAGGAACGAAGCAATCTCACAGGACAGGTGACGAGCCTTGCAGATAGGATTGCTTCGTTCCTCGCAATGACAAACTGTTTATATTTTGTTATATCAGAGGTAGGCCGTTGATGTATAACAAGCAAAAAATTTCACATTTCCTATATAATCCTAAAATACAAAAAACGCCCTGTTAATCAATAACAGGGCGTTTTTTGTATTTTAGGAAAAGGCCTATTTCAAGCTCACCTGTACTGTAGCCCGTGTTTCATCGTAAAACAAATTAAGGGCTTTTGGTTTGGCACCAGCCGGGATGCGGTAAGTAATAACTTCCGATTCTTTTGTCGATTCCGGCTCGGCAGAAACGTAGCTGCCGCTGGCTTGTGATATGGAGGTATTGTTATCAAGCACCAACCTGAAATCTGAAGGAGCTACCCCTATGGAGTTGCCGCCAATTTTATTTTTGTTGGTAAGGGTTACTTTAAATGTCAATTCAATTCCCTGCGATTTACCGTCCGGATCGCTCAGGTCTGTTGCACCTACAGGGGTTACCTTAATGGCCGCCTCTTGCTTTTTGCCAAGGATAGCTGTGTCTGGAGTAAAAGTAACGGTATAAGTTTTGGGCGCGTTTGCAGGAGTTGTTGTGGCAGGTGGCGTTGCTGTGGTAGGGGAGGCTGTTTGCTGAGTAGCGGTACTGTCTTTTTTGCTGTCGGCCGATTCATTACTGCCCGTTTTAGGCTTGCAGGATAATACAAATAACGAAGCCGAGAAAATCGCAATTAAAGAAATTTTTTTCATAGTGGTTTGTTTCAATAAATAAGGTTGATAGATCATTTAATTTTCGTGATACAGGTTAGGTTTTATAAAAAAGGTCAAAAAATCCCCGTTGCCGGGGATCTTTAATATTATAACTTGTCGATAGCGTCCTGCTCTTTCAAGGCCGCGATGTTATTTTTATCGCTGAAGGTATCAGTTTGATTGGCAAAGTCTTCGAGGATGCTCACAATGGTATCCAGGTTATCAGCAACCCGCTGGTGCATATCGGGCAGGTCTTTTTCTAACCGCTTATCGCCTAATTCTATATTGTCGACTTCAATTTTAGCCAGTTTGGTAATTATAGCCTGCTGACTGTTTTTTAAATCTTCCAGTTCATGGACAATTTTCTCCATCAGTCCAAACTTCTTTAACTTATCCATAGTGTTGTGTTTTTTAATTTTTATTATATAATGTTAACCCCAAATAATAAAAATTGTTTAAAATTTGGATAAATCATCTATAACTAATAATTTAGTTGATATGAAATATGCCATTGCCTTTTCCCTTTTAATGTGTTTCTTAACATCGGTATTTGCCCAGCAACCCGCTGCCGCAAATGATGCCTTACTGCTTGATTATTACCAGAACCAACGCTTTGCCGAGGCTGCCGATTATCTCAAAAAAATATACCCCGAGCCGGTAACCGATATAAAGGTACTGGGAAAACTGGCCTATACATCTCAAATGGGGGGCAGGCTGCCCGATGCAGAAGCCTATTACCAGCGCATTTACGCTACTGACACGGCCAATACCAGCGTGCTGTTTAGCTTGGGGAGTATAAACATGCGCCGCGGCAACAACAATAAAGCCGAGGCTTATTACAAATTGCTAAGTCAAAAAGATACCACCAACTTTATGGTATATAAGCAATTGAGCAAAATTTACCTGGATAAAAGCGAGCTTAATTTAGTGATCATCTATTTGCAAAAAGCCAACAAAATTAACCCGGCAGAAGCAGAGGTCGCGTCGGATCTGAGTGATTTATACGTGAACTTAAAGCAATACGCGCCTGCCGAAAAGGTATTGGATTCGGCCATTGCACATGATCCGGAGAATGTGGTGTTGCTGCAAAGTCAGCTAAAATTGGTATCGTCGCAAAACAAATATGAGCAATCAAGAGATATCTGTCTGAAAATGATTGACCTGGGTAGTAAAAATGGTTTCATCCTTACCAAATTGGGCGCGGCTTATTATAACCTTAAAAATTACACCTGCAGTGTAGAAACCTTTGCCGATATCCCCGAATTGGAACAATCCGAAACGAGCTTTTATATAGCAGCCCTGGCCTATAAAGCGTTAAAAGACCAGCCAAAGGCTATTGAGTTTTTAGGTAAGGCCATTGAAGCGGGCATCTCGCCCAACATCAGCGATTATTATGCCGAGATGGCCGATAGCTACGAGGTGCGCAAAAAGTATAAAAACGCGGTTTTGGCCTACGAAAAAGGATTGCAGTTTTCGCCCAAGCCTATCATCTATTACCTGCTGGGCACCATTTATGATTCGGACCTGAAAAATAAGAAGCTGGCCGTAAAGTATTATAAACTATTTATGACCAGTAAACCACCCGTTAAGCAACAAAAGTATGTAGTATATGCACAAGCGAGGGTTAATGAATTGAAACGTTAACGCTGCATTAACCGGGCTACGTATTTGCCAATAATATCAAACTCCAGGTTAACAACCGAGCCTTCACGAACGTTATGGAGGTTGGTATGCTCAAACGTATAGGGGATAATAGCCACCGAAAAAGAATGCGCATTTGAGTTAACCACGGTAAGACTGATACCGTTTATGCAGATGGAACCTTTTTCTACCGTTACATTGCCAATGGCGGCATCGTATTCAAAGGTGTATTCCCAACTGCCGTCGAGTTCTTTAAAGCCTATACAGGTGGCGGTTTGGTCAACGTGGCCTTGCACAATGTGGCCATCCAACCGGGCATTCATTTGCATGCAGCGTTCCAGGTTTACAGGTTCGCCAACTTTAAGGTGACTAAGGTTGGTTTTGTTTAACGTTTCTTCAATGGCGGTAACCACGTGCAAACCATCGGCAAGGGCTATCACCGTTAAGCAAACGCCGTTATGCGCTACCGACTGATCTATCTTCAATTCGTGCGAGATACCCGATTCAATAGTGATATGCAAATTACCCTGATCTTGCTGCAGATCGGTCACTTTTCCTAAAGTTTCTATAATTCCTGTAAACATACTGTACTACCGGGCCACCTAAAGGGGAAGCCGGGACAGGTCAAATCTAAAAATATTCAAGTTCTGAAATGTCAGTTTAAAATGAATTTATTTAAAGTTGCTGAACAGATCCAGTCGCTTATTCCTGAGGTCTACACCGCCCTCTAAAACAGATTTGAGGTTGGCGAGGTAAAATATCCAGCCGGCCTGGCATTGCACGTATAAGCTTTTTGCCGGATCGCTTTCGTAAGGGATGTTTTCCTGCGTAAGTTCAACCAGCGTTACGCCATATTTATTCTGGATATCTATGGTAACAATGCTGCCGCCCGAAAAGGTGAACTTCAGCAGATCGGAGCCGTTGTTTTCCAGCACCTGTCCATATTCATTGGTGTCATCATCGTAGCCATGCCAATACCACAAATAGGTATCTTCCTTACTGATAAACTCATCGGCATTACGCTGGCGACCGGCAATAGCAAAGAAGTCGGCCTTGCGTAAAAACCATTTCTCCAGCCCTATAGGTGTAGCGAATGATTCATAAATGCTGCGCACATCGGCATTAAAATCTGCAGTAATTTTAAATTTATTCCAGTTATCGGCTGTCATGGTTATAATTTGGCGTTTAGGATGTGTTATAAAAATAACAATTATACCTTGTGCTTTGTTAATCGTTTTTAAATATAAATTATGGGCAAACAAAGCGCCGGGATCCTGTTATACCGTAAAGTGAACAAAGTGTTGCAGGTTTTCCTCGTGCATCCGGGCGGGCCGTTCTGGAAAAATAAAGACGATGGCGCGTGGTCTGTTCCCAAAGGAGAATACGAGGATGATGAAGACCCGCTAACGGCTGCGAAACGTGAATTTTATGAAGAAACCGTTCAGTATATTGATGGTGATTTTACCCGTTTATCCCCTGTTAAGCTAAAAAGCGGTAAAACTATTCAAGCCTGGGCAGTTGAGGGAGATATAGATCACGAAAACATAAAAAGCAACCTGTTTGAAATGGAATGGCCCCCAAAATCCGGAAAAAAACAATCATTTGCCGAAGTGGATAGGGGCGGCTGGTTTACAGTTGATGAAGCCAAAATTAAATTGAACGTAGCGCAGGTAGGGTTTGTAGAGGAATTGGTGGAATCCTTAAAATAACACTTGTCATGCTGAACGTAGTGAAGCATCTACTCTGCGATTGCAAAGTTCACTAACAGATTCTCCGTACCTCAGAATGACAAAGCGCCCCGTCAAACTATTCACACCTTTTACCGTTCTGTTTTTACCTTTCACCTCATTTATATAACTTAGTAAAATGAAGTTTTTCAAATACATCCCCATAGCTTTTATACTTGTTTTAGCGGTATCATGTAAACCCAAAACAAAAGCGGTAAATATACCCGTTGTGGGTTTTGTTGATGCTTTTGAAGATGCAACCATTGGCCAGGCCCGTACCGGCTTTACCGATGCGCTAAAAAAGAATGGCTTTAGTGAAGAAAAGAAAACAGTGCAGATTGAGTATAGTAACGCGCAGGGCGATATTCCAACGCTTACACAGATCGTGAATCATTTTGTATCAGAAAATGTTGACCTGCTGGCTACCTGTACCACATTATCAACCGTAACCGCTCTTCAAAAAACTAAAACCATCCCGGTATTTGCTATGGTATCGCCAACGGCCGAACGTATGAAGGTGCTTGATGCCAGCGGTAAAGGCCCCGCCAATTTGTTTGGCGTAGCCGAGGAACTGAATTATATTGATACCTCGTTCAGTATTATTCCAAAACTGCTGAAACCAAAGGGAGCTAAACTGGTGATCGGGATGATCTACAACCAATCTGAACCGCAATCTGCCGATGCGCTTGCCCGCATCAAAGCCCTGGCCCAAAAACAAAATGTAACTATTGTTGCCCTGCCGGTAAATACTTCTGCCGATGCGCAGCTGGTTACCCAATCGCTGCTCAACAAAAATATCGACGCATTTTTTGCCAATCCGGATAATACCGTATTTGCCTCGTTTGAAACCATATTGAAAAACTGTAACCAAAAGAATGTGCCCATTTTTACCAGCGAAGCCGGTTTGGTGCAGCGTGGCGCGGTTGCTGCTTTTGGCGCCGATATTTACCAATGGGGTTACCAGGCCGGGTTGCAGGCAGCCCAATACCTTAAAACACATAAAACTGATGGCCTTAAATCAGAAATGGTGAAGGTCAGGAAAAGGGTGTACAATGCTGCTGCTGCTAAAAAATACAATATTACTATCCCATCAAATTTCGAGGCTGTAAAATAGCATGGATTTTTACCTTACCGCTTTATTGCAGGGATTGTGTTTTTCGGCGCTTGCGTTAGGGATCTACATCTCCATGAAGATTTTTAATATCCCCGACATTACCACTAACGGAAGTTATACGCTGGGCGGTGCAATCACGGGGATTATGCTTACAAATCATCAATCTACGTACCTTATTTTACCAATTGTAATTTTCGCCGGCGGAATTGCTGGCGCATTAACCGGACTTATTACAACTAAATTAAAGGTCAACGCGCTGTTAGCAGGTATATTAGTTATGACAGGGCTTCACTCTGTTAATTTAATTATAATGGGGCGTTCTAATTTACCATTGATAAGCACGTCCTCGTTGTTTTCTATATTGAACATTGCTGCCGATCCAAATCATAATACATTTTGGATATTATCTGTTTTTGTGGCAATCATTACATTGATGATAGGTTATTTACTGAAAACTGATTTTGGAATAGCCATGCGCGCTACAGGAAATAGTGAATCAATGGTTCGTGCTTTAGGTGTCGATACCGATAGAATGAAAATTGTGGGGCTCGCTTTGGCCAATGCGCTTACCGCTTTGAGTGGCTATATGATCGTACAGTTTCAGGCATTTGCTGATATAAACATGGGACAGGCAATTGTAATAATAGGTTTAGGCTCGGTAATAATAGCAGAATCGTTCATAAACTGGTTTAATATAACTAACGTTTGGATAATTTTAATTTTGGTGTTGATAGGAGCCATTATATTTCAATTGGTATTAGCATTGACATTAGCAATTGGAGTTGATCCTAATTTGTTAAGTTTAACTACGTCTACTTTTGTATTGCTGATAGTTAGTTTACCCCGTTTATCCTTTGGCAAAGCATCATGATAGCTATCAACAACGTTCATAAGGCATTTAATAAAGGGAAGGCCAACCAGGTTAATGCTGTTAACGGCATTCGGCTTAACATTCAAAGTAATGAGTTCCTGGTGATAGTAGGCTCCAACGGCTCAGGGAAAACAACACTGCTCAATTTAGTTGCAGGAACTGTCTTTCCGGATAACGGCTCTATCAATATCGACGGGAATGATGTTACCAAAACGCCCGACTATCGGCGCAGCCAATGGATAGCCCGGGTGTTCCAGAACCCTATGAGCGGCACTGCATCTGATCTGAGTATACTTGATAATTTCAGACTGGCTGCCATCCGCACCAAGGCAAAGGGCTTATCAATCGGGGTAAATGATGCTTTTAAGCAACAGGTTAAGGAGAAAATCGCTACCCTGGGTATGGGGCTGGAGAATAAGATAGAACAGCCTATGGGCACACTATCGGGCGGACAAAGACAGGCTTTAACGCTATTGATGAGTGTGATGGATAGCTGCAAAGTACTGCTGTTAGATGAACCCACGGCGGCGCTCGACCCACGATCGGCAGATGTGGTGATGCGGACGGCCGATAAACTCATTACCGATTTTAAACTGACTGCAATACTAATCACCCACAACTTAAAAGATGCCTACAATTACGGAAACCGCATTATACAAATGGGAGAGGGTGCCATATTGAGGGATTTAAGCGGCGAACAGAAATCGGCTTTAAAGCAAAATGATCTTTTCGATTGGTTTGGATAAAATTGGCAAAGTAATTGTATAGGTAGCCGTACCATGAAAAACAATAATTTTGCAACCATATCAGACGCTTACCAGTTAGTGAGCGGCGCCAAAATAAAAGGAAAAACCCAGGACGAGATCTTTGAGCTGGGTACTTACGATGCGCTTAAAAGAGGCTACACCCTGTACCCTCTTGAACACGGCGTTAAATACGATGATTTTAGCGTAATAGTATCTGAAAAGGAATTGAAAAATAATTTCCTTATTGAAGGTGCTAAAGCAAACGCTGCAATAGCTGCATAATAGGGTATTATTAATGTGATTTTTTAATGTAGAGATGCAATATTTTGCGTTTCCCACCATACAGGTCAACGCCTGCAATTTTCCTCATTTTGCATTCTCCAACAATAAGTGTATTTTTGTAGAAAAAATAAATGATGCTGTTTAACAATTCATTCTGCACAAAACTAATGTGGCCCCGGGTGCCGCAGCAGAAGAGTTATGCATCTATAATACTCTTCTCAAGTCCGGTATAGCAACATAATCAGCGGACAGAATTTATTACATCATTATTTATTACAAATAAGTTTTGCAGCAATGCAGGCTTAACACACTATCAAAATTTATGGACACTTATTATACTATCGAAGAAAAGTATTTGCAGGCCGTGGATAAAATTTCATATGGGAAAACCCCAAAGGCACTCAAACTACTAAACGAGATCATCAGCAACGACCCTTTATACGCGCGTGCACACCATCAGCTGGGCATGATATATTATTACGAAATTAAAGATTACCAAACAGCAGGCTATCACTTTAAAACCTGTATGGAACTGGAACCAAAGTTTCCGGATAATTATGTTCATTACCTTGATCTGTTGGTTTTTCTGAACATGGAAAAATCTGTAGATGCGATATCTGTAAAGGCATTAACTACCCAGGGCATAGATACCGCCGGTATTTACGATCTGCTGGGCTTGTTTTACGAAAAGAACAAAAACTGGGCAGCCGCATTGGTAAACTATCAAAAAGCCTTTATGGAAGTAACCGACAATAAAGACAAAGCAGATATTGAATTAAGCCTTAAACGCGTACGTTCAAAAATGAAACAAACGCAGGCCTATACTTATCATATTACAGAGTAAGTGCTGAAGGCTTAAAGCGGAAAGCCTAAGGCTGAAAGCCCGGAGAAAAGCCCCAAAAGCACATCATTAAAGGGATTGTTTCTTGTAGGTCCGCTCTGTATAGCTTAGAGATTGCTTCGTACCTCGCAATGACGAGATTTGCTAAAAACACAAAAAGCAGCGCAAGCCGCTTTTTGTGTTTTTAGCCTTTAGCCTTTAGCCTTTAGCCTTTAGCCTTTAGCCTTTCTCCTTTCTCCTTTAGCCTTTAGCCTTTTCTCCTTTAGCCTTATTGTAATAATGGATTAAACCATTGCTTTTTTGTACCGTCATAATGGTATAAAAATTAGCAAACATGAAAAAGTTAGTCATATTATCAGCAATAGCAATGAGCGGTTTATTATATAATAAGGCCAACGCTCAAATATCTATAAACCTTGGTTTTCATATACCTGTACATCGTGTTTATGTACCTGCACCCCGCCCCGTAGTGGTTGAGCAGGCACCCGTTTATGACGATGAAAATGTACAGGCAGATTATACCGATAATGGCGATGATTATTACTATTTGCCTGAAGTAGAAGCTTATTATAGCTTATCTGGCAATTGTTACTACTATAATGATGGCAGCAGGTGGGTTACCTGCGCATACTTGCCCGGCGCTTATCGTAACTATGATTGGCGTACCGCTGTAAGGTATGAAGTACGCGGTTCCCGTCCGTATTTACGCAATGACGTATACCGCTCAAGATGGGGTGGTTATGCAGGCGATCGTGGTAACTGGGGACACCGTTTCGACAGAAGATATGATGGAGGATATGCTTATCGCGGCCGTCAGGACAATCGTTTCGATAACCGTGGATGGGACAGGGGAAACCGCAATAACGACCGTGGCAACTGGGGACAAAGACCAGCAGCAAGAAATCAGGGTAACTGGGGCGGAAGACCGAACAATGGCAACCAAAACCACGGTAACTGGGGCGGCGGACAGCCAAACCATGATAACGGCGGCGGTCGTGACCATAACAATGGCAACGGAAATGGCAACTGGGGCGGCGGCGATCACGGAAACCATGGCAACAACGGTGGCAGTCAACCAAGTAACAACCGTGGCGGCGGTCAGGATCGCGGCAGCCGCGGAAACGAGCACTTTGCAGCAAACCGAGGCTTTGGCGCACGCCACTAAGGGTTAGTGGCTGGTAATTATGTAATACTATTCAAATCCCTATATATAAATGAAAAGGTCGCCCGTAACGGGCGATCTTTTTTTGTTACGGCTTATTGCCGTTTCAACACCGCTTTTATGTTATGATTTATATATTTGGATAAATGAAGAAACTATCAATAGTTGATATTGCCAACAGTCTTAATATATCCAAAACAACCGTATCATTTATATTAAATGGCCGGGCGCGCGAAAAACGGATCAGCGATGAAATGATTGAGCGCGTTTTAAAATACGTTAACGAAGTAGGGTACAAGCCTAATACCCTTGCCAAAAGTTTGCGCACAGGTAAATCGCACACCATAGGGTTACTTGTTCAGGATATCTCCAACCATTTTTTTGCAGCCATTGCCCGCCAAATAGAGGACAGGGCCTACAAAAACGGCTATAAGATCATTTACAGCAGTACAGATAATGATACCCGTAAAACCAAGGAGCTGATAGCACTTTTCCGCGACCAGCATGTTGACGGCTACATCATTGTTCCGCCGCTGGGTATTGAGGCCGATATTGAGGATCTGATAGCAGATGGTTTCCCCGTGGTACTTTTCGACAGGTATTTGCCAGGTGTTGAAACCGATCATGTACTGGTTGATAACCTGTTCAGCACCTATAATGCCACCCGTTTGTTAATTGACAAGGGGTATGAACATATCGCTTTCATCAGCTACGAGTCTACCCAAACGCAAATGGAGCACCGTAAGCAAGGTTATCGGAAGGCTATTGAAGAAAGTAAGCTGAAACCCAATATTCTTGAGGTTGATTTTTACAAGGAAGAGAAGTTGATTATCGAAGAAATAAGATCTTTTATACTCAATAATAAAAACATCGATGCCGTATTATTTGGTAATAATTACCTGGGTACCTGCGGCCTTAAAGTATTCAGAAGCAGTGGTATAAAAATTCCGGATGATATTGCCCTTATCTCCTTTGATGATCTGGAGGTTTTTGAACTGTATACGCCAGAGATCACTGCCATTGCACAGCCAGTAGAAGCCATTGCCGAAGAGGTTATCACCATATTGCTCAACAGGCTTAATAACGTACCTAAAGATGATTCAAAACAGCAGGTTACCTTAGCTACCGAATTAAAGATCAGGAAATCGACCCGGTAACTACGAATGTAGGTT
Organism: Mucilaginibacter pineti; assembly: GCF_900101875.1. Taxonomy (GTDB): domain Bacteria; phylum Bacteroidota; class Bacteroidia; order Sphingobacteriales; family Sphingobacteriaceae; genus Mucilaginibacter; species Mucilaginibacter pineti. Next base: position 67,240 of record NZ_FNAI01000003.1, read on the forward strand.
ACCGGGTTTTAGTAAACAGCCTTAGTATTATCCAATTCGCCTTTTAAAACCGTCCATACATTTTCTGCAACAATTTTAGCACCTTTTTCGGTAGGATGAATCCCGTCGGGCTGGTTAAGATCGGGGTGACCGCCTACGCCTTGTAAAAGGAAAGGTACCAGTGCCATTTTATTTTTAGTGGCTATTGCCGGGAATACCGCTTTAAACTTGTTTACATAATCGGGCCCCATGTTTGGCGGTACCTGCATACCCAGCAATACCAGTTTGGCATTGGGGTATTTAGCTTTCACCTTATCAACTATTGATTGCAGGTTTTTGGTGGTTTCGGTAGGCGAGATACCGCGCAAGCCATCGTTTGCGCCCAGTTCCAGTATAAAAACATCTATCTTTTGCTTCAGGATCCAATCTATGCGGCTGTTGCCGCCGGCGGTGGTTTCGCCGCTTACACCGGCGTTTACTACCTTATAGGGTAGTTTCAATGAATCTAACCTTTTGGCAATTACGCCTGGAAATGCCTCCGACGGATCATCCAGCCCGTAGCCTGCCGTAAGACTGTCGCCAAAAAATAAAATGGTTTTTACGGTCGACGATGCATCGGACTTTGTGGTGGTATCTGTTTTGGCTGATGTATCGGCAGCAGGTTTGTTTTTTTGGCCGCAGGCCGATAATGCAAAGGCAGCGAAAAGCGCGATATATGATAATTTGAATTTTTGCATGTTGTTAAGCGTTTGATCTTAAAATTTCCAGCGGTGGTTTATTTAAAACGCCCCTGCTATTTAACAAGCCTATAATAACTGTTAGTATGGTGATGATGAAAAATAAAACCATCGCCGGTAAAAAACTAACGGAGTATGGTATCTCAAAACTGTATTTAGCTAAAAGCCAGCTGCCTGCAACCGCAATCAAAATTCCGGTAAGGGCCGATAAGCTGCCAAGAAATAAATATTCTAAAGCCGTAATTGCAAATATTTGCTTGCGGCTGGCACCTAAGGTACGCAGCAATACACTTTCCTGGATGCGCTGATATTTGCTGATGCGTACCGACGCTATGAGTACCACAATGCCGGTGATAATACTAAAAGCGCTCATAAAACGGATAACGTAGCTTATTTTGCTCAATAGTTCATCTAAGATACTTAAAACTAAACCAAGGTCGATAATAGACACATTGGGGAAGCGCTTAACGATGGCCTGCTGAAACGCAACCGATACTTTGTTTGATGATACATGCGTAAGTAATACCTGAAACTGCGGCGCATCTTCCAGTACCCCGGTTGGAAACACCACCTGAAAATTGGTTTGCACCTTGCCCCAGTTTACCTTGCGGATGCTGGCCACATAGGCAGGCATCGGCACGCCCTGCACGTTAAACACCAACTTATCACCAATTTTAAGATTGGCGCGGCGGGCCAGGTTTTCTTCAACAGATACCGGGACATCTTTGCCCGCTTCGGCTTTGCCTATCCATTTACCGTCGGTAAGTTTTTCTGAGACTGAAAGCGTATCGCGGAAAGTTACCCTATACTCGTAAGCAAATACGCCGTGCGGGATTTTTATGGTGGTGTCTTTGGTTAAATCGGCAGCGGTTTTACCGTTTATCTGCTCTAACCGAACTGTTACAATAGGCACTTGCTGTAATACCGGCAAGCCTTGTTTGCGCGTAACATCGGCAACAGCATCCTTCTGACTTTTTTGGATATCAAACAGTATCATATTGCTTTGATTGCCGCTGCTTGATAAGTTCACCTGACCAATAAGTATGCTTTGGATAAAGAACAGCGTACAGATAAACATGGTGCTTAAACCAATAGATACCATGAGGATAAGCGTTTGGTTATTTGGCCTGTACAGGTTGGCAAATCCTTGTCGCCACAAATAGCTCCAGCCACTGTTGATGATAAGCTTCATGGCACGCATAAGCAATGTGGCAATGCCGGCCAGTATCATAAAGGCTATCAGGATGCCCAGCGTAAAAAACAAACTACCTACCCAGCTATCTAATTGTAAAAAGGTAAAGCCTACGATGAATAATATGATGAGCGCGTAAACCAGCCAGCGTAAAGGATCACGCGGGCGACCGGCATCGTCAAATGACATGCGCAGGGTATTTAATGGCGAGATATTACGCACCGAGATCAATGGGAGTAAAGCAAACAAAATGGATATAATTACCCCTAATAAAATGCCCTGCCCAATAGCCATCCACGAAATTTGAACGGAGATGGTGAACGGAATAAAATCTTTAAAAATTATCGGCAATAAATGCTGAATAGCTGTACCCAGCGCTGCCCCAACTACCGAACCGATAAGCCCGATACCGACGATCTGGATAAGGTAAATAAGAAATGCTTCCGAAGCCTTTACGCCTAAACAGCGCATAATAGCTATGGATGCAATTTTTTCGCGCACATAAATATGAATAGCGCTGGCCACGCCCACGCAACCCAACAACAAGGCAACAAAGCCCACCAACGATAAAAACCGACCCAGATCGCCAAACGCGCGACCGGTGTTTTCTTTGCGGGTTTTTATGGTATCGTAGTTCATGCCTGCCTTATCCAGTATTGGGTCAAGCTTTTTGGTGAGCTTGTCCATGTCAACGGGATGGTCGTACTTGTAATAAAAAGTATAGTTAACCCGGCTGCCTATTTTCATGAGCCCGGTTTGCTCCAGGTATTTCATGGGGATATAAATAACAGGCGCTATACCCGCCATTGCACCACTTTGGCCGGGGGCCTTGTTTAGCGTACCCACCACCTCAAAAAATTCATTCCCAACCCGTACCGAATCGCCAATGTGCACGTTGAATTGCAGCATCAGCGTTTTATCAACCAGCGCGGTTTGCCCGTTTTTGAAAGATGTACCGGCCTCAATTGGCGTAGTTTCGATAGTACCGTAGTACGGATAGTCGCCTTGCAGCGCTCTAATTTGTACCAGCCTTGTGCCATTGGTTTTTGGAAAAAAGGCCATCGAAGCAAAACTGCGTTCGGTTGATCTTTTGTCGCCCAGGGAATCCAGTATTTTTTTCAGGGGAGCATCGGCCGGTTTATTGCCAGATACCAGCAAGTCGGCACCAATGAGGGTAGCAGCCTGGCTATCCACATCGTTTTGTACATTGTACCTGAACGAATATATAGCCACCAGTGCCGCAATACCAAACACAATGGCCGATATGAACAGGAACAAGCGCGACCGGTTTTTCCGGCTATCGCGCCAGGCCATATTAAACAGCCAGCCAACGTTTATTTTGCGTTTATAATTAACGGGATCCATAGCTTAACCGTTAATTGTTTTTTCGTCGGATATAAGCTTGCCGCCCTTTATCCGGATAATGCGCTGCGTTTTTGCGGCCAGTTCCAGGTCGTGCGTTACAACAACCAGCGTGGTGCCTGCTTCTTTATTGAGGTCGAAGATCAGTTTTACCACCTTTTCGCTGGTTTCAGCATCCAGGTTACCGGTGGGTTCATCGGCAAAAAGGATCTTTGGTGCATTTGAAAAAGCCCGCGCCAGTGAAACCCGCTGCTGCTCGCCGCCAGATAGCTGGGAAGGATAGTGGTGACCGCGATCGGCAAGACCTACTTTATCCAGGAGGTCTAAAGCGCGTGCCTTTATATTCCTTTCGTTGCGAAGCTCCAGCGGAACCATTACGTTTTCCAATGCGGTTAACGTGGGTAGCAACTGAAAATTCTGAAATATGAAACCTACGTGCTGGTTGCGTACCTGTGCGCGCTGGTCTTCTGTTAAATTACTCAGGTTGATGCCATTGAGCTCAACAGAACCCGAACTTGAACGGTCGAGCCCGGCGCACAGGCCAAGCAGGGTTGTTTTACCGCTGCCCGATGGGCCAACAATGGCATTGGTTGAGCCGGTTGCAATGGCGAAGTTTATATTATCAAGCACGGTGAGCATACGCCCGGCGCTTTGATAGGTTTTACTGAGATTTAAAATATTAAGGATAGTTTCCAAAGGGATAATTTTTATTGATATAGATGCACCCGTGCTTGGTTTGTTACCGGCCCGGTTTGCATAAATATCCAAGTATTATGCCACTTACAGCGGAAACCAGTTATAATATGAAATTTAATGACATAGGAAATACAATTTACCCGCACTCCCCATTCCCCAAAATCCTGTCAATCAAAATAATCCTTAAATCGTGTAAAATGTTTTCCCGACTCAATCGTCAGTATAATTAAGGTTTATTTAATATGGCATTGCATTCATAATGTTAATTTTACACATAAACCTATAATAAACGCGGCGGTGTTGCTAAATTGCGCATCGGCCTTAAACCATATTTTTGATATTAATGCAAAACGATAAACCTACTAAACCAGCCAGTAAGCCCCCCGGTATTTTTAGTTTGCTAAAGCCTTATATGGGGTTGGTGAGCCTGCTTTTACTGTTTGCGCTGTTAAGCAACGGCATTAACCTTTGGTTGCCCCAGATTATCCGTGGTGGCATTGATGATTACACACAAAAGCATTTTGTATTTAGCACCATCGTTAAGAAATTCTCAATAGCGGCATTGCTTATCTTCGTTTTCGCATACCTTCAGGCTATCATCCAAACTTATGCCTCGGAGCGTGTAGCACGGGATTTAAGGCAGCGACTGTCTGACAAGATCTCGCGCCAGAGTTACGCCTTTATTGAGCAGGCCAATCCCTCAAAGTTGCTCACCAATCTTACTGCCGACGTTGATTCCATTAAGCTTTTTGTATCGCAGGCGCTGGTGTCTATTGTATCATCGTTGTTTATTATCATAGGCTGTAGTGTGCTGCTGCTTACCATTAACTGGAAACTGGGGCTGGCAGTAATTGCCATTATCCCCATCATTGGCGGTACGTTTGCTTATGTGTTAAAAAACGTGCGCGCACTATTTATGAAAAGCCGTGGCGTTATAGATCAGCTGAATAAGGTAATTAACGAAAGCATCCTGGGCGCTGCGCTTATCCGGGTAATTAACTCGCAGCAGTTGGAGTATGATAAATTTCTGAGAGCCAACACCGAAGCCAGGGACTACGGTCTGCGCATCCTGGGCTTTTTTGCCGGGCTTATACCTATTGTAACCTTTACGGCTAATATTGCCGCCTTAACCATTTTGGTAATGGGCGGGCATTTTGTAATTACAGGTACCATGAGCCTGGGTAGCTTCGCAGCGTTCAATAGCTATTTGTCGCTGCTGATATTCCCTATTTTTATACTGGGCTTTATGAGTAACCTTATAGCGCAGGCTACGGCCTCGTTTACACGTATCAGGGTAGTTTTGGATGCGCCGGATATCACCGCTGTCGGTAATTTAAAGGAAACCTTGCTGGGCAATGTAACGCTTAATGATGTAACCGTTTCTTACGGACAAAAATCGGCACTGAAAAATATATCACTTGATGTATCGGCGGGTTCAAAAATAGCTGTGATAGGGCCCACGGGTGCGGGTAAATCGCAACTGCTTTATCTGCTTACCGGGTTGATCAACGCTACATCGGGCGAGGTTTTGTTTGATGGAAAGAGTATTAACGCTTATGACAGCGAATCGTTCCATAGCCAGGTAGGTTTTGTTTTTCAGGACAGCATTATCTTTAATATGAGCATTCGCGAAAATATTGCCTTTAGCGATACCGTAACCGATGAATCATTACAAAAAGCAATTGATACCGCCGAACTGCGCGAATTTATTGACGGTTTACCAGAGCATTTAAGCACGATAGTATCAGAAAGAGGATCGAGTTTATCGGGTGGGCAAAAGCAGCGTATTATGCTGGCCAGGGCGTTGGCCCTAAACCCTAAAGTTTTGTTGCTGGATGATTTTACCGCCCGGGTTGATAACAATACCGAAAAGAAGATCCTCACCAATATTCAAAAAAACTACCCGGGTTTAACCCTGATATCGGTTACGCAAAAAATAGCCTCGGTTGAGCATTACGACCAGATCATCCTGCTTACCCAGGGCGAGATTGTGGCACGCGGGGTACATGATGAACTGATGCACACCAGTACCGATTATGTACAAATTTTTAACTCGCAGCAAAGTACCAGCAATTACGAAACCGGCGCAGCCCACTAAATAAACGGCATGCCTAAAAATATTACCCATAAAATGAATTACGACTTAAACCAGCTTGGTAAAACCCAGGAAAAAACGAGCACCCTCGCAGGGCTCAAAAAGCTGGTACAACTTATAGCCCACGAAAAACGCACGCTGCTGTTAGCCGTATTGGCTATTCTTGTTAACTCTACCCTAAACTTATTGGGGCCGTTTATTGTTGGGCATACCATTGATAAATACGTTGTACACAAGGATTTTACTGGCGTACTCCATAATGCCATACTATTGCTTTGTATGTTTTTGGCGGCATTGTTCACCAGTTATATGCAAACTACTTTAATGGGCGGCGTTGGGCAAAGGATGCTGTTTGCGCTGCGTAACTCCATCTTCAATAAATTACAGCAGTTACCTGTCGATTTTTTTAATAAGAACAAGGCAGGCGACCTGATATCGCGTGTGAATAACGATACTGATAAGCTCAACCAATTCTTTTCGCAATCGCTGATGCAGTTTATTGGCAACATTGCTACCATGGTTGGCGCGGGTATATTTTTACTGCTCATTAATATTGAATTAGGTGCGGCCGCCTTGTCGCCTGCAATTGTGATCTTGCTGCTTACGCTGGCGCTATCGCCCTGGATAAAAAAGAAAAATGCGCTCAACTTAAAAAGCGTGGGGGGCATGAGTGCCGAAATTCAGGAAAGCCTCAATAATTTTAAAGTGATCATTGCTTTTAACCGCCGCGATTATTTCCGTAAACGTTTCGAGATTGCCAACGCTCAAAATTATAAAACCGCCATCGGTGCGGGTTTGGCCAACAACGTTTTTGTGCCGGTTTACGGGCTGTTTGCCAGTGTGGCGCAGCTTATCGTGTTGGCGTTTGGTATTTATTTAATTGGCACGGGGCAATTCTCTATTGGTTTACTGGTGAGTTATTTGTCGTACGCAACGCTGTTTTACAATCCTTTAAGGCAATTGGCTGCTTTATGGACAAACTTTCAGCTCGCCATGGCCGGGTGGGACAGGATCTCGCAGATCTTATCGCTGGAAACCAACCTGCCGCAAATTGTCGCTGGGGTAGCCGAACCATCTGCAGCACTTTTAGAGTTCAGGGATGTACACTTTAGTTATGATGAATCGCGCGAGATCTTGCATAATATAAGCTTTAAGCTGGAGCAGGGTAAAACCTATGCGCTTGTTGGTCCAACAGGTGGCGGTAAAACTACCACGGCATCGTTAATTGCAAGGCTTTATGATCCATCCGAAGGTTTGGTGTTGCTGAATGGCAAGGATATTCGCAGTTATGATCCTGTTGAGCGCAGCCAAAAGATCGGTTTTATTTTGCAGGAACCATTTTTGTTTACCGGTACGGTTAAGGATAATATCCTGTATGGTAACGAATTGTATAAGGATTACACCAACCAACAGGTAGAGCAGGTTATTAAGGATGCCAATTTAGGCACGCTGCTGGCCATTTTTGAAAACGGATTGGATACGCCTGTACTTTCTGGCGGGGATAGTATCAGTCTTGGTCAAAAACAGCTTATTGCCTTTATGCGGGCTGTTTTGCGTAACCCTGAATTGTTGATCCTTGATGAGGCTACGGCCAATATTGATACCATTACCGAGCAATTGCTGAGCGATATTTTAAACAAGCTGCCCAAGACCACTACACGGGTTATTATAGCCCACCGCCTGAATACAATTGAGAACGCCGATGAAATATTTTTTGTTAACTCGGGCGAAGTTATCCGCGCGGGTTCATTAAATGATGCCATGGAAATGCTGCTGCAAGGTAAAAGGACGAGTTAAAAAGCACAAAATTTCGTTTGGATTGAAGAAAGCAACAAATCACGAACAGATTTAATGCGTTTTATGCAATATAATGTGTGGTTTTAGTAAATTCTTGTAAAATCGACACTAAATAATTGCGTAATTATTTTTACACTTGTAAATAAACTCTAAACTTAATTATGCAGAAGTATAGCGGCCAGAAGCGCATGTTAGTGGCAACCGATTGTATCATATTCGGTTTCGATGGCTGGAACATAAAATTATTACTGGTACAACGTGGTCTTGAACCCGAAAAACATAAATGGAGCCTTATGGGGGGCTTTATTCAACCGTCCGAATCGCCGGATGATGCCGCCAACCGCGTACTTGAATTGCGTACAGGTTTAAAAAATGTGTACATGGAGCAGTTTCAGGTGTTTGGCCAACCAGGCCGCGACCCTGTTGAACGTACTTTGTCAATCGCCTACTTCGCACTTATAGATATTCATCAATACGAAAAACAGTTAAGTGAAGAATACCACCCCGAATGGTTCCTGCTTGATGAAATGCCCGATTTGATATTTGACCACGTAGAAATGGTGAGGCTGGCAAAAAGGCAATTGCGCTATAAAGCTGCGCTGCACCCTATATTATTCCAGTTATTGCCAGAAAAATTTACTATACCGCAATTGCAGGCACTTTACGAAGGCGTTTATCAAACCAAATTTGATGACCGTAACTTTAGCCGTAAACTGCTTTCGACAGGTTTGCTGGTAAAACAGCCCGAAAAGGACAAACTATCTTCAAAAAAAGGTGCGTTTTATTATAAGCTGGATCAATCGCACTACGAAGAAAACTTTGAGTCGTTCCTGAACCTGGTTCCTAACCCAGAGAAGTTTTTTTAGTAGAATAGTACCGGATTTATCAGACGAGGTTTTTGGGCAACTGCACGGTTATTTTAGTGCCTTTGCCTAATTCCGAAACTACTTCGATGCTGCCGTGGTGTTTTTCAATAATGCCAAACACAATGGAAAGGCCTAAGCCAGTGCCTTCGCCTACATCTTTAGTAGTGAAAAAAGGCTCAAACATGCGTTGTTTGGTTTCATCGGTCATGCCGGTACCCGTGTCGGTTATCTCTATGTAAATATATTCCGGCTCATCTTTGGTAACTATTAAAATAGATTCGTTTTCATGCGTTTGCTTTGCTTTTATGGCATAAACGCTGTTGCTGATGAGGTTAATGAGCATCTGGTTAATTTTACCCGGATAGCAATTTAACGGTTCAATGGTATCCAACAATGGAGTAATTTGTATGTAATAGGGGATGGTACTGCGTAAAATAAGCAAGTTGGCATAAATAGCCTTATCAATATCCAATGTTTTTAAAACCAGGTCATCGGTGCTGCTAAAGGTGCGCAGGCTTTTTACAATTTCGGCAGTGCGCCTGGCACCCTCTTCAATGCCGTTCAACAGCGTAGTAATCTCGTCTTTAATAAAAATAGGGTCTACCTTTTCCTTGTAATCGTTCAGTACCTCCAAAAAACGGGGATGACCGGGATTACTCAGCGCGGCATCATAGCTGTCCAGCAGTAAAAAAAGTTCATCAAAATCAAGTCGTAATGGATTTACGTTGGAGCTTACAAAGTTTATAGGGTTGTTTATCTCATGGGCCACACCTGCAGTAAGCTGCCCCAGCGATGCCATTTTTTCGGTATCGATAAGTTTCTTTTGCGTGTTTTTGAGATCCTCAATAGTTACCGATAGGTTTTTATTGGTAACTATAAGTTCGTTGGTACGCTCCTTAACCTTGTTTTCAAGCAATATATTTTGCTCGGTGGTTAGCCGTTCATTTTCTTTGGCAACGGTTATGGCAAAGTTTTGCAGCTGGATTTTTTGTCCGCGGTAAAAATTTATTTTGTCGGCCAGCGCTGCAGAGAAAAGGACAAGCTCTGCAACTGAGCTGTAAGGAATAATATTGGCTGTAAAATCATTATAAATTATAAGTCCCTTATTACGTGCAACAGAAATGAGTATGCTCACCAAAAAAAGCCCCCAGCCCAACATGAAAAACTTGGCCGGCTTAAAGCCCTTTACATACAAATAAACACCAATAATAAGCAGGCTAACAGCAGTTAAGGATATTGTAATGGTAATAAGGTTGTAAGCGGCTACAACAAACCCAAATAAGATTGCCAAAAGCAGTAACGTGTACAAACCATACAGGCACAGGTAATATTTATACCAATGTTTCAGGCGTTTTTTCAAGTGTAAAAACTCGCCCACAAAAAGTAATAATGAAAAGCCAAAGCATACCCTTATAATAGGAATAACATAATTGTTTAAAATTGCCTTATTGGTAAATAGTATGCCACCGTAGCCACGCAACAGGGATTGGGAAAGCCCAAGGAACAAAATATAAAACACATAATACAAATAGCTGCGGTCGCCAACTATGGAAAATAGCATTAAATTATAAAGGCCCATCACCAATAATATACCCGCAATGGCACCCATAATAATGTTTTCTATGGTGCGGTTTTCTAAAAAAGCCGATACGCTATAAATACGCAGCGGAATTATTGTTGAGGCATTGCTTTTAACACGCAGGTATATGGTATTTACAGTGCCCGGTAAAATAGGGTACTGTATGGAGGTTATTTTCTGTAGCAAAAAATTTGATTGCAGCTGATCTATAGAAATATGCGTTATCTTTTTATCGGTTTTATCAATATAGTAAAGATCCAGGGCGTCAATAACGCTGGCGGTTACACTAATAGGGATAATACTTTCGTCGGTATTGTTTTTTAATACAACTTTTAACCATATTGTTGATTTGGAAAACTTTAACGTAGGCAGCAAAGTTTTGCTTGTATAAAAATCATTGCTGTTTAAAACTTGTTGTATGGTAAGGGTGCCGTCATGATCATTAAGTTCATTAAAATAGCGGGACGTTAACAGTTGCGATTGATTTGTATTAACAATAAGTGTATCTGTATTGCCGGCAAAAGCAGTTGCGTATTGCAATATCAGGTAAGCTATTATTAATATTTTTTTCATATATATGTATCGCTGTTGCGCAAGGCACTAATTATAATAAAAATGCGCAGAAAACTAAACTTTATATAAATTTACTTTTATAACCTGTTATAAATAACCTGAAATTTACCTGTATCATTTGCTATGGATGTTGGAGTGTTGTACGTTGACGACGAGATAAATAACCTGAATAGTTTTAAGGCCGCCTTTAGGCGCAACTTTAATATCTATACAGCGCAATCTGCCGAAGAGGGTAGTAAGATACTGGCATCAAATGAAATTGGTGTTATTATTACGGATCAGCGAATGCCGGTAACCACCGGCATCGAGTTCCTGGAGTCAATTTTGCATATATACCCGGATACCATCCGGATATTGCTTACCGGTTTTTCAGACATTAACGCCGTTATTGACGCCATAAACCGGGGGCAGGTTTACAAATACCTGGTAAAGCCCTGGCAAAACGACGAGCTTAAAATTTATATCCAAAACGCCATTGAAATTTACCTGCTGCGCAAGGAGAATAAGGAACTTACCTACAAGCTGCAAATAGCCACCCTGGAACTGGAGCATTTAACCAAAACCAACCGTTAAGTTTGCCCTTTTAGTGTTAACGTGTAAGGCTTTGTGTATTTTTAAAAAGTAATTTTATATTAGCACTTACAAATTACGAGCCATTAACACATTATAGCGGGTGAGATTTCTACGGGCGATAGTTTCGGTCTTAATTTTGTTGCTCGGTAGTCTTTGTGCCCGGTCGCAAGGGGTTTCAAACCTGGGGACTGAATTTTGGGCAAACTACATGGATCATATTGATGGTGCCATTGGTAGAGGGAGCCAGATGGCGTTATACATTACGGGCGATGCAAATACTACCGTAGCAGTAACGGTGGCCGATGGCAGCTTTTCACAAACCTATCCTGTTGTTGCCGGGAATATTTTAACTGTAAACATTCCGTCCAGCGCTTTTCTTGGTGATATTCAAGGGCAGTTTTTGAAGGGGATACATATAGTTTCGCAAAAGCCCATTGCTGTTTACGCGCATATCTATGCGTCCAGTGTATCGGGGGCAACACTTTTATTGCCGGTTAACACGCTGGGTAAAAGCTATACCTCTATAAATTTCATCCAAAAATCAAACTCATTAAATGATAACCAGGAGAGGAAACCCTCATATTCTGTTTTTACAGTTATTGGTACTGAGGATAATACAACGGTTGAAATAACCCCCGCAAGTAATTTAAAAGGCGGGCAGCAGGCAAATATACCTTTCAATATTGTTTTGAAGCAGGGTGAGGTTTTTCAAGGCCTGGCGTTGAATGATTTAACGGGTACACGAATAAGAACAATTAGTACCGATGCCGGCTCCTGTAAAAAGGTGGCTGTTTTTTCGGGCAGCTCAAAAATAGCTATCGGCTGTAATACAACTTATTACACATCAGATAATCTTTTCCAGCAGGTTTACCCAACATCGTCATGGGGCAAAAATTATGTAACAGCACCGCTAAAAGGGCGCAATTACGATGTTTTCAGGATCATATTAAGTGATCCTAATACCTCTGTAACGTTAAACGGTGCTGTATTGGCGCCGGGTCAGTTTACTAATGGTGTTTACTATGATTTTAATTCAAATGCAACCAATTTCATATCGGCCGATAAGCCCATCCAGGTAGCTCAGTATGCAGTATCCCAATCCCAATCACTTAGTTGTAGCAGTGTTTTTGCCGGCGACATAGGTGATCCTGAAATGATCTACCTTAATCCAACCGAGCAAACCATTGATCATGTAACGTTAAATTCAACATCCAATTTTTTAATAAGGTTTAATTATATAAACGTCGTTATAAAAACCAGCGCTGTACCCACCTTTCAGCTTGATGGGGCGCCTTATACAAGCTTTACCGTGGTGCCGCAAAATACAACTTATTCGTACGCACAAATTAGTGTTAGCGCCGGGGTGCACCACATAAGCGCTGCCGAAGGTTTTAATGCTATAGCTTATGGTTTTGGTAATAACGAATCATACGGTTATGCAGCGGGTACCAACCTTAAAAATCTGAACGAATTTATTACACTAAAAGATCCGCTTAGTCCCACGCCGCAAACTAATGGCTGCTCGGGTGTTGCCTATAAATTACAGCTTACCTTGCCTTTCCAAACAACCAATATTAAGTGGGACTTTAAAAACGGAACCGTTGTTAATGACCCTAACCCGGTTGTTAAATTCACTACTAACCCAACGGGTACCAAAGTATTGTATGTTTATGAGTATCCCGGTAATTTACCACCCTATACCCCCGGCGATCATAGCGTTGTAGCCACCGTTTTAAACCCCGTGGCAGATGATTGCGGCTCAAATGAAGATGTGGAGTTTGATTTTAACGTGGCTGATTATCCGGTAGCCAAAGCCACTTTTACCAATGCTTGCCTGGGGCAGCCGGTAACGTTTACAGATGTGTCTGAAACTTTTGGCAACAACATAAAAACCTGGTTATGGGATTTTGGCGACGGACAAACATCGGTATTGCAAAGTCCAACCCATACCTATACTTATGCTAACGATTTTAAGGTACATTTAACAGTTACCAACCAAAACGGCTGCGGCGATGTATCTGATATTATACCCGTGCATATAAGCGCCATACCTGTTGCCGATTTTGATTTTTCGACGCCCGAGTGTAAGGCTGCTGATATAACTTTTACTGATAAATCCATTCCTGCAAATGACCCAATTACTAAATGGACCTGGGACTTTGGCGATGGCTCGCCGGTTGTTGAAAAGGTTGATAATCTTCCGTTTACACACAACTACCCGGCAACAGGAACTTTCACCGTTAAACTAACTGTATCAAATGCTAATAGCTGCACCAGCGATGTAAAGCAAAAAGACATCATTATACATGAATTACCTGTTGTTGACTTTACCATGCCCGATGCCTGTACTGCCGACTTTGCCATGTTTACCGATAAAAGCACTATTGCCGATAATACTGAAGCCGATTTTACTTACCTATGGAACTTTGGCGACGTAAACTCCAATGCCGGCAACCCCAATACATCTACAGATAAAAACCCTAAACACAGGTTTATAGATGCGCAATTGAATTATACGGTAACGCTGACCGTAAAATCTAAATATGGCTGCGAGGTTACCTCATCACAAAGCTTCCGGGTAAATGGAGATAATCCCAAAGCCGATATTGAGGTGCTGAACCCCAATGACCTTTGCAGTAACCGCGAAGTGTTTTTCGAAAACAGATCGACCGTAAACTTTGGTAACGTTACCCGTATAGAGGTAATTTATGACATAACCGATCCATCAACCAAGGTTGTGTATGATCATCCTGCATTTGGGCAGCAGCTGCGCCATGTTTATCCTCAGTTTACAAATGCTACCCAAAATTACCAGGTGCAAATAGCAGCTTTTTCTGGCGATATATGCGGCGATGTTAAGCAGCCAATTACCATCACCTTAAAAGGAACACCAATAGTGACTTTTGCGGCGGTTCCAGGTATCTGCCCCGAAAAAGAGCCAATCCAGCTTACATCCCTGCCGCCCGAAGGGCCTACAGGAGCAGGGGTGTTTTCTGGTGCCGGTGTAAGTGCTGGCGGGGTGTTTACTCCGGCGGCGGCAGGTGCGGGTACTTTTAATATTCAATATATCTACACCAGTCAAAATGCCTGTGCCGATACGGTGCTGATTCCCATTACAGTTTATCCATCGCCAACGGTAACTGCCGGGAATGATGTGCTGATCCTCGAGGGTTCACATATAACTTTAAAACCAACAGTGAGCGGGCACAATTTAACGTATAAATGGGTGCCTTCAACAGGCTTAGATCATGACGATGTGCTTAACCCCGTAGCTACACCTACAGAAACTACCCCTTACAAACTCATTGTAACATCTGCCGAAGGCTGCTCGGCAAGTGCAGATGTAACCGTAAATGTTTTAAAAAATCTGCAGATCCCCAACACATTTACGCCTAACGGCGATGGAAGGAACGATGTTTGGGAAATTAAATACCTGGCAACTTATCCTGGCAATACGGTTGATATATTTAACAGGTACGGACAAAAACTATTTTCGTCTATAGGATACAATGTGCCCTGGGATGGTACCTATAAAGGGAGCGCTGTTCCGCCGGGTACTTACTATTATATTATCGATCCTAAAAACGGGCGTAAAGTAATTTCGGGCAATGTTACTATCATCAGGTAAAAACTTAATAACCTATTCAAATAATACAATCGATGCATACAACAGATACAGAGAAAAGCTATATTCGTCAATTGGTTATAACATACCGTGGAATGGAACGTATAAAGACATTAACGTTCCGGCTGGGCATCTATTTATATGATTAACCAAGGAAACGGACTGAAGCTTATTTCGGGTAGTGTAACTATCATCATATAAACAATGAAGCGAATTTTATACTTTATTATTGTTTTTACCGCAGTTTGTTTGCAAAGCACTTATGCACAGCAACGCCCGCAGTACACACAATATATTTTTAATAACTACATTTTAAATCCGGCGGTAACGGGTATTGAAAATTATACCGACGTTAAAGCAGGATACCGCAGCCAATGGACAGGCCTTGACGGCGCTCCCGTTACCGGTTATTTAACCATAAATGCGCCCATAGGTAAGGATTTTGTACAGGGCGATGCTACCGCATTTCCGGCGGGTGGGGGAGTTTACCCATCAAGCAGGTTATACACCCAGCAGTATCAGGCTGCCGAACCGCATCATGGTATTGGCTTAACCCTGGTATCTGACAAAACCGGACCTATTTCACAAACTAATATTGATGCTACTTACGCTTATCACCTGGGTTTAACATCAACGTTAAACTTGTCGGTTGGCGTATCGGCGGGGGTAAGCCATAATGTGCTCAACCTATCCCAAATAACCACTGCCGATCCTAACGACCCTATATTTTATAACATCAACAACAACCAATGGAAACCCGATCTGGGGGTAGGCATCTGGGCATATTCATCTAATTATTTCTTTGGTGTATCGGCCCAGCAAATACTGCCGCAAAATATGTACATAACCAGCAGTAGCAGTGCATTGCAAAATAAAACAGTGCCTCATTTCTTTGTAACAGGCGGTTTTAAGGTGTTTTTGTCTGACGATGTTACGCTGATACCATCGGCATTGCTAAAGTTCATACAGCCCGTGCCAACCACGTTTGATGTTAACGCCAAACTTGCATTCCAGGATAAATTTTGGGTAGGCGGGTCATACCGTCGTAATGATTCATTTGCAGCGCTTGTGGGCTTTAATGTAAGTTCATTTGTAAACGTTGGCTACTCCTATGATTTTACCACATCAGCCCTCAACACGGTAAGCAACGGCTCGCACGAAATTGTGATTGGCATACTGCTTAATAACCGCTATAAAGTAAGCAGTCCGCAACACGGATTTTAGATGTGCAAATTTCAGATGTGCAGATATGCAAATTAGACTAATTAAAAAGCCCTGTTTTATTTAAAACAGGGCTTTTTAATTTAGAAATCTATCATCTGCACATCTGAAATTTGCACATCTGTAATTGTCCTACAATTCCCTTCTTAGTCTTGCAACCGGGATGTTCATTTGTTCGCGGTACTTGGCTACGGTGCGGCGGGCTATGTTGTAGCCGGCATCTTTGAGTATATCGGTAAGTTTTTCATCGGCCAGTGGGTGGCGTTTGTCTTCTTTACCTATGTGTTCTTCCAGTATTTTCTTCACCTCTTTGTTTGATACTTCTTCACCGCTTTCGGTTTGGATAGCCTCCGAGAAGAATGATTTTAACAGGAAGGTGCCAAATTCGGTTTGTACATATTTGGAGTTGGCCACGCGTGATACGGTACTGATATCCATGTTTATCCGGTCGGCAATATCCTTCAGAATCATGGGTTTCAGATTTTTATCGTCGCCGGTAAGGAAAAACTCATATTGGTACTGCATTATGGCGTTCATGGTTTTCAGCAGCGTTTGCTGGCGCTGTTTTATAGCATCAATAAACCACTTGGCCGAATCAAGCTTTTGCTTTACAAACTGTACCGCTTCTTTAAGCTTTTTATCCTTCTGGGCGGCCTTGTCATAATGCTGAAACATTTCCTGGTATGACCTGCTTACCTTTAACTCAGGGGCATTCTTGGAGTTAAGGGTAAGTATCAGCGTACCATCGTTATTGCTGATATGAAAATCCGGGATCACCTGCATTTGCTTGGTGTTGATCTCGTTGCTATCGCCCGGTTTGGGATTTAGCTTCAGGATTTCGTTAATTACCCCGCGTAGCTCATCCGAACCCATGTTTAATGATTTTTCCAGCTTATCGTAATGTTTGCGGGTAAACTCATCAAGGTATTGTTCAACAACCACAATGGCCTTTTTTATAATAGGATCGTTCGGGTCTTTTTTGCGCAGTTGTATCAGCAGGCATTCCTGCAAACTACGGGCGCCAACACCGGCTGGATCAAAACCCTGTATCACCTTCAGCATATCCTCCACTTCATCGTCTTCGGCCATTACGTTTTGTGAAAAGGCCAAATCGTCTGTAAGGGACATAATAGGTCGGCGCAGGTAACCGTCATCATCTAAACTGCCGATGATCTGTTTCCCTATTCTGAAATCTTTATCGTTAAGCGGTAATAAATCAAGCTGTAACTGCAGGCTCTCAAAAAATGAACTTTGAACCGCAATAGGAATTTCCTTGCGTTCGTCTTCATCGTCGCCGTTTTGGTCATAGCGCGATCCGTAATCGTTCACGTTATCATCCTGCAGGTAATCGTCTATATTAAACTCGTCCATTTCGCCCTTTTCCTCATCGCCTTTATAGGTATCCTCGTCGGGGTCGCGGTCGGGGTATTGTTCTTCGGGTTCGTTTAAGTTAGTGAGGCTTAAATCTTCAAGTGCGGGGTTTTCTTCCAGCTCCTCTTTAATACGTGTATCAAGCGAAACGGTAGGCACCTGCAGCAATTTTATAAATTGTATTTGCTGCGGCGAAAGCTTTTGTAAAAGTTTTTGTTGAAGATTCTGTTTAAGCATAATTAAGACGTGTTCAAAAATACATCAATTACCATTAACTTTAAAATAACTTATGGCAAAAGGAACAATGATGATAAATACCAAATGAAAATTTTTGTTTGGAAACCTTAAAAATTTATTTGTTACTTTATATTAACTAAAAACAATCTTATGGCTATAGTAAAGGAATTTAAGGAATTTGCAATGCGCGGCAATGTTGTCGATCTTGCAGTGGGTGTTATTATTGGTGCCGCTTTTGGTAAAATTGTTACCTCGTTGGTTGCTGATATTATTATGCCCCCAATTGGTATGGTAACCGGTGGTATTGATTTTAAAGACCTTAAGTATGTGCTAAAGCCGGCCGTAGGTAAGGTGCCCGAAACATCTATTAACTATGGTTTGTTTATCAATAATGTTATCGATTTTTTAATTGTGGCTTTTTGTATATTCCTGATTGTAAAAGGAATAAATACGCTTAAGAAGAAAGAAGAAGAGGCACCAGCGGCAGAACCTGTTCCAACCAAGGAAGAAGTTTTACTTACTGAGATCAGGGATCTGTTAGCGAAAAAAGCATAGTTTTTCTTTAGAACAAAGATTTTTGGAGCAAAGATAAAGGATGATTTTATTAGTCCGGAATCTTTGCTCTTTCCATTTTGCTCTTTTCTCTTCTATCCTTATTCTTTTCTCCAGAAGTCCTTATTCTTTGCTCCTAAAGTCCTTTCTCCAAAGTCTTTATTCCTTCCTCAACTTCGGATCGGTTAAAATAATATAATCGGCCAAGGCTTTAAACTTGCTCCAATCGGGGTTGTCGTAGCTTTCATCGGCATAGGCCTCTACGGTAAGCACCCTGGCTTTGGGTGCGTACTTTTTTAATTGCGCCACGGCACCCAGTTTTTCTTCGCTGTGGAAACCGCCGTTTAGCTGTAGTATTTTATAGCCCGCGTGGCTGTTATAAAACTGTGCAATGCTCCAGCCCATAGTTGCATCCCACAAATTTTGCGATTGGTAGATCTGCATGCCGGCCATTGCTTCGTGGCCACCCATTATCTTTACAAACTTATCGTAATAAGCGCCGGTGGCCGTATCAATAGGTAAGGGGGCAAGGTAGCTTTTGGCCTGCTCACTAAGTTGTTGTAAGCTACCCAGGCCACCGCGGGTAACCATATTGGTATAGCGCGAAGGTGCATTGGCCGCTATCACGGGCAAGCCACTGGTTTTGGCCCATTCAACCATCGGTCGATAATCTTTATAATTGGGCCAGGTACGAGCATCGCTTACGAGGTTTTTTTCGCGGGTGAGGCCGGCCAGGTATTCGTTAAGCACAAGTTGGCAATCGGTAGTAAACATTTCCATGGAAAGCGCCGTTTGCTGCGGATATTTTTGGGATAGGGCTTTAAATAGCGCATATTCCAACGTATGACCGGTAGAGTCGTTATGTTCTTCGCCCCAAAACAATACATCGGCTTTGCCCATATCGTTTACAATGTTGTTTAGGGTAACCAGCTTTTGAGTTGCGGTGTTATATATTTTATAGTGGTTTGCTGCGGTATCCTGGCACAAGGCCACAAATGGCAGGCAAATAAAAAGCAATAACGCGGATAGTTTCATTTTACGGTTTTAAAACGCTTAATTTACAGCACAAAATAATGATTGCCAAATATCAAAAATAGTGTTTGATAAGTTTCAAAATATTACTACATTTGCGCTCTTGTTTTTAAAACGACGAATAGAATAAATAGCCATGAAAAGAACGTTTCAGCCTTCTCAAAGAAAAAGAAGAAATAAACACGGATTCCGTGAACGCATGTCAACTGCTAACGGCAGAAGAATTTTAGCAGCCAGAAGAGCTAAAGGCAGAAAAAGATTATCAGTTTCTGACGAGGGTCGTCATAAAGCATAAACTGGTTGCCTGGTCCTTTAATAGGGTCATGGACCGTTTATCTGCTTAAAACCCGGTTCAAATAGGCATCTATGTATACTTTTAAAAAAGAAGAACGGTTATGTAATAAAAGGCTTATTGATAAGCTTTTTCATAGCGGCTCTTCTTTTTTGTGTTATCCGTTTAAGGTTTCGTGGCTGTATAGTACGCAGCCGCAGTTATATCCTGCCCAGGTTTTGTTTTCGGTTCCCAAGAAACGCTATAAGCGTGCGGTTGATCGTAATTTAATAAAACGGTGCATGCGCGAGTCGTACAGGCTGCACAAACAACAAAGTTTATACAATTTGCTGCAAACTGCCGATAAAGCAATTTTGCTTTCGGTAGGATATATAGGTAAAGAAATTGCCCCGTATAGCCTTATCGAAAAAAAAATGCTGAAACTTTTGGCGCTGCTTACTGAGCAACTGGCCGCTGCCGCCAATGAAATTCCCAAGCCATGAACGCGGTTATAAGGATATTGAAGCAACTGATAGGCGGTATTTTTATATTGCTGATAAAAATATATCAGTACTTTATATCTCCTTTAACAGGTGCATCATGCCGGTACACACCAACTTGTTCGCAATACGGTGTGGAAGCTATCAGGAAACACGGTGCTTTTAAAGGCGGATGGTTAACCATAAAACGTATTGCCAGCTGTAACCCATGGGGTGGCCACGGGCATGATCCGGTACCATGATGCTGAGGTGTGGGGCTGTGATCTGAGGTCTGTAGTGTGTGCTCGGGAATTGTGCTGCGTAAAGTGTGAATCAGATTATTTTATAAATTAGCAAATTCGGAATTGAAGCCTGTGCATTTTAAACAGATCACAGACAACAGACCACCGATCACCGATCACCGAAAAAGATGAGCCTCATTTTACAAATAGAAACCGCCACAACTTCCTGTTCAGTAGCATTAGCTGCCGGCGGTAAAGTGCTGGATTTTAAGGAAGTGAATGAGCGCAACAAGCACGCCGAGGTTATCACTGTTTTTATTGAGCAAATTCTTACCGCGGCAAATTTAACCTATCAGGATCTGGATGCCATTGCCGTTAGCTGCGGACCGGGATCATACACCGGCTTACGTATTGGTATATCAACAGCAAAAGGACTTTGTTTTGCACTGGATAAACCCTTAATAGCTATTGAAACACTGGAAGCTATGGCCTACGGGGTTATAAACGATCATCAGCATTTGTTTGATAAGGACACCCTGCTTTGCCCCATGATTGATGCGCGGCGCATGGAAGTTTATTGCGCACTGTTCAGCGCCGATGGTACAAAGGTACGGGCAACCGCGGCCGATATCATTGATGAAAACAGTTTTGGCGAGTTTTTAAAGGATCACAAAATTCTGTTTTTTGGCGATGGCGCCGATAAATGCGAGGCTGTATTAGGCGCAAACCTCAACGCACTGTTTTTACCTGCCTACGTAAACTCTGCAACTCACCTTACCCAAAGGGCTTTACAAAAATTCAGTCAAAAAGAATTTGAAGACGTAGCCTATTTTGAGCCATACTACCTGAAAGATTTTATCGCCGGAGTCAAAAAGTAGGGGGCATTTATCATTACTGAACGTGAATTGCAGGTATCTAAACGCCTGTCGAGGTTTAGAATTTCAACCTTTGAATTTAGAATTTCAAAACTTAGGTTTTCCCTTCTTATCTATCCGTTTTAAACAGCCTGCCAAACAGCCTGCCGAAGAAGCCTTTCTCGCCCATTGGAATTACGCTGGCATTCATAGGATGCTCAACAACGTAACCAAACTTTAAGGTAAAACCCATATAAATATCTCCGCCTGTGTAATTGCTACGGTGATCAATCTGGGTTTGGTTACCGGCGCTTGCTAATGCCAGCCTGCCTGTATTCAACAGTCGTTCAGATCCTATATAAAATTCTGCGTTTGGCGATTTTATCATGAACTGTCCGCCAAGGTTAAAAAGCTTCATATCATCGTAAGTAGTAGTTAACCCTATCATAAGGTTGTTATGTTGAAAGTTATTAACTAACGCGCCGGTAAAGCCCGTGTAAAATAATTCCTTTGATGCTATAATGGTTGGCGAGTATTTATATTGGTTATCATCATCAATCCAATAGCTTTTTGTAGCGCTTAACTCGGCACGGGCATTGGTTTTTGTGGTAAACGATTGTGTAACCCGGTTGCTGTTAAGTATTTTATACGTACGGTTGTATATGGTGTCTTCGCGCGATGGCAGGTTAAGGTCTTTTAAAACCTCCGAACTGTTAAAATCGCTTATGGCCGATCGTTTACTCCAGTGTATAAACCCAAGGTCCTTAACGTTTGCCTGTAGGGTTATACGGTCATCCGTAATGTACGATGTGCCAAAAGATACGGATGCGCCAGGGCTGCGAAACGTTGGCAGGAAATCGCGCGCGGTTGATGGCCCCGGTATATAGCTGTCATAATAACGGCCCTGCAAAGCTAACACGGCAGTTTCAGTTGGTTTATCAAAAGTTATATGTGATTGCGTGATGTCAAACTTTTGATATTGTACACCTAACAGCAAACTTGCCTTAAAGCCTATCGCGAATTTTTTGTTGATACGCTCCCGGTATGAAAATCCAAATTGGTTATAGGCCTGGTATTGGTAATGATCGTTAAATATGTTGCTGTACTCGTCTTTAGGGAAAAGTGCGGGGTTGTTATCTAAAATCGCGATAGATTCGTCGCTCAATAAGCCCCGTACCTCGGCCCTGGTTTGTGCCGAAAAGCCTATTTCCACATCGCCATTAAGGCTGGTGAACATCTTAAACATAATGGCGTAAGCATTGGCATTGGCGTTAACATGATTGTAATTTCCCCGGCCAATCGTAAGATTTCCGCTGTTATAAGTTGCCGGTTTTTGAAAAAACCTCGATTTTAAACTCTGCTGTACATGCCCGGTTATATAGGAGTTAACGTTAAACGCGGGGAACAAAAAGTTGAACGCATATTCCCTGCTTGAATCTGGGATGAACGAACGCTGAGAGGGGTTTTCAAAAGAATCGTAAAGTGTACCCGTATTATACTGAGAAAACTGCTGCGCCGAAACCGATAAGGAAAAGAGGATAAAACAAAAAACAATTAAAATCTTATTCATATAATATCTTGCCGTGCCTTAGTTTTTTGTGAACCCCTAAAGATAAAATTCAAAACCGACTATCTGTATAAAAACATCAATTATTAGGCTATTAAACGAAATTTGAACTGCTTTGGTTGTGGGTTAAGATGAAAAACTATTTTTTTACCGCAGTGGTGTCAATATTATTAAGCCGCATACAAAAATTGGTGTAAAAATTTTTGTCGGATGCAGTAAACTGGTAGGCGGCGGCATAAAAGCTTTTCCAACCCGGTTCATTGTTTTCAAAAGCCTGGTAAAAAGGGTCTTTCAGATCTCTTTTTAATATAGATTGTGTGTTTTTAAAATTGATAAAAAATGCCACATTGCTCCGCTCGGCAAGTAAATTATTAAACTGGTTGTACTGATCAATTTTACTGATGAATTTACGGTTGATGTAAGTATCGGTGTAACTGTTAAGCTCGGATGGGGTTGCCGCCAGAATCAGGAAGTTATCAATGATCATAAAATAAGGTTTTCTGAAAATACTGAATGCATCGCCCAATAAAAAGAACGGGAGTTTTTCGTAATTAAACTGCCCCATGTTGTCATTGCTCATGGTGCTGATGTTCATCATTATGGGCAGCAACTTTGAGCCGTCCTTTACCGAAATTATAGCATATTTTTCCTGGTAACGGGTAGTAACCACGGCAAACTCGTTGCCCAGTAAATGTTCCAGTTCCGTTTTTATGAACAGACCAGTTTCTGCTTTAACCTTTTGCAGCAGTTTATCTTTTTCGGCACCAACGCCGGCCCTTGTATGCCATTGGGACAGATCAGCCTCAAACTTTTTAGGATCAGACACGGCGAAATTTATGCTATAGGCCGTAGTAGCCGGAAAAATATCCTTCAGGTGATTATCAACCGGCTGCTGCGCTGCAAACAGGTTTAAATAGCTGGATGTGTGCGCATTGTTGGTGGTAAAGCCATTAAACATCAGCGCATCGCTTTTGTAGTTCATGCTTAGCGCAGCAACGGCGGGCAACAGCCTGAAGCTTTTAAAAATATCGGTATTTTTATTATTGAACAGTTGCTCAAACAAGGGTGAGAGTTGCCCATAATTAATATACAAGTTAGCCAATGAGTTGGCATTTTGCCGTTCTGAAAGGGGGATAAATAGGTTCTTGCCCCTTTCATTATGATACAGGATACTTTGATCTATCAGCTCACGCGAAAAGCTACCCACAAAAATATTATCTTCTTTTTTTACGATGTAAAAGTGCTTGTTAATGGCTTTCACCAAAACATCGTACTCAAGCCCAATGGTGTTGCGTTTGCTGCTTACCGTTAAGCCACTGTTGGGTTGTGCGCAAATTTTTTCAAGCAAGTTGGGTTCCATTACGCTTGCGGCGGTGGTGGTAACCAGCAGGTTAATATCGTTCCCTGCAGATGGATGTACCGAGATGAAAATGTTCTGCTCATTAAAAAACTTATCGGCAGCCGGGCTTAACAGGAGCAGCTTGCGCAGCGTGTCCAACTCATGAAGTTTATCTTTACCCACAACAGCCCCCAGGAGCTGATTGCCATTAAAAATATCATAAAAACCTTTCTCGTTATTAAACTCAAATACCGCTACAGCGCTTTCAGGGATAGATTGCATAACCTGGTTGGTACGCACCCCCGGCGGACTCAAATTTTTGAAGTAAACTACTGTTATGGCAACAGTGGCAGCAAGTAAAATTAAGGTGGTTACTATCAGTCGTTTCATTGCGGTATGCTTTACAAAGATAGAATTTTACCCTGCGGCATTAAAGTAATACTTTCAATTGGTTAACTTAGCTTTTTATATCTGCATGAACAAACAAATAATCATCACGGCATCGGTGTTGGGGATGCTTGCCGTAATAACCGGGGCTTTTGGGGCGCATGGTTTAAAAGCAGTTTTGCCAGCCGCTCAAATTGAGGTATGGCACACCGCTGTTCAGTACAATTTTTACCACGTATTTGCCTTACTGTTCCTGGCTACTTTGGGCCCTGTTAAAAGCGGCCTAATAAAAGCATCCTATTACCTGTTTACCTTTGGTATTGTGTTTTTTTCGGGTTCGTTATACCTGTTAAGCTGCCGCAGCATCATTGGCTGGGACTGGCTCATTTACATGGGCCCGATAACCCCCATAGGCGGCCTGCTGTTCATTTTAGGCTGGCTGATGCTGGCTATCGCTGCTTTTAGGGATAAAGGACTTTTGGATAAAAGATAAAAGACTTTTGGAACAAAGACAAAGGATAAAAACCGAAGAACTTGTAGCTTATTTTTACAATTTAGTGCTTAGGATTTGGAATTTTAATCTTAAGATTTAGAGTTTCCTTTTTAGAATTTAGTGTTTAGTATTTAGAGTTTCTATGTTAGAGTTTGCCGAAATTGAACATACCGATCGTAAAACGCTTTTTGCCGAAGTGATTTTACCGCTGTCGATTTCAAAGAACTATACCTATCGTGTACCTTTTGAACTTAACGATGCCATCGCCATAGGCAAAAGGGTAGTAGTACAGTTTGGGAAAAGCAAACTGTACACCGCCATTGTAAAGGAAATAAGCGCGCTTGCTCCCGAAAAGTACGAGGCCAAATACATCATCGATATATTGGACGACCGCCCCGTAGTTACCCCGCATCAGCTATATTTTTGGCAATGGGTGGCCGATTACTATATGTGCAACATTGGCGAAGTGATGAATGCCGCGCTGCCCGCCGCGCTGAAACTGGCCAGCGAAACCAAAATAGTGCTCAATACCGAATTTGAAATTGACCGCACCACCCTGCACGATAAAGAGTATTTAATTGTTGAAGCGCTGGACATCCAGCCCGAGTTAACCATCAGCGATATTGCCAAGCTGTTGGGGCAAAAAACAGTGATGCCTATCCTCAAACTCATGTTTGAGAAAAACATCATCCACATTAGCGAGGAAGTGAGCGAACGGTACAAACCGCGCAAGCGTACCTTCATAGTGCTTAACCCGGTATACAATAACCCCGATAATTTGCGTGAACTTTTTCCTATACTGGAAAAACGCGCGCCCAAACAAGCCGATGCGTTGCTGGCTTTTATTAAACTATCGCGTCATCAGAAAACCATCACCAAAAACCAACTGGTTGAAGAAAGCGGGGCCGGGGAGTCAAGCATTAAATCACTCATTGAAAAAGAAATATTTTTTGCTGAAGAAAAGAATGTAAGTCGCCTGCATTTTGAGGAAGACCTGGATTCGATAAATAATTTTGAACTAAGCGAGCAGCAGGCCGAAGTATTGCAAAGTATCAACGAGCAGTTTAAGGAAAAAGATGTAACCCTGCTGCATGGTGTAACCTCATCTGGCAAAACGCAGATCTATATCCGGCTCATCGAAGAAATGATGCGTAACGACAGGCAGGTGCTTTACCTGCTGCCCGAAATTGCGCTTACCACACACATCATTGAACGTTTACGCATTTATTTTGGTGCCGATATTGGCGTTTATCATTCCCGTTTTAATGATAACGAACGTGTGGAGGTTTGGCAAAAAGTGCTTAATAACGATTATAAAGTGATCCTTGGAGCGCGTTCGTCGGTGTTTTTGCCATTTAATGATCTGGGTTTGATAATTGTTGATGAGGAGCACGAAACCTCCTATAAACAGTTCGACCCTGCCCCGCGCTACAATGCCCGCGATGCGGCTATCTTTTTAGCCAATACGCACCAGGGCAAAGTATTGCTGGGCTCGGCCACGCCATCATTTGAAAGCTACCATAATGCCCGCACCCATAAATACGGCTTTGCCGAACTAACCGAACGTTACGGCGGTGTGCAGCTGCCCGATGTGGAGGTGGTAAGCATCAGCCTGGAAACCAAGCAAAAAACTATCCAATCGCACTTTACCAGTGTGTTGATGGATGGTATTAAGTTGGCTTTGGAAAATAAGGAACAGGTGATCCTGTTTCAAAACCGCAGGGGATATGCCCCCGTACTGATGTGTAAAATTTGCGCCTACACGCCAAAATGCATCAATTGCGATGTAAGTCTTACCTATCATAAAAGCAGCGGCAAATTGCATTGCCATTACTGCGGCTACCGCGAAGATTCGCCTTCAATTTGTCCGGCTTGCGGGTCAACGCATTTGGAGTATAAGGGATTCGGTACCGAAAAAATAGAGGATGAGTTAAGCTTGCTGCTGCCCGAAGCCCGCATTACCCGCATGGATTTGGATACTACCCGTTCCCGCAATTCGCTGCAAACCATACTCAACAACCTCGAAGAAAAGAAGATTGATATACTGGTAGGCACCCAAATGGTAGCCAAGGGATTGGATTTTAGCGATGTTACCCTCATTGGTATCATCAATGCCGATAGCCTGCTTAAATTTCCGGATTACAGGGCCAATGAGCGCAGTTTTCAGATGTTGGCGCAGGTAAGCGGGAGGGCCGGTCGCCGGGGTAAGCAGGGTAAAGTGGTGATACAAACGTATGATCCTAATCACCGCGTAATAAAACAAGTGATCGCTAACGATTATAACGATTTGTATGCTATTGAAATGGCCGAACGCAAGAGCTTTAAATACCCGCCCTTTTACCGCATCATCAACCTCGATATTAAGCATAAACACCCCGAAGTACTGTATAACCAGGCGGTTTACTTGGCCAACGAATTGCGCAAGCACTTCGGTGAGCGTGTAATTGGTCCCGAGGCGCCGTTAATAAGCCGCATCCGCAATTATTACATCAAATCCATCATGCTCAAGTTTGAAAAGGATGGTATTTCGATTGTAAAAGCGAAGGCTATTTTAAAAGAGGTGATCGTACAATTCCAAACCACCAAACTTAGTAAGGGAAGTATTGTACAGCCAGATGTTGATCCTTACTAAGGATTACACATTAACTGTTGCTCGGCTCCGGTCCACAAGTGTTGGGAAGACTGGATTTTTATAAAAAGTTTGTCATTTCGAGAGAGCAAGCATGGGAAAGAGCGTGGCGCGAAAGAGAAATCTTCAACGAAATACAGAACCTCTGTGTATATCGTTGAAGATTTCTCACTCGTTCCTCGTATCGAAATGACAACTTTTTACTCTTCCCAACACTTGTGGACCGGAGCCGATCGACAGGGAAGAAAATTTCAGAAAAATACATACCTAACAATTAACCCGTTACCAATTCTCCCTGTTCCTAACCCTTCAAATCCCCTAAATCCTGCTAACTTTGTGCTATAAATGGCTCAGAAGTATATTGACAATTACAAGGAAAAAGGCGCCCGGAAGCGATTGGTAGATGCGTTGCAAAAAAAGGGGATCCAGGATGCCGAAGTGTTGCGCGCTATAGGAACGGTACCGCGGCACTACTTTTTTGCCGAAACTTTCTGGAACCAGGCGTATAAGGATATCGCCTTTCCCATAGGCGAGGGCCAAACCATATCGCAGCCTTATACGGTTGCCTACCAAACCGAGCTGCTGCATATTCGTAAGGGAGATAAAGTGCTGGAGATAGGCACCGGTTCGGGCTATCAAACCTGCGTTTTGCTGGAGATGGGTGCTACCGTTTACACCATCGAACGACAAGAAAAACTTTACGAAAAAACAAAATATGTACTGCCCGAAAAAATGGGTTATAAGGCCCACTTCTTCTGCGGTGATGGCTCTATTGGTATTGTTAAACATGCTCCTTACGATAAAATAATTGTTACCGCCGGTGCCCCCACGGTACCCGATGTGCTGCTGAAACAATTGAAGATAGGTGGTGTGCTGGTAATTCCCGTTGGCGATGAAGAATCACAAAAAATGGTAACCATACTAAAAGTTGGCGAGCACGACTACGAAAAAATAGTGCTCGATACCTTCAGGTTTGTACCTCTGGTAGGCGACAAGGCCTGGTAGACTTTATCAGATGTGCAGATTTCAAATTTCAAATGAGAAAATGTTTGATTTTGGAATTATAGAAATAAACAAAGGCATCTTTTCCATTTAAAATTGTTTTCTTTTTTCATCTGCACACCTGCACATTTGAAATTTACACATCTGCAATCCGCACATCCGTTTTTTCATCTGCACACCTGCACATTTGAAATTTGCACATCTGTAATCCGCACATCCGTTTTTTCATCTGCACATCTGTAATCTAAAATCTGCACATCTGAAATTTGTAATCTGCACATCAAATTCGCATATTTATCACCACATTTGTAGATATGCACTTCATCTATCCTGCCTTTTTATTTGCATTACTTACGTTAGCCATTCCCGTAATTATCCATTTATTCAACTTCAGGAAGTACCAGCGGGTAAATTTCAGCAACGTACAGTTTTTAAAGGAAATTCAGGAGCAACAGGCATCCCGCAGAAATATTAAGGAACGCCTCATCCTGGCTTCGAGGTTGCTGGCACTGGCTTTTTTGGTGTTTGCATTTGCGCGGCCGTATATCGCTGCGCAAAATACAGGCAACGCCGGCAAGCAAAACGCAGTGAGTGTTTTTGTAGATAATTCCTACTCCATGCAAACCCTCAACCGTGAGGGCTCTTTGTTGGATGATGCCCGGCAAAAAGCTAAGGAAATAGCATCGGCCTATAATATTAATGATCGTTTTCAGCTGCTTACGCAGGATTTTGAAGGTAAGCACCAACGGCTTTTAAGTCGAGATGAATTTAACGATGCGGTAGATAAAGTAAAGATAAGCGCGCAAAGCCGCACCCTGCAGCAGATCATCAGCAGGCAGCAAAGTTTACTGATTACGCAAGCCGGAACTATAAAATCGGCCTATATTATTTCCGATCTGCAGAAAAATATGGCTGCTAAGCCGCTTAAAACAGATAGCAGTATCGCCTACAGTTTAATCCAGCTTAAAGCAGCAAACCTGCCCAATGTAGCTGTTGATTCGGTCTGGCTGCTAAGTGCAGTACACCGCCCCGGCGAAAGCGAGAAACTGGTGGTGCGCCTGCACAACTACGCAGGCGAAAAGGCCGAACGCATCCCCCTGAAAGTTTTAATAAACGGCGCACAAAAAGCCCTGGGGAGTTATTCCATTGCAGCGCGATCTGTACAAACAGATACGCTGGCCTTTATGGGCCTTACCGTCGGCTGGCAGCAGGGCGAAATTCAACTGCAGGATAATCCCGTTACTTTCGATAATAAATTTTATTTCAGTTTTAACGTGGCGCAGCAAATGCCCGTTTTACTGATTGATGGCGGCACTGCCAACCCGTATTTAAAAGCGGTTTTTGCTGCCGATGCGTTCTTTAACACTACCCGCGTGCCCGATGGTAATGTTGATTATGCCGCGCTCAACACATACCCAATTGTTGTGTTAAGTGATGTTAAAACAATTGCAACCGGCTTGGCGCAGCAGCTAAAAACCTATGTAGGCAAGGGCGGTACACTGGTTGTTTTCCCGGCTGTTGATGCCGACCTGACCGCCTACCGCTCGTTCCTGCAACCCATGAACGCCGCTTATCCTGAAAAGCTAATTGCCGAAGTCGTGAAGGTATCGGCATTAAACCGACAAAGCCCGGTGTTTAAAAACGTGTTCGAAAGCTTCCCGCAAAATCCCGATCTGCCGCAGGTGCAAAAATACTTTCAGCTGAGCGCGGCACACGGCACAGCCGATAACCTCATGACCTTAGCTGGCGGACAAGCATTTTGGGCCGGCTATACCAGCGGCAGGGGAAAGGTTTATGTAGCCGCCGTTCCCTTAGATGAAACCTTTAGCAATCTGCCGCGCCACGCGCTGTTTGTGCCAACTTTGTTTAGGATGGCACTGCTTAGCGGGCACGACTTACCGCTGTTTTATACCCTCGGTAACGACGAAACCATTGAGGTGCCGCCCGTACAGGTGAGCGAGAAGCAATTACTGAAACTAATCAAAGGCGATCAAAGCACCATACCCGATGTGCGGCAGCAGGAGGGGAGCACACTTTTATACCTGTCAGACCAGTTGCACGAAACCGGAATTTATATGCTTAAAAAGCAGGATAGCACGCTTGCCGCGCTGGCCTTTAACGATAACAGGAGCGAATCGGACATGAGCTACCTGGGTGCGGCCGAGCTAAAAGAAATTATGCCAAAGTCAACCGCCTTATTAACAGGGGGTAACGCGTCATTAAAAGGTATTGTTGCCGAAACAAATTTTGGTACACAATTATGGAAACTTTGTATAATTTTGGCATTGATTTTTCTGGCGGCCGAAATTTTGCTCATCAGGTACTTTAAGCCTGCTGGTCAGCCTGCAAAGCAACCGGTTTAATCAACACAAAATCCTTAAAGCAGTGCTAATGAATTTGCTTATCAAATCTGCCACTATCCTTGATCCCGGATCGCCCTTTCATCAACAAGTTGCCGATATTTTAATTGAAAACGGAGTTATCACCCGCATTGCTGATGATATTGAAGCCGATGCCGAACTTATAGAAGGTGAAGGCAAATACGTATCGCCGGGTTTCTTTGACCTTAACTGCAACATTGGCGAGCTTGGGCTCGAAACCAAAGAAGATATGCAATCGGGCACGCGAGCCGCCGCCGCCGGTGGTTTTACAGGCGTGGCGCTTATGCCCAACACCATCCCGCCGGTACATTCAAAGGCCGAGATAGAATACCTGCTCAACCGCTCACGGGGTAACCTGGTTGATGTTTATCCGCTGGGTACCATATCGCACAAGCGCGATGGTAAAGACCTTGCCGAAATGTATGACATGTACCTGAGCGGCGCCAAAGCATTTACAGATGGTAACCGCCCCGTACAGGATGCAGGCCTTATGGAACGCGCGCTGCTTTACGCGCAGGGTTTTGATGCACTGATCTTCTCTTACCCGGAGGATACGGCTATAGCCGGCAAAGCCAAAGTGAATGAAGGTGAGATCAGCACGCTGCTGGGCATGAAGGGCATCCCCTCACTGGCCGAAGAACTTATGATAGCCCGCGACCTTTACCTGGCCGAATACACCGTTTCAAAGATCCATTTCAGCACCATATCAACTGCCCGTTCTGTCGAGCTTATCCGCGAGGCTAAACGAAAAGGCCTGGAAGTTACCTGCGATGTGGCAGCCCATCACCTTATCCTTACCGACGAAGCCTTGTTAGGCTTCGATAGCATGTACAAGGTAAAACCGCCGCTGCGCACCAAAGATGATGTGAGTGCGCTTATAAAAGGCTTAAAAGATGACACCATTGATGCCATTGTATCGCAGCATACCCCGCACGAAGTAGAGTTTAAAGACGTAGAGTTTGAAGTTGCCGAATACGGCATTGTAGGCTTGCAAACCGCACTGGCACTGGCGCTTAAAACCGGTCTGCCGGTTGAATTACTGGTAGAAAAACTGGCCATCAATCCGCGCGAGATCCTGGGTGTAGCGGTACCGGTTATTGCCGAAGGTGAAAAGGCCAACCTGGTACTTTTTGATACTGAGGCCGAGTGGGAATATAACAGCAAAAACAACCTGTCAAAATCGGTTAATTCGCCGTACATAGGGCAGAACTTAAAGGGTAAAGTGCTGTTAACATATAACAATCAACAAATACTTAAATAGAAAAACTATGATCGATCCTAAAATAGATATCGCTTACCAGGCCGCTTTGGAAGCTTTTAGTAAATATAACAGCTTTGATGCCGTATCTCTTACCGGCGACTTTGCTGACGTTTTTGAAAGCGACGAAGATTTTTTAACCAAGGTTGATCTGCTTGATGGCGTGTTTGACAATAACCCACAGATTGAAGAATTGCGTGAAATATTCTTCGACCTGCTGATGATTAACTTTTTTAGCGCCGACGTTAAAAAACTGGAAGAAGATTACCTGGATACTCCTGAATGGGAAGATATTGAAGAGCAAACGCTTGATCGCGGTACCGAACTTTTAAACCTGTTGTTATACCTTAACGAGTGCGAAGACGAAGAGATTGAGCCCGAACTGGAAGACTATCTTAGAGAGTTTTTATTGGTTGATGAAGACGAGTTTCAGGATGAGTACCGCATTTACGAGCCGATAATTGCCAATCAGATACTGATAGAAAGCCCGGTTAACGAGATAAATAAAGTAGCCCAAAGTCTGCCCGAAGATTCGGAATTGAAGGAGTTATTTTACCCGGTAATGTGCTTTTTCCAAAACATTGATCCATCCGAAGAAGCAAAAACTGTAATAGCCGAAAACGCGGTTAACCCGGCTTTTGACATGGCAGTTTTGGATATATTGGTTAATTTTCAATAACACCCATGACCGAAGAAGCTAATAAAATAGTTAAAAAGCAGGGAATAATAAGCGGCGTGTTGTTAGGATTGGCCATCACGGTTTTAAACGTGTTTGCCTTTTACTATATCACGCAAATGGTTACCTCGCCGGTTTTAATTGTTATAGGGTATATTGTGATGTTTCCCATTGTTTTGCCAATTGGTTTCACTATTTATTTTATCCTGAGCCTCCGTTCAAAAATTGGAGGCTACTGGAGTTTTAAAGAAGCGGTAAGGGCGATATTTATTATTTTTATAACGGCTTATGTAACCCAGTTTGCGCTGAATAATATCCTGTTTGCCCGGATAATTGAACCTAACGTAGCCGCCAAAACCGAAGCAGCTTTTATCAGGAGTGCCAAAATGGATTTTGAAAGTAAACACGAAAGCCAGAAAAATATAGATGCCAAGATCAAAGATATTCACCAAAACCTCGATCCGCAGAAACAGGCCACGGTGGGGCAGCAGGTAATGGGGCTTGGGTTTAATATCATTTTTATGTTTGTGCTATCGCTGATATTTGCAGGTTTCTTTAAGCGCGAATTGCAGTATTACAATCCTAACACAAGTAACGGCATTTAACGTAGTATAAGTTAATATTGAGCAGGCCTTTTCCTATAAAGAAAAGGCCTGTTTTTGTTTTGGCTTATTGCCGCAGTGCTGGTAAAATAAAAAATGATATAACTGTTTTAGAAATAATAATTAGCTTTAACTAAAATCTAAAACAACTTATTAACATGGAAGAAAAAAAAGCAAGTCCCTCGCAACCGGCTATTAAATGGGCACTGATTGGTTTAATTGCCTCTATAATAATTACTTATTCATTTCAATTCCTTAACATCGACCCTAATTCATCTGCTAAGTACATCAGTTATATATTATTCATTGCCTTTTTGTGTTTAACTCAAAAAGAATATAAAGACCAGCTTGGCGATTATTTAACCTATGGAGAAGGTTTTATGTCGGGGTTTTTATATTCTGTGTTCGCCGGTGTTTTAGGCGCCATATTTCTATATGTTTATCTTGCAATATTAAGTCCGGAACAGGTTACGAAAATGATCGCCCTCATGCAGGCAAACGTGGAAGCTAATAAAAATATTAGTCCGGAGCAAGCCGAGCAGGCTGTTAGTATGGCATCCAAATTTATGACACCAACGGCTGTAGCTATAATTACACTAATAGGTTCGGTTGTAATGGGGGCAATAATTTCCCTAATTACGGCCGCTATATTTAAAAAAGAACGTTCACCGTTTGAAATTGCCAGTTCAGATTACGAAGATCCAAAACCATTAGACCCAACAGTATAAGTTAACGGCTAAAATATTTGAGCAGGCCTTTTCCTTTTTGGGAAAGGCCTGTTTTGTTGCTAATTTATAATCCAGTTGCTGCAAGTAAATCCTTATTGCCTGCATATTCAGCATATAACTTAATGAAGAATTTAATTTTTTACACATATGCACTATTGATAATGGCTCTTGTGTTATTATTGGCACGCCCTATCATAAATTTTGTACGTTATCCTATAGTTACCTATGTATTAATATCATATGGCCCTTTGTTTTTTATAATGCGTGCAATGGTAAATGTTAAGTACAGAGAGATTTTGAGTTATTTGTATGGGGTTTTATTGCTTATAATCGTACTGATATTTAGATGTATTTACTTATAGTGAGTTTGAATAATCGAGCTAATGAACTATTCCCCAAACCAAAACAGCCCCGGAAAATGAATCCCCGGGGCTGTTTCAATATAATAGAATAAGAAGCCTACTTCTTCATTACCTGTTTTACAATATCGTTACCAAAAACAAATACCATAAGGGTAACCAGTATTACAAAGCCCACAATTTGCGCACGTTCCAGGAACTTATCGCTTAGGGGTTTGCCTTTTATCATCTCTACTATCAGGAACACTGCATGGCCGCCATCAAGCGCCGGGATAGGCAACAGGTTCATCAAGGCTAATACCATCGACAGGAAGCCTACCAGCGTCCAAAAGTGAACCCAATCAATAGTGCTGCCAAACAGGTTGGCAATAGCCACCGGACCGCTTACCGCCTTGCTGAATTTAACATCGCCCTTAAATATTTTACCCAAGCCTTTGGCGTTATCGGTAAAGGTGCTTATCGCTCTTGATGCTCCAATTGGCAACGACGCAAAGAAGCCGTACTTAATGGTTTTAAACTTGGGCAAATCATTCTTAGATGCGTAAAAACCTATGGTACCATCGGCAGCAACGCTCGTTTTAAGTACAATAAGGCTATTATTACGTTTTACGGTAACATCCGTTGATTTGCCTTTGTATTTTATAAGTTCGGGCTTTATCTGGTCGTAAAAAGCTGTTGGCTGGCCGTTAACGGCTACAATACTATCACCTTTTAAAATTCCTGCCTTGCGGGCCATCCCGGTAGGCGTTAATGAATCAACCACAAACTTGGTACGTGGCGAGCGGCTTATAAATTCCTCTATGCCGTTATCACTCAAATCATTTAATATGGTGCGTGGCACGGTAAAACTCAATATTTCGGTACCGCGTTGTACGGTAAATACCGTGTTTTCCAGTAGTACTTTCGGACTGGTCAGGTCATCGAATTTTTCAACCGATTTGCCGTTAACCGCCATGATCTTATCGCCAGGTAAAAGGCCCATTTTTTTGCCAATTACTCCCGGTACAATACCGTAGGTAGCGCTGGAGTTAGGGATATAAGTTTCGCCATAACGTATGGTTAATACCCAAAATATCAGGATGCCTAAAATAACGTTAACGGTAACACCGCCAAGCATCACAATTAAACGCTGCCAGGCCGGTTTTGAACGAAATTCCCAGGGCTGCGGCGGACCTGCCAATTGTTCAGTATCCATCGATTCATCTATCATTCCGGCAATTTTGACATACCCGCCCAATGGCAGCCAGCCAATACCGTACTCAACCCCTTTGTATGTAAATTTAAACAAGCTTATATTCCAGGCATCAAAAAACAGGTAGAATTTTTCAACTTTGATACCAAACGCCCTTGCAGCTAAAAAGTGCCCTAACTCGTGCAGAATTATTAAAATTGAAAGGCCCAGCACAAGCTGCCCCACCATTATCACTATACTCATTCTTTATGTTTATCGGTTAAATCTGTATTGCCTTTAACGGCAGTTGTTGTATTAAATTTTGCGCAAATATGCGTGTTTCTTTGTCAGTATTCAAATAGTCGGCCAAGGTTGGGTGTGCAATGAAATTTATGCGCTGCATGCACTCTTCAATAATGTTGCTCATAGCCAAAAAGCCAATGCTTTTATTAAGGAAACCCGCCACAACAATTTCGTTGGCGGCATTTATAATACAAGGCATGTTGCCGCCCTCCCTTAAAGCATCATATGCCAGTTTAAGATTACGGAAAGTATCCATATCTGGTTTTTCGAACGATAGGTTTGGATAATCTGTAAAGCTAAAACGCTTAAAATTGTTTTGAATGCGATTTGGATAGGTGAGGGCATACTGAATAGGCAGCTTCATATCGGGCAAACCCATCTGCGCTTTTATTGATCCATCCTTAAACTGCACCAGCGAATGAACGATAGATTGCGGATGAACGATCACCTCGATCTGGTCGGCATCTACACCAAACAGCCATTTTGCCTCTATCACTTCCAGTCCCTTATTCATAAGCGATGCCGAATCAATAGTGATTTTGGCGCCCATTACCCAATTGGGATGTTTAAGGGCATCTTCGCGCGTTACATTTGCTAAAAAATCGAGGTTACGCCCGCGGAAGGGGCCGCCCGATGCGGTAATGATCAGCTTTTCGATTGGATTAGCTTCCTCACCCGCAAGGCACTGGAATATAGCCGAATGTTCTGAATCGACAGGGAGAATTTTTACGCCGTGTTGTTTGGCAAGCGCGGTAACAATATCGCCGGCAACTACCAATGTTTCTTTATTGGCCAGGGCAATTTCCTTACCGGCTTTTATGGCGGCTATAGTAGGTTCTAAACCTGCAAAGCCAACCATGGCGGTAAGTACCACATCAATGTCGGTATGCGTTACCGTGTCAATAATAGCTTGGTGACCTGCCATTACCTTTACCGGCAAATGGGCAAGAGCTTCTTTAACCTGCAGGTATTTGGTGGTATCGCAAATAATGGCGTACTCCGGTTCAAAAGCAATAGCCTGGCTGATCAGCAAATCGGCATTGGAATGCGCGGTAAGCAAAAACGCCCTGAACAGGTTACTGTTTCCGCGTATCACATCAAGCGTTTGCGTACCTATGCTACCTGTAGAGCCAAGAATGGCAATGTTTTTTATCTGGTTACTCAATTATATTTTTTTGATTCGTCATTGCGAACAACGACGAGGTTATATTATTATATTAAAATTCCCCTCTTGAGAGGGGGAGCGCAGGTTTGTGTGATGGCAGGGGTGTGTTCTGCGTAGAGAAACACACCCCTCCGCCCCTCTCAAGAGGGGAATCGCACTTGCCAGCGCTTTAGTTTAAACCGTGCATTTTTTTATTCCCCTCTTGAGAGGGGGGGCGCAGGTTTGCGTGATGGCCGGGGTGTGTTCTGCGTTAACACACTTCGGCTTTGCACCCTAACTTATATACCCCTTTAAGCCATCCGCTATCTTCCTATCATTAGCTAATCTCGGCACTTTATTTTGGCCGCCCAGCTTACCTTCCGAACGCATATAATTTATAAACGCGTCTTTTTGCAGACTTTGGATGATCAAAGGTTGCAAAATGTTACCTTCAATAAGGTCAAAATAGTAAATATTTTTTGTTTGCAGGGCTTTATCTACTTTTATGGCAAATGCCTGAAGATTGGCGGGCGGCGTACCGAACTCTACAAACCATTCATGATAAGGCAACTGCCCCGCCGGTGGATTAACCTGCGGCGCTACGGTAAACTCCACCACATCAATGCCTTCCTGTTTTGCCACGCTCATAAGGGCGTGTTCTACCTCTTCGCCAATTACGTGCTCGCCAAAGGCAGAGATATAATGCTTTATACGACCGGTAACTACTATTTTGTACGGATCTTTTGAAATAAATTTGATGGTATCGCCCAGGCTGTATCCCCATAAACCGGCGCTGGTATTCATGATGAGGGCGTAATTTTTTTCCAGCTCCACATCTTTTAGGTTGATGCGGGTTGGCTTTTCATTAAAATATTCTTCGGATGGAATGAACTCGTAAAAAATACCAGAGTCTACCAGCAGCAATAATCCTTTTTCCTTTTGCGAATCCTGGAAAGCGATGAACCCTTCTGAAGCCGGGTAGGTTTCAATAGAATCTATACCGAAGCCAATGCTATCCTCCATGCGGGTGCGGTATGGCTCGTAATTTACGCCGCCGTGTACATACAGCTTAAAATTAGGGAAGATGTCTTTGATCTTTTTGCCGCCCGCTTTTGCCGAGAGCCTGTCAAAATACATCTGGCACCAGGGCGGTATGCCGCTTATGAGGCGCATATCCTGGTTGTGGGTTTCCTCAACAATTGCATCAACCTTTTGCTCCCAGTCTTCAATACAATTGGTGGCATAGCTTGGCAGGCGGTTCTTTTGCAGATAGGCCGGCACATGGTGGGCTACAATGCCCGAAAGTCTGCCGGTTGATACACCGTTCTTTTCGGCCAGTACAGGACTGCCCTGTAAAAATATCATTTTGCCGTCTACAAAATCGGCATTGCCGGTTTCATGAATGTAGCTAAGCAAAGCGTTGCGGGCCGCTTTAATGTGCTGCGGCATGCTCTCTTTACTAATAGGAATATATTTTACGCCCGATGTAGTGCCCGACGTTTTGGCCAGGTATTTTGGTTTGCCGGGCCACAACACATTTTCCTCGCCCTTAACTACACGGTCGATATAGGGGCGCAGGTCCTCATAATCGTGTACGGGTACGTTGGCCTTAAAATCCTGGTAATTGTTTATCTGTGCAAAGTTATGGGCTTTGCCAAAGGCGGTGTCTTTGGCGGCATCCACCAGATCGGTAAAAGTTTTTTGCTGTAGGGCGATGGCGTTTTTGCGCAGGTAGTTAAGCTCCCGGTTAACCCTGGCCGCAAACACTTTGCTCAATACCGATTTTAAGCCCATGTATTAGTTGGTTTCGGCAATGTCATCGTCTACATCTAAATGGCTGTAAACAAGCTTACGGTAGGTTACCATAATTATTACCTGTATAAAAGGGAAAGTAAGAATATACCAGCAGTAAAACGCCAGTTTGAATACCAGGCTATCCTCGTCGTTATCAAGGCCCGAAAAAGCGATAGCCGCAAGTACAGGCACCAGTACCAGCACTAAAATGGCAATTATGATGGCAAATATGCTCAGGGTTTTAAAAAAGTTATCTTTAGTGATCTCAAAACTTTGCTTTAAGGATTCAAAAGGGTTTGAGTCATCATCAACAATAAAGCAAATGCAAAAAATGGCCCGTAAGCTTATGTACAGCAAAATAAGCAACTCCAGTATCTCCCATAAGCGCGGAAATCCCAGGTAGCGCTTGGCTACAAGCGAAACAAAAAGCATTACAGCAATGAGGATGCCCGTAAGGATACCGATGATCACAAAATTGAAGGTCATTTTAAAGGACGGCAATATGTCCTTAAACTCGAATTCATAATATTCCCTGTCCATAAGGGTTAATATGAGCTTGTAAAAACTCAAACCAATGTAGCATTGGATAATGATTTGTATGAAAATGAAAATTATGAGGGTAGGCAGGTCATTATCAACTAAAACAAAAGCCTTAATAAAGTCTACCACGCCATAAATAAACAGCGAAATAACCGAGTATACTACCAGCGGGACGAAATTCTTTTTTAATACATTCCATGCAGTTTTAATGGTTTCTGCAACAGAAAAGGTGTGGTACATAGGTTGTTACGATCTGTTAAAAATTACCCGCTTCCAAAAATCCTGCATAAAGCCAAGCCCGTAGGCCGTAAGTTGAGTGAAAGCGGCTATAATGCTCAAAAATGCGATTTTTGCTGATTTATTTCTCCACCAGGCATGAAAAAATATTAACAAAATGTAAACTAATAGCAAATAATTACACAATGTGGCTATTTGCCATTGTAAAATATTGGAAATGAGTGCGAAAGCAATAAAGAGCGTAAATGCCGCCGGGAAAAAATGCACCGCCTTTAACTCGCCGGGAAAAAATTTATAAATGTTGATGCGGGCCCGGCCAAAAAAATGCAGCTGCTTATGAAACTGTAAAAAGTTGGTGCGCCGTTTATGAAAAACAACAGCATCGGGAATGAGCCCTATTTTAAATCCGGCTTTGTGAATGCGGATGCTGTACTCAATATCTTCGCCCAGGCGGGTGATGATGAAACCGCCAACCTTTTCAACCACCTGCCTTGAAACCCCCATATTAAAACTGCGCGGATGAAACTGCCCAATTCCTTTTTTATTACCGCGGATGCCGCCAGTAGTAAAAGGAGAGGTCATGGAGTAGCTGATGGCCTTTTGCGTAGCGGTAAAGGAATCGTGTGCACCATCGGGCCCGCCGTAAGCATCCAGGTAATTGGTGTTTAGTGAATTGTTTACAATTTCGAGGTAATTGGCCGGGATAAGGCAATCCGAATCGAAAATGATAAAATAATCGCCTTTGGCGCGTTCAAACCCAAAGTTGCGGGTAAAGCCCTGACCTTCGTTAGGCTTTTTAAAATATCGAACCTCCAATTGCCCGGCGAAGCTGTTTACAATAGCTTCGGCATCATTAACGGAGCCATCTTCAATAACCAAAACCTCAAACTGCCTGTAAGTTTGCAGCGTAAGGGTTTCCAGCAGTTCTTTAATTTCCTGCGGGCGATTATAAAGTGGAATAATGATGGAAAAAAACATGTTTGTTAGATGTGCAGATTTCAGATGTGCAAATGTGCAGATGATGCTGCGGATTTTATGATTTTTTTAATGCTAAAAGTTATGTGATTATTTAACATGCTCATTCGTAACTCATTATTGATATTTTAATCTGCACATCTGTAATCTGCAGATCTGCACATCAAATCCTTTCCCCAATCTGGTAATTATTGCGGTCGCTGGAGTTACGGGAAACCAGTTCGGCAACAAAGCCGGTCAGGAATAGTTGCGAACCTAAAATTATGGCTACAAGGGCTATATAAAACAGTGGATTAGATGTTGTATCCCTGTATTTTAAGTTATGAGATATCAGGTAAAGTTTTTCACTTACAAGCCATATAGTTATCACCAAACCCGTGAAAAAGCTCAGCGTACCCATCATGCCAAAAAAGTGCATGGGACGTTTGCCGAACTTGCCTACAAAAAATATAGATAATAAATCTAAAAAGCCGTTTACAAAGCGGCTCATGCCAAATTTGGTTTTACCGTATTTACGGGCACGGTGCTCAACCACCTGCTCGCCAATTTTGGTGAAGCCTGCCCATTTGGCCAGTACGGGTATGTAGCGGTGCATTTCGCCGTAAACTTCAATGTTTTTTACCACGGCGCTGCGGTAGGCTTTAAGGCCGCAATTAAAATCATGCAGGTTATCAATACCGCTCATTTTGCGGGTAGCGGCATTAAACAGCTTGGTAGGTATGGTTTTACTCAGCGGATCATACCGTTTGGCTTTCCAGCCCGATATAAGATCGTACTTTTCTTCAACAATACGGCGGTAAAGTTCGGGGATTTCATCTGGGCTATCCTGTAAATCGGCATCCATGGTAATAACAACATCGCCATTGGTAGCCTCAAAACCAACGTTTAGCGCCGCCGATTTACCATAATTACGCCTAAACCTAATGCCCTTTATAAAAGGGTTGTTCAATTGCAGCTTGCGGATCATTTCAAATGAACCGTCTTTACTGCCATCGTCAACCAGTATAATTTCGTAGGTGAAACGGTTGTCGTCCATTACGCGGCTTATCCATGAGGTAAGCTCGGGTAATGATTCTATTTCGTCATAAAGTGGTACTACAACTGATATATCCATTAGCAGGAATGTTTGATGCAGGGCTAAAATATTGTAGGCACCTCATCGCCCCGCAAAAATATAAAAAATAGGTAATGGTTTGCAAAAGTGTTTTCGGCCTCACCGAATAAGCCTCACCCCGGCCCTCTCCAAAGGAGAGGGAGTTTAAAAATAACGTGCAAATCCAAGTCCTCTCCTTTGGAGAGGATTTAGGTGAGGCTTTTTATACTACACGGCGCCCTCTTACGTTAAAAGCACTTGGATATATTTTAATATCTTGGCAACTTATAACTCAATCACTCTTCATGAAATTTTATAAAGCAATTCTAATTGTGCTTTTGTGTGGTTATAGCGGTTTCAGCTATGGTCAAAATGCCGATCAGCAAGGCCCAAAGTACGATCAGCATAAAGTTTTCAATCCATTATTTTATCCCGATAAAGGCAACGAATACCGCAATGCCGGTGGTGCTCCCGGTGTAAAGTACTGGCAAAACCGGGCCGATTATAAGTTAAACATTACCCTTGACACCGCCAAACACCGTTTGGATGGTACTACGCTGATCACTTACACCAATAACAGCCCCGATGCGCTTGCTTTTTTATGGCTGCAGGTTGATCAGAATATTTACCGAGAAGATTCAAGGGGCGAAGCTACCAGCGCTGTAACAGGCGGCAGGTTTGCCAATAAAACATTTACCAAAGGCAACGAGATAAAAGCCGTGTATGTGATAAAAAACGGTAAAACCGAAAAGGCCGATTACCTGGTGACCGACACCCGCTTGCAAATTAAGCTTAAAGACAGTCTGAAAGCTACCGGTGCCAAGCTGCAGATAAAAATTGAATACGCTTTTGATATCCCCCAATACGGTACCGACAGAATGGGGCGTCAGCTTACCAAAAACGGCTGGATCTACGAAATTGCCCAATGGTACCCACGCATGGAGGTTTATGACGATATAACCGGCTGGAATACGCTGCCTTACCTTGGCGGAAGCGAATTTTACCTGGAATACGGCAATTTCGATTATACCATTACCGCACCCGCCGATTTGCTGGTGGTTGGCTCGGGCGAGTTGCTTAACCCGGTTGAGGTGTATTCGCCGATTACTATAAGTAGGTTGGCCGAGGCGCGAAAAAGCGATAAAACGGTAACGATAAAAGATGAAGCCGAGGTGTTGCGCAATAACGATCATCCTAAAAAGCCAACGCTTACCTGGCACTTTTTCTGCAAAAACTCACGTGATGTGGCCTGGGCTGCTTCCAAAGCTTTTGTTTGGGATGCCGCGCGCATCAACCTGTTGAACGGTAAAAAGGCGCTGGCACAATCAGTTTACCCTGCCGAGGTTAAGAGTAATGATGCCTGGGGGCGGTCTACAGAGTATGTAAAGGCGGCTATAGAACTTTATTCAGATAAATGGTTTGAGTATACCTATCCGGTGGCTACCAACGTAGCCGGTATTGTGGGCGGTATGGAATATCCTGGTATTGTTTTCTGCGGATCGGAAAGTAAGACTAACGACTTGTGGGAGGTTACCAACCACGAGTTTGGCCATAACTGGTTCCCGATGATAGTGGGCTCCAATGAACGCAAATACGGCTGGATGGATGAGGGCTTTAACACTTTTATAAACAGCGTAGATACCAAGGTATTTAACAAAGGCGAATACTATAAACGGGTAGATCAGCAGCAAAAAGCTAACGATCTGTTTAACGCCGATGCCGAAGCCATTATGAACCTGCCCGATGTTATCCAGGAAAATATGGTGCCAGCTACCGTGTATGATAAGCCCGCACTGGGCCTTACCATTTTGCGCGAGCAGATCCTGGGTGAGCAGCGTTTTGACTATGCTTTTCGTACCTATATTAAACGCTGGGCCTTTAAACACCCAACCCCCTGGGATTTTTTCCATACCATGGATAACGCAGCGGGTGAGGACCTGAGCTGGTTTTGGAACGAGTGGTTTTTTACCACCTGGAAAGTAGATCAGGCAGTTAGTGCCATAAGCTATCCCAACGGTGATGCTTCAAAAGGCTCGTTCATTACTATTGAAAACCTCGAAGAAATGGCCCTGCCGGTAACCATCGCCATAAAAGAAGAAAACGGGAATACCGGTACTGTAAAGTTACCTGCCGAGATCTGGCAAAAAGGTGCTACATGGGTATTTCACTATAAATCTACCTCAAAAATTGTATCGGCCACGCTTGATCCCGAACACCTGCTGCCTGATGTTAACCCCGATAATAATTCTATCACGGGTTTATCCATACCAGACGGTATTACGGCCAGTACGGTTATAAAAAATTACATAAACGCCATTGGTGGTGCCGAAAAATTGAAAAACATTAAAGATCTGCAGGTGTCATCGGCCGGGGTGGTGCAAGGTTCTGATGTGCAGATGGAAACCCGTTACAAAATACCGGGGATGTATTACCAGCAAATGGTAGTGCCGGCATATAACAACCTGGTAGTAAACAGGGCCATAATAAATGGCGACAGCGTAGTTGCCCAGCAGCTAAACCGTAACATCCCGCTTGATGATGTAGGCAGAAGACTGCTCAAAGCCAAAAGCCGCCCCTTCCCCGAACTGGATTATGACCGTAACCTAAAGGTAATGACACTGGATAGTAC
The DNA here is from genome assembly GCF_900101875.1 of Mucilaginibacter pineti. Taxonomy (GTDB): domain Bacteria; phylum Bacteroidota; class Bacteroidia; order Sphingobacteriales; family Sphingobacteriaceae; genus Mucilaginibacter; species Mucilaginibacter pineti. The sequence continues at coordinate 111,880 of NZ_FNAI01000003.1, forward strand.
GCTGAAAATCGTAAACGGTGATCTGACTTATGAAATTGATATCAACATAGCCGAAGGAGCTGTGGTAAAGAATTTTTACAGCCAAAAAAGCGGCCTGAAAGTAAAACAGATAATTGAAGGGCCTATAAGCTCGGTAGTGGAATGGAGTAATTACGAAGGCATAACCGGCGGCGTTAAAATTCCATTCCTGATAAAAACCACCATGCTTGGCCAAAGCGTTGATTTTAAGGTTAAATCGGCACTGGTAAACAGTAATTTGCCAACGGCGGCTTTTCAATAAACCTATTTAATAATGTCTTTAAGAAATTATCAAATTGAGCATAAGTTTGTTCAAAGAAACCACTTAAAACCAAAGGCGGCCTTTCGAAAATGACTAAGAAATCAGCGTAATCGAAAAATAAGGAGCGTAGCTGAAACAGAAATTACCAACATTAAATATAGTGGATGGGAGTATTAAATTCGCATGGGATTTGTTTCAACTTAAACTCGTTTATAAGGTGAACTTAAAACAAAGGGATCGTGCGATTCCCCTCTTGAGAGGGGCGGAGGGGTGTGTTAACAGATAGGCAGATACTAAAAGCATTACCGCGAAACACACCCCTGCCATCCCGCATTCCAAGGCTCTCCTCTTAAGGGTAATAGCCCATGAGTAGACAGAGATATCATAAATAAGTTTGATAGGCTACCTGCCCGCCCCTTCGGGGCTACGTGTTTATAGTTTAATATAATATAGGCTTGGCTCCGTAGGTGCCTCCTTATTTAACAGGAAGCTCCTATGGAGCTATTGATACCCATAAAATACCTATAAACACGATACTCCTACGGAGTTAGAAAATCTGCTTACGTTTTTATGTCTATTGATGGGCTATTACTCTCTCAAGAGTGGAATTAATAGGGATTGCATGCTTTCGGCAGGCTCTACCGCGCTTTATCAGCATAAACCATTGCCTCATCAATTCCATTTGCATAGTTTTTTACTGAATAAGTAATGGCTGCATCCGGCATTAGCGGCCCGTTATGCCCCTTCCAATTTTCCCAGTAACGGGTAGAGTAGCCAATTACAATTTTGGTATGCGGCAGTCTGAAACCCCTTACTTCGCCATAGTGATTTACGCTGCCGCTGGTTGGTTCGCCTACCAAAGTTGCATGGGTGTCCCGCTTAAAGTCGACAGCGTTCATCAATGCCGATGAGAAGGTTTGCTTGCCAATAAGTACAAACAACTTTCCTTTACTGTTTAAATAGCTTTGTTTAATGCGCTCAATAAACGGACCTAAAACAGCAGAGTTTCCGCCACCGTTATAACGCAGATCGACAACCAGGCGCCGAGGTTTATTTTTATCGATAGCGTCAAAAAGCTCGTCATTAAATGCCGAAAATGGATGCCCGTCCTGCTCCTGGCAATTGTTGTAGTTGAAATAAAGTGTACCGCTTTCGGCATCATACGAGTACCAGTAATTTCCTTTTCCCTTTTGAGAAAGCAGCTTGTTTTTTACTTCTATTAGCGGCAGGTTCACGGCATCTTCGCCGGTTACAGATTTGATGGTGCGTTTGACGGTTTTGCCGTCAGGGGCGATTAAATCAAATGTGGTTTCATCTGTGCTGTTGGTGATCTGTAAGCCTTTCAAAATAGCCGGATTATTAATAAAATGCAGAAATCTCGAATCGAAAAATGATTGGTTTCCGCTTTGAATGATCTCTTTGAAACGACTAATGACCTCATTTATCGGATGTCCGTTTACGCCGGTTAGTTGATATAGCAACACATCGGTGTTGGTGGTGTCGGTCGCGGTTACATATATTCCTTCGGCAAACTTGTTAAACCTTATGGGGGCTGCTTTGGTAAAAACGGGTTCAATGTGGGTGTGCTCGTCGCCAATGGCAACAGTAAGTTTAAAAAGTTCGGCGGTAAATGTTTCATAATCCCGGTTGGCTAACCGGGATGCAATTGCCGTTATGTTTTTATCGAAATCTGCTTTACTGATCTTCGCAAACAAATTAATATGTCTTTTGGGCAGCGTATCTTTTAAGTACTGCAAATCCTGCAAATAATCGGCTTTTGATAATTGCTGGCAAAAAACTAAACCGCTGTGCAGCAGGATACAGCAAAGGATAATTATTCTTTTCATCATACGGCGATAAGACGCAGCAAGCAGGTGAAATGTTGCAGATGGGTGAGGTTTTATGATTGATATGACACACGCGGTACACATGTGCCAGCGTGAAGGGAAATATTAGTTTTAAATGGCTAAAAAAAATGAATCCTGGTTGTTATAAAAAAAAAATAATAACTAACTGAAAACCTTGAAATTACAACGCAAACGTTTGTTAATAATTTAATTGCCATATATGTAATTTAACTATTGATTTATTTTTATATCGTTTAAAATAAAGTTGGTTTGGTGTAAATTTTTCGTTCGTTTTTTTAAATATATAGTTTATAATTCTACATGTTAATACTTGTTGCAGCTTATGTTCTTTATGGGTTTATAAAACATATATAATTGGTAAACAATCGTTTGTGTAGTTATTTTTCTATTATGGGTTTTTTCTGATATTATTTTAGTGTTAGCTAAGATGGCCAATATTTAGCAGCTGTTAATACATCATTAACCAATTAAAACCCAATTTTAATTATGAAACACAGAAATTTTACAGCTAACTTAAAGTTAGGAAAAACGGCATCAACAAAAAGATCTTTCATGAAACTTGGTGCAGTAGCACTTTCAATGTCTGTAGCGGTATTTACAGGCTGTCAGAAAAACAGTGCCGTAGCGCCAGCTAAACCGGTAATTGCAACAACAAACCAGCAGGATGAACTTGTAAATACGCCTTATGGCAAAGTGCCGGCTTCCAAAGTACACCTGGTTGAGCAAGGAACCGAAATAACGATAGTTGACGGAAGCTTTAAAAAAATAAATTCCACAACAGGCGCAGTACTTGCAGACTTCGGCGCTGTTGCCTCCACATCGGTAACAAATAGCACCACTACAAAGGGGCCTTTAACACAAAGCTTTGCGGCTACAAGTACTGCTACCACTTTAGGTAACGGCTATTATGTTTATGCGCCTCTGCCATCAGGAAAGCATATACAATCATTCTCCACATCCTGGGTTGTTCCCGGTGCCCCTGTTGCCGGTGCCGATACCGTACAGTTTTTATGGAACGGAGCCGACAATGCCGATGGCGGAAGTGCCTTTATGCAGCCTGTTTTGTGTTGGAACAACGGGCAGGGACACATTTGGTATCTTCAAAACTGGGGGTATGCAAACGGGGCCTACTTTCACTCAAATGTAAGCCCGGCGGTAGCCAGCGGCACAACGGTAACCGGAGTAATGAAACAGGTTTCTGCGGCCACTGGGGCGTATAAATATACCATAGGCTTTGTTGGCTACCCATCTATAACTTATACACAAACTTACCCCGACCCAGCGAACGATGTAATACAATGCTGGGAGTCATATGCAAGTAGTTATACCTCCTTTCCGCCCAATCAATATATTGCCATGAAATCAATGAACCTGCAATACGTTGGCAGCGGAACAACCAATCAGCCAATTACATGGATACAATCAGACGACGGAGCAAGGCCAACGCCATCGGGAAAAAATACTGTGATCCAAAACAATGGAACTAATCATTCAATAGTAGATTTTTATTTCCGATAACATCATTGTCTGCTGGTCATTTAAATAGCTATCATAACAGCAACGGCCCCTGATTTGGAGCCGTTGCTGTTTATTAATATATCTTATAAGATTTTTAGGAGATAGTTTCTTCTCGTACCTCGTCGAAATAGCAAGCTTTTTTCGTTCCGGCGACTGTAAAGTAAAGTCAACTTACCTCAACTAAAGCCGCTCTTCTAATTGAAAAACATTTCCTTCGGGGGCTTCGCCGTCGCAGAACAGGGAGTTAATGTCCCGCTGCTCTACCCACCGCGCGCCCTCTCTCAAAGGTAATAGCCGATGAGAAAACAGATGGGTATTCCTTACTGGACATAATCGACTTGATGCTTTTTTTCTACAAATAGGTAGTCCCTCCAGGCAATGTCATTAAGTTAAGGATTTTGTCATTTCGACCAAGGGGAGAAATCTTATACGTTTTGCAAGGGTTCCGCCGATATGTATAAGATTTCTCACTCGTACCTCGTATCGAAATGACAAATTTTTTAGTTATTATTCCTTAACTTAATGACATTGCCCGGAGGGACATAGAAGTATTCCAATATTGATAGAAGACAGCAGTTTTTTATGTCCTGGAGGGACTACCTGTTTGTAGCCTGGTAGAAAAAAGTGCATTTGTCCCCAGCGGGGACTACCCATGTTCTTTAATATTCGGAATGTCTATTGATGGCTATTAATGATAGTATTGCCTGTTATAATTCAGACTTGAAAAGTGCCCAGATTTAATATAAATCTGAAGGGACTTATGAAATATCGGTTGATGTGAAGAAAAAGCTTTATTTTTTTCCTACGAAAAAGCCGGTAATTATAATGTTTAAAAAAAGAAAAGAATATTTATATGTGATTATTTTGAGCGACAGGATTGATAACACAAAATTAGATCCTGCTTTATTATACAAGTTAACTCGTTAGATTAACTTATGCTAAGTTGTAAACTTAGCATCCCCAACTAAGGTAATAGCCCATGAAAAGACAGACGGGTAACCCCTACGGGGCATAATCGACTTGATGTTTTTTTCTACAAACAGGTAGTCCCTACGGGACATAAAAGAATTTGCAATATTGATGGGAGACAGCAGGTTTTATGTCCCGTAGGGACTACCTGTTTGTAGCCAAATAGAAAAAAAGTGCATTTGTCCCCAGCGGGGACTACCCATTTTCTTTAATATTCAGAATGTCTATTGATGGGCTATTACTCAACTAAAGCCGCTCTTCCAACTGAAAAACATTTCCTTCGGGGTCTTCGCCATCGCAAAACAGGGAGTTAATGCCGTCGAATGATTTTATTTCTTTGATTGCAATGCCTCTTTTTAAAAGTTCTTGTCTGAATAGCGTTAGGTCGGTTTTTAGGGTGAACACTAATTTGGTATTACTGGTTACTTTAAAATCGTCGTCGGGTTTGGTTAAATATGCTTCCCCAATTTTGTGCAGGGCAATTTCAATGGAGCCGGCATTTAAAACTACCCATTGGTGTGGGATTTCCTCAATTACTGAAAAATTGAAATTATCGACATAAAAGTTTTTTAACTTTTCTATGTTTTGCCCAAAAAGTATAATTCTTGTGAGTGATATTTCCATCCGGGATTTCTTTTATGCGATTAAGCCAAACCCAAAGCCTTGCTTGTACGCTCCCTTGTGACAATGCTCAGTTCTTCGTTATTTGCTAACGACTGGCCGTATGACGGGATCATCAGTTTAAGCTTTTCCTGCCAATCTGGTGTTTTAACGTGGGTTTTAAAGCAGCGCTCAATCAGCTGTACCATAATAGGCACCGATGTTGACGCACCCGGAGAAGCACCCAGCAGGGCTGAAATGCTGCCATCGGCAGAGGTTACCACTTCGGTACCAAATTCAAGTACGCCGGTATGTTTGGCGTCTTTTTTAATTACTTGTACACGCTGGCCTGCAATATCAAGTGTCCAGTCATCCTGGGTAGCGGTAGGCAGGTACTCCTGGAGGGCCTTAAGGCGGTCGGCAGGCGATTGCATTACCTGGGTAATGAGGTATTTGGTCAGCGGCCAGTTATCGCGCCCTACGGCTAATAACGGCAGTATATTATTTAGTTTGATAGAGCCAAACAGGTCAAGCAGCGACCCACGTTTCAGGAAACGGGTGCTGAAACCGGCGTAGGGGCCAAAAAGCAGTTCGCGTTTGCCGTCAATCATCCGGGTATCCAAATGCGGTACAGACATTGGCGGCGAACCTACCGATGCCTTGCCGTAAACCTTGGCTTCGTGGCGTTTAATTACATCGGGGTTTTTACAAACCAGCCATTGCCCGCTTACCGGGAAACCGCCAAAGCCCTTGCTTTCAGCAATGCCTGATTTTTGCAGCAGGGGCAAAGCACCACCGCCTGCGCCAACAAATACAAACTTGGCGGTCAGTTTTCTTTTATTGCCGGTAATTTTGTCCTTCACGGTTACCAGCCAGCTGCCGTCGTTATTGCGTTTAAGGCCGGTTACATCATGGTTGAGGTGCAGGTTTACCGCCTCTTTTTGTTTTAATTTATCTATAAGGCTGCTGGTTAGGCTGCCGAAGTTTACATCGGTACCGATACCCATAAATGTGGCCGATACTTTCTCGTTCTCATCGCGACCTTCCATCACTAACGGGATCCATTTTTTTATCTGAGCTTTGTCTTCACTGTACTCCATCCCCTTAAAAAAGTGATGTTTGGTAAGTGCTTGCTGGCGTTTTTTAAGGTATTCTACATTCTCGGGTCCCCAAACAAAGCTCATGTGCGGTACCTTGCGTATAAAGCTTTGCGGCGACTGAATATATTTCTGGTCGATAAGATAGCTCCAGAATTCTTTGGTTATCTCAAATTGTTCGGCAATTTTTATGGCTTTCTTGATCTCCACGGTGCCATCGGGCAGCTCGGGGGTATAGTTCAGTTCGCAAAAGGCTGAGTGGCCGGTACCTGCATTATTCATAGCAGCCGAACTTTCTGAGGCGATGATCTCCAGGCGTTCAAAAATTTCGATGCTGAGGTCGGGCTGCAGTTCTTTAAGCATTACCCCAAGGGTGGCGCTCATTATGCCTGCCCCAATTAAAACTACATCAACCGCTGTGCCCGAAACTTTATCGCTTTTAGTCATCTTAGTATGATACCCGGTAAAGGGTATGGAGTTAAATTACACCAGATATAACCCGGTTTTTATAAAATTGTTGTTGGTGATTTATAACCTCTTAGTCCGTTTGATTGGAGGTGAAATAAAATCAGGCAATTTTAAGAAATTTTTAAAGAAAATCGGCCTTCCATCGTCCGTTAATTGCAATAAAATACATACTGATACGGATGTATTGCTGACGACCGCTGACGGATGACTGACGACTGCTGACGGATGACTGACGATTGCTGACGAATGACTGACGGCTACTGACGAAATGTATGAAAAGCCCCCGATTTGATATAGCAGGAACCGTAATCGCCAAAAAAAACGACAACAAAAAAGCGTTTGTGAAAACACAAACGCTTTGGAAAAAATATAAAAGCCTGATGGTTGATACTACTATGTAGTATAGCCCAGGATCTTTAAAACCTGTTTACTGTTTTGTTCTTCGCCAAACACCTCAAAGTTAAATGTTTCATCCCTGTTACGACGGATGATCACATGCTTAGGCGATGGCAACAGGCAATGATGGATACCTCCGTAACCGCTCAAAACCTCCTGGTAAGCACCTGTGTTGAAAAAGCCCAGGTACTGCACCTTACGTGTTTTAGGCATAAATACGCTGTTCATGTGAGCTTCCTGGTTGTAGTAATCCTGCCCGTCGCAGGTAATGCCGCCAAGGTTAACACGCTCATACTCACTGTCCCAGTTGTTGATTGGTAGTAAAATGTATTTCTGGTTAAGGGCCCAAACATCGGGCAGGTTGGTTATAAATGAACCATCCAGCATCAGCCAGCGCTCACGATCGTTCTGTTGTTTACGACCAAGTACTTTATACAATATACCCGATGCTTCGGCAACGGTATATTTACCAAATTCGGTAATAATATCCGGTTCCATAGTATCGTGTTCGGCACAAATTTCTTTAATGCGGCTCACAATTTCGTTGATCATGTACTCATAATCAAAGTCGAAAACCAATGAATCCTTGAAAGGCATACCGCCGCCAATATCAAGTGTATCAAGCGCTGGATTAACCTTTTTGAACTTGCAGTAAAGTGTTACATACTTCTCTAACTCGTTCCAATAATAGGGGGTATCAGAAATACCGGAGTTTATAAAGAAATGCAATAACTTAACCTGGAAGTTAGGGTTATCCTCAATTTTATTATGATAAAAATCAATAACATCTTCCATTCGCACACCTAAGCGCGAGGTATAAAACTGCGAATCGGGCTGCTCCTCAGCAGCTATACGGATACCCAGGTTACATGGGGTATCCATTTCAATTTCGTCGTCGTAAAGGTTAAATTCCTCCTTATTATCCAATACTGGGATGATGTTTTTAAAGCCATCATGCAGCATATCAATAATATAGGTTTTATATTGGAAGGTTTTAAAGCCGTTGCAAATCACGGTAATATCTTTTGTAACCGAACCTTTTTTCTCCAGCGCATCAATCATCGGCATATCAAAAGCTGATGATGTTTCCAGGTGAATCTCGTTTTTAAGCGCTTCTTCTACAATGTGCCTAAAATGCGAGCTTTTGGTGCAATAACAATATTTATAGCTGCCGCGATAGTTGTTTTTTATAATAGCCTGTTGAAATAGCAGTTTAGCCTGCTGTATCTTTTTAGATATCATGGGCAGATAGGTGAAGCGCAGGGGCGTGCCGTACGTTTCAATCATCTCCATTAAATTAAGGTCTTGAAAATATAGTTCATCGTCGATGATCTCAAAACCATCCTGCGGAAAACCTACACTTAGATCAAGAAATTCCTGGTAACTCTGCATCCTTTAAAATTTTGGCAAATGTAATTTTTAAACGTAATAATATGTTAATTGTTAGGTTAAATTTTATGGTTGAAATGTAATTTGTTTAATTGCATAGGTAAAGCCCGGTTTAAATATGGTTGACTTAGTTATTGCGGATATAAATAACATAATAATTGCATCACACAGCAGGCATTAAATTTGAATACTTTTGCCACATGAAAAAATCTATCCTGTACGTAGCGATGCTGGCTTTGTCGGCATGTGGCGTTAAAACAAATACCACAAATAATGCAGCAAAAAGCACAGATAGCACTGCTGTTTTGGAGGCTGCCCGAGCTGCAAAGCCTCTTTTTGCAAAAATGCAGATCAGGGATACCATTAAAACAGGCGATTCGGTACTGCTGAAATTTACCGTTTATAATACTGCCGATAGCACTCAGCATTTTTGTAAATGGCATACGCCATTTGAGCCTTTAATGAGTAAATACCTTGATGTTAAAAATGAAAAAGGTGAAGAAATGAATTATTTGGGCGCAATGGCCAAAAGAATAATGCCGCCTCCTGCAAGTAGTTATATTAAAGTTAGCAGTAAGGATAGTTTGACTTCAAACGTTGATCTTTTGAAAGCTTTTGCTATAACCAAACCGGCAAAATATACTATCACCTACGTAGGGCAAAACATGAGCGGACTTGTTGTTATCGACAGTGTTTCATTTGTTTACGCAGGCCGGTAAACACAATTGTAATCGACCAAAGATGCGGTTTCATTACACCCATCTTTGGTTTATCAATTTTCAACCTAAAATTAAAAAAAAATTCCTAAAACCATTTTACGCTACAAGGTGTTTTACTATTCCAAACACCTTGAAAAATGACTTATCTGGAATACAGCCAACAAGTAATGTTAGAATTAACGCGCATAAAACAACATTCGCTGTTACTTTATAACAAATTGAAGGGCGATAAAGGCTATCTAAACTTCGACGAGCGGGACCTTTATATGGAAAAGGTAGAAGAGTTTCATACGCTTGCCGATCAGTGTATTTACGTTCAAAGCCTCATGCTGGAAGGTGGGGTAAATCCATTCGATCATATAGACTAAACAACAATTTGCAGGTTATAACTAATAGCTAAGCGGCAAATGCACCTCAGCCATCATGCACCTTGCGCTGCCGCCCCCGTTGATTTCAATAGTGTTTATATCGGCGTAAACCAACTTTCCGTATTTTTCTAAGGTTGATATTTGTTCGATGGTAAGCGCCTGATAAGCATTTTGCGACATCACTATCAACGTTTCGTTTTTGTCGTTTTTAACCTCCAGCATATTGCCGGCAAAGCTGTTCATTTGAGTGAAACTTATATCAATAACCTCTTTATTGGTCGATTTAAGTGATTCCAGCACTGTTATCCGTTCGTGAGGATTCGGGATGCTCTCTGTACAAACAACCGCGAATTTGCTGCCTACACACATCAAAACGTTGGTATGGTAAATGGCTTTCCCTTTTTCGTCAATGGCTTCAAAGCTTATAGATTGATAACCAGCTTGCTCGCAAAAATAATTCAAAACCTCTTTATCTGTACGTGGCGACAGGCAGGCATAGGCAATTTTGTTATCCCTATCTAAAACCATGCTGCCAGTACCCTCTAAAAAGCGATTATCAGCTTCAAAACGACTCAGGTCAATTACATGGGCAACTTTAAAATTATCTTCCAAATCTGTTATAATATCTTCGCGGCGCTCTAAACGGCGGTTTTCTGCCTGCATAGGGTATAGGAACACTGAGCCGTCATTATGGAATGATACCCAGTTATTAGGGAAAATAGAATCGGGGGTATGCGGTTGAACGGTGTCATTTATAACGGTAACGTTAACACCATTGTTTTGCAGTGTTTTAACAAACCTGTCAAACTCAAAAAGCGCCTTGTCATGAACGGCCTGCTGGTCTGCATCCCGGTTTTGGAAGGCGTTACTGCCCGCCGTTTGCTCATTAAAGCCAAAACCTACCGGGCGAATCATTAATATGTTATTTGTCGATTGACTCATCTTTTTTTGTCATTAAATTATGTCTGAACCGCGATTTATGGGATTAAATGATTAGTTGGATTTTGGGCTTATTACATTCTATAATCAAGTAAAATCCTTAAATCTGATAAATCTGTTTAGTCCCGGTTCAGACAATCCTATCCCTCAAAAGAGGCATACTCATACAATGGAAACCACCACGGGCACGGGAAAGTTCTGCCGATGGCATTAAAATTAGCGTATTGGTTAACGTTTGCGGGTCGAGTTCATTGTTTTCGAATTTCTGCAGCAGGTCATTTACCCTAATTACGTCAAATCCGCTTTGCTTAAATGCCTCAACGGTTTTGTCGTTACGGTCGTAACCTAAAACAACTCCTTCTTTGAGGGCCAGTAGATTACAGGAATCTGTCCATTGCTCACGGGCATCAAACGGGAATGTATTATTGCCCGAGTAGATGAATTTCGTTTTCTCATCGCTTTGCAAATCATTCTCGCTAATGTCTGATAACAGGTCCTCCAGGCAGCCAAACAATCGCGGTTTTTCGCCTTTTTCAAACTGTACAATTTCGGGCCTTTCCTTCGTTTTTTTATCTGCAAACCATGATATGGGTTCCTGGTCTTCCAAAGGGGCCTCAGCAATTGCCAGTGACCTTAGCAGCACCCAGGTATTACGCTTTACCTGGGTAAAAACAGTGTCGATATGCATATAATCCCTTTTATGCGGGATTTTTACTATGGTCACTTTTTTTACCACATTGTTATCAAACAACAGTTTAATAGCCTCGTTGGCACCGCTGATACTGGTGCGTTCGCTGCAGCCAATCAATAAATGCTGCGGACTAACCATCATTACATCCCCGCCTTCAAGCGTGGTTTTCTCCAGGTTATCTTCGCCGGGGCGCAAAAAATGTTGCGCAGTTTCGGGGATCTCCAGTATATTATCCCTGTAGGGGGCAAACAAAGGGTGGTTGAAAAATATATACCGCGCCAGTAAAGTTTCGCGAAAACGGGCTTTTTTTGCCGGTTTATTAAGCAGCATGTGGTTATTTACCGCTATGCCAATATCCCTCGAAAAAATTAAGTTGGGTATTGGCGCAAAAATCATTTCCTCATTACTTAACGAGCCGGATATGAAAATTTTAGCCAGTTCAACAGGGTTTGTATTGATTAATTCCTGCTGTAGGCGGTAATTGCAACTTTCTATAGCACAAACAGATGCAGTTAATTTTTCGCGGATGTCGGCCTGTTGTAGGATGTCAGCCAGTAGGGTTTGAATCTCTATTACCTTGCCCGATGCGTGAAAATTCGCGTTATCGGGTTTAAAGAACAGGCGGTCGGTGTCGTTATCAATATCCTGCAGTTTTCCCTTTATTTTATCCGGATCTAAAAAATAGAGCAATAATTTTATGTAATAATCATACTCGTTTTTACGCATAGTATCCAGGTGCACAATATCCTCAAAAAGCCAGTCCTGGGCCTTTGAGGGCACTACTTTGCCTAATCCGCTATCTGGGCTATGGATAAGTAAGCTGCGCAGGGTGCCAATTTCTGATGTTACATCTATTTTAAAATCGGTGTTTTTTAGTGTCATAAATGGATATAAGGAAAGCAAATCTATTCAGAATTATCAATATTTTATTATGGCCGGGATATTGGCAATTTAATTAATTTTGCCACATGAATTTTATTATTGACGCGGCCGTTAAAGCAGTTAAACATTTGTACCAAACAGATGTAGCATCGGCTGCTATAGGCTTACAGGAAACCCGTAAGGAGTTTGAAGGGCAAATTACTATAGTTACTTTCCCATTTACCAAATTTTCGCGCAAAGGGCCCGAGCAAACTGCCAACGAAATAGGTGAATTTCTTAAAAATGAACTCACGGAAGTTGCTGATTTTAATGTAGTTAAAGGTTTTCTTAATATTTCTATAAAAGACGAATACTGGATAAATCAGCTTTATACTCAAATTTTACCGGATAGCTTCGCCCTTGCTCAACCCAACGGTAAAAAGGTTATGGTAGAGTATTCATCGCCAAATACCAATAAGCCGCTGCATTTAGGGCATGTGCGTAATAATCTTTTAGGTTATTCTGTTTCGCAAATCTTGGAAGCCGCAGGTTATGAGGTAATTAAAGCTAATTTGGTTAATGATCGTGGTATTCATATTTGTAAATCGATGCTGGCCTGGCAAAAGTTTGGTAATGGCGAAACCCCGGCTTCGTCTGGCTTAAAAGGCGATCATTTGGTAGGTAAATACTACGTATTATTTGATAAGGCCTACAAAACCCAGATCGAAGAACTAAAAGCTACAGGTCAAACCGAAGATGAAGCCAAAAAGAACGCGCCTTTTATAAAAGAAGCCCAGCAGATGCTCCAGAAATGGGAAGCAGGGGATACCGAGGTTATTGATCTTTGGAAAACAATGAACGGTTGGGTTTACGCCGGTTTTGCTGAAACCTATAAGCAAATGGGCGTTAACTTTGATAAATATTACTATGAATCAGATACTTACCTGTTAGGTAAAGATATTATTGACGAAGGACTGCAAAAAGGTGTTTTCTTTAAAAAACCGGATGGTTCTGTTTGGATAGACCTTACTGCCGATGGCCTGGACGAAAAGCTGGTGCTCCGGTCTGATGGTACTTCGGTTTACATGACCCAGGATATGGGTACCGCCCAATTGAAGTACAATGATTACCATATGGATAAATCTATCTATGTGGTTGGTAACGAGCAGGATTACCATTTTAAGGTGCTGTTTTTAATCCTCAATAAACTGGGTAAAGCCGGTGCCGATGGCTTGTTCCACCTGTCATACGGGATGGTTGATCTGCCATCGGGTAAGATGAAATCGCGTGAGGGAACGGTAGTTGACGCCGACGACCTGATGGCCGAAATGGAGGCCACCGCCAAAGAACAAACCGAGGCTATGGGCAAGGTTGACGGTTTTGCCGAAGCTGATAAACTGCAACTATACCACACTATCGGTATGGGCGCGCTAAAGTACTTCCTGCTAAAGGTAGATCCTAAGAAAAGGTTATTATTTGATCCTAATGAATCTGTTGATTTTCAGGGACATACGGGGCCATTTATTCAATATACCCATGCGCGTATTAAATCGGTATTGAGCAGGGCTGATTATCAGTTAGATACTAATATAGTGGTAACTGAATTGGCTGGTGTTGAGCGTGATCTGATCGTGCTGTTAACCCAGTTCCCGGATATTATACAGTCGGCAGCTAATGAATATAGCCCGGCTTTGATAGCCAATTATGTGTATGAATTGGCCAAGGTTTATAATAAATTTTACCACGAGAAATCTATATTACAGGCTGAGGATGAGGTGTTAAAGCAATTTCGGTTGCAATTATCAGCCGCATCGGCCAAGGTGATCAGCAAGGGTATGAACCTGCTTGGGATAGACGTGCCCGAGAGAATGTAATAGATGTGCAGATTATAGATTGCAGATGTGCAAATGATAAGACAATGCCTAATTCAAGTAATTGGGCATTGTCATTTAAAAAATCCGCACATCCCCATCTGCATATCTGAAATCTATAATCTGCACATTATGAAGTCTTATCTCCAATGTCCTCTGTGCCAGGCATATCCACGGCGAACGGGGTGCCAATATCCTTGTACGTAAACGTGTCCGCGGCGGGGTTGGGCGTAATAGCCGTTAATATAGGCGTATCTTCCACCGCGCCAGGCCCATTCGCCTGGCACCCAATAGGCACCGGGATAGGGAGCCACCGGACGCACATAAACGGGTTCTGCGGGGCGCTCGGCTACATAATAGTCTGCGGCACAGGAAGTAAATAACGAGCCGGTGAGGGCCAATACTATTCCAATTTTTGCAATCGTTTTCATCTGTTCAGTTTTTAAATAAATAAATTACTTACAGATTTTTGACGACGCCAATTGCCAGAGGTTTAATGAAGTTTTGATGAACTAACGCGCCGTTTTGCATTCGTCAGCATTCGTCAGTATGCCGTCAGCAGTCGTCAGTACATCGTCAGCAGCCGTCAGTACCTCGTCAGCAATTTTTTACAAGGAATAATTTTTGCTGATCGGTCGCGAAATTTTGATAGGGGTCGGGAGCCCAATCACCACAACCCGTCTACCTGAATTTATCGGCCACTACAAGCTCCTTGCTGCCGGGCGAATATTTATAAAATCCGCTGCAGGTTTTGACACCGTTGTGCCCGGCGGTAACCATGTTCACCAACAAAGGGCATGGCGCATATTTTTGATTCCCGAAACCATTGTACAAAACTTTCAATATCGCCAGGCAAACATCAAGGCCAATAAAATCGGCCAGTTGCAGCGGACCCATCGGGTGGGCCATCCCCAGTTTCATTACGGTATCTATTTCCTCAACGCCGGCAACACCTTCGTAAAGGGTATAAATGGCCTCGTTTATCATTGGCATTAAAATACGGTTTGCCACAAAGCCTGGATAATCATTCACTTCTACAGGATCTTTACCCAGGGTTTTGGCTAAGGCCATTACCGTTTGGGTGGTTTCATCGGTAGTAGCGTAACCGCGAATAACCTCCACCAGTTTCATAACCGGTACGGGGTTCATAAAATGCATACCTATAACATTGCCAGGTTTTTTGGTTACCGCTGCAATTTGGGTGATGGATATGGATGAAGTATTGGAGGCCAGGATCACCTCATCGGTACAAATTTCACTCAGCTGCCTGAATAGGTTCAGCTTGATTTCGGGATTTTCGGTGGCGGCCTCAACTACCAGGTGGGCATTGGCCGCGCCTTGCTTTAAATCGGTATATGTTTTTATACGGACTAAAGTAGCTGCCTTGGCCTGCTCATCAATAGTGCCTTTTTTTACTTGCCTGTCCAGGTTGCTGGTAATGGTTTGCACGGCTTTGTTGAGCGCATCGGCATTAATATCTACCAGCGATACCTCAAAACCATATTGTGCAAAGGTATGCGCTATGCCATTGCCCATTGTGCCGGAGCCTATTACAGTAATGTTCTTCATCATTATCAGGTTATATATGCTAAGTTGAGGCAAATATTTTAGTTGGCAAAATACCCGGCATTAATTACAGGCTGATAAATGCACCCGCTTCTATAATTGTTTTTTTAGTGATCTTTTCATATTGCGGTACATGCCCCAAATCGGTAATGCCCGAATAATCTAAAATAAAGCTTTTTGAGTAAATGTCTTTAACGCCGTTAAATATTACCCCCATTACCGGTATGTTGTACTTTTTAAGCGCGTGTAAGGATAGCAGGGTATGGTTAATGCTGCCCAGGTAATTTTGCGATACCAGGATCACCTTGCCATTTAACTGCTTTATAAGGTCAATCATTAAAAAATTATCGTTTAGCGGTACCATGAGGCCGCCTGCGCCTTCAATAACCAGTTGGTTGTTGGTTTGTGGCGTAATGATCTTTTGTATATCTATAGTTACTTTATCAATTGCTGCCGATTTATGGGGGGAGAAAGGTTGTGTTAAACGATAAGCTTCGGGATGAAATACAGACTGGGTATTGGATACCAGACTTTTAACTTTCATGGTGTCGCTGTCGTCCAGCTCGCCAGATTGGATGGGTTTCCAGTAATCTGCTTTTAATTTTTCGGTTACAATAGCTGAAATAATAGTTTTACCAACACCGGTGCCAATACCGGTAATAAATAAGGGCTGCTTAGGGAGCATTTATAATTGTGTTATAGTTTTCGCAAGTAAAGTTATATCATTTACAGCATTAAAACTATGCAGGCACACCCTTAATCTTTCGGAACCTTCGGCAACGGTTGGGCTAAGTATTGGGCGTACATCCAAGCCATTGTCTTGCAATGTTTTAGCTGCCTGTATGGCTCTTTGGTTACTATTTAAGAGGATGCATTGGATGGCACTATCGCTGTCAATCAACAGGGTATCGGCCCCGGTTACTATTGATCTTTTAAAAAATGCGATGTTGTTTTTCAGCGCAGCAATTTCAGCTGCCGAATCATTTAAAAGCGCGTAGGCCATTTTTACCGATGCCAGGTTATGAAAGGAGGGGGCGGTTGTGTAAATAAAGGAACGGGAGAAATTAATGAGGTAATTTCTTAGCCTGTCGCTGCCCATTACAATAGCCCCGTGGCAGCCCAGTGCCTTGCCAAAAGTTGCTACAGCAGCAAATACCCTGTTTTGTAAGCCAAGCCCATGAACCATTCCTTTTTGATAAAGGCCGACGGCGTGAGCTTCGTCAACAATTAAATTGGCGCCGTATTGTTCGGTAAGGTTTAAAATGTCGTCCAAAGGTGCTGAATCGCCATCCATGGAGTAAACGCTTTCTACTACCACATAGCAGTTACCTTTACCCTGTTTTAGCTTGGCCTCCAGGGCAACCATGTCGTTATGCTTAAAACTATAGCGGTTGGCATAGCTTAACCGCGCTCCGTCAATTACAGAGGCGTGTATCAGTTCATCAAGAATAATGGTATCACCGCGTTGGGCCAGGGAGGAGAGGAGGCCCAGGTTGGCATCATAGCCGGAATTAAACAGCAAGCCAGCTTCATAACCGTGAAAGGCGGCTATTTCTTTTTCCAGCACTTCGGCATATTGCAGGTTGCCCGATAATAGCCTCGATCCGGTTGACCCGTTGCCGCTAAGCGGGTGGTTTGCTACTTCGGCTTCGATATTATTTTTTAATACAGCCGATTGCGCAAAGCCCAGGTAGTCGTTTGAACAGAAGTCGATAAGGGTATTCTCCTGCTTCAACGTGCGGTAACTGCCTGCTGCCAGCCTTTCGTCGAGCCTGTTTTTTAAATATGTTTCTGCTGATGCCAATTTAAATGGTTTTAGCAAAAGTAAACAACCATCAACAAAGACGGGAGCTTTATTTTAACTCATGAAAGAGGAATATCCCTCAATGAACATACGGGTAGCCCCTAATGGGGCATATACGATTGGATGTTTTTTCTACAAATAGGTAGTCCCTCCGGGACATAAAAGCATTTGCAATATTGATAGGAGACTATTGGTTTCTATGTCCCGGAGGGACTACTTATTTGTAGGATAATAGGAAAGAATGAATTTGTCCCCAGCGGGGACTACCCGCGTTCTTCTATCTAGAATGTTTTTTTCATGACCACTAATTTCCACTATTGTATGCGGTGGTTTCATGCTTAAAATAAAAAAGCGGCTCATCGCCGCTTCTTTATTAAAATTAATTTTGCGATCCGCCGCCGCCGCCACCCTGGCCGCCACCTTGTCTCATTTTTTCCATTCTTTCTTTTTGCGCTTTTTCATAAGCAGCAGCCTGGTCTGTTGTTAAAACAGCTTTTATCTTATCATTAGTAGCCTTCATCATTGGCATCATAGCGGTACGCATAGCGCTTCTGTCGCCATTGGCAGCAGTTCTTACGCTATCCATTTTAGCTGCCTGCTCTTTGTAAATAGCAGTAACTTTGGCTGTCTGATCGTCAGTTAGGCTAAGCTGGGCTTTAAGGTCTTTAGCCCTGTCTTCCGGACTTTTTCTCATACCGCCACCACCTTGTGCATGACTTACTGCTGCTATACCCATCAGGAAGCAGCACATTAACAGAAATTTTTTCATAGCTTTTTTAATTATTTACGTTTTATAATCTTTAGGATAAAGATATGCGGTAAAGGTTTAAATAAGCCGATGTAACTTAATTGTTGCTTTGCTGTAAATTTGATATGGAGCGCTGCATCTGGGCCATCATATTGGTAAGGCTTTCCATAGTAGGCTCGGGTGTTGGCTGCGGTAACTGGGTTGATATATAGCCTTTTGCTTTCCAGATTTCCAAAACGTCTTCGCCGTTTATTTCATACGATTCGTATACGGGGTTGTCTGATATCAGCTTCAGCTTTTTATTCTCCCTGAATTTGTTACCAACGCGCTTGTATACCACGCCATCGTTTTTTGATATTATTATATAGGTTTCGCCGCTTTTAAGGTCGGCCCAGTTTTCCAGGTATTCGCCTATAATAATATCGCCAGATATAATTGGCAGCATCGAATCGCCTTTTATTTCAAAAGCGCGAAACGTTCCCTGCTTAAACATGGGTAAATAAAATTTTGGCAGTTTTGATACATATTCAGGATCGGCATAACCGTTCAAATAACCGGCACTGGCCTTCATAGGCACCATTTCTATATTTTCGTTATCTTCTTTATCTACAGAAATACTTAGTACGCGCAGGTTGGCAGGGTTGCCTTTTGGCTTGGGTGCCCACTTCTCATCAATGGTTTCGTTAATGAAATCATCAATAGTAATGTCAAAATAAATTGCTAATGCTTTTAGTAGTTCGTATTTTGGCTCTGCGCGTTCTTCTTCATATGCGCCTACTAATGAGCGTTTTATGCCCACTTCATCGGCGAATTGTTGTTGGGTGATTCCCTTTTTTTTGCGAAGAAACTTAATATTTTGTGAAATTGTTGACATAAAATTTGGATTTGCTAAATTAATTAGTAATTTTATGCTCATAAAGTTAGTAATAATTATTTGTTCACCAAATTTTTTATCAAAAATGAAACGTTTTGTATATATCATCACAGACAGGAACAGGAAAAATCTGCACGTTGGCTTATGCTCAGACCTGGTAAAAACACTGCAATTTTACAGCGATATGCCTACCTTATTTTTTGATAGCGCACAGCAGCTTAACCGTTTGGTTTATTTTGAAGAGATAAATACCGAAGAGCAGGCAATGGAACGCTTTAAAACTGTAAGCACTTATACAAGGCCCCAAAAAGAAAAAATGATCAGACCTGTTAATCCTGACTGGATAGATCTGACCATTGGTTTAAAATTTGAAAGCGGCATACGCGTTAGGCCTCAGTTACGCCCATCTGTAAACGCTAACAGGCGCGCAATTACTTTTTAATGAATTTGAGTGCGCCGGAGTTCATACAAAATCTTTTACCGCCTCTGTCTGCAGGGCCGTCGTCAAAAACGTGACCTAAGTGCAGGCCGGTACTTTTTTCGATAACTTCATCGCGGGTTTCGCCAAAACTATTGTCAGTTACAATGGCAATTTTTTTAGAGTCGACTGCTTTAACAAAGCTTGGCCATCCGGTTCCACTGTCAAATTTATCGTCGGAACTAAATAAAACGTCGCCGGTAGCGGCGCTTACATAAACACCTTTTTCGTGGTTATTGTAATATTCGTTTTTAAAAGGGGCCTCGGTACCGCTTTCAACCATTATATGATATTGGTTGGGGGTTAATACCTTTTTCCACTCGGCAGCTGGTTTGCTGAGTTTGCGTTTAGAACTTTGCCCGTTACTGTTCTGGCAGCCCAGGGCTGTTATAATAAATAAAATAGCTACTGCTAAAATTGATTTTTTCATTACCTGTTAAATTAGTTTTTGTAAATAATTGCCGGATGTTGATCCGTTATCCGCTTAGTCGTAAAACCAAGGCTATCCTTACAATTATTATACTTTAAATACGAAGATTTATTTCAGGCAGATTGTCATGCCGGGGTACTTTAAATCAGGCGAGGCCATATATCAAGATCACCTAATTATTTCATTTAACATGTCATTTGCAACACCTTTTAAGATAGCCGCATGGATAGTTATAGCAATTATATAAAACGATATAAAAAACAAAGGCGCATAGTACTCACCATTTATTATTAAACAAACAGAAATTGCAGTTAATACAGCAATAGGCGCTATCAAGCTTAGGTAATAACTAAAGGTTACTGACGCTAAATTATCTTGTAAATTAATTTCAAACGTTCCTCCATCCAGCCTTGTCATAGCTTTAGATCTCGACATGAGTTTCCACATGCTTTCATCAAATTCTACAAGATCCGTTGTTATGTTGATAATCCTGTAGTCTTCCTTTTCTAATTTTGCATTTATCCTATCAACGATAACTCGTGGGGCAAGGTCAGTTGATTGTGAAATTTTAAACTTTAATTTCATTTGATAAGGTTTTGCGTGAAGTTATAAAACCTATCAATTACTCTTAACAGCGTTTTAAATTTGATTTGGATTATTTATGTATCAGATAAAAATCATTGCCGTTGACTTTAGTCAACGGAATAATGAAAAACAAAAGGGCTTTAGCCAAAATTCTGTTTGAATAATTGGGCTGAAGCCCGCCTCCGATACCTCTTGTACCGTTGACTAAAGTCAACGGCAATGATTTTCATTTTTAAACAGCTTATAAGTATTAAATAACCCTCACCTTGGGCACCAAAACATGGTTCACTACGTGTAGCATACCATTGCTTTGCTTAATATCAAAACGATCTAAAATGCTTTCGCCACCGGTTTCATCTATCAAAACAATATTACGGTTGGCATCTATCTTGGCGGTTAGCTTACTGCCGGCCAGCGTAATAAAAGTGGCCAATCCTTTGTGCCCGTTTATTTGCTTTTCTATATCCCTGGCGGTTAAGCTGCCCGCAATAGCATGGTTGGCTATTAAACCGGTGAGTTCCCAAAAATGGGCTGGCTTGTTCAATGAATCTATTTTGCTTGCGGGTAAAATAGCAAAAGCTTCGTTAACCGGTACAAAAATGGTAATAGGACCTTTACTTTTATAGGTTTCGGCAAAGTTGGTTGCCTTAATGAAGCTATAAAAGACCGATAGGTCTTTCGTCAAAGCAATGTTTTGAATAATATCGTTCGTTTTACGCATACTATCACCAACGGCAACTGTCATAGGGCCAATGTTTTTAGGTGAGCTTACACTTGTACCTGTACTTTGAGCAAATAATGTAGTGGCGTATAAAAGTATCGGGGCAAGCAGCAGTAATTTTTTCATATCGGGGGTATTATTTCGTTTGCAACAATCAAATGTTCAAATGTTTTATAATTAATAACAAAAAAGCGGCCAAAGCCGCTTTTTATTCTATATCTAACGTAGTTATTACCAGCCTGGTGTAAAGCCCAAACCAAATAACGGTTTTTTTACATCCGTACGATTAAACGGTATGGCGAGGTATGGTTCCAGCACAAAGGCGCCAAAAACATTTACCCGTAACGATATACCGGCGCTTAACGCAGGTACGCGCCCATAAACAGGCTGGGTTACCGGTGTACCGTCAACAATTTGCTGGTTGCCGTTTGCATCCAATACCGGGGTTTGACCAACTACAGGTGGATTTTTCTGGAAATAAATTTTGTCGCCAGAGTTCCAGGCTAAACCGGCGTCGAAAAACAGGTTGAGATCGGTGAACAGGAATTTTGATTTTATTACGGCCAGCTTTTCTGGTCCAGTGAATGGTAAACGCACCTCGAAATTAAACACCGCTATACGGCTGCCCGATAACTGATCGATGTTGAAGCCGTTTGTTGCCGTTTTGTTGTTGTTATAAAACGTTTGCCCTTCGTAGCCGCGGATGTAGAAGGGATAGCCTACGTATAGCGGGTAAAGCCCGTTATCAGTTCCAAAACGACCGTAGCCATAAAATCTTGCGGCAAATGTTACCGGCTCGGCGCGCACATATTTACGGATATCAATGGTAGGCGAAAAGAACTTGTACGTGCCGAAATTGTAACCGGCTTCCAGCCTGTACCTGAAACCATTAAGCGGCGCGGCAACTCCAAAAAATGAATTGTCGCCAACCAAAGCTGTCGCCAGCTGGAAAAGCGCGTACGACCGGAGGTTGTATTGGATCAGGTCGCTTTCCTCCTTGTTCGAAATTTTATTTTTATCAGACGATAGGTAGGTTGAATTGATGGTTTTGGTATTATCGCCATTGTCTATGGTATCCAGCTTGTAATAATCGCTGTACCTGTCAACCCTGTAATAATTGTATGACGCACCGGCGCTAACTTCAAACCGTGTAGTTTTTGATAGCGGGTAGGAGGTGAAAACCTTTGCTCCATCCTCAAAATTCCGGATGATATCTGTATTTTGCGATAGTACCGTTTCATCTTTACCGCCTACGCTTTTGGTGGGCAGGGTAGTGGTTTGCAACCCAAACTGGTACGGGATATGCGATATACCGAATCCCAAATTCCAGCGGCCGGTTTGGTTAACATAGGTAACCGCCGCGCCCGAATCGTAAATTTGCCCGTTAACGGATGCCGCCGCAAAGATCTGGTTACGCCCCAATATATCACTAAAAACGCCCTGGATGCCGCTGGATAAGCTGGTGCCATAAAAACTACTCACGCCGATACCAATACCGCTGCCGGCCAAATAATCGAGTTTGAATTTGGGTTTATACGGGATAGCCTTCACCGAATCGGCAGGGATTTTTTTGTAGGCGAGGTAATTGTTGAGGTTGGAGTTGATGAGATCGACACCTACTGAGCGCATCGGCGGTAGCATAGCGGCGTTGAAGTTGAGGTCCTGCGCCTGTACGCCAATCGGTTTAAAGTCCGACGCTTTGGCGTTGTAGATGGAATATTTTTGCGCGCGGTAATAGGAGTAAACCACATCATCATTATTGGAAATACTTAAAGCCGGCGAAAACTCGGTGATGCCGCAAATACCGGTAAACAGGTTGGTTAACTGCTCAATTTGGCCGCTGGCAATGGTGTAGCGGTACAGGTTGCGGAAACCATCGCGGTTGGATAAAAAGTAGATTTGGGAGCCGTCTGCCGAGTATTGCGGGTTTAAATTGTTGGCTCCGTTAAAGATCTTTATATCGGTTACCTTGCCGGTAGCTACATCAAGTTCGGCCAGATTAAAGGGGATATCCTGCCCTAATAATTGGTCGTAAGTGGTTCTGTCGCTGGAGAAGATGATCTTTTTGCCATCCCTTGAATAGCTGGGTTGGTAGTCAGAATATTTATCGTTGGTAAGCTGGGTGATCTTTTGGGTATCGAAGTTATAGGAATACAGATCGCCCTGGCCTTCAGATAAACCCTGGAAAACAATGTCCTTGCCATTTGGCGACCACGACAGGTTACTGAACTGCTCGGCCTTTTCCATTGAAATATCATTGAGTACCTTGCCGTTGCTCACATCAACTACCACCATCCGGTTTCGCCCTGCACTAAATACGCTGAACGCGAACCGCTTACTATCCGGCGACCATGCGCCCGCCGATTCGATAAAGTTAAATTCATCTATATGCGTATTGGATACCTTGCTCGTTAACTTTTTGAGGATGCGCCCCGTATGCGCGTCGGCCAGGAAAAGATCGATACTGAACAAACTTTTGGCCGATAAAAAGGCCACAAAATTACCATCGGGACTAACAGCGGGAGCCACCACCAAATCGCCGCCGGTTTTGTTGTCGATAAGTTTTAAGCCCACCGGTTTTTGAACCGTATCTTTTAAAAATGGCTTATAAGTGGTTTCAATAGAGTTTTTCCAAAGGCGCGACAACGTTTTATCATCATACCCAAAAGTTCGCCTTATGCCATACTCCAAGCCATAACGGGCCGTATTTTTAAAGAAGGGCACAATAACCGTATCGCCATAAGTTGATCCTAAGAACGACCAAAATGCTTCGCCATAACGGTAGGGGAAATACTTATTGCTCTCGGTAAGATCTTTTACGGTGGGGATATCGTGGTTAAGGTAGGCATCGCGCATCCACATGGCGGTGTACGAATCTTTTTTACCTAATGAAAGATACTCGGCCATCCCCTCAATCATCCAAAGGGGAATGTTGTTAATGTTCTCGAAGTTTTCGCCGCCCTCGTGGCCCAGCAGTGCGTGATATTGAAAAGCGTGCACCAGCTCGTGACCAATAACGTGCCGGGTGGTTTGGTTGGTTTCCATCACGGGCATTACCACACGGTTTTTCAGGCCCTCTGTTATACCGCCGGTACCCACGCCAATTTCGCCGTCGATAGCGGTAGTTTGCTGAAAATCGGGATGGTTGGCGTACAGAATAATTGGGTTGGCAGTTTTAAAAGTATCCTTAAATACCTGCTGATGAAGCGTATACCAAAGTTCGCTTTCCTGCGCGAAGCGTTTGATCATACTATCATTTTTTAAATAATAGTAAATTTCAAAGTGAGGAGTTTTATAAACCTGGAATTTAAGTTTCTTGTACCGCACCTTGTTTTGCCCAAAATATTGTGCCTGCGCGCCGTTACTGATCAGCAACGAACCTATAAGGCAAAATAATATGAGGGTGTACTTTTTAGCATTATTTAAAAATGAGTAGCTATTATTCATAATATAATCTTATGGAACTTATAGATTTAATTTTTATCGGGCAGAGGGTATTTTTCACAAGCTAATGACCATTCATTACCCGGATACTGATGATTTTTTACTAATTGTTTATAGTAAGTTGCTCTTTCGTCTGCATTATCATTAAAAGGATGATCTACCAGTATTTGCTCATGTTTCTTTTGTAGTCTTGCTTGCCATTTTTCATCTAAAACACCAATTAACCTTTCCTGTTCAATGAAAAGAATTCTACGGAAAGACTGTCCTCTGACTCTATTTTTTAATTCGTATTTAGTAGCTATCATGAACGTAACATCTTTAAATATATGATATAACAGGTCATCCAGATCTAAAGCAATATAGTAAAGGGTTTGTTGACCGCGCTCTTTAGCTAAATAAAATAATACGCCACTTTCAATTTCGATGTAGGGATGCCCACCGTCTTTTGAGTCACCATAGGTAGGAAGATACTCTTCCGGCGCATCAATTTTTTGCGCTAATTGGGATACCAAAGCTTCAACTTCTGATAACGATGGACTCATATTTTAAATATGTAAGTTATTGCTTTCATAACTAAATAGATAGGGCTAATTTAATGAAATAAGGGTTTATTAAAACAAATTACTAATACTATTATTTGGCCTCACCCCAGCCCCTCTCCAAAGGAGAGGGGCTAAAGAGCTGACTTAATTCGTAAATTTAATAAGCCTCACTAAATCCTCTCCAAAGGAGAGGACTTTAAAACACTCCTTTTTTTAGCCCCTCTCCAAAGGAGAGGGGTTGGGGTGAGGCCAAACACCAACGGGCAGGTTATTTATGCCTGCCCGTTGGTATTATTCGGTTTTCCCCGTGTGGTAGCCGCTATTTTTGTTCTGGCGGTGTACCTTCAGGGGTTTCTGGTGTTGTTGTAGCCGGTACAGGTAATACGCCGGTTGTGTCAATAGGGTTGCTTAGGCTATCAGTTACCGTTGTATCTGCCGATATATGCGGCGATGGGCAATCATACGTTTTAGTTATTTTAGACCACGGTTTCGGGAAATGCCCATAGGTATAGCCCGACTTTGGATCGGCATAAACTTTTTCCATAAAGCGGCCAAAAATAGGAAGGGCCGTGTGCGAGCCTTCGCCGGTTTCTGATGTGGTGAAGTGTACACTGCGATCGTCGGCACCAACCCAAACGCCGGTTACCAGGTCCTTGGTGATACCCATATACCAGCCGTCTACATAGTCAGACGAGGTGCCGGTTTTACCACCTATCTGGTTGTCTTTTTTCCACAGACCGGGATATTCCCAAAGGGCCTGTGATGTACCTCCCGGTTCTTCCATACCACCGCGGAACATGTATAACATCAGCCAGGCGGTTTCTTCACTCAGTACTTTTTCTTTTTTGAGCTCAAACTCATCCAGCACATTGCCTTGCTGATCGGTAATTTTTGTAACCAGCAGCGGGTCAATCTTTTCGCCTTTATTTAAAAACGTGCTGTAGGCCCGTACCATTTCATAAACCGAAACATCATTTGAACCAAGTGAAACCGATGGCACCGATTTTAACGGGCTTTCGATACCGCATTTATGAGCATATTCTACAACCTTATCCCAGCCAACTTTTTCTGTTACCTGCGCGGTTATGGAGTTTACAGATTTACCCATGGCCCAGCGTAATGACATTTCCTGGTACGAGAAATGGAAATCGGCATTGTTTGGCTGCCAAACTTCATCCTTGCCATTGTCCTTATATTTTATGGTTACCGGCTTATCGGTGAATTTATCGCAGGGGGTAAAACCATTATCAAGCGCGGTTAAATAGGCAAAAGGCTTAAACGTTGAGCCTGCCTGCCTGCGCGACTGATTTACGTGATCGTAATTAAAAAAGCGATGATCGATACCGCCAATCCACACCTTTATTTTTCCTGTAGATGGCTCAAGGGTCATCATGCCGGTATTAAGGATACGGGCATAATATTTAATGGAATCGATGGTAGAGAATGTGGTATCCTGCTCGCCGTTCCATGTAAAAACGGTCATCCGTTTTTTGGTCTTAAAGTAGTCGTTTATTTTTACGGTATCGCCGCCGTATTTTTTGGTAAGCAGTTTGTATATGGGCAGCTTTTGCTCATTTTTTAAGATAAAATCCTTTATCTCAACGCCCTTTGAATCGCGCCACGGGTTTTTGTTGCCCCAAAGGTTGTTGAAGCGCTTTTGCAGCATCTTCATTTTTTCGGCAACGGCCTCCTCTGCGTATTGCTGCAGGTGCGAATCTATGGTGGTATAAATTTTTAGCCCGTCTTCGTAAAGGTTATAGTCGTTATCCTTACACCATTTATCCAGCCATTTTTCAACTGCGCGGCGGATGTACGAATCGCCGTGCGAATCCTGTTCCACATAGCTCAGGTCAAGCACAAGCGGCAGTTTTATGTTTTCGGCATAGGCCTCCTTGGTAAGGTAACCATACTTTTCCATCTGGCTTAATACCGTGTTGCGACGCTCTACGGCACGTTCGGGATTGCGGATAGGGTTATAGTTGGATGTAGCTTTCAGCATCCCTATCAGCAGCGCAGCCTGCGCCGGTCTTACCTCATCGGGCTGTTTGTTAAAGTATTTTAAAGATGCTGTTTTAATACCGTAAGAGTTATTGCCAAACGGCACGGTATTTAAATAAAGCGTAAGTATTTGCTCCTTAGTGTAAACGTGCTCAATTTTAAAGGCGGTAAGCCACTCCTTACATTTGTAAACAATGGTACGTATAAACGGCACATGCCTTATAATTCCCTGCGATTTACGCTTACGGGTTTCAAAAAGGTTTTTAGCCAGTTGCTGTGTTATGGTACTGCCCCCACGGCGCTCGCCTTTGGCGGTAGACAGTATACTGGTTACAAAGGAGTAAAAATCGACCCCGTTATGTTTGTAAAAACGTACATCCTCGGTGGCTACAAGCGCGTTCACCAGGTTGGGCGATATGTGTTTAAAATCAACCGGGGAGCGGTTTTCTTTGTAGTACTGGCCTATAAGTTTGCCATCGGCTGTGTAAACTTCAGATCCTACAGACATTACCGGGTTTTTAATATCCTGCATATCAGGCGAGTAGCCGGATAGCCATAGGAAATTAAGCTCGATACAGCAGAAAAACAGTATTACAAAGTATATAAATATGGCGAAATATCTCAGAAATCGGTTGCGTATTCGTCTGAACATTGGGTAAAGATGTAAAATTATGGCGCTAAATCATAGCCTCAAAACAAATATTAATATATGCGGGTTACGTAAATGTTAATTAACTATACACACCGCATAATGTTTACTATATTGAGTATTTAACAACGCAATTTTAACATCTAAATTTTAAGTTAACAAAGTGTAAAGCGATTTTTTTATTATGAGCAACGTAATCAATAAATTCAAAGTAACCAACAGGAAGAAGTTTTCGCTTAAAGATCATGATACCGGCTATGCCAATGGCTATAAAAAAGCCGATGCCGATCTGATATTAAAATCCCTCATCGAAGAAACCTTTGACCTGCAGACCGAGCTTTACGCTGCCAATAAATATTCCCTGCTCATTATTTTTCAGGCGATGGACGCTGCAGGTAAGGATAGTGCCATTGCCCATACACTGTCGGGCTTAAACCCGCAGGGCTGCCAGGTTTATAGCTTTAAACAACCATCCACAGAAGATCTGGAGCATGATTTTTTGTGGCGGCATTACCGCTCCTTGCCCGAGCGTGGGCGCATCGGCATCCATAACCGGTCGCATTATGAAAATGTGCTGGTTACCAAGGTGCATCCTGAGCTGCTGCTTAACGAGCATTTGCCCAATGTTAATGATGTGAAAGCTATCGACGCTAAATTTTGGGCTAAGCGTTACCAAAGCATCCGGTCCTTTGAAGAACATTTAACCGGCAACGGAACGGTAATTATTAAGTTCTTTTTGAATGTTTCAAAGGATGAACAAAAGGTGCGGTTTTTAAAACGGATAGCAAATCCTAAAAAGAACTGGAAATTTTCGGCAGCCGATATAGACGAACGCGGAAAATGGGGCGACTATATGGCCGCTTATGAAAAGGCCATCCAGGAAACATCCACCAAGGATAGTCCCTGGTACATTATCCCTGCCGATAAAAAATGGTATACCCGGATAGCCATATCCACCATCATACTCGAAACCTTAAAAGGTCTGAAACTGAAATACCCCGTGTTGCCAAAAGAGGAAAAAGAAAAGCTTGATGTAGCCAAGGTATTGCTGGAGAAGGAGTGATTGGGATTGCCGGCGAATTGACTCACCCGGTCTTTGCTTCGCTCGACCACCCTCTCTACGGCAAGCCGTAAAGAGGGATTTTCAAGATGAACATACTCAATAATAACAATACTACTAATAATAATTTCCCCCGCCCCTCTATGCGACGAAGTCGGAGAGAGGGGCAGACAAGCGAAGCGATGTCGGGGTGAGTCGTCTGCGAACTGCAAGCTCGCGGGAGGATGAATTATATTCCTGAGAATACCGACTGCGCTTTTTCGCCAATCAATGGGATCGGTTTCTTTTCGCCGTTAACAGCGCCAATAAGGCCGATGATCCACAGGATAAATAAACCAACTTTTACTACCCAGTACAGCGTTGCCCATAAAGAAAAGCCGCCTGTAAACAGCATAGCGCCCAACATGGCGCCAACTGCATAATAAACCACCATAGAAACCAGGTGGAACAGCAAAGTTTGCCTTAACTGATAGCCGGCCAAAGCGGTTTTGTTATTCTGATACAAGGCGACATAGGCAATAAGCCAGCCAATAATGGTAAAGTAACTAACAATGCCGGCAGTTTTGCCGTCGTCTTTTGGTGAGTAATCTTCCATTTGATAAGATTGATTAATGATTGAAGGTTTGCAATAAAAACCTAACCATAATTATTATCAAATGTTTTAAATCCTTGATTATATTAACGTTACTCCACTGTTATTTCATCGGCAAAAATGTATGATTGATTGCCTTTGCTTTCATGCCAATCGGGCAGGGGGCCGTATTGTTTAGCTATTATTTTAATGTAGCGGGTGTTTACGTTTAAAGGCGCAGCAAACTCCTGGGTTTGTGGTTTGGTATCCTTTATATCGGTTTTGGTATTCACCGTGGCCGCCAGCTTATAGTTTTTGCCATCGGTTGAGGTGAAATACTGCACGTATTTCGGGAAAATGATCCACGAGTTGGTATCCTGTAAGGTGCCTATGCTTATTTGTTTAACAGGTTTAATTTGGCCCATATCAATTACCGCCTCCAAATCTTTACCCTGGTAGCCCTGCCAGTTACCCACATGCCAGTTTGCTGTTCCATGCAGGCCATTAATTAAGGCATCATCGCCACCGGCCGAATAATTGGGCAGGTATTTATTGGTAAGCGTAAGCTTAATATCTGCGTTAAGTTTTATAAAATTGGCTTCGCTTACAAAACTGCTTTTGCCATTGATTATAGCAATAGCTTTTACGGTGGTATTTGCCGCGATATTTATAGGCTGATTGTACAGCGTTGAACTAACAGTAGGGGTACTGCCATCAAGGGTGTAATAGATTTTCACGTCGGTATCGGTGCTTTTTATCTGAATGCTGATGGGTTCCTTGAATGTTTTAGACGGCGCTATAATGTACGGATTAGCAACAATAAGGCTGTCGCTGATCTTTGATGACGGATGCTCGAGTTCTTCAATGAACATTTTGTTGGGCAGCCTGCCGGTAAATACCTCAAATTCGCCACCGTCGGCTATATCGGTATAATTTAAATACAGCTTGTTATAGGCTTTTTTGGCCAGGTTCATGCCCTGCAGGTAAATGTTTGATTTGGTTATGCCCGCACCGGTATTAATAATGCTGAACTTTTTGCCGTTCTCAAGATAAATATCTGCCTTATCAAACTGGGGGATGCCCACCTGCAATTGTTCCTGCCCGGGTGCAATGTTATACAGCCCCAAGGAGCTCATCACGTACCAGGCCGACATTTGTCCGCAATCCTCATTACCGGCCAAGCCGTCGGGTTGGTTGCTGTATTCTTCGCGCAAAATTCTGTCGATATATAGCTGCGTTTTATCGGGCGAGTTGGTGAAATTGTACAAATAGGCCATGTGGTGGCTCGGCTCGTTGCCATGCGCGTACTGTCCGATCAATCCGCTTACATCAGGCACATCAGCACCTTTAAGTTTGGATTCGGTGGTGAACAGTTCATCCAGCTTGGCTTCAAACGCATCTTTACTACCCATGCGTGTAACCAGGCTCTCTACATCCTGCGGTACCAGAAATGAATACTGCCAGGAGTTGCCTTCGGTATAATCACCATTTATTTCGGTAGGATCAAAGGGGATCTTAAAGCCGCCGTTGCTGCGGGCCTGCATAAAGCCGTTTTGGTTGTTGTAAACGTTTTTCCAGTATTGCGCCCGCTTAATGTATTCGGCATAATCCAGCGGTTTGTTGAGCATTTTTGCCATTTGGGCAATGCACCAATCGTCATAAGCATATTCCAGCGTTTTTGATACCGAAGCATCCTCCGCATCCGCCAATACCGCGCCGTTTTTGCGGTAAATATCCAGACCAAACTGGTTACGGTTTACGGCGGACTTCATGGCAGTAAAAGCTTTCTCCGCATCAAAATCACGGATGCCTTTTGAATAAGCATCAACAATAACAGGGATGGAGTGGTTACCTATCATGCAATATGTTTCGGTTGATGCCAGCGGCCAGATGGGGAGCAGGCCGCCCTGGTCATACATCGCCAGGAAAGATTTTATAAAATCGAGCGTCCGTTTTTTGTCGATAAGGGTAAGCAGCGGGTTTTCGGCCCTGAAGGTATCCCAAAGTGAAAACACGGTGTAGTAATTGAAGCTCTGCGCGGTATGTACCTTCTGATCCAGACCGCGGTACTGGCCGTCTACATCACTGTAAATATTGGGGGCCAGCATGGTGTGGTACAGTGCGGTGTAAAAAATGGACTGCTTTATTTTTGCATAATCCAGTACGGCCACCTTTTTGCCTGCCGATGGCCTTGAATTGGGGTAAGGGTTGCCATAGTTGCCGTAAACGCCATTAATTACCTGGTCGTCTGGGCTAACTTTTGGCACGGGCGGCGCGCCGCCCTCAACCTGGATCTTGTTTAACTCGGTATTCCAGGCGGCTTTTGCGGTTTTCTGAACCTTTTTAAAGTCGAAATCGGGTATCTCCGCATCTAAATTCTTTAATGCTCCCTCAGCGCTTACTGCCGAGATCCCTACTTTACTGATCACTTCGCCGGGATTGTCAAATTGCAGGTATATCTTTATGTTTTTGCCCTGCGCCTTGCTCTGGCCTTGTTGTAATACATCATTACTGGCAATGCCGTAGGTTTTAAATGGTTTGGAAAATTTGGCGTAAAAATATACCTCCTGGTTCTGCGCCCATGATTTTGATCTGCGGAAACCGCGTACCTCATGATCGTTAACCACTTCTATCCATGAATCAAGCACCTGGTCGCGGTGTTGCAGGTCTATAATGATATTGGCTTTATCGGCGCTGGGATAATCATAACGGTGCATACCCGCGCGGGTGGCGGCGGTAAGTTCAACGTCGATATTGTATTTTTCGAGGTGTGTTTTATAATAGCCCGGACTTGCGCTTTCGTTCTTTTTTTTAAATACCGATCGGTATTGTGTGTTTTTAAACTGCGGCTCGCCGGTAGTAGGCATAAACAGGATGTCGCAATAGTCGGGAATGCCCGTGCCGCTTAAATGCGTATGCGAAAAGCCGTAAACCACGGTATCAGTATAATGATAGCCCGAACTGCCGTCCCAGCCATCCAAGCGCGTATCCGGACTAAGCTGTACCATACCAAATGGCGCCACCGCGCCGGGATAAGTATGCCCATGCCCGCCTGTACCAATAAAAGGGTTAACCAGTTGGGCGTAATCCTTATCTTTCTTTTTTTGTGCGGATGCAAGTAACGCTGCGGTTAGCAACAACGTAAGTATGGAGATATTACGAAATACAGATCTGATGGCGGGCATATAACGAAACGCTGTTTTAATTACGCAAAATAAAACTTAAATATTACAATAAATATTATAAACGAGATTTGTGTAGGAGGAAGGCTTTACGTATAACACACCCCTGCCAGCGCATAGCTCTCCATGTCCCTTCAAAGAGAATAATAGCGCATGAAAAGGCATTGTGGAATAAAAACAACTTGGGTAGTCCCCGCTGGGACAAATCCCTTTTTTTCTAATATCTACAAATAGATAGTCCCTCCGGGACATAGAAGGATTTCTGATATTGATAGGAAACGATAATTTTTCATGTCCCGGAGGGACTACCTGTTTGTAGAAAAAAACATCAAATCGTTTATGCCCCATAGGGGCTACCCATATATGTCAATTGATGGGCATTATTTTCGAGCGAGAAATTAAATAAAAACGCCCGGTGTCGGCGGGCGTTTTTTATAGTTAAGATTTGAGAAATGGAAATTAAGTTTGAAAGCTCAAAAGCAGCGTTTGTCCTTGGTCCTTAGTCCAATCCTCCTTACTTCCAAACACTAAGCATTCCTTACAACACCCATTTTTTTCAACAGCTTCCTGTTTTCGCGGCGATGTATTAAGCGGTGCACTATCGAATAAATGATAGGCAGTATCAGCAGCGTTAATATGGTTGATGTAACCAGACCGCCGATAACTACTATAGCCAGTGGTTTCTGCGTTTCTGAACCTATACCTGTTGATATAGCTGCGGGTATTAAACCAAGGGCGGCCATCAGCGCGGTCATTACTACCGGTCTTACGCGGCTTATTACACCATCTAATATGGCTACGTTTAGCGGCATGTGTTCTTCCAGGTTCTTTTTGAAAACAGATACCAGGATAACCCCATTCTGGATACAAACCCCAAACAAGGCTATAAAACCTATCCCTGCCGAAATACTGAAGTTGGTGCCCGTAATGTGCAGCGCCAGGATGCCGCCAATAAGCGCGAACGGTACATTCATTATTACAAGGGTGGCATCTTTTACGTTGCCGAAGGTTACAAACAATATCAGGAATATCACCAATAAACAAATTGGCACTACGTGGGCCAGCGTGTTGGATGCGCGGATCTGGTTTTCAAACTCGCCTGCCCACACATAGGAGTACCCATGATCGAGCGCCACTTTGGCGTTAACTTTTTCCTGCGCTTCTTTAATGGTACTACCTAAATCGCGGCCACGTACCGAGAATTTTACGGCGATATAGCGCGAGTTATTATCCCGGTATATAAAGGCCGGGCCGGTAATGGTTTTAATGGTGGCTATCTCTTTTATAGCAATTTTAGCACCGTTTAGGGTTGGTACCATTAGGTTCTCTATTTTTTCCTGGGTATCCCTAAAGTCTTTCTGATAGCGGATGCGCACGTCAAACCTGCGTTCGCCTTCATACAGTTCGGTGGCTGCCTTACCGCCAATGGCCATTTCAATTACCGAGTTGGCATCGGCAGTTGCTACACCGTACATAGCCATTTTACGCTGGTCAAGCTCAATCCTGAACTCGGGCTGGCCTAAATTGCGCAGCACACCAAGGTCATCAACGCCTTTTACGGTTTTAAGTACATTCATTACGCTATCGGCCTTGGCATCAAGCGTTTGAAAATCCGGACCGAATATTTTTACGGCTAATGCGGCATTAACCCCGGCAACTGCCTCTTCCACGTTGTCACGTATGGGCTGCGAGTAATTGAACACCGCGCCCGGGATTTTGCTTAGCTGTTTATCCATCTGGTCTATCAGCTCATCTTCGGTTATGCCGCTTGGCCATTCCTTTTTGTTTTTAAGATCCACCTGGATCTGTACGTCGAAGAAACCTTTAGGGTCGGTACCGTCGTTAGTACGACCCACCTGCGCCAGCGTTTGTTTTACCTCGGGGAATTTGGCCAGGATCTGCATCATTTTTTGGTTGATGCTTTCGGCCTCGTTCAGGGAAACACTCATTGGTAATTCGGCCTCAACCCATAGTGCACCCTCATTTAAATCGGGCAAAAACTCCGACCCCAGGAACTTAGCCGAGAAGAAGGTTAAAACCATAAAGGCTACTGCCACCAGTAAGCTGAGTTTTTGGTTGCGGTAGGTATAATTAAATATTTTGCGGATGCCGTTTTCAAAGAAAAGAACAACGGGATTGTGTTTTTCGCGCACGTTTTTACGCAGCAATATGCTGGATAACGCAGGCACCAATGTTAAGGTGAAGATCAAAGCACCCAATAATGCAAAACCCAATGTATAGGCCAGCGGACTAAACATTTTACCTTCTACCTTTTGAAACGCGAAGATTGGGATCAAGCAGGTAATGATAATAAGCTTGGAGAAGAAGATGGCCTTACCCATTTCGGCACCCACGTTTTTAAACAGGCCCAGCTTGGCGAGGCCGTTAAACTTTTGCATGCCCACTTCCTTGGCCTTATGATCCAGGGCTACAAAAATACCCTCCACCATTACCACGGCCCCGTCTATAATGATCCCAAAATCGACAGCACCCATAGAGAGCAGGTTGGCGCTCATGCCCTTTATGCGCATACAAATAAACGCAAACAGTAACGACAGCGGGATGATGATGACCACGGTAAGCGTTGTGCGCCAGTCGGCCATGAACAGGAATACCACTACGGTAACAAGTACTATACCTTCCAGCAGGTTATGGATAACCGTTTCGGTACAATAATCCATGAGGTTGGTACGGTCATAAAAGGTATCTATCTTAACGTCTTTTGGTAAAATATTTTCGTTAAGGTCTTTCACTTTATCGCGGATGCGGTCAAGCACTTCGGCAGGGTTTTCGCCTTTGCGCATCACTATAATACCCTCTAAAACATCCTTTTGCTTATCGCGGCTTACCTGACCCAGGCGCGGCAAACCGCTTTCCTTAATTTCGGCAATATCCTTGGCCAGTATGGGTACGTTGTTTACGTTTTTAATGATGATATTCTGGATCTCTTCGATGTTGTTTATTACACCTATACCGCGCACCACGTAGGCCTGGTCGTTCTTTTCAATTACATCGCCGCCTACGTTAATGTTACTGCGGTTTATGGCACTGTAAACATCTAAAGAGGTAAGGCCATATTTTTGCAGCAGCGATGGGTTAACACTCACTTCATAAGCCTTTTCCTCGCCGCCAAAGCTGTTAACGTCGGCTACGCCCGGTACCGATTTAAACTGACGGTCAAGCACCCAATCCTGGATGGCCGTAAGCTCGCGGATTGATTTTGTTTTGCTTTTAAGCGTATAACGGTAAATTTCGCCGGTAGGGCCGTATGGGGGCTCAACTTCGGGCTTTACACCATCGGGGAGGTCGGCATTGCCAAGGCGACTGAGTACCTGCTGGCGGGCAAAGGCGTCGTCAACATCGTCATCAAAAATAATGCGCACGTATGATAAACCAAATGCTGATGTTGTACGCAGGTTGGCCTTTTTTTGCACCGAGTTAAGCACCGTTTCCATGGGGATGGTGATCATCTTTTCCACCTCCTCGGCACTGCGACCGGGCCATTGGGCAATAATGATGATCTGGGTATTGGTTACATCCGGAAACGTTTCAATAGGGGTATTCAGGTAGCTCCAAACTCCAAGCACAACCATTACCAGTGTCATAAAAAACACAAAGTAGCGGTGCTTTAAGGAGAAATAGATTATATTTTTGATGAACTTGTTCATTTTGATAAAGTATCAAGTAATTAGTATCAAGTATCAAGTACTTGCTTGTGTATCTTTTTGGTATCAGGTAGTTAGTATCAGGTATCAAGTAATAAGTAGTGTAGCTTAGTATCACCAATCAAAAAATCTTGATACGTGATACTAACTACTTGATACTATCCCGCTATTCGCCTATTAAAGAATCATACAGCAGCAGCTGATTTTTGCTGATCACCTTATCGCCGCTTTTTAAGCCCGATGATATATAGCTGGTATCGGCAACGGTTTTAATTACGCTTACTTCGCGCAGCTTAAGATCACATTTACTGTTGTACACTACCACAAAGTTCTTGCTGTTGTCAAATATTACCGCCTTGGCCGGTACCGATACAGATTGTGCCTTATCGCTGTTGCTGATCATTACAGTGGTAAACATTTCTGGCTTAAGCAACAGATTTGGGTTTGGCAGTACGATCTTTATCTTCATTACCTTGTTATCCGGATCAAGCACCGAGCTCACTGCATCAATTTTGCCGGTAAAAACCTGGTCGGGATAGGCCACGGTGGTAACTTTTGCTGCGTAACCCACTTTAACCTTGCTAATGTCAGACTCGAACACATTGGCCCAGATCCATACATCTTTCATGTTTGAAATGGTGAACAAGCTGGCCGCGTTATCCGGGCGGATAAAACTACCGGCGGTTATATTTTTTTCAACAATGTAACCGCTCCCTGGCGCCTTAATAACCATTGTACCGCCGGCATTTGTATTGCCGCCGCCGTTAATGGCAATTTGTTGCTGTATTTTGGTATTGGCTGCAACGGCCTTGTTGTAATTCTCTTTTGCTTCGGTATAATCACGCTCGCTGGAAATGCCGTTCTTATATAGATAATCGGCCTGCTCCAATGCTTTTTTGGAGATGTTAAGGTCGGATTTTGTAGCGGTAAGGTCTGTATAGCTTCCGGCAACGTCCGCGCTGCGTAAAATGGCAAGCGTTTGGCCCTTGGTAACCTTATCGCCAAGTGAAACCTTTACATCTATAATTTGTCCGCCTGCAAAAGGAAACACCTTTATTACGTTATTATCATCGTATGATACTTCGCCCGACAGGCTTAGTTCGTCTTTCATCGATGTGGTTTTGGCGGTATCAATGGTTATCATATGCGCCATCGAATCGCTGATGCAAACCTGTTTGTTGGTTTCTTGGGGTTGCGGCTTGCCTTTGCAGGCGGCAAGCAATAGTAATGCGGAGATGCCGGTTAACAGCTGTTCTCTTTTCATTGTTGTATGAATAAGTGTTAAAAAATTATCAGGATTTAATTATGGTAGTGCCGGTAGCAAAATTTAAATCGGCAATGGCTTTTTGCAGGTTATATTGCTGTTGCAGTATTTTTAGCTTGGTATCTTTATAGGTATCAAAAAAGTCAACAAACTCCACCAGGCTTATTTGCCTTTGCTGAAAGCTTTTGAGCATGCTGGTAAACAGCTTATCATACTGCTCATTAAACTCAATTTGCTGGGTTGAAAACAGTTGTTGGTTTAACTTATATTGATTTACAGCCGCTACCACATCGTTTTTAAGCTGAAGCTCGTTTTGTTTCAACGTGCTTTCCTGGCTTTGCATAGTGTACTTTGCCGATTTGATATTACCCTGGTTGCGGTTAAAAAAGGGCAGGGGCAAACCAATTTGCAAACCATAATAGTTTGGCGCATAGCTGCTGTTTTTGTCATAAGCGGCCCCTATGGTAATATCGGGCACGGCCAATGATTTTTGATAAGCCACATTATGTGTAGCCGAATTTAACTGGTATTGGTTTGATAAATAATCGGGCCGGTTTGTCATGGCCTGTGCAATTAGCGTGGGGATATCCAGGTTGGTATTTTCAACAGGCTTGTCATTCACCAGCGGATAAATAAAGGCGGTTTCTTTGGTTTGCAGCAAGGTTTTAAGCTCGGTTTGCAAATCATTTACCTGGCGGTTGTTTTCCACCATGTCGTTTTGTAACCCAAACAGCAGGGCTTTAAGCCTTATGAGATCTTTCATGGAGGTGTTACCGGCATCAAATGATTTTTGGATGGCGTTAACCAGGTTGGTTGCCGAACTTATCTCATTTTTATAAACCTGTTCCTGCGCATTAAGCGTAGCCAGCTGACTA
This sequence comes from Mucilaginibacter pineti, assembly GCF_900101875.1. Taxonomy (GTDB): domain Bacteria; phylum Bacteroidota; class Bacteroidia; order Sphingobacteriales; family Sphingobacteriaceae; genus Mucilaginibacter; species Mucilaginibacter pineti. The sequence goes on from NZ_FNAI01000003.1 coordinate 150,370, forward strand.
AAATCAAGCTGCAGGTTGTAACGCATATTACGCATCAGATCATTAAAGGCAGCTTCCTGCACTTTGGCATCGTCCTGTGCAACCTGTACTTGTTTGCTGCGTTTACCGGCGGTAGCAAATACCTGGCTAAGCTGAACAAACACTTGTCCGCTGCCGTTGGCGTGGTTAAAAAATTTGTGAGTGCCGCCGTCCCAAATATTTTGGTCGGTGCTAAGTACGGGGTTATCCCAAAGTTTGGCTTGCTGTATGAGCGCCTTTGAAGCCTCTACATTATACTTTTGGGCCAGTAAACTTAAGTTGTTTTCCAGGAATTGCTTTTCGGCGTCCTGGAAGTTAAGTTTAACTGTATCTGTTTGAGCCTGAGCCCGGTGTGTGCTAATTGTAAAAATTAGAACGGGAAAAATCAGCAGGGATTTCATTTTACACATTTCTTCTTCAATTCAACACTGCAAACATTTATAACAGATATGAATTTTCTATGAAGAGAATGCGTCTTTTCAGGCCCTCAAATACGAAATTTTAATAAGAAATGAACAATTCATGAAAAGTTCATAATTGGGGTTTGGTGAGTGGAGAACGGTTGATTAGGTGAGTGGTCTGAACGGAGATTAATGGGATTTGTGTGATTTTTGGATTTTGATTTGCATATTGGATAGGTTGATTAAAAATCCTGTTAATCCTTTAATCCTGAAAATCAAAGTTCAGACAAATTTTCCTGCGTTAGCGATAGCAGCGGATACCGGCCCCGAGCCTAATGCCTGCGGCGTATGAGTGTATAGCGCGGGCCGTAGGTAACGCCATTATTGTCTGAATCCGAATTCTCAGAATTAAAGAATGATCAGAATTTTTAAAACATCAGATTCTAATTGAAATTGACCCAATGACTACTTTATCTCAAACTCGTCGGCATCTTTTAAAAAAGGGAGGGCGCGGCGGGCTTTCTTTACCTCGTCGGCAATTATTGAGAAGGTGTAAACATCGTCTTCATCGCGTTTGTAGTAAACCACGTTGCCGTTAGGATCAATACAAGTAGAATCGCCGGAGTGGTAAACCTCGTTACCATCATGCCCAACCCGGTTTACACCAATAACATAGGCCTGGTTTTCTACCGCGCGGGCAGGCAGTAGGGTACGCCAGTGCAAGGCGCGGCGTTCGGGCCAGTTAGCCACTAAAATAAGCAGGTCGTAAGGCTTTTCGGCAACATTACGCAGCCACACCGGGAAACGCAGATCATAGCAGATCATGGGGCAAATTACCCAGCTGTTAAGCTCCACAAAAAGTTTTTTGGTACCGGCGGTATAAGTATTATGTTCTTTGCCGAGGGCAAAAAGGTGGCGTTTATCGTAATGGTCATAGCTGCCATCCGGGCGCATCCATATAAGACGGTTATAGTATTTGTCGGTTTCTTTAATAATGATGCTGCCGGTTACCACGCAATCATATTGCTGGGCGGTTTTGTGCATCCATTTCATGCTTTTGCCGTCCATAGGTTCAGCAAGGCGTTCGGCATCCATAGTAAAACCGGTGCTAAACATCTCTGGCAGTATGATAAGATCGGTTTTTTCGCGGATGCCACCCGATAATCTAAGGGAAATATTCTGTAAATTTTTGTCGGTATTTTCCCAAAAGAGGTATCCTTGAAAAACAGTTATTTTAAGATTATCCATAGGCGGTAGTTTGTACTATAAACCGTGGCTTATAGTTTTTTTAAAGTTAATGGATGATAAATAATTATCGTTAATTCGGTTTGTTCAGTTTAATTTATATTAATCGGTAATTGATGTTAATTAACCTGAAATTAAACTTTTAATAATCTATCAACGGCTTTATCTAAAGTTTCTTGCCTTTTAGCAAAACAAAAACGTATTACATGGTGGTCTATCCCCTTGGTGTAAAAGGCCGAAACAGGTATAGATGCCACCCCGTTTTCCTTAGCCAGGCGTATGGCAAAGTCGCTGTCTTTTTCGTCGGTTATGTTGCTGTATCTTACTGATTGAAAGTATGATCCGTGACAAGGCAGCAACTCAAAACGGGTTTGCTCCAATCCCTTTCGAAAGTAGTCGCGTTTTTCCTGGAAAAAGGCTGCCAAACCAAGGTAAGTTTGTTCGTCTTTTAAATGTTCGGCAATGGCATATTGAATGGGCGTATTCACCGCAAACACCAAAAACTGGTGAATTTTTCTGAATTCATTCATGAGGTATTCGGGGGCCATGCAATAGCCAACCTTCCACCCGGTAGCATGAAAAGGCTTACCGAAAGAGGCTACTATAAAGCTGCGCTGCTGCAGTTCAGGATAACGGGCCATACTATGGTGGGTTTCGCCGTCATAGATCAGGTGCTCGTATACCTCATCGCTTAAAATTAAAATATCCTGGTTTTTAACAATCGCACTTAACTCATCAATATCCTCCTTATGCAAAATGGTAGCCGTTGGATTTTGCGGCGAGTTAAGGATGATCATTTTGGTTTTATTGTTGATGAGCCTTTTAACCATATCCCAGGCAATGCGATAGTTAGGAGGCTCAAGCGCCAGGGATTTTACAACACCGCCCATTAGTTTAATGGCAGGGGCATAGCAATCAAAAGCGGGTTCAAAAATAATTACCTCATCATTAGGGTGTATAACGGCGCTTATGGCTGTAAATATGGCCTGCGTACCACCCGCGGTAATAGTAATTTCGGTATCGGGATTGTATACAGCGCCGTAAAGTTTTTCTGTTTTTTTTGCTATTTCTTCGCGCAGGGCAATAACGCCGGCCATTGGCGCGTATTGGTTATGGCCATTTTTCATGGCCTGGTTAACCAGCTCAATTAATTTAGGCGAGCAGTCATAATCCGGAAATCCTTGTGATAAATTTATTGCACCAAGCTGGTTGGCTAAGGCCGACATAACCGTGAATATGGTTGTGCCCGTTTGGGGTAATTTAGAAACAACAGGTATCATTACGGGCTAAAGTAAACAAAAAACAATAAACACAACGGCGTATTTATACGCATTTTTAGTTTTTTGATATTATTTATTTTAGTACGAAAATTTATATCTCCAGATATATCTCCAGAGGTATTTTGAATGTTGGCAACGTTACCGGCTCAGTAACATCAATTTAATAATGTTGAGATATTCATCAAAGGGCTTATCAAGCATTTTAACGTTATGGCCCGAGTAAAGCGTGGCGTGGATACCATCATCTGAAATATATACCTCAAAATGGCCGTTGGCAATAAAGCCGTTTTTATGAGTGAACACGCAGGTGCCTGCTGTTATTTGAGGATTGTTTGCTGCGGAGAATTTAACTTTATAGTTGCCAAACTCATGCTCATTAAGTACCAGGTGGTTAAAGGATTTGTTTCTTTCTGTAATTAAATCTGGATCGGTGGTTTCTGAAAGTTGCGCTATGTATCTGCTCATAATAATTGAATGCCAAATAATTTGAATTAATTATTTGGCGTATTAAGTAAATAGTTTTTCTATTTGGAAACAATTTACGTAATTATTGACAGAAAGGTTACAATATTGGCAGAAAAGTTACAATATTAAACCGTTAAATATGATTCAAGCTCGGGAACAAAGTAAGCGAAGGGGACATCTATAAGTTTTACCATATCCAATGATAACAGCGAGGCATATATGGCGCTTTCAAAAATGTAAACGCTAAACAATGCCTTGAGGGTATCTCCGGTAAAACTGGTGAAGCTGGCTGTACCTGAGTAAAAAGTGTCGGTACCGGTTTTAAAGGTTACAATTCTTTCGCTGATCTCGTAACTATTGTGCAGCAGTTCATGTAAAGCCTCATTTCTCCTGTCGGAAAGCTCCGGGTGAACTTCTGTTGAAAGTGATTCAATTAAGTGTGACATACATTGCAAGGGGTATCTGATTGTTAAATTATAATCTAATCTAAAAACAATTATTGTAATTAATATGAAAATCAGACAATTAAACGTTGTAACAGGTATCTGAACATTATGAACAGATGTGTTTAAGTATAAATCCATTACGTAATAGAACTACACGTTGTGTTTATTTTACACCCTGCTATTTAAAATCCAGACTTTGAAAAGCCTGAACGCCGGTAACATCGTTCATAAGGATCAGTTTTCCATCGGTATTTTTATCGGCAGTTACCTGGTTTAGCCAAAATCCCTTAACATCATCAAGCCTGAAGGCGGGGCGGTTATCGGCATTAAGCAAACTTACCTGCACGTTATTCATTTTTATAGCCTTTGCATGGCGAATAAAAAAGCCGTAAGCTGGCGCCTGGCCAAACTGACCCGGTTCGGGATATTGATCGGCTTTTTCGGGTACATCGCGCTGTGGTTGTCCATTCGTGATGCCACCCTTGTAGTAAATGCGGATATTGTTTAACTGTACGTCCTCAATATCGTGCCCCGGGATGCCGCTGATGGTGCAGGTATAGGCAGGATCTGCGTTGTAAACCATTACGTTACTGATAATAACCCTGCGCAACTGGCCCACTGGAACATCTTTCGGTCCGCGCATGCGGGCGCCAAGGCGAATAAATATAGGGTCGTTCACCACATCGCGCATGGTGATGTTGGTTATGGCTATGTCTTCCAGCAAAGCACCATCTACGGTTTCAAGCGCAAGGCCGCGGCAATAATCAAACACACAATTTGATATGGTAATGTTTTTAAAACCCCCGTTTGATTCGGTACCCAGTTTTATACGGCCGGTGGGGTGCCAGTTAGGGTCTGCCGACCGTTTAAAAGTACCATCCAAAAGGCTGCCTTCTTCATAACCGCTTACCTGGCAGTTGGTAATGGTTACGTTATCTGTAGATCGGGCGTAGCCTAAACCAAAGGTACTTTTAAGGCAGATGCCATCGTCGCCGGGCGAATTAACATAACAGTTGGAAACACGCACATTTTTGCAGCAATCAATATCCATACCATCCCGGTTGGTATCCAGCTTTACATTATCAATAGTGAGGTTATCAACCCCGGTAGCCAGAATAGCAAACCAGCCGCCATGCAAAACAGAGATATCCCTGATGTTAACATTACGGCAGCGCAGCAGCGAAATGGCTTTGTTGGCTGTTTGCTTACCTTTTATATAATCTTTTACTAAACCTTTGCCCCATATCATTCCCTGGCCTAATATGGAAATATCATGCAGGTCCTCCCCCCAGATAAGGCTGTTATGCCAATGGCTATGACCCGAGTCCTGGTATTTGTTATTTGCGCCGGGTTCTTCATCGTCATAACCGTTTTCGGCACCAAGCGGGGCCGCAATTATGGTAGCTCCCTGGTCCAGGTATAAAGAAATATTGCTTTTTAGGTGGATAGAGCCCGATAAGTAATTGCCTGCCGGGATAAAAACCGTACCGCCGCCTTTGGCTGCCGCCGCATCAATGGCTTTGTTTATGGCTTTGGAATCGAGGTTTTTACCATCGCCCACGGCACCATATTGTTTTATATTGTAAAAATCGGCAGCAGGTTTGCAAAACGCAGGTATAGCCGTTATGGCAAATAACAATAAGGTTAAAATGTGTTTTTTCATATTATAGATAATTGGCTCTATAAATATAACTGTTATTACGACATCTTTTAATATTGATTGTTAATTTATTAACTATTGGTAAAATTATATTGATTGCCGCGTGGTTTAGGCCAAATGGATAACCGCATACAATGCCGTTACAGAAATACCCACCCAAAGTAACACACCCTGCAAAAACGGACGAAATCCTACTGATGTTAATACCGCCCTTGACAGCCCTGCCCCAATAAGGAACAGTGTAAGTGTTAATCCCGCTTTGGCAATAATTATAAAATAGGGGCTAACCATTGCCACTGCCGGGATGTAAGTATTGGCTACCATTGCCAGTATAAATAAGCCAATGAAATAAGGGATGCCAATTTTTTTAGATTTGTTTTTAAAAGCGAACGAGGCTATGAATGCAACTGGGATTATCCATAAGGCCCGGGCCAGTTTAACGGTGGTGGCTACCTCAAGTGCGTGGCTGCCATACCGGCCTGCTGCGCCTACTACAGAACTGGTATCATGTATAGCTATGGCGCACCATAAACCAAATTGTGTTTGTGATAAGTTGAAGTAATGACCAATGAGCGGAAATACAAACAACGCCACCGAGTTTAAGATGAAAACGCAGCCCAGGGCAACTGATATCTGTTTTTCTTCGGCCTTAATAACGGGAGATATGGCTGCGATGGCGCTGCCACCGCAAATGGCTGTCCCGGCCGAAATGAGGAAGGACGTTTTCTTTTCTATCCCGAACCATTTTCCCATCAGGAAACCGAAAAGGAGGGTAGTGCTTATTGATGCTATGGTGAATAATATACCCTGCTGACCAGCCTGCAAGGCGCTATGAACATTCATCCCGAAACCCAGGCCAACTACCGAAACCTGCAGCAGCAGATGTGTGGCTTTATGGTTCAGGTGCAGGTAGGGGTGCCCGGTAAATTGTGCTATTACCAAACCCATAAGCAAAGCCACCGCCGGGCTTACATAGGGTGTTAAACAAAGCCCTGTACAAATTACAAATATAATTATCCGTGAGTTTGCGTTAATATTTAAGAGTAGGCTATTGGTATTGCCCGAAGTTTGTGCCGTTGTGTTCATTTGTATTGTTTTTATACTGCAAAAATGAGATATTCATAGCGGGTTTATTTATCACAAATAGTGTTTTGGATAACTTTAAGTTATGGGTTTAATGTGGAATTTGGATTATTCAGGAATTTTGGTAGCTTACTTATTATTTGCTGTTTTAAATACCAAATACTCCGACCCATAAAGATTACGGCACCGCAAACAATGAATTGAAATTTGTAGTTTAAACATGTAATAAACTTAACATCATGAAAAATGCATTTGTAACAGGTTTAATCATGGGTATTCTTAGTGGTACCTGGTTGTTTATTATGCGGTCGTTCGGGTATACAAATACCGGTAACCACGTAGCCCCGATTGAATATTTATCGGTGCTGATACCCTTGTGTGGGGTATACTTTGGTGTGAAAAGTTACCGGGAGAATGAAATGGAAGGGGAGATCAGCTTTTTTGAAGCACTTTTCCAGAGTTTTAAGATCCTGCTTATAGGCGGTCTTATTGCTTGTTTGGCCGGTATTGTATATGTTAACTACGTTGATATGGGCAATGATTTCTTCGCGTTTTCGGGTAGGTTATTTGGCGGCCTGGTAATAGGTGTTTTGGTTTGCGTTGGTGTTTCTGCCGCGCTAATGAACAAGGCATCCAAACTCAGTTGACCGGCCTTACCTGTTAAACCTGAATATCGCCGCATTAACATTCTTTTTGGCCAATTTTAACCGCGAATTACATAAATGCCAAACCATTAAAGCAGCGCCGATGCCTGGACTCATAATAGCCACATCTACCTGTAAATTTTGCTGTAACGAAGGATAGGTGGCAACAATGCCATTCTTCATGAGCCAGTAGGGGTGTTGTTAGTAAAGATTCATAGCGTTATTGTTAGCGGGATAGCAGGTTCTACACACAACATTACGACGTATTTTATGTTTTAAAAGCTTTACATGAGCTTAAATTAGCGTTAAGGCCATGTAAACATATTGCCTCAAAAAAAAATTTAAGTTCAAATACGTGCAAATGAATGGGTTAAGGTTTAGCTTTAAAATTCTTTTAAAAAAAGTTTTGCAACTTGATTTAAAATCCTACTTTTGCACACCCAATCAGAACACGGGATGTAGCGTAGCCCGGTATCGCGCCACATTTGGGATGTGGAGGCCGCAGGTTCGAATCCTGCCATCCCGACTAAAGCGATACCAACCAGTATCAAAAAGCCTTTAAATCTATGATTTAGAGGCTTTTTTGTTTTATTTCAGCCCAATTCATTCAAGTTATATCAAGGAAAATGTGCCCTATTCGGTGCCCCAAATTTATGATTTATATTTGGGCACAAATAGCATATTAAGCAACTGATAGTCAATTGATTACTTAGTTTATTTTGATGTTTTTTAGCGCCTTTTGGGTGCCCCTTTTGAACAAGGGTAAATGTGCCCAATGCAAAGGCCGCTAAAGACCGTCAATCTGATGCTATTAGTAACTTAATAATTGACAATATGAAAACAGCGAACAGCACCTTTGGCGTTATCTTTTATCTTAGAAAGTACAAAGCCACTAATGACGGAAAAGCCCCTATCTATGCAAGGATTACCGTAAACGGCAGCAGGATTGACCTGTCGGTTAAACGTTCTATCGAGCAAGATAACTGGAATGCCAACAAAGGTATGGCAAGAGGCAGCAGAGAAGAAATTGTAAAGCTTAACAAGTATCTGGAGCAATACCGTTCCGGCATTGTGGAGAGTTATCAGGAACTGTTATTGCAAAAGAAGCTGATTACAGCGGAATTGGTAAAGGATAAATTTACCGGGGAAGATCAGGCCGAGTTTACCCTCTGTAAATTAATGGAGTACCACAATACAGAGCAGGCGCAGGTATTGGAGCCAGGCACGATGAAAAACTATTACACCACTCAAAAGTATATTAAGGAATTTATCAAGGAGCGTTTTAGGACAAGCGATAAATACCTGTCAGAGTTAAGCTATAAGTTTATTACCGACTTCGAGTACTACCTACGCAACAGAACGCCGGAGAAAGGCCAAAAAGCCCTGAATAACAACGGCCTGATGAAACACATAGAAAGGTTTTGCAAGATGGTTAATCTTGCTGTCAGGCTTGAATGGTTAGACCGCAATCCCTTTCACGCCTACCAGTTAAAGTTTGACAAGGTAGAACGGGAATACTTAACCAAAGACGAATTGGCAAGGATTGAGGCCAAGAAATTCAACATTGTGCGATTACAGGTTGTACAAGACCTTTTTGTTTTCAGTTGCTATACAGGACTGGCCTACATAGACGTGTTTAACTTAACGCCCGCTAACTTGATAGAAAAGTCGGCTAATAATTTTTGGATTGCAACCAACAGACAAAAGACAAACGAACTTGTAAGAGTGCCGTTATTGCCGAAAGCCTTAGCGATCATCGAAAAATACAAAGGCCATCCGCAGGCATTGGCCGAGGGCAAGGTACTGCCTGTACTGACAAATCAGAAATTAAACAGTTACTTAAAGGAAATTGCTGATATGTGCAGTATAAACAAACCCCTTACCTTTCATATCGCCCGGCACACATTCGCAACAACAGTAACATTGACCAACGGCGTACCCATTGAAACGGTAAGCAAACTGTTAGGTCATAGCAAACTGACCACTACGCAGATTTATGCAAAGGTTGTCGAAAGTAAATTAAGCGACGATATGGTACAGCTTAGTAAAAGGTTGAAGGCATAGTTATGTTAAACAGAGTATAGAAGCTCCATGCTAATTGTATGGGGCTTCTTTCGTTATATTTGCTTATACAGCCATTGTAATGCCTTAAAGAAAGAATTTAGATGATTACAGAATTAAAAAAATATGAAAACACGGGGAGTTTCACTTATAGACCACAGGATAGGTTAGCGCAAATATGTAACGCTCCGAATGATAAGGCGGGTATTTACTTAGTTTATACCATACAGGGAAAAGAAAGAATGTTGGTATATATCGGCCGCTCAGGAAAAAAAGAACGAAGCGGTACCTATTTATTCGCAAAGGCGGTATTAAAGACCGCTTGGTTAACGGAAAACGGGATGGCGAATTGAGAAGAAATTTTTGGTTACGAGAGATGATTAATGGGTCATTAGATGCGTTGGAAATTCAATGGTTTGCAACACATGACCAGAATTACATTGATTGCCCGGCGATAATAGAAGACCAATTAATTAAAAAATATAAGCCCTTATGGAATAGATAGACATCTTAAGTGTTTTCACTGATTATATAGTTGTGAAATCAACATGGGATTTTAACATTGAACGATTAAAGAAAATAAAACGAAGCTATGCCAAATAAGTATTTCAAGCCGCGCAATCCCTTCGACCTGTCACCGCACAAATATGATCTTGGCATTTTTACAGGCTTAAAAAAGGGGAATGAAGACAATCATTTTTTAGCCAAACTCTGGAAAATGCCCCAAGACGAATACAGGTTATACTACCTGTACCACCTAACCTACTTTCTTTCCAAAGAACCGAACGGAGAAAAAGAGTTCTTTGCCTTTGTTTGGCGCATTGTATTGGCTCGTATAAAATTTCTTGAGGGGACAGACCCTTTTTCTTCCGACCACGCCAAACATGTAGAACGGCTGGAAATACTTTTGAAGTTCCAAAAGTTCCTGCGCTCTATTGACCAATGGGATACCGATAAAACACAGACGGAAATTATCGCAGAGCAGGCAGAAGAAATTAGGAGATTACGAGACACCAACGCCGGGTTAAAGGAAGAACTTAAAGCTGCTAAAAAACTGGAAACCGAATATCACCTTAATATTGCCGAGGGAAAATTATTGGCCGTGGTTGATCTTTTCAAAAAGATCGAGGCACTTCAGCCTGATGGAAAGGAACTCGTTTTTGCACAGTTTCAAACGGTATGGGCAAAGATGATCTGCCGCAGTTTTCGGCATGGCGGCAAGGAGATCAAGTTTGATACCGTGCGCCGGTATTTTCCCGGCGACAAGGACGACCCAAGTTTCCGGTCGGCTCCCGTTGGGACAAAATATCAGCTTTACAATATTGTGCCAATCAAAAAGTAACAATTGCTCTCTAATCTTACTGCCTTTTAACCTTAAATAAGTATTCTTTTGAATTTGAGGAAGTTAAGTATTAATCTTATTTAACTCAAACCACTTCAACTTTACCATAGCTTTTGCTATGGTAACGAAATCCGATACGCATAGTACACTTTTGTTCCAAAACAAATGCTATGCAGATCATTAACACGGATGTCTTAAATCGCTGTATCAGGGATGCAGTCAGGTACGAATTACAGGAACATTTTAAGAACGGCGGCATCCCGCCGCCAAAGGACAATGAACGGCTATTGTCCAAACAGGAACTGGCCGCCGAGTTGGGCGTATCATTGGTGACACTTACCGACTGGATGAAAAAGGGCTTGCCCTTTTTACGTCTGCACAAAAGGGTGTATTTCAAAATGAGCGAGGTGCTCAAAATTATGCAACAAAAAACTAAAGGTTAAGGAGGAAAGATGAACATCGAATTTATCACGAAAGATGATTTACGGAAGATTGAGAATTTGTTAGGCGAGATCAAAGGACTTTTAAAACCCGGTCAGGGACAAAGCAAACAATGGCTGAAAAGCTACGAAGTACGGAAGCTGTTAAACATTTCACCCGGCACCTTGCAGAATTTGCGTGTTAACGGTACGCTCCGTTACACCAAGATCGGGGGCTTGCTTTATTACAAATTAGAAGACATTGAAAAGCTATTGGAGGATAACAGCAGGTAAGATTTGCGGGCAAACCCGAAGCTTCGCTTTGGGAAAAAGGCAGCACAGCGTACCGCTTGCCGTATAGCTGTATAGTTGGATATATCGGCCGGAGGCCGTTAACCAAACCTACGTGCCGATAAGAAGCAAGTTTGTGTTTTTGGTACCCAAAAACTCCGTTACAGCCTGCGGCTGAACGGCAAACTTGCTTTTTGCTCCCGATGGTCGCAAAAAGAAAAAATTAAAAGTGATGGGATTAAGACAGTGTGAGGCGTATGGAAACGAACGGAAAAACATCGGTTAAAACCGATAAACCAAAACACAAAGGCGGCAGGCCAAAAGTCAGGGTCAGGCGTGAAACGCATGTAAAAGTCAGGCTAACCGCTACCGAGCGTTTTTTGATTACAGGAAAAGCGAAAGACGCAGGTATGCGATTAAGCGACTGGATAAGGGCGGCGGCAAGAGCCGCAAAAATAGTGGCACGTTTGAAACCGGAGGATTTACAGATCATGCGCATGTTAACAGGAATGGCCAACAATCTGAACCAGTTAACTAAGCTGGCTCACCGGGATGGCATCTTAACAATTGCGATTAAATGCGGTAATCTATTGGTAGAAATAGACCAGGCATTAAAATATTTTAACAGCGATGATCGGCAAGATACCTAAACCCGGCAAAAGCTTTGGCGGCTGTATCGAGTATAACGTCCTGAAAAAAGAGGCGGCCATACTTTACGCTGATGGCGTGCGCATTGATAAGATCGCGCACACCATTGCCGACTTTAATATGCAGCGCAAGATAAGCCCCGGCTTAGGTCAGGCGGTAGGGCATATTTCATTAAGCTGGAGCCCTGAAGATAAGGACAAGTTGAACGATGAAAAAATGGTGAGCATAGCCAAAGAGTACCTGCAAAAAATGAAAATACAGGACACGCAAGTACTGATCGTCAAACACAAAGACCGGGCGCATCCCCATGCTCATATCGTTTATAACCGGGTCGATAACGAGGGAAAAACTATTTCAGATAAATTTCAGCACCTGAAAAATATTAAGATCAGTAAGGAGCTAACCTTAAAACATGGAATGGAAATCGGGCAAGGCAAGGAAAAAGTTAACCGTCAGCAGCTAAAAGGTATTGACAAGTTGAAGTATGAATTGTACGACACCATTAAAGCAGTAAGCCACAAGGTTACCAGTATGGCAGAGCTTAAACAGGAACTGTTAAAGCAGGACATCGGTTTGCAATTTAAATACAAAAGCGGCACGTTGGAAAAGCAAGGTATCAGTTTCAGCAAAGGGGACTATAAGTTTAAAGGGTCGGAAATAGACCGCAGTTTAAGCTATGGCAGGTTGAGCAAACAGATCGAGCAACAGGCACAGCAGAAACAGGCCGAGGAACAACGTCCAACCTTAGCGCAGCAGTTACGGGAAGTCATCAACAACGAGCCGGTTAAAGAGCAATCCGGCCACCGATCTGTAATTGATTTGTTTGGCCACATTCCAATTATTACACCCGAGCCGGAACCCCACCCATACCGCAGACGAAAAAGAAAGGGTTATGGTCAGGACAATGATAACGAGCAAAGCCAGGGCATTAGCCGATAACAGAATTTCAAACCTAATGAAATGATTATATCATGGAACACAATGAAGAAAAAAACATGCAGGATGAGATTATAGACAGCTTAGCTAAAAAGGTTACCCAACTGGTAAACCGTCAACAAAAAGTTGAAGAACTGAATTTAGGGACGTTGCCACCAAAAATAAAGGAACTGGAAGCTAAGGTAACGGAAACCACCAATATGCGCATACTGGACTACAGTAAGCAGTTAGACCAGTTTGGCAGGCAGTTGAATGGATTTGACGGAAAGATCAATGCGATACCCAAAGAAACTAAAGCAACAGTCCAATTCGATACTAAATCAAAATTTGTAATCAAAATACTACTCTATATGGGGCTTGGTATACTGACCTTGCTTGCAAGCACTATTAGCCTATGGATAGAGAACAACCGCAGAGCGGACGACAAAAACAAATACATTATTGTACAGGGGCTTTTTCCTAAAACAGCGCGGTATATCGATAGCGTTTATATCAATAATCCGGAATATATACTCAAAGTTGCTAAAAACAATATTGAAGAAAAGCAAAAACTGATTGATGCCGCACTTGCAGCGAAGGAAGCGGCCGAGCAGGCAAAGCAAGCCGACGAAAACCTACAAAAGCTAAAAGGCAAAAAGCAGCCTGAAAAGAAAAAGAAAGGTAAAAAGTAATAGAAAGGCTTTATCAAGATGGATAAGCCTTCATCAACATTTAGTTTGTGTATAGCGGCGAAATAAATAATCAAATAAATCTTCTTATTAATGCCTACCAAAGTCCCTGCATAACTGCAAGGACTTTATTTGTATTTTAAAATCTATTTAAACCGCGCCATATATTGGAGGTATTTATTCAAAAAAAATAAATGTGTAGATAAAACCAGATGTGGCCGGCCGTAGTCCGGCCCGATCCTCAGGACAGAGATAAATATATTATTTTAACACGGGACTAATTCCTAAAACGCAGCCAAGTATCGAAAAAAGATTAAACATGTGATGTGGGCGCGGCAAATCCGCATTTTCACAAGCCGTTATTAATCAATAATTTCTCTTTTAAATACCTTTCATATCATTTGAACTTCCCGAAATATAGGTCAAACATGTTGTAAGCCTAGTTCTTAATTTAAAACTTTTACGTGGCTTAAAAATACTGGTCTCGGCTTGATAAGAATAGATTACCTGTTATGAATTGAATTTTATTTGTCCTTATCGATGACCCATCTGTTAGTCATGCAACTGTAGCATTTGTATCGTTTGATTGGCAGCCAAAACAAAAATATCTTCATGAAAGTCGTTCTGTGTATGCGGCTCAAATCAGCACGATCTGTTTTGCCACAGGGGCACATATTTAAAGAATAGGAGTTTTTCGTTTGTTCAGCCAGCATATTCAAGATAATTAATTTTTATCTTCTCTTACTTCGGCTTTCAATTGGCATTCAAATATAGTAAATGATTGTAATTTAATTATTAATAAATTAATATGATCGTATTTTACCTTGAAAGAGAAATGTGGCGCCAAACTACCACTGCTGGCATGAGCAATTAGCAAATACGCGACCAAGCGATTTTTCCCGCGCGGGTTCAACTGGATAAGATGTAAAGTCATTGTTTGGCGGAAGCGACCTTAAAAGTATCTTGACTGAAACCTAAAGAGGTGAAAACGTTGTCAAAAGGTGTATAAAATAGCATTAACAAGAAGTGAGTTTCCCACCGTTGCGTTACAAACTGTATCAGAGCGGGCTCAGGAAATTAAGCATGGTTGCAAATACAGATTAATTTAAGGGAAAACAAATAGTTAATTATCTTGTTTTGTGAAACTGAGTAAGCCGAAGTAGCTATGTGATTTTCAAGGAAAAAACTTTTTATTACAGAATTAATGGTGAGTACCTTTGGTATATTACCACATTTGATGCTGCTTATTTATATAGTAATATATCACATAGTTACCAATCAGTTTGTCGTTGATTTCCTAATAGGAAAATAATAGTTTTTATGAGAATTATTTGATTTACTTTTGCGAAAAAAAACATTTTTTGGAGTATTATCCATTATACTCTAACGGCCATTAAATATGAATAAAATTAACTTTCCTATATTTTTTTTTATTGTCTTTGTTATTTTTTTTAGTGCCATAGACAAGGTTTCGGCTCAAAATAGCCTTCAGAACATATCGACTATAAATGTTGATGATATCTCAGATCAGCAGGTTATTCAATTGCTTCAGCAGGCGCAAAAGGCGGGCATCAGCGATGATGAACTGATTAGCCAGGCCCGAAGCCGGGGCATGACAGGTGCGCAGGCCCAAAAACTGCAAGTCCACATCAGGCAAATCCGTACTAAATCCGGAACCGTTGTACGAATAGACGATACAACCGCAGCGGATGTAAGGAAACTTAATTATAAACAAGATAGCCTCGACGGGGAGCTGGTAAAAAAGGATTTATTTGAAAGTCTGGAACCCCGGATTTTTGGAGCGGAAATATTCAAGAATAAAAACAGTTCTTTTGAGCCAAATCTAAAGCTTGCGACGCCTGTAAATTATATAGTTGGCCCTAATGATCAGCTTAATATAAATGTTTACGGCAGTTCATTAGTTAACTGGAAACTTGAAGTATCGCCAGAGGGCAATATCAATATACCCGGCGTGGGCATTTTGAATGTTGCAAGCAAAACTATAGAACAGGCGACATCGGCAATAAAAGGCAAACTTGCAGCAAATAATTATGCTATCGGGCACGGCACGACAGTGCAGGTAACGCTTGGCAACATTCGCAGTATACAGGTGATAATGATTGGGCAGGTTACAAAGCCCGGCACCTATACACTGTCGTCCCTGGCAACCGTTTTTAATGCGCTTTATATGGCCGGCGGACCGAATGTTAATGGTAGTTTAAGGGAAATAGAGATCATAAGGAACAATCGTATTATAAGGCATCTTGATGTATATGATTTTTTGTTAAAGGGTGATCAAAAAAACAATATATCATTACAGGATCAGGATATTGTTCGTGTGCCTACTTACAGAACAAGGGTCCAGCTTGTTGGAGAAGTAAAGATTCCGGCTCTTTTTGAAGTGTTGCCGGGTGAAACCCTGGACAATCTTATAAATTATGCCGGCGGATTTACCGATAGCGCTTATACCGCACGAATAAAGGTTTCGCAGGTTAGCGATCAGCAGCGAAAAATTACCGACGTTGTAGAGGCTGATTATAAAAGCTACATTCCTTTAAGGGGCGATAAGTATACAGTAGAATCCATTATTTCCCGATACCAGAACAGGGTTGTAATTAATGGAGCAGTTTTTCGGCCCGGAGACTACGAATTGCAAAACGGATTAACTTTAAATCAATTAATTGAAAAGGCTGCCGGATTGAAAGAAGATGCTTTTACAGACCGGGGAACTATTACCCGGTTGAAACCGGATAATACGACTGAAATTATAGCTTTCAATGTAAAAGACGTTATAAATAAGGTAGTTAACATTTCACTACAGCGCGAAGACATTGTTAATATATCTTCGATATTTGATTTAAGAGACAAATACGTAGTTACCATTAATGGCAGCGTGAGAAAACCTGGGCAGTTTGCCTTTGCTGAAAACCTAAAAGTAGAAGACCTGATTTTAAAAGCAGGAGGCTTTGCCGATGGCGCCAGTACGAAGCGCATTGAGGTAGCCAGAAGAACATTTGACGCAGATCCTGCATCTAAAAGTAGTTCGGTAGCGCAAGTCTTTAATGTGAATATTGACGGGGCCCTGAAGCCCAACGACGCTAGTTTTGTGCTAAGCCCCTTTGACATCGTATCAGTATATAGTTTACCTGGATACGAAAAACAAAAAACGGTTAAGGTTGAGGGGGAAGTATTATACCCTGGTTCATATACCATAAAAAATAAGAATGAAAAGATCTCTGACCTGATAGCTCGTGCCGGAGGGCTCACCGCATCGGCAGATGTTGAGGGCGGGTCACTGAAGCGCGAAAATATTGCCATACTGGGTATCGATAAAGATAAATCGGATACGGTAGCGCTTGAGACGGAACGTATCTCCCAGGCTGAGAGGCTTAAAAGGACCTACAAGGACTCGACAACCAATGGAGAGATTCAACAACGAAACAACTATGTCGGTATTGATCTTGGTACTATTTTAAAAAGTCCGGGTACAAAAACTGATCTGCTGTTGGAAAACGGCGACATCTTGAGGGTGCCGAAGCAACAGCAGATAGTTCGCGTTAACGGGCAGGTGTTATATCCAAGTGCTGTTGTTTATGAACGTTCAAAGTCATTTAATGATTTTGTGTCCAATGCAGGCGGTTACAGCCCAGGTGCATTAAAGAGAGGTGCCTATGTTGTATATCCTAACGGTACCGTAAAAGGAACGAGGAAGTTTTTGTTTTTTAATAGTCATCCTGCTGTAAAACCTGGCAGCGAAATATATGTGCCCAAAAAACCGGAGCGTAAAGGAAATTCTGTACAAACAATTTTAGGCCTCAGTACAGGGCTGGCATCATTAGGAGCCATAATTTTGGGTATTCTCAGTTTGAATAAATAAACTACGCGTAAACAGTAGTATACCGGACTAATATGAGCACAAAAGATCAGGATATATCAAATAACAATTCGCCAGACGAAATATCTGTCAAAGAGTTATTGGTCAAAATCAAGTCGTCAGTAACCTACATCAAAAGTAAGTGGTTAATTATTTTATTATTCTCCTTAATCGGCGCAATAGCAGGATTAGGTTATTCGCTGTATAAGAAAATTAATTATACTGCGGAATGTACTTTTGTGTTGCAGGAATCGGCACCAGGCGGGGGCCTCAGTCAGTATGCCGGACTGGCGAGCCTGGCGGGTATTAATCTCGGCGGGGGAGGAAGTGGGATCTTCGAAGGAGATAACATTATTGAACTCTATAAATCAAGGACGATGTTAGCGCGAACTTTATTAAGTGAGGTTAATTTCGACTCCCAGAAACAATCGTTGATTGAACGGTATATTACACATAACAAGTTAAGATCAACCTGGAAGGAAAAGGATCATATAACGGATATTAAGTTTACGGGAGATCCTGAAAAGTTCGACAGAAAACAGGATAGTTTGATCACCAATATAGTTGCGATATTAAATAAGAAGGCGCTAAAGGTGGCAAAACCAGATAAAAAATTAAATATTATAAGCGTTCAGTGTAAATCAGATGATGAGTTATTTGCGAAGATGTTTACTAACAAACTGGTCGAAACCGTGAATGGCTTTTATATCCAGACCAAAACAAAAATATCTTACCAGAATATAAACATTCTTCAGAAACAGGCTGATAGCTTAAAAACTATTTTGAACTATGCTTTGACAGGCGTGGCATCGTCAATTGACGCTGCACCTAACGCCAATCCGTTTTTATCAAGACTCAAAGTGTCTTCACAAAGAAAACAAATTGATGTGGAATCAAGCAAGGCCATGTATGGGGAGATCGAAAAAAACCTTGAAATAGCCAAGATAGCTTTAAGACAGGAGATGCCTTTGATACAGATAGTGGATAAACCTATACTCCCTTTATCTGACGACAGAGTTAGTAAAAAAGTTATGATATTAACTGCAGGCCTCTTAGGAGGGTTTATAGGCTTGTTTTTTATTTTTATTAAAAAACTACTTCAACTTTATAAATAGAAAAATATTTGATGGTGATTAAGGATGGGTTGAAGAAATACCTGGTGACAATCAACGTTGTTAGTTCCGGTACGCAGGTATTATTGATAGGAGCAGTTTACTTTTTTCTTTATAAATTCTTATTAAAACTTTTGGGGGTAAGTTTATTGGGCGTTTGGTCTGTTGTTTTGTCAACATCATCTTTAGCCAATTTAGCTAACTTTGGTGTTGCCGATTCAGTGATAAGATTTGTAGCACTTTATCACAAAGAAAAAAATGATCTTAAAATTAAGCAACTTATTTTTACGGCTTCAATATTTATAGGTATTCTTTTTCTGCTAATTTCTTGTATTATTTATCCTTTTGCTGGTTTGATCCTTAAATCGGTACTGCCATCAAATTTTATAAATGCAGGCATTTCAATATTACCTTATTCACTTGCTTGTTTGCTTTTAAATGCTATAAATGGTGTTTATGCTTCTGTGCTTGATGGGATGCAAAAAAACTATCTAAGAAGTTTGGTATTCAGTGCTTCGTCGATTGTTTTGCTCGTGGTATCCTATTTGTTGGTTCCTAAATATGGGATTATTGGGGTAGCTATGGCACAATTAGCCCAATCGATATTTGCGTTAGTAGTGTGTATATTGATAGTTATGTACCAAACTAAATTTAATCCATTAATATGGAACTGGAGTAAAGAGATCTTTAGGCAAATTTTTAATTATGGCATGAAATTTCAATTTATTTCACTTATGGCAATGCTTAATGAGCCTGTTACTAAAATACTGTTGGGTAGATTTGGAGGGATGGCTTTTGCAGGATACTATGAAATGGCAAATAGAGTACTAATGCAAGCAAGAGGAGTAGTTATTAATGGAACACAAAGCCTTATCCCCGTTATGATTAATTTATCAAACAATATTAAAGATATTCAGCATTTTTACAAAAAGGTCTTTTCTAATGTTTTGTTCTTTTCTTTAGCTGCAATGGGATTAATAGTTATGGGAGGTCGCATTTTATCAGTTTTTTGGATAGGTAACTATCAACCTGTATTTTATTATACATTATTGATTTTGGCATTATGCATACTTATTAATATACTTAATACTCCTGCTTATTTTTTTTATATGGCAGAGGCTAAATTAAACATATTACTCAAAACACAATTTATACTTGGTTTATCCAACTCTTTATTTGGCTATACTTTAGGTTATTTGATAGGTGGTTATGGAGTTATTTACGGTTGGTTTTTGTCCGTGTTATTTGGATCATTATATATATTGTGGTTATTCAATAAAATGTATCAATTAAAAATAACAGCGCTCTTTAGAACACCCGACGTGTGTTTCATATTT
This sequence comes from Mucilaginibacter pineti, assembly GCF_900101875.1. Taxonomy (GTDB): domain Bacteria; phylum Bacteroidota; class Bacteroidia; order Sphingobacteriales; family Sphingobacteriaceae; genus Mucilaginibacter; species Mucilaginibacter pineti. The sequence continues at coordinate 170,300 of NZ_FNAI01000003.1, forward strand.
ATCGTTTTTCTTTTAATAGTGGTAAATAACTTTAGCACATCTATAAATTTGAAAGGAGGCGATTTTATTGGACTTGCGTTGATGTTAATTGTGATTGTTTTTTACTTTTTTAAATATAAGTTGACTTCACTAAGACCGACGCTTACAAAGTAATATGAAACAATTTGTTATATCATTTTTTAGATTTATAGGCTTTTTGGTTTCCTATATCTTTCCCCCCACTTTAAATGGGAGGTTTAAACTTTTGATAAGCAGTCTAAAATCTGGCTATATAAAAAAAAGCTTTAAAAAATGCGGCAAAAATTTCACTATTGAATATCCTTTTTACCACATAGGTCTTTCTTGCATTTCAATTGGAAACAACTTTTATTCATTTGCTGGCTTACGGCTTGAAGCTCATAAGATACATTTAGGGCATCGATTTTCTCCGATGATATTGATTGGAGATAATGTAAGTATAAACTATGATTGCCATATTGGTTGTATAAATAACATACAAATAGGTAATAATGTATTAATAGCGAGCAAAGTGTTTATAACCGACCATTTTCACGGCAGCGCCGACTCTGAATCTATTAAGTTACCGCCTTCTGAGAGAACCGTTATTTCAAAAGGACCAGTAATTATAGAGGATAACGTATGGATTGGCGAGGGCGTGGCAATATTGCCCAATGTTACTATTGGTAAAAATTCAATTATTGGAGCAAATGCAGTGGTTACAAAAAGTTTCCCCAAAAATTCTGTTATTGGAGGAAACCCTGCTAAGCTTATAAAAACCATAGCATGAAAAAAGCGATTTTTACAATTTGTGCCAAAAATTATTTGGCACAAGCCAAAGTTTTAGGTTATTCAGTAAAAAAGTTCTGCCCCGATTGTGATTTTGATATTGTTTTATCCGACGAGATTGACGGGCAGGACCTGATGTGCAATGACTTTAATGTTATTGAAGCAAAAAAATTGGGTATCGAAAACTATTATGACATGGCTTTTAAATATGATGTCATAGAATTTAGCACCGCAGTAAAGCCATTTTATCTTGAGCAGCTATTGGAAAAATATGATCAGGTGTTATACCTTGATCCGGATATGGTTGTTTACGACAGTCTTGAGTTTCTGTTTGATCATCTTGAGAAATATGATGCCCTGCTTACACCTCACATCATAAAGCCTTACATTGATTTTGAAGGTGCAACCGCCGAAGAATCACTATTGTGGGTAGGGATTTACAACTTGGGTTTCTTTGGTGTAAATAATTCTGAAACAGGTCGTCATATAGCCAAATGGTGGAAAACAAAACTCGCAAATCAATGCTTTGCAGATAAAGAGGATGCCTTACACGTAGATCAGAAATGGATGGATTTTTTACCGGCTTTGTATGGTGAAAGAGTTTTAGTTCTTCATAATCCAGCTGTAAATATGGCCTTTTGGAATTATCACGAAAGAAAGCTATTTAAAAAAGAGGATACTTTTTTTGTAGATGATATTAAATTCCCCCTGGCAATTTTTCATTTTTCGAGTTTTGACCCTAATGACATAGAATGTGTGGCGAAAAGACAGGATAAATTTACGCTGTCAACTATTCCACAATACAGAGAGCTTTTTGAAAATTACCTGCAGGATTTAAAGATCAATGGTTTAGATAAGCTAAGTAAATTAAAATACAATTATAGTCAATTTGAAAATGGTGTTCCAGTATTAAAACCACACAGAAGGCTTTATCGTGGCCTGGTTAGAGAGGGGCTTACATTTCATGATCATTTTTCTACAGCACCGGGCAGTTACTATGATCTTTTGGAAAGAAACAATCTCAAGCTAAATGATCCTGAACAACGGCTTAAGTCTTTAAAAAAAACATATGGTGCTAATCCGCCAATTTTAAATAAAATATTTAGTGCGTTAAATGTTTTTAACCGGCTGTTCGGGACAAAAAAATATTATTTGATGATGCGTTTTTTTGAAATATATAATCGCTTTGAAAATCAGACGTTTTTAATAAAAGACAGGTCATCAATAAAATCATAGATTGATAGAACTGCAACATCGCGCTTTAACTTTATTGAATGAAGATATTTTTTGATTGTACTTATTTAAGAAACAAACACACGGGTGTAGATGTGTACTTTTTTAACCTGATACATCACCTGCTTTTGATCGATCATGAAAATGAATATACCATATTGGTAGATACGCGGTACGATACGAACAATTTGTTAGCAGAGTTAAACGCGTTCGAAAATTATAGGATCATCAGGGTATTTAGCCCGCTGCCCCTGCAGGTGTTTTATGCCAGTTTTTTAATTCCATTTTATCTGAGGTTAAAAAAGTTTGATATCTATCATAATCCTTACTTTTTCGGCCCATTATTAAAGTTTGTATGCAATAAAACAAAAATTGTTATAACTGTACATGATCTTTATCATAGAACGGTGCCTGAAATGATGAATAGATACTTAAATGTGGTTTTCAAGGTTTTTGGCGACAGCGCTATAAAGAAAGCTGATGAAGTAATCGTCATATCAAACCAAACTCAATCAGATGTTGCAAACTATCTCAAGATACCTCAGAATAAATTAAATCTTATATACCAGGCGTTAGATCACAGGTTTGATACTACCGGTTTTAAAGCCGGTGATATTGATAAATTCAACCTAACGAATGCAGGTTATATACTTTCAGTTGGCAAAGTTTTACCCAGTAAAGGGTTTGACGATTTGATAAGGGCTTTTAAGATTTTTACCGATCAAAATCATGAAAAAGATATAATATTAGTTATTGCCGGCATGCACACAGGTCAATATATTCTTGAAATAGAAGCGTTGATAAAAACTTTAGATTTAAAGCCTGATTTAGTTAAACTACCCGGCTATGTAGATGACAAAGATCTGGTTTGTCTATATGCCAATTGCGATATGGTTATATGTCCCAGTCATTACGAAGGCTTCGGGTTTACGGTACTCGAAGGAATGAGATTTAAAAAACCGGTTATTGCCCGCAATGCCTCCAGCTTAATTGAAATTACTGGTAACGCAGGTTTGCTTTTTAACACCGTAAATGAGCTGGTGGTACAAATAAAAAAAATAATAACGGATGCTAGCTTACGGAATAGCTTAATAGAAAAAGGAACGGAACGACTGAAAATATTTTCATGGATCGAATCATCAAAAAAGACGCTGCATGTTTACAATAAGCCTGGGATTAAAAAGCGATTGTTATGAAATTTAAAGCATGGTTATCGGGGTTATTAAAATATATTTTTAAAACTTGGTTAATGAACTGGCCATCTTTCAAATTGCGAAAGTTTTTTTTGAAAAGGATATTGTATAAAATAGGCGATCGGACTTTCGTTGCCATGGGGGTTGATATAATGGGAAAAAACGGCAAAATAAGTATTGGAAATAATTGTGTCATCAACAAAAATGTAACACTTGACGCAAGGGGAGGCGATTTGATAATTGGCAATAACGTGGACATAGGACAGGAAACAAATATTTGGACAATGGAGCATGACCCAAACGATAACAGTCACGGTACAAGGGGAGCCGGCGTAATAATTGAAGACCATGTATGGATAGCAACAAGGGTTACCATACTGCCTGGTGTGAAAATAGGGCGTGGCGCTGTCATTGCCTGCAACAGCGTGGTCACAAAAGACGTAAATGAAAAAGAAATTGTGGGGGGGATACCAGCGAGAGTCATTGGTTTACGGAATAATGAGCTGACCTATAAGCTTAACTACAGGCCTTGGTTCTTATAAAAGATTTTGCACGATAATATAGCTTGTTATGAGTGTTACAGGTACAGGATTGGTCATCATTTTCATTGCTTTTTACGCGGTGATATTTTCCAAAAAGCTGCTTTATGAGTTGACCATTTTTTTTATCCCCTTTTCTGCAACTGCTGTATTGAATTTTGGAGAAGACGGTACAGGAAGCGCAGTACAACCATTTATGTTTTTGGGAGCATTGTGGCTGGCAACTTTGTTTTTTAGCAAAGTAAAGAATCTTGGAAACGGTAGTGTTGTCAATAAAATTGAATTAAAGCCGATAATGCTGCTTATAGGCTTCGCTTTAGTTGCATTGCTGTCATTGGCAATGCCTTTAATTATCAATGGTGATGAAAGGGGCAATGTTACCGGTGGTCTTGGCCTAAATGATACGATAACATTTTCACCCCGAAACATTTCACAGTATATTTATTTGCTATTTGGGGTGGTTTTTGCAATCGGAATATATGTTCATAATAAAACAAAAGTCAACTATTTGCGCACATTGAAGATTTATTCCGCATCTGTGTTTTTTGTAATTATTTGGGGATTTGTAGAACTGTACTGCAATGCGGTTGGTTTGGACTATCCGGCTTTCCTATTTAATAATAGTTACAACGGAAATGCTGCCGGGTACAAATTTTTTACCGACCCTACAGCGGAATTAAAGAGGATATCTTCCGTTGGAATTGAACCCTCCGTTATGGTTCAGAGCGTAGTTGTTATCATCCCCTTTTTTTTATTTTCGGTCATTAAGAAAAATTATATTTTCAGTAAATGGACAGATATAGGCTTTATTGTTTTGTTATATGTTTTCACCATAAGAACTACGTCGTCCAGCGGCATATTATGCCTGGCCTTTTTAACTTTACTATCCCTGTTTTTTTATTTTAAAGACCTCCCCATTAAAAGAAAGATCCTATTGCTCATTTCTTTGGCCGTTTTAATTCCTGTGATTATAGCAGGGACATACTGGGTATTTAAGGATATTATTGATAAGATGTTATTTGAAAAGTCCGATTCCTTTTCCGGTCTTGAAAGGTTAAGCTCTATATTGGACGCTTGGGATACATTTCTGCATCACCCCATTTTAGGTGCAGGCTGGGCATCTGTAACATCGTTTGATCTATTTGTAAAAATCCTGTCCAATACCGGCATTATCGGTTTCGTTTTCTTTATCGGTTTCCTAATCACTACGCTGATAAATAAATTTCGGGTAAAAGCTCCTTCATATCAAATGGCAGTAATAAACACGGCGATAACCATTTCTTTTTGCACGATAGTTTTTGGCAATATGATCAACACATTTACCTTTATTTTTGGCACATTTTGGCTGATTAGTGGCCTTGCTATTATAACTACCTATGAAGTGAAATCATGAAAGTATTATTAATTACCGGTACCTACCCTCCAGGGTCGTGCGGCATTGGTGACTATACAGAAAAACTGGCCACCGCCTTAAAACAACTCCAAATGGAAGTTGAAGTGCTTGCCAACCTCGATTGGTCCATTACCTGCTACTTTAAAATCAAAAAACGGATTGTAGCTATCAATCCGGACATTATACACATTCAGTACCCCTCAGTGGGGTATGGGGCCAGCCTTGTTCCACAATTACTAAGCTTACAGTTTAAAACATTTGTAACCATTCACGAAGTATTACAGGCCCATATTTTAAGAAAGATTTCGTTGCTTCCTTTTTCGATAAGGTCACAAGTGATTTTCACAAACGAATTTGAAAAAATAAAATTTCAGCGCATTTTTCCGTGGAGCAGGTTATTTAATACCACTACAGTTATCCCTATTGGTTCAAATATTTCCAGGACGGATAATGGTTCTGCAATGGACAAAAACACAACAACTATTGTTTCTTTCGGTCAGATCCGGCCCAATAAAGGGCTCGAAGATGTTTTAAAGCTGGCTTCGCTAATCGAAGAAAACAAGTTGCCATATACCGTGCTGATTGTTGGGCAGGTTCTGCCAAAATTTCAATCATATTTTCAATCTTTACAAAATAGCTCAGCAAATATTTTGGACTGGAAAATAAATTTGCCGGAAGAAGAAGTGGGCCGTGTATTGTCAAATCATCTCCTTTCATACATGCCATTTCCCGACGGAGTATCAGAACGCAGGGGATCGTTACTTGCGGCGTTGGCAAATGATATGCTTGTTTTTACAACTTGCGGACAGCATACAACCGCAGAAATCTCAACTTTAGTTGTTTTTGCTTCTTCACCCAATGATCTTGTTTATCAATTAAAAGAAACAGGTCATGATGAGCTTTTGCAAATGTCACAATCCAGACTGCCTTTATTAAAAAAATATATAAAAAAGCTGGGCTGGGGCAATATCGCAAAATTACATAGGGAGTGGTACATGTCTGGTAAGAAGCCGGTTAATTAATGGTCACCTACATTAACGATGCAAGTTTAAATCGCGTAAAATAATTATATGAAAGTCGCATTAGTACATGAATGGCTCACGGTTATCGGTGGTTCAGAAAACGTTTTTAAGGAGATTGCTTCTCTTTACCCCGAAGCTGATATTTATACGCTCGTCGCCAGGGATGAAACAATTATGAAGCTCGGCCTTTCCGGGCACAAAGTTACCACTTCGTTTATCCAAAAAATGCCATTCTCCAAAACAAAATACCGATCATATTTACCTTTATTTCCGTTGGCTATCGAACAATTTGACCTTTCAGATTACGACCTCATTATTTCTTCCTCGCACGCAGTGGCCAAGGGGGCTTTAACAAATTCGAATCAGGTTCATATCTGTTACTGCCATTCGCCCATAAGGTATGCCTGGGATCTGCATCATCAATATCTAAAGGAGACAGGTTTGCATAAAGGATTAAAAGGTTTCATAGCAAAATATTTATTACACCGTATACGGCAATGGGACATCGTGAGTACCAATAGGGTTGATCACTTTGTTGCTAATTCAAAATATATAAGCCGCCGAATAAAAAAAATTTACGGGCGCGAAAGTACGGTAATATACCCTAATGTTGCTACGGAGGATTTTAAACCAGTTTTTGAAAAAAAGGATTTTTACGTCACCTGTTCCAGGTTTGTGCCATACAAAAAAATTGATCTGATCGTAAGTGCGTTCGCTCAAATGCCAGATAAGACGCTTTATGTAATTGGCGAGGGCCCTGACTTTAAAAAAGTTAGCAGGTTAGCCACGCCAAATACTATTTTGCTGGGATACCAGCCATTTGATGTTTTAAAGAAATATTTAGGAGAGGCTAAGGCATTTATTTTTGCCGCAGAAGAAGATTTTGGAATTTTGCCGGTTGAAGCACAAGCGTGCGGTACACCTGTTATCGCTTATAAAAAAGGAGGTGCAATGGAAAGCGTCATTGAAAATGAAACTGGGATATTTTTTAATGAACAGTCTGCCGGTGCCATCAAGTCTGCGGTTGAACGGTTTGATGTTAGTTCTTTGTGTTTTAATTATAACGATATTGTTAAGCATGCTGCCGGTTTTTCAACTGAAAGGTTTAAAAAAGAGATACTTAGCTATATTAACAATAAAATAAATAAAGATAATTTTTCATAAAAAAAACACTAATAAGATTGTAGCGTTGTGTGAGGATAATACGTATTGATAAGAAATAATATAATTTTTCTTTTAAATCATATTCTTATCCAGTAAATATTTAAACTTGCACAACTATCTATGACTATACGCTACGCAAAATTTTTACCGCCGATAACTTTTGTTTGTGATTTAATATTATTAAATATATCAATACAATGTGCTCATTTATTGGTCTTTAACTATTTTTCATCCGAAATAAACTCTTCTGTTTTTTTACTATTGGTTAATATGGCTTGGGTTACCGTGGCCTCATTAACAAGAAATTACGTTATTCACCGCCCTTTGGTATTAAGTGACAGTATCAATAGAATTTTATCTTCTTTAATATACCACCTCCTGGCCGTGCTGGCTGCAGTGTATTTTTTTAAGCTTTTTGAAGTTAGCCGTTGGGAAATGTTTTTTACCTATGGTTTATTCTTAGGTTTGCTGTGTTTACAAAGAGGAGCAATTTTTTTGATATTGGATTATATCAGGAAAAAAGGATACAATAAAAAGCACATAGTCCTTATTGGAGATGAAAATATCGCCAATAAGTTAAAAAAAACATTTTCAAGACATCCTGAATACGGCTACCATTTTATTGACTTTATTTCTCAGGAAGATTTAACTGATTGTTCAGAGGAGGTATTAATTGCAAAGCTATTTGACAAAGCGGCTGATGAAATATTTGTATGCTATAAAAGCATGCACCCATCTTTTTTACAACGGGTTGTGGATATGGGTGACCAAAACAGGGTTACGGTCAAATTTGTTTCTGATTTATTTTTAAACAATAGCTTTGCAAGCATCATTAATTATGATAACCTGCCGGTCATTCAATTAACTTCAAAACCCCAATTAAGTCAAAAAATTATAATTTTCAAAAGGAGCTTTGATATTCTGTTTTCTTCTTTGGTGATGATCATCGGGTTTCCGGGATTTATACTGCTGGCCATCATTACCATACTTACTTCGAATGGCCCGGTATTTTACAGACAGGAAAGAATTGGAAAGGATCATAAGCCTTTTCGTATTTATAAGTTCAGAAGCATGTATATCAATTCGGAGGCAAAAGGTCCCCAGCTTTCCGGTGACAATGATCCGAGAATTACAAAATGGGGAAGAATTATAAGGAAATCAAGATTAGATGAATTGCCGCAGTTTTGGAATGTTCTAAAAGGCGATATGTCTGTTGTAGGTCCGCGCCCAGAACGACAGTTTTATATTGAACAAATCGTGTTAAAGTCTCCTGGTTATAAGAAACTTTTCAGCCTGAAACCAGGGCTGACATCAATAGGGCAGGTAAGTTATGGTTATGCAGAAAATTTAGAGCAAATATGTCATAGGGTCAGGTATGATATGGTTTATCTCAAAAATATATCTTTAAACACCGATTTGAACATTATTTTGAGAACGCTGCAAGTAATGGTTCAGTTTAAAGGAAAGTAGCTCTTGGCTATGCAAGACTGGCGGGTAAGCTTATTGCGAGTAAATTGCTTAACGGTTGAATAAATGGTTCATGGGATTTTCATGACCTGGGAATGATTTTTTCAAATGGATGGAGTTTTAACTATTGTGCTATTCAATATAGTCTGGCCTCGCTACCCTCCAAAGAGAGGTTGGTAAAAAAATACACAATGTATTAAAAGTTGTTTACATAAGTAAACACTTTCAGCTTTTGCCAAGCAGTAAAAGAATAAAAAAAGCCAGAAGACTACCCGTAACTTTTTAAATGAATATAATTATAACGGTATATAATTATTTATAACGAAAATTTAATAACTGTGATGTTTGGTTTAGTTGTTGCACTGTGAGGATAAGCAGGTGCGTTTGTCAGTTACCTGTGGACTGAAAAACACTATCTATGCAAAAGCACCACAAAAAACATTTTACAGGTTTAGGAATTTATTCCGGAATTGAATTTTTCAATGCTGTTTTTCAGCAGCATAAAGACTGGCTTACCAGAACGCTGACCGTCGCCTATAAAAACGTAGATCTGAGTGGCGGCGTTTATGCCGATTCGGCTGCCAGCGAACCCTTACCGTTCAACGCAAGTGCTTTCACTCACGCTGAATTTGATATAAAGGACACCCCTAATTTCCTTAAACTGGTCCACGTCAGGGAAGAGATTGATCTAAATCCTGAGGTGATGACCTTGAAGAGGTTGTTTGATATCGTTTTTTCTTTAATATTGATGTTCTTGGGATTTCCCATTTTCGCCGCTATCTATATTATTACAAAAATATCTTCTCCCGGTCCGGTTTTCTATAAACAGGAAAGAGTGGGCAAACACGAACAGAAATTTCATATATACAAATTTAGAAGCATGCATGTAGATGCGGAAAAATATGGCCCGCAGCTATCGAATGCGGACGATCCCAGGATAACAAAATGGGGGCGCGTAATGCGCAGAAGCCGGCTTGATGAATTGCCCCAGTTTTGGAACGTCTTAAGGGGTGATATGTCTGTTGTGGGGCCAAGGCCTGAGCGCAGGTACTTTGTTGATAAAATTGTAGAAATAAACCCGGATTATAAAAAGCTTCACCTCATAAGGCCTGGAATTACCTCATTAGGCCAGGTTCATTATGGTTATGCGGAAAGTGTCGAACAAATGTGTGACCGTTTGAAATATGACCTGCAGTACCTGCAAAAAATTAATTTGCGGGCTGATATTGTAGTAATTCTACGCACCGTGAAGGTAATGACGCAATGTAAAGGGAAATAAAAAAGTTGTCACTTAACAGTAACGCCATCAGATATGGGGCAAAATCATGTTACCTAAAAAATAATAGAGAGAAAGTAAGGCAAGTCATCCATATAGAGATGCCAGATACCGGCTTATCTAAGATCTGTTTCAACGGCGACTTGGAAGGCTGCGATAAAGAATTCGGCGATTTTACCTCACTTGATACAGAATCCGGGTTTTTCCAGACAAGCTGGGTTTTTTTTATGAAATCAAGGCATTAAATTTGAATTTAAAAAATAAACTACGAATTAAAACAACTCAAGGTTTTAAAGCTTATTAAGGTAGGTTATTTAACATCATTACCCAATCAATCACCTGTTTATGAAAAACGAAACCAATACTGAACCCAAGTTCAGCACTAAAACTTCTGTGAATGCAGAACCCGCATTGCTTGAACTGTTTAAAGACGGCATCATGGATATTTACTGGGCAGAAAACCACCTGGTGACGAACCTGCCCAAAATGATCCATGCCGCCACTTCGTCCGAACTTGTTAAAACCATAGAGGATCACCTGGAGCAAACCAAAGGTCATGCCGGCCGCCTGGAAAAGGTATTTGAACTGCTGGGCGAAAAGCCGCAGGCAAAAAAATGTGACGCGATGGAGGGCCTCAGCAAGGAGGGGGAAGGCATTATTGAAAGTACCGAATCCGGTACGGCTACGCGTGATGTAGGCATTATCCTGGCATCTCAAAAGGTGGAACATTATGAGATCGCGACCTACGGCGGTTTGACCCAACTGGCCAAAACACTTGGTTTGGATGCTATAGCAGAACTGCTATACCAGACCCTTACGGAGGAGAAAGCGGCAGATGAACTGCTGACCAGCGTAGCAGAACATAACATTAACTACAAAGCATCTGAAGAAGCATAACCATGGCACAAAAGGAAATTACTAAAAAAGGTAAAGACACCACCGGCGATACCAAGAATTTAAATAAAGGCGTACAGCATAGTAACGCTAAAACTGAGAACCTGGCACCGCATACTGCGGATTCAACGGGTGAGTTTATGACGACCAACACAGGTCTGAAGATCAATGATGATCAGAATTCACTGAAAGCGGGCGACCGTGGTGCAACCTTGCTGGAAGATTTTATCCTGCGGGAAAAAATCACTCATTTTGACCACGAACGGATCCCGGAAAGGGTAGTGCACGCGCGCGGTTCCGGTGCACATGGTGTTTTTAAAGTTTATGAATCATTGGCAACGGTTACTAAAGCATTATTTTTAAACGATACAGCCACGGAAACCCCGGTATTCGTGCGTTTTTCCACCGTCGCCGGTTCCAAGGGTTCTACCGACCTGGCGCGTGATGTACGCGGTTTTGCCGTTCGCTTTTATACGCAGGAGGGGAATTTCGATTTGGTAGGTAATAACATGCCGGTATTCTTTATCCAGGACGCGATCAAATTCCCTGATCTGATTCATGCTGTCAAACCAGAGCCGGATAATGAGATTCCGCAGGCAGCGTCTGCCCACGATACGTTCTGGGATTTTATTTCCTTAACGCCGGAATCAAGCCATATGATCATGTGGGCGATGAGCGACCGCGCTATTCCACGCAGTTTGCGTATGATGGAAGGATTTGGTGTGCATACTTTCCGCTTTGTGAACGCCCAAGGTGTGGCAAGCTTTGTTAAATTTCATTGGAAGCCCTTATTGGGCATCCATTCGGTGGCCTGGTCAGAGGCGCAGGCGATATCAGGTAAAGATCCCGACTTTCACCGTCGCGACCTTTGGGATGCTATCGATAGCGGTGCTTTTCCCGAATGGGAGCTTGGTGTGCAGATCGTGCCGGAAGAAGATGAGTTCAAGTTTGAATTTGACCTGCTTGATCCTACCAAACTGATCCCGGAGGAGCTGGTGCCGGTACAGCGTGTAGGCAAAATGACCTTAAACCGCAACCCGGATAATTTCTTTGCGGAAACGGAACAGGTGGCATTTCATTTAGGGCATGTAGTACCGGGTATTGATTTTACCAACGATCCTTTACTACAGGGCAGGTTGTTTTCTTATACGGATACGCAGCTAACCCGATTAGGCGGGCCGAATTTCCAGGAGATCCCGATCAACAGACCCGTTGTACAGGTGCATAATAACCAGCGTGACGGCCACATGCGGCAGACGATCAATAAAGGAAAAACGAGTTATGGCCCTAATTCTATAGGGGCTAATGATCCGCGGCAGGCTACAGCCGCTGAGGGTGGTTTTGTGACCTACCCGGAAAGGATCTCGGCCGGCAAGGTGAGGGCAAGAAGCAAAAGCTTTTTCGACCACTTCAGCCAGGCGCGGTTGTTCTTTAACAGTCAGTCCGATCCGGAAAAAAACCATATCACCGACGCGCTGAGTTTTGAACTGGGAAAAGTAAAAGCGGTGGACATCCGGGAGCGGATGCTGGCGCTGCTGGCGCAGATCGATAAAGGATTAGCGGCAGAAGTAGCTTATGCGCTGGGCCTGCATATCCCGGAAAATATCGGCGAACAATTGAACCAGAACATCCCGGCTGATGCTGATCCTGCAGGCTATGCATCCATTCAGGTGGAAAGTTCTTTACTAAAATCACCTGCATTAAGTATGGCTGATACCATAAAGGACAGCATCAAAACCCGCAAAGTAGCTATCCTGGCTGCTGATGGTGTTGACGATAAATCTTTAAATATCTTGAAAGCGGCTGTAGAAGCCGAAGGCGGGGTAGTGGAAGTGATCGCGCCAAGGCTGGGTTTCCTGACTTCAGTTAACGATGAAGAGATCAATGTGGATGAAAGTTTGCTGGGTGCCGCGTCTGTTTTGTTCGACGCCGTTTATGTTCCCGGCGGTACTAACAGCGTAGCCACTTTGGAAGCGGATGCAGACGCGGTACATTTCCTGAACGAAGCCTTTAAACATTGTAAACCAATCGCCGCGGATTCGGATGCCATGCAAGTTCTGGAGGCGACCTATTTCAGCAAGAAAATAGAAAACGATGAAGGCGTGATTGTTGGAAGTGATACTGATGCTTTGGCGAAGGCGTTTATCAATGCCATTAAGCAACATCGTTTTTGGGAAAGGGAAAAGCCGCGAAAGATCCCGGCTTAACCGAAAAGTATATGTTCAGGCCTCCCGCTTTAGCGGGAGGCTTTTTGTTAATCCGCGAGCAGTGCCGCCGCTTCTCGATTGCCCTGTTGAACAGCCAGCTCAAGTGCGCTCAAGCCGCGGGAATCCAGGATGGTCTTGTCTGCACCTTTATCCAGTAATAATTTAACCAGTTCGTTGCGGCCGAACATGGTGGCAAACATAAGAGCCGAACCGCCATTTCCGTGTTGCTGGTCAATATCGGCCCCATACTCCAGTAACAGTTCGGCAATATCGCGATAGCCTTTAAATGCTACGCCCATTAGCGCGGTATTACCGCCGAAATCAGCTGCGTTCACGTCTGCACCGTTCTCGAGTAATAACCTGGCAGCATCCAATTGTTGGTTGTAACAGGCGATGACCAAAGGTGTATACCCTTTTTCATTCTTGCTGTTTACCTCGGCGCCTTGCCCGATTGCTGCTGTTAATACTGCTGTATTGCCTTGCCTGGCGGCAACAATAAGTACCTCGTTCAATTGGGTCATGGTAGCTGTTTTATGGTTTTAAATACCAATGGATAACAGACGGGGCTATTTAATGTTTAAATATCCGGAATCTTTAGTCAAGCTTTTTTTAGTTAATGGCCAACCTTTAAGATAGATCATTGTTGTGGGTAACATGCTGGAAGAAACAAACAAAACAAAGTACAACGATACCGAGCTGAAAGAATTTAGCGAGCTGATTAAAGGCAAGATCAGTATCGCCCGTGAAGAGCTATATGAATTGGCGGGGTCACTGAGTTCTGCGAATACCAATGGTGATGAAGCGGCCATTGCCGACAAGACCCTTGAAGACGGCTCTGCAACGTTTGAAAAGGAACAGACGAATCAACTGGCTGCGCGCCAGAAGAAATTCATTGAACAACTCGAGGCAGCATTGTTGCGTATCCAAAATAAGACTTATGGGATCTGCCGTTCGACCGGTAAGCTGATCCCGAAGGAACGGTTGCTGGCCGTTCCGCACACGACCCAGAGCATGGAAGCCAAACTTAAACAGGCATGAGTTCTGCATTTGTAAAAGAAGGGGAGGCCAGGCACCTTAAAGACGTAGCGCCCAATCTTGGGGCGCTCCTTTTCTTCCTGCGTGTAGAGAATAATGGTGCCGTGATCCGTGATGAGAAAAGCTATTTCAGCGAAAAAATCGGCCGCGATGTGTATGAAATGAGCGACGGGCTGCATTATGCGCTGGATGATGAAAACCGCTGGTATATTATCCTGGACTGATGGAAGGAAAATTCTTTGGCGGCACCAGCGGCCTGCAGATCGATCAGCCTAAACGGGATTTTTTGCCTGAACATACCCACCTGTCTCGCTTGGGTTATTATGCGCTAAAGGAAAACAGTATCGAGATCAATACTTCCTTTTACAAAGTCCCGCAAGCAAAAACAATTGCCCGCTGGGCAAGCGAAGTGACCGACGGTTTCCGTTTTACCTTCAAATTGTGGAGGGAGATCACACATCGGAAAAACCTGTTATTTCGTAAGGAAGATGTGTATCGTTTTATGGAAGTCATCCAACTCCCTCAAATCCGGCAAGGCTGTCTACTGGTTCAGTTTCCCCCCAGCTTACGGGCTTCGGCACTCCCCCAACTACAAGAATTACTGGTTATACTTAAAACCTATAGCTGGCCTGTCGCCGTCGAATTCCGGCACCCATCCTGGTACAAGGATGAGGTCTTTGAATTCCTGAACCGGCAACAGGCTGCCGTGGTTTTGCAGGATATGCCCAAATCGGCCACGCCCATGGAGATCACCGCCGATGATCTGGTCTACCTGCGTTTCCACGGTCCCTCCGGTAATTATAAAGGAAGTTACAGCGAAAGTTTTCTGTCTGAATACGCGTCCTATATCAGTGAGTGGCAATCGGATGGTAAAACGGTTTACGTTTATTTCAATAACACCGCGGGAGCAGCGCTGGAAAACCTGCATTTTCTGAAACGTTCCCTTGGCGTATAGACTATTGAAATTTGTTGCCCAACAACAATGCACTACGATAATCTGCACATGGTTCGGAAGAATCGCTTTTTACGGCGATAGGCATTAAGTTAGCAATTTCCGCAGGTATTTCCTTGAAGTGCAGTCGCTGTACCGCGGTAAAAAGCTGGAGATCGGCGAGAATTTTTATTTCATGAACGGCGAACTGATGGCCATGATCAAGAAAAACATCGCTTACTGGCGTCAAAGAGGGGAGGACCGCAGCGACCGGACACTGGCTTTTCTTCGCCAGGAGGTGGATAGGCTGGATGCTTACCAGGCAAAGCTACAGGCCGAAAACTGGAAATACAACCTGATCGGGATTTATTTTGCGATCCCTTATAGTTTCCAGGAGATGCTGGAGGATAACCAGCGTTCCCATGAATTATACCTGCAGGTGCTGGATTATTCCGAACGGATCAGGGTAGCGCTCCCATCTGAAAAAGATGATTTCTTCCTGCCTTACCAGGAAGTGATCGAGGGGTTGTGCACGCATTATTTGCAAATCTATAACAAAATGGAGGGTAATATGGAAGCGGTCAAGACAGCCCATGCTGGCCGGCTTCGGCGCATAAGACCAGCAGCTCACTATTTTTCCACGGTGATCTTCAGCGTTTCAGAAAGACAAGGATTACTTTGCAGAAAAGCGACCCGTTCCGTACCAGTCAGGCCCTGGTTCAGCCAGGTCTTGATATCGCCCCGCTCCAGGATAGCGGGCATACGGTCGTGGATAGTCGCCATATCGCGGTTAGGCGGCATGGTGATCATGGCAAAGGTAGGCAGTAATACGTTGGTATCAATGTCGAGCCAGATATCCCATAAACCGGCGATGTAAAATGGTTTACCATCAGCGCGTTCGATCCGGTATGTTTTTTCCTGGGTCCTGTTATATTCAAAAAAAGCCTGAATCCGGATCACGCAATGTTTCCTACCCGTAAGCTGCCGCCACATCCCGACGGTGTGCAATAATTCGATCCGCGCATGTTTGTATTTGCTATGGATCTTGTTTTCGTCCGGCGTAAGCAATCCCCAGCGGAATTGTTGTACTTTATCCGGCATAGCGTCCGTAACGACCGGGAGTACAGAGCCCGGGTTGCCGCTTTTGTTGGCTTTGGGTGTAAATGGCCTGCCTTCCCGGCCGCTGATCACGATGTCTTTTGTTTCTCCGATTAATACTCTTCCGCACATATTTAATTGATAACGGGTAAAATTACTAATTATTTTAGTAATTTAATATTTTAGTTGAAACGAAAAAGGAGTACGGTTGTATTTATAGTATAGCCTTGGTTATGTTTCGTCACCAGATTCCCGGGAAAAAAATGAATGCGTTGCGCCGCTAGTTCATCGCCGGCGATTCGACGGGTTACCGTATTGCCAAAAAGCTTCAGATCTCTACGGTCACTTCCTGGCGTTATATGAGGGAATTCAAACGCATCCAGGCGGCCTATCCCGAACGGTTGAAGGATATGGATTTTTATATGCCGGAACCGCCTCCGCCTCACCGGCCAACCGCGTTTTATGTCCGCTTAATGGAACTGTTGCCGCGCCTGCTGGCTGGAGAAAAACCGGGCGTTAAAGCCAAACCCGTCTGGAAAAAATACCGGCTTATTTGTCCCCGGGGATATGCTTACCTGCCATTCACGGCCTTGTTTTACCAATGGATCGCTGATAACGGTTTTCCGCTTAAACCCAACCTGCTTCCGCCGATACCGGCGGAGGACCTGAAGGTGCTGAAAAAATGGCGACAATCCGACAGCCGCCGGAACTGGCAGATCGCTGTAACGCTGGAAATGGCCGCCGGGGGCGCAACGGTTACTGAAGTCGCGCGCAAGATCGAGGCGATGAGGAAAACGGTCGGTGACTGGATAGCGGCTTATATTAAAAATGGCTTAAAAGCTTTTGAACTGGCAAGACACAAAATAGCGCCGGAAGTAGCCCGCCGGATGAAAGAACGGAAGGAGCATATTATTAAATTATTGCACGAACCGCCCAAGTCCTATGGCCTGAACCGTACAAGCTGGACGATCACAGCGCTCAGCCAGCAGTATGGCCGCGTTTTTGAGAAAACCATCTCTTGGGCACAGGTAAAATATTGCCTGAAGCAATTACGCTATACCTTCAAAAAGTCCAGGGACGTGCTGACAAGCCAGGATCTGAAGTTCCGGGAAAAAATTAAAATGATCCAGCAGACACTAAACAAGCTTAAGCCCGGTGAAAAATTCTTTTCCATTGACGAATACGGCCCGGTGGGTATCAGGATCAAGGGCGGGCGGATGCTGAAAGCCCCCGGTGAACCGTATGATGTGCCGGATAAGCAAAAACATAAGGGCATCGTGATCTGCAGGGCCGCCCTGGAGTTGTCCACCAATCAGGTCAGCCATTTCTTTTCGAAACGGAAAAATACCTTCGAGACCATCAAGCTTTTAGAAATGCTGCTGGAACAATACAGCGATCAAAAATGCATTTACCTCTGCTGGGACGCCGTGAGCTGGCACCGCTCCGGGATCCTGCTGGATTTTATAAAGGAGCATAACCGGGCAGGGGCTCCCGAGATCAAACTGGCGCCGCTGCCCGCCCGGACGCAATACCTGAATGTCATCGAGTCCGTGTTTGGCGGGCTGGCCAGGACCGTAATCCATAACAGTGATTACAGCTCTGTCGATGATTGCCAGCAGGCTATTACCGGCTATTTTAAAACGCGGAACCAGCACTTTCAGGAAAATCCCATACGGGCAGGAAAGAAGATCTGGGGCATGGAACCCGTCGCAGCAAAATTTTGTGAAACGTGTAATTGCCGCAGCCGGCACGCGATGCGCGGCGTAGCGAATTACCAGTTTACCTGGCTACGATGATATCCTGCCAGCTGATGGTATATTGTTTACTTAGGAATTCCTGCTTCATTTTCCAGGCTTTGTCATAACCCTCGGCCGCGACCCGCAGCGCACCCCGGCCGTAGCGGGCGTTGATGTCGTCCATGCAATATTCGATTCAGGTATGTTCGTATCTGTAAAATTTGATAATTAAATATTTAATCTATGTATTGAGTAGAATATTTATAGCGATCCGGCAGGTTGTGGGCGGGGCCATCGCGAGCACCGAAGAGGAAGCCATGCCGCTGGTTGCCAGACTTTTGGGTTTTTCGCGGGTTACTGATAAAATGCGCCGGCATCTGTCAGCGGCGGTGGGTAAAACCATCCAGGCCGGTATATTAACCTTCGAAGGGCTGCATTTAAAATTGGCGGATGATATTATATGAGTGAATGATGAGTAATTGCATATTGGTATTGACTTTCAGTGTTTTATAAAAAAATAAAGCGTTTTTTTAAATAATTAAAATTTGACAGAAGGATTGGTCTCACATGATGCATGTCCTGATCGCTCAAGGTTTTAGTTGATAAAACCATGAGCTATTAATAAACGTAAATAGTGCAACATACATATATTAAAAAAGCAGGACCATGGGATTAGGAGCACCGGAAATAATTTTGATTTTAGCAGCCGTTTTATTGCTGTTTGGCGGTAAAAAAATACCTGAAATGATGAAAGGCCTGGGCAAAGGCATGAAAGAATTTAAAGATTCACAGAACGGTATCTCACAGGAAGAACCCGTTATCATTAAGGCAGAAGAAGGCAAAGCTATTTAAAACTTCAAACAGGCAGGTTAATCAACCTGCCTGTTAAAAATCGTATTGTTTATGCGTTAAATGGTCCTTTTCCCGAATCGCGAGTTTTCGCGCTATCCCCGCCATCCAAACTAAAAGCCTTTGCTCGTCCGCCGGATAGTTGTGGATTTCCTGCCATACAACGGCAAACGTTTTATTCAAAATATAAGCCGAAGCTTTGGGATTTTGCAGCCTGCAGCAGATCAGCTTAAAAAGAGTTGCTGCGTAGCGATCATACAAAACGTGCGCACCAGCTGGCTCACGGTTTTTGATGGCGCTTGTTAATTCGGCGTCGGAAAGTATGGTCATCGTTGATCGGGATCAGGCGAATTGGTGTTGCAATATAGCGATTACGTAGGGGGATAGTATTTTAATATCGTGGTTAATATGTAAGGGAATCTCCAGGTGGTCACCGGCATTCAAAATAAATACGTCACCGCCTACCGTACAAGCGCATTGCCCATGTAATATAAAAAAGCTCTCCGCCACCTCCTCGTGAATCTCCTCCGGCACATTCATCCGTGTTACTACTAAGGTTTGTGCGATATGTGCATCCTGCCTGAGCAAGGCCGCGAAAAAATCTTCATAAGGTTCGGCAGGCAAGAGGTGGGCGACAGTATTCAGCCAGGCAGTATCACTGGAGTTCTTGTCTGTAGGAGGAAGGTTACCGATGTCCAGTTTTCCTTCAGAAAGAAATCCCAAAGCTCTCCATATGCTTTGCTTTAAATGCGGAGCTGGCGTAATAGCATGGCTTTTCGCCATTTGTAATATCGTATCCTCTATTTCATTAAGCTCGTGGTCTATTTCAGGGTGAACCAGGCGCAGTGCAGTGATCTCTTGTCCGCGTTTCTCATCAAAAATATCAAAGCAGTGTTGTTCCAATATTCCGCTGTTGATATAATCGCTGATGTTAACCATCTTTGTTAGGGCTTAATAAAATTAAATAAAGGAATATAGCCACCGCCGCTGCTTGAATAACAGCTGGTGCGCAAAGGTAGTCAAACTATTGTGCACCAGTTTATAAACTTACTTAATTCGTACAACCTTTACGACTAAATAAATTTAGCGCCCTGGTCCCCGGTTGTCGTCATGGGAGTTAAGGTTTTTCGCTATCCTTTGTCCTATTGGCTCGCCATTGGCCAATCAGCAGGCCAAATTCAGTTCCTGGAAATGCCTTTTTATCCCGCAAACCAGCACGAAACAACTTAAGCTGTATGCCGGCCATTACCAATACAATCAGTAGCGTAGCAGCGATCCGGCAGCCCGGGAGATGCGCCAGCGTTCCAATATTCCATACGGAGATGTCAGCCAGCACCAGCAGTAATACGATGCTGCAGAAATAATAATACTGCACCTTGGTACGGATATCGCCTGTTTCCTGCGAACACAGGATATTGATACGGAAGGGAGGGAGCCATTGATAGTTCTCCGATTCCAGACGCACGCCTTCCTTAAAGAATCCATCCAATAATACCTGGTATACCTTCAGGTCCAGCATCCAGAGGATCGCGATCCCCACGCTGGCGGCTACGGAAACCCCGAATACAATATACCAATGGTCAAAGGGCAGCCCGGATGAAGATTGGAGCAGATACCCGCTGGCCCCGAGTGCGGCCAGCAACCAGGTTGAAGCCAGCTTCCGGTATTCTGTTTGTAGATTGTTAAAGTGCTCTTCCTTACCGCCGATCTGTGCACTGAGCTGCATGACCCTGCTGAATAATTCCGGATCTACTTTTTCCAGTGCGTCTGATTGTTTAAACATACCAAATTGTTGCTACGTGATCACCTAAACCAAAATCATCATAAATGTCGGCAATTAAACTACAGCTGACAATACGCGATCACAGGAATCCGATAGTTAGTAATATTGAGTTTGAAAAGGATTTGTTACGCAATCGTAATGTAGTCATAAGAAATTTAAGACAGCGTTTAGGTTTACTTAGCCACTATGATGTCCTGCCAGCTGGTGGTATACTGCTTGCTCAGGAATTCCTGCTTCATTTTCCAGGTTTTCTCATAGCCTTCAGCCGCAAGGCGCAGTGAGCCCCGGCCGTAACGGGCGTTGATGTCGTCCATCAGCCCGCTCAGCGTCAGTTGTTTGCTGTTGTCGTAATTGCTGAACAGGTTGTGTTGTACTTCCCCTGCGGGGATAATGCCGGTGGCGCGGACGCCGGTCTTTAAATAGTTATAGCCGGGCTGCCAGATGGCCCGTATGGCCTGGACGCAAATTTTGGTAAATTCCTGCGTGCTGTTGGTAGCGAAGGGCACTTTGAGGGTAATACTCGGGTAATGCTGGTCATGGCTGATATTGTGCTTGTTCGTCCGGAGGTAAACGGTCAGTGTCATGGCCATGCTCTTTTGCTGCCGGAGTTTAATGGCTACCGTAGCCGCGTGCATCGCGGTGGCCTCCTCGATCTTTTTCAGTTCGGTCTGGTAGGTATTAAAGCTCTGGCTGGATTCGATGCCTTTGGAGCGTTCGGCCACGTCCCTGATCACATTGCAGGGAATACCCCAAAGCTCCTGGTGCAGGCGCCAGCCTTGTACGGTCATGTGCTGGCGCACAAGGTCCGGTTTCAGTTCCCGGAAATCCTGAGCAGTGATGACCTTAAACGACTTCAGTTTTTCATAATACTGTCTGCCAATACCCCAAACATCTTCAATAGGAAAATCCCGAACTACCTCATCAACTTTAACTCTCGTATCCAACACCAAAAATTTCCGCCCCATCTTTTTCGATGCCTTATTGGCCAGTTTAGCCAGCGCCATCGTCGGCCCGACACCTACCGTAATAGACAAACCCGTGTCGCGCATCACGTTATGACTGATAGCGGCAACATAAGATTCAAGATCAACGCCGGTAATATTACCTAATGCTAAAAAGGCCTCGTCAATGCTGTATACCATCAGCATATAGGTATACCGCGCCAGGTTGTTCATCATCCGCGCGCTC
This sequence comes from Mucilaginibacter pineti, assembly GCF_900101875.1. Taxonomy (GTDB): domain Bacteria; phylum Bacteroidota; class Bacteroidia; order Sphingobacteriales; family Sphingobacteriaceae; genus Mucilaginibacter; species Mucilaginibacter pineti. Next base: position 192,094 of record NZ_FNAI01000003.1, read on the forward strand.
ATGTCGGCATACAAGGCATAGTTGCTGCTAAAGATAGCGGCATCGTGTGCCTGCAAGGTTTTCCGGACGATAAACTCAGCATCGGCCATTTTGATGCCAATGGCCTTTGCTTCATTGCTCCGGGCGATTACGCAGCCGTCATTATTGGACAGGACAACGACAACCTTGCCTTTCAGCTGCGGTTGGAACAGCGTTTCACAGCTGACATAACAGTTGTTAATATCAACATGCGCAAACACGGCTGTACCTCCCTGTGCGCTGCTGCGGCTGTAATAAGGGGTTCAGGGAAAGCATGGCCACGCCCCAGCAGGTCCAGCGCTGCGCGTTCTCGATGACCAGCGTTTCTGCAGGTGAGTTCGCTTTCAGGACCAGCCTGTTTTTTTCGGGACAATATTCCCGGATATAAAAATCACCTTCATGAAAGAAAACAACGATGTTACCGGGTACCGGCTGCAGGGAGCGGTCGATTACCAGGATGTGGTCCTTGCCGATCCGGTAAGCGGTCATCGCCTCGCTGCCCATGCGCATGTAATAGGTATTGTCCGGATCGACCACCGTGATATCGGTAATGTCCAGCGTTGGCTCTTCATGCGTCAGCATCGGTAGGCGAAACCCCAGCACATCCCTTTTCGTCGCTTGTTTTTTTATCTTCAGCATAATCCCTATTTATCAGTTATTGCGTGTCAATCACATTAAGCGCCGTTTTCATGGTTTCACTGAGCGCTTCGTGCTGATCAACCTGCTTTTTTAATTTTCCGTAACGTTGCCGCTCGAACATGCCGAGGTTATGATAAGTGTCTTCCAGCAGTTCCATGGCCTCGCGGAGCAGTTCTTCGGCATGCCTGATATCAGTCGGTGTTTTCATATCGGTCAGTTAAGACCTCAAAATTATCAAAGATATTTTATAATACTAATATTTTTAGTATAAATTTGTACACATAAAACGAATAAACATACCAATATATTAGCAGCATGAAGAAATGTTTAACTTTTGCCTGATCGGCTTTTCCGCAGCGCTGATCTCCTGGGGTTTCAAAGGACACCGCACCGTAGCGACCATCGCCCAAAAACACCTGCGCAGCAATACCGCTTACGTCGTTTCGGCTTACCTGAACGGTGAGCGCATGGCCGATGTAGCCACCTGGGCCGATGAGAACCGGAATAAGACGACGGCACCCTGGCATTTTTTAAATCTGCCTGTAGGTTTGACACATGAAGCTTTTGTCAAAGCAGTAGGTGAAAGTGATAATAATGTGTACAGCGCCATCCTGAAAACGGAGGCTAGCGTGAAGGATAAAAGCTTAACGCCGGATCAGAAGAACGAGGCGCTGAAATACCTGATCCACCTGGTCGGCGACGCCCACCAGCCGATGCACATCAGCCGTAAAGAAGATAAAGGAGGCAATATACTATACAGGTTCGTTTCGACAACAAAGGAACTCTGCACAGTCTTTGGGATAGTAAGCTGATCGACCACGAAGGGTTGAGCGAAACCGATATCGCTAAAACTTATGATACCGCTACACCCGCGCAGATCAAACAATGGCAGTCGGACAGCCCGATGGAATGGATCTGGGAAAGCTACCAGATCAGCAGCGAATTGTATGCACAGGTCAAACCTGGGCAGGATATAGACGAGGCCTATTACCAGCAATATATCCCCGTGATCCGCAAACGCATCGACCAGGCCGGCATCCGGTTGGCCGGTGAGCTGAACAAGCTGTTCAACAATGAGCAGGTAAAGGTGACCAAGGTAACGCTGTTGCCCCCTCCGCCGTTTAATTCAACAAATGTAATTCCCGTAAAACTGGAGGACGTAAAAAACGCGATAGGTAAAACCGTTAGTACGACAGGCAAAGTCTACAGCAGCAAGGATATCAGCAGCATGGTGCTGGTCAATTTAGGCGCGGCTTATCCCGGGCAGTTACTGACCGTAGCTTTAAAAGGAAAAGCCAAAGACTCAGGCAGCCAGCTGGTAAATAAAACAATTACGGTGGAAGGGGAGGTGATCGATTATAAAGGCAAACGGGAGATCATCATAACTGATCCGGCGAAGATCAAATTCTGATTACAATAAAAAATGCTGCAAAATCGTGTAGACCCTTTTGGCCGGCTCATCAGAACAGCCGAATGGCGCCTGGCTTGGCAACGCGGGGTGATACATAATGCGCAAAAGGAAATCGTACGTCTCTTCAAAATCAAGCCATGGATAACCTGCGTCCTGGAATTCAGGGGCCGCCACAGGGAGATCATGCGGCCGGACCGGTGGACAGAATTATTTTTTTTCGACGAGGCTACTGCTTTTTCAGCCGGTCACCGTCCCTGTTTCCAATGCCGTTATGCCGATCACCAGCGATTCAAAATGTTTTGGCTGAAAGGGAATCCTGCGTATGGATTTGACATGAAAACGCCGGTGGCGCTTATCGATGCTGTTTTACACGCGGAGCGCATCACAAAAGATCAGTCAAAAGTCACTTATGAGGAAGCTATAAACTTGCTCCCTGAAGGGACATTTGTGACGTATGAGCAGCGGGCATATCTGATTAAAGCCGGGCAGCTGCTGTTGTGGAGCCCCGCAGGTAATGCAGCGGGAATAGCTATTCCCCAGGTAGATAAAGTCCGGGTATTAACGCCCAGGTCTTTCGTAAATATATTCAGGGCGGGGTATGTGTCTAAAATGGGCTGAAATCGCAATAATTGAAAGATTACTTGTACGATCAGTTGAACGAGGACCGGAACTCCGCGGGTGAATGCCGGGTCTTCATTTTGAACAGCCTGCTGAAGGATTGAGGGTGCTCAAAACCCAACTGGTAAGCCACTTCACTGACGCTCAGATTCGTAGTCGATAACAGCTCTTTTGACCTTTCGATCAGTTTCTGATGGATATGTTGCTGGGCACTGAGCCCGGTCAGCGAACGTAGCATGTCGCTTAAATAATTCGGCGTGTAGTTGAATTGACCGGCAAGATACTGCACGGTCAGCATGCCCTGTCTTACCGGTGTTTTTTCATCAAAGTAAGCATCCAGCATCGCTTCGAGTTTCTGAAGCAGGTCACTGCTGACGGTCTGACGGGTCAGGAACTGGCGCTTATAAAACCGTTTGGCGTAACTTAGTAATAACTCGATCTGCGCAATGGTCACTTCCTGACTAAAATCATCTATCCTGCTGTTCAGTTCATCACGGATGATGCTGTAAATGGAGAACATGGTAGTCCTTTCGCGTTCTGAAAGGTGCAGGGCCTCATTAGAGGCGTAAGAGAAAAATCCGAACTGGCTGATCTTTGCGGCTAAGGGATAACCTTGCAGGAAATCCGGGTGAATGAACAGTGATAAACCTTCATTTTCCTCGTAGCCGTCGATATGCCCCACCACCTGGCCGGGCGCGGTAAACATCAGGCTGCCTTCGTCAAAATCATAATAACCCTGGCCGTAACGGAACTTACCGCCCAGTTTGGTCACAAAAGTAATCTTATAAAAGCCGATGACGTAACTATCCGGAAGCTGGCACAGGTTGATCAATTGTGATGATTCCAGCAGACTGATCATAGGATGGCAGGGACCGGCAATACCCAACATACGGTGTATCTCCGTAATCGATTCTATCTTGCTAATCTTCTGTGCGGCACTTTTCATAGTGGAAAGATAACGATCATGACTGGCGGCTTTCTCAGCGGCCGGTCATAATTGAATTTGAAAACAGCTTACCAGGGAAGCGGTCCGTCCGGACCTGTAAAGCTACCGGTAGGCCCGTCGGTTTCCAAAGCTACGCGGACCGGTTCGCGTGAACCAACCTCCAGGCTGTCGGTGCCCTGGAAATTATTAAGCGCGGTGGCGGTATAACCCGGGCTGGTCGCGTTGACCTTGATATTTTCCTTTTCCAGCTCCAACGCAAATGCGAGTGTAACCGCGTTCAGGGCTGTTTTGGATGCGGCGTAAACAATACCGAAATTTTCGCGGGCCCAGCATGCCGGGTCAGAGATCCAGGTCAGGGACCCTAAACCGCTTGATACGTTTACGATCCGGGCGGCTGCTGATTTACGCAATAAGGGTAAGGCGGCCTGCGTAACGGCGATGACACCGAATACATTGGTTTCCCAAACGGTGCGCACTTCATCCAGTGATACACTAACCGCCCTGCCGGATGCCATGACCTCTTCCACCGTCCGGCCGGGTTTACCTGCATGTGCGATACCCGCATTATTCACCAGCAGGTCCAGGCGGCCTGATTCCGCTCCGATACGCTTTATCGCGGCATCGATTGTACCTTGTTTAGTCACATCCAGCTCGATGGCATGTGCGTCCGGGCCTATTTCAGCTGCCGCTTTTTCTCCGTTTTCCAGTTTACGCGATCCGACATAGACCCTGTAACCCTTGGCGGCAAGTGCTTTGGCGATCTCGTTGCCTACACCCTGGTTAGCACCCGTGACAAGGGCGATGAGTTGGTTATTTTCTGTTGATTCGATTTGATTTTCCATGTTATAAGTTTTATAGGAATTAACAATACAAAACTCAGTTTTTACGCCGTTATCCTGCTAACCAAATCAAGGACGTTTGTAACCAAAACGAGGGGAAAACAAATACGGATCCGGTTATTTCAAATTCAATGCGTTTTGTAACATGGTGCTCCAAAGCTTGTATCCAGGGGGTCAAAATGTTTTGGCTGAAAGGAAATTCTGATTATAGTTTGTCCCAAGCAAACACAAGAAAGGGAAAATAAGGAAAAGCAGCTGGCAGGTTTTCATTATGGCTGCTCTACTTTCAGATCGGCACCCAGATAAACATCTTTGGCACGAGTGATCACTATGCGCAGGTGGTTGTTGTAGCTAACAATTTTCCCTGTGGCTGTTATGCTGGTATCAAGCGGTTGCTTGACCTCGCTATTCAATCTTCTGCGGATCCGCATTTCATCAAATGCCTTTTTCCTGCTCTCCCCGGTAAGTATCAGCATTAATGATTTTTCCTGGTGCCGGACTTTCATGTAGATGGACAGTGTTTTTCCGTCATCAACTGTTTTATATTCGTCGCAGTTAAGCTTTACCATACTTCCTATATACCTGGAAGCATCTCCAATCGCAATCGTTGGCACTTTTAACTGTGTTGATGTAACCTGTGCGCTAACAGATTCAAATAGTGATACCCAAATGAACAGGTAGCACAACAGGTGAATTTTTTTCATGTTTATAGCATACACAACAGCAACAGTATAATTTTTGTTTGTCCTACTCACCTTGAAACAAACGCACTTAATTTTACTTTATAAAAACTAGGACCTGATAAAAGCAGATAATTATGTTGTATTTATACATTGCCTTGATGGCACAGGCAGTTGTTTTCATTGCTGTATTTGATAAATTCAGCTACCTGTGTGCCTTCGCCTATTTCGGTGTGTCCGCTTTGGCTTTCCATTTGAAGATGCCCTGGCCCTGGCATGTTGGCGCAATGGCAGTGGGTTTACTATTTGAAATAGCTATTTATCAAATTGATGTTTGGCTGGAAGTAACCGACCCATTTAAATTTTTGACCAAGAGAAACATAGTATCAGTGCTCGTATTATTTGTTTTTTGTGTTGGTTTTATTCAGCAATCCACCGCAGTTGTTCAATTGAATCTGTTTACCTGGAACGCGATTTTCGATTGGATCGCGATACTGTATGTTCTTTTATCCGCTATCCCGATAGCGATCAGCGTAACCGATTATTTATCAGCGAAAACAGTTACCGCCTGTAAGTTGAAAATCAAAAGCACCAGGCGTAAACAAATACCCCGGGTTGGCACCAACAATTATCTTTCTGCCAGCGCAAACGGCACCGACTATGAATTTGTGACTACCAGTGTAGCTTATAGCGTACTCAAAAACACCAGCGAAGTAACCATTAACCTTTGGCACGCAAATTCGGGACAGGTATTTATTAAAAATGATTTTCTGCGTCAGGAGCGTAAGGCATGGCGATTTATCCAGCTTAAAACAACAATGCTCCTGTTGTCTTTGATCGTTGTTGCGGTTGGGGTAGTCTATTACATCAGCCGTTAAACCGTCTGTTTATTCCACTAGTTTTTTAAGTACCGATTTAATTTGCTTGTTAATAAGCGTTAGTTGAGCCTGTTGGGATTGATCATACCTTTGTATACCTGAACTTATCATTTCGAAGCTTTGTATCCGGAGTTGGCAACCGTTAAATAACCTAGCACATAACCGTGAACCCCGCTGAGTGATCAATTTCAGGCAAAAAAGACAATATTAATTTAGAAAGGCCGCCATGCTCAGCCGTATCAAATTGAAGTAGCGGCATTAATTTTCTACAGACATAGCATGGCATTGAATTTAAATGCAAACTTTTGGTAAGACAGCTATTAATTATAGTAGAAGTAAGTTAATAAAAATCGGCATGCTTTGTTTATTATTTCTTGTAATTTGGTGTCTGCTATTTCCATTTATCATGTTAAAAATAAATTCAAGGGTCGTTCTCATCATGCTGTTTTTCGTCTCAGCACCTGGTATCATAAAAGGGCAGGCCCATAATCCGATTATTAATGCCGATGTGCCTGATATTTCGCGTTGGCAATAATTATTATATGAGCAGTACCATCATGCATATGAGCCCGGGTGTTCCGATCATGAAATCAACGAATCTGGTGAACTGGGAGATCATTAGCTATGCTTATGATACACTGGCGAACTTGGACGAACTCGATCTTGAAAATGGTAAAAGCACGTACGAGCACGGGTCTTGGGCAAGCAGCCTGCGTTACCACAATGGTTTGTTCTATGTAAGCACGTTCGCTCAAGCCACGGATAAAACCTATGTTTATACAACAAATGATATCGAACGTGGCCCTTGGAAAGTTGCAGCCTTCAAGCCGGCTTTACATGATCATTCCTTGTTTTTTGATGATGATGGAAAGGTGTATATGATTACCGGAAGCGGGAGGTTAAGGTTGGTTGAACTTGACAATATTGACAATGATGTATTCGGGATCAAACAGGGCGGTATTGATCAGGTCGTTATCGAAAATGCCAGCTTGCCGTCAGGCGTGGTACAGGTTTGCTTTATTTAATTATGCGACAAAAGGGGCTGGTGGCTGGGTAGATTTTGACTTTTTCCATATCAGCGACCACATAACCTATAATAAATAGTTAAATCTTTATACAAATTATAGTTCAGTTCCTTACACAGCCATTAACCCGTCCAAAAAATAAAGTATGATAACAAAAGAGTCACGGCTTCCTATATCAGCCCAGAAACATGTACTAAGGATAGCATTCGTTTGTGCGCTTTATAGTGGATGCTTGTTAAAAACTGTAAGCGCTCAACCCCTGATCCGGGACGATGACAAGGGTTTGAAAGATTATTATAAAGCCTATTTTCCGATTGGCGCTGCGGTTAGTATCCGTTCGCTCAAGGGCGATGAAGCCAATCTCATCCTTCGTGAATTCAACAGCATTACACCTGAGAATGATATGAAAATGGGACCAATACATCCGCGGGAAGATTTTTACAATTGGCGTAATGCAGATTCTATCTTAGACTTCGCTATTAAGCATCATATCCGAATTAGGGGTCATAATTTGCTATGGCATGCACAAGCTCCCGCTTGGATGTTTAAGGACTCGAATCAATCTTCAATGACACTTTTTTCAATGACCGCATGATCACCCGTGTACCTGCAGTGAACGTCAGCGAAAGCGAGAATAACTACCATGTGGAACTGGCCGCGCCGGGCCTGAAGAAAGAAGATTTTAAACTTAATCTGGAACGTAACCAGCTGAGCATTTCGGTTGAAATTTCTTCAGCGCAGCAAGACAACCAAAAGAACTACAGCAAGCGCGAATACAGCTATAGCTCTTTCGTACGTTCGTTTACCTTACCTGACAGCGCCGACCTTGGACAGGTCGAAGCCAGCTATACCGATGGTATCCTCCGCATTGATATAGCTAAACGCGAAGAAGCCAAAGCTGTACGCCGCCAGATCGAGACCAAATAAGTGTTGATATTTTTTTATTCAGGGCCACTGCTTGTAGGGGCCCTGAATATTTAGATTTTTATGGAAGCACAGTTCTATATCCAGTTAAGTCTTAAAACAACGCAGGGCTATGGCGACTATGGCCAGTACTTTTTCGAGAATGACCGCGAAGCCGCCTACAGTTTGTTTCGTCAGATTGAAGGCGATCCGGCCATGATTGCGAGTTGCCCGCTGCATATTGACCTGATGGAAACCGCCAGCGGCCTGCCTGTAAAAATCAAAAGCATTTGCTGCACCATGGAAGAACTCGGCTTTAATTGTAAGCTGATCGCCAAAGAGATCTTCCGTTTAAAAAACCTGGACGAAATGTCATGAAAGAGAAAATCGCTTTTTTAATTCAATACTTTTCTCGCCGCTATTATGCCTCCAACTCCGTGTCAACCAAATTTCCCGAAGGACGGCTTAGAAATCCTGTCAGGGCGAAAAGTTGCCCGTAAGTTTACACAGACATGTCCCGTCCGCGGCGGAAAAGTTTTGCAGCTTGCTGGCAGAGATTTACAAGATCTTTTATCAGCCAGACTGATAATGCACATGAAACCGGTACCTGGGTTTTGTCGTCCGGCTTGGTAATAGGGCGTGAACAATTTACCCTGGCGGTTCCTGGAATACCGGCACCTGTATAGATACGCTGACATCAAGCCGGTTCGAGGTCTTCCCAATGGTAAGTGTTGCCTTAACGGTGACCCCTCCCTAATCGGTATATTTGATGGCATTGCTCAGCAGGTTAAGCAGGACCTGCTTAAGTCGGAAACCAGGCAATTAAGCGCTTTTTCCATCAGGCTAAGATACAATGGTTAGCTATCTGCTGCAACATTCTTGTACTTCAATTCAGAGTCGTTTGACGTTGGAGAGCCCGTTTCCATCCCACTTTGCAACGCCCGAATTCCTTCGACCCGGTACTGCGCAAAGTTCCCCTGCTGTATCGCATGCAGTTCTGTTTCCATAGAACCAGTAGTGAACAAGGCTAGTTCCATGGAAATGAAAAGAAGTTAAACTTCATTTAATACCAGCCATACTGCTTCAGCTATTCGTGCACTTTCATAACCCTTTACCAGAAAGTGGTCAGCACCTGCGGCCATTATTTTATCCCGGGCTCTGGCATCCAGTATAGCAGAGTGCGCCACGATCTTTACCTGCGGCCATTTTTCTTTTAGCTTTTTGGCGGTTTCAAAACCATCCATTACCGGCATTTCGATATCTAATATAACTACATGAGGTAAGGCTATTATTGCAGCCATCCTGCTCAGGCAATCGCTGCCATTTTCGGCTTCGAAGAAAATCTGAAAACGGTGCTTCTTTAATAAAAGGATTAACACTTTTCGATAAAGAGCATCATCATCGACAACAACAATTGCGGGTGTTTCCGGTATATTCATTGATTACAATAAAAATTGGGTGTTGTATAGACACTTAACAGAAAGACTAACGGAAATTTACTAAATTTTAGTAAATCTGATTTCTAATAGCTGGAGACTCTGATATTATTGTGCATAAACATTCCGACTTCCGGGCCGAGATCATAAACTTTTTGAAGGTGATCCTGGCCGGTCAGGATACTGCTGCCTATTGCGCTTCGATATCCGTCAGAACAATGTACCACCAGCGGCTTATCATCAGGAATCTCTGCTATTCGTTCCCTCAGTTGATGCAATGGAATGTTAATCGCATCAGGAAAAATGGTTTTTGACCTTGCTTCTACGCTGTTACGTAGGTCAATAATGCTGTAGAAACCTGAATTGGATTTAAAATGTTCCAGATCTAATAATGCGGTTACGATCACACCCGATTGACTGGTAAAGGCCATGTCGATAAATACCTCGTAACCTATGTTTGCGGCGCGTTTTATCAGGGTGTTTATTTTATGCTCATCTTCCGCTACCAGGTAATAAAGTTCATCCGGTGACAGGACACTTCCAAGTGAACGTTCAAATCGCGGTCCATCCTGGATATTGATAGCGCCGGGTAAGTGCCCTCTGTTGAAAATGTCCCGGGGACGGGTGTCGATGATCGCCACGTCTACGTCAAAAATAAATGGCCGACGCCCGATATTTACTTTACCTACCGATACAAGTAATGTTTCGGCACCACGTTTATTCAACCAGACATTATAGGGAAAATACTTAGGTTGAACGTTTTGTTTGGCGAGCAGATTCCGCACAAAATCGGCTTCGTTCTTATCACGCAGGCTCCAGTTGCTCTCCATTTCGGTGCCTATAGTACGCTTTTCCTCTTCATTTAATACCTCTTCATCCGACCAATAAGCCCTGTGTGCGGGGTATATCAAGATCTCCGGATCAAGAACCATCAAACATTCCCGGAGCGAGCGATACAACTGGCTGCCTAATCGCTCCATCTCATCAGTGCAAACGCCTGCATCGATACCGGTTAATACTGGCCTGCCGCAATCACCAATAAGCAAGGTGTCACCGGTAAATACTGCTTCAGCTTTTCCCGAACAGATCAATAAAATGCAAATGCTGTCCGGCGAATGCCCCGGGGTGTTCAAAGCCCGAAGTGTGATCTCGCCTATGCGTATTTCATCACCTTCATCAAAAGTTCGGTGTTGATAGGTTGCCTGGGTATGTCGGGAACAGTACAAAAATGCTCCTGTAAACTCCTGCAATTCCAGGTGCCCGCCTGTAAAGTTCTCATGTGCGTGGGTGAGTATGACAGCGGTAATCCTCGCGGCATTCCCGATGGCATACTTAGTATAATCCTCAATATTCCTTTCCGGGTCGATCAAAATGATTTCATTAGTCAATTCACTAAGTATCGCGTACGAATAATAAGCCAGGTTTACATTTTCAAATCGATGAACTTTCATAAAGGTTAATTTCCAATACCTATCACCGGGATAGGGCTGTTTGCTAAATTCCCGCTACCCTGTTTCCATAAGCAATGCTATAAACATCATTTAAGGGTAATACTGCGTTATCTATTCCTTTTCCTCAAAAAACAATATTGCACGATGATGATCCATAATAGAACCGTCAGAATAAAATAGAATCCTATATTTTGCCAGGTATTTCCGACACTTAAATTTTGAGTAATAAAACGAACAATCTCAGCCATCATTTTGGTCGGGTTAATCATCAGGTACGATTGATGTCCACGGGCCATTCAGCGTATAAAAATTGCATGGTTATCACTCCCGCTATCCGCTTCGCAAACCATCAAAAAACGTAATAACGGCCCCTATGGACAAATTTTACTCCAAATAAAGGGGAATACCTATGCCGTCTTTCAAATTTAACCTTTGGTTTAATTGTATTATTAGATATATATCAGTCCTAAACCTGATATTAATCAGCTTATGATTATATTTGCGGATGAGCTTAAAAGGGATTTTTCCGATAGACAGATGGAACTTCAATACGCCATCAGTATTAAGCGTATTATCAAAAACCGATCGTCACCGTTTACTGATCAACAGCACCTATCACCAATACGCTAAAGGAGAAAGCGTATTTAAGGAAGGCACCGTTCCGTCGGGTATTTACCTTGTTATGCATGGTAAGATCAAAAAATATAAGGCAGGCAGGAATGGCAGGGAGCAGATCATTTATGTCGCGAGTAAAGGTGAATTAGTGGGCTATCATGCCGTGTTATCTGAAGAACGCTATCCGGATTCTGCGGCTGCAATGGAACCCAGCGAGATCTGTTATATACCTAATAAAGACTTTATAGGTGTTATTAAAGACTACCCGTATTTTGCACACCAGTTACTCAAAATATTAAGCCATGAATTTACAGTAATGTCCAATAATATTTCTGTTATAGCGCAAAGCAATGCGCCCGAACGGCTTGCTATAGCGTTGATCGTCCTGAGGGAAAAGTACAAGGATGATCAAGACAGCCGACATGTCATGCTCACGGTATCCAGGGCAGACCTGGCCCACATGGCAAGTATTGCGGAAGAAAATGTTATAAGGTTGCTGAAAGAATTTAAAGAGGAAGGGATACTGGAAACCGATGGTCGTAAAATATCAATTAAAGATATCAAACTACTAGTTAAGAGGGCTAACTATAAATAAGCTGATCTTTTTGATGAGCAGCGCGGCACTAAGTGATATTACCCGGCATGCGGGTGAAAGCTACAGCGTTGATATAAAAACTTCAGAGCTTTCCGGTATCTTGTTCGGGCTCGTGAATGAGCATAAACTACAAAGGCTCAAGGGGGGAATTGATTGGTCATATTGTTTATCAAAAAGTGCAAACTGATAAACGCTACCTTCATTTTTTTTACTTATACTTGGAACTCGACATGTAATTATGTGTAAAGATGAGGAAACCATTTATCAACTGACTAAAAGGGATTTCGTGGAAATCTTAAGTAGGACATTAGCGCATGCGCCAGATCTTGTTCAGCACGTCCTGTATAAAAAATATAAGTTTAAACAAGTTGAAGAAACTCTAAACCTGTACTTGGCAATAAACATAGCATTATTTGTTAAAGGTCAGAAGCAACTATTGATCCGCTGGCGATCGTTACATTGCCATGCGACATGTCGATGAACCGCGGCGATAGGGCCTTCCTGCCCGTTAACCGCCAGTGGGGCGATAACAACATATATTTGGAATCAAACCTTAATAGGAGGGCTGTCGCTGGAATTTTGAACTATTACCACATCTTGGCTGAGGATGTTTTCCTGGAATAATTGTTTATATGCCCTTTACGTTTGCGGGATCGGGCATCCGCTGAAGATATTGAGTCACAAATTTAATTCCATAAACGAAGAATAATTCTGTTGTAATAATTTCTACCTCCATATAAATTCGTTAATGATCGGCTAAGAAATGGCTTCGTACAGCAGAGATTGGGTTAACGGAGATTTTAAACCATAAATATTTTTAATGTAGTTTTTTATAATTCTTATTGGAAATTAGCGTTGGTAGCTCCTGAAGAAATTTACGAAGCAATCCGGCAGGTGGTCGGCGCGTCCATCTCTATCACCGAGGAAGAGACGCTGCCCCTAATCGCCAGGCGATTAGGGTTTTCGCGGGTAACCGATGAAATGCGGCAGCAATTGTCCGAAGCGGTTGGTAAAACCATCCAGGCCAGAATATTGACTTTTGAAGGCGTCAATTTAAAACAGGCAGGGCCAGGCATATGAGCGAAACGGGCAGCCCTGAACTTAAAAAGAAAAATTTCTATCCGTACTAAACAGTTTTGAAAAATCAAAACAAACTTGTTAATTTGAAGCAGATTCTGCCGGTCCGAAATTTATTAATACTTATTATTTACGTTTTATCGGAGTGTCGTTCATTATTCATTACTTCCGTCGGATCAATCAAAGTATCAGTGGCCCGCCTGATCATTTCCCATTAACTGTACGTATTTTTCATGCTGTGCTAGCTATCTGCATAGCTGCGCTCGTTTATAATATACCACTTAACCTGGTCGTAGGCTTGCCGGTGATCGCGCTGGCCAGCGGGGTGACGCTGACTTTGGTTATAGTGTTGTATTACTTATCCCGCTACCGCGGGATGACGGCGCCCTCGCGGTTTGTGTTCTGCCTCACGGGCACCTGTCTTTTTGTGGTTAACTTTTTTTTGAATTCGGGGATAGACGGGCCCACGGGGTATTTTTTTATCCTGATGCTGGTAGTGATGGTGGCCGTAGTACCCGTTGAGCAGTATTGGTATTGGGTGGGCAGCAATGTGTTATTGCTTGTCACTCTCCATTTGGTGCAACATCATCATCCGGATTGGGTGCCTTATACCTATCAGGCCACGGGAGACCGGTATATCGATATATCTTCAGCCTATGTGACCGTAGTGGTGGTCATACTGGCCTGCTTTTATATGATCCGCAGACGTTATGATGCCGAGCGACTGGAAGCCCAGCAAAATGCCGCACGGTTGCGTGAAATGGATGCGGAAAAAAATAAACTGTTCTCTATTATCTCACATGACCTGCGCAGCCCGCTATCCCTGATCCAGAATTATCTGGAGATGCTGGCTGAATATGAACTCTCTGATGAAGAGCGGCGGGATATCAAGGCAGCGCTGCTGCGCTCGACCAGGGGAACGCTGGATATGGTCAACAATGTGCTGCACTGGTCCAAAAGCCAGATGAGCGGTGTCATCCTTCAAAAAGATTTTTTAGCGGTGGACGTATTGCTGGAGCCGCAGGTGCAGCTTTTTCAGGCGATCGCTGCTCGTAAAGAAATCATCCTGGAATCTGTTTTTGCAAAGGGGACAACCATTTGGGGAAATGCCGATATGTTACAACTGATCACGCGCAACCTGTTGAATAACGCCATCAAATTTACTGCTGCGGGTGGCCGGGTCTGTATCAGCGCGAGCTGCAATGAGGCGACCTGTTTGCTTACAGTCAGCGATAGCGGCAATGGCAGCCCCGCGCAGCTGACGGATGCTATTTTCCAGTTGAGCGCTGTTTCAGCCAAAGGTACGGCCAATGAAAGTGGCGTGGGTCTCGGCCTAGCACTTTGCCGTGAGTACACAACTTTGCTGGGCGGGCGGATCTGGTTCAGCTGCGACGCGGTAAGCGGTGCTACTTTCTTTGTAGAACTGCCGGCAAATGAGGGAGCCGCGGGCATTATTATGGCTTCTAGTTAATTTTAACTTGTTGATCGCCGTTCACGATATATTCGATGTGCACGTCCTTGCAAGGGCGGCATTTGAGGTCACCTGCACTGCTTTTTACGGTAAATGACGGTAGCGCCTTCCGGTCTTTTTTTTGACTGAAAAAGTCAAAGAAAACAATCCGTAAATAGCGGTATCAGCTTAATTTCAGCAAAAGCAAAAAGGCTATTTCAGATTCTTTTTAGCCAGGTTTAAAAATTCCTGTTCGGAATAATTTTGGTTACCGTAATGATAAAGAAACGACAGTGTATACCCTGGAGCAGTCTCGTTACTTTGGGATACATCTAAATAGGCGGTATAATTCCCGTTTTGCCAGGTGACAGCTATTTTATAATGTATCGGATAGGAAGCAGGGGTACTGATATCTTGTTGGCTTATTTCAGTCCTTCCTTTAGGTTTTATCGACTGAACGATCATGAATTTTTCGTCATCATCACCGTCCGCCGGATGTTCGCCTGACTTAAGGGCCTGTTTAGCATTTCCTTTCTTAGCGAACGCGTAGAGATCGTAAACGGTCACCGAGATATAATGGATAGGTATTTTATTATAATTGCAAACGGAGATGACCAGCCTTTGTGTATTCGAATCGATCTTCGCAGCTAAAACCGGAAAATCGCCACCGGCTAATTCCTTTATAAATTGCCTTTGTAAGTTATCTACCTGTTTGGAGAGTAGCCTTATAGTAGTATCATTGTTTTGCTGCTTTTTTACAATTCCGAAAGTCGCTGTCAATATGCCAGCCAGCAGCAATGCAATTTTAAATCCTGTGTGACCGATCAGTTTCTTTTCAAAAAGTATGGCGTGTATTTCGCTGCTAAACGTCAACAATACCAAGATCAACGCACTTGAGCATATAAGGATATCGCAGGAAAGATTTGGCATAGTAACTACGATTGAGTTTTAAAATCTTAAAGTTAAGAGATTTATAAAATAAAAGAGTTTACCTACACAATTTTATTGCTTGAAGTAATGTCCTGGTATCTGCCAAAGAGGAAAACATTAGTTACAAACGCCGCACAGTGGAAATAGCGGTCAAAAGCAAATAGGATTCCTGCTGCCAATCGTTTTAAGGAGATGGTTTTATATATTCTTCCAGTTTGCTCCAGGTCAAATCCGGGTAGCGGTCGTTATCCAATACTTCGTTGTGTGCGCTGAACATGCTGTGCATATACATGCTTTGCTGCCATTTGGCGTAGAGTTCATTTTCGCCCTCGGGATGTGCAGCTCGTTCCCGTTTGTTGTAGGCATCCAAATCGGCCAGGGTGCCCATGTTTTTCAGCTCATAACCGGTTAGGGAAGCTAAATCATTTGCGCTCACCTGGAAACTGGCGATGCGGAGGTATCTTGGCGCGGTCACATCCAGCGCTGCTTCGGCCACAAATGCCGCCGTATCGTTCATACTGGTAAAATCAACCTTCCAATCGAGCTTCTCCCAATAGGTAATCGTCTTATTTTTGTGATCAAGCAAGGGAATATTGTAGGTTAACAGTTCCGCAAAAGCGCCGTTAAATACCGAAGTAGGGGTGATCATCGCTTTGTTCAGCTGAACTGCAAACGCCTTCCGCAAATCAAAATTCCGATTCTCGCCTTCCGGTAGCTTTGTAAAATCCGTCGAATAATCAGAAGGAATAAAACGCGGCACACCTGCCTCAACTGCCGCCTCCAGCAGCAGGCCCTGCGCATCCACGATCACATCGCGCAACCCTGCAAAGGCCGAAACCACGCATGTGGCACCCTTGCAAGCCTCCACCAGCGCCGAATGGTCCTTTATGTCTACTACCGCGATCTCTACGCCGACGGCTTTCAATATTTCAACGACTTCCTTTTTACTATCCGACCTGACGATGGCTTTTAACTTCGCACCTTTTCCTATCAGCGCCTTTGCAATACGCCCGCCCAGATCGCCGGTTGCTCCGGCTAATAAGATTTGATCTTCCATGTCAAATTAACCTGCAAAGCGGCCTTTTGTTACATGGAATTTTAAGCTTTTTTTACAAATTCCGACTTTAGCGCCATGGCGCCGAAACCATCGATCTTACAGTCGATATTGTGATCGCTGTCCACCAAACGGATGTTCCTGACCTTGGTGCCGGCTTTGATGGATTGAGAAGTGCCTTTTACCGGCAGGTTTTTGATCGTCACTACCGAATCTCCGTTCTGGAGCGTGCTCCCGTTGCTGTCCTTTACTACGAAACCCTCAGCAGCTACTACTTCTTCGGCAACGGCCCATTCGTGCCCGCACTCGGGGCAAACCAATAAGCTTTCCAGTTCATATGTATACGGGGACCGGCAAACCGGGCAGGGCGGGAGTTCATTCATCCAGTAAAGGTAACAAATCAAAGTGCTAATATCCTGATGTCAATGAACGCCAAAGCAAACGGATACTATCGCACTTATTCCGATGTCAAAGTTGGCAAACTGAAAAAAGAAAATCTGTGTGTTAAACCGATAGAAACGTTTGTAAACAGGTAAATGATAAGTTAACACACATATTTGTGATTATCTATATAGCCACTTGTTATTGTCAAATAACTTTTGTGTCCTGGGGTAGGTTTTGGCGCGATATGTTTTTTATTTTACGCCAAAACCCTATAATGTGCCTTGCTGACACTTGCGCGTGGCGCGATCATTTTGGGACTTAAGAAGAGTAGTAAGTTTTGCATTTAGAAAGGCATAAATGGTGGATAAATCAATCCAGCATCTGCAACGTGGCCGGATCTTTCTTTCCGTCAAAGAATTTCTTTAGCACGGCTTCAAAAACCGGATCAGCATCCGGCAGCAGTGCGAAAAGTGTCATGCAGGAACGCAGCTTCAGATCATCCGGACGGCCCATGATTTCAGTCGCATTGTTTGAAGCAACCAAAAAAAGAGTTTCCGAAATTTCGATTAACCGCTTGCCCAGGATGGGATGTCCCAGGTAGGCGATAGCTTCGTCCCTGTTCCTGATGGCATACCACTGGGCCATTTCGCTGTAGCCCAGGCCGGCTACCTGCGGGAATATATACCACATCCAGTGGCTGCGTTTACGCCCGGCTTTAATTTCGTTTAGGGCTATGGCATAATCACGTTGCTGTGCATCTAAAAACGTTTCAGGTTATTGGTACTCATCTGATTATTGACCGGTAGTTTTAGTGTAATCCAGTTCCCTCACCTTCACAAATTCATTGCCATGTATTTCATAAAACTCCTCCTTATAATGATTGGCGTCATTGATCGTTAAAACCCTACGGTTCTTTTGAATCTGTCCGGGGATCAGCTCATCATCCCATTCATAAGTAAAGGTTTGCTTTGCCGCATCAAAAGTTCCGGTTTGCATTTGTATGTCGCTGCCGATATGGTTATTGATAGAAGTGGTGATATACTTCTTTTTGGGATTATCAAAACCTTCGATCTGCATGCTTTGGTAAAATTCTTCCTTCATTTTTCCATCGGCAACTGGTACCGGCAGTTTCCCACCTGTCATTTCAACGCTGTAAAATCGCCCGTTGTAGATCGGCTTACGCACCAGCGTACCTTTGACAAAAGCCAGTTCCGCATCCTGGAATGACCAGGTACCAGCCAGTTTTTCCAATTCGTCGTGTGCTGCCCCCGGCCGGGAATAGTCAAGTAATTGCGTCATGGTGTCCGGCTGTTTTGATGCTTGCGCATAAGCTGCGCCATTAAAAGCTATACAAATGAGTGTGGCCAGGCTTATCATGGTCGCCATAGTTGGTAGAATTGTCTTTTTCATCAGATGGAGATAATTATAATGTCGCTATCGTGTCAAGGCCTTGTCTTGTTCAAATTTCCAACGAACCGCTTATCTGTTAA
The DNA here is from genome assembly GCF_900101875.1 of Mucilaginibacter pineti. GTDB lineage: Bacteria > Bacteroidota > Bacteroidia > Sphingobacteriales > Sphingobacteriaceae > Mucilaginibacter > Mucilaginibacter pineti. The sequence goes on from NZ_FNAI01000003.1 coordinate 210,533, forward strand.
GGAAACCAGGAAGTTTTCCAGGTCAGTTTTTTCCTGTTCGGTTAAATTCATCGGCGTTTTTAGCAGGGTGTCGCGGTTGATGGAATGGGGAACTATTTTATCCGGGTCATTATAGTAATCAATCACCTGCCGCAGTGTTTTGAACATGCCGTTATGCATATAAGGGGCGGTTATCGCTACGTTGCGCAAAGCACCTATCTTAAACCTACCCAAGTCGTTCTCCTTTTTGGTGACACAGGCGCGGCCGCTGTCCCGTAATGTTTTTTCATCATAAAGGCCTATAGAACGAAATTCAATATCATTGAAGTCAGGGCCAAAATGGCATTGGATACAACGCCCTTTGGTATTGAAAACAGCGAAACCCCGTTTGGCCGATTCGCTGACGGCCGCCTCGTTATCATTCAGGCGCCAGTCATCAAATGGCGAATCCCCGGTTTCCAAGGTCCGTTCGAATGCCGATAATGCTTTGGCCAAATTAGCTGCATCAGGTACCTCGTGGAATACAGCCTGAAAGGCCGCGCGGTAGTATGCATTGTTTTGCAGTCGCCATACGGCTGTTGTTAAGGGCAGATCCATTTCTATTGGATTTTGCAGGGGGATAAGGGCCTGCTGCTCCAGTGTGGTAGCGCGCCCGTCCCAAAAGAAGGCCACCTGTAAACTCATATTCATGGCTGAGGGCGTATTTCGAACCCCTTTTCGCCCTTTGACGCCTAAACTGACGGCCGAAGTGTCAGAGAAGGCAAACTCTTGTTTATGACAGGATGCGCAGCTGATCTTTTTGGTGCGGGATAGAATCGGGTCAAAAAAAAGTTTGTGCCCCAACGCTGCAGCGGTTAAGGGATCAGGATCCTTAAACGCGCTTTGCGAGATGATTAGGATAACGCTAAGCGAAAAGAGAATGATGCAAAACTTTTTCATTCATGTTGTTACTTCGCGGCGTTAATAACTTTTCTGAATAATTTGTCATTTGTGCCTTCCCTGCGGCCGGCACAGGTATCCTGTACCACATGGAATTTAAGCGAATCGCGCTGTCCGAAAAACTCAACTTTATAAACGCCTTCATATTTGGCATTGCAGGTAGGATCGGACATATAGAGGGTATCATGGTTCATATGATAGGTGCCGCTGACAAATTCTTTTTTGTTGATAAAACCGTCAAAAGTTCCATTGGCCCTGAAAATGGCCAGTAACTTAAAAGGGCCTCCCTGATACGTACTGGAATATTCCCATTTCCCCACGAGCAGATTTGTATCACTTGTAAAAGCAACAGCGGAAAATAATATAACAGCTAAGGTGCTGAAGAGGTAAAATTTCTTCATGGTTCTGATTTTTAGGTATTTGTAATATAACAAAAAAACGGAATTACATCCGGGTTGACTTGCGCGTATGTTGCAAATACTTTAGTTTTTGTTGCATTTAACAAGGAAGTAGCACTAAAACCATCAATGGCCAGCTTTATCTTTCTTTTCAGGCTGTCTTCTTTCGCCTGTAGTTGATCAAACGTTCCATTGTTTAGCGCTTTAAAGATCTCATCACTTTTTTTCAGGTAAATGCGGATGGGTTCCAGCCCTACGGACCGCCTTCTTTTGTCAATGTTGGCGGTATCGATGGTGGGTTTGATCCTGGTGCCACTTGGCCCCATATTGATCTGTGTACCGTAAACCTGTTGCCTACCTTTGTGCAGAGCGATCCGGTCGATGAGGTAGGCGTAATCCTGTCCGGAAGCGTCCTGATGATCCACTTTTTCTTTCATGGCTTTCAATACTGTTTTTTGAAAGTCCAGGTCAAAGTCGCTATGCTGTACAAGGATCCAGTAATTGTGCGAGCTTTCTTGCCTACCATTTTGATACTGGGGAAACCATAAGTATCGAATATTTTGCTAACCAGCGGGAAGTTATGATGGATGGCTAATTGGAACGCGGCCGGGGCATCAGCAGCAGGTAGTTTTACCGGCTTTTGGCCTTCCGCTTTCAGGCTGTCTATCTGTGCGGCAAGCTTGGTGTTGATCTTTTGCTGGCTGAACGCTGTCATAGAAAGGTTTAACAGGCAAAAAGATAGGAGGATAGTGTTTAGTTTTTTCAGGTTTAATGCTATCATAAGACGCAGCAACCCAGCGTATGTGACAGGTTTATAAGCTAAATTCCTAATACCTTTTATCTGCCTCTCAGCAACATCAGGGCTTGGTAAAATAGCGGCCTGGCAGCAATTCCAGCTACCAAACCGCTTTAAAAAAACCGAAACAACATGCAATGAATTATTAACAAGGCGCTTAGAGGTCCTTTACATTATCATCAGCTATACGGTCAATCAGTTTAACATAAGGGTCAATGCCGGCCCGTACTGGTTTACCTTTTACAATCACTGATATGGTGTGGTCCCCCGCGGTGAGTTTGTATTTTTTCAAATAAACCGGGTTGGTCTGCGTCCGGCCAGATTTATCCTCGGTATCCGCTGTGAACACGCCTATGTCAATGTAATCGTTCATTTTCGAGGCGGGCTTTTCGTTACCCGCGCTGTCGGCGTACATTTTACGTGTGCTTACCTTCATCGTTACCTTATATTCATCTTTTTTGCCGGTTGGTGCAGAGGTGACATCCACCATTTTGTTTTCATATAGGGTGATCTTGTTCCAGGTATCGTCCAGGTAGTATTTTATGCTGTCGGGCACATGTTTATTAATATACCTGTACAGGTCGTTACTGCCGGGAAAGGGCGGGTTTTCGTGAAAGGCGTAGGCATTCCTGAATTCTTTGAGGGCGGCATTCAAGGTGTCAACACCGATCAGGTCCTGTAACCCGTAAAGGATCAGGGAGCCCTTCTGGTACCATTCATAGGGTCTGTTACAGTTGATAAATACGTTTTCCTTCTTTGTTTCGCTGGCACGGCCGCGCAGGTAGCCGTCAAGTTCCTGCTTTAAAAATCGCTTCATGTTGTCCCGGCCATATTTCCGCTGGGTAAGTATCAAGGCTGTATATTCCGCCAATGCCTCTGAGATCAAGTTGGATCCACGGGTGCGGTTAGGCACCACCTGGTGACCCCACCATTGATGGGCTAATTCGTGGGCGGTTACAAAATAGGCATAATCAAACTTCTTCGGATCCCGGAAGTCTGTAATCCAGCCAAAGCCTTCTTCGTAAGATACCGTGTTAGGGAATGATTGCGCAAATGTGCGGTACTTAGGGTATTCCAGCAAACGCATTTGTTTGAACTGGAAAGGGCCATATGACCTAGAGTAATAATCGATGCCATCTTTATATGCAGCCATAAAACGATCAAGGTTAAACTGGTGCGCATGATGAAAATAGAGTTCGAGTTTTACCTTTTGCCCGTTAAACATGGTTACGCTGTCAAACTTGGTGAGGTACCGGGCCGAAACAATATCAAAGAACAGATCGACCTTGGGTTTATCTTGTATATAATGATAATAATTGCGGCCGTCTTTTTTCCAGGCTTTTTGCAGGCAACCGGGCGCGACAGCCAACTGGTCGCCAACTGTACTTACGGTAATGTCATAATTCACCAAATCCGCGTCATCATTAAACAACAGGGTATTGATCCCCTTTTTATCGGTTTGGGGCGGGTATTCGTCATTTTTCTCAGGCAAGTGGTATTTTACCCGTTTTTCATCGCTGCTCAGCTCATTATCCGGATCGTAACCGATAGTAGGTAAGCCGCCTGCATAAAATGTGCCGTTATGGACGATATCCGTACCCGAGATATCATTTGTAAAACCTTTGTAAGCCACAACTGAATTAACTTCCAGCATGGCGCTGTCTCCCGGCTGCATTATGGCGGGTAACTGGTAAATGCGGTATTTAGCCGTATCCTGCTTTGGGCGGAACCAGTTGAACTGCCCCCGTTTGTACAGCAAGGGATAGGTGGCCGGAATTTTCTTCCCATTGTAACTTACCGTAAAGCTTTCCAGCCCCGTACCGTTTAAATGTAGCGTACGGATAGGTACGCTTGTTTTATTGGCCAGCATCAATATTCCTTTAACCAGTACCTTTCGCTCCATAGGAAATATATCAGCGAACATTTTTAGGCTGGTTACTTTCGGCTGATCGAGTTTTTCAAATTTTTTGAGCGTTTTTTCGTATTGAGCTTTTTGTGCTTCAACTTCTGTCGCACTCAGGTAATTATTGACGTAACTTACGTTGTAATAGATGTAGGAACCGGCCGCAAAAAAACAAAGCAGCAACACGATAAACAAATACTTTGGCGCGCCATGGAACCTTTGCTTAAAAATGCCACAGCGTTCTTTAAAGGTTGATACCACGCCCCTGGAGAAGAACATGGCTGCCAGGATAAGAAGCAGGCAGCCAAACAACATCCAGTATAAATTGAACCAGAATACCGGCCTGGCCATATGCCCGATGCCGTCCATATCCGACCATATGTAGTTGGGCATGTAGGAATAGAACAGCAGGTTATAATCCATATGGCCGAAATTGCGGAGCGAGAACATGATCACCCAGATGATGATAGCGATACCATGGCCAGCGAATTTGTTGTTCACAATAATGTGTACCGCGAAAGACAGCATGATCATTTGGATGAACTGCGGAAAGGTTATGGCATATAACTCTATCAGGTAAATATCAAACCTGAAATCTGTAAAACCTTTGAGCAATTGAACAATAACCCCAATGATGAGCGGTATGGTGGCCAGCGTGAAGGCGAGTGTAACCAGGCCCAGCAATTTTGATCCGTATAGCACCCAGTCCGGGGTAGGGAGGGCGTCATTGATGATCGCGAACCGCGTGGTTTTATCCCGGTGGATGGTTTCACCTGTATAAAAAACGATGATAATGAAGATGAATAACAGGTAATCATAATTCTTATACATCATGAGGTTTACCGTAAGCGGGTAATTGGGTACGCTGTACAATTGATCGCCTATCCAGTAATCGAGCGCCAGGAAAATAACACCACCAAGCAGTATCACCCGGAAATAAACATCACGCACAATACTGAGGTATTCGATCTTCGCCATATTGAACATGATCCTGCGGTAGTAGCCGCCCGCAAAACTGATAGTAACTTTTGGCAGCGCTGCCAGGTAGGCGCGCAGCCCCTCCCCGGTTTCGGCCAGCTGCTTCTTCATTCTTCCGCCGCCGAAAAAACGTTTAAAGCTAAAGCCAAAATAGGTGGCCAGCAGGATGAGCAAGCCAACTCCCGTCCATATGATGCGGTTATATAAAACATAACCTTTGATAGGTACCATAAGCGTATTCTGTTCTGCCGGGGTATAAAACCGGGTTTCCAAGCTGATGGTGTTCAGCGCGAAGGGGTCAAGCAGCTTCACCAGCGTTTTATTCTCAATATCCCTGGTTAGGAAGTTGGAAAGCAGGTAAGCGATCAGTAACAAAATACTCACCGTATAAATGATCTTCACGTTGCGGGTTAAGGCCACCAGGCCAAAAAAGACGGACGAGGTGAAGAACAGGTTGGGTATAACGATACAAAAGAACGGCTGCAAAAAATAGATCAAATGATTGGGACCGATACGTTTGGCCGGTACCCAACCCAATAATGGACCGAGGAAAGTGCCAATATACGCGCCGAATACAAGCGATGTACTGATCAGCAGCACAAAGAGGAAAGAACCCAGGTAGCGGCCCCAGAAATAACCGTTTTCGGTTATGGGATACGCCATATAGTAATTCTTGGTATTGTAGTCAATATCCCGGTACAAGGGCACGCCCATTACGGCCGAGCTTACCAGCATCATAAAGAGGCTGAGAAAAGTAAAAATGATAGCTGTAAAAAGGGGAGAGTTGTAGTATACTTTTTCTGAACCGTTAACCAGCCCGGCTCCGTAAACCGCGGCGGAAAGTAATAAAAAGGTCAGGAAATACAGGTACGTCGCCGGCCGCTTGAGGCGGTACTTCAGCTCGAAGGTGAATATCTGCCAAAACATAAAATGATGGGTTTAGGGGGGGGTTAAAGAGTAATCACGTCTACTTTCTGTGCTATCTTACTGAAATAAAAGTCTTCCAGTACAACGGGTACAGGTACAAAACCGTTACCCAAATCCGTTTCGCTGAAGGCACGGAGGTTAAGCTGCCCGCCTTTTAACTGGGTTGATATGATACCGTAATTTTCTTTGTACTGTAAGATATCTTCCTTATTGATCGTCTTACTGTATATTTTCCCTTCTATTTCCACGATCGCCGCATCCGGTTCCCCGTTATACATCAGCTCTCCTTCGCAAATGATGGCAAAATCCGAGCATAGGGTGCGCACGTCCTCCACAATATGTGTTGACAGGATCACGATGGTGTTTTCACCTATCTGGCTCAACAGGTTGTAAAACCGGTTACGCTCCGCGGGATCGAGCCCTGCGGTTGGCTCATCCACGATGATCAGTTTGGGGCTGCCCATCAATGCCTGGGCTATGCCAAAACGCTGTTTCATACCGCCGGAATAGGTGCCCAAATTCTTTTTCTTGTCTTTGGTAAGGTTAACCTTATCCAGCAAAGCGCTCACTAGTTCCTTCCGTTCGGATTTTACCCCAATCCCTTTCAATTGCGCCACATGGTCCAGCATTTCTTCGGCGGAAATACGCGGGTAAACGCCAAAGTCCTGCGGTAAATAACCTAATAACTGTCTAACTTCCGCTTTTTTGGTAAGTACATCGAGGCCGTCAAGATAGATTGATCCCGCATCGGCTTCCTGCAAAGTGGCGATGGTACGCATCAGCGATGACTTGCCGGCCCCGTTTGGCCCTAGTAAGCCGAACATGCCCTGGTTGATGGTTAAGGAAATTTCTTTGAGTGCTTTTACCCCGTTCGGATAAGTTTTTGACAGTGATTTGATGACTAATTGCATAGAAAGGTTGGTTTTCAGCAATTTAGGAAAAAAAGTAGTAATTTTTATAAACCATTAAAATTTTATAGCATGAATAAAACTATGCGCGCTCAATAAACCTAACTTTTGTGTTCTGGGGTTGGTTTTGGCGCGATATAGCTTTTTATATTACGTTAAAACCCGGTAAAGTTGCCCCCCCCCGCATTATTTACCCATCTAAACACTAAGCCGGTTTCGTTGTTGAACATTATTGCTGACACAAATTCCAAATGAGATCTAAATACCTGTCCTTACTGTTGCTCATCCTTTCCTCCTGCCAGGAACCGGGAAAACCGGAAAAGCAATTACATACGACAAAAGCAACTCCTGCGGTGTTACCTGTTATGCAAACGCAGGCATCCGCAGCCCCGGATAAAAACGATCCGGATATCTCCGGAAACTACGAACAAACAGATACCACGGATGGGGGCTGCCCGATATCAGTAACCATTCGGAAAAGCGCGGACGGTTACCGGTACAAGTTGACGAATGATCAAAAGCATTACACCGGCAAGATTAAGCTGGAGAGGGATGGAGATCAAAGTACAGGAATTATTTTTGAAGGCATACCTTATGCCGAATATGAGGGCGACGTCAGTCAATTGGATGATCATGGCGAAAGGCCGCAGCCTAAGTTGCCTATCGGCGTCGGTGGTTTACTGAACGGAGATACCATCCTGATCCAGAACTATGGTAACGCCATGAATTATTACGTCCAGTTTGGCGGGTGCGATGCCAAATTTATCAGCCTGATCAAAAATTAAGTGCTGCCATCAGTACCTTGTTAACAGGCCGCTTGTTGATGCCGCTTTTTAAATAATGATCAAATTTAGGGTTGGTGATGTAGAGCGTTACCGAAACTTTCTCTTCCTTGCGATAGGCTTTAGAGAATAATTGATTCACATCGTGCTGCCCTTCGTTAGCATTATCATTATAAAGCTGGCTCTACAGATCTAAAACCAGCTTAATCTTTGACATGCGCGTTATATTTATGGTAGTGCGCTTCCCTCATGCCTCGTCGATCCGGGTAAAGAAATAATTATCGTCGTGGACCCAGTTCCGGGGGTTTTCCCGCTCCCGCTTGATGGCGCCGAGGTTTTCGAGCATGTCGCTGACCATGGTTTCCAGGTCGAAAGCGGGTTCCCAGCCCCAGTCGAGGCGCGCGGATACGTCGTTGATGCTGGCGGGCCAGCCGGCCGCGATCGCCTGGCGGCTGTCTGGGCGGTAGGCTATTTCGAAGGCCGGGATGTGTTTCCTGATCGCGGCGGCCAGGTCGCAGGGCGAAAAGCTGAGCGCGGAGAGGTTGTAGGAGGTGCGGATCTTGACCTGTTCCGCGGGGGCTTCCATGAGTTCCAGCGTGGCGCGGATGGCGTCCGGCATGTACATCATAGGCAGGCAGGTGTCTTCCTCGAGAAAACAGGAATAGCTTTGCTGTTCCAGTGCCTGGTGGAATATCGCTACCGCGTAATCGGTTGTGCCGCCGCCTAGGGGCGAGGTGTAGGAGATCAGCCCCGGGTAACGGATGCTCCGGACATCCAGCCCGTGTTTCTCGAAATAATAATTGCACCAGTATTCGCCGGCCCGTTTGCTGATGCCGTAGACGGTGTTCGGCTCGGTGAGCGTATCCTGGGGGCACAGGTGTTTGGGCGAGCCGGGGCCGAATATGGCAATACTGCTCGGCCAGAATACTTTGTCCAGCCGCTGGGCGGAGGCCACTTTCAACACGTCTAAAAGTCCGTTCATGTTCAATTTCCAGGCTGCCCCGGTATTTTGTTCACCGGTGGCTGACAGCATAGCCGCCAGCAAATAGATCTGGGTAACTTGTTCCTGGCGGACCAGGTCGGCCAGCATGCTCATGTTCAGTACATCCAGCTGACGGTAGCGGGCTTCGCCGCTGATCTCGGCAGGGCGGTCGGCGGCGATGACGTTGGCATTACCGTGGCGTTTACGTAAAGCGATGGTGAGTTCGGAGCCGATCTGTCCGCAGGCGCCGATTACCAGGATCGTAGTGCTTTTCATTATTGGTTTGTTTTTTATGTTGATAAAGGATCAGTCCGTAAGGTATTTTGGGGTCTATCCAGGTCGATTTGGGCGGCAGTACCTCGCCCAGGTCGGAAACGCTTAGCAGATCTTCTGCGCTGAGCGGGCTGAGCGTAAATGCAACCGCATGCGGATGTGCTTCCAGCAGCGCTTCCATTTCAGTTAAGGCCTTGTCGCCGCCGGTATGTTTCAACCGCGGGTCGTTTTTAGGGTCGCTGATACCGAAAACGGGTTCAAATACTTCCCGCTGGAGAATGGCCGAATCCAGCCTGCCGGCCAGGCCAGGGTGCCGGCTGGTATGGGGTTTCGCTGCCATGTGGTACCAGGTGTCTGCGAAATACAGTCCCAGCAGGTGTTTTTCCTGTGGTAATACCGGTTTATTGGCAAAGGCCTCCTGGATATAATAGTGCCGGACAAGGCTTTAAGCAGCTCCTCTTTTTCATAATACGTCGTTTTCGCCGGTGGCCAGCAATAAGGTTTACCTGGCAAAGTAGCATCATTTACCTACAAAGCAAAGATCAATAACAGATGAAAATTAAAAAAATAACCGCGGTTTTATTACCGTTTGCATTATTAGCACTTGGTTGCGGAAAAAGTAAAACAGCAGATACAACCCCTGGTTGCGTTATGGGAAATTACGGGATATTGACCGTGAATTTTGCCTCTGCCGACATCCGGCATAGTGTTTCCGTGAGGTTTGACGGGGTGCATAGTCAGGATAAAGCTTTGCCTTTGGGCGCCAAGAGCGATACCCTGCATATTAAGCCGGGTAATTTCCCGATCAGAATGCAAAACCTGGACAATGATAACAAGGTGGGCACTTATAGAACAATATTTACCACCATCAGAACATGTAAAGATACTACGTTGTCTGTCTCTTTTTAATATCGGCTACAAATTATCCCTTAAATGATCTGTAAGTGCTTCGGGCTTCGGGTAGCCAGTCAACGCAAATACCGAGTTGCAGTTGGCTATGTAGCCGATGAAGGTGAAATATAAGGAGCAGGTGCGGAGTTTGGTGAGGAATTTGATAAGGAATGAAATTAAAAACTAGCTTTGGCAAAATGAATCACCATTAAATATTGGCTGACTTTATGGACCCAATAACCCACCTCACCCTGGGCGCCTGTACCGGCGAACTATTACTCGGCCGAAGGTTCGGTAAGAAAGCGATGTTCTTTGGCGCGCTAGCGGCTAACCTGCCGGATATCGATACGGTTTTCGGCCTGTTTGAACCGGGCGACCAGGCACTATTGCTGCATCGCGGCTTTACCCATTCTATTTGCTTCGCGCTTTTAGCTGGTTTGTTACTGGCCTGGCTGTTTCATAAATGGTTCAGCAATATTCGTTTCGGCGCTTTTATCATGTTTTTTTGCGCCGAGCTGGGTTTACATGACCTGCTGGATACGTGTACTGGTTATGGTACCGGCTTGTTGGAACCTTTTACTCATAGCCGCTTTTCCTTTAATTTACTGTTCGTGGCCGATCCGCTGTTTACCATAGGCTTGCTGGTTGCGACGGTGGTTTTGCTTTTTACCAACAGATCGCGAAAGAAGTGGGCTGCGGGGGGTATTACGGTTTCCCTGCTGTATGTTTGTTCGGCTTTGCTCTGCAAATCAAGATTGGATCCTGCAGCTACCATGACCACACCCGCACCGTTCAATACACTGTTATGGTATAATATCAAAAAAACGGACTCGGGCTACTATACCGGTTACCAGTCGGTGTTTGATAAAAGACCTGTAAGTTATACTTATCACGCACAGAACAAGTACTTACTCAAACAGTCAGCGCCCTATTTAGAGCGGTTTGCAAACGGTTATTATACAGTTTCTGTCTCCGGCGGGCATACCTATTTTAACGTCATCCGGTTTGGCCAGGTACAGGGCTGGCAAACAAAAGACGCGCCTTTTGTATTAAGCTATCCAATGGACGATACAGGCAACGAAAACATGATCATACAAAAAGGAAGACTGGCCGGCTGGAGCCGCCGCAGCATCAAACAATACCTGGAAAGGATCATGGGCCGGTGAATTGGTACCTTTTAATTAGCACGGTGTACGCAGCGCTGGTGATCTTCGTCTGCCTGCGGATCTTGTATGATATCAACTCGACGAGTAAAGCCTTCGCTTATTTATTGGTGGCTTTGCTGCTGCCCGGTATAGGTATCATCATTTACTTCGCCGTTGGTGCAAATTACCGCAAGAACAAACTCTACAGCAAGAAGATCATGTCTGATAATAAACTGCTTGGAGAGATCCGTAATAAGATCATTCATGAATCGGAAAAAACATGGGAAAGCGGCGAAGCCGAAGTCAAAAGCCATAAAGAACTGGCACGCCTGCTGCTGCATGATAATAGCCCGCTGACGGGTAATAATGAAGTCCGCCTGCTGCTTAATGGCGAGGAGAAATTTTCGGTTGTACTTGCCGAGCTGGAGGCTGCAAAGCACCATATACATATCGAGTACTATATTTTTGAGAATGATGCGATCGGTAACAAAATTAAGGAAATCCTGATCAGGAAAGCTTCGGAAGGAGTGAAGGTCAGGTTTATTTACGATGATTTTGGCAGCCGCGGTATTCGCCGTAGCTTTGTCCGCGAACTGACTGAGGGGGGCGTGGAAGCTTTTCCATTTTATAAGATATGGTTCATTGCCTTGTCCAATCGTACCAATTATCGTAACCACCGCAAGATCATCGTCATTGACGCCTGTACAGCTTTTGTTGGTGGAATCAACGTGAGCGACCGTTATATTAACCCGGCCAAGCCTTACTGGCGCGATACGCACCTAATGATCAAAGGCCCTGGCGCCTATTATCTTCAATACCTCTTCATTTGCGACTGGAATTTTTCTTCAAATAGCAAACTCGCGGTTATTCCTGAATACTTTTGTTCCGCGAAAACAAAGTCAAAAGCTATCGTCCAGATCGCTGCCAGCGGCCCGGATTCAGATACGTCGGTCATTATGTACGCGCTGCTGCAAACCATTAGCCTGGCTAAAGAGGAGCTGCTGATCACCTCACCCTATTTTATCCCCGGCCAGACTATCCTGGATGCTATTTGTGCCTCGGCAATGAGCGGGGTAAAGATCAAATTATTGGTTCCTGATAAATCTGATTCCGCGCTGGTCAACGCCGCTGCCAAATCCTATTACAATGAAATACTTCAGGCTGGGGTAGAGGTATATTTATACAAAAAAGGTTTTGTACATGCCAAAACAGTCGTAGCCGACGGACAGTTAGCTATCATTGGCACCGCCAATATGGACCACCGGAGCTTCGAACTGAATTTCGAGGTTAATGCCATGGTTTATGATGCTGCCCTGGCAAAAGAATTGCGGAACGCCTTTGAGGACGACCTGAAGCATTCGGTTAAGATCAATTCAAAAGACTGGGCGAAGCGTACCTTATTCAGGCAACTGCCGGAAAAGATTTGCCGTTTATTCTCCCCATTATTATAAAAAAAGTGCCGCTGGTTATAAACACCAGCGGGCTTAGGGCAGCAGCGCCGTTGCGAGGAGGCATGCCGATGAGCCGAAGCCTGATAGCATCAGCCGCGTGCCGGGCTCAAGCGGCAGGAGCAGTGCCAAAAGGTTGACAGCCGTCATCGCTCCCGCGAGGACCAGAAAGCGGCGGAGTCCGAAGGCTGGCCACAGCCCAGTGAAATGCAGGCCGACGATGATTCCGATAACGGGAAAGAGCAGCGGTTTCAGCCCTCGCGCGGTGAGCCAGGACTGCGCAAGCGCTATCGCGACGATTTCGACGGCGATGGCACCCAGTTAATAAGCCCAGCGCGGCTGCCGGCGTACCGGTTGCGGCCGGCGCTTAACCACCCAGATGCCCGACACAGCAAAGATCAGGATGCCAAGCACCTGGAGGACCGATCCGGGAAACCCGGCCACGGCGCCCGCACCTGCCAGCCACCAAAGTAGGCCGAAGCTGAGCCCGATCAGCGAACCCGTTCTCATGCCGTCGCCCTCTTGTTGGGTCCGACCGCCAGGACCGGAACATAGATTTCTGCCATACGCAGCTTATAAATGGTCATGAGGACATAAATGACGTGGAAAGGAAAAGCTTTTAACAATTTTCATTAAAATAAGTGAATGTTTAAAATAATGTTTAATTTTTAAATTATGTAATCCAATGGCATTTGGAGTAAGATAAATCCTGACCCTGTGTTTACGACCTGCTGCGATATGCATTAAGGAAGTTTATGGCTTTCGAACGGTTAGGACGATGGCGGCATGGCGGCCTTATTACCATCACCAGCCGGTAATGTTGGTGCATGAAGTGGACGGGAGAGGATTAACCTGGTTATGTTCCAACCTGGCCATTGAATATGCGCACGTATATGATGAGATCAAATGTATTATCTCCGGAAATGATCGAAGGGCCGGCACTGAACGTAACGGTAAACGATAATGATTTAACCGGTTCAGATTATAACACCACGCTGCTGGAAGAAAACCTGGTGGCTTTTTTGACCGGGCAAGCCGGTTAAATCCGCCCGTCCAGCTCAAACATAAAGTCAAGATGAGGGTTAATTATTCTAAATGCTAAATTTTATGCCATTGCCTGATCAAACCCAGGAATTGATATCGGTAGACCACGCGCTTAACAAAGGCCGGGAAATGTTATTGTGGCCGAGGATCTTGCTGATCATCGGCTTATTTATCTTCCTGTTTCCGCTGACACTTTTTTTTATCGCGTTGAAAGATGGTCCTGTGTTTAGCAGGAACCTATGGCTGGTTTTTGGGGCTGTATTACTTTTTACTTTTGTTATCGGTTTTTTCTTGCCCTTTTTATTTTTAAGCAAACGCACTACGCGCTGGAAGCTTTGGGCATTTGCGCAGGTGAACGATGTGCAGGAGTTGAAAAAAGCAGCCCGACGCGCAGCCTTGTGCACTGGCTATGGCACATTTATGGATCGTTTACAGATCCAGTCTGCCGGAGAGCGGGAGCAGTGGCGCAGATTACAGGAGCGCACAGATGCGCCAGGAATTTTTATCGATGATCCCGAAACCCCGGCCGAAACTACGATCTATTATAACAGAACCCTATTGATTATCCATATCCTGCTCGGCTTGATGCTAATGGGGGTGGGCATTGTGGTAGAATGTAACGCGTTTCGTCCCGGCACTTCCAAAGTGGTCAGCTTCTTTGGTGCATTATTGATCCTGTTACCGTTATACCTGGTCGTTCGTACGTTGCAAAATTTAATCAAACACCAGCCGCGGATTATTTTCAGCAGTAAAGGAATTTATACCGTTGAAACCGGTTTTCAAAGCTGGGATCATATTATTGATATATCGTTGGAGATCATTAACCAGGGCCGCCGGGGTGTCAAGCACGTCTTTAATTTTAGGTACGCGGATAGTTTTGCTCATATCGATGTAACCGCTTATAGCAAACGCAACCAGTTGGAAAGCCTGGTGCGCGTGTACCGGGGACGCTATCAAAACGGAATATGATACAGTTTTTCAGCTTATCATGCCATCCGGGACATCACTTATAAAAAAAAAGTTTCTGGACAGGCGGACAAATCATTTTGACCCTGATGGAGGCATTTTACCATTATTAGACTTAGGTTTATTAAAAGCCCAGAAAAACAGGAAATTGTCGCCATCGTTAAATCACGCATGAAATGAACCACATGAAAAAAATTACGCTATTGTTAATATTATGCCTGCTATCGCTGATCACAAACGCGCAAGATCAACCATTGCCTGCAACGGTAGTCAATCTGCTTCCTAAAGGTTATGAAGTATTGAAGAGAACCAGCGGCGACCTTAACCTCGATACCTATCCCGACATGATCGTTGTGCTGAACAAAGCCAATGAAAAAGAAACTTCGGACGTGGCTTTGCATCCGAAAAAACGTCCGTTGTTAATTTTTATTGGTGGGCCCGGTCATACCTATCGCCTGGCTGCCCGTAGCGACGAAGCCGTTACTGCGTGGATTGTGGCGGCATGATGGGCGACCCTTTTATGGGTATTACAATTAAACGCGGATATTTTTCGGTAGAACACTACGGTGGCAGCGGCTGGCGCTGGACACGGATCATTACCTTCAGGTACTCAGCTGCAGAAAAGAGCTGGTTCCTTTATAAAGATGGTCATGAAAGTTTTCATGCAACAGATCCTGAAAACGTTACAGAGAAGGTATACACGGCCAAAAACTTTGGTAAGGTGCCGTTCGCGCGGTTCGATATTTATAAAGAATAATTAATCAAATATGAAAATTAAATTACCGATGCTGTTACTACTTTTTAGCATGAGTTGTTCGGCGCAACCAAAGGTTGAACTGAGTGAATTGAGATTTAACGAAGATGCAAGCGCCATGATCAAAGACGTGCCGGATATACATCAAGGCCAGCTTTTTGACCGGACGGATATGGTCTCCTATGGCGTCAGTAAAAATACGATGTTCTATTTCAAAGATTATTTACCGCTTCATGTGGAACTGCTTTCCTATAAAGGCCAATTGACGGGTTACGCTTTCCGGATGAGGACCTTCGGGGATCAGCAAAAAGTGGAAAGCTATTTTAAGGCTAAATACAAAATGATCCCGGCGGAAGTAAAATCAAAATTAGTGACTTCCACCAAATATGCCGATGATAAGATCCTGGTAGAATTCGATGCTATATCTAAAGAATCGTTTGAGAAAGGGATGTTTGGTTATGTGAATGTAAGGCGGCCTGACTTTGCGGCGGAATATGAACGCCTGATGCAGCGTTAGTTAATGATCCTTTACCTGGATGTGTAAGGCGATTAGCTTCGGCGACGTATAGCTACCGGGTTTCTGATAGCAATCAGGATTCGTAGTTTCAAAGGTCGTCAGACTTTGTGTCTTAATATGCCCTATGATGATAACGGGAATGTTCCTGTTGACTTTGTTTAGCCGGGCCGCTGCCAAGATAAACGTGTCGTTATTTATCCAGCAGACCTTCTGTGCTCTTTGCGCGTAACCGAAATAATCGATACGTTTCCAGCTGCGTTCTGGGATATTGCCTAAGGTGATGTTTTGTTCCACATCTGATCCCGTGCTTGTAAATTTTCCGTTTTTCTTTTCCAATAGCAAATAGCTGTAAATATCAATAACATATTGTCCGTTAGGGGATGTGCACAGTGCCGATTTATAGCCGGGGAAGAATGTTGCTTTACTTTTGACCTTAACAGAATTGATATTTTCAAATGGATAGCGCTTCGATACCTGTTTAAAGTGTGTTAAGTTGAAATGAGTAAATGTTTGCGCCCAATTTTTTAACGGGCCACTAAAAGTCGATTGATAAGTGTTGATTGATTGCGCATTTGCGGACAATGGGGCAATGTATAGTAATAATATAACCGGGTATAGGTAGTTACGCTTTTTCATAGTATGTATCTTCCATTTGGAAAACCGGATGATCGTCTGTGTTGGAAGTGTTCTGCTCATTTGACTTGATAATTGTAGCAAGAGCGATAGGAATGAAAATTGCTCATTTGAATAGATTCGTTTTGTATTGCGCCATATCGCAGTCACCAAAATCGATATTCCCCGTGGCGGCATCCCAAAAGCATGTTTTAGATAAATGCGTATTATCTACCACGATCAGCCACCGGTAGTCCGGCGCATAAAAAGCAAAGCGGTGCTGCGATTTCATATTCCAGTAAAGCCCGTTGTCGGTCCCGGGGTTTTTAATGCCGGGGCCATAAAGCTTGATCAATTCTTTTAAAATGGCCGACTGTAGTTCCTTAGTTTTAATACCTACGCGATAGGCATAGATCACGCTGTCTGCCCGGAATTTCTGCAGTACTTTGTGTAGTTCGGCAGAATTAGCCACATGATCCTGATCGGCCGTTCCCCCGCTTTGGTAAAGGCTGGTATCTTTCCTGATCTTGTCAGAACGCATTTGGAAAATGATATTGGCGCTGTCTATGTTCATGCCGTTAAAAGAGAAGGAACTTGACCGGCTGGCTTGCAGGGCGAACGACAGCGGCGCGTCCACTGTATTGATACCGCCGGCGTACCTGTCATCAAAATTGATCACGCTTTCCGCTTTTTCCGTAAAGGTCAGTTTAGCCAGGTCAACGCGCGGTTTATCTTTGCAGGATAGGAGCAAGGTAGCGAGTGCTATTAAGCTAATCGATATGTTTTTTGTTAGTTTCATGTGTTTTTATTGGTTTAAGAAGGTTCAGAACTTCGGCGTTTGATGGTGATAATTCCCGCAGCATACCCAGATCATGCCAGGTGAGCGTGACTGACGAAATGGTTTCCCTGTCTTTGCCCGTTTCGTCATAGCGTTCCCGCCATTTTACCGGGGGATGGTTGCCCTTACCATAACTAACGGCGCGGTTGGTACTTTGCCGGCTCTCAATATTAGAATAGGTATTTATAGTTAGTGTCCCATTTTTATTGTAACGGACTTTTTTATGAAAACGAACTTCCTCAGGGGAGCTGGCGTTTACTGAATCGAGTTTGTTTTCTTTGTTATAAAAATAACGGCATGTCCAAGTGTCTTTCATATCTGCTTGGCTGCGTTGTGTTATGATCCTCGCCTGTTGAATTTGTTGGGCTAAATGCGGCCTGAAATTCACTAAGGGTAATGCATCTGCGATTGAGTAGTCGCCAAGATTATCTGACAGCAAATTCAATGACGCCATGATCGAATGTTTGACCTGAACTTCCAGTTTAAGCCGGGCGTAAAATGCTGGAAAAAGAGTATAGCGATCAACGGTGTTAATGACTATCGTATGCGTTTGGTCGTGAAAATTCACGCGCAGGCTATCCTTAATTTGCTGGCCAGGCAACAGGGGGGTACTATATAACCATAAACCATTGTTTGTTTCCATAAGCCGGTAAGCGGTGGCTTCGGCAACTATACCGCCGTTAACTGTATATATGGAAAGGCGGTCGCCTGCGACGTTTCTGACATACAAGAGCCGGGCAGTATCGGTGCCATTATCCTCCCTGTTGATCCTGGTTAAAACTACGCCAGAGTAAGTGTCCTTTGTCTGCGCAAAGGAACTGCATGTAAAACAAATCAGGAAAAGCAGGCAACAGGTTTTGATCATGGTTATAATTTATAACCACGCATCCCATTAATAGTTTGGATACTAAGGTTGTTGTAATTGAAGATAGGCGTTCGGGCAGACTTTTGAAAAGCGTTGGTCGCCAACAAAAAGCAGCGGGTAGCGTTAATAAAGAGCTATGAAAAACGAAACCCTGAAGACAGCCGCCCGTATTGCCTTAGGCGGCGCATTGATCTTTGCCGGCATCAGCCACCTCACTTTTGCACGAAAAGACTTTAAAGCGCAAGTGCCCGGTTGGGTGCCGCTGAAAAAAGATGATACGGTCGTTTATTCCGGCATCGTGGAGATTGCTTTAGGTTGCGCTATCGCCCTGGCCCCGAAAAAACGAAGAGAAACGATCGGCAACGTAGCCGCGGCTTTCTTTACGGCGATATTTCCCGGTAATATTTCTCAATATACGCATGGTCGATCTGCTTTTGGTTTGGATACGGATAACAAACGTTTAACCCGGTTATTTTTTCAGCCGGTGCTGGTGTATTGGGCATGGAAAAGCACGAGGAAATAATGAAAGAATTTTAGCCGGCTTCAGAAAATTCGTATTTTCCCTGCATGAAATTCCTACTCGCCGCCTTGCTGCTCACTGTGGCCGGACCTGCCTTTTCCCAGCATTTACAGATTCCACCTGCAACAGGTATTTTGAAATGACCGACCGGCTGCGTAAGGGTGATACCATCAGCCGGGCGGAATGGCATAACTTCGTTCAGGACAAAGCCATCCAAGTTTATATGGCCGACCAGGGCCTTAGTGAGGCCTATTTCGAGACCTACCGCAAAACGTTGCAGTACGTTTACAAGCCTGGAAACGAAGCTAAAGTGCAGGCACGCGTAAAAGACTCGCTCAATAACTGGCTCGTCTATATCATCTATCAGTACCAGAAGAATGAAACCAGTATGCAGGCCTACCTTCACCGCATTGAACAGAATCCTAAAGCTTATTTTGACCTTTGTTACCGGTCCGCCTATACCGCGCTTCCAAAAAATGCACGTAAACGGTTACCGCAGGAAACCTTTTCCATTATCCCCCTGCGTAATGACGCGCATGCCGAAGGTAACTGGGTGGTCTATACTTTGTTATGTGCCTACTTCAATGACCTGAACCACTACGGCGCACTCGGCGGTCATGAACTGCACCATGCCTTAAGACCGCAGGCCGAATTTAAACTACGGCCGGAGGATGAAAACGTAGTTACCGTACTATCCCGCACGTTGAACGAGGGAAGCGCCGATATGGTCGATAAAAAATTTATCAGCGACACCGCGCATTTATTACTGCCTTATCAGCGTTACTTCAGCGAGTTTTTCAGCGATGCAAAAACTGTGCTACCGCATATGGATCCACTGCTCAGCTATCCCACCACCAAAGCCCGTGTCAGAGAGTATTTCAGGCCAAGTGATTACAGCTAGGGTTCAGAACCTAAACTCTTATATGCTTATTATCAGTAAATTGCATTTTAAAAAGTTCCTTACTCTACGAATGACGCAGTTGGCAAGATTACTCTAATTGTTACTCAAATATAGCTATTTTCCGTGTATTTCAAAAATTTTTCATTTTTTCAGAATTCTTATTTTAATAATAAATTATGTAAAAGGTTCGGGATCCTTAATTTTGATAACGACTTGATTAATAAACATTTAAATTAAAATTGACGCGTTCTTCTTTTAATATTTTTAATCACGAAAGTTGCGAGTAATTAAGGAGTTGATTTTATTCTATACCGCTTGTTCTACAATTTTTAGAATGTTTCTGCCCTCCATAAAGCGTCTTTTTTAATGGAAACCAATTAAGGAATCTTTAGTTATTTTTTACTGTTATTCTGTCAATCCCGTTTTTAATCAATGGAACTACGATAAACCCGGTTGGAATCGAAAGCCACAGCTCCACAAGGAAATATTTAAAGAACCAAGTGTTTATAAAGCCGGGATGCCATCCCACTCTTGTAAGTAGCAGTCCGAAACTCATAATTCCAGACATCGCTATGGAGACCAATAGCGTAAACACTATTATTGATTGTACTTTGGATAATTTCTTTTTCATAATTAATTTGCTTGATTTAAAATATATCTGTTTTTATAAATAGCCCGTAGTTATTAACGTTTACTGCATCAGGACCGTAAAAGTCATGGATCGATCCAACACCGAATTGGAAGTTTTTATAAGCTAATCCGAGGCGCAGGTTGATCTCGCTTATTTCATGATAACCTAATTTGGTATTGTAGTTGTAAAGCCCCTGAAGCCTGGTGTAGATCCCCCAGTTTTTTGATAACGCTGGTTTGTATTCTAAAACCGCGAACGTTTCAAAATTGTAGGTTTGGCTTAAATCAAACCGTGGTATAACCACAAGTACAACATCCCTGCTTGTAAGTAAATATTGTAACCCTGCTGTCGGTCGAACTTCCAGCGGTGTAGTTGAAGACCCTATTGCTGACAAGCCCGCTGCGGCAGAAATGCCTCGCCATATTTCAGCCGTCACAAAAGATTGAGAAAGGAAATTAGTGGTTTGGTTAGTCTGTTTGTAATCACCTGCAAAATTGGTCACGTTAAAAAAACCAAATTTAGATCCCGGCGAAAATTGTTTACTCACGATCAATTGGAAGGAGAAACCTTTATTGCCGCCGAATAATTCAATCGGAACGGGTGCGCTACCGACCTGTAAATTTTCAGTCTTTGAACTGTCCCGTTCCTGGGCGCATGCAATGCCCAGTTTAAGGAACAAGGTGATGAATAACAATAGTTTAGCTTTCAATTTATGTCCGTTTTTATATCTAAACAAAGATACCCCAACGGATTTTCAAGGGAAAGGACGGATGAGGCAATTAGTCGGACGATTCAATCATTTTTCGATATTCCGTAGGCGTGTTGCCGGTATGCTTTTTGAAAAAACGACCGAAATAGGAAACATCTTCAAACCCGGTTTCATAGGCAATTTCGCTGATTGAAAGATCGTTTAACTGCATTAAAACCTTTACTTCCAGGATGAGCATTTCATCAATCAGTTCCGAGGCTGGCCTGCCTAATGTAATTTTGACTGATTTATTCAGGTGGTTGGGAGAAACATTAAGTTTACTCGCATAGAAACTTACGGATTTATCTTTTGTGATATGATAATTGAGCAGCTTCTTAAATTCCATTGTAAGGCGCTCATGAGCCGGGAAAGTCTTTCGCAAACGAAAATCAGAGGACTGCTCCATTTCGGACAGCAAGGTCGTCAGGTACAATTTAATGATATCCGCATTTGCTTCGTTTTCGTTAAGATGTTGCATTCGTTTTAGTAACACCAATAGATGCGCTAACTCTTCGTCCGCAAATTTGATTACAGGATGAATGAGCCATTTAGATAGGTCAACTTTAGTATGCGACAGATACTCGTCGGTAAAATGCAGGTAATAACCCTCAATATCATCCGACATAAAGGCAAGGCTGCTGATCTGCCCGGCTGGCGTGACGATAATCGTATTCCTTTCAATAGTAAAATTGTCAAAACCCGAACTGGTACCTAAAGAACCATTGGTCACCAGGATAATGGAATGTTTGGTTTGCCGGTGTGATGGCAAGGGCATTTTTATTTCATACGTATCATCTGAAAGCCCGTGGATATAAAAATCATTAATGTTCTTTTTATCGTATTCCTTAAAATCATAGTAGGACATGATGAGCTTAAATCCATCATCCCTCAGCGTTGGTATGTTTTTCAGTTTCTTCAAAGGCCTGCTAATGCATTATGTGCATTTACTTTAGTGTAGTAAACATACGATATAACCAGCACTATTAAGGTGACGAACGGTGGTATCGCCGTGGCAGCGCCTTGCTGAACAGTGTGTGCTATACAAGCGGAAATAAATGTGATCGCAAAACCTGCATAAGCCCATTCTTTAATACGTCCGGCAACCATAGGCAGTACAATTACCAAAGCCCCTAATATTTTTGCTGTAGCTAACTCTTTTCTAAAATAATCAGGAAATCCGAGGTGTTTAAATTCATCAGCAATAGCCGGAACCATAATGTAAGTAATACCTGCAATTAATCCCGAGAATGCAACCAGCGTTGTTGTTATCCAATAAATGATCTTGTCTTTTTTCATGATGTAAAATTACCCCCCTGGAACTTTGAAAAATCGGACGATTAAGGCAATTGCTCGGACATTTCAATTGGTTTAAAGAAGGCACTTACTGATCCTGATCTTGCTAATAAGGCACTTTCAGATATATTCAAATAGGACATTGCCTCTAAAATAATGGTAAGTTTATTTTGAAGAAGAAAATTAAGGTCAAAGAATAAGAACTTGCAAATAGATTCGAACCTATGCCGAAATCTTAAAAATGTTCAAACCAACAGTCAATAATTAGTTGAATAAAATTATTACAAATCCAAATCGGCAATTAAACGCAAATCAGATAGGAAATAGTTCGAAATTTGTACAGTAGCCACCACAATTTTAGACAAGTTGCCAATTTATTGGCAACTTTTTTTTATGGATTTAATTCAGCGGCTTAAATAATCACTCGATTGCTTATGACCAATGAGCGTATGCTCATATCAAGGTGTAGGCTGTAACCTTCTAAAAACTTCGTGCTGGAACATTTTACCGACAGGTAACTCTACACTGCCCAAGTTTACGCGGCTGTTGGTGTAGGATGTCAATTTATCTGTAGCAATAATAAAGGATCGGTGTATGCGCAAAAAACCAGTACTGGGCAGCATTGCTTCTAATGCTGCCATGGAATATTTAGTAATCACCTGGCCATCGATAGTGATGATCTTAACATAATCTTTCAAGCTCTCTACATACAAGACTTCCTTTAATACCACTTTAACCATTTTGCGGTCAGCCCGGAAATATAGAAAGTTATCCTCGGCGGCGGCAGGCGGTTCTGATACTGCTTGTGGGGGGGCCAGGTTTGGTATGGCTCGGTTAACTGCTTTCACAAAGCGTTCAAACTTAACAGGCTTCAGCAGGTAATCCGTGGCTTGCAGGTCATAGCTTTCAAGGGCGTACTCCGCGTAGGCGGTCGTGAAAATGATCTTTGGCGGATTACTTAGCGTACTCACCAGTTCCAACCCGTTGAGCTGCGGCATGCGGATATCTAAAAAAATAATATCTACCGGGTTAGTGTGCAGAAAAGGGATCACCTGCAGCGCGTTCCCGCATTCGCCAGCCAGGCGTAGAATGGGCAGCTTTTGGATATAGCGTTTTAATACCTCGCGCGCCGGTGGTTCATCATCCACAATAAGGCACTTATATATGGGCAGGCTCATATTCCTCCTTCCGGTTAAGTTCCAGTTTCAAATTTACAATATACATTTCCTCTTCGGCTATTATTTGCAGGTCATATCTGTCCGGATATAATAAAGCCAAACGCCGTTTTACATTTTCAATACCTATACCGCCGCTTTGCACCGCGGCGTTCGGGGCTTTACCGTTGATCAGTTTCAGGTGCATAGCGTTACCATATAGCTGGAGCTGAATATTGATCCAGGGGTGTTCGAGCATATCGCTTGCACCATGTTTAAAGCAATTCTCTATAAATGGAAGGATCAGCAGTGGTGCAACCATTAGATCAGGGTCAACCGCCGGTATTTGGATGGCGACTTCCAGTTGGTTGCCATAGCGCTTTTTTTCCAGATCGATGTATTCCTGTAGCATCTGCAGTTCCTGTTTTAAAGGCACCTGCGGTGCGTTACAGGAATAAAGCATATAACGCAATAAAGTAGAAAGGCCAATCAGCATGTTTGCCGCTACGGGCGCAGTATCCTGCGCGTGCGAATAAATATTATTAAGGGTATTGAAAAGGAAATGCGGGTGAAGCTGCGCTTTTAACGAGGTGAGTTCGGCTACCGCTTTTTCCTGTTCCAGCAATAAAGCCTGCTGCTGTTTTTCGTAAAAGTACTTCATGAGTTTGATGGCCGCGGCCAGCCCGCCAATGGTTATGCTTCCCCGCAGACCGGAGATCCAAGCCATAAACAGTTGTATGGCAAACGGCGTAGGAACGACGCCTGGCAATAAGCCCGGATGCCCGAGCAGGTATTGATGGCGGAAGTGTTCCACTATGGTTAACGAAATCAGCGCGGATAATCCTCCGGTTAGAAACAATAGCCCTGCTACGGACAATATGGCTTTGAAATATTTAGCCGGGATGACCAGTTTGGGGATCACCAGGTAATTTAAGCTATAAGCTAAAAACAGAGCCGGGAGCATATACCAGAAACTTTCGCCAAGGTTCACGCTTATCCTTTGCCAGAAACTTAGTTTGGTTAATATGGGTGAGGGTGTAAATGAGTACAGGTATACCGTAAACAAATACCAACTTATCCAGAAGGTGAGGTGACGACACAAACGCCAGCGAATATTCCGGGAAAATAAAAAGTCTAATTGTGCCATGATGCTAAAGGTACGAACGGTTAAAAACAAAGCATCATCATTTCCCCTAAAATAGACCAGGGGCCAGATTCCAAGCGTACGATGAGTTCGTCGTCGACCAAAGTAATTTAACAGGCTTAAACTTATTTATAACCACGTTAATGCCCGTACGGTCTACTTTGCAAAAATCAATGATATGCTAACCCTAAGTTTGACTAAACATTAATCAAAACTTATGAAAAAGCTACTATTTATCTTATTGGTTCTCGGTGGTACCACCGCAACCATCAAGGCACAAAACCGTTCGGCGGACGAAGCCGCCATTAAGCAAACGCTCGGTCGTTTCGGCAATAGCTGGGCTAAGGGCGACTTCAGCGATATGAAAGAATACATGACCCCGGATTGCCACTGGATCAATGTGGTGGGTATGCACTGGCATAATTTAAAAGAAGTACAATTTGCCCATCAGGCCTTTATCGGCTCGGCCTTAAAGGGAGTGGAAGCTAAAGAGTTGAGCATTACCATCAGGTTTATCACGAAGGAGGTCGCCATTGCTTACTGGTTAACGCATGTTGGTGCTTTTTACCCGCCCGATGGTGTTAACCGTGGCGGTAACAAACAGGGTGATAAAGACAATATCGCCACCGTGGTGTTGGTGAAACAAAAGGATCAATGGCTGATAACGTCTGCCCAAAACAGTGATGTGATCGCCCAAGCGGCGGCGAGTGATCCGGTATTACACATGAATAAATAGACCATTAAACAAAAGAATTATGAAAAATTTAACGAAGTTATTATTGATATTAATTGTAGTGAGCGTATCGGTGATTACTTCTTGCAAAAAAGATTCTGGTCCAGATACACTCCTACAGCCAGTATAGACCACAAAATCATATTTAAAGCAACAAGTAATCCGGATACCTATTTGGTGGAAGGATCCTATACGGATGGAGCCGGTGGAAAAAAAACTTTTGGTGGTTTTACTGGAGGACCATTTAGCTTTATTAGCGATGAAATTGTTATATCTACAACCGTTAAAACAATTAATTACACAATGAAGGCAAATGCTGAATCTAATAAATCCAAGCCTTTTCCCACAGTTGAAATATGGGTTGACGGCGTTAAAAAAGCTGAAAACATTACTGATGGCTCGGTGATTACTGGTGGTTATTTAACAGCCACTACTACATATACATTTTAAATGAGATTTTAAATTACCGGCATCACTTTTAAAATCAGCGCACTAAATTATAAACCCAAATCAGCGAAAACGCAAATCAGACAGGAAATAGTTCGAAATTTGTACAGTAGCTACCGCATTTAACCTTATACCTAATTTTTTACAATTGAGCAACCGCTCATCGCAATTACCGAAGGTGAATTTGCCGACCTGATTCGGGGCGCACTCCGCTCATCCATGACTTAATTTGTTTTCGTCTTCTTATTGCTAATATTAGTAAATTTAGATACCGGAGAGGGAGATTTTCGAACCGAAGTTTGATTGTTTTGATTATTAAATTTCTAATTTATATTTTTTTCATAACTCTATGAATGACGCATAAAGTCAACAAAAGTGTCGTTCCCTTGCATTATTCGCTTTTTCGGCCAAATCGGTGGACAGTTGACGTTTATAAATCCTGATCTATAATGTAGGTAAGGATTTATCGATGTAACTTTGAGATATCCCTTATCTTAATCTTAATATGCCACTCTATCATACTACGAGACTAGACAACTTTCTCCGTTACATTCTTGCTTCAGAAACTCTAATGTCTATCAGCTTTGCCTTATTGAACATTCTTCGCAAATCACACCTAATATTTTACCAAACTATTGATTAGCAAGCCTAGTAAATATCCAATGAATAAACTGATTGCTAAAGATATTTTATTTAGATTTAAGTGACATCGATCTGATCTTTGAGAATCTTAAGTTCTTCCTACTTTAATCGTTGCCCTTCCTGCATTTGCTGGACTATGTTATTAAACCATTGCGCTTATAAAGCAAAAAAAATCGCGGGATATTTATAAGGTTTTCAAAATATTACTGCCTTTTTATGATGTTGTTTTAAGGCCTGCAATGTCGCATGAATGAAGACTTCAATATTTAAAATGCGGCTTATAGGGCAAAATTCATTCGCTTCGTTTACACAGGTGTTAAAAATAGCCTGCTCTATGCCGGGGATATTGGCTGTTAGATTGAGTGTAGAGGATACAATCTGCCCTTTTTCAAAAAGGATACTGCAGGTTGTGGTCAATTCCCGGGAGGGATAGCCGGCTTCGGTAAGGATAAAGCTCAGCTTCATGGTAAAATCACTCGCGTGCGCTGCAGCAAGTAATTCTTCCGGGTTAGTTCCTTTTGCAGCATTAAACCTGGAATTGAACGAATAGGGCGTTTGTTGAACACTTTGACTTTGAACGGATAAGCGTCCATTTCCTTCCAAACCATTGCCATTCCAGATCGCTTTTGCACATTGCTTCATAAATACATTATTTCCACTATCATATCCATAAGGATGCCACGAATTAAATATTTGAATATGAGATGTTTGTAAAAAAAACCGGTGGATCCATTGTTCGTATTTCGTTAATTAGTCGCGGGAAAACGAATAATTATATACATATTGCAAATGACCCGGAATTACGCAGTATTTGGTGAAGTCCGATGAAGATGTACCATGCCGGTTTAGGAGAAAAGGCATTTCATTTTATTGTAAATTAAAATACACGCTGAACGCTGTTAAGATGATGAATCAAAATACGAAGGATGATTTTAAAAACGAGGTGCTATTATCCATCAGCGCGGATATCGCCCGGATCAGGAAAAAAGAGGATCTTCTCCACCTTATCCGGGTACATGTAAAAAAAGTTTTTTACTTCACGCATGCCAGCACGGTGCTTTTTTCATCTGATAAAAAGACATATCGTTCGTTTATTATAGACCCTTCATCGGTTCTAAAAAAAACCAGGATTATGCCAGTTACCTGGTCGGTCCCTTTGACATCAATGACGGCATTATGAACACAATTATCGAAACCGGTAAACCGGTGCTGGTTGATGTGGTCAAACGTTATGAAAGTACCGGTTTGAAAATTTTAAAGGTGCCTTATGAAGAGGGAATGAAGGAAATCGCTTCATTCGGCCTTTTTAACGGAACCGAAGCATTCGGATCGATTAATTTTTTTTCCGACCGAACTGATTCCTTCAGCCCTTATAATTTATCCGTAATCGGGACCATTTCTAACCTGGTTTCCATTGCCGTAAGCAATATTCTTGCGAATGAAAGGATCGAGCAGCAGCTCGCGGAAATAGACAATTATAAAAAGCAGCTGGAGGAAGAAAATCTCTATCTTCAGGGTGAACTGACCGGGAAGTTCGCACAAACCGAAATAATCGGAACCGGGAATGAAATGCAAAAGGTTTTCCACCTGTTGACCCAGGTGTCATATGCAAACAGCGCTGTATTGCTACTGGGAGAAACGGGTACAGGTAAAGAGCTGATAGCCCGGGCCATCCATAACAATTCCCCAAGGAAGGAAAAACTGATGGTCAAAGTCAATTGTGCTGGCTTACCTGCAAATTTAATAGAGAGTGAATTATTTGGCCACGAGCGGGGAAGCTTTACCGGTGCTGTCGAAAGAAGGATCGGTAAATTTGAGTTGGCCAACAAGGGCACCTTATTTCTTGACGAGATCGGCGAGATGCCCCTGGACCTGCAGGTTAAATTATTAAGGGCAATCCAGGAAAAAGAAATTGGAAGGATCGGCGGGAAAATGCCGATTAAGGTAGATATCCGGATTATCGCCGCGACTAACCGTGACCTGCCAAAAGAAATTGTTGCCGGCAATTTCCGTAGCGATCTCTATTATCGGCTGAATGTGTTCCCGATAACTTTGCCGCCGCTAAGAAACAGGACCGGAGATATCCCTGATTTAGCCTTGCATTTCCTGTCAAAATACGCCAGAAATATCGGGAAGAAGGTACATAGCATATCCAACCGGGTTTTGGCGGAAATGAAACGATACAGCTGGCCGGGCAATGTCAGGGAACTGGAACACCTGATGGAGCGAAGTGTGCTGCTAACAGAAGGAAATGTAATCAGGGAGATTTACCTGCCGAATCATGAGATGAACGGCACTACCGGTTTTCCCGCGGAAAGCTACACGAAAACAATTGATGAAAACGAAAGGGACCACATCATCGCCAGATTAAATAAATGTGATGGCAAGGTCTATGGCAGTTTTGGCGCGGCATCCCTGCTCGGTGTACCCGTTTCGACCCTGAATTCCAAAATGAGAAAGCTGCGTATCGGCAAGGAAAAGCCGGTATTCATCGTCAGGCCGGTCTGAAAACCGGCGCTAAAAAGAACAGTTATCAGACGGCGCGATATTTTCTTTTTCCTTTGATAAATAAGCTGCACCCTTAAGAATTTTTACGATCCAGATACTATCGTAATCGCTGGATTTCCATTCGAGCTCCTTGCCTTTTACACCGAGGCTTTTTACTATAGACGGCAATTGGTTATGTTCCCAGATAACAAATATGGTACCTTCCTGGCTCAATAACTCTGTTGCAAGCTGATCCGCTTCTTCTACACTGTATTTGGTGTTGATGGCCGAATTGTATTTTACCGCAAACGGGAGAATCGTCTGTAACATCCGGCAATTTTTGGTTTTCTTTCCCAGGCCCGGGGCCGGAACATAGATATAGTCCGGTTTACCGAACCGGGAATAAAGAACGTTCACCAGTTTGAAGGATCGGTTAAGCCCTCGGCAGGAAAGATTATCTCCGTCGTCCGGCTTTTCACCATGCCTTATCAGGATGGTTTTTAGTTCTTTAGTAGCGGTTTTTTTTAGGCCGTCCCCGGAACCGGGGTAGCTAAGGAACAGTACGAGGCAACAGATAGCAAATTTCATAGCTTGGTAAGTTTATTTTAAGGATGACTATATTTCAAAAGCAGGATATATATTTACTCCGGGTACAGGATGGCCACTCTTATGGCCTTTAACCCGATAACTCCCTGCAATTGTTCCAGCTCCAGCAATTCAACTTCCGGAGTTATTAAAAGTTCAGACTGCAGGTAGCGGATATGAACTAAATATTCATCGGCTTCCCTTTGATTCGTATAAACTATGGCAATCTTGCCCGGGCAGGTTAAGCGTTCGGTTGAATTTTTAATCAGCACTTTATCTATTCTTTTCTTAACGATATGGTACCTGATATTATAAGCCCCTTCCACGTCAAAGCGGCGCTCATCACGCCTGAACCGGATATCGATTACATTGGGGTTGACAAAAATCAGTTGGGTAATTTCAACTGGTACCGGCAGCCCGGGTTGCAGTCGCTGCGTACGATGTGCAATAGCGATCATATTCGTCAGTTGCAGCAGGCGCAGATTTTGAATAAATATTTGATAAAAGGGCCTGTCAGGTGCAAGGGATTGCCCGATGTAGATATCATATTCTACGCCGTCTGTCCTGAATTTCTCGAAGAGACATGGAAAATCAACTTGAGCCTGCAAGCTGATCTGATCGATAAGTTCGTTGATACCACCGATGACCTGGTTCATGGAGCCCTCCAGGAGCCGCCGTTGCTCTGAAGATTTGCCATGTAACTCATCCAGGCTGTTAAAATAATTCTCGGTATACGCTGCAATGCCGGGCTTGCTCCTTACCAGCTCTTTTATAAAACAGTAAATATCGTTTTCGAGGAAAAAATCCAACTCGCCTTCCAGCAGCGCCCGGCTCTCATCATGCACCATTTTCTGCCATTTTTTGCAAGCCGCTATTTTTTCGTCCAGCAAACTGAACGCGGTATTTGTTTTCAGTACGGATAGGGTTTTGCCCAGTAACTGGAGCTGGTAAACCGCATCTGCACGCAACGCGCGGTTCCGGTTTATGGTTGAATTTTTAATATCAACAGCACCATACAGAGGGTAAACCCGGTCAAATTCAATATCCTCAATATCGGTAGCCGTCACCAGGGTTTCGGAATTTTCCAGGTAGCGCCAATCCGCATTATTAAACCGCCACTGTACAGCCGGCTGCAGCGAGGTAAACTTGTTTTTTATAATCTGTTCCAGGCTTTGTTCAAGGCTTGTAATACTTTTACTGAATATGGCGCTTAAAACCGGGAAAAATGTTTCCAGTTGACTCAGTGTGTTTTTGGTGAGATCCTTGCCATTTTTGGCAAGCACTTCCAATACGCCCACCAGCCGCCCATGAAGGAATACCGGTAATAAGGCAAATGAGCGGATGCCATTGTCCCGGCGGGCTTTCAGGTATTCATGTTTTTCGGCGATATCGTCCGTTATTTCTTCCAGGTAAATCCGTGACGGCTTTAACCGGTAAACATTAACTAAATAGTCAAAAAGGTTCTTTTGTACGGAATCAGAAAAATTGGTTGAAGATTCCTCCATGGTGTGCTGCCCGCTGAAAATAAATTTTCCATTCAGCTGAAACATCGTCAATAAACCAAATCGCAAATTTCGGCTTCCGGAAACCTGATGAAGCGCCTCACGGACATCCTTGGGATAGCCTGGACTTTTCGTATATCCGTCATCGGTAACGACCTGCCTTGCGATCTGTTTGGTCATATGAGGGACCGTGATATCCGTTACGGTTATTCTGCCGAAGCCGGTAAAAGTAAATTCGGCCAATGGAAGCCTTTCCATTAATTGCTGAAAAGTTTCCTTTTCGGATAGCGAGGTGGCGTCGATGTCCGCTATCGCCTGCCTGCATTTGTGACTGGAAAGGGTCGATGTGACATGCATAAACCGGTCATCAGTATCCAATTGGTAGTAATATCTACAGCCATCGCTCTCAGACTGAAAGGAAAAGATGTTTTCTGCCGCTAACAGCGGAGGGAAATCCGCGAAATGATTCCAGATGGCCCGGTAGCACCAGATCAACTGCAACTCCCTTTCATGATGAAATCGAAATTCAAGGCCCTTTAAAAATGCATCGTGCTCTACGGCTGATTGCAGCAAACCGGGTAACCCGGTTTTGAGGTGTAAAATCCCGTTCCAGGTGGGCCGCGTATAAAATTCGAATGAAGTGCGCTGTTCCAGCCGGAAGGAAAGCGTTTCGTCAATAAGTTTGATTAAAGCGCTAATCGCTGACTTTCCCGAGGGGTCTTTCCGGTGTTTTTCATTTAATACAATAATCTGCTTTGCAGCCTCTGTTAAAAACGGCTGTCTTAACGGATTTGCTTCCGGAGGCAGCGCCTGCAGGTAAGCCACTATGGGCTCAAAGCTTAATTGTTCATCGGGAAAAGCAATCGCTTTGTTCAATATTTCAGTTTCCATAACGCCGGTAATTGTAAATTCAGGATCACCATTATACCTGCTGGGGACTTTCCAACGGTTTACGCAACAACATGGTGGATTTGTGATGGAAGTACCGGATCAATAAAAATAACAACCAAACTATTCCGGCAGTAATGATGAACCCGGTAATTTCCTTTGCCGCGGTCAGCGTCGCCTGTTCTTGTAATTAATACTAAAAAAATAATGATTATGTATTAATAAGCATTGGTCGTTACAATTTACCTACCGGTCGATTCATTCCCAAACATTTAAAATGAATTTCTACTTTTATAAAGTATTAGCCGCAGCCTTCTGAAATTGATGAGTTTATCCCATTTAAATCCTTAACAGATGAAAAAAAATCCTTTCGGAATTTTGCTTTTTACCCTTATAGCGGCATTTACCTGTCTTGGCTTTGTGATCTTAAATAAAAGTAACACGAAAAAAACAGTGCCGGCAGATCAGACCGGTTCAATTGTAAAGGCGGCCAATGCTTTTTTAAACGCTTTAAGCGCAGAGCAGCGGGCTAAAATAGCATTCGCCTTTACGCAGCAAAAAGCAGCGGTTGCGGCAAAGTTTGCCCGAACGAATACGCCCGGCGGCCCCGGTGGCCGCCGCAAGGCAATGGAAATAAACAGAGCCCGCCGCAAGGCGGCGGTGGCGGAATGCCGCCGCAGGGAGGGCCACCCAACGGTGGGGGCAAAGGCGGACAGTTCCCCGGCTTTATCGGCGAGCAGTACGGCCAGGCCGTATGGTCGAATTACCCGGTAAGTGATGTTCCCCGCCCCGGTCTGAAACTCGGAAGCCTGACTGCGCCGCAACGGGAAGCTGCCATGCACATGCTGCAGCAATTGCTAAGTGCCAAAGGCTATGAGAAAGTGATGCAGATCATGGGCTCTGACCAGGCACTGGCTGATGAGGGTACGAATTTCACCTCCGGTAGAGACGCTTATACGCTGGCTATCTTCGGCACGCCCAATGAAAAAACACCCTGGATGGTGGAGTTTAACGGCCATCACTTAGGGCTTAACGCGGTGATCGCGGGTTCGCAGGGGGCGTTGACACCTACACTGACCGGCGCGCAGCCATCGGTTTACCAATCCGGCGGCAAAACCGTGAGGGTATTAGCCGATGAGAACGACAAGGCATTTGACCTGCTCGGGACGTTTGACGAAACGCAGCGCAAAAAGGTGATCCTGAATTACAGCATCGGCGACCTCGTGCTCGGCCCCGGCCATGACGACGAGGTGATCGTGCCGGAAGGTCTGAAAGCTTCGGAAATGACCGCCAAACAAAAGGAAATGCTGATCGATCTCATCTCGCAATGGGCGGGCATAATCAATGATGCTTACGTGCAGGCACGGATGAAAGAGATCAGGGCAGGAATAAACGATACCTATTTCGCTTGGAGCGGCCCCACGACCCATGCGCCTGGAAAAAATGGTTCCGCTTATTACCGTATACAAGGTCCCCATGTCATCATCGAGTTTTCGCCGCAGGGCGTAGGCGGTGATCCGACCATGCACGTACATACTATTTACCGCGATCCGTTGAATAATTACGGCAACGCTTTTTACCCAAAATCAACCAAATGAAAAAATTAAGTTATTCGATCATAGCCCTGGCAACACTTACACTATGCGCTATAGCAGGCTTTACGAAAAAGGATTCGCCGGACACACAGACCAAAACAATTGTAGCCGCGGCCAATGCTTTTTTAGCTACACTTTCCGCCGAACAGCGCAAAGCGGTACAGTTTGAGTTTTTACGGCCAAAGACAGCCAGCGGCACGCAGTTTAATATGGGGAATATGAAACGTGGCCCAGGCGGGCCACCAAACGGACGTCCGCCCGGAAACGGTGATACTTCACGCCGCCCGCCCAATGGCGGACAACGTCCTGGTGGTAATAATGGCGGGTCAGGTGGCCCACCTTCGTCCGGCGAGCAGTACGGTAAAGCCATCTGGTCAAATTTCCCGGTGAATATTACGCCGCGACCGGGTATAGAGATGGGTAGCTTAAATGCGAAACAACGCGCCGCGGCCATGCAGCTTGTGCAGCTTTTGTTAAGCGCGCAGGGATTTGAAAAGGTGCAGCAGATCATGGGTTCTGATGAAGCGTTACGGATAGCAGGGACAGATGTTACCGCCGGATCAGACCATTATCTCATCGGGATTTTCGGAACACCTGATTTAATAAAGCCCTGGATGGTGGAATTTGGCGGGCACCACCTTGGCCTGAATGTAGTAATTGCTGGTAAAGAGGGTTCGCTTACGCCGACTTTGACCGGCGCGCAGCCGGCGGTTTATACGGCTAATGGTAAGACTATCCGTGTGCTTGCGCAGGAAAATGATAAAGCCTTTGATCTGCTGAATGAACTTGATGCGTCCCAAAAGAAAAAAGCGATGTTAAACTACCATATCGGTGACCTCGTGCTGGGCCCCGGCCATGATGGGCAGACCATTGTTCCGGAAGGGATCAAAGGTTCGGAAATGACGGCTATACAAAAGGAAATGCTCCTGAGTTTAATTACCGAATGGTCGGGCATTATTAATAATGCTTATCACGACGCGCACCTGGCCGATATCAAAGCCGGGTTGAATGAAACCTATTTCGCATGGAGCGGCCCAACCACACATGCAGTAGGCAAAAATGGTACAGCCTATTACCGGATACAGGGGCCTAAAGTCATCATTGAATTTGCACCACAGGCAACGATGGGTGATACGGATAATCACATTCATACCATTTACCGCGACCCGTCAAATGAATATGGTAATTCATACGTCACGCAGTGAAAAAGTACGCTTTAGCATTTTTTTGTTTGTTGCTGTCAACTACAGCATTTGCACATCGCTTAAATGAATACTTGCAGGCAACTACGATTAGCCTGACAAGCGATAAGGTATTTTTGGAACTTCGGTTAACGCCAGGCACCGATGTGGCTGCAAGAATCATAAAAGCCATTGACCTGAACGGCGACCAACAGTTCTCCGAAGGGGAAAAACGTGCCTATCTAAATAAGCTTAACCGTGACGTTTCATTAGCCATGGACGGCCATACCGCTTGGCTCAAACTGGTATCTTCAACCTTTTCTAATGTTGAAGATCTAAAAGAAGGTATTGGTGATGTGATTATTGATTATGAGGCGGATATCACAACTCCAGGATTTGCACATCAGTTGATTTTTAAGAATCAGCATTACAGTTCCATTGCAGTTTATATGGTCAATACCCTGTTACCGGTGGATACGGCTATTCAGGTGAACAGTCAGACACGTAGCAATGACCAGTCCGTCTATCAGCTTGATTTTACCAATGGTGGTAAGCCATTTACGTTAGTTACAGAACAGTTATCCACCAGCGATCAGTGGGCTGCGGTAAAGACATATTTTGTACACGGCATCAAACACATCCTTACCGGTTACGATCATTTGCTCTTCCTTTGTGCTTTGGTGCTTGGCGCCGCAAGTCTTTGGGATCTGATTAAAATTGTCACTGCCTTTACAATTGCCCATTCCATTACCCTCACTCTGGCTACTTTCGGACTGGCACATCTGCCTGAACGGATTGTAGAACCAGTAATAGCCGCCAGCATTGTATTTGTCGCCGTTCAGAATATCCGCTGGCCGAAGCAGTCCAATGGCAACAGCAGGCTTGCGGTCGCGTTTTTCTTTGGTTTGTTTCACGGGCTGGGTTTTGCCGGGGGACTATTGGAATTAATGCATGCCATGCCGGTTACTATGATATGGTTTGCCCTATTGGGTTTCAGCCTAGGCGTGGAAGCAGGCAACCAATTGGTACTGCTTCCACTTTATGGTCTGACCCAACTTTTAAGGAATAAAACCCATAACAGAAAAACCTCAGCATGGACTAAAATTCCAAAGTATGTATCTTGTGCTGTCGCTGTCGCAGGTATTTACTATTTCTTTGTTGCCTTGAGTAATTAGCATAATTACTGTATTAATTAAGGCACGACAGTTATTCTGTGTGCATATAAAGGGGGCAATGTGAGGCTTGGAAACGATTGTTCGTGATAAAAGTGTTCGACCTGACCTTCAGTTCTATTCATTCCCATCCTTGTCACAAATTGACAATGTCGTAAATTAAAACATCAAAATCTTCTTTTCAGCCAATGAAATCTCATCGATTAAGATAGCTATCTTTACTATAGACATGAGTAAGAAAACCGAATATATCCCAGTCAACACACTACCGGAAGAAAGCAGCCGGGGAATCATGATGTTGCGTGAAGCATTTAATGGATCACCCAATTCTGAACAAGTGGAACGTTCTCACCGGGATGGCGGCTATACTTTCATTATTCAGGAAAAAGGGAAAACCGTTATCGAAATTGATTTCCAGATTCATCATATCCAGGCACCTGCTATTATCTTTATTCACCCTCATCAGGTGCACAGGGTTATAGCGTTCGAAGATGCAATGATCTGTACCTGGATCATTACGGAGGAAAACCTCCGCCCGGAGTATTTAGACCTGCTGGAAGGTCTTGCGCCAGTGCATGTGTTGCCAGTTATTCCGGAAACACTTGCCGTACTCACGGAAACTGCAACATTATGCATGAAACTGTCTGAAAAGAAAACCGAGGTACTTTACCATTCCATTTTTAAGGAAAGTGTTAATACGCTGGTTGCATTGATCCTATCACAATACCTCGAATTATCTAAACCAGCTGAGCATCATACCCGGTCTGAGGATATTACCAGGGAATTCAAAACCGTATTGGAAAATCGTTATAAGTCCACTAAAAATCCATCTGAATACGCCTCCCTATTAAATATATCTCCTTCCTATTTAAATGAATGCGTTAAGGCTACTACCGGAAATTCCGTTTCCTACCACATTCAACAGCGCGTGGTACTGGAAGCTAAACGCCTGCTTTATCATTCAGGCAAATCTGTAAAACAGATATCCGGCGAATTGGGCTACGATGATTATTCCTATTTTACACGACTCTTCACTAAGGTGGTCGGCATAACACCAATTACTTTCCGGGACAAAAACCGTGAATAGTCCTACACTTCCGGGTTCCTGTCATTGTATACAGTTTATTTCCGGCGTTCCTTTGTGCTCATAAAAAATCAACAATGGAAACGATACAAACAACCGAGCTGTTACTTCATAAAAATATTGCTATAGTTGGTGGCGGCCCGGGTGGACTGACACTTGCCAGGCTCTTGCAGCAAAAAGGTGTGCAGGTCAAAGTGTATGAGCGGGATTTCAGCCAGGCAGCACGCGTTCAAGGCGCAATTGTTGACCTGCATTTTGACTCCGGCCTGAAAGCCATGGAAGCGACCGGGCTGATGGAGGCTTTCAAAGCGAACTACATGCCGGATGCAGATAAATACCGCATACTCGATCCGAAAGGAAATATTTTGTTAGATGAAGGGAACCAGGCTGGCAAACCAGATTTCGGTAATCCGCAATTCAGGCCTGAAATAGATAGAGGCGCGCTCAGAGATTTGTTAATAGACGGATTGTTGCCGGGCACCGTAGTATGGGACAGCCAGTTCGTGAGCATGGAAGAAGTGGACAATAAATGGGAAATGCAATTTAAGAACGGCACTACCGCTGCCGCAGATATAGTTATCGGATCAGATGGTTATCGCTCCCTGATCCGCCCTTACCTTACTGACGTAAAAGCAGTATATTCAGGTGCTACGATCATCCAGGGCGAAATAGACCAGCCGGAAACCGCTTGTCCGGATTTCTACCAGTTAGTTAACCAGGCGAACCTGATGGCGATGGGGAACGGAGCTACCTTAGCTGCGCAACCGCGTGGCGATGGCGGCCTGACTTTTTATGCTGCTTCAATGTACCCGGAAAACTGGGAAAAGGATAGCGGGATCGATTTTAATAATACGGAAGAAGTTCAACACTACCTGATCGATCATTACGAAAATTGGAACCCGGTTTTTTTTAGCTTATTTAAAGCTTGTCAACATTTTGTTCCCCGTCCGCTGAATTATTTTCCTTTAGAAAATAGGTGGGAGACTAAAGCTAACATCACGCTTATTGGAGATGCCGCACACCTGATGCCACCCAATGGTGAGGGTGTTAACCTGGCCATGCTGGATGCCTTAGACCTGTCGAGCTGTTTGACCAATACATGCTTTACAAGTCTTGATGACGCCATTGCAGCTTACGAAAAGATCATGTTTGAAAGGGCTGCGCCATTGTGTAAAGAAACCATCGAAGGTATAAGCGATTTTGCCGCGCCGACGGAGGAATCCATACAGGACTTAATTAAAATGCTTAGCTAATTCCATAAGATTAATTATCTCAAGAAGTAATTTACAAATGGTCAAATACCGCTATGATCGAAGTTGACTAATTGGTGAAAATAGGTTCGGGTAGTTTAAAATCGGCTTTAATTTTTGAATACGGGAAGTAAAACTTCATCAACCATAACTTCCAGCCTTTGATTATTTATATTACCAATCCGGGGTAAGGTTTTCAATTCGTATCAGATCAAAAGGAAGCATCAAAGTAATTTTACTAATTGCCTTAATTTGCTCCCCTCGCGTTTTCGCATTTTCCAATATTTCTCCACAGCACCAAGGTGCATCTCTAATGCGGTAACATGAACAGCAGGTTTGTTCATGTTTTCTTTATCCTGCATCCTGATATAAAAATAGTTGTTTAACACTTCTGCACCAATCTCTTCATAAATACTCTGGTAGAGCGTTAGCAATTGCAGCAAGTCCAGGCGCAGACTGCCATTGTCAACAATTTTATCAAAATACTTACCTTCAAACAGCTTCTTTGCTTTATGGGTATAGACATCCTGAAGCAGGTCAAATGTGGTAGGCCACCTGCGGTAAAGCACCGTACGGCTTGTTATTGCAGCATCTGCAATTTGCTGAAAAGTAAGATTTGTATGTCCAGCCTCATTCATCATTAAGTTTTACTCCAAAACAGCACACCCGGAGAAACCGGTTATAAAGAGTGTGGCCGCAGGCAAAAAGTTCGAAAACCACATCCGGATTTCGGTGCTGGATGAACTCAAACCGGGCATTTTTGTTTATATCCTCGAGTCTTACGAACTTTAAGTCAAACCAAGTTTTAATCTGCCTGTTTAAACGCTATGGCTAAAACAGGTAGGGACTTTACAGGCTTTGTCCGGGTCCGGGGTGCGCGGGAACACAATTTGAAGAATGTGAACCTGGATATCCCACGGGATGCGCTGGTCGTATTTACGGGTATCTCCGGATCGGGGAAATCCTCTTTGGCTTTCGGTACTTTATATGCCGAGGCGCAGCGACGCTATTTGGAATCTGTTTCTCCTTACGCCCGGCGTTTGTTTAACCAGATGGCGATTCCTGAGGTGGACGAAATAGAGGGTTTGCCTCCGGCTGTTGCTTTGCAGCAGCAGCGCGGCGCGGCCAGTACCCGTTCATCTGTCGGCAGCGTAACGACTTTATCGAATCTGTTGCGGATGCTGTATTCCAGGGCGGGTGACTACCCGGCCGGACAAAGTATTATTTACGCCGAATCCTTTTCACCCAATACGCCGGAAGGAGCATGTACCGAATGCCATGGTTTGGGCAAAGTTTACGAGATCACCGAAAAAACGATGGTGCCGGACGATACGCTGACGATCCGGGAAAAGGCGATCGCTTCCTGGCCCTCGGCCTGGCAGGGTCAGAACCAGCGCGATATCCTGACCACGATGGGTTATGATATCGATGTGCCTTGGAAAGACCTGCCGAAAAAAGATCGTGATTGGATTTTATTTACCGAGGAGCAGCCAGTGGTACCGGTTTATTCGGGCTATTCCCATGCCGAGATCAAACGCTTTATTGCCAGCAAACGCCAGCCCGATTATATGGGGACGTTCACTGGAGCGCACCGTTATGTACGGCATACATTTGCCAACACGCAAAGCGCGCTGATGAAGAAGCGGGTGAGCCAGTATATGCTGAGCACCGAGTGCCCGGTATGTCATGGCAAACGGCTGCGGCAGGAGCCTTTGTCCATCAAATTCGCGGACTATGATATTGCCGAGATTTCACGACTGGCGTTAAACAAACTGGCGACAATCTTTGAGCCTTATGCGAAGGGCGTTGCGCCAGCGTTAAAGAAAATGGAGACTGCCCATCCGGAAAAGGTGGTGGTAGCTCAACGCATCGCTGAAGATTTCCTGGCGCGCTTACAGGTAATGCTCGATCTGGGCTTGGGTTATTTGACGATTGAACGCAGTACGCCGACCTTATCGCCGGGCGAATTACAGCGTTTGCGCTTAGCGACCCAGGTGCGATCCAATTTGTTTGGGGTGGTATATGTGTTGGATGAGCCATCGGCGGGTTTGCACCCGGCGGATACCGAAGCGCTTTTGCGGGCTTTGGATAAGTTGAAAGCATCGGGTAATTCTTTGTTTGTGGTGGAGCACGAGATAGATGTCATCCGACATGCGGACTGGATCGTGGATGTCGGGCCGGCAGCAGGTGAAAAAGGCGGCCATATTTTGTATAGCGGCCTGCCGGAAGGTTTGCGGGGAGTAAAGGAATCTTTGACCCGGCATTATATTTATGACGACGCGGCCAAAACGATCACTGATCCGCGAATTGCGAAAGACTGGTTAAAACTGGAAGGCATCACTAGGAACAATTTGTTGGATTTGAATGTAGCTTTCCCGCTGGGTGTCTTAACTAGTGTATCGGGTGTCTCGGGTTCGGGGAAGAGCAGTCTGGTCAGCCAGGTGCTGGTCGAGCTGGTCGCGGAGCAATTGGGTTTGCAGGTGGATATTTCTACGGATACCGAGGCCGATCCATTAGAGAATAGCGAGGTCGTAACTTTGGGCGGGAAGATTAGTTCGGGAATGAAAAATATTAAACGTTTGGTCGTCGTCGATCAAAAGCCGATTGGCCGGACGCCACGGTCTAACCTGGCTACTTATACCGGCTTGTTCGATCATGTGCGCAAATTATTTGCGGCCACCCCGATGGCTAAGGCGCGGAAATTCGATGCCGGTCGTTTTTCGTTCAACGTGGTGAAAGGACGCTGCCCGCATTGTGAGGGTGAAGGGATGGTGATGGTAGAGCTGTTGTTCCTGCCGAGTGTTTATACACCTTGCCCGACTTGCGGCGGCACGAGGTATAATCCTAAGACTTTAGAAGTCAAATACAAGGATAAAAATATCGCTGAAGTTTTGGGTTTGACGGTCGACGAAGCCGCCAATTTCTTTGATGAAGAACCTGCGATCAGCCGGGCACTGGAAGTGGTACGGGAAGTGGGTTTAGGTTATTTGCGTTTGGGACAACCTGCGACGGAACTTTCGGGCGGAGAAGCCCAGCGCATTAAGTTGGCGACCGAACTCCAGCGGGCACAGCATGGCCAAACGCTTTATGTTTTGGATGAGCCGACAACTGGCTTACATCCTTCAGATGTAGAGCGTTTATTGTTACAATTAAACCGCCTGGTTGATGCCGGCAATACGGTGATCTTAGTTGAACATGATATGGAAGTAATCGCCGCCAGTGACTGGGTGATTGATATCGGGCCGGGTGCGGGTGAAGCGGGAGGAAAGATCGTAGCCGAGGGCAAACCGGCAGACATTGTGAAAAACAAACACAGCCGAACAGCACCCTATTTGGCAAAACATATTTAAGACAAAGCAAATGAAAAAAATATTGATCACTGGCTCCGCTGATGGTTTAGGCCAATTAGCTGCCATCGAACTGGTTAAACAAGGCCACGAAGTGGTATTGCATGCCCGTAATGAAAGCCGGGCAAAAGAAGCTTTATCAAAAGTTCCAGGTGCGAAAACAGCGTTAAGTGGTGACTTGTCGGATATGGAACAAACAAAAAGGCTGGCGGGCAAAATAAATGCCCTGGACAGGTTTGATGTAATCATCCATAATGCAGGGGTGTACCAGAAGCCTGCTCAAACGATATTGACGGTTAATACCATTGCGCCCTATATCCTGACCTGTTTGATTGACCCGCCCAAACGCCTGATTTATTTAAGTTCAGGGGATCATTTGAATGGTGATCCAACACTCGCCGGGTTGAATGCCGAGCCGCCAAAGGTTCGTTATAGTGATTCCAAGCTGCATGATCTGATTTTAGCAAAAGTGGTGGCCAGAAAATGGCCGAACGTTCACTCCAACGCGATTGATCCGGGTTGGGTAGCGACTAAGATGGGTGGTGCCGGTGCGCCGGATGACCTGCAAAAAGGTTACGAAACGCAGGTTTGGCTGGCGGTCAGCGATGACCCCGGCGCTTTGGTGAGCGGTAAATATTTCCATCACCAGCGCGAGGCCAGGTACCAGTTAAAGTCCGACGATACGGCTGTGCAGGAGGAATTCTTGCGTTTGTGTGAACAAATCAGCGGTGTAACTTTTGGAGCATGAACCGCAGGCTAAAATTAATTAATTGGGTAAAAGCGCAGCATGAGGGGCAACTCATTAAGGAAACCATTGCGCCTTATCTGGATCATGTGTTAGCGGTGGCCAACCGCGTAGCCAGTGCAGCGCCGCTGAGCTTCGAGATCGGGTTGTGTCATGATGTGCTGGAAAAAACGGCAGTTACATTGACTGTGCTGCTGGAGCAATTGAAGGGTTTTGGTTATAACCCGGAAGAGACGGAACATATCGGCGGCTGCGTGACCGAACTGACCCGGCATTTTACCAAAGCTAAAAATCCGCTGCCGAAAAAGATGCGCAAAGCTTTGGAGGATGAACGCCTGGCGCAAGTCAGCGCTGATGCACAAACGGTTAAATACGCTGATCTTTCTTACAACGCGGATTGGATGATGGCGCATGACCGGCACCACGCCGAAGACTATCTCCAAAGCAAGCTTAAACTAATCGGGGAAATGACTTCCGGCGACGTTGAACTGCGGAGCCAGATTTTAGCTCAATTCCATGCTTTACTCCTGAAATTATAATTTTCGGGAATCGGGTGATATTTACTACTTATGATGCACACCCTATAAAACGAGAAACATGCTGAGTAATCAAGTCTTAATTGAAAAAGCGTACGCGGGATTTAATAACCGCGAAATTGATACCGTTTTGTCCGTTATGCATCCGGATATTCATTGGCCAAAGGCTTTTGAGGGCGGTTACGTGACCGGCTATGAAGCGGTGAAGGAATACTGGACCAGGCAATGGGGTGAGATCGATCCGAAAGTAGAACCCATAGGTGTGACCGTGCGCCCCGACGGCAAAGTCGAAGTGCAGGTTTACCAGTTGGTGAAAGACCTAACCGGGCAAATTTTATTTGACGGTCAGGTGAAGCACGTTTATGTGATCAGGGATGGCTTATTGCAGCAAATGGATATTGAGTAAGCCAGGGCAGGGATAATTAACCGGCCTTTTCTTCCAGGAATACAATCATGTTTTCTTCCAGCAGATCGGTGTTATAATCTGATTCGATCGCCAAAACCGTTACCGTCAGTTCCACATCCGTTACTGTTATATTCAGTGCCGGTCTGTCGATCACTTCGGGAAACGATACGTTGATCTCATCATAGACGTGCGCATATTCAATGGAAAGATTGGAATCTAGTTTGCCGTTGATATAATCCGCGAATTCTGTTTTTAATACGTCAAACAGCTTTTCTGCGCTGAGTGGCTGAAGATTTTTGATAGTTGCCATAGGCTTGCATAAGCGTTAAAGCCGGATTAAGTTTCACTCATTATTGAAATAGTTCGTATATCTTCAAACATTAGGCTCAACCAACGCTTATCCCACCATGGAAAAGAACACCAATGACCAGGCTGTACTGGCACACATCAAACAGTTAACCGAAAAAGAGGAACATTTATACGGCAAGTCCGACCTGTCTGACCAGGAAGTGAAAGACCTGCATACTGTCAAATCTGAACTGGATCAGTACTGGGACCTTTTGCGCCAGCGCCGGGCCTTACGCGATGCGGGTGATGATCCGAATAGGGCAGAAATACGTTCCAGCGATACTATCGAAAACTACAAAGACTAATGACTGTTATTTTCGGGTGAAGATAGCGACCTGGAATATCAATGGCATCAATGGCCGGCTCACGAACCTACTGCGCTGGCTGGAGGAAGCGGAGCCGGATGTGGTCTGTTTACAGGAGCTGAAGTGTACCGATAAGGACTTTCCGGCAAGAGCGCTGCTGGACTTTGGCTATCATGCGATCTGGCACGGACAGCAAAGCTGGAACGGGGTGGCGATCCTGTCGCGCCATGAAATCAAAGAAACCCGCCGGGGTTTAGACGGCGATCCAAATGATACACACGGCCGGTATATTGAAGCTTTTATCAATGGCATAGTGATCGGCTGTCTATACCTGCCGAACGGCAATCCTTACCCGGGCCTAAAATTTGATTACAAAATCAGGTGGATCATGCGGCTCACGTCCCATGCGCTAAAACTGAAATCTTTTGGTTTACCGGTGGCGCTGATCGGTGATTACAATATCATGCCAACTAACCTGGATACCTATAAGCCGGAAAAATATGTCAATAATGCGCTGTTCCGGCCCGAAGCACGGGAGCTTTGGATGGAGTTGCTGGAACAGGGCTGGACGGATGCATTGCGGTCCTTGTATCCTGACAAACGCATTTATACCTTTTGGGATTACTTACGTGATGCCTACGGCAGAAATGCGGGATTAAGACTTGACCATTTCTTGTTGAATAAGCAATTAGCGGAGCGATTACTCAGGGGCGTGGTGGATGCAGATGTGCGCGGCTGGCCGCATAGCAGTGACCACGCACCGTTATGGATCGAATTACAATAAGTTGGCCGCTTTAATCTTCCAAATATTCCGCCGCAACGCACATTATTAGGCGTGAATTATCTTTAGCGATATCCAGACATTCCAAAACCAGTTGGGCATACGGTTGGTAAGCTAATTTCAACGCCATGAGGTTCAGGATTTGACTGGCGCCCACCTGCATGTTTTCGATCACTGCCATGTAACACAGGATCGACATATCGCTTTCATAATGCTTGTCGCGGTTAAAACTTACTTGTTTATGCGCCTCATCAATAACCGCGATCATGCCGAAGCAATGATGAGTAAGCCAGGATTCCTGCATTAATTGAAAGATTGTTTTCAGCGCGATCATTTGCAGTTTTGTCTCTTCCCAATCTTCTGCCAGCGCATGCTTCAAATTTTGAAAGGTGGCCTGGCTGGCTAATTCCGGTAAACGTTCCGTGAGAATTACCTTCGCGTTATACAGGATGCTCAACTGCTCCATAAATACAACGCCCAGCGAAGTGCTGTTCAGCGACTGATCGATCTTTTTCATGGAGCCAGTGGTGTTTTTTTCAAAATATCAATGATGACGTCTTTTGGAATGTGCTTGGGAAT
The DNA here is from genome assembly GCF_900101875.1 of Mucilaginibacter pineti. Taxonomy (GTDB): domain Bacteria; phylum Bacteroidota; class Bacteroidia; order Sphingobacteriales; family Sphingobacteriaceae; genus Mucilaginibacter; species Mucilaginibacter pineti. The sequence continues at coordinate 255,482 of NZ_FNAI01000003.1, forward strand.
ATATTTCCTTAAGGTCATATATAAATGATCAAGGTCGAAAGGTTTGGAAATATAATCATTGAAACCGGCCCGGCTGTATTCCTCATTGATATTATTGTTACAGCTCATGGCGATCACTGGCAGGTGAGGGTATTTCAGCTTGATCTTTTCTAATACCGCCAGGCAAACTTTTCCGTCTAAACGATAATCGAGCATGACTACGTGCGGCCGGTATTCATTTATGAGAGCGAGGATATCATCTTCACTATCCAACATGGCATATACCTCGAATCCTTCCTGCTCCAAAGCGTACTTTAAAATTTCCAGAATGTCCTGGTTTGTTTCCTGAATGATTATTTCCATCTTTCTATGTTTTGAAACCAAAAAGAGAAAGAAACTTTCTAACGAGTTGGATGCCGTTTTTGGGGTATTGGTAAATGTACGTAATAAATCAGCTATCTTTCGAGCGAGAGGCTGAAGTAAAATACCGATCCTTTGCCCGCCTCGCTCTCTACCCATATCCTGCCTTCATGGCGCATGATGATCTCCGCGCAGAGGTACAAACCGATGCCAAAACCGGATATGGAGGTGTTGTTTTTTACGCGGTAATAGCGCTCAAAGAGCCGCCCGGTATCTTCCGGACTGATTCCCATTCCTTCGTCACTGACACTGAAACGCGCTTCATTTCCTTCACTCACGCAGGCGATTTGTATTGTTGAGCCCGGCTTAGAATATTTAACGGCATTGCTAATAAAATTACTGATTATCTGGCCGATCTTATCGCGGTCCGCGTTGACCATTGTCCGTTCAACCGGGTGAAAAATAAAGGTGTGGCTGTTGTTCATGACAACCGTTTCCGCTTCGGTTTCTTTCACTAAGATGGCCATGTCGAAGGTCTGTCGGTCGATATGGATTTTGCCGGATTCCAGACGGGAAATGTTTAGGAAGCTGTTGATCATGGTCGTCATTTTTTTAACCTGTTTGACCGACTGATCTAATGCTCCCCTGGTAAAGCTATCGGATGATTGGGTGGCTTTAGATTGGAGGACCTGCAAGTAAGAGGTCAGTGAAGTCAGCGGTGTTTTAAGCTCATGGCTGACCATGCCGATAAAATCGCTTTTGCGGATATCATCTTCTTTCTGTTCCGTCAAATCGGCTATCGTGCCGGAAATATACAAGGGCTCACCGTTTTCGTTATAATAGGCTTTGCCGTTCGATCTTAACCAGCGGGATTTACTGCCATCCATCGGATCGATCCAGTATTCTTCACAAAAGTCCTGCTTATGCTCCACCGCATAGGCTATTCCTTTCATGACCCTTTCACGGAATTCCTCCCGGATCATCGCCGATGACTCGGTCAGTGTTAACTGCTTTCCTGCCGGTACGCCGTGAATGGCACGGGTCTGGTCAGAGATATGCAACTGATCGCTGCCAAAATCTGCGCGCCAGATTCCCAGTTCCGATGCTTCTATAGCGAGGTTCAGGATATCCTGTGCTTTTTGCAGTTCTTTTTGGCCGGCGAGTATTTCTGTAATCTCAAATACAAAAACCATGATGCCGTCGATCTCATCGTTCAGGCCGGTACGCGCTGTATAAATAAAATTAAAATACCGGTCTTCAACAGGGCCGTCATCGGTCCTGGATAGCGGGATCAATAAGCTGTTTCCTTCAAAGGTTTTCCCGGTTTGGTAAACCTGCTGCAAAATCTCCCATATCGGCTGATCCCTGATCTCGGGAACGGCGTCCAGCAGTGGTTTACCGATGAGATCCCGGCCGGGGAATAATTGCTGGTAGAGTGGATTAACCAATTCAAAGGTGAGCGCCTCGCCGCCCAGGATACAAATGCCGACAGGTGCCTGCATGAAAAAGCTTTTAAGCCGGTCACGTTCCTGCTGGAAAGCGACCCTTGTCAGTTCTTTGCTCTCGCGTTCAGCGACCTGCCTGGTGTTTTCCAGTACCCAGACAGCTATTTTAGTCACCTTGCCCGCCTTGATTTTGATTGCGGCATAGACAAAAGTAACGAAGATCGTTTCTTCCCGGCCATGCCGGATGAGCATCAATTCGATTTCACTCGCCTGATAATCTCTGCCGGTTTCTACCACACTGGTCAACGCGGTCTCATAATCTGACCGTGCTTCGGCGAAAGCATCCCAATAGAACCTGCCGAATACTTCTTCATAGACGACCGTAAGTGCAAAGATTTATTCGCACCATGAAAAAGCTGACGGTACTTTTAATGTGAAGTACGTTGTCTATCACAAAGGGGAAAGAAAGTTTATTGATTCCCCTCATTTCGTCTCAAAAAGACAGATAACTAAAGATTTTGAGATCAAGGATAAGATGGTTCTCAAATGGCTGGATGACACCCTTGATGACTTCCGTATCCTGATTGGCTCTGTTGGTTACCGGCTGGAATTTTTTACCTGTGAGCAGCTAAGGGATTACCTGCAGGACAACAATAAGGATATTGATATTGTCGCTTTCGCCAATGAGCACATCGACTTCCTGAAAAGTGAGCAGCAAAACCGTGAACCCTATTCAAGGACATTTAGAAACATCAGAAACAGCTTAACCGATTATTTCGGACGCTCGCAGATCTCTATTAACGAGATACACTCAAATATGCTTTATTCCTACGAGCGATTTTTGAAATCTCCCCGGACACAGATCAGGATCAACCAGTTTGGTAATAAAGTCACTACCCAGGAAAAAGGTTTATCAAAAGGTGGCTTGCATGCTCACATGCGGGACCTGCGAACTTTATTCAATGAAGCCAAAAGACGTTACAATAATGACGAACTGGGTATATTCCGTATAAAGCACTATCCTTTTACAAGGTATAAAGTCGGTTCACCGCCTGCCAGTAAGTCCAGAAGCTTTGATGTGGAACAGGTTATTATCATTCGTGATACACAAGTTCCTAAAGACAGCAGGATCGAACTCGCCAGGGATCTGTTCATGCTGTCATTTTATCTGTGCGGAACCAATGCAGTTGATTTCTATCACGCAACTTCCGCCAACGTGATTAACGGACGTTTTGAATATAAACGTTCGAAGACCCAGGGACGTAGACAGGACGAGGCTTTTATCAGTATAAAGATTGTTGACGAAGCGAAACCATTGTTAGAAAAATATTTAGGTAAGCTTAATACACGGTATGGTGCCTATGATTATTTAGATTACGCCTTGTACAAAGGAATGAAAGGTTTGCGGGAAATTACAAACCTTGAGGAGCTTACCTTATATTGGGCGCGTCACACATTTGGTACCCTGGCTCGAAACGATTGCCGTATGAGCGTGGACGATATTGGTGAAGCGTTGAACCATATAGATAATGGTCACTCAACAACTGATATTTATTTGGCAAAAGATTGGGGTATTGTCGACGATGTCCAATTCCAGGTAATTACTTTAATTAAGCATTGTGAACCTAATACTATAAAATTTTTCAATCTTAACCCTATCGATTCCCGAAAATCCATGAGAGTTGTTACTGCTTGATCGTAAACTATTTCTTGAACATTATGATTGCTAAATCTAAACGTCGATTTAGTAATCATAATGTTGGGTTAGCTCCACTTTGTTGTCTTGGGATACCGGAATGAAAAAGAAGACTGGCTGGTCAAATAGAAAAAAGTCCGCAAGCCTGAATCGTAAATTTTCATCAAAACTTGATCGTGACCGATGAATTTATTCCCTGCTAAGGTTTCATAATTTTCAATGTAGCGACTGGTGCTGAGTTGGTTAGCTATGATATTATCAACAAGGACGAAGTGACTTTTGCCTTGAATTAACTTAAACCGGATATCGAATAAAAGGGGAACAGAGATTGACGAGCACTAAATATTCAATTTTAATCGTCTATTTTTGCAGCGGTTAATTATCATTATTTTAAAGCAGGTTAAAAAATCAATATGGTATTAGAAGATGGCAATGCTGAGAAATTCTTATCCGTCATGTTTAATTTGAATAATGCGATAAAAAGTGAGTCTGAGTATTGCTGCAAGATCTGTGGTAATTTAAACGAAAAAGAGTTATTCATTATCGCATTTATCGGGGAAAAAAGGAGTGTCAAAATGAGTGATATAGCTGATTATATACAAGCTCCACTGAGCACATTGACTACCATTGTTGATAAGCTCGTCACCAATAAATTTCTTTTGCGGTATAATTCTAACGACGACCGGCGTGTCGTTAAAGTCGAACTTGACCGGAAAGGAAAAGCCTCGTATAAGGAATTTCAAAACAGGAGAGAAATCGTAGCTAAAAAGGTATTAGGCCATTTGACTGAGGTGGAGAAGGTAACACTTATTGCTAATCTCGCTCAACTCGCCAGTTCAATCCAGCTTTAATTTTTTTTGTTTGTTTATTACGTTAATGGTACTATTTTAATTCCGTAATAACGCAATACTGCGCTCATCTTCATTAATGAAGATGGGGAAGTAAAATAAACCTATTATGTAATCAATGTCATTGTAATTTAATAAACCGATTTGATTTGATAATTTAATTCGATAACCGTACTATTGCATAATCGAATTAATAATTCATATTTAGTTAACCACCAAAAAAGACTTGAAAAAATGAACGAAAGTATATTAATCACCGGAGCAAATGCGGGGCTTGGGAAAGAAGCTGCCCGCCAGTTAGCACTGAAAAAAGAAACAAAAAAAGTGATTCTTTTTTGTAGAAACCAAGTGAAAGCCGAGGCTGCAAAAAAGGATCTTGAGGCCCAAACGGGAAAAAAGATTTTTGAAATTATAATTGGAGATGTTTCCGATGCCGATTCAGTAAGAAATGCAGTAGGAAAAATAAAGGAACCTGTCGATGCCGTAATTTTAAACGCTGGTGGAATGGTTGGGAAAACTGCAGAGAACATAACGCGTTCAGGAATGAATCAATTAGCCGCTACTAATATCTTAGGTAATGTCATTTTAGTAGAGGAATTAATAAAGCACGATAAGTTAAAAAAAACAGTGCTGTTCGTAAGTGCGGAAGCGGTTCCCGGAGTAAAGAGTCTCGGAATGAAACCGGTTACCATGGGGACTTCGTCTGTAGATGAGTTTGCCGGCGTTCTTAATGGAACCTATTTTGGAAAAAAGTTCGATGTAACGCAAGCGTATGGATACGTGAAATATGCAGGAACGATGTGGACTTTAGCAATGGCCAGAAAATATCCTAACCTCAAATTTGTTGTGATGAGTCCTGGGAACACGAAGGGAACCGGGGCACCGGATAGTTTGCCCGGGCCAATGCGCTTTATGTTGAAATATATTATGATGCCTATTGTATTTCCGTTATTAGGAGACATGGTACATAGTTTAGAAGTAGGTGTAAAACGTTTTGTCGATGGCGTTTCGGAAGATCGATATAAAAGCGGCGTTTTTTATGCAAGTAAAGAGGGTAAATTATCAGGGGATGTGGTTGATCAGAGCACTTTTTATACTGATTTAAAAAACACCTCTTTTCAAGATAACGCCGATATCGCCATTCACCGTTTCATAAACCAGGCTTGAAAAATACGTTAAAAAATATTGCCTACAACTGCAGGAAAGCGACATGGCTTATCGAGAAAAAACAAATAGACAAATTGACTATCCGCGAGAAATTGGAGCTGAAGGCACACTTGATATGTTGCTCCGAGTGCCGGATGTTTGAGCAGCAAAGTATTGTGATCAATAAATTGGTCTATAAGCTTTTCCATAAACCGCAGATCACCGGAGGCGTTAAACTTGACGACGATTTTAAAAAGAAATTGCAGAATCAAATTATTGAAAAATTGAAAAAAAATTAACACGAGAAATTACGCCAAATAAACTTCACAATGGCCTGACCGCGCCGATGCTGATCCTTTTAGTCATGCATATCGGGAATAACAAAAAGGTTATGGGGAAATTTACCGATGGCAAGTAATCAAACGGCTCGGTGCCATTGCTTTATTTTCATGGCCTTAACCGCAATTGCATTGCCTATTTTCAGTTTAAATAATCATCAGCTTTTTAAACCTTTCTCGTATCGCCATCAGTTTCGGGCTGACTATGTTTTCGCAGAAGGGCTTTTAGGATCAGTGCCGTTCTCTAACTTTTTTAGTGCTTCTTCGAAATCATCTTTGATAAAGGCCCATTCTTTTCCTTTTAAACAAATTGGATCAAAATCTTCGTCCACCTGTGCAAAATCAGTGAAATTGTTAACGATGCCATTTTCGTCATGTGTCCATTCATAAGTAGCTGCGTGCAGGGCAATCATCTTATCAATTGTATAACTATCGAGTAATTCATGCAGATCCCAAAAATCTTTTTTCCTACCTCCGCGTGAAATCACATCTGTTTTCATTGCAACGATATCATCAATAGTTGCAAGACGGATACCATCGGACTCGACTGCTTCCTGAGTAAATGACTCACTTGCATAGTAGATATCTACTTTCACCGCATTGTCTTTGTCTTTTCCAATGACATATCCTTTACCAAACACAGGCACACCGCCAAAATCACCGCTTACATAAGGAAAAGTATCTATTAGAAATTCCTCTATTTCATTATAGTCGATCTTACCATAATTAGCAGCGTCCGTAAATAGGTCGATATCCACAGACATTCTGTGCCCCAGATAGAGACTTAAAGCCGTTCCACCGACAAGTCGGTAATCCTTTAAAACATCTGCCTCCATTAAAATAAGCAAGGTCTGCTTAAGGTCTTCCGATACTGTCTCCCAATGTAACATCAGCTGTTCTTTTGATGTGATAATGACGGAGCCGGCATAGGAATACGTTTTTGCGAAAGGGCTTTTTCTACTGCATCAATTCCATAAAAATGCTGGATCTCACTTTTTTCCATTTCGTTTCCGCGTTCCCAAACCCGCTGGATAACGGCATTCTTTTTTTGATGCCAATCGATTTTTTCAAAATCCGTATCCCAAAAAAGGATTTTACGGATTTTATTGGTGTCAGGCTTGTAGTTGCTATTTATTTTTTGCTTGATCAGTTTAGTATTATACATCGCTTGCAGGATGGCCATCGTACTTTCTTCTAAACCAAGTTCATGGTCTATCCGAAGTGCAACTTCTGTTGTAATATTCCTTTTGCCTTTCAAGATAGCATTCAGGGTTTGAGCCGGAAGTTTGATTTTCTGGGCGAAAGCTGATTGCTTTAGTTTTTTCTTCTTCAATTCACGACCCAAAATAGCCCTGGGATCTATACCGCGATATTTCTCTATCCATTGCTCCATACTCAAAAATAAACAAAACTGTTTATTTTTGCAACTTCTTATTGGTGTTTGTATGAATTTCTTGCTTACAGCTATCTTCATTGCACTTTAACTTTCAATAATAAAAATTGTATCCAAGAATCCCTGTACTGAAGGCGATCATTCAATAGTTAACATAATGATAATATGAATTTAATGTATTGATAACTTACCTTTGGATAATATAATCCAATGAAAAAGAGCGAATTAAAATCAAAGGTTAAAGCCGAGACCAAGAAAATCGAAAAAGAGATCGAAACGGGCTTGATAAGTGAACTGAAAACAGTGACTACCAAGTTGGGTAAAGGCACAACTAAGCTGGCAAAAAAGATCGGAAAAGGCTCGAAGAAACTGGCGAAGAAAATCGCCAAAGAAGTGAAGCCAGTACAACCTGCAAAACCGGAGAAAATAGAAACTGCTGTTGCTAAACCAGAAAAAGCAAAACCAGTTAGAAAAGCAAAAATCGTTAGTGAAACCAGTCCGGAAAAAATTAAAAAGAATAAAGATGCAGCTCAGTCATAATCAGCAACAAGTCACCGTAGAACCGATCAGTAAGCCAAATGATACCGAACTGCGGGCCTGGGCAGACCGGTTAAACGTAACCAAAGTTCAGTTAAAAGCAGCGATCAACGCTGTTGGTTCTTCTGCGAAAATTGTTGAAGCCTATCTCTACCGAAAACAACAAAGCCGCCAGAGCAGTTAGTAAGCCTGCTCGTGTAAAATAATGGCGGAGCTTGGCCAGCTACTACTCGGTGCTAAATAATATTGTTGGACCGTCCTTTCTCCTGGTAATATTTTTCCAGTTCTTTCAACCTGTCTATCTGGCCGGGACGCGGATTAATAAAAGTACGCACTTTTTTAACCAGGGCGAAGGCATCATCATAAGTCAGGCCGGTGCTGATCAGATTGCAGAAGCAACATGTCTGTTATTTTGTAAAAATCGGGAATCACATAAATCCTGAATTCCTTTTATTCTTTCAAATATTCAAGCATGATTTCGCGATGTTTTATGGCCCAGTCACGCAGTTGCAAGATAATTGGCCCACAACTACTGCCGTGTTCGGAGTGCGTATAAAGCACTGAATTTGCAGCCGCTGTGCTTCGCTCTACATTAATCAGCTTATTCTGTTCGAGATACCTTAACTCTTTTGTCAATACGCGTGAGGTAATTGGTTTCAGATCTTCCTTCAATTCTGAGAAACGTTTAGGGCTGCCGCATAATGATGTCATGATAGCACCGCGCCACCGGCCGCCTATTAGTTCCAGTGCGTCCTGCACGTCACGGTGGAGCAAATGTTTTTCGATGTCTTGCATTTTATTTTGGTATCCTCAAAGATACTAACCCGGTCAAACTTCCCCAAATTTTGGCCGTTATCAACTTATAGCAATGCAGACAAAAGGATCTATGGATACTCCATTTGTATTAGAACTGATTTATAACGCCCCAATTGAGAAAGTGTGGCTGGCGCTTACTAATGAAAACAGTATGCGCGAATGGTATTTCCCTCAGCTGAAAAAGTTTGAGCCTGTTGTTGGCTTCAATTTTGAATTTATAAATGACGGTTCGCCATTTCAAAAAGAATGGCGGGTTACGCAGGTCATAAGAGAAAAGCTTTTGGCACACAGCTGGACCTACATCGGTTATCCCGGTTATTCAGAAGTGATTTTTGAAATAACCGAAGAGGGTAATCAAACTAAACTTAAACTTACGCATACCGGCCTTTCAAGTTTTCCAACCGATCCGCATTTCGCAAGAAAACGATTTGAGGATGGATGGGTTGAAATTCTCGGCAACAAGCTCAGACATTTTCTTGAGCATCATTGATTCTTAATCTTCAATAAACCATTTAAATAAAACTTATGAAAACCTCAGGAAACACTATTTTAATTACCGGGGCCGCGAGCGGTATCGGACTCGAGATAGCAAAATTGTTTAGCGGGAAAAACAATAAGCTCATCATGGTGGATAAAAGCGCAGACCTGCTTGAAACAGAAGCCAAGAAATTAAATAATTCCACTGCCATTACCACCGATCTGACTAATGACAATGATTTAAATAAACTCATTCAAACCATTAAGTTGAATCATAGCGATTTAAATGTAGCGATACTGAACGCCGGCGCAGCTAATGATTATAGCCTGTATAGCAATGAATTTGATCTGGCTTACGCAAAATCTGAAATGGGCACTAACTATTTTGCAAATATCAGGCTGACGCACGCACTGGAACCGATTTTAAATAACAAGAAAGAGGCGGCTTTTGTAGTACAACATCTGGCCTCGCGTTTGTTCCTAATCTCAATTATCCAACTTATAGTGTAACTAAGGCGGCCTTGCATTCCTACTGTCTGGCGTCTCGGCTGGCGCTAAAAAGAAAAGGATCAAATATTAAATTTTTTGACCTGATGCCTCCTTTAACTGAAACGCCTTTGGCTAAAGGATTAGATGTGCCCAAAATAAGCGCTGCTGAAGTAGCTTCCATTTTCATGAAAAGTTTTGAAAAGGATGAATTGGAAATACATGTGGGAGATACCGAAAAAATATACCAGTTATTTCTGAAGTCGCCGGAGGATGCTTTAATGGCCGTAAATCCTGGATAGATAACGGCACTTCAATGGGTAAAGTCTATACCTTCTGAATTAGTTTAACGTCTTTTAACTGGAAATGATTTAAAGAAATATAAGAACGCCTGGAGAAGATAACGTTTATTGTTGTTTTGTAATTAATAGTACCTCGTTGAAATAAAGTTACCAACCGGCGGACGAAAAGTACGACCATACAAGCGTAGACTTTTAATATATATTTTTGCTGTGCTTAGGCCTTAACATTTTATCCGCCTTGCACACTTATTGCCTAAGCGTTGAAAATGGGCGCCCATTTTCTTTATCACGCTTTGACAATTACCTTATGTATTCAACATTTTTTCCTTTTTGATATTGACCAGGTAATAAGTAACTGCCAGTAAAACAAACATCGGTATATCTATATTTAATTGACCGGGTATGCCAATAAATCTCCAGATCGGGCCAAATTCAGGGTCGGTAAATCCAGCGCCCGGAAAGAAAATAGCCGTAGACTGTGTTAAATAATAACCAAACGCCAAGAAGATAGCAACGTTTAAATTGATTGTTTTGAGCGTTAAATCTCCTACAGTTTTCCATGTGTACCACAATGCACCCAGGGCTAAAAACGTCCCCAACAGCATGGTTTGACCGTTATGAAACTTGGCATGCGGCGGCCACCTCGGGTTATAGATATGTGTGCGGTTCCAATCGGCAGCATATGGGCCAATAAGGGTCACTATAGCCACTAAAGTAATCATGATAGCAGCTACACGTAATTTGAAATTCTCTTTCATATGATTAGTTTTTAAACGGGGATCGCCCTAACTGTTTGCGTACGCCGCCGCAAATACCTTCGCGAAATCTTTGAATTTATGGACGCTAAACGTTGGTTTGTTTTGCAAATATTCAGCTAGGCCGATGCCACTTTCAACACCCTGGCCCATTTCCACCAAAATCTCGGCTACATCCGGTGTAAGACCCGTCTGGATCATCCCATGCAATGCATCCTCGTCTTTGAATTTTACCCATTGCAGGTCAGGTTTGCCAATTGCCTCGCCCAGCACTTCCGCAATTTCCTTGGTCGAAAGCTCATCGCTCACTACGTAGCGCACGCGTTTACCATTGAAATTTAGTGCTGACAATTCTTCAAAAGCCGCCTGCGAGATATCCAGCGGATGGGTCAGCGGCAACACATCAGCGTTGTAATTATTACCAATGATACCCATATGTTTTATCATATCTATATTGCCAAAAAAGTTGAAATAGAAAGAACCGGGCCTTAAATGAACAACGGCTACATCCTCCAGTTTATTTAATTCCTGCTCCACGTAATAGTAAAGGCTGGTAAGGCCTCCTCCCTTCGGCACATCTGCACCCACGGCACTTAAGTTAACCACCTTTTTTACGCCGGCAGCTTTGGCAGCCTGCGCATAATTATTTCCCACTCCGTAAATATATTCTTTCCAGTTGGCCGAAGTCATGTTTGGCGGGATCATGGTATAGACTGCATCCGCCCCCTGAAATGCATTTTTTATAAAATCTGCACCCTCAACGGAACCTATTAGCGGGCTTGCCCCGAGTTCTTCGATCTCGGCAGCTTTATTCTCATTACTGGTAATGACGCTTACATCATGACCTTCCTCAACCAGCAGGGAGGTAAGTGGTTTACTGATATTTCCTGTAGAACCTGTGATTATAATTTTCATATGTCGTTTTTTATAATGTGTAAATGATTACCTGGTGGTTTTGGTATTATTGAAAATGTAATGGGAGATCTTCCATTCTCCATCCTGTTTGCGGAGTAGAAACAGTTCCTTGTTTTCTAACAGGAGCTTGTCGCCGGTAGCTTTAATAAGGGTATTTACTGTTGAATTTGTCCTTGCAAAGGCATGTTCGCCGATTACACTGATCTCATCAATAACATATTTAATGTTGATTTGGGCAGAGCCGAAAAGCAATCCAAAAGCTGTAGTTAACTGTTCTGTTCCCTTGGCAGCTGGGGCTGTATTGGGCATATTGATGCCATCGGGAGTAAATGATGCCACTGTTTTTGAAATATCTGCGGCATTAAAAGCATCGCTGAAAGAAAAAATCAGTTTTTCTATTGCGGTTTGTTCTGATTGTGTATCCATTTGTCATTGTACACTTATTGTTAAGTGCAATGCAAAGGAACTGACTGTGGAAAGAAACAGCCCATAAACAAGGTTAAGAAATAAGCTTAACCTAAGTTAAGGGTAATTGCTTTTTAGCCCTGATACGGCGGACCTTACTCAAAAATTCAGGTGTGATGCCAATGTATGATGCGATTTGGGTATCGGGCAGCCGGTTGGCCAGGTTTGGGTATTGATTCAGAAAAGTTTGATAACGTTCGTCGGCCGTCGAGCTTATATTTAACAATACCCTGTTTTGCAGTTCTATGAATTTATTTTCGGCAATTACCCTGAAAATCCTATCGAACTTAGGGTGATTGTGATAAAGATAGACAAGGTTTGTTTGATCGATCTGCAGGATGACCGATGGCTCTATCGCTTCAATATAAAGTCGGCTTGCTTTGCCGGAATGAAAACTGCCGATATCGGCGATCCAATCATTTTCGGCGGCAAACTGGATATTATGTTCTGCTCCTTTATCATCAACGCCATACATTTTAAAACAGCCGGAAACAACAAAGGTGTAGTATTTGCAAACGTCATTTTCCTGCAGGATAAATTGACGGCGTTTGATCCGCTTCTCAATTACCCGGTTCTTCAACTCATTCTTTTCAATATCCTTAAGCGGGATATATTTTACAAAATATGCGATGAGTTGTTCTATTGGCATGGGACGATATTATCGGTAATTACAAAGTAAATCATTTGTATATCATCCTATTGTAAATCATGTTTCATTTCTTAACGATCCCGATCTGCCCGTGTTTAAAATCCAATACCAGTACCTTCTCAAAAAATGTTGAATTACCTGTTAATCCGTAGATTCCGGCGGCATGAAAAGTAATATAAGTAATAGTCGTGTACGGCAGACGTTTGAATTACCCAAACGTCACGTATTCAGCAAAACTAATATCATTATACAGAATTATGAGACGGTAGTATTAAAGTTACACACCAAGTCTTGTTTGATAATTATGTCCGTTTTCTACACCTTGGTTTAAGGGAAAAAGAAAATCTTAATATCTTCGAGGTATGGACAGAAGGCAAAAAATAATGCGGCTGATTATCGACGCATTAACCCAAAACAAAGAATTAGTCTACGATTATATAGGTACAACAACCCTTATGGATCCTAATGTGATCACGATAGATTTTGTGGTCAAAACAAAAAGTACCAGCGGGAAATTAAATATATGGGGAATGATTGACGTCTCCTTGATGCTGAAAGCGCAATATGATAGTAAATCTGAATTGTTGAATCACCCGGAGATCCAGCAACAAATAAATGTCCATTTGAAGGATCTTGCTAAAGACATCAATCGCCTGTTATAAGTGACGGCGATTTTATTCACTAATATAATACGGTCTGTATTTACACTTAACCACAGATAGTCGAAGCTTTGGTTATTTACAGATTAAACAAATGTCTATCTTTAATTTAAATTGAGCCGAATGGAAATCAAAGAGGTTATTAACAAGCCAGTTAATGAACTGGGTGTCGGGAAAGAGTTTATCAACGGTTGTGAGAGAATGGGCTTCAAAACCCTTAAAGATATTCTTGTTTTAACGCCCAAACAATTGATTTCTAAAGACGGGTTCAACTACAACTGGCTTGGCGACCTTGTTAAATACCTGAGTGGGAACGGGCTCCTGCATTACCTCCAACCACTACCCGGCCGGGAAAAAGAGGACGTTTCCAGCTTATAGGTTCAAATGCTGCACTGCCGATATCTATGATCGGGATGACGACTGGATAACTTCTTACAACAATTAGGAATATTATTAGTTTACTTGCAATATGAATGATGAGGTTTTATTACTTGAAGAAAAGCAGGCTATCCTGGCCGCCATAGTCGCGTCCTCAGATGACGCGATCATCAGCAAGACCCTTGACGGAATGATTACAAGTTGGAATCCCGCTGCAGAAAGGCTGTTCGGCTATACGGAAGCGGAAGCGGTCGGCCGGCATATTAGCTTAATCATTCCCGATGATCGACTGGACGAAGAAAAGTTTATTATTGGAAAAGTTGCGAATGGTGAAAAGGTCGATCATTTTGAAACTATCCGCCGGGATAAAAAAGGCGGTTCGGTGATGATTTCGCTGACCGTGTCGCCGATCCGCGATCGTAAAGGAAAGATTATCGGGGCTTCAAAAATCGCACGCGACATTGGCCTGCGGCTGCAAGCTGATGAAAAGCAGGCCAGACTGGCTGCTATTGTAGATACTTCGGACGATACGATCCTAAGCAAAACGCTTGATGGTTTTATCACTAGCTGGAATAAAGCAGCAGTCAGGATGTTTGGTTATAGCGAACAGGAAGCTATCGGCAAACATATTTCGCTGATCATTCCGGAGGAACGGATTGATGAGGAAGCTTATATTATTGGAGAAATAAAAAAAGGAAATAAAGTAGATCATTTTCAAACGGTCAGACGGCACAAACAAGGGGGAATGATTCCGATCTCTCTATCAGTTTCACCTATTATTGATGAAACCGGTAAAATTATCGGCGCTTCCAAAATCGCGCGAGATGTCAGCGCTCAGCAGGAGCTGTACCGACAGTTGCGGGACCTGAATGCCAAAAAGGACGAGTTTATTGCATTGGCCAGCCATGAACTGAAAACGCCGCTGACGAGTATTGGCGGCTACTTACAGATCCTGGCGCAACGTGTCACTGACGAGAAAACTAAAGGTTTTGTGCAAAAATCACGACAGCAGGTGGCGCACCTGACTGGTCTGGTCAATGATCTGCTGGATGTTTCCAAAATCGAGGCGGGCAAAATGAAATTTCAGGAAGCGGATTTAAATATCAGGGAAGTAATCGATAATGTAATCGACCTGATCGCACATGCCAACCCGGGTCATGAACTGAACCTGGAAACTTCAGTTACCGCTGCTATGCTGAAAGGGGACGCACATCGGATCGAACAGGTCCTTGTTAATTTGTTAAACAACGCGATTCGCTATTCGCCGGACAGCAAACAGATCATCGTTTTTCTTAGCGAACAAAACGAAGGTATTAAAGTTGGGGTCAAGGATTTTGGCGTAGGGATCGTCCCTGAAAAATTACAAGATATTTTTTCAAGGTATTACCGCATTGACGACAATAACCCTAACGTTTCTGGCCTGGGTATCGGGCTATACCTCTGTTACGAGATCATAACCGGGCACGGTGGAAAGATATGGGCGGAAAGCGAACCGGGCAACGGCAGCACTTTTTGGTTTGTCTTACCTGCTAAAGAGGTGGACTGAATAGTCACGGCTCTTAAATGGGTTACAGGTACAAAGTATTGAAGGTATCGGTGGAATGGGGCTACGGCTAATTATTACTGATTGACCTATGTAACAAAGTGATAATGACATTTTTACCAAAGCGCAACTATTAAAGATAATTTAATTTTGCTCATACTAAATATGTAATTATGAAAAACAGAAAAATTGCCGGTACCGAATTTACCAGGGCCGGCCGGTCAATTAATTCATACCGGAGCTCAATTCTGAAAATAGCTATCCTGGTCATTTGCTCGTTAAGCTGGAATCCATTGTCTGCACAGATATCTGATCATGTCATTCGCATAGGCTTTATAACAGATCTCTCCGGGCCTTATGCTGAAGTGGACGGGCCGGCAGGCGCGGCAATGATACGAATGGCCGTAAATGATCTCGGCAAAAAGGTGAATGGCGCCGCCATTGAAGTACTTGTTTCCGATCATCATAATGATGTTAAAGCCGCCGTGGATACTGCAAGAGCTTGGTTTGGTAAAAGAAAGCTGGATGTATTAATAGGAGGCGTAAATTCAGATGTTGGACTTGCGCTTGCCGAAGTGGCAAAGCAAGCCAAAAAACCATTTATCGCTGTTGGCTCTGGGACAACGGTTCACACTAACGAACAATGCTCAGCCTACAGTATTCATTATGCTTACGACACCTATTCGCAAGGCTGGGTAACAGGAAAGGGTGCCGCTTCAGGTAATAACCACACTTTTTTCCTACTGACAGCTGACTATCCATTTGGTTTGCAGTTAGGCAAATATGCGCAGCAGGCAATCATCCAATCGGGTGGAAAAATTCTTGGAAGTGCAACCCATGCTCATGATGAAAAAGACTTTACTCCCTTTATCAAAAAGGCACAAAATAGTAAAGCCAGTACGATTATCCTGGCCAATGGCCATTCTGAATTTGTGGAAGCTGTTCAAGCGATCAACAGGCTGGGCCTTCATAAGCGGTTAAAGATTGCCGGGACATTTGTTTTTATCACTGAACTACATGATCTCGGGCTTGCGGCAGCTCAGGGCATGTTGATTACAGACAGCTGGTACTGGAGCAGGGACGACCAATCCCGCGCATGGTCAAAGCGTTTCTATGATCAGTTCAAAAGAATGCCATCTTCATTGCATGCAGCAGATTATTCCGCAGCATTGCAATACCTAAAAGCAGTAAAAGCTATCGGCTCAGATGATGCAGAAAAAGTTATCAGACAATTGAAGCGCACCCGCATTAGCGATATATACACGGCCAATGGGCATATCCGGGGAGATGGCAGAATGATACACGACATGTATTTATTACGGGTAAAAACGCCATTGGAATCTAAAAGTCCGTGGGATTACTATAACTTGGTTAAAGCTTTTACAAATGAAACGGCCTGGATCAGCAAATCCGCATCCGGCTGTGCTATTTGGAAGTAGTAAATGGTATGCATTATGAATATTGACCAGGTACGTAGTGAAACCCACGGATGCGAAGTGGTCATCCACTTCAACAACGCCGGTTCAGCTTTAATGCCGCATACCGTTATTAATTGTTTAACTTATGAAGAATTGCACGGTGCCTTTGAGGCTGCTGAGCTTAAGCAGTCATGCTGAATCAACTTTTTATGAATAACCAGAGGCATACAACTTTCAGTCAAATTACCTATTCCTGTTATTCAACCTGCATTAGGGAAGGGGAACAATTTATTCCTGAGCACGTTTTCAGCTATCAGATTTCCGGAAAGTTAGTTTATAATGACGGCGATAATCAATACACATTTGATGAAGGTAGCTTCAGGCTGACCAGAAGAAATACACTGATCAAATTTAATAAAATTCCTCCGCCAGACGGTGAGTATTCCAACATATCAGTTTTCCTGGATCAAAATACCCTGAGGAACCTAAGTCTTGAATATGGTTACAAATGCGCAAAACGATCCAATAATGAACGTGTATTTTCCCTGCCATCCAATCCATTATTGTCCGGCATTATTGACTCACTGAAGCCTTACGACGAGCTGAATAAACCAAGCAATAAGATATTGAAAGAGCTTAAGCTAAAAGAGCTTATCGTCGTGCTACTTGAAACTAGCCCCTATTTAATGGATGTTCTGTTTGATTTTACTGAACCGGGTAAAATAGATCTTGAGGCTTTTATGAACCGGAATTTCCGATTTAATGTTTCGCTTGAGCGGTTTGCGTATCTTACAGGGAGAAGTCTTTCCACTTTTCAAAGGGATTTTGAGAAAATTTTCGCGGCCAATCCCAGGAAGTGGCTGCAACAAAAAAGGCTTAGCGAAGCATTTTATCTGATTAAGGAGAAAGGTGCCCACGCTTCTGAGGTATACCTGGAAGTCGGGTTCCAGGACTTATCTCATTTTTCCTATGCATTTAAAAAAATGTTTGGTTTCGCGCCCTCGCAAATTCCTCTGGATAAATTATAAGTCGGCTATACTACATGCTAACCTTATTAGGTACCAGCTCCATTACTCAATTTATTTGTGCTAACTGATTTTGCAGCTCTGCGGCCGAGATTTCGCCTTTCGCAAACCGGATCTCTAAAACCATTGTTTGTTCTATTTTAGTCAGTGGCCGATCATAGATATTACGCAACAGATCATCTTCAAAATCTAACGGTTCCAAGATATTTCTCTTTGAGTGATACGCCTCAAAGTACCGGATCCCGAATTTCCGAAGGGACATAGCGTCAAAATGAAGGCCGTCCTGATTGCTATTTAGCCCAGATGCGGTAACGAAATAAGAATTGGCCTGAGCTTTAGTAATTTTCTGTAAAGCTAGATTGACAGCAGTATATTCGGTAAAGTATTTTCCATATTTACCGCTGCTCAGAAAATCTCCCAATCAGCCTGCAATAAAGAGTAGTTCAGGACAGCCAAGCTCACTGATAAAAGCATCAGTAATTACGCTCAGTTTACTAACATACGTTTTTGAAAGTCCCTGAAAACTGTCATTTTCACCCTGGTGCCAGAGAATTGCCTTTAGCTCACTTGTTCTCATGGCCATTTTTGCCTGAAAAACCGCATGGTCGAAAAGTTCACCACCAACTGCCCAATCGTCAAGGCTGCTGCCGCCTTCTGCACAGGGAATTAAGCCGATCTGTATGTCTTTGTTTTTTAACCGCCAGCTGCCTGCGAAGGAGGCTGCAAGTCCGATACCGGCAGTCGGCCGGTCATTGTTGATTGGCTCCCACATCGTTTGCCAGCGTCCGTTGACGAGTACCTTTATTTGCTCATCGATAATAGGTTTCGCCTCTGTTAAAATTCCACGGCCGGCCATATTTGATTGGCCCACCATTAAAAAAGAATGCAGCATTTCGCTTTTAATTTAATAAGATAATTATACGGGTTGTTAATTTTTAAGACCTTTAATCATTTTATCAAAGGCCAGCCATAATAATTTTTCCTCTATGGCAAAAGGGGCACCATCCAGGCCATAACCTTGCTGATGAAAACGGATCAGCGAATACAAGGGAGAATAAGCGATCGACCAAAAAACTGAAAATGGCATATCGTCAAGTTCACCGCGTCCAACAGCGTTTCTGATAAAGCCCTCTACATTTGACTTTAACTGTCGCAAAAAAGTTCCGTTTTCATTCAGGAACATTTCAGAGAATTTGGCATGATAAGACGACTGGCTGACCTGATCCAGAAAACGTACCGAAAGGGAGTTATTCATCATAAAAGTGAACCGGTTCTGCCATTGGATCCGGAGGCCATCCTCCAGCGATAATTCAGCGGCAAAATCCTTATTTACAACCTTCTCCATCCGTTCGGCTTCCTCCAGGACTATTTTCGTTACTAAATCGTCTTTGTCTTTATAGTAGACATATGGAGTGCCTACAGAAATACCACATGCTTTAGCCAATTTACTAATGGTAAAGCCTTCCAGCCCATGTTCAACAATGGTTTCTATGGCTTTCTGCTTTACTAATTCTTCTTTTAAAATATCACGCCTTCTCATAACGAAGCAAATATAATTAAATGAATAATCATTTAATTATATTCAGCTTGTATTTTGACCAACCTACGTCAGGCAGATATTGCTAATGCGGGGAATAGCTATTTTATCCTCCGCAAATTTGCGGAGAATAAATCCGGGCTTCATTGATGCTTATTATCTTTTTATTCCCCTTTGTATCTAGTTTTAATTCTGGTCCCGGGTTCATTTTTACATGGCTTTTAAAATTATCCCGCTGATTAACAGGTAGCAAATTTTGAAAATGCAAAATAGGTTGATGTTACCACTCCGTGTACCTAATTTAGCTTTTGATGAACAGAACCGAACAACTATCAAATGATATAAAAAGGCTTCACAATGAAGGCGTTAATCTCGTTAATGCTATTCAGGTCGAGGTTTATCCCGAACAGTTAGAGGCGCATTTTAAAGAAAATCTGAAGAAGGATTTTGAAGCCTTCAGGCAAACATTGCCGGTTTTCAAAAATGCTTATCAGGCCTGGTACTCAGAAAGCCAGATCGTTATCAAACGTTTTTTACCATTACGGCTGAATGATTTTATAAGTCTCTATGAGATACCAAAAACCCGTAAAGAGGTAAAAAAAGACAATTATACAATCGAGGATTTCCTCAGAGATACGATAGTGACTGCAGGGTTTGATAAAAAAGTCGTTGCGGGGCCTGCGGATGCGGTGCCGCTTGTCCAGCAACAGCTGAACATCCTGGATTCAGTTTCTGTACGCTTACAAAGCACGATAGTTGAGATAACCGAGATCCTACAGGCAGAATTACTGGATAAGATGCTCGATACTGCGGGTGAACTTGCAAAGAACGGTCTTGCGCGATCTGCCGGTGGCATTTGCGGTGCTATCCTGCAACAGCATTTTGAAACACTCAGACTTAAATACAATCTTAAATTCTCCAAAAAGAGCCCAGCACTAAAAGATTATAATGAGGTTTTGCAAAAGGCAGAAATTTATGATTTTGGGATCGGCCGTCAAATCCAGTATTTGATCGATCTGCGCGACCTTTGCGTAAAGAATAACAAAAAAGCACCAACCATGTCGGAAATTGACGATCTGCTGTCCGGTACTGAAAAAATCATCAAAACCATCTTTTGATACGATTAGCGAAATTGAAAGATAATCCCTGGATCAGACCAGCTGCAAAGTTGCCTGATCCTTATTGCCGTCAAAATATTTTTTGAGCACAGCCTCAAAAACGGGCTCAGCGCCAGGCACCAAAGAAAATAAGGTCATCGACGAACGAAGTTTCATATCGTCCGGACTGCCCATAACCTGGGTAGCATTGTTTGATTTCAGGCTTAGCAATACGGCTGAGATCTCAGTCAGCCTTTTGCCCAGAACAGGATGCGCCAGATAAGCACTGGCTTCGGGCAAGTCTTTCAGGGCAAAGCGCTTAGACATTTCGCTGTAGCCCAGGCCTGCGATCTGGGGAAAGATGTACCACATCCAATGGCTGCGTTTTTGACCGGCTTTAATTTCGGTTAAAGCGAAAGCATAATCACGTGATTGTGCTTCAAGAAAACGCTGTAAGGTTTTATTACTCATCCTTTGCCTTTTTCTTTTCGAGGTTCCCGAAATGCGCGCGTGCCTGCTTCAACCCGGTAGCGATGGCCTCTCCTTCGTTACCGGTGGTCTTTAAAACTTCATTCGCAATCTCAGTCGCCTTATCTCTTATTTTTTTTGGTTGGTTTTTATAGGATGGCGGGTAGTCGCCGTTGTGCCAGGGCATAATTCCTCCTTTTTTGTAATTTAACAAACGATCGACGGCTTTTGTTGTGTAAATTTGGGTATGCTGACCATTGACGAATATCAGGCGCTGGACGAAGCGGAGAAGCCGGTCTATATCTTACAAGGAGATTTCCTGGCTGACCGGGAAGAGAACGGTTTGACGGTACAAATGTATAATGTTGGCAGCTTTTATGGTGAATTGTATTATGACCCTTTGGCCAATAAGATCCTGCGCTGGCGGGCTTTCGAGGGCACACTTGGCCTGGGGCCTTATCTGGCGCATATCCGTTTTAATATGCGTTAATTTCCGGACGGAGAAAAGCGAGTGCAAATAAAGAAATCAGACGGTGTAAATACAGCGAATGAGCTGAATCCAGTTTTCTCCCAGATTGATCTGAACCTTTGATCTGAATTTAATATGATTCGTTATGCTAATGTAAATGGGGAAATTAGGGTGCCTGAGACAGGCCTGAAAGGCTATTGCCCGGGATGTGGCAATCCGGTTACGGCTAAGTGCGGCTTTATAAAGATTCATCATTGGGCCCATTTGAAACATATGGATTGCGATCGCTGGTGGGAGCCGATGACGCAATGGCACCTGGATTGGCAGGATAATTTTCCAAAAGAGTGGCGTGAAAAAATATTCAGGAACGAGATCACCGGCGAGTTTCACCGGGCAGACATACAGACTCCCGAAGGTATCACCATCGAGTTTCAACATTCTCACTTATCAACTGGTGAGCTGCTCAGCCGAAACAACTTTTACAAAAAGCTGATATGGGTGATAAACGCGCAAAGTTTCAAAAATAATATCAGATTGAACGCAGCAATACCCAACCCGCGTTCTTCAATAATGGATCCCTTCAATTTTTCGGTTTCCTATGAGGGATTGGCAAGTTCTCCTCAATACTTTGTGAAAGACGATCTTCAACATGGTCCATTAGTTTATAGTAAAGGTCTTAACACTGAACAACTGAAGGCCATTGCGGATTGTCAGGAAAGCGGTGCGGAAACATACTGGTTGTTCAATTGGTCATATAAGCATCGGTCCTGGTTAAATAGCGAAGCACCGGTCTTCTTAGATTTTGGAGAAGATACTTTATACTGGATCAGGAAAAGACCACAGGTAGGCACATCATTAATATATCTTCAGTGTATAAAAAAGAGAGATTTCATTGCAAAATATGCCGTCAATGAAGTTTTTGAGAGAACATCGAATAATGATAGCAAGGATTAATATAAATATTAACCGTTAAGAGTAATTCATATCAAAGGAACTGCATGAATATTACTAATTCTATCCCACCTTTTCCCTAAAGTGCCCGGTACGGTGTCGCGCTTGAGGATATTGATTGTTGCCATCATCATGAAGTAAAGCCCCTTTCGGGGCTTAGGATTTATTTATTGAGTTTTTTTTCAACCGCGCTGCGCTGGTTACTGCCGGTCGATTTTTTGGCTGCTTCCACTTTAGCGGTGGTGGTGCCTGTTTTTTTCGCTTCGTATTTGAGTTCATGGGGCTGTTCCGATACGGAGCGGCGTTCCACTTTGCTTCCTCTAGTTGTCATGAATTTTTATTTTAATTGTTTTTCAATGATTTTAATGCGTTCCAAATGCATTTTGAGGGATGGCAGCATTTGCTGCGCCCAGGCTTTGACCGCCGGGTCTTTGCCGGTAGTGGCGTAGTTCTCGAACATTTGCACGGTATTGCCATGGCCGGCGGACATGGCGTGTACATAAGCCGAATCAAAGTTCGGCGTACCGGCAAGCAATAAATCAGGTTTGATACCGCCCGTGGCCTGGGGTGGTAGATCGATATGCTGAAGTTTGGTCAGCGTCAATAATTGCTGTTCCGCCCCGCGGTGGTCTTTGATCATCATCTGGCCAAATGATTTGATCTCAGGTTTTTTTGCTCTTTGTATCGCTTGTTCACCGGCGCTGATTTCCTGCAGGTTTTTAATGCTGGCCACGATGAGGAAATGTTTCGCAGTGGTATCCGGGTCGGGTTGCGGGATCTGTGCCTGGGCGAACCTGCACAGGCACAGCAGTAAAATTGCAATGGTCTTTTTCATCTTATGGCATTCCTACACCGCCGGATGAACCATAGATCTGCCCGGTGGCAAAACTGGCATCAGCTGCGGCTAATTGTACATAAATAGAGGCTAATTCTGCGGGCTGCCCCGGCCTGGCCAGCATGGTCCAGCTACCGAACATTTGTTGCTTTTCCGGTTGCGCGCCGCCGCTGATCTGGAGTGCCGTCCATATCGGGCCCGGCGCTACCCCGTTGACGCGGATGCCTTTCGGTCCTAACTGCTTGGCCAGCGATTTGACGTAATTCATCGTTGCCGCCTTAGTTTGCGCGTAAGCGTACAGGTCGGGCGATGGGTCATACGCCTGCTCGGAGGTCGTACCGATGATGGCCGAACCGGCGGGCAAATGCGGCAGCGCAGCTTTGATGATCCAGAACGGCGCATAAATATTGGTCTTCATCGTGGCGTCGAATTCCTCGGTGGTCAGATCAGCGATGGAAACCACCGATTGCTGTCGGCCGGCATTGTTGACGATGATATCCAGGCCGCCCAAACCGCTGACGGCTTTTTGCACCAAAGTTTTGCAGAAGTCCTCACTGCGCAGGTCGCCGGGAATGGCGATGGCCTTGCGGCCTTCTTTCCTGATCAATGCGATCACTTCCTGCGCATCGGGTTCTTCGGTCGGGTAATAGTTGATCGCCACGTCCGCGCCTTCGCGGGCATAGGCGATGGCGGCTGCTCTTCCCATGCCCGAGTCACCGCCGGTGATCAGTGCTTTGCGGCCGGTTAAACGCCCCGAACCCCTATAGCTGGTCTCTCCGCAATCGGGGACCGGGTCCATCTTGCTCTGAAGCCCGGGCCAGGGCTGCGGCTGGCTTTTAAAAGGCGGTTTGGGATAAAGCTTGGTCGGGTCGCTGATCTTAGCCGCCCCCTCTAAATTGGTTTCCATTTTTGTTCCTCCTAATACGGGCGATACCACGAGTGCCGCCATCGTTGTTCCAAGGCCGGCGACGACCTGGCGCCGGCTCATTTTATTGTCTTCCATATCAGTCTTTCTTTTTAGGTGCCTTAGCGCCTTCCTTGCGGGCTTCGGAAAGCCCGATAGCGATCGCCTGTTTTTTACTGGTTACTTTTTTACCGCTGCCGCTTTTCAGCGTGCCTTCTTTTTCTTCGTGTAGAGCCCTGTGGACCTTGTCCTGGGCTTTTGTTGAATATTTGGCCATAATATTTAGTTTATTGATGATCGTTTTGCTGCTGTTCCTGCTCTACCGGTTTTTGCTGTTCGTACATGGTATGGGCGACCGCGCTGTCCGGCATGAGGTTGCTCATATCTACCTGTACTTTATTCTTAAAGCCGGAGATCACCCGGTCGTCGCCGGCCATTAAAGCCTCATAGCCGTCTTTGGCGACATCAGCCGGATCAGCCAGGGCTGCTTTATCCTGCACGATCTTACTATCCTGCATACCTGCCTTGTTAAAGAAATCGGTATCCGTTGCGCCGGGCATTAGGGCGGTAAAGGTGATACCCGAATCTTTCATCTCCTCGCGGATAGCTGTGGTGAAGGATAGTACGAAAGCCTTGGTCGCATGATAAACGGCCTGCCATGGTCCCGGCAGTTTACCGGCTACCGAACCAAGATTCAATACCTTACCTTCGCCGCGTCCGGCCATTTGTTTAACAAAATGTTTGGTCAGGATCACGGTAGCGCAAATGTTCAGGTGGATGATGCCCAGCTCACGTTCCAGTTCATTGTCTTTGAACAGGCCATACACGCCCATGCCGGCATCATTGACGAGCACGTCTACACGCTGGGTAACTTCATGGCACAGGGCCTTGGCCTGGTCCATATCGGAAAGGTCTTTGGCGATGGTCGTTACCTGGATACCGGTAGCGCGTAATTCATTAGCTGTGTCATCCAGTTCTGCCTGGTCGCGCGCCACAATAATTAAATTATAGTTGTCCCGGGCGAAAAGCTTCGCCAGTTCTTTGCCGATCCCGCTGGTCCCGCCGGTGATCAAAGCTGTTTTTTGTTGATTTTCCATAGGTGTTCTATTTGAGGTTTTCATTTATCCGTTAACTACTTCGCCGCCGTTGACATGGATCACTTGCCCGGTAATGAATGAGGCATCATCTGAGGCCAGGAATACATAGGCCGGGGCCAGTTCCGATGGCTGACCGGCGCGTTTCATGGCGGTTTCGCTCCCGAAACTTTTAATTTTTTCCTCGTCAAAGGTCGCTACGATCAATGGCGTCCAGACCGGGCCAGGCGCAACCGCATTGACACGAATTCCTTTCACCGTTAAATTGGTTGCCAATGAGCGCGTAAAGGAAGTGATCGCTCCTTTGGTCGATGAATAATCGATCAGGTTAGGCGATGACCTGTAAGCGGTGACCGAAGTGGTATTGATGATACAGTCGCCTTCCGTCAGGTATTTCAGCGCTTCATTGGCGAAATGGAAATAGGCAAAGATATTGGTGCGGAAAGTATCGTCCAGTTGCTTTTCATCGATCGCCTTCGGATCTTTCTGCGGCACCTGGATGCCTGCATTGTTAACCAGGATGTTGAGTTTGCCCAGTTTGCTTACGGTTTGTGCTACCGCTTTTTTACAAAAGGCGCTTTTCTTGACATCGCCCTTCAAAAGCAGACATTTGCGACCTTCAGCCTCGACCAGTCGCTGGGTTTCTTTTGCGTCCACATCCTCGTTAAAATAAACGATAGCGACATCCGCTCCTTCGCGGGCGAAATGAACGCTGACCGCGCGGCCGATCCCGCTATCACCGCCCGTTACCAGAGCGACCTTATCCTGCAGTTTGTTAGCGCCGATATAGGCTGGCTTGATATACTCCGGTGCCGGATCCATTTTGGCCTCGATGCCCGGTTGCTTGTTTTGTTTCGCTGGTACTTTCATTTGTTAGTTGTCGATTTTTACCGGTTCTTCATTTGTTTCCTTGCGCTGTTCCCAGGGTTTGAGTACCACTTTCACACAGTCTTCTTCTTTTTTATCAAAAATCTCATAACCGTGGGTGACCTCGCTGAGCGGCAGGGTATGCGTAATAATATCATCCAATACTACCTTTTCTGTTTTCACCAGATCGATGAGGTGATCGATATAATTCAGTACCGGCGCCTGGCCCATTTTGAGGGTTATCCCTTTATCAAAGACGCGGTGCAAGGGGAAGTTATCGTAGGTTGAACCGTAAACACCCATGATGGAGACGGTACCCATCCGACGCACGGCTTTGAAAGCCATGTCCAGTACCTTCATGCTGCCTACCTCGAAATTGAACAGAGCTTTGGCCTTATCTAACAGGTCGCGCTCGGGTTCAAATCCTACCGCATCCACGCAGACATCAGCCCCGCGGCCGCCAGTCATTGCGCGGATAGCTTCCACGACATCCACTTCATGCGGGTTCAGGGTCTCTACTTTATTGACTGCTTTGGCTTTTTCCAAACGATAATTGAGCGGATCGATGGCGATCACACGGCTGGCGCCATTGATCCAGGCGGCTTTCTGTGCCATGAGACCCACCGGCCCGGAACCAAAAATAGCGACCACTTCGCCACCTTTTAGCTGGGCCCAGTCAATCGCCGACCAGCCGGTAGGAAAGATATCCGTTAAAAACAGTACTTGTTCGTCGCTCATGTTTTCCGGTACGACACGCGGGCTGATATCCGCATAAGGCACCCGTACATATTCGGCCTGCCCGCCCGAATAACCGCCATAGAGGTCGGTATAACCGAACAACGCAGCGCCTTTTTGGTCCAGCATATCACCATTGGGGCCATAATGTTTATAATTAGAATGCTCACAAGCTGGCGAAGCATCGTGTTGGCAGAAGAAACAGTGCCCGCAGGAAATAGGAAAAGGCACAACGACACGGTCGCCTTTTTTAAGTTGGGTCACGCCTTTGCCGACCTCTTCGACGATACCCATGAACTCATGGCCCATGACCATCGGCTTGGGCTGCGGTACGCCGCCGCTTAAAATATGCAGGTCGGATCCGCAGATCGCGGTGGAGGTGACCCTAAGTATAACATCGGTATCCTGTTCGATACGCGGGTCTTCGACGGTATCGTAACGAATGTCGCCGGGTTTGTGAAATACTGCTGCTTTCATAAGTAGGAGTTAATTTATTATCGTTTTAATATTTTTTAAACAAACCTTAGTTAATATGGGTTTTAAAAAAGATCAAAAAGTAGAATGGCTGGGAACGGCTGGAAAACTAATGGAGGAAAAAAACATGGCAACAAATACCATTCCAAGAGACGGGGTACTGCAAAGTCCCTGGCAAAGTGCAACGATGCCAGTCGCTGCGGGACAAGTACCTACAGGGCTGGTGGACTGTTTGGTCGTTGGCGGAGGCATAACCGGATTGACTACAGCATTATTATTACAGCAAGCCGGTAAGCACACGGTGATCGCGGAAGCGCATAGTATGGGTTTCGGAACGACTGGCGGCACCAGCGCGCATATTAATACGTTTGCGGACACGACCTATACAGAAGCGGAAAGCGCTTTCGGGAAGGAAGGTGCGCAGATATTTGCTGACGCGGTTAACGAAGGTTTTGAATTGATTAAGTCGAATATTGATAGTTTGGAGATTGACTGTGATTATGAATCAAAGATCGGTTTTCTTTATGCCGAAAACGAGGACGAGGTGCAGCAATTAGCGGACATTCATGAAGGCGCCGTTAAAGTTGGCGTACCGGTGGCCTATACCCAGGAAGTGCCCACGCCGGTACCGTTTCAAAAGGCCCTGGCCTGGGCGGGCCAGGCGCAATTCCATCCATTGAAATATTTGCAGGGATTACAAAAGGCTTATCTCGCAGCCGGCGGAACGATCCTGGAAAATACACGTATTGAAAGTGTGGAAACCCGGGATGGCATCCATACGGCTGCGGGCATTCGTGCCAAGGCCGTTATTTATGCAACCCATATGCCGCCGAACATCAATGTGTTCAACTTTGAATGCGCGCCTTACCGCAGCTATGTGATCGCCGTCAAATTAAAGAGCGGGAAATATCCGGACGCGCTGATCTATGACACTCAGGAACCTTATCATTATGTTAGGACGCATAACATCGGGGGGCAGGAATTATTATTGGTGGGCGGTAATGACCATAAGACCGGCCATGAAGACCCGGAAAAAGCATTCGCCGACCTGGAGAAATATGCGCGGAAATACTATAATATCTCGTCGGTGAAATACCGCTGGTCGAGCCAATATTATGTGCCGGTAGACGGTCTGCCTTATATCGGGCAAATGCCGCTGACTGCTGATGGCATTTACTGCGCGACCGGTTATAACGGCAACGGGATGATGCTGGGCAGTATCGCCGGTAAAATCCTGGCTGATTTGGTGAGCGAAAAAGGCAGCAAATATGAAGAATTATTCAGTCCCTCGCGGATCAAGCCGGTCGGCGGTTTTAGTGAGTTCTTGAAGGAAAACGCCGACGTCGCTTATCATTTTGTAGCGGATCGTTTAAATATACACGAAACGGACTCGTTGAAGCGACTGGCACCGGGAACCGGTAAGGTAGTTGAGGTAGACGGCGAAAAGATCGCCGCTTACCGGGATGATGAAGGTGTTATTCATGCGCTCAGCCCTGTTTGTACGCACGCGGCCTGTATTGTGAACTGGAACGGTGAAGAAAAAAGCTGGGATTGTCCTTGTCATGGTGCCCGTTATGATATTGAAGGCAAGGTATTGACCGGTCCGGCCACACGGGATCTGGCAAAAATTTAACTATGGAAGCGAAGATAGCAGCCTGTAGCCATTTAATGGCCGAAAAGGGCCTGACCATCGCTTTCGCGGAAAGCGCGACAGCAGGCTGGTTATGCTCGGAGTTCGCGCTTACCGAAGAATCCGGGCAAGTGCTCAAAGGCGGGCTGGCCTGTTATGACGCGGACCTGAAAATGAGTTTGTTGAAAGTACCCAGAGAACTGATTGACGAATTCACGCCGGAGTCGATGGAAGTGACGCGGGAGATGGCCTACCGGCTCGGTCAATTGATACCCGCGGATATTTATGTGACCGTGACCGGGCTGACCACGCCGGGCGGCAGCGAAACACCGGAAAAACCGGTCGGGACGATGTTTGTCTTTGCGCTGATCAAGGGGCGGGAAGCAAGTTTTCGCAAAGTTTTCGCCGAGAACTGTGAAGAAGTGATCCGGCAAACGATCATAGGGACAGCGGAATTGCTGATCGCAGAATTGAAAAATAATAGGGACATTGCGGTTTAATGCTCCGAGGACCCTGCCGGCGATGAATTCAGCTCATCCGTTTCAAAATCGCTTTTGCGCCCCAAAATCGTAAAGTTATCCGGTATAATTTCCGTGGTATAACGTCGGACACCCTCTTTATCTTCAAAAGCGCGGGTGCGCGCTTTGCCTTCGACATAAACCAACTTTCCTTTACGCAGCAGCTTATATCCGGCTTCGGCAAGTGTGAGCCACATAATTATGTTGTGCCAATCGGTTTGTTCCGTTTTTACACCGTTTTTTATGATGAACTCCGAGGTAGCCAGCGGGAAAGTTAAGACGGCTACATTGTCCTGTATATATTTAAACTCCGGATCTTTTCCTAAATGGCCGACCAGGATGACTTTATTGATCCCTGACATAGCGTTTAAGTTTGAATTTACTTATGTTAACAGCAAATATTCCGCAAGGTTTTAGACTGCCACCAGACAGTCGCTCACCACCTGTTTTAACTGTTCAATATCAAAAGGCTTCGCAATGAACCCATCGGCATGGCAATTCCTGGCGATCTCTTCCAGGCCGCAAACCGCGGAGATCAGGACCACAGGGATATGAGCGGTACGCTTTTTGCTTTTGAGCTCCAAGCATAATTCACTACCCTTTTTATTGGGCAGCCATTCATCCAGCAGGATCAGGTGAGGTTCAGTCTCGGCGACTTCGGCGACGTCAGGCGCTTCTGCAATTTGGACGAGTTCGACCTCCGCGTCTGCCAGGATGAATGAAACGATATCACGGGTATCCGTATCGTCGTCTACAAACAAGATCTTTTTCTTTTTCATGCCGGTAACTTTTTTTGCTAGTTAACGCAGGGCTGGTTAGATAGGATGAAATCCCAATATCGGAACTTTAATCGACAATTAAAAATATTTCGTGTTGCTCAGGTCATTCTTTAGCCGGCCCGGCCGCTACGCCATATATTGCTTCAGGCGAAATTTTTTTATTTAAAACCATTGAGAATGGACAGCGTTTTTATAACGTTTTAAATGTTGACCTATGGACCCTATTTCACCCTGGTTATTGAATGCCAATGCCGCGCTGAATGAGGCAGGCTTAAAACCTTTGTTCGAGTTGGCCGCCAATGACTATGGCTTTAAGATCTTCGATCAGCAGGATAGTTGCTGGCTGGTCGTTAGCTGGCCGGGCGGAAGCCGTATCGCTTTCCGGCTGGCCTATTCGCCGAATGATACCCTGAAGATCAGCGTCAGCGAAAAACACGGCACGGCACGGCTGGACATCGCTTGTTTGTTGGGTAATTACGAGGTGGTTGTGCAATGCCCGGCTGAAGGGCAACCTGTATTCCGGTATACAACGACGCTGACGCCGGCTGCACCCTTATTGTTTCCTTACTGGCCGAGGGATATACTGCCTTTAGGCTCGGCGGGCAGTGATGTGCTGGCTAATGGAGAGGTTTTGGTCAGGCAGGTAGGCACGCGTTCGGGACAGCTTTATTTTAAAATGACCCGACCAAAGGCCGGTGCTGTCCTTTATTTACAAAACCTGACGGCGCTGGCGGATTATAACGAGGCAACCGAAACCTCGGGGGGCGATACGGTTGGCGGGGAATGGCCCGAGATCGGTTTCGCTTTGCCGCCCACCATCAAGAATAAGCCACTGGAGGCAGGCAAAAGCTATGTCTTGAGCGATGCTTTTTTAGCGCTTTCGGGAGAAGTGCCGGCGGACGAAGCGGCGATGGTCAGGCAATACCTGGACCTTTTGGCAGCGGTTTATTTGGCGCTGCCAAAACCAATCACCAACTATATACATTGGCCGGATATCCTGCAAAAAGGCCTGACCGATCTGCAGGACAGCCCGGGCTGCTGGTCGCAGGTGGATGGGAATCATTATTTTAATGCGTATGTCTGCGATTATGCCACCCCGCCCGAGATCATGGTGCAGTTGGCTGTGTTGCTGCCCTTATTGGATTACGTAGAGTGGAATGATACGCAACTGGCGGTGATGAAGAAAATAAAGCAGGGACTGCCGGCCTTTTATAACAAAGACTTGGGTACGATCATGCGCTGGCACCCGAAAGTGGCCGATACGATGGAGGGCGAAGAAGAGCACAAAAAACCGATGGTGATGGATTCCTGGTACTTGCAGCACCCGCTGCTGAATTTGTCGCGTCTGGCCTTAAAAGGTGATAAGCTGGCTGAACAATTGTTCCTGGATTCGCTGGAGTTCGCCATCAAAGTGGCGCATCATTTTGATTATAACTGGCCCGTGTTTTATAAAATGGATACGCTGGAAGTGGTCAAGGCCGAGACCCAGCCGGGCAAAGGAGGGGAAAAGGATGTGCCGGGCTTGTATGCGCACGTGCTTTTGCAAGCTTGGGAACTGACCGGTAAGAAACGGTATTTAGCGGAAGCCGAAAAAGCGGCCCAACGCCTGCGCGGACTGGGCTTTGAATTGTTTTACCAGGCTAACAATACTTCTTTTTCGGCGGGCGCCTTACTGCGTTTATATAAGATCACCAAAAAAGAAGTTTATAAAGAGCTGAGCTATTTATGCCTGGCCAATATTTTCAAGAATGTCAGTTTATGGGATTGCAATTATGGCTACGGTAAAAACTTCCCGTCCTTCTTCGCGCTGTTCCCGCTGAATGACGCGCCTTATACGGCGGTGTACGAGGAGCAGGAAGTATTTTGCGCTTTTCATGATTATTTGAAACACGCCGAGGGCCAGGACATCCTGCCGTCGGTCCGCCTATTGTTGGCGGAATATATCCGTTTCCTGGTTGATCGCGCGGTCTATTATTACCCGACCATGCTGCCCAAAGAGATGTTATCCGAAGAAGTAAAGACCGGCGAGGTGGACGCCAACCTTTGGATCGCATTGGAAGATATGCACGACGGTTGGGAAAAGTCGGGCGAGGTCGGGCAGGAGGTCTACGGCGCAGGTAATGCGTTCGGTATCCTGCCGCGGCATTATATGCAGGTGGACGGGCAGCCCTTTATCATCTATACGGATTACCCGACCTATGGCTTTTCTCCGAAGAAGCACCGTCCGGCGAAATTTAAACTGGCAGGGGACGGCAGGCTGGACTGCCGGCTGATGCTGGTCAGGACGGACAAAGGTAAAATGCCGGCATTCACGGTTACCGCGGCTGGCGAAGCGCTTCAGGGAAAAAAAACAAAGGAGGGTCACCTGGAATTTATGGTGCCCGGTGATAGTGAAATTCATATTAACTGGAAGTAATATGATGAAAAAGAAGCGAAATTTTTTCGAAGACTTTTCTAACTGGGCGACGGCGGCGACCGGCAGTTCGGCGGCTTTTTTGATCGCTATCGGTGTTATTGTCATCTGGCTGATCACCGGTCCGGTATTTAACTATTCAGACACCTGGCAACTAATCATCAATACGGGCACGACCATCGTTACCTTCCTGATGGTTTTCCTGATCCAGAAAGCACAAAATAAAGATTCAAAAGCCATTCATCTAAAGTTGAATGAGCTGTTGGCCTCGCACGAGGGCACGAGTAACTGCATGGTCAATATCGAGGACCTGACGGAAGAAGAACTGGATCATTTGTATAAGTTCTATATACGGCTTTCGGAACTGGCGCAAAAAGAAAACGACCTGACCCAGACGCATTCTATCGATGCGGCCGAAGAGAACAATCAGCAAAAAACACAAAAATGGAAAAAGAACAACTGATCACTGTGCTGGTCGAATCGCCGAAAGGTTATCGCCAGAAGTTTGACTTTGAACCCGGCAGCGGGCGCATGAAGCTGAGCAAGCTATTGCCTGAGGGACTGATGTTTCCTTTTGATTTCGGCATGATCCCCGACACGAAGGGCGAAGATGGTGACCCGCTGGATGTGATCGTCCTGTCGGAAAGCGGCACGTTCCCGGGCTGTTTGCTGGATTGCCGCCTGATCGGCGCGCTGACGGCCGAGCAGACCGAACGGGATGGGCAGCAAATGCGCAACGACCGCTTTATCGGCGTGTCGGCTGTGTCCCGGCAGTTTGAAGAAGTAAAGACACTGGCTGATCTGCCGGAAGATATTTTGACACAGACGGAGGCTTTTTTTGAAAATTATAACCGACAGGCCGGCAAGCGGTTCCGGGTACTGGAACGGCTCGAAGCCGACGCCGCAAAACAATTGCTATGGAAAAATTAATGTTCACCTTATTTGGCGAGGGTAAGGACCTCAATGCGCTGCAAATGAGCAGCCGCGGCATCGTCGTTTTTTTTATCGCGCTGATCCTCATCCGGGTTTCGGGCCGGCGCTCTTTCGGAGTGCGCACGCCGCTGGATAATATCATCAGCATTTCGCTCGGCGCGATTATGAGCCGGGCGGTGGTTGGTGCCTCCGCTTTCGTGCCGGTCATCGTTTGCTGCTTTGTGATCGTACTGCTCCACCGGCTGTTTGGCTGGCTGATCGCCCACAGCAAAGCCTTCGGGCGCTTTATTGAAGGCGATAAGATCGAATTATTTAAAAACGGCCGGTTCCTGGACGAAAACATGAAGCAGGCGCTGGTCTGCCAGGAGGACATCATGCAGGGCGTGCGTAAGTCCGCGCTGACCGAAAAAATGGAAAAGATCGACAAGGTTTATATGGAACGCAACGGTGATATCAGTGCCATCAAAATGGAATAAAATTTGCTTTTAATCAACAAAAATTAAAATCTATCATTATGCCTACAAAAACAAACAAGAAAGCGGCGGCAGCAGCTGCCAGCCGCTCCCCGGAAGCGGAAAGCGCTTTGAAAGAATTGTTCGTGGACGAAATCAAGGACATTTACTGGGCGGAAAAACATCTGGCCTCGGCATTACCTAAATTAATTAAAGGCGCCACGTCTGAAGACTTAAAACAAACCATCACTACGCATTTGGAAGAAACCAAAAATCATGTGACCCGTTTGGAGAGCGTATTCACTTCTATTGGTGAAAAAGCAGTCGCCAAAAAATGTTTGGCGATGGAAGGCTTGCTGAGCGAGGCCACCGAATTGTTATCGGACACGGAGAAAGGAACCGAAGTACGCGACGTGGCGATCATTTCGGCGGCGCAGAAAGTGGAGCATTACGAAATCGCCTCTTACGGTACATTGCGTACTTTAGCAGGCACCCTCGGTTACAGCGAAGCGCAGGAACTGTTTGATGCCACCCTGGCGGAAGAAAAAGATGCTGACAGCCTGCTGACCCAGGTCGCTGAAAATTATGTGAATGAAGCCGCGGCAGCGGAAGTTGAATAACACTTAGCACAGCAGGGTCGCAGCGGGCGGCCCTGTTTTTTGTTTTATGGAACCGCAACATTTCAAACTGCGGCCCGCATTGCCGCTAATGATCATCCCCGGTACCCTGGCCCATATCGACGGCCACCCGGTACTTATCCGTACCTACAGCACTTTAAAGACTTGGCCGTAAAACAACCATTT
Source organism: Mucilaginibacter pineti (assembly GCF_900101875.1). Lineage (GTDB taxonomy): Bacteria > Bacteroidota > Bacteroidia > Sphingobacteriales > Sphingobacteriaceae > Mucilaginibacter > Mucilaginibacter pineti. Next base: position 290,071 of record NZ_FNAI01000003.1, read on the forward strand.
TAAAAAAACAGAAGCGAGGGCGCGCTTGTTTTCAATCTATGAAATGGTATATCGGCTGTTCAGGTTTTCACTACCGGCACTGGAAAGGGACTTTCTACCCGGAGGGCCTGGCGCAAAAGCGCTGGTTCGATTATTATGCTACACATTTCGGTACACTGGAGCTGAATGTGACCTTTTACCGCTTTCCGCGCCTGCCGATGTTGCAGCACTGGTATGACCAGGCACCGGAAGGTTTCCGTTTTTCGGTCAAAGCGCCCAAAGCGATCACACATTTCAAGCAGTTTCATGGCACGGTAGATATGCTCAGTGATTTTTATGGCACCATCCGCGAAGGGCTAACGGATAAGTTGGGGCCGGTACTGTTCCAGTTCCCGCCGCGTTTCCGCTATGAGCCCGAACGATTAGCGCGAGTGCTGGATCAACTGAACCTTGGGTTTGATAACGTTTTAGAATTCCGGCATCCCGGTTGGTGGCGCGATGATGTTTTTGAGGCTTTAAGACAGCGGGGCGTTGCTTTTTGCGGTATGAGCCACCCGGAACTGCCCGCAGCGCCCGTGGTAACAGGGCCGGTGGTGTATTATCGTTTTCATGGCGTACCGGAACTTTACCGCTCGTCTTACAGCAAAGCGGAACTGGCGGCGATCGTTGAAAACATTCATGCTAAGCCGGGCGTGGAACAGGTCTGGTGCTATTTTAATAACGACGCAGCTGTAGCCGCTATCCCCAATGCCAGGACATTGATGAAATTAATTTAATTTTAATTACCCTCGAGAAAGAGTACTAATCTTATACGATTAAAATTAAAACGCCACGCCTAACTGGTTAAAAACCGGTGTTACGCCAAACCTGCCGTTGGTCTCAAACGCCACTCGGCCGATAACCCCTCAAGTAACAAATATGTAACAACGCTCTCTTGACCAAATCGCAAAATAGTCTTAAATTGGCCTTTGTAAATCGTATGACGCGATTTTCCACTCACGTTACTAATAGCGAATAAAATACTCATAATCTTTTGGTCCCTGGTTCGAGCATCAGAGGTGCTAACACAACGTTTTCTCCAAGTACAACATCCAGCACAAAACCGTTTTTGTCCGGCTGTTTTTCAACAGCTAACTTGAGCGCATCTTCATGGATCACACCCGGGAAATTTGACAGAAACAGCAGTTGGACCGAGACTTTATCCGGGACGTCCAGCCGCGGGATCTCTACGATCTCCGAAGCATCTGAATTTTCGTCCGCCAACCGTTTTAAAAGCGCCGCCGGTTCTATGACCGGCAGGTCAATCATATCTAATAAAATACCTGATCTCGAAGCAAAGAATTTTCTGGTTTGCGCATCATAGTAATACAGGTATTCGCTTTTTACCGGCGCGGTCATCGCGTGGCAGAGCCAATAAAGCTTAAATCGTTTAATGTCGGTCATGCAAGGATAAGAAAATGATTTTAATAATTCAATCATTTTTACTCTTGCATTGCGCTGCGGGCGATTTTTGAATAGATTTGTTAAACAGGGCCGGTTATGTTTGAAGCATTCGAAAAATATTTAACGGAAAAAGCACAGTTGAACACCGAAGAGATAAAAGCGGTGCAAGCCGTAAGTTTGGAAAAGAAGATCAAAAAAAAGCAATACCTGTTGCACGAAGGTGGCGTTTGCCACTATAACTGTTTTATTGTCAAGGGTTGCCTGCGCCTTTACAGCATCAGCGATGACGGAACGGAACATATCCTCCGATTCGCGGTGGAAAACTGGTGGATGAGCGATCGCGAAAGTTATAACAACGGCAGTCCATCCCGGTATAACATCGACGCCCTGGAATACTGCGAGGTAATTCTGATCGATAAATCGGATTTCGGGCAGTTATTAAAGACCATCCCCAATTTGAAAAACTTTATTGATAGCCTGCTGGCAAGAAGTTACGATGCCATACAAAACCGCGTAATGGGAGCAATCAGCTACACCGCCGAAGAAAGGTATAAAAATTTTGTAACGCACTTCCCGGATATTTTTTACCGTATCCCCTTGCATATGATCGCATCCTACCTCGGGGTTTCAAGAGAAACTTTGAGCCGGATCAGGAGCCAGTACGTTCATAAATAAAAGGGCAATGCCGCCCGTGCAATACCCCTTTTACTGATCATCAGATATTGCTGATACCACCGTCCACGACCAGATCCGCGCCGGTCACGTAAGAACTTTCATCCGACGCAAGAAATACCGCTGCGTTGGCTTGTTCTTCCGGTGTGCCAAGCCTTAACAATGGAACATAGTTTGCATAATGCTGATGAAGTGCGGCAAGTGCCTCCGGTGTATCGGCCTGCCCTTCCATGATCGCGGTCGGCACCGGCCCGGGGCTCAAGAGGTTCGCGCGGATACCGCTGTCCTTAAATTCTGCAGCCCAGGTGCGAACAAATGATCTTAATGCCGCTTTCGCACCAGCGTAGGTAGAATGATTGGCCAGGCCCATATAATGCATCGCTGAAGCGACCAGGATGATTGAGCCACCGCTGCCCATCATTGGTAACATCTTTTGCGCCAGGAAGAGCGGGCCTTTGGCCATCAGGTCGAAAGTGCGGTCGTAATGGTCTTCGGTGATTTCGCGAAGCGGAACCTGTTCGGTGAAACCGGCGTTTGATACTACGATATCTACTTTGCCCTTGGCCTGGCGGATTGTTTCTGCTACGCGGTCAAGGTCCTGTAGATTTGCGGCATCTGCCTGGATGGCGGTAACATTAGCGCCGATTAATTTGACCGCTTCATCCAAGGCATCCTGTCTTCTGCCAAAAATGAATACATAAGCGCCTTCTTTGACAAACCTTTGCGCTATGGCCAGCCCGATCCCCGCGGTTCCGCCGCTAATAACGGCTATTTTATTTACTAATTTCATAATATTTAAGAATTTTTTTGTACAGCAAATCTCCGGCTTGGCAGCCGAAGCTGACAAGGGCATTTGACGCTAAACCAGCGTGACAATTATCACGAAGAAGGTGTTATTTTGCTTTAGAGGGCAGATAAAAGCGGCAGATGTTCAGGCGAGATGTGCTTCGCAAATTTGGCCATCAGTATTTTCAGCTTTGGACTGACTATGTTTTGGCAAAAGGGTTTTGAAGGGTCTTTATAATAATAGTCCAGGTAATTTTCCTCGTTGAGTTTGAAGGTTTGGAAGTGGAGAACCTTGGTGATGATGGGTTCGCTAAAGTCGGTTTGCAAATCTTCAATTGCTTGCGCAGCTTTTTCCGTTTGCGCTTCATTGAAAGTATAGATCGCTGAGCGATACTTGCATGATAGAAGAAACAAACAAAACAAAGTACAACGATACCGAGCTGAAAGAATTCAGCGAGCTGATTAAAGACAAGATCAGTATCGCACGCGGAGAGCTATATGAACTGACCGGGTCACTGAGTTCTGCGAATACCAACGGTGATGAGGCGGCTATTGCCGGCAAAACCCTTGAAGATGGCTCTGCAACGTTCGAAAAGGAACAAACGAATCAAATAAGTATGGAAGAAAGGATGGCTAGAAGGGGTTACTCCAAGTGCATATAGGGGATAAATTGAATTATACGACAAATAAGAGGTCATGATTTTTAGGTGTCAGAATAATCTCCATAGATTAATTCTTCTATTAATTTCCTAATTTTTCAAAGATGACCCCGTTTATGTTACGGTCATGTTCACCGAAACTTATTACTATACTGGTAATATAGATTCAGATGCCCAATTGTTTTTGGGAAAGTCCTGTAATAGTTGACCCACAATAAAAACCGCAATTTTTATTAATAATAGTTTTGATAGACGAATTTATTTTCCAAGTAGTTACAATCAAAATCTTAAACAAAAAGAAACTCAAACCATGTTCCTCTAAATTATTGACCTATCAAAATTAACCGGCTACTGCAAATCAAGATATTATCTATGTAACAATTTCTTTTATACAAGATCGATTCTATTTGTGCTTTACAAATCGATAGCAATTTATATACTCCTGTAATCGCGGCACCGCATGGGAAAGTATTTACACTATAAGGGGAAACAAATACCGATTTTTATTTTTCCCCGGTACTCTTCAAAGGGATAAGACTTTAGTACGATTATTGTTTAGTGTTTTTATCTTAAAAGTTAATCCGTAGGCTGAACCAAGGCAATGGGTTATTAATTTTTAACTGGAATTTAAAAAATATGATAAACAAAGACCTATTGGGCTATTCTAAGCTTTTCGTGTTTCTTCTTGTGATGGTATTGATTTCATCTTCATGTGTTTCCTATAAGAATATTCCGTATTTTCAAGACGTGGATAAGACCAAAATTACAGACCTTCAATTGAACTACAGCCCTATGGTTATTCAGCCTGAGGATCAATTATCTATTAATGTAAGTAGTCTAACACCGGAAACGGCGTCCCTGTTCAATAATAACGTACAAGTGAATTTGAATAATTCCAATTCAACGGTATTTGGCTATTTTGTGAATCAAAACGGGGAAATCGACCTTCCTTTGTTAAAAATGGTTAAGGTTGCGGGGTTAACGACAGATCAATTAACAGCCCTTCTTCTGGAGAGACTGCCTAAATATCTTAAAGATCCTGCTGTTTCGGTACGGATAGTTAATTTTAAAATCTCTGTATTGGGTGACGTTGCGCATCCGAATATTTATACAAGCGGCAGTGAGCGGTTGACGATCACCGAAGCTCTCAGTTTAGCCGGAGACTTAAATGTGACGGCAAACCGAAAAGATGTATTGTTAATAACGGAAAGAAACGGAAAAAAGGAGATCATACCTTTTGATCTGACATCTAAGGCCATGCTTGAGTCGCCTTATTACTACTTACGAAATAATGATCTTGTGTTCGTTCAGCCTGGAAAGCTAAAAGCATCAACTGTTGAACATCAAGGATACAGAGGAGCAAGTTTGATCATCTCCGCCGTTTCCGCCCTTATCACTTTGGGATATCTGGTATTCCATAAATAATTATCATTTCTAAAGATGTTTAGCTGAGGGATTTTCCTCAACTGATGGGCCGTGTTTTTATTTTGCAATAATTTATTTATTTAACCAAAGGAAAATTTATTATTGCATAGTAAATCTTTTGCTTAAACATTAATCACTCTGGCCGTAAAGCCTATAGTATAATAATAATTTAATTAAAAATTAATGTCGAGCGGGTAGAAATTGCTGACTTTTTCAAGCGTTCCGCACTTCGGTAACAAATTAATATTCAAGTCCGTAAAAGTTATTCAAAATGAAATAACTGCTATGGGCACAAGACTTTTTTTTACTAAGATTGGCATGATAAATATTGTTATCTTATTAATTTCATTGTTTAACTGCAGTTGTAAAAAGGAAAGCAAAACAGTGACAACTGTCCCTTCAGTTACCCCGCCAACTGAAATGGTGAGCATTGATTCATCGGCGTTTTACGGTGCGACGCTGCCCACGGATGCTGTATTGAGCGCCATTAATTCAGTAGTTGCCAACCCGGCGCCAAAGACGGCTTTGCGTGTTATTGACGTGACCAAATATGGTATCAAACCGAATGACAATGCAGACGATAGTAAAATTTTCAAGTCCTTGGTTAAAAGCAATATCAATCTTTTTTTCCCTAAAGGCACATATGATATAAATCAATTTGTTAATGTCAATGCTGTCCAGAACCTTTCTATAACCGGGGAAGCCGGAACAATTTTCAAAAGTACACAGGATAAAATACTCACCTTAAGTGGAAATCTGTCAACTGTTGAAATATCAGGCATCAGTTTCGTTTCGACCAAAGTAAGTAATGTAAATGATACAGAGGGGCTTATATTTATTGCTTGTTATGGCGATAATGACTTGATGTCCAATATTAACATCCATGATTGTCAGTTTACAAATCCAAAAAGCCAGTGCAACGGCATTAAGTTGGTAAGTGAAGGAAAAAAATCGATGATTGAGAATATCACGGTAACCAACAATAAGTTTTTGAGTATCGGCAGAATGGGGGTTGAATTTCAAAACCACCTTTACGCGCCGATGTTGGCCCGCTACAAAAATTATTATATCAATAATAACTCTTTTGTTGATATAGGAACAATACAAACCGGCCCTGCGCCGTCCTGTATTTCCGTAAGCGGTTATTCTGTAAATGGTCAGATAAATAATAATGACATTAAGGATATGCATATGAATACTTCCGGTAATGTTTATTATGGAATTGAAAATGCAGGTGCGGTTGGCTTGACAACAAATGGAAACCACATCCATACAAGTACCTATGGTTTTACAGGGATATTAGGCTCCGGCCCATCTACTGCTGAATCCATTGCACGTGGAGGTATGTTAAAAGGGAATTGGACAATTCAAAACAATCTTATCGAATTAACAGGAAGTGTTACTGATAAAACAAAAATCAGGGGCATGGATATAAGTTATACCAACGGTTTCACTATATCCAACAATGTCATCACTACCGATGGTATTGGAATGAAATTTACAGAGTGCCAAAATGGTAACGTAATTTCCAATACTGTTAAAGTTAAAAATGGAAATGTCTTATATTTTCAGATCTCGTCTTCCAATAATACTGTATATAAAAATATATTAGATGCTAGTGCCGGTCCTGATGACGGCGTGGTAATGTTTAACGGCAGTACCACTAAAAATAACAATGCCTACAACAATAAGTTGATAAAGACCGGAGGTAAACCAGGCGGATATGTTAACTGGGCTGGAGCATTTAATAACTATCATTAATATTTGGCACAATATTTATATATTTCTGTTTAGTTTATTTTTTTTCTCATTTTTCCCCATTTTTTTCTTTTAACAATACCCAACCTGGGTACTTTTCGCCACTAATAATGGCATTTCGCCTATGAAATAAAGGTTGCCCAATTTTTGCTTACCCTGAAATCGTATTCGTAGGAAAATAGAGTTGGCTTAAATTACTGGAATACAAACTGGTAAAATAACCAAATCAAAACTCCGCTGATACCCAAAAAAACAGGTGCAGGCCTGGGGTTTAGCTGCCGTGAAATGCAAATAGCAAATTAGCGAAACACTCGGTAAGTATGAAGACTCCGTAAAAATAAATATAATGCAGCCAATGACAGTTACAAGCCTGTAAAATGCAGAGTATATTTAATGCCAAGTGAAACAGAGCGACAATTCTACTCCTCTAATTGACTGCTAAATCATGAAACTGCTTGATACATCAATTCTCATCGCAAAAAAATTATATCCGGTAAAATACAATTTGAGGGGACAGTTACCCTCATCTTACACTGATGTATTTGACCAGCGCGCGTCGGATCTGATCAAATCAAAGTTGGCCGGGGATGCACCTTTAATGGTTTCGCGACTCGGTTCAATTGAATTAAACTGTATTCTAAACTATGTCAATCAGAAAAAATCAACCATAAAATATTTCGAATATATAACCGGTAAGATCGACGCCTATAAATGGAAACCATTTACTTTTTCATCCATGTGCACTGCTGCTGGTTTCTTTCCCGGAACACCGGAAATGCTGGCAATGTTCGGGGAGTTGATGTTGAACGATATGGCGGAAATAGACGTTTTGGGATCTTGGTTAAAAGAAGAGGTTTTGTTTTCAGATCAGCTTAAAAACTCGACTAAAGTTGGATTGCTGAATTTAGAGCCTTATAATCACGAAAATCCCTGGAGCCAGGAATTGGAGGGAAAAACAATACTGGTCATTCATCCTTACGAAGAAAGTATTACCAGCCAGTATAAAAAGCGCGAATACTTGTTTGCTGATAAAAGAGTCCTTCCGAATTTTGAGTTAAAAACAATTAAAGCGGTCCAAACCATAAGCAATAATAAAAGCAGCTTTCAAAGTTGGTTCCAGGCGCTGGATTACATGAAAGAGCGCATATATGATACGTCGTTTGATGTTGCAATAATAGGGTGTGGCGCTTATGGCCTGCCATTAGCAGCATACGTTAAACGAATGGGAAAAAAAGCCATTCATTTAGGCGGCGCAACGCAATTGCTTTTTGGCATAAAAGGTAAGCGCTGGGAAGATAATTACTTGGATTACAAAGAAAGATTAATAAATGAATATTGGGTTAAACCCAATTCATCGGAAGTTCCTGAAAACTTCCAGGCAGTTGAACAGGGCTGCTACTGGTAACTGTTACTGGCTGCGTTATAACAAAATTCTTTTACAGCATATATAAAAATATCTTCCGTAATGGCAGACTTGTCGGATCTAAAATCAAAAGCAATAACGGGATCGATCTGGTCGCTACTTGAGCAATTCTCTATGCTTTTTGTTCAGTTCGTTGTAGGGATAATCCTCGCCAGGTTATTGAGCCCCAATGATTATGGTTTGTTAGCGTTAACAATGGTGTTTTCGGGAGTATCAGCGGCCATTACTGATGGCGGGTTCGAGAAATCGCTTATTCATAAGAAAGACCTTACTTCCGTACAGATCAATACAATCTTCTATATCAATATTTTCTTAGGGCTGGCAATGGTTGTTGTGGTGATTTTAGTCGCGCCTTACATTTCCGTTTTTTTTTCTGCGCCTAAACTTACCTCAGTATTAAGAATAGTGGCGCTCGGGATATTTATCAATGCTGCTGGCCAAACACCTAGCGCTTTACTAAGGAAAGAATTACAATTTAAAAAGATTTCATATTCGCATATGGTTGGTTCGCTGACCGGCGGTATTGTTGGAATCATTTTGGCATATAAGGGTTTTGGTGTTTGGGCATTGGTCATGTCAACTTTAAGCGCGCAAATAGTTATGCTGTTGGGTTATCTATATTGTTCAACCTGGCGCCCGAAATTAGAGTTCTCTTACCAGTCGATAAAATCGATGTTGCCATTCGGACTAAATATATTATTCAGCAGTATTGTATTCTTTGCTATTGCGCAGTTTAATAATTTGGTTGTGGGTAAATATTACAATAAAGCTGATCTCGGTCTGTTTCACAGAGGAAGCAGGTTTCCAGAATTGATAACCAGTGTAGTTGAAGGCGTAGTATTAAAGATGGCCTTTCCGGTTTTCTCAAAGGTTCAGGACGATAAACAACAACTGGTGATGGTGTTGAAAAAGACGGTGAAGATACTGGCATTCATTACTTTCCCGTTAATTACATTACTTTTTGTAAACGCCCGCGATCTGACACTGGTATTGTTTACCAAAAAATGGGAAGGTTCAGTTATTTTTTTAGAATTCTTTTGCCTTGTCAAGCTCTTTTATCCGCTCGTCATCGTATATAAGGAAGTCTTACTTGTTAAAGGATACGCGAAGCTTTCAACAAGGATACTCACAATTTTTTCAATCGTAGAGATCACGCTTGTTTTAGCGATGGTGCAGTTTGGTATAAAATATGTCGTATTGTGTACGTTGTTTATTGCAATTTGCCAGTATATAACTTACTTAACGTTTTTTTCACAAAAAGTCGGGCTTTCTGTATGGACGCAGATCAATTGGCTCAGCAAATATTTCCTTGATTCGATAATTATCATAGCTGTTACCTTACTGGCTGAAAAATTATTATCCAATTTTGAAATGTTGTTAACGGTTAAGGTCATCATTAAGCTATTCGTCGGTATGGTTGCTTATGTATTGTTTGCATTTGTATTAAATATCGAAGAAGTATCCTATATCAAGAATTCTGTAAACTTTTTTAAATTAAAATTCAGCTAATCTCCTGAATTGTAATCGTTTTTAGTTTCAAAATAGCCGTCCTAATTCGACCTTGAACAACAATTGGCCTATTAATGCGAAAGTAGGATGGCCATTGGGTTCCTCCTGTTCTGGTTGATCCCGCGTAGTAACTAATGGTTTCTTTATAATATCAAGCAAATTTCAAGCAAACTCTCCAAAGCTGTTAAAAGCGTATCGAGGTTCCAAGAATAAATTTAAAAAAAAATAATCCAAAAATCAATTAATAGTAATATGACAGGTAGTTATGTAAATTTTGTAGGCATAGGCGTAGACGCTATAACATATGATGAATTGTTTACTAAAGTTGATAAGTGGATAGCAAACAAAAACGGCCGTTCCCATCACATCGCATGTGTAAACGCATATAATGTGGCATTGTCTGTAAGTAATAAAGAGTTATACAGGATTTACAACAATGCAGATATAACCGGGGCGGATGGAATTCCTTTTGTAAAATGGATCAATAAAATCGAAAAAATGGATTGCGACAGGATCGCTGCGCCAGATACGATATTGATGTTGGCTGAACACGCCAAAGTCAAAAACTATACATTTTATTTATATGGCGGGGCACCAGATGTGTGTGTGAAAATGAAAGAGTTTTTGGAAGAAAAATTTCCACATATCAATATTATTGGTCATATGTCTCCCCCCTTCAGAAAGTTGACACCAGAGGAGGACGAACAAATTATCAATGAAATCAATGCGCTTCAGCCGGATATTATTTGCGTTGGCCTGGGTACGCCAAAGCAGGATTATTGGATAGATGAAAATATAGAAAAGATCCGGGGTTCTGTACTGATAGCATCAGGGGCAACATTTGACTTCTTTGGTGGCCGCGTAAAAATGGCCCCCGATTTTATAAGAAAATCAGGGTTTGAGTGGATGTACAGGTTATTTGGTAAAGATTTTAAAAGGCTATGGAAAAGATACATTATCATGTATAGTGTATTTGTTGGAACGTTCATGCTGCAAAAGAGCGGTATAGTTAAATATGCAGTGGTAAAAGATCTTAGAAATTAGATTGTCAGCGATAACATTTTTCCTAAAAATCATATTATGATAATACGTTCAAGAGCTCCTTTAAGATTGGGTTTGGCCGGTGGGGGAACGGATGTGGGTCCATACACGGACCAATATGGCGGCGCGATACTTAATGCTACCATAAACAAGTTTGCTTATGCGACATTAACCCCACTTTCCCTTCCTCAAATTGTAATCAAATGCCATGATATTAATGAACACCACATTTTTAATAGCGTGGAGGAATTTGACCTTTCAGACAGTAAGCTTGCCCTGATCAAAGGGATTCATAACAGGGTAAAAAAAGAGTTCAATATTAAACAACCCCTTTTTTATCAATTGGAAACTTATGTGGATGCCCCACCAGGGTCAGGTTTAGGGTCATCTTCCACGCTTGTAGTAACTATCCTGGCTGCATTTGCAGAATGGTTAGATTTGCCGCTTGGTGATTACGATCTGGCGCACCTGGCTTATAGCATAGAAAGAGAAGATCTTGAGTTATCCGGCGGCAAGCAGGATCAGTACGCGGCGACATTCGGAGGCTTCAATTTTATGGAATTTTATCAGGATAGGGTAGTTGTTAATCCTTTGCGGATCAAGCAGAATTATATATACGAACTTGAATTCTCAATGATTCAATATTATACAGGCACCTCCCGCCTTTCCTCTAAAATAATCGATGCGCAAGTGAAAAATGTCAGCGAGCAGGCCGTTAAGTCTATCGATGCCATGCATTCTTTAAAGCAGCTGGCATACGATATGAAAGAGTCATTACTTAGGGGCCGGCTGAACGACATTGGGCACTTGCTGAATGATAGTTGGGTTTCAAAAAAGGACACCGCAGATGAGGTCAGTAACACACTTGTTGACGAAATATACGATGCAGCTATTCATAACGGTGCGCTTGGCGGAAAGATATCAGGTGCAGGAGGAGGAGGCTATATGATGTTTTATGTTAAAAATGGCTATTTATATCACCTGATAAACGTATTAAACAAATTTGACGGGCAAGTAGAGCGTATCAATTTTTCTGATAAAGGTGTTTTGACCTGGCGAACATAAAATAAGTCAGAAATCTCTTTTAAACCAAACTATTTTTCCCCGATATTGTTACAAAGTGCATATTAACATTCTTTTTAGGATGTTACCGGATATAATTTGACTACCCGAATTTTATCTAAGTGAAAAGGAAAAACATAACTATCTTATGAAAAATAACTTATTAATTCTCTCCCTAATTCTGATTGGTTTTTCGGGCTGTAAAGTAGACGATATAAAACCAAATCCAGCAGATACAAATTACGACGTAACAAATAAATTCTTCCGTGTTATAACTCGGGCAAACGCTGATTATTCAGTGATCATTACTTACAGCCCTCCCGGTGCGGCGAGCGATACTATAAAAACAAAAAGTTCCAACGGTTTTGAATATAATTATGGTTTTGCGCCGAAAGTGGGGAGCAAAATTAATGTAAAAATTATTGCTCCTAAAGCCAGCACTATTAATTCTACCATAAATTATAAAAATATCAAAGTTGGCGGAGACAATGTGCTGCCAGTTGAGTCAGGCGGGTTAGAGGTGAATTTTGATTATGTTGTTGGCGAATAATAAGTCTGTTATTCATCCAATGGTTTTTGATTTTTCGTTATTCTTCAAATAAAGTTTTAGGTTCCTGAACCTGGATTTTTTGAATAGCCAAAGATTTCAGCTTTGAGGTAATAAACTTAAAGGAATGCATTACAAAAGCCACTACGCTAATGACGTAACCAATGCCGGTAGAAATTATTCTCCCAAATTTCAATGAATGCTTATTTACGTTTGGGGAACTAAATTCATCCACCAGGTTCCGCATTTTTTTGTAATCTGAAGCCGTTATGTTTTTAGGTTTATGTTCCATTTAGTTTGTGTTTGTCTTCTTTTACGTCGGCAAATTTAAAAGGTTACATTTATTTAGGTCATTTGTAGTTGTGTATGTTATTTTGCAGAAAGATTGACGAATTAAGTATTATGCCGGAGTTTCCAAAATTTTTCTGATGTAAATACCAAGCATTGGTTCTTAAAAAATCACAATAGTTATTTAGTGCGCATAACTGTGAAAGTCTAAGATAACTTTGTCCGATATTGACCTATTATTTTAATTTTATCGTTTAAGCAGCATATTCATCTGAAATGTGTTCGCCATTTATAAAAATCCATCTTCATGAGTGCAAAAATTTCCGAGTTTTCGATTCCAAATCCCCAAAAAGAGAAAGGCGGCTCATCAGATATTTGGACAGTCGCTAACAGATATTTATACCATTGGCCGCTTTTTATAGCGTTTTTGACAGTTTCACTTGCATTGGCCTATGTTTACCTTCAACTTTCCGTTCCCGTTTACCAAGTAAAGGCATCAGTTATCATTAATGACGAAAAAAAGGAACCGGATTCAAAAAACCAACTCCAGGAAATTGATGTATATGGAAAATCTAAGTTGGCTGAAAATGAATTGGAAGTCTTCCAATCCAGAAGGTTAATAGAACAGGTGGTAACTGATTTGCAACTGCAGGTCAATTATTACCAAAAACATGGATTCAGGTCTGTGGATGTCTATACCAGCAGCCCGATAGTTTTCCAAGCCGTGGGGGCATCGAAAAAGGATACCATAACTACTTTGAAAATCAAATTAAATGATAACAAATCGTTTTTTTTGAGGGGGGCGGATTTGTCCTATAAAAAATATTTTTTCGATGAGATTTTATCCAGCAAAATGGGGTCCTGGAAATTGTCTCTCAGGAAAGGAATTGATTTTAAAGCAGGAACTGAATTTACTGTAGTCGTAAATCCGGTTAGTCTGGCAGCAGCCAATTATCAAAGTTCAATCACGGCTGAACAGCCCAATAAACTTGTTCCTGTAATCGAATTATCATTAAAGGATAAAAATGAACAGCGTAGTAAAGATGTAATTAATCGCTTAATTAACTTATATAACCTGAATAATGTTGCCGAGAAAAATCGCCTGACTGAAAACACCCTCGCATTCATCAACAACCGTATAAAGTCTCTCTCGGGGGATTTAAGATCATCTGAGAATGAGGTTCAGAATTTTCGCAGTAATGAGGGAATCGCAGATATTTCTTCGCAATCTAAAATTTATCTTGAAAATGCCCAGTCAAATGACAGCAAATTAAATGAAATCAATGTTCAGTTAAGTATAGTAGGAGCTGTTGAAAAATCATTAAATAGTCCGCAAAACATACAAAGTGCCTCTGCTTCGCTGGGTTCTTCCTATCCAAACTTAAATAGTTTAATTGAAAAGCTTTCCCAGCTTCAGCTGCAGCATGATAAAATGCTGACCAACACGCCTGAAAGTAACCCGGCATTTGAGCCAGTCAACGGGCAAATTTCGTCAACAAAAGCGGAGATCAAGGCAAACATCCAGTCCATCAAAGTATCCCTGCAATCGGTTAAAGATAAATTAGAGCGGTATAATTCAAATTACGAGTCGTCCATTAAAAACGTTCCTGTGCAAGAACGCGCGTTGGTGAGTAAAACAAGGGAGCAAACTATCCGTGAAAATTTATATAATTATCTCCTGCAGAAAAGAGAAGAGGTAGCATTGAACTATGCAGCTATCTTACCTGACGCCCGGATCGTTGACTATGCTTATTCGGGACCTGCCAAATCAATAGCCTTGTTTGTTTATTTGGGAGCAGTTTTGTTTGGCTTGTGCCTGCCTGCCGCAATTATTTACGGCCGGTTGAATTTGAATAGCCGGATTATGCACGCCGATGAAATCGAAAGCCAGCTTCAAACCGAAATTTTTAGTGAAATCTCAAAAGATACCACCTCAAATGGCATCGTTAACTTTAAAGAAGCGGGCACAGCCATAAGTGAGCAATTTAGGGATTTACGTACCAACCTGGTTTATCAAAATTTAAATGCGGAAAATGGGGTTGTAACTTTGGTGACTTCCAGTATTGCTAACGAAGGTAAGAGTTTCATCAGTTCCAATTTAGCTTCTTCACTGGCCCTTTCGGGAAAAAAAACAATAATTCTTGAAATGGATTTTCGTAAGCCCCAGGTAATAGATTCATTCAAGCTGGCAAAACAACATAAAGGTTTAATTGACTACTTAAACGGGAAAGTGAAGGTAGATGCGATTGTACAGAAATCCGGTGTCTTTGATAACCTTGACGTTATAGGTTGCGGTGTTATACCAAATAACCCTTCGGAGCTGTTTGAACGAAAAGAAATGGATCATCTATTTACTTATTTGAAAAGTGCATATCAACAAATAATAGTCGATTCTCCTCCGGTAAGTTTGGTAACAGATGCCAAGTTAATATCTAAGTACTGTGATATCACACTGTATATAATCAGGCAGGCATTTACTTATAAATCCCTGCTTAAATTTATAAACTCACTTTATTTAAAAGGACAATTGAAAAATATTCAGATTGTTTTTAATGGAATTGAAAATGGCCGGTATGGTTATGGCAATAACTATCAAAACGATTATTATCATATTCCAAACCTCGGTTCTAAACAAGCACGTAAAGTCAGGATGAAGAAATTTTTAACCAGATTTTAAAATTCTTTCGCCAAAAAGGTTTGACCATTAGTTTTTCCGCTGATTCATCTTTAAAGTTTTTAACAGTCGGGTAAAAAAACTTACATACAGATACTTATACCGTTCCAAAAACACGCCCATTAATCCGGATAATATAAGGACGCCAATTATTGGCTTCCAGATATTTTGCGAAATATTTTTATCAAGTTTTAAAAATGTATCCCATAAGATGATCAAGGGTAAGTGTAAAACATATAATGGAAATGTTAAATCGGCTATTTTTCTAATGCTGAGTGCCGTATTGTTCATTTTTGCTCTCGCGTCAGTAGTGGGTAAAAAATAAAGACCGATTGCAATTGCGGCTCCTATCATCCAGTCAGTCAAAAACTGGCTTGCATAAACCAATGGATAGGTACCCAAATCGCTTAATGGTTTTACAAAGTAAACGAGTATAAAGGTTGCTAAGATTGATATACTTACCGCACACCAGGTCATAAACTTATTGAGTACGAATTTCTGTGGTATTTTGTAAGCGAAATAGCCAAACAGCCAAATAGGCATCATTAATAATATTTTGGGACCGGCGATGAGGCAGGCGCCAATAGCAAGCAGGAGGGAACTTCTTTGGAACTTCCGATAATAGAAAAGTCCGAATATAACATAATACCAGAATTCAAAGCTTAAAGACCAAAGCGGCATATTTAACTGTGGAGCAGCGGAATAAAACCAAATTTCGTTGCAAAACAAAGCGGAGATGATATAATGTGAAATGCCGGCGTTCCTGCCATAGTTTAAGATAAGCTCTGGCGAAAACAACTTTATTAAGTACTGCGCAATGCCTGTTAATATGATGGCCGGCAGGACAATTGAATATAGTTTACTAAACCTGGCAATAAAATAATCATTTGCCGAGTTGTTTTTATTTGAAGTAGTGTACGCGATAACATATCCCGACAGAACAAAAAAGACAACCACCGCTGTGTGAGAAATGCGGTCAAAAGCAACAGTGATCTTATCAGCAGGTAACCAGTGAAAATAAACATGATATATCAAAACTGATAGCGCCGCGCAAATTCTTAGGGTGTCTAAATAGGCACTTGATGAACTTTCTAAAAACCTTGAATTTGAAGTTTGACTTTTCATTTAATTAAATTTGATAAGATTTTTATCTAGTCATAGTAATATCGAACGGGTAAAAATAATCTTAAAGAATTTACACTACGGTATAGTTTATGTTTTAAATTACTACTTACCATTATCGTTTACTAAAATATTTGATATTTGATACACAAAATGTACAATACCGATTCCCATGTTGACCAAACCGTCGTCAAAAGGCGGATTTTGTTATTTGTACTCAGCATTTTTTTGTTCTCATTCGGAAATATTATTTTTTTTACCGTCAGCCCTATTTTAGCTCAGCTATTTCAAACGGTCAGTTTCATGTCTTTCCTTTGGTTAGGGTTTAAACTGTTATCGTTTCAATTTGAGAGTAGTTATTTTAAACTTTTTTTCTGGTTGTTCACGGCTTGGTCGGTCTTTATCATTTTCAATGGTCTGGATTTATCCTACTTAGCAATTAAGCGATATCTTTACTCCGATTTTACTTTTTGGCCGTTGCTCATACCATTTGCCGCTTTTCTGCCAAAGGGTGGAGTTGTGTTCAGGCAGATGTTCAACTTGTTTTATTATTTGGGATTTGCCTTTATCTTTTTTGCTGTGCTTACCTCGCGGTACTATTTTGTAAATGCTGATATCGCTGAACAAGAGGTTTGGGCTTTTTCGACCGGTTGCGGTTTTATCTTATTAACCTGGAAATATCATTCAAACTTCAGGCGTTTCATAGCGCTCATAGCAATTGTAATAGCTTTATTGATAATGACCGTGTTGGCCCGAAGGAACCTAATGCTCACGAACATTGATTTTTTACTGTTTTCATTTTTTTTGTATTTGTTCTATTATTCGAAAGGAAGTATTTTCAAAAAAGTCAGTGCTTGCATAATAGTCGCTGTGTTGGTCATTTCTGCTTTTTTTATATTTGAACAACGGAAAGGAAATGATTTTAAACTGATTTCCAGCAGGGCGTCTGAAGATACGCGGGATGGCGTTTTTTCCTATTATTTTAACGGGCTGAAACATCATGAATGGATAGGAAAGGGGATGAATGGTACTTATTTATGTCCTGTTTTTGATAAAGTTACCGCGCAGGACCAACTCATTGACAGGGATTTGATCGAGTGCGGTTACCTTCAACTGATGTTGAAGGGTGGGTATATCGAGGTCGTACTATTTCTGTTGATAACTATTCCAGCCGGTATCTTAGGCCTGTTTTTCTCTAAAAATGGTTTAAGTAAAGCTTGTGGAATTATAATTTTTTTATGGCTTGTAGATATGATTCCTTATGGCCTACCTACTATATCCATACGTTATATGCTGGTTTGGTTTTCTGTAGGTGTTTGTTATAGCAAAACTTTCAGGAATCTTAAAGAAGAAACCATTGTAGCCTCCGCTTAAAGAACAATTACACTTGATACAAATAAATATATTTCTTCTATGAGAGTCCTATGGTTAACGCATACGCCCTCCGGCGCCAGTGATCGTTTGAAAGTAACAGACCCGGGCCGGGGTTGGATTGGTTCTCTTGAGGGACTTATTAAGGACCAGGACGATATTACTTTGGGAATCGCTTTTTTTAACGATAAACAGAAAGAGAAATTTGTAATCGGGCGGACCACGTATTTCCCTATCGGTTTTAAACACCAGGGTTTTCTTGGGAAATTACGCCAGCGGCTTTTTACCGACCTGTATGATACTAATGTTGACCAGGTGTTAGCAGTTATTGCAGAATTTAAACCTGATGTCATCCATCTCTTCGGAACAGAATCAGGAATAGGCGATATTTATAATTTAGTTGAAATTCCGATAGTAGTGCATCTCCAGGGCCTGGTAAAACCGTATTTGTACAATTGGTCCCCCAAGGGGATTTCGCAAAAAAATATTTACTGGGGATCTTCATGGCGTGCGCGCGTATTAAGGCGCGGAACCTATTTTGAACATAAATTATTTCAAAAACGTGCAGAACGAGAGGGCCGGATCATTAATGGCACAGAGTATTTTTTCGGAAGAACGGCCTGGGATAAAAATTACCTTGAACTTTATGGGAAAGGCGCAGGTTATATTCATTGTGAAGAAGTTTTGCGACCTTCATTTTATCAAAATATTTGGAAGAAACCCAATAATAAGGTTTATAAATTTGTTACAACCATCAACCCTCAAATTTATAAAGGGTTTGAAATAATCCTGGAAACAGCCAGGCTATTATCCGGGATCAATAATTTCGCATTTGAATGGCATATCATTGGTATTGAGCAGGAAAACGAAATAGTTGCTATTATGGAAGCCATTACAAACTTAAAATATCAAAACTTTAATGTTATATTCAGAGGGCCTAAATCAGAATCGGAATTAGTTGCCGAATTGTTGTCTGCTGATGTGTTTATTCATCCATCTCATATAGACAACAGTCCTAATAGTGTATGTGAGGCTATGCTTTTGGGCGTGCCGGTTATCGCTAGTTATGTAGGCGGAATACCCTCCCTTATTGAAGACGGGCATAATGGCGTTTTATACAATTCAAATGACCCTTACGAACTGGCTTCAAAAATATTACTTACTGTAAGAGATAAAGAATTGATTACACGGCTGTCGGAAAATGCAAGAGCTACTGGTATCAAACGCCATGATCATGAGCAAATACTTTCCACCGTGCTTTCTACTTACAATCATATAATTCAAAAAGATAAATTAAAAATAGCATAATGAGCATTGGAAAAGTAATATCGGTTGTTATACCTATATATAACAGGTTAGAAATTACCAAACAAGGCCTGTCCTATATTGACAAAGCGGTAAACCATTATAACAATAAATTTCCGCTGAAAGCTACCGTGAACATAGTTATAGTTGACGATGGTTCTACTGACGGAAGTTATGAATGGATCAAGGCCAATTATCCAGAAGTCATTGTTCTGAAAACCGATGGCAATTTATGGTGGACAGGTGCGGTTAATCACGGGATTCAGTACGTGTTGGATAACTTTAAAGAAAGCCAGGGTGTGATTTTGCAAAACGACGATGTAGTTGTAGATCAGGATTGGATAGAAAAGCTATTAACAGATGTAGAAAACAATCCAACCAGTTTGGTCGGCTGCGCAACGTCTACATTAAAAAATAACGGAAAATTGACTTATGGTGGCAGAAGGCTGCATCCTTGGTTTGCAACTGAAAAGATCATAAATGAAGGTTCCGATAAAACAAAGTTTCCCCCTGGTTTTGTGTCCCAGTCATTTGATCTTTACGGCAGGGGCTTATATATTCCGATTGCTGTATTCAAAAAAATAGGATTATTTAACAATGCCAATTTCAAGCATCGTGGCGATATGGATATTCCTTTACGTGCAAAAAAAGCGGGATTTAGCTTATTGGTGAGTTACGATGCTTTGGTTTATGAACTTCCCGAGCATACTTATGGCCTGGATATTAAGAAGAGTGTTTCTTTCAAGGAAGCGGTTAAGTTATTAACTGATTTCAGGTCTTCAAATAATATAAAGTTTATCTATCAGTATTCTTTGATAGCAACTAACAATGCCTTTCAGTTCACCGTTTTTTTTATGAGCAATCTCTTTTACAATGTAAGAAGAGTTGGCTGGCGCTTGGTGAGTAATTCATTTTTAAGTCCTAAATCGAAATAATAACAATCCCCTAAACATTCGCTATGTCAGAAAAAATCATCGTCGTTACCGGTGGAGCTGGATTCGTTGGATCTAATCTTATAAAAAAACTCAATGAAAATTCAATTACTAAAATAATCGTCATTGATGATTACGATGAGAGAAAATTGAAAAATATAAAAGATTGTTCTTTTATAGATTACATCTCTTATAAAAATGGGGTTAAAGAAATCGGCGAACAGATCAGCAAATATGATATATCTGCTGTGCTGCATATCGGAGCCAATGCGGATGTATTGATTCGCGATGCAAACATTATGTTCGACTTGAACTATGAACATTCAAAGTTCTATTTGAATTATTGCCTTGAAAAGAAAATTCCGCTTATTTATGCGTCAAGTTCAGCCATTTATGGTAATTCAAATAACTGCGTTATTGAAAATGAATTTGAAGATCCACATAATGTTTACGCCTGGTCGAAATGGATGTTTGATAAGTTGGTTTTGAACAATATAGAGAACTACCATTCAAAAGTGATAGGGTTAAGGTTCTTCAATATTTTTGGTATGGGTGAATTTCATAAGGATAAAAATGCCAGCCTTCCGCATCGGTTCTATCAATTTATTAACGAAAACGGATTTATTGACCTTTTTGACAGGGAGATATTGAGAGATTATGTATGGGTAGAGGATGTTACTCAAATTATAATTGATATTTTGTTTCAAGATGATTGGAAAAATGGCATTTATAACCTGGGATCCGGCACACCCATTTCTCATGAATCCCTCGCGCAGATAACGACAGAAATCTTTGTAGCGCGACAGCTTAAATCCAGCGGTGATGATCTTATCAAAAAAATAGCCATGCCGGAAAATTTACTGGGAAGTTTTCAGTTTTTTACCAAAGCAGAAAATCTCGAACCGAGGATTGCGAAATACACTGCTAATAATAAGGAAAAGGTTAAAAGTTACATTAATGAATTGATCGACTTCCATCAATAGTCAAATAATGAAAGTATTTTATTTATCTTCTTCCGCATTTTCAGATAACCAGACGAGTATGCTGCATCTTTTTTCCAGCGAATACACGATCACTTATGGTGTAATTATTCCATACGCCAATTCTAATTACTCCTATGAAGAGCTGGCAACTTATTGTAAAGACAAAAATTTGGATTTTTTACCTTTTCAATTAAAGCATCGTTTTAGAGACCCAAGGGTGATATTAACCTATTTAAAAGTAATAAAAGCCGTCAAGTCGCTCAAGCCAGATATTATATTTTTTGCAAACTTTGACCAGGTTTATATCAATATGCTTTTGTTATTGATTGATAAAGACCGTACAATCATTGGGGTACATGATGTTTCCAATCATAGTAATATCAGCTTTGGCCGCTTAAAAAGCCTTTCAAAAGATATCTTGCTGAAAAATTTCAAATACTTTTTAACCTATTCTAAGCTACAGAGAGGTATATTACTAAGGTCCTATCCGGATAAAACAGCATTTACCATTCCGTTGCCGTTGATCAATTTCGGGAAACTACCGGAGAAAGCCAACAAATTACAGGTTACAACTTTTTTGTTTTTTGGGTTCATTGCACCTTACAAGGGATTGGATCTTTTGCTTGCCGCCGTAAGCAGAATATCCAAGGTTAATAAAGACTTTCGATTAATTGTTGCTGGTAGAACTAATGACTGGGATGAAGTGTACAAGCCCTTAATTGACGATGAATCTGTAGTGCAAACTGAAATCAGGTATGTGAACAACGATGAAATCCCTACATTCTTCGCAAACGCAGACTACGTGGTTTTACCATATAGAGATACTACGCAGAGTGGCCCGTTAATGATCGCTTATAACTATAATGTTCCGGTCATTGCGAGTGATGCCGAAGGATTTAAAGAGTTTTTTGAACCGGGTATTACAGGATATACATTTGAACTGGGTAACCCACTCAATTTAGATGAGGTACTATTAGCTGCTATAGAACGAACCCCGGAAGATTATGCCAACCTTAAAAAGCGACTTGAAAAATACAAAAACCAACATTTTTCTAATGATCAGTTGATTGATCGATATGAGAGAATGTTTGATCAAGTATCATCCAGCTTCACAAAATAATCTTTCGTTGCGTTTTAACGCGGCAAATCAATGAATGTAGTATCTCTATGGCAAATATCTTAATAACAGCTCCCTGGCTCGACGAAAATAAAACGGTAAGCGGCGTATCTACTGTAGTTCGTACGATTATGGAGAACAATGACTCGCAACATGTTTATCATCATTTCAGAATGGGTAAAAGTGATGGTCAAAAAAAAAACTTGACATGGTTTATTGAACAATTTTTGCTTTATCCTAAGTTATTTTTAGTTTTACTTAACCGAAGAATAAGCATCTTGCATTTAAATACGGCTTTTGAAAAGAACGCCTTGATACGGGACTATTTTGCTTATATCATTGCAAAAAAAATTCTTAAAAAAACGATTTTTCTGCATATCCATGGTGGTTACTACCTCATGCAACCGCTTCAAAGAGATACTTTTCTGTACAACGTAGCAAAAAAAATGTTACATGGATCTGATTTAAGATTTGTCCTGAGCCCGATTGAAGATAACAAGATCAACGAGGACTATGATATCAGATGTACGATACTTCCTAATGCGATCCCATCTCCTGCTACAATAGACAGAAAAAACTTTGAGTCAAAGCTCAAATTAATTTACTTAGGCCGATTGGTTCGTTCAAAAGGTATTTTTGTTCTTTTAGAAGCCTTGGCAGAGTTAGGTCCTGAGATAGATAATTTCGAATTTAATATTTATGGAGCGGGTGCGGATAAGGAAGAATTTTTGGAAAAAATCAAGGATGTTAAAGATCTTAATTATAAATACCGGGGCGTTATCAAAGGACAGGACAAACTTGATGTCTTAAAACAATCGCACATTTTTTTACTGCCATCTTTGTCAAGTGAAGGCTTGCCTATGGCATTATTGGAAGCAATGAGTTACGGCTGCGTTGTTTTAGTCTCCGATGATGCATCCATGACCTCGGTCGTTAAAGACAGCTATAATGGATTTATCTTTCCACGAGGTGATAAAAAAGCTTTAATCAATAAATTGAAGGAAATTTTCTCTCATCGGAATAGCCTGTCTGAAATAGGCGCTTCAGCAAGTAAAACGGTCTATTCTAATTTTAATATTAGAAGTTACATGACGGCATTGAATGAGTGGGTCGATAAAGCATTAGCCCCAAATACTTTAAAATAATTTTTTTTGACCAATACAAATTGAGCAATTAACCAGCGCATATCATAAAAAGCAATGGTAATCTGTTTCTTCTTAATAAAAACCAATGGATAGCGGGACAATAGTTAGCTCGATCATTCTTGCCGGATGATTCGAACAGCAATTATTTTCATTTTCCAACAGCGCTACTATATTCAATTTAAAACAAAACAACTTTTTTATCATAACTAAAAACAAATGAACAAAACAGCGATCGTATGTGGCGCCGGCGGATTTATTGGCGGCCACTTAGTAAATCAATTAAAAAGTGAAGGCTATTGGGTGCGAGGTGTGGATATCAAGGCACATGAGTACGGAAATAATAATGCAGACGATTTCGTTGTAGGGGATTTGAGGGACTTTGAGGTTTGCAAGGCTCTTTTCGATAGGCCAATTGACGAGGTTTATCAGTTAGCTGCGGATATGGGCGGTGCTGGCTATCTTTTCACGGGCGATAATGATGCTGCGGTAATGCATAACTCAGCACTCCTTAATCTTAATATGTTGGAGATTAGTCGTTTAAATAACGTTAAGAAGATTTTTTATTCGTCTTCTGCCTGCGTTTATCCTGAATATAACCAAATGGATGCCGACAATCCAAAGTGCGCTGAAAATACTGTTTATCCTGCCGAACCAGATAGTGAATATGGCTGGGAAAAGTTGTTCAGCGAGCGACTTTACCTTACCTACCATAAAAATTACAGCATGGAAGTAAGGATAGGTCGTTTTCACAACATTTTCGGTCCACAAGGTACATGGGACGGTGGCAAAGAAAAAGTTCCCGCTGCTGTTTGCAGAAAAGTTGCCCAGGCAGTTGATGGCGGAGAAATTGAGGTTTGGGGCGATGGGAAACAGACACGTTCATTCCTTTTTGTTCATGAATGCGTTGAAGCTGTTAGAAGGCTGATGAAAAGTGATTTTTTAGGGCCGGTAAACATCGGATCTGAAGAAATGTTGCCAATTAATGATTTGGTTCATATGGTAGCTAAAATTGCCAATAAAGATATCAAAATCAAACATATCCCTGGCCCATTAGGTGTGAGAGGTAGAAATTCAGATAATACTCTGATTCGCGAAAAGCTTGATTGGGCACCTTCACAACCATTACATGAAGGATTGGAAAAAACCTATCAGTGGATTACCGAGCAAGTTGCAAAAGCTAACGAAGTAGTAATATAATACTCGCGATGGATCTGACTAGGATAGAACACTTAACCCGTTTAATTTACTTAGATGCACATAAAGTTGAGGAAACTCATACATCTCATCAATTTGGAATTAAACGGGTTTTAAGCAAAGGATTTGCCGATTTGTTTCAAATAAAACAAATAGCTATTGGAACATTAAATCAAGGGGAAGATATAGCGGAGCATGTTCACTTAGATATGGACGAGCATTATTATTTTCTGGAAGGTGAGGGAAAGATGTTTGTAAATGGGCATGAGTTTGCGCTGAAGGAAGGAATTTTTTTAAATGTTCCGGCAACGGCCAATCACAGTCTCATCTGTAACACGGGAACACTCCGTTTCCTTTACTTTTCCATGGCAGTTGCTGAGAAGGCTATTTAGACATTGAAACAGCTTAAAACACATCCGGCGAATTTTAACAATGCTAATTTTAGCCAACAACCATAAGCAGATCGGCTATTTAAGACAGCGACAATTTCACATTAAAATATCATGACCCAAGATTTTATCACAACAAAAATCCAAGATAGTATTTCAGTAAAGGTCGCGCTCGCTGCCGACGAAGCGTTAATGAAGTTAATTGAAACAGCATCAGAAAAAATAACTGGATGCTTTCAAAATGACGGAAAAGTATTGTTTTGTGGCAATGGGGGAAGCGCAGCTGATGCCCAGCACCTGGCAGCGGAGTTTTCCGGAAGATTTTATATTGACCGGGAGCCTCTTTATGCAGAAGCACTGCATGTTAATAGCTCTTATATCACGGCAGTTGCCAACGACTATTCTTATGATGATATTTATGCACGTTTGATAAAAGCTAAAGCCAGAAAGGGAGATGTGTTGGTAGGGATTTCGACCTCTGGTAATTCTGAAAATATTATAAGGGCATTTAAGGAGGCAAAGAAAAAAGATGTGTTTACCATCGCTTTAACTGGACAATCCGGCGGCAAGATGAAAAGTGAAGTTGACATCCTAATCAATGTGCCTTCCAGTGACACCCCAAGGATTCAGGAAAGTCATATTTTGATTGGTCATATTATTTGCGAAATAGTTGAAAACGCGATATTTAAAACCAAAAATGATTAAAGAAGCAATTGTATTAGCCGGCGGCTTTGGCACAAGGCTCCAGTCGGTTGTAAAGGATGTTCCCAAACCAATGGCGATAGTTGCAGGTAAGCCCTTTCTGAGTCATGTTTTACATTTTTTAAAAAAAAATAATGTAAAAAAGGTTGTTTTAGCTGTAGGCTATAAATATCAATTTATAGAATCCTATGTCATGGATAATTTACAAGATATTGACTTGGAGGTTAAGTTTAGTATTGAAAATGAGCCTCTTGGAACAGGTGGGGGGATATATCAGGCCTTTAATCAAATCTCTGGAGAATCCGCATTCGTTTTAAACGGAGATACCTTTTTTGATACGCCGCTGCAAGATTTAGCGCATGTTATGGAAGCCAATGATGCGGAAATTGTTTTTGCGCTAAAGAAAGTAGCCAATGGCGAGAGGTATGGAACGGTAAAGCTCAATGAAAATTCGAGTGTTGCCGATTTCTCGGAGAAAAGTTTTTCTGACGAAGTAGTTATAAATGGGGGACAATACCTTATGAATAGATCAATCATTGACAGATTCCCGCTAACTGGAAATTTTTCAATCGAAAAAGATGTTTTTCAAAGAGAACTGCCGCAAATTAAAGCTTTCGGGAAAATATATGATGGGATATTTATAGACATTGGTATTCCGACTGACTTTGAAAAAGCACAAAATATGTTGCAAAATGTCAGCTGATCAGAAATTGTATGATACTTTGTTCTTAGATAGGGATGGAGTAATCAACAAAAAAATCGACTACGGTTATGTACTTAAAATTGATGACATCGAAATATTAAAAGGCGTGCCCGATTTTTTGCTAAAGATTAAAAGTTCATTCAGACGAATTGTGATAGTCACCAACCAACGTTGTGTGGGTCGAAAGTTGATCTCCATTTCAACATTAGAGGTCATTAACACAAAAATTAATTCGCTTACCGGTAATTATATAGACCGGTTTTACGTCTGTCCTCATTTATCAGAAGAAAACTGCAATTGTAGAAAGCCTAAGATTGGCTTATTTTTACAGGCCCTTCGGGATTATCCTATTGATTTTGAAAATTCCTGGATGGTAGGTGATTCAGAAACTGATTTGATTCCGGCTAAGCAGCTGGGAATCAAATCAGTTTTTATTTCCAAATCATCAAGTGTGTACGCTGATATTACCGTTCCTTCAATCGTAAATTTGCTGACTGTATTTGACAAACAATCATAAATAAAGCTTTTGGTTTATTTTACCAGAAATTATTATAAGCTCCGTTCCAGTTTCTGTAATCTCCAGCTTTTCCAGTAGCTTTGTATAATGTATTACTGTAAGCATAATTGTTGTTAACTGATTGGCCTTCAAAAAATACAGTTCCCGTATCACCGCCTCCTTTAGCAGTGATGGTATTTCCTGTTACTTTGTTTTTGATACTTGAAGACTGAAAATATAAAACACTTCCGCTGGTGCTGCTCTGCATTATATTTCCGGAAATAATACCGTCGTAACAGTTAGTAAATCTGGCGTTTTGTCCATCCGTTTTCATCGTATTATTTTCAATAAAATACGCATGCGTATCAGCTAAATCAATCGCTCGGATTTTAGTTTTGTCGGTTGCACTTCCGGTCAGATTAAAAGTGTTATTTTCAATGTACCACATTGATTTTTGTGGTTGATTTCTTAGAGAAGATTCCGCAGGTGTGGGCCCCGAGCCCAGAATTCCGGTAAATCCGTAAGTATTTGAGGTGAAAGTATTTCCGTTTGTCTGTAAATTGACAGCTCCTGCATTCTCGATGCCGTAATAAACACTTCCAGTTGTGTTCATTCTCATGTTTAAGAAATAGTTATTATTCACTACGCCATTTAAACTATAGCCCGTTAGAGATACACAAGATGAAGCAGGACCCTTTTGTATGGTTCCCACATCCTCAAACTTGTTATTTGTAATGTTGTAATTGGTGATTCTGGCTATCATGGGCACATAGAGGTTGTTTTGAAGTTCAACACCAAACCTGCCTATGCTTTTGAATGTATTGTTATTGATAACAATGTTTTTCGCTACGGCATTTACACCTTCACTAACAACTTTTATTGCATCGCACAAAGTATTTGGGTTTGAAAAGGAGCAATCATGAATTGCTATTGTATTCATGATGTCGTTGATCCCATAGTTAGCAACAAAAATTAACCCTTCGGTGTCCTCAATTGCGCTTACTTTGGTAGATTGAAATGTAATAAAGCTAATATCTATATCAGATGTGGTGCCGTAAATTTCAATTATTTTGTTTTGATTAGTAACAAATACAGTACCCGGCTCTGCATAAATTTTTAAGTTATTAATGTTTTTTATGCTAACGAAATTGGTGAACTTGTAAGTCGCTTTTGGAAAATACAGTGTTACATTGCTTTTTATCAATGCCTGTACGTTTTTACTGTTGTCGGCAGGATCGTTTTTAGTGACAGTAGTTACAGCAGCTGCGAATGATGACATTGTCGTATTTCCTACACTTAGTGCGGGCGCCTTATCGGCTTGATCAACGGTAGTTGAATTTTTTTTGCAACTATAAAAGGATAAAGCGAATAACATTAATAGAATAGTTTTCACAGGGGGACTTGTAAATGATTTAATCATAGCAATAGGGGGATTTGCGGCTATACGTTTTTAAATTAAAATTGTTTCAAAATTGTTACATTATTTATTACAGACCCGTAACGCTAATTTTTTTTTAAAATTGTTTAATTAAATAAAAAAATAATTCCGGCGTTTTTTAATTTAAAATATTCGTGGATTAACAAACTATGAATGGTATCGATCCGCCATGAATTTACTTTAATAATTTAATATTTTATTAATTAATGATGGCTTGGTTGGCTGTCAATTATTTCTTCTTAACAATGAGGCTTCCTTATTTTGCTTTTTACTTAAATATTCTGAGATCTAAATAGCGAAATTCCGTAGCTGATGCATAAAAATATTTCACCCTTAAGTATTTGATGTTAATTTTTCTTGACTAAATAAATTTTAGCCGAACTTATAATATTAATCGAACCAAACTCGATAATAAACTAATATTTTAAATATTTTATTAATAATTACGTATAAACATGTTTTGTATTTAATAATTAATCATATCTTTATAATATTAAGATTCTCAAATTAACACCAATGAATTTGATAATCCTAAACTTCTAAAAGATGCCAATTAAAAACTTAAATGAATTTATTCCTTTTGTGGCAGATGAATGGGCTGGTATGTTGCAAGTTAATCTTCCACATGATATCAATACGGCCCCAACAAGTGATAGCAATTATGAAATAATTGAATTTCCAATAGATCTGATTTCTGTTCAGCAATTTAAACAACAAAATTTCGAAATTTCTGTAGCATTCAAGCAGATATTATTGTTGGCTTTTCAAATAATGTTATTTCGTAATAGCGATCAGTATGACATTGGCTTTGGGATTTATGTTGACGGTTCCATCTTGCCCCTGCACGTTCACCTTGAAGGCGAAATGGTTCTAAACGATGCCCACGTTGCATTGGAAGAAAACTTGCAGAAAAGT
Organism: Mucilaginibacter pineti; assembly: GCF_900101875.1. Taxonomy (GTDB): domain Bacteria; phylum Bacteroidota; class Bacteroidia; order Sphingobacteriales; family Sphingobacteriaceae; genus Mucilaginibacter; species Mucilaginibacter pineti. Next base: position 319,149 of record NZ_FNAI01000003.1, read on the forward strand.
TTTAATTTCCGAGATATATCTGGAAGTATTGTAGGATTGGTTAATTGTCTGTTTTTGTTTGATCAATTAAATGAATCGTTTGATGGAACCAGGTTTAATGATTTTAAATTTGATTTAGTTTTTGGGTTCTTTGAAAAAGACGGCAATTTCTTCGGAAGATTTTTTTATGAAACCAATTCATTAAGTCGCCATGTAGTTACATCAATGGCCGGGCATTATCTGAAAATTACGAATTCCATTGTTGCGGGAGACAACGTTAAAATAGGGGCGATACCAATTTTGTCAGAGGAAGAAAGCAACGCATTACTTAAGTTTAATGATACTGTTGAATTTTACCCCCAAGAAAAAACTATACACCAATTGTTTGAAGAACAGGTGTTTAAAACGCCTGATAATATTGCTCTTTATCTTTACGACTTCACTTTAACCTATTCAGAGTTAAATAAAATTGCAAATCGCTTAGCAAGACTACTTATAAAAAAAGGATTGCAGATTGGTGAAAATGTAGCAATCATGACCGGTCGTAATTTTAACATGATAATAGGCATGTATGGCATTTTAAAAGCTGGCGGAACTTACATCCCTGTAGATCCGGATTATCCTCTCGACCGTCAAAATTATATCTTGTCCAATTCTGCTATCTCGTTGGTGATTACTGACCAGGATTATGCCGATGATTTAAATATATCAGGTATTGAATATTTAAACCTTAATTCACTTCCGTTAGACGATTTTCAAGATGATAATCTTCTAATTCCCGTGAAAAGTACTCAATTAGCCTATTGTATTTATACATCTGGTTCTACAGGTAGGCCAAAAGCGGTTATGATAGAACATCATTCGGTAGTCAATTTAGTATTATGGGTGAACAACACTTTCAACGTATGCACTGAGGATCGTTTGCTTTTTATTACCTCTATGTGTTTCGATTTGTCGGTGTATGATATATTCGGGATGTTGGCAACCGGAGGGGCATTAGTTATAGCCAATCAACATCAAATAAACAACTTTAACGAGTTGCAATTGATGTTCAAAAAATACAAAATTACTTTTTGGGATTCGGTACCCTCTACTCTGGATTATCTGATCCGTGAACTGGAAGTCGGAAGTTTGGATTTTAGTCAAAACAACCTGAGAATTGTACTTTTGAGTGGTGATTGGATACCTGTTCAGCTTTCTGAAAGGGTGAAAGTTTATTTTCCTAATGCCAGAGTAATCAGTTTGGGTGGGGCTACCGAGGCCACTGTGTGGTCAAATTTTTATCCCGTTGAAACAATTGATAAAAGCTGGAAGAGCATACCTTACGGAACACCGATAACTAACAACTTTTTTTATATCTTAAATGAACAGTTGCAGCCGGTACCGCGAGGTGTAACCGGTCATTTATTTATTGGTGGCGTTGGGGTTGCAAAAGGGTATGTCAACAATCCTGAGGGAACTAACAAAGCTTTCATTTCAGATCCCTTTAATCAGCGTTGCGGTGGGGTAATGTATAGGACTGGTGACCAGGGCCGATTTTTACCCAATATGAACATGGAGTTTATCGGGAGAGTTGATAACCAGGTTAAAATACGAGGTTACCGTGTGGAGCTTGGAGAGATTGAAAGCACGCTGGCTCAAAATTCAACAGTTTCCCAGGCAGTTGTGCTGGTAAAAACTGATAGCGACTCAAAAAAGTATTTAGTTGGTTATATCGTTCCAAACGGAGCTTTTGATAAAGACAGTTTAATAAACCATTTAAAAGCAAAATTGCCCGACTATATGGTTCCTCTCATTTGGATTGAGGTGGAAAAACTTCCGCTTAACATTAATGGTAAAATAGACAGGAATGCGTTAAACGCAATGACACTGCCGGAATCAATTTTAGAGCCATATCAAGAAGCGGAAACACTGGACGAAAAGATCATGACCGAAATATGGCAACAGGTTTTATCAATAGATAATATAGGAATTAACGATAACTTCTATGAAATCGGCGGCCATTCTCTTATGGCTTTGCAAATCGTGTCCCGGTTTGAAACTGCCACTGGTAAAAGACTAACCCCGGTAACCTTGTTTAGAAATCCAACTATAGCCTTACTGTCTATGGCTGTAAAAAACAAGACGTATGACAGCAAATGGAAGTCACTTATACCGATTAAAGCAACTGGAAATAAAAATCCCTTGTATATTGTTCACGGTAATGGCTTATATGCGGTTGGTTTCAGCGAACTTGCTAAAAATGTAGATGTTGAACAGCCTGTCTTTGGCTTGCAGCCGAAAGAAGTTAATGATGCCGATAACAAAATAAAAACTTTAGCAGATATAGCTAAACTATATTTGGCGGAAGTTCTAGAGAATAATCCAACGGGACCTTATTTGCTTGCTGGTTATTCCTTCGGAGGATTTGTAGCCGTTGAGATGGAACGGCAGTTGACGGCAATGGGGAAAGATGTTAAAATGTTAGCAATATTTGATACAAATGCCGAGAATAGCATTTATAATAAACCCATAAAATCAATATTATGGCGGAAAATTTTCCGACAGTTTCCCAAAATATTATGGGGAGCCAAATCTATGGTTTTAGAAAACGTCCCCTTTTTTAAATTCCATTATCACTATTATATAAAAGCAATAAGGAAACAACTCGGCAAAGTTGCCCCTACCGAATTAACTGAAACCGAAAATCTTCATCGACAAATATTAGAAGAGAATTTAAATTATTATGAGGCCTGGAGGTCTTATGTTTTGGACCCGGTTACAACTAAAATACACCTCTTCAAGGCCAAACGTCAGTATAATTATGCTGATGATTTTAAATATCTGGGATGGAAAAAAATTGCTAAAGGTGGGTTAGAGCTTTACGATGTACCTGGCGACCATAACAGTATCCTTCAAAATCCCAATGTTTTGGAATTCGGAAGGATATTACAATCTGCAATCGATAAGTGTGCTGAATAATTTGAATGGATAAATCTATTGTTGGGTATTATGATTATTGATTTTTCCTGCAGTGCGCCCGCTTGAGAATCTCAGCAATGAACCAAATCTATATACGGTGAGATATTCTGCCAAATAGCATTAAATCCCTAAAAAATATCCTTAGTCCTACCGATAAACTTAAGGCACGCATTAGTCTTCGGATTGAGCTTTTTAAGGCCGGCCCTGTTACGGTATCTTCTATACTTTTCGGCTGATGAAACACTACTTGTTTATATAAACACAGTTTTAAACATTTAACAATCTAAACTAAAAACAAATGGAAAATAAAAAACATGAGGACCATGACTTCTTAATCGTGGTGATAATCCTTTCTCTTTTTATTGTGGGATGCATTTTAGGTTCTTAGCTTAAAAAATGAAAGTAATACAAACGTAACGGGAATAGCCATAGCTCATCTGCATTGATCCATGTTATGAATTGATTAACAACAGTATTCATTATGAAATATGTGTAAATTATTAATGATAGATGATAACGAGCTAGAGCATCTTATTGTTCAAAGATATTTGGATAAACTCGATTTATTTCAATCAGTCGAGCATAGTCTGGATGCGAAAGCTTCACTTAAGTCTATTGAATTGAACAAGTCAAATATGGGAATGCTGCCAGATCTGATTTTTCTGGATTTAAGAATGCCAGGGTTTAGTGGCTGGGATTTTTTAAATCGATTTCAAATGATCTACGGAAATATTGTAAAGAAAATTGATATATACGTGATTTCCTCTTCCATTGATATGAACGATATTTTGACTTCTAAAACGTTTGATTTTGTGAAAGCTTATTACAGTAAACCGTTGAACAAGGCACAGCTAATAGCCATTTTCTCTAAATATAAAATAAATTGATAAATACCATAAATGATGTTATCAAAGTGATTTATGCAATTCTATGTCTTGTTCATTTAATTTATATTACAGGACAGTGATTTTACTTGGCAGTCGAGGGCGTATTTGTTTACCATCCTGGATCAATAAATATGACATTCGCCTATAGACTCGGGGCAAAAATATCCGAAATTTATTAATATATATATATATATGGCAGGCATCTTTATAAACAGCTGCCTGCTTTAAAATTAGTTTCTTATCCCATGAAACTAATCAATATGGCCTTATTCCCTAAATTCTTACGATTATGTAATCGTAATTATAATAAATTAGTAAGTTAACACCTGCTAATTTCTACTTCCTCTATAAGTTGCTTCATTGTGACCATAGTCAATTGGCAAGCGTTTTATAACATCTGTTAATTTCGATTTCTTACTCTTCACTTCCTTCAATTTCCCCGGTGTTGAACTATCAGCTATCCATGAGTAAGCACCTTGTAACCCTCCATTAGTTCGGACCGGTATTTCATAAACTTATTTAATTCAAAAATATAATTATTGTTGTTGGAACTGTGGGGATGTTGGAAACTCGCCAGAGTTTTCAATATCTCCACAGTTTAGCCGCTTATACAGGTCTGGCGTTATGCCTCCCAATGCTTCATGCGGCCTGCTGTAATTGCAATCTTCCATCCATTCATCAGCTAGTACCTGCACCTGGTTGATGTCTTCAAATAAGTAAGCATCCAGTATGTTTTGAATCTTTATTTCACAAGATTTGTAAATAATCTACGTCAAAAGTGGTTAGTAATTTCGTGTGTAATAAATCGTTAATCATATAAGGTGTTGTAAGCCAATGGGTATTTAATCATGTTCGATTCTCTACGAACTTCTCACCAAAACAAGCTTTCTTTGTTAAAAAACATTCATTATATTTGTATAACAAGTTCATTGACTATCATTTATACGGATAAACAAACTTCAAAAGCCACTAAAGAAAAGCACATTAAATGTGCCCTACTCGGTGCCCGTTATTGTTTGTTTTCGATATAACGTATTGAATATCATAGATATAAATGGTTGGATCATCATCCTGCCATCCCGACAAAAAGCGATACCAACAAGTATCAAAACCCTGTATATCTCTGATATACAGGGTTTTTTGTTTTATACAAATCCTTTTCAGTACATACTATTCCCTGCTTTATGCGAACAAAAAGGTGAACAGATTTCGTTTTTTAGATTTGTTCACCAGAAAGGGTCTAACCTACTGATGTACAGTTAATTGCATCATTTAAAATTAGACTAAAAAGGACGCATTTAGATCACTTTTTTTCCTTTCCCGTGAACAGTTTTGGCCATAACAGTTCAAAACAATTTTTAATTAATCTAAAAATCTGGAAAAGATGAGGACAAGTAACACATTCGGAATTCACTTCGTATTGAGGGAAAACCGTGGAAAGAATGGATTATCAGCTATTTACATGCGGATAGTCGTGAACAAAAGCCGCTCAGAGGTGGCATTAAAGCGGCAGGTCGCCTCCGGCGATTGGAGCGAAGCCAAAGGCTTGGCAAAACCCAAAAACGACGATCTGCGCAAATTAAACACCCACCTGGAACAGCTTCGCGGGATGATGGCCAGCCATTACCAGGACCTGCAATTGCAAAAAAAAGTAATCACCGCCGAGGTTTTGAAGAACCTTTTTTCCGGTGTCAAAGATTCGGAACACACCCTGCACACCATTGTCGAATACCATAATACCAATATGAAAGAGGTATTGGCACCCGGCACCATGAAAAACTACTACACGACCGCGGGCTATCTCAAAGAGTTTGTGCAATTGCAATTTCGCCGTTCCGACATCTACCTTTCTGAACTGGACTATAGCTTTATCAATAAGCTGGAGCATTTTTTAAGGAAGCGCGTACCGTCTGACCATCAAAAGAAATTAGAGAATAATGGTTTGATGAAACACCTGGAACGGTTCCGTAAGATTATTCGCCTGGCCGTGAAAATGGGCTGGCTCGATAAAGACCCGTTTTCTATGTTCCAGCTTAAATTCAATAAAACCGAACGTGGTTATTTGACGACCGCAGAATTAACCAGGCTGGAAAATAAAAAGCTGACTATTGAGCGAATCGCTTACGTGCGCGATTTATTCGTACTAAGTTGTTATACCGGGCTGGCCTATATAGATGTCATGGAGTTAACCCCCGATAATTTAGTACATGGTATTGATAATAACCAATGGATCAAAACTACCCGCGAGAAAACGAGAATACCTGTTAACGTGCCCCTGCTGCCCCAGGCAGCGAAGGTCATTGCAAAATATAAGACCCATCCAAAGGCCGTGGCTGGTGGTACTTTATTACCACACATCTCCAATCAAAAACTGAATAGCTATTTAAAAGAAGTAGCGGACCTCTGCGACATCAATAAAACCCTGACCTATCACGTAGCCCGCCACACTTTCGCGACTGCGGTAACGCTCTCTAATGGCGTCCCTATCGAAACGGTAAGTAAGATGCTTGGCCATACTACTATAAGGACAACGCAGATCTATGCCAAAGTTGTTGAGCGAAAGGTTAGTGACGATATGAATGTACTTAGGGACAAACTGGCACCTCAACAAGTAGCAGCCAGACCAGCTAAACGTAAATCCAACAAAGTAAGTAACCTCAAAAAAGCAAGTTAATCATGCCATCGCCACAAACTTTAATAAACCTATTAACCGGTAAAGTTTTCAAAATTCGCGGCCAGGTCGTAGTATTTGATTTTGATGCCGCCGCATTGTATGAAGTAAACATCGCTGTTTTACATAAGGCAGTAACGAAACATTCCCAGCGTTTTCCTAACGACTTTATGTTTTGGCTTACACCCGAGGAATGGCAAGAAATAGCAGAGCAAATATCTCCTGGGCTTTCAAAGACAAAACTCCTACCGCCTTTGGCCTTTACCAACGGCGGGCTGTTTATGCTATCCAGTGTGTTAAAAGGACCAAGAGCCGCACAGGTCAGTGTCCTGATTATTGAGTCATTATTTTCTTATAAAAAGATAATTGATACCAACCGATAAATGAATAATAAATTAAATCATCAAAAGTTCTCTTTTTGTGAACTTTTATTTAAATTTGTACAAGGATGAAAATTCATCTGATTAAAAAACAGACGCTGGAAGATTTCGCGCGTCAGCATCCGAGAGGCCGGGTGCCGCTTGGAGATTGGACAGAGAAACTAAAATTTGCGGATTGGAAAAAGCCGGGTGATATCAAATACACTTTTAGCGCGGCAGATCTTTTGGGCAAAAGCAGTAATAGGGTCGTATTTGATATTGGCGGCAATAATTACCGGATGATCTGCAAATATGTTTTCGGTGCGGTGCAGGTTCATCTATTTATCTGTTGGATCGGCACCCATGCTGAATATGATAAGTTATGCAAACAGGGGTTACAGTACACCATTAATTTATATTAAGATGGAAGCGACAAAATTGAAATACACGATCATCAAAAAAAGGGATCAATACGATGAGTATTGCAGGAACCTGGAGGCGTTATTAGGTTCGGAGGTAGACGCTTATGTGCAGGATGAAATTGATCTGCTTACTTTATTGATTGAAACCTATGATGAAGCGCATAGCGCGTTTACAGCACTCGACCCTATCGCTTTGTTGCGTTCATTCATGGCAGAACATCATTTAAAACCACAGCAATTGGTTGACCTATTGGGTGTTAGTAAAGGCTATATTTCTGATATTTTGAATTATAAAAAAGGCTTATCAAAAGAGGTGATCCGCAAACTGGCAACTCACTTCAAAGTAAGACAAGAAGCATTTAACCGGCCTTATAAATTAAAAATAGCAAGTACCCGGCCGGAGTTTAATATCAGTAAATCAATAACCCAGCACGCAGCTAACCATCAATAGAAGGAAGAATAGCGATAACTGTTCAGGTTTGATTTTGCCGCTGGGTTTAGCGGCGTAAAGGGGTCACAGTTAGTGACCCCTTTTTTATTTTTGATCTATTTTAATTCATATGGGTTTATCAGGATAAAAAAAACGCTCAACCCATTCCAAAGTTGTCTTTTCATCATTCGGCCGATCCTGAAATTTGAGGCCCGATAAATCGAAAAGATATGGAAACAACATTTCAGCGAACAAAAACAACAGGTACGGTGCCCACCAGGGACCAAATTGTGACCCAAGGCGATCTTTTAGAATTAAAAGAAGATATGCTCCAGGAACTTAAACGCATTATCAAGGAATGCGTTAGTGGCCAGCCCGGCAAAAAATGGCTTAAATCGGCCGAAGTTAAAAAACTACTCGGTATCTCTCATGGCTTTCTGCAATCATTAAGGGATAGTGGCGTGCTGCCCTTCACTAAGATCGGCGGCTCCATTTATTACGACTATGAGGATATCACCTTTATGATGTCAACCAATAAAAGCGCTTAACTTATGGAATTTAAACGTAAAGCAAAACGCTTCAAAGCGAAGATCAGGGCACAAGCGGTTAAACTGCTTCCCTCAACAAAAGGTTTCGGTTATGAAATGCCGCCCGAAAAAATACTGGTAGAAATTTACTTTGACCAAAAAGGCTATCCGGCACAGGCCCGTGACTTCTATCAATTTTACGACCAGGCCAATTGGAGCAGCCCCAAAGGAACACCCTTCCGCAACTGGAAGCTGCTGGCCAGCGACTGGCTGTTCAATTACCAGCAGGAGCTTAAACTGGCAAAACGTCTGCGCACTAACGGATTATTTTCCGGCGGCTTTTAAGCCGCTTGTTCGGCAATCTATAATTATAAATAACTGCAATTCTATATTTCTATAAATCTATAATTCTAACAACATGGCAAAGATCATCACCATAGCCCACCAAAAAGGCGGTGTCGGCAAAAGCACGTTAGCGATCAACCTGGCACTCTGTTTTCAGGATCAATTATCAGTTGCATTGGTTGACACCGATTTACAAGGGAGTTTATACCATAGCCGGGACGATTTCCCGAAGTTAGTTATCATTGGCGCAGATACGCTGGCCGATATTGAAAAACTGGCTTACGATCTGGTCATCGTGGACACGCCACCTTACCTGTCCAATAAACTGCCCGAATTATTCCTGCACTCCGATTTTATTTTGGTGCCTACAAAAGCCGGCTTTTTCGACGTCATGGCGATCCGTTCTACCATCGCTTTAATTCAGGAGGCGATGGCAAAGTCTGCTGGCATCCGCGCCGGTATCGTGCTGAACATGGTTAAGCACCGTTCCGGTATTACCACAGATGTACGGGGGCTTTTGGAGACATTGGACGTGCAATTATTAACAACGGTGATCCATGACCGGGTAAGCATTGCCCGTTCTCCTATGACAGGAGGAGTGCTACAAAGCGGCGACCAAAAAGCAAAAGACGAGGTTACTTCGCTTGCCGAGGAGATTGTCGATCTGATCAGCGTATAGAATTATAGAATGCTATTTAGCTATCATTCTATAATTCTAAAGGTCTGCATTTATAGGATGTTAGGTTTCTATAAGTATAGCAAGCTACAATTCTATATTTCTATAAATACAACGCAACAATTGTAGAAATCTACAAATCTATAAAATATGACAATGGATAAATATAAAGATAAGCTGGGTGGGCTGGCCAATAAATTGAAACAGGAACGGCCCAAAATACCTATCCAGGAAGTACAGCCGGTAAAGGCCAAAGCTGTTGTAAAAGCCGTCGAAGTGCAGTTTAATAACTGGATACCTAAAACGCTTTTAAAGCGCGTAAAGGCTTTTGGGGTCGAATACGATATCTCCCTGAAAGATATCAATATCGAGGCGCTTGAACTTTATCTCAGCCGTAAGGTGGGCCAGCTTTAAACAAACTAAAATGCCGATAAAACACTGACAGCAGGATTAAACTGCCCGCTGCGCAGCAGTTAGCAAGATGTACAATTGTGTCACAATTGAATCTTGCCCTCCGCGCCGGGGCGGCTGCGGGTCCAGGCAAAAAGCCTCCGAAGTCGGCTTTTTAAAGAAGAGAATAATGGCTACACAGGAAGACAAACGTATACAATGGAAGAATCTCCGCTTTAAACCGGAGGAATATCAATTGCTCGAAAAGCAGTTCAAAAAAACCAATTTCCGCAAGCTAAGTGAATATATGCGCAGTGTGCTTTTGGATAAGCCGGTGACGGTCAATTACCGGGATAAAGCTATGGACGATGTGCTTGAGGAAATGATACTGCTGCGGCAGGAATTGAACGCTATCGGCAATAACTTGAACCAGGCGATGCGCAGTATCAACAGCGCTCATGGGAATGCTGATACCAGGCTTTGGATGAATTTACTAAGTGTGATCAACACGAAACTTGAGCCAGCCATTAATCAGATAAAAGAACGGATGAACCAATACGCGGATATATGGTCGCAAAAATTAAGAGCGGCAAAAGCCTGATCGGCGCGCTCAACTACAACGAGAACAAAGTTAAGCAAGGTAAGGCAATGCTGATAGCGGCAGTCAAATACTTTAAAGACCCGAATGACTTGTCTTTCAATGATAAGCTTTTCAGGCTAACTGATCTTGCTTCGATGAACCAGCGTTCCAAAACCAATACGGTTCATATCTCTTTGAATTTTCCAAATGGGGAAAATTTAGCAGATGATATCTTGCAGGAAATCGTAAAAGATTATCTGCATGGAGTTGGCTTTTCAACGCAGCCCTATTTGGTTTATCGCCATGAAGATGCCGGGCATCCGCATATTCATATCGTCACCACCAACATCAAACGGGATGGCGAACGGATCAGCTTGCATTACCTGGGCCAGAATGAATCTGAAAAAACACGTAAGGCCATTGAAATTAAATACGGCCTGGTTAAAGCCGATGAGCAAACCAAACAAAAGCCAAATCTGAAAGCCGACGTTTCAGCCGCCGAATATGGCAAAGCTGAAACCAAACGGGCCATTACAAATATCCTGGGTTTTGTACTAAGGGCTTACAAATTCACCAGCATTCCCGAATTTAACGGTGTTCTGGGGGTATACAATATCCAGGCTGACCGGGGTTCCAAAGATTCCCGCATGTATGCCCGTGAAGGTTTGGTTTATTGGGTACTGGATAAGAAGGGCAATAAAGTTGGTGTGCCGATAAAGGCCAGCACCGTCTATGGTAAACCGGCGCTGAAAACTTTGGAAGAGAAATTCAAGCTTAATGCGCAACTGCGCAAGCCATTCAAAGATGAGCTTATCAAAATATTGGATGGCATTTTAATCAAACCGCTAACCAAGGGTGAGTTTCAAAAGGCTTTGCGAGAAAAAGGTGTCCAGTGCATCCTGCGTCAAAACGACGAAGGCCGCATTTACGGCGTGACCTTTATTGATCAGAAGAATAAGGCGGTGTTTAACGGTAGCGACTTAGGCAAAGCTTATAGCGCCAATCAGATCAGCGCACAATTATCACCAGACCCGGTTAAACCCAAATTCCAACATCAACATGAAGCACAGGCCAATAATGAATTCAGCGAAGCCTTAGCAGGCGATAAACTCATAAATGTGTTGATCGCCCCAGAACTTGAAGATCTGGCCGCGCTCAACAAATTCAAAAAGAAGAAACGCAAAGGACTAAATCTATACCACTATGCAAACCGGAGAAAACGAACAGGCCCTCAGAAAGATCATCGACTTTACCAGGCTACTTAGCATAGCCATCCTGCTTATTCATTTATATTTAACCTGTTATCCGACATTTCAGGAATTTAAACTTACACACAAAGTCGTCGATCATATTCTTTTACCACTGTCCAAAATGGCGATCTTCAAAACGATACTGGCTGCAAAACTCAGCGCCCTCGGCCTGATGATTGTTTCACTTATCGGTAGTAAAGGCAAGCGTGATGATAAGATCAGGCCAAAAACCATTGTGACTTATTGCATTACAGGCTTACTCATCTTTTTTTTCAGTAGCTATTTAATTGCCTGGCCCTGGATCTATATCGGCGCAACGTCATTCGGTTATTTATTATTTATGACAGGGGGCGGGTTATTATTCAGGATGCTGAAACTCAAACTGGGCGGGGATATCTTCAATAAAGAGAACGAAACCTTCCCGCAGGAAGAACGACTACTGGAAAATGAGTATTCCATTAACTTGCCGGCTAAATATCAACTCAAAGGAAAAGAGCGGAACAGTTGGATCAATATCATTAACCCTTTCCGTGGTACTTTAGTTGGCGGTAGCCCCGGTGCTGGTAAATCTTATTTTGTCATAAGGCACATCATTACGCAGCATATCCGCAAAGGCTTCAGCATGCTCATCTATGACTTTAAATATGATGACCTTTCCAGAATCGCTTATAATGCACTACGGCAACACGGCGGACGTTCCTTTTACGTCATCAATTTCGAAAACATCATGCACCGTAGTAACCCGCTGGAGCCTGATACGATGCTGGATATTACTGATGCCATAGAATCAGCCCGTACCATTATGCTTGGGTTAAACCGGGAATGGATAAAAAAACAAGGTGATTTCTTCGTGGAATCACCCATCAATTTTGTCACGGCACTCATCTGGTTCCTCAAGAAATATCAAGACGGCAAGTATTGCACGCTGCCGCATGTGATCGAATTGTCCTTAGTGGATTACAAAGACCTGTTTGCTGTATTAAGCGTTGAACCAGAGATCGAAGTACTGATCAATCCGTTTATTTCGGCTTGGAAAAACGAGGCGTATGAACAACTGGAAGGACAGATCGCCAGTGCCAAGATCAGTTTGGCCCGATTATCTTCTCCTCAATTATATTATGTGCTGAGTGGTAATGATTTTTCACTGGATATCAATAATCCTAAAAATTCCAAAGTGGTGTGCCTGGCTAATAATCCGCAGAAATCGCAGGTCTATGGCGCGGTACTCTCGCTTTACGTCAATCGCATCAATAAGTTGGTGAACCGGAAAAATCAACAGAAATGCAGCCTGATCTTTGATGAGTTCCCCACCATTTATTTTAACGGCATTGATAACCTCATTGCCACCGCGCGTTCAAATCGAGTAGCCGTTACTTTGGCTGTCCAAGATTATAGTCAACTCAAAAAAGATTACGGGCGTGAGCAGGCTGAAGTGATCATGAATATCGTTGGCAATATGGTTTGCGGACAGGTCACCGGCGATACCGCCAAACAACTTTCCGAGCGTTTCGGCAAGATCAACCAAGTCAAAGAGAGTGTGTCCGTTAATGCTACCGACACTTCAGTTAGCCGATCTACCCAGTTGGACTATGCTATACCTGCATCCAAAATAGCGGGGCTATCGTCTGGTGAATTTGTTGGCATGGTGGCCGATGACCCTACCAATAAGATAGACCTCAAAACTTTTCATTGCCAGATCCAAAATGACCATGAAGCCATTAAACAAGAAGAAGCAACCTACCAGGGAATACCCGCCCCGCGATGTGTCAGTCCAAACGAAGTGCTGATGAATTACCAGCGGATCAAAGAGGATATCAAAAATTTAGTCGAATGCATTGTTATAAATTAATATTATGAATGTTATCTGTATGGAAGAAACTGCGTTTTACGAACTGATAGAAACGGTCGTAACGCGATTGCAGGAAAAGCAAGTCCAGGATAAGTTATGGATCTCTGGCGAGGAGGTAATGAAATTACTCCATATCAAAAGCAAAAGCACCTTGCAAAAATTACGAGATACCGGTGAAATAAGATATAGTCAATACGGCACAAGAATTATCCTTTACGAAAAAGCCTCAGCACTGGAATTTTTAGAACGCTATGCCTGTGAGACGTTCTGATCAATGAAAATTCCGTCCTCTATGAAAAGCCCCTTCCGTAGGTACAGCAGGTGCCGTTGAACGACCGTCATAATTGACCGGTTGGGTCGTTTCATCGCCACGGGCCAAGGTTTGTGGCAGGTCGGTTTCGGTCAAGCTGCGTAATAAAGCCGTCAGGTTAAAGCATTGGCGAACCACTAAGTGCGTAACACCGTTAGCAATTTGTAATTTACCTGATACCATCAGTAAGCGTGACTGGACGATCTCTTTGCGGTAGGTATCAAACAGTTTTTGCCAAACCACCAAGTTAGCCGACCCCGTTTCATCTTCCAACGTCATAAAGAGTACGCCTTTGGCTGTACCGGGGCGTTGGCGAACGGTGATCAGGCCAGCTAACCGCACAAAGTCTCCATCTTTGTATTTGGCTAAATCGCTAACGCGGACATTGTGCATCCGGGCCAATTGGGGACGTACCAAGCCCACCGGGTGATCTTTCAAAGATAAACCGGTCGAAATATAATCCTGTACCACATGCTCCCCACGCGTCATCGGCGGCAATTCCACTGTTGCCTCCAAAACAGTTTCGGAAACTTGCCCATCAAATAAACCGATAGGACGGTCAGCTAAAGCGGAAACTTCCCAAAGCGCCATGCGGCGATCAGCACCTAAAGATCGGAAAGCATCGCCATCGGCCAGTCTTTCGAGTGCTGCTTCGGGGACACCCGAAGCCCGGAGTTGGTCAATATGCTGGTAACCGTCATTACGCATAGCTACGAGTAATTCCATATCAGCTTCTTTTAAACCCTTGATCTGACGGAAGCCTAAACGAACCGCGTAATACTGATTCTTGTCTTCTAATGTGTTATCCCATTCAGAACAGTTAACGTCTACCTGCAAAACCTGCACACCGTGATTTTTTGCATCCTGTACGATCTGCGCGGGTTGGTAAAAACCCATCGGCTGACTATTCAATAAAGCTGCGCAAAACACATCGGGGTAATGGCATTTTAGCCAGGAGGATATATAAACCAGGAGCGCGAAAGAAGCGGCATGGCTCTCGGGGAAACCATAGCCCTCAAAACCCTGTAGCTGTTTAAAAATGCGTCTTGAGAAATCTTCTTCATAACCGCGTTCGAGCATACCTTCCACAAGTTTTTTTTCATACAAATGCAGCTTACCATTCGCTTTAAAAGAAGCCATGCTCCGGCGTAACTGGTCCGCTTCGGCGGGCGTAAAACCGCCGGCCACAATGGCAATTTCCATCGCTTGCTCCTGAAAAAGCGGTACACCGAGGGTACGGCTCAATATTTCTTCCAATTCGGGTTTGGGATATTCAGGTGTTTCTTCGCCATTGCGCCGCCTTAAGTAAGGATGCACCATATCACCCTGGATCGGGCCGGGTCTGACAATGGCCACCTCGATCACCAGGTCATAAAATTCACGTGGCTTCAGCCTTGGCAGCATAGACATCTGCGCCCTGCTTTCAATTTGAAATACGCCGATGGTATCCGCCGCGCAGATCATATCGTAAACTTTGGGGTCGTCCTGCGGGACATTGGCTAAGGTTAGCTTACGGTCATAATGTTTTAGCACCAGATCAAATGCCTTGCGGATCATGGTCAGCATGCCTAAGCCTAAAACGTCAACTTTCAGAATTTGCAGGTCTTCCAGATCATCTTTATTCCATTCGACCTGCGTCCGTTCTTCCATCCGCGCGTTGAGCACCGGGCAAAGGTCGGATAGTTTACCCTCGGTGATCACAAAGCCACCGGTATGCTGGCCTAATTGCCGCGGGAAACCCATCAGCTCGCAAGTAAGTTGCAACACTTTTAGGATCAACGGGTCTTTGGGGTTCAGTCCCTGGTCGCGCAACCGTTTTTCGTCAAAGCCTTCTTCCCAGAAATCCCAAATAGTCGCACCGATCCGCTTAATGGTATCTTCCGACAGTCCCATCGCTTTCCCCACATCACGAATAGCGCCTTTATGCCTTTCCTGGGTGACGGTGGCGACAATCGCCGCCCGGTCGCGCCCGTAATCATTATAGATAAACTGGATGATTTCCTCACGGCGCTCATGTTCAAAATCCACATCGATATCCGGCCACTCATCCCTTGCATCCGACATAAAGCGCGAAAATAATAACCGGGATTTACCCGGGTTAACCGCGGTGATACCTAAGCAAAAGCAAACCGTGGAGTTAGCCGCTGAACCGCGTCCCTGATGCAAAATGCCCAGTTCTTCCGCTTTTTGCGTATAGCGGTAAACCCGCAGGAAATACCAGGCGAGCCTGCGTTTTTCAATAAAAGCCAGTTCAAATTCGATCTGCTTGCGGTGCTTCTCTGGTACAGGGTCACCAAAGCGTTCTTTAGCGCCTGTCCAGGTTAGGTTGGTTAGCCGTTCTTGCGTGGTCAAGCTATCAACCAACACTTCTTCGGGTGTCAGATATTTCAACTCATCCAGTGAAAAGTGACAGGCATTGGAAATATAGTCTGCATTGTCCAGGGCCTGTGGGTACTGGCGAAATAGCCGGGCGATCTCTTCTTTTTCTTTCAGGTAGCGTTCCGCATTGGGGTGCAGTTTAAACCCTGCCGTATGTATCGTACATTTCTCACGGATACAAGTCAATATATCCTGCAACTCCCGCCGCGAAGCACAATGATAATGCACATCGCCTGTAGCGACTAAAGGCACACCAGTTCCAGCCAGCCGGAACATACGCTTGGCATCCTGGCCCTGGTAATTAAACGAAGCCGCTAAATATAGAGAGCGCCCAAATTTTCGCCGGTATTCCGCCAAACCGCTTAGAAAATGAGTATCCAATTCAAAGCGGCTATTTAATTTATCGGGTGGCACAGCTACGAACAAAATCCCCTTGCTATGTGTATAAACATCCGCTTTATAGAGTTCACATTTACCTTTCTCAGTCCGTAAATTTCCTTTTGTCAGTAAAGCCGAAAGCTGGCCATAAGCCGCGATATCTGTTGGGTAAGCCAGTAAGCTTGCACCATCCATCAGGTCCAGGCGACAGGCTGGAATAAATCGGATGCCGGCAGTTCTCGCCGCCATATGCGCCCTGACAATACCTGCCAGCGAATTCCGGTCAGTAATGGCAATTGCCGAATAGTTTAACGAGGCCGCGTGTTCTACCAACTCATACGGATGTGATCCGCCGCGTAGGAAACTGAAATTGGAGGTGACTTGTAGTTCGGCATATTGCATCAACCACAAAGTTACAACAAATTACTAAAAATATTAGTAATTCTATTTTCATTATTCTTCAATTTTGGGGTCAAACTCCCCAAGCTCAATTAATTTGTTGACATATTTTTCAGCTAGCTTATTTGATATATTAAGTTCTATTGCGATGGTTTTATGCTTATTATCGGTCCATGGTTCATTAGAGAGTAATTTTTTTACTTTCGCGAACATTTCATCAGAAAATTTATTCGGCGGATTATTCATTACTGTCCCTGCCTTAACATCATTTTGCCAATTGGTCAAAGTTCGGCTGAAACCTTCCATATTGTTCAACATATTAGCTTCATTGCTACCATTTTTATGATATCTGATTAATCGCCTGGCTATACCGGCACAAACACCTATGATGTTGCCATACATCGCATAATTTTTATCACTTAGGTCGTAGATTTTTAAAACTTCGAAACATTTTTTTTGGAGATCATAAAACGACCGATACAGCCTTAGCAAAGTTGGCCCATTTCCATAACGCGCCATATCTCCCTGAATGTAATGAACGATAAGATAACTTCTGATCACGGAACAAAAACCAAGCGTACTTTCTGATAGGTCACGTAATTCTTTGTTCTTAGGCGATTTTGTAGCCCGATCGATTTTTAAGCGCAATTCTGTTAACGAATGCTCGAAGCCGTCGATTCTTTCCTGTTGTTGGCTGGTGTAAACAAGTAATAATAAAGCGGATTGTCGTTCAGAGGCAAGTTTAGCAACAAACATGGAAACCAGTATCAAGCCTAATAAAACTTCCGAAGCCGCAAAAGTCCTTGCGAAGCCAACGGGCACATACTCTCCATAGCCCAAGGAAGTAAAGGTGACAACAGAAAAATATACAGCATCACCAAATTTAAGTGAAGCGGGATTACCATTACTAAAAATAACCCCTGCTTGAAGGTAGTATAAAGCAGAACCGAAAATTAATAGTAATATCAATACTACTATCAACCAAAACGGCGTTCGCTCAATCAATTTGCCGAAGCCTGTGATCAATTTTGCTTTTTCTTTAACAGGTCGCTGCTTTTTCGTAGGTGATTTTTTCAACTTATTTAAATGCACCTCGTAGCCGAATATATTGAATTTTGTCATGAAGGTTTGATCAATAGTCTAATTGTTGGATCTCAAAGTTACTGAACGTAAGCATCAAAATCAGAGTAATTCTTAGGAAAATTACTTAATAGAATGTAAAAAATGAATGCCTTATACTAAGCGAAATAACCATGTAAATACCACCGCGCGTCCCCGCCATCGTAATGCCCTGAACGAAATACCCAATAACGCTGCCCCTCGCTGTCCTCCACCACAAAATAATCCCGGTGTTCCCCGCCGTCTCGCCACCATTCCCGCCCGATGCGTTCCGGGCCATCCGCTTTAATAATGCTATGCCGTTTGCCTTTATAAATAAATGTTTTAGGCGGGTTATCCGGTACCAAAGCCATCACTTCAATAGCTTCAGGGTTATTTAGCAAACGGATAGGCCGCATTTGCTCCGGCCATGCGGTCTGTGGTTCTTCGGTTAGCGAAACGGCTATTTTTACCGAGCGTTCGGGCCAGTAATGTTCGGCAGGTAAATAGCGCTGGATGGCTTCGGCACCAACTTTTCCAGCTACACGATCCAATAATTCAGCCAGCGCGGTATCGGCTAAGCCCCGGTCGAGCGCCCAAATCTGTTCCTGCACCGTTTCCATATCTTCTACTTTGGCGGCTTCCAGGACAAATAGTTCGATACCCAAAGCCGGTTCGATCTTGGCGACCTGTAATTCAAATAGTTTGAACAGGTGCGATACACTATGCGAACCCCGGTTAGTGGTAATGCTTGCCTGTACGGTACGGCCATCAATGCGGATACATTTGAGTATAGCTTTACGCAAGCCTTTGCCTTCGGCCTGTAAGCGTAAACAAAGCGCGGAAAGTAAGTTTTCAATAGCGATCTCAATCGCCACTTTAGTACGTACCGGCTCCAGGCAAGGCAGGCGCTCCACATAAGGCACAGGTGGTACAATAGGCGTTAAAACTTCATTAATCTTGCCTAAGGCCTGGTCCAGCCGTGTCAATAAAGTCGTGCCAAATCGCCGCCGTAAAGTTGGTGCGGGCATAGATAGCAATGGCCCAATGGTTCGAAACCCCAACTTTTGCAGCCGTTCCAATATTTCAGGCTCCAACCTTAAAGCGGCCGGAGGTAAACTTGCTATGGCTTGTGACTGTTTTCCGATGGCAACAATAGGGGAAATTTTGGCAAACCTGGACACGGCCCAAGCCGCGCCGGGTGTGTCAGCAATTGCTGCCCTGGCGTCAAAACCGGCATTACGCAACTTTAACACAATTTCTTTGAGGTAGCCGCGCTCATCCGTCCATAAATGTGCGCAGCCGGAAATATCCAGGATTAAGCCATTAGGCAGGTCAATAGCAACAATGGGTGTATACCTCAGACACCATAGGCCCAATAAGCGTAATAGTTTCGCTGCTTTGCCTGGTGTATCATCAATAGCGACGAGTTCAGGAACTGCCGCCCGCGCATCGGCAGCCGCCATACCCGTAAAAGCACCCTGTTGCTCTGCCAATCGGCTGGAAGCGGTAATCACGATACGGTTCTTCACCGGCATCACCAATACAAATGGCAGCTCTTTCAATTGCGGCCGGCGGAGCGCCAAACCGTCCGTCAGCAAATGCCGGAACCAGATCGCCATAAATCGCTTTTGCATTGCTCACCCTACCTGCCTTTCTTCTATCATGACCGTTTCTTCCACTATCACAAAATGATCTTGCTGCCACTCCAACACCCAGGTACCTGTTTGCCCGTTACGCACTTTTAATAACTCAACCTGCCAGCGCAGGAAACCCAAACCAGGCAGGCCGTTCAAATCGGCACTGGGCAATGATCTGATTTGCCAGCGCGCCGCGCAAGCTGTTGAGTTTAATTGGGTATCGTTCCGCAAAACAAAACCGGTAACCCGGCTTTGTTCTACCGCTAACTGCAAACGCCGGGATTGTTTAAAATCCAATTCACCCACTTCGCAAATTACTGCCGTCAGGCCCACACATTTCAGGGCTTCTTCCATGACCCACAAGGCGTCCTTATCTTTAGTTAAACTGATAAAAATAACCTTATGCGGTAGTACGCCAAAGACGGTTAGTGCCGGTGCAAACAATCTACGTGACCTTCCGATCCAAACGCCTACGCCGCCTTGCTTCAATAGTGTCGAAAGTATCCCGGTCACAAAACCACCGCCTGCCGCCGCCTGTTCCGCAGAACCGCAAACCAATTCATGCACCGCCGCTACTGGGAAAACCCCATTTGGAAATGCCGCTTCAATCGACCCCAAACCTAAGGTATTACGCGCATCGCTGGCCGGTGGCCTATAGCCTTCCCATTGCAAAATATCCTTTTGCAACCGCTCGATCAGTTCTCTTTTCGCTTCAGCCATCATATTAAATTCGGGATTGTAAAGTTATACTAATATTTTTAGCATTTTATAGAAATAATTACAAAATATTTCCCACTTTTGTTTTTAATCATGAAAAAGACCATTAACTATCGCTTGACCGAGACTGAAAAGCAAAGCTTAAAAGCAAGAAAGATCAGTCATAAACTATTGCAGGATTACGCACCGGACGAGATCGCAACGGTGTTAAATGCATCGCCACAACGCGCTAAGGAATTGCAGGCTTTGGCTGAATTTCAAAGTATTCCTTCACTCGGTATCAATTTTGCCGAGGAATTGATCGGGCAGGGTTATTATTCACTGGAACAATTAAAAGGCAAGTCAGCGGTAGAACTGTTTGACGCTTTTGAGCGGCATTGCGGGGCCTGGGCCGATCCATGTGTGGAAGATTCTTACCGTTTATTGGTGCATTATATTGCGCATAAGGACGAAAGTAAACGCTGGTGGGATTTTACGGCGGAACGGAAAGCCTATCGCAAGGAATTTGGTTTCCCGGCTGACCGGCCGGTCAAACCCTGGCACGAGTTACCCCAATATCAAAAATGATGCGCAGTTGAGTTTTTTCGCTGAAGCGGTTCAGAGCAGGGGATTATCGAAAGAATTATTCCTGATGCTTTAAAGGATGTTCATTCGTTGAAAGATATTTTGACAAATTAGGCACTCAAAGCACATCATCATTATTTATACCCTTTTTCCTGGAAACTTTTTCGGTAAGTTTCCCAAAATTCCAAATAATACCCAACCTTAAATTCCTAGCCTGAAATGAGTTTAAATTTTCAGAATGAAAGTTGGGATCACTTTGTACCGTTTTTACCGTTACATAGTTTGAAAAAAACCGGGCCGCGGCTATTGTTAGAACCAGTTTGTCTTTAAAAAACTTATACGAGGGCGTAATATTATAAAACCATTGACTCGATGTATAACCCTGTAGGCCAATGGGCGGTTTGAAATTTCCAAAGAAGGTAGAAATAGTAAACTTTTTATTTACTTGCAGGGTATTTGAGATACCGAATGAACCCGACAGGCCGTTATTTTGCAACATAGTATTTGAAATATTTTGCAAGTTCGTATACTGTAAATTGGAATTCATAACCAGGTTCCAGGCTTTACTCATGCTGATAGTGATGTTCCCATTTAAACTTAATTGTGCTTCTCTGCTCCGGTTTTTTGCTAACGACCAGCAAAATACCATCAATGTTGCGCTTAACTGCGACCAGGAATGGGGCGTGGAGTTTGCCGCATCTGTATTATTGTATATGGCTAATAATCCTTATGTATATAATCGCGCTTTCTTCCATAAATACATTAGCCTCATCCCGGCCTCCATTATTCATCAGCTTGAAAAAATAGCGCCCGGAGATGCCAACCTGCAAAATGCTTGGGAGAAGAGCAAGCATCATCTTATCAAATTACTGGGCTTAAAGCAACAAACGCTTAAAGCATTTAACGCATAAAATACCTTAACATGTCACAGCTATTACGTCAGCATGCAGAGCAATTATTTGCACACGAACTGGAAGAACTAAAGAAACAGGATAATGACAAACGTCCGGCCAATTGGGTACTTTCGCCGCAATCGGTAGTTACTTACCTGGTGGGCGGCAAACTTAAAAACGGGTTTGAGGTATCCCCTAAATACATTGGCAACCGCCGCCTTATCGAAATAGCTGTGGCAACGCTCACTACCGATCGTGCTTTGCTGTTATATGGTTTACCGGGAACCGCTAAAAGTTGGGTAAGCGAACACCTGGCGGCCGGCGTAAGCGGAGATTCTACGTTGATCATCCAGGGAACAGCGGGTACCAGCGAGGAATCGGTGCGGTATGGCTGGAATTATGCACGGCTGATAGCAGAGGGGCCTTCGGCAGGCGCGTTGGTAGAAACCCCGGTTATGCGGGCCATGAAGCATGGCAAGATTGTAAGACTGGAAGAATTGACACGTATCGGCGCTGATGTGCAAGACACGCTAATCACTATCCTATCTGAAAAAACATTGCCGGTACCCGAACTAAATATCGAAGTGCAGGCCATCAAAGGATTTAACATCATAGCCACGGCCAATAACCGCGATAAGGGCGTAAATGAATTATCCAGCGCTTTAAAACGCCGTTTTAACACGGTGATATTGCCTTTACCCGAATCTATTGAGGAGGAGATAGACATCGTACGCCGCCGGGTAGAAAGTTTCGAAAAGGTGATGGAACTCCCGGCCGAACCACCGGCATTACAGGAGATCCGGCGTATCGTGACCATCTTCCGTGAACTGCGCAGTGGGGTAACTTTGGATGGCAAAACCAAGATCAAAATTCCTACAGGTACACTAAGCACCGCCGAAGCTATTTCGGTTGTGAACAGTGGTTTATCCATGGCCGCTTACTTTGGCGATGGGACTTTGAAAGCAGCAGACCTTGCAGCCAGTATCATCGGTTCGGTGATCAAGGACCCGGTACAGGATAAGCTGGTGTGGCAGGAATATCTGGAAACAGTTGTTAAGCCCAGGAATGACTGGAGCGATATTTACCGTGCCTGCCGCGACTTATAATATTTAGTAATTACCAATGGGTATCAATATATTAGGTATACGTCACCACGGCCCCGGCTCGGCAAGAAATGTACAAGCATTCCTGGAATCGGTTAGGCCGGATATTGTTCTGGTGGAAGGTCCGCCGGAGGCCGATGGCATGCTGCAATGGGTAGGTAATGAAGGTTTAAAACCTCCCGTTGCTTTACTTTGTTATCAGCCGGATGATCCGCAAAGATCGGTGTTTTATCCCTTTGCAGATTTTTCGCCCGAGTGGCAGGCTATCCTGTATGCCCGCAAGCAAAATATTCATGTGCGTTTTATGGATCTGCCAGCTGGCAACCAAATGCTCATAGAGAAAGAACAGCGTGAACTAAAAGAAGAAGATATTCCGGTTAATCCCGACACGATAAATCTGGAAGCACAGTCTTATGAAGGATCGTATAAAAGACCTATCAGCTATCTTTCTGACGCTGCAGGTTTTGCCGATGATGAAAAATGGTGGGAACACACCTTTGAATATCGGCTGAATAATGACGAGGTATTTGATGCGGTAGCCGAAGCCATGCAGGCGCTGCGTGAAAGCTTGCCGCAAAAGGATAAAAAGCTGGAACAATTGCGCGAGGCCTATATGCGCCGCTCCATCCGGCAGGCCAAAAAAGAGATGTTCCATACCATAGCGGTGATCTGCGGTGCGTGGCATGTACCTGCCC
Organism: Mucilaginibacter pineti; assembly: GCF_900101875.1. Classification (GTDB taxonomy): domain Bacteria; phylum Bacteroidota; class Bacteroidia; order Sphingobacteriales; family Sphingobacteriaceae; genus Mucilaginibacter; species Mucilaginibacter pineti. Next base: position 342,651 of record NZ_FNAI01000003.1, read on the forward strand.
TGCAAAATAAGGCGTCGCAAAAAGATGATAATGAATTACTTAAAGGCCTGCCCAAAGTAAAAACCGAATGCACCTGGATCCCATGGACATTTAACCGCTTAAGTTTTTACAGCGGGTATGGCGCCGGTATCAATTCACCGGGATGGTATAACCATGTATGGAACCATCCGCAGGATGATGGCACCTTGTGGATGGCCCATGTGGCTCAATTGTTCCGCAAGCAGCAAATGGATACTTCGGTCGCGCATATTATAGAGGCGGTGCGTTTGGCCGGATCATTGGCTTCGTTACGTGGCCTGCCTAAGGTGGGATTAGAAGAATTGAATGAAGCAACGTTGAGCGTATTATGCAACGGAGAGAGTATCCTGCTGAAACTGGTACATGACGAGTTAATCGTTGGGCACCAAATAGGCGAGGTGCCTTTAGAAATACCAAAACCTCCGCTGCAGCTGGATATTGAAAAACTACAAAAAAGACTAAGGCTACCCGCCACTGCCGATTTTAAAGATTACACGCTTGATTTGCGCAAAGATACGGACCTGGAACGGAGCGTTTTCCTGCACCGGATTACCCTACTGGGTATTCCATGGGGCCGGCAGCAATATGTTGCCGGTAAGGGAACTTTTAAAGAGCAATGGCGCCTGCAATGGGACCCGGGCTATGCTGTTGAAATTATTGAGCGTGGTAATTTAGGGAATACGGTTTTAGAGGCTGCGGTTAATAGCGTATTAAACCAGGCTAAGGTTGCAACAGACCTGAAGCTGATCAGCGACTTGCTGGAGAAAAGCATCCCGGCTGAACTGCCCGAAGCGATACAGGTGCTTATCAATCACCTAAACAATTTAGCAGCCGCTTCTGCAGATGTTATTGAGTTGATGGAGGTGGTGCCTGGATTAATCACTGTGGCCCGCTACGGCAATGTGCGTAAAACAGATGCCACGGTGGTATTAAACATTATCAGCAGCATCATTACCCGTATCTGCATCAGTTTGCCCAATGCCTGTGTAGCTATTGATGATGATGCCGCTCAGCAATTGCTTGGCCTGTTCTATAAACTGAACGACGGTATTAATCTATTGCAGGAACCCGAAACAACATCAGGCTGGCAGCAAACCTTGCAGGTAATTGCGGGGAATAAAAATACATCGCCGGTAATAAGTGGTTACAGTACACGCTTGTTAAACGATAGTAAGTTGCTAACAGGCGATCAATTGATGCAATACTTTGGCTATGCGATGTCGGCAGCAACCGCGCCAGTTATATCGGCAGCCTGGCTGGAAGGATTTTTAAAAGGCAGCGGCACTTTATTATTGCTTGACCAGGACTTGTGGCAGGTAATTGATAACTGGGTTTCAGGTTTAACTGACGATACGTTTATGCAGGTGCTGCCATTACTGCGCCGTACATTTGCCAATTTTTCAAGCCCGGAACGCAGGAAGTTAGGAGAAAAAGTGCGTACCGGAGGGGCTTCCGGGCAACAGCACACTACGGTAATTGCAAATTTTGATAACGAACGGGGTAAAAAAGGACTCCCGGTAATGATGAAGCTATTAGGTTTAAACAAGTATCAAATTGATCCAAATGGAAATTGAACCACAGCACCTGCGTAAATGGCGGTTGATCCTGGGTGGTCATCAACAGGAAGGAACGCAGTTTAATTTAGACGAAGCCGCCCTCAAGGTTGACCATACACTTGAAGCTTTGTATGACAGTAATAAAAGCGGTGGCCTGGGCGCATCCTCGCCAAATGTAAGCAGGTGGCTGGGCGATATCCGTACATTTTTTCCGGCCAGCGTGGTACAGGTGATGCAGCAGGATGCGCTGAAACGGCTGAACTTAACCCAGATGCTTTTTGAAAAAGAAATGTTGGAAAATATTGAACCGGACGTTCACCTGGTGGCTACCTTAATGACCTTAAGCAGGGTGATTCCTGATAAAACCAAAGACACGGCCCGGCAGGTAGTGCGTAAAGTAGTTGATGAACTGATCAAAAAGCTGGCCGAACCTACCCGTCAGGCCATCACCGGCAGCCTGAACAGGAGTATCCGGAACACACGGCCCCGCCACAGCGAAATTAACTGGGGCGCTACCATTCTTAAAAACCTGAAGCACTACCAGCCCGAATATCAGACTATTATTCCTGAAAGCAGGGTGGGCTACGGTCGCAGGCGATCATCTTTAAAAGACGTGATCCTTTGCCTTGATCAAAGCGGTTCGATGGGGTCGTCTGTGGTTTACTCAGGTATATTTGGCAGTGTGATGGCTTCCATCCCGGCTATAAAAACAAAAATGGTGGTGTTTGACACAGCCGTTGCCGATCTGACAGAAGAACTGACCGATCCTGTGGAATTGCTTTTCGGCGTGCAGCTTGGCGGCGGTACCGACATTAACGCGGCTTTAACTTATTGCCAGCAAATAGTGACCAAGCCGGCCGATACGGTGCTGGTGCTGATCACAGATCTGTATGAAGGCGGCAATGTTAATGAGATGCGTCGCCGCGCGGTTGAACTGGTAGCCGCAGGTGTGCAGCTTATCGTACTTTTAGCCCTCAACGACGACGGAGCGCCCTCATATGATCACCGTAATGCCCAGTTCCTGGCCGATCTGGGTGTGCCTGTTTTTGCTTGTACGCCTGATAAATTTCCGGAGCTGATGGCCGCCGCATTAACTAAACAGGATATTGGTTTGTGGGCTGCCAGGGAGGAATTGATTGTAAAGGCCTGATGAAGATTAATTTGGTTTGGCTCATTTACTAAAACAGCGCTGGTAAAAGCCTCTAACGTTATTACTTGTTCTGTAATAACAAGTTAAAGTAAGGGTATGATGATACAAAGCCTTGAGGTAATCGCCGGCTTTGTATCTCAATTATTAATTAAAATCTGTTGAAAAGGTAACTTCTTTATAAGCTTCCATGCCTTCCTGGAGCATTTGAATTTTATAATTTGCATACTGGTAGGCATCAGACCCCAAAAGCAACCGTAGCGGAGGTTCAGCAAGTGCGGCTGTGCTTATAATTACATCGGCGGCCTTTTCGGGATCGCCCGCCTGATTACCGGGAATATCTTTTTCATGTTTACGTTTGATCTCTACAATTTCTGTATAAGCGGCGATTGGCTTTACCGGGACTTTAATCGATCCGTTATTTAAAAAGTTTGTACGGAAATATCCGGGTTCGATGATAGTTACATGAATCCCAAATGGTTTAACTTCCTGTGCAAGCGCCTCCGATAAACCTTCAACGGCAAATTTTGTGGCACAATAAATACCCCATCCGGCCCCAGCAATCAATCCGAATACCGATGATAGATTAAAGATATGCCCTGAGCCTTGTTTTCGCATGTGCGGCAGTACTGCACGGGTTATATTCAGTAAGCCGAAAACATTGACATCAAAGTTTGCCTTAACTTCCTCATCTGAGGATTCTTCAACGCCTCCCAGCAAACCGTAGCCTGCATTGTTAACCAGGTAGTCGATTTTGCCAAATTTGGCGATAGTTTGTGCTACTGAATCGGCAATATTTTCTTCATTCTGAAGATCTACCTGGAGTGCCAGAAAATTATCCGGATTTGTTCCGATGGCCAATTTAAGTGTTTCCAGGTTGCGGGCTGTGGCTGCAACGTTGTCGCCTTTTACGAGTGCTTTTTTAACAAGGTCAAGGCCTATGCCCTGGGAGGTTCCGGTAATGAACCAGGTTTTTTTATTGCTCATTTTTTTAATGTTTTGTTGAGTTTGTCCTGATTCAAAAGCTATGCCTTTATTTAACTTATTGTTTATTAGCTATTTGTGTTAGTTTATTCAAATTATATATTGCCGTATATCGTATTTTAGTAATGATTCAGCGATATAAAGTTGCTATGAAATGTTTGACGAGCCAGATTTTGGTTTTTCAGTTTTAAAGGATAAGCTGATTGATACGCCGTTCATATTATTTATTTCCAGCTTGCCACCTAACTGCTTACTCAACCCCTTCATGAGGTTGATACCGAGGGATCGTATTTTTTCAAAGTCAAAATCTACCGGCAAGCCTTTGCCATAATCAGTAATTGTTAATGCGTTCAGCTTGTTTTCCTTTTGAATAAGCTCAATTTTAATTACCCCGGTTTCATTATCGCTGTAAGCATATTTGATAGCATTGGTGATGGCCTCGTTAAAGATTAACCCCAACGGTACGGCTTGTGCAACATCCAGTTCAATATTGTCTACCCGTTTTTCAAAATGTATCCTGTTATCCAAGTCGAAACTATCTTTCAGGTAGCTGATCTGTTCTTCTATATAGTCTGGCATGTTGATCAGGTCCAAACTTGCGGATTGATAAAGCTTCTGATGGATGAGCGCGATAGAGTGCATCCGGTTCTCGCTGTTCCGAATGGCTTCCAGCGCTTCTTTGTTGTTGATGTATGCCGACTGGCGTTGCAGCAACCCCATAACTATTTGTAAGTTGTTTTTTACCCGGTGATGGATTTCCTTGATAAGCCATTCCTTATCCTCCAGTAAAACATCTTTTTCGAGGATCACCTGGTTGAGGGAGTTGTTAACCCGCTGTTTAGATCTATAGTTTTTATAAAGAAACGCCATGGAAAGTATCACTAACACAATTCCAGCAAAGGTTAAATTGCGGGCGTTGTTGGCATGTAATGCCGTTTCGCGTTGTAACAGTGCATCCTTTTTATACAAATTAATGTCCTTTTCCTTCTGATCTATTTTGTATTTTATTTGAAGCTCAGCTATCTGTTTGTTCCTGGATACACTGAATAATGAATCGCTGATCGTTTTATATATTCGTAAATGGTTCAGGGATGAGCGAAAATTACCTTTGGCCGAATCTACTTTATACAAAAGCAACTGAATGCTCATGTTATCAGAAGCCAATAGGCCTTCATCTAATAATCCGGGTAAATAGGTGCCGGCCTTTATGAATTTTTTTTGCCCTGCATAAAATTTCGCTATATCAAGCTTTGCAAAGGCATTAAACATTTTTTGGTCAAGTGAAGGCGACATTAGCCGTATCATGTCGAGATAACTTTTCTCAGCAAGGGGTATTTCATTTTTGGCCTCGTAACAATAACCTTTAATTTCGGCAACAATACCTTTTATAAAATCGGTTTGTGGCGGGTGTCTTTTTTCGGCGCTATTTATTTCATTTAGCGCTTCGTTTAATTTGTTTTCCTTTATTAATTCCCGCACAACAAATCCAACAGTCCTGAAAATAGCGATCTGGGGGTAGTTGGGAATTTGCTCACGAAGTTTTATTGTTTTTCTGTACCAGATTACGCTGTTTTCTGCTTGTCCAAGTTCCTGGTATACCTGCGCCAGTTCACCGTAATAAACTTCCCGGTTTATAGTATCAGCAGATTTCTCCATGCGTTCAATACCCTTTAAAATATAAGGCAATGAAATATTATAATTACCCCGATAGCGGTTGGTGGCTGACAGCACTAAATAAGCTCCTTCAACCCCGGCATACCTGGAAAACTGATATTTTTTTATCACACTCATGCATTGTGCTTGACTTGAATCGATATAGCCTATCGCAAAATATTCATCGGCAAGAGCGCAACGGGCATTTATTTCATCCTGATGTTCTTTTAATTGATCAAACAGCAGGATGGCGTTTTTTAAACACCTGGTACTGGTTTTCGCGACTACGGTTGTGGGTGAAGATGTGCCCTTTTCATAGTAAAGTAAGCACATCGCAAGTTTTAACCAGCTTCGCGCTTCTAATAAATATTGCTTTTTTATATGATAATCCTTTATAGCGGTTTCAAAAAGCTGCTTGCCGCGTTCCGTGTCATTTAGCCCGATATATACCCTTCCCAGGTTTTTTCGGCAGGTATTAATGGAATAGTTACCGCCAATTAAATTTAGCCGTGTGCTTAGTTCAAACGCTTCTTTAACATAAGTTAAAGCGGTGTCAAGGTAATGATCTGTTGGTGTTGCCTTATAGTAGAAGGCAACACCAATAGTCGACAATAACCTTAAGCGTGTAGTATCAGCAATATTTCTTTTTAATAAGGCAATATCCCGCTTTAATTCCTGCTCTTTAATTGTTTGGCTAAAGCAGGGAAATATCGAAAAGCTAAGTATCAGTAACAGGAATAAACCTTTGCGCATATTTGCTGTATTATTTATTGCTCTTTTGAAGAGATCCTGCCGGGCGTAACCGGTTTTGTTATCTTAAAAGTAACATTAATAGTTACACCATTTGTATTTTCTATTTCCAGTTTCCCGCCTAATTGTTTGCTGAGGCCCTTCATAAGGTTCATACCAAGCGATTTGATCTTTCCAAAGTTAAAACCCGCTGTAATGCCAACACCGTGGTCAATGATCTTTAATACCGCCCGGTCTTGTTCCGTTCTATGGAGATGAATTCTAATGGTTCCGATTTTGTTATCCGGATAAGCATATTTAATAGCATTGGTAACGGCCTCATTAAAAATTAAGGCCAGTGGCACGGCCTGCAACACATCAAGCTCAATAGCATCTACCTGTTTTTCAAAATAGATCCGTTTATCCAGGTCGAAGCTGCTTTTTAGATAGCTGATCTGTTCATCCATATATTCGGGCATACTGATCAGGTCCAGGCTGTCTGACTGGTAAAGCTTTTGATGGATCAGGGAGATAGACTGCATCCTGTTCTCGCTGTTTTGAATAGCTTCCAGGGCTTTTTCATTATCTACATAAGCAGCCTGCTGCTGCAATAAGCTCATCACTATCTGCAGGTTGTTTTTTACCCTGTGGTGTATTTCTTTAATAAGCCATTCTTTATCCTCCAGCAGCCCTTCTTTTTCGGTAACCAGTTTGTTAAGGAATTTATTGTTATGCTGCTTTTCCCGATAGTTTTTGTAAAGGAATGCCATACAAAGCGCCATTAAACAAATTCCTGCAAATGTGAGGTTACGAAAGTTATTTGCATGATATACCAGTTCGCGCTGTAAAAGTCCATCTTTTTTCAAAAGGCTGATGTCTTTTTCTTTTTGCTCGGTTTTATAGATGATCTGCAATTCGGCGATCTGCCTGTTTTTAGTTACGCTGAAAACAGAATCGCTCATGGCTTTGTAAGCGCTGAGGTGAGTTAACGACGATTGATAGTTACCCCTGGCCGAGTCTGTTTTATAACAAAGTAAATGTAATTCCATCTGCTCTGCAAGTGGGAAGCCTCCTCTTTTCCTTAAGTCATTCAGGTAGAAGGCGGCCTGATCGAACTTTTTATTCTTTACATAAAAATTAGTGATCTCTAATTGAGCGATGCTTTGGTAAATATAACCGAAAACGGGGGTAATTAACCTCATCATATCCAGGTAGGTTTTCTCCGCAAGCTGTGTTTTATGTAATGCATCATAACAACTTGCTTTTATGCCCGCAACTGTACCCTTCATAAAGTCATTTTCGGGAGGGGATTTTTTTTCGGTAGTTACGATCTCGTTAAGTGCCTCATTTGGCCTCCCAACCTTAATCAGTTCCTTAACGAGAAAACCAACCGTACGGACTATGCTTATTTGTGGAGTATTGGGAATATTTTCCCGGAGTTGAATAGTTTTTCTATACCAGATGATACTGTTTTCGGCCTGCCCAAGTGCCTGGTAAACTTCGGCCAGCTCGCCATAAAGCTTTTCGGCTTTGGTAGTATCATTGGTTTTTAACATATGGGTAACCCCCTTTAATATGTAAGTCAATGAAATATTCAGGTTGCCCGCGTAGCGGTTTTGAGAAGATAGTATATAATAGGCTTCATCAATTTCCGGATAATTAGAGTTCTCATAAGTTTTTATCATTTCCCGGCACTCGTACCTTCCCGAATCCTTGTGATTAGCCTGAAAATAAAGGTTTACCAATTCAAGGCGCATTTGGATTTCTGTTTTGGTGCTATTGGTGCGGTGATAAATGCTTATTGCATTTTTATAAGCTGCAATACCGGTTTTAAAAGCATTGGAAACAGCAGGCACATCTCCGTTGCGATAAGTGGTGGTATACAAGCCCAGTTTGTACCAAGCGCGGGCTTCGGCCGCGTCTTGCCGTTTTGCGTGGAGACTTTTAATAGCGTCTAAATAAAACTGCGTACCCTGTTCTTTTTTATTTAGTGCCAGGTAGGTCATCCCAAGATAACCCATGCATCTTTCCACGGTAAAATGGCCGGATGCAGGGTGTAGTTGTTTACTTAATTTATAGGTATCCTGAAAATATGTCAGCGCGGTATCTATACCGTGATTATTATCATTTGCATGTACAAAATAATATGCCGCGATATTTCCAAGCATATTTAAACGGTTGGTATCGTTCGCCATTTTTTCAGATCGTGCAATATTCTCCCGCAGGTCATGGTTATCCCTGATCTGGCTTTCACAAGGAAATGCGACAAACGCTAAAACAAATAATAACAGTATAAATTTAGTCATCGGTGCGATAAGGCAGGCGTTTTCGGGTGTTTAGAAAACCTGCTGCATAGCGACGTCAAATTTTAAACCGCATTGGCTGTTTGCCCGGAAGAAATTGCGGTTGTGAATGTTTTTCCCGCTTCCTATAGTAGCAAGGGGTTATATTTTTTTGTTCGGAGCCAATACCCGACGAACAATAATTCCGGCGCAACGAAATATCGTTGCGCCGGAATTATAAACAACCTTATGGCGTTGTACCAAAGTTGCCTGCTTAACTAAATCAATCAGGGTTATAACGCGTATGTCCAAATTATTTCAAAAAGAAATTCAACAGGTCTTTTTGTACCTGTAGCGTGTTTTCCTGTACCACCCAATGGCCCGAATCTTTAATGATGGATTCCTGTACATTAGTGGCAACAAGTTTGGTATGCGCTGCCAGGAACGCACCCGCAAAATGGTCAGATCCCATGGCCAGTACCGGCATCGGTAATTTTTTCTTAGCGAATTCTACGTTGTCCTTAGCGTCCTGGTTAAAATAACCAAACCAATGGAAAGCTCCTGTGGTAGCACCTGGCACCGAATAAGCGCGGATAAATTCATCGCGTTCAGCCTTTGTAAAAGCGTTCTTTTGGAAACCTACCACCGGCCAAAAATCTGTAAAGAATAGCCCAACTTTACCTGAAACCAATTCGCCGGCATGCGGTTGCGCAAAAAAGCCAAACCACCAGGCTTGTGATTTTACCTGGCTCCATACGGGTTCAATTCCAGGTAGCAAGGCGTCCATCAGTGCCAGTTTTTTTACATCGGCAGGGAATTGTGCCGCATAAGCGTAAGCCACCATCAGCCCGATATCATGCCCGGCTAGGTTAATATGCTGATAGCCTAATTTTTTCATCAGCTCGTGCATATCTACCGCCATATTCTTTTTGTCGTAACCGGCGGCAGGTTTATCAGATTCGCCCACGCCGCGCATATCAGGTGCTATTACCGTAAAGTGTTTAGACAGCTCGGGCAGCAGCCTGTTCCACATATACCAGTTTTGACCAAAGCCATGCACCAGTAATAAAGGTTCACCTTTACCGCCGATTACGTAGTGTATTTTAACCCCATTAACGGTAGCATACAGGCTTTTAAAATTTGAGGGTGGGGTAGCAGGTTTAACCACCGCCCATACATTGCCAACCAGGGCAGTTAGTAATAACACCATTGTAAGGTGTTTCATTTTTGTTGTTATTGTTTTCATGATTTAATTGTTTTTGATGTGTGTTAAAAATTATTTTTTCTTGTTATTGCTAATGTCTTTATAGGCATTGGGCAGGTTGAAATTGTAATGCAGCCAGTTGAATAGTACATAGCCTTTATCATATTCCTTCATTTTAACCGCCTCTTTGGTTTGTTCAAGTGTTAGGCCTTTATCAACTGCGGCTTCTACCTCTGTTTTAAGTTCCTGCACATAGTCGATAGTATATTTAATGCCTGCTTTGTTGGTAATGCGGCCATGACCGGGGATAACGATTGCCTCATTGGGCAGAAAATCATATACTTTCTTAAGATTGGCCGCAGGCTCTAAAAAGAAACCATCAAACAGCCATGGAATGGCAGGACTTTCGGCAATAAAGGGGTTGCCCGCCCAGAAAATTTTTTGGTTCGGCATCCATACAAACAGGTCAGCAGGCGATTGGGCGGTGCCTACGTTCAGGAACTCGATAATTTTGCCGCCGCCTAAATCCAGTTTGAGGTTACTGTTTTTAGGGATCACGATATCAGCAGGGCGGAAAACGGTATTTTCAATCCCCCTCCCGGTGCCAAATAAACCTACCATGAAAGTCTTTATACCTTCGTAGTTTTTAGAAAGGTTTTCCTTGGCATATTCATTTTGGATGATGAGCGTAGTTGCCGGCAGCAGGTAGTTGCCAAAACAATGGTCGCCGTGATCGCTGGTGTTAACGGCAAGGATGATGGGCTTATCCGTAACCGAACGGATCAGTTTTACTTCCTGGTCGTACAGGCGTTTGGTGAGCATTACTTCAATCAGCAATACACCTTTATCGCCTACAATAAACCCACCTGTAGTAGCCTGTGGGATACCTTTTGTAGTTTCTGTTTGGGCGGTAGTGGGGATTATGGCATAAATGTCATTGCTGATCTTTTGAAGCCCCAGGGTTACTTTGTTGGCATCCCAAATGGGCACAACGGGTGGCATTTGCGCAAAGGCGCTGTGACTAAGACACAGCAGCAGGCAAAGCCCCGATAGTTTTAAAATTGAGTTTTTCATTTTTATTGGTTTAAGAATTTATGTTGAGTTGCTGATTTTATTTTTGATAACCACCATAATATTTCACCGGCGACCATACCGGGATCACTTCAGGAATTGCCGGGTTTTGACCTGTATACTTACCTGCGGCATAAACCACCTTGCCGTTCACCAGCGTCATTAAAGCGGTTATGTGTTTAACTTTTTCGGGGCTTGCGGTAAAGTAATCGTCAGACAGGATCACCATATCGGCATACATGCCTTTCACCAGCTTGCCTTTCAATTTTTGCTCACCCGAGAACCAGGCGCTGCCTGAGGTGTAGAGTTTCAAGGCAGTAAATTTATCCAATACCTGATCTTGGGGCCAAAATTGCATCCCGCCGATGGTTTTGCCGGTAAGCAGCCAGTGCAGCGCCATCCAGGGGTTATAGGTGGAGATACGCGGTGCATCAGTCCCCATCCCAACGGGAATGCCCATTGCCAGCATTTTTTTGATTGGAGGTAATTGCGTTTTGGGCTGGCCATACATTTTGGTATAAAGCTCTCCCTGGAAATACATGCGAAATTGCACAGCTATACCACCACCAAGTGCTTTAACACGGACTAATTCGGGGTCGGTAATGGTTTCGGCATGGTCAAAAAACCAGCGAAGTCCGTTAAATGGTGTGTCTTTATTTACCTTTTCAAACACGTTCAGCATCCGGTCGATTGATTCGCCGTAGGTGGCGTGTAAACGAAATGGCCAGCGATTTTTAACCAATAAACGAATAACGGGTTCCAGGTCTGTTTCCATATCGGGCGACAGCACTATCCGTGGCTCCAGGAAGTTTTCAAAATCTGCAGCCGATGCTACAATATTTTCGCCGGCGCCTTCCATGTTATAGCCATTGGCCATTAACAGGTGGTCGTTTTTATTGGGATAGGTTTTGGTGATCCATTTTTCATAGTCGGTAAGTTCCTTTCCTTTTTGCTGTGCAAATAAATAGTAAGCTGTTCTTACCGTTAGCTTGCCGGTTTTGGCCAGTGTGAGCGAAGCCTGGTAATCGGCATCATAATTTTGGGAGCCGCCGGCGGCATCAACCACGCTGGTTATACCAAAGCTGTTGATCTCGCGGTAAAAATGTTCCGAGCTGTTGATCCTTTCTTCAGGCGTTAACGTACCGGTAAGGGCAAGGGTGCGGTAGATAGCCATAGGCGTTTCTTTGGCATATAAAAGCCCGGTAGGGTTGCCGTCTTTATCCAGTTCCACTACGCTGCCCGGATAGCTGGTGTTTTTATCATAACCAAGTACCTCAATGCCCTTTTTGTTCAAAAATGCTTTACCATACAGGTAGGTGATAAATACAGGCTTATCCGGCACTGCCGCGTTGATCTCATCAATGGTTGGCTGTCTTTTTTCTTCAAACTGAAATTCATTCCAGCCGCCTACCACTTTAACCCAGCCACCCGGCGGCGTTCTTGCTGCTTGCTCTTTCAGCATTTCCATGGCACGTTTCAGGGTTTTAACGCCGTCCCAGCGCAACTCCATGTTGAAGTTCAATCCTTCACGAATGGCATGCATGTGGCTATCATTTAAGCCAGGGATAACTGTTTTTCCGTAGGCATTAACCAGTTTTGTAGCAGGCGACTTATACCCGGCCATTAATTGAGCCGTGGTACCTGCGGCCAGGATGATTCCGTTTTTTACCGCTATGGCTTGTTTAAATTCGCCGGCACGGCTCATTGTTGCCACCTTGGCGTTGTAAATGATAAGGTCGGCTTTTTGCTGTGCTTTTACTAAACCGGCGGTTAAAGTTAGTAGCAGTATAACAACCAGTTGCCACGTGCTTTTGGTTAAGTTGAATTGATTTTTCATGATTATGTATTAAGGTGGTTATAGGGTTTTTAGCCAGTTTAAAATGTATCCGGCTTTTTCTTCCCAGCCGGGCTGGCCCAATACAAAGTGGTTAGCATCTTCAAATTGTTTAAATGCCGTAACCGAGGCTTCATCCTGGTAATGGTTGAAGTTGGAAAGGTTAAGGCTGGCGGGAATGAAATTATCTTTACCGCCTGCAAGAAATAGCAGCGGCGCGTGAGGGCGACTAAAATCAATCTTCGCGGCATTAGTAATAGCATCCCTCACTACCAGTTTAGATTCGGGAGTAAGTAGGTCGTAATAGGCCTTTTTTTGTTCCTCATAGCCCATGCCATTAGTAAAGGCATATTGCCATTCTGTGAACGACATCAGGTATGATTTTTTTGTATTGGTAAAAAAGCCCAATGGCCCCCAACCGGCTTTGTAAAAGGAAAATTTAAAGGTCATCACTCCTTTAGGTTGCAGGGAATGGATAGCTATGCCAGCCTCGGCAATGCCGCGCTGCAGCAAAAGCTGTGTGATGAGCCCGCCCATGGAATGGCCTATCAGAATTGGTTTTTCAGGCAATTGCCTAACTATTTCGTCGTAATAATCAGTTAAACCGGCAAGTCGCTGGCTGGCGATGGCGGCATCCGGGTGTCTTTGTCTCAGGGTACAAGCCGGCTCGTTTTTATGTGGCCATGAGGGAACGATGGTTTTATAACCCTGGTCCTCAAAAAAGATCTTCCACTGGTCCCAGCAATCTGCACTTACAAAAGCCCCAGTGATAAAAACAATGGTTTTGGATTTCGTTTTCATGATATGTTCCTATTCGTTATCTATTGATTTGGTAGCTCAATTACAACGCATATGCCGATAACTTAAGTTGTTGATTATTAGTTTATTGTAATTCAATGAGGACTCGTGCTTTACTATATGTCGTTAACTGGCGACGAAATGCAGCGAGATATGGTGAACGCTATTAATGGGAGGTAATTGAAAGCGAACCGCTGGTAAAGCGATGGAATATCAGTTAAATATTAGCAACGATATATCGTTGCGGTGGGTGTTATGGCAACGGAATTTAGATGTTTGCCGATTACCGCGAGCAAGGTTAAGGCAATAAAAAGATGAGAGTTTTTATGTAAGACACTGTAAATGATATATATATGTTTTTGTAGTTCTCTTTTTTTAATAACACTACCCGGTTGGCTTGCTTTATGCAGATAGGTATGCATCAAATAATTTCCGGGAAATTATTAAGGTTGAAACATAAAATAAAAATGATTTAAAAATTTGATCTGATAGGCAAAAGGGCGGTCATTATCCGCTGACAGTTGTTGACGATATACCGTCATTTTTTATGATATAAAGTTAGGTTGATTTCTTGTTTGCTTTTAATTATTTGACAATCAGTTGTTTGCTTAGATGGTGTGTGTTTTGTGTTCTGATGCCACAATAGCTCAAAATAGGTAACGTGTTGTTATCTGCAAGGAGTAATGGTGTTAATGAAAGCTATAAACTATTCACGTGTATTTGCCGCTATAATTTTTTGTTTCATCCTGGTTATTTGCCATAATGGGTATGCGCAAACAGTCGATCTGACTTTGTTGAAACCGGAAATCAAATACCAGACTGAAAAAAAAGACCAGGAACCTAAATTGAAAAAAAGTAAAGTCTCCACGCTCGAAAAACAAATGCAGGAGATCAACCTGAAATTACAGAAAGTAACCCGGCAGGTAATTATTGTCGGCGCGGTATTATTTGTAATACTATTTGGTCTTGGTTACCATATTTATCGTTCAAAACAACGTTTCCGTCAACAATTGAAGCTGCAACAAGCAGTGATCAATACTAAAAACAGATCATTACTAACCTTAATTAAAGAAAAAGATGGCCTGTTAATAGAAAAAGAATGGCTCATGAAGGAGATCCACCACCGGGTTAAAAATAATCTGCAGATTATGATTAGCCTGCTCAATACCCAATTAGCCTATCTGGATAACGATGCTGCCTATAATGCTGTAAAGGAAAGTCAACAGAGGATGCAGTCGATATCATTGGTACATCAAAAGCTTTACCAATCCGAAAACCTGGCGCTGGTGAACCTGCAGGCCTACGTTAACGATTTGATAGGCTATTTAAGCGATAGTTTTGATAGTACGTCGAGGATTACTTTTGAAACAGATGTTGCGGCTATTGAACTGGACGTAACTACATCTGTGCCGATTGGCCTTATTTTGAATGAAGCGATTACCAACGCCATTAAATATGCTTTTCCGCAAAACGCCCATGGAACTATCTCTATTAGTTTACAACTCCTAACCACGGGGATGTACGAATTAAAAATTCACGATAACGGAATTAAGGATGTGGCAGTTGCAGACATAACCGGGAGTAAAACATTGGGCATGAACCTCATGAAGGGCTTAAGCAAACAGCTTAACGGAAAACTGACCGTAGAAAACAACGAGGGTATAACCATCACTTTAAAATTTGCAGATTATAAACTGTTAAAGGCAGTGTAAAAAAATATAAGATCATGAACAAAAAAATACTCATAGTAGAAGATGAATTTATTGTAGCCAATGATTTATCAATAATTCTTGAAAATGCAGGTTATGATGTTTGTGACATTGCCGATTCGGTAGAGGAGGCACGCGAGATTATCGGCAGACAAAAGCCGCGGCTGGTATTGCTGGATATTCATTTGAAGGGCAAGCTAACAGGAATTGATCTCGCGAAGCAACTGACGGATGAGTCCATCGCATTTGTTTATCTGTCTGCCAACTCCAACCAAAAGATCCTTGAAGAGGCCAAGGCTACGCAGCCCTACGGATTCATGGTAAAACCATTCCGCGAAAAAGATGTGTTGGTAAGCCTGGAAATAGCACAATATCTGCATGAGCAAAACATGCTGGCAAGGCGAAATAATGAACAACTACTTCAAAACTCCCTCGCTGATATACTGGCCGAAAAAGGAGATTGGAAAGAAAAGTTCCTGAAAGCTGCCAAAACCCTTCAGCCATATATTCCGTTTGATTACCTTGCTGTGGGGATGAAAAACCTGGGCGATTCGCCTTACGATGGTGTGAGTTTTTTACGTACAGGTTTTAATGACTACCAGGTAATCGGTTTTGATGAATTAATTACTATTTCAAATTTAAAGCGAGCCGAGTTACTGAAACTGCAGGAATCATCGGAAGATGACCTGGTGTCAAATTTTTACAATGACGATGATTTTACGGAGATGTGCAACCACAACCCGGCAAAACGTTTTGTTGCCCGTACGTTTCAGATGAGATCTAACCTGGTAATGTATATACCTGTAACCGGTAACCCGGGTTTTACGTTTTCGTTTTACAGCCGTAAGGGTGATATCTACAGCAACCGGCATTTAAAACTGATTGGGAAGCTTCAGAAAACACTGTCAATAGCTATAGACGGTATTTCAAGCGACAGTAAACGATCAAGCCAAAGTGTTGAAGAAGAAAGCAGGCCAAACCGCGATATAAAACAACAGCCTGCAAAAGGCTTTAACGGAATCATAGGCAATAGTCACTTGCTGCTAACCGCGCTTGATCACCTTAGTATTGTTGCGCCTTTAGATACATCGGTTTTGATTTTGGGCGAAAGCGGCACCGGTAAAGAAAGATTTGCCAAGTCTATCCACGCGCTTTCCGCACGGAGTAAAAAAACAATGACCGTGGTAAACTGTGCGGCGCTGCCCACCCACCTGATAGAATCAGAACTTTTTGGACATGAGAAAGGCGCTTTTACGGGGGCTGTTGACCGCCGGATAGGTAAGTTTGAACAAGCATCGGGCGGTACTATTTTTTTGGACGAAATAGGCGAGCTTCCGCTGGAATCACAATCCAAGTTATTACGGGTGCTACAAGAGAAAGAGATTGAGCGATTGGGCGGGCGAGAAACAATAACGGTAGATGTAAGGGTGATCGCCGCAACCAACTGTAACCTGGAAAAAGAAGTTGCCGCCGGTAAGTTCAGGCTCGATCTTTATTATCGTTTAAATATTTTCCCCATCCTGTTGCCGTCGTTGCGCGAACGGAAAGAAGATATACCACAGTTAGCAGCACATTTTGTGGCAAAATATTCAGAGAGGGTAGGCAAGGCGGGAATGATATTGTCAAACCAGGCGTTAAAAGATCTCGATTCGTACGCCTGGCCCGGTAATGTACGTGAATTGGAGCACCTGATAGAGCGTAACGTTTTGCTGACCAGGGGCAATGTTATTGAAAGAATAAGTTTGCCGGCAGTAAAAAATGAGGAGGGGCCCGTTGCTACAGGTCAGAAGGTTCAATCGATCGACGATAATGAACGGGAATATATATTGAGGATATTAAGAAAATGTAATGGCCGTATCTCGGGGCCGGGCGGTGCTGCTGAACTGTTAGATGTGCCATCAACAACGCTAAACTCCAAAATGAAACGCCTGGGCATCACCAGGAAACATGTTTCGGGATAATAAATACTTAATTGGTGTTTAACAGAATTGATTACTTAGCGGCGAATTAACGGAATAGATGGCATTAGTAATCATAAGGCCTTTGCTGCCATCTGCCGTTTCTATGGTGTGAATGTATTTAAAGCTGTTGCTCAGCTTATCAAACCCGAGGTCTACCAGGCAAATGATCAACTCGCTGGTTTTAAACTGTTCACTGCTTTGTATGCAGATAAACCTTTTGTCTGGTGTATCCCGAAAATCTTCGGTATAGCCTCTGCCATGCAGTTCGATAACCCTTTTGGTTAACGTGCAGTTTAATGTTTTACAATGTTTTTTTTGCGTTTCCATGATCTCCGGTTATGATGATAATTCATTTATGCCATTCCAAGAATTAGACCCCGGTGTTAATTATCTGATAATTAGATATTTAATAAAATATACTGATTTTTAAAAATGCGTTATTTAGTTGAATTACGAAAGTGATAACGAAATGGCGTTGATTCATAAATGGCTATAAATCAAATTGCTAACCTAACCTTCAATGGGTATGCAGCTTTATTTCGTCACTAAACTGCCGAATAACGATATGAAGTAAGTTTATGATGGGGTGTATTTTCAATTTATTGATAATCAATTATTTAATAATATGGTAGCCACTTTGACTACCCCATTCCAAAATGGTTATTAAATCAACTGGTAATACCGGTTACAAATCAATCGTCATGAAAAATTACCTTTTCGCGTTCATAATTTTATTAAGCTCCGGTGCTGTTTTTGGGCAGGAAGTTCCTTTTAAACTACTCAGGTATGATGAGAATTACACCTATTTAGCTAAGGATACATCCAACAGCTGGTATCACCTGATGAAATTTAATCCGGTAAGTGCAAATAAGAAAACATATTTCAGCTTTGGTGGCGAGGTACGTTACCAGTATTTCCATTTTAAAAATGAAGATTGGGGTGAGGCAGCCAACGACAAGGACGGTTTTGTATTAACCCGTTACATAGGTCATGTAGATTTTCATGCCGGTAAACAGTTTCGTACCTATATAGAATTGCAAAGCAGCCTGGCCAACGGGCAAATGGAAACTCCGTCGCCGGTTGATAATAACCCCCTTGATCTGCATCAGGCATTTATTGATCTGTCGGCACCAATCAGTAACAATCAAAACCTCACCCTGCGATTGGGGCGCCAGGAACTTTCGTATGGCTCACAACGCCTGGTAGCTGTGCGGGAAGCGCCGAATAACAGGCAGTCATTTGATGCGGCCAAGGTTATGTATAATGCTACTAACGTAAAGCTTGATATGTTTTATTCTCATTATGTGCAGGCCCGGCCAGGTATTTTTGACGATGCTTTTAATCATAACACCCAATTCTGGGGCGTTTACACAACAATAAACAAAGTGCCGTTGCTGCAAAACGCCGATCTTTATTATTTAGGGATCTGGAAAAAGTCGGCAATGTTTGATGACGGAGCCGCCAGTGAGATGCGACATTCCATCGGAACAAGGATCTGGATGAACTCGCCAACATGGCAGTATGACCTGGAAGGTGTTTACCAGTTCGGGAAATTAGCTACGAGTGACATTTCTGCCTGGACAGCTTCTTCCAATGTTTCTTATACTTTTCACACAACGCGTTTAAAACCTCAGTTGGGTTTAAAAACAGAAGCCATCAGTGGCGACAAGAAATATAATGACGGGCGATTAAACACCTTTAATCCGCTATTCCCGAGAGGGTCATACTTTGGGTTGGCGGCGCTTATTGGCCCAGCCAACTTGTTTGACGCACACCCGTATTACCAACTGTCGCTATCTAAAAAATTGGTATTTGCCCAGGATTATGATCTTTTTTGGCGCATGAGCAGAAATGATGGCTTATACGCGGTAAACGGCAGACTACTTTATTCTGGTAAAAACATCAATTCAAAAAAGGTTGGCCGCCAGTTAGGCACCTCGCTGGAATATACACCTAATAAATTTCTATATTTCAGGGAAGAATTGACATGGTTCAGCGCCGGGGAATATTTAAAAGAAACCGGGCCGGGTAAAGATATCGTGATGCTGGGCAGTACCATTACCTTAAAGTTTTAACAAGAATACCATGGAACAAGAAAAATCAATGGCAACCATTACTTTACTGCTTTCTTTCGTGGCCGGCTTCTGCGACACCGTAACGTTTGTAGCGGCTGGTGAATTATTCTCGGCCCATGTAACCGGCAACTTTATTGTATTTGCCTATGACGTTATCAAACACGCCGATGGCCATGGCTGGCAAAAGTTGATCACTTTCCCGGTATTCATCATTTCAGTGATGATTGGCGGAGTGATTGGTCGCAAGTCGGGCCACAAATTCACGTTATTGTTATTGGAAAGCGGCTTGCTTATAATAAGCGGCCTGGCATCGCTTCTTATAAGAAACAGCGCGTTCACTGGTCAATGGCAGCTGCAAGTCATAGCAATGGTGATTGTCGTTGCTATGGGTTTCCAAAATACCTTTGGCAAATTATTTAATAAAGCAACCTATGGCCTAACCACGGTAATGACGGGAAATGTAACGCAGGCTGCGCTCGATCTCACGAAAGTAATAGGCGGACGACCAATAGATCCAGATGCACTGGTCAGTTTAAAAAAACAACTTATCCTTATTTCGGGATTCTTTTTCGGGTGCCTAAGTGGTGCTTTACTGGCCGGCAGATTTGGTATGATATCAATAGTTATACCGGGTTTACTTTTGATACTTTGGCTCGTAAAAAACAATTTGATAGTTAGCCGTACCCGTTCCGATGAAATTTAGTTAAAATATATAATCTTTTTTGATCCCTAACTTTTTCATTTTTGAATTCAACGTAGTGGGAGGGAGGTTAAGCAGATCGGCAGCCCCGCCTTCGCCCCAGATCTTTCCATTGCATCTTTTTAACGCAGCAATAATATGCGCCCGTTCGTTCTCACTCATGGTTCGGATCTCTTTATTTTCAATAATTGCGGGCTGATCTATTACAGGAATATCCGGCAGCGCGATATCTATATGATTTAATACATCCTCTTTGCTTAGCAGTACGCCTCTTTCAATCAAATTTTCAAGCTCTCTGATATTTCCCGGCCAGTTGTACTGTTTCATGTTTTCCAGAACAACATCGGATATTCCCCTGATCGTCCTCCCAACCTTTCGATTGTAGATGTTTAAAAAATAAGTGGCCAGTGCCGGTATATCTTCCTTTCGTTCGCGTAGTGGCGGCATGGTGATCAATATGACATTCAATCGGTAGTAAAGATCCAGCCGGAAACGACCCTCGGCCACCTCCTTTTCTAAATTACGGTTGGTGGCGGCAATTACCCTTACATCAGTTTTTATGGTTGTCCTGCCTCCTATACGTTCAATCTCTCTTTCCTGCAAAACCCTCAGCAGCTTAACCTGGAGTTCGAGGGGAATCTCTCCAATCTCATCCAAAAAAATAGTGCCCGTGTTCGCCAATTCGAACTTTCCGATTTTTCGTTCATAAGCACCGGTAAAAGATCCCTTTTCATGGCCGAATAATTCTGAGTCGATAAGCGTGGAGGGGAGGGCGGCGCAATTCACCTTAATAAACGGTTTAAGCTTTCTGGGTGAAAGGTGATGAATGCGATCAGCTATCTTTTCTTTGCCGGTGCCGCTCTCGCCAAGGATCAATACCGAAGAGTTATGTGGTGCCACCTGTATGATCTGATCAAATACATTGAGCAATAAATGGCTGCTGCCAATAATCCCCTCAAAAAAACTTGGCGCAGGTGCAGGAATATTTTGTTTAATAGCTAAATTATCTATCAAACTTGTATCCAGCGGATTATTTTCATCAACCATCATCCGTTTAATGAAACTCTGGAGTAACGGCTTAAAACGATCTGCCAGGATAAGATGATCCGCATTGTACGCGTCCGGTCGTCTGCTATAAAAATTACATTCAAAAGTAATATCACCATTGATGCTGACAGGAATTATGAGATGGGACCGTAAATCATACATCCTGCCAATCAGCGCTTTTAAAGGGGCGTCTTTGAAAAGTAGGTTCAGTTCTGTTTCATCATACCATGTAGCTATATTTGCGATCGTTTGTTTTGCTTTTAAAGCAGCTAGCTCCGCTAACTTTAACTTGGAGATCATGGTTAGTTCTTTAGCACCGATGATCTGGTATTCTTCAAAACCTAATCTTAAAAAGCCAATTTCATTGAATTTATCAGGATTTGCGATACTTAAGCCGACACTCATGTATTCAAACGGAATATAAGGTTGTAAAGCCTGACCGACCAACATCAGCTTATGTTCCCAGTCTAAAACCATTTCAAGAATGTTTGCTATCTTTTTTTGAAGTATGGCATTTTGGTGCAAACCGTTCTCCCGGTTGTTTTCATAGCGATATAAAGCAATATCCAGTGCTATCAGTACATCCTTTTCACGAAAGGGCTTTACTACGAAACCGTAAGGGTTAGTTTTTTTTGCAGCCTCTAATACCCTTTGATTGGAATTCGCGGATATATATATAAACGGGATGTTTTTTTCTGATAGTATATTAGCCAGGTCTATACCTGTTTTTTTTCCTTTCAGGTAAATATCAACCACAACAAATCCGGGCTGATGTTTTTCAATAAGTTCGATCGCCTCCGAAAAGTTATCGGCAATTCCGCATACCTCATATCCGCCGCGCTGCAATATTTCTCCTAAAACGTCTGCTATAATAAATTCGTCTTCAACTATCAGTATACTTTTTTTACTCATTACCCGCTAATTTAATATAAGTAAGGCTTAACTTGTAATACTGTTACGTATTTGGATTTGAAACTGATATAATTAAGTAAGTGCGATCTTGGTTTGAACTTTACCGGTTCAGTTGCACGTAGGATATGCTGGTTAAATATTCACCAAGATATGCCTTTTTTGATATTAATGATAAGCATCTGGTTCTGTCCTTCACCCAGAAAATTCAGTTACGGCCATACCGCAAATTAATCATTTGTGAGATAATAATTAAAAGAGTTTGCACTAAAAAGTAAATGGCAGGTGGTTATAATGGGGGCGGTGATGTTATCGGTGCATATAAATGGTAAAATCTTCCGGGCTGTAATCGGTACGAAGCCGGACGTTTGGGCCGAGCGTCCGGCAATAAGCTAATATGATTTCCGGGTCATAGGCGGCCAGCAGGCCGTTGGGGATAATGGACGGAGCAGGTTAAAAGCGAATCCTTTAGTGCAGCTTTCAAATAGTTTGCTGATGGCCTTATAAATAAAGTCGGGATCGTTCTGCTGGTAGTTCAGCGAGCCGCTGACCATCACGTAATCCGATAGGGGTAGTTCACCGGCCATAAAATCAGCCAACATAAACCGAGTGTCTGGCAGGAAGCCGTATCGTTTTTGTGCAGCTGCTAATAGTTCCGGTATTTGTTCTATCCCGATATAGGATAGCTGCGGGTATAGTGGGAACTTCTTGGTTGTCGACGATCATTTGCTAATGTTGCGATCAAACATATTTATGATTTTGAAAGTAATAAGATTAGGTACGATCCCGACAATTATAGGCGCTTTCTATTTACAGGCGCAGAAAACTGGCTCATTTATGTTTTGGAACTTATGGTCAGGGTTATGCGTCCAATGAGGCGCTGCATCTTTCCGAATTGGAAAGAGCCACCACGCTTTTCATTTGCAACATCATTCGGAAAGAGTTGAACAGCCGGATAGATGATTACAGCCCGGAAGTGATCATTGTACAGATAATGTTTATACGAAAATGAGAGGATATGCGTAAACTTTGATACGATATGAGGATATCCCGGCAACGCTTTTGCCTACTTTTACGATTTGAATAAAATATCAATTATATTATCCATGAACCAATCTAACCAACTTAAGTCATTGTTCTTGCTGGCCTGTGCCTGCCTGACCGGGACTGTGCAAGCACAGGAAAGAAAAGCACCTGCTTATCCGCTGATCACCCACAACACTTACTTTAGCATCTGGTCAAATACTGATCAACTGAACAACTCTACCACAACACACTGGACAGGGGCAGAGCACTCTTTACTGGGGCTGATCAATGTGGATGGTAAGATTTATCGTTTCCTTGGAAAAGAACAGACCAACTATAAAACTATACTGAGCGCTTCGGATGAGGCGGCCTATAACGTTAGTTACACTGAAAACAAACCAGCGGGCGACTGGACCTCGCTAAAATACAGCGCTACCGACTGGAAGTCTGGACAGGCGCCGATTGGCGACGATGAGAAGAGCGTAAAAACGTTGTGGAAATCGGACGACATTTGGGTAAGGCGGACGTTTAGTCTTAGCTCGATCGCCGGTATTAATGAGCTTTTATTAAAACTTAACCATGACGATAACGTGGAGGTTTTTCTGAACGGCACCCAGGTTTTAAAGAAGAAAGGCTGGACAAGCAGTTTCCAATATTTCCCTATCAATAAAAATGCACTTAAAGCGGGGCAAAATGTGATCGCCATTCACCTGGCTAATACGGCAGGTGGGCGCTTTTTAGATTTTGGCCTTGCAGACAAATTAAAAGACAATGCTGCCCAAATTTTGCTGGCCGAACAAAAAAATGTCGAGGTGAAGGCAACGCAAACAATTTACAATTTCACCGCCGGAAAAGTGAACCTTCAACTTACTTTCACTTCACCGCTGTTGTTGAATGATCTGCGTTTGTTATCTCGTCCGGTTTCATACATTGCTTATAAAGTGAATGCAAATGACGGAAAAACTCACGCCGTAAAAGTTTTCCTCGGCGCATCATCTGATATCGCGGTCTACCAGCCTTCACAGGAGGTTAGCGCGCAAAAATATGCTACTGCTAAACTTTCTGTTTTAAAAACCGGTACCATTGAGCAGCCTGTTCTTCAAAAAGGCGGCGACGATATGCGTATCGATTGGGGCTATTTTTATGTAGCCGCGCCAAAAACTGCGGGAACGGTTCAATTTATTACCAAAGGCAGCGAAGCAGCCGACGCATTCAGGAAGGGAGCTGTTTCATCAACCGTGGTTAAAGGCCGTTCACTTTCATTAAACACGATCGTCCCTTTCGGAACTGTTGGTAAAAACGCTATTGAGCGCTTTGTTGAGTTAGGGTTTGACGAACGGTTTTCTGTACAGTATTTCAATACTAATTTAAGGCCATGGTGGAATAACTCGGGTAAAGCTACCATTGAAGGCGAACTTACAGACGCGTTAAATGAATACCAGTCTGTTACACAAAAATGCATTGCTTTTGATAAGGAAGTTTATGCGGATGCCTTACGCTCGGGAGGTAAGGAGTATGCACACTTGTGCGTATTGGCTTATCGTCAAAGCATTGCGGCGCATGCGCTTGTTAAAAGTCCTGAAGGTGAAACCTTATGGTTATCCAAGGAAAACAATAGCGGCGGGTTTATAAATACTGTGGATGTAACGTATCCGTCGGCACCGCTTTACCTGCTGTATAACCCCGAATTGATGCAGGGTATGCTGAACGGTATTTTCCATTTCAGTGAAACGGGCAAATATCCGCACCCATGGGCAGCGCATGATTTGGGTACTTATCCAAAGGCCAACGGACAAACCTATGGTGAGCCGATGCCGATAGAGGAATCCGGTAATATGATCATCCTTTGTGCCGCTATTGCAAAAGTAGAGGGCAATGCCGGCTATGCAAAAAAACACTGGCAAACGCTAACCACCTGGGTTGATTACCTTGCCAAAGAAGGCTTGGATCCAAAAACCCAGTTATGTACGGATGATTTTGCCGGCCACCTGGCCCGCAACGCCAATTTATCGGTGAAAGCCATTGTAGCGATAGCTTGTTACGCGCAAATGGCCGAAACATTAGGTGAAACCGAAACGGCTAAAAAATACCGGGCCATAGCCGAAGGCATGGTGCCTGAGTGGATAAAAATGGCTGATGCCGGCGATCATTATGCGCTCACTTTTGATAACAAAGATACCTGGAGCCAGAAATATAACCTGGTTTGGGACAAGGTATTAAGCCTGCATCTATTTCCTCAAAAAGTTTATGATACCGAAACCAAATATTACCTAACAAAAGGCAATAAATTCGGTATCCCGCTGGATAGCCGTAAAACATATACCAAGAATGACTGGATAGCCTGGACAGCGACTTTCGCTCCTCAAAAAGATCAGTTCGAGGCACTGATCAAGCCGCTTTATATACACGCCCTGGAAACACCATCACGCGTACCGCTAAATGATTTTTACGATTCAAAAACAGGAATCAGGGAAAACTTCAAAGCAAGGAGCGTAGTAGGGGGCTTTTATATGAAAATACTGGCTGATAAATTGAAAGCACAGTAAATCACTGAACATTTAATAATACGAGCCATACAGTCCCTGTTTTGAGAGAGCAGGGCTGTATGTGGTTTGTTTAATAGCAGGGGGCCTTTTCTTCGGGTTGACCGCAAAACTGACCAGGTTAAGGAAATTTGTAATCAAAATGAAGCAATAACGGTGCGGCGATTACAGAATCAAAAGTAAAACTGTAAACTTGCAGGGTTCCAGCCATAGATTCGTCAAGATTTATGAAAACATCTGAATTCCCCACTGTACGTTGTCTCACCAGTTCACAAAATGTGCCGGGCGGCGTTTCGATTATCAGCTACAATTCGGAGGCGGTAAGTATCAATGCCAAGGTCAATTTAACGCAGAATTTATTTAGTTTTTTGCTGGAGGGCCAGAAAAGTGTGCATTATGCCGGGAGAAGGGTAGTGATCAGCCCCAACCAATTTCTATTGATGTCCTCGGGCAACTGCCTGATGAGCGAAAAGATCGCTGCACCCAGCGGCCGTTACAAGAGCCTGTTGTTTTTTTTCGACGATAAACTGCTGACAGATTTTTTTACGCGTCATCCCCAGGCTGTCCAGGCTCTGGCAAAAAAAGGTGAAGAGGAACCTTTTCTGGTATTCGAAAAGGATGCGTTCCTGGTCAATTTCATTGAATCACTTGGGTATATGCTGTCCTCAGGCCATCCTTTGTCCGCAGAATTGCAGCAAGTAAAACTGGAGGAGTTACTGGTTTATCTCAGCCAGTATTATCCTGAACAAATCCGCCGGCTGCGGAATTCGAGTTACCAGGTCGACGACGGCTTATTGATCCGCTCGGCTGTCACGGCAAACATCGACAATGCTGTAACGGTGGAGGAGCTTGCCTTCCTCTGTCACATGAGCATCTCCACCTTCAAAAGGCGCTTTGCTAAACTTTATGGTACCTCACCTAACAAATGGCTGCTTGAAAAACGGATGCAGAAGGCCGCCCATTTGCTAAAACAGGGCGAATACAAAGCAAGCGAGATCTATTTCCAACTGGGCTATGAGAACCTGTCGAGTTTTATCCATTCTTTTAAGCGGGTGCACGGGATAACGCCGAAACAATTCCAGCTTTTAAATTGAACGTTTAACGATACTTTTTGAACGTCAGGCCAGCTGCTGGCCTTGCTATACAGTATACCTTTGCTGACGGAAAATATCACAAAAGAAAAATGAACAAACAATATTTTGAAGCGCTGGCTGGGTTTAATCACTGGGCAGATCAAAAGGTAATAGGCTGGTTAGACCAGATCAATGACGAACAATGGACACAGGTGGTCACCAGCAGTTTTAGTAGCATCGAAAAAACGGCCATACATCTTGCTAGTGCTGAAAAGATCTGGATCGACTTTTGGACAAACGCACCCGATCCCGTTTATTTGTCTGCCGAATTTAAAGGCACTAAGAATGATTTAATAGCCATCTGGAAAAAAGCATCAGCCGGCTTAAAATACTTCATGGAAAATCATCTTCAGGAAGACTATCAGCAACCGGTCAGTTTTATTTATCCAAATGGTACAGTCGCCCAAATGGAATACTGGCAGACATTTGCACATATCGTCAACCATTCGACCTATCATCGCGGACAATTGGTGACCATGCTTCGCCAGGTCGGGTTCGCTGATTTTTCTTCCATCGATCTAATTACTTATTATATCTATAGCAGTAAAAATATATTTGTGAGCTCCGAAACCAAAGAGGTAATCACTTCTATGGACCTAAAAGGATAATCCGAAATATCATGCGAGATAGAAATGGCGACATTGGGATTGCAAGGTAATTTAGGTTAGCTGTTATTGGTGAAAAAGGATAGTTTAACAAACTTTAGCACTTGAGTACTTGCAATGCCATATTCTTGTATTAGGGCTTTTTTTGTATGCAAAAAAAAATTACTTTCACGCTTGCAAAACCTGATTTGCGCTTATCACATGAAGTATTGTTTGTTATCGTTTTTATTCCTGCTTTTTTTATCAAAAACCTCTGTTGCCCAAAAAATCGAACTCATTAATTCCGGTGAGTTAATTGATAAAGCAGTTACGTTATACGATTCCAGTCAGCATAAAACAGCATTAAAGCTGCTTGAAAAGGTTAGTCGGAGTGATACCAATTATGTAAGGGCCGTTTATGAAAAATCAATTAATTGCGAGGCCGACAGCCAATACACACAAGCAATAAAATATTGCCTGGAAGGCCTTGCCCTTAAAGAACAGCGCGATTACGAGCCCGATCTTTATAACACCTATGGCAATACCCTCAATGATATGGGGCAAAACGAAAATGCCCTTAAAGTTTTTGATTTTGCAATTGGTAAATACCCGGCATATTCATTACTTTATTTTAATAAAGGGATCACGCTCATTGCTTTAAAACGATATGCCGATGCCGAAGCTGAATTTAAAAAAACCTTGCTTATAAACCCCTATATGTACAGTGCCCATTACCAATTGGGCGTTACGGCATTACAGCAGGGCAAAATAATACCGGCTTTTTTGAGTTTTACCGGCTACCTCCTTATTAACCCGAAAGGTAAATACTGGTCAAAGTCTATTGGTTTTTTAGATAAAATAACAAAAAGTACGGACGATATTCTTGAAGTTAAAAACAAGCGAACCAACCCGCAAGATGATGCATATTCGGAAATAGAAGAAATAGTGCTTTCAAAAATAGCCCTCGATAAATCATATAAGTCTACAATTTCAATTGACGATGCTATTTCAAGGCAAATGCAAGCCATTTTTGAAAAAATGGAATATAAAAAAGAAAGTAATGATTTTTGGATACAGTACTATCTACCTTATTTTAAACAAATTTACAGCCAGGGCAAGCTGGAACCTTTTGTTTTTCACAGTTTTTCAAACGTAAAAATCGCTATAATACAGGATTACAATAACAAGAATAAAAAATTACTGGACAATTTTGTAAACGAAGCCGCAACATACTTTGACCTGATAAGAGTCACCCGCGAACTGAATTTTGCAAAACGGGATTCTGCTACAGTAAGATATTATTTTGAGGACGGAAAACTAATAGGTAAAGGAACTGTAAGTAACAAGGGGCAAAGTATAACCGGGCCCTGGGAATCAAATTTTCCTGCAGGGAACGTAAAGGCTTTGGGCAATTACAACACTGCTGGTAAAAAGGAAGGCGCCTGGACCTATTATTTTAATAGCGGAAACGTAAAATCAAAACAGATCTTTAAAGATGGAAAGCTTAATGGTTTTCAACAATATTATTTTGAAAACGGTAATTTAAGCGCACAGGAAACCTATTTAAATGGCGTTGCCGAAGGACCTGTCACCACTTATTATTATAATGGTAAACCAAGCTCGTATGTTAATTATAAGCTCGATAAAAAACAAGGCGAAGAAAAACAGTATTACAGCAATGGTGCATTGCAAACTATTAACAATTATGTTAATGAAGTGCTAAATGGCCTTGTTACAGAATATTTTAAAAGTGGTAGCGTAAAAAGCACCACAAATTACGCTGCCGGAAAATTGGAAGGTCAGTATAAATCTTACTATGAAAGCGGGCGCCTATCTGTCCAAGGCCAATTCTCTAAAAATAATGCCGAAGGTGATTTTATTTATTATTACGACTCTGATAAAGTAAAAGAAAAACGTCATTTCGTAAATAATAATGAAGAAGGTGTTCATCAGGAATTTTACGAAAACGGCCAGCTATCAAACAGCTCTACCTATAAAAAAGGTAAACTTGATGGTGAAGCAGTGGGCTATTATGAAGATGGAAAGCTTTTTTCAAAATATGTATATGACAATGGTATCACCAGATCTGAAAACTATGTTAATCCGGCCGGTGGTAAAATTTACACGGCCGAAGTAAAAGCTGATGACATTAACATAGTTGTATACCATACCGATGGTTATAAAAATTCTCACTCCAGTTACAGTGCAAAAGGAGAGATAGAGGGTCCGGATACTATTTTTTATCCATCGGGCAAAGTAAACCAGATAAATCAGTATAAGGATGGCGCTCTAAATGGCACTTCCGTTACTTATTACCTTAACGGGAAAATAAAATCTGAAGTAAACGTAACTGATGGTAAGGATAACGGATATTCCAGCAGCTTTTATCAAAATGGCAAGCCCGAATCTGAGGGCTGGATGCAGGACGGACAGCACCAGGGCGAATGGTTGTTTTATGATGAAAACGGCAAACTGACAGGCAGGTCATATTATTTGAATAATGATCTGGATGGTTATAGAGAAAGTTATGACCCCAATGGCAAGAAAAATCTCGAAGAAAAATATCATCTGGGATGGTTGGAAAAATTGACCCAGTATGATACCTCAGAAAAAGTCATGGCGGTTGATACTTTTCCGAAATGTACAGGAAAGTACAAAATCGTATACCCTGATGGGAAGCTAAAAGCGGAAGGCAACTATATCAATGGCAATTTTGATGGTCCCTTTAAATTATACTACTTTGATGGCTCGGTAGAAAGTAGCTACATCTATAAACGTGGCGATATCGACAGTACTTATACAAGTTATTATTACGGCGGTAAAAAGCACAGTGAGGGCAGCTTTCACTACGGGGAGAAAACCGGCGAGTGGAAGGTTTACGACGAAGACGGCAGGTTAAGCAGCGTCACTAATTATATTGCTGATGAAACCAACGGCGAAAAAACATACTATTTTGAAACCGGGGTAAAAGATTATGCGGGCAATTATAAAGCCGGTGTGCTCGCCGGTATTTCAAAAAAATATGACCCCGATGGCAGCCTTGCTTATCAAATAAACTTCAGCAACGATAACGCGATATCTTATTCCTATTTAGGCACCGACGGCAAACTGGTGCCAGATAAACCAATCGATTTTACAAATGGGTTAATTAAAGCATATTTCCAAAACGGAAAGCAATCCCGCGAGTGTACCTATAGTGATGGTTTAAAAAACGGTACCGACGCTATATATTACACCAACGGGCAGTTGCGTTCAACAGATAAGCCGTCATATGGTATGGCAAATGGACTCACAACTGAATACTATCCGAACGGAAAAATAAAAACGGCTTATTATTATATACTTGACAATCCCGACGGTATTTGTAAAGAGTTTTATGAGAACGGCAAACTAAAAAAGGAAATTAATTTTATAAATGGTTTAAGCCACGGCATGGTTAAATATTTTAATGAAACTGGCAAGCTAACCAAAACGATGAACTACTACTATGGCAACCTTTTATCTGTTAAAACCGAGTAAGCTGTATTTTCTGTTGTTATTGGTGTTTCTTTCATTAGCATCGGGCATAACAAAAGCGCAGGATCTTGAAACTTTACGCAAGCAATTTCCCGATGAAAAGGCCGTAATGTTAAACCGTGTATATGAGTATAACATTGATTTAAAGAACGGCGAGCCTTATGTAGAAAGTAAAGAGCTTCAGCAAATGGAATATTTGTTGGGCAGTGCTACTGCTTACATGGGCAAATTTGGTTTTTCGCATAGCGATTTTCACAAATTGGCATCATATGAAGCGTTTACTCAAACACCCGATAATAAAAAACTAAAGGTCAGCGATTTTAAAACCAATAGCGATAAAGAAAGCTTTGTATTTTATGACGATGTAAAAGAAACAACCTTCTATTTCCCTGGGGTTGAGCCCGGGGCTATAGGAAACTTACAGGTATCATGGTTTGACAAAGACCCGCACCTGCTATCACCATTTTATTTTACTGGTAACGTGCCGACATTAAACAGCGAAGTAAAATTAACTGTTTCTAAGGATATTACATTAAAATACCAGCTTTTTGGTCTGGATACTGCCAACATAGCAGTTAATGTAAAAAGCGACCGGCATAATAATATTTATACATTTCAATACAAGAACTGCCCTTCTGATAAGAGCTATGACAATGCTCCAGGTTTCGCCTGGTACTCGCCACACGTTGTTTTTTATATAGTAGATTATAAGAATAGCCAGGGTGCCCGCACGTCATATCTGTCCAATGCCAAAGATTTATACCAGCTGAGTTATAATTACCTAAAGGCCATAAATAACCAAACCACACCCGAACTTAAGCATATTGTAGATTCCCTTACCAAAGGTGTAACCGCTGAAGAAACCAAGGCAAGGAATATTTATGCATGGGTTCAAAAGAACATTAAGTATGTGGCCTTTGAAGATGGCATGGGTGGCTTTATACCGCGCGACGCAGGCTTGGTATGCAACAGGCGATTTGGTGATTGTAAAGACATGGCCAGCATCCTTACCGAAATGCTTAATACTGCCGGCGTAAAGGCATATTTTACCTGGATAGGCACCCGTGATTTGCCCTACAGTTTCACTAAAACCCCTTTGCCGTTGGTAAGTAATCATATGATATGCACCATTAAGTTAAATGATAAGTTTATCTTTTTAGATGGTACAGACCCAACCTGTGTTTTTGGCACACCGCCATCGGCCATACAGGATAAAGAGGCTATGATAGCTGTTAACGAAAAAGAATTCCAGATATTGAAAGTGCCGGTTATTGAAAAAAGCAAAAATGTTTTGGTTGATTCTACCTGGATAGAACTAACACAAAACGGTATCAAGGGTCGTGTAAAAAAAGACTTCAGCGGATATTTTGCCACCCAAATGCACGGCAGGCTTATTTACTGGGATAAAAAGAACATGGATGAGATCATGGAAGGGTTGTTTGAACGGGGATCTAACAAATTTAAGCTCGATACCTTCAATATAGACAGAAAAAAAACCGCGGGGGAGTTTTCTATGTCGGCCAATTTTAGTTTGCCTGATTATGCCAAAAAACTGGGCGATGAATATTATTTAAACCTCAATCTTTTTAAGTTTTTCCAAAACGCGCATATCGATTACCCCAAACGGAAAACGCCAATTGAGCATGACTTTAATTTTGAAACCAAATACGTAACCCTGCTTAAAGTACCCGATGGTTATAAGGTTTCTTATTTACCGCAAAGCAAAACATTCCACAATAAAACATGGGGGTTTGATTTGAAGTATGAACAAAAAGGAAAGTATGTTATACTAACCCAGGAGTTTGATAACGATACCCTGATGACCACAAACGACGAATTTGAACAATGGAATAAAGTTCTTGAAACACTATTCCCATTATATAAAGAAACCCTAAGCCTTACAAAAATTTAAAATAATGATCAAACAAACTTTGTGCTTATTAATAGTTTTACTATCAGTTAATTACGTACATGCCCAAGCCGTTCCAATTGAAAAAGAAAAATGGACTGAAAAGCCAGTCATACATAAAATTGATAGTAAATATGATAAAGAATCGGCGGTGATACTTTTGGATAAAAGAGGCGTTGAATTTACCGATGAATCAAAAGATATGATCAATGAATATTATACAGCTCATAAGATCATTCACATCAACGACGATAAAGGGATCGAAAGCTTTAATAAAATATATCTCGGAATAAGCGAAAACGCCGATATCGTTGAAATTAAGGCTCGTAATATACTTCCTAACGGAAAAATAATAGAGTTAAATAAAAACGACATTAAAGACATCAAGGACAAGAATGATAATATTTATAAAATTTTCGCAATGGATGGACTGGAGAAAGGCTGCGAGGTGGAATATTATTATACTTTTAAAAAAACAACATCATTTTTCGGCCGTGAAATAGTACAACAAAATTTCCCCATACTGGAAAGCTCCTTCCAGATCATTGCACCCAAACGTTTAAAATTTGATATTAAGCCATATAATTTTATCGTTCCTGTTACAGACACCGTTGTTGACGGAAAACGAATAGCAAAGTGCGCCTTTAAAGATACACAGGGCGCCGACGAAGAAAAATACGCTAATTACTATGCAAACTTGCGGAGGCTTGAATACAAACTATCTTACAATGAGGTAAATGCCACCGGCGAACGTCTTTTTAACTGGAACTCGCTGGCAAAAAAGATATATGTTTTGTATTCCGATAATTCTGAAAAGGAAATAAAAGAAATTGCTGATCTTATTAAAAAAAACGGTTGGGATGCCCTTGGCGATGAAACTGCCAAAATAACTGCCGTTGAAAATTATATCAAAAAGACTTTTTCATATAACGAAGGTTTGAAAAACGAGGATGAAAATGTTGTTGAAAGGATCATTCAAAATAAAAACGCCGGTACTGTAGGTATTATGCGCCTTTATGGCGGAATATTTCAGGCGCTTAATATAAAATACCATTTCGTACTAACCGGCAGCCGCGATAAGTTTTTTATTGATAAGGAATTTGAAAACTGGGACAATTGCGACTATCCCATATTTTATTTCCCTGCCGAAAATAAATTTCTTGCGCCCACCAGGCCAGACATGCGGTATCCCTGGATATATTCCTTATGGGGCGCAACCAACGGTCTCTATTGCAAACGTACCACACTCGGTACATTCTCAACGGCGATAGCCGAAGTAAAGGAAATTCCGTTGGAAAATTACAGTAAGTCAGCACAGAATATTGAGGCCAAAATGGTTTTTACCAATGACCTTGATTCATTGAACATAGATGAAAAACAACTTTTTACAGGGTACGCATCTACCGGTTACAGAAATGCTTTTAACTTTTCAAATGAAGATCAAAAGAAAGATATAATTAAAGATATAACCCAAAGATATTCCAATTCAGAGAACCTCTTATTTTCTGAAGTTTTAAACCTGCCGTTTGAAAGCCAAAGCAGCAACTTACCCGTTATTATACATACAAAAGCAAAAACAGGTGCTTTAATAGAACGGGCAGGCAGTAAACTGCTTTTGAAGATTGGGATGGCTATAGGCCCGCAGGTAGAAATGTACCAGCAAAAAACAAGACAGGAACCGGTAGATATGGATTTTGGCCACGTCGA
This sequence comes from Mucilaginibacter pineti, assembly GCF_900101875.1. GTDB lineage: Bacteria > Bacteroidota > Bacteroidia > Sphingobacteriales > Sphingobacteriaceae > Mucilaginibacter > Mucilaginibacter pineti. The sequence goes on from NZ_FNAI01000003.1 coordinate 376,746, forward strand.
GGAAAGAAACCTTGAAGTTACTATTCCTGAAGGATATACGATAAAAAATTTGAGCGATCTGAAAATCAACCAAACCTATAAAGATAATGGCGAATTAACAATGGGTTTTGTATCTGATTATGAGCTAAAAGGTAATCAACTTGTTATTCATATTATGGAAGAATACAGAAAAACGCTTTACCCTATAACCCAGTTTGCTGACTTCAGAAAGATCATCAATGCATCTTCAGATTTTAATAAGGTTGTTTTAGTGCTCGAGAAAAAATCGTAGTGCCGATCCAGCCGAGGCAGAGCTGCTGCGTTCGGCCCCGGGGAACGCCGGATATGGTCAACGATGTTCCGCACTGGTCATCCACCTGAACGCCCCAGTCAAACATGGCTTTGAGCACAGGGATGAGTGTTTTCTCCCGTGTGCTTAGTTCATATTCCGCGCGCGGTGGTTTCTGCTGGTACTCACGGCAAATGATGAGGCCGTCCTCTTCCAGTCGCCGGGCAAAATGGCTGAACCCCAAGAGATAGCCGAGTTGGTAAACTTCCTGGTACCGCCCGCCGCCTCCTACATTACCGGTGCTAATTATATCATTGATGGCGGCAATCTCCCTGTGGTTTAGATAAACATAAATCGGTTCGAAGTAAAAATTAGCAAATGAATTTTAGTTGGAGAAAGCCTCTTTTAGTCGCAAATTCAAAACTGTACATACAAAAATTGATCAAATTTAAGGCCCTTAAATAGATTAATTCGAAACCATTAACTCAGGAATAACCTTTCAACCAACGAGCTGCTAACAATCAAAAATGCCTCATACAATATGTTTGAAGGTTAAAATAACAATACCAAGTTTGCCAACAACCTTAAATCATGCAGAAAAAGGTTCGAAATTTGTACAGGTAGGGCGACAACAAGCGATATCAAATCAAAACCCTGTAAATTAGTTGATTTACAGGGTTTTGTGCTTTGTAGCCCTCCTTGTAAATATCAAAAAATCGCATAGTTTCTCAACCTGTTGCTACCGGTTGATGAAGTATTGACGGAATATGATTGTGAAAAACATAAAAAAAGCCTGATAAATGAATATCAGGCTTTTTTATCAAATTTTGAATAAATTAATATCCCGGGTTTTGTACAAGATTGGCGTTAGCTGTTAACTGCCTTTGAGGGATAGGGAAAATTGTAAGTGTGCTTTTGTTTGTGGGGGTATGATCCCACCACGAGGCTGTTGTGAATTTGCCAAAGCGGATAAGGTCTGTACGTCTTTTTCCTTCAAATATAAACTCACGGCCACGTTCTGCTAATAGCTCATCCATAGTAAGCGTAGCGGTAGTATAGGCTTCCGTTGCCCAGTCTGAAGTGCTAAATGCACGCTTACGGGTGGCATTTATCAGGGTAACGGCTTCAGATGTAGCTGTTCCGCCTGCCTGGCGCATTAAAGCTTCGGCTTTATAAAAATAAATATCCGTTAAACGATATAATACCCAGTCGTTACTCCAGTAATTTGGATCGGTAGATGGTCCCGGAACATATTTATTGAAACGGGCTCCGCTATTTTCTTCGCCTGTATTCATATTTGAGGTTGTTCCACCTTCGCTGTTTCTGCGGATGTTATCAACAAACACCAATGGTTGGTCTTTATATTCATAACCTCCAACCACTACTTTGGTTGAATCACCATAATAGTGCTGAAGACCTATCAGCATCCAGGTTTTTTTACGCAGGTCTTTGTCTTCAAACTGATCATAAGCACTTGGTATAACCACCACGCCATCATTTCCATTTTGTGATCCGCCGTATATGTATTTTTGATTAAAGTGAAAATAATCGCTATTCCAGCCACAGAAGGTTGTGGTAAGTTGGTTATTGTAAGCTAATACAAAAAGGTTTTCCTTTGATTTAGTGGTATTGGTATTTAAAAAAGGATCGGTTATTTTAGTATCAAGTGCTGCAGTGCCCTGCTGCCCCCCAGTAGCACCAGACATTACCTTATCACAGGCTGCAATACAATCTGCCCAACGCTCTGTACCTGTCCACACTTCCGCATTAAGATACAATTCAGCCAGCATAGCGTAACCTGCGGCTTGTGTTACACGGCCAACTAACTGACCGGAAAGCACTGGTAACTTATCTACGTTTTCTTTAAGTTCGCTTTCAATAAAGGCAAATACTTCTGCCCTTTTTTTGGTAGGGGGGCTTAACGGTTCACCCACCACTGTAACAACCGGGATATTACCATACAGATCCATTAGTTTCATATATGACCAAGCCCTGAATACTTTAAGTTCTGCAACATAAGCATCTCTCTGTTCGGCCGTGATACCCATTTTAGCAAGATCGGTTTCCTGTATTCGCTTAATAGGGTCATTACAGTAACCAATTCCTGTATATATTAAGTTCCAGGGATTTCCAATATTATCCTCGTCAGGATTCCATGTACTATAATGCAGGCGTATCCAATCGCCATTATCATAACCATGAACCCCTTTTACCGGCCATGCCAGCTGATCTGCAGCCAGTTCATTCAATCGGTAAAAGCTTTGCTGTCCTGTAGGGGCAGACCAGGCCCCTGCATGGGTATAGGGCCTTAGCACAGCAGATAATACTTCACCTTTTCCATTGTAAAAATCGTCGGCAATTATTTGACTGTAAGCCTTTTCATTAAGTTTGGTACAAGCACTGCCAAGTAAGCATAACGCCATTAAAAGCGTACCTGTTAATTTATAATATGTTTTCATTATAGTATGTTTAAAAACCTACGTTTAATCCTAATGTTATTGTTCTTGTACGGGGGTATGTACCATGATTTTCTACACCTGGTGCTAAACCTGTATCCTCTATTTCAGGGTCTACACCTTTGTAACTGGTTATTGTTGCCAGGTTTTTGCCGGATGCATATACCCTTAAGTTTCTGATGTATTTGGTTTTGAAATTAAAGTTATAGCCGAGGGTGATGTTATCCACTTTAACAAAGCTGCCGTTTTCAAGATAGTAATCTGAATACTGGTAAGATCCGTTTAAATCCTTATGAGTAGTTGTAGCAGATTTAAGCACATTATTTGGTAAGGCCACCTGGTTCCCGTAAGAAAGTTCGGTTGTATTTAATATGCTGTATCCAAATTTTCCCCTTAAGAAAATAGTAAGATCAAGATTTTTATATCTGAAACTGTTGGTTAATGAGGCGTAATATTTAGGGATACCATTTTTACCCAGATCAACTTTATCTGTATTGGTAATTTCATCTACTCCTACTTTTGTAACACCATCAGCCTTGTAGAATAACCAATCACCATCGGGAGTAAAACCAGCGAATTTGTGACCGAAAAATTCCCCCAGTTTGCCACCAGGATAGGTACGTATAGCATTACCCAAAGCGCCGTTACCATTAATACCGGCATATTCCCTGTAAGGGATATTGTACAAATCATTGGAAAAACTGATCAGCTTATTGCTTTGCGTACTTGCTGTAATGGTTGCAGAATAAGAAAAATCCTTTTTGTTCACTATCTGCCCGGTTAAAGCAAGTTCAATCCCTTTGTTTTGTATGGAACCAACATTTGTAAAAATTGTTGATTGAATAAAAGGAGGTAACTGGGTATCATAGTTTTCCAGAAGATCAGTGGTTTTTCTGTTATAAACATCCAATGTACCGCTTATCGCGTTGTTAAATAAGCCAAAGTCTAAACCAATGTTCAACTCCTTTTTCTTTTCCCAGCGAAGATCCAGGTTTCGATTATGATCTGGTCCGTAGGTTTGTCTCCAGGTTTCTCCTCCAGCCGCATCAATGTTTGTTATGTAGGGGTTACCGGTATTAAGGGTTACAAGAGATTGGTAGTTAGGGAATCCCTGGTTACCTGTAATTCCATAACCGGCCCTTAACTTAAGGTTGCTCAAAAAGGTAACACTTTTCATGAAATCTTCTCTGGTGATATTCCAGCCTAATGATACAGCCGGAAAACTACCCCATTTATGATTAGCACCAAATTTTGATGATCCTTCACGCCTGAATACAAACTGAGCCAGATACTTGTCTTCATAATTGTAATTCACCCTTCCAAAAAATGCAATTAGTCTGTTGTCTTCTTTGAAACTATTTAAACTTGATTTACCATCAAGAAGAAATGTTCCGGCAGTTAGGTTATTTTCCCCGAAACCATCATTTGGAAAACCAGCATTTTGACCAGAAAAAGATTCCGTTACGTTGTATTGGTAGCTATAACCGGCAATGGCATTAATATTATGTTTTTTACCTATTACAGTGTTATATTCCAACGTTGGCTCTACCGCGTAGTTCTTTTCCAGGTAACTTCCCTTGCTGGCATAGCCGGTACTATCTATAGCGGCACCATTTAATGAGCCTCTTTGAGAGTCCCTTGAGTTAGAGTCCCAGTACTGATTATCCACGTAAGAATTTCGCTGTATCGACCCAAAAATACTGGCTTTTAAACCCGGTATAATATCAAGTGTGGTCTTAACGTCGGTTGAGGTAGTTTGCTGATCGCGTGTACTCTTTTCCTGGTTAAGCCTTGCGAGTTGGTTGGCATAGGTAGGATCTTCATAATAAGTGCCATCCGGATTATACAACGGCGTGGTTGGGTTTTCTACCAGTGCGCTTTCAAAACTTGTACCACCACCAAGCAAATTGGCTTTATTGGTATTGGTAGCTAAATTGATTTGAGTATTCAACTTACCTTGTATTGCTTTTTGAGTAAAGCTAATACGTGTGCCGTAATTAACCCTGCCATTTTGTAAGGCAATACCATTTAAATCATTGTAAAATACAGAGGCGCGGAAAGTGGAGTTTTCGCTACCTCCGGAAAAAGCGATGTTATGATACTGGCTCAAGTTACTTTTATCCAATAACTGATCATAAAAGTCGTTTGAGCTGCCAAGATCATATTGTTTAGCAATTTTTCCGCTGGCGATAAGTGACCGATAGCCGGCTGCATCCAGAAAGTCGGGTTTTTTCAATAAGAAATCTCTTGAAAAATAGGTAGAGTAATCAACCGACGTTGCACCTTTTTTACCTTTTTTGGTGGTAACCAAAATTACACCTCCATTGGCACGAGTACCATAAATAGCGGCCGCAGATCCATCTTTCAGTACCGACATTGATTCGATATCATCCTGTTGTAACAGATCAAGGTTACCACCGGGAATACCATCAATAACAATTAGCGGTCCGTTATTTCCAACTATAGAGGTTACACCCCTTAACTGGATAGAAGGGCCTGAGTTAGGATCGTTACCGCCATTACGGGTGATGGTTAAACCTGCAACCTTACCTTGAACAAGATCAAGAGGGTTACGGGCGCCACCCTGGTTAAAATCCTTTGCTTTAACATTGGTTACTGCCGAGGTAAGCTCTTCGCGCTTTTGCGTTCCGTAGCCTACTACTACCACCTCTTTTAAAGAGTTGGATGATTCGGCCATACTTACATTAACAGTACTCTTGCCGCTAACAGGTATTTCCTGAGAATCGAAACCTAAATAGGAGAATACAAGTATCGCTTTATCATCTACGTTTATGGTAAATTTACCGTTTGCGTCGGCAATTGCGCCTTGTGTGGTTGAACCCTTAACCTTAATGGTTACGCCAGGCAGGATTTCGCCTTTTGCATCGGTAATAACGCCCGATACAGGCTTTGCCGCGGCAACAGTTGGGGTGTCAATAACAGGAAGTAATCTATTGGCATTCTTATTGCTTATGTACTTATTGTACAGGATATTACTGCTATGGCTGGGCTTAGCGATAAGGCTAATCGGGAGCGCAAATAAAACAAAGGCAGTAGCTTTTATTTGCAAAGAAATCCCGGAAAAACGATGCCATAGTAATGGCGACGTTTTAACATTAAAATTCATACATTAGTAGAGTTTAGTTAAACATTTACTTTCGGGTCAACAGGAAGAGATGAGCGCTAACATTGGCCGGAATTGTGCTCCAACACGTTCCGGCTTTTTTATATTAGTTCTCTGAAAATTAATTTGCTAAGGGCTTGCGTGTGTTTTTTTAGTCATAATTAGTTAGTTTATAATAGTAAGTAATTAACGTGCCTCTGCAATTATTAATAAATATTTGCAGTATTTATTAGAAATTTTGATTTAAAGTTAAATGATTTAAATTCTAAAACCTTTTAGTTAATTTTAAGCATGTAACACGCTTAAAGCAAAATGGTTTTACAAAAAAGAGAATAAGGAGTAAAATCATTAATAAATCAGCTCCTTATCGGTTTATTTAACGCTGGTCAAAAGTATAACACATTGTTTGAAAATGCAGTATAAACTCCCCGATATTTTCTTTTGAAGTAATATTGTTACTTGTTTTGACAGATCATAAAACTTTAAAACCTATTGGCTGTTGCTTATCGGTATGCCTTACCATGCCTCAACCTATATTCCCGGAGATAGTTCACCCAGTGTTCGTTTAAAATGCGGTAACCTGCGTACCGCTTTTTTGGCGTTCAGCCTGCTTTGCTGGGTATTCATCCTGGTATTCCTTTGTGAAATGGGGGCGCACTGTGCCCTTCCAAAACTTTCATCCGGTGCGCGGGCGGTGAATGATTTCTTTGGAAATTCTACAGCCTTTATGGCCGGACCTGCCATCGTTTTAGCAACGCTGCTGTATTTTGCCTGGGGTAGAAAAACGCTGACCTGGTATAACGGCGTTTTGATTGATGACGAGCCGGTAGCGGTTTTGCATTACCAGTTCAAAAGCTTATTCCCCGGCACCAACCTCATCTACCTGCAATCTGCCAGCCGGGTATGGATCATTTACCCGGTTACCTCTCAAGACAATGTAAAATTCAAAAACCTTGAGGTACTCAAAGAGGAAACGGCTTACAATGAAATACAAGTTGGTTTATTAAAAGACAAACTGGCCGCTTCCGGCGCTACCGAAAAGCGTTTTTGGTTCCTGACAAAGAGCCTGGTTATCTCATTAGTCATCCTCGTCCTGATTATGATTGTGGCTTTATCCGGGATCTGAAAATTATCAGGCGCCAATTTATTTGCTGAGCAGGGGCATCACCCTGGTGCCAATCAGTTCTATGGCCTGTATTAATTGCTGGTGCGTAAGCCCCGCATTATCCATTTGGAAGGTAAAGCGGTCAATGCCGCCCAACGCTTCACTGTGGCGTAATAGCTTTTCTGCTACCTGTTCAGGTCCGCCAACAACCAGCACGCCTTTTGGCGCTATCAGCGTATCAAACTGCGTTTTGGTTACGGGCGGCCAGCCGCGTTCCCGCCCGAGTTTTGTCCAAAGTTCGGCGTAGCCGGGGTAGTAATCTGTAACGGCCTGTTCGTTTGTGGCTGCTACATAGCCGGGTGAATGTAACCCAACCTTTAATTGTTGGGGTTTAAAGCCTGCTCTCTGGCCGGCTTCCCGGTACAGGTCGATCAGCGGTCTGAAACGGTGCGTTTCGCCGCCGATAATGGCGACCATCAAAGGCAGACCTAAAGTTCCGGCCCTGGCGAAGGATTCTGGCGTGCCGCCAACACCCAGCCATACCGGTAGTTTTTCCTGTAATGATCTGGGGTAAACGGGCAGGTTTTCCAGGGCTGGCCTAAACCTGCCCGACCAGGTGACGAATTCGTTATCACGTATATTTAACAATAGGTCGAGCTTTTCCCTAAACAATGCATCGTAATCATTCAGGTTGAAACCAAACAGGGGATAGGCTTCGATGGAGGAACCGCGGCCAACAACCATTTCGGCTCTGCCTTTGGAGATCAGATCGAGCGTAGCGAAGCTCTGGTATATCCTTACCGGGTCTGCCGCGCTGAGTACAGTAACCGCGCTGGTTAAACGGATGCGTTTGGTACGGGAGGCTGCAGCGGCGAGGATTACCGCAGTAGCAGAGTCCAGAAACTCTCTTTTATGGTGTTCACCAATTCCGAATACATCCAACCCTGCCTGGTCAGCAAAGACAATCCTGTCAAGTAATTGCTCCATGGCGTCTACGCTGCTTAGTTCCTTACTGCCGTACATCGCCGAAGCGAAGCTGTCAATTCCTATTTCCATCCTGATATTATTTAGTTGTTGTAACACGTAATTCAAATATCGACTTTTTTATCGACAAGAGGAAACAGGCAGGAAATGTAGGTGTAATTAAACAGGTTGTTCCCTCTTCGTACTTGCCTGGTCAATTCTTAACTGATGAATGGTTTGTCCCTGGTGGAACCCGCAGGTAGAAACCAAGCCATAAACCGCTGTCACCAGATCAGATAAACCCGTTGTCGCAATCCACCTCATCTGCCCGGGTACCGTCGAGGGAAGAGGTAGAGCAGGATATGGTACAGGCGGTTTGAACGTCTGGAAACGCCATAGCGGAGATCTAAGACCTCCGCTTGCAAAACCTACATCCGTCCTTCCACAAATAAAAACTATAACATGAACTATTGCAGAATATCATCTTACATCGAATGGAAGCCACGCGCATGTATACAGGTAGGAAACATTTTGCGGGGTGTTATTCCAGCCAGTACTTGTTTACGGGGCCTGTAAGCGCATGCGGAAAGCTGAGGCTCTTTATTGCCTGGCTATTTTATATAATTTTCCATTGTCAGTCGCGGCATATATAGCACCGTCCTTTCCGGTAGCCATGCAGCGCCAGCGTTCGTTTTTATCGGTAAGTAAACGTTCTTCGCCCACCACTTTATTATTTTTTATAACGAGGCGAATGATGTGTTGTCCGCTCAGTCCCCCAACAAACATATTGTTTTTCCATTCAGCAATATTACCTGTATAAAACATCATGCAGCCTGGTGAGATAACCGGGTCCCAATAGTAAACGGGCTGTATTGTTCCCTTTTTTTGCTGTATTCCGTCATAAACCTTTTCGCCGCTGTATTCAATACCATAGGTGACAAAAGGCCAGCCATAGTTACCACCCGGCTTAATCAAATTGACCTCGTCACCACCACGCGGACCAAATTCAACCTCCCACAGACCGCCGGTTACGGGATTGATAGCAAGTCCATCCGGGTTACGAAAACCGTAGGCATATATTTCGGGTTTGGCGTTGGCTTTACCTATAAACGGGTTACCGGCAACCGGCTTTCCCTCTTTGGTGATATGTATGATCTTACCCGTGGTTGCGTTCAGGTCCTGCGCCTTCACGCGGATATCATTCGCCTGACGGTCGCCGGAGGTTACAAAAATATTGCCTTGTTTATCAAATACTAAACGGGAACCGAACTGGCCGGAACCTTTATAACGCGGATAGGCCTCCCAGATCACTTTTACATTTTCAAGTTTGGTTTCATCGGCAGACAGTTTACCTTTAGCAACAGCAAGCGTAGCGCCTTCGCCCGGCTGGGCAAAAGTCCAGTAAATCATCCTGTTAGTAGTAAAATCAGGGTCAATATTTACGTCAAGCAAACCACCCTGACCTTCATACTGTACTGTTGGGAAACCGGTAATTGTTTTAGCGACTTTGCCATCGGTGGTCAGTATCTGTATCGTTCCCGGCTTACTGCTGATAAGCAGTCGGCCGTCAGGTAAAACATGTATACCCCATGGATTTTTTAGCTCCGAATTGATAACGGTAGCTGTATATGATGTTTTAGTTTTAAGGCTGCCGATGCGGGTTTGCCCTGCGAAAGCCGGTTTGTAATCGCTGTTGGCTTTTTTTGTTTCAACAGGTGCGCCGGTCTGCGCCATAACGGCTGACGTTGCTGATAAAAGCACGGTTCCTAATATGCAAACCTTATAAATTTTTGAAAATATCATGTCAAATTGGATTGGTTTCAGAAAAATACAATTATAATGCCGATATGTTTAATTGTACCAAGTTTATTACAGGCAAAATTAGAGTTGCTATAAACTTTACTTTTTTAAGTACGAAGGCAAAAATAGGCACCGGGTTATCATAACAGGACAAAAACACATCTGCAGGAACATTTAGTATGTTCAACTACTCTAAAAATTAAGGTAGGGATCAGGCAGTCGCGAGTATGTGTTTCCTGTAATGTTCGCAATAACTACCTGGAGCGATTGGTAGGGCAGTATAAGAAATAAGCTACGTAAATAACCCCGCAGGCTTGCCAGGCAAGGCACTGCGGGGTGGTAACCGCTACGTTACAGCTCTTTATCCTCAAACATCTTTGCGTCGCGGGTATTTTTTTGTACGGCAATGGCCGAAAACATGCTCAGGCAAAATGCCATGGCGTAAAAGCCTTTCTCACTTCGGGCCAGGTCTGCATTCCATAGGCCAATCGTTAACAGTATCATTGCTGCTATAGTGGCAAACCAACTCAGGCCGTAGTAAAGGTCCGTAACGGCAAGTCCTTCGGATCTGTCCCTTACGCTTTTTTGTACGGAGATTACTGCAAATAAGCCAAATAATAAAATGGTGAAATAATAGCCTTTTTCGTTTAACTCCATACTTGCATTCCATAAGCCAATGCAATATCCCACCACTCCTGCTAATAAGGCAAACCAAGAGGCGCCGATAAATGCGCCAGTTGGTTTAAATGGATTTCTGACCTTGTCGCCATATTTTCCAATAGATGAATTTTCTTCTGTTTTGTTTTGTAGCGGTTCCATGTTTGTTTTGTTTTATTGTGATTAATATGGAAGCAAATGTGGGATGTAAAACTGACCCTGAAAAATCATAATATGTAAATTACTGACGATATAATTTGTAATTTTATACCTTTATAAGCATATAACATATCTATATGGACTCACTATCGGAGTTAGTTAATCTGCTCAATGATAACGACAAAATGCTATTCAGGCAGTTTTTACAGCGGAAAAACAAACGGGATGATGTGAAAAACATAGCTTTACTCGATTTAATAAAAACTGACGATATAGGTGGTATAAAAAAACTGTATAAGCCAGGGAAAAATAAGGATGCCTATCACGCTTTACGCAAGAGGCTGCAGGATAATTTGCTGCTATTTTTATCGCAAAAAACTTTCGAGAGCCATTCTGAAACCTATGACGCGTTACGCCTGGTGGTGGTGGGCCGTTTTTTATTAGAAAATGATGTTGTCAAGATAGCGTTCAAATGTTTGAATAAGGCTGAACGCCTGGCCGAACATTTGGAGCAGTTTAATTTGATAAACGAACTCTTGCTGTTGAAACTGCAGTATGCCCATTTGCCGGGAGCTGAAGACCTCGAAACTTTGACTGCGCGCTTTCTCCGGAACCAGGCCGATATGCAGCGCGAGGCTAAGCTCAATATGGCCTATGCCTTTTTAAGGCAGGAATTGCAGGAGATACACCTGAAAGGGAAGATCGTTAATTTGACGACCTTGATGCTGGCGACAATCCGGAAATACAAAATTTCCATACAGGACCTAATGACCTATAAGTCCATTTATCAAATTCTTTTCATCGCGAATGAATACGCAGCAATACAGCAGAATTACGGATTGATAGCGCGCTATATCAACCGAACGAATCAATTTATAAACCAGGCAGATAAAAAATCGTCCTACCTTTTTTACCATATATCCATCCTGTATTTTCTGGCAAACTTTGATTTAAGGCAAAAGGATTTTGTAAAGAGTGCATCGTATCTTAAGGAAATGATGGATCTAATGGTTGCGGATACTCGTTATTATACACTGTTTTATTTGCGCTATCAATTGCTCTCTGCACTCAACCTGTTCTACACAGGTTTTGCAGACGATGCGATCGCTTTATTGCAGGAATCGCTTTCCAACACAAAACAGATATCTAAACCAGAAGATATCGAAGATTTACGAATATGCCTTACCATGTTTTTGGCCCTTTGTAATGACCGGGGAAGTTTGAAACAGCTAACTTTACTGACACGTACCGATGCCTGGTATGAAAAGAAAATGGGTATGTTATGGACCATTAGAAAAAACCTGATGGAAATTTTAGTCCATGCCCAGTTCTCTAACATCGAACTTGCTATGTCACGGCTAAACAGTTTCCGGCGTCGATATAAAAAGTATCTGCTGAAAACCTCGGAAGAACGCGTGCTATTGTTTCTGGGGTTGGTTGAAAAATACCTGTTAAAACCAGATGTGGCTTTTGAAACGACGTATAGAAATGCGGTTTTAAACCAGTTAGGCAGGATAGAAAATAACGATATCTTCACATTGAGTTTTATTGCCTGGCAGATAGCACGCTGGGAGAAAAAAATAGCTTATAAAGTAGTTCTGACACTTCTGCAGGATAACAACTAACGCCCCCTGGAAGGCGCGGCGTGAAATATACTGCATTTTAACCCTGCTGAGGGTGGGACTAAAATGGATGTTACATTATTGGCGTTTAGCAGTTACAGGCTTGCAAAGCAGACGCGGGTACAGGAGGAATAATGCCCCTTTAAGGGCTACATGGTCAGCCGTTTAAGTGTGATTACCGCTACTTCGGGCCACATCCCGATGCGCCCTTTAAGACCGAGGAAACCAAATCCGCGGTTTACATATAAGTATTTTCCGGCCTGCTCATAAAGCCCCGCCCATTGTTTATAAATGTATTTGATGGGGCTCCATTTAAAGCCAAAGAGTTCGATACCGAATTGCATGCCATGGGTGTGGCCTGCAAGTGTTAAATGAATATGCTGATGATGGCCCAGGGTTACCGCGTCCCAATGAGAGGGATCATGCGACATCAGGATGTTGAAGCTGTCTTCAGGCAATCCGGCTGCGGCCTTTCCAAGGTCGCCGTATTTGTGAAAACCACCCTTTCCCCAGTTTTCCACGCCGATCAGGTTTATGGCCTGCCCGTCTTTTTTGATACTGATGAATTGGTTAAGCAATAATCTGAAACCGATATCACCATGTACCTGCTTTAAACGGACAAGGTTATCCTGTTTTTCGGTTTCGCTTTCCCAGCGCACATAATCGCCGTAATCATGATTACCCAATACGGAAAACTTGCCGTAAGCAGCAGTTAGTTTGGAGAATGCCGTAATCCAGCGGTCCATTTCTGATGCTTTGTTGTTCACCAGGTCGCCGGTGAACAAAACCAGGTCGCTGGCCTGCGCATTTACCAGGTCGAGGCCTTTTTGTACGCCGGTATTGCTGCTGAAACTGCCCGAATGGATATCGGAGAGTTGGGTAATAGTAAAACCGTCAAATGCCTCTGGCAGGTCAGGAAAAAACAAGGTTTCCCTGCGTACCCGGTAGAAGTGCCGGCCCCGTGTAATGCCGAACAACACCACTAAAAATATTACAGCTGCAAGTGCCATAGTTAGTTCACTAACCCATAATGCCCGCATCGGGATTCCTCTGAAGAAACGAGTGATATCTTCAATGAGCAATACAGGTAAGGAGAATAAGCGGGGCACAAAGGTTAAAAGCATAAAAGCCATTAACGCGGCGATCAGGCTTTGAGCGGTCTTTCCGCTTCGCCGTAAGAATATAACAGCGATCATTCCGCCAATGAGAATGAAGTCGATCAGGCGATAAGCTGTATGAATGAACGGGTTATCGGTAAGCGTTTTAACAGCCTGGAAAAAGTAAATATCGGTAAATAACCAAAGAAGTAATAGGAGGGGAAGTCGTCTTGCCATAATGGGAAGACGAACATAACCGTAAAACATTTTAAAAAAATAAAATAAATAACTGGTTTACCTAAACACAATAATTTATACAGATGCTAAAAAGGAGAAATTAAAGTCGGATGAAAAATATATTTTTTAAAACATCTGATGTTTAAGTAAAACATCGTATGTTTGTAAAAGAATTTGAGAACAATGGAAAATCAAAAATTATCAGACAAAGTTTCGTCAAGGATCAAACAGGATATCCTTGACGGAAAATATAAGGCAGGCGAAAAAATACCGGCCGAGCCCGAGTTGATGAAGGCTTATGAAGTTGGCCGGTCAAGCATTCGCGAGGCCATAAAAAGCCTGGCCATGGCTGGTATTCTTAAAGTTCAGCAAGGCTCGGGCACCTTTGTGAATGAGATACAGCCAGAAGAAAATGTAATTGGGCGCTTACCCGTAGCAGATTTTGATGACATCAACGCAGTAAGGAAGCTGCTGGAAGAAGAAATAGTAAAACTGGCGGTTGATAACCACACCTCGGCTCAACTGCAGGAAATGGAAAAGCAACTGAAGCTGCGTAAGCAGGCTATTATAGCCGAAAACCGGCAGGATTGCACTAATGCTGATATTGCCTTCCACATGGCTATAGCCAATGCATCGAAAAATAAAGTGCTGGCGGGCTTGTACCAAAACTTTACCCATACCATCCGGACATTTTTTTCTAAACGCGAGGAGCGCGGCATTACACATTTTGCCATGAGCCATCACCTGCATGAAAATCTTTTTGCAGCTATAAAATCAAAAAGAAAAAAACACGCCCAGGAAATCATCCGGAACATACTGGACCATAATTATTAATTCAAAATATCATGACCATTCTAACATTCACCATCATACTACTGGCCGGGGCTTATTTGGCAGGCCTGGTAGGCTCGCTCACAGGGTTGGGCGGCGGGGTAGTAGTTATCCCATTGCTTACCCTGGTTTTTCACGTTGATATCCGCTATGCTATCGGCGCGGCATTGCTGGCTTCTATTGCCAATTCATCTGGCGCCGCCAGTGCCTACGTAAAAGAGGGTATTACCAATATACGCCTGGGCATGTTCCTGGAAATTGCAACTACGGTTGGTGCTGTTGCCGGCGCGGTAATAGCCGTTTATACACCTACTAATACCATAGCCATCCTGTTTGGAGCAATCCTGCTTTTTTCTGCTGCCATGACTATTCGCAAAAAGAACCAGGAAGCACTAATAACCGGTAGTGCCTTGGCACTAAAGCTAAAGCTGAACAGCAGTTACCCAACCAAAAACGGCGAAGTAGGCTACCAGTTAAAAAATGTCGGTGCAGGATTCTCTATAATGACGCTTGCCGGTATTATGTCTGGCTTGCTGGGTATTGGCTCTGGCGCGCTTAAGGTTTTAGCTATGGATTCAACCATGCATATCCCGTTTAAAGTGAGCACTACTACCAGTAATTTTATGATTGGCGTAACTGCGGCGGCAAGTGCGGTGGTTTACTTGCAGCGTGGCTATATGGATCCCGGCATTGCGTTCCCGGTTGTGCTGGGTGTGTTGGGTGGTGCATTTACCGGATCGAAGTTGCTTACCCGCATGGACCCCAAAGTACTGAAATATATATTTTGCCTGGCCATTTCATTTGTAGCTATCGAGATGATCTACAACGGTTATAACCACCAGTTTTAAACCCTATAATTTTTACAGTTATGAAAAAACTTATTTCAAAACATTTTTTTGCCGATAAGGATATTGAACAGTTTATCGGTCTGCAATTAAGATATGGGGTTATCATCTCCAGCCTTATTGTGCTTATTGGCGGCCTAATCTATCTTAGCCAATCAGGGCAGCTGCAATTGCCGCCTTATCATCAATTCACAGGCACGCGGGCCGGTTATACCAACTTTGGCGAGATACTGACAGGAGCAATAGGGATGCGTGCAAAAGCCATCATCCAGTTGGGCGTGTTGGTACTTATTGCTACACCTATTTTACGCATCGCGTTTTCGTTAATTGGCTTTGTACTTGAAAAAGATAAAATGTATATCCTCATCACCACGATAGTTTTAACCGTGATGATGGTGAGCATTTTTGGCGGGCTAAAAGTATAATTGAAGTACATCTCAAACATTAAATCTATTACCATGAAAAATTTGATCAATAAAAACAGGCTTTTCCTGTTTAGCGTAATGCTGTTTTACTTTGTTTGTAATTACAATAATGCCGCCGCCCAGCAGCCGGCAGGTATAAAGAATATTGTACTGGTACACGGTGCCTTTGTAGACGGCTCGGGCTGGAAACCGGTATATGATATTCTGGTGAAGAAGGGTTTTCATGTAAGTGTCACCCAGCAACCCTTAACATCATTTGATGGTGATGTAGCAGCGGTGAAACGGGTGTTGGCAATGCAGGACGGCCCATGTATTCTGGTGGGGCACAGTTATGGCGGTGCAATTATAACCATTGCCGGGAATGACAGCCATGTAGCTGGCCTTGTTTACATTGCTGCCCATGCGCCCGACAATGGAGAGAGCGAGGGTGGAAACGGCAAGCTATATCCTTCTGCTTATAAATCATTACAAAAAGGGGGCGATGGTTTTGACTTCATCGCACCCAATAGTTTTTACGCTGATTTTGCTGCCGACCTGCCAAAACCAATAGCCGAATTTACGGCCAATGCGCAAATGCCTGCCGCTGATGTGGTTTTTCATGCCATTATTCAAAACCCGGCCTGGCGGGTGAAACCAAGCTGGTACATGGTGGCCGGGGCCGACCGTATTATCAATCCAGATCTGGAACGCATGTATGCTAAACGTGCCAAAAGTACGGTAGTGGAAATAGCCGGAGCCAGTCATTCCGTTTATCAATCGCACCCGCAGGAAGCGGCACGGTTAATTATAGATGCAGCAACAAATAGTCCGGTTAAGTAAAATGGCTTACAAATAAAAATGCTACTGCAGCACCTGTTAGATCAGTAAGGTTAGCCGGTTGGCGCTTTACCGAATTTTTTCTTGAAAGAATGCGAGAAGTGTGACAGGCTCTCGAAGCCCAGGTCAAGGTAGATGGCCGAGGGTTTTTGGCGCTTGTGCTCGATCAGGTGTTTGGCTTCATTCAGCCGTTTGTCCTGCAGCCAGTGCCGGGGCGGTGCGCCGAAAGTTTTTTGGAAGTCGCGTTTGAATGCGGCCAGGCTTCGCCCCGTCAGCTGCGCAAATTTTTCGACCGGGACGTTGAAATGATAATTGCTTACCATGAACCTTTCCAGGTTTATCTTATGAGGCTCAGAAAAGTCGAAGAGGAAACTGCGCAACGCAGGCATAGTGTGCAGCAACAGCTTAACCGCTTCTTTGACTTTCAGGATACCCATTTCCTCACTGAGTGTTCCGGCCGCTTCCCGGGCATAGGGCATGATAGACTGAAAGTATCCCTGCAGGAACGCATTGGACGGAATCTGGACATTCGGCGGTCCGGTGTATTTTTGGCCCGCCGAGAGCTGTTCTTCCAAGGCAACCTTCCGCAGCAGTTCTTCCTGCAGGGAAATCACGATGCTTTCATAATTTTCGCCGGGCAGCGGGGTCTTGGTCAGCGTACCCAGCTGGTTTTTGCCAATCAGCAGCATTTCCCCCGCTTTAATAGAAATACTTTGACCGGATGTTTCCAGACCGAACTGCCCTGACACCATCAGTACCAGGGCGTGGTTTGCCCAAAAGCATACCTTGTCTTTCCGTTCGGCGGAAAGATAGGAATAGAAGATCAAGCCTGGGAGTATTTCTGTTGGATTGGTCATTTAGCGTTGTAAATAAGTGCCGCCTAAAATAGCACCTACGGCAAAAGTATCATTTAAAAGCTTCATTTCTTCAGCGTTAAAGCTGATGTTCATAGCGGCCATATTTTCCGGCAAACGAGTCCTGCGGCTCATACTCACCAACGGCATAATATGGTCGCCTTGTCCGTTTACCCAGGCAATAGCTACCTGTGTTGGCGTATAACCTTTATCACCGGCCAGTTGCTTTAAGACCTCTACTTTTTCCAGGTTTTTGATCAGGTTATCGCCCTGGAAACGCGAGAAATGGCTGTGGTAGTCGTTTGCTGCAAGCGGGGCCTTCATTTCGCCGGTTAATAAACCCTCGGCAGTGTTGGCGAAAGCCACAACACTAATGCCGAGTTCTTTTGCGGTAGGTAACAGTTCGCTTTCAATCTGGCGGTCGGCTAAGGAATAACCAATCTCCAGTGCGCTTATAGGGTGAACGGTATTGGCTTCACGTAATTGGTCGGCAGTGATCTCTGAAACACCAATGTACCGCACTTTACCTTCTTTGATCAGGTCAGCAACCGTGCCGATAATATCTTCGACTGGTACGCTGTTATCCATGCGGCAGGGCTGGTACAGATCGATGGTTTCGATGCCTAAACGGGTTAGCGAATAGTTGATGAAATTCTTAATGGCCATGGGGCGTAAGTCCAACCCAAGCCATTGGCCGTTATGAAAAATGGCGCCGAATTTCACACTTATAAAAGCGTCATCGCGCCTGCCTTTAATGGCTTTGCCCACCAGTATTTCGTTATGGCCGGCTCCGTAAAAATCGCCCGTATTCAAAAAGTTGATACCACTATCTAACGCTTGTTGGATGGTGGCGATACTTTCGTGTTCGTCAGGTGTTGGGCCGCCCCATATAGAGGACATGCGCATACAACCCAGCCCCAATTTGGATACCAGCGGTCCATTTTGGCCTAATTGAATTTTATCCATGTTTTTCATAACACAAAGGTCAACAACTTGCGCGCTTTATGGTTTCCTGGGCAGCTCAAATAACTTGCTTATGCGGCTCAAATTTATCGCCAACCCAGTGCCGGAGCAACGTGTTCTAAAATAGCAGACAGTACATGAACATTGTAATCAACGCCTAACGTATTTGGTATGGTCAAGAGCACCGTATCTGCTTCCTGAATAGCTTCGTCCTGCGCCAGTTCCTTGATGAGCTGATCGGGCTCAGCAGCATAACTTTTGCCAAACACCGCCCGTTTATCAGCTTCAATGTAACCAAAGCTATCTGATCCTTTTGCCTGTCCAAAGTATTGTCTATCCTGTTCGGTTACCAGCGCAAAAATAGAGCGGCTTACGGAAACCCTGGGTTCGCGTTCGTGTCCTGCTTTTTTCCAGGCTTCTTTGTATAACCTTATCTGTTCGGCCTGCTGTATATGAAATGGTTTGCCGCTTTCGTCAAACTTGAGGGTAGAACTTTGCAGGTTCATACCGTTCTCGGCTGCCCAAATGGCCGTGGCATTAGATGCAGCGCCCCACCAAATGCGTTCCCGCAGTCCTTCCGAATGCGGTTCCAGGCGTAATAAGCCCGGCGGATTTGGGAACATCGGGTACGGGTTGGGCTGTGCAAATCCGGTACCTTTCAATTTGTCCAGAAACTCCAGGGCTTTGGTACGTCCCATATCCGCGTCGGTTTCTCCCGCTGCAGGTTCATAACCGAAATACCGCCAGCCTTCGATGACCTGCTCCGGCGAACCCCTGCTGAGCCCTAACTGTAAACGCCCTCCTGAAATCAGATCGGCAGCGCCGGCATCTTCCACCATGTACATTGGGTTTTCATAACGCATATCGATCACACCCGTCCCGATCTCTATTTTGCTGGTTTTGGCGCCGATGGCCGAAAGTAACGGATAGGGCGACGCCAATTGACGCGCGAAATGATGGACGCGAAAATAAGCACCATCTATTCCGATCTCTTCAGCCGCGACCGCAAGGTCAATGGATTGAAGTAGGGTATCACCCGCAGTACGGGTTTGATAAGTAGGATGGTTGGACCAATGTCCAAACGATAAAAATCCAATTTTCTTCATGTAGTACAAAGCTAATTAATAGATAGCTTGTTGTGCATCAAAGAAAAGTCAAGCTTTTGTATTTTAAATCGGGGTTTATCGCGATGACCGTCTTTTGCTGTTCTTCCCGGACGATTTACCCTTTTCCTTCAGCGATAGCGAATAGATTAATATCTTAGGCCCGTGCTAAAACTGACCGGCGATCCTAACGATACTTCACGGAACCATAACTTATTATTTAAAGGGGCATCCATTGCCGTATTAAATGAAGTGCTGATTGCGCAATATGCTGCGGCCGCAACTTTTACTGAAGGTGTCAACGATATTTTGCCTGTTCATTTAATGGTAGATAGTGGTGTTTTTACCAACAAGCGTACCCTAACCGCATTCCCGGATGTCATCGTCAACCAGCAAGCTGACGGGCTTGTACTATCCTGCGACTGCCAGAGCGGACCGAATACACTATGCGAACACCAGGCACAGGTACTCACTGCAATTATAAAAAGAGAGGAATTGCGGGTATTTTACGACCAGGCATTGCGGCACGAAAAGATCAAAAAGATAGCTACAGATTATGGCCTGGAAAACGAAAAGGATCTGGACGCCTATTTTTCGGTCAGTTATTCGGCTAACAAAATTCAGATTCTTCCGGTCAGCCATGCCATCCTGCCGGTTACCAAAGACAGCCTGGCCCATCTCCATACAAACTTATTACCCCAACCAGCCAGCATAAAAGAAACCGGACGCGTCAACGTGGTAATCCGCCAGCACAGGTATTATAAATACCTGAACATCGAACTCTATACCTCGCAACTTACCCTGGAGGGAAAGCTCAAGAACCCTTTGAAACAGCTATCGCCGCTTGATTTTGTCTGGGAAACCGAAGACCACGAACAACTTAAATTTTTTACCGGCATACAAAAATTTCAGAACCGCCTCGACTCCAAATTGTCTGATGCTGATCTTACCGCCCTGAAAGCCATTGTCAGAAACCCATTGGGGTACGACTTTTATTATCACAACCAGGAACTGGGCGAAAAAGTGACCGCTGGCACGTTGATACCCGTTTCAGCAGTTCCATTACCAGGCGAGTTGAAACTTACCGTAAATGCGGTATCCAATTTTGTAGAGATCAATGGTTTTATCCAGTTAGCCGGCGCGCAACTGAAACTACAGGAACTGCGTACCCGCTTTACTTATTTTATCAGCGATGGCGAGTTGTTATACCTGCCGCCTAATTTACAGGTGTTGAACCTGATCAGCCTGTTTGCCGGTAAAGAAGCTATCGCGGTTCACGCAACCAAGTTTGGAGAGTTTAAAACCAGGATATTGAGCCCGCTGGAAGACCATATAGCGGTTAACTATAAATACATACCCAAGGCCACGCCGCAACAGCTGGAAAAACAAGGGTTTACCGCAGATACAGAACGGATCATCTACCTCTCTGATTTCGGTACCCACGTTATGCTGATCCCCGTGATGCGCTACGGCGAGGTGGAGATATCGGTACTTACCAAACGGCAGATCTATTCGGCGGATACTAAGGGCCACGAGTTCCTGGTGCAGCGGGATGAAGCGGCAGAACTCAATTTTACAACTTTACTGATCCGGCAGCATGCCTGGTTTGAAGAACAGCTGGAAAACGGGCTGCATTATTTTTATCTCCACAAAAGACATTTTTTAAATGAGGATTGGTTCTTAGATGTATTTGAGCAATGGCAGGACCAGGGTATTACGATACTGGGTTTTAATGAATTAGAAGGTAATAAACTGAACCCGAACAAAGTTAAGATCACAATTCAGGTACTGAGCGGGATCAACTGGTTCAATGCCCTGGTCGATGCCCGTTTTGGCCGTAAGCGCGCCGCGCTTAAACAGATTTACCGCGCGGTCAAAAATAAAAGCAGGTATGTTCAGCTGGATGATGGCACACAGGGTATTCTGCCTGCGGAATGGCTGGCTAAATTCGAAACTTATTTTAATGCCGGCGAAATCGCTGCAGGTGATACCCTTGCCATTCCCAAGGTTAATTATACCGTGATAGAAGAACTTTTTGAGGCGGCGATGCTGGACGAAAAGGTAAGTGACGAGATCAGCGTTTACCGGCAGCGCCTGGCAGATTTTGCAACTATCCGGCCGGTAGCCGTACCTGAAGAACTCACTGGTACGCTACGCCCGTACCAGCAACAAGGGCTGAACTGGCTGAACTTTCTCGATGATTTTAATTTCGGTGGTTGCCTGGCCGATGATATGGGACTGGGAAAATCTATACAGGTCATCGCTTTCATCCTCTCACAACGCCGCAAAACCACACGGAACACCAACCTGGTTGTTGTTCCCACCTCGCTGATCTTTAACTGGGAACAAGAGTTGCGAAAATTTGCTCCATCCATACGGGTGTTAACTATTTACGGGGGCGACCGGGTTAAAAACACCGCCGGTTTTGACGCGCATGAAGTGATCCTGACCTCTTACGGCACTTTACTACAGGATATAAATTTTTTGAAAGACTTTGCGTTCAATTATGTTTTCCTGGATGAGTCACAGCAGATCAAAAATCCGGAATCGCAGCGCTATAAAGCCGCTAGGTTGCTCCAATCAAGGAACAGGATCGTGATCACCGGTACACCCATCGAGAACAATACATTTGATCTTTACGGCCAGTTATCCTTTGCCTGCCCGGGTTTACTCGGCAGCAAAAATTATTTCAAAGCGATCTATTCATCACCGATAGATAAATTTAAAAGCAGTAAGCGAGCAGCTGAATTACAGCAAAAGATAGCGCCGTTCATCCTGCGCCGCACTAAAGAACAGGTAGCCACCGAACTGCCTGAAAAAACGGAGATGATCCTGCATTGCGGGATGGGTGCCGAACAACGCAGGATATACGATGCCTATGAAACGGAGTTTCGGGATTATATCTCTGCCCTGAACGGCGATGTACTGAAAAAAAGCGCCATGAATGTGCTCAAGGGACTGACCAAATTGCGCCAGATCTGCGATTCGCCTTCACTGATCAAGGGGGACAAACTGCCCGGCGATGCCTCTGCCAAAATAGCCGTGCTCCTGGAACAGCTGGAAGAAAAAAGCCCGCGGCATAAAATCCTGGTATTTTCCCAGTTTGTTGGTATGCTCGATTTGATTGGACAAGAACTGGTTAAGCGAAATATAGGCCACTGCCGGCTTACCGGGCAAACTCGTAACCGGCCGCAGGTTATCCAGGAATTTCAGACCGACAACAGTAAACGCGTCTTCCTGATCAGCCTTAAAGCGGGTGGTACCGGGCTCAATTTAACGGAAGCCGACTATGTATACCTGGTTGATCCCTGGTGGAACCCCGCGGTAGAAAACCAGGCCATAGACCGCTGTCACCGGATAGGGCAGGATAAACCGGTTATTGCAATAAGGCTCATCTGCCCGGGTACGGTGGAGGAAAAGATACAGCTGTTGCAGGAAGATAAAAAAACACTGGCAGGCCAGCTGATCCATACCGATGCAGGCAGGTTAGGAACTTTCTCTAAAGAAGCCCTGTTAGATCTGTTTGCACCGGCCAATGTAGATGGAAATTTTTAGTGACAGGCTAACTATTACCGCGAAATATTAACTATTGGTAAAAAATATATTCATGAAAAGTAAACTGTTATTACCCGGTATTTTCAGCCTTTTAGCATTAGCAGGCTATAGTCAAAACAAACAGCCTTCACTAATACCTGCACAACCTTCGCAGGCACCTGATTATTTTTGTACCTGGAATGTGCAAGGCTATGCAACGAGTTATAAACCGGTTGAGATAATGAGGCAGGCAATGATCGAAAAAAACGTTTTCGGCCACAATGCTTACGAAGGTTGGGCGGCTATGTTTTCCAAATTACACAAGGATCTTTACCTGGTATTGGACGATGATTGGGAAACGCCGCTCAACGGCGACAAAAGCTATTACGGTAGTCTGGTTGTTGATGATGAAAGATTCCCGTCTGTAAGTGGTTTATCTCCCGGGCAAAAACTAACAGCATTATCCAATAAAACAAAAAGCCTGGGTTGGAAAGGCCTGGGCCTTTGGATTTGCGCGCAGGAGGCCCCCAAATATAAAAACAGTGATAGTGTGGCTTACTGGACCGAGCGTTTTAACTGGATGAAAAACGCGGGCGTCAGCTATTGGAAGGTAGACTGGGGAAACGATTCGGAAAATGCGGCCTGGCGTGCCTGGCTTACAAAGTTAGGCAGGCAGGTTGCCCCCAAACTTATTATTGAACAGGCCATGACCCCATCGGTGCTGTCATCAGCTGCGGTTTACCGTACTTACGATGTGGAAAATGTTATTGCCATACCGCATACGATTAACCGGATTGGTAAATTGCTTACGGCTTTACCTAAAGGTGAGGCAGTGAGCGTAATTAATTGTGAGGATGAGCCTTATATCGCTGCGGGAACCGGCAGCGCCATAGGTATAATGCGACATGAATTTAAAGGCAATTTGCCTGATGGTACTCAGGATTATGTGTTTCCACCAGTGGGAAGAGATCTTAAAAACCGGCTTGATGAAGTAACCCGTTGCGTGATGTGGCACAGGATAGCTTTACCTTTTGGTATTAATAAAACAAACGTTTATGTTGACACTGCTTTACTTCATGATAACTGGTTAATGAAAAAAGGAGAATCATGGATGAGCAATCATGGAGAGGGTTTTAATAACACGTTTCAGGCGCCGGCTGTTATTACCCGCGGCCTGGAAAAGCCAACGGTTACCTTAAAAAAAGGCGACACCATAAAGCCTTATATCCTGGCATCCCGATATCCTAACGGCGCTATCGCTATTGCTTCCATTGGGCGCACCATTGGCCGGGAGTATCTTATGCCCCGTGCAGATGTGGTATTGAAAGTGGAGCGGTCAGATAAACCTTTCGGGATTTTTGGGCATTACAATAACCTAACCATTCAGGTTAATAAACTCATGCCTTATTCAAGTATATACGCCCAGGATCTGGCAGGCACTACACCTGTAAATATAACGAAACAGGTTATACGTAAAGGCAATAAGTTTATCATACCGGGTGAGGTTATCGATAAAATAGGGCTGGCTGCTGCTTCAAAAAATGACAAGTCTGAACCGGGATTGGTTTTAAGCTTTAAACGATGATATAACTTGCCTTATTTAGGGATAATACGGCGGCAGCATTCTTTATTTACTTTTAATAGCAGATTTCTTAAACTTTTACCCAATTTTAAAGCAAAATTTAAAACCCTGATCACACAAATTATTTAACCCAAAAATGAATTTTTTTAACAAAATAGCCGGTTGCCTTATCCTGTTAGGCATATCTGCCCAAATTAATGCACAAACTAAACCCATTGAACTGGCATCACCCAATGGCGAACTAAAGGTATCTATCAGCCTTAGTGATAAAATTTATTACTCGGTAACCGGTGGTAGCCAGGAACTATTGACCAAAAATCATTTGGGGCTGATCTTAAATGACGGTACCCTTGGTGCAAGCCCTAAACTGGTTTCGGCCAAAAAAACTAAAGGCGAAGAAATTATTAAGCCTTATGTATCATTGAAATTTTCGACTGTTAAAAGTAATTATAATGATTTACTGCTGACTTTTAAAGGAAATTACGCAGTAGAGTTTCGCGCTTTTGACGATGGGATTGCTTACCGCTTTATCACCAATAAAAAAGGAGATATTGAAGTACTGAACGAGGACTTCTCGATCAATTTCCCAACCGGTTACCTGCTGCATTTACAGCAAAACGATAGCTTTAAAACATCGTACGAAGAAGCTTATCAGCACATTGAATCTACTGACTGGAAAGCAAATGATAAAATGGCCGACCTGCCCGCTTTAATAGATACTAAAAAAGACTATAAGATACTGATCAGCGAATCTGATCTGTCTGATTATCCGGGCATGTTCTTAAAGGGTACCGGCAGCGGTGCCGAGGCTACATTCCCCAAAGCGCCGCTTGAATTTGGATTTGATGGCGACCGTAGTCAGAAGATATTGAAGTCGGCAGATTATATCGCCAAAACCAAGGGAACCCGCAATTTTCCCTGGCGCTATTTTGTGATCACTAAAGACGACCGCCAGCTGATGGCCAACACCATGACATTGAAACTGGCATCGAAAAGCGTAATCGCCGATCCGTCATGGATTAAACCCGGGCAAGCCAGCTGGGAATGGTGGAACGATGCTACTCCTTACGGGCCCGATGTTAATTTCGTATCGGGCTATAACCTGGATACTTATAAATACTATATAGATTTTGCTTCGAAATATGGTATCAAATACATTGTTATGGACGAAGGTTGGGCTAATAGTACAACCGACCCATACACACCAAATCCTAAGGTTGATGTGAAAGAGCTGATCCGGTATGGTAAAACTAAAAACGTGGATATTATTTTGTGGTTAACCTGGCTAACGGTGCACAACAACATGGATCTGTTTAAAACCTTCCAGGAGTGGGGCATAAAGGGCGTTAAGATTGATTTTATGGACCGTAGCGACCAATGGATGGTAAACTATTACGAGGATGTAGTTAAAGAAGCTGCCAAGCACCAGATATTTGTTGATTTTCATGGCGCCTTTAAACCGTCGGGACTGGAGTATAAATATCCAAACCTGATATCATACGAGGGTGTACGCGGCTTGGAGCAAATGAATGGCTGTAGCCCTGATAACAGCATCTACCTGCCATTTATGCGTAACGCCGTTGGTCCCATGGATTTTACGCCAGGTGCTATGATCAATATGCAGCCGGATGTTAACCAGGCTACACGCCCCAATGCATCTGCAAACGGTACTCGT
Organism: Mucilaginibacter pineti; assembly: GCF_900101875.1. Taxonomy (GTDB): domain Bacteria; phylum Bacteroidota; class Bacteroidia; order Sphingobacteriales; family Sphingobacteriaceae; genus Mucilaginibacter; species Mucilaginibacter pineti. The sequence goes on from NZ_FNAI01000003.1 coordinate 402,862, forward strand.
GTAAACCAACTGGCTATGTATGTGGTGTTTGAAAGCGGTGTGCAAATGTTGTGCGATAATCCTACTCTTTACTATCGTAATGCCGATTGTACCGAATTTATCAGCAGCGTACCTACTACCTGGGACGAAACAAAACCCCTGGCAGCAACCGTAGGTGAACTGGCCGTTACCGCCAAACGTAAAGGTGGTAAATGGTTTATTGGAGGCATCACCAATGGTAAAGAAAAAACCAGGACTGTAGAGCTTAACTTTGATTTTTTAGAAAAAGGCAAAACCTATACCATGACGTATTTTGAAGACGGTATAAATGCCGGCAAACAAGCTATGGATTACCGTAAAAAAACAATGCAGGTGAAAGCCGGCGATAGACTTAATATTAAAATGGTGCGGAACGGTGGCTGGGCGGCTGTTCTTAACTAAGGTTAGCAGATAACCTCACTATTTGAAGATTGTATGCGCCACGTTAGGTGACTGCACCTTGTGGCCTTGAATCATCCTTGAACCACTTAAGCGCGAACGAAGGGTTAGCCTTTTGTTTACCCTAAGAAGTGATGAGGAAAATAAAAATGTAAGATAAGCGGACGACTTCAAACCAGGTTAATACAGTATGCAATACAAAATAGAGGAGGGGGCTTTTTATCCGGTGCATGCCGCTAAGGAGGGGGCACTCCTGTACATTTGTATTAGAATTTCAACAATAATCAAATGAAAAAGCTCTTGCTTATCTTTATATTAACCGGCTTAATAAATGCCGGTTACGCGCAGGCCGGAAGGGACACCATTAAACTGGCCGATCCGACCATATTTTATGAAAACCATGTGTACTATCTTTACGGCACAGGTAACCCGGACGGCTTCGGGGTTTATACCTCGGACGATATGCAACACTGGAAGCTGCATGACAAGCCTGCTTTGTTAAAAGGTAGCAGCTACGGCCGCCAGGGCTTTTGGGCACCGCAGGTATTTAAGCATCATAGCAGCTATTATATGGCCTATACCGCCGACGAGCATATTGCGATAGCCAGCAGCGACAGTCCGCTCGGACCTTTTGTACAGCATATACATCACCCTGTTTCTGAGCCTGGGAAGCAGATCGATCCGTTTATTTTTAGGGATACGGATGGTAAGTTCTATCTTTATCATGTGCGGTTGGGCAGGGGTAACCGTATCTATGTGGCCCGGCTGAAAGATGACCTCAGCGATATCGATAGTACCACACTTACCGAATGCATCCATGCGGAACAGGGATGGGAAAATACAGCATCTTCTGACTGGCCAGTATCGGAAGGGCCAACTGTAACCAAGATTGGCGGCCTGTATTATTTGTTTTATTCCGCCAATGATTTCCGTAATATTGATTACGCGGTGGGCTACGCAACTGCCACGAGCCCTTATGGTCCATGGACCAAGTACACGGGAAATCCAATACTCAGCAGGAAAAATACTGGGCAAAACGGTAGCGGTCACGGCGATGTCTTCGCTACCGCGAATGGAGCATGGTATTATGTTTTTCACACACATAGTTCCTCAAGTATCGTCGGTAAGCGCAAGACTGCTGTTGTCAAACTCTCTATTTCCGGAAAGAACCCGGCGGTAATCTCGGTTATATCCGGGACTTTCCGTTATCTTGAAACAGGACCCTGATCAAAAATACCAGGTGTAGCACAAAAAGTAGTTTTTATAAGTAGTGATACAACCGCTTTTAGCCAGCTCTTGGTATAAGAGCCGCCACGTAATTGACTTCATTTTGCTGAAATAGAACGGGGCATCGTTAAAATGTGTTAATCATTCCGTGTTTTGGACAAATCTGCGTTGCATCTGGCCGATACCTTTGTTCTCAATATTTAACAAAGAAACAGATGTCAAAAATAATTTTAATCACCGGCGCCTCACGCGGCTTCGGTAAGATCTGGGCTAAGGCCCTTTTAGAACGCGGCGATAAAGTTGCTGCAACCGCCAGGAATACAAAAGATTTAGATGACCCGTAGCCGCTTATGGTGATGCCGTGTTCCCCGTACAATTGGATGTGAATGACCGCGAGGCTTGTTTTGCAGCAGTAAACAAAGTAAAGGCACACTTTGGCCGTATTGATACGCTCATTAATAACGCCGGCTTTGGCTTATTTGGCGCAATTGAGGAAACCACTGAGCAACAAGCCCGTGCGCAAATGGAAACAAACTTTTTTGGCGTACTTTGGGTAACACAAGCTATTTTACCAATCATGCGTGAACAAAAGAGCGGCCACATTATCCAGGTATCCAGCTTCCTGGGTTTGGTAACATTGCCGGTTTTAGGTTTGTACAACGCCTCGAAATATGCCGTGAACGGTTTGAGTGAAACATTAGCAAGCGAAGTAAAAGGATTTGGCATCAAAGTAAGCCTGATTGAGCCTAATGGTTTCTCAACAGACTGGGCCGGTGCATCTGCATTCCAAACAGAACCTAATGAATTATATACACCAATAAAAGAAGCATTTTTTGCGGCCGCTACGCCAGATAGCTGGGGTAAACCCGAGGCAACTTCACCTGCCGTTTTAGCGCTGATTGATAGTGAAAACCCGCCCTTACACTTCTTGTTGGGCAAAATAGCTTATCCGGGCGTTAAGCAGGTGTATTCAGATCGTTTGGCCGAATTTGAAACCTGGAAGGATGTGTCTGCTGGAGCTCACGGTCATTAATACATCATTTAAAAAATTGAACCACAAGCTACGCAAAGAAATTTCGTAGCTTGTGGTTCATTAGCATTTACGGAAATGAAACATTATAAAAGCTTAGCAGAATTGCATAAAGGGAACGGCTTTCCGCCGCCCGAAAATCCGCTGTTCAGCATCTATCAGTGCAATGGCGGTCTTTGCTCAATAGGTGACCGGGAATTTACCAGCGATTTTTATATGATCGGCTTTAAAAAGATTATTTCAGGGCACATTCTATATGGCCGTACCAAATACGACCACGAGCGGGGTTCTATGACCTTCTTCAAGCCACGGCAGGTAATTGAAATGAGGAACCTGGCGATGGAGGAAGACGGTTTCCTGATCTTTATCCATGAGGATTTCCTGAACGGACATAGCCTGCATGATGAAATTAAGAAATATCATTACTTTGATTACGAGATAAATGAAGCCTTGCACCTTTCTCCAAGTGAAGAAAAGACCATCTGGGATCTCTACCATAAAATCGAAACCGAATATCAGAATAACCAGGATGAATACAGCCGAGAACTGATCCTGGCTAATGTAGATACCTTGTTAAAATACAGTCAGCGCTTTTACAAAAGGCAATTTCTCAACCGTACAGCACTCTCCGGCAAAACAGTTACAAAATTTAATCAGGAGATAGACCGTTATGTAGCCAGCGGCGCGCTTGCCACCAAAGGCTTACCGTCTGTTCATGATATGGCTGCCCGCCTGAATATATCTGCCGGCTATTTGAGCGATGTACTCAAACAGGAAAGCGGCAAAACCGCGCTGGAACATATCCACATCTATTTGATGTCCGAAGCCAAGAACCGGCTCCGAAGCGAAGATAAATCTGTTTCAGAGATCGCTTATGGTTTAGGCTTTGACAACCTTTCCTATTTTTCACGGTTGTTTAAAAAGGAAGTAGGCATCAGCCCTAATCTATTTAAGAAGCAGCTGCTTAACTAAATATACCGAAAGCCTGCTTTATAAGTTTTTTTTGTTTGCCTATCGTAAAAAATGTAACAAGCATCTGAACAAATCTACTCAAACGCGTGCACTCCGTATTCCTAATGGCTGGTTTTCAACCAAGAATTTGTCTATTCGTTCTTTTTTAGCTTACCAACAATTGATAGTGGAATACAATAAAACCTTGATCACGCTCATATCATCACCGTTTTTACACAAAAATCATTAAATTGTGCATCAATATCAACGAAAAGGATTGAAATAAAATAAAATCTACTAAATTTGTAGACTATGCGGATTGATCAGGATAGGGAGCTCGAATTAATCAGGAAACTCAAGGAGCAGGATGAGCAGGCTTTCTCGCATTTATATAATTTATATGTGAAAAGGATATATGCGTTTGTCTTAAGTATCCTGAAATCTCCTGTATTAACCGAAGATGTTGTTCAGGACACTTTTGTAAAATTGTGGGAATCCACGGCGTTCTTACAAACCGACCGATCTTTACTCCCCTTTCTTTTTACCATAGCCAGAAACACCTCATTGAATATGATTCGCCGTGCTTCGCGCGAAACCTGGATCACGGATGAAATAGCTATGTATAGTATTGATCTGGCTGAGGATGCGCATCAATATACACAGCGTAAACAAACATCAGGTTTTATCATCGATGCCATAAACCAGTTACCACCCCAGCGTAAACTGATATATGATATGTGCCGCAATGATGGTTATTCATATAAACAGGCTGCCGAAAAATTAGGCATCAGCAGTAGTACCGTAAATAGCCAGATGGTAAAGGCAATCAAGTTTATCAAAGCTTACATGATCCGTCATGGTGCACTGTTTTTGCTTTTATTAATAAAAAAATAAATTTATTTTAATGTAAAGTAAATGTTCTGTTCTTGTTAAGTGTAATGCTTAAAACAAGAAAGAATTTGGACGCATCCGTTAAACAGCTTTTCTTAAACTTCATATCCAATCAATGCACTAACGAAGAAAAGGTGCAGGTTCTGGCGTATATAAATGCCGGTAGCTATGCGGATGAGTGGGAAGCTGCCATGAAAGAAACAGAATATTTAAAGGTAACAGTTACAAACCACACTTTTGACCAGGCCGCGCTATATAAAAAAATAAGGCTACAGGCAGGTATTGTAAAAAATAACAGCAGGCCATTAAAATGGCTGGCTGTCGCCGCCACATCACTGCTACTATGCGGTATAAGCTTCTATATGTTAAAACCCGCAGTAAGAATCGGCCAGCCCCTGGCGGTCAAAACCAATACCGTAAAACCCCCACAGCAAAGCGGCCGCAAGTGGATCAAATTACCAGATGGCACCTCAGTACAGCTTAATAATAACAGTCATTTAGACTATCCCGATAGTTTTGCAGGTAAAACTACCCGTGAGGTAACCCTAAGCGGTGAAGCCTATTTTGACGTAAAGCACGATGCCGCTCATCCTTTCATTATTCATACCGGAAAAATAACGACTACTGTTTTAGGCACCGCTTTCGATATATCTGCCTATAAAGCAAATGCTAAGGTAACCGTAACAGTAAGCCGCGGAAGGGTTCTGGTGCAGGAAGCTGATAGAACGCTGGCGATATTAACACGCAACCAGCAATTGCGATGGACACCCGACCTAAGCGTCCCAAGCAAACAGGAAATAGATGCCAGCACCGTAACCACATGGAAAGATAATGATCTGATCATGGATGATATTACCCTGGCCGAAGCCGCCGGCATGGTGGCCAAACGTTATGGTGTGAACATATTATTTAAAAACGACAAGGTTAAAGCTTGCCGGTTCACGGCGGCTTTCCTGAATAGGAACGGGATAGGGCAGGTGCTGAGCGTATTAAGTGATATCACCGGCGCTAAACTTGAACTTAAAAACGGTGTGGTAATTATTGACGGACCGGGTTGCTGATAAAAGATACACACGTAGTTAGTTAACAATCAAAACCCCTAAATATGATTAAATAAAAAAAACACTATTACAAATGACATAAAAAAGTAAACCCCGGCGGTAACCAGGGCTTACTAAACGGTCTTAAATTTATTTCTCAAACAACGTAAAACCAATGCAATGTATTACAATTCTACGCTTTATGCAAGTAGGTTATGGCCTGCTTATGCCCCATTTATTTTAAAAAGAGTTAGTTTTTTTATGAAAGTTAATGCGATCATATGGATAAGCCTGCTGTTTGCTGTGAGCAGTATAAATGCCTCAACGGTAAGGGCCCAAACATTATCGGAGGTTAAAGTATCCTTTGGTTTGTCGCAGGCCGACCTCCAAACAGCTTTCACAAAAATTGAAAGTCAATCCGACTTTAGGTTTGCTTTCCGTAAAAGCGAAATCAGTTCAGCAAAAAACATCAGCCTTAGTCCGCAAACACGCAGCGTACAGGAGGTGCTTGATGCGTTATTGCAAGGTACAGGCCTCGCTTACAAACAAACCAATAACAGTATTATTATTTTTAAGAACGACCAGCAAAAAACTGAAAAGGAGGCCGGCATTGAACCGGTAAGCGGTACCGTGCGGGATGAAAGTGGCGAACCGCTGCCGGGAGTTTCTATCAAGGTAAAAGGAAAATCAACAGGCACAATTACCGATCTGAATGGCGCGTTTACTATTCAGGCATCGCAAAATGATGTGCTGGTATTTAGTTTTATCGGCTTTACCACCATTGAAAAAGCAGTAAATGGCACACAGGCGATAGACGTTACTATGAAGACAGGTGTAGGTACACTTGATGCTGTAGTAATCATTGGATATGGTACTACAACTAAAAGAAACAACACAGGTTCTGTTTCCTCTTTAACTGCTAAGGATATAGGATCACAGCCGGTTACAGATCCTTTGGCTGCATTACAGGGTAGGGTAGCCGGTTTGGATATTTCGTCAGTAACGGGATACCCAGGTTCTGGCTATAATGTTCATCTGCGCGGGCAGAACTCTATTTCCGGCGGGAATGACCCCTTATATATTGTTGATGGTGTGCCCTTTATATCTACCAGCCTGAGCCAGTTTGATGGAGCCAATGGTAGCCAGAGCCCTTTAAGCAGCATTAATCCTGGTGATATAGAACGGATAGACATATTAAAAGATGCCGACGCTACAGCCATTTATGGTTCACGTGGTGCCAATGGTGTTATATTAATTACTACCAAACAAGGTAAGGCTGGCAAGCCCGAGTTTAATTTTGATGTATACAGCGGGATATCTAAAGTTAACCATATGGTAGATATGCTTAACACTACGGATTACCTGGCTTTACGTAAAGAGGCTTTTGCCAACGACCAGGTAACACCAACGGTAGATAATGCGCCTGATTTGTTATCATGGGACCCAACACTCAATCAAAACTGGCAAAAAAAGCTGTTAGGAAGATCGGCCAATTTAACCCAGGTTTCGGCTTCAATAAGAGGTGGTAACGAGCAAACTAATTTTCTGATCAGCGGAACCTTACGAAATGAAAAGATCGTTCTTCCCGGCGACCTGGGTTATAAAAGAGGCGCGTTAAATTTATCACTCAATCACCAATCTGTTGATGGCAAGTTCAAAATAAACGCGTCCGTAAAATATACATCCGACCAAAATAACACCATTGCTACCGATATAGCGCAGTATTACAACTTACCGCCAAACTATCCTGTTTATGATGCCAATGGCGACTATTACTGGTATGGTAACCAGCAAAATCCATTGGCTTTTCTGTCGCGCAGCAGCGATTCACAAACGCATACGTTGTTTGGGAATACGGCCATCAGTTATATGATCCTACCTGGTTTAAACATTAAAACTACTGCCGGTTTTACACAAATGGGCATTAAACAAACGCAAACCTATCCACAACCCAGCTTTAACCCTGCTACCTATTCCGGCAGTCAGGCTTATTATGGCAATAATGATCTGAGTTCGTATATCGTAGAGCCTCAGCTGGACTATACACGTAAAATTGGCAAGGGTACATTCAACGCACTTGTAGGTGGTACCTGGCAGCAAAGCGTAACTACCGGACAATCCCTTATTGGTAGTGGTTACGCAAGCGACGAGCAGTTGGAAGATGTACTTGCTGCCACATCAGTAACAGCCAGAACTTACAATTATGTAAAATACAGGTATACTTCCATATTCGGAAGGGTAACTTATAACTGGGACGAAAAGTATATTGTAAATGGAACTTTCCGTAGGGATGGTTCTTCGAGATTTGGCCCCAACAAGCGCTTTGGTAATTTTGGTGCCGTTGGCGCGGCCTGGTTATTCAGCAACGAATCTTTCATTAAGAACACCCTCGGCTTTTTAAGTTTTGGGAAGTTAAGAGGAAGCTTTGGCGTGGTGGGTAATGATCAGATTGGTGATTACCAATACCTGGATAGCTGGTCGCCGGCAAGTTTTCCTTACGGCGGATCAGGTACTTTATATCCAAGCCGTTTTCCAAACCCCAATTACAGCTGGGAAGTGAACAGGAAAATAGAAGGTGGTTTAGATCTTGGTTTCCTGAACGACAGGATATTACTCACCGTGAATTACTACCGTAACCGTTCGGATAATCAGTTGGTAGGCTACACATTGTCCTCACAGTCGGGCTTTACCAGCTACACTGCTAATTTGCCTGCACTGGTTCAAAACACCGGCTGGGAATTTGAGTTGAATACCACCAACGTTCAACAAAAAAACTTCAACTGGAATACTTCATTTAACATGACTTTTGCGCGTACAAAGTTGCTGGCCTATCCTGATCTGGCTAATTCGGCGGATGCAGAGAAATACGTGATCGGTCAGCCATTGAACATTGTACGGGGCTATGATTTTACAGGCCTGAACCCGCAAACCGGCGTGCCGCAATTTAAGGATCTTAATAATAACGGTGTAATTGATGATCCCGATCTGGTTACGCTGGGCAGCACTACCCCTAACTTTTATGGTGGTATTCAAAATAGTTTTACTTATAACAGCTTTAGCTTCAACTTCTTCTTCCAGTTTGTGAAACAAAAAGGCCCGGGACTTAATTACGGCTACTTGTCCTATCCTAATGGTATATTACAAAACTCGGAGGCAGGTGTTTTAAACCGATGGAAACAACCGGGTGATCCAAGTAACATTCCCGGAGCTACGGCAACAGCAGGAACAGATACTTATACGGCTTACCAGGATGGTTACCGTTTGTCGAGTGCTAACTGGGTCGATGCATCTTTCATCCGTTTAAAAAACGTATCGTTAAAGTACAATTTTGCTAACCTGGTTAAAAGTCTTAAACTAAAAAACCTGTCGGTTTATGTACAGGGCCAAAACCTGTTCACCATAACCAAATATAAAGGGTTCGACCCTGAAACAAAAGGATCTGCATTGCCTCCTTTAAGTGTATATACAGCTGGTTTACAGGCTACATTTTAACCTCCAAAAATTAAAACAATGAAAGCATTATATTATATCATAGGAGTTGTGCTGTTAAGCTCAACGGTATCCTGCAATAAGTATGTAGATATAGAAAATCCTAAAGATCAGCTGGTTAGTTCAAGTGTTTTTGTGAGCGATGCCACCGCTACTGCCGCAATGGTGGGTGTTTACAGCGATATGAACGCGTATAACTACCAGTTTGCCAACGTGCTCACCACATTTATGGGTGCCATGAGCGCCGATGAGTTTGCTTACGCTGCAACGTTCGCAAGTTTTGATGAGTTTAAAAACAATGCGATATCACCCGATAATACTTATGTGGGCATATTATGGTCGCAGCCTTACGATTTTATATATCGTTCAAACGCCATCATCAAAGGTGTTACGGCATCAACTACTTTATCGGCCGCCACTAAAAATCAACTCCTGGGCGAAGCACATTTTGTACGTGCGTTTTGTCACTTTTACCTTACCAATATGTTTGGTGATGTACCGCTGATCCTGACTGCTGATGTACCATCGAACAGCAATTTAAAAAGAACTCCTAAGGCCGATGTTTATGCCGCTGTGATAGCCGATTTGGTTGAAGCTAAAAAGTTATTGATAAACGCTTATCCTGGTAATCAGGAACGGACCCGTCCTAATAAAACAGCGGCTACGCTTTTGCTGGCCAGAGCTTATTTATATACCGGAAATAATGGGCAGGCCGAAACAGAGGCTACTGAAGTTATCAATAACGCAGATTACAGCCTGCTGAAAAACCCGGATCAGACTAATGCGGCCAGCATGAGCAAAGCTTTTCTGAAAAATAGCAGCGAAGCCGTTTGGCAACTGCAGGTGGTTAATACCTTAGGTGGCCGCAACACCTGGGAAGGTAATCTGATGGTGCCCGCGTCTACCCCGTATTACCGGTTAACTACGGGTCCAAATGGGTTAGCCAATGCCTTTGAGGCCGGCGACAGGCGCTATGCCAACTGGGTTGGTAGTTATACTAATACCGCCACTCCGCCGGTTACTTATTATTATCCGTTTAAGTACAAAGTGAGGGTAGGCGCAAGCGGTGCGGCGGCTACCGAATACTCCATGGTGCTGCGCTTTGCGGAAGCTTACCTTATCCGCGGAGAGGCCCGGATACAGCAATCCAAGTTAAGCGATGGTAAAGACGATCTGAATGTGATCCGTGATCGTGCCGGTTTGACTGCATTAAGTACACCCGCATCCATCGCAGTTGGTATGACAATGGTTGAGCAAGAACGCCGGGTAGAGCTTTTTGCAGAATGGGGACACCGCTGGTTCGACTTAAAACGCTGGAAAAGCGTTACAGGTGCCGGCGATAAAAGCCGTGCTGATGATGTACTGCCTTTAATCAAAACTAACTGGAAATCTACAGCAGCGTTGTTCCCTATTCCAACAGAGGCCATGCGTACCAATCCCAATATGGTTCAAAATCCAGGTTATAATTAAATTAAATCTCATGACCAGATCATTTTATATAATATGCCTGTTTGTGCTCGGTTTCGGCCGGGCACAAGCCCAGGTATTAATAATCCAGCCCGATAAGCCGCAGCGGGGAATGCCGGTGACTATAACCTATCATACCAATGCTCCCGGAGCCAAAATCAGTAAAGATGCGGCGGCTGTTAACATCGTGTTCACCTATTCTACCTTTTACGAATTACCTTGGAAAATGCCCATGAAAAAAAATGGGGACGACTGGGTAGCCACATTTGTGCCGCAGCGCTATGCAACCTTTGCCACCTTTTATCTGCAAAGCGGGGATATTGTAGAGAAACCTGCCGACAGGCACTTTTCGATAGCCGTATATAATGGGGATAAACGGGTAAAGAGCGGGTTATTGCATGAATCTTACAGCTTATCAGCACAAATGCCCAAAGCTGCTGATCTGCAAGCCCTGAAGCAAGACCTTCAGGAGCAGGAACTTAAAAACTACCCCAATAATTATGAGGCGAAGGTGGCTTTGCTGCAAACCAAAATACTGCGTGCCAAAACCGCCCCGGAAAAGCTGAAGTACCGTAATGAGGTCCGAAAGGTTATTGCTGCAAAGCTTGAAGAAAATCCAACTTTTGGCGGCAATATTAACCTGGTTACCATGGGGTACCTTATGATCGGCGAAAAAACAAGGGTGGATTCGGTGCGTCAGGTTATTATGAACCGTTTTCCAAATGCCGATGTATCCATAGATCGAAGGGCATCAATTATCGCGCAAGACAAAGACAGTATCGGACGGACCGCTAAATTGGAAAAATTACTTAAAAAAGGTGAAAGGCCCGGTGAGGAAGGTTCAACAAGTATACATCAAATGCTGTTTGAACATTATGCTTTGATCAAAGATTCGGTAAAAGCTTTAAGGCATGCAGCTAAGCTGGTTGCAAAAACCAATCCATATACACCCGAAACTTTAAAGGATATTGCCGCCAAACTAACCGAATATAAGGTTGCACCCGCGGCTGCTATCAATTATGCCCAAAAGTCATTAACAATGGCTGTTCAATGGCCGGTAGGTATCATCAGGTATTTCCCCGAGTACGGCTATATACCATCATTTGTAGCAGATAGCACAAGGGCGCAGGCTGTTGCCGATGCTAAGTGCACGTTAGTATCTATCATAGCTTTAAATAAATTATATCAAGGCGACCAAAAGGCTGCTTTAAGCGCTGCTGCCCGGGCCATGACTTATGCAGATAGCAGGGAAGGGCTGCTTAACGTAGCATCCGTTTATCAACAAACCAATAATAATCAAAAGGCGTTTGATGCTTTATGGAAACTGCTTTTAAAGAATCCGACAGATACTGTTGTGCTCAGGACAGCAAAAAACAACTTTTTAAAGTTTAATAATTCTGAAACGGAATTTGCTACCAAGGTAGATGAGCTGGCCGCTTTGGAAACAGCACAGCTAACGGCCAAACTTAAAAAAGAGCTTATGAATAAGCCCCATCCGGATCTATCTGGTCTTGTAGATCTGGATGGCAACGCAATAGCACCCGAAATAATGAAAGGTAAAATTGTAGTGCTCGACTTTTGGGCAACGTGGTGTGTGCCCTGCATGCAGGAGCTGCCTTACCTGCACAAGGTGTATGAAAAATATAAAGATAACCCCAAGGTGATATTTATGGTGGTAAACAGCGGATCAAACAATACTCTTGCAGATGCGCAACAATGGGCAAAGAAAAATCAACAATACACCTTCCCAATATACTATAACAAAGACAAAGATATTGGCGAAAAGGTTGGTTTTACAGTAATTCCAACCATTGCAGTGTTAGATCAGGACGGTTTAATGCAATACAGAACTATCGGCTTTGAAGGAGAAATATTAGAGAAAAAGCTCTCAGTTGAGATCGATATACTCTTACAGAAAAAAAAGAGCTAATTATGCGATCAGCGGAGGGGTATTTGGGGAGCTAATATGCTAAAAATTTTTAAATGAAAATTCAGCTAAAATTAAAGCCCGTATGTATTTTTAAAGCCTCATTGAGCGTTTAGCTTAATGGGGCTTTTCAATTTATTGCTTTAACCTATTGAATTTATCTTAGGTTTGTTTTATGCTTTTAAAATCAGTAAAGTAAATCTAAGCCATGTACTAAAAAGAGAGAATAATAATTTTGATCTCATTAGGCTCATTTGTTCTTTATCTGTAATAGTATTTCACGCATATTATCTTTTTAAATCCGACCAAAGGGACACAAACCCACTTCAACAAGTCAGACAGGCTTCTGGCAGTTTGGCTGTATATGTATTTTTCTATCTAAGTGGGGTTTTTATAACTGCAAGCTTTATAAATTCAAATGCGTTCAAGTTTATTGTAATGCGGCTTTTAAGGATTTGGCCCGCATTAATCGTTTGCCTGTTGTTTACTATTTTCTTTGTTGGCCCTATCGTTTCCAGCTATACACTAAGACAATACTTTTTGGAAAAATCTACATGGGATTATTTGCTGCATGGCATTTTGTTATACCACTTACGATTTGAATTGCCAGGGCCGCTACGGCAGGCTATTACGTTGCACTATGCGTTACGCACCGGGTTTCATTTCGCAGCTAGCCATGCTGCCGCACACAGGCAAATATTCGTTTCTCCGCGTGCCTATATCTTAGCCGCACATAAAATAGCCACAACACCACATCTACAAGTTAGCGACACGGGAAAACAGTCAAGAGTATAATAAAACCGCATCTATCGCCGCGGCTCTTGACAATTTTCCTATTCTGCGCTTTGGTTGTTTAAGCGGTGATGTGGCAGATGTGTGCCGATGAACAAATTACCAAACTACATTCAGTATATTGCAGAGAGCATCAGAGATCTACGGGTATATTAATAACCAATGCTGTTTGATCATTATTAGCATATTTTATTTTTTTTGAAACTATTTTGGATGGCTTTTCTATCAATAAATAAAATATGTAACCGGTTAATATTGCAACAATAATTTCAACTAAGAGAGCTACTAACTCATTTAGTAAAGGTTTTATAAATAATCTTTTCAATAGGCCAGCGGTTATGATCTGTATCAGGCTATGTGTTAAATAAAGCGAATAAGAAATTTTCCCTAAAAAGAAAAGCGGTTTTATTTCAATTGTAAAGGTTAATATAATAATAGATGTTATAAAAAGGATAACGAACAATAACACACCAAATTTAATTAAGATAAAAGCTAATAAGATTAATGGTACAAGGTAATTTACTACACTTCCCTTTTTTAAAAGAGATACAAGAGATATGCCTAATGAAAAAATAGGAGCATAGGTAAAAACTAAATAATAACTATTGGAGATTGGAATTAAACATGTTAAACTAAATAATATTAAAAAAGACATTTTATAAAGCGAGCTGTTATTAAGAAAATAAATTAAACCAATAAGCAGGTAAAATTGAAATTCAATGCAAAGTGTCCAAAAAACATGGTTATAAAATGGATACTTTGTGAACGGTACTATATAAAAAATATGGGCTAAAAACTGTTCGGGGATAAAAGGTATGCTTTGTCCCTTAAAGGATGGGAGCATTGATAAGCATTTAAAAACAACTATAGTAAGAATAATGGTGATAAAATATGAAGGATCTATTCTTATACTTCGTTTAACTAAAAATCTAAAAAATTGATTTGTTTTATAATTTTCTGCATTCATTGAGAAAATTATTATAAAACCACTTATTAAAAAGAAAACCTGTACTCCGTTTTGCCCTGCATTAAAAATCTGTGCCAGCATCGGATAATTTTTAATGCCTGAACCGAAGTGACACAAAACTACACTTATAGCAGCTATTCCTCTCAAATATTGAACACCTAATATTGTTTTGGTTTTGGTATCATCCACATTTATCATAGGTAAATGTAATTAATTATTCAATCTTTGTAAGAAATTGCTTTGGCTGTAAAATTCTTATTATTTACAATTCGGCTGTACGTTTTACGAGTCTTTTAATCTCATGTTTTTTTATTTTTATAGGTAGTTGTATAATTTGAAAAAATATGATTTTTAGAAAAAACCACGAAATGTAACTTCGCCACCTGTAAAAACGTTCAAAGGTACTTTTAGTTTATTTTATTCAATACCTGGATGGCAAGACTGATTCAGGTGATAATTTTGATATTATTGGTTCATCATTTAAAGAAGATTGACCTGCTAAGAGGCATAGCGATCATATTGGTGTTTTTGTTTCATTGCCATCTTATACTTTTTGGAGCGAATGGATCGGGCATTTCAGATATGAATTACGCAGCGCCGGGCTTTAGTCTCAAAATGATTCTGATCAATTTTTCCCCTACGGCTCTTGGCTGGACGGGGGTTCCCTTATTTTTTATTATTAGTGGTTTTTTGATACATCTTGGGTTCCTCAAGAATAATGAGTCTTTCAACAGCTTGACGTTTTTCAGTAAACGGTTTTGGCGAATTTATATAACTTATTGGTTTAGCTTGTGTGTATTTATCATAGCCAGGCATTTTCTGGTAAAAAACGCAGGAAAAGTAGATCTTACAGATTTGCTTTTGCATACCCTTACGTTGCATAACTTAAGTGACCGATATTTTTACAGCATCAATCCTGCCTATTGGAGCCTGGCAGTGGAAGTTCAGCTTTACCTTATTTACCCTTTGTTTTTGTATATCAGAAAGATAATCGGTATCAAAAAAAGTTTTATGCTGATTACAGGCGGTTCTATCTTATTGGTTGCACTTGGTATTCTATTTGCCGATTTCAATACCCTGTATATTTATAGCAAAAACACATTGCTTCTCTGGTATGTGTGGGTAGCAGGGGCGTATTATGCGGAGGTTATATTTTTGCCAGGTAAACAACTCATTTCAAAAAACAGCATATTGTATTTTTTAATTGCTTTTTTTATGCTGACGTTATCGGTTGGCTTTCATTTCACCGCTCATTTTTCTTTTTACCTTGCAACGCTTGCCTGGATCATTTTTTTTGACTGGATACTGTATGCAAAGTCCATCAATGTAAATAACATCTTGTCGAAGTTTTTAATATCCACCGGGTTATGCAGCTATAGTTTCTACCTTATTCACCAACCTTTTTTAGAGCAGCTCCTTGGCGTATTCGGCTTGTGGTCGGGTAGTCGCTTGCATATTCTGTCAATAGTTCCTGCGTTTTTGTCTATACTATTTATCTCGTATATATTATACGCTACGATAGAAAAATCATCCATCCGTTTGGGATATAAATTACGGAAACGAAGGTTTTCTGAACCTAAGGAATAAAAAACGCCCCATGTTTGGCCGTAAAGATATTCATACATAGAGAGATAACGAATATCAGCTATAAATTGGGCGTAAATAGGCTGCTATTGTTCTTGGCAAACGGCAAAGTTTGCTTATTTTAGACGTTCTGCTGGCGGCAGGCGGTGTGAGCAAGGTGGTCTGCAATAACGAAAGTTATCGTACGCTTATGTGCTATGACGATAGGTATGGTAATCAATTTGTAAGCAGTTTAAAGTGTGACTGACGAGGCGAAGCCATGACCTGCCGTGAATTACCGGCGAAGTGTTTTGGCCTGGAAACTAAGGAAATAATATAGGCAGATGACAAAAGTTATAAGGGCTGAAGGACTGTACAAAGCATATCAACTGGGCGATGTTGGTACTGGTACGATCGCTAATGACCTGAAACGTTTCTGGGCCAGGGTTCAGGGAAAGGAAGATCCTTTTTTAAAGATCGGCGAGATCAACAAGCGGACTGAGAAGGGACTTGGCAATGTTATACTGAGTCTGAAAGATCTTAATTTTGAAATAGAACAGGGCGACGCGATTGGTATAATAGGCAGGAACGGGGCAGGAAAAAGCACTTTGCTTAAAATATTGAGCCGTATAACTGCACCAACTTCAGGTTCAATTAAAATAAAAGGCAGGGTTGCCAGCTTACTTGAAGTAGGCACTGGTTTTCACCCTGAGTTGACGGGCCGGGAAAATATTTTTTTAAATGGTGCCATTCTTGGCATGCGCAAAGCCGAAATCCGGCGCAAATTTGATGAGATTGTAGATTTTTCAGGTGTGGCTAGGTACATAGATACACCTGTCAAAAGATATTCCTCTGGTATGTACGTCCGGCTTGCCTTTGCAGTAGCAGCGCACCTGGAATCTGAGATTCTGATCGTCGATGAAGTATTGGCCGTGGGAGATGCGGAATTTCAAAGCAAATGCCTGGGAAAAATGGGGGAGATTAGCAAAGGTGAGGGACGAACGGTATTGTTCGTTAGTCATAATATTGGCAGTATCCAGCAGCTTTGCAGGCAATGTATGTTGCTGGAGAACGGTGAACTGATTTCATTTGGCGAGAACGGACCGGTAATTGAACAATACCTTGCCACGAATTCTGGCTCCTTGTATGAAAATGCCGACACCGAAGCTGAAGTGCTTGTTTCCAGCGCCTGTTTCGAAAATGCGAGCCTGCTGAACTCGGAAGAGGCAATCATCAATATGGAAATCAGGAGTAAACTAAATTGCCGACTTTCTATTGATGTTCGTGTCAACTCAAATCTGGGGGTACCAGTTGGGTTCGGGTCTATAGGTACGCTAAATTACGATCAGCAAATAAATGTTAAACCGGGATCGAACAAATTGAGTCTTGGGCTGGATGTTTCGCAGCTGGCAATAGGTAATTATGCCCTAAGCGTGGATATTACCCAGCCCAATGTTAAATTTTATGACAGGTGTGAAAATTGCCTGGGCTTTGAAATCGTTAAACTTGATGAAAATGACAGGAGGTTATCACAGTACTGGGGATACGGCTCTGTATTAATCCCGTTAAAGCTAAAATGAAAACACAAATGATCTCAGCGCTATCCCGTTTATTGCGGCCCGTCCCGGAAATGGACTTTGAACAAAGCCTTATTATCAATAGAACAGAGATTTTTCGACAAAAGCAAATTGATTGTATCCTTGATGTGGGGGCGAACACTGGGCAATATGCCGAAAGTGTGCTGTCCAATTATTCATGTAGGATTATTTCGTTTGAACCCATGAAGCGGGAATTTGACAAATTAAATAAAAAATTAAGTAAATATAAGCAATGGACCGCCCATCATATTGGACTTGGGGAAAGTGAAGAACAGTTGTCGATTAACGTTTCAGCTAACTCTTTCAGTAGTTCACTGTTAAACCTTAACGCTGAAACGCTTGGTTACAACCAGGATATTGGCTACGTTGGCAACGAAACTGTACAGATCAAAAGACTGGATGCCATTTGGAATGAACTTAACATAACCGGCAATCGTACTTTACTGAAGATTGATACGCAGGGTTATGAAGCTCGGATACTTAATGGTTGCCGCGACATCGTAGATCAGCTGTTCGGCATTCAGGTGGAACTTTCGGTTGTTCAACTTTATCAGGGAGAGCCGTTGTTTGATGAAATGTTCCATAAAATACTTGCACTTGGTTTTGACCTGTATGTTATTGAACCGGGCTATAAAGATCCGCATACCGGTAAATTGTTGCAGTTAGAAGCTGTATTTTTTAGAAGTTAATGTATAACCGACTTAAAGCACTATTGAAAAGCAAGCCCGATGGACGGGAAGAAGTAGGCACAACCAGGTCATTTTCACAATATGGCGAAGACCAGATTATCCTGGCCCTGCTGTTTATTTTTAAACTGGAAAATGTCAATTATCTTGACATCGGCGCGAATGACCCTTACCGTCTCAACAACACCGCTCTGCTTTATGAAAAAGGATTTTCCGGGGTCAATATCGAACCCGATCCTGGAAATTTTTTACGACTCAGCCTTGTCCGAAAAAAAGATATCAATTTAAATATCGGAATAGGTGCCAGTAGTGGAATCATTAAATATTATCGTTTCACAGATTCGGTATACAATACGTTTTCGCAAAAAGAATACCAGCATCTTTTAAACCGGGATAGCCTGGAACCTCTTCCCGCGCTTGATGTTGAAGTACAAACCTATACAGAAGTCATAGCGGCGAATTTTGGAGGGAAACCACCTGTATTGCTGTTTATTGATACGGAAGGGCTTGACGAAGAGATCATAGATTCTATAGACTTTGACAACCTTCCGCCCAAGGTAATCTGTATTGAAACGTTTTCCTACGGAGAATTCAAAAAAGATCATGCACTGGTAGCGAAGATCCTCAACAAAGGATACCATATTCATGCTGATACATTTGTAAATACGATATTTATTCACCATTCGCTTTTGCCTTATCCTGAAAATAGCCTCTCGTAATGCCAGTATTTTCTAAGATATCTATTGTAACACCATCTTATAATCAGGCGCATTTATTGGAAGAAACGATTCTATCTATCCTGGGTCAGCGCTATCCAAACCTTGAATTGTTGATCATGGATGGTGGGAGCACAGATAATTCCGTGGATGTGATTAAGAAATATGAAAACGAGATAACTTATTGGATTAGTGAAAAGGATAACGGGCAGGCAGCGGCAATCAATAGTGGATTTCGGAAAGCTACCGGGGATATCCTGATGTGGATAAACAGTGATGACATGCTTATGCCGGGCGCATTGTCTTCTGTTGCAGAAATAGTGCGTGATAAAGGGGATAAGGTATTCATAGGAGATTGCCTGCATTTCAGGAAACAACCTGGAGGCCCCCTGGATGCCTGGGGAAGCGATGTCGCAAATGATTCAAAGAAACTGGATCTCAGTACCTTTGATTATGTAATCCAGCCCTCGAGTTTCTGGACGCGTTCTGTTTGGAAAATAACTGGCCCATTAAATGAAACATTGCATTATGCCTTTGACTGGGAGTGGTTTTTACGATGCAGATCAAAAGGCATTGCGTTTGAATATGTGGATAAATGTTTGTCGATGTATCGGTACCATGAAGGGCATAAGTCTTCGGGAGGAGGAGAACAGCGACGGGCAGAGTTACTTAATATATATCGGAGATTTAATCCCGGGAAAGCTGATCTATATGCACTCTTAATGCAGGAAGCGGATCGTAAACATAGCCTGATCTATCGGGGGATTAAAAAAAGCCTCCATTTTTTCAAAAGTAATCACTCTTATGCCCGCTTGTTAAAAGCGGTCTATCCAGGAAAATTTGCCTGCTATAGCATTGACGACATCGAATTGTTGGTCAGGATGCTGTAGCTAAATATCTCCAATGAAATTTTCCATACTTACCCCTTCGTTCAATTCCGGAAAATACCTCGAAAGAGTGATTTCGAGCGTAAAGGCGCAAACCTATTCTAATTGGGAACATATCATACAGGATGGTGCGTCAACAGATGAAACTGTTGGTATTCTGGGCGCTCATCAGCACCTGAACTGGTTATCTCATGCTGACAGCGGGCAGTCTTCAGCGATGAATATAGCGTTTCAACGTTCAACAGGCGATATAATTATCTACCTGAACGCAGATGACGAACTCCGGCCAGACGCGCTTGAAAATTACAAACGGGCTTTTGATTTGAATCCAGGGATGGATATGGTGGTGGCTAACCTTGAAACCGACCATAATGGTACCAGGGTGTTCAATCGGCCCTCTATACATCTTCAGGAGATATTACACTATTGGCCCTGCGTGTTTCCAGCAAATCCACTTTCCTATGCTTACAGGCGGGCACTGCAAAGTAAGATCGGGGTATTCCCTGAAGACAATCACTACACCATGGATTACTGGTTTCTTTTGCGTGCGTTGCTAAAAGGGAAGATTATGAAACAAGATTTCACCAGCGGCACCTTTTATTTTGACGGCCAGAACAAATCTGCTGACGCGGATAATGCCAGAAAATCGCTCAAGATCGTCAGGGATGATTTTTTGCGCCAATATTTCTGCTATCCGGTAGTTTTGCGGTTTATCGTCAAAAAAATAACGAGTAAATGAAAAATAAGAAAATTCTTTTTGTTCTTCACGATGCGGCAATGATGGGAGCTCCGATGGTGATATTGCACTTCTTGCGGTGGTTAAATGTTCATGATAAGGCAGATATCACGATATTGCTAAAATGTGGCGGCCCACTGGAGGCCGAGTTCGAGAAGATTGCTCCGGTTTACATTTGGAGGCCAGGCATGTTGCCATCTTCAATATATTTGAGAGGGCTATCTGCCTTTCGAAAGGTAGTAGGAAGAAAGGGAATAGCGGTTCCATTTCCGCCGAAATTGAAATCTTCGGGGTTTGATTTGGTTTACCTGAATACGGCAGATACGATGGAACTCGGGCCGCTATTAAAGGGGTTTTATCAATGCCGGCTTCTTGCACATATTCATGAACTTTCTTATTCGTTAAATGCTTATTTCTCGCATGCTTTCAGTCTGGAAAACCAAAATGTTGTGGATGGTTATATAGCGGCGAGTGATAGTGTGCGGCTAAATATTCAAAAGAGTTATGGCATACCATCGGAGCGGATCAACGTGATCAATGAATTCATACCGGTAGCTGAAATAACGAGGCCGGACCTTGCCCCCTTGCATTTAAAAAAAGAATTAGGCCTGACTGCCAGTTTTATTGTCGGTGCCGCCGGGCAAGCCGGATGGCGTAAGGGCACAGACCTTTTTATCCGCCTGGCGGCCGTTGTTAATAAACTATTGCCGGATAATGATATAGTATTTATGTGGGTTGGACACCAATCAACAGAAGTACATGCCCAAATTGCTTACGAGATTGAACGTCTGCAGCTTGCTGAAAAAATATGTTTTACAGGTCAGAAAAATGTTCCTCAAAATTATTTTCAATTGTTTGATTTGTTCGCACTGATGTCCCGGGAAGATCCATTTCCACTGGTAAGCCTGGAAGCTGCTGCCCTTTCCAAACCCATATTGTGTTTCAGAGATACCGGTGGTATCCCCGAGATCATTGATGATACTACGGGTGGTGTTTTTGCATATGATGATGTCACGGCGATGGCGGAATGTGTTATTACATTTTATAAAGATCGCCCCAAGGTACAGGCGATTGGCAGAAATGCCGCAAAATTGGTTCAACAATATGATGTTGATATACTTGCCCCTAAGTTATTAGCAGTGATCAATGCTTACTGAACTTGCCATTGTTATACCTGCCTATAAATCCAACTTCCTGGAAACTGCGCTGGATTCTATCGTGGCGCAGACAAATCATAATTTCATTGTTTACGTTTCTGACGACGGGAGCAGAGAAGACCTCCTTGCTATCGTTAACTTATATAAGTATAAGTTAAATATTGAATATTATCGGTTCCCCGATAACCTGGGAAGAAAGGACCTGGTCGGACACTGGAATAGAAGTGTTCGCCTATCCGCAGAAAAGTGGGTCTGGCTTTTTTCAGATGATGATGTCCTGTCACCGGGGTGCGTTGAGGCGTTTTATCGTGAACTGGAAGCCACCGGAGCAGCATATAACCTTTACAGGTTTAATATTGAAATGATTGACAGTATTGGTGCCACTATCTGTATAAAGCAGCCACACCCGGTACTCGAATCAGCTTATGGCTTTTTAACCGGCCGGCTTCAATCCCGCTCTTTGAGCGCGGCTGTGGAATACATCTTCAGAAAAGAGGTATTTGATAAGTACCAGGGGTTTGTTAATTTCCCTTCGGCTTATTGTGCTGACGATGCCTCCTGGCTCATTTTTGCAGACGATCAACTGATATTCACTATCCAGGCGGAGAAGGTATACTGGCGCGCAAGCGGTATCAATATTAGCGCAGGGAAAACACGGGCTTTCCCCAAAGCGCAGGCGTTACTGCAATTTATCGCATTTGTCACTGAAAAATTCAGCACACAGAGATCTGAGCTGCTGGCTATGGCATATCCCTGGTTCTTTGAAAATCTGCTTTACATACAGGGGCGGCTATCAGTTTTACAATCGGTGCAGTTATCCCGGAAATTTTGCCGGATCATGGGAGGACGGGAGATGGATGTATTCAAAAAAATATTTGCATTGCAGTACAGGTATACCCGGTTCGCATCTTTTCTTCAGAAATGGTCAGGTTATTAGCCCTTCGCGAAAGATTCGCACATATGAGTAGCATTAGCGGTTATGATGCCCTATACGGTCATTTTACGCCCGATATAGAGATTGAATCTGTGTTCTGCAATTTTAAAAAAATGTATCCGCGTGGCGTAGGTCGCCTGCTGGAAAAATCATCCAGGCTTGTCGGCGGATCTGGCTTCTACAATGCACAGTCATTTGAATCAGAGATTCGGCTATTCCTTAAAGCCCGACGGAAAAAGCATGATATAGTTCACTATTGCTATGGAGAATCCTATTTAGGTTTCGGGGCGATATTGACCTCGCGCCTGAAATTACCGCTGGTGGTAACTCATCATCAGCCAGTGTCCTGGTGGGCGCAAAATTCTGCCTTGGCACATAAGTATAAAAATGTGAACACTGTTATCACCTTATCAGAATATGATAAGAATTACTTTGAGGACCTGGTGCCAGGAAGAGTTGTTTGTATACCGCATGGCGTAGATATTGATTTTTATAAGCCGGAAACTTCTCTAAAAAAAGAAAGTGGGCCATTTAAGATCCTCTTTGTCGGAAGATACCTGCGTGACACATTGACGCTCAGCCAAGCCGTCAAAAAGCTTCTGTCTTTTCCAGCGGATATTTATTTTGACATTGTTTATTCAGATAAGGCAGGTTATTTACCGGCCGAAATGCGGGAACTTTCAACACTTTCAAAAGTAAAATGGCATTCGGAGATCGGTGACCAGAATTTACTTGCCTTATATAGGCAGGCAGACTGTTGCCTGATCCCCCTTAACGATTGTACGGCGAATAACGCTATACTGGAGGCAATGGCCTGTGGGGTACCTGTAATAACAACAAACCTGCCGGCAGCACATACCTATCTTGATGACACCATGTCTATTATGTGCCGGCAAAAAAACTCGGATGACCTTGTTGAGGCTGTATTATTGTTATATAATGATATTTCAGCCAGGGTGGTTATGGGGGAGAGAGCCCGCAAAAAAGCAGAACAATATTTTGACTGGAATATAATTGCCAGTAAAACCATAACTTTATTTAACGATTGTAATGAATGATTTAATTTTAACCATTGTTCATGGTTATGACTATCCTTTCCTTCAGCCTTTTTTTGAATCATTAAAAAAGGTTGCTTTCAAAGGGGATATCGTTGTTTTTATCTCGGAGACTGTATCGAAAGCAACCCGGGCGGCGTTGAAGAAAAACGGGGTTATCTTGATTGATTACCAAACAACGCATCCTTACCTGACAGAGTATGCTCACGCATTTGAGGCAATCACTCCAGAGGCAAGTATATCAAATTATCGTTTTATATTGTTCCTCGAATACCTGCTTGCTAACCAAATGAAATACAAGAAGGTGATGATGACCGACGTGAGGGACGTTATTTTTCAAAGAAATCCCTTCCTGGGCGTGGCTGAAGACAAGATCAATGTTTTCCTTGAAGATCCGGTGCAAACTTTCCGGTATTCGGCGCTCAATTACCAATGGTCTTCCGCCGCCAATGGCAGGGAGGTGACGGATAGTTACATAGATGAGGTGGTTAGCTGCGCAGGGTTTACGATAGGCGGTACCGATCCCGTTATCGCATATCTCAAACATATGAAAAAAAAACTGGAGCATCATGCGAAATTACCCTGGGCATTTGATCAGGGAGTACATAATGGCTACGTTTATGCCAAAAAGCCGGCAGAAATGCGTGTATTCGCCAATGATGATCCTTTTGTAGCTACCTTAGGCGCGTATCAGCCGTATCACATGAACGCGTCTGCTGAGGTGGTGAACAGCAAAGGAGAAGTTTACGCAGTGGTGCATCAATATGACCGGTCAGGCAAACTGTTTTCATTAATCAAACAAAAGTATATCGGAAGCCGTGTGCTGCAAAAACTAAAGCGAATATTTTACTTGGTAATGCCCTAATGCGTAATCATTGGAAAGAAAAGATTAAAGACGCGGTTCTGGCTGTTTTAAGAAGTTCGGCGTTTTACCGTAAGCACTTTTTTATTCCGGAGTCAGTTGTCACACTTGCTGGTCTGCCCAACGAGATCGTCAGCTACTTTGAAAACGCTCCGTTGGTAAACAGGGGTATCCCCTTAACAACCGACGGCAATATCTACTGGAAATATAAGCAATCACTTGTGTCTCTTCCGCAGCAGGTATTTGTGCTGGATGTGCGGGGATGGCGTGTATGGGGAAACCAGGGGGCCGTGGTTACAGATGATGGACAGCTATTAGGGGATGTATCGCGTGAATTTGAGAAAGAAGAACATAGTATTTTTAAACAGCTTAAACTTGTTCCGCCAGTAACACTAAGCGGAACATCCGTGATATTGAGTGCTTCAGGTGCGGATATGTATTACCATTGGATGTTTGATATCCTGCCCCGCCTGCAATTACTCAGGACGGCTGGTTTTGACAGTAGTTTGATAGATCATTATATTCTTGATTACCGGGACATTCCGTTCCAGCGGGAAGCATTGGCAGCGCTGAATATATCTTTAAAAAAAATTTGCCGGGCTAATGACCATTTTGGGTTTCATATACGCGCAGAACGTCTGATCGTTCCTTCCCTGCCCTCCAGACTGGACGAAGTGGCCGCATTCGCCTGCCGGTTTTTAAGAGAAACTTTCCTGAATGAACAAACATGCAGTTCTTATGGCGAGAGAATTTACCTGAAAAGATCCGGTAAACGGAGTATTACTAATGAACGGGAGATTGAAAATTATCTGCTTGAACAGGGTTTTGAGACGATACTGTGCGAACAGTACACCATTGCACAACAGGCATTGATTTTTCATCATGCCCGGATTATCGTGGGGCCGCACGGAGCGGCATTTAGTAACGTCGTTTTTTGCAAGCCGGGGACTAAGGTACTTGAGTTTTTTTCACCCCGGTGGATCAATCCCTGTTACTGGACGATATGCGATCACGTCAAAGCCACCTATTATTACCTGGTCGGAGAGGGGCCTCCCCCCGATGCTAAATCTGACGCCGAAGGCACTAACGCAGTTATTGAGTTAAACCTTGAGAAACTAAAAAAATTAATAAATCATTTCAACATATTGAACTGATGCAGCAGGTAAAGAAAGTTATAAAAATAAAATTTCAAAACGGTCTGTCTTTTGGAATAGGTGTAAGGGAAGTATTTAGCTGTGTGTCAGATTATTATGAATTTCTGGATAGCGATGATCCTGATTTTATTATTTTCGGTCCTTATGGGAACGACCTGCCGCCAAAGAGCGATCGTTACGTGAGGATCGGCTATTATTGTGAAAACATAGCGCCCGACTTTTCATTATGTGAATGGGCTTTCGGAATGCCACTGGAAGAGGAAGTCAGACACCCCAACTACAAAAAAATACAATGGCATAATCTTGATCCTGCAGAACTGCTCAAAAACAATCCCGATATTGACAGGATCATCAGTACAAAGACTCGGTTCTGTAATTTTCTTTATGGTCACAAAGTGCCTTACAGGGAGGCTTTTTTCAGGGCCCTATCAAAATATAAAAAAGTGGATGCACCTGGCAGGTCGATGAACAATATGCCATCGATAGACAATCTATTCCAGGGGGATATATGGGAACGCAAAAGGCAGTTCCTTGCACCTTATAAGTTTACAATCTCTTTTGAGAATAATTCTTATCCAGGATATCAGACAGAAAAGCTTTATGATGCCATGCTGGAGTGGAGCATCCCAATTTACTGCGGTGACCCTTACATTACAGACCTATTCAACCCGGATAGCTTTATTAATGGGTTTGACATACTTAATGCAGATTATGGTGTACTGACCCGGGCACTTGAAAAAACAACGCAGATGGATTTCAAAGATTTCCGGCCTGGCGTATTTCATAATATGCCTGATCATATTAAGCGAAAGATAAAAATAATTGGCAGGGAGTTAAAGATGAGGGTACAATTTAACGGACTTAAGTATGATAAGCTTGTTGATAAAATAGTTGAACTCGATGAAAATGAAGGTTTATACAGGCAGATGCTCCTGGAGCCCTGGTTTAAGAACAATAAAGTCCCATCAAATACATTAGCTGTAACGCGATGGAAGGAGATATTCGGGTAGTGGAAACAGTTCCACTGGTTTCTGTGATCATCCCGGTATATAATGCCGGTTCTTATTTAGCAACATGCATTGAGTCTGTCCTCTCTCAGACCTGGCATAACCTTGAAATCATTGTGGTAGATGATGGTTCAACGGATAATAGTTATGATCAGGCGAAGCAGTTTCTGGGTAATGGTGTAAAACTCATCCGTCAGTACAACGCCGGGGCAGGGGTTGCCAGAAACACAGGACTGGATGCTGCTTTAGGCAGTTATATCCAATTCCTGGACGCAGACGATTTTCTGTCTCCTGATAAAATAGCATCCCAGTTAGAGATCTTGAAAAATTACCCGGACTATGTTGGCTTATGCTGCACCGTGTTTTTTAATGATCATGAAGACCCGCATGCTGTTTCTCAATGTAAAGAATGGTATGCCGAGGGAAGCGATGACCCGGTGGATTTTTTGATCAAACTTTATGGTGGTTACCATGAAAACTATGGTGGCATGATACAGCCGAACGCCTGGCTTACACCAAGGCATATTATTGATAAGGCAGGACGATGGACAGAAGAACGTAACCCTGACGATGATGGAGAGTTTTTCTGTCGGGTACTATTGGCTTCGGCTGGAGTTAGATATTCCGAGAGTGGTTTAAATTATTACAGGAAAAGTACAACGGCTACCATGAGTAACCGCGGCAGTTACTCCCGGAGTGTAGCGGTGCTGAACTCGTGGATATCAAAAAGTAAGCAATTGAAACCATTTGAGCACCGTCCAGGGATCAGAAAAGCGCTGGCTTTTAATTTTACCGAACTTTGCTATCAAAATTATGCTGAATTTCCTGATTTAAGCAGGCAGGCTTATCTGCTTGCCTTATCCTATGGCGGATTAGCTCACCCGCCTTATTTAGGTAATAAATTATTCAATAAGCTAAGATTCCTATTACCCTGGAAAGTTTTGTTGTTGCTTCAAAAATACTACCATTGGATAAAGGCGAAGTGATATTGTATTTTTATATCGATCAGGATCATTTTCCGTATGATTACCATAAAGAGCTGAGTATTGACGACAAACAGAACAGCCGGGTAAAAGCCGCATTGTCGTCTGCCGATACCTGGCTGTTATGGCCTTTCCGTACCTATCTTGAACTTAAAGATTATTATTGTTGCCATCTTGTAGATGAAATGCCACAAGAGGGGATCATTTTGTTTTTCCGGGGATCGATCAGCATGGATCAGCAGCCCTTGGAAAAACAATTCTGGATATGCCTGGTAGCTGACAGTACCTGGCACCCTTTTAGTCAGGTTAATATTTTCCAGAACCGGGAAGCCGCTAAAACTTACAAGAACGGTCATTTTATAAGGCACTGGCCATCTCCCGGTATCCTCAGGCGTACAACACCATTGGTAGGGATTAAATGTTTATATTACATGGGTGATATAAATAATCTCACGCCGGAACTCAAATCAGAAGACTGGAAAAACTTTCTTTCGGATGAAGGTATACGCTTTATTTGCCCAACGGTGGAGAGCTGGAGTGATTACCGTGATGTGGACGCTGTTGTTGCGATCAGAAGCTTTGACGGTGACCCTTATTTGAATAAACCGGCTAGTAAATTAATAAATGCCTGGGCAGGGAACGTTATTGTCATTGGTACCAATGAATCTGCCTACCTTGCAGAAACAAACGATCCCCACGACATGATTAGGGTAGATAGTTATACGCAGCTTAAGTTGATACTATTACAGCTGCGTGACGATCTGGAATTAGCCAGGATGTACCAATCCAGATCAACGGAGAAATCGGTGAAGTACTCTTTGGATTTTTTTCGGGATAATTGGATACGGCTGATTGAGGACAACATCATTCCTATGACCAGTGTATGGACCAGGAAAAGTAGGTTGGATTATAGGTTATATATCATCGGACGATTGTTTAAAAAACGTTTTTTTTCCTTGCAGAATCATTTCCGCAGCCGCATAACTAATAAAATCACTATGTATTTGAAATCAAGGTATGAATAGGGTTAGTCTGGTAATTTTCACCTGCGAAGGGAGAGAGCATTTGCTGAGCAAAACGTGGAAGTCTTTCAATGCCGCCTGTGGTTTTAAATTTGATCAGGTCATCCTCGCTGTTGACGGAGTTATTGATAGTACCATTATGAACCTAATCAACCCGGATCAGGTGATTTATGGTTTTAAAAGGAAAGGATATGTAATCAGTATAAAAAATACGATCATCAATATCAAAACGGAGTTTTTTTTCTGGCTGGAAGATGACTGGGCTTTTCATACCCACGTTGATGTACCTTATTATACCTCTTTATTGAACCAACACACGGATTGGGCCGGGATTGTTTATAGTAAATACGGGCCGTTGACTGATGATTTTAAAAAAGAACAATTAGGCCAAAACCTTTTTCTGAACATTAACGGTTACTCCACCAATCCCGGTTTTAACCGAACTGCACTGATCTGTGAAGGGTTTGCAGCAATGGATAATTCCAGGAAAATGGAAGGAGAGAAAGAAACTGGGTTTGAAAACTTTCTGACTGCATATTTTAACAGACGGTCGGTGAAGTATGCGCTGATCGACCCGATTGAGGGTATCGCTATTTCACACGAAGGCTACCTGGAAAGTACTCCCCGTAACTGGCATATGATCAGTTCTCTTGAAAAAAAAACGGAAAAACATTTGCTTATATTTCCGGAACCATCTATGTTCAGACGATTGTACATGATTTTGAAACTGATCCGGGCTTTTTGCGGGCTCGCCTTTCGGCAATTATGGAATAATGAGGTATACGAAATGTGTTTTAGGATCATCGCAATTTCAATCGCGACAAAACAAGATGAAAGAAAGACGACAAGTCATCACGATAGCGACAGGTAAAAAACTATATGTTGACTTCGCGGTAAACCTTGCCAGATCATTTTTTCTCTGGCACACGGGGGAAGATATTAATTTTCAGCTAGTTACCGATTTACCGGAGCTTGTTCCACGTGAGCTCCTTGCCAAAATAGAGCTGATTACCACCGGTAAAGGGGAGATTGGTGAAGGATTTTCGCCTAAACTGCATCTTGACAAATTGATCAGCGATGGACATACGCTTTTCATTGATAGCGACTGTCTGATTTACCGTAACCTCGATTTTGTATTTGAGCAATTCCGTGGACACCATGTTTCCGTTATTGGAAATTACATATGTAAAGGGGAGTGGTTCGGCGATGTCGCCGGGATCTGTACCTATTTTGGCATTAAGGAAATTCCGAAATTTAACGGTGGGATCTACTATCTCGAAAGCGGCGCCGTGGTAGATAACGTGTATGCGGAAGCACGCCGGATCGAAAAGATTTATGATCAGGCAGGTTTTGTCCGTTTGCGTAACCGGCCCAACGATGAAGTTATCCTGGCAGTGGCTATGCAGTTAAACCAGCAGGTAGCCTTGCCCGAAGACGGAAGTATTATGGCGGAGTTTGTGAATTTCCGGTCAGGTATAAAATCAAACCTGTTTCAAGGTGTAGCCGAACTGTATAATACTCCCCAACACCGTGATTATGTCAGGGAATGGCCGCTTACTGTTGCCAAACCGGCTATTGTACATTTCCTGGGCCACCATAATCAGATGATGCCTTATATTCGCGAAGCTGCCCTGCTTGCAAATATCGTTTCGGGCTCAAAAGCATTTAAAAAACGGATGATGGTGCAGTTAACAGTGGTTATACCCCACCTCGTTGGCGTTGGGCTAAAGAATCTTTTGCGGCCCATGTACCACGCTTTTTTTGGAGCTAGAAAAATCAGGAAATCAGAAAGAATAATAGATTGAAAGACGTAAGTATCATTATCCCAACCTATAATCGCTTGTGGAGCTTGCCGAAGGCATTGGAAAGTTGCCGGGAAACCGGCTTGGATATTGAAATTATTGTTGTAGACGATGGAAGTAACGATGGTACGTGGGAATGGCTGAGCAAGCAGTCCGGAGTCATTAGCATTTTTCAGTCCAACGCGGGAAAGGATTGGGCCGTTAACCGGGCACTTGCAACCGCGACAGGTAGATACGTCCGTTTTCTTGATTCTGATGATTGGTTCCTTCCTAGTTCAACCGACAAGCTTTTCGAAGAGGCGGAAATAAGCCAGGCAGATGTTGTGTGCGCGGGGTACCAGGTATCTGCCAGAGATGAAATAATCCGGGAGATCAGCTGGATCGATTGTGATGATTTCCTAGCACAGCAATTGGGAGAATGTGATTCTTCGCATTACAGTGCATACCTTTTTAAACTTGAATTTATAGCAGATATACCTCATCGGCAGGAGTACGGAGCCTTGGATGATCGTAAATTTATAATCGAAGTGGCCATGAAGTTTCCCCGCTTGAGCCATTTGAAAACATTTACCTTGGTGCATCACTTTCATGATCAGGAACGGCTACAAAACCCATCGGGTCTTCAGGAAACAGCAGACCATCTGGCACGATTTAAAATTTATCGGAATGCTTTTGCCCGATTAGCTGAAATTGGTGAACTTACACAGCGCAGGAAAAATGCGGCTTGCAATATTCTGTGGCATATGGCACATTGGGTTGCCAAAACACATATTGCAGAGGGGGAAAATATTTATCGCTGGGTTTACGAGCTTAACCCCGATTTTGTGCCTGATGAAAAATCCTTTATTTACCGCCTTTACAGGTTGCTGGGATTTAAAAGAGCTGAAAAAATATTACATATAAGACGTTTACTAAAATTATAAGCCCATAAAACCACTTAATATCTTTTACGACGAACCTCAGAACGACCGCTGGGTAAAATATGACCGTTATCCCCGGAATTTCATCCGCAGGCTCATCAGGGGAAAAAAGAGGCCTGGGGGCGTAGGAATGATCGTGATTAATCTGATGAAGGGACTTGACAGGCTTGGCGTAACATACCGGTTGAATGATTACCGTTATGCATCAAAACATCCCGAGGAGATCGTTTGTATTATCGGGATGCCTTACTTATTATACACAAAGTCATGGCGAAACCCCATAATATTCGGTGCCGGTATATATTCACACGCAATAGAGTGCCCCGACCTTTTGTTGAGGTATCCCAATGTAAAACGCGTATTGGTGCCAGGAGAGTGGATGCGGCAAATGTTTGAACCCTTTTACGGGGAAAAGGTCATAGCCTGGCCGGTGGGAACAGATACAGATCAATGGTCGCCTGAGATAAAGCAAGCTCCTGAGTATGATTTTCTCATTTATAATAAAATAAGGTGGCAGCATGATTATTATGAAGAAACCTTGCTTGCTCCTATTCGGGCAGTGCTGGAAAAAAAGGGTTTATCATACCGCACCATCACCTACGGACACTACAAACCCGAGGAGTTGTTAGCCGGCCTTCAACTATGTAAGAATGTATTGTTCCTTTGTGAGCATGAAACACAAGGGCTAGCTTACCAGCAGATATTAGCAACGGGTACACCTGTCTTAGCCTGGGACAGAGGTGGTTTCTGGCAAGACCCTGCCTACTATCCCCAGCGGGTACAATTCAGCCCGGTCAGTTCTGTGCCTTACTGGGATAAACGCTGCGGGCTGACTTTCACTGCGTTTTCAGATTTTGAAAGCAAACTTACTGCATTTCTTATCGGTGCCCGGGATTTTAGGCCGCGGGACTATGTGATGGAAAACCTGACACTTGAAAAATGTGCAGATAACTATCTCGGGATCTATAACCAAATACTTCAGGAACAAACTTGAAAATAGCTATTATCGTCAACCCATTGATTCCAGTGCCTCCTGAACATTACGGAGGTATAGAACGAATTATTTTTATGCTGATACAGGAACTTGTGATCATGGGACACAATGTTACCTTGTATGCCCATCAAGATTCCGTGCCGGGGTGCCCCCTTGTTCCATACCGCGAACACGCACAATACAGCACTGGAGATTTTTTGAGGATCAATTTTTTGACCGCGAAAATTGCATTTGCAGGATTCGATCTGGTTCATACTTTCGGCCGCATGAGTAATATTGCCTTACTTATGTTTAGCGGCATAAAAAAAATCGTGTCTTACCAACTGCCACCTACAGTACTAAGGGTGAAGAATGCAGCAGGTCTTGCCCGTAACGGAACCTTACAATTTACAGCCTGCAGCAACTTTATTGCCGGTCAGATAAAAGATTTCTGTAAGGTTACCACGATTTATAACGGGGTCGATATCCGGGATTACGATTTTCAGGAAACAGTACAACCGGACGCACCATTAGTTTTTCTTGGGCGAATACAAAAAGAAAAAGGTACAGCTATTGCTATAAAGCTTGCTTTGCAAACCGGCAATAAACTTGTCATAGCCGGCAATGTGCCAATGGAAGCAATCCATCAGCAATATTTTGAAGAAGAAGTTAAACCTTTTATTGATGGAATTACCATCCGTTACATCGGCCCCGTTAACAATGCCGAAAAAAACGTTTTGCTTGGCAATGCCAAAGCTTTTTTAATGCCGGTTATGTGGGATGAACCTTTCGGGATCGTAATGGCCGAGGCTCTGGCCTGCGGAACGCCGGTGATCGGGTTCAACAGGGGGGCCTTGCCGGAAATAATTGAAAACGGGAAGAATGGTTTTTTGTGCAGAGACTATGAAGAGATGTGCCAGGCGGTTCAGAACGCTGGAGCTATAGACCGGCATCAATGCAGAGAGACTGCCAGGATAAAATTTAGCGCTGAGGTAATCGCCAGACATTACGAGGAGCTTTACAAACAGATGACGGGCAAATGAATAAGACCGGATTATTTATTTCAGATGAAAACTACCTTAACCAGAATAATACAGGTGGGGTGCAATTATGTACCCGCGAATATCTTGAATACTTGCGTCAGGCCGGCATTCAAATCCAGGAATATCCCGTCAGGCCGGTTATTAATGTCTTCAATCGGGTAAAAATTAAACTGGGGCTGGATACTTATGATCATTATTCCGCATCGCCTTACTTAGGGGAGCTCATCAAAACAATCAATGAATCAGGTATCAAACTCGTTTTTTTTAACCAGATCAACCTTTCACCCTGGGCTAAGCAGCTTAAGCGCTATGTTGCTGCAGATGTAAAGTTTATAGGTTTGTCGCACGGTAACGAGAGCGCCGACTACCTAAATGATATAACGCGCCAGGGTAAAGCTGGTTTCCTAAAAGCATGGCGGTTGGGGAAGCTGCTAGTCCGTGAGCACAAGTTCTTTACCCTGGCACTGGATGGCGTGGTTATTTTAAGTGCCCAGGAGGTAGCTATCAATCAATGGCTTGGCGCACAGGAAACGTTCTACTTGCCAAGGTTGCTTACGCCCGGGTTTATGGAAACAATGCCATCGCCGGGCGTAGCCGGTTTTGTGGGTACACTTGATCATTTGCCTAATAAATTAGGTATAGTTTATCTTGCCGATGAATTAACAAAGCTTGATTTTTCGGGAACGATCCAACTGGTGGGCGGTCCTGCTTACGTTGGCATGGAGCTGGCTCATCGCTATTCTTTTATAAAATATAAGGGGCAGCTGGATAATGCCAGGCTGAATGACGAGATCACCGGCTGGTCGTTATTCTTGAATCCGGTTTTTTGGTACGCGAGAGGAGCGTCTACAAAGCTTGCACAGGCAATCAATCTCGGTATACCGTGCCTTACAACAACAGCAGGTAGGAGAGGGTATGAGCTTAGCGACGAAAACATAGTGGTGCAGGGTAATAAGCCGAGAGACTTTGCGCTGGCAATTGTTTCGGCTTTATCCAATGA
This sequence comes from Mucilaginibacter pineti, assembly GCF_900101875.1. Lineage (GTDB taxonomy): Bacteria > Bacteroidota > Bacteroidia > Sphingobacteriales > Sphingobacteriaceae > Mucilaginibacter > Mucilaginibacter pineti. Next base: position 437,158 of record NZ_FNAI01000003.1, read on the forward strand.
AGCAATGTTAAAAAGGCTGGGCGCTTCTTCCCGGCATAACGCATTGCATTTTGATAGCGGTAAATATGCCGATCAGCTTGCGGGATTTTTAGATCAGCTAAGTGCAAAATAATTTGAAAAGGGTATTGATTATTTCCCCTTACTTTCCACCTTCTAATACCCCGGATATGCAGAGGGTAAGAACCAGCCTGCCTTATTTTCAAGAGTTTGGCTGGAACGCCGATGTGGTGGTGGTTCATGAAGACTACTCGGAAATGTCTAAGGATGAGTTATTACTGCAAAGCATACCTGCAGGCACAATAGTTTACAAGGTGGCGGCTTTATCGCGAAAATGGACGGCCAAGTTCGGTTTAGGGAGTATCGCCTTACGATCTATGTTTTTTTACAAGAAAATGGTAGATAAGTTATTAAAAGATAATCATTATGATTTGATATACTTTTCATCTACGCAATTTCCAGTTTGTGTAATGTGCGTATGGTGGAAAAAAAAGTTTCAGATACCTTATGTTATCGATATGCAAGACCCTTGGCACTCAGATTATTATCAAGATAAGCCCCGTGATCAGTGGCCCCCTAAGTACTGGTTTTCCTACCGTATGAATAAATTCCTGGAACAGGTGACCCTTAAACATAGTAATGGGCTGATCGCTGTTTCTCAAAAATATATTGACGACCTAAAAGCACGATATCCCATCATCAAATCTATCCCTGAATCAGTTATTACCTTTGGGGCTTTCGCGCCTGATATAGAAATAGCCGTAGCTAACAGAGATAGTTTTCCGAAACTTTTAATTGAAGGCTTTATCAATATAGTTTATATCGGCCGGGGTGGAATGGATATGCATAAGGCCGTCGAACCTGTTTTTAAAGCGCTTCAAGCGGGGCTTTTAAGTCAACCTGAACTGTTCGGCAAGTTCAGGTTTCATTTTATCGGTACGAGTTATGCTGCAAAAGGAAAAGGCGTGCCTACAATTTACCCCCTTGCAGAAAGCATGGGTTTGCAGGAACTGGTTTCAGAATCAACAGACCGCATCAGTTATTATCATGCGTTGGTGACCCTTAAAGACGCGGATGCATTATTCCTTCCGGGCTCTGATGATCCGGCTTACACCCCGTCGAAGATTTATCCATACTTGCTTACCCAAAAAGCCATGCTCGCAGTGTTTAACACACGGAGTCCGGCAACTGAAGTGCTCCGTAATAGTGCAGACGGCACAGAAATAGTTATTTTTGACAAGGCGGATGCTGTCAGCAGAATTAGCAGAATCCTCACTAAATGGGCTAATAAAGAATTTAAGCCGATTCACTTACGGCCGGGTTTTGAAAATTTCAGTGCAAAAAACCTTACAGGAAAACAGGTTGATTTATTTATGAAGGTCCTTGAACATTTTGAAAAAACAGATACGAACGCTTGACGGTTTGTTGTTTTAGCTGCTCTGGGGTATTATCTTATAATTTGTATTTTACGAGCCTTGTTTTTTCAGGTAGTAACATATTTACTCATTTTTTTATTTTATGACATTTTGGGACTATTGATTGCGACAGCCTGTAGCGATTTTTTACTTTATCCAATTTCTTTATTCAGTTACAGGTTGTTGGAAAAACCCTTTTTATTGATAGGAAATTTTACGAACAAGTGAAGAAACTTGCTATTATCACTACGCACCCTATTCAGTATTATGCGCCGGTATTCCGTTTACTTCACGAACGGGGCAATATCGATATCAAGGTATATTATACCTGGGGTAGCGATTCGTTGAATAAACATGACCCAGGCTTCTCGAGAGTTGTAGACTGGGATATTCCCCTGCTGGAAGGTTATCCGTTTGAATGGGTTAAAAATACAGCAACCGATCCGGGTTCTCATCACTTCATGGGGATTATAACCCCCGGGCTAACCAGGCAATTGGCAGACTTTGCGCCGGATGCCATTCTTGTTTTCGGATGGGCATATCACAGTCATCTCCAAGTGATCCGCAGGTACCATGGTCGTTTACCGGTTTATTTTCGGGGAGACTCCACGCTACTTGATGAATCTTCTTTGTTTATCAAGCGGTTGATGAAAACGACATTTCTGAAGTGGGTGTACCGACATATTGATCATGCGTTTTTTGTTGGAACAAACAATAAAGCATATTTTAAAAAATATGGTTTGAAAGAGGAGCAGCTTAGTTTTGCTCCACACGCTGTGGATAATAATCGTTTTGCCCAGCCAAGGCTGGGGGAAGCGGAAAACCTACGGATAAAGCTTAAAATAAGGACAGACGAAATCCTGATTTTATTTGCTGGTAAATTAGAACCCAAAAAAGGCACAATGTTACTGATGGAAACTTTCTTGTCTTTGAATCCTGAAAATTGTCATCTTCTTTTTGTCGGGAGCGGTTCTTTGGCCCCGATGTTACAATTAAAAGCGAAAGGTAAGGAACAAGTTCATTTTCTTGATTTTCAGAACCAGTCCGCAATGCCGGTATTATATCAGGCTTGTGATATTTTTTGCCTGCCATCCAGTGGCCCCGGAGAAACATGGGGACTGGCAGTAAATGAAGCCATGGCCTGCGGTAAACCTATAATCGTTTCTGATAAAGTAGGCTGTGGTGTCGACCTTGTTTCAGCGCATAATGGTGTTGTTTTCAAAGCCGGTGACCTCGTAACGTTCAGGCAGGCATTAACTGATTTACTGGTGAAAAAAAGGGAACTGGCAATTTTGGGTCAACAATCGTTGTTGACCATCAAGGAGTGGACCTTTAAGCGTGTAGCAGAAGCAATAGAACAAGTATTATTAAAGTATCCGCGAACAAATCACTAATTTTAATAATCTATGAGATTGCAACGTGCAGACGATATCAGATCACAATTTTCCAGTCATCACCAAGTATTTAAGTATTTCATTCTTTTTGCTCCTTTTACGTTAGCATCTCTATTTGATTTTGTTCCCATTGCTTCTTATTTGATTGCATGGTCTGGTTCATTTTTTATCTTTTTTGTTGTGCTCACAGGAAGGATCAAGCCACTACCTTCTGACCGTCCTGTGTCAGACCAACTGATGCGGCCTGTCTTCCTGGTGCAGATTATCTTTGCCGGGTATATGAGTTGTACCTCTATTTTTTATTTTTGGAGTAATCTGGGTTACTATTATTCCCAGCAGTCCCTGCCAATTAACGAGGATGCGTTAGCGCTCATCGCGCAATGCCAGCGTTATTATTGTCTGGGGCATGCTGCTTTAGTTACTGGCATACTGGTGTTTATGAAGTATCCGGTTATGTCAAAATATTATATTGAAAAGCAAAAGGTGGCTAATCTTCTTCTCACCATAGCATTGGTCGCTTACCCACTTTCTCTGCTATTTTTAGCATCACCCGGATTATCGCAATTTTACTTTCAACTAAATTCTTTAAGTTTTATAGCTGGCACGCTGGCACTTGCCTTTGCCTTGCCAATGCAAAAGTTGGCCAATCTATCGCTTTGTCTGATTTTGTATGCTTTTAATTTTTATAGCGCTTTGCTTTCCGGGTTTAAGGAGCCGATCATTATCAGTGTGGTGGTGCTGGGTGTTTTTTTGTATCCAAGTTACAAAAAGATGGTGGTCGTCACGTTTATTCCTTTATTACTTATTTTATTTCTTTTCCTTCCTTCTTATGTAAATAGTTTCCGGGGTAGCACTAACTCAGGAGAGGAATCGTCGGACAATGCTTCGCGGATTGCGTTAGACGAGGCTTTGAACGGAGATTCCATGGATGAAACGAACTGGGGTTTTCTGGTTTACAGACTGAGTGAAATAGATATGTTTACCCATTATGTGAAATCGACGCCTGATGATGTAGCATTTTACAAACTACAACTTGTAAAGCAATCTCTTATTGCGATTGTTCCGCGTTTTTTCTGGCCAACGAAACCCATAACCGAGGATCTTATTATGGAAAGGGTGTACAATGCCAACGTAATTAACCGAGGTTCCAGTGCATCCGCAAAGCCCGCGGTGATTGTCGACGCTTATCTCTCCTATGGGGCAGGCGGGATATTGATCTGTCTTTTTGTATATGGAGCATTAGCACAATTGATATCCATCAGGGCCGAGAAATTATTCGGAGGCTATGTCATGGGTTGTGCGTTGATTTTTAGCGGCCTTTTTCAGGTTTTTTGGCGCGGCCTCAGCTTCGAATTTCTGGTTAATTCTGTTTTCTGGAGCTATGTGAGCATGTGGGTCATATTTAAATTATTGCGCGTTAAAAATATAATTAAAGTACGCGATATTGTGTGAAAATCGGTTGGGTGTCTTAATCACCGTTCCGATCAAAATCTTCAAGTGCCGCGATTGTACTTAAATAAGGAAAATGGTTAATGTGTTTCATCAGTTTAGTCGTTAACTATGGATTTTGTTTAGGTTTACCATTTACCTTCAATATAAATAGCAGAGATTTTTTCATTTGCTGGTATGCGAGCTGGGCAATCCTAAGCGTTAACATCAGTCCGTCAATCTTATTAGAAGAGGATATGGGCGCCGCCGCCATTGGCGGCAGCTTTTTTTCAGGTCAGCAACATACAGTTATCGCCGCTACCAACAGCGGTTAAAGAATAGCTGCAATTTACCAGCAGTAGAGCCCCTATCAGTAGATCAAGTCCTTTTTCTTTCCCACCCATATAAGAAAATAATTTTAAATATCTCACCTTGATGATGATAAACGCTTGATAGTCCGTTTGATAGTTTGACAAAATTCGGGATCAGGTTAATGATCCTGTATTTTGTACCATTTGAAATAACAAAACCTTCATGCCGCGTTGTTACATAGAAACGGCACCGTTTAAAATAGGTTTGCTCAATAATTCATGGATAACCCATTTTGTTTTATTATTTCTGTTTTTTAAAGAATAGGGGCCCAAAGTTACCCATGGAGACACGATAATAGGACCATCGCGTGGTAACGCAATCAAGCAAGATAACAGAGAGAAAAGGTTCCGCCAAGCATGAATATGTACAATGTTGTATGTTTTGATTTGGCGCCATAGTGCCAACATCAGATTTGAATAATTATGCAGGTTCTTATCAATAATCGGAGGGAAAGTTATGCCTAAATAGCATTAAAATCCGAATACTTTAACTGATTCAAGACCATATGGATGCTGTCCGAAAAAAACAAATATGGTAAGTATCCAATGAATGGGCCCATTAATATAATGTAAGTTACCTTTCCACAAAATAACAAATGTTGCCGTCGCTTTTTGAATCCATTTTTTTAATATTACATTAAACTCCCAATTATATTCCGATGAAAAAACATATATTTTGCCTTGCGACAATGTTGGCAATGCTGTCGAACATTAATGCCCAAACAACAATTTCTTTAAATGTAAATGATAAAGGAAGAGTATTTGAAGGGGTCGGAGCTGTAAGTGCCGGAGCTTCCAGTCGTAATCTGGTTGATTATCCTGAAAAGCAACGGTCTGAGGTGCTTGATTTTTTATTTAAACCAAAATTTGGTGCAGGGTTTCAGCATCTTAAAGTTGAAATAGGTAGTGGCGAAAATTCTACTTGCGGCAGTGAACCTTCCCATGCTATTACGCGCGATGAACTACTTGACCCTAAGCCCCGGGGGTATGAGTTTTGGTTGATGGCCGAAGCGCGCAAACGCAACCCGAATGTAGTATTGGATTGTCTTCCCTGGGGATATCCAAGCTGGGTTGGCAATCGTTTTTCGCAGGAATCTGCCGATTGGTTTGTTGCTTTTTTGGAAACTGCAAGGAAGCACTATGGACTGGATATAAATTGGATTTCTGCTGCCCAAAATGAAAATGGAACCGATTTAAACTGGATAGCTAATAATTTACGGCCAACGTTAGATGCTCATGGTTTTTCAAAAGTGAAGCTTCAGGCTCCTGATGATGACAGCGAGTTTTGGCAGGTATTTGATAAATTAGAAAAGGACCCTAAACTTAACAACCTCATTAATGCTGTAGGTTATCATTATATAGACGGTCGTGAACCCTGGGAAATAGACCAGAAGACAGGTCACAACGCTACTGAAAAAGCCAAACAGTCAGGTAAACCGCTATGGGCAAGCGAGGAGTGGAGCCAGTCAGGGGAGGAATGGGGCGGTAAAGGCGCTCTTTATTTGGCCCGCGTAATGAACAAACTTTACACCCGTGACCGCATAACAAAGTTTGAGATCTGGTGCCCTGTTGATGGTATTTATGACCAAATTATTTGGGCCAGTACCGGAGCACTCCAGGCTGATTCTCCATGGAGTGGTCATTATACCATATGGCCATCGGTATGGACCATTGCCCATACCACTCAATTTGCTGAACCCGGTTGGGTATATATGGACAACGCTTGCGGTCAGTTTGACCCTGCTACCTGGCGCGGTAGTTATGTTTCTTTGCGAAATCCAAAAACAGGCGATTGGTCGGTGGTTATGGTTACCGGCGAAAAAAGAAAAGTAAAGCTAAATATTGGTAAAGAACTTAAAAACGGGCCTGTTTATTTATGGAAATCAACCGAAAAAGAGCAGTTTATCAAACAAAAGCCACTGCGGTTAAATAAGAATACTATTGAAATAGCATTGGAACCAGATGCAATTTATACCTTAACCAGCACCACCGGACAAACAAAAGGTTCATTTGGTACTCCGCCAGAAAGTAAGCCGTTTCCATTTCCATATACAGAGAATTTTAGCAGCTATTCCCCTGGCCAAACACCACGATACTTCTCTGATCAGAAAGGTACTTTTGAAACCTACCAGTACCCTAATGGGGGAATGTGCCTGGCACAGATAGTTCCCGATCAAGGGATTTTATGGTATAACAACTGGTTATTGAAACCGCACTCATTATTTGGCGACGTTAATTGGCAAAATTATAGCATCGACGGTGATGTTTTACTTGAAGGTGGTGATGTTGAGATAGGCGGACGTTATGCCGATAGAGATAAACTGGGCTTTCGCTGGATACTTACCCGTGATGGCAGGTGGCAACTAAACTGGCAATACCTCACGATTGATTCGGGCCAAATTGAGGAATTTCAACCCGCGAATTGGCATCATCTGCGCCTGGAAATGAAAGGTGACCAGGTTACCGGATTGGTGGATGGCAAAAAAATGACAACCGTTACAAATAAATCTGGTTTAAGGGGTATGGCCTTCATTGCAAGTACCTACAACCATAATTTGTTTGATAATATTCATGTGGAGCCATTGCCGGCTGAGTAGCGATATGTTACCGAATTATAATGTTGATTTTTTTATGAAATAAACCTAAGCACAACCTGTTGGTGTTAGTACCTGGAAAGGTTTTGTCTTCCAAATGTTATTTTATTGTTTTATTGACAATTATTATGTATAATAAGCATTAATCTGCCGAATTATGCTTAATTATGATCGGATTTTAACAATTTGTTGCCATAATTTATCCATTAGTTGTTAGTATTTGCTTTTTAGTGAAAAATGATTGTAAATTGAACACTAATTAATCATGTAGCTATGAAAGTATTACAATTTACTATTCCCGTACCTTATGACAAAAGTGTAATCGCGGAAAAAGTTTGTCAAGCCTATCATTATCCATATTTGCATCGCCATAAAGAAATTCAGCTTACATGGATTCAAAAAGGGGAGGGTGTGTTAATTGCCGGTAACAATATGCATGATTACGCTGCCGGCGACATTTTTCTTATCGGAGCTAATATGCCCCATGTATTTAAAAGCAATCCCGAATATTTTGTCGCCGATTCTGGAAAAGAAGTAAAGGCCCTGACGATATTTTTCAATGCCGAAGGCAAGCTTACCCATATCTTCAACCTGCCCGAAATGAAGCAATACAGCACCTTTATACAGCAGCACCAGGAAGGGTTTAAAGTTCCGGCATACCTGGCAGACAATATATCCCAGGCCATGATAAATTTAGAGAAAAAAGGTGGTCTGGATCAGCTTGTTGCTTTTTTTGAACTGATGAAAGCCATGGCCACCGTTAATAACAAGCCAGAACCATTGTGTACTTATGGCAATTTACCTTCAATTACCGATAATGAAGGGATTAGGATTGGTGGCATTTATAACTATATCATGCAGCATTACAGTAAAGAATTAACGCTGGATGATGTTGCCAAGGTTGCGTTTATGACACCAGAATCATTTTGCAGGTACTTTAAAAAACATACCGGGCATACCTTTGTAACCTTTTTAAACGAGGTACGCATCAATGAAGCCTGCAAAAAACTTATTGCACACCGGTTTGAAAATATCAACACCGTAGCCTACAAGTGCGGGTTTAAAAGCATCACAAATTTTAACCGGGTTTTTAAAGTGGTAATAGGCATATCGCCAAAAGGCTACCTGGAAAACTACCACAACAACGTGGTAACAATGGGCCGCGTTGCAAGCTAAATGCATAACCCATATTGAATAATAATTTATTTGATTTAAGTTAATAGTTGGTTAATTAATATTCAGTAAAAGATGGCCGCTTTCAATTGTTGAGCGGCCTCTTTTTTTGAAACGATACGGGTTATCTCCGTGTTAATTCAGTGTGATTTTCTCCACGCTTCTGCTTCCCTCAGGAGCCGCGTTCTCTTTAATTTCCTTCCCAAATCTGAGCGTTTTGTAACTGTTATTATGCTAAATGGAGGTGTTTTGCCAATTTTTGGTTAAAAATACGCCATAATTAGCGTAAATTGAATTGTTATTCCCATTCCTTCTTTCCTGTATCGTCAGTCTTCCCGTTTTTTTAGAAATCCACGTGTTTTTTGTTTTGTATTGCCGCCAATTGAATATTTAAGGGGCAAAAAAGTGTATTATTTCTCCGCTTTGCAAAATGTAATTATCAACGGGTAATTTCCTAATAAATGCCGCTTACATATCTGATTACATTTGGTTAACAGCAAATTATTACTGGCTTACAACGGGCCGATTAAAAACATATAAAGCATTACATCTTATTGATTACCTGTGCCTAATGAATAACCAGGTGGCCGCTTTTACATGCCCAAACTGAACTATAAACAATTTAAATAATCTACTTATATGAACTGAGTTTTACAATAAAATACACCACCAAAAGATAGTTAAGTACTAACTATCTGCTATTAAATTATTCACTAAAAAACAATCAAATTAAACTACAACAAAATGGGAAAACGTATACTCTTCCTCACGTTATGCTACTTGTTCAGCGCCTTGATAGGTGTGGCACAAGCGCAAACCAATGGCACAGCTACCGGGCAGGTTAAGGATAGCGAAGGCAAAATCCTCCCGGGAGTAACTGTTGCCGAAAAAGGCATGCCGGGAAACGGAGCCGTTACAGATGCTAATGGAGATTTTAAGCTCAAATTAAAAGGTACTTCAAATGCCATTACCATCAGCCTGATAGGCTTTAGACGCCAGGAACTCAAGGTAACTGATAAACCGCTGACTGTTGTCTTACAAATTGAAGAAAATTCACTGTCAGACGTGGTTGTGGTAGGTTACCAGAAACAAAACAGGCGTGAGGTAACCGCAGCTATATCCTCATTAAACGGAAAGGATATTGCAAATATACCCGAGGCCAGTTTCGACCAGATGCTGCAGGGGCGTTTGGCGGGCGTAAGTGTGTTGTCAAGTTCAGGAGAGCTTGGCGCAAAAACCAGTATAGTTATCCGCGGTTCGGCCAATATTGATTTTGGTAACGCAAACGGAGGCAACACCGGGCCTTTATATGTAATAGATGGCGTTATTTTCGATGTTAATGCCATTGGGTCGGCCTATGGCAACAACAATCCGCTGTCGTTAATCAACCCAAATGATATTGAGTCTATCGATGTTTTGAAAGATGCATCGGCAGCAGCTATATATGGCGCCAGGGCTGGTAATGGTGTAATCATAGTTAAAACTAAATCGGCCAAGGCAGGTAAACCGCAGGTATCAATTTCTGCATATGCGGGTATGGTAACTGCTCCCAATTTTATCAAGGTAAGTACCGGTGCCGCCGAGCGCTCACTTAAACTGGGCTTATTGCAGCAGCTAACCTATGGCGACAGGCAATTGGGTTTAATACCTTTGGCCATTACCGATAGTTTAAATTCGGCGTTTAATAACGATGTGGATTGGCAGGGCTTGCTTGTTAGGCAACAATCTTATGTAAACAGCCAGGACGTTGCCTTATCGGCCATTACCGGTACAACATCTTACCGTATATCTGTTAATCATTATAATGAGCAGGGCGTTTTGCATGGTTATGGTCTGGAGAAGTTTTCTCCGCATTTGAACCTTACCATAAAGCCGCTTAAAGGAATGGAGATCACGGCCGACCTCCTGATGTCATCCCAACGGCAGAGCCACGGCGTAGGTGGGGCAGGGGCTTACCTGTTTAATGCCTATAACTTCCCAAGTTCATTTGCGCCATTAACGCCAACCCAATACGACGTATACACTGGTAAAAAAAGTTATTATGATGATGACAGGGCATTTTCAATTGTAGGCTCGCTGAATTTAAAACAGCAGATAACGACCGATCTGGTATTTAACAGTACCTATGGGTCAACAAATTATACCAACAAATACGGCTATTTTTCGCCGCTGGAATTAAATGGCGTACAAAATACGGCGTATGATATTTATACAAGCAACCCCAGCTGGTCGTTCGAAAACTTTTTACAGTACAGCAAGCAAGTAGGGAAGCACAGGTTTATACTGGCTGCAGGCGCTGCGCTTTACAGCTATGAAAATTATTACAATTATGCATCGGCGGCAGGCATCACCGTTTCTGGCATCAGTACAGTACAAACTGTACCGGCCGGAACTAATCTGAATGCCTCTACCTATTACGGCCGTAAAACAACCGAATCTTATTACGCCCGGTTTAATTACGATTATGCGGGCAAATACCTGTTAACGGCAAGTATTCGCCGGGATGCCAGTTCAATTTATAGTTCGGAATATCGCTGGGCAACGTTCCCCGCTGTAGCAGCAGGCTGGATAGCTTCTGACGAATCGTTTTTTGAACCGGTTAAAAAGGTTGTTAACTTTTTCAAGATCCGCGCCAGTTACGGTATAACCGGTAAAGATCCGGGTCAATGGTATTCTAAATACCAGTCCCTTTCAAATGATGCCAGTTATTTTGGCGGCACCAACGGAACCATTAATAATTACGGGGTATTATCGGGCAATGCAAGCACTTATAATGGTACCAGCGTGGTATCGCCATTTTCTTATTATAACAACTTCTATAATTTTGGTACAAAAGCCAGTTCTACCGTACGATGGGAAAAAGATCCGCAATTGGATTTTGGTGCCGATGTGGAACTCTTTAACAGCCGTGTGAACTTAACGGTTGATTGGTATCGTAAAGATTCGAAAGACGTTTTCTTTTATAATGTGCCCGCACAGGCAACCAGCGGTTACCAGTACCTCTCCGGTAATTATGTAGATCTGCGCAACCAGGGTCTGGAGTTTTCTACAAATATTAACGTGTTAGGAGCAAGGTCTGCCTTTCAATGGAATTTTAACTTCAATATATCATTCAACAAAAACCTGGTTACCAAGTTGCCAAATAATAACCGCGACTTCTTGTTTGATGCGCCTTATTTCTACAAAACCCTAACCCTTGGCAAGCCTATATTTAGTTACAGGGTGTTCCATAGCAACGGCGTGTATGCTACCGATGCCGAAGTTCCTTATGACCCCATCACCGGTAATAAAATGACGGCCAACGGCGTACCGCTTACCGCCGGCGATCCAAGATATGTGGATGTAAATGGCGATTACAATATCAACAACGATGATAAGTATGATGCCGGCAATCCAAACCCTAAGTATACAGGTGGTTTTGGCAGTAATTTCCGTTACAAACGGGTTACTTTAAGTTTCTTCTCATCCTATGTTTTCGGCCGGAAAATATTGAACGGCGCACTTTCTGATGCGTTGAACGGTAGTAAATATATAGGCAGCTATGGCATTAACGCCGGTGTGGCAACCTATGTAAATTCACTAAATCAGTTTTGGCAAAGCCCTGGTCAGCAAACCAAGTACGCCAAGTTAATTTACAGCAACGCCGAGGCCAATGTTAAAGATCCCTGGAATATCGGGAACGATTATTTTGTTGAGGATGGCAGTTTTGTTAAGCTGAAAAATGTAACACTAGGTTATGATCTGCCGGAAAAATGGTATAAAAGCATTGGCTTAACAAGGTTTAATGTGTATGTGATGGGCGATAACCTGGCCATGTGGAAAAAAGCAAAAGATATTGCAGATCCGGAATTGGTTGACCCTACTACAGGTTCATCAAATACAGTTTATCCAACAGCTGCAAAGTTCACACTTGGTGTTAATATAGGCTTGTAATATAACCACACAATAATTCCATTTTCAGGTAACACATTTTAATAAACGAACTCGAGATGAAATCAAAATATATATTAATAGGTACAACGGCCATGGTGCTGTTGGTTACATCCTGCAAAAAATTTCTGGATCAAACACCTATCAGTACCCCCACAGATGCTACCACCTGGCAGTCTGATGGTGATGCAAACACCGGCGTAGCGGCTTGCTATTCCCTTATCAGGGGAGCATTTAACGCTTCGATAGGATATTATGCCTACGGCGATCTTGCATCGGGCGAATTTAGCTCATCTGATCAGCCAGATTTTCAAAAGGTGATTGACTTTAACCTTGGCGCTGGCGTGGCCTCTACCGCTACAGACAATCCCTTACTTAAATTAAGGTTATGGACACCTTTTTATACCGCCGTTGCGCAAAGCAACCGGGCGCTGTTTTTTATATCGGCAATGCCAACCTCCGTTTTTACAGGTACATCAGATGAAGAACGGATAGCCCGTAAAAACAAGTACCTGGGCGAAGCTTACTTTACCAGGGCCTTTTGTTATTTTACAATGGCAAAGGTTTGGGGTGATGTTCCTTTGGTGCTGGAAAATAACGATGCAACGGCATCTCAGCAATATGCCAGAACAGCAAAAGCCGATGTATTGAAACAGGCCATTGTAGATGTTAACCTGGCTATAAAATACCTTAACTGGAAGGACAACGGCTCATCTGACAGGATTGTACGTGCAGACAAGGGCGCGGCCTACGCGTTGCTTGCCCATATTGATGCATGGTTGGGGGATTATGCAGGTTGTAACACCGCCTGCGACGCGGTGATCAACTCAGGGTCATACAGCCTGATGCCCGCAGCATCATTTATGGATATTTACAAAGGACAATCGCAGGAAAGCATTTTTGAGATCTCGCAAAATACACTTGCCGAAAGCTACAATGCATTTGTTTATTACACCCTCGCTTCACAAACGCTCACTTCGCCTTATTTAAACAGTACTGTTCCGGTTTGGCATGTTAATAATAGTTTAGTGACAAGTTTATATACTGATACCGCAGATGTACGCTTTAAAAAGGGATTTATTTCGGTATCAAGCGGTGCCACATCTTTTTATGAGTGTATCAAGTATACCAACATTCAAACCGTTAATAACAACCCTACGCTAAAGGTTGCATTGAACAACATTGTAATATTCAGGTTGGCCGACATCGAATTATTAAAGGCGGAAGCGCTTAGCGCAGGACCAACTGCTGATTATAATACGGCACTTTCCCTCATCAATACTGTTCGCAGGCAAAGGAATGCCACCCCAATAACAGGGCTTACCGGCGCGGCAGTTATCCAGGCCGTAGCAGATGAACGCGGACGGGAACTGTTTTTAGAAGGCCACAGAACCTTTGATTTAATAAGACTGGAAAGAGTAACAAAAGAGCAGCAGTTTGATAACGTATCGCCGGGAGAATTTGCAGCAGGTAAAACCTACTGGCCTATTGATCCTAACCTGTTCCTTAACAATTCAAAGCTTATCCAAACGGCGTTTTGGATTGGAAAAGTAAATTGATCCACACATTAAAAGACATAAGATGAAAAAGATAAATCATTATTTCGGTGTCGTGCTTGTAGCCCTTTTGCTCGTGCTTTGTATGGGCGCGTGCAAAAAGAACGACTACCTGACCGATGGCGGCCTGGCAAAAGCGGTATCACCGTTTTCTACCTACGATTACCTCAAGAATAACAAATACCACCAGTTTGATACCTTGCTTACGTTGATTGATTTTTATAAATTAAAAGATGATATCAACAACGCTAAAACATTTTTTGCACCGCCAGATATGGCCATTAACGCCTTAATGAAAACAATAACCATTAAGCGCGTTGTTGATGGTGCTACGTTATCAAGCCCGATAACCACGCTTCAGCAATTAACGGATTCTGTAAGTGCGAATTTGTTTAAACAGTACATATTTAATAAAACAATTACGCTTGACGGTGCAACCACAACCGCGGTTTCCTATACCAACGAGGCCGGTTCCTTAGCGCCCTGCGCCATTAAAAAGGTGATAGGCACGAGTTCGGTATACCTTTCCAGCAGCAATTTAACTTACAGTTATTATACGCTGGAGTATGTAAAGGTGAACGGGCTTATTGACGGCAGTTCGGGCCCTGTTTCCGGCGATCTGGTTGATGCGCTTTTGCCTTGTCAAACCACAGGCATACAAACCAGTACGGGTACAACGCTTCATGTGCTGGCTAATTTTGCGGTACTAAAGAAGTTATAGTTAATTATTTAACTTATTTAAATTAAATCAACATGCGTAAAAATACTCTTTATTCTATCGCGTTGGCTATACTGGCAACAGCGGCGATATTTGGTTGCAATAAAATTAAAACCGGTTTCATAAGCGACAATATTTATTACAACGTTAACCCGTTTACCGTGGCACAAGGCAACACCGCGGTTTCTGCCGGTTTGGTTATTGATGGTTCAACAACCCCGGTTAATGTTAAATTGTTGGCAGTTAGGGATATGGCAACAGGCAAGGATGCTTCGGTTTACCTGTTAAAGCCAGATACCATCAGGATATACAACGGAACCATTACTTCAGACGATAGCACCCTTACCCAACTATCAAAAAAACTTAAGGACAGTACCCTTGCGCCATTTAGCGTAAATTCCATCGGCGGGCGCCTTCAGTTTACACAGGCTTCAAAATTTGTACCTATTGGTTCATATAATATCGATTTGCAGGTTTCAAACGTAAGGGGCACCCGTACATTAAATAATGCCTGCCAGATAAATGTTGTTGGCAGCATACCCGACACCATAAGCTACAAAGCCTATAACCATTCCGATGCTACCTACACCAACTTCGTAGGCTTTTCGGCTGCGTTATTGGATATGAAGGTGAAATATGATCCAAGTGGTGCCGATAAGATAATTTATGTATGGAAAGATAAAAACGGTAAAACCTGGAACCCTGCAAAGGGCGAGATCGTAGGCCGCCCCGGCCGCCCCACATTTGCAGATTTCGACCCATATTATCCGGTTACTAAAACAGATACTTCGCTTGAATACAGATATCCGGGAGGGGTGCCTATATTTCCTGTTTTTGCAATACCTAAAGCATATCCTGGTTTCAATGGCGGCCCTTATTATTACAGTATAAAAGGCAGTGCAAATGATACCGGTGGCCCTGTAAATACTACGTTTACAGTCGGTTTTTATCTTACCAAGGGCACTTTTGTAATAACTACAATAGTAACTGACGTGGCTCGGACCCCATAAACGTTGGCTAAGGTCACCTCTTTCACGGGCTGTTTCTCTTAAACCAGGAAACAGCCTTTTTAACACGCAGTTTTAAATAGCACCACAATTGCAGCATTCGTCTGTGCAATTTAATAGCAGCTGAGCCTACTGTTTTTATACCTCAACTTTAATCATATTAAAATATATGAAGTTTACTTTTACTGTAATTGTTTTGTGCCTTACAACCTTAGTTTGTTCGGCGCAAAAAAAGGTTTACATACCCAAATTATGGTCTACAGACCCTGCTTTAAGCAAGTGGTCTTATCAAAGATCATACGAAACAGAAAACTTTTTTTTAGTGTGGGGCCCCAAAGCTGGCCTCGACCCTAAAAATAACCCGGGTACAACAAGCCTCACTTTCGACCCCAAGTTTGTGACCGATACCCTCGAATACATTTTTAAGAAATACATTAAAGAATATCATTTAATATCAAACGATACCACTACACTTTTTGGCAAATACAAAACCATAATTGTGATGACCAATACCTGGGATGACGGTGGGCCGATTGATTTTGCCGTGGCATCCCAATATGATGATACGGTGCCCGCCATGTTTGTTGACCGCAGCGCAACGCTGGACGGTGGCGCAATATCGCATGAATATGCCCATTGCCTTCAATTTATGATGCACCTGGAATATAACAATGTAAACGGGGCCGGCTTTTCTAACGATTATGGATCATTCTTCTTTGAAACCCATGCCAATTTTATGCGAAACCACCTATATCCCAGCGCGGCCGGTTATGATCTGCCCCGGTGGATGGGAACGGGCAACTTTCAATGGGGGAGTACAAGGCACCACTATGATGCCTTTGACCTGTGTTTTTACATTGAACAGGTAGATAGTTTAAACATGGTGACCGATTTGTGGAAAAAATCGGCCGTAAATGAAACCCCGCTCATGACCTATAAACGGTTAAAAGGATGGACACAGGCGCAACTCAACGATTTTATGTTTGATTATTCCAAACGGCAGGTGGCTTATGATTATCCGTTATATGGTATAGATAAGGTAAAGCGGGCCCAGCGAGATTTTTTTAAGGCACAGCAGCCCAATAACCTTTGGCGCCAGTATGTTATCCTCGATTCCATCGGAAAACCATCGGCCACGGGTGGGCGGTTTGTAGTACCCGATGCCTCTGTCCCGCAGGATTATGGTTTTAATATCATCCCGCTGTATCCAACCTGTGCAGAAAAAAAAGTTTTTATAAAGTTTAAAGGCCATACCGATGTAAACCAGGTTAATGGCTGGCGATACGGCTTTGTAACCACAAAAGCCGATGGTACAGTTTCAAGGTACGGGCCAACCTACGGCGATGCCGAAAAAGAGATCAGCTTTACAATGAATGATACAGAAGCCAACTTATACCTGGTGGTATCTGGCGCTCCCGAACAAAATACCCTGTACCTGGTAGAACCCGGCTGGCCAAAAACGTACCGCCATCCGTATGAACTTAATATAGCCAATGCACTGCCAGAGAGCTATCAGCCTGGCTTTCGCAGCGATTTAAAAGTTAACGGGCATCCGCACAGCAACGGCGGGGGATGGGTTTCTAATTCATCAACTGTAGATGCAAGTGTACGTGTAGGGGCAAAGGCGGTTGTGTTGGGTAATTCCCGCATCACCGGTAATGCGGTGATAGGCGGCACAGCCTACGTGCAGGATGCTATAGTTAGCGGTAACGCCCAGATAATTGGCAACAGCAATGTAACCCAGGGAACGTATTCCGAAAATGTGATTGTTAAGGATAATGCCATTTTGAACGGTTCGGTAGGCAAGGGCTCGGCTATCTTTAAAACCAATACGCTTGAGTTTGGCGGAGAATACAGCGGCGACATTATTCTGGGCGGCGATTCGGAAGTAGGGTCCTGCTCAACAGGGGTTTATTACCAGTTTCCTAATTACACCAATGGCAGGTTTGGTTTTTGCGATGGTAAAGGAGTAACCGATCCGTCTAACGTGGATATCAATAACGCGTATAGTTTATTTTCTGATGATCAGATGGCGTTTTCAGGAACGGTTACCTGCGATGGAATAGCGGTTGTTGATACTGTTAAAAAGGCATCCACAAATATGCTTAAAGCGGTAATATACCCTAATCCGGTAATTGACCAATTGGCACTCCATATTGATAACCAGTTTAAAGCCGCCAATTTGTCTGTAGAAATATATACTACGGCCGGGCAAAGGGTAATGCAGTTGAACAGACCGGTTGCCCTCGGCAATTCGGTATTGCAGGTATCAGGCAGTAACCTGGCCGTCGGCCTTTATTATGTGAAAATTACGGGCGGCGATAAAACGCTGAAGTTGAAATTTTTGAAACAATAATTTATTGCAGCACATCGGTTTTGATTCAAAAAACAAATAAAAATATTAATTTATGAAACATAAATATACTGTGCCGGCCGGTTGGCTGTTGGCGGTAATGCTATTATTGTGTGTTGTTCCCAGCGTTTTCGGGCAGGTTAGTTCAGACGGTAGAAAAGGGAATGTTATACCCACCGGTGTTCCTTTTTTACTGGTATCTCCGGATGCAAGATCATCTGGCATGGGCGATGCCGGTGTGGCTTTGGAAGATGATGCCAATGCTACTTTCTGGAATCCGTCGAAAATGGTTTATATGAAAAGCAATTCTTCCTTCTCGGCATCTTATTGTCCCTGGCTTCGGAATTTGGCTAATGATGCCAGTATCAGTTACCTTAATTTTCAGGCTAAAACAGATGAGCGTACAGCAATAGGCCTATCTATGCGTTATTTTAATTTAGGAAAAGTAGATCTTGCCGATGCGGATAACACTTCACAAGGCGTTTATAGCCCTTATGAATACGCCTTTGACGCTTCGGTGGCCCGAAGTTTTGGTGATAACTTTTCATTAGGTTTTACATTGCGGTACATCTCTTCCCATATTTTTAATTCTGACGCTAATTATAAGCTCCAGTCGGGTTCGTCTGTAGGTGCCGATGTTTCGCTGTTTTATCGTAACACTTTCAGCTCCTTTGGTAAGGAATCTCGTTTTTCGTTCGGTACAAATATCTCAAACATAGGTTCAAAAATTAGTTACGATAATACATCGGGTAGTCAAATGTTTCTACCTGCTAATCTCAAATTAGGTATTGCCAATACCTGGGTGCTGGATAATGAAAATGAACTGACACTGGCTGTGGATCTGAATAAATTATTGGTACCCACACCTCCTCAAACGGATAGCGTTGGGCGGATAGTAAAAGGAAAGCGTACAGATGTTTCGGTACCGGCCTCAATTTTTGGTTCGTTTACTGATGCCCCCGGTGGTTTTAGTGAAGAGTTCCGTGAAATTAATTACAGTGCCGGTTTGGAATATGGTTTTAATCACCGGTTTTTTCTGCGTACAGGTTACTTTTATGAAAATCCTGATAAGGGCAACCGTCAATATGCCACGTTTGGCGTAGGATATAAATATAATTTTATGGATTTTAATTTCTCATACCTGGCTGCCAGTCAGCAAAAAACACCATTGGCCAATACCCTAAGATTTTCCGTTGCATTTAACCTTGGGCAGCATTGATAGAAAGTTGTTTAAAATCACCTGTTTTAAAGTGTGATCCAATTATTTAATATTAATTTTTAACACCAATCTTTTTAAACTCATTCATTTTCCAATCCGGTTTTATTTTACAGCTGTAGCAGCCTTTACAACATGCCAAACATTTAAAGTGTTGTTTTTGCCCTCTATTACAATTTTATAAAATGGGTGGTGTAATAAATCTGCGGAATGGTAATGGAATTTTTCTGCACTGGCAGATGGCGTACCAATTAGTTTATAGATGTCTTTTTTGCCTTCCTTTGCATGGTTGGTATAGGTAATATAAATTTTCAGTTTTTCTGCCGGTGCAAATGTTTTCCATTTCAGGGTAAATGCCTGGGCGGTTGCGTTCAACCTTGCGTTGCTTAAGGATACAGGGCCAGTGAAAGGTACGCCATCCAGCTCCCTTTTTACCGAAACAGGGAGGGAGATATTTAAGTAATTGGCAACTGAAGGTAATATATCAACAATGGCCGGTTGCGAAATTTTGAAATATCCATTGGTAACAGGGTGGTTCAAGATCATCCATGTGGTTCGCTCGCGCGTGTTTTGGTCCCCATGCTCGGCACCTGTTAATGAATCACGACCATGATCAGTAGTAATCACCAGCAGCCATTTTTCATGATAATTTGCCTCCCGGAAATGAATAGCGGCGGCAATTTTTTTCATTTGTTCATCCAGCAGGCCAATGGCTTTGTCAAACTCCTTCCCGGTACCTTTACTATGGCCTACATCATCAGTGTATTCGAGGTAGATCCATGACAGATCAGGTGCTTTAATCCTGATAACCGAATCGGCAGCATGTACAACATGCTCATCTATTTGATGCAGGTATAGGCTGGCCGTATCATGCGGGAACCGGGTCGAGTCTTTTTCGAATCCATCATAAACGTAGTCAATGGTTAACTTTTTCGTTTCAGGCAGGCCTGCTCCCAGCAGGGTTTTCCGGTTTTCAATCCAGGTAGAAAATATAGCGGTTGTACCGGTTGGCCTTGCTGTTTTAAACAACCTGAAAATAGTTGGATAATTATAGTTGGGGTGCTGGTTATCATTGTCCCACACGTTATGTTTATAGGCCCAGGTACCGGTTAACATATCATTGTACCCCGGTGCAGATATGGTAGGGGTTTGGGTATAGGTGCCTATGTTTCCGCCAACATAAGCCCTGGTATAGGCGCCTTCTTTAATGATCTGCTGCATGGCAGGAGGATGCAGCCGTTCCATAACATCTGCCGGGATACCGTCTGCAATAACAATTACCACCTTGGGTTTGGGCTGTGCAATTGCCGCCATGCTTATCAATACAAAAAATACGGTGTTTATGAGGCGCATATATGCTGCTTTTTGTTTTTTCAAAAGTAGATTACCGACATTAGCAAATTGTTAAGGTTTATTATTAATCTTCCGGGTTATCTCCATTTTTCGTTAATCTTGCTGCAGCAAAAAGAATTTAACTCAAACACTATGAGGCAAATTATATTAACGTGTGTTGGCTGGCTGGGCGTGATTTTATGCACGGTTGGCTATTTGTTATTGAGCATGAAAGTGCTTAAAGCCGAATCTCGCGGTTTTCAGGTATTGAATATTTTGGGTGGCTTGTGTTTAGTGGCTACTGCTGTTGATAATAATGATATGCCAAATGCCGTAGCCAATTTGCTATGGATGTTTATTGGAGTTTATGCTTTAAGTCGCCGGTTATTAACTCAGGGTACTGTCAGAAAAAATTGATTGCTCCATCCCTAAAATTTCATAGGCTTTGTGCTTATAATATTCAAGCCTTGCTGTATATGCTTCTTTATCATTTTCTAATGATAGGTAAAAATACGCGCCATCTACCAGTACAAAAATTAAATCGGCCGCGGTCTTGGGAGCCAGAACGTTTATTAATTGTTTTTCATTGCATTGCTCAATCATTGATGAAAGCGCGTGGCGAAGGGAATCCAATATAGTCTTGTATTTTAATTTGATTTTTTTTTCCCTGAATGCTAATGCATAAAAGGTGTAAAAAAGCCCGTCATCAAATAGCAGGTTCCATTTTTTTGAAAAAAGCATTTCAATTGTTTTTTGCAGGTCTGCAAGTGTAACCTCTTCCTTATTCTTTATGGTATAAATCAAGAGGTATCTTTCAAGTATATGATCTATCAGTGCATAGGTAAGGTCCTCTTTGGTTGCAAAGTAATGACTAACCAAACTTGGGTTAATATCCATCACCTTTGCTATTTTGGCAATAGAGGTATTTTCATAACCCTCCTTTTTAGCAACCTTGTAAAATGTCTTTATAATTTCTAATTGTCTTTCCTCTTTAAGACTTTTTCTACCCATGTTAATAATATCTGAAACAGCCAAACTAATCAAAAGTAATCTGATTTGGAAATTAAATAAATTGATTGTATGTTCAATTAATTTATTAATGTAAGCCTAACCTGTTGATAATATAAAAATCAGACCTTAGCCGCACTTCAGATAGGGCTTTAAACGAAAAATTAACATGCTAAAATCTTAATTCAATTATGAAAAAAAAATTACTATTGATTTGCTTTATGCTGTTCGCAGCAAGGAGCTTCGCCCAAAACATTACCGTAAGCGGTGTAGTTTTGGATGCGGAAAGCAAAGGATCCCTTCCATCGGTTAACATTAGCGTAAAGGGTACAAACCAGCGGACTGCTACAAATTTACAAGGTAATTACTCTCTTGCCAATGTAAATCCAAATGCAGTACTTGTTTTTTCTTTCGTGGGATTCAAACAGGAAGAAATTAACATTAACGGGCAAACGCAATTAAACGTAAGCCTAAAGCCAGACTATGGTAACCTTAATGAGGTTGTCGTGGTTGGTTTTGGTTCCAAGAAAAAAATTAACATAACAGGCGCAATTGACCAGATCTCGGGCAAGCAGCTTGAATCGCGCCCGATATCAAATGTACTGCAAGGTTTGCAGGGGGCCAGTCCTGGTTTAAATATCACCTATCCGGGTGGAGCGCCAGGTACAACGCCAACTATCAACATCAGGGGGTATACATCTATAAGCGGTGGTTCACCGTTAATTGTAATTGATGGTATCCCTGGAACCAACGATGATATGCTGCGGTTGGTACCAACAGATATTTCGTCGTTTAGCGTATTGCGCGATGCCGCGTCATCGGCTATTTACGGTGCAAGGGCGGCATTTGGTGTTATCCTCATCACAACCAAGCAAGGTGCTGTTGGGCACCAGACGATTAGCTACAATGCGTTAACTTCATGGGGTAAACCAACCATATTACCACAGCCGATAACCGATCCGTACATCTATTCAAGGGTGCTTGAAACATCTACCAACAACACCCCATGGGATTATGTGAATTATAGCGATGAATATTATAAATGGGCCAGGGAAAGATCAGATAACCCGTCGTTGCCAGACACGCGGATAAATCCTTCTGACGCTACTAAATGGGATTATATGGGAAGTAATAACTGGTATAAATATTTCTTCAATAATTCCGCTTTATCGCAAAATCAAACGCTGACGCTTTCTGGCGGTGCTTTGGTAAATAATACACCTTTAACATACTATCTATCGGCCGATTATACAAAGGAAAACGGGTTGAATAAACTTGCCGATGATTACTGGGATCGTTATGGTTTAAGATCAAGAGTGGGATTTTCACCTTTGAAATGGCTTAAAATAGATAACAATCTTAATATTTATGAAACAAAGCGTGCCCGTCCACTCACTGATATCACAAATATTTATTACTTGCAGCCAACAGATGTAGCTAAAAATCCGGATGGAACGTGGGCGAACACGGGCGCAGGCAGGTTGGCAGCTCAGCTGGTTGATGGCGGAAATAACCTTCAAACTATGTTTGGTTTCCAAAATATTACGAGCGCAACAGCAACATTCTTAAACGGTGATTTACAGATAAATGGAGATGCTTCATTTAAAAGAGAGTTGTGGAAATACCACTCAGACTCCAGCCCGTATAATATTGGTTACGGGCCAAATGATGTAAGGCAGGAAGGCGGTACGGGTTCTGTAAGCGAAACCAACGGCTACCTTTATGATAATGCCTTTAACTTATACACTACTTATAAAAAAACTTTAGGCGATCATTTTTTTAGCGCTATGGTTGGCTATAACTCCGAAAATTATAACTACTCAACCATAAGCGCATCAAAGGATGGGCTTATATCTTCATCACTGCCTTACCTGGGCCTTACTACAGGTACCGGCTCAGTAGGTGCAAGCTACTCGGCTTATGCTACCACAAGTGCATTTAGCCGCTTAAATTATACCTATAAAGGCCGTTATATTTTAGAGGGTACAGGCCGGTACGATGGCTCTTCGCGCTTTCCTACAGAAAGGCGCTGGGGATTTTTTCCATCAGTATCTGCAGTATGGATAGCAAGCAACGAGGAGTTTTTTAAGCCCCTTGCTCCGGTTGTATCTACATTTAAATTACGCGCTTCGTATGGGAATCTCGGTAACCAGAATGTTAAAGATTTTGGATATATACAATCCTTACAACCAGGTACTTCGCCCTATTTAATAGGCGGCAATAATCAAAGTCCTACGATTACTGGTGCCCCTGGTTTGGTTGTTGATCCAAATACTTATACATGGGAGCGTGTATCTACCTCAAACATAGGTGCTGATATTGGTCTTTTTAACGATAAGATCTTGTTTGGCGGTGATTATTATATCCGTAATACAAGGGGGATGCTTGCACCAGGAGTTGATTTGCCGGGGGTACTTGGTACTACACCGCCTTTACAAAATGCAGCAGATCTGAGAACTAAAGGCTGGGAAATATCTGTTACCTACCAGGATAACTTTACCCTGGCTTCAAAACCATTTAATTTTTCCGCAAAGGTGTTCCTTTCTAATTCTGATGCCGAGATCACCAAATTTAATAACGTCCAGAACCTTTTTTCTAACTATCGTGTAGGACAAAAACTTGGTGAGATATGGGGCCTGCAAAACGACGGTTTATTCCAGAACCAGGCCGAGATTGATAAGCTTGATGAATCGGCCATTATACCGTGGGGGGCTTTAAGCATAGTACCGGGATGGCCTAAATACAAAGATCAGGATGGCAATAATAAAATAGAAACAGGTTTAAGTTCAAAAGATCCTAAAGACTTGAAGATTATTGGTAATAGTGCAGATCATTATAGTATCGGTACAAATATTAATATGAACTGGAACGGGATCGATCTTTCCATATTCCTGCAAGGGGTATTAAAAAGAGATTTTTACCCGCACAATTATTTATTCTGGGGACCATTTCAACAGCCTTACGCAAATATATATCCATGGAATCTTAATTACTACCGTGCCACGGCCGATGCTCCTGACCTAAGGGCGCAGCATTCCAAATCATACATTGCAGCAGGTTTGGCCGATGCCAACACCAATTCTTACTACCCGGTATTGCAGTCATGGCTGGCCGATGCTAATTATGGCTCAGGTTTGGATATCCCACAATCAAAATATCTTTTAAACGGCGCTTATTTACGAATCAAAAACGTGTCGCTGGGTTATACATTCCCGCTAAGATTAACCAGGAGCTTAAAAGTTAGCCGCCTGCGCATTTTTGCAACCGGCGACAATCTTTATGAATTTTCGGCCATAAAGAAATATATAGATCCGGAAGCTGTAAACCAAGGTGCAAGCGCAATGGCTTATCCATTTCAGCGTAAATATGCATTCGGTCTAAACTTAGATTTTTAATTATTAAACGATTTAACAATCATTAAAAAATTAGTCATGAAGAAATACACAATATATATCCTGTTTATATCACTTGCATTTGCAGCATGTAAAAAGGATAGTCTGGATCGTTTCCCGCAAACAAGCATCTCACCAAATCTTTTCTTTAATACAGAAAATGACCTTGCACTATACGTTAATGGCTTGCTTTCAATGCCCGACAGAAACACATATCTTAATGATCAAAGCAGCGATAACGTTGCAACAACTGCTAACGTGGAAGTGAAAAATGTGATGGCAGGCAGTGCCAATTCACAAAATATTACCAGTGGCTGGGATTGGAGCCGGTTACGTGATATCAATTATTTTTTAGAAAATTATAATAAGGCAAAAGTAACAGACGATATAAAAAGCCATTACGTAGGTTTGGCTAAATATTACAGGGCGATGTTTTACCTGGATAAGGTTAAGCGTTTTTCAGACGTACCCTGGTATTCCCACACTTTAAATCCGGGTGATAAAGACTTGCTCAAACCACGTGACCCGCGTGCGTTGGTTATGGATAGTGTAATGGCTGATCTTGATTATGCTTATCAGCATGTGCGTGAAAGTGTATCCACAGGCACACCCGGCAAATGGGCGGTAGCTGCATTTTATACCCGCACTGCACTTTATGAAGGTACTTACCGTAAATATCATGCAGAACTAAACTTAGCAGGTACTGCAAATACTTTCCTTGAAAAGGCTGCTAAGGTAGCCGGTGATGTTATGGCATCAGGAAATTTTTCGATCTATAACACCGGGAAGCCCGATCAGGATTATGCAACTTTGTTTAACAGTCAGGATTTAACTACTAACAAAGAGGTTATTTTGGCTAATATTTTTGATTATGCAAAAAGCAGAAGCCAAAATGTTAACAGTGTTGTTTTTGGCGATTACGAACAGGCACCGGCTAAAGATCTGATCCAATCTTACCTGATGAAAGATGGTAGTCGTTTTACAGATCAGCCAAACTATGATAAACTTGGTTTTGTAAAGGAGTTTGAAAACCGCGACCCGAGGCTGGCCCAAACAATGGCTTACCCCGGATGGATTAAATTGCCGGATACAAAGCCTTACATACAAAGCTTAAATAAAAACTTTACCGGTTACCACCAATTAAAAGGGTATGTGAACAGCACCGATGCTGCTACTTTAAACGGAGTTGATTTTCCGGTATACCGCTACGCGGAAGTGTTATTGAGCTATGCTGAAGCGTTAGCCGAGCTGGGTACATTAACACAGCAGCAACTTGATGCATCTGTAAACCTCATCAGAAGAAGAGCCGGTATGCCTGATCTTAACATGGCACAGGCAAATGCGGCCCCGGATGTATTGCTGCAACAGCAATTTGGCAATATCACATCAAACATTGGGGTGATAGTAGAGATCAGGAGAGAGCGCAGGATTGAGTTTGCATTTGAGAATACCAGGTATGATGACCTGATGAGGTGGAAAGCTGGTAAGTTATTAGCTAAAAGTCCGGAAGGTATGTATTTTGCTGGTTTGGGAAAATATGACTTAACAGGCGATGGGGTAGAAGATGTTATTTTGATAGACCAATCTTTAACCATCCCCGCCGAAGACAAAAAGGAGAAGAACTCATTAGGCGTAAAATTAAATTATTACCGCACAGGTACAATAGGCTCTGATGCCACCGTGTATTTAAAAAATGTTACTACCGGTAGTAACATGGTAACCGAATCGGCAGTGCGTGATTTCCAGGAGCCTAAATATTACTACCGCCCAATACCGCAACAGCAGGTATTATTAAACCCAAATCTTAAACAAATATTCGGCTGGTAACGGGCCATATTAACTCTGTTTGATAATGGAAAAAGAAATGATAAAAAGAAGGTCTTTATTAAAGGCAGCAGGTTTAGCCACCGGTATAATAGTAACCGGTGGCCTGCCGGCCCTGGCTTCCGTGAATAACGTGGAAGACAAAAAAGCTAAAAAATTAACGCTAACTGTAGCGCATATTACCGATGTGCATATCAGGGAAGGGGATAACGCGCCCGAAAGGTTTAAAAACTGTTTAAAACACATCATAAGCAAGCACAAACCCGATTTTTTCCTGAACGGGGGAGATTCTATTAATGATGCGTCTTATGATAACGTAACGCATGACCAGGTTATTCAGCAATGGAGTATTTGGGATAACTGTACTGCATTGCTTGATAAATATGAGGTGCATAGTTGCATTGGCAATCATGATCCGTGGTGGAAAGCGCCATCTGAAACGGATGAAATGTATGGTAAGGATTATGTGGTTAAACGGTTGAAAATTCCGCATCGGTATTACAGCTTCACCAAAAAGAACTGGCATTTTATAGTACTTGATGGTAATAACAGCAACATCTCATTAGATCAGGAGCAGTTTACCTGGCTGCAGGCCGAGCTCGAAAAAATACCTGCATCTGCACCAACATTGCTTATGTCGCATTATCCTATTCTTGGTACTACACAGGTGCTGGTAGGTGGCGGTCACTCCGATTGTAAAAAGCTAAAAGACCTGTTTTACAAACACCACGATAAAGTACGGGTTTGTTTAAGCGGTCATAACCATTTATCCGACCACACCTCTTACAACGATGTTTTATATTGCTGCAATGGCGCCATGAGTGGTTTTTGGTGGGGTAAAGGTGATGCAGAATCCGCCGGACCGGGTTATTACCTGGAAACCCCGCCGGGTTATGCAATATTAAAGCTGTATGATGATGGAACTGTTGAAAATGAATATTTTCCACACTCCTATTAATAAACTGACTATACCAATAGGGTCTTATTTCCTATAAAAAATAAACATGAAAAAAATAAAAGCGCTCCTGGTAGCAAGTTGTTTAATACTTATGGCTGTAACTGCCAGGAGCCAGGCAGGTAATTTTGCTTTATGTTTAGATGGCAAGGACAATAATCCCTGTATTGGTATGGATATTATTAAAGGGCAATGGACACTCGAAGCCTGGATTAAAGGTGACGGTAAGCCCTGGAAAAATACAGAAGCTATTATCGGAACAGGCGAATATGGAGAAGTTAATACGATAGATCAGTTACCCTTAATGCTTAAAAATGGGCGGCTGTACAGTTCAAAAGCTGATATTATAGCCCCGGCAGCACTGGATGATAAATGGCACCATGTAGCAGTAAGTTGTAACGGGGTTGAAACAAAGTTATATCTTGACGCTAAGGAAATAGCATCAAAGAAATCGGCTACGGATATCTTACCCGGCGAGATAGGTACCAGCGATATAGATTCAACCGGTTTTGGCGGCTGTATTGATGAGGTAAGGATCTGGACTTGCGCGCTCTCAGGAGCTATCCTGCGTAAGTGGATGCATCAACCGCTTGCCGCCAGCCATCCCAATTTTGATAAGCTGAAAGGCTATTACAATTTTGATGACCTGAAGAATAATGTGAGTTTGAACCTGGTAGGGAAGGGAGTTCAGGCCTACCATCTCAGGAATACCCGGAAAAAATATAACGGAGATTTGCCGCTTGCTTATTTGGTAAAAAACAACAATCCGTTATTTGCTGGCCCTAATAAAAAGCAGGAATTGTTTAACGCAATAGTTATACAAAGTGAATGGGATGCCGATCAGAATGCAAAGAATGATGAACTTTTGAAGTTGCGCGTCGTGGTGAGCGGTTCGCACTCGCCATTGAAACTGACGGCATTGAACCTGGATTTTTCCGGGTCGACTTTGTTAGGTGATATAACTAAAGTGCACATTTATTATGCCGGTCAGTCCCCCCGTTCTACCACCAGGGTTGAATTGTTTGGCACAGGAAAAATACCTGGGAAAAGTAACAGCTTTACCGCGATACCAGCCCACGCTTTTACCTTGAAAAATGGCGTAAATTATTTTTTAGTAACGCTGGATGTAAGTAAAAATGCTGTAATAGGTAACACCCTGCGCGCAAAAGTAAGCTCATTTCGTTTGAACGGTAATGCTCATATTCCGGAGGAAGATCAAACAGAAAATATTTTCAAATTAATTACGCCAAATTCGGCTACGAGCCCCAATACCGTAAAACTGCTGCAATGGAATATTTGGCACGGTGGTGTGCATATGGGGAAGATAGCAGGGCCCAACAGGGTTAAAGAATTGATCCGGAAAACGAATGCTGATATTGTTACCATGGAAGAGGCGTATGGAACACAAACCATGCTGGCCGATTCTTTAGGCTTTATAATGCAAACCGCCTCGCTTAAAGAAAATCTCGCTCTTTTTAGCCGGTTTCCGATAAAGGAAAACCCCTCAAATGCAAAGTTCAATTCTAATGTTGCTACAGTTACCTTACCAAATAATAAAAAAGTACTTGTAGGTAACTGGTGGCTGAGGTATGCCTACAAACATGAATACACCGGCTCTTACCCTAACAATGGTTCGGATACCAAAGAATGGGCCGCAGAGGACAAGGAACTTGGGGCCGTTGATGCGCAAACTAATCTCGACAGGGACATTGATCCGGTACTTCAGTCAGACCCTGTGTTGCCGGTAATTATTGCCGGCGATTTTAATTCGGGAAGCCACCTGGACTGGACAGCCAAAGCGGCTTTTTTGCATTATGGTTATGGCCCGGTTGAGTTCCCCATTTCCAGATTAATGCTGCAGCGGGGATATACCGATAGTTATCGGATATTACATCCGGACGAGGTGGCTTATCCTGCAGGCACATTTGCGGCCATTTACGGCCATATGCAAACCTCGCGTATTGATTATGTGTATTATAAGGGCCCCGGGTTAAAGGCTATGTTTTCAAAAATTATAAGAACCGCTCCCGAGATAGATGATGTATGGCCTTCTGATCACTCGGCAGTATTAACGGTATTTGAAATAAATTGATAATAACATTGCAGAAGTTGCATGCTATTCAATTTGCCAATAACTGCAATTAATTATACTGTGCAATGCACTTACATATTGCGTACGGCACGATAAAGGCAGCCGTTTTATTTCTTCAATAACCGGAATGAATCCAAAAACACATCGTTGTTTTTGGTGACCATGTTAGGCGGTACCCTGCACGAGAGTGAGTACATTTTGCTGCCAATTAATATCATTCGCATCAATAATGTGTTTTTATTATTGTTGTCAGTCGCGGAAATATTATAAGTTGTATAGGTGTTCCATTTGCCTATTATAATATCCCCAAAGGTATAGTTTGTTTTTTTCGATGCTATACCCATTTTCATTTGATCGGCAAATTGCTGGGTATCCTTCACCGGTGCTAAGGCGGCTGAATCTAAATGAACTACAACATTATAATCTATCACGTTAGCACTATAGCCAATACTGTCTTTTGCTCTTAGGGTGTAAATATCAATGCCGTTCTTGGTCGTCTTTTCGGGTTCGGATGGAAATTTTACGGATATTTTTTCATCCAGATTTTTTGTTATCCAACTGGTTTGAGCTTTAGATGTTGCTGCCGATAACATCAGCGCAAATAATAACAGGTAATAGGTTTTTTTCATTTACTTTAAAAATAAAGCATTTTTTGATAAAAACCATATTTCTTTTAAAATCGGGTAATCTTCAATATTACATTTATTTTCTCGTTTAGGCTACAAAAGTCCCCGGTTAGGCTACAAGTAGTAAGCGGCATCTATTGACCTTTGTTGTGTTATTAATTTAAAACATAAAATCATGACACATCAAAAAGATAGTAAAATTTGGTTTATTACGGGCACTTCCCGTGGGTTTGGACGCGTTTGGGCCGATGCCGCCCTTAAACGTGGCGACAAGGTGGCCGCAACAGCGCGTAATTTAGCAAGTATAGCCGATCTTCAGGAAAAATACGGCGCAAACGTACTGACTTTAGAGCTGGACGTTACCAGGCCCGATCAGGTTAAAACTGCTGTGGAGCAAGCCCATACACACTTTGGCAGGTTGGATATTGTACTCAACAATGCCGGCTATTCCCTGGTAGGCACAATTGAAGAGGCCAGCGCAGACAATGTTAGGGCGCTTTATGAAACGAATATTTTCGGCACACTTGCTGTTATTCAAGCGGCCTTGCCCTTGCTGCGACAACAAGGCGGCGGTCATATCCTCGGTGTATCCAGCGGCCTTGGTCATGTGACGATGCCGGTGATAGGTTATTATTGTTCATCAAAATGGGCTTTCGAGGCCATCCATGAGAGTCTTGCCGCAGAGGTTAAAGCTTTCGGCATCAAAGTAACCATCATTGAACCCGGCGCTTATGCTACCGAATTTGGCAGCCAGGACTCTTTGAAGTTTGCATCAGGCCTGGACATTTACGCCGACTTTAAAAAACAATTTGTTGAAAGCTTAAAAGACATGGAAAGAGGCGATCCGGATGCAACGCCGCAGGCACTCTTCCAGATAGTCGATGCGGAAAACCCGCCGCTGCGGTTCAATCTCGGCAGTCATAACCTGTCATGGATGCGTGCCGCCTATGCCGAACGTTTGGCCATCTGGGAAGCCTGGCAGCCCGTTTCTGCGTCGGCTCAGGGCAATTAAAGTAATCCATTGGTAAACAATCAATAATAACCGGTAATTGCAACCATTATCGGTTATCATTTTACTAAATTGTCAAAATGAAAAAGGAAGAAGACACTCCTCATCAATTCGATTCTTTATCGGAAGCGCACCGGGCTTTGGGCTTACCTCAACCAAAGCATCCGCTGATCAGTCTGCTCAATAATACTACTACCCGGGTCGAATTTTCCCAGTCCCCTCGTGCTCATGTGCTTAAGTTTTATAAAATATCGTACCGACCAAAATTCAGCGGGAAGATCAGATACGGGCAGGGCCACTATGATTTTGACGAAGGAGGTTTGCTGTTTGCTGCGCCTAACCAGCTAATTGGCGCCGGCGACAATAATGAAAGCAGGGAGTGCTCGCTGTATACCTTACTGATCCATCCGGATTTTTTGTGGAATCACCCTTTAGCGAAAAAAATCAAACAGTATGGCTTTTTTTCTTATGCTTCTAATGAAGGGCTGCACCTGTCTGATCAGGAAAAAGCAACGATCATTTCCGTTTTTCTGATGATAGAAGAGGAGTTGAACAGCCGGATAGATGACCTTAGCCAGGATGTGATCATCTCCCAAATAGAGTTATTGCTTAGTTATGCAGATCGTTTTTACAAACGTCAGTTCATTACCAGAAAAGCGGTCAGCAGCAACCTGTTGCAACAATTGGAAGGCATCCTGGACGCCTATTTCGCTAATAAAAAATCGTTAGGCGAAGGTATCCCCACCGTTCAATACCTTGCGCAAACACTGAATCTGTCGCCCAGTTATTTGAGCGATATGCTGCGTTCCCTTACCGGGCAAAATGCGCAGCAGCACATCCACCAAAAACTTATAGAAAAGGCGAAGGAGAAACTATCTACTACCAGCTTATCGGTTAGTGAAGTGGCGTATGAATTGGGCTTTGAACATCCGCAATCGTTCAGTAAGTTATTCAAAACAAAAACCAACCTTTCGCCATTGGAATTCAGGCGATCTTTTAACTGATTGCATATGAATAGCAAAAAGCCTTTAAATCATTTAATTTAAAGGCTTTTTGGTTTTCGTTAAAGTATGTTCAATTATTCAGTATTTCAGAAAAAGAATACCGCGTTTTAACAGTCACAGTTGCAAGTATTAATAAAAGCCCCCTAAGCGCTCGCCGCCGGGGGCTTTAAACCTAAACCTTATCACAAATAGTAAGCAGAGTGCTTACTGAATTGATATTGCAAGATATTAAAATTAATAGGTTTGCAATAACATTTAATGAATTTGTAAAGCGCTTGCCCTGGTATTAAGCAGATTATTGTGTATGATTAAATAAGTGAAGCCCTTCACAAAAAGATCACGTGTTTTCGCAGGCAGCTTTAGCACTCCTTGTAAGCCAATGTTTACCGTTTTACCTCCATTTAATCCACCGAAAATTATTATCGAATGCGGAACCGGCATCTTCCCTTTTGATTAATGCAAAATCCGGGGCCGACGAATTAAAAGTTGTTGGATACGGGTTGGTTTTATATAAATTAAATAGTAATCTGTTGTAGTACAGTGATTTAATCGCATGTTGTTTGATGGTGGTTTTTGTCAGACAGAGAGGGATAGTTGTTTTATCGCGTTAATTTAGCTTTGACTAACCATTTATACCTGCTGAATTGCAGGGCCTTACAGGCGATACAAGAATATTATAAAATGCATTTTATTTAAAGTACTATTATTTAGTAGCTGCATTATCAAAAAACATAAACCTTTTATCAAAAAGGACATATGATAGTGTGGTTTGGTAAAGAAGTAATAATGGCTGATTGGCTATGTTTGATTTACTAATTAATATTCACCTGGCTAAGTAATTGTAAGTAAATCAAGTGGTTATTTGTTAACAAACAGTTATTTATTATTTAAGCATTGATGATTAAAAATCATCCAAAACCTGAAACCGATTGGCGTCGTCATTAAACGTTGCTTCACAATTTCAAATGAAAAAGATACTATGAGTTCTTCTCTTAACAACCCGGATAAAGAGCTTACTGCATTGCTGAAAACTGGAAATGTTCTTGCATTTACCCAGTTGTATCATAAATATAGTCCTAAAATGTACGCCAACATGTTTAAGATGGTGAAGGACAAGGAAGTTGTGGAAGAGATGGTTCAGGTTTTATTTTCACGCATTTGGCAACAGCGTGAAACAATAAGCTATGAGCGCGATTTTTCGGCTTATTTGTACCGGGCGGGATCGCACCTGGTGTGTGATTTTTATAGAAAGCTGGAAAGCGACAGAAAAATGACGACTCAATTTAAGTCGACAATCATAGATCATTATTCTCACATCGAGGAAAAAATATTTTTTCAGGAAAGCGAAAACCTCCTGGAACAAGCACTGGCCGAGCTTTCGCCCCAACAGCGCCAGGTTTATCAGCTCTGTAAGCTTGATGGGTTTAGCTATAAAGAAACTGCCTCAAAACTTGGCATATCGCCTCATACGGTAAAAGAATATCTTTGTAAAGCAAAAAACACCGTAAAATCGTACATGGTTAAAAACATGGAAATTGTTACATTTTTGATGTTTTGTTTTTGCATAGTTTTACCCTATTAATTGGTGCACAGTTTTTAATTCGATTGATTGAGCCCCCCATTTTTATTTTAATTACGTCTTTAGTACAATAGTATAACTGCTGATAGATGAACTACAGGGAATTATCACTTCTTTTTGAAAAACTGGTAAAAAATGAATGCACCGAAAAGGAAGCAGATCAGCTATTGGAATTGCTGTCAGACAGGTCCTATGATGGTTTTTTCCGCCAGTTGGCCGAAGAGCAATTAAAGCAAACCGAGTACGACCCAACAACAGATGAAGTATCCGGAGAATTGCTGAACCGGCAATTGGAGGCTATTTTAAATGCCGATCAACCGTCAAAAAAAGTCAACAAAAAAAATGTATGGCAGCTGCATAGATGGTATATAGCTGCCGGCATGCTATTGTTCCTTGCTATCGGCGCTTATGTTTTTAAAAAGGATACATCAAAAGAACTGCTAACTGATAACCATCAGCAAAAAATTTCTGCTGGAGGTAATAAGGCTGTTTTGATATTGAGTAATGGTAAAAGAATTAATTTGGCAGATGCCGCTAATGGAGCTATAGCCGCCCAGGCTAACTTCACCATAAAAAAAACAAAGGAAGGGATGATAGTTTATCAGGCAAATGCTGCTTCTGAAACCACCGATCCTGCCACAGACCAACCCTTATTTAACACCATCACCACGCCCGATGGAGGCCAATACCAAGTGGTGCTTCCCGATGGATCAAAGGTTTGGCTAAATGCTGCATCATCCATAAAATTTCCAACACGTTTTGCGTCAAATGAACGCTTGGTTGAGTTAACCGGTGAGGCTTATTTTGAGGTGGTTAAAGTTTTGGCCCATAAAGAGAAAGTAAATAAAACCGGAAAACTCCCCTTTGTTGTTTTAAGTAACCGGCAAAGAATAGAGGTATTGGGTACCAGGTTTAATGTAAACGATTACCACGAAGAGAATAGCGTGAAGACTACTTTGCTTGAAGGGTCCGTAAAAGTTAATGCATTAACGGGTGATGACCAGCATGCCGCCATTAATGCGGTGATGTTGAAACCAGGGCAACAGTCAGATCTGGATCGTAGTAATTTTAAGGTAAGTGCGGCTGATACTGCCGCAGCTACGGCATGGAAAAATGGTTTCTTTCAGTTTGATAATGAAGATATTCATGTTGTAATGCGAAAGATTAGCAGGTGGTATAATATTGAAGTGGATTACCAGGGAGATATGCGCGGCAAGAGTTTTTCTGGTGTAATATCAAAATATACCAACGTAACCGAAGTGCTGAAGATGCTGCAGTTAACCGAAAGTGTTAGTTTTACCATAAAGGGCCATAAGATTACCGTTTCTTAATATCCGCTCACAATCTTTTTCATTTAGCAACGCGTGCAGCTTAATTTACTATAGCTGTTAATGGGCAACTGTTCAGTTTGCGCCATTTAATCCCGGTATATCGGGCTGGAATTTGCTATTTCGTTTGCTTCCTATCTGTTGGGGTAACACCTTAAATACCAGCCCTTGTTAATATGTAATATTAATATTCAATTAATAAAAAATCAATCCCCCCTTTTTTTTACGACGTCCGTCTTTACAACAACCAATACTAAAATGAGCTGTATGGCATCCTGTTTTTCAATAAAACAAAGAGGAAGCTGTAAGCGGGTTTTCATTTAAGGATAACAATAACCTGCCTAAACAATGAAAGGAGAAGAAATATGAATTAACCTTACTAAGCTTTAAGGAAAAACAAAACCAGGAGTGCTTGCTACACCCCTGGCCAACGTTGGCCTATTGAAATCATTCCCGTTAAAGAACAACTTTCATTTCATAAACCTAATCTCAAATGTATAAAACTTATACGGCATTTTGTTGCGGCATAAACTCCCGCATAATGCTCAAATTCATCAAGATAATGAAGCTTACCATTATTTTATTAATTGCCACACTTTTACAGGTCAGCGCAGCCAGTTACGGGCAAAAAGTGAACCTGACGGTAAAAGAAGCAACACTCGAAAATATTTTGAAAGAGATAAAGGCCCAAACCGGCTTTAATATCCTTTACAATCCAAATTCGTTGAAAGAAGCCAAATTAATTAACCTGGATCTTAAAAATGCGTCTGTTGACTATGCGCTGCAAAAATGTTTTGAAGGACAACCGGTTACTTATCTTATTGAACAACAAACTATTATTGTTAAGAAGAAGTCTGCAAGGGCGGTTTTTAAGGAAATCGCCGCAGAGATCCCAAAAATTGCGGTAACGGGAACAGTGAGGGATTCAACGGGTACTTTACCCGGTGTAACTATAAAGGTTAAAGGTACCGGCTTAGGAACAAAAACCGATGCGAACGGAAAGTTTGTTTTAGATGTGCCGGATAACAACGCGGTACTGGTATTTTCTTTTGTTAGTTATACTACCCAAGAAGTGCCTGTAGATGGTAAAACTGTTATTAATGTAACGCTAAAAGCTGCCGACAATGCATTAGGTGAGGTAGTGGTTGTAGCTTTCGGTACACAAAAGAAAACCGATCTGGTTGGTTCGGTAACTTCTATTAAGGTTTCTGAGCTTAAAATACCATCAAGTAACCTGACAACTGCTTTGGCAGGTCGTGCTGCGGGCTTAATTGCATTTCAGCGTAGTGGCGAGCCGGGTAGGGATAATGCAGACTTCTTTATTCGTGGTGTTACAACGTTCGGTTATAAAAATAACCCATTAATACTAATTGATGGAATGGAATTGAGCACAACAGACCTTGCCCGTTTACAACCAGACGATATTGCCAGTTTCTCTATCTTAAAAGATGCTACCTCAACCGCAGTATATGGCGCGCGCGGAGCCAACGGGGTAATTTTGGTAACCACTAAACAAGGTAAGGTGGGCAAAGCCCAAATTGCGTTTCGGTTAGAAAATTCGGTATCAACTTCAGTAAGGGATATTGAATTGGCCGATCCCGTTACTTACATGAAACAATCTAACGAAGCTATATTAACGCGTAACCCGTTGGGTATAACCCTGTATAGCGACGAGAAGATTGCAAACACCGCTGCAGGACTAAACCCTATTATATACCCGGCTAACGATTGGAAAAAGCAGATTTTTAAAAATTACACCATGAACCAGCGTGCAAACTTAAATGTAAGCGGGGGAGGGGATGTTGCAAAATACTTTATTTCAGGATCTATAAATAAGGATAATGGTATGCTGAAAGTAGATCACCGGAACAACTTTAATAACAATATTGATTTAACAAGTTATTCCCTTCGATCTAACATTACGGTTAATCTTACTAAAACTACCGAAATGATTGTCCGTTTAAGCGGCAACTTTGACGATTATACCGGTCCTTTAGATGGCGGAGCGGAAATGTACAGAAAAGTAGTACGCTCAAACCCGGTGTTATTCCCTCAATATTATCCCATTGATGCTGATCATGCCTTTGTAAAACACATCATGTATGGAAATTATGACCAGGGTCAATATATAAACCCTTACGCAGATATGACCAAGGGCTATATGAACTCTTCAAGGTCGTTGATGCTGGCACAGTTAGAAGCCAAACAGGACCTGGCAAGTTTAACAGATGGCCTTACTTTAAGTGCCATGATGAATATCAACCGCACCTCATATTTTGATGTGAGAAGGGCCTACAATCCATACTTATATACGCTTACCGGGTATGATCCGGTTGCCAATACTTATTTCATAAAAAACATTAACGAAACCACCGCAACAGAATACCTGGATTATAACCAGGGAGGCAGAGAACTTAACTCTACTTTTTACGCGCAAGCGATGTTGAGTTATAACCATCAATTTAAAAAGCACGGCTTTAGTGGTTTGCTGGTATACATGATGCAAAATAACATCAGCGCAAATGCCCCTGATCTTCAGCAATCCCTTCCATTCAGGAACATAGGATTATCGGGCAGGGCAACCTACAATTACGATAGCCGCTATTATGTTGAATATAACTTTGGTTACAACGGTTCAGAACGCTTTTCCCAAAAACACCGTTTTGGTTATTTCCCATCTGCCGGTATCGCCTGGAGTATATTTAATGAAAAATTCTTCGAAGACATTAAACCGGTTGTTAACAATCTTAGGCTAAGGGCTACTTATGGCTTTATCGGAAACGA
This sequence comes from Mucilaginibacter pineti, assembly GCF_900101875.1. Classification (GTDB taxonomy): domain Bacteria; phylum Bacteroidota; class Bacteroidia; order Sphingobacteriales; family Sphingobacteriaceae; genus Mucilaginibacter; species Mucilaginibacter pineti. The sequence continues at coordinate 475,243 of NZ_FNAI01000003.1, forward strand.
TGCAATTGGGTCACCGGCAGATCGTTTCTTTTACCTCTCTAATGTTAATATGAACGCGAATTACAGAGGCGCTACTTTTGGAAATGGTCAAGGTGCAAACACTTATTTAAATGGTGTTGATATTTCCCGGTATGCCAATGACGATATTACATGGGAACGATCAACAAAAACAAATCTCGCGCTTGAAATTGGACTTTTCAATAAGTTAAAGATAACCGCCGAGGTTTATTCCGAAAAACGTAAGAACATCCTCATGTCGCGTGCATCCATCCCGGTTACCATGGGTTTAACGGCCGATGTAAGGTCAAATGTGGGTGAGGCTTCAGGAAAAGGAACTGATATTTCTATAGAGTATCAACAAAATGTAGGCAAGGATTTTTGGTTTTCGGCTACGGGAAACTTTACCTATGCAAAGAGCAAATACACCGTTTACGAAGAACCTGTTTATGACGAAAAATACCGCAGCCGTATAGGGCACCCTATTTTTCAGGAGTACGGATATATTGCCGAGCGGTTGTTTGTTGACGATGCAGAAGCATTAAACTCTCCTAAGCAAAATTTTGGACCCTACGGTGGCGGAGATATTAAATATACTGATATAAACCGCGATGGCCAGATTACCGAAGCAGATCGTGTGCCCATTGGCAATCCAAGATTACCGGAAATAGTTTATGGGTTTGGATTTTCAAGCGGTTATAAAAACTTTGATTTTTCGGCTTTTTTCCAGGGATTGGCAAATGAATCGTTTTGGATTGATGCCAACAGCACATCACCCTTTAACAATCAAACCCAATTACTAAAAGCTTATGCCGATAGCCATTGGTCTGAGGATTCGCGTGATGTTTATGCACTTTGGCCAAGGTTAAGTCCGGATATTAATAACAACAATAACCAAACAAGTACCTGGTTCATGCGCGATGGTTCGTTTTTACGCCTCAAGCAAGTTGAACTTGGCTATAAGCTTCCTCAAAGTATACAGAAAAGCCTGCACCTCTCTAATTTCAGGGTTTATGTAAATGCGAGTAACCTGCTCAACTTCAGCAAATTTAAGTTATGGGATGTGGAAATGGGCGGCGATGGCCTTGGTTATCCCATTCAACGCGTGTTTAATGTTGGTTTAAACATGTCAATAAGGTAACACCATTTAGGCACAATTTATTTACACCTGTTAAATTCATAAACACACATATTATGAGAAAATATATAATAATCGGAACGTGCATATTGCTCTTTTTAACAGCAATTACGTCCTGCAAAAAGTTTTTAGATGTAGTTCCCGATAATGTGGCCACTATAGATAATGCGTTTACCATGCGTACGCAGGCCATGAAGTTTTTATTTACCTGTTACTCCTTTATGCCAAAAAATGGCCAATTGGGTGATGATCCGGCAATAGTTGGTGGCGATGAGCTATGGGAAATTCCTGAAAGGGGCGCTTATTTGGATATGGCCAAAGGCTTTCAAAGTAAGGTAGGCCCGCTGGGCGATAGGTTTCAGTCAATGTACCAGGGAATCAGAGATTGCAATATTTTTCTTGAAAACATTGAGAAAGTACCCGATATGCAGGAAACAGAGCGTCGTCGCTGGATTTCTGAAGTGAAATTCCTTAAAGCCTATTACCATTTCAATTTAGTTAGGATGTACGGACCTATCCCGCTAATCAAAACTAACCTGCCTATATCGGCAGATGTAAACCAGGTAAAGGTTGTTCGTGATCCTGTAGATTCTTGTTTTAGTTACATTGCACAGCTTCTTGACGAGGCCGCACCGGCACTGCCGTTAACAATCATCAGCCCAACTACCGAAGCAGGACGCATTACCCGGCCAATTGCATTATCCTTAAAAGCTAAGGTATTGGTTACAGCAGCCAGTCCGTTATTTAATGGCAATACAGATCAGGCCAGCTTAAAAAATCCGAACGGAACGCAGCTGTTTAACACTACTTTTTCAAAAGTTAAATGGGATTCTGCGGCTACGGCCTGTAAAAGAGCCATAGATGTCTGCGAGTCGGCCGGTATAAAACTGTACGTTTATAATCCTGCCTTTCAGCAATTTACGCTTACAGATACCATTAAAACACAGTTAAGCATAAGAAACGCTGTTACAGAGAAATGGAACAGCGAGATCATCTGGGCCAATACCCAGGCCAACACCGGCGATTTACAACGATTGGTATCCAGCTGGTGGGATCCTTTATACCTTGACGGGGTTATTACAAGGGGTGAACTATCGCCTCCTTTAAAAATTGCCGAAATGTTTTATACTGGTAATGGCGTACCTATCGACGAAGATAAAACATGGGATTATAGCGGGCGTTATGCCTTACGTACTGCCGAAGATGCCGATAAATTGTACATACGCAAAGGTTACACTACTGCCGCGCTGCATTTTGACAGGGAACCAAGGTTTTACGCAGATCTGGGCTTTGACGGAGGGGTTTATTATGGCCAGGGCCGTTTTGATGATAAAAAACCTACGGACTTATTTTATTTAGAAGGCAAATTTAAACAGCGGAATGGTAAAGGCAAATATGGTTATAATACCATAACCGGATATAACCTTAAAAAACTGATAAACTTTCAGAATACCATCAATTCATCAAACGATTATTCGGTTGTTGACTATCCTTATCCTATAATGCGTTTATCTGATCTGTATTTATTGTATTCTGAAGCGTTGAACGAATCAGAAGGACCGTCGCCGGAGGTAAACAAATACATTGATTTAGTTAGGAAACGTGCCGGTTTAGGTACCGTGGCATCATCGTGGACAAATTTCTCCACTAATCCGGTAAAATTTCAAAATCAGGATGGTATGCGTGCTATTATTCACCAGGAACGCCTTATCGAACTGGCTTTCGAGTCGCAACGGTTATGGGATCTTCGCCGCTGGAAAGAATCTGCTAAAGAGTTAAACAACCCTATTAAAGGCTGGGATCTTTCACAAACAACTGCCATATCCTATTACCGGATTACGGTGCTTTATAACCAAACGTTTGGGGCAAAAGATTACTTCTGGCCCATTGCCGAGGGCAACATGACGGCTAACAGAAATTTGGTTCAAAACTTAGGCTGGTAACGCACACTCAATTAAACAGAAAAATGAAAAAATTATATTTTATCGGAGGATTGTTCATCGCCCTTTTATGGTGCGGCTGTTCAAAAGAAGGAAGGTTAGATTTTGTAGATTCCAGTTTGCCCGCCCCGGCACAAATCAGTGCAGTAAAGGTTGACCCAACCCCAGGGGGAGGCATCCTAACCTATACGCTTCCTGCAGATGGGAATTTAGCTTACGTAAAGGCCGTATATGAAATACAGCCGGGTGTTTTCAGAGAAGCAAAATCATCAAGATATACAGATACACTGCGTTTGGTGGGTTTTGGCGATACTTTAAAACATTCCGTGAAGATATACAGCGTGGGGAATAACGAAAAGATCTCTGAGCCCATTTCAGTTGATGTGATACCAAAAACGCCGCCTGTTAGGTCGGTATTTAAAACATCAAATTTTACGGAAACATTTGGTGGTGTAAACGTATCATTTAAAAACCCCGATAAGGCAGATTTGGCAATAGTGGTATTGAGGGATACAACCGGTAACAACAACTGGGTAACCGTAAGAACTTTTTATACAGCAGCCACAGCCGGTAACTTTGCTGCCCGTGGATTTGAATCCAAACCCCAAAAATTCGCAGTATTTCTTCGCGACCGCTGGAATAACAAATCAGATACATTGATTAAAACACTCACCCCGAAATTTGAGATCGAAATTCCGAAAAATACCTTCAGTAAATTGGTGCTTCCTACCGATCAGACTGAACTTGCTGACCCGGGTTTTAACATTGAAAATATATGGAACGGGCTGGCAGACAGGCGCATTTATGCTTCATCAAATGCCTCATCACTTCCACAGTGGATCACCATTGATCTGGGCAAAAAGGTATTGCTAAGCAGGTTTAAACAGTGGATGGAACCTAATGACCATTGTTATACAGGATCTGGGTTAAAAAACTTTGAACTATGGGGTTCAAACTCTCCGGATCCGGATGGCGGATGGACGCAGTGGAGCCTGTTGGGAAGTTTTACAACATTTAAACCATCGGGCTTGCCTTTGGGCCAAAAAACTAATGAAGATATCAACTACGCTACCAACCTGGGGGCCGATTTTAATTTCGATGTTCAGCCGCCTGCGGTGCGCTACCTGCGTTTAAAATCATTAGAAACATATAGTAGCCCCGGGCAGGTTGTAATCATGGAGATGACTTTCTTTGGCCAAATAGTACAATAGGTATTTTACTTAATTACTCATAAAATCATATTATGAAAAAAATATTGCATATCGGGCTTATATTACTCGTTACAATCGGCCTTTATTCAGCTTGCACCAAAATGGATGCAACTTACAAACAATACGTAGTTCCCGGTGGATTAACATATACAGGAAAAGCTACTTCACCAAAAGCATATTCGGGCTTAAACCGGATAAAGATAGCCTGGCTAAGAGGGGCGGATCCGTCGGTAGTAAAAGCCAAAATTTTCTGGAATAATTTTGCAGATTCCTTGGCTGTTGATATTCCGCCGGCCGGGGATACCATAAGCGCAATGATTGAAAATCTGGACGAAAAAAATTACACGTTTGTAATCCGCACGTATGATGGAAAGGGAAATTCATCTATACCGGTAGAAGTGGTAGGCGGCTCTTATGGCGTAAAATACCAGGCCCAGTTATTAACCAGACCCGTAAATTCAACGATAATAAATGCTAAGGGAGTCCTCACCATAAATTGGGGCGGAGCCGATGTATCAAACGGAGCTTTTGCATCAGAAGTTAAATACACAGATGTTGCTGGAAATGTTAAGTACAAAACATTTTCGGTGGATTTAAAAACTTCAGAAATAACTGATCTTAAACCTGGTACAAATTATCAGTTCAGAACAATATTTAAGCCTGATTCTCTGAGTATTGATAATTTTTACACCAGTTATTCAGGTGGTGGTTTGTTTGCATTTGACAAGAAAGACTGGAAGATAATTGCTTTTTCGAGCCAGCATCCGGGTAGTGATAATACCGTAACCAATTTTATTGATGGTACCGATGCAACACGCTGGCATTCATGTGCCGGATGCTCCAGCTATCCGCATTTTGCAACGATAGACATGGGTGTAGAGCGCACAATTACCCAATTTGGCGTTTGGCGCACCACTTTTGAAACCGGTGGAGATTCCCGCGCACCTGATAAAATTCAGTTTTTTACCAGTACAGACAATGTAAACTGGGCAGACCAGGGCATATTTAATTTTAACCGTTTAATTAATGGCGAACAGCGATATCTGATCCCCAATAACCCCAAAGCAAGGTATTTTAAGTTTGTTGGTGTAAGCGGGCCAGAGAATAATATGGTTATGGGTGAAATAAGTGCGTATGGTTTATAATATAGCAACATCTTATCTGCCTGCTATGTTGCAAAAGAAAACCTACCTGGTAGGTTATAAATGCAATATGCTGGTTGTTTAGCAGGAACAATTGGCAATGCGAAAAGGCGCGGGAATTTCCTGCGCTTTTTTTTGCAACTTTTACAATACCTTGCAAAAATCAGGTTGAACTATAGCGGCAGGCTAAACTTAAAGCTGCTGCCTTTGCCGGGTTCGCTTTCAATTGAAAATGTGCCCTTGTGCTTTCTGACTATCTCGGCGGCTATATATAGGCCTAAACCCACGCCCTGGTAATTCATAGCTATTTCACTTACCCGGTAAAAACGCTGAAATAACTGGTCGATATCTTTTTTAGCTATACCTATGCCAAAATCCTGTACCGTTACAATAATGTGTTTGGCATCTGTTTTTGCGCTTACAATAACCAGGGTGGCATCCGGCGAATATTTAATGGCGTTGGTTAGCAGGTTTATCAGCACCTGTTCAATCCTAAACTGGTCGCCGGGATACAGTAATTCAACCGTGTTTTCAAGTATGATCTCATGTTTATCGGCGGTTAACTCCACATTGGCAATGCTGTTGGTTAACGCATCGGCAAAATAAAATGCCGCTATGTTGAGATCGATCTGACCTGAATTGATCTTGGTTACATCTAATAAATCTGCGATTAGTTTTTCCAGTCGCTTGATGCTATTGCTCGCATTGGCTAAAAATGGGTATATCTTATCTGCTTTATCCGTTTTCTTTTCTAAAAGCTGGTGAATGGCTTTTATATTGGTTAAGGGGGTTTTAAATTCATGACTAACCATGTTAAAAAACTCGTCCTTTTTTGCTTCGGCTACAGCACGCCGTTCCTTCTCTAGCTTTTGAACCAATAATTCGCGGTTGGCGATGATGAGTTCGGCTGCCCGTTTTCCTTTTTCTTCATCCTGAAAACCCAGTTCTTTGAGCGCAATGATGAGTTCGGCCGCCCGTTTTTCCTTTTCCTCGTCCTGAAAATCCAGTTCGATATTGGCAATTATAAGTTCTGCGGCGCGTTTTCCTTTTTCCTGGTTTTCGAAAATCAGCTTTTTATTAGCGATCACCAATTCGTGTGCCCGCTTTTCCTTTTCCAGGTTTTGGTAAATCAGTTCTTTATTGGCGATGATGAGCTCTGCGGCCAGTTTTTCCTTTAGCCTGTTTTGCAGTAATAATTCTTCATTAGCTATGATGAGCTCCGCCGCGCGCTTCTCTTTTTCCCGATTTTGAAAGATGAGTTCGGTATTGGCCAGTATCAGTTCTGCAGCACGTTTTTCGCGTTCCCGGTTTTGTACATCAAGCTGTGTATATGCAATAACCAGTTCGGCGGCACGTTTTTCTTTCTCAGAATTTTGGAACGCAAGTTCTTTATTGGCAATAATGAGTTCTGCCGCACGGTTCGCCTTTTCGCTGTTTTGAAAATCGAGTTCCTTGTTGGCAATGGTGAGTTCTTCCGCCCGTTTCAGTTTTTCCTCGTTCTGGAAATCCAACTCGATGTTAGCCAGGATCAATTCTGCTTCGAACTTTGCTTTTTCCTGGTTGGCAATAATTAATTGCTTTGCTAAATTGGGGATATCCATAAGGCTGCCGTGGCAGCTGAAGATTAGTAATGATTAAAAGTAGACAGGTAATTGAAAATTAATTAGCCGCAATAATCGCTCCATAAATAAAACAATCGTTTTTTTAGCGTTTTTAAATTACAGCCCCGGATTCCCCTGCACACTTCGAATAGTACTTTCTCCTCCCGAATAGGGGAGATTGTTCGCCATATCGCCCGTAATTTCTTTTTTACCTTGCCGTATCGATGGCGGGAATCTCTCTCCATTTATGGCAGATAAATCAGCAGAATGTCCTTTAAAGAGTACCAGCCACAATCAACCCGATACTTTTTGGGAATGAGTTTATCATTTAATCGTTTTTTGGTAGTATATCAGCTTTCCGGTTTTACTAACACCCTGGATTGTTATCCGGTATCCCCTGGGTTTATTATTGTTATAAAATTCGATCTGGTCGGGTTTGTTTTTTACGATAAAAAGCGGGTTCCAATACAGTGTTTGCCTGTTATCATAATCATCTAGTTCATTTTTTTCGTCGGTTTTGTACGTGCGGTATTGGTATGGTTTTATGTTGACATACCCGCCAACGGTTTGTATGTCTATGATCCGGCCGAGGTCCCTGTTTGCACCATCGGGCCCCGTGGTATAAAACGCAATGACACCACCCGCTTTGGGATTTTCTGGAAATGTATCAAAAACCTTAATATATGCTATCTGGCTGATATCTTCAGGAAGCAGTACATTAAAAAAATTATTAACAGAATAAACCGCCCTTATCTTGTTTAGAATAGGGTATTTAATATACAGGTATCTGAGATAATCTTCCATGCTGTAAATGTTGACGAGATTAGGGTCGCTTTGTACATCTAATGACAGGATTCCTTGCCGGGAATACCAGCCTTTGGCGTAAAATTTGTCCATCCTCCTCAGCCTTGGCGAGAGCCGGGTACCCTGGATATTTACATCCTTTAACCGCATTACGCCAAGCCCATCTTTATAAAATTGCGGGTTATAATTCAATAGCTGATCATAAAACCCGGATCCCGGTGATCGGTCATCTGCTAAAGCAGGGGAGTACAACCGCTCGGGTTTGGATATGGGTGAAAAAGAATAATTGACTTTGAATGGCATAAACTTTATATCCTGCTCTACTTGTGTGAGCCGTACAAGAAGAGAATCGAAAAAATACAGCCCTTTAAGCTGGAAACTGCCCTTTTCATCCGGGAAAATCTCCTGGTATCTCATTACACTGTCGGCAATTGCCCGGTAACCGAAAGAAGCCCCGCGTACCGGTTTGTTGTCTTTCATTCTTTGAGCCTTTAATTTTGCCAATCGTTTGTTCATCTGTTCCATCTCCTTATCTTTCATCAGGATGGTGCCTTTTAAATAAAGCAGACTGTCTTTTAAATCTGGTAAATTATCGGATGCTGTAAAGTCAGATTGCCATTCATTGATCTGAACAAACCTGTCAAGTGTTTTGCTGTTGCTGAAATAGGTATAGGGATTGGTTATCCTGTGCACGCTCATGGAGCCGAATAATGCGGCATCAACGATGGTATGGGTACTGTCAACCGGAACCTCGATATCTGTAATGGATACAGACATATTAGCCTCTTCGCCTTGCGGCAGGTGTACACTGAAGCTATTGCGCCCTTTTGCCAGCTTTGAGATCTCCTTGAATTCAATTTCCGGTTCCAGGAGTTTCACCTCTTCTCCAGTCATCAGGGCAGTGGTGGCCAGCTTGGTTCCCTGCTGGTCCAGTACGGTAAATTGCAACACCCCAGCCTCCAAATCGTGTTTAGGTAGTTTGATTTCATTCCGCTGTCCTGATTGCAAAGAAATATTCTGTTTAAATACCTGCGCACGGTTTAAGCGGCAATCTAAGGTATAGGTCTGTGGATCGCGTTTCCCGCTTAATGCAAACAAAGATATATTTATCGTATCCTGCAGTTCCCATATACCGAGTTTTACCCCTTGTTTCTGTACAGGCGGTATCCTGTTCCTTAATTCGCGGCCATCCGGGCCATGCCATATAACCGTAAGTTGTTGGTCGACACCCATAATCCGAAGCTCTGCCAGGCCTTTACCTTCACTGGAAAATGTCATAACCTCTTTTTCGTTTGCATCCACAATTTTGCCGGAAATCTCTATTGGTTGTCCGCTGCTGTCATAAGATCGAAAGATCAAACGGTTATTTACCCCGCTCAAAAAAACACCTCCCTCGGGATAAATAGAAAGGAAATAGTTATTTGCTGCCGGCTTTTGCAGCGACGATACTTTTTGTAATATAGGGATCGACTTAAAATAAGCCAGTTCCTGTTGACCGGCTATCGCTGCTGTATAAGCATTCAAATTTAAAGCCAAGTTGGTGTAATTACTGGGAATAACAAATTGACACGGCGCAACGCCACCAGATACTATGTATACATTATGCTGGATAACAGAGTCCGAAGCAGTTCCCCAGTCGATATACAAGTTCTGAACTGTACTGTCCAATAACCCTTTTTTTAAGATATACCCTTTAAACCAGATGGTATCTCCCGGAAAATAAGCCCCTTTATCAGTATGTAAAAAAATAGCAGGGACGTTTTGAGCCTTTAACTTGCTGCAGCATAAACTTGTTGCAATTGTAAAAACAACAGCCAGCGCAATTTTCTTTATTATATGCTGCATTATAAAAACGGAATAAACACTATTATAAATAAATGGTCATACTTTTTACCCTCAGCCAAATTGAGTGTGCTGGGCTATTTAGTAAATATTACTTTTAAATAATAAATTGGAAAATACATTATTGCGCAAACGATTGTTTTGAGCAGGGAGCGGGAATTTATTGCAATATGATGCCAGTGAAAGCCATTATACAAAAGGCTGATCAACTGAACCGCAATTATATACTTACATAAAACCTTTATCTTTGAAAATGGAAAGTAATAAAGGTACCGACCGGCCCGATCAGGAAAGAAATATCTTTAGGATATTTTATGTACTGAAGCGGGCGCTGGACGAGTGGGGGGAGCACCATTTAAATTTGATGCATAACCCCAGATTCCATATTACTTACATGCCCTTTTTTATGAATATAGGACTGTCTGGTATATCTAATAATGAACTGGCCATGCTTATGGGGGTTACCAAGCAGGCAGCAAGCAGAATTGTAAAAGAATTAATGGCCTCCGGTTATGTACGGGCAGAAAAAAACGATATAGATCAACGCTCGTCCATGCTTTATCTCACTAAAGCAGGTGAACAGTTTTACATCGAAGTTGAACAGGCCACAAAGCTGTTAGAACAGGAATACACCAAACTAATAGGCGTAAGGAATTACGATACCACAATAGATGGTTTATTGAAGCTGATAAAGTTTCATGAAAGCAAACCGCTAAAATAAACCAGCTTATTTAATAACAATGGTTTCGCTCTGGGTACTATGTGCGCTGAAATACCCAAGTGCAGTTGGTTTAATGTTGGTTGGCGGGTCTGCCGGGGTAACACCGCCCCCGGGCCCGTTGGGGCTTTGTTGCATCAATGTATACCAATAGGTATAAACCGGTTTATCAATACATTGCATTTCTACTGTAACCGTATCACCAGCATAAACCCCGAAATCACTGTCGTCATTATCCCGTACCCTCAAATCAAAACTTACATAACGGCCCTCTGTAAAATCATCATTAAATGCATATATCGTTTTTACCTGTACCTGGTTAACCCATATAATAAAGCGGTACTGGTTTACCACACCCGCAGGGTCCTGGTAGTGAACGGTCAGCACCTTTTTATGCTTACTGGTATTAATTTCATCTTCCTTATAGGTAAGTGAGTCCAATGGCACCGCAGTAGGCATAACCGATGTTGCCTGGTAGGTTGTTGTACCTGTTAAAACACTCATGGTATAGGTGTTTCCGGCTGTACCTGTTAAGGCATTGTTGGTGTAAGTTCCCGGGGTGCTTTCTGTAAAAATAAAATTATGACCCTCATTATCACTTACGTTTACAGTGGCGCCTGTTACAGGAGGATAGGTGTTGGGGGTAGAAACCTGCACATTGCGGCTCAGCTTAATAACTTGTGGCCCGGCTGTATTGGTAACATTACCCTCAATTACTATTTTACCGGTATCGTTGCCCAGTTTTAGGTCAATTACTTTAGTACAAGAGGCTAAAGCCGGCAGCAATGCCAGCATAACCATAATATTTTTTAATGTTTTCATGACGTTAAAATTTAAAGTTCCAGGTAACTGAAGGGATGGGGGTAGCAAAAATGCTGGTTTCTGCCGCTTCTGTAGTATTTGGTACCGTTTTGCTGTCGCGGAAAGTAATACTGTAAGGGTCGCGGTGACCGTAGATGTTATAAATACTAAACGTCCAGCTGGAGTGGTATTTTTTATGTTGCTTGCCCTCGAGCGTTGCACCAAGGTCAAGGCGGTTATTGTTGGGTTTGCGGTAACCGTTCCTTTCTGAATAGGAAAAGGTAGTTAAACCGCCAATGTCGTACTTACCGGTTGGATAAGTAACCGCACTGCCCGTTTGATAAATAAATGAGCCGGAGAACGACCAGCGTTTATTGAGCTGGTATATGCCCACTACAGACAAGTCATGCGTGCGATCCTGCCTGGCGGGGTAATAAGCGCCGCTGTTAATGGCGGCAAACTTGTTTTCGGCTTTGGAAAGCGTGTAGCCTATCCATCCGTTAAAACGGCCATATTTCTTTTTCAGGAACAATTCAATACCATAAGCCCTGCCAGAGCCAAAGGTTAACTGCGATTCCACATTTTCATTAACAATGAGTTGTGCGCCGTCTTTGTAATCTATCTGGTTTTGCAGCCACTTGTAATATACCTCTGCCGAAAACTCAAATATATTGTCGCTAAAATTCCGGTACCAGCCGGTAGATACCTGATCGGCAATTTCGGGTTTAATGTTATTACTGCTCATCACATAAAGGTCAGTTGGCGAACTGGTTGTGGAGTTGGTAAGCAGGTGGATGTTCTGGGTATTACGATTATAGGAAAGCTTAACCGAACTGGCCTCATTAAGCTGGTAAGCTGCAGAAAGCCTGGGTTCCAGGTTAAGATAATTTTTCACGCTGGCGCCAGATCCATAAGTTGATGACGAGGTGACGTTGCCCAATGGATCGTAAGTTTTAAAAGTTCCGGGGCCGATCAGTGAGAACCAGCTGGCCCTTACGCCATACAGGACACTCAGTTTGTCGGTCACTTTCCAGTCATCATTGATGTAGGCCGCATTTTCATAACCATAACGCCTTTCCACGCTGCGTGAGTTAAAGCTGGAGGATGCATCGGTGGTAATGTCGCCGGGCGAAATAGAATGGTGCAGTACATTGATCCCGAATTTCAGGTGATGCTCATTGCTGAGCGTGTATTGTAAATCCTCTTTCAGGTTAAAATCGGTGATATTTGAGGTAGCCTTAAAGCTGCTGGCACTTTGAAAGCTTTCAATCACATAGTTGTAATTGCTGAATACGATCGAAGTATTGGAGAATAGGTTATTATTGAAAATGTGATTGAACCTAAGCGTACCGGTAGAGTTACCCCAGTTTGTGCCGAAAAGGTCCTTCAATCCCAACACATCTTTACCAAAATAACCAGAAAGATATATCGCGTTTTTATCGTCGAAATGGTAATTGGCTTTGGCATTCAGGTCATAAAAGTATAACGAGCTGCCTTTAAGGGTAGAGTCTTTAGATGCTTTTAAAAAGAAATCGATGTAAGTGCGCCTTGCGCTTATCATAAATGAGCCCTTGTCTTTAACCAGCGGCCCTTCTATTTTTAACCGCGAAGCGATCAAACCTAAGCCACCCTGAACGGTGAAATCTTTATTGTTACCATCGTTCATTTTAATATCCAGCACTGATGAAAGGCGCCCCCCGTATTCTGAAGGCATACCACCTTTGTAGATGCTGACATCCTTAATAGCGTCGGAATTAAAGGTTGAAAAGAAACCGAATAAATGTGATGCATTATATACGGTTGCTTCATCCAGCATGATCAGGTTTTGATCAGATGCGCCGCCTCGAACATAAAAGCCCGAGTTTCCTTCTCCGCCAGATTTTACGCCGGGCATGAGGGTGATGGTCTTTAAAATATCCTTTTCGCCCAGTACCACCGGCACCTGGTTTATTTGTGCCATATTCAGTTTTTCCACGCCCATTTGCGGCGAAGCTATCTGGTCGTTATTTGGCCTGTTGGCGCTGATCACCACCTCCTGCAAATTGCTTTTCGCGTTCAGGGTAACACCGATGGTTTGTGCCTTGTGCAGGCTTACCGGCATCGACAGTGATTCATAACCGATGTATGAAAATATCAGGGTATACTCGCCATCTGGTGCAGAAATGGAATAAAATCCATAATTATTGGTAACAGCTCCGGTATTAACCAGTTCTTTAATACGTACGGTGGCACCAATAAGGGTTTCACCCGTGGCGGCATCTTTAATAGTACCGCTGATCAGTTGCTTTTTTTGAGCAAATGCACATACAACGATAAACAGGAATAAGGTGAGAAGGTAGATTTTTTTCATTCGGGCTAAAATCGGGGGGATTTAGTTTAATGGTGTTCGAAGCTGTTATATTATGATTATAAGCATGACCGGAGCAAAGCAACCAGATCATCGGAAACATTTTTCCTAAGCTGTACATGGAATTTCAGCATTCCGGAATTTTTTAGGAACATATTTTAATTTGTTTCTGCAGATCAAACATTTTCGGCCAAATATAGTCAATAATATTTACCAGTATAAACCCAATATTGCTTGTATTATTGTGCTTTAATATAAAATTTATTTGAATTGTTTTTTTGAAAATGTGATTAGAATGACAAGAAAAAAATATTAACCACCTACTTTTGTCTGACGTTAATGTCAAACAAATAAGTAAAATAAAATGGCTGTTAGAGATACAGGTACCGAGCAATTAATTAAAGATACGGCTAAACGTATTTTTTTTGCTGAAGGTAAATTTAATGCCACCACCCAGGATATTGCAGACGCAGCCGGCGTTGCACGCACCGTTATTAATTATTATTTCCGATCTAAAGACGCTCTTTTTAAACTGGTGTTTAAGGAGGCGATGGACGATATGAAAGTGCGACTGGATGAAGTATTACTATCTGAACTGGCATTCAAAAAGAAGATCATCAGGTTTATTGATGTGTTTTTGATGGAACTGAGCGAGTACCCCTATAAAGAAGCGTTTATGATCAGTGAAATTAATACGCACGGATTTGTTATGCCAGATAAGGAGCCCTCGCTGGCGCTTAAACATTTTTTTAAACAGATCCAGGAGGCTATAGATAGGGGAGAGGTGAAGAAAATGTTACCCCTTAATTTCATGCTCAACCTGTTTTCGCTGCTTGCTTATCCTTTACTTACAAGGCCTTTATTTAAACAAATGCTTGAAATTACTGATATTAAATTTGAACAGCTCATGCACGAACGGAAGAAAATAATCGTTGAAATGCTGTTCGTATAATTTTTTTGCTTAAAAACTGACAGCGATGTCAAACATAATAGTCAACATAAATAATATATTATCACAAAACCTCAATGAAAACAAAAACAATGAAAATACAAACTCCTAAATACCTTGCTTTTGCAAGCGTGATTACCCTGTTTTTAGCAGCCTGCGGAGGCTCACAAACCCCGGCGGGTAACCCCGGCGCCGCGCAGCCACCGGCAAGCTACCCGGTATTTACTATCGAAGCAAAAGATGCCACTTTAAATAGCGATTATCCCGCTACGCTGCAAGGCGAACAGAATATAGAGATTCGCCCGAAAGTTGACGGCTTTGTGGAAGCCATTTATGTTGATGAAGGCTCGGTAGTAAAGAAAGGCCAGCTGCTTTTTAAGCTGAACGCCCCACAGTACCAACAAGATGTAAACAATGCCGCTGCAGCCATTAACAGTGCCGAGGCCGAAGTTAACAGCGCCCAACTGCTGGTAAACAAAACCAAACCGCTGGTTGATAAAGATATCATCAGCCATTATGAACTGGAATCAGACCAGTTTGCGCTCAATACAAAGAAAGCTTCCCTGGCCCAGGCTCGCACTTCCCTGGCAAACGCCAAAACTAATTTGGGTTACACCACCATTACCAGCCCGGTAAACGGCGTTATTGGTACGCTGCCCTATAAAGTGGGGAGTTTGGTAACCAGTGCTACCACCAATCCTTTAACTACGGTATCAAACATTGGTAAGGTATACGCTTACTTCTCCTTAAATGAAAAGCAGCTGCTTGAGTTTTCAAGAACAGTAAAAGGCAGTACCATTAAAGAAAAAATAGCCAATACGCCGGCCGTATCACTCATCCTGTCCGACGGATCAAACTATCCTGATCAGGGGAAAGTAGAAACCATTGGCGGTTTAATTGATACAGAAACAGGCTCGGCCAGTTTCCGTGCTGCGTTCCCTAATCCGGTTGGTTTACTGCGCAGTGGCAGCAGCGCCAATGTGCGCATCCCGCAGCTGGTAAAGGGTGGTATATTAGTTCCCCAGCGCTCGGCTTATGAGTTACAGGGCAAGCACTTTGTGTACGTGGTTGACAATACAGATAAGGTTAAAAGTGTAGAAGTACAGATCATGGATCTTACAGCTGGCCAATACTATGTAGTAACCGGCGGCCTTAAAATTGGCGATAAGGTGGTATATGATGGCAACAGCTCGCTTAAAGATGCTGCCCAGATAAAGCCCGAAGTGATGACCGCCGACAAGGTTTACCAGGACTTAAACTAAGTTATTTCAAATTATTCAACATCAACAATAGTTATGTTACGCAAATTTATTGAACGGCCGGTTCTCTCAACCGTTATATCGGTCATTATAGTTATACTGGGTATATTGGGGTTAACCTCACTGCCCATCTCTCAATACCCTGAAATTGCTCCGCCAACGGTACAGGTATCCACCTCGTACCAGGGTGCCAATGCCGATGTGGTAATGAATAGTGTGATCGTCCCGCTGGAAGAACAGATAAATGGGGTAGAGAACATGACCTACATGACCTCAACCGCCAGCAATGATGGTTCGGCATCTATCACCGTTTACTTTAAACTGGGTACAGATCCCGATCTGGCTGCGGTAAACGTGCAAAACCGGGTATCAAAAGCAACCAGCCTTTTACCGGCCGAGGTTACCAAATCGGGGGTTACCACCAGCAAGCGGCAAAGCAGTATGGTGATGATCTTCTCGCTATACAGCGATAACAAATCATTCGACCAAACCTTTCTGCAAAACTACGCCAACATTAACCTGCTGCCGCAAATAAAGCGGATAAACGGGGTTGGGGATGCCAGCGTATTTGGCACCCGCGATTACTCTATGCGCATTTGGCTAAAGCCCGATGTAATGGCCACCTACGGTTTAATCCCTGACGATATTAACACCGCCCTTGCCGATCAAAATGTGGAGGCAGCGCCGGGTAAATTTGGCGAAAACAGTAACCAGTCATTTCAGTATACTATCAAATACAAAGGCCGGTTAAAATCTGTTACCGAATTTAATAATATCGTTATCCGGGCTACCGGCAGCGGGCAGGTGTTGCGCTTAAAAGATGTGGCAAGAGTTGAGTTAGGTTCGCAAACCTACTCTGGCGATACCAAGACCAACGGAGAGGCATCTATAGGTATAGCTATTAACCAAACCGCCGGCTCCAACGCGCATGAGCTGATCAAACAACTGGAAACCACTATTGAGGGCGCTTCCAAATCATTCCCGCCGGGGGTTAAATATACTTCGCTGTTAAATGCCAACGACTTTTTGGATGCCTCTATTGATAAAGTACTCCATACGCTTGTTGAAGCTTTTATCCTGGTATTTATAGTAGTATTTATCTTTTTACAGGATTTCAGGTCGACACTGATCCCAGCCATCGCGGTACCGGTGGCCATTGTGGGTACCTTCTTCTTTTTAAACCTGTTTGGGTTTACCATTAACCTGCTTACCCTGTTTGCATTGGTACTGGCTATTGGTATTGTGGTGGATGATGCCATTGTAGTGGTAGAAGCGGTGCACGCCAAGTTAGATGCAGGCGCCAAATCTGCCAGGGGTGCAACCATCGAGGCTATGAATGATATCAGCGGTGCTATTGTTTCCATTACTTTGGTAATGGCGGCTGTTTTTGTTCCGGTATCATTTATCAGCGGTTCGGCAGGGGTATTTTATAAGCAATTTGGTTTAACGTTGGCTATCGCCATTATTATTTCGGCAGTAAATGCTTTAACGCTTAGTCCGGCCCTTTGTGCTTTGCTGCTAAAACCCCATGCCGAAGGTGAGCACCACAAAACCACCTACCTGCAACGCTTTTATGACGCGTTTAATACGTCGTTTGAAACAGTTACCGGCAAGTACAAAAAATCGGTTAACTTTTTAATTAGCAAAAAATGGCTGGCCGGTATAGGTATCGCGGTTTTTGCCACTATATTTTATTTCCTTTTAAAAACCACCGCATCAGGTTTTGTGCCTAATGAGGATCAGGGCGTATTGTTTGGTAATATTAGTTTACCCGCCGGTTCGTCATTAGAGCGTACAGCAGTTATTGCCAAACAGGTAGATGACATTATCCGTAAACTACCCGAGGTACAAACTACGTTGCGCATTACCGGGCAAAACTTTATTGCCGGTGCAGGTGGTTCTTACGCCATGATCGTGGTAAAGCTAAAACCATGGGATAAACGTACCGCTAAAGGACAGGACCTAACCAGCTTAACCGGAAAGCTATTCGGGATGACAGCGGGGATCAAAAACGCGCAGATCATCTTTTTTGCGCCGCCAACTTTACAGGGTTTTGGTAACAGCAGCGGCTTTGAATTTCAGCTACAGGATAAAACCGGCGGCGATATCAACAAATTCAGCGAGGTGAGCGGTAAGTTTTTGGCAGGGTTAAATCAGCGCCCCGAAATTCAGTATGCAGCAACTTCGTTCAATACCAACTTTCCGCAATACCAGGTTGATGTTAACGTGGCTAAAACCAAGGCTGCCGGTTTAACTGTAAGCACGGTGCTGGGGACCTTGCAAGGTTATTACGGTGGTTTGTATGCATCAAACTTTAACGAGTTTGGCAAGCAATACCGGGTAATGATACAGGCCGATAATAGTTACCGTGGTACACCGCAAGGCCTTAATAATATTTATGTGCGCAACGGTAATAACGTAATGTCGCCCATATCTGAGTTTGTTACGCTTAAGCGCGTTTACGGTCCCGAAGCTATTAACCGTTTTAACCTGTTTACCGCTATTGCCATACAGGGTTCGCCAAAACCGGGCTTCAGCTCGGGCGATGCCATTAAAGCTATTGAACAGGTGGCTGCGCAAACTTTACCGGTAGGCTACAGCTACGAATATTCGGGCCTAACCCGTGAGGAATTATCAAGCGGAAGCCAAACGGTGTTCATTTTTATGCTATGTTTAATATTTGTGTACTTTTTGCTGAGTGCGCAGTATGAAAGCTATATCCTGCCGTTTGCAGTACTGCTTTCGCTACCTATCGGGCTTGCAGGCGCATTCATATTCGCCAAAATATTTGGTGTAGAGAATAACATTTACCTGCAGATCACGCTAATTATGCTTATCGGCTTGCTGGCAAAAAACGCCATCCTGATAGTGGAGTTTGCGGTAGCCCGGCGCAGGCATGGCCTTAGTTTGGTTAACGCCGCTATTGAAGGTGCCGTTGCCCGTTTAAGACCTATTTTAATGACTTCTTTTGCCTTTATTTTAGGTTTGGTGCCGCTAATGCTGGCATCGGGTGCGGGTGCTGTAGGTAACCGTTCAATAGGTACAGGTGCTGTTGGCGGAATGCTTATAGGTACGCTGTTCGGGGTGTTTGTGATCCCGGTGTTGTTCATTATTTTTCAATCGCTTCAGGAAAAGATAGGTGGTAAACCTACCGATGCCCAGGCAGAAGTTACCGGCGAGCCAACCATCTAATCATTTAATCATGAAAACAAGAAATCAAGTATATATCACTTTAGGATTAGCCGGCTTGTTAGCCCTGGCATCCTGTAAAGTAAACCAGGTTTATAAACGCCCCGGCGATTTAAAAGCCGCCAACCTGTATCGCGACAGCTTAAAAACGGATACCACTTCTATGGCAAGCCTGCCATGGCGCTCCCTGTTTGCCGATACTATTTTGCAAAATTTAATACAGGAAGGGATCAACAATAATCTCGACCTGAAAACGGCCGTACTTAAAATAGCCGAAGCGCAGGCTACTTTGCAGGCCAGCAAGGCGGCTTACCTGCCATCGTTATCGGCAGGTGTGCAGGCTACCAAAGCCAAATCATCACAGGCTGCATTGAACTTTCCGGCGGGTACAGGTATCAACTTAAATACTACTACCTACCAGGCATCGTTAAACGCCAGTTGGGAAGTAAATATATGGGGACAGTTAAGCAGTTTAAAGCGCCAGGCCTTAGCCAACTTTTTACAAAGCGATGCCGCCAAACGTGCGGTACAAACGCAGCTGATAGCCGATATTGCCAATAACTATTACAACTTGCTTTCGTTAGATCAGCAATTGCGCATTACCGAAGAAACGGTGAAAAATCGCATAAAGGACGTGGAAACCATGACTGCCCTTAAAGAAGGGGCTATTGTAAACGGCGCGGCAGTTGTACAAAGCGAAGCCAACCGTTATGCAGCCGAGGTATCTATTCCCGATCTGAAACAAAGCATCCGCGAAACTGAGAATGCTTTAGATATTTTATTAGCCAGGGCTCCAGGCCCAGTTAACAGGGCTACACTTACACAGCAGGTGCCTATTGCACAATTAAGTGCAGGCCTCTCTACCCAATTGCTTAGTAACCGGCCGGATGTGCAGGCATCTGAGTATGCGTTCCGCTCGGCGTTTGAGAATACCAATGTGGCACATTCGTACTTTTATCCAACGCTTACCATTACGGCCAGCGGTGGCTTATCTACCTTACAATTGAAAAACTTTTTTGATAATTCGGTTTTTTACAACCTGGTGGGTGGCTTAACCCAGCCTATATTTAACAAAGGGCAAAATAAAGCCCGTTACCGTATTGCCCAGGCGCAACAGCAGGAAGCATTTAATACCTTTCAGCAAACATTGTTAAGCGCAGGGCAGGAAGTATCAAACGCTTTATATTCTTACCAAAACGCGGGTACAAAACAGCAATTACGTGCAAAGCAAATAGCCGCCTTACAAAAATCTGTAAGTTATACCAACGAACTTTTACGCTATAGCTCGGCCACTAACTATACCGATGTATTAACATCTGAGCAAAGTTTGTTGGCCGCGCAGTTAAGCGGGGTTAATGATCGTTTGCAGGAACTGCAGGCTATTGTTAATTTGTACCGTGCATTAGGCGGAGGCTGGCAATAGCAGCAGATTTTACAGGTGCCATAAACACCAATTAAACAAAAAGGACCTGGCAATTACTGCCAGGTCCTTTTTGTTTAATTGGTGTTTAGAATATTTAAGTTCTCAAACTTTTAACCGGATTAGACAATGCTGCTTTTATCGACTGGAAACTGATAGTCCCGATGGCGATCACCACGGAAAGAATACCCGCAAGCGCAAATACCCACCACTCAATGTGGATACGGTAAGTATAGGCCTGCAGCCATTTGTTCATGGCGAACCAGGCAATAGGAGAGGCAATGATATAGGAAATAACAACCAGCTTTAAAAAGTCTATTGATAACAGGGTGGTGATACTGGCTACAGAGGCGCCCAACACTTTGCGCACGCCTATTTCCTTGATCCGGTTTTCGGCAACATAAGTGGCCAAACCAAACAGGCCAAGGCATGAAATAAATACAGTTAAGCCAGCAAACAGTGCTGCAAGTGTTCCCACTCGGTTTTCATCCTCAAATTTTGCGGCATATTGCTCGTCTACGAATTTAAATTCGAAAGGATATTGCGGATTGTATTGTTTAAACACCTGGTTTACAATGTCTATGTTTTTAGCGATGCTATGGGCCGGGTTTAATTTAATATGCACAATATTAAACCACGCTTTAGGACCCTGTATCACCATTTGGCTAACCTTTTCATAAGGAGATTCATAAATGAAATCTTTAACCACGCCAACTACATGCCAATCGCGGCCATCGCTCTTCACTATAGCACCTATCGGATTTTTTAACCGCATCACCTTTACAGCAGTTTCGTTTAACATGAGGGCGGTAGAATCTGCCGGATATTTTTTAATGTCGATATCCCTGCCTTCCGCCAGTTTCACGCCCATTGTTTTTACAAAGTCTGCATCCGATGCCATGCGTATAAAATCTACCTTGTGGTCTGCTTCGGTGCTTCCCGGCCACGAAAATCCCCAGCCGTCGCTATATCGTTGTGTAATTGGGCTCATGGATTTAGTAACGGCTATAGCAGCCGATTTATTGATGAGGTCCTGTTTAATGAGGTCGTAGTTTTTGGCCACATCGCCCTGCATATTCACATATATAAGGTTGTTACGGGAATAGCCCGTATCGCGGGCCTGGGCGTAGTTTATCTGGTGCTCTACAATAATAGTACAAATGACAAGGAATATGGCAAAGAAAAACTGTAAAACCACCAATACCTTGCGTGGTGTAACCAGGGCATTCACCGCTACGAATGTTCCCTTTAATACTTTTACCGGCTGATATGATGACAGGTAAAATGCAGGGTAGCTCCCTGCCAGCAGGCCGGTAAACAGGATGAAAAGGATTGCGAAAAGCCAGTAGCTTGGGTTACTAAAATCAATAAAGAGCCTTTTGCCTACCAGCTGGTTAAAGCCGTGTAAGCTAATTTCTACTATAATTATGGCGAATATACCCGCTAAAAAGGATAGCATTACGCTTTCGCCTATAAACTGCAGGATTAGCGACTCCTTTGTGGCACCGGCTACCTTACGAATACCTACTTCCTTAGCGCGTTTTTCGCTCCGGGCGGTACTCAGGTTCATAAAGTTTATACAGGCTATTAGTAGAATAAATATAGCTATAATGCCAAAAAGTTTCACCCTTTCTATGCGGCCGGCAACATATACGCCGTTCTCTGATTTTGAATAGAGCCAGGTATCACTGAATAGTTGAGTGAATACTTGTGTAGTTGATTTTTCCCCGTTTTTGGTATGATCGATGGTGATATTTTTAACCTTGGTATCAAAACTGGCTTGGGATACGCCCGGCTTTAACAGGACAAATGTTTTTATAGAGTTATTACCCCAATAGCCGTCATCCTGGTTTATCTTTTTTAGGTATGACCAGGGGAGAAGGTACTCAAAATTAAAGCTGGTATTGTTGGGCAAGTCTTTCAGTATTCCGGTTACAGTGAAATTGTCGGTGCTGTCAATTTTCACAACCTTACCCATCGCGTCTTCATTTCCGAATAGTTTGATCGCCATTTTTTGCGTTATAACTATCGAATTATTGCCGCTTAAAGCACTGGTATTACCCGAAATCAGCTTAAAACTAAACATATTTAAAAATCCAGGATCTGCCACGGCGCCATTTAAGTTCAGGTGTTTATCTGCCACGGTAAAAAGAAAGGTTTGAAAGTCGCTCACCCTTACTGCATCCTCCACTTCGGGGTAATCCTGTTTAAGGGCAAGCCCCAGTGGTTTGGGCGTAGTACTCCATGCCCACAGTTCGCCATTGAATTTATCCCTGTTATTGGCTACATAAAGCCGGTCCTTTTTTTCATGGAACTGGTCATGGCTCATTTCGTTCTGGATCCATAGTAATATGAGGATAGCGCTGGCCATACCAATTGCTAATCCCAAGATATTGATCACGGAAAAACTGATATTGCGGATAAGGTTTCTCCAGGCGGTTTTAAAGTAGTTTTTAAGCATATGGTAAATTCTGAATAAAAGCCGGTTAAAGTTTTAAGATACAAATTAGCGTTCGGTTGCGTTGCTGCATTTGTAATGCCATTTTAATAAGTAGTTGATTTTTAACGAACTGTATTTAGAGTGTTTTTGAAATGTCCGGTTTCGTTACAGTTGTTGTTCGCTGGCGAACGATGCTTGGAGGGCGTTGTGGCATTGGCAAATTTGTGGTGCGGCTTATAAACCATAATCTGAACAAACGCCCAATGGTTCAGGACGTTTGTTTTCTTTTAAACTCGCTTGGGGTGCAATCATATTTTGCTTTGAACACGGTTGCAAAGTAATTAGGACTTGCGAAACCAACCATGTAAGTTATTTCAGATATGGAATATCCTTCATGAACTAATAAATAGGTGGCTTTTTTTAAGCGGCGGTTTAAAATATAATCTGTAATGCTACAGCCTAAAAGTGCTTTTACCTTGCGATAAAGCTGCACGCGCGAAATACCTATGGCTTTGCAGATATCATCTACATTAAAGTTTTCGTTAGCCAGGTTTTGCTCAACTATACCGGCAAAATCATTCACGAATTTTTTGTCGAGAGCTTTTGATACAGGTATTTTACCGTGGCTTACATCGCTGGTGAAATGCTCCTTTAGTATAACCCTGTTTTTGATGAGGTTTTTTACCGTAGCAAGTAGCTGATCGTAATTAAACGGCTTTACCATATAAACATCTGCCATACTGCGGATGCCGTCTATCTGCTGCTCCACGCTTGCCTGGGCCGTTAACAATATCACCGGGATGTGCGATGTACGGATGTCTGTTTTAATATTTTCGGTAATAACCTTGCCAGACATACCTGGCAATACCACATCAGATATAATGAGGTCTGGCACTTTTTCAAATGCTTCTGATAAACCTTGCGTGCCGTTATCGGCAGTAAATATTTCGTAATTAGCACCCAGCTTTTCGCTTAAATATTGCAGCAGGTCGGCATTATCTTCAATGATTAAAATAGATTGGTCCTTGGGTTGGGCAAGGGCATCTATATCGGTTGTTATTTCGGTTTGTTCCAGATCGGCAGTGTAAATGCGTGAACGTTCGTCAATGGCCCATGCGTTAACCGTACCGCTTGTTGGTAAGGCTGTGAGATTGTGCGGGTTGCCCAGCGGCAGCGTAATTGTAAAAATAGTGCCCTGCCATTTTTTGCTGCTTACGTTAATATTGCCGTGGTGCAGCGCAATGATCTCTTTTGATAAAGATAACCCCAGGCCCGAGCCTTTGGCATTGCCATTATCTGCCTGGTAAAACTGGTCGAAAACATGCGCTGTTTCTTCGGGTTCCATACCAATACCGGTGTCCTGTACGGTTAGCTCAACCGTGTCTTGCAGCTTATTAATGGTGATATGAATGCGGCCGTTATCTTTAGTGAATTTAAGGGCGTTTGACAGTAAGTTAAAGAAAACCTTATCCAGCATATTATTATCAAACCAAACGTTTATGTTTTTTTCTGCCGTTGTTAAATTCAGACTGATATTTCGTTTACGGGCGTTGTGCTGAAAACTCTCCATAATATCGCTAACAAAATGCACCAAATTATTGGGCGACGCGTTGATCTGCTGCTTATCGTATTCAATTTTGCGGTAGTCTATCAGCTGGTTAACCAATCGCATCAGCCTGAAAACGTTTTTATGGATTAGTTTTAAATTTTTACCGGCTACAATATTCAGTTTTTCATTGCCCATCATATCCTCAACCGGCGAAAGGATAAGGGTTAACGGCGTACGAAACTCATGCGAAATGTTGGTGAAAAAGTTCAGTTTAGCTTCTGTAGCTGCTTCGGCCCGTGATGACATTTCTATCAACTGATTCCGTTGCGACAGGATCTCGTTGTTTTTGGCCTCCAAGCTTTTATTGATCTTGCGGTTCTCCATTAGCCAGTAAAATGCAAGCCCACCAAAAACTATAGCCAGTACCAGGGTGATAACAATGATGTTTAAAATAAGTTGCTGGCTGTTATAAACCTGTTGCTGCTCTTCCAGTAAAGATTGCTGGCGTTCAATATCCTTTTGCTGGCTGTTAATTTTGCTCCATTGCAGTTTCATTAACTGTACATTGGTTGAATCGATAACCAATGATTGCAATATGTTCTCTTTGGCAAAGCTTTCTTTATTCAATATCCTGAACGCGGTGGTAATGGCCTCTTTGCCTCCTGTAGGGTACACTAAACTGGCATCAATGATTTTTGAAGCCACCATTTGCAAGCCGCCGCCATTCCCGGGCATGGCATCTACCCCTAAAACTTTAACGTGCTGATTTAAACGCAGGCTATTTAAAACTTCTCTGGATGCGCCGGCCATTACATCGTTATGTGCAAATAAGGCATTGGCTGTTTTTAAATCGGGTTTTATCTGGCCCAGTTGCTTTTGCGCATTGTTTTTAAGCCAATCGCCATAAACCTGGGCTTTAATGTGAATGTTACTGAATTTAGATAAAGCATCACTAAATCCCCGGTGCCTTTCAATAGCCGGCGAGGAACCGGGCAGCCCCATAACCTCAACAACATTGCCTTTACCATTTAAATTTGCACCAATATACTCACCGGCCATTTTGCCTATCTGGTAATTATCGGCACCCACATAAGCGGTATAAAGGTCTGATGATGTTTTGCGGTCAATTACTATTACAGGAATCCCTTTGCTATACGTTTGTTCAACTATGCCGGTAAGTGGTTGTGCTTCGTTGGGCGATATAATAAGCAGGTCTATACCTTCATTAAGCATCTGAGTTACCTGCTCAATTTGCTTTTTGCTGCTGTTATCGGCGTCGGCATAAATGAATTTAACGCCCGGATGTAATGAAAGTTCCATTTTCATTTCATCCAGCATGTTGCGCCGCCACAGATCAGATCCTACGCATTGCGAAAAGCCTATGGTATACTGTGATGTTTTATCCGTCTTTTTACAGCCGGTAAATGCCATCAGTATACATAGTATCGGCAGTAATAGTTTACGCAGTTGATAGTGCAAAGCCATTTATCAGTTAAATACAAATAATAAGTAAATATCGGGTACTGGTTTATGTGGTAGCTGAATCCTTTTTAAGGAGCCCTATACAAAAGTATCAATAAAAGTTTTTACAATGCAAATAGGAGGGGTTTTAGTCGTGTGCTTGCATGTATCATTATGTATCAAAATTGAAATAAGCAGGTAACAAAAACAAACCTCTGGGTAAAATTAAAACGATAATTGATTTTATTTATCTGTAAATCAGTTAATTAAATGCTGTTTTATTTTTGTACGCTTTTGGTATAAAATCAATAACTGCCGCTTTGCAAATCGCCCTACTTTGCAACCATAAAATCCAATTAACACCTTTTATAATTATTATGAGAAAACATTCCGTCCTGGCCTGGTCCATGGTCGTAGCCCTTGGTGGCTTTCTTTTTGGCTTTGATACCGCTGTAATATCGGGCGCCGAAAAATCTATCCAGCAATTTTGGCACCTGTCGGTGGTTGAGCATGGGCTTACCATATCTATTGCATTAATAGGTACAGTCATTGGTTCGTTATTTGGTGCAAGGCCTTCAGATATGTTCGGGCGTAAAAATACGCTGTACTTTGTAGCGGCAGCCTATTTATTATCATCGGTAGGTACAGCACTGGCTGATAATTGGTATGTTTTTTTAGTATTCCGTTTATTGGGCGGCTTAGGCGTGGGCATATCATCAGTAACGGCCCCAATTTATATATCAGAAGTTTCGCCTGCGGATAGGAGGGGCCGTTTGGTTGGCCTGTTCCAGTTTAATGTGGTTTTGGGTATTCTGATATCCTACCTGTCCAACTACCTTATTAGCCAGGGTGGCGAGGCCTCATGGCGCTGGATGCTTGGCGTACAGGCATTTCCTTCAGCATTGTTTTTAGTACTGATCTACTTTATACCCGAAAGCCCGCGCTGGCTTATCCTTAAAAAGGGTGAGATGGTAAAGGCCCTCAAAATACTAAGGGTCATCAATCCGCTCAACTGCGACCAGGAACTGGAGGCCATTAAAAACTCGAGCCTTAGCGAAGGTAGTGCTACAAGTACCAACCTGTTCTCCGGTCAATATAAAACACCGGTGGTGCTGGCCGTTTTGTTTGCCTTTTTTAACCAGGTTTCGGGTATTAATGCCATTATATACTATGCCCCGCGCATATTTGAAATGGCCGGACTAGGAGCGCATTCATCGCTGCTGTCAACAGTTGGCCTCGGCGCAATCAATTTTATATTTACCCTCCTGGCTATTAATGTGATTGATAAAGTAGGCCGTCGTATACTGATGCTCATAGGTTCTGTTGGCTTAATCGTTTCTCTTTTCCTGGTGGCCTATACCTTTTATTCAGGGCATTTAAGTGGCTTTGCTATTCCTGCTTATATGATGTTGTTCATTGCATTCTTTGCTTTTTCGCAGGGTGCGGTTATCTGGGTATTTATATCAGAGATATTTCCGAACCAGGTACGTGCAAAAGGGCAGACATTGGGCAGCTCTACCCATTGGATCATGGCAGCGCTCATCGCATTTTCCTTTCCATATTTTGCCGAAAAACTTGGCGGAACAATAACCTTCTCCTTTTTTGGCACCATGATGATCTGTCAGCTGATTTTTGTGTGGAAGTTTATGCCGGAAACCAAGGGACGGTCATTAGAGCAAATTGAAACTAATATGGTAATGCATTAATACTTACAATAATGAGTTTACAAATAAATACAATTACACCGGCCATTTGCTATGGCGAAATACTCTGGGATGTTTTGCCTGATGGGCCGCAGCCGGGTGGTGCCTTGCTGAATGTATCGTACCACCTGAATAAGCTGGGGATGCCTACCAGCCTGGTAAGTAAAATAGGGAATGATGAAAATGGGCAGAAACTGGAAAGCCTGCTGGATGGATGGGGAATTAAGAAACATTTGCTGCAGGTAGATGCAGATCATCCAACCAGCGAAGTAATTGCCAAAATGAATAACGGTAATGAAGTATCCTACGAGATTATCTTCCCCGTGGCATGGGATTTTATTAATGATAGTGAGCATATCAAAACGCAGATGAGGCCATCAACCTATTTCGTTTTTGGCAGCCTGGCATCACGGAACAGTGTATCGCGCGATACCTTGTTTGAATTACTGGAGAGCGATGCCATCAAAGTTTTTGATATTAACCTGCGACCGCCGTTTATTAACCGCAACCTGTTAGAGGATCTGCTGAAAAAAGCCGATATCGTTAAGTTTAACCAGGCAGAACTGGAAATGGCGCAGGTATTATTCAGGGGATCATACTGGAATGAGGCCGAACAGATCAGGTTTATCCAGGATCGTTTCCAGATCCCTGAAGTAATAGTTACCAAAGGCGAATTTGGTGCCTCTTACTACAACCGTGGCAAAGCATATCATGTTGCTGGCAGGGAGGTAGCTGTATCTGATACCATTGGCTCCGGCGATTCCTTTTTAGCAGCTTTTATAGCAAATCATTACCTGGGCGAAGCACCAGAAACATTATTAAAAAATGCAATAGCGATGGGCGGTTTTATTGCAACAAAAAAGGGCGGCTGCCCTGATTATGAACTTGCGGATTACCATGCGTTCCGCAATCAGATATTTTAAAAACCTTTAACTAAACCAACAACCAATAATAACCAAATAACCTAAAAATGAGAAGACTATTACTTTTGTTTGCCCTTTTTTATGCCTGTACAGGTGTAAGCTACGGGCAGTCCAGGGCCATTAGCGGTACAGTTACCGATAATGCCGGGCACCCGCTTGATGCGGTTACCGTTGTTGTGCAGGAAACACAAAAAGCAACGTTAACAGATGCTAAAGGTAAATTTACCATTGAAGCCCAAAACGGGCAAAATCTTAAATTTAGCTATATCGGCGCGCAGCCATATAGTATTTTGGTTACTGCCGATACCAAAAATGTAACCGTTAAGCTGGATATGACGGCCAATACACTTAACGAGGTGGTGGTAACCGGCTATCAGCAGGAACGGAAAAAGGACCTTACCGGCGCCGTTGCCGTGGTTGATGTGAAGGATATAAAAGATATCCCCGCAGGTAACCCCATCAAGGCGCTGCAGGGCCGCGTACCGGGCGTAACTATCAGTTCTGATGGCTCGCCGGCTGGGAATGCGACAGTGAGGATCAGAGGTATCGGTACACTGAACAATAATGACCCGCTTTACGTGATAGATGGGGTGCCAACCACCCGCGGCCTGCAGGAGATCAATCAGCAAGATGTAGAATCCATCCAGGTGTTGAAGGATGCTGCGTCGGCTTCTATTTATGGCTCGCGTGCGGCAAACGGCGTTATCATTGTTACCACAAAAAAAGGTAAACAGGGGGTTAACCGGATCAACTTTGAGGCAACTACTTCGGTGGAGTTTTACAGCAGTAAGCTGGATGTGCTGAATACGCAGCAACGCGGACAGGCCTACTGGCGCGCCGCGGTAAATGATGGCATCAACCCCAACAATAACTCTACTTACCAATACGATTGGAACGGCGACTATAATAATCCCGTTTTGAACAAGGTGTTATTGCCTGAGTTTTTGGATGCGGCTAAAACCTTAAAACCGGCAGACACACGCTGGTTTGATGAAATTTCAAAACCATCTGTATTGCAATCCTATAACCTTGATGTATCTAACGGTAACGAAAGAGGCAATTCCCTTTTTTCTTTAAGCTATTATGATAACAAGGGCATCATCAAAGAATCGCGCGATCAAAAAATTACCGCACGTTTCAATTCAGATTACAACTTCTTTAATAACCGCTTAAAGATTGGCGAAAACTTTTCGGCCACGTACATGAAAGATGTTTTGCTGCCAACGGGCGATATTACCGGCCTCTCGCTGATTGATGAACCCGCAGTGCCGGTATACGATATCAATGGCGGCTGGGGTGGCCCGTCACCGGGTATGGCCGACAGGCAAAACCCTTTGCGCCTTATTGAGGACAATAAGCAAAATAAAAATCATTTCGGACGCGTGTTCGGCAATGCCTTTGCCGATCTGGCTATTCTGTCCAATCTGCACGCCCGCACAAGTTTTGGGGTTGATTATGCTATAAATTACTCCCGTACATTGCGTAAATCGTATGTATCAGGGTTTTTAAATGATCCTACCAACCTCGTGAGCACAAATGCCGCTTATGATGGTAACCTCATTTGGCAAAACACACTGACTTACAACCTTAATTTTGGCAAAAACAAGCTGGACTTTTTACTGGGTCATGAGCAGGTAAAGGTGATCAATCAAAGCTTTTTTGGCAGCAGACAGGGTTATGCTTTGGAAGATATTAATTATGCCTACCTGGATGCCGGTACAACCAATGTACTAAACGGTGGCGGCGGTACCGGTAACGCCTTGTTATCGTACTTTGGTAAAGCCAATTATGTTTATAATGACCGTTATCTGGCCTCTGTAACTTTACGTAGAGATGGTTCATCAAGGTTTGGTAAAAATAACCGGTATGGCTATTTCCCTGCGGCAACATTGGGCTGGAGGATCAGCGAAGAATCATTTTTTAAAAACTCGGTACCTGCGGTTTCTGATCTGAAACTGCGTTACAGCTGGGGGCAAACGGGTAATCAATCAAGCGGAAATTATAGCATTTACACGCTTTATGCGCCGGTTTACGGCACCAACTTAACAGGTGCGTTTGATGGTGGTACGGCTTATGATATAAGCGGTAACGGCACTGGGCAGCTGCCGTCAGGCTATGTACAAACGCAGCAGGGAAATGATAACCTGAAATGGGAAACAGCAACCCAAAACAATTACGGTTTGGATTTTGGCCTTTTTGCCAATAAGATAACCGGCTCGTTAGATTATTTTGTCAAAAACACCAAAGATATCCTCATTACCCCTGCATACCTTGCTGTTATTGGCGAAGGTGGTAACCGCACGGCCAACGGCGCATCTGTAAGGAATACCGGTTTTGAAGCTATTGTAAATTACAGCACCAATATCAGCAGTGATTTTAATATTAGTCTATCGGGAAACGTATCTGCTTACCGTAACAAAGTAACCAGTTTGCCGCCAGAAGTACTTACTTCCTACCCGGGTAATGGTACCGATAAAAATATCCTTGGCCGTTCTGTTAATTCCATATTTGGTTACGTTGCCGATGGGTTATTTACTACCCAGGCACAGGTTGATAACTCGGCCGCACAACCAGGTAAAGGACTTGGCCGCATACGCTATAAAGATTTAAACAACGATAATGTAATAGACGACAAAGACCGTGACTACATCGGCAACTTCGACCCTGATTTTAGCTATGGCTTAAACACCACGTTAAGGTATAAAGATTTCGAATTCAGCTTCTTTTTACAGGGCGTACAGGGTAACGATGTTTACAATACCTATAAAAACTTAACCGATTTTACCTCGTTACAGCCCGGCGCAAACTGGGGCTCTCGTGTACTACAAGCCTGGACGCCGCAAAACCCAACTTCAACCATCCCGGCTTTAACTACGGTAGACCGGAATAATGAAGGGCGTGGGTCGACTTACTATATAGAGAATGGATCGTACCTTAAATTACGCAACGCGCAATTGGGTTACAACTTTAAAAACATGGCTAAGAAATTGCATTTCCAAAATGCCAGGCTGTTTTTACAAGGCAGTAATTTGCTGACCATCAAAAGCAAATCCTATACCTCGCCAGATCCGGAGAACTCTACCAATGTGTTCCCTATCCCAATTGTTACTACGCTGGGTTTAAACGTAACTTTTTAATCTAAAATCAAGGTAAAAATGAAAACGAAAATATTATTGGCAGCCCTGATTTGTGTGCTGTTTGCATCCTGTAAAAAATACCTGGACGAAACCCCGCAAGGGCTTATCTCCAGCGACGAATTAAATACTCCCGCTAATGTTGATAAAATGATCATTGCCGCTTATTCTGCTTTGGGTAACGACTATTGGGCAGCGCCTTATAGTGATATGTGGGCCTATGGCAGCATCCGCAGCGGTGATGCCTACAAGGGCGGCGATGGCACGGGCGATGTGTCTGACTTTCATGCCTACGAAACATTCTCGCTTAACCGGGTTGATCTTGGCGCATCAGACCAAACCTGGTACCGCATTTACATTGGGGTAAACCGTGTAAATGATGCATTGGCAAGAATTGATAAAATGAGTACTACCGACTATCCTGATAAAGTTGCCCGCCAGGCCGAAATGCGTTTTTTGCGCGCACATTTCTATTTCCTGTTAAAGATCCTTTACAAAAGGGTGCCTTATATTGATGAAAATACACCAAAGGCAGGATATGACACCGTATCAAACCGCACCTATACCAGCGACCAGCTTTGGACAAAGATTGCCACCGATTTTAAATTTGCCGCAGATAATTTGCCTGCTACACAAACCGATAAAGGCCGGGCAAATAAATACGCTGCCAGCGCTTACCTTGCAAAAACATTGTTATACCAGGCCTATGTGCAGGATGATAATAACAATGTAACGTCAATTGATAAAGATAAACTGGGCCAGGTGAATACCCTGTGCGATGACGTAATAAACTCCGGCCAATATGGTTTACAAGCCGACTTTGCCAACAACTTTTTAACCCAGTTTGAAAATAGTAACGAATCGGTGTTCGCCATACAATATTCGTTAAATGACGGAACGCCTGAAGGGCGGGTAGATAACGGGCATTCGCTTAATTATCCTATGGTTTCGCAATACGGCTGCTGTGGTTTTCACGTACCCAGCCATAATCTTATTAATGCTTTTCAGACTGATGCCAATGGTTTGCCGCTGTTCAGCACATTCAATAATACAGATGTTGAACAAACCGGCAATTACTTTGCCGGCAATTTTGACCCGAGGCTTGATCATACTGCTGCTATTCCCGGCCATCCATATAAATATAAAACCGATTTTATTTACCAGTCGTCATGGTCACGTGCGCCGCAAGTTTACGGACCACTGTTGAGCATGAAGGAAACCGTAGCTTATGATGACGCATCCTTCAAGAAATTCCCGCCATTTATGTCGAGCGCTAAAAACTGGGCAATTATCCGTTACAGTGATGTTTTACTAATGAAGGCCGAAGTATTGATTGAAATGGACAGGGAAGGTGAAGCTTTATCACTAATAAACCAGGTACGTACCCGCGCAGGTAACAGCACAAAGCTACTGGTGCAAAAGGACGGTTCGCCAACCTCCAATTATAAGATCAGCACCTATCAGCCAGGTGTAAACTGTGTGTGGACCAATGACTATGCGCGTCAGGCCATGCGTTACGAACGAAGGATGGAATTTGCCATGGAGGGCTACCGCTTTTTTGACTTGGTACGCTGGGGCATAGCCGCCGAATACCTGAATAACTATTTTTCGGCCGAAAAATCGAGGGTAGGGCATCTCCAGGATGCGCTGTTTAAAAAGAACAGGGACGAATACTTACCTATTCCGCTTAACCAGATTAATTTTAGCAAAGGATTATATAAACAAAATACCGGCTGGTAAATCCAAACCTTAACCAATTATGAGAAATATAGGCAAAAATTACAGTAAGATCATCGCAATTATCTTACTATGCAGCGCCGTTTTCAGCAGCTGCAAAAAATATAAATCAGATCTCGATCTAAGCAGTTCAGCCAGGATCAACGCTTTGAAAGCCAATGGTGTAAGCGGAACTATTGACGAAAGCACCAAAACAATCACCCTGTTATTGCCATTAGGATCGGATCTTTCGGCCGTAAATCCCGAGATCACGCTACCAGCAGGTGCAACAATTGCTCCTGCAGCAGGTGCCGTAATGGATATGACACAACCGGTTACCTACCGCGTTGCCAACGGAAATATATACAGCGATTATATAGTAAAGGCAACTGTTGAGCCAGCCTTTACAAGTTTTAAAGTTAACGGCGTAGCTGGTACTATAGATGATATAGGCCATACCATAGCTGTTACCCTGCCGCCGGGCAGCGACCTTACCGCGCTTAAGCCAGATTTTACAGCATCTTCGGGCCTTACGGTTACACCGGCAACGGGCACCGTTCAGGATTTTACCAGTCCGGTTAATTATAAAGTAACCTCTTCTGTAGCTACTTTTGATTATAAGGTTACCGTGCAAACTGCTATCTACATCGGTTTTGTGGGTACAGCGGCTAACAGGGCGGGAATTACCAACCCCGATGAAAAGGCCGCGGCCGATTGGCTGTTCACTGCTTTTCCATATGCTGATTATGTGTCGTTTAATGACATTAAAGCGGGCACTGCTACACTTAGTAAATACAAAGCCATCTGGTGGCATTTTGATAGCGCTCAAAGTTTGCCTGATATTGCCAATGACGCTGATGTGATCAACAGGTTGAAGGCTTATTATGCAGGCGGTGGTAATTTCTTTTTAACCACTTATGCAGCATTGTATTTGCCGGTTTTGGGCATTGTGCCTCCTTTTAAAGGTTCAAACAATGTATTTGGCGATAGTTCTCCAAACCCGGGCGGAAACTGGGGCATCAACTTTAACGGCAGGGAAAGTCATCCTCTTTTCCAGGGATTAGCGCTGGCCAACGCGCATGTGGCCTATCTCATTAGCGATGGTACGGAGCGGCTTAACCATACCGCATGGTGGAAGGTAAATGAATGGGGGGGATATACTAATGCAGCAGGCTGGCGCGCTCAAACCGGGGGCATTGACCTGGCAACTGTAGATGGCGATGATACCCGGGATGTTACCTGCGGTATAGCCGAGTTCCCTTCCAAAAGCGGAAGCGGCAAAACACTCGTAATTGCTTTGGGGGCGTATGATTGGTATGCAGAACCTATTCCGGGTACTAATACGCAGGGCCCGGCAAATAGCTATCTGCCTAATATTAAGAGAATGAGCCTTAATGCGCTGAATTATCTAACCAAATAAAATACTGAAGGTGCCGGATAACACCGGTACCTTCTTAAACCTGAAATTATGTATAAGAAAATATTCACAGTGCTATCATTAACCAGTTTGCTGATGGCCTGTACCAAAGATAAAATTAACAGCGCCATAGCTGTTTCTACAGATCCGCATCCTACTACTTTTGCCATTTATCCCGCGCCGGTAAAAGGTTATGTTGGCGACGTAATACCTTTTTATGAAGGCAACACCTTCCATCTGTTTTATTTGCAGGACTGGCGGGACAATGCACCAAATTATCACCCCTGGTATAAATATACCACAACCAATCTTACCAATTATACCTATGCCGGTCAGATGATAGGTTTAGGGACCAAAAGCGAACAGGACTTTACTTTGGGAACAGGTTCAGTGATAAAGGCAGGCAATACCTATTATGGTTATTACACGGGTCATAACTACCTGTTTTTGGGAACGGGGCAGGGGCAGGAAGCTATTCAATACGCCACCAGTACCGATTTGAACACATGGACCAAGAAAACGAATTACATATTGCGTGCGCCTGCCGGTTATAGCATAAATGATTTCCGGGATCCGTTTATTGTATATAATGATGCAACGGGCGAATACTGGCTGATCATATCTGCACAAGCTGGTGGCAAAGGCTCCCTGTTATATTTTACCACTAAAGATCTGGCTACACCAAACTGGGTTTACCAGAAACCATTGTATACGTCAGATAAATATGATATGATGGAATGCCCCGATATATTTAAGATGGGCAGTTACTGGTACCTTGTATTCTCCGATACTAATTTGGAGAATGCAACTCACTACCGTATAAGCACATCTTTAGATGGTATATGGACAACACCGGCCAGTGATTTACTGGACAGCAAATATTTTTATGCGGCCAAAACGGCTTACGATGGCAAGAACCGTTACCTGTTTGGCTGGGTGCCAACAAAAAGTGGTTTTGTTGATGCCGGTAATAAAGAATTTGCGGGCAATATGAGCACCCACCTGCTTACCCAAAACACCGATGGTACTTTATCTGTTTCGGTTCCGGATGCGGTAACAAACTCTTTTACTAAAGAAAACCCTATCGCGGCAGCAACAAAAACAAGTGATGTAACAGCAACCGGCAGCGACTACCAATTAACCTCCGCAAATGCATTAAGCTATGCTTTATTTGGTAACATAAAAGGCACCAGTATGATAACAGGTACCCTGAGTTTTGCCGCCATACCACAAAACTTTGGCATTTTGTTAGGTAGTAATACAGATGTTAGCCAGGCCTATAAACTTGGGTTTATAAACGGCAATATGCAGAGCGACAGGGTGGCATCGGGCAATACGGTTACGGAGGCATCTATACCTTTTTCACTTTCAACCGGGAAGGATTATCCGTTTAAGGTGGTGATCGAAAATTCCATTGCCACGCTTTATGTAAATGGGCAAACAGCTTTAAGTACCCGTATCTACTCACTTCAAAATCGGCAATGGGGCATCTTCAGCACTAATGGGTCGGTTACGGTAAAGAATTTGAAACTATTTAGTTTAAAATAAATTATGATGATTAATAAAAGAATATTACAGCTGATGTTGTTTTGCCTGGGTTTACCCTGCATGGTTAATGCACAAGATAAACCGGCAGCAGCTTATGCAGAACAATACCGCCCCCAGCTACATTTTTCACCGGCACAGCATTGGATGAATGACCCAAACGGTATGGTTTATTTTAACCATACCTATCATTTATTTTTTCAATATTATCCAAAAGATATTGTTTGGGGACCAATGCACTGGGGCCATGCGGTAAGTAAGGACTTAATTCACTGGAAACAACTGCCTATTGCATTATATCCGGATAGCCTGGGTTATATATTTTCGGGCAGTGCTGTTGTTGATTCTGGCAATACTTCTGGTTTTGGCAAAAATGGCAAAATACCGATGGTTGCTATATTTACTCACCACGATCCGAAAAGAGAGGCCGAAAGGCACGAAGATTTTGAAAATCAAAGTATTGCCTTCAGTTTAGATAGTGGTGCCACATGGACTAAATATGCTAATAATCCTGTTCTGAAAAATCCGGGCATCAGAGATTTTCGTGATCCGAAGGTGATGTGGTATACCGCAGAGAAAAAATGGATAATGACACTGGCTACCCAGGATCATATCTCGTTTTATTCGGCACCTGACTTAAAAAACTGGAAAAAAGAAAGTGAGTTTGGTTTTAAAACGGGTGCGCATGGCGGCGTATGGGAATGCCCTGATCTTTTTTCTTTAAAAATGGCCGGAAAAACCTATTGGATATTGGTTGTAAACCTCAATCCCGGCGGGCCCAACGGCGGTTCGGCTACACAATATTTCGTAGGTGATTTTGACGGGAGCAAATTTACCCCCATTGATTCAAGCACAAAGTGGCTTGATTATGGTCCGGATGAATATGCAGGTATCACTTGGAGTAATACAGGCGATCGTAAAATATTTTTAGGGTGGATGAGCAACTGGCAATACGCCAACCAGGTTCCAACCCAGGCTTGGCGCAATGCTGCCACCATTCCCCGCGAACTGCGGCTCAAACAAAGTAACCAGGGTATAGTACTTGCATCGGCACCGGTACCGGAGTTAACTAAGATCAATAGAGGCGTATCTGTATCAAAAAATGTAATGGTTAACAAAACGTTGGATCTATCGACAAAGGTAGGCAAGTTAAAAAGTCAGTATGTTTTAAAGCTAAGTATGGCGCAATTAAAAGCTTATACCCTCAAATTATCTAACAAAAAGGGCGAAGAATTGCTGATTGGCTATGATGCTATTAAGAATCAATATTTTATCGACAGAACAAAGTCGGGTAAAACAGATTTTCAGAAAGATTTTTCGGGACGGTTTATGGCTCCCAGGTTAACAGCCGCTAAAAATTCAGATATTACTATAGTAGTCGATAAATCATCAGTAGAGCTATTTGCCGACGGAGGTTTAACCACCATGACAGCTGTATATTTTCCTGATGGCGATTACACCGGCCTTACCCTTAATGCCGATAGCAATATTAAGGTGGATAGTATTGTTGTTACTGCGTTAAAATCAATTTGGCAATGATGGTGGCATGAGTT
Organism: Mucilaginibacter pineti; assembly: GCF_900101875.1. Taxonomy (GTDB): domain Bacteria; phylum Bacteroidota; class Bacteroidia; order Sphingobacteriales; family Sphingobacteriaceae; genus Mucilaginibacter; species Mucilaginibacter pineti. Next base: position 513,042 of record NZ_FNAI01000003.1, read on the forward strand.
TAAAATCAAATAATCCAACTATTGAATAATAAAAAGCCCTGTAAATATTAGTATTTACAGGGCTTTGTGTTTTATAACCCTTTCACGGAATGTTATGAATTATCAATTTTTCTGAAATTGTTTGGCATCATGTTTTTGTTCAGCATGCCTATACCATTATCTCCCGCTTTTCGCAAAGTAGTACTCTTAGTAGCCGTATCAATGAAGTAATTGTGAATCATCAGTATTTTTTTACCGCATTTGGTGCTAAAACATTATGGTTTATTAACTTTTGAATAACTTTGACGTTATTCAATTTAAAGCCCAACGGCGGCATAAACCTGTATAATACTATAATTAATTTTGAGCGCACTGCGTAAGTAGAATTTAATGGATACTGATAGCCACAACCTGAATAGCGTCGACGATGCTGAACTCTGGGACCTGTTTAGGGGTGGTAATGATGTTGCTTATACCCAGCTGATTAAAAAATATTCCAAACCGCTTTTTAATTACGGATACCGCATTTGCCAGGACAGGGATTTTTTAAAGGATTGTATACAGGATGTGTTCCTGGAACTATGGAGCAGAAGGCTGCGGATAAGCCCGACCCCGGCTGTTAAATGGTACTTATTTAAAGCGCTGCGGTTAAGGATATTCCGGGAGCAATCAAAATGGAACAGGAACGAGGCGCTCGACGAAAATTACCAGTTTTTGGTGGAGTTTAACATCGAATCGAAAATCATATCCGAACAGGAAAATACAACTTTAAACTCCCGGATACAACAGGTATTAAAAGCCCTTCCGACACGCCAGCGAGAGATCATGTACCTCCGTTTTTATGAAAACCTCGATTTTGATAATATTTCACAGATCATGGAGATCAGCAAGCAATCGGTACATAACCTGCTGCAAAAGGCCTATAAAAATTTCCGCACGGAATGGGTGGTGCTCATCATCGCGTTTTCAAAACTCGGCCTCTAAAATTATATCGCTGTTTATCAGTCAATTGCGTTAGTTTCTTCAAAAAACTTCATTTTTTCGCCTCCGCGAAGGGTAATATTCTGTCTGTTCTGCATATATACTGTATAACCAATTGAATTTATCCCGGTGACCAATTATACGAACTTCGAAGTCGAAGACTTTTTACACGACGATTTTTTTATCGACTCGGTTTTAAAAAACGCACCCAATCACCAAATATTTTGGGAGCAATGGCTTGCCGAACATCCTGACAGGAAAAGCGCTGTAACGCAAGCGCGTGAAATTATTTTATCCATCAGAATTAAACCGCTGACGGATGAACTTAGCGATAGTGAAGTGAACGACATTATTGCTAACCTGCAGCAGCAAACTCTTTCACAGCCACAATTTATCGGGCGTAAATTTTATCAAACCGGTTGGTTTCGTATAGCGGCCGCAGCTTTGCTATTTGCAACAGCCTTGCTGGTTGTTTTCAGAGTGAATAATCGCCAGTTGCCTGATACAGAAAACCGTAATATAGCCAGTTCCAAGCCAGCGACGCAGACAAACGAGTTGCTGGAAGTAACCAACCATACCACCCAGGCAAAGTTGGTACGTATGAGCGACGGTAGCCTGGCTGTTTTAAAACCCGGTTCGGGATTAAAATATCAGAAGTACTTTAGCCAAAAAAGAGAGGTTTTTTTAGATGGCGAGGCTTTTTTTGAAGTGCATAAAAATCCGCAGATGCCATTTTTTGTACATAGCCATGATATGGCAGTGCGCGTACTGGGCACCAGCTTTACTGTTAAAAACCAAAATGATAATACTTTTAAAGTAGTAGTTAATACAGGTAAAGTATTGGTATATAACCAAAAAGCCGCCCAAAAGGCCAATAAGGAAAAATATGAAGTTACCCTTGTTCCTAATGAGCAGGTTACCTACGCAATAAATGAATTTAAGTTTAAAAAGGAGAGCCTTGCCGTACCGCTCATCTTATCTAAAGAGGTTGCTTTAAAAGAGTTTACATTTGAAAATGCAGCCCTTGCCGATATAATTGAAAAAATTGATAAAGCCTACGGTGTAAATATTGAGTATGACAAAGCCAAACTGGGCAATATCAGCTTAAACGCATCCCTTTCAGATCGTCCGCTGGACGAAAAAGTTAAATTATTATGCAAGGCCATTAACGCATCCTGCGCGTTTATTGATGGCCGTATTATCATCAACGGTCAAACCCCGTGACCACAGCCTTAACCAATTAATCGAATACTAACTTAATTATGAAAAAAATGGAAACAAAAAGTACATAGCCCCCACATAAAAACAAACCGGCAATATTTGCGGTACTGCCGGTCCAAATGTTTAGCCCCACAAATGATTGATAGCATTTACTGTAACCTCTTTAAAAGGTTGAGCGGGGCTTTTTTGTCAAGTTATTAACGAATTATTAACCCTACCCAAATTTATGAAATATAAACCTATACTCGTAAAAATAATGAAGATTACATTTTTACAGTTAACATTAAGTCTCTCATTATTAGCCAGCGCCTTTGCTAAGGACGTTAAGGGCCAAAGTATATTGGATACCAAGGTGTCGGTAAGCGAAACCAATGCCGCTTTAAAAACGGTCATAAAAAAACTGGAACAAAAATACCATGTTAACTTCGTGTTTAGTCCGGCACTTATTAATGACAGCCAAAAAGTAAGTGCTTCATTTACCGAAAAATCATTAGGCACCGTATTAACCCAGTTGTTTACTCCGCTAAACCTGGCTTATGAGGTTTCTGGCGATGTTATTGTGATAAGCAATGTGAATGCGAACGCCCTGCCATCGGTATTTACCAAGCCCGCCGATCTTGACATGACACAGGCCCCCATAAAGGGACGGATTGTTGATGATAAAGGTTTACCATTAGCGGGTATTACTATAACCATAAAAGGAACACAAACCGGTACTGTAACAGATACCGAGGGTAAGTTTTCACTAAATGTGGCAGCCGGCACCGTTTTAGTATTTACCGCAGTTGGCTTTGAAACACAGGAAATAGCTGCCCAAACCGAGCCAATGAGCATTGTGTTGTTAGCATCAAACAATAACCTTGCAGAGATTGTGGTAGTAGGTACAACCTTTAAAAAAGGCGACCTTACCGGGGCTGTAAGTAATGTAGATGCCAAAACCCTGCAAGAGCGCCCGGTTACCAATGTTAACAGTGCCTTACAGGGCCGTGTTGCCGGTGTATTTATTGGCGGCGGTTCAAAACCAAGTGATGATGCTGTAATCAGAATTCGTGGTATTAACACCATAAACTCTGGCTCAACGCCTATTTATGTGGTTGATGGTTTAATTATGGAAAACAACCTTGGCGGCTTTAATTCCATCAACATGAATGATGTAGCCTCGGTATCTATATTAAAAGATGCTTCTGCTACCGCTCTTTATGGCTCACGCGGCGCAAATGGTGTTGTAGTAATTACCACCAAAAAGGGCAAGAAAAAAGCCGGCGATGGTACAATAAACTATGATGGTTGGGCTGGTTTCTCCAACATTGCCAACATGCCTTCAACCATGAATGCTCAGCAATTGTTTAATTTACGGGTAGATGCCTACGCAAATGGTTACATAAAAGATAACCCAACCGCCAACAGGCAGGATTATATTGATAACAATTTGCTCAAAACTAATCTTGCTTTTTCACAGCAGGAGTTTGATACCAATAATAGCGGTAAAAGCTATGATTGGCTTAAGGCAATTTCGCAAACAGGTTATCAGCAAAACCATGCTTTAAGTTTCGCAGGCGGTACAGACAAGGGAACATTTTACCTGAGTTTGGGCTATGCAGGTACAACGGGAATCATTCAGCATTTAAATGAAAACAAATACACCGGCCGCTTTAATGCCGACTATGATGTGAAAAAATGGTTGAAGATTGGCACCAATACAGGTTTTACCCGTACCGATGACGGCCAAACCGACGACGACGTGTATAACCAGGCCATTAATGCCAACCCACTCTTAAACTATAACCCATACCGCGCTGCAGATACAAGGTATACTCCTAATTATCTGACCGTTTATTACCGTGCACTGGGTCAAAATAGCAACAATAGTTTCAACCCGTTCAACGCGCTTGATATTACCCGCAACCAAAATCGTAACCGCCTGGTAACATCAAATTATATCAGCATAAACCCAATAAAAGGTTTGGATATACGCTCAACCTATTCTGTGGATTACGGGCAGCAAAGTTACTTTACTTTTACCCCGAACAACATACAGGAAGCTATCCGTAACTACAATGGCGATGCACGCGCCAAGGCCGAACGCTGGAACGATTTATACTGGCAATGGGATAATACTGCTACCTACACTAAAACGTTCAATTCAAAGCACCGTATCACCGCTTTATTAGGTACCAGTGCCAGCAAACGTACCTCTAATTATACACTGGCGCAAGGCGACCGTTTTGCAAGTAATGACCTGTCGTATTTTGACCTTAATGGCGCTGCCGCGCAGGATAAAACAACCATCGGATCAAACTTTTATGCTTACTCCATTTTTTCAGTTATAGCGCGTTTTACCTATAGTTATGATGATAAGTATTTCGTGACTGCTACCGCCCGTGATGATGGTTCTTCAAGATTTGCCCCCGGGCATCAATATGGTATATTCCCGTCGGCTTCAGTAAAGTGGGATATCAACAAAGAAGATTTCATGAAGCAGCAGAAAATTTTTGATCAGTTGAGCCTTCGTGTAGGTTACGGCGTTGTGGGTAATCAGGATATTACCAATTATGCTTTTCAAACGCTGTACGGCTCAAAGGTGAATAATAACAATGCATTAATATCTAACGATGGGCTCAGAGGTAATCCGGACCTTACCTGGGAAAGGCAAAAACAAGCCAATCTGGGTATCGATATGGCATTCCTGAACTCGCGCCTTTCTGTTACTGCTGATGCGTTTTATATTAATAATGATAACCTCCTGCTCGATCGACAGCTTGCGCTTACCACCGGGTACAGCCATCAACTGCAAAACATTGGTCGTGTAAATAACAAAGGCGTCGACTTATCCTTAAGCGGCCAGGTGATCAAAAGCAGCGATTGGAATTGGACATTAGCGGGAAATATATCCTTTGCCAAAAATACAGTGAAGCAATTATATGGAACTGCCACAGAGATCTATAATATATCTGGCAGTACAATACAGCGTGAAGGCAATTTATTTATTAACCAGCCGCTACACGGCATCTATACCCTTCGTTCGGGTGGTATTGCACAGGAATCAAATCGTTCGCAATGGGACGGCCTTAATTATAACGGTAAAACTGTTGGTCTGGGCGATTTGTTTGCGCTGGATGTTTCTGGTCCTAATGGCGTTAAGGATGGGATTGTTAACCAGTATGACTTACAACTCGTAGGCAATGAAGATCCGAAATATTATGGCGGCTTTTCAACAGATCTTAACTATAAAGGGGTGTCCTTAAACGCTGTTTTTGTTTACTCGCATGGCGCCAAAAAAATAAGCAGTTATTATGAAGGTTTAATAAATAGTGTTGGTTCAAGTATGGCTTCAACTGATCTGTTAAACAGGTGGACGCCAACTAACACCAATACCAACATACCGCGCGTAATTGACAATACCAGCTATAACAGGTATAACCCGTCTGATTTGGATTACGCAATTCAGGATGGCTCATATCTGCGCTTGTCGGCACTTACTTTAGGGTACGATCTGCCGCAAAAATTGCTGAACAGCTGGCATGCCAATCGAGTACGGGTGTACGCTACAGGCTCAAACCTGTTCCTCATCACCAAGTATAAAGGGCTTGATCCGGAAACAGGCGATTATGGTTATCCACCGGTAAGGACATTTGTTCTTGGGGTAAATTTTGGATTTTAAACTTCAATGCAAAAGATCATGAAAAAAATTGTTATAAATATATTTATTGCAGGAACAGTAATGTTTTCAGCATCCTGCAAAAAATTCCTGGATCAGGACAGTTTAACAAAACTGGATGAAAGCAAGGTGTATTCAGACGTAGGGCTGGTACAAACAAGTTTAAAAGGCGTATATGCCAACTGGTTAAATAACAGGGTAGATGAGCAGGGAACCGTTTTAATGATGGGCACCGACGAAATGCAGCAAGGTGCTTATCAGATGAAAAGCGATCCCGGAAAAGGTGGCCTTGACAGGTACGACGGTAATCTTAACTCATTGCAGGGACAAGTGGCCACCCAGTGGAACCTTCGCTGGCCCCTGGTAAATGAAGCTGCTAAAATTATCAATGGGATCGATAAGCCTACACTTACAGCTGGTTCGCAAGAGGCGGGTATCGTAGGTGAAGCCAGTTTTATAAGAGGTTTTATTGACTTTGAACTGGCCATGTACTGGGGCGAAATACCCATCAGGGATATCAGCCGCGAATCAACATTGGGCTTCAAACGTCAGCCGCTTAAAGATGTGTGGGCATTTATTATAAGTGACCTCACCAAGGCCGCGGCTTTTTGCCCGGCAACAAATGACGCTGGCAGGGCAACAAGCGGCGCAGCACTGGCTATGCTGGGCAAGGCATACATGTCGGCCCCGGTATCAACCGGCTTGCGTGATTTTGATAAAGCCCGCGATTGCTTTGAAAAAATGATGGGCAAATATACCCTGGTACCCTACAAGGATCTTTGGGATTATAGCAAACCTAACACGGCAGAAGCTATCCTGGAATTCCAGTACAGTCCTGTTTCTCCTAACAATAATAAAGTACAGTTCCAGATCGGATCGCGCGCGGTTCAGAATACATTTGGTGATGGCTGTTATTATTCAGGGTATGACAAAATTGTACCAACTATACATGCTTATGAAACCGTAGCTAACGGTGGGGTATGGGAAGATGGCGACCTGCGTCGCGACGAGAGTATCCGGTACGATTTTACCTATTATGGTGTTACGCCAACGCTTGATATCATTTCATGGGAAGGCCTGGGTGCAGATTTTGATGAGCTAAAACCCCACGTAAAAAAGTATGAAGATTTTCGTACTGATACGCATAGCGGTCTTGGGTTCAACAATATGTATAACTCAGGGAAAGACATGCCCGTGCTGCGTTTAGGCGATATTAAACTATGCTACGCCGAGTGTTTGAATGAGTTGAACAGAACAGGCGATGCGATAGTAGTAGTTAACCAGGTAAGGGCCCGCGCCTGGGGCGGTACTTTGCCAACTGATAAAATGTGGACAGCGATGTCGCAGGATCAGTTTCGTACCAATATCATGGATGAGCGTATCCGCGAGCTTTTTGCCGAAAGTTGGCGACGTATTGACCTTATCCGTACCGGTAAGTTTGTTGATCTTGTAAAAGCAAATAATAAATGGGCTAAACAATCAGGAACAATTCAGGCATTTAATACGCTTTACCCTATACCTGATTCCGAATTGAAGCTGAATAGCGAAATAACCCCCGATGATCAAAATCCAGGGTATAAATAAATAATAACGGGTGACCGGAAACTAACAAAAGAAAACGCCAGGCTTATCAACCTGGCGTTTTCTTTTTTACCGCTATACCTTTTTTTGGGATTACTAATTGAGCATGCGGTACTCATTGGGCGAATAACCAACCCGCTGTTTAAACAGGCGTGTAAAATGCTGGGGATATTTAAAGCCCAATCCATAGGCTATTTCACTTAATGATTTGCTGGTATCAAAGATCTGCTCTTTGGCTACATCTATCACTTTAGCCTGGATATATTCCTGCGCCGATTTACCGGTTTCCTTTTTTATCAGATCGCCAAAATAATTAGCCGAAAGATTCAACTGGTCGGCACAATAAGTTACCGACGGTAAACCAACAGTTTGTGGTTTATCCGATTTAAAATAGGTGCCAAGCAGGTTTTCAAATCGTTCCAAAATGCCTTTATGCACATGATCCCGGGTGATGAACTGTCGGTCGTAAAAACGTACACAATAGTTTAAAAACAACTCAATATTGCTCACAATGAGTGTTTTGCTATGTTTATCTATAGCATGTTCCAGTTCAAACTTGATCTTAAAAAAACAGTCGAAAATGATTTTACGTTCACTTGCTGATAAATGGAGCGCTTCGTGCACCTCATAGGAAAAAAAGGTATAGTCATGGATATGGCGACTTAGCGCGGTACCCCGTAACAGGTCTGGATGAAAAATCAGCACATAACCCTTGGGCTGAAATTCATTATCTTTATTCTCGGTGCCAATCACCTGTCCGGGCCCAACAAATACCAGGGTACCTTCCTCGTAATCATAATAGTTACATCCGTATTTAAGATCGCCGCATTTAATATCTTTTAAAAACACGGTATAAAACCCAAAATTCTGGCGGTAATTGTATCTTTTGTCTGCTCTGGAAAGGTCAACCACACTAACCAGCGGATGCAGGGTTTCATTGTTGTTAAATGCGTTGTACTGGCTAATGGTATCGAACTTTTTGATTTTTTCCATGGCTTTAGCGTTTCTTCTGAATCAAATATACGGCTTCGGGTGTTGTTTATACAGGCGCTGTGGGGCAATCAGTAATATTGGTAAGTAATACAGTGATCTGTATAACAAAGGGCTGTAAAATATCCCCCACATTTGTATCGATAAAAACGACAACTATCTAAAAAGAATATAAAATGAAAAAAAGAACATTAGGAAAAAGCGGGCTTGAAGTTTCCGCCATCGGCTTAGGTTGCATGGGCTTAAACTTTTCTTACGGGCAGCCTATGGAAAAAAAGGATGCCATTGCATTGCTGCACGCGGCCGTTGAACAGGGTGTAACCTTTTTTGATACTGCCGAAGTATATGGCCCTTACACCAACGAAGAAATTGTTGGTGAAGCACTGGGGTCATTTCGTAAGGATGTGGTAGTTGCCACCAAATTTGGTTTCGATATCCGGGATGGTAAAATGACCGGCGTTAACAGTAAGCCCGCGCACATTCGCAAAGCGGTTGAGGGCTCCTTAAAAAGACTGAAAGTAGAGGTAATTGACCTGCTGTACCAGCACCGTGTAGATCCCAACGTACCAATCGAAGACGTTGCCGGAACGGTGAAGGAATTGATTGCAGAAGGTAAAGTAAAGCACTTCGGTTTATCAGAGGCCGGGGCGCAAACTATCCGAAAGGCACATGCTGTACAGCCGGTAACCGCCTTGCAAAGCGAGTATTCTTTATGGACCAGAAACCCCGAAGAAGCAGTGATTCCTACGCTGGAAGAATTGGGCATTGGTTTCGTACCGTTTAGTCCGTTAGGCAGGGGTTTTCTCACCGGTAAAATGAGCGCCGAAACAACGTTTGGAAGCCATGATTTTCGCAGTAATAATCCACGGTTCCAGCCCGATGCCTTGAAGGCAAACCAGGCACTCATTGCCCTGCTTGATAAAGTTGCGGCAGAAAAAGGTGTAACCACCGCGCAAATAGCGCTTGGCTGGTTGCTTGCGCAAAAGCCCTGGATAGTACCTATTCCCGGCACCACCAAACTTACCCGCCTCCAGGAAAACCTTGGCGCTGCCGAAGTTGAATTGACTGTTGATGATCTGAAGAATATTGATAAAGCTGCTTTGGAAATTAAAATAGTGGGTGAGCGTTACCCTGAGGCCGTGGAAAAAATGACCGGCTTGTAAAACATATGTTTAATTGTCGAAGCAAGAATAATAACCCTTGCTTCGATTATTAGAGGCTATATAATAGTATAAAAGTCATAATTGATGATGAGCGCAATCGGGAGGTGATTGTAATCCTATTTTTACGTTGCGATAACAATTAGTCACGTAATAGCGCCTAACTTCAACCTTTATAATTATACACCGAATACTATGAATACTATTCTTGCTGCCACCAATTATACCGAATTAGCTGAAAATGCCGTTGCCTATGCCGCCGCCATAGCACGTCAAAATAATTATAAACTGATCTTGCTGAATGATTTTTCGGTTTCGATACATGTGATGAATGCGCGGCTTTCTGCCGAGCGGGTGGAGGAGATGATTGACGAAAATAAACTGCTGCTGGAATCAAAGGCTTTGCTACTTGCCGACGAATACGGTATTCAGGTACTGGCCAAAGCCACATTTTCTTTTATAGACGATGCCGTGAAAGATATAGTTAACCAATACAAGCCCGAAGTGATTGTAATGGGCATGGAAGAGAAATCGCTGGAGCAGGAACTTTTAGGAAATACCACCACTTCGGTTATCAAAAAGCTGCAATGGCCGGTACTAGCTGTACCGGCAAATGCTAAATTCAGCAACCCTAAAAAAGTAATTTTTGCCTGTGATGTATTGCACGGCGTTTCAGAACAATTGCTGGCACGGATAAAAAATATGGCCCTGATTACCCAGGCGGAAGTTGAAGTGCTTTTAATTAACGAAACCATAGACGAGCTGAAAGCGATAGGGGCAGATCCCAATGCGCTGAGCCGTATTGATGCCGGTTTGGAAGGCATCGACTATTATTATAAAAACGTTAAATCAGATTCTATCATTGATGGTATAGCCGGTGAGATAAAAAGAACAGGGGCCGATCTGCTGATCATGGTTCCGGAGCAGCATGGCTTTTGGGGATCGATGGTACACCGCAGTAAAACCCGCATCATGGCTTCTGGTTTAAATATCCCTTTGTTTTCTATTCCTGTTTAAGAGATATTGGATTAATAATGGATAACATCAAGACTGTAGGATACTCTTGATGCTATCCATTTGCTTTATCTACTGTATAATTCTCCCTTTATTAATTTCATACCCGGTTTGATATACCATTTATGACAAAGAAATTAAATTATCATTTTATAAATGAATGAATATTTATTTATCTTTGAACCGTCATGAGATCAAGAAGTATAGAAAAGGAAGAATTAGTTAAGCAAAAGGCTATTGAACTTATCGTAAAAGATGGTTTAGAGGGGTTCAGCATGAACAAGCTGGCCAAGGCTTGCCAGATTTCTGTAGGTACACTTTACATATATTATAAAGACCGGGACGATCTGATCATAAAGGTGACTGTAGAAGAGCTGAAATTAATGGAAGAGGCAATTGTAAAGGACTTTGACCCTGAAATGTCTTTTGAACAAGGTTTGCGGCAGCAATGGGAAAACCGTTACCGCTATGCCCTGGAGAAACCAAATATGTACCTCTTTTTTGAACAGTTGCGCAGTTCCAGTTACCAGGAAGAATACCTTTCGGCGTTTATGAGCACTTTTAAAGTGATTATGGGAAAGTTTATGCATAACGTGATTGAGCGCGGCGAGATAGAGGCTATGCCTTTTGAAGCCTACTGGTCCGTAGCATTTGCGCCATTATATAACCTGTTACGTTTTGATAAGGAGGGAAAAAGCATGGGCGGTATGCCATTTAAAATGACCGACGAAATACTTTGGAAAACGTTTAACATGGTGGTAAAAGCCCTTAAAAAGTAAACCTATGGATATCTCCCCAAACTTCGATCACATTTTACTTTTTAAAACCAACATCAGCTGCGATAGCGATAAAGCCGTGTTGCACAGCTTGTTTGATAATAACCCCGAAATACAATGCTGGAACATCTATCTGGACGACAGCGATTATGTGCTGCGTATCATATCAGAATCGCTGTCGCACGCGCAAATTATTGAAATGATAAACCATCACGGCTACGAATGCTGTGAATTAACTTAACTCAACACATGAACAATCAACAACCGGTGCCTTTTACAGGCTACCAGAAAATAGTAATATTTTTACTGGCTATCACCCAGTTTACCGTGATACTTGATTTTATGGTGATGTCGCCGCTTGGCGATATACTTATGAAATCGCTTAACCTAAAACCCTCTGCCTTTGGTATAGCGGTATCGGCCTATGCTTTTAGCGCGGGTATATCGGGTTTACTAACAGCAGGCTTTGCCGATAAATTCGACCGTAAAAAACTGCTGTTGTTTTTTTACATCGGCTTTATTGCAGGCACTGTTTTTTGCGGTTTGGCCCAATCATATGCAGTATTGGTTGCCGCGCGTATCATTACCGGCTTGTTTGGCGGGGTAATCGGATCCATATCTATGGCAATAATTACCGATCTTTTTGCATTGCAGCAGCGCGGGCGCGTTATGGGCTTTGTACAGATGGGTTTTGGCGGAAGCCAGGTTTTGGGTGTACCTATCGGCCTATATTTAGCCAATGCCTGGGGTTGGGAAGCTCCGTTTTGGATGGTAGCTGCATTAAGCAGTTGTATTGCGGTAGGCGTTGCCATTAAACTGCAGCCGGTAGTGCAGCATCTGTCCATCAAAACAGATAAATCAGCATTTAAGCACCTGCTGCATACCGTGTCGAAAAGTAATTATAGGGTAGGGTTTGCCGCAACCGCGTTACTATCAATCGGTGGTTTTATGATGATGCCTTTCGGCAGTGCCTTTGCGGTTAATAACCTCGGACTAACTAATCAGCAATTGCCTATACTGTTTATGGTATCGGGTGTATGTTCGCTGATAATTATGCCGCTGGTAGGTAAACTAAGCGATAAGATAAGCAAGTTTAAAATATTTGCCGCAGCATCTGTATGGATGATGGTGATGTGTGTACTGTATACCAACCTTGGCATCACTGCGTTCCCTATAGTGATAGTTTATAACATATTAATGATGATGGGGATAATGAGCCGTATGATTCCTTCATCGGCCTTAACAAGCGCCATACCTGATATGGCCGATAGGGGCGCTTTTATGGGTATCAACTCATCGTTACAGCAAATTGCAGGCGGTGTTGCTGCGGCAGTTGCCGGGCTTATTGTTACACAGCCGTCTAAAGGTGCGCCGCTGCAAAATTATAATGTGGTAGGTTACCTTATTGTAATTATATCGGTACTCAGTATATTTTTAATGATGAGGGTGGATAAGCTTGCTAAAAAGAAAGCGGATAACAGCAAAATAACCATACCAGAAGAAACGGCGTTCCTTGAGTTATAGGTCGCTGCAAACGGTAAACCTTTATGTATTGCAAATTCAGAAATGATCAAAAGCCCGGGCAATGTTGCCCGGGCTTTTTTTATCCTAACTACCAAGTAGTATTAAATAAGCAAACTGTTATAAGGTATCGCCTGTTTGCCGGCGATGCCATCGTTTTGCATTAATCTGAAATGCTCCACCTGTAAGCCGGGATGCAGGCCAGTAAAAGAGCAGCTGCACTATCTGCAAATACCGAATAGTTAAAAGGGATCCTCGGGCCTAAAAAAACAGCCATGCTTAAAGCAAAAATCAATGTTAAAAGGAAACTTCCTATGGCTGCAAGGCGGATTTTAAAGCCAATGATCAGTGTAATGCCAAATACTATCTCAGCAAGGGTTGCCAAAGCCGCCATTATTCCCGCTAAGGATTTCGACAAATAGGGCATTAATGAATTGGTATAGCTCACAAAACTTTCCCAGTTGCCCCAGGCATTTCCGTTTACGCCTGCTGCGCCAAGCCAGCCAAACCTATCCATAACCGGCAGGAGGAAACCAATGCCAAGCACCAACCGAAGGAATAGCTGCGGGATATCAAAATTGTTTTTCATGTTAATATTTTTACTGCAAAAATAATAGCTATCCGGTGCCTTTAACGCACCGGATATAAATAAAGGATTAGTTATTATATTACCCAATTAAACCTGTTACTATTGATGTCACTTGATGGTGGGCATTAATTAACGATTGCTGGAAATTCGATTCGCCAAACAACTCTCCATCAAGAATTACTTCCTCAACATCAATGATGCCCATCATTTTAAGAATTGCTTTTAAATAAGTTGTCTGGAAATTTAATTTTTCATTGTATCCACCTTCTTCAAATCCCTGGGTACTTCTTGATAAAAGCAGGAACAATTTTTTGTTTTTTAACTGGCCCAGGTAAGGGTTTTTCAGATCATCTACATTCAGTTTCCAGGTTTCATTGATCCTCAGCACCTGGTCAAAATATGCTTTCAATGAACTGGTGATTGAATAATTATACATTGGTGCACCAATAACAATAATATCGGCATCCTTAAGTTCCTTAATGTATTCATCGCTTTTGAGCAACGCTTTTCTTTCTTCGGGCAATCTTTCTTCGGCAGGCTTAAAAGCTCCGGCTATCCAGTTTTCGGAAACGTGCGGCACATGTTCCAACCCCAGATCGCGGTAAACAATGGTAGCATCTGGCACATTTCCTTTCCAGCTATCTACAAAAGTTTCTGTAAGTTTTCGGGTATGTGATCTGGCTGTTCTCGGGCTTGAATTAATAACTAATATGTTTTTCATTTTATTGTTTCGGGCAAAACTAATGGCACATAAATTAAAAATGATTAAAGTAGCTTAAGAAATAACCTGGTTTATTTAAAGATTGCTTTTAGGCAACACGTATCTTTGTGTGTTATATCAATTATAAAATGTACCAGAATCTGCTGAACCATTTATCGAGATACGTTGCTTTAAATCAGGAGGATATTGAAGTAGTTCAGTCTGTTTTAAATTATAAAAAGGTTTCCAAAAAAACATTTTTACTTACCGAAGGCGATATTTCCCAGGCGAGGTATTTTGTGGTATCGGGATGTTTGCGGATGTACATAATTAATGCTGACGGAAGCAAACAGGTAATGCAATTTGCCATAGAGGGCTGGTGGATTGGTGACTATAAAAGCTTAGAAACCGGTAAACCATCACAATATTATATCCAGGCAGAAGAAGATTCGGAAATCATTATTTTAGATAAAACGGCTATTGAACAACTCGCTATAAAAGTTCCGCGGATAGAGCGGTATTTTAGGATCATGATGCAGATAGCTTATACCACTGTGTTAAAAAGGGTTGAAATATTGCTTTGTTGGTCAGCAGAAGAACGTTACCTGCAATTCAATAGCTCCTTTCCCGATTTTGTACAGCGTATCCCGCAATATTCGCTTGCTTCGTTTTTGGGTATGACCCCTGAATTTTTGAGCACGCTAAGAGGGAAGGTCAGGAAAACGAGTAAGGAACAAAATTTACCGGCAACAGGTGTAGAAAAATCTATTTAAACGTTTAGTAGATAATAAACCATAATGTCCTACAAGTAATGAGCAATCAATCATCACATACCAAAAACCATATTTTTCAGCAACTGCATCAGCAATCCGGCATTTTTGTAATACCTAATCCCTGGGATGCCGGATCTGCCTGCTTATTGGAAAAGTTGGGTTTCAAAGCCCTGGCTACAACCAGCGCAGGCCTGGCTTTTTCACTTGCGAAACCCGACGGACATGCGTCTATTAAGCGGGAACAAGCACTGGAAAACGTAAAGGCTATTATCTCGGCTACATCACTGCCGGTATCTGCAGATCTGGAGAACGGTTATGGCGATAGCCCGGAAACCTGTGCGGAAACTATTTTACTTGCAGCAAAATCAGGACTTTCGGGTGGCTCCATTGAAGATGCGACCGGGCGACCAGACAGTCCTATCTATCCCTTTGAACAAGCACTGGAGCGGGTAAAAGCCGCTGTAGCAGCAACAAAAAGCCTGCCTTATCCATTTACTTTAACAGCGAGGGCAGAAAACCTTATTTATGGCCGGCCAAACCTTGCCGATACCATTAAAAGACTGGAAGCATATGCCGATGCGGGTGCCGATGTACTGTTTGCCCCCGGTTTAAAGACGGCTGAAGAAATAAGCGCAGTTGTTAAAGCGGTAGCCCCCCGCCCGCTTAATGTGATCATGGGGATGGCCGGCAGCAGTTTTTCCATAACACAACTGGAAGATTTGGGTGTAAAACGGATCAGCCTCGGTTCATCACTTGTAAGGGCGGCATATGGCGCGTTTTTCAGGGCCGTTGAAGAGATGCAAACAAAGGGAACATTCAGTTATGCCATCGAAGCAAAGCCATATGCCGATTTGAACAAGCTTTTTAATGATCGTTAACTACCAAGCCTATATACAATTAGCCAAAATATGTACCGCCTCGCTAATCTCTGTTAAACTTAAAGACGCAAAGCCGAAACGCATTGCATTGTAGCTGTTTTCAGGTGTATCAAATAAGTTGCCGTTATTGATGTATAACCCGCACTTAGCGGCTTTTTGCGCTATTGTTTTTAATGGATAGGCTTTGTTAAATACTGTCCATACCGCCATTCCACCAGATGGTTTTTGGTATTGTACTACGTGTTTTAAATGCAGATCTAACTGCGTGCATAAATGATCGCGCCTTTCGAGGTATAGTTTATTTGCTTTTTTAAGGTGCCGGCCAATATCTCCGTTTGTGATCAGTGCGGCCAGGGCATCTTCCTGTATATAATTACCTTTCAGGTTAATGAGTCTGCGTAAGTGAACGGCCTGGCGTATAAAATCTGCCGCTGCAATCATAAAGCCAATGCGGATAGAGGTGGTAAGGGATTTTGAAAAAGAGCCTATATATATTACCCGGCTGTGGTGGTTGCCTGCAGCCAATGGTAAATAGGGGGAGGAGGTGTAATGAAAATCATAGTCATAATCATCCTCCACAATAATAAAGTTAAATTTTTCGGCCATTTCCAGCAGGCGCATCCGCCTTTCGGGGCTAAGGGTTACCGTGGTAGGATGATGATGGTGCGGGATAAGGTACAACAGGCCAATCTTATATTTCCGGCAGGCATCTTCTACAGCATCGGCAACCAGTCCGTTTTCATCAACTGGTATGCGAATGATATGGGCGCCCAGTTGCTCAAATACCTGGTTAGCGAGGTAATAACCTGGTTCGCCCACAAGCACATGATCTCCCGGTTTTAAAAGTAAACTGGCCGCAATGTAGATACTCATTTGCGCGCCGTCGGTTATAATGATGTGATCCGGCTGCATTTTTATTCCACGGGTGTCGGCAATGTAGCTCACCATGGCCTCCCGCAATTTTGGGGAACCCTGCGACATTGCCGAGGAGATCCGCCGGAAGGCCTGCGGTTGTTTCAGGCGACTTTGGTATTCACGATTTAATAATTGTAAAGGGGCCAGGCGAGGATCGGGGTGCCCGTCATCAATGATAAGGTCAAAGCCTGGGCTTGGTGTTAAGGATGGTGCTGCCGGTAACTGCGATTGGTAAAAGGGTACCGGCATGGCGCTGTTGTAGCTATAACCCGCGGTTCGCTCATCCCATTTTCTTGGCCGAAACTCGGATAGGTTTTGTTCAACCATAAAGCCTTTGCGGGGTATCACCGTTATCCAACCCTGCGCGCTTAATTCATCATAGGCGGCAATAGCCGTTTTGCGGTGCAGCTTTAGTATGGCAGCCATAACGCGTGTGCCAGGCAATAAATTGCCCGAATTGAGCACACCATTGCGGATATGTTTTATGAGTTGGTTGGCTATCTGCTTGTATACAGGCAAAGCTATGGACTTGTCAATAATAATAAGGGTATCAAAGGGAAGCATCTGGACTACTTTGTTTTTAATAACTGGATGCCAAAGATAGTCCTATTGCGCAGTATTTTTGATAAAAAATATAAGCATGGAAATTACTTACAGAACAAATATTACCCCGGCTACCGAGGCAATCATAGCTGTATACGATAGTTCGGGCATCAAACGCCCAACCAACGACCCGGAAAGAATTGCAAAGATGTATGAAAACTCCAACCTTGTTGTTACCGCCTGGTATGGCGACGTGCTGATCGGTATAGCCAGATCATTAACCGATTTTTGTTATTGCTGCTACCTTGCCGATCTGGCCATCAGCATGGAATACCAGAAAGGCGGTATTGGCAGGCAGCTGGTTAAACTAACAAAGGAAACTTTAGGGAAACAGTGTATGCTTTTATTGTTAGCTGCCCCCACCGCCCAGGAATATTACCCCAAATTAGGGATGGACACTGTTCATAATGGTTTTATCATCAACAGGGAACAATAAAAAAACAGACTGCTCTTAATGAGGCAGTCTGTTTTACTGAAAGGATACAAATTCGACTTCTTTTACTTTTTCGCGCTCATTAATGCCAATATCTTGTGGAAGATCTCGGTATTTTGGTAAGTGCCATTAAAATCCTGCGCATGTGGGCCGTAAGCAAATACGGGTACATTAATGCTGGTATGATCGTTAGTGCTGAATGAACCTGAAACCATTCCTTTTTCTGTAGAAACATCCAATAAACTTAAACCGCCCGTTTCATGATCGGCCGTAATTATCACTAAAGTTTCGCCGTCTTCATCGGCAAATTTCAGGGCTTCGGCAACTGTTTTATCAAAATCATGCAGTTCGGTAACTATATATGGCAGGTTATTGGCGTGGCCTCCGTAATCAATTTGCGCGCCTTCGGCCATGATGAAGAAACCCTGTTTATTTGCTGATAAAATACGCATGGTTTGCAGCAACGATTCTTTTAACATATCGCCGCGACCATTCATTACCGGCCTGGTATCTGAATCTTTAAGCAACACCAGTTGTTTATCTTTCGATGTTGCTGTTTTTAAATCGGCAAGCGAGGTGTATAACTGGTAATGTTTTGTTTTAAGATCGCTAATAAGGTTTTTATCGGCATTATTAAAAAAGCTCTTTTGGTTTGAGCCTATTAACACATCAACATGGCTGGTTAAAAGCCCTGCGGCTATTTCCTGTGATGATTCCCTGTCAATATTATGCGCGTAATAAGCGGCTGGGGTTGCATCGGTAATATCACCGCAGCTTATAATGCCGGTTTTAATACCATCGGTTGCCAGCTTATCGGGCAGGTTAACCAGGGGTTTGCCTTGCGTGTCTTCGCCAATATAGCGGTTGTTGGTTTTTTCGCCGCAAGCCATGGCCGTAGCACCTGCTGCCGAATCGGTATTATCTGAATTTGAAGCCCGTGTTTGCGAAAAACCGATGTTGTGGCATTGGTATATATTCAGTTGCCCGCGGTTTGCGGTTAATCCGGCCTGGATCTGTGCCAACCCCATGCCATCGCCAATTAACAGGATTACGTTTTTAACCTTTTTATTGGCACCATCAGATTTATAGGTTGGCTTATAAACCTGGTAAGGGGCGGGGTTGGTATATTCTAATTTGGCGCGGTTAATAAAAAAGTCATGTAACTGCTGGGGATGATCGGTATTGATCCAATCGACACCAATTTTTTCAAGCTCGATCCAGGTGTTGGGACTATCCTGCGTGGCCCAAAACCTGAATGACTTATGTACCGCATGTGCCGCGTTTACAATACGCTGCAATTTTTCCATATCGGGAGGTGTTGGTGTTCCTTTACCATTCCATTTGGTGTATAAACTCAGTTCGTTGCTTATCATGCCAACGTGCTTCAGCTCATCTGCCGAATAAGTGATCTCCGGTCGCCCGTCAAAATAAATATATGATGGATAGTTATCGAATTTAGCAGGGGCGGGCATGTCGCCGCTTAGCACAAGTTTAACGGCACGCTTGTTTGACGGATCATTAAACACCTGCATGTAAGGGTTTATCTCTTTAATTAACTCGGGTATTACATGCTCATGATCCTCCTTTATATCAATAACCAATTGTAACCTGAGCGAGGTATCGGCATAAGGCCTGTTACCGCTTTTTTTAAACAGCGCTGCCAGCGGTTTAAGATAAAGATTATCTAAAGTGCGTTCTTCAGATATATCCTCCCGGTTGTGTGCAACATAAAGCTTGCCATTAAACAAAAATACATCAGCCTCAATGGAACCCATGCCGGCATAGTACGCCTGAAGGAAAGGGATTTGCTGATTATAGTCGTTATGGCTATGGCCGCGGTTGCCGTTAAGTGTTTGTGCAAATGAACCAACTTTTACAAGACAGGTAATGAGCAGGGTAAGTAATAGTTTGTTTTTCAATATGTTTTATATTTAAAGGCCGATCACAAGGTAATATTACAGCGGCAAACATAAATCTCAACCGTTAACTAAATGTTAGCCCTGGATAAACTATTGTAGGATTTGACGGTTTTGGATGGCACCTGGTTTACTCAACTATACCTGCACGTGGTGCTGGTAAAAGGCAGGTTTGAGTTGTCTTATCTGGGAGATAGTTCTAAGAGCGGATTTTTTGAACCGTTCAGTAGTTGTTATTTAACAAATATTCTGCTGAAATATATTGCTATTTATTAGCGATGCGCCCACGCCTTGTATAAGTTAAATTGAATTATCCGCTCTGCAATTTCCTCTATCTCATAAATATTAAAGCTACGTTCACAGTAAGATGCGTAATAGTAAAAAACATGCGGTGCCGACATTACTATCCGTCCAAGATAGTCTGGATCGGGAGCCGCGCCTAAATTTCTCTGTATCTCTTTTTCCATCAGCGTATTTATGGTACAGGTAGTATCTAAATAAATACTATAGGAAAGGTCGTCAAGCACTCGTCCGTGACAATCAAATTCATTATCAGGAATAAGTATCAGTTGTAAATAACCCGAAAGATTAACAAATAGTGGCTGCATGAATAAATATACCCATGTGTTTGTGTTGCCGCAATGGGTGTTTTCACGGTAGTTTACAACCTGCGAGGGTATATTTGTGTATTTTATAGTTAAACCATAGCCAGTTGGTTTATTGATTTCATAACGGTAGAAAACAGTTCATAAGAATGAAGGCGCGCGTTATGATCAAATATATGCGATGTAGCCATTACCTCATCTACACCGGTTTGTTCAAGGAAAGTAAGTAATTGGGCTTTTAACAGTTCGGGGCCGCCAACAAAGGCGTAGGTAAGCATCTGATTTACCGCTTCGGCTTCATAACTGTTCCAGATTTCGTCCATACTGTTAACCGGTGGTTGTAATAATTTCCGTCGGCCGGTAATTACTCCTAAAAACAATTGCTTAAGGGAGGTTGCCAGGCGTGCTGCTTCTTCATCGGTATCGGCAGCTACTACGTTTACGCAAGCGATTACATAGGGAGCCTGTAAAAATTCTGAAGGACGAAAGTTTTCTCTGTATATCCTTATTGCCTCGTTAAAGTAAGTGGGGGCAAAGTGACTGGCAAAAGCATAAGGTAAACCCATAGCCGCCGCAACCCTTGCACTATCGGTACTTGAACCCAGTATCCATATCGGGATCTCAAGGCCTTCGCCGGGGATAGCCCTTACTTTAGCTTCGCTGTTTTCTGCGGAGAAAAAAGTTTGTAATTTTTGTATATCCTTAGGGAAATTATGCTCCTGGTAATAATTCTGCCCCCTTATTTCCAGCGCTGTTAACTGATCAGAACCAGGCGCGCGGCCTAAACCCAGATCAATCCTGCCGGGATATAATGAAGCTAGTGTGCCAAATTGTTCAGCAACTACCAAAGGCGCATGATTGGGCAGCATAATACCGCCAGAACCAACGCGGATAGTGGAGGTGCCACCAGCAATATAACCAATTAATACCGATGTTGCAGAGCTGGCTACACTTACCATATTATGGTGCTCGGCCAGCCAAAAACGCTGGTATCCCCATTGTTCGGCATGGCGGGCCAAGTCAAGGCTTCGGGGGAAAGTATCGGCAGGTGTTTGTCCTTGTGCTACACCCGCAAGATCGAGCACTGAATAAGCTATTTCTTTGTCCATATTCAAATTTAGGGCTAAATGCCTAAAAGCGTATCGGCAATAATATTATATGACTTTTGCGTAGCAAAGCACCGGTTTGTAAAAAAGGCAGCAGAAAGTGTAGTTAGCTGCTTTGATTTTTATAGGCCTTTTGATATACCTGCGGTGTTTTACCGGTAAGCCTTTTAAAACATTCATGAAAGCTCGAGAAATTGTTAAAACCACTTTCGTAGCATATTTCCTTTATGCTTGCGTTGTTGGATATTAGCAATTTACAGGCGTACCCAATTCTTATTTCGGTCAAAAAATCTGAATATGTTTTCCCGGTATGACCTTTAAAGTAGCGGCAAAATGAGTTGGCTGTCATCCCGGCTATCCCAGCTATTTCGCTTTGTTTTATTTTTTTTTGAAAGTTGCTGAATGAGTAATTGTATATCGCGTTAATTCTTTTGTTTTCTGATTCCGGAAAATCATACTTGAAACCTATTGACGACAAGGCATACTGCTCTTCACAAAGCGCAATTTCCGATAAGCAGGTAATCAATGCCAGTATTTTACCAATTCCATCTGCCTGGTAAATTTTCTCTATTAGCCCGCCTATTTTGTTTGCTGTAAGTCCTTTGAATAAAATTCCTCTTTTGGCCCTTTCCAACAATGCCCTTATATGCCTTGTTTCCGGAAGATGAAGAAAACGTTCGCCAATAAAATTTTCAAAAAAATGAATAACAGTTGAGTACGGGCCCGAATCTATCGGATCGTTATAATACACTTCGTCGTATTTCCAAAAATGAGGCAGGTTACAGCCAACCAATACCACATCTCCTGGTTCAAACTGTGAAATATGATCGCCTACAAACTGGGTGCCGAAACCACTATGAAAGTGAATCAATTCTATCTCCGGATGATAGTGCCACCTGTTATTAATATTTGGTGCCATTTCTTTCCGTACACCAAAAGAGTGATCCGGGCCGTAGGGTATTTTTAGCAGTTGGGGCTTCATTTTTATTCGCAATAATACGCTTTTATTAAATTTGATGGTAAAATAACGCAATAGTTTGATATTATTTGGGTGTTTTGTAGTTTTTAAAACCGCTTTATTTGAATGAACTAATTATTATTGATACCATCCGTAAACCTTTACAGTCTATTTGAATTCTGAGATAATTTTATAATGAAAAATATTTTGTTACCCCGTGTTATTTTTGGTACAAGCGCGCTAGGCAATTTATATGTGGCCCTTAATGACAATGAAAAGCTTGCCATAGTGAAGGAATGTATTACTCATTCAAGCGTGCCTGTTGTTTTTGATTCGGCAGGTAAATATGGTGCCGGTTTGGCGTTGGAATCATTGGGGAAATGTTTAAAGCAATTAGAGGTGAAGCCCGATGACGTGCTCATAAGCAATAAACTGGGCTGGCTCAGAACCAAACTTAATACACCCGAACCAACATTTGAGCCTGGTGTGTGGCGTAACCTGGAACATGACGCGGTTCAAAAAATTAGTTATAAGGGTATACTGGAGTGTTATGAACAAGGTAACAGTTTACTACATGGTTACGAGGCCCAAATGGTGTCTGTACATGACCCGGATGAATATATAAGCCAGGGCCATACCCCGGCGGCGCAGGATAAATTATACAATGATATTTTGGACGCTTACTGGGCACTCGGCGAACTTAAACAACAGGGAAAAGTAAAAGCAATTGGCATTGGCTCAAAAGACTGGCGCATAATTGAAAGGATAACCCGCGATGTAGATTTAGATTGGGTGATGATTGCCAACAGCATGACAGTATACAGCCACCCTGCAGAGTTGGTTTCTTTTATGGAAGAAATGGAACGAAAAGGGGTAGCTATCATCAATTCGGCCGTATTTAATGCCGGTTTTTTGATTGGTTCTGACTATTATAATTATAAACTGAAGAGCAGGGAAAGTCATCCGGATTTGTACAAATGGCGTGATAGCTTTTTTGCTTTGTGTAACGCATATGATGTAAAACCTGCCGAGGTATGCGTGGCTTTTGGCCTCATGGCACCGGGCGTAAAAAGCATTGCATTAAGTACCTCAAACCCGAACCGGGTAAAGGGAAATATTGATATGGCCTGGGCAAAAATACCGGGAGCGTTTTGGGACGAAATGAAATTGCAGGGCTTGCTTGATATAAATTACAAATACTTATAAGACTATAATGAAAGCTTTAAGCTGTATAAAACCGGGTGTTTTTAACTATATTGATAGGGATGAGCCCGGTTCACAAAATAATCACACCATAATAAAGATTAAGCGGGTAGGCATTTGCGGAACCGATATTCATGCATTTGAAGGTACCCAGCCTTATTTTGAATACCCACGAATATTGGGCCATGAGTTAGCCGGTGAAATAGTTGATCTTGATAATGCACCGGGCTTTAGCCTTGACGAAGATGTAACTGTTATCCCATACTTTAATTGCGGGCATTGTCTGTCGTGCAAAAATGGACATCCTAATTATTGTGTTAATGTTAAAGTATGCGGGGTGCATACAGATGGCGGTATGACCGAATATTTATCAGTGCCTTCCACGTCACTTGTTCATGGTAATGGTCTGGGCCTTGATGAACTTGCGCTTGTAGAACCACTTGCCATAGGTGCACACGGCATTAATCGTGCCGGTGTTAAGCCCGGTGAGTTTGTGCTGGTGGTTGGCGCCGGGCCAATTGGTTTAGGAGCTATGGAGTTTGGCAAAATAGCAGGCGCAAAGGTAATAGCCCTTGATGTAAGCGAATCAAGACTGCAGTTTTGTAAGCACATCGGGGTATATCATGCTTTAAATGCCCTTGATACAAATGTAAAAGAACAGATAAAACAAATTACCAATGGCGATATGCCAACGGTTGTAATTGATGCTACAGGTAATCTATCGGCTATTAATAATGCCTTTGAATACATGGCGCATGGAGCAAGGTATGTGTTGATCGGCTTGCAAAAAGGGGATATAAGCTTTAACCACCCCGAATTTCACAAACGCGAAGGCACCTTAATGAGCAGCAGAAATGCGCTAAGGTCAGATTTTGACCAGGTGATAAATTCGCTTAACAAACGGTTAATAGACCCGCTAAGTTACATAACCCACCGGCTTGGTTTTAACCAGGTAAAAGATTCCTTCGAAAGCGTGCTTGCCCCCAAAAGCAATGTTGTTAAGGCTATGGTATCATTTTGATTTGAGCACTATTCATTTCTATTCTACTTAGCGGGATTACCGTATGGTTGCAGTGTGGTTGTGGTATAAAACCTCTGCGTTGTAAATTATTAATAAAAATTTATTGATAAATGTAAAACCTTAATCGAATAAAAATGTACTTTTCTGCAACCTATTATGAAGATATCCGAAAGCTTGTTAACTGGCGCTGTTATGCCAGAACTTATTAAAAATGAAACCGTTGCAGATATATTTAGAGGCACTGCCGATCAGCATAAAAACAAAATCGCGCTTATTTTTGGTAATAAGCAACTAAGTTACACCCAATTAAACAAATGGAGCGATCATATTGCTCACTTCCTGTCAACCCAGGGAATTGGTCGCGGGCACTCGGTTGGCGTGTGGCAATCCCGCGGGTTGGAGCTGCATGCCCTTATCCTTGGCATAGTGAAATCCGGCGCGGCGTATGTACCGCTTGACCGTGAAATGCCCGAGGAAAGGTTGCAGATCGTTTTGCAGGAGGTAGGGGCTTCGGCCTGTTTTAGCGACGGTGCACCATCGCTTTCATGCCCGGTATTTA
Source organism: Mucilaginibacter pineti (assembly GCF_900101875.1). Taxonomy (GTDB): domain Bacteria; phylum Bacteroidota; class Bacteroidia; order Sphingobacteriales; family Sphingobacteriaceae; genus Mucilaginibacter; species Mucilaginibacter pineti. Next base: position 538,182 of record NZ_FNAI01000003.1, read on the forward strand.
CGGTACCGCCATTGCAGGATAGTTACGAGGAGTTTAGTTTACCCGAAGGGCCAACGGCCGATGATCGCGCGTATGTTTTGTATACATCGGGCAGTACGGGCAAGCCTAAAGGTATCCCTATACTTCACCGCAATATTTGCCATCTGATAAGGTCAGAGCAAAGTGTTATCAACATAAGGCCCGACGATATAGTTTATCAGGGTTTCTCCGTATCCTTTGATATGTGGTGCGAGGAAACTTATATAAGCTATTTGGCAGGTGCTACCATTTGGGTGGCCGATGCTACCACGGCAAAATCAATAGATGAGCTCAGCGAAACATTCAGGCAGCAAAAAATAACCATATTACACGCGGTGCCAAGTTTGCTGGCTGTGATTGACGATGATATTCCGCTGCTGCGCCTGGTTAATGCCGGGGGCGAAGCCTGTACAACAGCAGTATTAAACCGCTGGAGCAAGCCGGGAAAAAACGTTTTTTATAATAGCTACGGGCCAACAGAAACAACCGTTACCTCCACAATGGTTGCCTTAAAACCAGGCGATGCTATAACCATAGGCGGTCCGCTGCCCAATTATAACCTCGCTGTTATCGACGAGAAATTCAATCTCTTACCCGTTGGGCAACAAGGTGAACTTATCATATCGGGCCCTGGTTTGTGCGAAGGCTATGTTAACCGGCCCGAGCTTACCCAGGAAAAATTTTTGCCCAAGCCCGAATCTCTTGCTGCCATGCCCGGCGACAGAATTTACCTGAGCGGTGATGCAGTAGTAATGCAGGCCGATGGCACCATCGATTTTCATGGCCGGTTAGATGACCAGGTAAAGCTGCGCGGATACAGGATAGAGCTTGGTGAGATAGAAGTGAGGCTAAACCAGCTCGAAGAAGTGGCCACCGCTGCAGTAGCGTTAAAAAAAGATGCATCGGGACAGGATCAAATGGTGGGTTACGTAACCCTCAAGAATGGCTATGCCCTTGAAGAACATCACGCCCGTATAAAACTGGCAGAGGTATTACCACCCTACATGGTTCCGCTGGTAATCATTGTATTGGATAAACTGCCGCGCCTGTCAAGTGGTAAAATAGATCGTAAGGGCTTACCTGTACCTGATGCATTATTGCAAGTGCAGGCACAGGAAGAAGTAAAAATTAACGCATCAGACCCGCTTGCTGTAAAAGTAATGGCTGGCTTAAACCACATTTTTCCGGGCCGGGATATCACGCCCGAATCTGATTTTTTTACTGATCTGGGCGGCCATTCGCTGCTTGCGGCAAGTTTTTCATCATGGCTGCGGCAGGAGGCTCATATTCAACATGCATCGCTTAAGGATATTTACACCAACCGGCCGGTAAAAAATCTTATCAATGCCTGGGAAGCGGCCGAAAAGTTTAACGAACAAAAGGTACACGTTAAAAAGGAGCCGTTTAATAAAGTGCCCCCTTTACGCTATTTCTTGTGTGGCATAGCCCAGGGTTTTGCCTTATTGGTTATCTATAGTTTATTTGCCATCCAGATATTTATTCCTTACCTGGGCTATTATTATGTAGTGGCCAGTACCGAAACCGGCCGCGATAACCGCACCATAGCCCTCGTAACCGCATTGTTTTTGTATTGCCTTGTGCCTCCGCTGCTATCCATGATTGCTATTGCAGCAAAATGGCTGCTATTAGGCAAGGTAAAAGAAGGTGAGCACCCATTATGGGGCGCGTATTATTTTAGGTATTGGCTGGTTGATAACCTGCTTAAACTATCCCCGGCGCAGTTCATGAACGGAACGCCGCTTTATTCTTTATATTTGAGGTTATTGGGTACACGCATTGCTAAAGATGTGCAATTAAGTTCAATAACAGTAGGGGCCTATGATCTTTTGGAAATAGGCAGCGATGCCAGTATCAGCTCGGGCGTTGTGCTGGATAATGTTACTGTTGAAAATGGTTTAATAAAATTCACCACTATAAAAATTGGCGCACATGCTTATATCGGCAGTAATTCGGTTATATCCGGTGGTGCCAGTATGGAAGATTGGACCGAATTGCAGGACCTGAGCCATTTGCAAAGCGGTAAAACCATCAAGGCATACGAAGTTTGGAAAGGTAGCCCGGCCGAAAAATCACATGACGTACAACCCGGAGAAATTCCCCAGCCATTACAAACTGCTTTTTTAAAGACCAAGACATACGGCTTTTTATATTCGTTACTGCTTGTTATTTTCCCGGTGGTAGTATTGTTACCCCTGCTGCCCGTAATTGAGATCCTGAATTACCTGGATTTAAACACGTCCGACTATAACTTCAGTTATTTTATACACGTACCGCTGCTTACGCTGATGTATATTGTTATTTACGCTTTTGAAACCGTGTTGCTATCAAGGCTGCTTTTATGGAATATAAAGCCAGGCACCTATCCAATATTCAGCAGCACCTACGTGCGTAAATGGCTGTCAGATCAACTGATATCCGTGGCCTTGATCGTTTTGCACCCGGTATACGCAACTGTATTTGTTTCGTTTTTCTTCAGGATGCTGGGCGCTAAAATTGGGAAGAATACAGAAATTTCCACCGCAAGCAATGTTACCCATACTATGCTCACCATTGGTAACGAATCATTTATTGCCGATGCAGTAACTCTTGGCGAAGAAGATATTCGCGCCCAGCGGCTTATTTTAAACAATACTACTATAGGTAACAGTAGTTTTGTGGGCAACAGTGCCTTAATACCTCAGGGTTATACGTTGGGCGATAATATGCTTATCGGTGTACTATCTGTTCCGCCAACTATTGCACAACAGGCAGATAATCCGCTTGGCGATTGGTTTGGTTCGCCTGCAATTGCCCTGCCGCGCAGGCAAAGCAGCGGCGAATACCCATTGTCACTTACCACTACGCCGTCATGGTCCCGTAAGCTGGCCCGGGGAATTATCGAACTCATTCGTATCATTTTGCCCGAAACAGTGATCATTTGCTGCAGCGTATTGTTCATAGCCTACTTTCACGATCTGGTAAAAGACCGTAACCTATGGCAGATTTTAGGAGAAACGCCTAAACTTCCGTTCTATTATCTTTATTACATGGGGTTGCCGGCACTGCTTATCCCGGTGATATTAAAGTGGGTATTTGTTGGTAAATACAAAGTGGAGCAAAAACCCATGTGGACGCACAAAGTTTGGCGCAGCGAAGCTATTACCAGTACTTATGAAGCTTTGGCCGTACCGTTTTTTTTGGAATTTTTAAAGGGTACTCCTTATTTGCCTATGGCGCTGCGTTTGTTTGGCGTTAAAATTGGTAAACGGGTATGGCTAAATACAACCGATATTACCGAACACGATATGGTGATCATTGGCGATGACACCGCGCTCAATGAAGATTGCGGCCCGCAAACGCACTTGTTCGAAGATAGGGTAATGAAGGTAGGTAAGATAAAAATAGGAGCAAGGTGCAGCATCGGTACCCGGAGCATCATTCTTTATGACAGTGAAATTGGTGATGATGTAAAACTGGAACCACTTTCGTTAATCATGAAAGGCGAACAACTGGTACCCGGAACCGAATGGACCGGCAGTCCTATTAAAGCACTTAACTAATAAGAAGTGAATTTCCAGAAATGCTTATAAACGTACGGCTATCTATTCCCAAGGGCATAGGTAGCCGTTCTGCTATTGGCTAATAAATGTCCGGAGGTTTGGCGGGCAGAAGTATTGTCTGGATATATAGGTTTACCAATGCGCACCTGTAAGGTCATTCCTTTTTTATTAAATAGTTCGGCGGGGAGCCGGGCCGTTTGCAGGGAGGGATGTATATAACGTAGCAAGCTAAACCAAATGCCATTATCGCCATGAAAATAGACAGGCAAAACGGGCACGTTGGCTTTTGCCATAAGTTTACCTACTACAGGATGCCATTCTTTATCGGTAACCCGTTTTGTTTTAAAATCAAATGCCGAAACCTCGCCCGCAGGAAATATGGCCACCGGTATCCCCGACCGTAATTTACAAAGTGTGGTTTTCAAACCGCTGATACTTGAGCTGTCCTTTACGGTTTCGAACGGATTTACAGCTATAATATATTCGGCAAGGTGGGGCACGCGTTTCAGTAAAAAGTTACCCATGAACAAAGTATCTGGTCGGGCCGATACCAGCAGGTTAAGTAAAGCCAGGGATTCAATTGCACCATATGGATGATTGGCAACGGCTATAAAGCTACCTGTTGAGGGGATATGCGCAAGATCTTTCGCGTCAATTTTAATGTTGATGCCCAAAAAGTTCAGTACGAATTTGGTAAAATCAACACCTTCCAGGTCGCCTGCCTCATGAATCATCCGGTTAAAAGCATCTATCTTCATCAGCCGCATGATCAATGCAGCTAATCCGGGAAAACTTCCGGTACCCGTGGCCGCTATTACATCACTCTTGCTAATTACCGTCATGGGGTAAAAATAGCATTGACATATAAAGTTATCCCCTCGTTCACATTATCCTTATATGCAGGCGGGAAAAACACAAACGATAGTGAAGACTAACAGTAAAGAGATTTATGATGCCCGCAGATGATAATATTTTATTAACAATAATGAGGGTTTAAGCATAAAATAGCTTCATAGTTTTGCCAGCATGGAAAACTTTGATTCCTGTACCGATATAAATTTGTTAGCTGCTGTAAAAGCAGGTAACAGCACGGCATTTCGTGCTTTGTATGACAGGTATTGGAAACCACTGTACACCCGCGCCTGTAAAAATGTGGATAGTGATGAAGCCAAGGATATGTTGCAGGAGATAATGGTTTCGTTATGGAACCGTCGCCATGATATACAGGCAATTAATGAAGAAGACCTGAGCAAGTACTTATTTACTGCTTTAAAGTACCGCACATTAAGCCATTACGCTTACACCTCTGCACAGTTAAAAAAGGCCGATAATTTTGAGGCCGGTTTTAATGCAAGTCCCGAAAATCTACTGGAAAGTAAAGAGCTGCGTATGCTGTTGGATAGTACCATTGAAAGTATGCCCGGAAGAATGCAGCTGATCTTTAAAATGAGCCGGGACGAACATATGGTACTGAGCGATATAGCTATCCAATTAAACATATCCGAACAAACGGTTAAAAATCAGCTTACCCAGGCATTAAAACGGCTGCGCCTTGTGGTACTTGATCATCGGTCTGGTGATTGGGTGTTTTCTGCAATTTTTATGCTATACGCGCATCGCAAGTGAAAAAGTTAATAAAGAGTTAACATACCTGGTATAGTACCCAAAGCCCCTTGCTTAGATATATAGATCAAAAGCATAGGAATGGAAAGTACGAAGATCAGGGAGATACTTATTAAATACCTCAAGGGCAAAACTTCTCCTCAGGAAGAAAATGCTGTTGACAACTGGTACCAGCGCCTGGATGATGAGGCCCCCGGCACATTAAGCAGCAGGCAGGAAAACAAATTACGGGAAGATATATGGGAATCTATACAACCTGCTGTTACCAATAAACCTGCTATAATTAAAAAAATGCAATTTCATAACCAGGTTAGGATTGCAGCTTCTATCCTGTTAATAAGTGCCGTTGGTATTTATATGTGGCGAACCTATTCGCAACCAGTTGCTTCGCCCGTAGCTGCGGTAACTTACACTGATATATCTACAAAAACTGGCGAACGTAAACAGGTTAATTTACCCGATGGATCGCAGCTTACGCTTAACAGCGGCTCGTCCATCCGAATACAAAACGATTTCTCAAAAAAACGTTGCGTGACTATCATTGATGGTGAAGTTTATTTTGACGTTAAGCACGATGCCACCAAAGCATTCATCATTAAAAGCGGTGCGCTTACTACCCAGGTTTTAGGTACATCATTTAATATCAGGGCTTATAAACAACTCAATAGCATGTCGGTAGGGGTAACCAGGGGCAAAGTAGGAGTGAATGTTGTGGGTAAGCCGGTTAATTTTCTTGTTAAAGGGCAGCAGTTGTTTTACACAAAAAACACATCGGCCATTAAACTTGGTGCATTGGATGATAAGGTACTGGCCTGGCAAAAAAGTGAGCTGGTACTTGCCGATGCCTCATTTGATGAAATGACGGTACTTATCCAAAAAAACTACGGGGTTTATGTAGTTGCCTCATCAAAATCTGTAACGCTTAAACATTTTACCGCCACCTTAAATACCCAAATGCCCGTTGTAAAGGCATTGGAGGTGTTGGCTGCCATACATCAATTTAAAATTAAACAAAGGAGGGATACCATAGAAATTTTACGGTAAAACAAAAGAGACAGTTGCTGTAACAACTATCTCTTAATATGTGCCGCTGTAACGGCAAAAGCTTCAAATCGTTTCACAATCAAAAGCCATACAATGTATGAAATTTAAATTTAACAACAATATCATTAAAGCAATGAGATTCACTTTTGTGTTAATAAGTATTCTCGCTACTGCTTCCTTACTGCTGCCGGCCTATGCAGGCAACAGCCAGATACTCGAAAAGCGGGTATCCGTGACCATAAAAAACGCGACTATGGAGGCGGCCATATCAGAAATACAGGATCAAAGCAAAGTTAATTTTGCTTACGATCATCAGCTTATCGGCAAATTTACGGGAGTTACCTTAAACGTTCAAAACGAAACACTCGACAATATCCTTAAAAAAGTATTGGGTTCACGGGCCCTGGGGTATAAAGATGTAAATGGTGTAATAGTAATTAACGCGCTTACCAAAGAGGAAATAAAGCAGCAGCAACCCGGTAAGTTGGCCGGTAAAGTGGTAGATGAAAAAAGCTTGTTCCTGCCATCGGCTACCATACGCATTATTGAGCTTAATAAGGCTATTCAAAGCGATGAAGCGGGTAATTACCAGTTATCGGCACCAGCCGGTACGTATACAGTAGTAGTAAGTTATATATCTTATGAAAGCCAGCAGTTTAATAACGTGCAGATTAAAGCGGGCGAAATCACGCCATTGGATGTAAAACTCCTGCCATCACAAAATGGACTGAACGAAGTTGTGGTTGTAGGTTACGGCACGCAAAAGAAAGTGAATTTAACTGGTGCAGTAAGCCAGGTAGATTCAAAGGTTTTTGAAGACAGGCCGGTTGCAGGTATTGCGCAGGCGCTGCAGGGTACAGTACCTAACCTCAACATTACTTTTGGCGATGGGCATCCGGGCAGTCAGGGCAAGTTTAATGTGAGAGGGTATGCCTCTATAACTAATGTAAGCGGATCGCCATTGGTGCTTATTGATGGTGTGCCGGGCGATATTAATATGCTAAACCCGCATGATGTAGAAACGGTATCCGTTTTAAAAGATGCTGCATCTGCCGCTATTTACGGAGCAAGGGCGGCCTTTGGTGTAATTTTGGTAACCACAAAAAAAGCGAAGAATGGTAAGTTAACTATTAACTATGGCAGTAATTTTAGCCAGCAGCAGGTTACAACCCGTACAGATTTTATTACAGATGGCTACACCCAATTAAGGCTGGTAGATGAGGCTTTTTCCCGTAACGTAGGTAATAGCTACAGCGGTTATAACGCCGAGGATTATGCACAGTTGAAATTAAGGCAAACAGATAAATCACTGCCATCGGTTGTTGTACAAAACAGGAACGGGCAAAATCAATATGTTTACTACGGCAGTACAGATTGGTGGCACTTTTTGTTTAAGAACAGTACTCCGGCAATGGATCACCATGTGAGTATAACTGGCGGAAACGATAAAGTTGATTTCCTGATCTCGGGCAGGTATTACCAGCAAAAGGGTTTGTATCAGTCAGATTTGCGCGAAGATGTATACAACGCATATAATTTCCGTTCAAAGGTTAACGCGCATCTGTCTAAATGGTTAACTGTTTTCTCAAATATGCAGTTTGCCGCTAATGACTATATCTGGCCGGCCAATGGCTATAACTCCAATAATCCAGGCTTGTACAATCATGCTATGGCCGCCTATGTTCCTAAAAATCCCGATGGAACTTTTACCTATCGTACCAATTTGAATAACTATGGCGCAAATGAATACGCCGACCTCCAAAACGGTAAAAGCTTTGGCGGAACAAAGAGTTATGATTTTACCAATACCATAGGTTTTACTGCAGAGGTAATAAAAGGATTGGCTATAAACGGTAATTACGCCTTTCAGTTAAGCCCGTATTCTGATTTTTAGCGTAAAACACTTATTCCCTGGTCTATAAATCCTGGCGTAATTAACTACGAAGGTTACGATCAGCTTAAAGAAAGTACCCGGTTAGATCAGCACCACTCCGTAAATCTTTTTGCAACTTATGAAAAGAAAATAAACGAACATAACTTAAAAGTAACTGCCGGTTATAACTATGAATTACAGAAATACAAAAACAACAGCACGCTAAGGCAAAATCTTTTGTCGGAAGATTTGAACCAGATTGATCTGGGAACAGGTGTACAGCAGGCTGGCGGTAATGCCAGCGAATGGGCATTGCTGGGTTATTTCGGGCGTATTAATTATGATTACCAGGGTAAATACCTGTTGGAACTTGATGGCCGTTATGATGGCACATCGCGTTTCCCAAGCAAAAGCAGGTTTGGCTTTTTCCCTTCTGTTTCTGCCGGCTGGCGTATCAGCGAAGAAAAATTCTTCCAGTCATTAAAACCTGCCGTGTCTGAATTTAAGTTCCGTGCATCATATGGTACATTAGGTAACCAAGATGTAGGTACAGGCAACAGCAACTTATATCCATATATCCCGGTTATCAATTCTGCATTATCAAAATGGGTTGTTGATGGTAACCAGGTGCAAACATTAAGCGCGCCAAACCCTGTAGTGCCCGATTTTACATGGGAAAAATCCACCTCGCTCAACCTGGGTGCAGACATGGGCTTTTTTAACGACAGGCTACAGGCATCTTTTGATTGGTATGATCGTAAAACCACCAACATGCTTATCAATGGTAAAACATTACCATCGGTATTTGGTGCAGCATCGCCAAAACAAAATGCCGGCGATTTGCAAACCAAAGGCTGGGACCTGAGCATTAACTGGCGCGATAAAGGTAAGCTGTTTGATAAACCCTTCGGCTATAATTTCGGTATCGTATTGTCTGATTACAAGGCAAAGATCACCAAATTCGATAATCCAAATAACCTGTTGAATAACTTTTATGTGGGGCAACAGCTTGGCGAGATCTGGGGATACAGTATAGACGGTTACTTTAAATCGGACGAGGAAGCTAAGAACTGGAAAATAAACCAGGATTACGTAGATGGCCAGCGTACAGGTTCGCCGGGCGAATGGAGCCAATTACATGCGGGCGACCTTAAATTTAAAGATACCAATGGCGATGGTGTTATTAACGACGGAAAAAACACCTTGAGCGATCATGGCGATTTACGTAAAATAGGCAACTCCTTACCCCGTTATTCATTTGGTATTAATGCCGGTTTTAACTGGGGCAATTTTGATGTGGCCCTGTTTTTCCAGGGGATAGGCAAGCAAAACTGGTATCCGAATACCGAAGCCGGGATGTTCTGGGGTACCTTAGGCAGGCCATATTCGTCTTTTATTCCTAAAGATTATGAAAGTAAGCTCTGGACGCCGCAAAATCCTAACTCTTATTTTCCTTTAAACAGAGGTTATGCGGCTTACTCTGGCGGCGAGCTTTATTATAACAATGATAAGTATCTGCAGGATTTGGCTTACATCCGGTTAAAAAACGCAACCATCGGCTATAACCTGCCCACATCTTTAATCAGAAAGATCAAATTAGAAAAACTTCGTGTTTATTTTACCGGTCAAAACCTGTTTACGTTTACCAAGCTCAAGTCAAAATATATCGATCCGGAACAAATTACACCCGATGGCGCTGATGTTGGCGGCAGGGCCTATCCGTTCATGAAAACCTACACATTAGGATTAGATGTAACCTTTTAATAATTAAACAATGAAAAATATACTATATACGCTCATGGCCGGTGTGCTTTTGCTTTCGGCCTGCTCAAAATCACTGGATAAAGAGCCGCTTTCACAGATCTCTCCCGATAAAAGTTTTTCGTCGGAAAATGAACTGCATTTATACGTCCTGTCCTTTTATGATAAAATGCTGCCATATGCCGATTATGATGACAACGGTTTTACCAGCCTGTACGGAGAAACCAGTGATAACATTGTAACCAATTCGTTAGATGGCAAGCTAACCGGCAATCGCCTGGTTCCTGTTTCGGGCGGCGGCTGGACATGGGATAACTTGCGTAACGTTAACTACTTTTTGCAAAATTATCAGCGGGGCGGCCTAAGTCCTAATATTACGCAGAAGTATGCGGCGGTTGCCAAATTTTTCAGGGCGTATTTTTATGCAAACATGGTTGAACATTTTGGTGATGTACCCTGGTATTCTAAACCTATTGAAACTACAGATAACGCCGCACTGACCAAAGCCCGCGACCCGCGTACATTGGTTATGGATTCGGTAGTGAACGATATTGACTTCGCGATAGCTAACTTGCCAGTTACACAGTCGCCCGGCGAAGTGAATAAATGGACGGCACTTGCCCTGAAATCGAGATTGTGTTTATTTGAAGGTACCTTCCGTAAATACCATACCGAATTTAAATTGCCCGATGCCGACCGCTTTTTGCAATTAGCTGCCGATGCCGCACAGCAGGTGATTGATCAGGGGCCTTATACCATTTATAGTACTACCCCAGATAAAGCCTATGCCGATCTGTTTCATTCTTTAACAGTTAACCCAACTGAGGTAATATTGGCAAGGCAGTACAGTGCCAGTTTGCAAATTTTTCATAACGTAAACTATTATACTGTTTCGCCGTCATTCGGCAAACCCGGGCTTGAAAAAAAGCTGGTAAACACCTATCTTATGAAAGATGGTTCACGCTTTACCGATAAGCCAGGTTATGCAAGCATGCAGTTTTTACAGGAAACAAAAGACAGAGATCCGCGGCTTGCACAAACTGTGCGCACACCAGGTTACAAAAGAGTAGATGGTACAACGGTACTGGCTCCATCATATAGCGGTACAGTAACCGGTTATCAGCTCACAAAATTTGTCACTGCCGCCGCAAATGATGCCAACGGAAAATCGCCAACCCCGCTGCCAATTTTCAGGTATGCGGAAGTGCTGTTAAACTTTGCCGAAGCAAAGGCCGAACTGGGTACGTTAACACAAGCCGATCTGGATAAATCTATCAAACGCCTGCGCGACAGGGTTGGCATGCCGGGTTTAACCCTTACCAGCGCCAATGCAAATCCCGATCCTTACCTGGTTGCGCAGTATACGCATGTGAATGGCGGTAACGCGGGAGTTATCCTGGAGATAAGGAGAGAGCGCCGTATAGAATTAGTTATGGAAGGTTTTAGGTGGAACGACCTGATGCGCTGGAAAGAAGGACACCTGTTAGCCTTGCAATATAAGGGTGCTTATTTCCCCGGAACCGGAAGTTTTGATTTGGACGGCGACGGAAAAACCGATCTGGTAATTTATGATGGCACACAGCCAAGCGTGCCCGACGCGCAATTTTTAAAGCTTGGAACAGACGTTACACTTGAAAACGGTGCAGCCGGTGGTGATATTACCGTAAACCCAAATACTCCTAAGAAGTTTAATGAAGACAGGGATTACCTGTACCCATTACCAACGCAGGATATATTGTTAAATCCTAACTTAAAACAAAATCCTAATTGGTAATATAAACCGGTAAATAATAATAAAGAGCAGCTACAAAACTATATGGTTTTGTAGCTGCTCTTTTTGTTTTAATCTTATTGTTCGGAAGCCTTCCATATATCTCTGATGGTGTTTTCATCGCCTTGTCCATCGGGCGTATTTGGCGTGGGCGTATTGGCCCAATACCAATGCCTGCCATCTAAGGGCGATGTGGTTTGTCTGCCGCCCGGCATTTCAAGATATCCGTTCACATCTGTTTTTCTTACCCAATCATGTGCATAGTGTAACCATTCGGTACGATAGGTCTTATTCTGGTGGGCAAACCAGCTTATTTCATCATATCCCCAAACCCAAAACGGAATATCCCCGGCATTTTCCTGACCGGGATGTTTGCTTACGCCGTAATTATCAAATTCAACCAGGTAGGGTAGATGCTCACACTTCCAGCCGCTGGGCGTAATGCCACCCTTGCTTCTTAAATATAACGCATCGGTATGGCCAACCTGTAGCATGGCCTTTTCTGGTTTGCCGGGTATTTCCATTATTCTTAACGGAAACGCGTGGAAATCCATCAGCAGTTTTCCATCTCTAACAAAGCCGCCGCTTGGTACGTGCGAATCACAAATAATCATGTGCCTGCGCGCGTGTTTTGCTGCATACGTTCTTATTAAGGTAAGCACCTCGTTATAATTGTCAAGCTGCTTATCGTTTTTGTTCATTAATTCTACCTGCCCAAAATGAATACCCTCAATGCCTATATTAATATAGGATGCACCGAGGTAATAAAAGAACAGTTTGGTTTCTAACCTGCTTATATCCGGTACTGATCCTTTGCCCCATTGGTTTTTAAACTGCCCGTCTGGATATAGCATATCCTCATACCTGAAATTCCTGTTCTCTGCCGGAGTGTTTAGCGCTTTAAAAACCCATGCAGGTATGGGTAGCCGGTCAACCTCTGGTGTTACAATTTCAAAAATACAGGCCTGCAAAATAATCTCAGGATCGCTTTCATGAATCCTTTGGGCCAGTTTTTTTTCTTGTTCTAAATTTTCAGGTATAGCTGCTTCTTCGCCCCATTGGCATACACTTCGGCCAATGTACTTGGCGCCAATGTTTTTTATCATCCGTAAATTATCGTCAAAATTACCTTTGCCAACCAGTAGGCTTTGTATGGTGATTGCCCGGCTCAGATAATTTTGCAGTACCTTTCTGGATATGGTGCCATCAAATTTATAATCAATTGTTTTTTTATGGGCAGATAAGGTAGTATTAGAATAAGCCTTGACTGATAAAACCAGGCAGATAAAAATTAATAGAAGCCTACTGATGCCGGTTCGGAATAAAAAAATGGTACGATGCTTAGAAAAGATCATATTTATCAGGTTTTAAATGGTTCATCAAATAAATAGATAATTATTAACCGATGATTAATAAATACTTAATTCTTAACCAGGTACCAAATAAATTTTCTGTTCCTATCTATTGATAGGTTATTTAAAAGTCGGTCATTTTTCCACAATGGTTGTGGCGGCTTAATGCTTTGATTAATTTCAACCGCTTTTTGCATTGCCGATGAGGCAAGTACATAGCCTACATCGCACTATGAAAGTTATAATTGCTGAAAAACCATCTGTTGCCAGGGAAATTGCCAAAGTATTTGGCGCAGTGAACAAGAAAGATGGTTACATTGAAGGAAAGGGCTACACCTTTACCTGGGCCTTCGGGCATTTATTGCAGTTAGCCGCCCCGCAGGAATACGGCTATTACGGCTGGAATGTACAAAACCTGCCCATGCTGCCCACTAAATTCAAGCTTTCTATCCGTAAGGTAAAAACCAAAGATGGTATGGTTGATGATCCCTCGGTAAAAAAACAACTGGATATTATAAAAGCGCTCTTTGACGAAGCAACCGAAATTATTGTTGCTACAGATGCCGGGCGCGAAGGTGAACTCATCTTTCGCTATATATATTACTATCTTAAATGTAAAAAGCCATTTAAACGGCTCTGGATCTCATCGCAAACAGATGAAGCCATTAAAGAAGGCTTCCGAAACCTGAAACCCGGCAGTGATTACGATACGCTGTTTAACTCGGCACATTGCCGCTCGCAGTCCGATTGGTTGGTGGGGATGAATGCTACACAGGCGCTCAGCCTGTCGTCAGGGAACAGGGCGGTATTATCATTAGGCAGGGTGCAAACGCCTACACTTGCCATGATCTGCTCGCGTTATTTGGAAAATAAAAACTTTGTACCGCAAACCTATTACCAGGTAGCCATTCAGCCCGATAAAGAAGGTCAGGCCTTTCGTGCCATATCCCCGGAAAACTATAAGACCCGGGAAGAGGCGCAAGCCGTGCTTGATAAAGTAGAAGATGTGGCCGGGGGATTTCCTGCCGGAGGCCACATCCTGAGCGTGGAGGCCAAGCCCCGCAAGGAACCGCCACCACTGCTGCATGATCTGAGCAGCCTACAACAGGAAGCCAACAAACGCAAAGGTTTCACCGCCGATCAAACACTCGGCCTGTTGCAAAATCTTTATGAAAGTAAACTGGTAACCTACCCGCGTACCGGCAGCAGGTACATTGGCGATGATGTATTTGCAGGTGTGCCTGTCCTTATCGAGAAATTTAAAGATCATCCCGATTTTGGTAAACAGGCAACCCTGCTCATAGATCAAAAGCTGAATAAGCGCAGTGTAAATGCAAAAAAAGTGACGGATCACCACGCTATTTTACCAACAGGGGAGATGCCTAATCAATTATCTAAAGATCACCAGGCTATTTATGATATGGTATCGGGGCGTATGCTGGAGGCATTTCACCAGGAATGTATAAAGGAGATCACTAAAATAGTTGTACAATCGGGCGATAAATTTACAGCCAGTGGTACTGTCATAGGTTCGGCCGGATGGCGGGCCGTGTTCAACGACCCCGATGAGGAAAAAAAGGACGAGGAAAATGCAGCCTTGCCAAAGGTGCAGCAAGGGGAGAATCTACCTGTTATTAATAAAGCTATTCTTGAAAAGCAAACCAAACCCAAACCGCTTTATAATGAAGCAAGCTTATTAAAGGGACTGGAAACCGCCGGCAAAGAGATTGATGACGAAGAATTACGCTATGCGATGAAGGATAGTGGCCTCGGCACTCCTGCAACGCGGGCTTCTATTATAGAAACACTCATTAAAAGGACTTATATTATCAGGGAGAAAAAGAACCTGGTGCCAACCGAAACAGGGTTGAATGTATATAATGTAGTTAAAGACCAGAAAATAGCGCAGGCCGAACTTACCGGTACCTGGGAAAAACGACTGGAAGAGATTCGTTCAGGTGCATCTATTAATGAGTTCCAGGAAGAAATTAAAGCATATACACGGAATATTACACAGGAACTGCTTAAGGTTGGAATACCTAAAAAAGTCATTGCAGAACCCGCTGGTAACTGATTTTTGTAATTATTAGCCTCTTTTTTATACTTTGTTAAACTTTTTCCTACTGATAATTAACACCTTACTGAATAGTATTAAATAGATGTTAAAAAGAGTTTGCATGGGTGTTAAAAGAATGTACCTTTGCAACCCGCAAACGAGATAGCGGGGAATTGTTCTTAGAAAGGTTATTGGAGGGGGGGAGATAAAGGGGAAATGCGAAAGTAGAGAGCCGGAAAGGAAGCCAGAAAAAAACTTCAAATAAAATTTCAGAAAGTCAGAAAGGTTGCTACCTTTGCAGCCCGCAACGGAGGTCGAAAGATTAAAGTTAAGGGGTTCAAAACTTAAAAAATCGCAAGCTAAGGCAAGCGAAAAAATAAAAAAAATAAGTTTTGGAAAATGCGAAAAGGTTATTACCTTTGCAACCCGAAACGAGGGGATGGAGAAAGCCGGAAACGGTGATTGAGAAAGAGAAAAA
>NZ_FNAI01000001.1 GCF_900101875.1 Mucilaginibacter pineti
CAGAGCCGATGGTACTGCGGTAAAACGTGGGAGAGTAGGTCGGTGCCCAATCTTAAATCAAGCCCTTGCTGGAAACAGTTAAGGGCTTTTTTTATTAGCCGGCATTTGGGTCATTAGTCATTGGGTCATTAAGTCATTGGGTCATTGATCCTGACCTAATAAAATTTCCCCTAACTGTTCACGTTCATAACACCCTGAACTCCCGTGAACACTTAATATCTCGTTATAATCAGGCTATTAACTGTTTAACACTACTGGTAAATCAATGGCACCATGTAAATATCGGTCATTGGGTTATTGGGTATCAGGTCATTGATGTGATTCCCCGGTTAACCTAATCCCCGCTCTTCGATCCATACACTGCCGCACCTTTTGCCTTTTACCTTTAACTTTTAGCCTTCTTTTATGATCCTTTTGTAATTAATTGTATAGCTTCTTCCCTGGTTTTGTGTTCAATAGCCATCACAAACTCTACCGGACCTCCGCCTTTACCGCATCCAAAACATTGAAAAATATTTTTCTCGGGTGATACCATTAGCGAGGTAGCCAAATCTTTATGAAATGGGCAGCGCCCCTTCAGGTTTCTGCGGCTTTCTTCTAATAAAATATATTTGGAAATGATAGTTACCAGGTTGGGTTGAATAGGGGATAATAGGTGGTCTGTTAGCATGAAAGTTAAAGTATAGCCTGCATTGGGCAGGGGCACAAAAGTACATACACGGGCGGTTCCATACTACCCCAAAACTACCATGTTGAAAAATAAATTACGCTGGCTATTATTCTAATATAGCCTCTGTAATATCAATATTACAAATCAAAAAAATGGTCTGACTTTATATGAAGGCTATAATAAGTTCCTTAAAGGCATCGATAGTAATAATCCTATTGCCATCTTGGGGCGCTTTTATTATCTTGTAGCCGATTCAATATTTCAAAATAGCCAATTTTATTTGTATTTACCTCAAAAACCTTTATTCATAAATATGTTTAACTGCGATTTGAAAAACAGTATTCGCATTTATACAGAAATAAACCAATATCTATGTTAAAACTTTCCTTTACTTCATTTTTTGTTGTGCTTTTTTTAGGTGTTTGCCAATATTTTAATGGCACTGGTAATCATGAACCTCAACAAAAAATAATTATAGATTCTTCAGTTACACGTCAGGCAGCGTCTGCCAACGTTCATAAAACTTTGGTTGCTCCGGATGGATTAACACTTACGCGATTTTCGGGCCCGGATCTTACACCAAGTCCCGCTTGTATTGCAGTTGCACCAACCGGGGAAGTGTTTGTTGGGGTTGATATGATGGGATCATTGGGTCGGGATCCCGGAAAAGGTCACATACTCAGGTTGGTTGATAAAGACAATGATGGAAAAATTGATGAGCATACAGAATTTGCCCAGGTTGATAACCCGCGAGGTATTCTTACCATGGGTGACCAGGTTTTTGTGCTGCACACCGTTTTTTCGAAAGAAACGGGTAAGGCAACGGGTATGGATCTGGTGGTTTTTGAAGATAAGGACCACGATGGTGTTGCAGACGGCCCCCCTAAACCACTTATTGAACACATAAGTAATGCACATATGCTGGCCGAACGCGGAACCGACCATGCCACCAACGGTATCCGCATGGGAATTGATGGCTGGATTTATATAGCTGTTGGCGATTTTGGTTTCCACGATGCTATAGACAGATCCGGAAAAAAAATGACCATGCTTGGCGGCGGTATTGTACGCGTACGCCCGGATGGAACGGAAATGGAGATCTACAGTCATGGTACGCGCAATATTTATGACGTCGCAATTGACCCATACATGAACATTTTTACCCGTGATAATACCAACGACGGCGGTGGCTGGAACATCCGTTTCTCGCATCAGATCCAATCTGGCGAATATGGTTATCCTGAATTATTTCAGCATTTTACCGATGAGATTTTGCCAGCTCTTGCCGATTTAGGTGGAGGATCTGGTACCGGCGCGTTATTTATGGACGAGCCCAACTGGCCCGAAAAATATAATCACGTTCCGATGATGGCTGATTGGGGAAGAAGTGAGCTTTTTATCCACCGTATTCAACCCGATGGGGCCAGCTTTAAGCAAAAGGAAGAAGATTTTATCGCGTTGCCTCAAATTACCGATCTGGATATTGATGGTTCGGGGCGACTTTACCTATCGGCATGGGATGGTGCGGGTTATTCTGGTAATCCCGACAGGGGATATGTGGTACGTGCAGTGCCTACAGATTGGACCTATAAAGCTTTCCCAAACCTGAAAACAGCGTCTCTAGATGATTTGGCAGGTATGCTTAAATCGGGGAGCGCCGTTGCAAGGTTAAATGCCTCGCAGGAATTAATTACCCGGCCTGCAGAACAAGCCGGTAAGGCGGCGCTGGCTATCGCATCGGATATTAGCTCACCGTTATATGCACGTGTAGCTGGTTTATATACTTATGCTCAAATATCGCGCGAAAGCGGAATACCTTCTTTAGTACAGCTTTCGCAGGAAAAGGAGATAAAGGAATTTGCATTGAGGGCCCTTGCCGATAGAAAATGGACTTCAGCTGCTGCAATTCCAATAGAGCCGTTCTTAAATGCGCTTAAAGATCCATCTGAACGTGTACAGGCGGTAGCCATTATTGGATTGGGGCGACTTGGAAAAGTTGAGGCTGCCAAATCATTATTAGCAACCAAAGTCCCGGCCAGTTTTGTTGCGCCAGGCAAACAAACAGAAGGACCGCACGCTACGCCAAATTCAGCTATCATACTTCCACATTTGGCGGTTAGGGCGTTGGTAAGTCTTAACGCGGTGAGTGCCTGTGTTAATGCTGTAGGTACTGAAAATTCAACACTGGCACTTTGGGCCCTGCGCTATATGTATGATAATAAGGCTGTTGATGGCTTAGTATCGGCTTATAAACAATCAAAAGATGAGAAGTTGAAAAAACAGATCCTGGTAACATTATCTCGATTGTACAAAAAAGAAGCTGCTTATGATGCTTCATGGTGGTGGGGTACCCGGCCCGATTCACATGGCCCTTATTATAAGGGAATCCTTTGGGGCGGTTCTGAGCGGATAGAAAAATTCCTTAAAGCAGAGCGTTTAAAAGCAAGTACAACAGGCAAACAATTTTTTGCCGATTTAAATGCTCGTAATCAAATGGATATTGCCGGTTTTGGCGGCGAAGAAAAAGTTGTTGCCGCTAAAGAAGTAAAGGTTGATCTGGAAAAGATCCGCAATAAAAAAGGCCAGATAGGTAAAACTTCTATTGAAGATGTGATGCTGATGATAGCCAAGATAAAAGGTGATCCTGCAACGGGTAAAGCTCTTTTTGCAAGGCAGGGTTGTATTGCATGCCATAGTATAACCAGGGGCGAAAAGCTCAAAGGCCCTTTTATGGGGCAAATTGGATCTATCATGAACCGTCAGCAAATTGCCGAATCTATTCTCAAGCCAAGTGCCTCTATTTCACAAGGTTTTGCCACCATTTTGATAACAGCCAAGGGGAATAAGAACTACATGGGCTTTATTACCGATGAATCTTCTCAGAAAATTGTTATGCGGGATATTACAGGTTCTGTTTTTACTATTAAAACAGCCGATATTCTTACCCGTAAGGAAATGAAAACATCAATGATGCCTACAGGGCTTGCCAACGCGTTATCCTATGACGAATTTGCATCGTTAGTTACTTTTCTTTCCCAACAAAAGAATTAACAATAGCTGGGGTAACACAATATTAAGGGTGGGAAACAGAATAGTTTACCCGCCCTTTTTATTAATTAACCTGCAATATATTACTTCCGCCGCTTTCTATATTATCGGTGTTTATTGCTTTTAGCTGGTAGATGTTCAGTTGGCCAGGTGTATAATTTTGGGTAGCTATCATGTCTTTTCCGGTTGATATGGTATCTGTTAGTACAAAATTTTTGCCGTTATATTTATATAAATGATATTCTTTAATGGTTGAGGTTTCACTTATTAACCATTTGATAGTTAGTTTGTTATTTATTATTCCAGCCTTTAAATTTTGCGGACCGAAGGCTTTTTCAAACGCGTTGTTGTAGGTATATGGCAAACTAAGGTCGCTTCGCTTATCGCCATTTAGGGCCTTTACTTTGTAGGTGTCGCCATCGTGGGGTTTTGCGATTACCATGTAGTTTGTGTTGGAGATAATAAAGCCCGGTAACTGTTTGAAAATGTTTTCATTAGCTTTCTTCAGGTAAACCGCATAACCGGCAACTTCTTTTAGTCGTGCGCTGTCTACAGACCATGCCAGGTTATAAACTGTATCATTAGCGGTAATAATGCGCAGATCCTGCGGTGCGGGTATTTTAACCGGATTGTTTATATAGGTAACTGATACAGTATCAGAGGCTTTACTTAAATCAAAGGAGTTACTTTCGGCAACTATGGTGTACTGATAAGTTTGATTGGATAAAAGCGTACTGGTCGAATCTTTCCATTCGTATTTATTGGTTTCATTTTTTGTTATAAGGGTAGTTGCGTTAACAAAATCGCCTGTATTATTAGTGCGTTTTTTAATGTAAAAGCCTCTGGCTTTGGTATCTATGTTACTCCAGCTAAGCATGATGCTTTTATCTTTTTGCTGCGCAGACACATTATAAACCGGCAAGGGGATTATCGGGAACTGCGGAATAACAAATATACTTGCCGAATAAAATACCCTGCCATCGCTTATGCTGCTCATTGCCAGTCGATAAAAGAAGGGTTCATTGGCATCGTGTACCTTATCTGTATAACTGTTTTCTGAGTTTGATAGTACGGCGATGGCAGTATAGCCATCAGCTTTTTTGCGGCTGCGCTCAAGGACGATATTACGGGCACTGTATCCATATTTAATAGTCCAGGTAAGGTTGATGTTATTGGTGCCTTTGGTGTTAACAGCCTTAAATAATGTGGCTACGGCTCTCGTGTCGGGGGCATAGGCGTACGTCCATACATCGTCAGTACGCAACAGTGTGGTGTCAGCACGCGTCAGCAGGCGGTATTGGTAAACACCGGGTGCTTTTTGGGTGGTAGTGTCCAGGTAATGCCAAATTTTGCTGGTGGCTATTTTCTTTTTCGACTTTAGCAGTACATCGCCATCGGCACCCTTGCGGTAAATGGTTATGGATACGCTATCTAATTTTGCAATCACCTGAGGGCGGTAGGCCAGCAGTATATTGCCGCCGCTATATTTGGCAGAGAGTGCGGCACTATCAACTTTAACAACTTTTTGCTGGGCAAACGCGGATGCTGTAAACAACGCAAACGCTATGATGATAATATTTTTCATGTTAGTTTATTATTAAAATTTAGGTTTAACACTAAAGCCAAATCCACCGGTATTTTTTTCAAGCCTGAGATCAAGGCCAAAGCCTAATTCACCAACGCAGTAAACAACTTTGGCTCCTATATCAAACTTAATGTAACCTGTTAGGCCGTCAAGGTATTTTAGTTGAAACTCGCCCGCAGTACTGCTTGATACGCCTATGTCGCATACCCCAATACTCATAAGGAAGGCTATAGATGCAAAGGCCTTACCGCCTATAATGATCTCGGTAGTTTTGTCGAAATTAAGGCATACCCTTACATCGGCACCGCCAGAAAATTTGAACGTTGGTACAAAAGAACCCAATAACGGTATATCATGTAACGATGGCCCCGGTATAGTTGGCAGATCCTTTTCACTTAGCGACTTCATTACGTTTACATAAAAACCTTTAAGTCCGTCATCAATGCCCGGCAGCTCGTTGTACAGGGTTACGCCAAGCAGGTTGTTCTTGATGTAAGCGGGCAGCGGACCGTCATAATAACCTAAAGCTATGCCGCTCTTAAAGCCGGCGAATATAGGGATAGGGGTTAATTCGGCATTGGTAATAGCGCCGGCAAGTATAAAGCCGTTGCCGTCTATCTGCATATCAATTGTGCCATCAACAATAGTAACCGGACCAAGTACTACATGAGCCCCGGTGATAGTTAGGGCGCCCTGTAGTATTTTTTTATCAAAATCAAGGGTGAGGGCCAAACCGCCGAAAGGCGTTTCAATACCATCAAGCTTAATGGCTTTTTTCGAATCCGCATCGTTTGATATAGCGCCGTTCACAACAAAATCTATCAGGTCGCCACCGTCTTTCAAAACGTTTCTTGTGCCGCCTGCCGCAGTAAATCCTTCTGGTTTGGCGGTGAATTTTACAAGATCCCAGGCGTTGTTCTGCACGCGTGAACCTCCATATTTTATGGTCATCCTCTTGGTCGATCCAATGAGCCTTTCCTCGGGTTTAATTACCAGTACCGTATTATCAGGTACCTTGGTAATAGTGGCCGTTACCTTAACACCATCGCCCGGGGTATTCTTATACATGATCATATCGCCGGTGGTGGTGAACAGGTTATTCTCCAGCCTGAAGCTATTGCCGTTAAACTTAACCTTACCCGGCAGTTCCAGGTCGGTTTGTAATTTCTCTACTGTACAAACCACGTTATTGGCATCCCGTTTAGGATCGGTAAAGCTTTTGTTGTACCTGAACCTGCCGGTAACATTGGCGGCGCAACCCGGTATATCAAGATCGGTATTACCGATCAGTATAAAGTTATCGTTCCCTAATTCAATACCGCTAATGGTTTGAGAAACCACATTGAAAAACTTATGCTTAGCCGGATCTACGTTGATGGTTTGATGTATACCATCGCTGTAGGCGCTTAGCATATTCAGGTTTATCATATCCCAACCCGATATTCCAGGTATATTGCTGATGTAGGCAACCACTTTATTAGCGCTGTTTACGTTTATCCTGTAATGCGGTTTCTGATCAAATGTGGCCGCATCGTCATACATGAGGGTTAATTTTGAGCCATAGGTTAAATGCAGCGGGGCAACACCGGCCAAAGTAATAGGTTCATTACCCGTTAGTTTATTTTCGCCCAGGTCAACGCGGGTTGGCATAATAATAAGGTTGCTGAGCGGTACCTGCGGTAAATTGGTTTGCAGCTTGCCATCGGTTACCCTAAAGCCGCCCTGGTTTACTTCATATTGTAACCCGGTACCTGTTATTGACCATTTTTCGAGCGCAATGTTAATTGGGCCAGTATACTCGTTCCAGGTAATGTCGTTGTTGGTTACTTTAATGGTACCTGCCGGCATAACGGCGGTTGTTACCAGCGGAATTGTGAGATTTACGTTTGCTTTTATATTAAAGCCATCCTTATTTACAAATGAGCCGCCGCCAAGTGTGGCGCTAAAATCATGTACCTTAAAGCTGCTTTGATCATATAAAGCCCTTAACGTATACTCGCCGGCAACGTCAGTGCAATTAGCCGGTGCCAGTACCGCCGAAGGACTAAGGGGCTTGCCCGGAATGCGCACACCGCTGGTAAACAAAAACTTACCAGTGTAATTATAGCTAAAATTAAAGCCATCTAATTGCGAGGTTACAAAGCCATTGAGGCTACCGCAGCCATTATTGTTTTGAATGCTTAGCTTTGGATAATCATACCGCGTGATAGAGCCGAGCACCTCGCAGCTAAACTGATCAAATGCCAATACCTTAAAGTTGGATGTTTCCAGCGGGATGCTGCTGTTAACCGGTTTTATGGTGTTCTCCGATGCCTGGTTTAGAAAGCCTTTCAGATTACCAAATTCCCCTTCATCAAGTTTTACAGGGATATTTTTAAATGGCAGTCTTGCGTTGGCCAGGGCTGGTTTAAATGTGCTGTTGCCCGGCAGCTTAACAAACGAGCCGCTGATGGTTATATTTTTAGGATCGATGCGTGCCGATTCACTTACTTCCACCGGTATGCCCCAGATCTCGCCTTTAGCATTCAGCGCTGTTAGCTCAAAATCAACCGAGCCCTGCCCATTAACCCCCATTACCTCTTTACTTTGGCGGATGTAAGCTTTTGTACCGCTTTTTACTGCATACACTGTTATAGGTAACGGCTGGTTCATGTTAAAATATGAAAGCCATATTTGCCTATCTACAGCACCAGTTAAAGTGTAATGTCCATTATCATCGGTAAGTGTTTGGTTTTGTACCTCGCCATCCTCGTTTGATCCGGTAACGGTATAAACCCGTGCGCCGGGTATAGCAGCTTTAGTTTTCGCGTCCCTTACGTAGCCCGAAATGGTTTGCCCTTTTATCAGTGTAATGGTGATTACCTTTGCCAGCTTGCGATTGGCTATGTTAAGGTAATCATCTTTGGTTACATAACCATCGGCAACGGTACGTACCCTAAATTCATCAGACGGACTTGCTATTGCAATTTCATTGGTTAGCCCGGTATTTGAGTTGCTGGGATAGCAGATGTTTAGGCTTTTCCCAATACTGGTACAGCTTTGTGCAACAGGGTTGCCGTTCTGATCAACAACTTTAAATTGTACACGGTGCAGTTTTTCTGTAACCCGTATCTCGCCATTGGTGGCTCCTATATTGGAGATCCAGGTGTATGCGCCGCTGGTGCCGATATTCTGGTAAAAGGTTTCGGCAAAGTAATTATCAACGGAGGGTACAACTTCTATTTTTGAATAACCGCCGTGACAATTATCAATAGCAAACCAGCCCGACGCCGATGTTTTTACAAACGGCCCGCCATCAACCCGTACGTTACTCACTATGCCGTCGCCATTTTTGTTCATAACACGACCGATAACCTTGCCCATACCTGTTAATGTTTGCTCTGTTTGCGCCGGAAACCGCTCGCCGGGCATTAGCAATTGCTTGTAGGTGCCAACAAGGTGATCGTAATAGCCGCTCTTTGATATAATGATGGTACGCAGCGGGCCAACAACTTTATTTACACCAGCCTGGTATTCGGTTTTTACCGCTAAATCGGTAAGGTGTATGTAGCCATTATCATCGGTAGGTACTTCGTAATATTGCGGGATGGTGTTTGCATTCTTATATTCCCAAATTTTTACAGTAGCACCTTGCACACCCTTGGTAATACCCTGCTGGGTAGAAATTGCCCGCATATAGATCTCGGGATTTTTAGGCTGCAATACCATATTTGCGACAGCTGTAGTTACCTTGAAATTTGAGTTAAATACCCATGTTGGTACTGGGCCGCCAAAATCTCCGCCCACCTGGTAATCCGCACCGTTTATGTCCTTGCCAGAAGGTTTTATATATTCAGATTGAACTTTATAGGATAAGCTCCCTTCAAAGGGATTGTTCATGGAACTGGCCGTATGCTTATGTATAGGCAGCAGGTTGGTAAAATGCGCCCAGCCGTTGGCATCGGTTTTCACGATATCAACAACAGGTAATGATTCCCCTCCAACATTGTCCTGGATGTTGGCATAGTTTTCACTGTTTCCTTCTGCAGGCATAGTTTCAGGGTCGTCTTCCATATCAATATCGTAACCAACATTATGGGCACCATCGCCCAGTAGTTTTATAAATTTATGGGTATCAAGCATCTGTACCGGGTAATTTGGCAATACCGATCCCGGTTGTAAAGCCTGATCCTTTATTTTAGGATCAGTTTTTAACTGTACATCCGCGTTGTAGGAATTTACAAACACTACCTCATCGGGCAGGGTCATAGCTTGTCCCGCTTTTGGGAACATTAAAATATCCGGGCTGCAATAATAGTTGTGTTCATCCTTTAAAACTAATTGTATAACCCCGTAGCAATTTAAGCCCGATGAACTTTCCTTGCCCATATAACCCAATTTGTAATTGTTGAGGAATTTAAAGCTAAAGCTGCCATCGGTTGCTGTTTTTGAACCCAGGCTGTTGATGATAACGTTGTAGTTAAAGTTAAAGCCGCCAATATTCATAACATGGGTGGAAAAACCGCCATTAAACATGGCTTTGGGTTCTTTAAAATCATCCAGGTTTTGAGGGTTATCGCTGGTGGTTTGCAAAATGGCATACCTGAAGTATAGCTTTACGTTTTTAAGCGCTTTTGAATTTTTATTGTTGAACCGGCCGTTGGCCACAAAATCGGGATAGGGCGCGTCATTAGGCATCGGTATAGATACATTTAATGGCTCGGGAATTTGTTTCATTACAGTTTTTGGAGGCAGGGTAAAGCTGGCGCTGTTAGGTACTTCGCCCACGTTTTTAAACCTGTAAAACAGCTTTCCGTTAATGGTGCTGGTAATAGGCGGCGGCAGGTTTGCCTGCGAAATAGTATTAGGAATGCTTTTGTAGGTGAATATCACTACCTGGCTTTTACCCAGGTTGCTAAAGCGGTAGTTTGAACCACCGAGCACCTTGGTGGTGATCTGTACAGCATAAGTAGCGCCCGAATCAAGCTTAATTTTGTGGTTATTACTATTTCCATTTGGATTATAAACCATATTTAATGCGCTTGGCGACAATATTTCATAATTAGTGGCCGTGGTAGAATCATTTACAATTAACTGCGTATTGTTATCGAGCGCAATGGCCGGTGTAATACCCTTTGTTAACTTGCTTATTTTTATCCCATATTGAACCGGGCCGGAAATTGCATCGGCGCTTACCCAGGTAATATTGGTATTAGGCTGTGCATAAGAACCATACAAGTTTTTAACAGCAGTTAATGACGCGTTTGCCAAAGGAGATGTTATTTGCGGGGCAGGCAGCACAACTTCGGGCAGCGAATAGGTAAAAACATTGGCGCCGCTAACACCATCGTTTTTAAAAACCACCTTACCGGCGGCATCATATGATTTTACCCGCCAGGCATACCGCTTGTTAAGTTTAAAAGGAGGATCGCCGAGGGTGCTTACATAAGTTAGTCCGTTAGTGATTTTATTTATCATCGGGAACGATGTTGAATTTAAAACCTGGTTGGGATTTGCTGCCACATCGGGCATTTCGGCAACCTGTAAAATATACTGGGTGCTAAGCGCTACAAAACCCGCGTTGGCCCATACAAATTGTACATTTTGAGGGTTTAGTGCGGTTATTTTTCCGTTTTGCAGTGGCCCAAGTAAAATGGGGGGCTCGGGATAGGCAATGGTAATAAGACTGCAGCCCAACGGCGCCGATGAAGACAATACTCTGCCCGTGCCCATATCAACAGCTGTTACGCAAAGAGTATAATTGCCTTCGGGCAGGCGCGATGTGTAAATGAGCCTGCTTTTATCAACCCCATAAACGTTGAGCGAGTTAATGTCGAAGATATCTCTCAACGCGGTGCCATTCATTTGCTTGTGCTCGTTGGGGCCTAAAATGATAGGGTTTGCAGGTACATAATTTGATTTGGTGGTTATCCGGATACCGTTATCGCCGCTAAGCCGGCCAACCAGTTTAATTTTTAAAGGTGTTGCGGTGAGGTTATTTATCATAAAGAAAACCTTATCGGCATTTGACCCCGAATAGTCGGAATAAAAAGGCGAGTACGGCGGCTTTATATTTACATTAATATCTATTACAGGGATAGCATTTTGTCCGGATACTGTTTTAACGCCAAGAGATAATACCAGCAATAAAAAGAAGGTTACAGTTCTTTTAAAATTTTGAATAAGCAGGTAGTGTTTGTTCATAACGGTAGTTATTAAATTTTAAAAGGAATGTATTAAACCCAGGTTGGTGCGCACTTCGTTAAAAGAGGGCAGAGTTATATCCTTTGAATTGCTTTTAAGATAATTGAGTGTGAAATTTGCCGCGTCGCGCTTGCCAATACGGTATGAGGTGTTCATGTAGGCGTTGATGATGCTGCCGGCATCGATATTATTGTTCCGTTGCAACTGGTAACTGAATGCACCGTTGATACCCAAATTGCCCTGCGTTTTATTTATACCGATGGATGGCCCGTAAAAAATACTGCGGCCAAAGGCTATATCAGCCGTGGTATAGCTCAGGCTGGTATTTATGCCAAACGCCTTTTTAGGAAAACCAAGCTGGTATGATAGATTGGCCG
Source organism: Mucilaginibacter pineti (assembly GCF_900101875.1). GTDB lineage: Bacteria > Bacteroidota > Bacteroidia > Sphingobacteriales > Sphingobacteriaceae > Mucilaginibacter > Mucilaginibacter pineti. The sequence goes on from NZ_FNAI01000001.1 coordinate 11,864, forward strand.
TTTTACTGTTGGCCTTGCTGTTTGGCGCGGTATAAGAATTTAAATCGACCAGTGATTGCAGGTTGCCCACAAATACAAAACCGTGCGAGATGCTTTCGCCGGTAATATCATACCGAAAGATAGTGCTCAGGTTATGGTTAGTTCGCGATACCCTGAACTGATCGATAATGGGGTTAAGTCCCCTGTCCTGTGTAATGCCGAAGTTGCTGTACCTTACATTAATCCCATATTTTGGTTTGTTGAACGATACATTAAGCGACCCTATTTTGCGGTTTGACTGGTAGGCTTTATCATGCAGCAGGTTATCGTTTTGCATACCGAAACTACCGCTTACCTGCATCTGTCCTTGTATCAGCCTTACCATACTTTCAATGGTGAAATTCTGAGCGTCGGTTTCAAAATAGTAGGCGCCCATGCTTTTGTAGTCGGGATCAATACGGCTGTATCTTAATTTGATGTTATAAGCGGCCGCGTTATAACCTATGCTTGTTTGTGCTGCAGTTGAAAGTTGGGTTGATGAGTTTAATTTGATGAGGCTTTTAATGAAAGCCACCTCGCCCAGTTCCAGGTTCTTCAGTGTATCCGACAGGAGGTTATTGGTGTAGATACTGCCCGATACATCGGCATCAAATACAAAATGTTTAAAAAAACCAAACCTGGTAGATAGACCAAGCACCATGTTTTCTGCAGGATTAAGCAAACCAGAATCTGGCCGGGACGACAGGGAGTGGATGTCATCCTTACCATGCAGGTAAGTAAGGTCTACATGGTTTTGTTCGGTACCGTAGCCCAGTTTTAAGCTGTAGCCTGTTCTTTTATAGGCAGGTTGCTGTGCCAGAGCCAGCGGTTGCAAAGGGTCTTGCTCTATCGCTTTGTTAAAACGGCCATATATAAAGCCTAATCTTAATTTACCTGGATTTAATTCAACGCCGCCGCCTAAAAAGTTATGGCCGGCCAGTGTATACGGCGACCATTCCAGGCTGCGCCAGCCGGCATGTACGGTTAGCCATTTATAAGTAGGACTAATACCATATTGATTAAACGGCTGCGTATAGCTGCGCTGCTGATCACTCACCACCACACTAAACGGAAACGAAACCCCATAAACAGACATAACAGGAGCGCCGTTAAAAATATAGGAGAAATCGTGCTGCCGTGCGGGGATGCCGCTAACCTCATAGGTACCCAAACCAAGCCCCAGCGAGCCGCTGATGGCAAAGGGCTTTTGCTGTACCATATTACCAACATCCTGGGCGCTGGCGGTAAAGCAAAGCAGGCTAAAAAATATAACAGCAATTAAAAGTGTGATGCGTTTCATAAGGTTTTGCTTAATAGTGGTGAAGGGCGAAAAAATACAGCAGGCCATAAGGCCTGCTGCTCCCTAATTAACCATGATCACTTCAACTTTATGAAGCTGTTATTGTGCAGGTTATATTTTTCCATTACCTGCTGCATGGTTGGCCGGCTGTTGGTTTTGCTAAGGCTTAACGTGCCGGTTGTGCTGGCCGGGGTAACCACAATGCGTACTTTATCAATGTTGATGAAAAAGTTATTGCCATTATCACTATAGCCTACCGATATATGCACGTAAGCGGCGTTTGTTGCTGTGGTTATGTAGTAGGTATAGTTTTGTAAATAATTGTTGATGTTTTTGGTAAAGGAAAGCTGGGTCCAGTCATTACTGCCGGTATATCTCACATAAACAGATACCACACCGGTACGGGCAGCCACTGCGGCGGATTGCGGCAGGGTGAAAACGGTAGTGGTGTCGTTACCACCTTTGCTCATGCGTAAACGGGCAAAATTGGTGCTGGTAAAATCATCAAAGCCACTATAGATCCAACTGAAGGTGGCCGCATCCGGCGATTCAAAGGCCATAACGTTGGCATTCCCGTCGGCACCTTTAAGCGACGTTGGGCCGCCCCAGTTATCATTTAGTTTAGGACCGTAAATTTCATAGGTGCTGGTATTGATATAAAAATCACCCTCCTTACCTAAATCACCAAACTCGGCGGGAGGGCCGTCGCCGCTCAATATGGTTGATCCATTGGTACCATTGGTTCCGTTTGTACCGTTGCTGCCTTTCAGGCTGGTACCTGCGCCCCAGCCGGCCGCTGTTTTTGGGCCATACATAGCCTTTGCCACCTTACCGAAATAAAAGTCGCCAACCTTACCTAATGCTGGAGCAGGGTCATTGTCGCCGCTGTAAATAACAGATCCATCGGCACCCGCCGGGCCTGCGGGGCCTTGTGCGCCATTCGCTCCGCGCAATAAAACAGGGATTCCCCAGCCTGCGGCTACCTTTGGCCCATAAAGCTGGTAGGCACTTTTATCCAGGTAATAATCACCAACACGACCGAGGCCTACAGCGGGAACGGTGTTGCCGCTCAAAGTAACGCTGCCGTTGGTGCCATTTGTACCATTGGTTCCGTTTGTACCGTTCTGGCCGTTTGTTCCGTTTTGCCCGTTGGTGCCATTTGTACCATCGGTACCTTTAAGTGTTATTGGCTGGCCCCAGCCATTGCTTGTTTTAGGGCCGTATAATTGGCCGGTATTGCGGTTCAGGTAATAATCGTTAACAGCACCTATGGTAGTTACAGGTACGCCGAAACCACTGTAAATAATACTACCATCTTTACCGGCGGCGCCTGTTGGGCCTTGCGCACCCTGGGCACCACGCAATAGAATGGCAGTGCCCCAGTCTACCGAGGCTTTGGGACCATATAATAAGTAGTTTGTTTTATCTAAATAATAATCGCCATTTGAGCCGATCCTTGCTGATGGTGTACCTGCACCGCTTAAAGTAACACTGCCATTGCTACCATTACTACCATTGGTTCCGTTTGTGCCGTTTGTCCCATTCTTGCCATCGGCACCCATCAAATCAATGGGTGAGCCCCAGGTAGTTGTTTTGGGGCCGTAAAGCTGCCTGGTGGTACGGTTAAGGTAATAATCGCCGGGTTTACCTGTACTTAAAAGGGGCAGGCCCGTTCCGCTGTAAATAATACTGCCATCGGCACCGGCGGCACCAACTGCACCCACGGCACCGGTTGCGCCCTGTTGGCCTTGCGGCCCGGTTGCACCTTCTGGACCTTCAAGACCGTCTTTTGAGCAGGAATATATAAAGGCGGTAAATACCAGCAGAATGATAAGGAGTTTGTTTGTTTTCATAACAGAATAGATTTGCAGAAATAATTGTTAGCTGAAATTACCGGGAACATGGCCGCTATTGCGCTGATAATCGACTAACGTACCTGAATAATCGTTGAAAGGAATGATTACTAAAATTCGGGGTTCATGGAATCGGGATGATAGATAACCCTGAACCGGCCATCGGCAAGTTTGGTGGTACGCTCTGGATTGGTTTCATAAAGGGCGTACAGCACGGGCGTAAACGTGCCTTCTATCACGTAAGCCGTTTTATCTGATTTATCTATTTTGGTAATCTGCACCGTATTTTCCTGAACGGGATTATCGGCCGTTGTGCTGGCCATTTCCTTGTCTGAGCTTTTTGCTTCGGGATAATAGAAAACACCGCTTTGCGCGCCGTTATCGTTACGGGTAGATGGATAGCTGCCTGGTTTAAGGTCGGAGTTGGAATGAAAGGAGAGGTCCATTCGTGAACCATCCGCAGCCTCGGCAAAAATAGAAAACTGGTGACTTAACGTTTTATAGCTTACCGTATAGGTTTTAAATTCTTTTGATGGAAAGGCCTCCCAAAGTTTATCATGTATCTTAACTGAAAAATATTGATTGGGTGTGGTGCCTGCGCTTGTCTTGGCCGTATCATTGGAGGGTGATTTCCCCGAACCTGATCCACATGAGGTATATAACAACATAGCAACCAGGCCTAAGCTTAATAATGTTGGTTTTATAAGATTTTTCATAATGATTGGGTTATGAAATAAACTTATAGGTAAACCGGAGTATCAGCAGATAATAATCTGTCAACGGTTATAAATAATCGGTGAAGGGAAAATGGAGGGGAAATTGTTGGGGCTGTTCGGTTGTTTTTTCAGTGTAGATGAGGAAATATATTGCGTATCTACATCATGGATATCAGTTAAAAATAACAAGCATAGCGGTGCCGCCAACATCACTGCTGATGTGCAGCGTTGCATTTAGTTTTTGTAATAACTCCTTAACTATCAGTAATCCATAGCCTGAAGATTTGCTTTTGATATGTACGGTATTTAATAGTTCATCAATTTTTTCAGCGGGGATAACATCGGCCTGATTAACTACGGATATAAAGGATTTGCCCTTCGCATCCGTTCCGGCATTTAAATAGATTGCTGTGTTGGCATAGGCGCTGTTAATGGCGTTCTGCAACAGGTTCCGGAGTATGATGATAAGCAGGTTTTGATCGCTCATGAGGGCCTGCAGGTTTACATCGCCAGGTTTAATTTCAAGTTGTTTGGTGGTGGCCTGGCTTTTCACCATGAGGGATGCCTCGTTAAACAGGCCGTTAATATCAATGCGCTCTATATCAAGCGCAAAATTTTCCATCTGGCTTTTAGACCAAAGCAGCAGATCTTCCATAGTTTCTAAAAGATCGGTTGACGATTGGATAAGCTGTTGATGGTGGCCGGCCTTTTGCTCGTCAGTTATCAGCTGGGGTTGTTGCTGTAATTTTAAAAAGGTAAAAAGCTGGCTTACCGGGCTGCGCAGATCATGCGAAATAATGCCGAACAGCTTGGCCTTAGTTTGATTGGCGCCGGTTAACTGCTCGTTTATAATATCCAGTTCCTGGTTTTTTTTATCGAGCAGTAAATTTGCTTTTTGCTTATTCCGGAAGTTAAGGTAGATAGAAAACAGGGCGATGAGTAACATAGCGGCCCCGCCAACCAATAACCAGCGCATAGTCCGTTCCTGTTTCAGCTGGATGTTTTTATCATCATTTTCTTTATTCAATAAACCTATCTTTTGTTGTTTTACCTCGTTCTGGAACATGGCTTCAGTTTCGGCAAGGTTTAGGGAGATCTTTTGTTGGTTCAACGAATCGGATACGATGATATATTTGTTAAAATACTGCGTGGCCAATGCCGTATTGCCTGTTCTGATCTCAACAGCTGTGAGGGATTTTAACACTTCGGCGTATTGTTCTGCATTGTAAACCTGGGCACCATGCTCGCCCATTTTGTAGTACTTACCGGCGGTGGCATAATCATTAATCGCTCTATAATAATCGCCATAAGCCATATTAACAGCCGAAGTCATTATTTCTTTATTGTCAATTTTAGCTTGTTTGTCGGCTTTATCAATATATGATTTCGCCAGCTTATAATCTTTAGCTTTTAAAGCCAGATTAGCCATTTCAATACTTGTTGATATCAGCTGCGACCAATTACCCGGTGTGCCATCAACAGTTTTATGCAGCAGGTTATAATATTTTAAGGCGTTATGCTGGTCATTCAACATTGCGTAACTCCGTACAAACTTGCCGTAGGCTGTAACATCAAATATAATGGAGTGGTTTAAGTTTGGCCGGGCATCGTCCAGGTATTGCAGCGCTTTGTTGGGTTGTTTCAGGTAGAGGTAAATTTCGGCAACCATCATTAGTTTGGCGGCATAATCAAGCTTGAGTTTAAGTGATTTTGTGGTATCGGCAAGTTTTTTATGCAGTTCCACACTCTTTAAAAAATCGCTCAGAGCAATACTGTAATAAAACTTTTGCTGCTGATTGTATAAGCCTAAGTTGTAATAAACATCGCTTTTATTTTTCAGGGTATCGGTGCTTTCAGCTATCTGTTTAAGCTTTTGGGCGGCTTCATCGGCCTTTTGCTGCATACCCATGTAGTGATAAATAGAAACGAGGTTGCCCAGCGGTTTTAAGCTCCGTTCAATTAGCTCTGCTTTTACAGCCTCGTCATAAGCGGTTTCAAAATGATTTTTGGCTTCGGGAAAATTCTGCTTATAATAATACCCAACACCTATCGACTGATTAAAGAATAACTTATACTCGTGGTCTGCAGGTTGTGTAAGCTTTAACGCGTCGTTGCCGGTTTTAATGAGTTCATCAAAGCTTTCGCTTTTACCGGTAAAGTTGGCGATGATGGCTTCGCAAACTTTCTTTTTTTGATTTAGTACTTTGTATCTGTCGTTTTGCTGGCCATAGCAAAGGCCTGCAATTAGCATTAAACACAGGGAGATAAGGTTCTTTAGGTTCATGTTACAACGGTTTAAATGCTTGTTTGGCTTCGCGCAGGTAGGTTTTTCCAACAGGTAAAATACTCGCGCCCATATCAATGTTTTTAATGTTAAAGCACTGCACTTTATTTATAGCTATTACATAGCTGCGGTGTATGCGCATAAACTTACCCGCAGGTAACGATTCAAGAAAGCTGGATAGGGTGGTAAGCGTTAAGTGCGATTTTTTTTCGGTTACTATTTTGGTGTAATCGCCGTAGGCTTCCAGGTAAAGGATCTCGTTAAGATTTAGTGTTACGGAGCTATGGCCATCCTTGAAAATTACTTTTTCGTTTTCAAACAGCACGTCGTAAGCTTCGGCTTTGCTTTTAAGCTGGATAAAATCATTAATGCGTTGTATGCTGCTGCAAAACCTGGGGCTTTCAACCGGTTTTAAAATAAAATCAAAAACCTTTAGCTGAAAACCCTGCAGCGCATATTCAGGGTGCGATGATACGATAACATTAATACAATTTGATTGGTTGATGGAGCGGATAAAATCGAGCCCGTTTATTTCGGGCATATCAATATCTACAAATAAAACGTCGGGCTTGCAGGTGTTAAAAAAGCTAAGGGCATCAACACAATTATCAAAACTGCCCGATAGTTTGAGATTGGGATAGTTTAATATCTCGTTTTCAACGGCTTGCCTATCCAGCAGGAAATCGTCAATTACTATACATGATAAAGGTTTTGTCATAAATTTGCAGGTTTAGACAGGTTAAACCTAATGAAAAATTATAACTATTTGTTGTTCAAATTAATTTAGAACCATTTGCTATAATTATGCAGGATTGGTTGATAACCAGTATGCTTTTGTTTTGAGGTTGGCCCTGAAGCATAAGTAATAGTATCTTTATCGGCGCATAAACAACTGAATTTTGAAGGCGAATCTTGTTACAAATCGCCCAATTTATCATCTAATAAAAAAATAAAAAAAATGGGTAAGGGTAAAGCATATTAAGCGTGTCTTGTATCCGCATCATATCATATAAATGGGATATAAAACAGCCTGTTTACTTAAATACAAACGCTTAATGATAATAAACAGAACTCAAATTGCCCGCTTTCTTTTCCTTTTTATAGCCGCAGGTATCAGCTCAAAGACCTTTGCGCAGGGCAATTTAATGAAGAACGTAGTTATAGGCGATATAAAAGATCAGCGCCTGGCTAACGTCCTTACTAAAATTGCCAGCAAAGGCGATTTTTATTTTGCCTACAATAATAAAAGTATTCCTGCCGATAGCATTGTATCTGTTTCGGGCTTCCACGGATCGTTGTTTAGCCTGCTTGACAAATTGTTGGGCGAGGAGTATGAGTTTAAGGAGGTGCCCGGCTATGTGGTGTTAAGGCATGCTCCAAGTAAATTATACCTTACCGCCGAGGTTGAAAAAGACCAGTCGAAACAATTTATAGTACGAGGATTTGTAAAAGACGTTGTAGACCAAAAGGTGGTAAAGCAAGCCAGTGTTTATGAAAAGGATTTGCTGATATCGACCCTTACCGATGACAAGGGATACTTTGAGCTAAAATTGAAAAACTACACCGGCTCGTTGCTCCTTACCGCAACGCGTGAAAACTACCGGGATACCTCGCTTTATGTGCTCCCGTCTATAAACGTTGTAGCCAATCCAGCCGCCGACCAAGCCTATAAATATTATCCCGAAGATAATGGAGGTAAAAGTGTTGAACATAGCCGTTTTGCGAGGTTCTTTATCAGCTCAAAGCAGTTGGTGCAGGGACTAAATTTAGGTAACTTTTTTGCACTAAGTCCTTACCAGATATCTTTAACACCTGGGTTAAGTTCGCATGGTATGTATAGCAGCCAGGTTGTTAACCATTTTTCGTTGAATTATTTTGGCGGATACACTGCCGGAGTAAATGGTTTTGAGGTAGCAGGTTTTTTTAATATCGACCGCAAGGATGTTAAATATGTACAGGTAGCGGGTTTATTTAACGTGGTTGGGGGGAGTATGCGGGGTTTCCAGGCGGCAGCTGTTTATAATAACGTGCTAAATAATGCCTCGGGTGTACAGGTAGGCGGCCTTATAAATAAAGTGGATAATTTTAAAGGTATGCAGGTTGCAGGACTTTTCAATTATGATAAAACGGCATCGGGCTTTGTATTGGCGGGTTTGTTTAACAGCACCGGCGATTTTAAGGGCGGCGTGCAGTTTGCAGGGCTGGTTAACGCAACACAAAACGCTAAGGGTATACAATTTGCAGGTTTATATAATCAGTCGGCAGGCGATGTGGGATCGCAGTTTGCGGGGCTGGTTAACGTTGCCAAAAAGGTAAAAGGGTTTCAGTTTGCAGGACTGGTTAATGTTGCCGATAGCAGCGATTATCCCATTGGTCTTGTTAACTTTATTAAAAACGGTGAAAAAAGTATAGCCATAAGTACCGATGAAAACCGGTTCATACACCTCGATTTTCGCTCTGGCGGCCGGGTTTTATATGGGTTGATAGGCGTGGGGCATAGGTTTGATAAACAGGCATCCAGCAGTACTATCAACCTGGGTTTCGGGGCTCATATTATTAACCCTAACCTGTTTTCGCTTAATGGCGAGTTTATTACGCAAACAGTTACCGATTTTAAAAGTCCGGCTTACCAGGTGAGTTCTTTTAAACTATTGCCGGGCCTTAATCTTAGTAAAAACATCAGGCTGTTTGCGGGCCCATCCCTTAATATAACTTATGCCGATAAGGGTGATAACATTCCCGTTCACGGATGGGTACTTAGTAAACACATCAGTAATAATGGTAAACTAAGTTTGGTTCATATTGATTTCACCGGCGGACTGCAACTGGTTTGGTAAACCACCAATAACTAAATATGGCAGTATCTTGAAACTTTATATAAACTGTCTAAAAACGAAAGTTTTTCATTGCCGTTGACTTTAGTCAACGGTAATGAAAGGCATTATTACGGGCTTTAGCCCAATTATCCAAGCGACATTTGGGCTAAAGTCCTCGTTTTCTACTCATTATTCCGTTGACTAAAGTCAACGGCAATGAATTTTATAGCATACTCAAATAGTTTAAATCAAATTTAAACAGCTTCTACGATATGGCAGTGTGTTAGTTTGTAATTAATTTTCACCTGTAATCTCAACACCATTTCGAATTGCGGCTCCAAGTACATCAATATTTATATCTTTTAAGTTTTTGAACTTAATGCAATACCCGCTCACGCTCGCCTTGCCTATTTCTTTTCCATACGTTTGGGCCAGGTATGTTTTATCTTCGATACCAAGAATATAGATAGAAATTCCGGTTGTGTTTGCGCTCATACCAATTTGATAAAACTCCCTGGTTTTTCCATCAGCATATTTAATGGTGTAAAATCCATAGCCTATATTAGGATTAGAAACAGTTTTGTTTTCGCTGTTTTTACCATCAAAGAACCATAATTTACATCCCGGTAATACCTGGAGTATAAACCTATGCAGTTCTTCCATGTCGCTGCGTTTTGGCTCAGGTTGGCTGGTAATATACGTTTCGATTTGTTCTGTTATGTTCATATGAAATGATGGGTTGCTTACTTAGCCTTCACTAATTTCAAACTGAAACACTATCCTAAATATTTATTTAAGGATAATGCCTTGATCTGTTTTAATAACCTGCATTTCGGGGTTACTCGTTTTTAACACATTTAATATTTTATCCAGCGCAATATCCTGCTTAATAGTAAGCGACATAGGATAATTGCGGATGGCATTATTCTCAATTTTAATATTGACATTATATGCTTTGTTCAGCACATCCACCAGCTGCCATAGCGGCGTTTTATTGGCAATAAATACACGGTTGGTATAATAGTTATACAGCAGTTCGGTGTTTTTCTCCACCTTCAGCACTTTATCACCGGGTTTTATGGTTACCCTGTCCTGCGGGTTTAACCGTACGGCGCTGCTACTTTTGCGCACCTCCACTATACCGCTTTCTACAATAACCTCGGTACTTGCTGCCCCGCTTTTTATATTGAAGGCCGTACCGATATCCTTTACGGTTATTCCATTCACACTTACCGAAAACGGAACCTGCTCGTTATGCTTCACATCAAAAAAGGCTTCGCCGGTAAGTTTTATTTCTCTTCTTTTGCTATAGCTGCCGGTATAGCTAATGCTGGAGTTTTTGTTGATATACACCATTGAGCTATCGGGCAGGGTTATTATACGCACGGTGTTTGTTGCCTGTATGTTTATCACTTTTTCTGGGCCGTATAAGCTGTAGGCAATCCAACTGCCACCAATTAAAAATACAATTGCCGCAGCTATGCGCAACCAGTTTGTACGGGGGGGAATGGGTACTACTTTAGCCTGTTGTGTGCTTTTACTGCGCAACTCCTTAAAATGTTCCCAAGCCTCAGTTTCGTGCAGCGGACTAACCTGCGCAAGCCGTTTGCTGCTCTCCAGGATCACCCTTACATCATCCAGTTTTTTTGTATTGGCAGGACTTGATGCAACCCATGCATCAACCGTAGCGCGCTCATCGGGGCTGGCTTCCCCAAGGATATATTTGATCAGTATATCTTCGCTCGTATCCTTCTTCATGATCTAAACATATTAAATAACATCAACGTAATTAATGGTAAAAATTCCTTCATTTCTTTTCGCAATATCCGCAGGGCTTTGCCCATATGCGTTTCCACCGTTTTTATAGAGATATGTAACTGATTGGCAATCTCCTGGTATTTTAATTCCTCAAACCTGCTTAAATGAAATATGGCCCTGCATTTTTCGGGCAGTTTATTTAGCGCGTTGTTAAGGTGCTGCTCCATTTCGCTGAGTTTTAATTTACCGGCAGCATCGTCTGTATGGTGTTGCATGGTGTGTACAGTTGCGGTTTGATATTTTAATTGAACCTTTTGGTGCCGTAAATAATTAAGACAATCATGATAAACCGATTTATACAAGTATGATTTTATAGAAACCTGCGGGTTTGCCCACTCGTTACGTTCCCAAAGTTTCAAAAACAGGGATTGTACAACTTCTTCGCTGGTATCCCAATCCTTTAATAACGAAAACGCGTAGGCATGCAGCTCCCTGAAGTGTTTTTTGAACAGCTGCTCAAAAACTACTTCGTTATCATTACTCAAACCGGCTGTTAACTTGGTATCATCCATTAATCGGGAATCAGTTTTCGGCAAATAAATATAAATCGATTGAAATTGATTTGATTGCAGGCAGCTTTTATTTGCACAGCCGCCTGCTTTATCAAACTTAATTATTTATTGGAATTTAAAGCCAACTCCCAGGCTAAAAATGTTGGCCTTTTGCCCAAGCTGCTTGTTAAATTTGCTTAGGCCCAGGCTGTAACGGGCATCAAAAGTTAAGTTGCCTACGTCAACACCGGCATCAACAAGGCCGCCCGCGGTAAAGTCCTGGTATTTGAAACCACCAGGTGCAATTGGCTTTTTTAGATTGTATGACAGATCGGGCCCGGCGGCCAAACGTACATTAAAATCGGCCGTGTTAAGGAGTTTGTAACCAACCAATAAGGGCAGGTTTATCTGTCTGAATTTGGCCTCGTAGGCACCGGAGTTAAAACGGTACTTATCGCTAAAGGTAACATAGTTAAGTTCGGGCTGAAAGAACAGCGTACTGCCGGTGCGGGCAAATATCCCCGCGTTAAAACCAATCTTTCCGGATTTGTCTGATACAGCATTCAGGCCGGTTTTAAGGGTAGAAAAGTTAACGCCGGCCTTAATACCAAACTCCAGATCAGATGATGATTGTGCTTTTGCTGTACCGATACCCAGTGTAACTACAATGGCGGTAGCCAATAATTTAATTGTTTTCATTTTGATTTTTGTTGTGATTATATATGTGATTATTAGATTATTATAAGTTGCGTGTCACTTAAAAAAGCACCTGTACACCGGCTGTATAGCCTGCATAAAAGCCGTATAGATTGCGGTCGTTGTTTCTTTTCCAGCTGGAGATGTATTTGGTGGTCATGTTTCTGCCTTCCTCGGTATCGGCATTAACATAGTTGATGGATGGGCCGCCAAACAGTTCCAAAGTACGTGTGATTTTAAAAGCAGGCATTAACCTGAACGACGATTTAAAGTAGTCGCCGCCTTTAAAGCTTTCGAGGCCGCCGCTCACCAATTCGGTATTCAGGCGAAATACCTTTGTGCTGAAGATATGGGCACCCAAACCAGCCTCATAGGCATATCTATCGCGCTTATTTTTGAAGTTGTAACCCACTCCGATAATGCCATACAACGTTTTACCGCCCGACCGGAAAGTTAACAGCGTAGTTTGGTTTTCATCAATAGTAGCTGCAAAGGCCTTTTCGCCATTTTTTGAAAGGTTGATGATACCTATTTGGGTACCGGCGCTATCGGCAATGTTTATAAATGATAACTGCGTGCCCTTAACCTTTTTTGCAACATTGATAAACGCCGAGATCTGTACACCTTTTACATTTTTGGCTACGTTGGAGAACCCCGCTATTTGCAGGGACGATACATCCCCGCCTTTATTAAGGAAGCCGGCAATCTGCGGGCCGCTACCGGTATTGGCAATATTGGCAAAGCCAGCGATTGCCACACCCTTGCCGCTACCATAAGTGTTTAAAAAACCGGCTACCATGGTGCCGTCGGCATTATGCCCAACGTGGTTTGAGAAGCCCGCTATTTGAAAGCCGGTAGCATTGTTATGTATAATGTTTGTTATACCTGCAATGGTAAAGCCGCGTTCGGCGGCAGATACGCCCGCAATAATATTCAGTGAAAAACTGTTAGTATCGCGGGCAGCACCTGCGCCGTTGCTGCTTAAGGGGTAAACTAAACCAATATTTGTTTTTGCGCGGGTATTTTGCTGGGCGAAACTGCTGGTGCTTGCAAAGCCGGCCAAAATTAAGGCGGCTGTTTTAATGATAGTAGGAAAGCTATTCTTTTGGTAATTGTTAAAATTCATGGTACGCTATTTTTCGTGTATTTGAAGCTATAACACGATCAATAAGCTTTACCCTTACTGCATTTTAATTTTTTTGTACGATGAGTATGTGCCGCTAAAATAATGGCAGAAATTATCCAATTAAACCAATAAGGAACTATCTTAACTCCAAAGCCCGTTTCCGGTAATCGGTGGGGGTGATGCCGGTTTTTTCTTTAAACAGCTTTGAAAAGTAAAAGTAATTATGAAACCGGAGATCATAGGCGATCTCTTTTATGGGGATATCCGGATTGTTTAGCAGCTCCTTGGCGCGCTCTATTTTTAGCTGGATGTGATATTGTCCCGGCGACAAGCCCGTATAATTTTTAAACACTTTCCTGAACCACGAGTAACCAACCTGCAACTCCTGGGCGGCCTGTTCGGGTGAAAAATCAGTAGCGATATTTGAGCGGAACAATAACCTCGCTTTGTTAATGATCAGCTCCCTGTCCTCACACTCTACCGCGTTTTGCTTAATAATGGAGTGAAAGCTACCCATCAAATGCAAAGCCGCGCCCGAGATAAGGGGCTGATAACCGGTGTTCTCCTGCTTGGTGGTTTCAATAATGCTGTTGAATAAGTTAAAGATACCCTCATGAAAGCCTATGTACAGGCTTGGGTTATCTGGCCGCAAGAAATGGTTTTTGGTGAGGTTATCTACAATATCGCCCTTTATGCCAATCCAGTATTCATCCCAGCCGGTTTCGTTATTGGGTTTATAGCGGTGCCGCTCGCCGGGGAACAGGATAATGATGGTGCCTGCCTTAATCTCATGCTGCTTGCAGTTGTCTGATTCAAAGATGCCTTTGCCCCGGGTTATATAAATGATCTGGTATTCGTTTAGTACGCGCCCAATGTTCCAGTTAAAATAATGATGTGCCGGGTGGTTTTTCCCCGGGTACGAGCCTGTCGGACCAATATGCGTGCAGCCGGTGTTTAAAACACATAAGCCCCAGTTTTCATCATCACGGCTAACAGGCAGGTACTTATAATAATTGATCATTCAAAAACATAATTTTAAGCATACCATGTTTGCAATAAACACATCCATCCCTAAAATCTGAAAAAACATGGAGATGGCGTGGTTTATACAAAATTAAAGATAGCTGCAATTAACACCATATCAAAAAATACATCAACCGTTAAGAAGCTGTCTAAATTTGATTTAGATTATTTATGTATCATGTAAAATCATTGCCGTCGACTTTAGTCGACGGCAATGATGACTGAAAAACGAGGGGGCTTCAGCCCAAATACCGCTTGACAATTGGGCTGAAGCCCGCAATAATCTATTCTGTTACTGTTGACGGCAATGAATATTCTAATCTTTAACAGCATCTTAATAAATAAAATGCTACATCTTATTTACCGAAATGTATTTGCAGTTTAAGCTCCCGGTTTTTTTCTGTCGAAAAGGTTTTACCACCGTCATTACTGTAAAGCTCAACTCCCGTCGTTTTAGCTGTATCCCTAAATGCAAATCCGTAGCAACCGGTAGCCGCAGCCGATTTGATAACAATGCAATACGCCGCGCCTTTTGTTACCATAATTTTAGGATGAATAGCCACCCTTTTTGCCGACCAGCCAATTGTCGCTGCCGGAATAGCCTCGGTACCTAAAGCAGAGCCTATAGCCTTTCCGGTTTTATCCGCTTTAAATATAGTGACAGCAAGCTCCGCATCGGGATAGCCGGTTTTAAAGGTGGTAAGCTCAATGGTGGTTAATACGCCAGTTTTTGCCGGTATAAAAGATTGTGAGCGCTGTACATTTTTGCTGATATCGCAATGGGTCTTGAACCCTGCATCAGCTTTAATAGTTGAAACTTTATTATCCGAGCCCGAAATTTTAAATGCCTGCTCGCAGGTCATGGGGTTTATGGAGCCATCGGCAGCAAAGGTTAGGGGAGCCCAATAGTAATTGGCGAGGGCTTCATTTTTAGCCGCGTTGTTCCACAGATCGCTGCCAAACAAAAACACCGTGCCCGAACCCAGCTTTATGGTAGATACAAACGAAGGCTGCCCGCCGCATGAATTATCGCTTATCTTTTTCCCTTCAGACCACGGCCCCAGGGGCGATGCGGCCGTTTTATAAGATGCGCCCGTACCTGAACAATAACCGCAATTAGGGTCGGAATACACTACATAGTAAATTCCATTACGCTTAAACATACCCGGTGCCTCGGTATTGCCCGTAGTAATGTTTTTTACCACTTCGCCGGTACCGGTAAGGTAATCGGCACTTAGTTTTTCTATTACAATGCTGCCCTTGGTGCGCCAGTCGGTATAGGCCAGGTAAGCGGTGCCGTCATCATCAACAAAAGTATCATGGTCGCCGTTGTTCAGTCCTGCGGCAGGTGCGCTGCTATTTACGGCCAGTTTAGGTTCGGCAACCTCGGTAAATGGCCCAACCGGACTTTTACCCGTAAACACACGGTAACCCGATACATTGTCGTAAACATTTATCCAAAGCACATACAAGCCGGTTTTTTCATTGAAAATAACATGTGGTCTAAAGCAGCCATAAGTATTGCCGTTGCAGCGGGTTTGCCAAACCTGGGTTTGGGCATCAAACAAAAAGCCACGATCCTTCCAGTTCACCATATCGGTAGATGAATAGCTTTTAAACCCGCAGAAAGGTGCGTTTTTGTTGCCCCACTCAAAACCGCAATCGTAACTGGTGCCATACAGGTAATAGACACCGTTAAATAAGGCTATCTCGCCGTCATGTGCGTCAATGGCATCGCCTACGGTGCTAAAGCGGGTTACCTGCTTGCCGTCCTTATCAAAATTGGTTACTGTGTTTGCTTTTGCATTGGTTTGCGCGTTTGCGCACTGCGGCGCAAAATAGGTGCACATTATAAAAACAAATGCAATAGTATAATGCCTGGTTTGAAACATATATCAGTTTTTGTGGAATTAAGTACAGAAGGTAACCGGTTTATATGGTTGCCACCGCTAAATTAATTAAACCCGCCAAGCGCTGTTTATACAATTTGACAATTATGATGTGTTTTGTGGCAAATAGGTTGGTGTGAATATGCTTTTATCGTCATACTTCTATAGGGAATTGCTAATTATCAAAAACTACAAATCAAATATCAAAATATACATTTCCGCTTAGCTGCATTAAAATACTTTTGAATACCGATTTAAATCAAGGCATTAACACGACTTTACTCACCCGACCATCGCTACGCTCGGCCACCTTCTCTTCGCCTTCGGCGGAAAGAGGGGAGGGATTAGTTTGATAATATTGGGTGAGTAGAAAACAAAATAAAAAAATGTCTTCACCCTCTTTCCAGCGCAGCTGAAGAGAGGGTCGGCCAGCGAAGCGAAGCCGGGGTGAGTCGAACCAATATACAGATCCATTAAAAATACCAAATATGAGAAAATACCTAACTATAATCTTTTTATCCGTTACAGTAGGTGTTTGCAGCGCGCAGCCCCAACTAACCGTGCAATGGAACGATGTGGTAATGGTTTCAAAGTCGACACCTACGCTACAGGTAGTGGGTAATCCCATGTTGCGCCGCAAAGCGCCAATGCACGATGGCTCATTCAGCGCCCTGCGCGATTTGAACGCCGATTATGTAAGATATGTGCCCTGGTTCCCGTATCCTAAACTGGCCGTTGCCGAACTGGAACCACCAACAGCCACCAAAACCTCCTGGGATTTTAGCCTGATAGATCCCATGACCATCGATTTTTTGGAAGCTACCAAGGGGCATTCTGTGATCATGAATTTTAGCACCATTCCCCAATGGATGTTCAAAACCGACCACCCGGTTGGCTATCCCGAAGATGCCAACAATGTTGGCTGGAGTTATGGCGGCGGTACGCAATTAAGGGATTCCACCATGAAAGAATTAACGGGTTACTTTGTGCGCCTCATTAGCTGGTACACAAAAGGTGGTTTTACAGATGAATTGGGAAAATATCAAAAATCAGACTATCATTATGAAATTCCGTATTGGGAGGTATTGAACGAGCCCGATCTGGAGCATAGCATGTCGCCGCAAACGTATACTAAAATTTACGATGCCATGGTTACGGCTATTAAAACGGTATTGCCAAAAGCTAAATTTGTGGGCATGGCGCTTGCTTTTGGAAACCCCAACTGGTTTGAATATTTTCTGAACCCGGCCAATCATAAACCCGGTATCCCGCTGGATATGATCTCTTACCATTGTTATGCCAATGCCAACAGTAATCAAAAGTTCGATGCGTATGAATATTCGGTGTTTGATAAGGCCGAAAGCTTTGTAAATACGGTAAGCTATATTGAAAATGTCCGCAAACGCTTATCCCCGGCAACCAAAACAGATATTAATGAATTAGGCACCTTTGTAAACGATGAAATGCGCGGACAGCCTATTCCTCCTGCTTACTGGAACCTGTCGGCAAGTGTGTATGCATATTTTTTTATCGGGCTTACCAAGGCAGGTATCGATGTTATCGGCGAATCGCAGCTCGTTGGTTTTCCAAGCCAGTTTCCGGATGTGACCATGATAAACTATCAAAACAATAAGCCCAATGCGCGTTTCTGGGTGCTTAAACTTATTAAAGACAATATTAAGGCCGGCAGTAAACTGGTAAATACCGGTATTAACGCCAACAATGGCGATGATATAGTGGCACAAGGCTTTACAGATGCAGGCATAAAAAAAGTGTTGCTGCTTAACAAGCGAAACAAAACCATCGATATTAAAATACCTGCAGACTTTAAGGGGGCTAAGGCATATACCATTGATGAATCATCTGCCGATGATCCCGCTATTCAATCTGTTATAAATTCCGAAAGTGTTCAGCTAAAGCCGTTCGCTGTAAAATTGCTGGTGCTGGAAAAATAAAATAATAGGTATACTATGCAGTTAAGAGCTTTTAAAATGAAATTGACACCCGGGTTTAAGGATGAATACCGGAGGCGGCACAACAATATTTGGCCCGAATTGGAAGCATTGCTTAAAAATAATGGTATCAACGATTATGATATTTTTTATGACGAGGATACCGATGTTTTGTTCTGCCTGCAAAAGATCAACAGCGACAAATTATCATCAGATTTAAGCAGTAATGAGGTTATGAAAAAATGGTGGGATTATATGGCTGATATTATGGATGTTAACCCGGATAATTCGCCGGTTATAAAATATCTTGAACCGGTTTTTCACCTTAAATAAAGCAACTCAATTTATTGTGCAACAATGTTTGTTTAATGCTGATATTTAAATCAAAAAGTATAAATTTTTTATCAAATAGGTAATATAGTGCAAGTACAATTAAAGATAGATTTGGAAGCCTCTCTCATGAACTTTAAAATTATTACCTAAAAAAATGAACAGATTTTTATCCTTCCTTATCATCGCGTGTTGTGGTTTAAATATCGCCAATGCGCAGGTGAACAAGCTGCAAAAACAATTCCTCCATCCGCCCGATAGCGCAAAGCCGGGTGTGTACTGGTATTTTATGGATGGTAACATGTCCGAAAAATCCATTACTGCCGATTTGGAATCGATGAAGACGGTAGGCATTGGCAACGTTACTTTCCTGGAAGTTAACGTAGGCATCCCGCGCGGTCCGGTTGATTTTTTGAGCGAAGAATGGCAAAATATGTTTGCCCACCTGGTGAAAGAAGCTAAACGTCTGGGTATTGAAATTACCTTAGGCATAGGTCCGGGGTGGACAGGCAGCGGTGGCCCGTGGGTGCCCGTAGCGCAATCTATGCAACACCTGGTGAGCAGCACTATAAATGTAAGCGGAGGCACAAAACAGCCGATAGTTTTGCCTGTACCGCCACCCAAAGCGCCATACTTTGGCGAGGGTGGCTTTAGCCCCGAACTGAAAAAACAATGGGACGATTTTTATGAAGATGTCGCCGTGCTGGCTTATCCAACACCATCGGCACAGGCGCCTAAAATAGCCGATATAGATGAAAAGGCATTGTATTACCGTGCACCTTATTCATCGGCGCAAGGGGTTAAACAGTTTTTACCGTCAACCGCCCAGTATCTCGAACCTGCAAAAGATGCGGTAATTGATAAAACAAAAATTATCGACCTGACCAGTAAACTACAGGCCAACGGTACCCTCAATTGGGTTGCCCCCAAAGGTAACTGGACTATCATGCGATTGGGCCGCCGTAATAACGGCGCTATTACCCGCCCGGCACCCGTGCCCGGTTTAGGCTTCGAGGCCGATAAATTAGATACTATAGCGCTGAACGCCCATTTAGATAATTATGTAGGCAAACTCATCCGCAAAACAGGTAAACCTAATGTGAACGATGCCGGCGGTTTAAAAAGGCTGCACATGGATAGCTGGGAAATGGGAGCGCAAAACTGGACGCCTCTTTTCCGTGAGGAGTTTAAAAAAAGGAGGGGATACGATCCCTTACCTTATTACCCGGTTTACGCGGGCAACATTGTTGAAAGTGATGAAATAAGTGAGCGCTTTTTATGGGACTTACGCCAAACAGCGCAGGAACTGGTGATAGAGAACCACGCCCAGCAGGTAAAAACCTACGCCCATCGCAATAATATGCAGCTGTCTATAGAGCCGTATGATATGAACCCGACTGCAGATCTTGAGCTTGGTTCGGTGGCCGATGTGCCAATGGCCGAATTTTGGAGCAAGGGACTTGGGTTTAACTCATCGTTCAGCTGCATCGAATCTACGTCGATAGGCCACGTAAATGGTAAATCGCTGATCCCATCAGAGGCTTTTACCTCGCAGGATAACGAGGGCTGGAAACAATACCCCGGCGCCATGAAAAACCAGGGCGACTGGGCGTTTGCCACAGGTATAAATCGCTTTGTTTTCCATACGTTTCAAAATCAATTCCTGCCCGATTCCTTACGCCCTGGTGCCACCATGGGTCCGTACGGTGTACATTGGGACAGGAACCAAACCTGGTGGCCTATGGTTGGCGGTTACCATGATTATATATCGCGCTGCCAGTATATTTTACAGCAGGGCCGCACCGTGGCGGATGTGCTGTATTTAACACCCGAGGGTTCACCGCATGTTTTTCGTCCGCCATCCTCTGCTATGGATGGCGATATTGTACAGCCGGATAGAAAAGGTTATAATTTCGACGGATGTTCACCAGGCCAGTTGTATACAGCCATTGTTCAAAACGGGATGATTGTATTCCCGGGTGGCGCGAGTTACCGTCTGCTGGTATTACCGGCTGTTAAAACTATGACACCGGCTTTACTCAAAAAAATTCAATCGCTGGTAAATGATGGTGTAGTGGTTGTGGGTTCGCCGCCGTTAAAATCGCCGGGCTTATCAGATTATCCTTTATGCGATGTACAATTAAATACAATAGCAAAAGAATTATGGGGCACCCTGCAGGAACCATCGCAACAAACCACGCATCAATACGGTAAGGGGAAAATAATATGGGGTGGCGAACTGGGGACGCAGATAAATGACCTTTATCCCGAATATGACCTTACCGCGGCCATACTAAAAGCGATGAACGTTGCGCAGGATTTTACAGCCAATGGCACTTTGCGCTACACCCATCGTACCACCGGCGACGAGGACATTTACTTCGTATCGAACAGAACAGGCGCGCCGGTTGAAACCACCGCGACATTCAGAACCACTGCCGGAAAACCCCAGCTTTGGGATGCCATGACCGGTACTATAAAACAACTGCCCGAATACACAGTAGCTGGTGGACTTACCACAATTCCATTAAAGCTGGAGGCTTATCAAAGCTATTTTGTGGTATTTGCTAAAAGTAGCTTACAGGCCGCCACCACTAAAAACTTTGCCGAAAATACGGTAGTAAAAGCGCTGGATGGTCCGTGGCAGGTTAGTTTCGACCCTAAATGGGGAGGCCCCCAAATAATAAAGTTTGACGAACTGAAAGACTGGACGCTGCGCCCGGAAGATGGTATAAAATACTACTCGGGTACTGCGGTTTATCACAAAGAGTTCGATCTGCCTAAAAACCTTAATGCCGGAGGTAAAAACCTTTATGTTGATTTGGGGGAGGTTAACAATATGGCCGGCGTAAAGTTAAATGGTAAGAATCTGGGTATAGTTTGGACAGCTCCCTGGCGAGTAGAAATAAGCGGCGCTATATTGCAAAAACATAACAAACTGGAAATAGAGGTAATAAACCTATGGCCAAACAGGTTGATAGGCGACGAAAGAATCCCCGAAGCCGACCCGACGGAGAACGGAAAATGGCCCGAGTGGCTGCTTAAAGGGCAACCGCGCAACAGCAAAAGGTACACCTTTTCCAGCTATAGGTTTTATGATAAAAACTCGCCCTTGCTAAAATCGGGTTTGGTTGGGCCGGTAACAGTACAGCAAAGTGGTTTATAATTTATGACGAATATGCGTAGCTACAAGAAAAATTCAATAAAGTGCTTTTCAATTGGTGCATTACTTTTCCTTTTCATTAATGTAGCTCACGCGCAATTAACAGTCATAAAAACGCTTTGCGAAAATAAGGCAAATCCGTTGGGTGTTCCGGTTAAACAGCTGCGTTTTGGCTGGGAGCTTTCTTCGGCGCAAAATGGGCAATATCAAACGGCCTACCAGTTGGTAATAGGGCGTTCGGTGGCAGATTTAGATCATGGGCTGTATAGCATTTGGAACTCATCCATTGTTAAAAGCGGCGAAAGTGTTTTGGTTCCCTATAAAGGAGCCGGCCTGCAAGCGGGAACGCGCTATTTTTGGCGGGTAAAAGTGTGGGATAAAAATAAAAAGGCTTCGGCATGGAGTAAAATAAGCTCCTTTTGTACGGAACTTGAAAGTACTGCCGATTGGAAAGGCGCCCGCTGGATAGGTTACGAGGACCTGCCTGATAGTATGCGTGTTGCACCTGGCTCGCCTTGGCGATTGGCGAATAAGGCTTTGCAAAGGCCGGTAGTACCCTTGTTCAGGAAAGAGTTTTCGGCCAATAAAAAAATAGTGTCGGCATACGCTTTTATCAGCGGTTTGGGTCAATATGAAATAAGTGTCAATGGGAAAAAGGCAGGCGATGGTTTCCTGACACCCGGGTGGACGTATTATGATAAAACCTGCCTGTACAATGTGTTGAACGTAACTGCCCTACTAAAGCAAGGAGCTAACGCCATAGGTGTAACGCTGGGCAATGGCTTTTATAACATCAACAGTGAGCGTTATTTTAAACTTGTAGTTGCCTTTGGAATGCCCAAACTTATCTGCCGCATAAAAATTACCTATGCTGATGGCACAACCAATGATATCATAAGCGACCAAAGTTGGACAACCGCGCCATCGCCAATCACCTTCAGCAGCATTTACGGCGGCGAAGATTATGACGCGCGCCTGGAGCAACAAGGCTGGAACGTAGCCGGATTTAACGCTTCGCATTGGAAAAATGCCGAGCTGGTAAAAGCCGCTTCGGGCGTACTAAAAGCCGATATGGATTACCCGGTTGCTGTTATGGATACGTTTGCGGTAAAAAAGGTAAGCGAGCCCAAGCCATCAGTTTATCTGTATGATTTCGGTCAGAATGCCTCAGGAATCCTGGAATTGCAGGTAAGCGGCCGCAAGGGGCAAACAATAAAACTTATTCCTGCCGAAATTTTAACTTCCGGGAAGTTTGCCAATCAGGATGCAACCGGAGGGCCATATGTTTATTCCTACACTCTAAAAGGCGACGGTGTAGAAACATGGCGACCAAAATTCACCTATTATGGATTTCGGTATGTTCAGGTTGAAGGTGCGTTGCCAGATGGCAAAGCAGCTGAATTACCCGTTATAAAAAAATTAACGTCGCTGCATATCCGTAATTCATCGCCGCAAAATGGTACGTTCAGTTGTTCCAATGAATTGTTTAACCGTATTTATACGCTCATTAACTGGGCCATAAAAAGTAACTACCAAAGTGTGATTACCGATTGTCCGCACCGCGAAAAACTAAGCTGGCTGGAACAGGACTATCTGATGGGTAACTCTATTCATTACAACCTGGATAATTATAGCCTGTATCGTAAACTGGTATCGGATTTAATGGACGCGCAAACACCGGCAGGCTTTGTACCCGATATTGCACCAGAATTTGTAAAATTCGACGGTGGATTTCTCGACTCGCCGGAGTGGGGCAGCAGCGCGGTTATTTTGCCCTGGCAGCTGTACAATTGGTATGGCGATAAGGATGTACTGCAAAAGGCATATCCCATGATGACCAAATATGTAGCCTACCTGGAAAGTAAATCTGATCATCATATTTTATCATACGGCCTGGGCGATTGGTTTGATTATGGTCCGCAGCAACCGGGCGAGGCCCAGCTTACGCCTAAAGCCCTTACAGCCACCGCTATTTATTATTATGATGTTTTATTGCTGAGTAAAATGGCGGCGCTATTAAATAAAACATCAGATGCCAAGGCATATACCCAGCAGGCTATTGCCGTAAAGCAGGCATTTAATAGTAAGTTTTTTAATACGATAAATAATGTATATTCAACTGGCAGCCAGACTGCTATGGCTATGCCATTAAGCATTGGTTTGGTTGATAGCGTTAACCGGGCGGCAGTTCTCAAAAATCTCACCGACTCCATAAAGCAGCAAAAGTACGCGCTTACCGCCGGGGATATCGGCTTTCATTTTTTAATTGATGCTTTGGATAAAGACGGCCAATCGCAGGTTATCTATGATATGAATAACCGCGATGATGTGCCTGGCTATGGGTATCAGCTTAAAAAAGGAGCAACAGCTTTAACTGAGTCGTGGCCCGCGCTGGAGAATGTATCAAACAACCACCTTATGCTGGGGCATATTATGGAATGGTTTTACAGTGGCCTGGCGGGCATAGGGCAGGAGGCCAACAGTACGGGATTTAAATTATTAAGGATAAGGCCGCAGCCGGTTGGCGATATCACGAGTGCATCGGGATCATTCCATACGCCTTATGGCTGGGTTAAAACCAATTGGAGAAAGCAGGGTGGCAGTTTTTATATGGAGCTTACCATTCCGCCCAACGTGGGTGCCAACGTGTACCTGCCGCTTAAAAACGGGCTTAAGGTTTATACTAACGGGAAACTCACCAGAGGTAATCAACCTGCCGGGGACGGATTGGAAAAAATTCCATGTGCAGCGGGCAAATACATTTTTGAAGTTAAATAAAATGATAGATAGCAATTTGAAAATTGGGTTATTCGGCATTGGGCTGGATGTATATTGGGAGCAGTTTGATGGTTTGAAAATCAGTTTGGAAGGCTATCTGGAAACACTGAGCGCCAAATTTAATACCCTACCTGTTACGGTGGTTAATGCCGGGTTGGTTGATACCGTTGATAAGGCATTTGAAACCGGTAAAATGTTCAGGCAGGAGGATGTTAATATTATATTTTTATACGTGGGCACCTACGCGCTATCGTCTACCGTGCTGCCAGTGGTTCAAAAGGCCAACGTGCCGGTGGTGATACTTAACCTATCGCCAGGCGAAAGTATAGATTATGAGCAGTTTAATAACCTGAACGACCGTACACTCATGACAGGTACCTGGCTCAAATACTGTTCGGCATGCCCGGTGCCTGAAATTGCCAATGTTTTTAAAAGAACGGGTATCAAATTTCACCAGGTTACCGGTATGCTGGAGAATGATCCGGAAAGCTGGAGCGAGATCCTGGAGTGGGTAGAGGCGGCAAATGTGGCCAATATTATGCAGCACAACCGCATAGGCTGTATGGGCGGTTACTATTCGGGTATGCTGGATATTTACACGGATATTACTTTGCAGATAAAATACTTCGGCGGCCATTTTGAACATATTGAGGTTGAGGAACTCAGCACCATAAAAAATGAAGTTACTGCCGCCGAAACAGAAAAGCGCGTAGCAGATTTTAAGCAAAAGTTTGATATTCAGGATGATTGCCTGCCCGAAGAACTTTCAAGGGCTGCCCGCACATCTGTAGCTATGGATAAGCTGATCACCCAATATAAACTGGGTTCATTTGCCTACTACCATAAGGGGACGGGGAACCCGGATAATGAGGATACCATGAGCTCGATCATCCTGGGAAATTCGTTGCTTACCGCGAATGGAATCCCGGTTGCCGGAGAGTATGAAATAAAGAACGCGCAGGCCATGAAGATCATGGATAGTTTTGGCGCTGGCGGTTCATTTACAGAATATTACGCTATGGATTATAAGGACGATGTGGTGCTGATGGGCCATGATGGTCCCGGGCATATTGCCATTGCCGAAGGTAAAACCAAGGTAAAACCTTTGCAGGTTTATCACGGCAAGGTAGGCAGTGGCCTATCGGTAGAAATGGCCGTTAAATGCGGCGAAATAACCTGCTTATCCGTAGTGGAAACAGGAAATGACGGGCTGATGCTGTTGGTGGCAGAAGGACAATCTGTTGCCGGGCCTATTTTACAGATCGGTAATACCAACAGCCGTTATCGTTTTCCAGGTGGTGCGCGCAAGTTTGTAACGGATTGGAATAGTTATGGTCCGGCACATCATTGCGCCGTGGGCATAGGCCATATCAGCAGTAAACTGAAAAAGCTCTCCCTCATATTGGGTATGGAAATGGTGAAGGTTTGCTAATCTTTTATTTCAGCGTTCCATTTTTTAGCGACTGCATATACTGCGAAGGTGATTTTCCGAATTCCTTTTTAAACACGCGCGAAAAATAAGAGTGGCTCTGCAGGCCAATCCTGTCGGCCACTTCGCTTAGAGAAACATCCTCGTGCGTCATGATCTGGATGGCTTTTTTCAGGCGGATGGTTTTGATGAACTCACCTACAGACTGATCTGATATGCTTTTGATCTTTTGGTACAGCTTGGTGCGGCTGATATACAGGTTATTGCATAAAAAGTCAACGTCTAAGTCGGCATCCTGAATGTTGGCTTCAATAAGTTCCAATAGCTTGTTTATAAAATCCTTATCCTTTTCATTATGGACAAGCTCGGTGGCTTCGGTAAGGTAATCATTGGTGTATTTCAGCTTCAGCTTTTGGCCCTGGTCAAATATATTTTGAATAGTTAACAGCAGCAGATCGATACTCAAAGGTTTGGCAAAATAATAATCAGCACCAGATTCCATGCCCGCTATTTTGGCATCCAGCGCGTCCTTTGCCGAAAGTATGATGAACGGGATATGACTGGTTTCAAATTTATCTTTAATCAGCTTACAGAGTTCAATGCCGTTCATACCCGGCATCATAACGTCGCTTATGATCAAATCGGGTGTTTTATCGGCAGCTAATTCGATGGCTGCGTTCCCGTCTTCGGCCTCATGGATATAATAAAATTTCTCTAACGATTGCCGCAGGAAAGTGCGCAGTTCATGGTTATCTTCTACCAGTAAAATGTGTTTGGTTATCTTTTCAGGTAGCTGCCCGCGTTGTTCTTTATCAACCTCCATCGCGAGTATAGAAGCATCCAAAGGTTCCAGCTGAGAGCCTTTTGTGTCGCTGTTGGGCGTTATAATTTCTGCATTGGTATAATTTTCCTTGCCCCAGGGTAGTGCCACAAGAATTTGGGTGCCTTTATTGCGTTCGCTGTAAACGGAGATATCTCCCTTATGCAATTGCGTAAGACTTTTTACGAGCGCCAAACCCACGCCCGAGCCCAAATGATCTTTACTGATGCGGTAATAGCGATCAAATATATTACTGATAGAATCAGTAGAGATACCAATCCCGGTATCGGCTATCAGAAAATAGATATATGCGTTGGCGCGGTACTGGTCGTTTAGCAAATGGTACTCTGTGGCAAATGCAGGTTTAAACTCATTGCGGTTTAAAAAGATCTCCAGCGTAACCTGGCCGCCATTGTTGGTGTATTTAATGGCATTGTTAATTAAGTTGAATAGAATTTTCTCCAACACCTGCGCGTCAAATAAGTTCGATAGTTCATCATCACCGTTGGTCGTTGTATGGTCGGTTATTTTAAAACTGATGTTTTTGCTGGCAGCCAGGTTTTTAAACTCGAGGTACAAGCCATTACAAAATTGGCCAATAGCTAAGGGCTGAACCTGCAGTTTTATAGCACTATCGACTATTTTTCTGAAATTCATCAGTTCGTTAATGAGGTTTATCAGCCTTTTAACATTGCGCAGCATCAACTGGTATGGGTTGGTAAGTTCATCGTTTTTATTACCGTTGATGATGTTTTCAAGCGGCCCTAATATCAGCGTAAGCGGGGTGCGGAATTCATGCGAGATATTGGTGAAAAATTGTAGCTGCTGCTGGTGAAGTTCTTCGCGCTGTTTGTGCATTTCCTCCCTTTTATTTTCGTTAACCGCGCGGATAGCCAATTCTCGTTTCAACCTATACCAGCGGGCCTGGTAAATATAGATCCACAATAAAAAGCCGATAACAAGCGCGAAATAAATTATCTTGGCCAATGTAGATTTCCACCAGGGCGGGGTAACTGTAATGGCTATAGTTGCCTGGTTGCTGCTCCATAAGCCGTCGTTATTGGTGGCCTCAACTATAAATTGATAATTGTCATAATCAAGGTTGCTATAGGCCGCGCCAGGATTTGTACCATCGGTGTATTTCCAGGTTTTATCGTAACCGATGAGCTTGTAACGGTATTTGCATTTTAGCGGATTGGCATAGTGCATGGCGCTAAACGAGATCACAAAGTTGTTTTGCAGGTAGTTGAGTTTTAATGCCTTGCTGTAGCTAATTATTTTATCCAGGGTGTTTTCGGCAGAATCGGACTTGCCGTAAATGGGTTTTTGATTGTTGATGAGCAAATCTGTCAATACGGGATGCGCCGGAATCTGGTTCGATTTTATTTCATTGGGATAAAAATAATTAAGGCCATTAATTCCACCGAAATACAACCGTCCGTCGGCCCCCTTAAATGATGCACCTACCTTAAAGCTATTGCCTTGCAGGCCGTCGTTCTTTTCGTATCTGATTAACTTGCCTGTAACCGGGTTTAAAAATTGCAGTCCGTTTCCACCCATCCAAATATTGCCGGCATTGTCAATTTCCAAACTTTCAACATCATTAAAAATGCCCATGTTGCCGGTGTAGGCTTTTATGCTGTAAGTATCATCTTTCCGGATAATTAAGCGGTTTACACCGCCGCCTATAGTGCCAATCCAATAAGTACTATCGTTCTGTTTGCTTACCGGGTAGGTGTAGTTGGAGCTTAAAGAGTTCTTTTTTTCTGAAGCCTGGTAATCATAGGTTTTAAGGATGTTGCCATCTTTATCAATCAAAATTCGTTTTAATCCGTGGGTGCTGGATACAAACAGTTCGGGCTTTTTCTTATCGGCAAAAATAAAATAGCTTTCACCGTAGTACTTTATATTAAATACGCCTTTGTCGTCCTTGAATATTACGCCAAACCTATCCGTATGGTTACCAAACCAAATGTTGCCAAAGCAATCTTTGGTGAGCACGTCAATTACATGATTGGGGAATTTGTCGCTGCCGGGCGGGTTCCATAGTTCCTTCCGGTTTGCCTTTAAAATTTCAATACCGCGCGAGTGGCCTATCCAGAGGTTATGTTCGTTATCCAGCGTTAGTGCGGTTACGTTATCATCTTTAAGTTTTACGGCGGAGTTATGGGTATTATAAAACGTGAACTTTTGCAATTTCAGGTCATAACGGTTTAGCCCGTCGTAATTTGTACCTATCCATAAATTCTGCCCGTTTTCATCCAAAACCGACCGCACATAACTTCCTGACATTGAATTGGGATCTTCCTTATCATGCTGAAGTGTGTAAAACCTCTTTTCGTTCAAATCGCAATAGTTTACGCCACCGCCAAAAGTGCAAACCCAAAGGCATTGCGAGCGGTCGATATACATATTGTTCAACGAACTTGAATTTAAGCTGTTTGGCGAGTTTTTATTGGTAATAAGATCCGTAAGCTGCAGGCTGCTGTTTAATCGCATCAACCCCGAACCGGTATTTATCCAGTAGTTTAATTTGCTATCCTGCGCAATATGCGCTACATAAGCGTTATCGTTTAAAGTGAATTGCCTAACAACAGTGTAACTGCCCGTTGTGATTTTATTGGTTAAAAATAGCTGCCTTCCGCTGGCTATCAGTATGTTTTGTTTGTTATCTATGAAAATTTTCGACAGGTTAAGATCGGGGCATGAATCTATACGGAGGTTGGTGAGTTGGCCACCGGAACCTGGTAGCCAAACCCCCTTGTTGGTAGCCAGGTATATGTTGCCCAAACTATCCCGCGCCATTTCAGAAAAGTTTACTCCCGAAGGTATGGTGAGCTTTTGCTCGTTCACGTTGCCGCCCGTTATGCTGTAGCACCTTAATTGGTTGCCCGTTATGCCATATAAGAGATCGCCTTTTCTTATTAACCGCCAGAAAGCCGGTTCACCCTCAACGGTATAATCTATGTATTTTTCAGTTTTTGAGTCGAAACGTTGAAGGCCGCCTTCGGTACCCAGCCAAATATTGCCTTCGTCATCGGGGTAAAGGCATATAACCCTGTTCTTTTTGGCGTTATTGAGCGGTATGTTGGTGTTGTAAAACTTTTTTATGGTGTAACCGTCAAACCTGTCTAACCCAAAGTTGGTGGCAATCCATATATAGCCCAGTTTATCCTGCACCAGATCATTGGCATCGGTGTGCGAGAGGCCAACATCTACAGTAAGGTATTTGAATTTGTAGGGGTACGACTGGCAAAAAGCGGAGTTACCGGATACAGCAATGGAAAGGCTTAAAAAAATGATGATCCTTAAAAAATGGATTTTTTTCAACTCTTTATATTGACGCTTAAAACTCATTTATGATTTACTGCTCGGCCTATTAGCTATTAATAAGCTAAAGAAACGCAAAAATTGCCAATCTTGTAATACCATAGTATCGTTACCTAACTCCCAAAATGGTTTATCCTGTTGATTTAAACGGTATTGAATAAAATAATGCACTATTGTACAAAAAGAATGTACAATAATACAATTGCAATAAGCGCATATTAAGGTTATTTGTGTTGCTATATGTACCTCTTTAGCAAACAGGATCGTTTTCCCTTAATTACAACATATATAATCCAATTATTCGTTAACCATTAAATTACATCTAAATTAACATCAGCAATTTATGACCAACTTCTCTTTAAAAAGAAAAATTGTACCGCTCTTACTATTCATTGCATTTATTTGCCATACTAAAGCAGGTTTTGCCTTTCAGCAAAAAGAAACCGGACTTTCAAAAAACGATACTGCTTTTGTGCCAAAGGAAATTGAAGACCCCGAGAACATAGGCATAAACAAAGAGGCCAGCCACGCTACGCTGATGCCTTACGGCTCATTGAACGAGGCACTGGCCGGTAACAGACATGCATCTACCTTTAGCAAAAGCCTGAACGGTTTATGGAAATTTAATTGGGTAGACTGGCCGCAGAAACGCCCTGTTAATTTTTACAAAACAGATTACGATGTATCTGGCTGGAAAGATATTAAAGTGCCATCAAACTGGCAGGTAGAAGGTTACGGAACACCATACTACAGCAACTTTACCTATATTTTTCAAAAGGATTTTCCGAGGGTAATGAGCACCCCGCCTGAGAAATATACGGCGTATACCGAAAGAAACCCGGTAGGTAGCTACCGTCGCGATTTTACATTACCTGCAACCTGGAGCGGTCGTCGCATCTTCATTACTTTTGATGGGGTAGACGCCGGATTTTTCATTTGGGTGAACGGTAAAAAAGTAGGTTACAGCGTAAACAGCCGTAACGCCGCCGAGTTCGATTTGACCAAATACGTTAAGCCCGGAAAAAATACCCTGGCGGTAGAGGTTTACCGCTTTACCACCGGCAGCTATCTGGAAGATCAGGATATGTGGCGCCTGAGCGGGATCTTCAGGAATGTAACCCTTTGGAGCAGTCCGCAGGAGCATATCAGGGATTATTTTGTAAAAACCAATCTTGATAAACAATACAAGGATGCCGATGTAGCGGTATCGGCCAAAGTGAAAAACTATGGCACTGCTACAGTTAAAGCACGCGTTTTGGATATCGCTTTATACAATGGCCTGGTACCTGTACCCGGAGCCGTTACCCAAAAAGCCATCCCGGCATTAAAACCGGGTGAAGAAGTTGAAGTAAATGCCAGTTTCCACGTAAGCAACCCGCAAAAATGGACTGCCGAAACACCTAAGCTTTACACTACTGTTATCGCCATTAAAGATGGTGCCGAGGCAGTTGAAACGTTATCATCACGCACCGGTTTCAGGAATATTGAGATAAAAGGCCGGTTGTTTTTGGTTAACGGTGTGCCGATTAAATTGAAAGGTGTAAACCGTCATGAAAACTGGCCTAATGATGGCCACGCGGTTACTGAGGCACAAATGATAAGTGATATATTGCTTATAAAGCAGGCCAATTGTAACCACGTACGTACCTGCCACTATTCTGACGATCCGCGCTGGTATGAGCTGTGCGACCAATATGGTATTTACCTGGTGGCCGAAGCCAATCTGGAAAGCCACGGTGCATGGGACGAGTTTAACGAAGAGCCACGCATTAAAGCTGCTCTTATCGACAGAAACGTAGCCAACGTAGAGAATTTTAAAAACCATCCGTCGGTTATTATCTGGTCGCTTGGTAACGAGTGCGGCAGCGGCGGATCAAACTTCAGAGCTATTTTAAAGGTCATTAAAGGTATCGATTCTACAAGGCCTACGCACTACCAAGGCTTTGGCATAGGTAAAAACAACCCTGCCGATATGGACAGCGAAATGTATACCGATGTAGAAAACCTGGAAAGACACGCAAACGATGCAACCCTTACCAAGCCGTTTTACCTTTGCGAGTATGCACACGCCATGTTTAACTCCATGGGCTCGGTAGATATTTATAATGATCTGTTCGATAAATATCCGCAATTATTAGGCGGCGCTATTTGGGAGTGGCAGGATCAGGGAATATATAACAACCGCGATCCTAAACACCCTATAACTGCCTTTGGTGGCGGCTTTGGCGAGTATCCTAACGATCAATACTTTATCCATAAAGGTGTTGTGTTTTCAGATCGTTCATTAAAACCGCACTACCCCGAACTGAAACATGCTTACCAGTGGATTAGCATCCATGCTAAGGATTTGAAGAGCGGTGTGGTTAACATTAAAAACAGGTACCAGTTCATCAACCTTAATGGCTTAACCTCTAAATGGGAGGTAACTGAAAACGGTACAACTATTTCATCAGGTAATTTAGTATTGAGCGAAATTAAACCGGGCGGCGAAAAGGATGTAACAATCCCTTACCACATTACCCCTAAACCGGGTGCCGAGTATTTCTTAAGAGTTTCATTTGCGCTTTCAACGGATAAGCTTTGGGCTAAAAAGGGTTTCGAGGTTGCTTCGCAGCAATTGGAACTGCCTGTTGCTATCCCGGCTGTTAAACAACCCTTAACAGGTGGCGCGTTAACACTGGCCGACGATAAAGATGTTATTAAAGTAAAAGGTACCGGCTTTAAACTTGAGTTTGATAAAGCTAAAGGAACTTTTACTAAAATGGAAAACAGTACCGGCAATATCCTGCGCGAAAACGGTGGTCCTATGCTGCACTTATGGCGCGCACCGCACCGCAAGGATGATATGTGGGCTTATGATGATTATTGGGTTAAATATGGCCTGAGAGAAATTAAATGGGTAACCGATGCGGTAAACACCAAACAGCTTTCGGCAAATGAGGTTGAAATAAAAGTAAGCCTTACCGGTACAGGTAAAAAAGACTTTGTTGTTCATCACCAGGTTGTTTATACCATAAACAGCAATGGCGCTATTAATGCCGACAATAACGTGAGCTTTAGCGGAGATGATAAAATAGTATTTGGAAGGCTGGGCGTACGCTTGTTCCTGGATAAGGACCTTACAAAGTTTGATTACTTTGGCCGCGGCCCGATGGAAAACTATGCCGATAGGAAACAAGGCTTTGATGTAGGTCATTATTTCAGCACCGTAAATCAGCAGCTTACACCGTACGAAAAACCGATGGATTGCGGTAACCACGAGGATGTTCGCTGGGCTAATTTAAGTACAGATAAAGGCCTGGGCTTAGGCATAAAACAAGGTACAGACCTGTTCCAGGTAACCGCCCTGCCTTACAGCGACGAGGAAATGGAAAACGTAGAGTACAAAATAGACCTGCCAAAAAGCAAGGGAACTGTATTGTGCATCAGCCACAAAACGTTGGGTGTAGGCTCATGGGGCTGCGGTCCGCGCCCGTTGGAGCAGTATCGCGTTTATGCCAAACCAACAAGCTTTAACTATGTAATAAACCTGAAATAGTTTATTGTATTAAACATAGCCCCGCATATTTTGGGGGAACATCAAATAGCCATAGCAAAATTAGTTTTGCTATGGCTATTTTGCTTTGTGACCACCCATAAGTCAGATCGTCATTGGTAATAGCCACTATAGTGTAAAAAATACACCTAAAAGAAGATAGCGCGGGCAATTTTAGCCTGTATTAACTTATTTTTGCCGCAATCCGCACCATCTATTAATATATATGAAGAAAAATTTGCTGCCTTTGGCATTGGGAGGTTTAGGTATAGGTACCACCGAGTTCATGATGATGGGGCTGTTACCAGATATAGCCAAAGATTTTCACATCACCATACCCCAGGCCGGTCACTTTATTTCTGCATATGCTT
Source organism: Mucilaginibacter pineti (assembly GCF_900101875.1). Lineage (GTDB taxonomy): Bacteria > Bacteroidota > Bacteroidia > Sphingobacteriales > Sphingobacteriaceae > Mucilaginibacter > Mucilaginibacter pineti. The sequence continues at coordinate 45,602 of NZ_FNAI01000001.1, forward strand.
TGGGTGTGGTAATAGGCGCGCCTTTGCTGGTTGCCGCCAGCAGCAGCATCGCCCCTAAAAAAATACTGTTTGTACTTATGGCCATGTTTACGGTATTTAACACCATATCTTGCTTTGCGCCAAATCCAACTATTTTATTTATAGCCCGTTTGTTCTCCGGTTTACCGCATGGTGCATTCTTTGGGGTTGGATCTGTTGTGGCCAGCAGGCTTGCCGACAAAGGTAAACAGGCGCAGGCAATCTCCATTATGTTCGCCGGACTTACGGTAGCTAACCTGCTTACTGTTCCGGTTGAAACTTATATAGGTCATCATTTTTCATGGCGATACACTTTTGGCAGCGTGGGTCTTATCGGGCTTATTACTATGCTGTCCATTTATTTTATGCTGCCTGCATTGCCGGTAAGCAGAACGGGCAATATAAAATCGGAGTTGAAAGTATTTAATCGGCTTGATCCCTGGCTTATAGTGCTCATAACCGCTATTGGTACTGGCGGGCTATTTTGCTGGATAAGTTATATATCTCCGTTGATGACAGAGGTTTCTCATTTTTCGGCGGCCACTGTGCCATACATTATGGTTGTTGCCGGTTTAGGCATGGTTGTAGGAAATATAATAGGGGGTAAGCTGGCTGATAAATTGAAGCCACTTAGCGCCTGTATGGTATTACTGGTAGCTATGGCGGCCGCCTTGTTAACTATTTATTTTGTTTCGGGTAACCAGGTAATGTCGCTTATCATGACGTTTATCTGCGGCAGCCTTTCTATCGCTATAGCTTCGCCTATACAGATCCTCATGATTCAAACCACAAAAGGGGCCGAAATGATGGGCGCATCAATAACGCAGGCCGCTTTCAATATAGGCAATGCTCTGGGTGCGTTTTTAGGAGGATTGCCAATAGCTGCAGGTCTGGGTTATACTTCGCCGGAGTTGGTTGGGGTAGCTATGGCACTTACAGGTGCGTGCTTTGCCTTCGTGCTGTTGAAACGGAATCAAAAAGCTGCTGTTCCAGTAGAGGTAGTTTTGGTTTGATGAGTATTAATAGTATCCGATAAAAATATTAAAACAGCAAAACAGGCCGGGATAGTTAAATAAGCTTTCTTGGCCTTTTCTTTTTAGCGGGGTCATTTGTGCGGTCTGTTTTAACATAGCCGACGGTTTTTGGACCACGGGAGAATGACTTAGGGGCAGGTGTTATTGCATTTTCGTCCCTTATTTTTACGGATAACATACGGCCGCTTATTTCGGTACCGTCTAATTCTATAACGGCGTTTTCGGCATCCTGCAGGGTTTTCATTTCTAAAAACGCGTAACCTTTGCAGATCTTCGTTTTTTTATCTCTTACAATTTTAATGGTATCCACTTCCCCGTGAATGCTAACCAGCTTAACGAGTTCAAGTTCTGACATTTCTAAAGGAAAGCCGCCTATAAATATTTTGATCATGGGTAAATGATTTTACTGCAAATATACTCAATCAATAAAACACTATGTACTAATTATTACGAGCTGCGGTTTTTATCTGTATCATTAAAAATAAAACTTGCATTAATCGCTGATTTTTATAGTATAACAGCCGCCATAAAATCATAATATTTATTTAATTTAACGGCATATTATAATGCTTCTTTATGGCAGAAACACCGCTTATACAAATTCATAATCTTAAAAAATCATACGGTTCAAAATTAGTACTCAAAGGGCTGTCACTTGACATTTATCCCGGGCAGGTTATTGGCTACATAGGGCCAAACGGGGCGGGTAAATCAACCACGGTTAAGATCCTTACCGGGCTTATTCCCGATTTTGAAGGCGAGGTTATTGTTGATGGCATTAATATGGCCACCAATCCGCTCGAAATTAAGAAAATGATAGGCTACGTGCCCGAAAACGCCGAGATCTACGACGTGCTTACACCATTGGAATACCTTGATTTTATAGGTAAACTATATGGCATGGAAGAAGCTGTATTGCACGAAAGGGCAAAGCGGCTGCTCATGGCATTTGGCCTGGGCACCAACGGCGACGACCGCATGGATACCTTTTCCAAAGGGATGAAGCAAAAGGTGCTGCTCATTTCGGGGATAATCCATAACCCTAAGATCATCATATTAGATGAACCATTATCGGGGTTGGATGCCAACGCGGTTATTATGATAAAGGAACTCATCATGCGTTTATCGCAGGAGGGTAAAACTATTTTTTACTGCTCGCACATGATGGATGTGGTAGAGAAGGTATCTGATAGGATCTTACTTATCAATAAAGGTGAGATAATTGCCGATGGAACTTTTGAGTCGCTTAAGCAAAACCATAGTGATACGCTGGAACGCATTTTCTCAAAACTAACGGGCCGCGAAGATTCGGCTAACGAAACAGATGCTATTATTAACGCTTTCGATTAATAAAGCCTCCATTGCAGAATGAATAATATCCTTTTAATGTTCCTTTCTATGGATAAGATATTTTTACGCCTGGTATCGGCCTTTTACCCAATTTTGGCCAAAACCGGTGTTGATACCGAGCAGCTCAATGAAATATTGCGCGTAAAGCTGCTGATGGATACCCGCCGGCCAAAGGCTATGTTTGCAACGCGTAAAAGCGCGCAAAACAACAAGGGGCAGCAATCACCAATACTTATCAGTTTTTTTACCTTGCTGATGGGCTTTTTTATCGGCCTTATACTTATTGTAAGTAAAGCGCCGTACGTTGGCGAAACCTTTTACTTTATTGTATTTATGGTGCTTATGGCACTTACGCTGATCTCTGACTTTACCACGGTTTTAATTGATACCCGCGACCAGTTCATCATTCTCCCACGCCCGGTTAGCGATAGAACTATAGCCGTATCGCGGATCATGCACATCAGTATCTATGTGCTGCGTTTGGCCCTGTTACAAGGACTTCCGGCGCTCATCATTGTAGGTTTTGTTGACGGGATATGGGCGGTGCCTATATTTTTTATACAAATACTGGAAGCTACCTTCCTGAGCATATTTATGGTGAATGTTATTTATTTGCTGCTGATGAAAGTTGTGAGTCCGCAGCGTTTTAAGGATATCATCAGTTACTTTCAAATAGGATTTTCGATAATCATATTTGCTACTTATTACCTGCTGCCCCGGTTGATAGATATATCTGTTTTGGGCAATATTCAATTGCTGAGCCATTGGTGGGCATACCTGTTGCCGCCTGTATGGATAGCTGCCTTAAATGAATCGCTGATCCATGCCACCCGGGCCGATATGATAACCAGGATCCTGGCTATCGTGGGTTTCACAACACCGGCGGTGGGTTTGTGGTTTGTAGCTAAGGTATTGGCACCAGGCTTTAACAGGCGGTTATCTGTTATTGCAACATCCGATGGTAACAGCAATACAACGGGTAAGGTAAAAAAAGCAGGCAGGTTCAATTTAATAGAAAAGCTGTCAAATCTTGTTGCGTCAGATCCTGTTGAAAATGCCGGGTTCCGCATCACCTGGAAACTGGCGGCGCGTACACGCGAGTTTAAAATGAAGGTGTATCCTGCGTTTGCTTATGTACCTATCTACTTCCTGTACTTCGCGCTTAATGGCAAAGGCGATTCACTGTCTGACAGGATAGATAAACTACAGGCCGGGCATACCTATGTTTTTCTCATTTACCTGTGTACGTTTATATTATCATCCATCCTCATGAATATTTCCATGTCTGAAAAATATAAATCGGCATGGGTTTATTACGCGTTGCCAATCGGGGCTCCGGGTAAGATTCTTTCGGGTATGTATAAAGCCATTATTGTACTTTATTTTTTACCTTATTGCCTGGTGCTGAGTATCGGAATTATTGCCATATGGGGCCCAGCGGCCATAAACGACCTTATCCTGGCATTTTTAATAAGCCTTATTTACGGTATTTTAATGGCCCTGTTCATGGTTAAGGGTTTACCTTTCTCCAACCCGGTTGTAGTGAAACAAGGTGGGGGTAAAATGATCACCTCGCTCATGATCCTGTTATTTATAGGGGGTATTGGCTTTGGGCATTACTTTTTAATGCGCTGGGAAAATGTGGTTTGGATATGTATAATACCTGCGTTGTTAATTAACTGGGTAATGTTCAGGTATTACAAAAGGCAAACGTGGGATAATATTGAGCTGTCTGAAATTTAAGCAGTTATTAATAGCTATTGGCGAAGTGCTTTTTTATTTACAGGTTCTTTTAAGAAATACAACTGTTAGAGTGATAATAACGTAAAAGGAGAACACTTATTCCTAAAAGTTCTGCTTTCGTTAATCCAATCCTAACTATGATCATCAAGGGCCTGCGTTTATCACTTTTATTTAGTTTATCTGTTTTGGCGGCTTGCGGGCAAGATACTCGTCGCAGAGAACTGGTTATTGTGAAGGATAGCCTGGCAATAAAGCATTACGCGGATAAAAGTAAAGCGTACCAGCAGAATTTCCCCGATTCGGCTTTGAGCTATGCAGATCAGGGACTGAAACTGTCAAGAAAGTTGAAATACCGGCATGGCGAAGGAATTATGCTGGATAGGTTGGCCGACATTAACGCAAGATATGGCAATCTGGGGCTGGCCATCAAGTACAGGCAGGAGGCGCTAACTATTTTTAAAACGCTCAATGATGCTGCCAGTGTTGCAGACACCCGCTCAGGTTTAGGGATTCTCGTTGCCCGCAAGGGCGACCGCATAACTGGCAATACGCTTCTTAGGCAAACCCTTGCATTTTACCGTACGCGCAAAGACACTGCGGGCATTATCCTTTCAGAAACACGTTTAGGAGAGGTGCAGGAGTTAGTTGGTAACCACAAACAAGCCTTAGTTTGGTATACCGAAGCGGAGCAATTACAGGAAGGAAGGCCGCTAACCGACGATTATTTAGGCTTGATCAGTAGTATAGGCAAACTACATACCCGGCACGGCAATCATAACCAGGCCATTGCCTATTATGAAAAAGGAATCAGCAAAAGCAGTTCCGGGCGGTATGTTAAATCCCATATAGCCTTTTTACATCAGGCCGGTAAGGCCGCCGACTCGCTTGGCGATAAGGCTAAGGCATTAGATTACCATCGCCGCGGCTTACAAAAGGCCCGGGAAAATGGGTTGCAGGAAGAGGAGGCACGCTCCCTTATGGCAATAGCGGGTACTCTGAAAAATGAAGACGCTACGCAAAGTATCACACACCTGAAAAATGCGCTGGCTATTTCACGTAACATCGGGGAGAAACAGCTATCCGCAGAAATTTACCATAGTCTTTCAGATATTTATCGTCAGCAAGCTCGCTATGAAGAAGCGTTGCAGGCATTGGAGGCTCACCACCGCTTGCTTGATAGTTTGCAGGAAGCCAACGAGGGGCATAAGTTGGCGGTGTTGCAGGGCAGCTATGAACTGGCCGAATCGCGTTTACATATAGAATCGCTGGAGCTTATCAATCGCCAGAGAACAGATCAGCGCAATGAGGGCTTAATAGCAGCCATAGCCGTTTTGCTTATCCTGTTGGTGCTTACCTTTTATTTCTACAAAACAAAGCGGCTCAACCAGCAATTGCAATCTTCCAATCTTATAAAAGATAAGTTATTCTCTATTATTGGTCATGATCTGCGTAATCCGATAGGGGGGATAACCCAGTTACTCGCTTTGATGGAAGAAGGCGGTCTGTCTGAAAATGAAATGTATGAGCTGGTAACCGAAATGAAAAAGCAGGGTAATGTTACACTCGAAATTTTAAACGCACTACTTAACTGGGGCGAGGCACAGCTTAAAGGCATACACATTAAACCGGTTAACTTTAATGCTAAAGACAGTATCCTGAAAAATATGGCCGCACTGCAGCAACAGGCGGCAGATAAATCTATCCAAATTCATGACCACTCGGCAGCGCAGCTGGAAGTGTTTGGCGATGTTAACCATTTCGATTTTATTATCCGTAACCTGTTATCTAACGCTATCAAATTCAGCAGGCCTTTGGGGCAGGTGGAAATTAGTGCCGAAATACAGGCAGGGGCAAATCAGCTAACTTTTGCCATAAAGGATTATGGCAAAGGCATCAGCCCCGAACAGCAGGCGTTATTCTTAAAATCGAACCTTGATATTTCTTACGGTACAAAAGGCGAAAAAGGGACAGGTATCGGACTCATGCTCTCCAAAGAGTTTATTACTGCTAATCACGGCCGTATTTGGTTAGATAGCAAGGTGGGTGAGGGAACGGTTTTTTACTTCACTTTTCCGCAGGTAAAAAAGTAATTTTAAAGAAACTCAGTAAAAATCATAGTCTGTTATACGAATATCAAAAAGTAGTATCTTTGCCGTTATGGTTAAGTTATTTATAGTAGGTATCCCAAGGGACATGGACGAGATAGAATTACTCGAAATGTTTATCATACATGGTCAGGTAGACCAGGTAAAGATCATTACCGATATAAATACAGGCGAAAGTAAAGGCTATGGATTTGTAGATATGACCGATCAGCCGGGAGCCGACAGGGCAATTGCGGCACTTGACGGATCGGAGATAGACGACAGGCAAATAAGCGTACGAATAGCAGAAGACAAAAGGCCGGCCCCTCCGGCCCCAAAAGTTTTTAAAGTTGATCCTACAGAACGTAAAAAAAGGCCCAGAAAACGTTTCTGAATTATGCCGTTTGGTGATCAAACATCAAACCCTTTAGCACATTTATTTAAATAGCATTACCTTCTCTGTATTGGTAAGTCAATATTGCCTTTTGGGCTAATAAGTGGCATATAATGATTTTTTTAATTGTAATAATTTAATAACAAGTTACAGTTTTGCATCATTTTGCTTATGTTTACTGCACGTAATAACTACACTAAAACAATTTAGATAATAGATATTTCGTATTTCTTCGTAGTAGAATTAATTAAACCTTAGTTATAAACTTAAAGCCAATGCAACAACAAAAATAGTACACTCTATAGTTTAGGGTTGTGCACTCCTGTGTTCTGCCGTGTGGTATCAGCTGCACCTTCAGAAAGCTAATTAACCTTTCCAACAATTATTTTTTATATAGATTATGCAAAACAAATACTTTTTAAAGTTCCTATGTCTGCAGGTGTTTTTAATAAATACTGCAGTGGTTTTCCAGGGTCATGCCCAGGCACCGGCATCCGGTCAAATTTCGCTGAATGATCTTTCAGCATTTAAAACACCATCGGCCAATTGGTCAATTGCAGGTTCAGTAGTTGCCGATTTTAACAAGGTAAATACCATCAGCAAAAAAGACGGTCAGGGTATCTTGGTTAACATTCCCGGCAAAAGCAAAAACGAAGATCTGTTTACCAATTTTGAACACGGCGATCTTGACCTGAACTTTGATTTTATCATGCCGAAAGAATCTAACTCGGGCGTATACCTGCAAGGCCGTTATGAAATTCAACTACTTGACAGCTGGGGTAAAGATAACGTAACCAACAGCGATCTGGGCGCGGTTTACCAGCGCTGGGACGAAAGCCGCTCCAATGGTCAGTTTGGTTATGATGGTGTGGCGCCACGCTTAAATGTGAGCCGTGCCCCCGGATTATGGCAACACCTGCATATTTTATTCAACGCACCAAAGTTTGACGCCGCCGGTAAAAAAACAGCCAACGCCCGTGTAGTAAAGATTGAACTGAACGGTGTTACCATTATTGAAAATGCTGATTTGCAAGGCCCAACACGCGGATCGGCATTTGCAGAAGAAGCTGCAAGTGGTCCGCTCAGGATCCAGGGCGATCATGGTGCCGTAGCTATAAAAAATATCAATTATAAAACCAGTGTTAACCCCGCAATTGTCGATGGTTCAAAACGCGTATGGGATGAAAACGATAAGCCCGTTACTGTTGATGTAAAAGGCGAGCCTGTGGTATTCCGCAGCTTTGTTGATATCCCGGGTAAAAGGGTTACCCACTCTGCCAGCATTGGTTATCCGCATAACATAAGCTATGGTTATGATCTGGACAATGGCGCTATTTACCAGGTTTGGAAAGGCGGTTTCCTTGATGCTTCGCCAATGTGGTTATCACGCGGCGATGGTAACGCAAGGCCTATTGGCAGCGTTATCAATTTAAGCGATGCATCATCACTTGCTATTTTAAATACTACTACCGAATCATGGCCAGATACGCTTGCCGATCTTGTTTATCGCCCTAAAGGCTACGAGCTTGATGAGCAGGGTTACCCAACCTTTAAATACATTTTTAACGGTATTCATGTAAATGATAAAACTACCGCTAACGAAGGCAAATCATTAACCCGTAACATCAGTGTTGATGGTCCTGCGCCAAAAAACCTGTATGCCCGTGCAGCTGTCGGAAGTGATATTACCGAAGTAGGCGATGGCTTGTACAGCGTAAATAACTTTGAATATTATGTACAGTTTGATAAAGGCACCAAGCCTGTATTACGTACAACTTCAAAAGGTAAGGAGTTACTGTTACCGGTAAAAAATACCGATAAAGGTACCTCTGTTCAATATTCACTGATCTGGTAACCCCGTTAAAAAAGACATTAAAATTTATCAAATGAAAGCTATTATTAAAAATATATTAATGACTTTTTCTGTGACCGCGGCTGTGGGTATTGCCACAACGTTTGCGCAAGACAAGTCTGCAAATCCTGTTCCTACAGAAAATGATTTTTACCACATTGTTACCCTGCCCGTACCCGAAGGTGTTGAGCTTGAGGTAGGTGGTTTAACCTTATTGCCCGATGGCAGCATTGGCGCATCAACCCGTCGTGGTGATATATATATCATCCAAAACCCGTACCAACTTGATGGCAGCCTGCCTTACTACAAAAAGTTTGCATCGGGCCTGCATGAAGTATTGGGTTTGGCTTACAAAGACGGCGCGTTCTATTGCGTGCAGCGCGGCGAGCTTACCAAACTTATTGACAAGAACGGCGATGGCAAGGCAGATGTTTACGAAACTGTTTACGCCTGGCCAATCTCCGGTAATTATCATGAGTATTCTTATGGCCCCGTTATTATGCCTAATGGCAACATGATGGTTAACCTTAACGTAGGTTTTGATAACGAATGGTGGAGAGGTAAAAGCCTGGTTAAATGGAGAGCATGGACCCTGGAGATAACCCCTGATGGCACAATGACCCCTTATGCTACAGGTTTACGCTCACCAGCCGGACAAGGACTTATTGATGGTGATTATTTTTACAGCGAAAACCAGGGCGATTGGGTTGGATCTGGCTATATCATGCAATTAAACAAAGGCGATTTTGCTATGCACCCTGCCGGTTTACGCTGGGCTGCCGATCCTTTATCGCCGGTAAAAGTACGTACCGAAGATATTTACTCACGCGTTAATCCACGTTTTAACGATCCGGAAGGAAAGATTGAAGACAGGGATCCAAAACGTCCGTACAAAACATTATTTGAAGTTGCTGCCGAAGTTAAAGGCATGAAATTGCCTGCAGTTTATTTACCGCACTCGGTATTAGGAACTTCAACCTCATCAATGGTACAAATACCTAAGGATGATAAGTTTGGTCCGTTTGCAGGGCAGGTTATTATTGGCGATCAGGGTCAGAGCCGTTTAAATCGTATCTTCCTTGAAAAAGTTAAGGGCGAATACCAGGGCGCAGCATTCACCTTCCGTGAAGGTTTTGAATCGGGCGTATTAAGATTAGCCTGGGGTGCCGATGGTTCACTATTTGTAGGACAAACAAACCGTGGCTGGGGTTCAAAAGGTCAGAAATTATACGGATTGGAAAGGGTTGTTTGGGCTAAAAAAACACCGTTCGAAATGAAAGCCGTTAGAGCAATGGCCGATGGTTTTGAAATTGAATTTACCCAGCCTGTAAACAAAAAAGCAGCTGCAGATCCGGATGCTTATAACGTAACAGGCTTTACCTACAAATACCATCCTGTATATGGCAGTAACACCATCAGGGAGAAAATTCATGTGGTAAACGCGGCGGTAGTATCTGAAGATGGTTTAAAAGTACGTTTGGTGATTGACAGCCTGCGCGAAAAATACATTCACGAAATACGTGTTGATGATAAGGTTACTTCTGTTGAAGGCAATACCCCGTTATTACACCCCGTGGCTTATTACACGCTCAACAATATTCCCGAAGGCGACAAGCTTAACGTACCAAAAAGGAAACCAAAGCCGGTTCATGACATGAGCGGTATGGATATGACAATGGTTAAACCCGCCGCCGAATCAAAAGCCAAAGCAGCTACAGTTGCAGGCGTTGCACTTAAAAAGAACCAAACTACCAAACCTGCATCATGGACAACCATTGATCAAACCATTACCCTTGGTACCAAACCGGGTTTAAAATATGATAAACTGGAGCTTACTATTAAAGCGGGCAGTAAGGTTAAGCTAACCTTTACCAATAATGATGATATGCCGCATAACTTTGTAGTTGTACAACCAGGGCAGGCTGTTGCCGTAGGCGAAATGGCTATGAAATTAGGTTTGGCAAGCACAAAGCTTAGCCACATACCAAACACGCCGCTGTTGTTATTTAACACAACGCTTGTTGGTCCGGGTTCTTCACAAACCATTTACTTTGTGGCCCCAACCAAGCCGGGTAAATACACTTACGTTTGTACAGTGCCTGGTCACTTTTACGTAATGCAGGGTACTTTAACCGTGGTTAAATAGTAGTCCATTCATACTATCCCGTAATTAACGGAAGTAGAAATTCAAAATAAACAAAAAGCCCTCCCGATTTTCGGGAGGGCTTTTTGTTTGGTAAAGATTGTTATAAGATATTATTGTTTTGGCTTACCATCGCTGTCAAGCTCAACAATAGGGTAACCTAATTTTTGCAAGCCGGGAAGCGTTTTGGCTTTATCGCCAACTACCAGGATGATCATATTATCTGTATTCAGGTACTTTGAAGCCAGCTGATTGATCTCGGCAGGGGTAATGGTAGATAAGATCTTGTTCTGATCGTCAACAAAAGTAGGTTTAAGATTATACTCCTGTATACGTGAAAGAAACGCGGCCTTTTGACCATTGGTTTCGTATTTGCGGGCATCACTTTGGCCTATGGAGGTTTGGGTGAATTTCAACTCGTCGGGCGTAATGCCGTTTTGCTGATAATTGCGTATCTCCTTAATAAACTCTACAACAGAGCTATCTGTAGCAGTTGCCAGCACACCGGCCGAGGCCGTAAAATCGCCGCCGTATTTGCTGGAGTTAAAGCCCGAGCGTGCGCCATACGTCCAGCCTTTTTTCTCCCTTAAATTAAGGTTGATGTGGCTGTTGAACGCACCGCCTAATATGTAGTTGGCAATACCCAGCTTATAATAATCGCCGGTTACATCATAGTTAAGTTTATCCAGGTAACCAATGCGAATTTCTGATTGTGCGGCATTTGGAACATCTACGATATACAGTGTGGTTTTATCAAATGAATTACCGCCGGCAGGAGTAGGGATGGTTACTTTTTTATCTTTCCAGCTATTCAGGAAGGCAAGCGCGCCCCTTGCGGTACCCTCGTTAACATCGCCAACTACAACAATATTAGTTACCGATGGCGAGAAGTTGTTATCGTAATAGTCCTGTACGTCCTGTAAGGTAATAGCGGCTACGGTTTCTTCATTACCGCCTGTTGCGTAGGTGCGTACGTTATCAGTTCCGTATAGTATTTTGTTGTAAACGCTTGATGCTACGCCAGCGGGCTGCGTTTTAGCTTGTTTAAAACCTTCAATGGTTTGCTTTTTAATACGGTCAAGCGCATCCTGCGTAAACTTGGGATTGTACAGTTTTTCCTGCAACAGCGCCATCGTTTTCGGCAGGTTTTTGGTTAGCGATGATACGTCGATAGAGATTTCATCTGCACCGGCAAAAATACCTATGTTGCTGCCCAGTTTTTCCAGTTCGGAGTTAAACTGCTCGGCAGTATAATTCTTTGTTTCCTCATTCATCATACGGCCAACAATACCTGCTAAACCGGCTTTAGCCGGATTGTTAATAGCAAACATGCCGCCGCCCTTAATGGAAATTGAAATAGATACCGCCGGGATCTCCTTGTTTTCGGTACCGATAATGTGGATACCATTAGGTGTAACGGTCGACCATATTGCAGGTACCTTAATAGCCGGATTTGCACCCACACCTGGTTTTACAGCACGATCAAAGTTATCTGTTGCTTTGTGATAAGTTAAACCACCGTAACCGTAATCCGGTGCCTTGTACCCGGCTGTATTTACCGTGTAATTATCAGCAGCTACAGGTTGTACCGTGCCGCCTTTTGGCAATACGCTTAAAATAACGGCCGGTTTGTTTTTTATGTATTTGTTATATACACGTATTACATCTTCCTTGGTTACCGCGCGGATGGATGCAAGTTCTGCACCTATCTGGTTGGGGTTGCCGGTAAAAGTTTGTGCCTGCGCCAGTGCCGATACTTTGCCGCTTACGCTTGACAGGCCATTAATATAACCAGCCTCTGAGCTTGCTTTAAAGCGGATCAGGTCGTCATCGCTAACACCTTTCTGTTCAAATTCGGCTAACGACTCATCTACCAGTTTTTTTGCGTCGGCCAGTGTTTGGCCCGGGAAAGGTATAACACGGATGCCAATTTCGCCGGCCAGCTCTGTATTGGATGAGTTCATGGAAGCTTGCGCAGCCTTGCGTGTTTTTACAAAGTTTTTGTAAAATATAGAGTTTCTGCCCTGCCCAATTATACCCGCTAAGGCGTCAAGCGCAGACATATCCTTATCGTAGATCTTTACGCCCGGATAAGTAATGGAAAGCATGGGTAGCTTGGCGTAGTTATCGGTGTAAGATATGTAGCGGTCGGCAGTTAAAACGGGTGCCGGTAACGACATGTTTTTAACCTCAGGACCTCTTGGTATGCTGCCAAAATATTTACTTACCCAGGCAAGTGTTTGCTTGGCGTTTAAATCGCCGCCTATGGTTATAGTTGCGTTGTTTGGTCCGTACCATCTCAGGAAGAAGTTTTTCAGGTCGTTAACACCAACTTTATTCAATTCCTCGATGTACCCGATAGTCAGCCATGAATAAGGGTGCCCGTACGGATACAGGTTTTTAGAGGTGTATTCGCTCGCCAGACCATAGGGGCGGTTATCATAATTCTGGCCGCGTTCATTCTTTACAGTGGCACGCTGTACCTCAAATTTTTGCTGGGTAACAGCATCAAGCAAAAATCCCATCCGGTCAGATTCCAGCCAAAGCATTTTTTCAAGCTGATTGGCAGGTACGGTTTCGTAATAATTGGTACGGTCGCGGTTGGTTGAGCCGTTTAAGGTGCCACCGGCTTCAGTAATAATTTTAAAGTGGTCGCCGTTGGCAACGTGATCGCTTCCCTGGAACATCATGTGCTCAAAGAAGTGGGCAAAGCCCGATTTACCAATCTCTTCACGCGCCGAACCTACGTGGTAGGTGATGTCCACATGAACCAGAGGATCGGAATGATCTTCGGCAAGGATAACGGTTAAGCCATTCGGAAGTACATACTTCTCATAGGGAATCACCAGGTCTGAGCCTTTTCGGGTAACTTTTTCAACCAGCTTGGGCTGAATGGTGGTTTGGGCGTTTGCACAAAGCGCAGCCAAAGCCATTGAGGTAATTAAAAACGATTTTTTTAAAGATTTTATCATAGTTGATATGTTTAAATAGTATTCGTTGATGAGCATCAGGCAGCAGATTCCTGAAAGAATACTATATTAAGAATTTTATAGGCGCGGTTTAAGCTAACGCCGGGTTTTTAAATCCGTGTAACGGAATTGTGACTGATGGGCATATCCGTTAGCGGGATATTGCGATTAGACACAGGTTAAGCGCGAAACATAAAGCAGATAGTGCAGGATGCCGAATTAATGATAATAAATTAACATTGTTTAATTATAAGCCATGCGGCTGGTTGGGTACAACATTGCCTTCCCCAACAACTGCAATCTGTAACAAATTGAAATTATAAAAGCACCGGGAATTATTACAACCTGTATGAAAAAACTATATATAACCTTATTGATCATTAGTTCTTGTTTGATTTGCAAAGCCCAGCTGCCGCCGGTTTTTGATGCCGGCAGGGCAGCCGAAGCACAATCGACAGAAACAGTAAGGAAATATCTTTCGCCGGTGCGCATCCTATGGAAATCTGCCGATGCCGGCTCACACATTACCAACGCCGAAACATTGCTGAAAAAAGGTAAAGGACAGGCTGATCTTTCCGGTACCGACCTTTGTGTGCTTACCAGCACCGTACAAGGCAAACCGGGCATCCTGCTTGATTATGGAAAAGAATTACAAGGGGGCTTACAATTAATAACCGATCAATCACGCGGCGGCAAGCCCATACGGGTGCGGATCCGCTTTGGCGAATCGGCAAGTGAGGCCATGTCCAGTATCGATACTGTTAAAGGTGCCACAAATGACCACGCCATGCGTGATTTTATCGTGTCGGTACCGTGGTTGGGTAAACTTGAAATTGGCAATACAGGTTTCCGTTTTGTGCGGATAGATTTGATAGATGATAATGCCGAATTAAAGCTGAAAGAGGCCCGCGCCATTTTTATTTACCGCGATATTCCATATTTAGGATCGTTCAAATGCAGTGATACGTTGCTTAATAAGATCTGGCTTACCGGCGCGTATACTGTTCATTTAAACATGCAGGATTATTTGTGGGACGGTATCAAACGCGACAGGCTGGTTTGGGTAGGCGATATGCACCCCGAAACATCAACCATAGCAGCTGTATTTGGCTATAACGATGTGGTACCTAAAAGCCTGGATCTGGCGCGCGATATTACCCCGCTGCCGGGTTATATGAATGGCATGATATCATACTCCATGTGGTGGATCTTGATCCAGCATGACTGGTATATGCACAACGGCAACCTGAAATATCTGCAACAGCAAAAAAGCTATCTGATACCGTTGCTTAAACAATACGCTCAAAAAGTTGATGCCAATAACAGCGAAGCACTCAATGATGCCGGGCGGTTTTTAGATTGGCCGTCCAGCGAAAATGCAAAGGGTATACATGCCGGTTTGCAAGCCATGCTGGTAATGACCCTCAATGCCGGATCGGAGCTTTGTACCATTTTAAAAGACCCCGCCACCGCCAGGATCTGCGATGCGGCCGTTGCCCGCTTAAAGAAAAACGTGCCGGATGCCAATGGCTCCAAACAAGCAGCCGCACTTTTGGGCCTGTCAGGGTTATTGCCTGCCGATAAAGCCAATGCCGAGTTATCAGCCGGTGGCGTACATAATTATTCTACATTTTTTGGTTATTACATGCTGCAGGCTAAGGCAAAAGCTGGCGATTACCAGGGTGGCATTAGTGCCATCCGTGATTTCTGGGGACCTATGCTTGGCTTAGGCGCCACCACCTTTTGGGAAGATTTTAATATAGACTGGCTGCCCAATGCCTCCCGCATTGATGAACTGGTACCCGAAGGCAAGAAAGATATTCACGGCGATTATGGTGCTTATTGCTACAAAGGTTTCAGGCATAGCTTGTCTCACGGTTGGGCATCTGGTCCTACGCCCTGGTTAACCGAGCATGTGCTGGGTGTAAAAGTAATAGAAGCCGGCTGCAGGGTTATAAAGATAGAACCCCATTTGGGCGATCTTACCTTTGCCGAAGGTACTTATCCAACACCTTATGGTATCTTAAAAATAAAACACGTGAAGCTGGCCGGCGGAAAAATAAAAACAACGGTTAGCGCGCCAAAAGGTGTTAAAATAATTCAGTAAAAATCCATCCGTAATATCAAACTCAAAATGCGAAATATTTATAAAAGCGCCTGTATTGTAACGCTGGCATTTACTTGTATCGGTAGCAGCACTATGGCGCAGCAAAAAGTAAAACCCGTTGTTAGTAATAGTCTTTACTCGGGTTTTAAAACCACGCCCGATTCTGTACAAACAAGTGTTTACTGGTACTGGCTTTCTGGTAATGTTTCTAAAGAGGGAGTAATAAAAGACCTCGAATCAATGAAAAAGGTGGGTATTAACCGTGCTTTTATTGGCAACATTGGGCTCGATGATGTACCGTACGGAAAGGTTAAACTATTCAGCGATGAATGGTGGGATATTATGCACACGGCACTCAAAACGGCCACCCGCCTGGGTATCGATATCGGTATTTTTAACAGCCCGGGATGGAGCCAGTCTGGGGGGCCCTGGGTAAAGCCCGAGCAGGCCATGCGTTACCTTACCTCATCAACACAAACGGTTAAAGGGCCTATTGTTTTTAATCAAAAGCTAACAAGCCCTGTTAAGCAATTCCAGGATGTAAAGGTGATCGCTTATCCTGCGCCAACTGGGTTTGGAACAGATATTTCATCGGGTAATAAGGTTACTATTAATTCGGAACCATCGTTAACGAACGTCAATAACCTTATTGATGGTAATGAAAGCACCACTGCAAGCCTGCCATCAGATAAAAAGACCACCGTTACCATTACTGCCGATGGTGCTAAATATACTGCCCGCAGCGTAATGTTTTATTTAGGCCACCGGGCCTTGCGTTTTGAGGGCGATATTCAGGCGCTGGACAACGACGGGCACACCTATAAAACCATCAAGCATTTTATTGTTGACCGCAGCAACAGTGCGCTTAACGTGGGCTTTTCGCCTTATGCGCCGGGTGCAGTAAGCATTCCGGCAACTACATCCAGTAGTTTCCGGATTGTTTTTGATGAGAGATCATATGATGCCGAAATTGCCGAAATAAAAATATCGGCCCAGCCCCTTGTTGAAAATTATGCAGAAAAAACGCTGGCTAAAATGTTCCAAACGCCGCTTCCTTACTGGAAAGAATATCAATGGGTACCACAACCGCCGGTTGATGATAAAAACTATGTTATAGATCCCGCAAAGGTTATAGATATATCTAAATACCTGGCTGCGGATGGTACGCTGAAATGGAACGTACCTGCCGGTAATTGGGTAATTGAACGCACCGGGATGACACCAACTCAGGTTACTAATAGCCCTGCGCCGCCGGAAGGTACGGGGCTGGAAGTAGATAAAATGAGCAAGCAGCATATCGCCGAGCATTTCGACGCTTTTTTGGGGCAGATACTCAAACGCATCCCGGCGGCAGATCGTAAGAGCTTTAAGGTAGCCGTACAGGATAGTTACGAAACTGGTGGCCAAAACTGGACGGATGCGCTGGCTACCAAATTTCAGTCGCTATACGGATATGATCCAACGCCGTATATGCCGGTGGTAAACGGCAGGGTAGCGGGCAGCCAGGATCAGTCCGATAGGTTTTTGTGGGATCTGCGCAGGTTTGTAGCCGATGAAGTTGCCTATCAATACGTAGGTGGCTTGCGCGATGTAAGTCACAAGAACGGGTTAACCACCTGGCTCGAAAATTACGGACACTGGGGTTTCCCGGGCGAGTTTTTACAGTACGGCGGCCAGTCTGACGAAATAGGCGGCGAGTTTTGGAGCGAAGGCGAGCTGGGTAATATCGAGAACAGGGCGGCATCGTCATGCGCGCACATCTACGGTAAAAATAAAGTATCGGCCGAGTCATTTACCTGCGGGGGCGGTGCGTTCTCCCGCTATCCGGCTATGATGAAACAACGTGGCGACCGCTTTTTCACCGAAGGGATAAACAATACACTATTGCACGTATACATTGAACAGCCTTATGAAGATAAAGTACCGGGGGTAAATACAGGCTTCTCCAATGAATTTAACCGTTTAAATACCTGGTTTTATGATATGGATCTGTTTACGGCGTACATCAAGCGCTGTAATTTCATGCTTCGCCAGGGAAGTTACGTGGCCGATGTAGCCTATTTTATTGGCGAAGATGCGCCCAAGATGACCGGTGTGCGTGATCCAGAACTGCCACAAGGTTATTCTTTTGATTACATAAATGCCGAGATCCTGAACAGCCGCGCAAAAGTAGTTAATGGCAAACTGGTATTGGCCAGCGGCATGAGCTACAAAATATTGGTACTCCCTAAATTGGAAACCATGCGCCCGCTACTGTTGCGTAATATTAAAAAATTAGTTAGCGAAGGCCTCACCATATTAGGCCCTGCGCCAAGCCGATCGCCAAGTTTGCAGAACTATGGCAGCGCTGACGCGGAGATCAAGAGTTTAGCTTCGGAATTGTGGGGCGATATAGATGGTAGTGCTGTTAAAACCCATAAATATGGGCAAGGACTTGTTATAAACGGTATGGACATGGAGCAGGCCCTAAAGCTGGTAAACGTACCGCCCGATTGCAGGTTTGATAAAGATAAGCAGGCACTGTTTATCCACCGCAGGCTTGCCGACGGCGATGTGTATTTTGTATCAAACCAAACAGATAAAGATCTTGACCTTGATGCAGCATTCAGGGTAAGCGGTAAAGCGCCCGAACTTTGGGACCCCGTAACAGGCAGCAGTCGCAACTTACCATCATACAAACAGGAAGGCGCAATAACAACCGTTCCCTTAAAACTTGCACCTAACCAAAGCAGCTTTGTTGTTTTCAGAAAAAACAGCGTTGCCGGCAAAGCGAAGGATGAAGCACTTAATTACCCAAAACAACAGGTGGTTAATAAGATCAATACACCATGGAAAGTTACCTTCGATACCAAAAGGTGGGGCCCTACAAAACCTGTATTTTTTGATAAGCTTGACGATTGGACCAAACGTGCAGAGGATAGTATTAAATATTACTCAGGCTCGGCAGTTTATCATAACACCTTCAATATAGCCAAAATTGAAAAAGGCAAACACCTGATACTTGATCTGGGACAGGTTAAAGCTATGGCGAAAGTAAAGATAAATGGTGTTGAAGTTGGCGGTGTATGGACGGCCCCTTACGTGCTGGATATTACAGGTAAACTAAAACCAGGTAATAACACTATTGATGTAACTGTGGTAAATACCTGGGTGAACCGCTTAATTGGCGATAGCAAATTACCGGCCGACAAACGAAACACCTGGACTATTAACAACCCATATAATGAGCATAGTAACCTGGAGGCATCGGGCCTTACCGGGCCGGTAAGTATAAAATCTGTTGCCTACTAATTTAGTTGTTTGATTTTTGCAGGTTATGGTTTGAATTTCGTAATTTTTGCTAAATAGTTTCTCATTAGCTTTGTTTGTATTAAAACATAAAAAAACTATAAAATTTACCATGATAACAGCAAAAGGTTACGCGGCACAAGATGCCGAAACAGATTTAGCGCCCTGGGATTTTCAGCGCCGCGAGGTTGGTCCTCATGATGTTCAGTTTGATATTTTATTTTGTGGAGTTTGTCACTCCGATCTTCACCAGATCAAAAATGATTGGTTCCCTGGTATATTTCCAATGGTGCCGGGGCATGAAATTGTTGGTCGTGTAATTAAAGTTGGCGACCATGTAACCAAATTTAAAGTTGGTGACCTTGCCGGTACCGGCTGCATGGTAGATTCATGCCAGGTTTGCGAAAACTGCAAGCAGGATCTGGAGCAGTATTGCCTGGAAGGAAGCACCCAAACTTATAATAGTATGGAGCGCGATGGCTCATCGCCAACTTATGGTGGTTACAGCAATACCATTGTAGTAAGGGAGGAATTTGTATTGCACATCTCTGAAAAACTTGATCTTGCTGCTACAGCACCTTTGTTGTGTGCTGGTATCACTACTTACTCGCCATTAAGGCATTGGAAAGTTGGCAAAGGACATAAACTTGCCGTATTAGGCTTAGGTGGTTTGGGCCACATGGCTGTTAAATTTGGTGTAGCTTTTGGTGCCGAAGTTACGGTACTAAGCACATCGCCAAAAAAAGAACAGGATGCTAAAGATTTAGGCGCACACCATTTTGTAGTAACTACAGATCCACCACAGATAAAAGCAGCGCAAGGAACATTTGACTTCATCCTCGACACGGTTTCTGCCGAGCATGATTTCAACATGTACCTATCGTTGTTAAGAACAAATGGCGTTATGATTTGCGTTGGTGTACCACCAAAACCGGCAGAAGTAGCTGCGTTTAGCTTATTAGGCGGCAGAAAAAGCCTTGCTGGTTCTGGCATCGGCGGTATTAAGGAAACTCAGGAAATGCTTGACTTCTGTGCCGAAAATAACATCGTTTCAGATATCGAATTGATCGATATCAAGAATATTCAACCAGCTTATGACCGTATGGTTAAAGGCGATGTACGTTACCGCTTTGTAATTGATATGGCTACATTGTAATAAAAATAATTGTAACAGAGCTTACACCCAAAGAGAAACCGGCATGTTAAACACATAGCCGGTTTCTTGTTTTTAAGCATTTTTTGATTTTATAAAGTGCTGAAATACGGGCTATTAATTACAACTGATTTAATGAGGTGCTTTGTAACAAAATTATCTCAAATATTATTTTTTGCTGTTTATTGCGGATAATATTTATATTTATCTGGTCCTAAATCGTTATAGATATAATTGCTTTAGCCTTTAAACCTATTTAATAAATGTTAGTCTAACTGCTTAACCGGCGCAGGGCAAACGCAATTATAACAACCAATAAACCTAATATACCTATGCTAAAATCTAAATCTGCCAAAGTCATTTTACCGGCTTTTTTTCTTCTTGCAACCCTCACGGCTTTTATTAAAGTTGATGGGCCTATTGATAAAATAGTTGCAGCATTAAACAACTGGACAACAAACAACCCTCAAGAAAAAGTTTATCTGCATACCGACAAACCATATTACGCTCTGGGCGATACCATTTGGTTTAAAGCGTACGTAACCGTGGGCAGCAGGCACCAGCTATCGGCATTAAGCGGGGCTGTATATGCCGATCTGATCAACGAAAAAGACTCGGTGGAGAAAAGTATAAAATTGCCCCTCAGTGCGGGTATGGCCAAAGGTAACTTTGTTATTAGCGATACCTTAATGTCTGGCAATTACCGCATCCGGGCCTATACGCAGTGGATGCGCAATGCAGGGCCAGATTATTATTATGATCATACCTTCGCCGTAATTAAAGGTTTTGAAAACGACGTAATAGCAAAAGTAAGCTATCAATATAAATTGATTGACAAAAAGCCTCGTGTTATAGCCACAATTAACTATACCGGTAAAGACGGCAGTCCGCTGGCATCAAGAGATGTGAGTTACAAGATAGTTATCAATAAAAATACATTCTTCCGCGAAACGGCGAAAACCGATGCATCCGGTAATGTTATTATTTCGATACCTAATGATGCCAAAACAGGTCTTGATAAAGGCGGTTTTATTGTTACCGCATTCAAAACCGAAGAAAAAACATTAGTCACCAATGCGTTTGCCATAAAAGCGAACCTTACGCAAAGCGATGTGCAATTTTTCCCCGAAAGCGGCAATTTAGTTACCGGCATAACTTCAAGGGTAGGGTTTAAAGCGGTAGCGCCAGATGGTAACGGCATTGATATTAAAGGTTCTGTTATTGATAATGCCAACCAGGAGGTAGCCACTTTTCAAAGTGAACACGCCGGCATGGGCAAATTTATGTTTAAGCCGGAGGATGGTAAAACCTACACCGCTAAGATTACCTATCCAGACGGTACCCAATCATCTGTTGGGCTTCCTAAAGCACAGGATGCTGGTTATGTGCTGGCTGTATACAATAATTTCGATAGTGATACTTTGGTAGTAAGGATAAATGCTTCGCCACAGTTGTATCAAACGCCGCAAGTATTAAGCCTGGTGGCACAAACAGGTGGCGAAATGATTTTCGGCTCGCAGGTGAAGATAGCAAGAGCGGCCACATCGGTGTTTATTCCCAAAAAAGATTTTCCTACCGGTATAGCGCAATTTACATTATTCAACAGCAATGGGCAGCCGCTTAACGAGCGTATTTCATTCATCCGGACACCAGATCTGATGCAGCTTAAACTCACCACGGCCAAACAAAGCTATAAAGCAAGGGAAAAGGTTGAAGTCATGGGCGATGTAATGGATGGCGCGGGCAAGCCGGTTGCAGGTACATTCTCGGTGTCGGTAATAGACGAAAGTAAAGTGCCTGTGGAAGAAAGTGCGGAGAGTACCATCTTGTCAAATATCTTACTAACCTCCGATTTGAAGGGCTATATTGAAAAGCCCAACTATTACTTCACCAAAACAAGCGAAGAGGTAGATGGTGCCCTGGATAACCTCATGCTTACCCAGGGATACCGCAGGTTTGTGTGGAAAGATTTACTTGCAGGTACGGGCACTACACCTGCGCTTTTATACCCGGCAGAGAAGCTAAATACAGTAATTTCTGGCCGGATATTAAGCCTGAGCAACAAACCGGTACCGGGAGGAAAGATTACCTTGTTTTCGTTAAAGACAGGTATAACCCAGGATACCGTTGCCGATGCCGAAGGAAAGTTTAGCTTTCCTAAGCTGGTACTTGCCGATAGCATAAAATTCAGCGTACAAGGCAGAACCCCCAAAGACGGTACCCACGTAATAATAAAACTCGACAAGATTGCATGGCAGGGGATGACCGTTAATAAAAACGTTGGCGATATAAATACCGACTTAATGGGCAGCAAAAAGGAATTTGTTGAAGGTAATGTAAAAGAAATAGCCCAGCTGCAAAGGTCTGGAAAATTAAACAGGGTACAGCAACTGCAAACCGTGAGTATCAAAGGCAATAAGCCTGGTCGTTCGCAAGGTATGTTCAGTGTACCCGAAGGTCACGCCGATCAGACTTTTGTACTTGACCATGCCGAAAACTGCGCCACCTTGCTGGCCTGCGTGCAGGGGCGTTTGGCTGGGGTAACGTTTGAGCCTAACGGCGATGTGCAAAATTATCCGTACGGAAAAGATGGCGGAAAAGCTGTACCTATGAACGTATATATCAACGGCGAACAGATTACTGATAAGTATGATGTAGAAGATGTGTTTACAGGAGGATCTATCGACCCGGCAGATGTTGTTAAGATAGACGTTGTGCGGACAGGCGCGGCCATGAAATCATACCTGGGAGGGTTGGCCCTGCTTATTACCGTCAGGGGATCGTGGACAAAAGGATCTTATCACCCTGAGATAGCCAATATTTCTCCGCGTGGCTTTAGCAATGTTAAAGACTTTTATTCGCCAAAGTATGATGCGCCGCAAAGTGATCCGGGTACGTTAACAGATCTGCGCTCAACAATTTACTGGAATCCTGGTGTAAAGGCATCAACCGATGGTAAACTGAAGTTTGATTTCTTTAATGCCGATGAAAAGGGTACCTATAAAGTTATTATTGAAGGTATCAATGCTTCGGGTCAGTTAGGTAGGCAGGTATACAAGTATAAGGTTGAATAAAAGTTTTTCAGTCAAGTAAAAACACATACCTGATAAATAAAGATGCCCGGCAACTGGCCGGGCATCTTTATTTATCGACCTTTAACGTTTCAGTGATTTACAGCTGTCGTTAAAATCAAATATTTTTTCAAAAAGGTATTAAATTCTAAGTTATTCTGTTAATTTTATTGCTTCGTTTAAGCCATTTATATGTCACTAAATCGATGTAGTAAATAAAAGCGCCGTTGCTTGATACTTTTACATATCAGTAATACATTTGACGAACCAATTATAGCTATTATAAAATACATGCTGGTAAAGAATAATGAATTACAGAATAAATGGTAAAGGAGTTTATTTATTATTTTTAATAATTACTACAGCAGTTTACCAATTAAAGGCACAGGTTGTAACGCTCGATTATTATTTTAATCACGAGGTGCATACTAACGCTGCGGGCAAGCAGCAGCGTTATCATTATTTATGGAACGAAGCCCAGGATTCCGGGTATTCAATTTGGGGTGATGCATTTAAAAAGCATGGAGCTACGTTAGATACACTTGCCGAAGCGCCAACAACTGCTAACCTGAAAAAGTCTGCAGTGTATATCATTGTTGATCCGGATACGAAAAAGGAAAGTCCGAAACCCAATTACATCAGCAAGGGTGATGTATCAGTTATTGAAAAGTGGGTAAAAAATGGCGGTGTGCTGGTTATGCTGGCTAATGACAGCGCCAATGTAGAGTTACTACATTTTAATACACTTGCTGCAAAATTTGGGATGCACTTTAATAATGATTTGCAAAATCATGTAATAAATGATGCGCATTTTAATGACGGTGCAATTGTTACAAAGGATAATCCCCTGTTTAAAACCGCAGGTAAGATATTTATGAAGGATGTATGCTCTATAACAATAAAGGGCAAGGCTAAGGCAGCTTTAAAAAAAGATAACGCAATTATTATTGCAACTGCTAAATTTGGCAAGGGAACAGTATTAGCCGTTGGCGATCCCTGGTTATATAATGAATATACAAATGGAAGATTGCCTTCCGGTTTTGAAAATGATAAAGCAGCCGATGACATATCGGCATGGTTGTTAAAACAAGTTCCTGATGTTAATTAATTTTATACGGTAATCCGCTGCGCGAAATGAAAAAAAAGAGAGTTTCTATTAAAGATATTGCAGCGCAGTTAAATATTTCAATAACTACGGTTTCCTTTATACTAAACGGAAAATCAAAAGAAGTGGGTATAAGTACCGCTCTTACCGAAAAGGTATTAAAACACGTAGAGGAAACAGGCTATAAGCCCAATTTACTGGCCAAAAGCCTGCGCACAGGTAAAACCAAGATCATTTGTTTACTAATCGAAAACATTGCCGATCCGTTTTTTGCAACAGTAGCCGGGTATGTAGAAGAATTATTTAACCAACGCGGTTATAAGATAATATTTGGAAGTACAAAAAATCAGGCTGCTAAAACAAGGGAACTGATAGACCTTTTCAGGGATAGGCACGTTGATGGGTTTATAATTGCGCCCTCGGAAAAATTGGAGGCGGATATCACTAATTTACTAAACGAGAGTATTCCCCTGGTACTTTTTGACCGTTATTACAAGGAAATTGAAACCGATAGGGTAACAACCGACAATTACGAAGGCGCGTATAACGCTGTTAAGCTCTTAATAGATCAGGATTACCGGAACATAGCGCTAATCACAATAGACTCGGAGCAAACGCAAATGCATGACCGTTTGCTGGGCTATGAGAAAGCCATAAGCGAATATGGGCTAAAGCCATACACCGTAAAAATGAACTACCAAAAAGTAGAGCAAACCGCCGTAGAGGAGATCACGCAACTATTAACCCAAAACCCCGATATTGATGCCTTGTTCTTCGGTACAAATTACCTTACACTTAAAGGTTTGCAGGCAATTGAGGAGTTAAATTTAAGCGTTCCCGGCGATATAGGTGTGATATCATTTGATGATCATGATGTGTTTAAGCTGCTGAAACCCAATATCACCGCTGTTGCGCAGCCGATAGCCAAAATGTCGGAAGAGATGGTGAACTTATTGCTGGAACAGATAGATGTCACTAAAGCAGAGCGCACTAAAAGACAGGTAGTTGTGCCATCTACGATGCATGTAAGAGATTCGTCAATCAAGAAAATCAATCACAATGCCTAAGGGCTTTTATCGTGTTTAACTAATCAGGATATTTTCGCCAAATTTTTGCGATACGGTTGTTTTCTCGCCGCCATCAATGCTTATAACCAGCGATTGATCAAACGTTATTATCTCAAATAGCTGTATTTGTGTACCTATTCCTATGTTCAGTTTTAGCAGATATTGAAGAAACGCGCTGCTGGTGTCCCTCACTGCCGCCACCCTGCACGATGTGCCTGTTTTAACATCGGCCAGCTTAACCGAATAGGTTTTGGGTAATTTACCATTAGCTTTTGGTATAGGATCGCCGTGAGGGTCATATTCCGGGAACCCAAGGAATTTATCAAGCCTATCGGCCAAAGTAGGGGCGCTTATATGCTCCAGCTCTTCGGCAATATCATGGATCTCATCCCAATGATAGCCCAGTTTTTCCAGTAAAAAAACTTCCC
The DNA here is from genome assembly GCF_900101875.1 of Mucilaginibacter pineti. Taxonomy (GTDB): domain Bacteria; phylum Bacteroidota; class Bacteroidia; order Sphingobacteriales; family Sphingobacteriaceae; genus Mucilaginibacter; species Mucilaginibacter pineti. Next base: position 71,408 of record NZ_FNAI01000001.1, read on the forward strand.
AAAGACGGTGTTTCCGTACAATGAGTATAGCAACTTTTAATCCCTGCGGCGTTAGTCGCACACCTTTCTTTTTATCATATTCTATCAATTGCTTTTCGGTCAGCTTCCTAATCATATCCACTACCGATGCCGCATTATTGCCCAATGATTCCGCGATAGCGGTGGGCGTAATTTTTTCATCGGCCTTTTGCGATAACCTGTATATAGATTTAAGGTAGTTTTCTTCGGATAAAGTGTGCATACTTCTACGGGATAATTACAAACATAAATAAAATAAGCTGATAATTTAAAATTGATTAGTCTTTAAATTAAAATTAGTCTTATCTAATTTTAATTATTTTATAATTCAAATTATAATGATATGTTTGTCCTGTTAAAATAAACTTATGGGGCGAAGATCATTACTTATAACAGGTTCAGTATTAGGTGTCGTTATTTTTATTGCAGCGTGCTCGCATGTGCTGCCGGTAGCCCCGGCGGGCGATGCCGTACTTGACGGACCGGTAGATGATTTAACCGGCGAGCAGTTAGCCAGGCACGCCACCGGCGATGCTGCCTTTACCGACCAGGTGTTTACACCGCAAACAGGGTTAGGGCCGGTGTTTGTTGCCACCAGCTGCGGCAGCTGCCACAAGGGCGACGGAAAAGGGACACCCTTTACCACTTTAACCCGCTTTGGGCAAACGGATAGCACCGGTAATCATTTTCTGGAACAGGGCGGGCCGCAGTTGCAAAGCCGCGCCATACCCGGTTATCAGCCCGAGCAAATTCCTGAAGGGGCAAGCTTCGCAAAATTTACCCCGCCAATTAATACCGGCTTAGGCTTTCTGGAACTGGTAAGCGATGCCGATATCATAGCCATGGCCGCCGGTAATACCAACAACGCCGATGGCGTACGCGGGCATCCAAACTGGAATTATATTCCGGCTTACATTCCTGCCGAACAAAATAGGATCACAAGGGGCGGAAAATATATTTGCCGTTTTGGCAAAAAAGCGAGTGTGTTTAACCTGCTGCAGCAAACGGTAAACGCCTATAACCAGGATATCGGCATTACTTCATCTTTTGATCCGCTGGATGCGTACACCCGCAAAGTTATCGACCCGGAGATTGGTACCAGCACCATTAACGATGTTGTGTTTTACCTGCAAACGCTAAAGGCACCGCTGGAACGTACCCCTAATGATGTAGCTGTACAGCAAGGCAAGGCCATTTTTATACAAGCCGGCTGCGAAAACTGCCATAAACAAACACTCAAAACCGGTTATTCGCCGGTTGATGTGCTTTCCAATAAGGAGTTTCATCCTTATACAGATTTACTGGTGCATGATATGGGCCCTGGTCTTGATGATGGTTATACCGAGGGCAACGCCAAAACAAGCGAATGGCGTACCGCGCCGCTATGGGGATTGGGCCTTGCCAAAAATTCACAAGGTGGCAACATTTTTTTGCTGCATGACGGCCGCGCGCACAGTATTTCCGAAGCGATACTTATGCATGGCGGCGAGGCTGCCGTAAGCAAGGGGCGTTTCAATAAGCTCACCGTTGCCGAACAGGAAAAGGTTATCAAATTTCTTCAATCATTATAATTATGGATCGTAAAAACTTTATAAAAACCTGCGGTTTCGCCTGTATTGGTGGCGCCGTTTTAAGTCCGCTGTTGCAGGGATGCGCCACTGCCGATCATTATGTAAAGGCCGACACCAAAGGCAATATACTGGTAATTAAAAAAGCGGAGTTCATTAAAACAGGTGGGAGTGGCAAAGCCAGTTATCACAAATATGTGATCCTTAAAAATCAGCAATTCGGCTTCCCGATTTGCATTTACCGTTTTGCTGCTGATGAGTACACCGCTTTATTAATGCGCTGTACCCATAAAGGCTGTGAAGTTAAGCCACAGGGCGATTTCCTGGTATGCCCATGTCATGGCAGCGAATTTACCAACCGGGGTGTGGTGCAAAGCGCGCCAGCCCAGGAAAATTTAAAAGCATTTATTATAAAAACAGATAATGAAAATATCTACATACAAGTATAGGGGCAGGGCGGGTTGCAGGAGTTTGGGTTTTTGTTTTGGGTTAATAATATATTGTTTTACTGCACAGGCACAGCAACAGGCCGATTCAACGCAGTTTTTAAAGCATACACCTGCCGATACTTCTACCCGGAAATTAAATATGGACGCCTTATATAGCCGCCCGTTTTTGCAATTGGGTAAGGCGCCTATAGCCATTGGCGGATACATGGAAACCAATACGCAATACACCGTTACCGATGGTGCTACGGAAGGTTTTTCTTTCCAGTTCAGGCGGGTATCTATCTTTTTATCATCTACGATTGCCAGCCGGATAAAATTCCTGTCGGAGATTGAATTTGAGGATGGTGGTAAAGAGATCAGCGTTGAATATGCTTCGCTTGATTTTGAATTACATCCCTTGTTGAATTTAAGGGGCGGCATCATAGTTAACCCCATAGGTGCCTTCAATCAAAACCATGACGGCCCTAAATGGGATTTTATAGACAGGCCAATTTCATCCACCACTATTTTACCCGCCACACTTTCCGAAGCCGGATTTGGATTTTATGGCAAGCAGTTTACCGGGAACTGGGTATTTGGATACGAAACCTATTTAACCAACGGTTTTGACGATAAAGTTATAGCCAACGAAGAAAACCGCACTTCCCTGGCGGCAGGCAAGGGCAACCCCGAAAAGTTTGAAGAAAGCAATAGCGGCTTACCTATGTTTACCGGAAAAATAGCTATCCGCAACCGTAAGCTGGGTGAGGTCGGTTTGTCATATATGGATGGGGTATACAATAAATGGCGCGATGATGATGGCAATATCCTCGATAAAAAGCGAAGCATCCGGGCTTTTGCCATCGACTTTAATACCTCATTTCTGAAAAACAGGATCAATATACTGGGCGAAGCAGCAAAGGTGCTTGTTGATGTGCCTGATACTTATAGCCAGCAATTTGGCAGTAAACAATGGGGCGGCTTTGTAGATGTTGTTGGCACCGTGCTGCAAAAAAACATCCTCGGCTGGGATAATGCCAAGCTCAACATCGGGGTAAGACTGGAGTATGCCGACTATAACGAGGGCAAGTTTAGGGAAACAGGCGGCAACATAGCCGATGATCTGTGGTCGGTTTGCCCGGCAATAGCGTTCCGGCCGGTTGGTACTACGGTTATCCGGCTTAATTATCGCAGGCAGCAACAACGTGATATTCTTGGTAATCCTCCTGCCAAAAGTGGCGTCATTCAATTTGGCTTCGCAACATATTTTTAATTGCTATTGCACACTGGTGAGCGCCTGCTGAAGATCTGCAATTAAATATTGCGGATCTTCGAGGCCTACATACATCCGTATCAATTGCTGACGATCATTGTTATTATCATAATGCTGTATACCGAACGAGGCTATTGCCGGAACGATAAGGCTTTCATGGCCGCCCCATGAAACAGCCAGCAGTATATGCTTTAAATTATTGCAAAAAGCCTCAATTTTTTCAAGCGATGAGTTTTTCAATGTAAAGCTAAATAAACCGCCGCAGCCTTTCATCTGCTCATTGGCAAGGATTAACTGCTTGTTATTGGGGCTAAATGGCCATATTACGTCCTGTACGGCTTCATGACCGCTTAACCATGCTGTAATGGTTTTTGTACTCTCGAAACTGCGTTCAAGGCGTAGGGGTAAGGTTCTTAATCCGCGTAAAAGCAACCATGCCGAATTTGGCGAAAGGGCAGGCCCAAAAGTCATAAATTCATTTTCGAAGATCTTCTTTAAGAGCGCCTTGCTGCCAGTGAGTACACCCGCCACCACATCCGAATGTCCGCCTATGTATTTTGTGGCAGATTGCGCTACCAGATCAATACCCAAGGCTATGGGTTGCTGGTAAAGCGGACTACAATAGCTGTTGTCGATAATAGTCACGATATCACGCGAGCGTGCAAATGCCGCCACTTTTTTCAAATCCTGCAGTTCATAGCTAAATGTGCTTGGGCTTTCTAAAAATATGATGCGTGTTTTGGGTTGGGCAGCTTGTTCAAATTCCTCCAGATTGGTTCCGCTGATAAAGGTTGTTGTAATGCCAAATTTGGGCAAAAAATCATTAAAGAACTTTACCGACCAGCTATAAGAGTTTTCAACCGCAATTATATGATCGCCAGATTTTAACAAAGCCAGCATGGGGATGGTTATGGCACTTATACCACTGCTGAATAGTAAAGCATCCTCGGCACCATCAAGCGCGGCAAGTTTTTTTCTTAAAATATCAAGCGTAGGGTTTTGCCCGCGAGAGTAAAGACTGGCTGCAAACTCATCATCCATAGCATTGCGCAAATCTCCTACGGTTTTGAAGGCAAAATTGCTTGTTTGTATAATTGGCGGCGAAACAGCATTGAAATAATTTTCCCGTTCCTCTCCAAGTTCATTTAAAATAAATGACAGTTCCATAATTTAGGGTATAGTGATTGGTGGTTTACTTTTTTTGGTAATAAAATATATGATCAAACCTATTGCAAACGCACAAAGGCAAACTAATGCTGCTTTAGGGTTTTCAATAAATATGCTGATAGTAACAAACCAATAGGTAGCAATAAAAATTATAGGGATAACAGGATACCAGCTTATGGTATAAATGCCCTTTGCATCAAGATGTTTGTTTTTTTTGCGCAAAATGAAAATGGTAACTGCCGCCGTAGATAAGCCTATGGTGTCAAAAAACATTACATAATCCAATATTTTATGGAACGAGCTTACAAAAAACAGGATAATTAGCACCGCTGCCACAAAAAAACTGAGGCCAAACTCCTGTACTTGTGTTTTCTGGTTCACGTGCTTAAAGCGGGCAGGTAATATGCCGTCATCGGCCATGGCGTAATATACCCGGGGATTAGCCATAATGTTTACATTAATGAATGCCATTACCGATATAAACATCAATAACGATACTATTTTATACCCCGATGTCCCAAACAGCACACCGGCAAGGGTTGCGGCTAAGGTTGTTTTATGTTGTAGTCCGTTTATTCCTAAAACCGAATAGTAAGTAAAATTCATTAACATGTATAACGATATAACTACTATCATTCCCCAGAAAATTGCTTTTGGAATGTTAACCTTGGGGTTTATAATATCGCCGCCAAAATTTATTGTTTGCTGATAGCCGCCATAGGTAAAAAATACAGCTACCAGACTTATCCCGAAAGCACTAAGGTTGTTACTGCTTTCGCTTGCCATTTCCATATAAGCGGTATGGATATTACCCTTAAAAACCGCAAAGCATAAAATAAGTATCATGCCTATTTTAAACATGGTGAGCACATTTTGCGTGCGTGCGCTCATTTTTATGCCTATAAAGTTTATGATATATAATACCAGCACCGATGTAATGGTCATTATTTTTATGCCCATTGCATTTTGCAGGCTTACGGGCATAATTACGGGATTAATGTATTCGGCGCCGATGAGGGCTACGGCGGCTACGGATGCAGCATTACTTATCACTAACACCCAATTGATCATAAAGGCAAAAGCCGGATGAAAACAATATGAAAATACCTTGTAAAAACCGCCGGTGGTAGGATAGCGGGCACCAATTTCGGCAAAAGTGAGCGCACCGCACCAGCTAACGAAGCCGCCAAACAGCCACGCTGCAAAGTATAATAAAGTATTGCCGGAGTTTTTGGCAACCTCGCCGGGCGTAGCAAAAATACCCATACCTATTACCAGGCTGATAACTATCATCGACAGATCAAAACGGGTGAGTTTGGGCGTAATGTTCATTAAATTATAGGATGCCATTTTGGGGCTTTAAAAGGTACAGAAATTTATTATAAACCATAACTCCGGGAGTGTTTTATTACGCCCGTAAATAAAATACCGAAATATGTGTTTTGTGAAACAATATTTATAATTTAAATCGTTATTAACCCGTAAATTATCACTACGAAATCGATTGCGTTTATTAATAATTGATAGATTTGTATTTGAAAGAGCAAATTGCTTTTTGTAATTTAGCTCATCGCAGCCAAGTAAACCGAAACCTGTAAAATGATAAAAAAGAAGATATCTATAAAAGATATAGCCCAGTTAACTAACACATCTATCACTACGGTTTCATTTGTTTTAAACGGTAAGGGACGTATTAGCAAGGAGATCACCAAAAAAATAATGGATGTAGCGCGTGAAAACGGCTACGAACCCAACCGTATGGCCATTGGCCTGCGTACTGGTATGTCAAAAGTTATTGGGTTGATCGTAGAGAGCATTGGCGGTCCGTTTTTTGGCGAAATGGCAAAGGTTATAGAGGAGGAGGCAGAGAAGGCCGGTTACCGTATAATTTATTGCAGTACCAACAACAATTTACAAAAGGGGAGGGATGTTATAAAAATGCTGTCGCAGCAATTGGTTGACGGTTACATTATTACTCCCTTCAATGGTTTAGAAAAAGAGATCCAAAGCCTGGTTGACGATGGAAAGCCGGTAATATTAATTGACGGTTATTTTCCAGACCTGGGCATTCCGCATGTACTGGTTGATAATTATAACAGTACGTTTAATGCCATAAACTGCTTTATTCAGTCGGGCTATCGAAATATTGGTTTTGTAACAGCGGATCTGGATCTGATTCAGTTACATGACCGCATGAGTGGTTATAAAGCAGCTTTAAAAGCAAATGACATAAAGGAAGATAAAAAGAAGATATTTAAATTACCTTTTAATACCGATAAAGCCGAGGCCGTAAAAGCGTTAAAAACGTTCATCGGTCAGCAAAAGCAAATGGATGCCATATTTTTTACTACCAATTACCTGGGCACCTTGGGCTTACAAACTATTAAGGATATGGGTTTAAGCATTCCAGATGATCTGGCGGTGATTAGTTTTGATGATAATGAGATCTTTAGCCTGTATCCGCCGGGTATCACCACCGTTCAGCAGCCTACTTATGAGATCGCTAAATCGGCCATCGACGTTTTGCTGGCGCAGATGAATGGCCAGAGCGGGGCGTTCGAAGTAAAATTACAAATCCCATCAAGACTGATTGAACGCGGGTCGACATCGCCAAAAAAAATAATTACACCATCGTTTAAAAGAAAAGCAGGATAAACACATTTTAATATCCCGTTAAAAATGATCTCTAAAAAAAACAGATCAAACCAATAAATTTTATATTTTTGATAAAACGTTTTATCAAATCTTGCACAATTAATTAAAATCCATTAAATGAAAAAAGTTCTCATTTTAAGCGTAGCATTAATGTTATGCATGTTAAAAAACAGTAATGCCCAAACTCCAGAGGTATTTAAGCAAAAAGGTTACCAGTTAACCTTTATTAATCAGGACCCTACGTTTAGTAAGGATTTGAGTGCCAAATTAATAAAAACCTTTTTTGAGGTTTATCCTAAACTGGCAAAAGAGTACAACAAAAACACAGCTAAAAAAGTAACTTTTATTATCGATACTGCCTACAAAGGCGTTGCTGCTACCTGGCAGGATACTGTTCATTTTAGTCCGGTTTACATGAGTGCTCACCCTGGTGATATTGATGTGGTTACGCACGAAGTAATGCACATTGTACAGGCTTACGTTGATTTTAACGGACCCGGATGGTTAACTGAAGGTATTGCAGATTACGCACGCTTTAAATTTGGCGTGGATAATGCAGGTGCCAATTGGTCGTTACCTGCTTATAAATCAACCCAAAACTATGATAACAGCTACCGCATTACAGCCCGCTTTTTGGTTTGGATCGAGAAAAATGTGAAGCCAAATTTGGTAATTGATCTTAACAACCAGTTACGTGAACATACTTTTACAGATGATAGCTGGAAAAAGGAAACGGGTAAAACATTAGATGAGCTTTGGAAAGCTTATATTGCCAATCCGGTTGTTTAAATTATATCCCTTGAGGACTTTATCACACATAGTAAAATGAAGAAACTACTTTCGATATTACTAATTGGCTCGGCCGCTTGTGCACAGGCACAAACCAAACCGGGCGAAAAATTAGTACAATATGTTAACCCTATTATTGGTACGCAGCGCATGGGGCACGTTTATCCCGGTGCAACCGTACCTTTCGGAATGGTGCAATTAAGCCCCGAAACCGATACTGCAGGTTACGAGCTTAACGGTAAATACAATCCGGATGTGTATAAATACTGCGCAGGCTACCAGTACGATGATAAAACCATTGTGGGCTTTAGCCATACGCATTTTAGCGGTACAGGGCACTCAGATCTGGGCGATTTCCTGATCATGCCAACTGTAGGCACCTTAAAGCTTAACCCCGGCACGGCAGATAAACCCGGCAGCGGTTACCGCTCGGGCTTTTCGCACCAGAACGAAGTAAGTCAGGCCAATTATTATAAGGTAAAGCTCGACGAAAGCAATATCATTGCCGAAATGACCACGAGCGCAAGGGTAGGTTTTCACCAGTATACGTTCCCTAAGTCAGATCAATCGCACATCGTGCTTGATTTGATGGCTGGTATTTATAACTATCCGGATAAAAACGTTTGGACGTATTTACGGGTAGTGAATGACAGCACCGTAATAGGTTACCGCCAAACTAATGGCTGGGCACGTACGCGCACACTGTATTTTGCCATGAGCTTCTCAAAGCCATTTTTTCAGCATGGATATAAAAAGTATGACAAGCGCGAAGTGTACGGTGGTTTCTGGGGTAAATTTAACCAGGTTAAAAACTTCCCTGAAATAGCAGGCCGCCAGCTGCGTACTTATTTTGATTTTAAAACTGAAGAAGGCGAGAAGATCAAGATCAAGTTTGCTATTTCGCCGGTGAGCATGGATGGCGCGTTGAATAACATGAAAGTTGAAATACCAGGATGGGATTTTGATAAAGTGAAAAACGACGGACAGCAACTATGGGAAACCGAATTGCACAAAATTGAAATTCAGGGCAGCAAAGATACCAAAGAAAATTTTTACACATCTATGTATCACACCATGATAAACCCAACCGTTTACATGGATGCTGATGGCCAGTACAAAGGGCTCGATCAAAATGTACACAAAGCCGAAGGTTTCACTAACTATACTACTTTCTCGTTATGGGATACCTACCGTGCCCTGCACCCGCTGTTTAACATTATTGAGCCAAGCCGTAATGCCGATATGGTAAAATCTATGCTGGCGCACTTTGACCAAAGTCCTGAGCATATGCTGCCGGTATGGTCAAACTCGGGTAACGAAAACTGGTGTATGAGCGGTTACCATAGCGTAGCGGTAATTGCCGATGCTGTTATAAAAGGCAATGTGAACTTTGATGCCAATAAAGCGCTTGATGCCTGCGTTGCCACCGCCAAACACCGCGATTATGAAGGTATAGGCGAGTACATGGATAAAGGTTATATCCCTGACGAAAAAAGCGGTGTATCTGTATCATCAACAGAAGAATATGCTTTTGACGACTGGGCTATAGCGCAATTAGCAAAAAAACTAAACCGTAATGATATTTACGAGGAGTTTATAAAACGCTCGCAAAATTATAAGAACGTGTATGATGCCAAATCAGGCTTTATGCGCCCAAAACTTGCCGATGGCACATTCCGCCAGAAGTTTGATCCTTTGAGCACCATAAACGAAGGCTTTATTGAAGGTAATTCCTGGAATTATACCCTGTTTGCACCGCAGGATCCTAAAAGCCTTATTGAGCTTATGGGCGGTAACAAACGTTTTGTGGGCTACCTTGATTCGTTGTTTACCATGAACCTGCCCGATAAGTACTTTGCCGAAACAGAGGATATTACCCGCGATGGTATTATAGGTAACTACGTACATGGTAACGAACCATCGCATCATGTTGCCTACCTGTACAACTGGACAGATAAACCATGGAAAACACAGGAGCGTATCCGCATGATTTTACCGCGCATGTACAAGCCTACACCAGATGGTTTGGGCGGTAATGATGATACCGGCCAGATGAGTGCCTGGTATATTTTCAGCTCATTAGGATTTTATCCTGTAGCTCCCGGGTCAGATCAGTATTCAACCGGCAGCCCGGCCGTTAATGGCGCGGTTATTAACCTTGAAGGTGGCAAAAAATTCACCATCAACGTTAAAAACCAGGGTGATAAAAATGTTTATGTTCAAAAAATGGTATTGAACGGCAAAACGCTTGATAGCTTGTTTATCAGCCATGCAGATATTATGAATGGCGGCGAAATTACTTTTTACATGGGATCTAAGCATAAATAGAAAATCCCCTTAATAGCCGTATAAATAAAAAGGCAGTATCTGTATCAGATACTGCCTTTTTTATAGTGTTACCTTGAAATAGCGATCTATATTTCGGCGGCTAAAAATTCCTTGTCGACGCTGGCAATCATTGTTTTAAATGTCGGTTCGGCGTTTAGGTATTCGGTTAATAATTTAAATTGGTTTTTTGCACGGACTAAATTATGATCGGGATATTTAGCGCCGTAGTAAATATCGTTGTTCAAAAAGTCTGTCAAAAAGCGCAATCCCTGCATATAGATCATCATTTCGCCCGAAAAAATGAAATGCTGTTTTTCGGTTTCGGTTAAGATGCTTCCCATTTCAGACATGTAACCTTTGTAAATACACCTGAAGAAATCTTCCCTGACATGAATTTGCGACAAGTCTGTTTCTTCTTCATTAACCGGCGAGAGGTAGGTACGCATCATATCACCTATATCGCTTAAATAATAACCGGGCATCACCGTATCCAGGTCAACCAGGCAAAGGGCGTTCTTGTTGGCATCAAACAGCACGTTATTGATCTTGGTATCGTGATGTACAACCCGCAGCGGAATTTTATTGTTACTTACCAGTTCGTTGTAAGTCTGTAGTATCTGCAGGTTATTGTAAACCGCTTTTATCTCATCGCTGGCTTGTGCTAATCTTAACGCGTTGGCAGTTACCGAGGCGGCCTTAAACTGATCGAACCTTAATTTGAGGTTATGAAAATCAACAAGGGTATATTCCAGCTTGTTAATGTCAAAATCATGCAGCATACGGGTAAACCTGCCAAACTGCTGTGCTGCCTGGTAAGCCTCCTGTTCGTTTTCCAGCGTGTTAACGGTATGCGAACCCTTAACAAAAGGAAACAGCCTGAAATAGTCGCCCGTGGCCGATTTTACCAGGAAATCATTAGATAAGGCCTTCAAAGGTGCTACAAAAAGATAATCCGGATTTGTTTCGCTTAGGTACTCCTTTACTAAAGAGAGATTGTTAACAATATTATGCGGTTTTTTAAAAACGTTGGTATTAATTTGTTGCAGCACATAATCATGCGCCTTACCCGTAAGTTTATAAGTATGGTTAATTAACCCGGAGCCAAAAGCCTCAACTTTATAGTCCGCAGATTTCAATCCGAAGCTAATTAGGATGTTATCAAACATGTTTTTTCTATTATTATACCAAACATACTTAATCGCTAAACGAATATGGTGCGCAAACGTTTGAGTGTTTTTTTGAGGGGACTATTGCTTGTTTTCAATTAACTGCGATTCTATGATGATCTTGTAATAAGCGCTCTGTTCGTTTGAGCCCTGCTGTTTGTTACGCAATAAGTCGAGCAGGATATCAGTAGCTTTTTGCCCCTGTAAATAAGGGAATTGCTCAACAGATGCCGCCGGGATATTTTCCATGTAATTTATTAGCGGCAAATTTGCGTAACTAACAAATTCAAGGTCTTTATTTATGTTGATCTTTAGTTTTTGGGCATATTTAATGGCAAACAACGCCACATAATCATTAAATGTAACAATAGCCGTTGGTTTTCTTTTGCTGGCCAGCAATTCGTCAAGGGCAGCTTTGGTGCCATCTTCGGTTAAATCACAGGATACTATTAATGAAGGATCAAACTTAAGCCGGTTTTTGGTCATGGCCTTTATATAACCTTCTTTTCGCTCGCCGGTTGCAACCATGGTTTGCGGGCCATTTATCATACCTATGGCGCGGTGCCCTCGTTTAAGCAGGTAGCTTACTGCCTCAATAGTGCCAATTTCCATATTACAAGCCACATAATGAATGTTTTGCATAGGGGGGATGCGATCAAAAAACACAACCGGAATATCGTATTTTTTTAAACTCTCGAAATGTTGGAAAGACGATGTGTTTTTACCAACAGACACCAACAGCCCATCAACCCGGTGATTTTTCATTTTCTCCACCAGTTGCTTTTCCTTTTGTTCGTCATCGTGCGATTGTGCCAGCAGTACAGTATAATTCTTTTTATAGGCTGTATCTTCAATAGCGCTTATGGCCGACGAAAAAAATGCTTCGGAAAGTTCCGGTAAAATAACACCGATGGTGTGCGTTTTTCCCTGCTGCAAGAAAATAGCGGTTTGGTTTGGCTCGTAATTCAGTTCGTCTGCCAGTTTTTTAACCTTCATGCGGGTAGTTAGCCCAATGCTGGGGTGGTCATGCAAGGCTCTTGAAACCGTTGAAACAGAGATGCCTAATATTTGTGCTATCTCTTTTATTGTAGTTGGTTTTGATTGCATTATCCGTTGCGTTATTTGTGGCTACAATTTACAAGTAAAAACATTATCATGACAGTATTAAGTTCATATTAATTGCAGGTAATTTTATTGTTGTAAATTGAAGAGGGATTGAAACGGACATTTTTTTTAATTTTTCAAACGTTTGCGTTGAATTAAGCTCCCTTGTTTTTTACTAAACACGCCGAATGCTATTACATTTATGAAATGATATCCAGCCGGTATCAGCAAACATCCAAATATGAAAAAAACTATCCTTACTTACTTTGCCTGTTTTTTTGCGGTGTTGGTTAGCCAGATTTCCAGTGCTAAAATCCATCGTACAGATGAACCAAAATCAATTGTTATACCGCTTGGGGGCAACGCCTGGGTAAACGAACCTGCACAGATAACCGACGAAGGCTTAACTAACTGGGCAGATCAGAAATCTGTTGCCAGCATCTACTTCAGGGTTTCTGTAGTGCAGGATATTCAAGTTTCCTTAAGGCTAAAGGTTGCAAGCGGCGAAAGCACCATAAGCGTTAGCAATGGGAAAAATACTATCAACAAAAAAATAAACAATACAACTTTTGATACGGTAGCCATTGGCAAAATACACTTAACCAAGGCGGGCTATGTTAAAATAGACTTAAAAGGCATCAGCAAAACCGGCGCTGTTTATGCAGATGTAGCCGACCTTATTATAAAAACCGATAAACCCGATAACGACCTGGTATATGTAAAAGCAGGCAGTTCGTTTCATTTTGGCCGTCGCGGCCCATCGGTGCATTTAAACTTTAACGTTCCGGCCGAAGCTAAAAGTAAGGTAAGGTGGTTTTACAACGAGATAACGGTGCCAACGGGTATGGATGTTTTAGGGTCGTACTTCATGGCTGATGGTTTTGGCCAGGGCTACTTTGGCATGCAGGTTAATTCACCAACAACAAGGCACGTACTGTTTTCTGTATGGAGCCCCTTTGATACGCAGGACCCTAAAAGCATTCCGGATAGTATGCGCATAAAAATGTTAAAGAAAGGCGAAAATGTACACGCCGGCGAATTTGGTAACGAAGGCTCGGGCGGCCAAAGCTATATGAACTATCCGTGGAAAGCGGGCAGTACTTATGCGTTCCTATTAGGTGCCGAATCCGATTCTGCAACCAATACAACAATCTTTACAGCATATTTTAAGGATGTAGCAGCAGGTAAATGGTATCTGGTAGCCAGCTTTAAACGCCCGCAAAAAGCAACTTATTTAACCAGCCTGTATTCGTTTGTTGAAAATTTTGAGCCGGATAATGGCGATAAAATCCGCCGGGCGTATTTTGATAACCAGTGGATAAGCACCACCAATGGCGATTGGCTGGAATTAACTCAAATTTTATATACAGCCGATGCTACCGCCAAAGCTAACTACAGGAAAGATTATGCCGGCGGATTAAAGGATGGGAAGTTTTACCTGGAAAACGGCGGCTTTTTTGATGCCTTTGTACCTTATAATACACCATTTAGCAGGCAGCCGGGCGGCCATAAACCTGTAATAAATCTTAATGAGTTACCTGTTAAATAAATCATTGCACAATTAAATCACACTAAATAAAAAATGGAAAGAAGATCGTTCATTAAACAAAGCGCCATAGTTGCGGCCGGTGTTACCATATTACCAACGGGCAGCCTGTTCGCCTCGGTAAATGGTAAAGTAAAATTAGGCTACATAGGCGTTGGCGCCCGTGGCATGAGCCATATTTCAGAAGGTGTACTTCGCGATGATGTAGAGATCGTTGCGATATGCGATACCCAGGAAAGGTCACTGAAAATTTGTCGCGATTACATAGCAAAAAAAGGTAAACCTGCAGCCAAAGAATACACTGGCGGCCTTGATGCCTACAAAAGACTGCTTGACGATAAAACTATCGACGCCGTTATAATTGCAACCCCATGGCAGTTTCATTACCAGCAATCAATAGATGCTATGAAAGCGGGTAAATACGTGGGCTGCGAGGTAATTGCAGGTTTAACCGTTGATGAGCACTGGGATATTGTGCATACTTCAGAAAAAACAGGTATCCCTTACATGACTTTGGAGAACGTATGTTATCGCAGGGATGTAATGGCGGCTTTAAATATGGTAAGACAGGATGTTTTTGGCGAATTAGTTCACCTTGAAGGTGGATATCAGCATAATTTACGCAACGTTTTGTTTAATGATGGTAAACGTTACTATGGTGGCGGTGTTGAATTTGGTCCGAATGCGTTAAGTGAGGCCCAATGGCGCACACAATTTAATGTTGATAGGGATGGCGATTTATACCCAACCCACGGTGCCGGCCCATGCATGCACTACGCAAATATTAATGCAGGTAACCGCTTTACCAGTATCTCATCTTTTAGCTCAAAGGCACGCGGACTGGCAGCTTATGTGGAGCAATTATCGCCGGGTAATAAAAACGCTAAGATCAATTATAAAAACGGTGATGTTACCACTACCATGATCAACTGCGCAAACGGCGAAACCGTGTTGTTGAGCCATGATACCCATTTACCCCGCCCATATTCATTAGGTTTCAGGGTGCAGGGTACAAAAGGCTTGTGGATGGATGTTAACCAAAGCGTTTACATTGAAGGTAAATCAAAGGATGATGAGTGGGAACCGGCACAAACCTGGTTTGATAAATACGATCACCCGCTTTGGAAAAAATACGAGAAACTTGCCGAAGGCGCTGGTCATGGTGGTATGGACTGGTTTGTATTTAACGGCTTTATTGAGGCTGTTAAGCAAAAAAAACAAACACCAATTGATGTGTATGACTCGGTAACTATGAGCGTAATAGCGCCGCTATCAACCAAATCGCTAAAAGAAGGTAACGCAACACTTGAATTTCCTGACTTTACCAAAGGAAAATGGAAAGACAGAAAAAATACCTTTGCGCTTGACGACAGCGGTTTTTAAAAAGCCCAACTAAATAATCTGCTATATTTAAGCCCTGTAACACCTAACCAAAGGGTGTTGCGGGGCTTTTTGTTTAAACGTTTGCACTTATTAACTTTTTGTAAAACAAACGTTTGCGCTATGTTTGCGTAAAGCCCGCTTTGCTTTGTTTGCGCTTAATAGCTAATTTTCACTATTCAAAAACACATTATAGGTGCTTTAAAACCAAATTGCTTTATGTTTTCAATGCAATGGAAATAAAATCAAAGCAATTGCTCCAAAAAGTACAAGTGCCTGCTAAATTTATACTATGAAAAAACACTTCTTTGCGCTCGTTTTCCTGTTATCAGCTGTTGGGGCTTCGGCTCAAAAAATACCTTATACCAATTGCCCTGGTTGCTGGCTGCCCGATTCATTGGGGAACCACCGGGTAGTTTTAACTTTTAACGGTACAGGCAAGGCTGCAAAGGTTATCATCCCCTGGAGAAGAAGGGATACCGATCCCGAAAGTAAACGGATAATTATCCAGGATGCAAAAACGGGCCAAAAAATAACCAATGTAAAATTTGGGCAGATCACCCGTGAAAGCGGCGAGATTAGTTTTGAGCCAATTTCTGGCGTGGGTACTTATTATGTGTATTATTTACCGAGCAAAAATGAAGGTCGTTCCAATTATCCGAAAGGCACTTATTTAAAACCCGAGCAAACAGCATCTGCCGAATGGCTTGGCGAAGTTGGCAGTGGTAAAGCTATTCCTGCCGCAAGTGTAAAGGCATTTCAATCCATAGACGCCTTTAACAGCTTTTATCCGATGGAGGTTATCGCCACTAAAGCAGAAACCGACGCTTTGGTTAGCAAACATAAATCGGAGCCATTTATTGTTTTTCCTGAAGACAGGTTAAATTCCATCCGCATGAGTAAAGATCTGCCGCAACGCTGGATTGAGCTTGGCGAGCAAACCAAATATACAGGTCAGGCCGCACGCGGCGAAAACTTTGCCTTTCAATTAGGTATTTACGCCCTGCAAAACCTGCAGAATGTTAAAGTTACTTTTAGCAGCCTTACAGCACCGTCTGGTAAAACTATCCCGGCTGCGGCTTTATTTTGTATCAATACAGGTGGTACAGGTTATGATGGTAAGCCGCTTATTAAAACCGTTGATGTAAATGCGGGTACTATCCAGGCTTTATGGTGTGGGGTTGATGTGCCTGTAGGAGCGTCACCGGCTACCTACACGGGTAAGGCCACTATCAGTATCGACGGAAAACCTGCGAAGGTTGTCCAGTTGGCTATTAAGGTAAGCAGTAAGATCTTAAAAGACGGCGGGGTAGATGAGCCCTGGAAAATGACGCGTCTTAAATGGCTTAACTCTACAATGGCACAGCAAAACACCGTTATTGCACCTTATACGCCATTGGAGGTAAATAATAACACCATAAGCCTATTGGGCCGAAAAGTGGAAGTTAACAAAGATGGTTTCCCAAAACAGATCCAAACGCACTTTACACCCGAAATGACGGGTTATACCACCACACCCAATAACCTGCTAACCGAGGCAATTCATTTTCATTTTATAAATGCCGGTGGCAGCAAAATGAACCTGAAAAGTCAGGGCGTTCAATTTACTAAAAAAGAGGCCGGCACTGTACAGTGGACGGCCACCAGCACAAACGACACACTGCAAATGCAGGTTACCGCATCGTTGGAGTTTGATGGTTTTATAGCCTATACCGTAAAGGTTAAGGCATTGCAGGATGTAAGTTTAAAGGACATTGCTATGCATATTCCGTTTAAAAAGGATTATGCTAAGTACATGATGGGCCTGGGACAAAAAGGAGGCTACCGTCCTGAAAATTTTGAGTGGAAATGGGATGTTTCCCATAAAAACCAGGATGGAGCATGGGTAGGTAACGTAAATGCCGGTTTACAGTATTCGCTGCGCGATGAAAAATATGTGCGCCCTTTGAATACCAATTTCTACCTGCAAAAACCGTTGATCCTGCCATCTTCATGGGGTAATGACAACAAAGGTGGTATTAAGATAGCCGATGATGGTAATGCCGTACTGGCCAACAACTACAGCGGCGAAAGGAAGCTAAGCAAAGGCGATGAGCTGTATTATAATTTTACGCTGCTTATCACACCATTCCACCCGATTAATACCGATTTTCAGTGGGCTACCCGTTTTTATCACGCTTACAAACCTATTGATACCATTAAAGCAGTAGGGGCAACTGTTATCAATATTCACCACGCAACGGCTATTAATCCTAATATTAACTATCCGTTCATCGCCTGGAAATCAATGAAGGCTTATGATGATTCGGCACATGCGGCGGGTAAAAAAGTGAAGATTTACAACACCATCCGCGAACTATCTAACCATGCTTATGAAACATTTGCGTTGCGCAGTTTGGGTCATGAGATTTATTCACCGGGTAAAGGCGGCGGCTTTAGCTGGTTGCAGGAGCATATTGGTGATGATTACATTGCCGCATGGTTTGTTCCCGAAATTAAGGATGCGGCCATCATCAACAGCGGCATGAACCGCTGGCACAATTACTATGTGGAAGGGATGAACTGGCTTACTCAAAACGTTGGTATAGACGGTATTTATCTGGACGATGTGGCTTTTGACCGGGTAACTATGAAACGCGTTAAACGGGTGTTAACCAAAGATGGTCACCCTGGTATAATTGATTTGCATTCGGCCAACCAATACAATAAAAGCGATGGCTTTAATAATAGCGCCAACTTGTACATGGAACATTTTCCATACTTAAACCGCCTATGGTTTGGCGAGTACTTTGATTACGAGAAGAATGACCCTGATTTCTTTTTGACCGAAGTAAGTGGTATTCCCTTTGGTTTAATGGGCGAAATGCTGCAAGGCGGCGGTAACAAATGGAGAGGTATGGTTTACGGTATGACTAACCGCATGCCATGGAGCGACGGTGCCGACCCACGCCCGATATGGAAAGTATGGGATGATTTTGGCATGAAAGGCACAAAAATGATAGGCTACTGGGTTGATGATGTACCTGTTAAAACCAATCGTGCTAAAGTATTGGCTACCGTTTACAAAAAAGATGGCGCTGCCCTTGTATCCATTGCCAGCTGGGAAGATGGTGATACCGATTTCCAGTTAAAGATTGACTGGAAAAAATTAGGCATTGATCCATCAAAAGCGACCATTACCGCGCCCGAGATCAAGAGCTTTCAGCCAGGCAAAACGTTCGGCTTGAATGATAAAATCCCGGTTGAAAAAGGTAAAGGCTGGTTGCTGATCATCAAGTAAAATTTATGTATAAAGCTGCAGTATTATCATATTGCAGCTTTATACATTTGAATAGTGCAGGTACCTATTTCAGCGTTAACCGCACTAAATACTGCTGAAATTCATCTTCTAATAAAACTTCCATATCATAGCCAGCTTCACTGGTAATTTTGATCAGCATTTTTTCATCAATATATAGCCAGGGGAACCACTCTGTTTTTTGGCGGTTATATTCATATTGATAAAGCAGTTCGCCGTAGTACTTGCCGTTATCCGGTAACTTGCCTTCGTATAGGTAGGCAATGTCAGATGAATCAAACAAAAGTTGCCCACCTTTATTTAGCAGCAGCTTCATGTGTTCCAGGAAAATGGTCAGGTTAGCTATAGTTCCGGTTAGGCCTATGCCATTCATGAGCAATAACAGGGTATCGTATTTGCGTTCCTGATATTCAAATATATCCGTTGTTATTACATTTTTTACGCCACGGGCTTTCATTACATCGGCAGCAAGCGGAGAAATTTCTAACGCCGCAACGTCAAAACCGCGTTCCTGCAGTAATAAGGCGTGGCTGCCTGCGCCTGCGCCAATGTCGAGCACATCGCCGCGGCATTCGTTAAGGGCAAGCCATTCCAGGTCGGGCATATCATCTTCGTCGCGAAAGTAGGCTTCTATAGGCATTTCCTCTTTTGGTCCATATTGGTTATGGATCCATAATTTATGCGCTGGGGCTTTATGAAAATGGTTGTAGATGGCCTGGCCTAATGTATCTTTCATGCAGGGCAAAAATAAGGATTGATAGTTTAAATAACCGCACAATAAATACCTTTGGCAATTATGTTTAGCAGCAACACCATATTGGCGTTAATTATTATAGCGGGAATTACCTACGCTATCGCTGCGCGCAAACTAACGGTAATTGCTGCGCTAACCGGTGGGGTAGTTGCTTACCTTGTTTTTGTTGGTGCTGGTTTTACCGGCGTAGCCATGATGACGGCTTTTTTTATCATGGGGTCTGCAGCAACCTCATGGCAGGCAAATAAAAAGCTGGTTTTTGATGCCGCGAACGAGCATAAAACAGGCAGAAGTGCAGCACAGGTATTGGCCAATGCAGGCGTAGCGGGGGCATTAGGCTTGTTCACTTTATTTTACCATCAGCAACATCCCTTATTAATATTGATGATGGCCGCCAGCTTTGCTTCGGCCGCCGCCGATACCCTCTCATCAGAATTAGGGACGGTTTACGGTAAGCGTTTCTTTAATATCATCAGCCTGAAACCAGACGAGCGCGGGCTCGATGGTGTAATAAGCCTGGAGGGAACTTTGGCCGGTCTTGCCGGAAGCATCATCATCGCCGTTATTTATGCCTTTGGATTTGGTTGGGACATAAATATTCTGTGGATCATATTAGCCGGAACCGCAGGTAACCTCAGCGATTCGGCAATGGGTGCTTTATTGGAACGTAAAAGCTATATTGGCAACAATACAGTAAACTTATTAAATACACTTATAGCGGCATTGGTGATGTTGCTGATTTATATAATTTAATAACCAAATTTACAAATGACTTACAACATCGTTATACTACTCATCGTATTCGCTCTTATTGCCTGGTATTTTTTAAGCCGGGGCAAAACCAAGTTAACCACGACCTCGCCGCAAACCGATTTTAAGCCAATATTAAACACCCATATCCAGTTTTACCAGCTATTGGATGATGCCGGTAAGCAGGTATTTGAGCAAAAGGTTAATGCCTTTCTTGATGGTATAACCATTGAAGGTGTTGGCACCACGGTTGATGATACCGACCGGGTAATGATAGCGTCCAGCGCCGTGATCCCCATTTTTGGCTTTAAGGACTGGCGTTACCAAAACCTTACCAACGTGATCCTTTATCCCGATACTTTCGACGGTGAGTTTCAGTTTGAGGGCGAGAACCGAAATATCCTGGGCATGGTTGGTACCGGCTACATGAACGGACAGATGATCTTATCGCGCGCAGCGCTTATCAAAGGGTTTTCAAAATCGGCAGGGAAGGAGAACACTGCCATTCATGAGTTTGTACACCTGTTAGATAAAAGCGACGGCGCAACCGATGGTGTGCCCGAAAACCTGCTGGCGCATGAATACGTTATGCCCTGGCTAAAAATGATACACCAGGAAATTCACAAAATAGAAGCCGGTAAATCAGATATCAACCCCTACGCCATAACCAACGAAGCGGAGTTTTTTGCTGTAGTGGCCGAATACTTTTTTCAAAAGCCCGATGAGTTAAAGCATAAGCACGCCGAGCTTTATGAAATGCTAAGTACGATATTCATGCAGGACCGGGCTAAAGACGATATCGTTTAATCGTTATAAAAACGCGCCAAACCCAAAATCAAGCTGACCAACTTGGGCGCTTATTGTATTGCTAAAACCTATGTGGTAAACCGGGGTTTCCTCAAAACGCGAGGCTACTATAATGTTTATGCCATCGGCACAATTGTTAAACAGTTCTTCCACCAATTTTGGGTCGTTATTGTTTTTGGAGAGGTGAGCGAGCAGCAGGTGCGTCATGTGCGGCGGCCGGTGGGTCATGAAAAGAGATAAGGCCTGTTTATTGCTCAGGTGACCTTTGCCGCCCCTGATGCGGCGTTTGAGGTGATAAGGGTAGCCGCCGTTCTCCAGCATCTCATCATCGTAATTAGCTTCAAGAAAGGCGGCATGGCATTGGCTGAAATAACGGATCAGCCGGTCGCAAACTAAGCCCAGATCGGTAAATACACCAACTTTTATATCGCGGCAGCTTACTATAAAACTGTGCGGTTCGGTGGCATCATGCTCTTTGGGGAATGATGTTACCTGCAGTTCGCCTATGTGTACGGTTTCAAATTCGCGCAGGTGGTGTACCAGTTCCATATCCAGGCTATCGCCCATGTGCAACAGAGTACCCGGCGTTATGTAAACCGGCAGCTTGAACTTTTTTGCCAGTACCGGGATGCCGCGGATATGATCAGAATGTTCGTGCGATACAAATATGGCTTTTATCTTGCTCATGGACAGCCCCAGCCGGGCCATGCGTTTTTCAGTTTCACGGCATGATATGCCGGCATCAACCAATATTGCCTCCCGCTCGTTCCCTACGTAATAGCAATTGCCATTACTCCCCGAATTTAGTGATGTGATGAATAAAGACATTCTTTTAAGCTAAAAGCAAAAGGCTGAAAGCCCAAAGCTAATCTGTCTACAAAGTAACACATTTACCATAAAAATTAGCATACCCACAAGTCAAGTGTTTAAAAATAAACACTAATATTTTGCGGTTATAAAAAGCTGACTATATTTAACCATGGATTCACCGCAAACTTTACCCGTACTTGAAGCAGTTGAACTGCGTGTGCTTGGCTCGCTAATGGAAAAAAGCAAAACCACGCCCGACTATTACCCCATGACCCTTAACGGTTTAACTGCCGCCTGCAACCAAAAAACATCGCGCAAGCCGGTTGTTAATTACGACGAAGGTACGGTTACAGAGGCGCTTAATACCCTAAAAAGGCGTGGACTGATCTCTACTGCCACCGGTGGTTCCATCCGTAATATTAAGTACAAACACAATTTTGCTATTGTTTTCCCGGTGATTCCTGCCGAAGTAGCACTGATATGCCTGCTGATATTACGCGGCCCGCAAACCCCCGGCGAACTAAATACCAGCTCGGGCAGGTTATATGAGTTTGAATCGATAGAAGAGGTACAGGAGATGCTGGAGAAACTGGCCGATCCGGAGATGCCATACATAGTTCAGTTACCTAAACGCCCCGGCCAAAAGGAAGCCCGCTATGCCCACCTGTTAGCCGGCACCCCAGAAATATCCGACGATGACGAACCCGAAGAAGGCACCGGCAGATCATCCAGCGGCCTTGAAGCAAGAGTTGTAAAATTAGAGCAGGACCTTGCCGAAATGAAGGTAGCTTTTGATAAGTTA
The DNA here is from genome assembly GCF_900101875.1 of Mucilaginibacter pineti. GTDB lineage: Bacteria > Bacteroidota > Bacteroidia > Sphingobacteriales > Sphingobacteriaceae > Mucilaginibacter > Mucilaginibacter pineti. Next base: position 94,051 of record NZ_FNAI01000001.1, read on the forward strand.
ATGAAGGAATTGGGCGTGGAGTAACCACACTCTATTAACCGGTGTAAACAACCTATCAACCGGCGCGAACTTTCAGTTCGTGACCTAACATGGTTGCGGCTTTCAGCCGCCGTATAAGTTGCGGTTTTACTTCCTTTTTACCATTTTATGAGCTGCCTTTAATACCGCTATTAGCCCTTCTGTTTTCATGGGTTTGGCAATATAATCGTCCATGCCTTCGCTTATGCAAAGGTCGCGGTCATCGGGGCCGGCATTGGCGGTCATGGCAATGATGAATGGCTGGTTGATATTGCTTTTACGGATAGATCGTGTGGCTTCAAAACCATCCATCTCGGGCATCTGCACATCCATCAGTATTACATCAAAATTCTTGCTCTTGATTTTATCTAACGTTTCAAGTCCGTTTATGGCCAGTTCAAAATTGTAGCCAAGTTTAGTTAACATCCGGCTTATCAGTTTTTGGTTCACTTCATTATCCTCGGCAACCATGATGTGTAATGGGTATTGGATGGCGAAATTTTCATCGAGTAATTTTACGGGTTTGTTTTCGGTTACGCTCAAGTTTCCGACGCCCTTTAACTCGGCCTGGATACTTTTACCCAATTGATTTTGTTTAACGGGCTTAGTTAATATAGCCGAAAAGAGGCCCGGATACTTACTTTTAGAGCTGTCGCCAATGGAACTTAGCATGATTACCGGCAAATTGGTAAATTCTTGTTTAATGGCCTTTGCCAGTACAACGCCATCAGTTTCGGGCATTTCCATATCTGTGATCACCAGGTTGAAGTTGCGCGCTGCGGTTAACAGTTCAAGCGCCTCAATGGCCGATGCGGCCGCCACCGTAATTAGTCCCCATTGCTCCAATTGCATTTGAAGTATAAAGCGGTTGGTTTGGTTATCGTCTACAATAAGTACTTTTTTGCCTTTAAGATCGGCAGTGTTAAATACCAGCGGCACATACTTGGATTGTTTTTTGCTGATAGCAACCTTCACCGTAAATACAAATACCGATCCTTCTCCAAAAACGCTTTCCACCCAAATTTCGCCTCCCATCAGTTTCACCAGCCGCTCGCTGATCACCAAACCCAAACCGGTGCCGCCGTACTTACGCGTGGTTGATGAATCGGCCTGCCAAAAGGCGTTGAACAGGTTAGGAAGTTTTTCTGTAGCAATGCCAATACCCGTATCCATAACGCTAAAGCCAATCTCAATTTCATTGTTTTCTAAAGTCTTCGACAAGAAAACTTTTATAAATACCTCACCCTTTTGCGTGAATTTTAAGGCATTACTGGTTAGGTTGGTAATTACCTGTTTAAGGCGCAGGCTATCGCCAACAATTTGAAAAGGCAGGGCAGGATCTATCTGGTAAACAAGTTCCAGTTCCTGCTGTGATGCTATTGGCGAAAAGATGTCCATTACCTCTTCAATGCAGTGGCGCAGGTCAAAATCTTCCTGCTCCATATCCATCTTTCCCGATTCTATCTTGGAGAAATCGAGGATATCATTAATAACACTCACCAGGCTGTCGCCGCAAGCCATAATGGTATCGGTATAATCGCGTTGCTCACTGTTCAAATCAGTTTCGCTGAGTAAAGATGCCATGCCGATAACCCCATTCATAGGGGTGCGGATTTCGTGGCTCATGGTGGCAAGGAACACACTTTTTGCTTGGTTGGCCTTATCTGCTTCTTCACGCGCCTGTTGCTCCTGGTTCATGTGTATTTCCAGTTCTTCTGATTGCGAAAGCAGTTCTTCATTCAGCGCCTGCAATTCTTCAGATTGTACCTGCAGTTCGGAGTTTAGGGACTGCAAACTTTCGGCCTGTTTCTTTAGTTCCTCCGATTGGGAAATTACTTCGGCCGTACGTTCAGATACCTGCTCTTCCAACCGGGCTTTTTGCTTTTCAATAGTGTTTACTTTTAAACGGTAAAGGCCATAAATAACCGCGAATATTAGTAACGCGGCCAATATAATAAACCACCATGTTAACCAAAATGGCGGCAATATGATAAGCTGGATACTGAGTTCGCGTTTTGACCACTTGCCATCGCTGTTCTGACTTTTTACATTGAAGGAGTAATCACCGGCAGGTAAATTAGTATACGTTGCCGTGTTTTTATTGCCGACGTAGTTCCACCCTTTATCAAAACCAACTAACTGGTAGGCGTAATTCTTTTTATTAACCGGTGCAAAATCCAAAGAAACAAATTCAAAGGAGATTACCGATTCTTCATGGCTGAGGGTAATGGTCTTCGTTTCAGAAATATCCTGCTTTAACGGCGAAGGATCATCGGCCCTTTGCGCTACCGGTACAGATTTGTTAAAGATTTGGAAGTCGGATAGTATTAGCGGCGGGTTGTACGAGCTATCAATAACGTCGTTAGGGTTAAATACATTAAACCCGTTTACACCGCCAAAATACAACCTACCATCATGCGCTTTTACTGCCGAGTGGGGTTTAAACTCGTCGGCCTGTAATCCATCCATAATAGTATAATTCCTAAAGGTCTCTTTTACAGGATCAAACCGGGATATGCCATTATTGGTGCTGATCCATAAATTGCCCCCATTATCTTCCTTTATGGCGTAGGTATAATCATTAGGCAAGCCATCTTTAGTTTTAAATACGGTGAACTTCCCTGTTTTAGGATCGAAGCGGTTTAAGCCATCATAGGTACAGATCCAGATGTTCCCCAAATGGTCTTCAAAAATATCGAGCGCAGTATTATTGCTCAGGCTGTTCTTTGCTGTTTCGTGTTTAAAGTTGGTGAATGAGTTGGTTTGCGGGTTATATATATCAAAGCCGGCATCATTAGTACCAATCCACAAAGTCCCCTTCGAATCGCAAAAAAGGGAATTTATGTTGTCGCTGCTTAAACTTTTTGGATCATTAATATTGTGCCGATAGTGGATAAAGCTGTTTGTCTTAGGGTTAAAAAGTTCAAGTCCCTGGCCCAGGGTTCCAATCCATACTTTATGATCGGCGGTGGTTGTTATGGCGTATATATTATTTCCGCTAAGGCTTGTGCTGTCATCGTCGTTATGCTGGTAGTTGCGAAATTTATGAGAGCTGGCATTCATAACGCTCACGCCATTACCCCAGGTCCCTATCCATAGGTTGTCATTGTCATCTTGTTTGAGGGCCAGAATGTAATTGCCGGATATGCTGCTTTTATCAGCCTCATTATTTTTATAAACCTTAAAATTGCCCGTTTGCGGGTTAAACTCGTTAAGACCGCCACCATCGGTACCGGCCCAAATGTTATGCTGGCTATCTTCACATAGGCTCAGCACAAAATCGTTAGAAAGACTATTGCTGCTGGAGTTATGTTTGTAATGCGCGAAATTATTTCTCGTTTTTTTATACAGGTTTATGCCCGATGCAAATGCGCTGATCCACATATTGCCAATCTTGTCTTTCATTATAACATCAACCGAGTTGCTGGTTAAACTGCTGATGTCAACATCATCATGGGCGTAGGTTATAAATTTGGTTAAATCGGGACTCAGGATGCTCAATCCCCCGTTTTCGGTACCTATCCATAAATTATGATTGTCATCCTCGGCAAGACAAAGAATGCTGTTGTAGGCTATGGAGTTGCTGTTTTTAGGGTCGTTTTTAAAAACTTTAAATGTTTGTGTGGTAGCATCAAATAAATTGAGGCCGCCATTGGTAAGGCCAACCCAAAGCCGGTTGCTGCTATCCTCAAAAATACAGGTTACTTTATTGGCGGCTAACGAGCCTTTAACTTTTTCATCGTGTTTAAAATGGGTAAAGCTTTTATTGGCACGGTTAAACAGGTTAAGGCCTCCGTACGAAGTACCCACCCATATATTATTTTTACTATCGGCATATAACGACCGCAGGTTATCATCATTGAGGCTGCCCGCATCATCCTTGTTATAAACGTAGTGCGTAAATTTATTCTGGCTGATGTTATAGGAGTCGAGGCCATTTTTTAACGTGGCTATCCATAATGTGCCATTTTTGTCAAAAGCCAGTTTTATAATATAATTGCTGGCAATGCTGTTGGTTTGCCCGTCGGTATGCTGGTAGCGGTAAAAGCGGTTCTTTTTACGATCATATTTGTTAATGCCGCCGCCGCTGGTAGCTATCCATAGATCGCCGTTCTTATCTTCGGCAATGTCATTCAGGTAATTGGTGCTTAGGCTGGTTTTGTCGTTAATGATGTTTCTGAATACCTTAAACTTGTTGCCATCGTAACGGTTAAGCCCATCGCGAGTGGCCACCCATATAAAACCACGGCTATCCTGCACCATATCGCTTATGTTAAGTTCAGACAGGTTTTCCCTGCTGCCTATATGCTGAAAATGGATAGGTTTATTTTGCGCAATTACCCACAATGAGATGGCCTGAAAAAATAAGGTCAGGTAAAGTTTTAAGCCCTTCATTTATATAGCGGTAATTTTTGTTTATATGGTTGCCTGTTATTCCTTTAGGGAGTAATACCCAACTACTAAATATAGTTATTTATATTAAAACTCCGCCAGTAATAAGCATACCATTTAAACGAGAATGGAGGAACTTTAGTTATGCCTGGGTTATCATGAAATAAATAAATTGTAAATAATTTACCGGGGAAATACTGCGCTGTTAAAAACAAGCTTTACTTTTGCTTATGCAGGAACAAAACAATAATCCGCTTCATGGTAAAACGTTAGAAATGGTTTTGAACGAGCTTGTGGCCCATTTTGGCTGGCCCGAGCTTGGTTACCGCATCCGTATTAATTGTTTTTTGGATAATCCCAGCATCCAATCAAGCCTGAAGTTTTTGCGCAAAACACCCTGGGCCCGCAAAAAGGTAGAGGACCTATATGTAGATAATTACAACAAATTTTAGTGCTTGCGCTTGTTATTCATTTTAGCCTTTTGCCCCGAACTAAAATTGTAGGTTTTTGAGTTAGCCGCTTTTTTCTCGTGGAAAGCTGCGCCAACAATAGGAGCATCAGGGTTGGGTTTTACCGGTTTATCTTCTTTTTTGATATCCTTATCTATAACCAGGTCATCTGGCAGGGCAGCAACAGGTATTTTTTTACCGCTGGCCTGTTCAATCTTTTTAACTGCGCTTAGTTCAAGGTCGGTTGCAAAGGTAATGGCCATTGTTTCGTCGTCGCTATCGGGTGTGTGATTAGTGATGCGATCAATAAACGTTTCTTTTTCGGCAGGCAAATCAAAATGGATAAGAAAGGGGATACCACCAAGGTTAATAACCTCCTCGTTTTCATTGGCTACAATAAGCACCCTTGCTTTTTCATCAGCCTTAAAATCTTCAATTGTTTTATAGCCGTTAGTATCAAAAAACTGTGGGTTTAAAAAAGCAACGGCCTGGCGCAAGCGGCTATGCAGGCTTTTATATAATTTATCGGCAGTGGCGCGGGTGTTTACAAAAACTACGGTTTTGGTAAACAGTTCCTCATCGTACATGAATAAATTAAGCAGGTTTAGCTTGGTGCCAAAGTTGGGTACATTATAAAGCAGCTGCGGGTGGGTAAGCAACGGTTCTTCGCTCAACGCTTCTACCTCTATAATTGCCGGCGATTTCATGAACGGATCAAGCATTTTTTCCAGCTTGCTGTGCATAACCTCGGTAAAAACAAGTTTTTGGCTTTTGCCAATGCTATTGGCTAACTCAACTACGGGTAGTTGAAGACCTTTTTTTACCATCTGGTCGGCATCGTCAACCACAAACATATCAACCTTATTAAGGTTAAGGCCCAGTTTAAGGTAAATAGCCCTTGCCCTGTCGGGAGTAGCTACTACAATATCAGCGCCATCGGCAAGTGCATCCATCTGGGCTTCAATACCAGGGGCAACGTAAAGGCCTACTATCTTTATTGATTTGTTTTTATTTAAACGGTCAAATTGTTCTATCACGCCCAGCACCTGGTCTTTTTCGGGAACAAGTACCAACACACGCGGAACACCTTCCGGGGCATAATTGAAGCGGTTGAGTACGCCCAGTACATAGGTGGTGGTTTTACCGCTGCCCTCATGGCCGATGGCTATAATATCCTGACCGCCAACTATCCTGGTAAGGGTTTTTAATTGCAACTCTTTAGGGTTTGTAAAACCAGCTTCGTTTACAGATCTTACCAATTGCTTATTCAGCTTCAATTTTTCAAACCACACCATCAGTACGCTTTATTAATTATTTAAGAGTGCGAAATTACTCAAATTACCGCTGATATTTTAGCGAAGCAAGAAATTAGCTTTAAAAACGAGGAAATAGCACCAAATCAATCTCCTTTAAATGAACGGGTTTAGGTGTGTTTAAACCTTGAAATTGCTGCGGCAAGGCAGGTCAAGATAGGGGTAGGTTACTTTAGATAGGTACAATCCCTGCGGATAGGCCGGGATTATGGTTTTAGGCGTTTCTTTGCTGATGAGGTAGTGTTCAAACTCATCCACACTCATATCGCCCCGGCCAATCTCCAGCAGTTTGCCAACAATGATCCTGATCATCTTACTTAAAAAACGATTGGCCGAAATGCTGAACCTGAGCTTATCTCCGTTGCTATCAACAAAAAGTGCTGCCGATGTTACATTGCAAATGGTATGGTCAATCCTGTCTGGCATTTTGCAGAATGCGCGATAGTCGTTATACAATGGGAGCAGGGCCACGGCCTTGGTCATGGTAGCTATATCAAGGTCTTTCTCGGGATAAAGTGAACTAAACCTGCTCAAAAATGGATCTTTATAAGTATGGATAAAGTAATCGTAACCACGCTGCACCGCGTCGAAACGGGCGTGAGGAAGGCCTTGCATTGGTATGATGTCGAATACGGCAATGTCATCGGGCAATAGTTTGTTCAACCTGAAAAGCAGGTCGAAGTCCCATTCGTTTTCTATGTCGGCATGAAAAAAGAACTGGCTGGCATGTACCTGCGCGTCGGTACGGCCGCAACCCACAACTGCTACGGGAATCTTTAAGATCTGGCTGAGCGCTTTTTCCAATACCTCCTGCACGCTGATAACCCCGGCATGTTTTTGCCAGCCGCTATAATGGGTGCCATGATAACCTATGTGAAAAAAGTAACGCATATTGCAGGCTTCAAAATTCAATAAAAAATACCGTAAAACGTTTATAAAGCAAAAGCCTCCTGTAATTTATACAGAAGGCTTTTAATACTTTTAATAAGTTTTTGCTTAAACCTTTTTTGGAGGCAAATCAAACGCGATGGCGTTGTGCTCAAAATGACCTTTGTGCGATCCATCGCAAAATGGCTTGTTGGCCGATAGACCGCAACGGCATACAGATAATACTGTACGGCCTTGCAAGCCATAGTTATTGCCCTGCATATCTACAATTTCAAAGTCGCCTTCGATTTTTACAGAACCGTTGTTATTGATAGTAAGTTTGGTGGTTGCCATGTGAAATATTTTGGTGCGAAGTTAACACAAGCCATCGCCTTTAACAGGGCTATTTGCTATTTAGACCTGTTCCTGATAGGATTGGTTTGCTTAACCGAACGACTGGCCAAAGGCTACCAGTACCTTCAGGTACACATGCCTGTCTAACCCAAATGAATCTGGTTTCTCCGGTTTTACCAAATTGCCATGTTTGTATTTGAGGGGAAACAAAGCAATAAAATCGCGGATGGTGATCTCGTAGCGCAAAAGCGGGTCCCGGCGGTGAATTTCTTCAAGCCTCATTTCAAAAAGGGATATGCGTAGGGGATCTGCAGTCATCTGTCCAAAAATAATAATTATGGGGTTTTATATCACCGATATTAGCACCCGGCATTACATATATGACAAACTAATGATTAGTGAAATTGAGTGGTTAAACACTTATATTTTAGCTTTGTGATAAGCGTCTTACAGGAGCTATAACAAACATCAAAAATACCACAATGGAATACAGACAATTAGGAGCATCGGGACTAAGAGTACCCGTATTAAGTTTCGGCACGGCCACTTTTGGCGGCGGCAACGAGTTTTTTAAGGCCTGGGGAAATACGCAGGTTGATGAAGCCAAAAAAATGATAAACCTATGCCTTGATGCAGGTGTTAACTTTTTTGATACGGCTAACGTGTACTCAAGGGGCCTATCCGAAGAAATATTGGGCAAGGCGCTGGAAGGTTTACGTAATGATGTGCTTATTAGTACCAAAGCTACTTTTACCATGGGCGATGGGGCTAACGATTACGGCTCATCGCGCTATAATATTGTAAAACGGGCCGAAGAAAGCTTGCGACGCCTGCAAACAGATCATATTGATATTTACCACATGCATGGCTTTGACGCCACCACTCCTGTACAGGAAACCCTGCGTGCGCTTGACGACCTGGTTACCAGTGGTAAGGTGCGTTATATAGCCTGTTCCAACTTTTCGGGCTGGCATTTGATGAAGTCCTTATCTGTGTCTGAACGTTATGGCTGGAGCAGGTACGTGGCTCACCAGGCCTATTATTCGCTGCTTAACCGTGAATTTGAATGGGAGTTGATGCCGTTGGGTATCGAGGAGAAAGTTAGTACCATTGTTTGGAGTCCGTTGGCATCTGGTCAGCTGAGCGGTAAATTCAGGAGGGGACAACCTATTCCGGAGAGTTCAAGAACGGTACAGGGTGGTAGTCATGGTCCTGCTACTAACTTTGAACACCTGTATAATATTGTTGATGCTTTGGATGAAGTGGCCGAAGAAACAGGTAAATCTGTTGCACAGGTTTCCTTAAACTGGTTATTACAACGCCCAACTGTTGCCAATATCATAATAGGTGCCCGTAACGAAGAGCAGCTAAACCAAAACTTAGCCGCCATAGGCTGGAATCTTACTATAGATCAGGTTAAAAAGCTTGATGCCGCCAGCGAAGTTGCCCCAATTTATCCATACTGGCACCAGCGCCAAAATTTAAACCTGGTTCCGCTGCCAATAAAATACTAATCCCAATTTGCGGTGATTAACAGAACGTAAATACAAAGCCCTGCTAAGTTTAAAAACCAGCAGGGCTTTTCTGTTTATTGTAAAACTCCTGTTAGTACAGTTGTTTACTCCAATTTTGCGTAAAAATACGCACGTACTTCAGTAAATTTACTAAAGAAAATATACAGCGGGCAATATACCTTTACCATTGTAAAAGCAACATTCAGCCTGTTTAAAACATATACAAAACCTAAGCCTTATCACTTTAAAAACCTAAGCGCATGATAAAAAAGCAATACCTTAAAGAACTGGCCATACCGGCAACACAGCAGCGAAACGGCAGTACCAATACCCTTAAAGATGTCATGAAAATTCAAAGCTGGCTTAACCTGTATGCTATGGTACATCCCTCTTCGGGAACGGCCACCGGCATTGACGGCGACTTTGGGCCGGCTACAGAACTGGCCGTGAAACACTTTCAGGCAGCAAAAGGGTTGTCGCAAACAGGCGTGGTGGATCTGGCGCTTTTCAAAGTATTATCGCAACCAATGGCAAACGCTTTTACAGGCGTGGCCGCCGGTACCGATCTGCGTACTATATTAGTTAACACCGCAATACAGCATTTAAATAATGCGCCTTTTGAGCTTACCATTAAAGGGCAAAGCAATAGCGGCCCTTGGGTACGTGCTTATATGGATGGCATGGAGGGAACGCCCTGGTTTTGGTGCATGGGCTTTGTACAAGCTATTTTTGACCAGGCCGCCAGTCAGCTTGGTAAAGATTTCAGAAAATTAATGCCCCTTTCTTATAGTTGCGATACAGTGGCCACATCGGCCATACAAAAAGGCATCCTGAGCCGCTACACGGCCGTACGTAATAATCCGGCGGTGGTAAAACCGGGCGATATCTTCCTGTTAGAAAAAACAACTAACGACTGGGAGCATACCGGCATCATCACCGCCATACACGGCGATATATTTGAAACCATTGAAGGTAATACCAATAACGATGGCAGTAGTAATGGCAATGGCGTTTACAAACGGGTACGTAATTACCGCACATCAAAACTGGATGTAATGTCAATAGCAAGCTTAGTATAAATATCACCTGTCTATATCACACATCAACCTATGAAAACATGCAGGCTCCGTTAACGCGGGGCCTGTTTTGGTATTAAAATCGGCGTTGTGATTTACTACATCGTTGTAGTAACAGTTAAATTACAATGTATAACGAAAGTAACTTGCTGTTTCTTTTCATGCTTTGTAAAACTTAGCTAATTTGCAAGGCCTGCTCACCGGGCACATTATAAACCAATTAACCGATATTAGCTATGATCAGCCGTAGAAAGTTTATTCAAACTACTTCAGCAGCCGGAACAAGTTTCCTGCTGGCGCCACAAATATCAAAGGCCGCAGGTTTTTTCAGAGGATCGCCCAACGAGAAGGTGGTGTTAGGAATGATGGGAACCAATAGTCGTGGTCTTTACCTGGCCCAAAGCTATGCCAAGATCCCAAATGTAGAAGTAGGCTACATCTGCGATGTGGATTCGAAAGTAGTTGATAAAACCATAGAAGAGATCTTTAAAATAACAGGGAAGCGCCCCAAAGGTATTACCGATATCCGCAAAATGCTGGAGATAAAGGATATTGATGCCGTAGTAGTTGCCCCGCCCGATCATTGGCATGCCCCCGCTACCATTATGGCCTGCCAGGCCGGTAAACATGTTTATGTAGAAAAGCCATGCAGTCATAACCCGCACGAAGGCGAAATGGTGGTTGAGGCCGCAAAAAAATACAACCGTTTAGTACAAATGGGTAGCCAGCGCCGCTCATTCTCCAATGTGCAATTGATGGTTAAGGAACTGCATGATGGTGTTATAGGTCGGGCGTATTATGCTAAGGGCTGGTATACCAACAACCGTGCAAGCATTGGTCATGGTAAACAGGTGGCGGTACCCGCAAATTTAAATTATGAATTATGGCAGGGCCCTGCGCCGCGCAAACCTTACCAGGATAACCTTATTCACTACAACTGGCATTGGTTCTGGAACTGGGGAACCGGCGAAGCGTTGAACAATGGCACACATGAGCTCGACGTGATCCGTTGGGGGCTTGGGGTTGATTTTCCGAACAAAGTGGTATCAACCGGCGGTCGTTTCCATTATAATGATGATTGGCAAACACCCGATACGCAAAATATCCTGTACAACTTCCCCAACAATACCGCCGCCGAATGGGAAAGCCGCAGCTGTAACGGCTATAATATTGAACGATTGAGCCGTGGGGTAATATTTTATGGCGATAAGGGAACACTCTTTTATGGCAGCGGTAACGGCTATCAGGTTTATGATCCTGCCAATAAGTTAGTTAAAGATGTTAAGGACGATACCAAGGTAGATGGCAACAACAAAGTAAGCCCAACCGAGGCATTGGATGGTTTCCACATGAAAAACTTTATTGATGGAGTTAGGGGCGTAGCGCCGCTAAACTGCCCGATAGAGATCGGCTTTAAATCAACGTTATTACCACAATTAGGCAATATATCATACCGTGTTGACCGCGTGCTGCACATCGACCCAACAAACGGCCATATTCAAAACGACCCTGAAGCCGAAAAACTTTGGAGCCGCGAGTATGAAAAAGGCTGGGAAGTGAAGGTTTAAGATTAGGGAAACAAAAGTTTGTCCATAAATAATAATTTGTCATTCTGAGCATAGCGAAGAATCTATTCGTCACTATGTATATCTGCGAGTGGATCCTTCGTTCCTCAGGATGACAAAGTTTAAATGTTATAATTAGTTTACATGATACCCATGAAAAAATATATCTACCCCGCAATACTATTACTGGCAACGGCTTCGCTGTCACAGGCCCAAACTAAAATATTTGACGGCAAAACCCTCAACGGTTGGAAACGCCTTGCAGGTACTGCCGATTATAAGGTGGAAGACGGCCAGATAGTAGGCACAACCGTTATGAACTCGGGCAACACTTTCCTGGTTACCGAAAAGGAATACGGCGATTTTATATTGGAACTGGATACTAAAATAGAAAGCAAGCTTAGCAACTCGGGTGTGCAAACCCGCAGTCACTATGATGCTGCCGGTAATGGTGGTAAAGGGAAGGTTTACGGCAGGCAGTTTGAAATTGACCCATCAGATCGTAACTGGAGCGGCGGCATTTACGACGAGGGTCGGCGTGACTGGCTTTACCCCCTGGATTTGAATGCCAAGGCAAAAGATGCCTTTAAAGTTGGTGAGTTTAACCACATCAGGATTGAGTGCATTGGCAACGAAATGAAAACATGGGTTAACGGAATCCCCACTGCAGATGTGGTTGATACTGTTGATGCAAAAGGCTTTATAGGGTTGCAGGTACATGGCATAAGCAAGGAAGAACAGGCCGGTAAAAAAGTATACTTTAAAAACTTTAACCTGCAAACAACCAACTTAAAACCCAAGCCATTCCCAAAAGATATATACGTAGTTAACCTGCAACCTAACAGCCTCTCAGCAGGCGAAAAGGCCGCTGGCTGGAAGCTTTTATATGATGGTAAAACAAATACCGGCTGGCATGGCGCTACGCTTAAAACGTTCCCTAATCATGGCTGGGAAGTTGCAAATGGTGTTATGCACGTACTGCCGTCAACAGGTGGAGAGGAATCGGGTGGTGGAGACGTGGTAACCAACGATAATTACAGCGCTTTCGATTTGTCTTTTGAGTTTAAACTTACGCCCGGCGCCAACAGCGGGGTTAAATACTTTGTTACGCTAAGCGAAGTTACCAAAGGTTCGGCCATTGGGTTGGAGTACCAGGTGCTGGACGATAAACTGCATCCCGATGCCAAGCTTGGCCGTGATGGCGACCGTACACTGGCCTCGTTATATGATCTGATAAAGGCCAACAAGCAGGAGCGCTTTGTACATCCCATAGGTGCCTGGAACACCGGACGAGTAGTGGTATACCCGAACAATCATGTGGAGCATTACCTCAACGGTGTTAAAGTATTGGAGTACGAACGCGGTTCCAAAGCTTATAAGGACCTTGTAGCTATCAGCAAATACACTATCTGGAAAAACTTTGGCGAAGCCCCGGCAGGGCACTTGTTGCTACAAGATCATGGTAATGAAGTGTTTTTCAGAAGTATAAAAGTTAAGGAACTGAAATAGGACTTTCCTTTGGACTTTTGGACAAGGGATTTTTAGATCAAGGATAAAAGACCAAATAAAATATAAAAGGTTGTCATTTCGATAGAGCAAGCGTGGGGCAAGAGTGAAGGGGCGAAAGAGAAACTATCTCTTGAGCGAAGCGAAAAATCTTCTACTGGATGCTAAGTCCCAATTGCTTATCGTATAAGATTTCTCACTCGTACTTCGCTCGAAATGACAACGGTTTTTAATTTTACACGTCTTTGGTCCGCCGATTTACAACGAACTCCTCAGCGTAACGTTAAACGGTACTGCAAAATGGTCATGGCAATTGCTTAATGCAAATTCAGCTGTTTTGCTGCCCATTAGTTTGAAATTGGTTGATATGGTGGTGATACCGTCAAGGATGATCTCTTTTAGCGAGGTTTCATTATAGGAGATAACCCCAACATCTTTAGCCACTTTCAGATCTGCTGCTATGATCTTTTTGATTAATTCTACCAGGTCATCTTCGGTAAGGCTAATGTAAACCGTATCCTGCTGAATAACCTCATTGGCAAGAGAATCAACCACCCCGTAGTCAAAGGCATATTGCCGGCAAAAGTTCAGAAAACCTTTCAGAATTTCTTTGGAGTGATAGGTTTTGCCGGGGAAAATGAGTTTTAGCGTGTGATATTTTGTTAGTTTATCCAGCAATTTTAGCAGCGCTTCATAAACATCTGAGGCAAAGTTTTCATAAATAGCCGCAAACTTACCGCCAACGCCGGGCACCAGGTTGTCCAGCAAGATCAGTTTATCTTTTGGAATGGTGTTGATGATCTCGTGCGCTTTGGTTTCATTATCCAAAAAATGGGGGATAATGATGTATTTGGCATAATCGCTCTGGAAACTTTCGGTAATTATCTTTTTAAAAAAGTAAAAATCGTTATTGTAAATGTAAAAATCGATGGTCGCATTCTCGCCAATGGTTTCTACAAAAGCATCATAAATGATTTTTTTGTGGGCGCTTAATTTATTGAACAGCAGGAAGATTTTAAGCGGTTTCTGAAAATCGGTATTCGAGATAAAGAAACCTTTACCGGGAACGGAACTTACGATCCCTTTGTCTTTGAGTTCTTTATAAACGCGTTCTATAGTATTGCGTGAAGTGTCAAGCGCAAAACTCAGGTCGTTAATGGATGGCAGCATATCATCCTTCACAATATCACCGCTTTCAATTGCTCTTATTATTGCATTGGAAAGCTGCAAATATTTAGGGGTGATGGAATATTCATCAATGGATAATATTTTAAGATAGTTCTTCACGCTATAACTGGATTATCACAAATGTAATATTATGACGCAGTATTTTGCTTTTTTTAAGGATAGTAGGGGACGGTTCAGGCAAGATTAACGTTCCTTCTTTTGAAAACTATAATACAGATAGCCAAGTGCAGGCAATATAAACAAGCTGCCTACCATTAGTCCAATAGCCAGATCGTCGATGGTTTTACCGCTTGCATGATCGGTAAGGAGGGACATGGAGCTGCCATCTTTAAAGATGATGAACCTCGGGAAACGCGTGTGCCCTACAGCAATCAATATCATACTAACCTGGAAAGCTGCCAGTAAACGGATCCATTGCCTGTTCTTTTGTGCCGATATGATCATCCACAACCAAACCAGCGATAGTGTGGCTAATACAACCACGGTTACGCCTATCTTGTTACCAAAAATCCAATTGGCAAGATGTACATTTTCGAAATAGGCGGCGGTGAATACCAGTGCCCCGCAAATTACAGCCGCCACGTTCATGATCTTCGCCTTTTTTATGTACCGTTTGGTATCGGCTATTTCCTTTGATTCGCCAACAATATATATAGCAGCCAGGAAGCCGCACAAGGCCACCGTAAAAAAGCCTACAGAAACAGAAAACCAGTTGAACCAGCTAAAAATATAAGCTCCCGCAAAGGTTTTGGCAGTAGGGTCTATTTGCCCGGATAGTGCGCTGCCAGCAATAATGCCCAAAAACAATGGCGTTACAAAGCTGGAATAAACAAACATGTGGTTATAAAAATTCTGGGTGTTCTCGTCCTTTATGGCATCATAATTACGGAATGTGAAGGCCGTACCGCGTGCAATAATGCCCAATAAAAGGATAAGCAGGGGGATATGCAGATAAGTACACATTTCGCTGTAAATAACCGGGAAACCAACAAAAAGCACCACCACGGTTATAATAAGCCACATGTGGTTGGCTTCCCAAATTGGGCCGATGGCCTGGTACATGGTTTTGCGGGTGCGGTGTTTATTATCTGTAGAGGTAAAAAGCTCAATAATGCCCGCGCCAAAATCGGCCCCGCCCAGTAAAAAGTAAAGGGTGATGGCGGCAAATAAAAACAGGATAACAACGTATAGCATAGTCGTTGGGGGATTAACGGTCGTACAATTCAGGCACCATTTGTATTTGCCTTTTTAATAAAAATATCACAAACACACTCAGCGTAAAGTATATAAACGTAAACAGGTAAAACGTGTATTGAATGCCCGGCATTTTGGTAACGGCTTCGCTGGTACGCATTACGCCCTGGATGATCCAGGGCTGCCGGCCAACTTCGGTAACCGTCCACCCGGCTTCCAGGGCAATGAAACCCGCCGGTGTGGCAACGATGAAAAGTTTAAGGAACCAGGCTTTATTAAACCAGCTTTTCTTTTTAAACAGGGCTATAAAATAAATAATGCCAATAAACATCATTAGCGTACCAATACCCACCATTATTTGAAAAGCATAGTGCGTTATAGCCACCGGAGGCTGATCTTTAACCGGGATCTTATCCAGTCCGTTTACGGGAGTTTTAAAATTGTCATGCACTAAAAAGCTCAGCAAGCCAGGGATTTCTAAACCATAATTTACCTTTTTAGTGGCGGTATCCGGTATGCCGCCTATTACCAGCGGGGCATATTCCTGGGTGTGGAAATATGCTTCCATAGCAGCCAGTTTTGCAGGTTGCCTTTTGGCGGCATCCTTGGCAGATATATCGCCGCTCAGTGGTTGCAGTATGGCTGCCGTAGCACCAAATATGATGGCTATTTTAAATGATTTGGTATGAAATTGGATATTCCTTTTCCGGTAGATCATCAGCGCGTGAATCCCCGCCACGGCAAAGCCTGTTGCAGAGAATGCGGCAATGGTCATGTGCAGCGATTCGGAAAACCAGGCGGCATTGAACATGGCCTTAACGGGATCTATATTGGTGTATTTGCCGTCCACATAATCAAAGCCTGAGGGACTGTTCATCCAGGCATTGGCCGATACCACCAAAATTCCCGATGCTATACCGCTCACCCCAACTACAACACCGGTAACCCAATGAAACCATGTGTTTAACTTATTCCACCCGTAAAGGAAAAAGCCGAGTGCTATAGCTTCAATGAAAAAAGCCGTACCTTCTAAAGAAAATGGCATCCCGAATATTGGCCCGGCATGTTTCATAAAGGTTGGCCATAGCAAGCCCAGCTCAAAGGAAAGCATAGTGCCCGATACAGCGCCGGTTGCAAAAAATATGGCAACGCCCTTACTCCAGGCAATGGTGATGTTTTTATAAATAGGGTCTTTGGTTTTTATCCATTTGTAATGGGATATGGCCATAAAAACGGGCATAACCATGCCAATGCAGGAGTATATGATATGAAAACCTAATGATAAGGCCATTTGCGACCTCGCTGCAATAAAATCGTCCATACGCTATGTGTAAATAATGGCTGAATTTAAAGCTATAATGCAAAAATAACTGTAAGTTTTATTAATTGATATTGAATATAATTAATACTTTTTGATTTTAACTTGTTGTATTAGTGCGATAAATTTATTAGCAGTTCCATTACGGCCCATGCAATTATAGGTGCGTTATCTTTACTTGCCTTCCAGGTTCAGAAAATCGGCAAAATGCACATTGCCATAATCGGCTATGCCGCTATGTTTATAAATGAGGCTGCCATCTCTTCCAAATACCATTGTTGTGGGTATGGTGCCGTCCATAAGCGTATCGGGCACCTGGGTTATGGAGGCGTACACCGGCAGGTCGTAACCATGTTTTTGCATAAATGCTTTGGCTTTCGGCAGGTCGTTATCAACATCAACCATAATGAACGCTACGGTTGGGTCGTCCTTAAACTGTTTATATAGTTTGTTGATGGCGGGCATTTCGGCCATGCAGGGCGGGCACCAGGTGGCCCAGTAGTTTACAAATACAGTTCGTGGTTTTAATTTAGCTAATGATATGGTATCGCCGTCGCTGCTTTTAAAAGTAAGATCGGGGATATTGGCAAAACTCTCATGGTGGCGTGCGTATGCTTCCACATCGGGCTGATATAGCCCAACGCCCATTAATCCCCTCAAAAAAATGCTTTTTGCATCGGCATTAACCAAAATTATAACAGTTAAAATAAGTAATATGCCAAAGGTTATGTTTGAGGTGCTTAACTTGCTTTTTTGTTTCATGGTTAATAACGGCGATGTATCCCAAGGTACAAAAAAACGAAGCAATGGGATCTGCTTTTTAGATGACCCATGTAAAACCTATTCTGTTTAATATTGTTGGCTAATGTTTATAATTTTATACCATGAATACTCCCGAACAAAACTTTGCCGAGCTGGGTTTAAACCTGCCGCCGGCACCAAAACCACTTGGCGTATACAAACCATGTTTAGTTGATGGTAAATATCTTTACCTGTCGGGCCACGGCACAGTACAGGACGATGGAAGTCTTATCATCGGTCGCATTGGCGAAACAATAAGTCAGGACGATGGTAAACTCGCCGCCCGCCAGGTTGGTTTAGCCATGCTGGCCACTATAAAAGCCAACATAGGCAGCCTTGATAAAGTAAAACGCGTAATAAAAGTACTGGGCATGGTTAATTGCACCGCCGATTTTGAAAAACACCCCTTTATCATAAACGGCGCCAGCGAACTTTTTGCCAAAGTTTGGGGCGAAGAAAACGGTATAGGCGTACGCAGCGCAGTAGGCATGGGCTCGCTGCCGGATAATATCCCCGTTGAAATTGAAGCCCTGTTTGAGCTGTTCTGAGTTCTGAGTTCTGAGTTCTGAGTTCTGAGTTCTGAGTTCTGAGTTCTGAGTTCTGAGTTCTGAGTTCTGATAAAATGGTTATTAAGTTAGCGAAAATCCTGTTAATCCTTTAATCCTAAAAATCATGGTTCAGACAAAAATCCCAGTTCAGAAAAAATCAGCGTAATCAAAAAAATCAACGGTCAAAAATCAACGGTAAAATGAATTGGTATGAAATAGAAGACATAGAGAAACTGGATACCCCGGCTTTGGTGGTTTATCCCGATAGGGTAAAGGCTAATATTGCGCTACTTGTCAGTATGATTGATGATGTAAGCCGCTTGCGCCCGCACGTTAAAACCTATAAAAACAAAGAGGTTACCATGCTGATGCTGGAAGCGGGCATCGGCAAATTTAAATGTGCCACCATTGCCGAAGCCGAAATGCTGGGGATATGCAAAGCGCCGGATGTACTGCTGGCCTATCAGCCGGTGGGACCAAAGCTGTACCGGTTTATAAAGCTCATCCATGCTTTCCCGAACACGAAGTTTTCATGTTTGGTTGATAATGATATGGCTGCCAAAGAAATCTCAGATGCCGCGAAACGATATAAGATAAAGATCAACGTATACCTCGATCTGAATGTGGGCATGAACCGTACCGGGATAGCGCCCGGCTTTGAGGCCTTGCAGCTATACATGGATTGCGGCGTATTACCCGGATTAAACCCCGTAGGCCTGCATGCCTATGATGGCCATATTCACGATACCGATCTTAAAAAACGCACCGAACGCTGCGATGTGGCTTATCATCCCGTATCAAAACTACAACAGGATCTGAAACGTAAAGGTTACCCCGAACCTGTTATTGTTGCCGGTGGTTCGCCTACATTTCCTGTTCATGCCAAACGGGAGGCTATTGAATGTAGTCCCGGTACGTTTGTTTACTGGGATAAGGGATATCAGCTTGCCACACCTGATCAGGAATTTTTGCCCGCTGCGCTGATAGTTGCAAGGGTAATATCGTTGCCCGGAGCAACAAAATTATGTTTGGATGTTGGGCATAAATCCGTATCGGCAGAGAACGAATTAGCCAAGCGCATCTACTTTTTAAACGCTCCTGAACTTATCCCGGTTTCACAAAGTGAGGAACATTTAGTGGTAGAAGCAGGTAAGGGCCACACCTATAAAATAGGCGATGTACTGTATGGTATTCCGCATCATGTTTGCCCCACGGTTGCTTTATATGAGCGCGCTTATCTAATTGAAAATAATGCACTTAACGGCGAGTGGCTAAATATTGCCCGCGATCGTAAGCTTACCATTTGACAAATAAAATACAAGATGTTTATAATAGATGCCCATTTAGACCTGAGTATGAATGCCCTGGAGTGGAACCGTGATCTCACCCGTCCGCTCAGTGAGTTGAACCAGCGCGAGAATGGCCTCTCCGATAAACCCGACCGTGCGAAAGCCACCGTATCATTACCTGAATTACGTAAGGGAAAAATTGGTTTGGTAGTAGCAACCCAGATAGCCCGTTATGTAGCACCGGATAATCCTTTACCCGGCTGGCATTCACCCGCGCAGGCCTGGGCGCAAACGCAGGGGCAGCTTGCCTGGTACAAGGCTATGGAAGAAGCCGGCGAAATGGTACAGGTAAATGACCTCGCCTCGCTGGAAAAACAGCTTGCTTTATGGAACGATGGCGCATCTGCCCACAACAAACCCATTGGCTATATTTTAAGTTTGGAAGGTGCCGATTCAATTGTTACTATAGATCATTTGGAGCGTGCCTATGATTATGGCCTGCGTGCTGTAGGCCCCGCGCATTACGGCCCCGGCAGGTATGCGCAAGGTACGGATGCAACTGGCCAAATGGGCGAAAAAGGCCGGGAGCTATTGAAAGAAATGGAGCGGTTAAACATTATTTTAGATGCCACCCATTTATGCGACGATAGCTTTTGGGAAGCGCTGGATAACTTTAACGGCCATGTTTGGGCCAGCCACAACAATTGCCGTGCGCTGGTAAACCACAATCGCCAATACAGCGACGAAATGATAAAAGCCCTCATAGACCGCGGCGCTGTAATTGGTGCTGCGCTGGATGCCTGGATGATGGTGCCGGGCTGGGTGAGGGGACAATCTACCCCAAAGGGCATGAACTGCAACCTGGAGGTAATGGTAAACCATATAGACCATATTTGCCAGATAGCGGGCAACGCCAATCACGTAGGCATGGGCACCGATCTGGATGGCGCATTCGGGCGCGAGCAATGCCCGTATGACCTTGAAACCATCGCCGACTTGCAAAAGGTTCCCGGCTTACTAAAAAAACGGGGTTATACAGATGCCGATATTGAAAACATGATGCATGGTAACTGGTTAAGGTTTTTAAGAAAGGCATGGGGAACTTCAATAAACCCACGACACGGGAGAGGGCTTTAGTATTTCCAATTTAAAATTGTCATTCTGAGGAACGAAGAATCTGTTATACAATAAGTAGATCCCATCCACGGCAAATCAAGGTCCTTCTGCTCTGGAGAGGATTATTACATGAGGGCTTCGCCGTTTAGGTGAGGCCCGAAGCAATTTCTTCACCTTCATGTAAAAACAAACTTTATCATTCTGTAATACTACCAAATAAACATACTTTGCAATAATGAATGCAGAACAGTCAAGGTTAAAGGATATAAGCTGGAAAAAGTGGGGACCTTATGTAAGCGACCGTCAATGGGGCACCGTTCGGGAAGATTACAGCGCCAATGGCGACGCCTGGAACTATATAACCCATGATATGGCCCGCAGCAAGGCGTTTCGCTGGGGCGAAGAAGGGATTGCCGGCATCTGCGACAGGCAGCAAAATATTTGCTTTGCCATCGCGCTTTGGAATAAAAAAGACCCCATCATTAAAGAGCGCTACTTTGGCCTCAGCAATCCCGAAGGAAATCACGGCGAGGATGTGAAGGAACTGTATTATTACCTTGATAGTACGCCCACGCATTCGTACATGAAAACGCTGTACAAATATCCACAGCAGTCGTTTCCGTACGAGCAATTGCTTACAGAAAACAAGCGCCGCACCCGTAACGACCCGGAGTTTGAATTGATTGATACCGGGATCTTCGACAAGGATGCTTATTTCGACGTATTTACCGAGTATGCAAAAAATGCGCAGGATGATATTTTAATCAAAATCACCGTACATAACCGCGCCAACGAAGATGCCAGTTTGAACATCATGCCTACACTTTGGTTCCGCAACACCTGGAGCTGGGGGTATGATGATTATAAACCTTATTTAGCCGCTAAATCAAATACTGTAATTGAGGCTAACCATAAAGAATTTGGTCAGCTTTGGCTGCATACCGAAGGTAACGGGGCTTTACTGTTTTGTGATAACGAAACAAATTCACAACGCCTTTATAACTACAACAACGGCCTTAGTTACCATAAGGATGGCATCAATGATCACATAATTCATGGAGCCAATACCATCAACCCTAATAATAACGGTACAAAGGCTGCTGTTAATTATGATGTTAGCATCGCGGCAAAACAAAGTGTTATCATTCGCCTGCGTTTGTCGCCGGATGCCAATTATAGCTTTGAAGATTTCGACCAGATCTTTAACACCCGCATAACCGAGGCCGACCAGTTTTATAAGGACGTTTATACCAATAAGGATGATGCCGACAGAAGCCTTATTCAACGGCAGGCATTTGCTGGTATGTTATGGAATAAACAGTTCTATTACTCGGATATAAGGCAGTGGCTCAACGGAGATCCGGCGCAGCCCGAGCCACCCGTTCAGCGTGAAAATGCCCGCAACAGTAAGTGGAAACACATGAACACCAAGGATGTGATCTCCATGCCCGATAAATGGGAGTATCCTTGGTTTGCCGCCTGGGACCTCGCATTTCATTGCCTAACGCTGGCCAATGTAGATATGCACTTCGCCAAAAATCAGTTGATATTGCTTACCCGCGACTGGTACATGCACCCCAACGGGCAGTTACCGGCGTACGAGTGGGAATTTAGCGATGGTAACCCGCCGGTGCATGCTATGGCCGTTTGGAAAATTTATCAAAAAGATAAAAAGAACAACAACGGCAAAGGCGATACCTATTTCCTGGAAAGGGTTTTTCATAAGCTGATGCTGAATTTTACCTGGTGGGTGAACCGTAAGGATGCTTTGGGCAATAATATTTTTGAAGGCGGTTTCCTGGGGATGGATAATATTGGTGTGTTTGACAGGAATGTTCAATTGCCAATGGGGCAGCACCTGGAACAGGCCGACGGCACCAGCTGGATGGCCATGTATTCGCTTAACTTATTGCGGATAGCTACCGAACTGGCCGAAACAGATAAAGCTTATGCGGATATTGCCTCTAAATTTTTTGAGCATTTTATTTACATAGTTGATGCCATGTCTAACCTCGGCGAAAACAAAGAAGGCCTTTGGGACGATGAAGATGGCTTTTTTTATGATCAGCTGCGGTTTCCGGATAATGGCTCGGTTAAAATGCGGGTGCGCAGCATCGTGGGACTGATACCCTTGTTTGCGACCGAGGTGCTGGATGAAAATGATATCGTTAACAGTCCGGTTTTTACAGAGCGGATGCGCTGGTTTGCCGAAAAGCGGCCCGATCTTGCATCGTTGGTTTCGCGCTGGGGTGAAAAGAGCAGTACCGGAAAACACCTCATCAGTCTGCTCAGGGGGTATCGTATGAAATCGCTGTTGAAATACATGTTGGATGAAAATGAGTTTTTGAGCCCATATGGCATCCGTTCGCTATCAAAATATCATGAACAGCATCCATATCATATTGCACTCAACGGCGTTGAATTTGGCATAGCCTACAAACCTGCCGAAAGCGATAGCGGCCTGTTTGGCGGCAACAGCAACTGGCGCGGCCCCATCTGGATGCCCATCAACTACCTTATTATTGATAGCCTGCAGCGCTTTCATGAATATTACGGCGATGATTTCAAAATAGAATGCCCCACAGGTTCGGGTAATTTTATGAACCTTAAACAAGTGGCCGATGAACTTTACCACCGGGTATCCAAGCTGTTTTTAAAAGATGGAAATGGTAATCGTCCCGTAACGGGCAGCCATCACAAACTGCAAACAGATCCGAATTTTAAAGACTATATACTGTTTTACGAATATTTTTGCGGCGACAGCGGTCGCGGAGCCGGTGCATCGCACCAAACCGGCTGGACAGGCCTCATAGCCAATTGCCTGCATATGTAATAATGAAGCCGAAAACTATCCACTTGCAAAGACCAATGAACTAAAGAACAAGTGAACCAATAAACTAATTAACAATTCCATAACATAGCGCCGTTTTGATTTGAGCCTTGCTTTGAGTATCTTAAAGCGGTAAAATATTAACTATGGCAGCAACCCCGGCAGAGCAGTTAAAAAGAGTATTAAAGCCTGTCCATTTATGGGCTATAGCGGTAGGGCTTGTTATCTCGGGCGAATACTTTGGCTGGAATTTGGGTTGGGCTGTTTCGGGTACTGTTGGGCTTTTGATAGCCACGCTGGTTATCACGGTAATGTATATCACGTTCATTTTCAGTTATACCGAGCTTACTACCTCTATACCACATGCCGGCGGGGCCTTTGCTTATGCTTACCGGGCAATGGGTCCATTTGGCGGACTGATAGCCGGATATGCAACCCTGGTCGATTTTTTGGTGGCTACCCCGGCTATTGCGGTAGCTTTGGGTACTTATCTCCACTTTTTGAATGGCGCTATCCCTGTTTTGCACACTGCCATGTTTTTTAATGTGGTGTTTATCATCCTTAATGCGTATGGTGTAAAGGAATCGGCAACGTTTTCTATATTCATTACCTTACTTGCCGTGGCCGAGCTGTTGCTTTATATGGGTGTGGTTACCCCGCATTTTAGCATGCACACTTATTTAACCAATCCCATGCCTTTTGGCTGGAGTGGTGTTTTTGCTGCGCTGCCATTCGCGGTTTGGTTTTACCTGGCAATTGAGGGTGTGGCCATGGTTGCAGAAGAAGTTAAAGACCCCAAAAAGAACATCCCGCGTGGTTACATTTCAGCAATTGTTACCCTTGTGTTTTTAGCCTTAGGTGTAATGATTCTCACCGGCGGCGTTACCGACTGGCGTAACCTCAGTAAACTTGATTATCCGCTCCCAGAGGCCATCGGCATAGTACTGGGCAGAACCAGCGGACTAACCAAAATATTCGCCAGTATTGGCTTGTTTGGGCTTATAGCATCATTGCATGGTATTATCCTCGCATCCTCCAGACAAATATTTGCTATGGCCCGCAGCGGCTATCTGCCGCGTTCGCTGGCCAATATCAGCCATAAGTTTAAAACGCCTCACTGGGCGCTGGTAGTTGGCGGCCTGGTTAGTTCCATCTTCATCTATAAATTTAAAACAGACCAGATCATTATGCTGTCGGTATTAGGTGCCGTGGTAATGTACATGATGAGCATGATCAGTCTGTTTATTTTGCGCAAAAAGGAACCCAATCTGGAAAGACCATTCGCAGCGCCGTATTACCCGGTATTCCCTGCCATTGCGCTTGTTATCTGCGTAGTGTGTTTAATAGCCACCATATATTTCAATTTATTAATGAGCTATATATTTTTCGGCGGTCTTGCTGCCATAATTTTGGTTTTTGTGCTGATGGGCAGGCATAAGATAAAACTCACGGAAGAGCTGATGAATGGATAGAGGACTATTGGATGAAGGACTATTGGACTGTTGGATAAAGGACCATTGGACAAAAGACTGTTGGATGAAGGACTGTTGGACAAAAAGACCAATGAGCCAGTGAACAAATGAACTATTGAACAAAAAACATGAGCCAATTTCGCCATACTATCAACCAAAAGGTTTACAGGTTTAATGACCTGAAAACTTTGTTGGGCAAGGCTTCGCCACATCGATCTGGCGATGAGTTGGCAGGCGTATGTGCTGAAAGTTATGAGGAAAGGGTAGCGGCGCAAATAACTTTGGCCGATGTGCCTTTAAAGTTATTTTTGAATGATGTGGTTATCCCTTACGAAAAGGATGAAATAACAAGGCTGATCATTGATAGCCATGATGTTAAATCCTTCAGCTTAATTAGCCATTTAACCGTTGGCGAACTGCGCGACTGGCTTTTGAGCGACGAAACAGACACCCAAACGCTTACCCAAATAGCCGCGGGACTAACCCCTGAAATGACGGCCGCAGTATCAAAACTAATGCGCAACCAGGATTTAATAGCTGTAGCAAAAAAATGTGAGGTGATAACCCGGTTTCGCAATACCATTGGGTTAAAGGGGCATTTCGCTACCAGGTTACAGCCCAACCACCCGACAGATGATCCGAGGGGAGTGGCGGCGAGTATTATAGATGGTTTACTGCATTGCAGTGGTGATGCTGTTATCGGTATTAACCCGGCAACAGACAGTCCGGCTGCGGTAAGTAGTTTATTAACGCTGATGGATACGCTGCGGCACCAGTTTGAAATTCCGACACAAACCTGCGTGTTAAGCCATATCACCACTACTCTGCAGCTCATCAATGCCGGGGCGCCTGTTGATCTTTGTTTTCAGTCGATAGCCGGAACGGAGCTGGCAAATACCAGTTTCGGTATAAACATGGCGCTTATTGAGGAAGCTTACCAGGCAACGCTCTCCTTAAACCGGGGTACCATTGGCAATAATGTAATGTATTTTGAAACCGGCCAGGGCAGCGCACTATCTGCCAATGCCAATTTTGGTGTCGATCAGCAAACCTGCGAAGTGAGGGCTTATGCTGTAGCCCGCAAATTTAAACCCTTGCTGGTGAATACCGTTGTAGGTTTCATAGGTCCCGAATATTTATATGATGGCAAGCAGATCATCCGCGCAGCGCTGGAAGACCATTGCTGCGGAAAACTGCTTGGCTTGCCAATGGGGGTAGATGTTTGCTATACCAACCATGCCGAAGCTGACCAGGACGATATGGATAACCTGCTTACCCTGCTTGGCGTAGCTGGTTGTAATTTTATCATGGGCATTCCCGGTGCCGACGATATTATGCTTAATTACCAATCTACCTCGTTTCATGATGCGCTGTATCTGCGTAAAGTGCTCGGCCTAAAACCTGCCCCTGAATTTGAGCAGTGGCTCATAAAGCAGGGGATTGTAGATAGCAAAGGAAATATGCTGCCCGTGAGCGCAGCGCATGGCTTATTGGGAATAAAAGTTTGATCAGATTAAGGACTAAAAGATAAAGGAGTAAGGACAAGGGAAGTAAAGATTGAGGGATAAAAGAGCAAGGATAAAGGAAATAGGAGCAGATAGCATCAGATGAAGAGAAATATTCCAGAGGAATTGGAGCCTTTAAAAGCTTTGCAGGAGTTTACGCCGGCACGGATAGCTATTGGTCGCGTGGGTACAAGTATCCCGCTAAAACAATCGTTGGAATTTAAACTTGCCCATGCACATGCCCGCGATGCAGTATATTCTGAACTGGATATCAATGGCTTATCAGATACACTTAAACAGTTTCAGTTACCCGTATTGCAACTCCACAGCAAAGTGGCCGACAGGCGGCAATACCTTCAGCGACCCGACCTCGGCAGGAAGTTAAATGACGCTTCTATCAATTCGCTCCATAACAGCGCTGCCGCCGATGTTGCCATTATTATAGTCGATGGGCTTTCTGCTACTGCGGTTAATGAAAATACTATTGGTCTTTTACAGGTGCTTATTCCGCAATTGCAGGCCGCTAACTTTAAGCTGGCCCCAATAACCCTTGTTGAGCAAGGTCGTGTAGCCATTGGCGACGATATAGGAAGCGGTTTGAATGCCAAATTATCCCTTGTGCTCATTGGCGAACGCCCAGGCTTAAGTTCGGCAGATAGCGTGGGTGCCTACCTCACCTATAATCCCAAACCGGGTTTAACCGACGAATCACGTAACTGTATCTCTAACATTCGCCCGAAGGGGCTGTCGTATAAAAAAGCAGCCAAAAAAATCTTCTATCTTATCAGCGAAGCCTTCGCCAGAAAGCTATCCGGTGTCGATCTGAAAGATAATGCCGGGAGTCTGGATTTTTAAGTCACAATTTTTTAAAAAACGTACGCAACCGGACGATAAGTGTTTCACTATCGAACATTTTTTTAATATTGATATTTAATTAAATATCTGATAATTAGATATTTAATTATTTGGTACGCCTTTTACTATTAGCTTGTAAACAAATAGGTCATGTTAAAGAACTATCTTAAAATAGCCTGGAGAAATTTGATTAAACATAAAGTTTTTTCATTTATAAACGTGTGTGGCCTGGCCATTGGCGTGGCGGCGTTTTGGTTAATTAGTCTTTACGTGGCTGATGAATGGAGCTACGATCGTTATAATAAAAATGCCGACCGTGTGTTCCGCGTGGTACAGCATGGTTCATGGAATGGCGGTAAGTTTAACCTCGCCGTTACCTCGCCGCCTTATGCGCCTGCTTTAAAAAATGATTACGCCGGGGTAGAGGATGCCGTTAGGGTTGATGCCGAAGGTGGCGGCAAAATAAGCTATGGCAATAAGCAGGTTAACCAGGGTGACATGATCTTCACCGATAAAGGTTTTTTTAACGTATTTAGTCACCGCTTTTTATACGGCGAGGCGGCAACAGCACTGGCAAAACCCAATACTATTGTTTTAACCAAAACATTAGCCATTAAACTATTTGGTGATGCGGAGAATGCCCTTAACCAAACCGTACTTATTGAAAATACGCCCAATATGGTTACCGCTGTTATTGATGATGTGCCGGTAAATTCACATTTCTCTTTTTCGGCATTAAGATCATTACCAGCCAATTACACGGGTAAATGGGGCAATTCAAGCATATATACCTACGTGCTCTTAAAAAATCACGACGATTATAAACAGATAGAAGCCAATTCAGCCGCCTTCTTCAATAAATATTTAAAAGGGGAGCAAGGGCCTCTTAAATATCAGATGGAACTGCAGCCGCTTACGTCTATCCACCTTAAATCCAATTTAGATTATGAGATAGGGCAAAACGGCAACATTACCTATGTGTATGTATTTAGCGCTGTGGCTTTGCTTATTTTGGCTATTGCGGTTATTAATTATGTGAACTTGACTACCGCGCGGTCGTCTGTAAGGGTAAAGGAAATAGGGGTACGCAAAGTTATCGGATCGAGCAAAAAGCAGTTGATGCTGATGTTCTTTGCCGAATCTATTTTGCTCACCGTTATTGCTACGCTTTTGGCAGGGGTAATCATACAGTTCGCGCTGCCGTATTTCAACCAGTTATCGGGCAAAACTTTAATATTGCTGCAATTCGGTATGGCCAAAACGCTTATTGCCTTTGTGGTATTCACTTTTGTAACAGGTTTTTTAAGCGGGTTGTACCCGGCTTTGTTCCTTTCTGGCTTCCGTACAATTTCGGCTATGAAGGGGCAAATGGGCAGCCAGGCATCTACCATATTATTCAGGAAATCGCTGGTGGTTTTCCAGTTCATTATTACTATTGTGATGATAGCAGGATCATGTATCATTTACCAGCAGCTGCACTTTGTAATGAATAAGGATCTGGGTTTTAATAAGGCGCAGGTGCTAACATTCCATATTCACGATAAATCAGCACGTACCAAAATAGCGGCCATAAAAAGCCAACTGATGCAAAACCCGGCTGTCGAGAATGTTGGTATAGCTGGTAACCCCATCGGGAACAACAATATTGGTTCGGGCGATTTTAACCTTGGTGCCGATGGTAAGGCCAACCCAGAATCGAAGATCGTAGAGAACCTGGTGGTCGACGAGGATTTTATCCCAACGCTACAGATAAAAATGGCAAAGGGCCGCAATTTCTCGCCAACAATGGGTACTGATCAAAAGAACGCCATTATTGTGAACCAAACATTGGTGAATGAAATGGGCTGGAAAGATGCCATAGGCAAAACCGTACGCACCGGGATCGACCAGGATGGTCATGTTATTGAAAAACAGATCATCGGTATTGTGAAGGATTTTAACACCTATTCGCTGCAGCACAAAATAGCGCCAATGGTGCTCACTATGCCCGAAAATGCTAACGACGAGGACAATCTGTACGTACGCATCAGCAAAAATAATATCCCCGCTACTCTAAAATACATCAGCAACGTGTATGGTCGTTTTGATATCGAAAGCAAAGTTGAATTTCATTTTCTTGATCAAAACTTTGCCAATCAATATCAGTCAGAGCAAAAGCAGGGCAGCATCCTGTTCATATTTACCATACTGGCTATTTGCATTGCCTGTCTTGGCTTATTTGGACTGGTTACCTTTACTGCCGAGCAAAGGGTTAAAGAGATAGGCATTCGCAAGGTATTGGGTGCCAGCATAGGTAATATTGTAACCCTGCTATCGCAGGATCTGATGAAACTGGTATTGGTTGCCACATTAATAGCATCGCCATTAGCCTGGTATGGAATGAGCAGGTGGCTGCAAAGCTTCGCTTATCGCATTAATATAAATTGGTGGGTATTTGCCGTTGCCGGCCTGGTGGCCATTATAATAGCCTTTGTGACCGTAAGCGTTCAATCTGTAAAAGCAGCAACTGCCAACCCGGCCAAAAGCCTTAAAAGTGAGTAGTTGGTTATTGGGTCATTGGTCATTAAGTCATTGTTTTTTTAGAATTTAGATATTAGAATTTAGAGTTTAGTTTTTAGCATTAGAGTTTCCCCCTTTTAGAATTTAGAGTTTAATTTTTAGCATTTAGAATTTTACCAATATGATGAATATCAAATTAGCCTGGCGCAACTTAAAAAAGAATAAGCTTTATGCTTTTGTAAACATACTTGGCTTAACGGTTGGTATTGCCAGCTGCTTGCTCATTGGTATTTATATAAAGCACGAAACCAGTTACGATAATTTTCATATTAACAAGGATAGGATAGTGCGTGCGAATATGGAATACAGTCGCGGCGGTAAATTGCATAACACAGCCATTAGTGGCACAAAGGGTGGCCCGCAGCTCAAGCGGATCTTACCCGGCGTAAAAGATTACGTACGTACCATAAAATCGAGCAGTGTTATTGCCAGCAACGGCGTAATATTTACCGAAAAGGGCGTTTTGTACGCCGATCAGAATTTTTTTAAGGTATTCTCCTTCAACCTGATTAAGGGCGATGTTAACTCGGCCTTAAATGCACCCGAGAAAATAGTTATTACTCAAAAAGCGGCCAAAAAATACTTTGGAAATGATGATGCAATAGGCAAGGTTTTAAAAGTAGGCTCTTTGAATTATACGGTATCAGCAATTGCCGGTGATATACCCTCAAACTCGCAAATGCAGTTTGATTTTGTAGCGCCCTTTAGCCATTACATGGATACGAACGGACCCGAGCAGTGGTGGACGGCAAATAACATGACTTACCTGCTGTTAAATGATAAAGCCACGCTGGCATCTATGCAACAACAGGTATCGGGTTACATGACTACTGTAAGCAAAAACGAGTTGAAGATGACCGGCGGCGATTATCTTACCTTTAAACTTCAGCCATTAACTGATATTCACCTTAATTCATCGGTATCGGGTGGGTTTGAACCCGTGGGCAGCATCACTTATATTTATATCCTGCTGGCCATTGGTTCGTTAATATTGATAATAGGCTGCGTTAATTACGTAAACCTTGCCATAGCGCAATCATCCGGTCGGGGTGCCGAAATAGGCGTACGTAAAGTAATGGGTGCCGGTAATGGCGAATTATTTTGGCAATTCATAGCCGAATCGGTAGTTACGGCGGCAATAGCGGCTGTTTTTGCATTGGCGCTTGCGGCCTTCGTATTGCCATTGTTTAATCAGTTATCGGGCAAGCAGTTGGAAGCAAGCGTGCTGCTTGATCCTGTAATTCTTGCAGGCCTTGTTGCGTTAAGCCTGTTCATCGGTTTTGCAGCAGGGGCCTATCCGGCTTTAGTGTTATCAAGTGCTAAACTTATCAAGATCCTGCGGTCGGGTTTCTCCTTTACTTCGGGCAATAGTGTACGTAAATCACTCATTGTTTTTCAGTTTGTGATCTCTATATTCCTTATCATATCAACCATTGTGATCTTGCAGCAGTTGTCGTTCATTCGCAATAAGGACCTGGGTTATAACAAAAGCAATATGGTGGTTTTACCTATCGACGGTAAAATAATCCCGCATTTGGATGAACTTAAAAAAGCAATAGGTGCGGTGCCCGGCGTGCAGCAGGTTTCTGCCGCGTATGACGAACCCATTAATGTGGGCTGGAGCGATGGGGTTAGTACCAACGATGGTAAGGATGTTGCCGTAAACGCCATCCCTGTTGATGAAGATTTTGTTAAAACCATGCAGCTAAAACTTATTGCCGGCAGTGATTATACCCATGCCGATGTACTGCAGATTGACACCACCAATCACAATAAAAACTTTCATTACTCCTTCATCCTCAATGAATCGGCAGTAAGGGCCTTGGGTTGGACACCAGAACAGGCTATCGGGAAAACCATATCAAAAGGGGAAACCGGGGTTATAAAAGGAGTTGTAAAAGATTTTAATTTTAAAACGTTTCACGACCCTATCAGTCCGCTGGTGTTATTTCTTAATAAGGATATGCTGTATGAGGTTTTTGTGAAAATAAAGGGCGACAACGTATCCGGAACCATAGCCGATATTGGCAAGGTTTGGAAAAGCCGTGTTACGCACCGCCCGTATGATTATGGTTTCCTTGACGATGATTATAATGCCCTGTACCTAAGCGAGCAGCGTACCGCGGGTATTTTTACCACGTTTTCGGTACTGGCTATAATTTTAGCTTGTATGGGTTTGTTTGCCATCACCGCCTTTGCAGTGGTACAGCGTACCAAGGAGATTGGCATCCGTAAGGTACTTGGCGCAAACGTTAAAAATATTGTGGTGTTGATATCCAAAGATTTCCTGAAGCTGGTTATAGTAGCTACGGTTGTTGCATCGCCAATTGCATGGTATGTTGCGCACAAATGGCTGGAAGATTTTGCCTACCGCATAAATATACAGGTATGGGTATTTATAGTAACCGGGGCAGCATCGCTACTGGTAGCAGCCATAACTGTGAGTATACAAGCCATTAAAGCCGCTTTAACCAATCCCGTAAAAAGTTTGAAAAGCGAATAAATCAATTAGTCATTAGGTCATTGGTCATTAGGTCATTTTCATTTACGGTGTAAAAAAATTGAGTTTAGAATTTAATAATTAAGATTTAGAGTTTTTCCCTCTTTAGTATTTAGAATCTCCCCCTTTAGGGTTTAACTTTATTTTCAATTTGATGCAACTTAATTGCTGCCGGGGCAGTCTTATAGCTACTAAACAAACAAATCATGAAAAATTACTTACTGTTATTATTTGTTGCCTGCCAAAGCTACTCGGCTTTTGCGCAGGATAGCAACCAGGCCCCGTATTCCACAAAGTCGCTTTCGGGCTCAACTATAAAGCAGGTATTTGTAAATACATCAGGCGGCAGCATCAGCGTCAGCGGTGCGGATGGACAAGCTCCGCGCGTAGAAGTTTATATAAACGGCAACAACGGAAACGGTAAAATATCCAAAGAAGAAATAGCCAAACGTTTAGAAAACTACGATCTGGATGTTACCGTTAACGGCGGCGAAGTGCACGCTACTGCAAAAAACAAGCACAACTTTTCAAACTGGAAAAACTCATTGAGCATATCCTTTAAAGTGTACGTACCCAAACAGGTAGGTACCGACCTAAACACAAGCGGCGGCAGCATCAGCCTGGATAATTTGGCCGGTAACGAAAAGTTTGAAACCAGCGGCGGTAGCCTTCATGTAGATAAAGTAACCGGCATTATAAAAGGCGAAACATCTGGCGGTAGTATCCACATCAGCAATTCTGGTCAGGATATTAATATGGAAACATCTGGCGGCAGCATCCAGGCGTCAAATTGCCAGGGCAATATTAAACTGGAAACATCTGGCGGGTCTTTACATTTAGAAAACCTGAAAGGTAAAATAAACGCATCAACCAGCGGTGGCAGCATCCAGGGTGCAAACATTGGCGGCGAACTGATCACCGGTACCTCTGGCGGCAGTATCAACCTATCCGACTTAGCTTGTGCGCTTGATGCATCAACCAGCGCAGGTAGCTTCCGCGCCCAATTTAACAGCGTTGGTAAATATGTAAAAATTGATGTGAGCGCCGGTAACATTGATTTAAAATTACCGGGAAAGCAGGGTCTTAACCTCGATTTGCGCAGCGACAAGATCAGCACCAATATTTCTGGTAACTTTAGTGGTACCAAAGAAAAGGACAAAGTAGAAGGTAAGCTAAACGGCGGCGGACCTGTAATTGCGGTAAGAGGAACCAGCAATATCAACCTTAGCATCAACTAACTGGTGTAACCCAATAAGAATAAAGCGCAAAGCCCGTCATTAACACCGACGGGCTTTGTGCGTTTACAGTGGTTTTTTAACTGTATCATAACCGAACACCCAGTGTTACGCCTGCGAACAGTTGCAATTGGTAGTATAAATTAAGTAGTTGTTTATCAGTGGTTTGAATTATTGGTATGTGTTTTAAACTATAAAGCCAGTAAAAGATTGGTATTTCCTTTTTAGGATTTATAATTTCCTTTTTTTAGAATTTAAATTTTAGGATTTGGAGTTTCCCCTTTAGGATTTTCTCTTTTTAGAATTTAGGATTTCAATATTTAGCACTTAAAAACATAGGCATGTTAAAAAACTATCTGCGCAGTGCTTTGCGTAACATTACCAGGCACAAGTTTATATCCTTCATAAACATATTTGGCTTAACCGTTGGCTTAACCTGCTGTTTGTTGATTATGGTTTACGTAATCAATGAGTTAAACTATGATAAGTTTAATACCAATGCCGAAGATATTTATCGTGTTACCCGTAGTTTCAATACCGGGGATGGTGTGGAAACCCTGCACCTGGGAGCGGTAGCGCCACCCTTTGGGCCATTGCTTAAAAACGAGTTTCCGGATATTAAAAAAGTTACCCGTATTTACCCAAGCGGCAACTTAACTGTTAGGTATAAAGACAAATTGATCACCGAAAAAGAAGGCTGCTTTGCCGACGAAAATTTCTTTGATTTTTTTAGTGTGAAAACCACCAAAGGCGATCCTAAGTCGGCACTATCAGAACCATTTACTGTTATGATGACACAGGAACTGGCACACAAGTATTTTGGTAACGAGGACCCGATAAATAAGGTTATAAGACTGAGCAACCAATTTGATGTTAAAGTAACCGGTATATATGAGCCTTTTCCTGGCAATTCGCAGCTTCATCCTAAAATGTTACTGTCCTTCAACACGTTAAAAGATAGCGCGGTTTACGGTAAAAAAAATCTGGAAACTAATTGGGGTAATAACGCTTTCTTTACATACCTGCTATTTCCCAAAGGATATAATGTAGATAAGGTTGCTGCGCGGTTTCCGGCTTTTTTAGATAAGTACGTACACGATGTGGGGCAGGCAGGTAACTCCCACGAATCAAGGAACAGCAAATTATATTTCCAAAAATTTCTTGATATCCACCTGCACTCGCACCTTGATGATGAAATTGAGCAGAACGGTGATATTAAACGGGTACTAATATTTTCGTCTATCGCGCTGTTTATCCTGCTTATCGCCTGTATAAATTACATGAATTTATCAACGGCACGGTCGGCATTAAGGGCAAGAGAGATAGGTATCCGTAAGGTTATCGGCGCACAGCAAAAAGAGATCATTGTGCAGTTTTTAAGCGAATCGGTATTAATTACAACCTTTTCGCTGGTACTGGCTTTGGCAATTACCGCTGCCGTTATACCATTGGTCAACAAGTTTTCGGGCCTGGCCTTGTCTTTTCAACTCTTAAATCAGCCCCAAATTATCGCTGCCATTATAGCAACGCCTTTTATCATAGGTATCATCAGTGGTATTTATCCGGCTATCTTCATGTCGTCATTTAAACCGGTCAAGGTGCTAAAGGGATTGTTGAAAGTAGGTTCGGGCAGTATCTCGTTCAGGAAAGTGTTGGTTGTTATCCAGTTCTCTATATCTATAATTTTAATTGTGGCTACCACTATTGTTTTTCAGCAATTGAAGTATATGCAGCAAAAATCGCTGGGTTTTAATAAGGATCATATCCTCACCATGCGTAATCCTTTCACTCCGGCCCAGTTTGAGGTTTTTAAAAATGAACTTACCAGGGCAGGAGTAGTTAAAGATATGACACGTTCGTCGCGCATTCCAACGGGTAGGTTATTGGATAATCAAGGTGTTTCGGTTATACAAAACGGTACTGTACAGTCTGTAGATGCAGTTTTAAAATACGTTAATACCGATTATGGTTTTATCACAACCTATGGAATGAAAATGGCCGCCGGTCGTAATTTTTCGAAGGATTACGGTACCGACAGCAATAATTACGTGATCAATACATCAGCTGCAAAAGTATTAGGCTGGCATACACCTGATAAAGCTATCGGCAAAACAATAAGTTATGGGGGCGTTAACGGAAAGATAGTAGGAGTGGTTAATGATTTCCATTTTGAATCATTACACCAAAAGATCATTCCGTTATTGATGCGGATGCCGTCATTTGCCAATAATAGTTACAACAGGTTATCTGTTAAAGTTAGCGGCAATAATCTCCAATCGGCTCTTAGCACCATTGAGCAAAGCTGGAAAAAATACCAACCCGAAGTGCCTTTCGAATACGTGTTTTTGGATGACAGATTTCAGGTGCTTTACAATACAGAGCAGCAACAGGGGAGTTTGTTCACCATATTTTCGTTCATAGCCATATTTATTGCCTGCCTGGGGTTGTTTGGCCTCTCGGCGTTTACCATTACGCAGCGGGTTAAAGAAATAGGCGTACGCAAGGTGCTGGGCGCAAGTATCCCGCAAATAGTAACCGAGCTATCAAAAGACTTTTTAAAACTGGTATTAATAGCATCAGTAATTGCCTTGCCAATTGCCTGGTACTCCATGAACAAATGGTTGCTTGATTTTGCCTTCAGAATAAGCATCCAATGGTGGGTGTTTTTAATGGCAGGCGTAATTGCGCTCATTATAGCATTTGTAACCATCAGTTTCCAATCTATAAAAGCAGCAAGTGCAAACCCGGTTAAAAGCTTAAGGAGTGAATAAATTGGTCATTAGTTGCACGTCATTGGGAATTGGGATTAGAGTTTCCCTACTTAGGATTTGAATATTAGAGTTTAGAATTTCCTTATTTAGAGTTTAGTTTTTAGAATTTAATTTAATCATCATGTTGAAAAATTACTTCAAGATCGCTTTTCGGAATTTCGGGAGGCACAAGCTGTTCACGTTCATTAATGTTATTGGCTTATCAATAGGCATCAGCGCCGCTCTGGTAATTTATATCATGGTCGATTTTGATTTTAATTTTGATAAGTTCCATAAAGAACCCGAGAATGTATATCGCATTGTAACCGAATATTCATTCCAGGGCGAAGCAAGCTATAACAGCGGTGTAACCGGCCCCTTGGCCGCCGCTACACAATCAGAAGTAACAGGGGTAAAGGTTGTTGCCCCCTTTTATACCATTGATGGTGTTAATGTATTTATTCCCAAAAACTCGGGTACGCCTGCAAGGTTTAAAAATCAAAGTAACCTTGTACTGGCCGATGGCCGGTATTTTGACATTTTTAATTACCAATGGCTGGCTGGATCGGCAAAAACAGCGCTGAAGGAACCATACCAGGTGGTGCTTACATCAGACCAGGCTAAGGTGTATTTCCCGGCGATGCCGTATAGCCAGATGCTGGGTAAAACGGTGATCTACGATTCTATTAAAACTACAGTAACCGGTATAGTACAAAATTTCACCAAAAGCAGCGATCTTACTTTTCATGATTTTATATCATACAGCACCGGCGTTAATAATGCAACTTTAAAAGATTGGTTGGGCCTTACCCAATGGGGCAGCACTACATCGGCTTCGCAACTTTTTGTTAAGCTAAATGGCAAAGCCTCGGCTGCTAATGTCGAAAAACAATTGAATTTAATGTTTGAAAGGCACAATCCTAAAAAGCCCGAGGATAAAGGAAATGCCAGCTCTTTCCACCTGCAGCCTTTGAACGATCTGCATTTTAACCAGCATTATTCAAATTTTGATAATGGCCGTACCGCAAACAAAACCACCATGTATGGTTTGTTAATAATAGCGCTGTTTTTGCTGCTTTTGGGCTGTATAAACTTTGTGAACCTTACTACGGCGCAGGCATCGCAACGGTCAAAAGAAATTGGGGTTCGCAAAACCATGGGCAGCACCCGTGCGCAACTTATCATCCAGTTTTTAAGCGAAACTTTCCTGATAACCTTGTTTGCAGTAATTGTGGCGGTAGCCCTGGCACCGCTGATCCTTAAATTATTTGCCGATTTTGTTCCGCATGGCATCAAGATAGATTATCTGCACCACATCAGCCTGTTGGTATTCCTGGTGCTGTTAACCGTGGTAGTAAGTCTTTTATCCGGCTTTTACCCGGCCCTTGTATTATCGGGCTATAAACCGGCGCTGGTATTAAAAAATCAAGCCCAAACTGGTTCAAGTAAAACACGTAATGCATTGCTGCGTAAGTCATTAACCGTTACGCAGTTTGTTATAGCGCAGTTTTTTATAATGGCCACCATACTGGTAAGTAAGCAAATTTATTATGCTTTACACAAAGATCTTGGCTTTAAAAAGGATGCTATTATTGTGTTAGGTACGCCTTTTAACAGTATCAATACCAATTTGAAACAGGTTTTTATGAACAAGATAAGTTCGATACCACAAATTGATCTTATAAGCGTTGGCGGCGCGTCACCATCATCGGGCAATACCAACTCCACCACTATAAGTTACAAGGATGGTAAAAAAGAAATAAAGACCGATGTGCAGCAAAAATTCGGCGACGAAAATTATACAAAGCTGTATCAAATAAAATTACTTGCCGGCAGGTACCTGACCAAGTCCGATTCATCAAAGTCTTATCTGATTAACGCTACTTATGCTAAGGTGCTTGGTTTTAAAAATCCGGCTACGGCAGTAGGACATTTGCTTGATTATGGCGATAAAAAAATAACCGTTGTCGGCGTGGTTGCCGATTTTTATCAAAAATCATTACATGATGCTATAAAGCCGCTGGTCATAATGATCCCCGAAAATAAATACAATAACCGCACGTTCCACATCGCACTAAAACCACAAACCCAGGGCGGTAACGACTGGAAAAAGGCCATCGCCAGTATTCAAAAAACATGGAAGGAGCTGTATCCCGATGATGATTTTGAATATAATTTTTATGACGAAAACATTGCCAAGTTTTATAATGCCGAGCAGCATACCTCAACATTGTTAACATGGGCTACGGGTTTATCAATATTTATCAGCTGCCTTGGGTTGCTGGGCCTGGCTATGTATACCACCAACTTGCGCACTAAAGAAATTGGTGTGCGTAAAGTGCTGGGTGCATCGGTAGCGCAAATTGTACGCTTGTTATCTACCGAATTGGTATTGCTTATTGTGCTTGCCTTTGTAATAGTAACCCCGATAGCCTGGTACGCCATGAACAAATGGATGGAAAACTTTGCCGACCGTACAACCATAAGCTGGTGGATATTTGCCCTCAGCGGCACCGGCATGTTATTAGCAGCGTTATGCACGCTAAGTTTCCAAACTGTAAAAGCAGCCGTAGCAAACCCGGTTAAAAGTTTAAGAAGCGAATAGAGGAGCAAGGATAAATGACTTTTGGAACAAGGACTTTTTGGAGCAAGGAACAAAGATAAAGGCGAAGTAGAAATCATCATAAATATTTAATCTTTTATCTCAAAGTCCTTTATCCTTGGTCCAAAAGTCCTTGCTCCTAAAAAAGACTTTAACAATTTTTAACTACTCATTTAAAGGGTTTTAGGTATCATTGGGTAAACTAAACGTTATGATAAAAAACTACTTCAAAATAGCCTGGCGTAACTTGTGGAAACACAAATTTTATACGCTTATTAATATTTTCGGCTTGTCGTTGGGTATTGCCTGTAGTATTATATTGTTTCAGTTTATTACCTACCACTTGAGTTTTGATAGCTATCACCACGATGCCAAAAAGCTGTACAGGGTTGTAAATCAGCTTCACTTTGAGGATGGCGTAATGCTGTACGATCAGGGTGCGCCAATGGTTATCGTGAAATCTATAAAAAACTATCTGCCGCAAATTAATGATGCGGGTATCCTCATTCGCAAGCAATCATTTACGGTAGGTATTGGGCAAAGTAATTTAACCGGGCGAAAGATATTTTATGAAAAGGATAACGTTTGCCTTACCGATGCGCATTGGTTTAATATGTTTGATTATACCTGGTTAAACGGCACCGCAAGCAGCGCCTTTAGCGACCCTTACAGCGCTGTTATTACCCATAAACTCGCCCAAAAATATTTTGGTACAGATGATGCCGTTGGCCGGGTACTAAGGCTGGATAATAAATACAATTTTAAGGTTACTGGCGTACTCAAAGACAACGTGCAAAACACCGACTTTAAGTGCGATATGTTTTTATCACAAACCTTCCTGGCAACCTTATACCCGGATGTTCAAAAGCAATGGCAGGAAAATTGGGATTTTTCAGACTCGCGAAATGTGGTGTTCTTATCATTACCGGCAGGTTTATCACCCAAAACTGTCGAAAACACCATGACCCGGGCCTCCGGTAAGGATATAGCAAAGTATATCAACTACAAATTACAACCCTTAAATGAAGTGCATTTTGACGGGCGGTACAGCGGCGTGATTCAAAAATCGCTGTTAGTTACCCTGGGGTTGGTAGGCTTATTGTTAATTGTAATAGCCTGCGTTAACTTTATAAATATGGCCACGGCGCAAAGTTTTAAGCGCGCTAAGGAAATAGGCACCCGCAAAGTTTTAGGCAGCACACCATCGGCTATATTTTTCCAGTTTATTTCCGAAACTTTTTTAATCGTACTGTTTGCCGCGTTGTTGGCTACGCTGTCCATCTTTATTTTTTTACCGGTTTTAAATTCCTGGCTGCAAACAACGCTTACGTTCAATATTGTTAACGATGGCGGGCTGTTTGTGTTTATTGGTGGCATGATGCTGTTGATAACAGCCGCCGCGGGTTTTTATCCGGCATTAATTTTAAGCCGGTTTAAACCGGTAAACGCGTTGAAAAACCAAATTGGTGGTTCATCGCAAGCTGCAGGCTTTAGTCGTAAGGGATTAATTGTGGTACAAAATATTATAGCGCAGGTGCTAATTGTAGGCACTATTATTATTACCATGCAGGTGAGGTATTTAAAAACCACCGATATGGGTTTTGATAAAGCAGGCGTAATCATGTTGCCGCTGCCCAATTTTGATAAAAGTAAAACAGATTTTCTGCGTAATCAGTTGCTGGCCAACCCTGCGGTGACTGCGGTATCTTATTGCTACCGCGCCCCGTCATCTACGGCGGATAAGGGTGGTTCTATAAAATTTGATACCCGCGATTGGGAGAAATTTGTTGGCCGAACCGTAATGGGCGATGCGGGTTATGCTAAAACCTTCGGGCTTAAAATTATAGCGGGCCGCAACCTTGCCGAAAGCGATACCGCTAAAGAATACCTGGTGAACGAAAAATTAATGCGGAAACTGGGTATCAAAGATCCGCAGCAAATTCTTGGTCATCAATTTATAGCCGGCGACCTTACCAATAACCCCGGCACTATAGTAGGTGTGGTAAAAGATTTTAATGCCAAATCGCTGTACAGCGCCATCGAGCCGGAGTATATCAGCACCTATCGCAAGGCCTACCAATACATGGGGGTGAGGATCGATATGAAAAACCGCGCCGCGGCGTTAGGGCAGGTGCAAAACATGTGGCAATCTGTTTTTCCGGATAATGTGTTTGAATATCATTTCCTGGATGAACAAATAGCCGATTTTTATCAAAAGGAAGATCTGTTGAATAAACTCATTACTTCGAGCGCCATAATTGCCATATTCATAAGCTGTTTGGGTTTGTTAGGCTTAATTTCCCTGCTCACGCTACAACGCACCAAAGAGATCGGCATCCGGAAGGTATTGGGGGCATCGGTAGCAAATATTACCGCATTACTATCTGCCGATTTTTTAAAACTTGTGCTGATAGCCATAGTGGTAGCCACGCCAATTGCCTGGCTTACCATGAGCAAATACCTGCAAAACTTTGCCTACCGCATTGATATACAATGGTGGGTGTTTGCACTTGCCGGAATGCTGGCCATACTGATAGCTGTTTTAACCGTTGGCTATCAATCCCTTAAGTCGGCAATGGCTAACCCGGTAGATAGTTTAAGGAACGAGTAGTAACAACTGAGATATAATAACCATTAAACCAATAGCGATGATCAAAAACTACATAAAAATAGCCTGGCGATACCTGCAAAGGCATAAGCTTTACAGTTTTATAAATATTAGCGGCCTGGCTGTTGGTTTGGCGGTGTGTATGCTTATTATGCTTTATGTGGCCCATGAGTTAAGTTTCGACAGTTTTCATAAAAACGGTAAAAGGATTTATGCTTTAAGCGAAACCTTAAGCTTTGGCGGCAACTCGGTTAATTGCCCAAGTTCAAGTTATGTTACCGGTCCGCAGATATTGCAGAACGATGCTAAAGTGGAGGCCTACATGCGTATGTATCACCCACAAAATGACGCAATAGTTGAAAGCGTTAATATGCCGGGCACAAAGTTTGGCGAAAGTAAGTTACAGTTTGCCGATGCCGGTTTCTTTAATTTTTTCACGTTTAAACTATCATCAGGTAATGCGGCCGATGTGTTGAGTAAACCTTTTTCGGTAGTGTTATCAAAGGCTGCAGCCGGTAAATACTTTGGCAATAGTAATCCAGTTGGCAAAACCCTCAAAATAAAAACCGATAGCATAGCTTATACCTACCAGGTTACAGGTATTGCGGAAAATGCACCCTCAAACTCAACCATTGATTTTGATTTTCTGGCATCGGCATCAAGCCTTGCGGCAATGCCAAAGAGCAAAGCAGAAATGAACAGGCCAGGCATTGGCAATGGTAACTTTAAAACATACCTGTTGCTAAAACAACCTGCCGATAGCGCTCATTTATCGCGTTCAATGAAGCAATTGCTGATAACACAAAGCCAGGCATTTGCCGATCAAAAAATTATACTTACCGGTTTAACCGATATGCATTTCAAACTAAACTTTGGCG
Organism: Mucilaginibacter pineti; assembly: GCF_900101875.1. GTDB lineage: Bacteria > Bacteroidota > Bacteroidia > Sphingobacteriales > Sphingobacteriaceae > Mucilaginibacter > Mucilaginibacter pineti. The sequence goes on from NZ_FNAI01000001.1 coordinate 136,353, forward strand.
ATTCGGCTAATATAAAGTACCTGAAAATATTTCCGCTTGTTGCCGGTTTAATTTTACTGCTGGCGTTGGTTAACTACATGAGTTTGTCTACCGCGCGGTCAACATTAAGGTCAAAGGAAATTGGGGTGCGTAAAGTATCCGGCGCGAGCCGTAAAAGCATCGCCTCCCAATTTTATGTTGAATCGGCATTGTTTGCGGTGTTATCGTTTGTACTGGCTTATTGTATTTGCTATTTCTTTAAAAATGCGTTCCTCAACGTGCTTCAGCTTAAAATTGACAGCAGCTTTTTATATAATCCGGTTATAATTGCGGCTATGCTTGCCTTGTTAACGCTTACTATTTTAATAGCAGGCAGTTACCCCTCCATTGTATTATCGGCATTTAATCCTGTTGCTACTTTAAAAGGAAAAACCAGCAGACAAACCGGGGGGATAGCTGTACGCAAGGTATTTACGGTACTGCAGTTTGCTATTTCGGTGGCGCTTATCATTTGCGGGATCATTATCGACAGGCAGCTATACTATTTCAGGCATACAGATACAGGTTTAAGTCGCGATAATGTGGTAATGGTACCTATCGGAAAAAACTTCGGCAAGCATTATTTGAGTTTCAAGAACGATGTACAGTCAATATCGGGTATAAGCAATGTGGGTACCGCTAATTATCCAATGTATAAAGGGTACGGAATGTTTAGTGTAGAGCCAAAAAACAAGAAAGACCCTCAACTATCATTACGGGCTTTAACCGCCGATGCCGACCTTGTAAAAACCCTGGATATTCAATGGAAAAATAAACCTGCAACTACCATCGGCGTAGCTAAAAAAATTATTTTAAATGAGGCCGCGGTAACTAAATTAAACCTGTCGCCCGTAAATGCAGTAGGTAGTTATGTTGATTTTGGCTTTGATAAATTTGAGGTTGTGGGTATAATGAAGGATTTTGCTTATTCATCGTTACAATCAGAGATTGAGCCATTGGGTTTATTTATTATAGATAATAAAATAGCCGATTGGGGTACAGCCGGCGGTTGTCTTTTTGCCCGTATCCAGCCACATACCAATGTGCCCTCAACAATAGCGGCTATTCAAAACCTCTATAAAAAATACGACCAGGAAACCCCGTTCAACTACATTTTTATGGACGATGCCTTTAACGCCCAATACAAAGCCGAAGACAGGCTGGCCTCTATATTTGGCTATTTTACCATTGTTACCATTTTCCTTGCATCGATGGGTTTATTTGGTTTGGCGGCATTTACTATTGAACAGCGTACCAAAGAGATCGGCATCCGTAAAATATTAGGCGCGGGGATCTCATCCATCACCAAAACTCTTTCTGCCGATTTTTTAAAATTGGTATTGATAGCTATACTTATTGCTTCGCCAATTGCATGGTGGCTGATGAATAGCTGGCTGCAAGGTTTTGCCTATCGTATTCATGTACAATGGTGGATGTTTGCACTGGCGGGTGGCCTGGCCATATTTATTGCCTTTATAACGGTAAGTTACCAGGCACTCAGGGCAGCCATAGCCAATCCTGTAAATAGCTTAAGGAACGATTAGGGCTTTTGGAGTAAGGATTTTTTTGGAGTAAGGACAAAAGGAGCAAGGATTAAGGATTTGAAGAATAAGGAGAAAGAGCAACATTCATTATCATCCTTACTCTTTATTCCCTTCATCCTTGTTCCAGCAGTCCTTGCTCCCAAAGTCCTTCCGTCCTTGTTCCCAAAAAAACACTGTATCATAAACGTACACAAGGTGTTACACATACGAACACTTGGTATTATTGATTTGAAATAATTGACTGTTTATCAATTGGTTATGTTTTTGGTATGTGTTTTAAATCATATCAGGAAAATTACCCCACTTATGATCAAGAATTTTATAAAAATAGCCTGGCGCAACATAGTAAGGCACAAGGGTTATTCCTTCATTAACATATCGGGTTTAACTGTAGGTATAGCGGCTTGTCTGCTTATTTTTGTAATTATAAAATACGAGCTGAGTTTTAATACCTATCAAAAAAACTACAGCAGTATTTATCATATAGTAACCGAAGAAAAACACGAGGCAGATCTTACGTACAATCCAGGTGTTACGGTACCTGCAACGGCGGCCTTACGTATTGATTTTCCGCAGGCTAAGGTTGCTGCGTTAAACAGCAGCTATGGCAGCCAGATCACCGTACCCGAAGCGGCAGGAGGGAATACCGGCGATAAAAAGTTTACCGAAAGCCTTGGTGTACTTTTTATAGAACCGCAATTTTTTGACATTTTTAACTCCACATGGTTAGCCGGCAACGCCGCTGCGTTGAGCGCGCCGGATATGGTAGTGATAGACAAAAGTTCGGCCATTAAATATTTTGGTGATTGGCAAAAGGCCGTTGGCAAAATTCTTAAAATGGATAACCTAATAACGCTTAAAGTTGCCGGCGTGGTTGAAGATGCACCTGCAAACAGTGATTTCCCATTTAAAATAATGGTATCGTTTGTAACCTGGAAACAACACGGCAAGGACTACAGCTATAGCGAAGATTGGGGCTCAACAAGCAGTAACCACGAAATATTTATGCTTTTCCCCAAAAGCATGACGCCCGAAAATATCAGCAGCCAGTTAAAAGCTTTCTCCTTAAAACACTTCAAAAAAGGCATTTCAAAAACAAACTTATTGCCGCAGCCATTGTCTGAATTTCACTTCGATACCAGGTTCGGCAATCAACTTGGCGATCATAGTACCAGCAGGGCAACGCTGCGCACGTTATCGTTCATTGGTATACTTATCATTATAATGGCTTCTATAAACTTTATCAATCTGTCAACAGCGCAATCTGTAGGCCGGTCTAAAGAAGTTGGTATCCGCAAGGTTTTAGGCAGCACCCGTAAACAGCTTATCTTCCAGGTAATTGGCGAAACCGCTATCGTGGTTTCAATATCGGGCTTACTGGCGTTATGTATAGCTAAACTGGCCTTGCCTCAGCTTAAAAATATTGCCAATGTGCCAGATAGCATTGGTTTGTTTAACCTGCAAAGTCTGCTGTTTTTAGGGGCTGTAGCTGCTATCGTAATACTGTTATCGGGTATTTATCCGGCGTTGGTGGTATCGGGCTTTAAACCGGTTATGGCCTTAAAAAATAAAATCACGGCTGCCTCAATAGGGGGCATTCCTTTACGCAGGGCTTTGGTTGTGGCGCAGTTTGCCATTTCGCAATTGCTTATTATAGGCACTATAGTAGCGGTAAACCAAATGGATTATGTAAATAAAGCCGATTTGGGTTTCGATAAAAATGCTGTATTGATAATTCCCGGCTATACGGATAGCCTCAGCTTGCGTAAAATAGAGTCGTTTAAACAGCAATTGCTGCAAAATTCCAATGTTCAGGCGGTAAGTTTTGCTTCGGATGCACCATCGTCAGAAAATAACTGGGGTACCAACTTTAACTTCAATGGCTCAACAAAGGATGTAGGCTATAACACTTACCTCAAGTTTGGCGATGCCGACTACTTTAAAACATTAGGGCTGCAGTTTGTAGCCGGTAAAGGTTACGACGTAAGCGATACCACCAAACAGTACGTAGTAAATGAAACCTTTATACATAAATTAGGAATCCAGGATGCCGAAAAAGCGATAGGCAAAACCATACGGCTGGGCGGCGGGCAATGGAAGCCGATTGTTGGCGTGGTTAAAGATTTTAAGACCAATTCTCTGCGCGAAACCATAAAACCTATAGTTATAAGCCCAAGCAAGCGTTTTTCAGGTATAGTAGCCATAAAAATTCAAACAAAAAACCTGTCGGCAACGGTTAGTCAGCTTCAAAAAATGTGGGAAAATACTTATCCCGAATATGCTTACAACGGATATTTCCTGGATGAAAACATTGCCAAGTTTTACCAAAGCGAAAATCAGATGGCGTTGGTTTACAAAATATTTGCTGTAATAGCCATCTTTATTTCCTGCTTAGGGCTTTATGGCCTGGTGTCATTCATGGCGGTACAGCGTACCAAAGAGGTGGGCATCCGCAAGGTATTAGGCGCATCGGTAAGCAGTATCGTATTTCTGTTCTCCAAAGAGTTTATGGTATTGATAGCTGCATCCTTTATTATAGCCGTGCCCGTTGCATGGTACGTTATGAGCGGCTGGCTGCAAAACTTCGCTTACCGTATTTCATTAAGCGTGTGGGTATTTTTATTAGCTATAGTTACATCAATAATTATTGCCTGGTTAACCGTTGGCTACAAAGCCATGAAAGCCGCGCTGGTAAACCCCGTTAAAAGTTTAAGAAGCGAATAGACTTTTGGTCATTAAGTCATTGGTCATTAAGTCATTGGTCATTAGGTCATTAGGTCATTTTTTTAGAGTTTAGGTTTTAGAGCTTAGAATTTAGAATTTATCTGTTTAGGATTTAGAATTTACCCGTTTAGAATTTACACTGTCCATTATGCTTAAAAATTATATAAAAATTGCCTGGCGTAATTTAAAGCGCAACAAAGCTTACGCTACTATTAGTGTTGTTGGTTTAGCGTTGGGCATCGCCTGCGGCATCCTGATCTTTACACTCATTACCTATCACCTTAGCTTTGATACTTTTCATAAAAATCCGGATAGGGTTTACCGCCTGTACACGGAGTGGCATGATGATGGTATAGGCATGTCAAACGGGGTTCCCCAGCCCCTGGGCAAAACCTTCAGGAATGATTTTTCACTTGCCGAAAAAACGGCGCGGGCTATCAATTTTCATAACCCGTTAATAACCATAACAAAAGGTGGTGATGTTAGGAAATTCCAGGAAGAAGACGGCGTTACCTTTGCAGAACCGCAATACTTTGATATCCTTAATTTCCCGCTGATAAAAGGCGACAGGAAAACAGTATTGGTTCATCCCGGCGAAGCTATTATTACCCAAAAGATGGCCTATAAATACTTTGGTAATGATAATGCAATGGGCAAAGTTATCCGCCTGGATAATAAGGTGAATTTTACCATAACCGGCATCCTGAAAGATATCCCAGCCAATACGGATCGCAGGCAGCAGATCTATTTATCATATGGTAACATGGATGAATACACTGATAAGCGCCGCGAAGACAATTGGGGCGGCGTTTATAGCGGGAGCGAGGCTTTTACAATCCTGAAACCCAATGTTTCAAAAGCACAGGCCGAAAAAGCCTTAGCCGTAATAGTTTCCAAACATTATACCGGTCGTGATCTTAAAACGTGGTTCTTCAAACTGCAGCCCCTTGCAGATATGCACTTTAACCCCGAACTGGATGGCTATGCAGATAAAAAGTATCTATGGGCATTATTTTTCATAGGTCTGTTCCTCATTATAACTGCTTGTGTAAACTTTGTTAACCTGGCAACCGCGCAGGCTCTTAACCGCGCAAAAGAGGTAGGCATTCGCAAAGTAATGGGCAGCCTTCCGTTCCAGCTATTTTGGCAGTTTATTGCCGAAACTGCTTTGATAACCGTTGTTGCCGTACTGTTGGCTATTGGCTTATCTTACCTGGCGCTGCCGGCAATAAACCATCTTTTCCAATCGGAAATGACGTTCGACATAGCCCGGTTATCCATATTTATATTTGTGATGGCGTTGGTGGTTATCTTTCTGTCGGGTTCATATCCCGGCCTGGTATTGGCAAGGTTTCAGCCCATTATGGCGCTTAAAAGCAAATTGTCACAAAAGCATGTGGGTGGGTTTTCGCTGCGGAGGATACTGGTGGTTACCCAATTTTCTATCTCTCAAATATTAATTATAGGCACTATTATAGTAGTATCGCAATTGCATTACTCTCAAAATGCCGACCTTGGTTTTAATAAAAACGCCATTGTGCTGCTGCCCATACCATCAAATGATAAGGCCAAGCTGACTACCATGCGCAACCGCTTTAATACAATACCTGGTGTTGAAAAGGTATCCTACTGCTTTAGGGCCCCGGCTTCGCAATCAAATAATACTACGGGTGTTAATTTTAATCACCGTACCGAAGATGAGCACTGGGGCATCAACACAAAAACAGCCGATGAAAACTACCTGTCGACCTTTGGTTTGAAATTGGTGGCCGGTCGTAATTTTTTTCCAGCCGATTCGGTAAGAGAGTTTGTGGTTAATGAAACTTTTGTGAAGAAGCTTAACATGAAACCGCGTGATGTTATAGGAAAAATGCTGTCGATTAATGGTAAAAGTACCACGGCACCTATTGTTGGTGTGGTTAAGGATTTTTACAATTACTCGTTCCATAGCGAAATATCGCCTATCTGTATTATGCCTTATTGGGGTGGTTATTCAACAGTGGCTATTAAGATGAACATGCGCAATGCAAAATCGTCTTTGGCGTCGGTCGAAAAAATATGGAACGATACCTTTCCCGAAGAACTTTACTCGTACCAGTTTTTGGATGACAGCATAAACAAGTTTTACCAACTGGATAATGTAATGCTTACTCTTATTGAAGCATTTGCCGCCATCGCCATATTAATAAGCTGCCTTGGTTTGTACGGTTTGGTATCGTTTATGGCAGTACGTAAAACTAAGGAGATTGGCGTACGGAAAGTTTTGGGTGCCGATATTCAGCATATTTTGTGGCTGTTTGGTAAGGAGTTTACCCGTTTATTGCTGATAGCCTTTGTAATAGCCGCGCCGCTTGCATGGTGGGTAATGCACAATTACCTACAGGATTTTAAATATCGCATAACTATAGGCCCCGGTATTTTTCTGATGGCCATATTATCAACATTTATAATTGCCGCAATAACGGTAGGCTATCGGTCCATAATATCTGCACTGGCCAATCCGGTAAAAAGCCTGAGAAGCGAATAGATTTTGGTCATTAGGTCATTTTTTAGAGTTTAGAAATTAGGATTTAGAATTTTCCTTTTAGAGTTTGGAAATTAGGATTTAGAATTTCCCTTTTAGAGTTTAGAAATTAGATTTGGGATTTACCCTTTTAGAATTTAAACCATTATGTTAAAGAACTACATTAAAATAGCCTGGCGCAACATTGTAAAAGGTAAAGTTTACAGTGCCATAAATATACTGGGCCTGGCTGCCGGCATGGCGGTTGCTTTGCTTATTGGCTTATGGGTAAACAATGAGTATTCGTTTGATAGGTTTTTGCCTAACTACCAACAGGTATACCAGGTGAGGCGTAATTTTAACAGCAATGGCGAGATGTTGAACTTTACCTCAACATCCTTAGCACTGGGTATAGCGCTAAAAAACCAGATCCCGGAAATTGAGTACGTGGCCGAAACAAATTGGCTCTCTTCGCACGGATTGATGGTTGGCGATAAAAAGCTCATCATGAACGGTGAAGGCGTTGGCGGAGATTATTTGAAGATCTTTGAATATCCCTTGTTAAGGGGGAGCGCGAGCAATGTACTGAAAGATCCGTATTCCATAGTGCTTACACAATCGGCAGCTAAAGCGCTTTTTGGTACCGATGATGTGATCAATAAAATGGTCCGGTTTGATAATACTAACAACTTGAAAGTGACGGGTATCCTGAAAGACCTCCCGGCTAACTCAACCATTCAGCTAAGTTATATAATGCCATTTAGCTATTTCGAGGCTATAAATCCTTACACGCGTATGGATAAAAAAGATGCAAGCTTTGGTAACAATGGTTATGAACACTTTGTAAAACTTAAACCGGGCATCAGTTATGAACAGGTGGCTCCCAAGATCAAGAACATTGAAAAAGTTCAGGTAAATAACTCCAATGCCAAAAACTCCGATGTGGTATTGCAGCCCATGCAAGACTGGCATTTGTATACCAATTACATTAATGGCGTTGCAAGCGGCGGCTTTATTGAATATGTGCGTATATTTAGCGTAATAGGCTTGCTTGTACTGGCTATAGCCTGCATCAACTTTATTAACCTCACTACAGCACGATCTGAAAAGCGGGCCAAAGAAGTAGGTATCCGCAAGGCAATCGGTTCATATCGTAAGCATTTGATCTTTCAGTTTTTAACAGAATCTATCCTGATCACCTTTATCGCATTTCTGTTCTGTATTTTATTTGTGCAGGTTAGTTTACCGTTTTTCAATGAACTAACCGATAGGAACATAGCTTTACCCTATGAAAACCCTGTTTTTTGGGCTATAATACTAAGTGGCGTATTAGCAATTGGAATTATAGCAGGCAGCAAACCTGCGTTTTACCTGTCGGCTTTTAACCCGGTTAAAGTGTTGAAGGGTACCATTCAGGTTGGTCGTTCGGCAACGCTTTCCCGTAAGGTTTTGGTAGTGCTGCAATTTAGCTGTTCTATAGCACTTATAGTAAGCACCGTTGTTATTTACAGGCAGGTACAGTACGCTAAGGACAGACCCACCGGTTACAATATAGACAGGCTGCTCATGACCGATAACAGCACAGACATATCCCGCAATTACCAGGCACTAAAGAATGACCTTTTGCAAAGCGGCTTAGTGCAAAATATTACCACTGCATCAAGCCCCGCTACGGGCATTTACTGGCACAATAACCTGGATTACTGGCCGGGGAAAAATGCAAATGAAACGGTTGAAATGGGAATGATAAGAACCACCGCCGGTTATTTTAATACCCTTGGGATGAAAATTGTTGCAGGCCGTAACATGCAAACCGATGCCGATACAAATAATGTTGTATTGAACCAGGCTGCGGTAAAGCGCTTGCGTTTAAAACAGCCCCTCAACCAGCAAATCACCATAAACGGGAATAAGTTAACCATAATAGGTGTAGCAAAAGATGCACTTATGGACTCGCCATTTGCACCGGCAGATCCTACAACGTTTGTTTACAATACCAACGCTCAGGATAAGGTAATATATCGCCTTTCGCCCAACGTAAAAACGCAGGATGCTATTACAAAACTCGGCCAGATCTTCGCAAAATATAATCCTGCGTATCCGTATACCTACAAATTTGTTGATGACGAATACAACCGCAAGTTTAGCCAGGAAGTGCTTATCGGTAAGCTATCGGGCATTTTTGCCGGACTGGCCATATTTATATCGTGCCTTGGCTTATTTGGCCTTGCCGCTTACGTTGCCGAACAGCGCACCAAAGAAATAGGCGTTCGCAAAGTACTGGGTGCATCAGTAAGCCAAATATGGTTTATGCTTTCCAAAGATTTTGTGCTGCTGGTAATGGTAAGCTGTATAGTAGCCACGCCAATAGCTTTGTATTTCTTACAAAACTGGCTGCTTAAGTACAGCTACCGCATTACTATAGGCCCCGGAATATTTATTGTATCGGCAATAGCTGCTATCGGCATAACGCTTATAACCATCAGCTTTCAGGCTATTAAGGCTGCGGTAGCTAATCCGGTTAAAAGCCTGCGAAGCGAATAGGTATTGGTCATTGGGCATTAAGTCATTGGTCATTAGGTCATTTTTTTAGAGTTTAGAATTTGCCCTTTTAGCGTTTTTAAAAATTAGGATTTAGAATTTACCTGTTTATAATTTAGAAATTAGGATTTAGAATTTACCCACTATGCTGAAGAACTACATTAAAATTGCCTGGAGAAACATCTGGAAGAGTAAGATTTTTTCTGCTATCAACATTGTTGGTCTTTCTGTGGGAATGGCGGCCTGCATGATCATTATGCTTTTTGTTGCGTACGAAAAGAGCTTCGATGATATGCACACCAAAAATCTTTACAGGCTTAACGAAGTGCAGAAATTTCCGGGGATGGTTGCTTCGCAAAAGGTGGCTTTATCCATGTTTCCGATGGGGCCAACACTTAAAAATGAGTTTCCCGAAATAAAAAACTTTACCCGGATTAACAGGCAAAACAAATTTCAGCTTACGTATGGGCAAAAAAAGGTATTTATGCCCCAGGTGTTCTTTGTCGATTCGACATTCATGGGCATGTTTGATTTTAAGCTGATACATGGCGAAAGGGAAACAGCATTGCTAAAACCCCATAGTGTACTATTAACCCAAAAAACCGCCGAAACAATATTTGGCAAGGAAGACCCCATGGGTAAAACCATTACCCATTATGGCAATGATACCACAAGTTATACCGTTACCGGGATTTTGGCCAACATTCCTAAAAATTCGCAATTGCAATTCGATGGACTGTTTTCATTCAATACCATTTTTAAACCCTGGATGCAAAATGCATGGGGCGGCAACTGGCTAAACACATTCCTGGAACTTGCACCGGGTACAGACATCCATAAACTCGAACAGAAATTTCCGGCCTATCAAAAAAAATACATGAACAAGGATAACTGGAAGTTTTATGAACTGTTCCTGCTGTCGCTTAAAGATGTGCATAGCAATGCTGCCGATGTTGGGCTTGATGATTTAAACTACCAAAAGTTTGATAAAAAGCTCACTAACCTTTTTGCTATTATAGCCCTCATCGTATTGGTGATAGCCTGTGTTAACTTCATCAACCTGTCCACCGCACGGTCTGCCGAGCGGGCTAAGGAGGTTGGGGTACGCAAATCCATCGGGGCGCACCGCTTTCAGCTGGCCTGCCAGTTTTTAGGCGAAACCGTAATGCTCTCGCTTATAGCCATGGTTTTTGCCTGGATATTTGTATTGATAGCCATACCCTATATCAACAACCTCAGCCAGCGCGATATTAGTTTGCCATTAACGGCTACCTGGTGGCCTGTTGTAGTAATATTTGTAGCAACGGTATGTATTGGCTTGCTATCGGGGATTTATCCGGCAGTGTTCCTTTCCTCTTTTCAGCCGGTTAAAGTGTTGAAAGGCTCTGTTGAAACTGGCCGTAACAAAGGATCGCTGCGTAATATTTTGGTGGTGGCGCAGTTTACCAGCGCTATTGTGTTAATGATTGCCACCATATTTGTTATAAAGCAATTGCGGTTTATGCAGCATAAAGATCCCGGCTTTAGTCGAGAGCAGGTGGTTACAATTCCGCTTAATATGGTTAACCCCGCAAAGTACGAGCTAATTAAACAGGAGCTTTTGAGCAGTAACCTGGTTCAGGGTGTTACCGGTTCACAGGATCAGCTGGGCAGCCATTTGGATCAATCTGGTGTGGAGTTCAGGTTGAAAGATTCGCCTTTACGGCAGCTTACCTCAACCCGGCTTATTGTAGATCCGGATTACCTTAATTTTTATAAGATAAAACTTGTTGAGGGTAAAAACTTCTCCAAAGAAAAATCAACCCGTGGACGCGAGTATATCATTAATGAGAAACTGGCTGCCGAACTGCTTAAAGATCATAAAAATACACCAATGAGCGCGCTTATAGGTCAGCATTTTGGTTTCGATTCGTTGGGGGTTATTACCGGCATAGCTAAGGATTTTAACTTTAACTCACTGCATTATAAAATAGAAACGATGTTCATGTTCAATCAGCCCGATTGGGGCTTGGGTACTATGTCTGTCAAAATAAACGGCGCGCACACCACCGAAACACTCGACTTTATTAAAAAAACGTGGACAAGCACCGTACCGGATATCCCGTTTGAATACCAATTCCTTGATGATCATTTTACAGAAGTTTACCGTGTAGATAACCAGGTAAGCAGTGTGGTAAGTATTTTAGCGGTATTGATCATCGTTATTTCGTGTCTTGGTTTATTTGGCCTGGCATCTTATTCAGCAGAAAAACGAATCAAGGAAATAGGGGTAAGGAAGGTATTGGGGGCTACTGTTCAAAATATTGTGGTGTTACTTTCCAGTCATTTTATAAAGCTGGTGCTCATAGCAAACCTTCTGGCCTGGCCAATAGCCCTCTATGGCGTTAATGCATGGCTGCGGGATTTCGCCTATCGTGTAAATGTAGATTGGTGGGTATTTGCCATAGCCGGCGGTGTATCGGTTATTATTGCCTTTGCAACAGTAAGTTTCCAATCAGTTAAGGCAGCTATTTCCAATCCGGTTAAAAGCCTAAGAAGCGAATAGTTATTGGTTCATTAAGTCATTGGTCATTAGGTCATTTTTTAGAGTTTAGAATATTCCTTTTTAGGATTTAAAAATTAGGATTTAGAGTTTATCTGTTTAGGGTTTAGAATTTCTCTTTTTTAGAGTTTAGAATTTATCTGTTTAGAATTTGAATAACCATGTTAAAAAACTATATCAAAATAGCGTTTCGTAACCTTATCAGGGATAAGGCATATTCTGTATTGAATTTGATTGGCCTTTCGATGGGTTTGGCAAGCGTTATTATGATAATGGCGTATGTGCGCTATGAGTTATCGTATGATAAAAGTTATAGCAACCACACCCAGGTTTACCGCCTTACGCGCGAAGCTAAAAGCGCCAATACAGATGAAGTTTTTATCGATGTGCCATCGGGCCTTGCGCAGGCTTTGCAAAAGGAGTTTCCGGCGGTGAATACCTTCAGCGGTGTTTTTGCCAGCAATGTTGAGGTTAAGCACCACAATGACATTGTCAGCATCAATTCGATACAAGCCGGGGCTGATTTTTTCAAGATCTTTAATTTTCCCTTTGCCAAAGGCGATCCGGGTTCGTCATTAACAGAACCGGGCAGCATTGTGATATCAGAGCGCATCGCCCAAAAACTTTTTGCCGGGAAGGAAGCCGTGGGCAGTAACATTACCACCGTTGGGGGCAAGGTTTTACATATTACAGGTGTTATGAAAAACTTGCCTGCAAACTCGCACCTAACTGGCGATATAGTGGTTTCTGGGAGCGGCGATAAATCAATGGCCGAAAGTTTAAACTGGATGGCGTACACTTCTTTCCCTCAATATATACTGTTAAATAACCATACCGATGCAAGACAGCTGGAAAATCAGTTTGCATCCATTTACAAAAAATACCAGTTCCCCAAGGATGTTTCCATTCACTTACAGCCGGTAACCGACATTCATTTAAGATCACATGCGCAAAATGAAATTTCTATAAACAGCGATATCAAATACGTTTACATTTTTATGTCGGCGGCGCTATTGATCCTGTTTGTAGCCTGCATCAATTACATTAACCTAACAACCGCCCGTTCATTACAGCGCGCCAAAGAAATTGGATTACGCAAGGTACTTGGCGCCCTGCGGAAACAGCTTATCATGCAGTTTCTTACCGAGTCGTTTTTGTTTTTCTTTATTAGTACAGTACTTGCGCTTTTTATAAGCTACACCATGTGGCCGGCATTTTCTGCGGTTATAACCGGTTATGAGTACGTAATGCCGTTGTTTGATACCAAAAGCGCGTTAATGGTATTTGCGGTATTTGTTACTGGAGGCCTGCTTGCGGGGGCTTACCCGGCTTTCTTTCTATCGTCGTTGCAGCCAGTTAAGGTGCTTAGGGGCTTATCTAAGTTCGGAATAAATATAAGCTTGCGTAAGGCGCTGGTGGTATTACAGTTCACTATTTCGGGCGTGCTGATGGTATCTACCATAGTGGTTTATCAGCAGCTTAACTTTATCAGCAATGCGCGGCTTGGCTTTAATAAGGATAATTTGATAACCGTGCCTTTCTACATGTCAAATTCGCATGTTGCAGCCTTTAAGTACGAGTTGACTAAAAATCGGGATATTCAATCTGCAACAGTAGCTTCCTGGAGTATAGGGAAGGATTATGGCGGATCATCAAGCATGGAAGACAAAAAGGACCCTAAACGCCAGCTGCAATTTTCGTTTATTAATGCCGATTTTGATTTTGTAAAAACAATGCAGATCAATGTTAAAGCGGGCAGAAATTTTTCGGCCGCGTTTGGTACCGATACAGTTAATGCCGAAAATTTGAATAAGAAAAACCTGCCTTATGAACAGTTCAAAAAAGAACTTGCAACCCAATCTGTTATTTTAAACGAGGAAGCCGTTAAACTGCTCGATATTAAAAAACCGGTAGGGCATGTGATAAGTACGGGTGCCGTACAAGGTACAATTATTGGCGTGGCCGAAAACTTTAACGGACTAACCCTGCACCAAAAAATACCTGCAGTGGTCATGACCTGCTCGGCCATTTCGGAGTACGGACAAATGTTTATCCGGATTTCGCCAAGGAATACCCAAAACACGCTTAATTATATAGCAGATCAGTGGAAAAAGTTTTACCCCAGCCACAGGTTTGATTTTGCCTTTGCCGATGATAAGCTGCAAAAGCTATACTCTGCAGATAAACGGCTGGGTACCCTGTTTGGAACATTTGCTACGCTTGCCATTGCAATAGGCTGTTTAGGCTTATTTGGATTGATTTCCCTAACGGTACAAAACAGGCTGAAAGAAATTGGTATAAGAAAGGTACTTGGCGCAAGCGTTATAGATATTACCAGTCTTATCTCTGCCGATTTTGTTAAGCTGGTTATTGTTTCCTTTGTCATATCGTCGCCGGTTGCCTGGTATTTGATGACTAACTGGCTGCAGAGCTTTGCTTACCGAATAGATATTCATTGGTGGATATTTTTAATTGCCTGCGGCATAGCCATTGTAATTTCGCTGGTAACATTAAGCTTTCAATCCATCAAAGCCGCCATTGCCAATCCGGTTAAAAGTTTAAGGAGCGAATAATTTTGTTGGTCATTAAGTCATTTGCTGCGCGTCATTAACTCATTGGTCATTAGGTCATTTTTTAGAGTTTAGAAATTTGGATTTAGAGTTTAATAATTAGGATTTAGAATTTAGAAATTGGGATTTAGAATTTAATAATTAGGATTTAGAGTTTTAAAAATTAGAATTAGAATTTAAACCATCATGATAAAAAATTATTTTAAGATAGCCTTGCGCAACCTTTGGAAACACAAGGTGTTTTCATTCATAAACATAACAGGTCTTTCCATTGGGATAACGGCCTGTTTTTTTATTTTTATGTATGTTGGCTTTGAGTTAAGCTACGATAATTTTCATACCAAGGCCGATAGGATCTACCGCTTGGTAACGGATATTAAAACACCTACCGAAACTATAAATACGGGTATAACGGCTTGGCCATTTGCACCAAATATTAAGGCCGATTTTCCAGAGGTTGAATCGTTTGTGCGCATCAGCGGCGGCAGCTTCCTGGTACGAAAAGGTGATGTTAAGTTTCAGGAAGAACACTCCATTTTTGCCGATTCTACCTTTTTTAAGGTGTTTGATTTTAAACTCTTAAAAGGCGATCCAAGAACTGCACTTACCGCACCCGCCACCATTGTATTTACCGAAAAGGCCGCTAAAAAATACTTCGGCAACAAAAACCCGATGGGCCAAACCGTGCTTGTTACCGGCGATGCCATACCGGCGGTTATAACCGGTATTATGAAGGATATCCCCGAAAATTCGCAGATAAAGGCAGATATGCTTATTTCCATGACCTCGCTTACGCAAAGGTTTAATAAGGAGATTGATAATTCATGGGGTAACTTTGGCGCAACAAGCTATTTGCTCTTAAAACCCAATACCAATCCTAAAGCTCTCGAAGCTAAGTTTCCGGCCTTTTTGGAAAGAAGGAACGGCAAGGAAGAGCGCGACCATAAAATGTCATACAAGTTTTTCCTGGAGCCGCTAAAATCAGTTTACCTGCACTCCACCCGCGGCGGACAGGAATCTGGCAGTATTACAAACGTGTACATTTTTGGTATAGTTGCCGTATTTATACTATTGATAGCCTGTTTTAACTTTGTAAACCTCACCACGGCACGGTCTGTTGAACGGGCCAAGGAGGTAGGCATTCGCAAGGTAGTTGGTGCCGAAAAATCGCAGTTAGCCAGCCAGTTCATAGGCGAATCTGTTGTACTTTGTTTAATTGCCTTTGTGCTCACCGTTATCCTCTCTGTACTATTACTGCCCATGTTTAACCAGCTGGCGGGTAAAACGGTTAGTCCGGGTATATTTTCAAACTGGTATTATGTGGTTATTCTATTGGGTACTGCGGTGTTAATTGGTTTGGTTGCGGGTATTTATCCGGCATTGGTATTATCTTCATTTAAGCCGGTGTCCGTGTTAAAAGGGCGCTTTTCCAGCGGTACCAAGGGTAATTTGTTGCGTAAAACACTGGTGGTATCGCAGTTTACCATTTCTATATTTTTGATCATCGGTACTATTATAGTGTACAAGCAAATGAGTTTTATGCAAAACCGCGATTTGGGTTTTGCTAAAGACCAAATGCTTATCCTCGATACCAATGGCGATCCTGGTGCCAATGCCTTTAAGGAAGCTATTGCAAGCATCCCCGGCGTTCAGTCAACGGCAAATTCATCCAGCGTACCGGGTGGGGGTAATCCGGGTGCTTATTCCGAAATTGAAAACACAAAAGGCGATCTTCAGATTGCCAACCTCGACCTATATTTTGTTGATTGGGATTATATAAATCAGTTTAAGATAAAAATGGTTGCCGGCCGGCCTTTTTCACGCGAGTTTGGTACCGATACCGCACAAGCCATGTTGCTGAATGAAGCTGCTGTTAAAATGTTTGGGTACACATCGCCGCAGCAGGCCATAGGTAAACGTTTTAAACAATGGGGGCGCGAAGGTAAAATTGTTGGGGTGATGAAAGATTTTCATTTTCGCTCGTTACAAGAGGTCATCAAACCTTTAAGTATGCGTATCGAACTTAAAAACCTGGGGTTAATCTCGGCCAAAATATCTTCCAATAACTTATCGGCCACCATAGCGGCCATCCAAAACAAATGGAAAATGCTTATCCCCGGCAGGCCCTTCAGCTATTATTTTTTAGATGAATTTTTTGATCGTCAATACCGGTCAGAACAACGCTTTGGCAAATTATTCTTCAACTTTGCGGTACTGGCTATATTTATATCATGCCTTGGCTTATTAGGCCTGGCGTCATACAGCACCTTGCAGCGCACCCGTGAAATAGGCATCCGCAAGGTGATGGGGGCCACTGTACCGGGAATTGTTAACCTGCTATCAAAAGATTTCCTGACGCTGGTAGGTATATCATTCCTGATAGCATCGCCCGTTGCAGGGCTGTTTATGCACTATTACTGGCTCAAAAGCTTTGCCTACCGGGTAGATATGAGCTGGTGGATCTTTGCACTGGCCGGTTTATTGGCAGTTGTAATTGCCCTTGCCACCATAAGTTTCCAGGCTATAAGGGCAGCCATGGCCAACCCGGTTAAAAGCCTCAAAAGCGAATGATAAGGTTAAAGGTAAAAGGTTAAAGGCGAAAGGTGATGTATGCGGGTATATCATCTTTTACCTTTATTGGTATGGGCGACATCAAACTAAGCTTACAATTTCCACCGCATAGGTTTCTTCTACCTTTAACCTTTCGCCTTTTACCTTTCTCCTCAAACGACCTTTAACCTTTCGCCTTTTCCCTTTCACCTTAAGCTGTATCATAACCGTACGCATCCTGTTACGTAAGCGAACAGTTTTTGTATAACTATAAGTATATAAATAATTGATAATTAATGAGTTGAAAGTTTGGTATGTTATTGATACTTGATACGCCGAATTGAATTGATATTTTTAAAATAAAAATTAACCATCAATTCATTAACTAACTAATCAACAATTAACAAATGTTATCACTTCAGCATATTTCGAAATACTACCAGGTAAGCGGACTTAAAAATTTTGTGCTTAATGATCTTAGTCTGGAGGTTGACCAGGGCGAGTTTATATCTATAATGGGCCCATCGGGTTCTGGTAAATCATCATTGCTAAACATCATAGGTATGCTTGATGAACCATCAGACGGGTACCATTACTTTGTAGATCATGCCGTTCATCAGCTTAAAGAAAAACAACGCTCGGCTTTGTATAAACAATACATTGGCTTTGTTTTTCAGGCCTATCACCTTATTGATGAGCTTACCGTTTATGAAAACATCGAAACACCGCTGATATACCAGGATTTTAAAAGCTCCGAACGTAAGGCGATGGTGGCCGATATGCTGGATAGGTTTAGCATTGTAGGTAAAAAAGACCTTTTCCCGGCGCAGCTTTCGGGCGGGCAGCAGCAGTTGGTGGGTATTGCCCGCGCGCTGATTGCCAAGCCAAGGCTATTACTGGCCGATGAGCCTACAGGTAACCTTAACTCTAAACAAGGGGAGGAGATCATGGAACTGTTTCGCAAGCTGAATAAGGAAGACGGCGTAACCATTATACAGGTAACCCACTCCGAAAAAAATGCCGAGTACGGTTCGCGCATCATTAACCTGCTCGATGGCAAAATCGAATCTTCAAAACAACTCTGATCATATACTAATGCGATACTTTAAATTTATATTTCTAAGCCTGGTTGCACTATCAGCAGTAAACGTGCAGGCACAGGCCCAAACAGATTCGGTAATTACCATCAGGCAATGCATTGATATTGCCATAAAAAACAACCTCGATGTACAAAAGAGCGAGTTGGAAATGGCACGACTTAACATTGGCTACAAACAAGCCAAAGAATACCTGCTGCCAAGCATAAACGGACAGGTAGACCACGGTATAAACAACGGGCGTAACATTAACCCATTTACCAATAGTTACGTAACACAATCGCTTACTTATGGTAACTACAGCCTTAATGGTAGCCTCACCCTGTTTAGCGGTTTAACCAATTTAAATAACATAAAACAGGCTTCGCTGGCATACCAGGCCGGCAAAATGGATTTTCAGCAGGCTAAGGATCAGGTAACCATTAACGTGATAACCGCTTATTTGCAGGTTTTAGATAATACCGAGTTACTGGGCCAGGTTATCAACCAGCTGGATGTTTCAAAAAAGCAGGTAGAGCGGTTACAGATCCTGGAGCAGCAAGGCGCCAACAAGCTCCCGTCAGATCTTTACGACCTTAAAGGTACCTATGGCGATAATCAGCTGAATTTGGTGACAACGAGGAATACCTTAGAGGTTTCAAAGTTAACCCTCATGCAAATACTTAATATTCCGTACAACAAAAATATTAAACTGGAGCCATTGAGTGTGCAGGATGTATCAAAACAAACCGATGCCAATTCCGAGCAAATCTACGCTACCGCTTTGCAGCAGCTGGCTTATATAAAAGCTGCCGAGTTAAGGAGCCAAAGCGCCGAAAAGGGTGTTAAGGTAGCCAAAGGAAATCTGCTGCCTACGCTATCATTAAACGGCGGCATATTTACAAATTACTCAAGCGCGGCACAAAAGTCTGTTTTTGTTGATTCAACTACGGTAAATACCGGCAGTTTTGTGAACGGGCCAGGAGGGGTTAAGCAACCTGTTATGGAAACGCAGGCAAACTTTGCCAATAAAAGCATTGGCTATTATGATCAGTTTAAAAATAACTATAGCACGCAGGTTGGGTTAACATTGCGTATCCCCATCTTAAATTACTTCCAAAACCACAACAAGGTAGCCTTAGCAAAAATTAACCTGCAGGAAGCCAGGTATGTAGAAAATAATACTAAAATTGTTTTAAAACAAAGTGTTGAACAGGCCTATCTGAACATGACATCGGCTTATGAAAGGTACACCGTACTTAACGACCAGGTGAAAGCCTATGCCGAATCATTCAGAACTGCCGAGATCCGTTTTAACGCTGGTGTACTTACATCTGTAGATTTTGTACTGGCTAAAAATAACCTCGACAGGGCAAAGATCAACATGATTAATGCAAGGTATGATTGCTACATCTTTAACAAAATATTAGATTACTACCAGGGCAAGTTAGTGCTCTAAAAAATTTGGGAAAGATTTATAATTTATAAAATTTTTATACATTTATTCCAGATTATATGTCGATATCTGGCTCATAATCAGTTAGCTTAATGCTTCAGGGTTATGAGCCGGATATTTCTAATTTAGGATGTTAAGTAAATATTTGCTTACTTAGCGTTTTAAATCCACTACACAATTACCTACTAAACTCACACCTAAAATGAGAAAAACCATTATTTTAACATTATCAATTTGCCTGTTTAGCATAGGCATAGCATCGGCGCAGGTTATACCAAATTTTGCATTTGGTATTAAAGGCGGCTTAAACTATTCAACCTTTCCATCAAACGGCGTATTTAACAATAATAACAAGGCTGGCTATTTAGCGGGTGCCTGGGCAAGGTTTGGCGGTTTAGGCCTTATCTTTCAGCCAGAGCTTTATGTTACCGGTAAAAATATCGACATTAAGGATAACGGCGATGGCGTAAACAAAGCAAAATTCACCAGTATTGATCTGCCTTTATTAGTTGGCGGTAAAGTTGGTGCTTTAGGCTTGGCCGGAAGATTTTACGGTGGTCCGGTTTTGTCGTTTGCTGTAAATAAAGACCAAAGTATAAGCGGTGCTACTTCGCAGGCTACAAGGTTAAACTACAAAGATGCAAACTACGCGTTGCAGGTAGGTGCCGGTGTTGATATCAGCAGCTTTTCTGTTGATTTAAGATACGAAGGCGGTCTTAATAAAATAGGATACGGTCCGCAGGAAAATTCACATACCCGTGTAAGTGTATTTAGTCTTGCCCTTGCCTACAAATTGTTTTCATTGTAAAAACTTTACATAAACAAAAAAGCCATCTTGATTTTCAGGGGGGCTTTTTTGTTTGTAGATATCTCTAAGAATACACCTCTTTTAATCTGTATCAGTTCCTTTTTGCAAAATGCCCTCTTCTACACTGTTATCAATCAACTTTTTAGCGTAATTCCACAATACTTGTGATCCTTCCTTAATGATGCTCTTCTTTTCTACTACCTTTTCATAGGGTACGTTAAATTCTTTCCAGGTGCCTCCGTTATTTGATCTGTTTTGAAGCAAGGGCTCAAACCGATCCATCGCGCGGGCGAATTTAGCTTCTGCGGTTTCACCTGCTTCAAATTCCTCCCAAATTAAAATCAGTTCATCAGCTTGTTCTGATGGCAACAAGCCGAATATTCGCCTGGCTGCCGCCAATTCAGCTTCGGTATTGGTATGATTTACAGCGGTATCATATAAAAATATGTCCCCGGCATCAATCTCCACCAAATCATGGATCAACAGCATCTTTATAACCTTTAATAGATCGATTTCTTGATTGCTGTGTCCAGAAAGAACTACCGCCATTAAGGCGAGGTGCCAGCTATGCTCCGCATCATTTTCTGTACGGGTGCTGTTAAAAAGGCGTGTTTTACGTTGTATGTATTTTAACTTATCGATTTCGTGAATGAAATCTACCTGTTTTTGAAGTTGCTCAATGTTCATATCTCTTGCTTAAGCAATGCAAATATAGCGTATCTCCGGCGCTTATAAATAAGAAAGCCATCCTGAAAATCAGGGTGGCTTTCTTATTTATAAGAATTGCCTTAAAATTTAATACGACTAATCAAGCCTTTCAATTTTAGCTGTTTTATCAATTTATCAAGTTTACGCTCGTGTTTGCCGCCGGCATCCAGGGCATCAAATACCAGGCCTGCCGTTACAGCATATACTGCGTGGTGGAAACCGTCAATAGCTATTGCCTTTGGCTCTTCTTCGGTTATAGGTGGTGCCGCGTTAAATTTTGGCAGCATAACCATGCTGGTACCCCAAACAGCTCCAAAATGAAGTAAGGTGGCCGGTAAGCCTTTTAATCCCGTTAATGATATCAATCCCCGCGAAATTCCCCAAACTGTGCCATAGGCCCAGTGAATCTCTTGCGATAGTTTGGGTTTTTCCTCTTTTGAGGCAGGTTTAAATCCCGCAGCTTCGCCCGCTACTTTCAGTGTGGCCTCGCTTGGCTCGCGTTTGGTTATTTTCATTTCTATTATTTGCGATAGCGTCATGGCTGCCGTGGCAGCCAGTCCCGCCAGCAGGCCTTTTCCTATTGCACCGCCAAGTGCGCCCAGGGCATTGTTTTCATGTAGTTTCATAGTGTTGGTGTTTGTTACTATTTATAACAATGAAATTTACCTATTGATTTATATTTTTTAATCAGAACATAAATACAGTTGCCATGGTTGTATTATTACTTATTTAATACAATATTATGCAGTTGAAAATATCAAAGCCTTTTTGGCAGGTTATAGGTTTAGGCACACTTGCGGGTATGCGTACTACGTCGGCACCGCTAATTGCCTGTCATATATTGAGTAACCATCAATCAAAACGGCTGGCAAAATCGCCATTACGGTTCATGCAATCAAAAAATGTGGCGGTGGCTTTTAAAGTTTTAGCCCTGGGCGAAATTGTTGGCGATAAATTACCATCCACACCTAACCGTATCAAAGCATCGTCGCTTGCGGCCCGGATACTTTCTGGCGCGCTTGCCGGGGCAAGTATTTATAAGGCAACGGGCGGTAAGGCACCAATGGGAGCGTTGATAGGCGGTGCAGCTGCTTTCGCATCAACATTTGGCAGTTATTTTTTACGCAAAAGCGTAGTTAAAACCAGTCATATTGTCGACCCTATAATTGGTGCCATTGAAGATGCGCTGGTAATAGGCTGCGGCACAAGCCTCATTCAATTATCCTGACCTTGTACTTTAGGCTGCAGGTATTTTTCCAAGTTGCCAATATCGTTGCGGATACGCGGTAAACTATCAGGAAAGTTTTGCTGAACGTAAGTAACCAGGTTCTCGCGGATGTAACAACGCAGGTCAAAGGCTTCAGATGAATTGCGGGCGCTCATGAGCACACGCACCTCAATGTTATTTTCCTTGGTATCGGTTACCTGTACCACTTTAACTTTTTTATCCCACAGGGGCGTTAAGTTAATCAACCTGTCAAACTCCGTACGCAGTTCTTCCAGCGGAACGGAATAATCAAGGTACAGGAATACAGTTCCCAGGATCTCAGATGAGGTACGCGTCCAGTTTTGGAAAGGTTTGGTAATGAAATAGTTTATAGGGAGTATAAGCCTGCGCTTATCCCATATATTAAGCACCACATAGGTTAGGGTAATTTCTTCAACGCGTCCCCATTCGCCCTCCACCACCAGCACATCATCAATACGGATGGGTTGCGTAAACGCTATCTGAAAACCGGCAAGCAGGTTCCCCAATGAGGTTTGTGCCGCGAAACCTACTATAATACCACCAATACCAACACCGGTTAATAAGCCCGTACCAATTTTACGCATGCTCTCAAAACTGAGCAGTACAATGGCTATGGTTACAAATACAATAAGCACCACCAAAATTTTGCGGATAAACTGGATTTGCGTACGCACTTTACGCTCGGTAAGGTTATCGGCTTTGCTGAGATCATAGGCATGGTAAACATAATCTTCCAGCACACGGATGGCACGCACCAGGATGCCCGCAAAGGAAATAGTAAGGCAAATTTCAATGGCTTTATCAAGTGGGGTAATGTAAATTTTATCCATCCGCATCAGCGGGATAAACAGGTTGAGCAGGAACAGCGGGATAAAATAGGTGATGGCCGTACCCAGGTTTACAATTATTGATTTAAAAATGGAATAGGTAGTTTCTTTTTTTGCATAAAATTTAAACAATCTGGTTACAATAAACTTTATGATAAGCCCCGCCATGATTGCAGCGAGGGCTATTATCAGATTCCATACAATGGCCGGGATACGCTGTGAAAATTCAAGTAAGTCGGCAGGCAACCTGTTTTCAATATTCATAGTATATATGTTTGTTAACACCTACATAAATACTATGAATGTAAAATTGTTTTAGCAAAGGGCAACGAAGCAGGTGTTGATACACGTATTTGTAGAATTTTTGATAGTTTTGTTAAAAAAGTCAGGAATTTAGGGCCGACTGTTTATTTGTTTACCTAATTTTATATAATTATATAGCAAAAATGGCTGCAGGTAATGACCATCAGGATATAAAAAGAGAGAAGATCTTAGAAGCTTCGCACCAGCGTTTTTTACATTATGGCTATTCAAAAACCACAATGAATGAAATTGCCGGCGACCTTTCTATGTCTAAAGCTTTGCTGTATTATTACTTTCCCGATAAAAGCCAGCTTTATATGGCCGTAATGCGTAAGCTGGCCAATGATTACCTTAAACTGTTGGAAGATAATATTGATACCTTTGGCGATTTAAAGCAAGCCTTTGTTTTTCAGATAAATACCCATCATGATTTTATAGTGAACAACTATAATTTCTTCGACTTTTTTAGGCTGAACGAGCAAAACCTGCCAGATATGATCTGGGAAATTGTAGGAATGGTACACGCTGCCGAATTGAATTTGCTAAGCCGGGCCATTACCACCGAAATTGGCAGGGGCACCATAAAGCCTATAGAAAACCCCGAAGAAGTTGTTGACCTGCTGCTGGATGCCCTGCATGGCATACGGGTAGGGGCCATATCACAAAAAAAGACCAGCTTCCCCCGCAAAGAGCATCTGGACGAGATTCACGCCAAAAAATTACTGCTGATAGACATATTTATTAAAGGCTTAATGTATTAAAAAATACAATCGATTAAGTTCCTTTTTTGCCAATGTCAATACCCCGTCACAATGCTGGCGTTAGTAAATCTGTACTGAAATTTATAGATACCTTTGTTTAAACATTAATTAATAGGGCCTTGCAAAGTTGTCCTGTTGTTATGTTTTATACTTCCTATTTCAATAAGAGGTGATTGTTTTAGAGTGATTTAGCGGGATGAAGATTTATTTTCATCCCGCTTTTTTGTGCTTACAACTTTTTACTCACTCGCGCGGGTTTAGCGCAGCGTAACCCGTGTGAAAATATGTATTAAGCTTCCAGCTTAATCATGCGCCGGCTGAAAGCCGGAACCATGCTCAGTCACGGGCTACCAGCTACAAGTGTTCGGAAGATTAGCTGCTCCGTCAGGAGCTATCTATTTGTAGCGATTCAAGCGTAATGATTTATTGCCTCATCGAGGCTACCCTTGAATGTGATGGCCTGTTAATTTGGGGTAGCACCTACGGCGCAAATTTTTTTTAACATGATTTGCTACAAATAGGTAGCCCCTTCAGGGCACAGGTTGCAATTGTTTCAATTCTTCCGAACACTTGTAGCTACCAGCCCGCGCCAGTAATTGCCCGCGCCAGCTCGCTCAATGATGTTTAGTATCTCCGTTATGTATTAGCTGGTGGCGCAGTAAAATAACCGAGCGGCCTTGTACCTCTATTTCGGCTTCGGCGTTAAAGGTGCCGGTGATTTCGTCTGTGGGGTTTTTGCTGGTATCTATGAGTAGTTCCCAATCGTCGGCATATTCAACGGCGGGCAGGTGATAGTTTAACGGCTGGTCATGGGCATTAAATATAATGTAAAAGCTATCGTCAACAACCTTGTTACCTTCGGCATTTACGCTGTGCAGGCCAAGCCCGTTCAAAAAAACGCCAATTGATTTGGCAAAATCATGGTTCCAGTGATCTTCGGTCATTTCGGCACCGTCGGGCAAAAACCAGGCTATATCGGCAACGCCGTTTTTTTGATCAGCCTCGCCCTTAAACCAATTTTTGCGCGAGAAGGAGGCGTGGCTTTTACGCAGACTTATCAGCTGTTTCGTAAATGCTGTCAGTTCCTTATCCACCGTTTCCCAATTGATCCACGACAGCTCATTATCCTGGCAATAGGTATTGTTGTTGCCCTGCTGGGTACGACTCATCTCGTCGCCGGCGATAAGCATAGGTACCCCTTGCGATAGGAACAGCGTTGTTAAAAAGTTGCGCTTTTGCCTTTCGCGCAGTTCATTTATAGCAGCATCATCGGTTGGGCCTTCAACTCCGCAGTTCCATGAGCGGTTATGGCTTTCGCCATCGTTATTATCCTCGCCATTGGCCTCGTTATGTTTTTCGTTGTATGATACCAGGTCATTGAGTGTAAAGCCATCATGCGCCGTAATAAAGTTTATGCTGGCAGTAGGTCTGCGGTATAACTTATACAGGTCAGAACTACCCGTTATCCGGTCGCCAAACTCCGCGAGGGTACTTTCGGCACCACTCCAAAAATCCCGTATGCTATCGCGGTATTTGCCGTTCCACTCGGCCCAGCCGGGCGGAAACTTGCCAACCTGGTAACCGCCCTCGCCAACATCCCAGGGCTCGGCAATCAGCTTTACCTGCGATATGGTAGGGTCCTGGTGTATGATATCAAAAAAGGCGCTCAACCGGTTTACTTCATGCAGTTCTCGGGCCAGGGTGGCTGCAAGGTCAAACCTGAAACCATCTACGTGCATTTCCTGTATCCAGTAGCGCAGGCTATCCATCATAAGGCGCAGCACATTGGGTAAATTGGCATTGAGCGTGTTGCCGGTACCGGTGTAATCCATATAGTACCGTTTATCGTCGGTAAGGCGGTAATAACAGGAATTATCAACCCCGCGAAACGAAAGGGTAGGCCCCATCTGATTACCTTCGCCGGTGTGGTTATACACTACATCCAGTATCACCTCAATGCCTGCTTTATGCAGCCCCTTCACCATGTTTTTAAACTCGGTAACCTGTTGCCCCAACACACCGCTTGATGAGTAGCGCGCATCCGGCGCAAAAAAGCCAATGGTATTATAGCCCCAGTAGTTGGTAAGCCCTTCTTCAACCAAATGCCGGTCGTTCAAAAAATGGTGTACCGGCATCAGCTCAATGGCGGTAATACCCAGGTCTTTCAAATAATTTATAGTAACCGGATGGGCAATGCCTGCATAAGTTCCCCTTATTTCTTCAGGAATTTCGGGGTGCATTTTGGTAAAACCCTTCACGTGCGCCTCGTAGATCACCGAATTAAAATATTCAATGCAGGGGGCTTTATCGCCCTCCCAATCAAAATTATGATCCACAACTACAGATTTTGGCACAAATGCCGCGTTATCTGTTTCGCTAAAGCTGAGGTCTTCTTCGGCACTGCCAATTTCATAACCAAACAGTGAATCGTCCCAGTTTATGGTGCCAGAAATTGCTTTGGCGTAAGGATCTATTAGTAATTTGTTGGGATTAAAACGGTGGCCGTTCTCGGGCTCATAAGGGCCATGAACCCTGTAACCATAAAGCTGCCCGGGTTTTAAACCGGGGATATAAACATGCCATATCAATTCGGAGTATTCGGTAATGGATATTTTTTCGTATTCAACTTCATCTTCGGCGGTATTAAAAAGGCAAAGGTCAACGCCGGTAGCGTTCTCGGAGTACAGCGTAAAGTTAACGCCGTTACCATCCCAGGTAGCGCCAAGCGGAAATGATTTGCCAGGGTATGTAGTTATTTTCATAGGTAAGTGCAGGGGTATATGCTCTTTGATGTTTGTAGTCCAATAATTAAAATAAGCGAAAATTGTTTGGATAGCTGCTTTTTAATTGCGGCAATATAAGCATATAGTAAAAACCTCTTATAATGCTTACTTCAATTTTAAATATCTTAATTATTAATTGATTATTGTTTTTGCTGTGTGTAAATTTGACTATCTACTACTTAACCTATGAGCAAGAAAATATTTGTTGTTGAAGACGATGCAGATCTGTCTGAGGCAATACAACTTATCCTTAATGAAGAGGGTTACCAAACTGTGGCATCGTACCAAAAAAACTCTATTAAAGGTGTGATACTGCACATGCCAGACCTGGTATTGGTTGATAATAAATTAACCGATGGTTTTGGCAGTGAGCTTTGCGCAGCCATAAAACTGCACCCGCTTACCAGCCATATCCCCGTGATATTGATATCGGGCTATGCTGACCTTGCCGATATTGCTGCCGCCTGCGGTGCCGATGCTTACCTGAACAAACCTTTTGAGCTTACAACACTTATAGAGTTGGTTTCCCGCTACTTAAAAAAGGCAGCCTGATAATAGGCACTAATTAAATGCCTTCTTATTTGGGTTCGGTGGGTTTTCCGGCCACGTATGAAACCGAGCTGATGCCAGATAGGTATAACAATACATCAGGGAAGGTAGGCATGGTTTTGTTATTAATGGTGTAAATGATAAAGTAAACCCCAAGCACAATATTCCAGGCAAAAATTTGAAAGCGCTGCATATTTATGCTTTGTCCATCGCTTAAAATATCGGCAATAAAATTCTCGGCCGTTTTGGGCGACCAGTTTTTACCCTTTTTTACTTTCTTGTAATAGTCAATATATGATGCTGTACCGTTGGTGGTCATACTAATACCAAGCAGGATTAAAATAGAGGGGTTTAGGGTTGAAGGTATATCGGTAAGTATCAGCGAATAAATAAAACCGCCTATTACCAAAACTGTCCAAAATGCCAGTTGGGTTTGCGCCAGGCTGTAAGCGCCGCCTTTGCCTTCCTTCAAGATGTCTGATTTAACTATTAAAATACCCAGCGCTATGATCAAAACGAGGTAGATCCCAGTCATCCAGATAAAGGCCGTTTTGTTGAAATAAGTGAGGGTAAGCTCGGTATTAGGAAGGTCTTTTTTTAGCACTTTAACTGGCAACATGCCTTCCCAGGCTACGGTGGTATGTATGGTAAGCGAGTTTTTTGTCCACGAGTCGGTTAGTTTGTACAGGTAGTCCCAGGCTGCCTTTGTGGTGGTATCGCGCTTAAGTTGAAACGGAATCCACATTACGGTATCGGTAGTTTTAAAATCTTCTTTGCTGATGTTGTTGAACAGATCTGACGTTATACCCCGCAGTTCAACACCTTCTGCATACAGCACAATCCTGTTACGGTCGGCAGGCCGGGTGTTCATAAAATCCTTGGGGTTGGTTATTTCTACCAGAATAATATCACCGGCCCGGGCAACTTTACGGGTAAGGCTATCCTCCAGCTTGCGTGCCGATACATTAATTACATACGATGTTTTTACCACGGCGGGGGCTGCGGGTTGTGCAACTGCCTTTGCGTGTGCGGCAGCGGCGGTGGTTTCTGGCGATTGCTGAGGTTTGTTTACAGCGAAACATACGATTGCAGGGCATATAAAAAATAGCGCGGCAAAAAAAGTAAATAATGCTTTCATAGGATTTTTTGATAAGCAGTACGTATTTTAATAAGGTAGGATAAAACTATTAGGAATAGTTTGAAATAAGCGCAGGGTTTATACGTGAGTTTAACCGTATTTTTACGCTATTTAACCCTAAGGAGCTAAAAATCAATAAGTAAAGTAGGAGTGTGCCGGGTGATAGGACTTTAGCTTTGCAGCTGAAATTGATGCTGATCGTTTAAACAACCCTGTTCGTAATCCTTTAGTTCGATGGCGTTGGCGGCTTCGTCAACGGCTTGCTGCATCTCTTTTAAAAAGCTGCGGAATATTTTTTCTTTTCCGGGAAGTTTAAGTAACAGGCGCAGCATGGTTGTTTGAAACCACAAGTGGATTTTTGATTTAGATACCAGGTCTTTTAAAATGGTAACGCCAAGTTTACGGTTCATGTTGATGAAATGATCCATCTGCTTTTCGTAATTTTTAAAGGCTATGCGGTGATCGCCATTGGCAGCGGCCAGTTCACCGGCCAGTACGTATGCACCCACTAATGCCAGGCTGCTACCTTGCCCAGATGCGGGCGACGGGCAATAACCTGCGTCGCCAAGCAAGGCCACACGTTTGTTGAACAGCGTATCCATTTGTACCTGGCTTACGCTATCAAAATAAAAATCGGTAGTGGTGTAAATGGCATCTAATATGTTGGAGATAATCCCGCCATCCTCCCTGAAATTATCTATCACCAGTTTCTTTTGGCTATCTGTATCCCTGTGGTCGATATCAACAAGATGCGAGGCGAACAAGAAAAAGGCCTTTGCTTCCTGCTTTTTACCGGTGCTGTATACGTTTACCACTTTGTTCAATGCGGGATAGCTCAGTTCCCAATGATCAAGCTCAAAATGGTTGGGGATGGTGAAAATACATACGTAATACCCCAGGTGTGCTATATGTTTATCGGCCCTGCCAAATACCATATTGCGGGTGTTTGAGCGCAGGCCATCGGCGGCTATCACCAGGTCAAAGTCGCGTTGTTCGCCGTTCTTTAAGATAACGGTTACCTGCTCCTCACTTTGCGACAGGCCGGTTATACCGTTATCAAACAGGTATTCGGTTTCGTTTTTGGTAGCGTTGTAAAGTATTTCAGATAGTTCGCCGCGCATGATCTCTACATCATTTTGCTGGCGCATGCCAAATATGTTGGGGTCGTTAAGGTCGGCGTAGCGCTTGCCGTTGGCATCTATCATTGATGAGCCAAGCATGGCGGTATTTTTTTGTTTAACATCATTTAGGATTCCCATACGGTCGGCAACTTCAACGGCGGCTCCGCGCAAGTCAACCCGGTAACCGCCTTTGCGAAGTGCAGGCGCTTTTTCAACAACGGTAACATTAAAGCCATATTTATTAAGCCAGTATGCCAGCGCCGGCCCGGCGATGCTGGCTCCTGAAATTAAAATGTTCCGGTTTTTCATGTTGTCGCTCATCGGTAATGTTAATACTGATGCAAATGTGGCGACATACAATACGCACCGTTAGTAGATTTCGGTAAGTGACACTATTTTGTCGGTGAATACAGGAGAAACTGGTTGAAGCGGTTATTGCAACTTAGTTACTAAAGGATTGTTGACTTTGGCTGATGGCCTTATCCTGAAATCGAGCCATAACAATAACCATACAAATGGCGCCTATGGTGGCAAACAGCATATCTGATTGCGTATCCCATATATCACCCTGCGTACCCAGGAACGAATCGCCGGATGAGCCGGAGGTTACAGAAACAAACCACTCCAAAAATTCATACGTAACGCTGATGCTCATACAAACACACACGGTTAAAAACGCCATCCATGATCTTTTCTGAACTATTTGCTTGCGGATAAACAACTCGCGCACAATCATAGCCGGTACAAAGCCCTGCACAAAATGGCCCAGTTTATCGTAATTATTGCGGGCCTGGTGAAATACTTCCTTCACCCAGTCAAACAAAGGCACCAGTGCGTAGGTGTAATGCCCGCCTACAAAAAGTACAAAGCAATGCAGCAGTATAAATACATAGGTGAGGTAACTAAACCTGAAGCTTTTAAACGTAAAAATCAGCACAATAAAGCCAATAATGCCCGGGAAAACCTCCAGTATCCAGGTAAAATAATCATGAGGGGATATAGCCGAAGCAATAAGACCGGCAAAAAACAGGCATATAAGAATATAGTATTTTTTCACATCCTAATATGCCTATTTAAATCGGTATTATCAGCAGGTTAATTTACACCCTTTATGCCCGGAAGATCATTCTTAACGATTGATCTTCACCAATTATAACCAAATCCGCTTAGTGCGATTTTTAAGAATCATATGCGGAAAACATGTTATATTGCCTTTACCAATTGTACCTGTTTATGAAAAAACTGTTAATCGCTATCTTGTTCTTTACAAGTGCAGCCGCTTATGCTCAAAAAAACAAAGGCATCAGGTTTGAGAATACCTTAACCTGGGCCCAGGTTAAGGCAAAGGCCAAAAAGGAAAACAAATACATCTTTATAGATGGGTTTACCACCTGGTGCGTGCCTTGTCGTAAAATGGCGGCCGAGATATTTCCGCAACAGAAAGTTGGCGCATTCTTCAATAAAAATTTCATCAATGTACCTGTACAGTTCGATCAGTCGAAAAATGATAACGCCCAGGTAAAGCGCTGGTATGCCGATGCCAAAATGTTGGCAACCCAATATAAGGTTGATTTGTATCCTACCTTTTTGTTTTTTGCCCCCAACGGCAGTCTTGTACATGTTATTAAAGGCGGCACCAACAGTAGTGATATGTTTATAGCCAATGCCAAACTTGCCTTAAACCCGTCTACCCAGTTTATCACCCTTAAAAAGCAATTTGATGCGGGTAAAAGAGATACCTCGTTTTTATTAAGGGCTGTCACCTCTGCACAAAAAACAAATAACGAAGCCTTTGCCATCACGGCTATAAACGCCTATCTGCCCACACAAAAAGAGCTGCTTACGGCGCAGAATATTAGATTTATAGTTGCTGCTACCTCAGGCAGTACCGACCCCGGTTTTAACACCTTACGCAGCCATCCTGATAAGGTTGATGCCATAGCCGGACAAGGGAAAAGCGCACTTCTGGTTAATGATATAGCGTTTGATGAGGTTGTTTTGCCGTTATTAAGGAATGGTGGAAAAAAGACCAATTACGGCGGGGGAATGATCATGTACTCGGGGGAGTTAAATAAAAATGTTGATTGGGCTGCCGTAAAATCAAAGCTCGATATAAACTATGCCGATCAGGCGGATGATATTATTGTTGGCGCTAAGCCGGTTTATTACCAATGGCTGGAGGATTGGCCTTCATTTGTTAGTGCCGTAACCGCCTATACTGGAAAGCCAAAGGGATTTGATAAAGACAAACTCAACAGCTTTGCCTGGACGGTATTTAGCGCAAGTGACGATAAGCAATTTTTAAAGACCGCCACCGATTGGACGAAGTTACTATTAGCAGATGATGCCAATAACCTGTTTTATTTGAATACTTATGCAAACCTCTTATACAAATCGGGCGAAAAGGACATGGCAATAAACGAAGTGGAAAAAATGATAAAGCTGAGCGGTACAGAAAATGAAAACCTGGTTAACCAATTAGCTTTGATGAAAAAAGGAGAAAAAACCTGGTAAACAAAGTTAAACCTAATATTCTTTCCTGAACAGTACCTGCGAAGTATTCACCACCCGGCGGTAGTGTTCTGCGGCAAAAAAAACTCCGCTAAGTTTAACGGGGAACACGCTCATTAATAATGCCCACTCACACACTAACTATATAAATGCATTTTAAAGCGGTTATTTTTAGTCTATAAAACTCATTGCCGTTCCCGATTAAATTTATGGCCTAATATTTTTACCTTTAATAAAACGCATCTATGTTAAAAGCAGTTATTTTGGATGATGAGGTGAGGGGCAGTTCGTTGCTGAGTCGTAAGCTGGCCATTTTTGAAGAGGAATTGCAGGTTGTCGCAGTTTTTAACGATCCCTTTAAAGCGCTTTCAAAAATTGTTGATCTTGATCCGGATGTATTGTTTCTTGATGTTGAGATGCCGGGGCTTAATGGCTTTCAGTTTCTTGAAAAACTGGGCTCCTTCAACTTCCATGTGATATTTACCACCGCTTATGATACCTATACGCTGGAAGCACTTCGGCTGAGCGCGGTTGACTACCTGCTGAAACCTATTGACGAGGAAGAGCTGCACACTGCCATCTACAGGCTTAAAAAGAGGGTTGCAGACAGCAACAAACAGGTTATTAAAACCGAAGACCGACCAACGCGTAACCGCCTTGCCTTACCCACTGCCGAAGGCGTTTACCTGGTTGATAAGGCCAGCATTATCCGGGTAGAGGCCATGAGTAACTACAGCACCTTTTACCTTAACGACCGCAAAAAAATAGTAGTATCAAAAACCCTGAAGGAGTATGAACAGGCTTTGGACGAAGCCTCGTTCCTGCGTATTAACCGGTCGGTGATTGTAAACCTGGAATATGTAATTAAATACCGCAAAGGCGACGGCGGTACATTAGAAATGACCGACGGTACCGAAATAGAAGTATCTGCATCACGAAAAGAAGCATTGATGGAAAAGATCTTCGGCGAAAAAAAGGCCTGATGGTTACAACTCGCTGATAAAGCCAGCCAGCGCAATGGCCACACCCAACAATACGGCAATCATCTTGCGCATGTTAAATTTATGGTCGGCGCTTGATTCAAATAGTATGGTGGTAGATATATGCAGGAAAATCCCTATAACCACACCCATAATGCGGTTGTAGTAATGCTGCAGGTTACCAATATCGCCGGTGCTTAAAGCGTTGCTAAAAAAGTATCCGGCAGGTGCCATTATAGCAAACAGCAGTATGAAAAATATAGTTTTTGATTTACCCTGCCTGTTGGTAAGGAATACTGTACCCAAGGCAAACGCCGCCGGGATGTGGTGTAGCGCTATGCCGTAAACCAACTGGTTTTGATTGCCTTGCGCCAGCGGCATCCCCTCTAAAAAAGCATGCAAACAAAGACTTACCATAATGCCCAACGGAAAAACAGGGTGGGCGTGGTCATGCTTGTGCATGTGGCCATGTTCAATACCGTCAGAAAATTGCTCCAGTACAATCTGAAACAGGAAACCTACCAATATAAATACACCTACGTAGTTATCATTGCCATGATAGGCATCGGGTATTAAATGCAATACGGTAATGCCAAACAGGTAAGCGCCGCTAAATGCCAGCACCAGTTTAAGCATTTTATGGTTATCGCCCTTAAACAAAAAGACAGCTAATCCCCCGCAGGAGGCACTTAAAAACAGGATTAAAACTTTCCAGATCTCCATTAAAAGGCAGGTTGTATTTTTTTAAATATAAAGGCAAACAGGGTGCCCACCAGCGCGCCGTAAAGCGCACCGCAAATAACATCAACAGGGAAATGTACCCCTACATACACCTGTGCAAAGCAAACAAGCGCGGCCCATAAAATAGCCCAGAACCATATCCAGCGCCATTTTTTGCCAAACAGCAGGCACAAAAAAATAGCCATAGCAAAATGATCTGTAGCGTGGGTTGATGGAAAGCTGTAACCCGTACCACAGGGAATGCGGCTTATATCGGTAACGGATACTACAGGATCCCTGCAGGGGCGCAATCTTTTTACATTGTATTTTATGATGCTGGCGCTGGTAAAATCGGCAAAGCCTGCGGTTGTGGCCAGCAGCAAAATGATGATAGCGCCTTGCTTTTTATATCGCCAAAGGCAAAAAGCAACAATAAATACATACAGCGGAATCCAAAACTTTGGGTTACGGAGGTAAGGCATCACGAGATCGAAAAACGGGTTCGACAGGTCATGGTTAATGAAATAAAATAAATGCCGGTCGAGTTGTAAAATATAGTCGGGCATTGGTGTATGCAAAAATTAGGCGTTTTGTGTGTTATCAGCACCAAAGGTATCAATTACTTTAAAACAAGTTTTATAG
Organism: Mucilaginibacter pineti; assembly: GCF_900101875.1. Classification (GTDB taxonomy): domain Bacteria; phylum Bacteroidota; class Bacteroidia; order Sphingobacteriales; family Sphingobacteriaceae; genus Mucilaginibacter; species Mucilaginibacter pineti. The sequence goes on from NZ_FNAI01000001.1 coordinate 170,977, forward strand.
GTTGCCGTTAATAAACCGGCAACCGGCATGTAAAGTTTATAAATTGGGGCACAAATTTGCGCTGCCGGGCGTTAATGGGGGATAATAAAACTGCAACAAAATTGCTTTTACGCCCAAAATAGGGGCTATTTCGCTGCTCAAACGATTGCGCTATCGTTATAAATTATATACAGCTATCGGTTAAATATTTTTACTTTTACCACACAAAAAACAACAATAATTTTGACACTAATAAAATCAATTTCGGGGATACGCGGCACCATTGGCGGAGCCGCAGGCGATGGTTTAACACCGCTGGATATTGTAAAATTTACTTCGGCCTATGGCGCCTGGGCGGTAAAAAAATCGGGGATCAAAAAAATCGTTATCGGCCGGGATGCACGCATCTCTGGCGCAATGGTTAATAACCTGGTTATTGGCACGCTGCAGGGTTTGGGTATTGATGTTATAGACCTGGGCCTATCTACAACGCCAACTGTTGAGGTTGCCGTTACGGGCGAGAAAGCTGGCGGCGGTATTATCCTTACTGCAAGCCATAACCCCAAGCAATGGAACGCGCTTAAACTTTTAAATGCCAACGGCGAGTTTATAAGCGATGCCGATGGTAAGGAAGTGCTTGAAATAGCCGAAAGCAGCGATTTTGAATATGCCGATGTAAACGACCTGGGAACAGTTACCAATGACGATAGCTGGCTGCAAAAACATATAGACCTTGTACTGGCATTACCGTTGGTTGATGTGGAAGCTATTAAAAAGGCCGATTTTAACGTTGTGATTGACTGCGTTAATTCAACAGGCGGTATTTTTGTACCTGCCTTATTAAAGGCACTGGGCGTAAATACTGTTCATGAACTGTATTGCGAACCCGATGGGAATTTTCCGCATAACCCCGAGCCGCTGCCCGAAAACCTTACCGCCTTATCAAAAGAAGTACTGGCAAAAAGGGCGCATTTAGGTATAGCTGTTGACCCGGACGTTGATCGCCTTTGCTTTGTTTGCGAGGATGGCAATATGTTTGGCGAGGAGTATACTTTGGTTGCCGTGGCCGACTACGTGCTGCAGAACAATAAAGGAAATACAGTGTCAAACCTGTCATCAACCCGTGCCCTGCGCGATGTTACTGAGCTTGCCGGTGGCGAATATCATGCATCGGCAGTAGGAGAGGTGAACGTGGTTAATAAAATGAAAGAGGTTAATGCCGTTATTGGCGGCGAAGGCAATGGCGGTGTAATTTATCCTGAAATACATTACGGTCGGGATGCTTTGGTTGGGATAGCGCTGTTTTTAACCCAACTGGCTAAGTATGGCAAGTCGGTTTCAAGCCTCAGAGCGTCATACCCAGGTTATTTTATTTCAAAAAATAAGATAACCTTAACGCCAGAAATGGATATAGATGCCCTTTTGATTAAGGTAGAGGAGAAATACAACAAACAACCGCACTCAACAATTGACGGTTTGAAAATAGAATTTGATAAAGAATGGGTACATTTGCGTCGTTCAAATACTGAACCGATTATTCGTATTTACTCCGAGGGCAATTCAGAAACGGTTGCCAACGGGTTGGCAAATAAAATAATCGCTGATATAAAAGAGATATTGAATTAATTATTGAATTATTGAGTTAGGAAATAACAAAATAATTCAGTAAATTGATAATTAGTAGTTTTTTACAAGTTAACTGACCCGTTTATTGGAATATTGATTGATGAATTGTTGAGTTCACTCTTCAAATCACATATTCAATAATTCAATAATTCAACAATTAAAAAAATGCGCGTTTATTTTGATAATGCTGCTACTACGCCGCTTGACCCTGAAGTTTTAAAAGAAATGTACAAGGTGATGGAAAACCATTATGGTAATCCGTCGTCAATTCATTCACATGGTCGCGAGGCAAGAACATTGGTAGAGAAATCGCGCAAAACAATAGCTAACCTGTTGCATACTTCGCCCGCCGAAATTTTCTTTACGTCAAGCGGTACCGAGGCCGATAATACCGCCATCCGCTGCGGCATTGTTGATCATAACATTACACACGCCATTACCAGCCGTATTGAGCACCACGCGGTATTACATACACTGGAGGCAATGGAAAAGGCCGGCATTATAAAATTAAGTTTTGTTAATGTTGATGAGAAAGGCAATGTTGATTACGATCACCTGGAAACGCTGTTGAAAACCAACGAGCGCAGCTTTGTATCTATCATGCATGCCAATAACGAAATCGGCACCCTGTCAAACATGGACCGCATTGGCGATTTGTGTGAGGCATACAATGCTATATATCATTGCGATACGGTACAAACCATGGGCCATTACCGCCATGATTTGGGTAAGCTTAAAACACATTTCCTGGTTTGTGCAGGCCATAAGCTGCACGGGCCAAAAGGGGTGGGTTTTTTGCATATCAACCACCGCATTAAAATAAAACCATTTATATATGGCGGTGCCCAGGAACGCAATATGCGCGGCGGTACCGAAAATATTTATGGTATTGTTGGCCTGGCCAAGGCGCTTGAAATGGCTTATGCCGAAATGGAGCAGCACCAGGCACACATCCAGGGCTTAAAATCATACATGATAGGTAAACTGGTTGACCAGATTCCCGGCGTAAAATTTAATGGCGAAACCGATGCCGATAAAAGTTTGTATACCGTACTTAACGTAGCCTTTCCCGAAATGGAAATGGCCGATATGCTGTTGTTTAACCTTGATATTTCGGGTATTTCGGCATCCGGCGGCAGCGCCTGCAGTTCGGGTACCGATATTGGCTCGCACGTGCTTACTGCCATCGGCGCAAGTTCTTCAAGACCATCTGTAAGGTTCTCTTTCTCCAAGTACAACACCAAGGAAGAAGTTGATTTTACTGTGAATAAGGTAAGGGAGCTTTGCCTGGTGAACGCCTAAGGCATCAATACAGAATTTCATTTTCTTAAATTTCCAAATTACCGCAACCATCTTGCCGCTTGTCATTTTTAACATGATTAGCAATAGGATGGTTGCCTCATAAATAATCCCTTACTGATGCGTGCTGACGACCTACTGACGGCTACTGACGAGGTACTGACGGCTGCTGACGACATACTGACGGTGGCTGACGAAAGTAATCTTTTTAGAAAAATATTTTCTTAAATAGAAAACAATAATGCAAACTGGTGGGTTTATTAATTAACAACTAAAATTAAAACCTATGAATATGCATAATGAAACCTGGGAAAACCAGGACAGCGATTTCGAAAATACCAACTCGTTTTCTGAAAACGACCATAGCAAAAATGATGAAAAGGACGTGGTAACTGACGAACATCCAAATGAAACGCCTGAAGAAGGTGAATCAAAAAAAGAAGGTACAGGCTACCACAGCCAATCGGAAGTTGACCAGCCGCAAAGGGGCGCTAACACCTCATTTAGTGAGCAAACCGATGTTACCCCGCCAAATAAGCACGAATTTCCATCGGTAGGTCCGTCAAAAACAGACTTTGAAAGCCGTCCGCAAGGCCGCACAACTGGCAGAATGGTTGGCCATGAACCCGGTACAGAAGGTGTATAATAGCCTGTTATTTAATAGGTTATTATTAATTAACTAAAGTTAAAAGGAGGAAAGGATCATGAGCGATTATAAGGATTCTGAAATAAATCAGAATAATAAAGAAGAAAGAGAAAGTAGCAGGGGGATAGACTCCCGCACTAATCAAAGCAAACACATTCTTGAAAAAGATGGGCCTCAGAAAAAGCATTTCAATGTGCTAAATGAAGATGGCAGCTTAGCCGATCTCCCGGATGAGAATGTTCAGGATGCTGGCGCCGAGTCTGCATCGATTACGGAATAGTTAGGCGCTAAATAATAATGATTTCTAACAATAAAGGCTACCCAAACGGGTAGCCTTTATTATCGTATTAGTTAATGAGCTTTAATTAGCCATCATCTTCAGGAACGAAGCCAGTTTTTCTTTCATTTCCCGACGATCAACTATAAAATCAAGGAAGCCATGCTCCTGAACAAACTCAGCAGTCTGGAACCCTTTTGGAAGATCTTTTTTAATGGTTTCCTTAATAACCCTTGGGCCTGCAAAACCTATCAGTGCACCAGGTTCGGCAATGTTAATATCGCCTAACATGGCGTAAGAGGCTGTTACACCGCCTGTTGTAGGGTCTGTAAGTAAAGAAATATAAGGGACTTTTGCCTGCGATAATAAAGCCAGTTTAGCCGATGTTTTAGCCATTTGCATTAGCGAAAATGCAGCCTCCATCATTCTTGCACCACCTGATTTTGAGATCATCAGGAATGGAATCTTATTGGCGATGCTATGATCGATCGACCGTGCAATTTTTTCGCCCACAACAGAACCCATTGAGCCGCCAATGAAGTTAAAATCCATACAGGCTATAACCAGGTCCTGGCCGTCAATTTTGCCTACACCGGCGCGTATGGCGTCTTTTAAACCCGTTTTAAACTGGGTTTCGGTAAGCCTGTCGGTATACTTTTTGGTGTCCTCAAAATGCAGTGGATCGCCCGATGTAAGATCGGCAAAAAGCTCTGTAAACTCGTTATTATCAAATAGTACCGAAAAATATTCTTTTGAACCTATGCGCAGGTGATAGCCACAATAATGGCAAACATATTGATTTTCAACCTGCTCAGAATAATGTAGGGGTTTCTTACAATTTGGGCATTTATTCCAGATACCATCAGGGGCTTCTTTCTTTTCCTCAGTAGTCGTAATTATCCCTTTCAACTCTCGTTTAAACCACGCCATATCTATGTCTAACTCTTTCAATTGACTACAAAGAAACGAAAAATATTATTAAGTGCTAAAAGTTAAAAAAACTAATGCCTTATGAATTATTTAACAAAAACGTTATGCCGTGGTTTTATATCAAATTTGTAATAAACCGCCCCGAATTTTGGAAAAGCATCGGTTTTTGATGTGTTTACCCCGGTTTTACTATCGTTTTAATATAGTTATGCCAAAATCCTTGTACAAAATGTTAATATGTTGCTATTAATAACAACATTTATCGCCCAAAACCAAGATTTTTTATAACTTCGAGGCCCAAATAAAAGCTCATGGATTTAAAAAATTATACAGGTGTTCTGCATGGCGATCAGGTGCAGGAACTATTTGAAGCTGCCAAAAAGCATAAATTTGCTTTGCCAGCTGTAAACGTTATTGGTACCAATACTATTAACGCGGTTATGGAAACAGCTAAGCTGGTAAAATCTCCGGTTATTATTCAGTTATCAAATGGCGGCGCGCAGTTTTACGCAGGTAAATCATTAGATAACTCAAAATTACAGGCTTGCATCTTAGGTGCTGTATCTGCAGCAAAGCACGTTCATTTATTAGCAGAACACTATGGTGTTGCTGTTATTTTACATACCGACCATGCTGCCATGAAATTTTTACCGTGGATAGATGGTTTGTTAGATCATGGCGAGAAGTTTTTTGCTGAAACCGGCAAACCGCTTTTCTCATCACACATGCTTGATCTTTCTGAAGAACCTCTTGAAGAAAATATCGAGATCTCCTCTAAATACCTTGCCCGTATGGCCAAATTAGGTATGACACTGGAGATTGAATTAGGCGTAACGGGTGGCGAAGAAGACGGTGTTGACAATTCTGATGTTGACAGCTCACGTTTATATACCCAACCAGAAGAAGTTTCTTATTCTTACGAACACCTTTCTAAAATTAGCCCGCGCTTTACAGTTGCTGCTGCTTTTGGTAACGTGCACGGTGTATATAAACCAGGTAATGTTAAATTACAGCCGGTTATCTTGCATAACTCACAGGAATATGTAAAACAAAAATTTGGTTTAACTGCCGAGAAACCTATCAACTTTGTATTCCACGGTGGTTCTGGTTCAAGTCAGGAAGAGATCCGCGAGGCTATTTCATATGGCGCTATCAAAATGAATATTGATACCGATATGCAGTGGGCTTATTGGGAAGGCATTAAAGATTACTACAAATCAAAAGAAGGATACTTACAAAGCCAGATAGGCAGCCCGGATGGTGAAGATTCTCCGAACAAGAAATATTACGATCCTCGTGTATGGTTGCGTAAAGGCGAAGAAACTTTTGTAAAAAGGTTAGCTGCTGCTTTTGAAGATTTAAATTGCGTTGACGTAAACAGCAAATTATAATATTCATCAAAAACTAACAAAGCGCCGGTACATTTGTTGTATCGGCGCTTTGTTGTTATAAAGCGATCCCTAAAACATTTAAAAAGTTTACAAAATGGCAAAGACCGCTACAAAAAAAAAGAACTTATTTGAACGATTTGCCAACTGGGCAACTGCAGCCACCGGTAGTTCGGCGGCTTTTATAATTGCCATATCTGTAATACTTGTATGGGGGATAACCGGGCCTGTTTTCAAATACTCAGATACCTGGCAGCTTATCATTAACACAGGTACTACCATTGTTACTTTTTTGATGGTATTTTTGATCCAGAAATCGCAAAATAAGGATTCAAAAGCGATTCATTTAAAATTGAATGAACTGCTGGCCTCGCACCAGGGTGCAAGTAATCGGATGGTTGATATTGAAGACCTGACGGAGAAAGAACTCGACTTGTTTCATAAGTTTTATGTGCAATTGTCAGAACTTGCTGAGCAAGAAGATGATATTACCTGTACCCATTCCATTGATGCAGCCGAAGAAAATCATCTTAGTAAGTTAAATAACCTTAAATTAAAACCACATTACGTTAATGCCCGCAAACATAAAAGTAAATAAAGTAACCGAGCAAGCCGATCTTGATAAAGTGTTTGCCGTACGGCGCGAAGTTTTTGTTATTGAACAGGATTGCCCGCCCGAGCTGGAATGGGAGTTTGAAGATGAATCGACCCATTTTTTAGCTACCGCCGATGGAGAACCAGCCGGTGCCTGCCGCTGGAGAAAAACTGACAAGGGGTATAAACTGGAACGTTTTGCTGTATTGAAACAATTCCGGGGCTTTGGAGTAGGGCAGGCCCTGGTACAAGCCGTATTGGACGATCTGCCTGCAGAAGCAGGTTATGTTTATCTGCATGCCCAGGTACAGGCAGTTTCGCTGTACAAGAAATTTGGTTTTGAACAAACCGGGCCCGAATTTGAGGAAGCAGGGATCAGACATTATAAAATGATCAGGAAATAGCAACTAATTTTAAATTAGCTTGCAACCTATTGCGGAAATCTGTCGTCTACCCAATAGTTATCCATCATTTATAAAATTTTATGTTAAAACACTTTACTTCATCTGCAAGAACAAGCAGAAACCTCAGATCATTTTTTGCACTTATGCTTTGTTTTGTAACGCTGAACACTTTAGCGCAGGATAAAACAAAAACAATTGGCAATAAACCCCGCACAGGTTCAAGTAATACTAGTTATGATGTTGTTCAGGGCGGGCAGGTAGGTATAAAAATGAGTGCAGGTAGTAAACCTGTACAATTACTTAAACTCGATTTTCATGTAACCAGTCGAACTAATGATACGATCCCCTTTAAGGTGAACGTTTACACTATGGACGGTAAGCTGGTAAAAGATAATTTTGTTACTGCTGAAATAAAAGGAACAATTAAAAAATACGACCAGGCACAAAGTCAGCTAATCAGTGTTGATTTATCACCCTATAATGTTTTAGCAAAAGGTAATATTTTGGTTGCTGTAGAGTTTTTGAAAACGCAACCGGGCTCAAACCTGGGTTTTGCCTGCGGGATACTTAATGGCGGTACTTATAATAAATACAGCGCAACCCACGAATGGAAAAAGACGCCTATTGTAGGTGCCGATTTTAGTGTACTGGTTAAGAAGTTGAAATAAATGCTGCCCCGATTTATAAAATGACAAGGCGAAAAGACTTACGAAGTTTTTAAAACTTCGTAAGTCTGGATCTCCATAAGTTCAAATTAGTTATATAACTCCTGCTCATCCGTATAATAAGTTTTTCTCGATGCTTCATTTATTTTAATCTCAGCACCTTTGGGGCTATGCGTTTTCTTTGAATTGTGGATTAGCATAAAATCCCTTACCTCGCCGTTAATAATATCTGGGTTTGATTTGAGGATAGCTTTTTCTGCATCATTCAAAACCGTGTGGATTTTTTCTACCAGTGCTTTAATTTTGTCTTCCGGTATTTTATTACTTACCGAAAAAGGAGAGATACCAGCATGCCATAGGATCTCGTCGGCATACGCGTTACCTATACCACGAATGATCTTTTGATCGAGCAGGATAGTTTTAATGTTAGTTTTTTTCTTTTGGAGGATAGGGGTGAGATAGTGAACGCCTGCCTCTTTTGATAATGCATCTGGCGATTCCTTTTCGCCGGGATTTAGCGTTGGATTGGCAATTCCTTGAAAGTCAGTCAGCACTAAGCCACTATTGTCTGTAAAATGCAATTCGATGATAGGGTATTTGTTCTCATTTTTGCCATCAAACAAAAAAAGTTTTCCATGCAGCATCAGGTGCAACGAAAGGATGTCGCCTTTGCTGAATTTTATATAGAGTTCTTTTCCTTCACGATAAACCTTGTCGAGTTTTTGACCTTCAAGCGTGTCTTTTAACTCCTTATGGGTTACATTAAGCTTTTTAGCGTTTATTATAACCACTTCCTTAATGGTTTTTCCGGATAGTTTTTTATCTAAATTATAGCTGAAAGCTTGCAGATCGGGTAATTCGGGCATGGTAGTTTGTGTTTTATAAATTAACCAAATATAAACTGATAAGTTTTTAGTTCACGCGCTGATGTTCGTTTGCCCTGCCAAAGCCAACGGTATCCCGGTAACCCTGCGGTGAAACATCGGCATTGGTTTTGAAAAAGCGACTAAAGTAGTATTCGTCCTCGTAACCCAGGTTCCACGCTATTTCCTTAACCGGCTTGTTGGTTAAATAAAGTTCGCGCTTGGCTTCAATAATAATACGCTCGGCAATGAGGTTGCTGATGGTTTTATTAAAATGGGTTTTGGTGATCTTTGCCAACGCCTTGGCCGATATATTAAGCATATCCGCATAATTGCTTGCGCTATGCTTTGTTTTATAATTTTCCTCAATGGCCTCCTTTAAATCCTGTAGAATATACGGCTCTTTATTTGCCATATCGGGCTTTTGCTCAAGTTCTTGTTGTTCAGTTTTTAAGCGGGAGGCCGTGATCAGGAATATTTTGAGATACGATACCAGGATCTCGTACTGCGCTAATCCTTTGTTCGGAATTTCGGCTTTTACCAGGCTGATGATATTATTAAAGGTAGCGGCGCTGGTTGCATCAACCTTTACATAGGGCGGATGGTAAATATTATTAAACAAAACCCCGCTGCATGATACCTCTTTATGATGTTTGTGAATGCAAAAAAAATCGGGATGAAACTGAATGGCCACACCACTTAATGCCTGTTCTTCCGCTAACATAAATGGTTGGTACGGGGCAAATGCCAAAAGCGTATTTTGCACGACGTCATATTCAGAAAAATCGGACTTTAATTTTCCGTCACCTTCCTTGATCCAGATAATCGAGAAGTAGTTATTTCGTTGCAAATGGTCAAAATAGCTGTTATCCTCAAAAAAGAATAGTTTAAAGGCAAGGTTGCCATTTACAGGATCGGTAAGGGTAAATGTATTTTGAGCCTCGGTCATTATCTATTGTTCTAATTGTGCTTTTAGAGCTGCGTTCTCTTGTCTAAGTTTATTGATATAGTCATGCTGAGCTGCAAATTCCTGCTGTATTTCTTCAAGCGTGTATCTTGGTGTAATATGCTGAGGGCAATTCCAATCGTAGGCAACAACTTTTAATAAAAATATCCGTTCGGCGTGAAACTTATAATCCGGAAGATCAAGTTTTTCATAAAGTTCGGGGTTTTCATCTATGGATAAAATACTGGCTTCGGCAAATATTTTTAACCTTGCCTTAGCCGCCTGATCTAATAAAAATAAGGCTACTTTATTATGAGTTGCCAGGTTGCCCGCAGATATGTATTGCCTGTTTCCACCAAAATCAATAAATGCTAATGTTTCATGATCCAATACTTTTAAAAAGCCCATAGGACCGCCGCGAAACTGGACATATGGAAAACCACTTTCACTAATGGTTGCCATATAAAAATTATCCTGATGAGCTATAAAATCCTTTTCGTCTTCTGTTAGGCCATCCGTATACCGATGTTGTTCCATGCGGCCATAGCTTGCGCGGCTGCCATAACGTACCTGAAAGTCCTTTACGGCATCGGTAAAGGCAATTTTTGGATAGTTCATGATCTGTTTGTTTATAGAAGTTTACGATCGGCTTCGGCAATGGGCATATCATTTATGCTGGCAAATCTTTTTTGCATATAGCCATCTTCATCAAACTCCCAAAGCTCGTTTCCATAACTGCGGAACCACTGCCCGCTGTGGTCATGCCATTCATACTCAAACCTTACAGCCATGCGGTTTCCGCGAAAACCCCAGAGTTCTTTTTTTAGTTTGTAATCCAATTCTTTTTCCCATTTGGCTTTCAAAAAATGTTTTACCTCTTCGCGGCCGTTAATGAAATCTGTGCGATTGCGCCATTCTGTATCAATGGTATAGGCAAGACAAACTTTTTCCGGGTCGCGGGTATTCCAGGCATCTTCAGCAGCCTGTACTTTTTGAAGCGCGGTTTCCTCGTTAAAAGGAGGTAGGGGATAGCGTTTGTTTTCCATGATAGTATTATTAAAGTATTGATAAAGTTAAACAGAAATAAAAGGCGATTATAAAGAAACAAGAGATAGGATTTTTCTATGACCACTTGTTTCTTTATAATGTACCTCAATTCAGGAATTATGCTTCTACAGAATTATGTGCCCTTACAACCGGGAAGTCAATTTCTGTTTGGGCTGTATTATTGAAATAGTTGGTGAAAACATTTAAAGCTACGTGCGCTACAATTTCGCCTATTTCGCCATCGGTATAACCCGCGGCTTTAACAGTATTTACATCAGCGTCGCTCACGAGGCCGTTTTTGGCAACCAAAGCGGCGGCAAACTTTAAAGCGGCATCGGTTTTGGCGTCTGCATTATTTATGTTGCGGGCGTTATTAATAGTGTTTGCATCAATATGGACCAGTTTTTCGCCTATATAGGTGTGTGCTGACAAACAGTAATCACAATTGTTTTTTTCAGATATTGCGAGAGCTAACAATTCGCCGGTTTTTGCGCCGAGCTTACCGTGGGCTAATAATCCGCTTAAACTAAGGTAGCTTTCCAGCACAACGGGCGAGTTACCCATTGTACGCATCATATTTGGTATTACGCCTAATTTGCTTTTTACAGCGTTAAATAATTCTTGTGTTTTGCCTGTGGCTTCATCAGGACTTAAAGCTTTTAAACGTGACATTGTTTTGTGTTTTAATTGTGTCGTTATTGACAATACAAATGTGCACACAAGCATAATCCCGCAACATGGATGAATTACGTTAGTGCATGGACAATTTTCCCTGACGACTAAATCATGAATTTTTTATACCAGTTAATTGCCTGCTCAACCGCCTTTGTTTGGGCGATATTTAGTTTACCAAATAAATTTAAGCTGACATTAACTGTAGTGGTTTTAACCGTACGTTTCCAGGTGCCAACAACCTGGTTGTCAACAACAATTGCCGGATCGAAGATTACGCGCCGGGCCTGCTGCAAGTATTTTGAGTTAACAATAGCGTCACGATTTTTATAAGCAATTGCAAATTCATCAAAAGCGGGTAGTAAATAAGCAGTTGCCTTTTTATCAGCGATAAGTTCAACATTGTAAGGCATCCAATAAGTTTTCCCGTCGATAGCCTCATTAACAAGTTGATGCCTTACATTTTGTAAACCAATGTTTGCGTCTGTAACGGTGATGCCGGCCCAGGTGGCAAAATCATGAATTGTAGCTGGCCCGCGGCTTTTAAAATAGCCATCGGCCAATTTGGTCAGGGCTTCTTCGTGCGTTAATGTTGGGTAAGATGGTGCTCTTTCATCAAGCAAGGCATAGGTGAATTGTTTGCCAACTTTAGCGCCATTGCAAATTATGGCATCCAATTCGGCATGCATGAGTAATAAGGTAAGTCTTAGCTCGTCTGTAGCTATGTCATTGTTTTGCAGGGCGGTTACAATTTCTGATCGCGTTAGCTGCTTGTTACCCTGAAGTGTATTTACAAATACCTCTTTGCTTTTACTAAATACTTTGTAGTCTAATTCATACTTTTTATACATACCGGCGTTAACGGCGTTTATTCGTGGTGCCGAAAGCGTCAGGATCTAGCGAATATTTTCGGGCGAAACAAAATGCCATGTTGGTCTTAATAAGTGTGTACGGAGTATTTTACCATCTGTAATAGCCTGCTCAACAATTGTATCGCTTGCATTTTGCATCCGCAGACCAACGGCCCATTTTGCACCTGCGTAATCCTGCGCCTGCATAGCTACCATATATTTCACAACATCTTCTGGCTGTTGTAATTGGGGATGATGAATTTGCTGGTTTACGATGCGTTTATGAGCTATTGTGTTTTCTTTCATTGTAAATGGCTTACTAATTGTAAATTTAACGCGCAGGATTGACAACTGTCTGTCAGCAACTAATATAATATGAATAAAATAAGACCCGCATTTTTTGTAGGAGGTTTGCTAATCGGTATTGTAATTGGCACCATATTACACAGTTTAAAGGTTGGTATAGCTATTGGCGTATTTTTGGGTGTTGCCATTACAGCAAGGGATCTTACGCGTTAATGAAATCCACTTAAGTTGGAAAATGCTATATAAACATATTTAAATCCGAACAATTTTTTAACTGGCTTGTAATAACAATAACTAAAATTTATTACAGATATGATTCGCACAGTAAGCCACAGCATCAAAAAAGACAACGGAACGGCCACTAATATCATCATTGAACCTGTACTAACGCAATCGGCAAGTAACGGGTTAGATTTTACCGGCGTTTACACACTTTATAAAGATACCGACGCACACGAATATCACCTGCTTGATATCCAGGAAATAGCACCTGAGATAGGGGATAGCCTACCTTTGGTAGATGATAAAAAGAACCCCGATTTTTTAGGCCGTATCGTCATCAAAGGCGATAATTCAAACTGGGAGTATACCGGTGGTACACTTACACCAGATGAGCAAAGCCAGCTTATTTCCTACATACAAAGCGCTGATCGCTAACGATTCGTGTTGATTTAGTAAGGCCCTTTTTGGTTTCTGCTATAATTCTGATGCTGACTATCCATGATTTTGCATAATTTTGATGCTTTAATGATTAAAGATATTGTATTCAAAAGACGAGGCATCCCAAATTAAACAGGCATTCTGGACAGCATTCGGGCAATATATAGCTCCGCAACTATCGGCGGATGGCCTCAGAACCAACTGGATAAATTATAAAACCGGCATAAGGCACCTGAGCTTTAAAATGCAGGCAGATAAACGTTCGGCATATATTGCTATAGAGATTGCTCATCCCGATACTTGTATCCAGGAACTCATGTTTGAGCAGTTTAAAGAACTGAAAAATGTATTGAAATCAACCGTCAATGAAGATTGGGAATGGCAATTGCACACGGTTGATGAAAGCCACAAAACCATTAGCCGTATTTATAAAGAGTTGCCCAACATCAGCATTTTTAACCGTAACGACTGGCCCGCGCTAATCTCTTTTTTTAAACCCCGTATCATCGCCCTTGATGAGTTCTGGAGCATAGCCCAATATAGCTTTGAGGTGTTTAAATAGATGTGCAGATTTCAAATGTGCAGATTATAGATTTCAGATATGCAGATGAAAAACTATCTGAATAATCAATTGATTATTGGTATTATCTTGATCTAAATCCGCATTCCCACAATCTGCACATTTGAAATCTATAATCTGCATATCTGCCTTCTATCTACAAATCGTATCAATAACTCCACAAATTGATACATTCTTTTAAAATCGATTTTTATTTAAAGGAAAATGTAAATATTTACAATTCATTAACCTTTAAATTAAACATTTATAAATAACATGAAGAGGTTTCCTTTAACCGTATGTCTTGCTCTTGCCGGCTTTTTGGCCAAAGGGCAGGTTACAAAAGCCCCGGCTTACCCGCTGATTACGCACAATCCTTATTTTAGCATTTGGTCTTTTACCGATGATCTGAATGAATCAACAACCCACCATTGGACAGGTAAAGACCAATCATTAATTGGTTTAATAAAGGTTGATGGAGAAGTTTACCGTTTTATGGGTAAAGAGCCTGCTTCATACAAAACCGTACTGGCTGCTGCCGATGAAAAACCGTATACCTGTAAATTTACCGAAGCTGCACCAGGTGCAAACTGGGCCGACGTTAAATTTGACGATAGTAACTGGAAAACTACAACAGCGCCTTTCAGCGACGATAAAAACTTAGGTAAAACCGTTTGGACAAGCCGTGACCTTTGGGTTCGCAGAACTTTCACTTATAGCAAAGCAGATATCAATAAGTTGTACTTGAAACTTCACCATGATGATGAAGCAGAAGTATTCCTTAACGGCGAAAAAATCAATGCAACCAGCGGCGCCAATGGCGATCTGATCATTATGCCGCTTAAGGATGATGTTGCAAGCAAACTAAAAGAGGGCGAAAACGTACTTGCTTTACATTGTACTAACACGGGTGGTGGTGCATACCTTGATGCTGGCCTGGTAGATGAACTAAAACCAACCGACCATGCCGAAATTAAAGTTGCTAAACAAACCAGTGTTGTTATTACCGCTACGCAAACTATCTACAAATTTAAATGTGGCGATGCAGACCTTCAGGTTACCTTCACTTCACCGTTGTTGATGAATAATCTTGCCGTACTTTCAAGGCCGGTTAGTTACGTTACTTATTCTGTAAAATCAAATAACAGCAAACAGCATAATGTACAGGTTTACCTAAGCGCATCAACAGATATCGCGCGTAATACGCCGATGCAGAAAATAACCACTGAGAAATATGCGAGCAATACTTTATCTATACTAAAAGCAGGTACGGTAGAGCAGCCTATCCTGCAAAAAAGGGGGGATGATCTGCGTATCGATTGGGGATATATGTACGTTGCCGCTCCAAAAACAGCCAACGCATTACAATATGTTACCACCGGTGCCGAAGCTGTTGGCGCGTTCTTTAAAGGTGAAACTAAGTCTACTGCTAAAGAAGGTACTAACCTGGTTTTAAACACAGTAGTTCCTTTTGGTAAAGTAGGTAAAGTTGCTGTTGAAAAATTTATTGAGCTTGGTTATGATGATATTAATCCGGTTCAGTATTTCCACACCAATTTAAAACCGTGGTGGCAAACTGCCCAGATCAAAACCATTGAGCAGGTGCTTACAAAAGCTGCATCTGATTACCCGGTTGTAATGAAAAACTCCGAAGCATTTAGTGCTTTGATGTACAGGGATGCTGAAAAAGCTGGTGGCGAAAAATATGCTAAGTTATGTGCTTTGGCCTATCGCCAGGCAATTTCTGCCCATGCATTGGTTAAGAGTCCACAAGGCGAGATCTTATTTTTGTCGAAAGAGAACTTTAGTAATGGCTCTATCAACACAGTTGATGTTACTTATCCATCAGCTCCGTTATTCCTTATTTACAACCAAAGCCTGCTTAAAGGTATGCTTAACGGGATCTTCTACTTCAGCGAATCGGGCAAGTTTGCGCATAATTTCGCCGCGCATGATCTTGGTACTTATCCAATTGCCAACGGCCAAACCTATGGAGAAGGTATGCCGGTTGAAGAATCTGGTAACATGATGATACTTACTGCTGCTATTGTTAAAGCAGATGGTAACGCGTTATATGCAAAAAAACACTGGAAGGTATTAACCACCTGGGCAGAATACCTGAGCAAAGAGGGCGGCGATCCAGCTAACCAGCTTTGTACAGACGATTTTGCAGGTCACCTGGCACGTAACGCTAATTTATCTGCCAAAGCTATTGTTGGTGTGGGGGCGTATGCTCACATGGCCGAGTTACTTGGCGATAAAGCCACTGCTACTAAATATAAGGCAAGGGCAAAAGAAATGGCCGCAGCATGGATGCAAATGGCTGATGCAGGCGATCATTATTCATTAGTATTTGATAAAAAAGATACCTGGAGCCAGAAATATAACATTGTTTGGGATAGAATTTTAGGTTTAAATATCTTCCCGCAATCGGTTTATGACCGCGAGGTTAAATTTTACCTTACCAAACAAAACGAATTTGGTATACCTTTAGATAGCCGCAGAACTTACACCAAAAGCGACTGGATCATCTGGACAGCTACTTTAGCTAAAAATGAGGCCGACTTCAAAGCACTGGCTAACCCCGTATATAAATATGCTGAAGAAACGCCTACCCGCGTACCACTAAGTGATTGGCATGAAACAACCGACGGTAAACAAGTTGGTTTCCAGGCCCGTAGTGTAGTTGGTGGTTACTTTATAAAATTACTTCAACAAAAATGGGCTGTGAAAAAATAAGAATCAAGAAGTAAGAGTCAAGATTTAAGACTCTATCTTCATCTCGTCATTGCGAGGAACGAAGCAATCCCCAACTGTGCAGAACAACTCTGCAAACCGGCGATTGCTTCGTTCCTCGCAATGACGTTTTTGTTTTACGGCTTTACATACCTATATAAATTTCTTTGTCTTGATTCTTAACTCTTGACTCTTGATTCTTTTTCCCTATTTTTAGTATATCAATGGAAACCAAAAACAATAAGAAAATCATAAGGGCCTGGGCCTTTTTTGATTGGGCCAATTCGGCATATAATCTCGTTATCACCTCCACAATTTTTCCGGCTTATTATGTAGCCATCACTGCTAACTCCAGGAATGGTGATAGAGTAACGTTTTTTGGCAAGAGTTTTATTAATACTGCTTTATCAAACTATGCTTTAGCCGTGGCCTATATGATCATGGTGCTGCTTTTACCCGTACTATCATCAATTGCCGATTACAGAGGGAATAAAAAGGTTTTCATGCAGTTTTTTACCTGGCTTGGTTCGCTCTCTTGCTGTGGCCTGTTTTTCTTTGGACCTAATAACCTGGAGTTTGGAATAATTTGCTTTGCACTTGCAGCTATAGGCTATAGCGGTGGATTTGTTTTTTACAATTCTTATTTACCCCAGATTGCGACTGTTGACATGCAGGATAGCGTAAGTGCCAAAGGGTTTACTTATGGCTATGTTGGCAGCGTTATATTGCAGATAATTTGTTTAATTTTTGTACTATCACCTAAAACATTTCACTTAACCAGCGGTGGGGCAGCTCAATTGTCATTTCTTTTGGTAGGTATCTGGTGGATAAGTTTTGCCTATATACCTTTTATTGTACTACCTAAGGGCAGCCCTAACGCGCAAACTCACCATCATAATATTATCAAAGGAGGATTTGTTGAATTGGGCAAAGTTTGGGCAAAGGTGAAAACCATGCCTTTATTAAAGAGGTTTTTACCTGCGTTTTTCTTTTACTCTATGGGGGTGCAAACTATAATGTTGGTAGCAGCGGGCTTTGGGGCCAAGGTATTAAAAATGGAAACAAGCGGATTGATCGAAATTATCCTCATCATACAATTAGTGGCTATCGGTGGTGCTACATTAATGTCGCGTTTGTCGGCTATTATTGGTAATGTAAAGGTTTTAATATTAGTGGTAATTATATGGATAGCAGCCTGTATTGCTGCTTATTTTGTAACTACCATTCCTCAGTTTTACGCGCTGGCCGTAGTGGTTGGTTTAATAATGGGTGGCATCCAGTCTATGTCGAGGTCAACTTATTCAAAGTATTTGCCGGAAAATATTCCTGATACCGCATCGTTTTTTAGTTTTTATGATGTTACAGAAAAGTTAGCTATAGTAGGAGGTATGTTTAGCTTTGCATTTATTGAAGAATTAACCGGTAGCATGCGCAATTCTACATTAGCTTTATGTGGTTTCTTTATCGTCGGATTGATTTTATTGTTTTCTTTGTTGTCAGCTGAAAAAAAGATTAAGAAAAATACGGAATTTAGCGCCGTGTAATTTGTGCCGAAGATGAAGATTGAGTTATTTGTACCTTGTTTTATTGACCAGTTATATCCCGATACCGCGTTTAATACCATAAAGGTACTGGAAAAGGCAGGCTGTACGGTAAGCTTTAACCCTAACCAGACCTGCTGTGGCCAGCCCGCTTTTAACGCAGGTTTCTGGGACGATGCCAAGGCGGTGGGTAGCAAATTTCTGAATGATTTTTCTGAAGATAGCGTGATCGTTACCCCATCTGCGTCATGCACGGGCATGGTTAAAAACTATTATAACGATTTGTTCACCAATACTGCCGTACATAATAAATGCCGGGCAATACAGGGTAATATCTATGAACTGTCTGACTTCCTGGTAAATATCCTGCAATTCGATTATTTCGGTGCCGAATTGGATGGCAAAGCCGTTTATCACGATAGCTGCGGTGCACTGCGCGAATGTAAGATCAAAGAAGAACCGCGCCAACTACTTTCCAAAGTGCTTGGCCTTGAGTTATTGGAGCTAAAGGATAATGAAACCTGCTGCGGTTTCGGTGGTACTTTCGCCGTTAAGTTCGATGGTATATCCACAGCAATGGCCCAGCAAAAGGTAGATAACGCGCTGGCCGTAGGAGCGGAGTACATTATTTCGACTGATGCCTCATGTTTACTGCATCTGCAAAGCTATATCGACAAAAATAGGCTGCCAATAAAAACCATGCATCTGGCTGATGTTTTGGCTTTGGGATGGGGGAATGTTTAGGTTTTGATTTAGGAATTGGGATGTTCGATTTCGGATTTATAAAGTTACTATTTTTTGCTACCGCGGGCTTTCAGCCATACGTGTTCGAAATAAATAAAAAAAGGTGTCATTTCGACGAGGTACGAGGAGAAATCTTCTGCGATAGCAAGTGGACTTAGTATTTCGTTGAAGATTTCTCCTTGCCCCTCACACACACACAATTGCCATGCGGGCTCGTCGAAATGACAACCTTTTTATAAATCTCTAAGGTTTCGAACACTTTTGGCTTGTAGCTCGGGGGACGCATGGTTTTAGCTTTCAGCTGAATATAAAGCCGGAGGCTTTAAACCCGATACCCACGAGTTACGCTGCGCTAACCTCGCAGGAGTTGACGGTTGTAAATCATAAATTCAGCAAATGCCAAATCGAACATCCGAAATCCCAAAATCCCAAAATAATTCCTATTTTTGCACCTCAAATAATAGATCACTTTTGTAGGTGATCTGCAAACGTAATTTTATAAACTTTAAATCATAGTTGTAGATGATTAGTATTACACTTCCCGATGGATCCGTTCGTCAGTACGACAAGGGGATCACTTCCATGCAGATAGCATTGTCTATCTCCGAAGGATTAGCACGTAACGTATTAGCAGCCGAAGTTGATGGCCAGGTGTGGGATGCCACACGACCAATCGAAAAGGATTCGCACGTTAAATTATTAACCTGGAACGATGCTGCAGGTAAATCAACATTCTGGCATTCATCGGCCCACTTACTGGCCGAGGCTTTGGAGGCGTTGTATCCCGGCACCAAATTTGGTATTGGCCCGGCCATTGAAACCGGCTTTTATTACGATGTAGACTTTGGCGACCGGGAATTCTCTTCGGACGAGTTCAAGAAGATCGAAGATAAGATCATCGAACTGGCTAAAACCAAAGAAGAATACATTCGTAAGCCGGTGAGCAAAGCCGATGCTATTGAATATTTTACTGAAAAAGGCGACGAGTACAAACTGGATCTGCTTAAAGATCTGCCAGATGGTGCCATCACTTTTTACTCGCAAGGAAACTTTACCGATTTGTGCCGCGGGCCTCATATCCCCAACACAGGCCCTATAAAGGCTGTTAAGCTCATGAGTGTTGCCGGTGCCTATTGGCGTGGCGACGAAAGTCGTAAACAGCTTACACGTATATATGGCGTTACTTTTCCCAAGGCAAGTGAGTTAACAGAATACCTTCACATGATCGAAGAAGCTAAAAAGCGCGATCACCGTAAGTTGGGTAAAGAGTTGGAATTGTTTGCTTTTTCTGAAAAGGTAGGTATGGGTTTACCATTGTGGTTACCTAAAGGAACTGCTTTGCGCGAACGTTTGCAAAACTTTTTACAAAAAGCACAGGTTAAGGCGGGTTATGAACAGGTAATTACACCGCACATTGGTCATAAAAACCTGTATGTAACATCTGGTCATTATGAAAAATATGGTGCCGATTCATTTCAGCCGATAAAAACACCGCAGGAGGGAGAGGAGTTTTTCTTAAAACCGATGAACTGTCCGCACCACTGCGAGATTTATAAAACAAAACCACGCTCATACAAGGATCTTCCGGTTCGTTTGGCCGAGTTTGGTACTGTTTATCGTTACGAGCAAAGCGGCGAGCTGCACGGTTTAACCCGCGTACGTGGCTTTACTCAGGATGATGCTCACTTATTCTGTCGCCCGGATCAGGTGAAGGACGAATTTAAGAAAGTGATAGATCTGGTATTGTATGTGTTTAAAGCCTTGGGCTTTGATAATTATACAGCACAGGTTTCCCTGCGTGATCCTGAAAATAAAGCCAAATACATTGGTACAGATGAGAACTGGGCCCTGGCGGAATCGGCTATTATTGAGGCAGCGGACGAGAAAGGCTTGATTACTGTTGTTGAATACGGCGAGGCGGCTTTTTATGGCCCTAAGCTTGATTTCATGGTGAAAGATGCGCTTGGCCGTAAATGGCAGCTGGGAACTATTCAGGTAGATTACAATTTACCGGAGCGTTTTGAACTGGAATATACCGGCAGCGATAACCAAAAACACCGTCCGGTGATGATTCACAGAGCTCCTTTTGGATCAATGGAGCGCTTTATTGCCGTATTAATTGAGCATTGTGCAGGTAATTTCCCGCTTTGGTTATCGCCAGAGCAATTTATTATCCTTCCGATATCAGAAAAATACGAGGAATATGCAAAAAAACTTTCTGATGTGTTAAAAGATTCCGATATTTGCGGGCTGATTGATTTTAGAGACGAGAAGATAGGGCGGAAGATACGCGATGCTGAAGTCAAAAAGATCCCTTATATGCTGATTGTTGGTGAAAAAGAAGCGGCCGAAGGCCAGGTTTCTGTCAGAAAACATGGTCAGGGCGATTTGGGAAGTATGAGCATAGAAGATTTTAAAGAACAAATAACTAAAGAAATAAAAGTATAACTTGGCATTAAACAAACCCTTCAATAGAGGACCAAGGCTTCCTTTTAAGAAAAAAGAAGCTGAACACAACATCAACCAATTCATTAGAGCTCAGGAAGTTCGCCTTGTAGGTGACAATGTTGAGCAAGGTATTTTTTCATTAAGAGATGCACTGGCAATTGCACAGGAGCAGGAATTGGATCTGGTTGAAATATCTCCAAACGCTGTACCTCCAGTTTGTAAAGTAACGGACTATAACAAGTTCATTTACGAGCAAAAGAAAAAGCTTAAAGAGATTAAGAGCAATGCCAAGCAAACTGTTATTAAAGAGATTCGTTTCGGACCTAATACTGATGATCATGACTTTGAATTTAAATTAAAGCATGCCATTAAGTTTTTGGAAGCCGGCGAAAAGGTGAGAGCTTACGTGCACTTTAAAGGGCGTGCAATTGTATACAAAGAGCAGGGTGAAATATTACTGCTGCGTTTTGCACAAGCGCTTGAAGATGTAGGTAAAGTGGAGCAATTACCAAAGCTTGAAGGTAAAAGGATGTTTTTAACCCTTGCACCTAAAGCGGCTAAAAAATAGATATGAGATGTTAGATATGAGATTTGAGACAATCTTGTATCTGACGTCTTTTTAAAATAAACGTGAAATATGGGGTTCAGGTGCAACGAGATTATTAGTCTCACATCTCAAATCTCATATCTAACATCTAAATAAATAAATAGTTATGCCAAAAATGAAAACCAATTCCAGTGCAAAAAAGCGCTTTAAGCTTACTGGAACCGGTAAAATCACACGGAAGAATGCATTCAAAAGCCACATCTTAACTAAGATGTCGACTAAACGTAAGCGTAACCTTGGCCACACCAGCTTAGTTTCTAAAGCTGACAGTGGAAATGTTAAACGCATGCTTTGCATCGGAAAGTAATTCACAATTTTTTTTAACCAGGTATTAGAGTTTTAAGTTCTGTTGTAAAAGCAGGCACTCACTACCAAAAACAAACAACATGCCACGTTCAGTTAACGCAGTAGCGTCGAGAAGACGCAGGAAAAGGATCATGAACCTCGCCAAAGGTTATTGGGGTTCAAGAAGCAAGGTTTATACCGTTGCAAAAAACACAGTAGAAAAAGGTTTACAGTACGCTTATCGTGACCGTAAAACCAAGAAAAGAGAATTCAGAGCTTTATGGATACAGCGTATTAACGCAGGTGCCCGTCAGCACGGAATTTCTTACTCTCAATTAATAGGTAAATTAGCAGCAAAAGAAATCGGTTTAAACCGTAAAGTATTGGCTGATTTAGCAATGAATCATCCTGATGCTTTCAAAGCCGTTATTGATGCAGTAAAATAATACAATAAAAGGAACTTCCTTTTATAAAAAGCCTGATATTCATTTATCAGGCTTTTTTTGTTTATAGTTGTTCAAACACGCTTGCTTTTTAGCATATTAGTGACTCCTGCTACTAATATGTATTTAAACGATTCTGTTACTTCAAAAATAAACGAGTTTGCCCGGTTTGCCGAGCAAATGCCAGGGGTTGTCATCATTCACCACATAAGCGATTTTTCTGTAGTATATATGACTGCCAACGGGTTGAAATTGCTGGGTGTAACGCTTCAGGAATTGATTGATATGAAAACCGAATACTATCCACGTTTTTTTAATATGGAGGATATGGAAGATTTTCTACCTAAAATGCGTGTTTTATTGGATAATAATCAACCCGAAGAATCTTTTTCCTATTTCCAACAAGTTAAATATGCCGGCAAAAGCGATTGGACATGGCATATCAGCGCTGTGCGAATTTTTATGTGGGATGATGAGGGAAAGCCTTTATTGACAATCACCACGGCTTATCCTATCGATAGGATGAAACATATAGGGGCAAAAGCCGAACGATTACTGCAAGAGAATAATTTCCTGAAAAAGAATATTAAAGCATTTTCAACCTTGAGCAAACGGGAAAAAGATATCCTAAAACAGGTAGCTCTTGGTAAAACCTCTATCGAAATTGCCGATGCTCTATTTATATCTGTGGAGACTGCGCAAACCCATCGCCGCAACATCCGCAATAAGCTGGAAATTAGCAGTGCCATTGATTTTGCAGCCTATGCAAGGGCCTTTGATTTGATATAGTTAAAGCAGAACACACCTAAATACGTAATGCTTTAACATAACTGATTTATGAAATGATAATTATGGTATTATCAGTACCATCCAAAAAAGCTTCGGGACCGTTGTTAATATCCATATATTGTTTAAAATTCTGTACGTCTTTATCAACCATTTTCTTAAACAATGGGTTCAATACCTGGGCAATACCCGCCCCCAATCCCCCGGCAGGTGGCTGATAACTGATAACAATATCAACCAAAGTTCCGGTACCATCCATTGTATCCTGAAAACGTACCTTACCTGCATTATCTATCATCGAATCGGGTAGGGAACTCCAGCCGATCATTTCATTTGGTTCGTCCTTTACAATTTCTGCGTGCCAACTTATTGTACTTATATCAGCCGGTAGTTTTAAAACCCAGTGTGAATATTTTTCGTCTATAACCTCTACGCTTTCCAGGTGTTTCATGAATAGCGGAAGGTTATCAAGCTTGCGCCAAAAATTGTAAACCTTGTGTCTTGGTTGAGCAACAGTAAAAGATGAGCGTATGTTTATATTAACCGGGCTTGTTGACAACTTGCCAATACGTTTATATAATTCGCAATGCCCGGTAATGCCACGATTTAAAAGATACCCACCGGCACCAAGCTTTAATATACTGGCAAAAGGGTTGGAGAATATGTTTTTGAAACCTGATAAACCAAGTTTCAGGCCACCGGCAATGGAGGTGTAACGCTCGGGCCAATTTAAGTTTACTCTGTCATCGCCGTAAAGTACGGGGTAGTTATCGGTATATTTAACAATAGTAGTTGCCATGCTTTTTTTTAAATAGGTTAAAATTTAAACACCATACATGGCCGTAAGTTTTTAATAATTGAATTTATTTAACCTTATTGTAATTAAATTAATACTCAGTTACAGTATTGGGTCTCAAACAAAACAAAACCCCAAAGCCGAATAAAAGCTTTGGGGTTTAAATACTGGGCTGCGTTAAAATTTATTGATGAAATAAAGGCATTGCCGGGAAGTATAAACCGGTATAGGCTACATCGGCTTTTTGCGCTCCGGTTGCCGTGTCGTAAAAGTAAAGGTCGTTAACCTTAAAGTTTTCGCCATAGCCAGATTTTACGGTTGTAACAATTAGCTGGTTGAGTTTTGCGTTGTAGCTAATTCCCTGGCCGTACATTTCTTTACCATCGGGTATTTTTATAAATGGCGTGGTGAATGAGGCGGCATTTGTTGCAGTGTATTTGTAAATTTCGGTACCGCCATTATACTGTTCGTTTTTAGCCAGGAAAATAGCATCGTCTGTTGTAGATGCTGTTATCGAACCTGTATGCCATGCCCCCCATGAGCCATTTATAACAAATGGTACAGCTATATTTTTAACCGTCAGAGTGACTGGATCAATACTTACCAACTGGTTACTGCCTGCTGCCCATATGGAACCGTCTTTACCTTTTGCAAAGGCAACATCTAAATCGGCAATTTTTTTAGCTATGGAGAAGTCGGCTTTTAATATTACTACACCATCAGTTTGTGATAATACAAAAATGTAATTGCCCGCTTTTATCATGTCGCCAACTTCACCATCAACGCCTGCTATCTTTGTGCCTAATGCTAATGTGGATAAATTAAGCGGGTAAATACCTTTAGCAGTACTTACCAAGCCATTATTGTTATCAAGAGCGATAAAGCTTCTCCAGTCGTTATCCATACTGGCGGCAATACGGCCGGTTTCCTTTAGCGTAAGTTCATCGGTAACAACTAACGGGCCCCCGCCTTTAACCAAAAGATATATTTTGTGATTAAAAATAGTTCCCGATTCTAACGAGGTGGTATTAGGGGCAAATGATTTATCCGGGTTTTCCTTTGTGAAAGCACTGTCAGTTAATTTACCTGTACCATAATCAAAATAACTTACGTTGCCATTAAGGGTTTGGTACGAGCCCTCATTTAATATAAAAAAGCCATTTTCATATTTGCCTGCTGTAACAATTAGTTTATTGTTCTCATCCTTTTTGCAGGAACTTATTGTTGCCAGTAATAATACAGGTAACAGGTAGGGTAAAAATTTTAAGGTAATGGATCTTTTCATTTTTATTTAATTGATTGTTCTGTTGAATGCTTATTTTAAAAGACTTAAGTCAGCCGCGCCGCCAAATTCAGTTGATTGTTCGCCCAGCCAGCCCATGTTATAGAGGATGCCGGTTTGTACTTTAATAAAGTCTATTCCCTTCAGAGACACCTTATTTCCATTTGCATCAATAGCGTTGGCGATATCAACTTTATCGCCACCCAGAGTATTGTCGGCATAACCATAATCAAACGATGCGCTGGTTATATAGGCTGGATCATTATCATTAATATTGCTTGATGGCAATAGTGAGCCAGATAGCGTATAGCTATTGGTTTTAAGGCCGATAGGGAAATAAGCCTGCGAATGGTAAATATTGGTTTGTATAACACCGCTTTTACCTTTGTTATCCTTCCACGGTACGCTGCAGGTATCGCAAGCTGGCCGGGTATAGGTAACCGAATAATTGCGGGTGTAGCCTTCTTTATATTGCGCGCTGCCGGTAAGCTCGTACCAGGTATCGTCGGGTTTGCCGTTGCCGTTTGCATCTTGCATTACCCAAATTACACCAGGTTCAGCAAATATCGAAAACGCGTTGCCGTATACAATAAAATCCTCTTTGCCAGCTGCGTTAAGTACGGTGTGGTCAAACCCAACTATGATATAACCTCCCCAGGCGCCAAGGCTAACCAGTCCCTGGTCATTACCTAAAGTTCCATTAGCAGCAACCGTATCTCCAATGCCGGTGTTGGTAAACTGACCGGGGGCAGGGTTAAAATCAAATAATGTGGTAACGTATGCCTTACTTGTTGCGGTTATTGGGCGGATGGATGGCTCGGGTGTTGCTCCCGGGCTGTTATCCTTTTTACAGGATGATAATAAAGCCAATCCCAGTACAAAGATTATGGAAAAGCATTTAAATTGATTTGGGTTAAAATTGATCATTTTATTGATTTTTATATAGGTAAATGTTTAGTATGCAAATGCAAAATGTGCTGGGATATCACCCGCGGTTACCGACCACTCTTTTTTCCCGCCGGGGCTAAAGCTGTATAAAGTACCCGGGGTTAAATAATTTTTAGCATCGGTTACCAGCACTTCTTTTGTAACGGGATTTACGGCTATACCATAGGGTACTTTTATTTGCGCGTCGGTACCATCGGTAATGAATTTACTGTTCATTACAGTTTCGTCTTTTACGTTAAGCATGATGTAATTGGTAGTGTTTTTACCGGTGTTATAGTTAAACTCAAAGTTGTACATATAGGCAATGTCGTCATCTATCCACAAGTTACTTACGCCAAAATCAAATGTTTTTTTTACCTGATCGGTCTTGGTATCAATCACGAATAGTTTTGATGGTATATTATAGTAATCGCCGCGCGAGGTAACATAAATATCACCGTACTTATCCGCTTTTAAACGGTCGAGGTTGATGGCTACATCTATACGTTTTAACTCAGTAAAGGAAGCCAGATCAATCACCGAAACGGTACGCTCATAATTCGGCGGACTATAGCCCCCTGAGTTAGCTACATATAGTTTTTCGCCAACTATAGCCATTTCTTCGGGTTGGCGGCCAACGGTTACTTTACGGGTGATCTGCAATGTGGCCGTGTCTATTTCATTAACAGCCCCATTAGGCGCCTTCGGATCGCCAACGGTACCCAAATACGCACTTACATATGCCTTGCCATTATGAAACGTTACATAGCGGCAATTGGCTATGGTTATTAAAGAAATACGTTTGCCTGTACGTGCGTTTAGGATCTCTACCTTGTTAGATACATTCACCACCACATATATTTTAGAGCCGTATATGCCTATATCGTTACCCACATCGCCCAGGCCTTTGGTCACATCCGGGTTAATCTGATTATAAATATTGAGGTTGTAATTACCCGTTGTGTAATCCATAAAATCAAGCGATGCCCTGTTCATATTCATATTCCCCTCATTAAGCACGTAAAAGCCTTTTACCTTACTTGTTGGATCGGCAGTGGTTACGTGGTTTGTTTTTGTGGGTATAGGTACATCTGCTTTACGGCAGGAAGCTAAAATGAAGCATCCGGACAATAAACAAATTATTTTATAAATGATATTTTTCATAGAATTAAAAGGTTGAACTGATTGTAAAGCGGTAATTACGCCCCGGTAAAGGGAAATTAGTTACAACATCATTATATTGATTAAGCACATTGTTTATTTCGATAGTACCTTTTAATTTGTGCTTATTGTAATTGGTTGTGTAGGTAAAACCGGCATCATGTGTATAAAATGGTTTTACATAATTAGCCGGAATATGGGCGCCAAGATCATACCGTTCGCCTATATATATATAGCTGTAATTGAAGGATAGTTTTTTCCATTCAGCGCCAATTAGTACCGACCCACTGTTAACGGGTGTATAAGGTATTTGCTGATTATAAACATCGGGTTCGGTAGGGTCTGTAACATCCACGGCTTTTTGATGGGTATAGCTTATGCCTGTATTAATGAATACGCTGGTAGCCACCTGCCAGGTTGCCTGTCCATTAATTTCCAAACCTTTAATATGTACTTTGCCCAAGTTAAACATGATCCATCTTTCAAGATCTTGCCCCGGAATGGCCACTATTTTATCCCTTACTTGGTTGTAATAAGCATCTGCCTGTACAGCAAAGTATACCAGTGTATGCTGATGAAGGGTTTTATTATAGGTAAAACCAACATCAAATTGTTTAGTGTATTCGGGCCTTAAAAGAGAGTTGCCAATAAAGGTGTAATATAAGTCATTAAAAGTAGGCAGCCTGAAAATGCTTTTGTAAAATCCCCTTATCCTAAGGTCGGGATTATCTGTTGGCTGCCAGGAGAACAGCAGGGCAGGAGTGTAGGCTGTTTTTTTGCCTGCCGCTACTAAAGTATCTACGTTATCTTTAACAAAGGTGCCTAATATATTTGCCTGTAAATTAAAATGTTTAAAATGCAGGTCGGTTGCTGCAACGGTTAATATGGTATGGCGCCGGGGACTTACAAAACGGTATTTAGCCGAATCGTTTTCTGTTGCGTTAAGTTTGTTCCATTGATAATCAGCGGCCAAGGAAATATCCCAGAAAGAGTTGATGCTGTATTTGTTCGCTGCCGAAAAATATAACTCATGCTCATAATACTTGTCATTAAGTAAGCCTCTTGTCGTTGTAGTTTCCGGGTCGAGGTAACTGGTGTAATCATTGGAATACTTAGCACTAAGCATTAAGCTGTACCGGGTATCAAAAGTTTTGTTGTAGGTAGATTGTACAAAGATATTCCTGTCGCGCTGCCTTTGGTCAGATTCAAACCTGTTTGAAACAGCAGCCCGGGGCAGTCCACGCTCAGAATTGTATAAATAACCCTTAACAGCCCATTTGCAGCTATCCTGCATTTTGCCAAACAAACCAAGTTCTACCCGTTGGGCGGAGATATCGCCGTTTTGCCGTATAGCGGTGGTATCATAAACGCCGTTGGTATATCTAAACTTGTACTTGCCGTTGGCATGGGTAAGTTCTGCACTTAATGAGCTGTAAATACTATCACCTAACTTATAATTGAGCAATAATGACGGATTTACCAGTCCCATCCCGCCGGCCTTGAGGCTCACCTTACCATTTGCGTTAGTGCCGGGTTCAAAATGTGGTTGTTTGGCCATAAGATAAATGGCGCTTCCCGAGGCGAAACCTTTCGCCGGTTGAAAAATATTACTCTTCTGCGCATTATATAGGTCTATCTCATCAATATTATCAAGCGAGAATTTACCCAGATCAACCTGGCCGTTCTGCGCGTTGCCAAACTCAATGCCATCGTAAAAAACAGCAACATGGTTAGCGCCAAGGCTACGTACATTAATGGTTTTTAAGCCGCCTATACCGCCATAATCCTTCAATTGTACGCCCGAGAAAAATCGGATGGCATCGGCTACCGAAAGACTGTTGAGTTTTTCAAGTTCGGCGCCTTTGAGCATTTGCAGTGGAGTAGCCGATGTATTGCGTGATGAAATGCGGCCCGCGCGAACAGCAACTTCCTTTAAGGTATGTGTTTTCACCGTGTCGTTATCCCGTTTGCTGCTATCTGCTTTTTGAGCAAACAGTGTACTGCTAAACAGATTAAAGCCGGCAATCATCATTAAAAGGAATAAATATTTGTAAAGTTGTTGCAATATCTTGTCCGTAAAAATCAAACAAATAGCAAGCAGATTGTGAAGTACACAAAAAATGGAAATACACGATGGGTATATTTTCATTCCAGCCTCAATCCCCGAAAGCTATGAATTAATATGTTTGCCTGGCAGGTCTTCTGACTTACTCCCCTCGGTCCGGTCTTCCCATCCTGGTTAAGGGTAGTGACTTGCAGAATGGACGTTGGTTATGGAGCTTACAGCTGCGGGACAGTTCCGGAATTACACCAGATTCCCTTTTAATCCTGCTCTTTAAATAAAACAAAGGCAGGAACCGAAAGCGCTTCAAAGTTAGTAACTTTAATAACAATATTTTGAAAAAGATGTATCGAAACAAGCGAATGTTACACACCGGTATCAAACTGTTTTTTATTTGCGACGATAATGAGTAGTTTTACAGCAATAATTTTTATCATGACTAAAAAAGATAACATTAACCGAAACATCATCATTGTTTTGATGATAGTGGTAGCAGCTGTTTTCAGGTTGCTGGCATTTAAATATCAGCAATTAAGCAATTTCAACCCGGTAGGCGCAATCGCTTTATTTGGTGGTGCTTACTTTACTGATAAATGGAAAGGTTATCTTGCAGTGCTGCTAACTTTGTTTACAACTGATATTATCCTTAACTATCTGTACACTTCGAAATTTGTTATTGGGTACGATGGTATTATCGGCGTTTATTTAAGCTTTGCAATTATGGTTTTTTTAGGCACTATGTTAAAAAAGGTAAATGCCTTAAATGTGCTTTTGGCATCAGTAGGTGCTGTGCTGATGCATTGGCTGGTTACAGACCTTCCTTTGTTTTACACCACGCTTAATCTTTATCCGCATACATTAGCTGGTTATAAAACATCATTAATTGCAGCTATCCCTTTTGAATACAATATGGTATACGGCACGTTGGTGTTTAGCGCAATTATGTTTGGCGGTTTTGAATTGGCCAAGAGTAAATATGCTTTTTTGCAGACCAAAAAACAACTGGCACTTTAAATCAAAATATTAAAAATGAAAAGCGACCTGCCTATGTGTATGGTCGCTTTTTTTATGGACTAAGATATTTATTACGATATGAAAAAAGTTGTGGTGCTAACGGGCGCCGGTATCAGTGCCGAAAGCGGCCTTAAAACCTTCAGAGATAGTGATGGCTTGTGGGAAGGATACAATATACAGGATGTAGCCACACCCGAAGCCTGGGAGTGGAATCCCGTGCTGGTGCAAAATTTCTACAACGAACGCCGTAAATCTGTACTGGAAGCAAAGCCGAATGCCGCCCATTACGCGCTGGCTAAACTGGAAGAGCAATACGATGTAACCATTATTACCCAAAACATAGATGACCTGCACGAACGGGCAGGATCAACCAATGTGATACACCTGCATGGGGTAATTACCCGTTCCCAATCAAGCATCGATCCGCGGCTTACTTATCCAATAAACGGCTGGGAAATTAAAATGGGCGAACTTTGCGAACTTGGTTCGCAATTGAGGGCGCACGTAGTTTGGTTTGGCGAGGATGTACCAATGATAGCACCTGCGGCTACCATATGCGCCGATGCTGAAGTTTTTATGCTGATTGGTACATCGTTGGCTGTATATCCGGCTGCGGGTTTAATAAGATATGTAGCCAAAAACGTTCCTAAGTTCATCATCGACCCCAAAATACCCGATGTAGGAACTGGCGGCAATATTATTAAAGTGCAGGAAAAAGCAACAGTAGGGGTGCCGGCTGTGGTTGAGCAGTTGTTAAGTTTATAGACAAATCACCATTAAATCACCAATTCACTAACTAAATAATGAAGTGCATTTTTAACTGGAGTGGCGGTAAGGATAGTGCCCTTGCGCTGTATCACTGCCTGCAAAACCCGGCTTTTGAGGTCAAATATCTTGTGACCACAATTAATGATGAAGCTGACCGGATCTCTATGCATGGAGTACGCACTGAGCTACTGATCAAACAGGCCGAAAGTATAGGTATTCCATTGTATCAGATTCGCTTGCCCGAGATGCCCGGAATGGCCGAATACGACGCGGTAATGAGGAAGCATTTAACCCATTTAAAAAATGAAGGGATCACACATTCTATATTCGGTGATATATTTCTGGAAGACTTGAAGGTTTATCGCGACACGAGGTTAAGTGAGATTGGTCTTACTGGGATCTATCCATTATGGAAACGCGACACCCGCGAACTGATTGGCGAATTTTTGAATTTAGGATTTGGTACCGTAATAGCTTGCGCCCAGGCAAAATTGAAGCACATTGTTGGAAAGGAGATAAGTCAAGAGCTTATAAATTCCCTGCCCGTTGACGTTGATGTTTGCGGCGAAAATGGGGAGTTTCACACCTTTGCTTTTAAAGGGCCGATTTTCAAAAATGAAATAAAATACAAAACCGGGGTAAAACTATTCAAAGAATACAAAGCCCCTAAAAATGCCAATGATTCTTGCAATGCAACAACCGATGAACAACCTGCCGGATTTTGGTATTGCGACCTTTTACTGGCTTAAATTTCAATTATTTGGCAATTTATGCCGCCAAATATAATTTTGTGTTTATACTTAAATAATTATATATCAATTTATTATTTTGTTTATATGATGTTATTGTTTCCTATTAGGTGTTGTTAATATAAATCAAAATTGAACCCCAATTGCAAATAGCCAAATTAAATTCTGTTTGTGTTTTTTATTGAGTTTAAATATCTGTAAATGAGTAACTTAAATATTAAAAGTTATAGCGATAGTATGCATCTTTAAAATCGGTGCGCATTTCTATAAAACGAGTGCCTACTTTCTTTAAAAACTCTTCGTCGAGCAATTCAAACACGCTGTTAACGCCATCGGTTAAATCCATTTCGGCAATTTTATAACTCTGCTCCAGGGTACCCTGCTCTATCTTCACAATAAACTTTTGGTTCATGTTGAGGATAGATATTTTGAAATCTGGGTGTGGCAGTTCGGCAATAATTCTCATATTTTAATTTTTTAACAAATCATTTAAAGGATCTTTTCCATTCAGTTTGCCAATGCTGGCAATAGGTATAAAACGGGCGAATAGTTCTTCGCTATACCAGTTTTCGCTGCGGGTAAGTTTTATTACTTCGGCATGTTCGCGGCTTTTGTAGGCAAAGGCTTTTACGTCATCAATACTTTTCCAAACCGAAAAGGTAGCCTGCCGGTAAACTGGCGCTTCGCCAATACCAAAAGATGTAATATATCCGGGCGCGTTGGTCATTAAATTGGCTACCTCATCCACATGGTTCCAGAAGTTTTTAAGTTTACTCATTCTGATGGTGGCCCGAGTAAGCACAGCAACCGGCCCGTTGTAATCTTTTATAGCTGGCTTGCCAAAAGGCTCCTTGCCATCCCATTTGCCATGACTTTGGATTGGTTGGCACAACAATGTCCATTTTTCGTACCCCAGGTGTCTCCACCAACCCGAAACAAATGAGTTGCTATAGAAACTGTCAAAATCTTCCCGACTTTCCCAGCAGGCCAATAAGCCCCATTGTTGCCAATCGGGCTGCAGATCAAAAGTGCCATTCCGCCCCGATCCCAGCAGTTTCCAAAAAGTACAGCCTTTCTGCAGCCACATCGGCAGGCGATGCAGCGCCATAGCCAGTAGTGCCAGGGGGATAAACAGTTTCCGATAACGAACTATAGTGAGGCTAACTATCATTACCTGCTAAATAAAAGATTTAATATGATATTCTGGAAATTTAGTGTCAAGTATCAAGATTTTGGATGTCAGGATGTAATATGATAGTCTATCTATCTGTTTATCTATTACTATTTATCCGATATCACTTTTGTTTTATAAGGGTAAAAAGTAGCTCTTGCTACTTGATACTAACTACTTGATACTATATTTGTGCTATGGCAGAGGATTTAAAAATTACCGCATCAACCGATAAAATTGAACAATATACTGCGCTGGTACCGCAAATTGAAGCTTTGCTTTACGGTGAGCCCGATTTGGTTGCTAATCTGGCAAACATCTGCGCGGCTTTAAAGGAGCAGTTCAAATGGTTTTGGGTGGGTTTTTATATAGTTAAGGAAAATGAACTTGTTTTAGGGCCGTTCCAGGGCCCGGTGGCCTGTACGCGCATTGGTTTGGGTAAAGGTGTTTGCGGCGCAGCATGGCAGCAGGCCAAAACGCTGATCGTGCCAGATGTTGACGCGTTTCCCGGCCATATTGCCTGCAGTTCACTTTCCCGTTCAGAAATTGTTGTGCCGGTTTTTTATAACAATAAAGTGGTTGCCGTGTTAGATGTTGACAGCGAACTGCTGGATCAGTTTGATGATACAGATGCGCAATACTTGGAACAAATTATTAAGCAGGTAAACTTTAATGAGTAAAATATTTTTAATTGCCGGTCTTGGCGCCGATACGCGTGTTTACAACAATATCGACCTGCACGAGCATGATGTAACACCGGTTGACTGGATTGAACCAAATAAACAGGATACGTTAAGTACATACGCGCAAAAGCTTATCCATCAATATAATATAACTCCCGGCTCTATTGTAATTGGTAACTCTTTAGGTGGGATGATAACTATTGAAATAAGCAAGCTCATTCCCATAAAAAAAGCTATTCTGATATCCAGTATAAAAACAAGCAACGAGGCTCCCTGGTACTTTAGCCTGTTCAGGAACCTGCCTGTTTATAAACTCATCCCCGGAAAATTATTTACTTCGATGGGTTTTATGGTGAAGCCATTGTTTGGCCACATGGGCACCGAAGACGCATGGCTTTTTAGCGACATGCTTAAAAATACATCTCCGGTTTTTGCAAAGTGGGCCATGGGCGCCATATTGCACTGGGAAAATAAATTAACACCCGCCGATACCTATCACATAACCGGCGATAAGGATCTGATATTTGATTACAAAAGAATTAAAGGTGCTACAATTGTTAAAGGCGGCACCCATATTATGATCTTCGACAAGGCCAACGAGATCAACAAAATCCTAAAACGTATCCTCAAAAAATGAAACTGACCGAAGATTATTACCTGGGCAACGATGTGGTAGCTATCAGTAAAAGCCTGTTGGGTAAGTATTTATTTACTTATATTGATGGTGTAATAACCGGTGGCTATATTGTTGAAACAGAGGCTTATAATGGCATAATAGACAAGGCTTCACATTCTTTTGGCAACCGCCAAACACCGCGTACTAAAACCATGTTTATGCAGGGCGGCATAGCTTACGTTTACCTATGCTACGGCATTCATGAAATGTTTAACGTGGTTACTTCTGTTGAGGGGCAGCCGCATGCTATCCTTATCCGCGCGGTTCACCCAACCGATGGTATTGAGGTTATGCAGGTTCGGCGTAATATGCAGGTTGTTAAGCCAAACATTACATCTGGGCCGGGTTCGGTTGCAAAGGCTTTTGGGATTTCGCGTAATGTTAATGCTATCAGTCTTCAAAGCGATACACTTTGGATTGAGGACAGGGGACTGAACTTTAGCGATGCGGACATTACCGCCTGCCCCCGTATAGGTGTTGCCTATGCTGCAGAAGATGCTTTGCTGCCTTATCGTTTTTATGTAAAAGGCGATATTTACGTTAGTAAACCTAATAAATAGGCTAATTAGCATTGGTCTTTTTTGTAATATTGACACATGAACTACCAGAACAGTTTAGCGTTCGCTATTGAGCGGGATCAGCAGGATCCCTTAAAAGATTTCAGAAAGCAGTTTTTAATACCTCAGCATAACGGCAAGGATGTAGTTTATCTGTGTGGTAATTCTTTGGGTCTTCAGCCATCGTCTGCAAGTAAGTACATAAATGATCAGTTAAGTAACTGGCAAAACCTGGCGGTTGAGGGCTGGTTTCAGGGCGATGATCCATGGTTGGAATATCATAAGTCTTTAGCAATTTCCGTTTCAAAGATAGTTGGTGCTAAAGAAAGTGAAGTTACGGTGATGAATTCGCTTACAGTAAATCTTCATTTACTAATGGTAAGTTTCTATAAACCAAATAGTAAACGATATAAAATATTGATGGAAGGCGGTGCTTTCCCATCAGATCAATATGCGGTTGAGAGCCAGGTGAGGTTTCACGGTTTTGATCCTAAAGATGCCGTTATTGAGATTTTCCCTCGTGAGGGCGAAGTGACTTTACGTACCGAAGATATCATTCAACAGATCAGGGATAATGCGGATGAAGTTGCTTTAGTGCTTTTTGCCGGGATAAATTACTACACGGGGCAGTTTTTTGATTTACAGGCGATAACAAAAGCTGGCCATGATGCCGGTGCATATGTCGGCTTCGATCTGGCGCACGCAGCGGGTAATGTACCCCTGCAATTACATGATTGGGGGGGCGATTTTGCCTGCTGGTGCTCCTACAAATACATGAACTCGGGCCCGGGCGGTATAAGCGGTGTTTTTGTGCATGAAAAACATTTTAATAACCAGCAACTCGACCGCTTTGCTGGTTGGTGGGGCTACCGTGCAGATAAGCGTTTTCTAATGGCTCCAGGCTTCGAAGCCGCCAACGGTGCCAACGGATGGCAGGTAAGTACGGCCCCAATATTGCTCCAGGCTTTATTTAAAGCCTCTATGGCTATTTTTGATTCCGCGGCGGGTATTTGTAGGCTCCGTGAGAAAAGCCTCGCTTTAACGGGTTATTTAGAGTTCTTAATAGGGCAGATCAATAAACAGCAAGGCGAGGAGGTGTTCAGGATCATAACACCTGCAAATCCGCATGAGCGTGGTTGTCAGTTATCAGTTGTGTGTTTGCGAAATGCCAAGGCCATTTTTCAATACTTAGCCAACAACGGCGTAATAGGCGATTGGCGCGAACCCGATGTTATCCGATTAAGCCCCGTGCCGCTTTATAATACTTTTGAGGATGTTTATCACACCGGAAAACAGCTGCTCGCTGCAATAGCGCAATAAAGTGTTTGGACAAGGCCAGGGGAGTTTTTGAATTTTGAATTTTTACTTTTGACTTAACAAGATGGTTTACTATAACCCCAAAGAATGGTTTTCGTTTATTTTCAGGTTAAACAAGGCCGATACGCTGCGGGAGCTTTTTCCGCTGATATTGGCTGTAAGCGCCTACGCGGGCATTGTTACCTACCTGCTCATAGATTTCTGGAAACTCCCCGATACAAGTATGCTGCGCAAGGTGAGTTATATTCACCAGACCATCGGGTTTGTGTTTTCATTGCTGCTGGCCTTTCGTATCAATTCGGCCTATGATCGCTGGTGGGAAGGCCGTAAGATCTGGGGAAGCCTCACTAATAACAGCCGTAACCTGGCCATTAAGCTAAAGTATCTTGTTAATGATACCGACGCGGCATTTTTTAATTACGCCATCCCGCTTTACGCCCGCTCACTGAGGAACCATTTACGTGATGTTTTTGTAGCAGAGGAGCAGCAGTTTATCAGTATCGACAAGGATAAACATGTGCCCAACCAGGTTGCATCGGCCATTATTAAAAATGTTTATCGACTTAATAAAGAAGGTGTTATCAACCCAGAGCAATTGATTAGTTTGACTGCCGAAATAACCTCGTTTACAGATATTTGCGGTGCTTGCGAAAGGATCAAAAAAACGCCCATCCCGTTTTCCTACAGCGTATTTATCAAGAAGTTTATCTTTACCTACATCATGACTTTGCCTTTTACCTGGGCGTTTGACCTGAAGTATTTTCTTATACCCATCATTGGTTTTGTGCTGTTTGTTTTTGCCAGTATCGAGCTACTGGCAGAAGAGATTGAAGATCCATTTGGTAACGATGCCAACGACCTGCCACTTGACAACATCTGCGAAAATATTCAGAAACACATAGGCGAAATTTTAGCTTAGCAAGTAATGTTAAAGATTGCTTATGATCCTATATATGCGCATCCGCTGCCCGAAGGGCATAGGTTTCCGATGCTCAAATATGAGCTGATTCCGGCGCAGTTGCTGCATGAGGGCGTCATAACCCGTGAAAGTTTATTCTCCCCTGGATTGCTTGATGAAGCTATTATTCTGAAAACCCACAACGAAAACTACTGGCAGCAATTACGTGATCTGACTCTTTCTGATAAGGAACAGCGGCGGATTGGCTTTCCTTTATCGGCCCGTTTGGTAGAGCGGGAAATAAGGATTGCCAAAGGTACCATCGATGGTTGCAGGTTTGCGTTTGACAATGGCGTCGCTTTTAATGTAGCCGGAGGGACGCATCATGCAGGTACTAACTGGGGCGAAGGCTTTTGTATGCTGAACGATCAGGCAATAGCGGCTAATTATTTGTTAGCTAATAAATTAGCAGCATCTATATTAATAATTGATTTAGATGTTCACCAAGGAAATGGCACCGCTCAGATCTTTGAAAATGAGAGGCGGGTGTTCACCTTCTCAATGCACGGCGCCAATAATTTCCCATCCCGAAAGGAAACCTCAGATTTAGATATCCCCCTTGCTGATGGTATTGAAGGAGATGAATTTCTTCGTATCCTGAAAGAAACCCTGCCCAGATTGATCAGCCAGCAGAAGCCCGATTTTATATTCTACCTGGCCGGAGTAGATGTTTTAGGTACCGATAAACTTGGCAAACTTGCCCTAAGCCGCGAGGCCTGTAAAGCCCGCGATCAGTTTGTTTTTGAGCAATGCATTGCCAATAATATTCCGGTGCAGGTAAGTATGGGCGGTGGTTACTCGCCGCAGATCAGGGACATTGTAGAGGCACATTGCAATACCTTTAAAGTGGCTTCCGATCTGTATTTTTAATCTTTAGCTTCGATAAACACCGTTTTATCCCGATGGTTTTTGCTGATGAGGTTGAAGCGGATAAACAGGAGTATAGAAGCTGTTGCCAACCCAAGTACCAATCCGTACCATACGCCATAAACCCCTAATTGAAACTTAATACCCAGCAGGTAACCAACGGGTAGTCCCAACACCCAATAGGCTAAAAAGGTAATAAACGTAGGGACATTAACATCGCCCATGCCGCGTAAAACTCCAAGTCCCACAACCTGTGTACCATCGAATAACTGGAAGAATGCTACAATGATAAGTAGCTGTACAGTAATTGCTATTACGCTTTCATCTGAAGTATATATCCACGGTAAAAGGTGTCTGCCCAGCAAGAATAGTACTGCGGTAATACTCATGAAAACCAACACGATATGATAATTGGATATGGCAGCTAACCGTAAATTTTTATGATCACCGGAGCCAAAATAGTTCCCTGATTTTATAGCCGCCGCCGCCGATATACCGCTTGCCATCATATAGGTCATGGCGGCCAAACTGATAGCAACCTGGTGAGCAGCTTGCGGAACTAGGCCAATAGTACCCACCAAAATAGCCGCGCCACCAAACGCGCTTATCTCAAACGTATATTGCATAGCCACCGGCGCGCCAATTTTCATGATCTGTATACCACGCAATCTGTCAATATTTCTAATGCTGAAATCTTTTAAATATTTCCTGAAGTTTGCCGATTTGAAAACGTAGAAAGCCATCACTATCGACATTAAACAACGATCGATAAGGGTGCTGTAACCTACACCTTTTATCCCCATTGGCTGTACGCCAAACAATCCCTTTACAAAGATGATACCCAGGCAAATATTAAGCAAATTACCCCATATGGAGATATACATGGCCTGCTTGGTAAAACCCAAACCCTCGGCAAACTGCTTAAACGTATTGAACAGCAGGAGGGGGATAAGTGATAAACTAAGCAGCAACAAATATGGCTTTGCCTCGGTAACCACCTGCGGCGACTGATCCAAATGGCCTATGAGTAGCATAGTGCCAAAGTATATCAGCGCAAATAAAAGTATGCCGCTTAACATATTCAAAAACAGACTGTTGGATAGCAATTGTCCGCATTCTTTATCATCTCCTCTGCCGTTATTTTGCGCAATTAAGGGCGTTAATCCGTAGGAGATACCCATTCCTATAACCAACGGCACCATAAAAAGGCTGTTTACCAGTGATACGGCCGCTAATGAAACTGTGCCTGCAAAATGACCCACAATTATGGTATCGGATGTTTGAACCAACGTGTGCCCAAGTTGTGATATCACTACCGGGATGGCCAGTTTTAAACTTTCGGCATAGTACGGTTTGTATTTCAGGTATACGGCTTTCATAATTCAGATGCAGGGCTGCAAAAGTAAATAATAAGCCGGTAAACTACGCCATCAGCAGGCGGTATAAAACTCTTCTTTTTCGGTTGTATGGATACGGATAAGGCCCGAGAGGATCAAATCAACCAGGATTCGCTGGGTGCGGCGCCTTCCCATTTTAAGCAGCTCACTGCACTCTTTTATGGTGATATGGTTGGTTTGCTGCAAGTAGCTGAGTAATGTTTTTTCATTATCGGAGTACTCAATTAATACGCCCTGATCGCTGGAAGAGCGTTTTAGCACCTCCAGGACAATTTTACTTGCCAACACGCTTTTGTCCTTAACCCGCACGTAGGCCCACCATTTTCCGTCTTCGGCAAGGGCGTAATGGGGCTTTAGCTCGCTGGCTAAGGTATCTACAACCAGCACCAGCTTATCATCTACATATATCTCTTCAAATATAGGCTCAAGTGCGGGACGGGCAAACATGTGCGCCGCGCGGGTAATCATATAGCGTTCCTCATCCTCAGATTTCACGCCTTTTATGGTGCCATCGTCGGCAACGCCAATTAGTAGCTTGCCGCCCCGGTTATTGGCGAATGAAACCATTGTACGGGCTATTTTCTCGCAGCTGGTAATGGTTTTTTTAAAATCGAGTGTTACGCTTTCTCCTTCAAAAATCAGTTTTTTGATGTTCATTTTTAGCTCCTTGACTTTTTAAACTAATTATTGAGGTTTACTGTATGGGGTAAATATTTCCATCCACCTTTCGGGCTTTATTATTTGTGTAAAACCAAACTGGCTGTACAATCCCTGGGCATCGGCGGTAGCCAGCGACCAACGCCTTAATCCCTGCATATCACTATGATTTACAATGGTTTGCACCAGCCATTTCGACAATCCTTTTTTGCGGAAAGTGGCCAGGATAAACACATCGCATATATAAGCAAAGGTAGCATTGTCTGTAATTACCCGTGCAAAGCCCACTTGTTTATCGGCCTCGTATACGCCAAAACATAAGGAATTAGCGATGGCTTTTTCCAGCTTCTCCCGCGGGATTCCCTGTGCCCAATACGATTCATCATTTAAATAATTATATATCATATCAACATCAAGTAATGCTTTATCGGTTGATATTTTGTAGCCTTTTTTAATAAAGGCTTCGTCGTTCATAAAAACAGTCATCGGTTAATAATTTCTTTCGTCAGCAGTCGTCAGTATGGTGTCAGCAACCGTCAATAGGTCGTCAGCAGCCGTCAGTATGGCGTCAGTAGTCATCAGTAGGTCGTCAGCAGTCGTCAGTATGTTGTCAGTATGTTGTCAATGGTCGTCAGTTGGTGATACATTGGTGTCAACAAAATTTAAGTTTCGTACATACACTTCGTTCATTAGCGATACGCATATTTCGCCATCTTTATTGTAAATATCAATAGGGTAGTGGCCGGTATATTTTCCCACGGTATTTAAAATGGTTTCGGCGGCGGCAATATCATCATTATTTAAACTGATCTTAAAATGCAGATCGGTTAAGCCGGGCTTGATGTATTGTATGGCCGATGATTTTGACCATGCTATTAACTTGTAACCCTTATGGCTAAATAGCTGGTGAAACAGCAAAGGATAAAACGGATCGGCGGCGGCAAAAATTGTTCCGCCAAAAATGGACTTGTTATAGTTTTTATTTAAAAAACTTTTCTTAATCCTCACCTCAACACCTTTGTACCCTTTATCAAATTTAACCACCCAAATACGCTGGAAAAGGAGGGGAGGGTATAGGCGCATTACCCATTTTAACATTCCTTCGGATACAACCATAGTGCTTAAATATCAGAAAATATTGTTTAATTACTTTACACTGCGAGCAAATTATCCTAAACAATATGGCCGGTGTGCGGTTAGTACTATGTTCATTAACAATTTTGACATTTAATATAAAACACATAACTATGAAAAAGCAAATTTTAAGTCTTGCACTTGTCGCGGCGATGATTGGTGCAATTGCAACTGGTTGCGGTTCAGAAAAAAAAGCAAGCGATGGTTCTGATAGTACAAAAATGGACTCAGCATCAACCGCTGCACCGGTAACCGATACCACTAAAAAAGACAGCACTAAAACTGATACCGCTAAAAAAGATACATCAAAGTCTAAGATGTAGTTTCAGTCTTGTAAATTATAAAAACGCCCGGGATCTGTTTGATCCGGGCGTTTTTTCTTTTGTGTTGATTGTTAAAAAGCCGATTTTATAACACCGCCGTCGGCCCGTAAGGTGGCGCCGTTGGTAGCTGACGATAGCGGACTTGCCACAAACGTTACCAAGCTGGCAATTTCATCTGGTTGTATAAAACGTTTAATGATGGATGTTCCGCGCATGTTTTCAAAAAATTCCTTTTCTACATCGGCATTACTCAACCCTTTGTCGTTGGCCAGTGCGGTTATGAAATCGCCTACACCTTCAGAAAGTGTTGGCCCGGGCAGTATGGTGTTTACGGTAACTGCGGTATGCTTTGTAAGCTCGGCCAGGCCGCGTGCTACTGCAATTTGTGCAGTTTTTGTCATGCCGTAATGAATCATCTCGGCAGGGATCTGGTAAGCTGATTCGCTGGAGATAAAAATTATGCGGCCCCAGTTATTGCTGATCATCTTATCGAAATAAGCGCGCGACAAGCGCACACCGCTTAAAACGTTCACTTCGTAAAAACGCAGCCAGTCATCGTCTGTTATAGCCGCAAATTCTTTGGGTTCAAAAATACCTACGTTATTAACTAAAATATCTACAGCGGGTAACTGTGCAATTAAATTTTCAACCTGGCTTTTGTCTGCAAAATCGGCAGCAATGCCTTTGATGTTTTGGTTGCCGGTTTCGGCCTTTAATTTCTCAATCGCCTTATCAATTTTATTTTTATCACGACCGTTTATATATAATTCAACGCCTTCATTAGCCAA
This sequence comes from Mucilaginibacter pineti, assembly GCF_900101875.1. GTDB lineage: Bacteria > Bacteroidota > Bacteroidia > Sphingobacteriales > Sphingobacteriaceae > Mucilaginibacter > Mucilaginibacter pineti. The sequence goes on from NZ_FNAI01000001.1 coordinate 213,566, forward strand.
TGATTTGGCGATAGCATAACCAATGCCGGCCGTTGATCCGGTTACCAGGGCAACCTTGCCATTAAGTTTAAGATCCATCGTTTATAATTTAAAATGTGTGTGTTTTTAAGTAAACACCACAAGCATGATACCGTTTTATGCCGCTGTCAGGTTTTAATATAAAAGATGTATAAACGTTGACAAATCCTAATGGTTATGCCAAAATCCAGTATGTGTGAATTATCGTTTACCCTGTAACGTTATCCTAATCAACGTCATCAACTGGCTCCCAAAGCTCAATAATGTTTCCTTCCGGATCCAGCACATGTACGAATTTGCCATATTCATATTCTGCAATCTCATCAATAATGGTTACGTTGTCTTTTTTTAGTTCATCTACCAGCGCAACGATATTTTCTACCCGGTAATTGATCATAAATGGCTTGGCCGACGGATTGAAATGTTTGCTATCCTGTGGAAACGTACTCCAGGTTGTGGATCCTTTTTTCGACGGATCGTCGTCCTGTCGCCATTCAAACGTTGCCCCGTATCCACTGTTAGGCAACCCAAGGTTTTTTGTGTACCATTCGTTCATCCCTTTCGGATTATCGCATTTAAAAAAGACGCCACCAATACCCGTTACTTTTTTCATATTTAAACGTGTTGTGAAATTAAAAAATGATATAAAAACAGAAGAAAAAGCTTTATATTATATTGGTAGCCTTTATAGCAATTTCCATCTATTTTTACACATTACCAAATCTGTTTTAAAATCTTCTATTAATGCCTGATGAACGTTTTAATGGCACAACATATTTAGCTTAATAATTAAAAGCCTTCCATATAAAACACATTAAACTTATGCCCATCCGGGTCGGCAAAAACAAAACCATAATATCCGTTGCCAAATTCTTCGGGCTTAGAAATAATTTTTCCGCCAGCTTTTTCAACTTCTTTTTCCCATTTATTCACCTGATCTACGCTTTGGGCCGAAAGTGTGAACATAACTCCGTTTGCAGTTTGCGAATCGGCTATTTCAATTTTCATGTTGGTTTTGAGGATGTCTTTTAAAAAAAAGTGCATTACAAAATCATTTTCGCCAACAACAAAACTTGTCAATTCGTTAGAGCTACGGGTGTTGTTACATTTAAATCCTAATTCGGTATAAAATTTTGTTGTTCGCTCTAAATCGCTTACGGCTAAATTTGACCATATCATTTTTGGATTCATAATTCTATTTTTTGATAAGTTATTTGTTTATAAACTGTTTAAACAAAATTATTGTTTGGATAGATAACTATTACGGTACGAAAACGACATTTAAACTGCTATTTGCGGCAGTTAGTGCAAATAGCCGTTTAAATGAAAAATATGTAAAGGCCTTAAAAAATGGCACAATGTAATTATTCCCATAATTAACATTATGTTAAGTAGTATATTCAAAAGAAGAGGAGATTCTTGTGAAACCTCCTCTTCTGATAATGTTTTATTGAGCGCTGCCAGCTAAGGCATCAATTTGTTTTTTGATGGATGCTGCATTGGCATCATCTTTTTTACCTAAATAATAGGTTCTTAAGTTTGTTAATGCATCAACCGATTTTGGTTGTAATTCAACCGCTTTTACCAGGTATGGTTTTGCAAGGTCGAACTGTGCGTTTGCTTTGGCAATTGCTGCATCGTATTCTTTTTGTTTGTTTGCAGGTAATTTATTTGCTGCATTGTAAGAATCAATTGCAGGGTTAAGTATTACGTAACCTAAATTTAAATTAGCTTCAAAATAGTTAGGATCAAGCTCTACTGCTTTTTTGTACATTTCTGCCGATTTATTGTAAGCTTCAACTTTTTGTGCCTGTAAAGTAGCTTTGGTTGCTGCATCTTTAGCTTTGCCTTGTTCTTTAACAATAGCTTCTGCCGTTTGTGAATAAGTTAAACCAGCATAGTAATACAAGGTTTTATTTTTAGGATCGGCCGCTAACGCTGTTTGTATTTTTTCTACAATTTCTTTTTGCTTGTTTGCCGCAAGGCTTATTTCAATTTCTCTTTTGCGCAAATCAAGGTTGTTTGGATATTTAGCTACACCATCGGCAACAATTTTAAGTGCGCCTGTGGTATCCTTGCTTGCCAGGTAAACTGATGACAGATCAACATATGCAGTTTGTACCTTTGAGTAATTTGTGGTAAGCAATTTGGTGTAGTTTGCTATAGCCGCAGGGTAATTTTTAGCGTTTGATGCTGCTAAACCTGTGTAATAAATAGCGTTGGTATCTTCTGGCAAAACGGTACGGTAGTAATCAAATGAATGATAAGCTAAATCGTATTTACCGGCCTGGTATTCTGCAACACCTTTGGTAAGCTGGTATTGTGCAAGGTTTACTGTACCTGTGTGTATATATCCTTTGCTTTCGCCTTTGGTATCAAGTTCAGTTGCTTTTTTCAATGCTTCATCGGCAGTGGTAAACAATGGAAATGATGTTGCAGGTACACTATCCTGTACGGCCAAGCATGAATAAATAACACCTTTTAAGGCGTATGTTTGTGGTAAAGCGGCTGTTTTTTCGTTTGCTGCTGCTTTATCAATTGACGTTTTAGCATTTGTAAGGCTGGTATTAGCCATTGCAATCATCAATTTTTGACCTCTTAATCCTTCATATTTTTCATATTCGGATTTTGCGTTGTTTAACTCCCCTTTTTGCGCAAACGCTGTTGCCGAAACCAAGCCCAGAAGGCCCGCCATCAAAAGTTTGATTTTCATGTTATTAATTGGTTAGCTGTTTTAGTTTATTGTTTACTTTATCTAATTGCTCTTTATTGGTGGTTTTGGTATAAACAAGCTGCAATGCCTGTAATCCCTTTACGTTTGCTGGCGATAGCTCGTTTGCCTTTTCAAGCCATTGTACTGCTTTGCCCAGGTTTTTAATTTCCTCGTCTTGCTGTTGGCCAATGGTGCTTTTCTTTAAATAAAGCAACCCTAAATTAAATACCGGCTCGTATGCCGATCCGTTTAACTCAATAGTTTGCAAATAAAGCGCTTCTGCCTTATCGTATTTATTTAAATGATCATAACATGAAGCTGCAACAAATGCAATATCGGCGTTATTTGCATTCATGTCAAGTACAGATCCTATTAGTGGCTGTAACGATTTGTAGTCCTTTATATTATTATAAATGTTTGCCTCGTCAAGCAATAAAAACCTATCGGCAGGTACCAGCCTTCTCCCCTTTTGCAAAACCTGCAGCGCTTTTACCGTATCGCCAAGTGATTTGTAAATGTTTGATGCTGTTTCAATATACTCGGCACGGGTACTGTCAACGGCTAATAAATTGCTGTAATATTTGGCGGCATCAACCAGGTTGCCCATTTTATTGTTGGAGTAAGCAATATAATCGGTAATGGGTTTAAAATTGGGGGCGTACTTGCGTGCGTTCTCAAATGCCTGTCTGCCGTTGGCAAAGTCGGAGTTGTTTACAAATTCAAAGCCACGGCGAATAAAGGTGTTAGCCAGGCAGCGCTTAGCATAGTCAAGCTCAGGTTGAAATTTGTAGATCTTGCTATGAGCCGTCAGTTTGTCAACCAATGCGGCTGTTTCCGGAAGTAAGTTTGGTGATTGCCCCAGCTTATTTGCCGAGTCGATATACAAAATGCTCGAATTGGCTAATGCACGGTAAATATTCTTTTCCAGATCGGCCGAGTCTTTTCTTGAAACCACCAAACTATCGGCTGATTTTTTTGCCGCGCTCAGGTATTTCAGGTCGCTATACTTTTTATAGTAAGCCAAATCGTTAACTACAACCTTTAGCGCTTCCTTTTGGGCAAACGCAAAGGTTGTAGTAATAAATGGTAATAAAACCGATAACAGGATTTTACGGTTCTGCATATTATTTATTCAGTTGGTTCGTCAGTTGTTGATTCTTCACTGCTTTCTGCTGCCTCGTCATCGTCGGCAGGGCTTACTTCGGCATTTTCATCAAGTTCCTTCACTTCATCCTCATCATGCTCAATTTTTGCTACCGAAGCAATTTCATCGTTACCTTTAAGTGTTATCAGCCTTACGCCTTGCGTTGCCCTGCCCATTGTGCGCAGTTCACTGATGGCAATACGGATAATAATGCCCGATTTATTGATGATCATCAGATCTTCTTTATCAGTAACACCTTTTATGGCAACAAGGTTTCCGGTTTTTTCAGTAATGTTTAAAGTTTTTACACCTTTACCACCACGGTTGGTTACCCTGTAGTCGTCAATATCGGTACGTTTACCGTATCCTTTTTCAGATACCACCAAAACGGTGGTTTCGGCATCGTTGATACTTATCATACCAACTACCTCATCTGTTTCACCATCTAAAGTAATACCACGAACACCGGTAGCTGTACGCCCCATCGGCCTAACGTTTGATTCGTTGAAGCGGATTGCGCGGCCCGATTTAAGTGCCATTACAATTTCGCTGCTGCCGGTTGTTAATGTTGCTTCAAGCAATGAATCGCCCTCGTTAATGTTAATAGCGTTGATACCATTGGCACGCGGACGTGAATACGCCTCAAGCGATGTTTTTTTGATGGTACCTTTTTTGGTACACATAATAATGAAGTTGTTCTCCAAATATTCTTTATCCTTAAGGCTGATAAGCTTAATGTAAGCCTTAATGTTTTCTTCCTTAGGAATGTTGATGATATTTTGGATAGCGCGACCTTTTGAGGTACGTGTACCTTCGGGTATTTCAAACACACGCAGCCAGTAGCATTGGCCACTTTCTGTAAAGAACAGCATGTAGTTGTGGTTTGATGCCACTAACAGGTGCTCAATAAAGTCGGCATCGCGGCTGTTGCTGCCCAGCGAGCCTTTACCACCCCTGCCCTGACGGTGATATTCCGTAAGTGGTGTGCGTTTGATGTAGCCTTCACGAGATATGGTGATAACTACATCCTCATCCTCAATAAAATCTTCAGTTTGCATTTCGGCAGATGAGTGAACCATTTCGGTGCGGCGCTCATCGCCATATTTTTCTTTGATCTCTAAAAGCTCGTCCTTGATGATCTGCATGCGCAGGCCTTCGTCGTCTAATATCGATTTTAAGTGTTCAATAAGTTTCATTAAGCCGGCATACTCATCCTTGATCTTATCGCGCTCAAGTCCGGTTAAGCGGCGCAGCGTCATATCTAAAATGGCACGTGCCTGTATGTCTGATAAACCAAACTGGGCTATTAAACCTTCCCTTGCTTCATCGGGAGTTTGCGAAGCACGTATCAAACGGATAACTTCATCCAGGTGATCTAATGCTATCAGTAAACCTTCTAAAATGTGGGCGCGTTTTTCGGCCTCGGCAAGTTCAAACTTGGTACGGCGTACAACAACCTCATGCCTGTGCTCAACAAAGTGATGGATCAGATCCTTCAGGTTAAGCATCATTGGGCGGCCGTTAACCAGCGCAATGTTGTTAACGCTAAATGATGTTTGTAAAGCGGTGTATTTGAATAAGTTATTTAGTACGATAGCTGCATTGGCTTCTCGCTTTACCTCGTAAACAACGCGGATACCTTCCCTGCTTGATTCATCGCGGATGGCAGAAATGCCTTCCAGCTTTTTCTCGTTAACAAGTTCGGCGGTACGCTCAATCATGAGAGCTTTGTTAACCTGGTAAGGTACTTCGGTAACAATAATTCGTTCCCTGTCGTTACCGTGGGTTTCAATTTCGGCCCTGGCACGGATCACTACCCTGCCGCGACCTGTTTCCAATGCCTCACGCGGACCTTCAAATCCGTAGATGATACCACCTGTAGGAAAATCCGGACCTTTTACATATTTCATCAACTCGGCAACCTCTATCTGGCGGTTATCTATCAATGCCATAGTAGCATCAATTACCTCCGATAAATTATGCGGGGCCATATTGGTAGCCATACCCACCGCAATACCCGATGCTCCGTTAACCAACAGGTTGGGGAACTTGGCGGGCAATACAGTAGGTTCCTGTAACGAGTCGTCAAAGTTTAATTGAAAATCAATGGTGTCTTTGTTAATATCGGCCAGCATTTCTTCGGCAAGTTTTTGCAAACGTGCTTCGGTATAACGCATTGCCGCGGGCTCATCACCATCAATTGAACCGTAGTTACCCTGTCCTTCAACAAGCAGGTAGCGAAGGCTCCATTCCTGGGCCATACGTACCATTGTGTCATACACAGATTTATCGCCGTGTGGGTGGTACTTACCCATCACCTCACCTACAATACGGGCCGATTTTTTATAAGGCTTGTTGTTATTTAAACCCAGATCAAGCATGCCGTATAAAACACGCCTGTGAACGGGTTTTAAACCGTCGCGGACATCAGGTAATGCCCTGGAAACGATAACCGACATTGAGTAATCAATGTAGGCTGATCGCATTTCCTCATCAATATTTATCGAAATTATTCTGTCTTCTTTGTGTGAATTATCGTTTTCTGTTCCTTCGGCCATTTTTATTTATTTGTGGAATCTTCTCTTATAATTGATCGTTAAAATTGAATTTTAAACGACCTGCGAAGTTAAGAAAATAGTTGATTATAGCACCATTTTTGGTAACAATAAACGAATGGATTTATGCACATCGGCAAAAAAATGTGGATATTATTTAGATGTGCAGATTTCAAATTTCAGATGTGCAGATGATTTCTGAACCTTGATTTTCAGGATTATCTGCACATCTGAAATTAATTACTTCACCTTTACCCAATGATCTTCAATGAGGTTGCCGTTGGGTAGTTTTGCAATTAACTTAAGGGTATCATTGCTTATTATATAGTTGTATTTAACAGTTTTGCCAAGTAGTTTTGATTGCTGCACGCAGTAGGTTTGCGTTTCCAGGCAGGTATCGGCATTTAGCTGGTAGGTGCCTTGTTCATAAACTACTGGCTTCTCCCCTTTTTCGAGCACCAAAGCCTGGTATTGGGTGGCGTTGTAGGTGCGCTGTAATTTATATGCCGATGATGCGCTGTCGAGGTGACCGTTTACCAGTCCGCCGCGGTATTCCCAAATGCCCTCAAATGGGGTTGTTCCGCTTTTAAAAGCGCAAAGCGATAGTATGATAAGAAGTGGTAAAATGAGTTTTTTCATAGCTTAAAACTTAAGCCCAGTTGATCCCTTTTTTTAACAGCGATAAGGTGCGTTCTTCCTCGCTGCCCGGCGCTGCCTGGTAATTGTAAAGCCACTTGGCGGTTGGAGGCAGGCTCATTAATATAGATTCGATACGGCCATTGGTTTCCAGTCCGAATTTGGTGCCGGCATCATAAACCAGGTTAAACTCGGTATAGCGGCTGCGGCGTTGGTATTGCCATTGCTGCTGCTCGTCGGTAAATTGTTTATGGCGGTTACGTTCAACCAGCTCGGTGTAAATTGGAATAAATGAACGACCAACAGCTTTTGAAAAATCAAAGATATTTTCCCAGGATAGCTCGTCGTTGGCGGTTAAGCGGTCATAAAAAATGCCGCCGATGCCACGGGTTTCGTTACGGTGTTTTATGTAGAAATAATCGTCGGCCCAAAGTTTAAACCGGTGATAAAAATCATGGTAATAGCTGTCGCATACTCCCTTTAAACCCGCATGGAAGAATTGCGCATCCTCATCTATAACGTAATGCGGTGTCAAGTCGATGCCGCCGCCAAACCAGCGTACCGGCGGCTGATCATTGCCAAAGGTAGATGGCATTTCAAAGTACCGGATATTCATATGGATGATGGGCACCAGCGGATGATTCGGGTGGATCACGATAGATACGCCGGTAGCAAAAAAATCATCAGATTGTACCTGAAGGGCGCGTTTCATATTATCGGGCAGCTGCCCGTGCACGGCCGAAAAATTAACCCCGCCCTTTTCAAACACATCACCGTTTTGTATTACCCGCGTGCGACCGCCGCCGCCGCCTTCCCGATCCCACTTTTCTTCCTCAAACCGGGCCTTACCATCAGCAAGTTCCAATGCTGCACATATCTCGTCCTGTATCTGCTGGTAATCGGCGGCTATTTGTTCTTTAGTTATCATTAATGCAAAGGTAGCTTTATTTAAGAATTTGAAAATTTGAGGATTTGAAAATTTGAAGATGACTTATGAAAGCAATTTTAAAATTCATAAATCATCATTTTGATATCATCTTCAAATTTTCAAATCGCCAAATCTTCAAATTAGCTTATTTCCACATAGTTCAAATCCTTACCAAAGGTTTCTTTGAGCTGGCTTAAGGAGAATAGTGCAATTACTGTTAAGATACCCATCATGATATAGCCGCTGGTAACCATACCGTAATGAACCACAAAAGCATTAAAGGCAATGTTTATAGGTATCAGCGAACCGCGTACAAAGTTGGGTACCGTAGTAGTTACTGTCGACCGTATATTGGTGCCAAATTGTTCTGCCGCAATGGTAACAAAGGTTGCCCAATAACCCACCGAGCAGCCCATAAAGAAACAAATCCACACAAACTGGTGACTGTTAAGCCCTTTTGAACCAAGGTAATAAACAACGCTTACTACCGATAGAAGCAAAAATACCACCATGGTAAGCTTTCGTGATTTGGTAACCTGGGCCAGTAAACCGGCAAATATATCGCCAACGGCAATACCAATGTAGGTATACAACACGCCATCGCCGGCGCTCAGTGGTTCGGTAGCACCCAAAGCTTTGCCAAATTCTGGCGATAAGGTAACCAATACCCCTACCACGTACCATAACGGTGCACCTATTAAAATGCAATAGAGATATTTTTTTAGCCTGTCCCAATTGGTAAACAACATAAAGAAGTTTCCTTTGGATATATTGGTTTGCTCAATATTCTTAAACATACCCGATTCAAAAGTACCTATCCTGAGCAGCAATAAGGCGATGCCTAAGCAGCCGCCTACTTTATAAGCATCCTGCCAGCCATGCTTGGCCACCATAACAGCCGCGGCTGCTCCAAACAGGCCAATAACAGCTACTATCATGGTGCCGTATCCGCGTTTTTCTTTACTTAGGGTTTCGGCTACAAGGGTAATGCCTGCGCCAAGTTCGCCTGCAAGGCCTATCCCGGCTATAAACCTCACTAAAGCATAAGTATTTACATCCCGCACATAAGCGTTAGCAAAATTGGCTATGGAATACAGTAAAATAGAGCCGAAGAGTACTTTTATGCGGCCCAGCTTATCGCCAATTACGCCCCATAATATACCGCCCAGTAAAAGGCCAAACATTTGTACGTTAATGATAAACTGGCCTTTGGGTAATACATCGGCAGCTGAAACGCCTATATCCAGCAAGCTGGCTTTGCGCACTATCGAAAAAACCAAAAGGTCATATATATCAACAAAATAGCCAAGGGAAGCAACAAGAACCAGGAAAATCATGTTTCTGGTGGCTTTGGCGGCGGTAGTATCGGTCATAATTGTAAATAATTGGTTGGCTAAAGTAGCAGAATTATGTATAAAACAGTAAATTTTTAACACAAAAAAACCCCTGTAATTGCAGAGGTTTCTTTTTTAAGAACTTTTGGGTTAACTATGCTTTTTTAACATTTACTGCCTGTAATCCTTTTCTGCCTTCTTCCACTTCGTAAGTAACGCTATCATTATCTTTAATGGCATTTACGCCGCCCTGTACATCCTTAAAGTGCACAAAAAGATCCTTACCATCATCGGTAACAATAAAGCCATAACCTTTTTGAGTGTTAAACCATTTTACTTTTCCAGTTTTCATAATTATAATTATCGTATTAAAAATTTTGTTAAGATTAGAACTAAAGCCAAACTGAAAATAAAATGGTTTTAATTATCAGACGGAATAGATAAACCTATCTTTCTCAAATATATAAAATAATTAATAAACCAAATAAAATTATTTATTTGGTTGCGGAGTAGTCCTTAAATAGGGTTTAATGAGGGTAAAGCCCTTTGGAAATTTGGCAGGGATGTCTTCTGTCTTGGTAGCCGGTACCACTACAACATCTTCCCCATCCTTCCAATCGGCCGGAGTTGCAACACCGTAATTTGCGGTTAATTGTAATGAATCAATAACCCTTAATATTTCCTGGAAGTTACGACCTGTTGATGCCGGGTAAGTGATGATGAGCTTAACCGCTTTATCTGGCCCGATGATGAACAACGAACGTACGGTAGCATTTACCGAAGCATTAGGGTGGATCATATCATAAGCTTCAGAAATTTTACGGTCTTCATCAGCTATAATCGGGAAGTTTACCTCTACCCCTTGTGTTTCGTTGATATCGTTTATCCAGCCGGTGTGTGATTCTACCGAATCAACGCTCAGGGCCAGTACTTTTACATTGCGTTTTGCAAACTCATCTTTTAAAGCGGCTGTTTTACCAAGCTCGGTAGTACAAACCGGGGTATAATCGCCGGGGTGCGAAAACAATACTGCCCAGCTATCGCCAAGGTATTCGTAGAAATCAATGTCACCTGCAGATGTTTTTGCTTGAAAATTTGGGGCTTTATCGCCTAATCGTAAACTCATGACTTATAATTTTTAAGTAGATTAAAGACTACTAAGTTAATATACATTTTATCACAAATCAAAATTTAACAAAAATTATACTACAATTTACGCCAACATTACACAAGCTATGTTGTTGAACTTGTTATTAGCTTAAAACTTAATACAACTAATGAGCAGACATACATACGATACCGGCATTATAGGAAACTGCGCTTTTTTAGCGCATATAAATAAAAACACCAATGTAGACTGGCTTTGCTGGCCGCGATTTGATAGTACTTTTATATTCGGCGGCCTGCTTGATAAAGAAAAAGGCGGCGAGTTCTCTATCCGCCCCGAAGGCGAATACACATCTGAACAACATTACCTGGAAAATACCAACGTGCTTATTACAGATATAAGCCCGGCCAGCGGCGGCAAATACCGCATTACAGATTTTGCCCCACGCTTTCATCAACACCAGCGCTATTATAAACCGTTAATGCTGTTCAGGAAAATAGAGGCGCTTGAGGGTTCGCCGCGGATAGTTGTAAAGTGCGCGCCGGTATCTGAATACGGCGCCGTGAAACTAACCGTAAACCGGGGCAGCAATCATATCCAGTACCTCGGTGGTGAAGAAAATATAAGGCTGACCACAAATATTCCTATTAGCTATGTTTTTGATGAGCATCCCTTTGTACTAAATGAACCCAAATACCTGGCCCTCACCTATGGCGAACCGCTGGAAGCTCCTCTGATTAGCACTGCCGACCGATTTTTAACTGAAACCATTCAATACTGGCGCACCTGGATCAAACACTCGTCTATAGCTACTTATTACCAGCCCTTTGTGATCCGATCTGGCCTGGCGCTTAAAATACACCAGTTTGAAGACACTGGGGCCATTATTGCCGCAAGTACTACCAGTTTACCAGAGTCGCCGGGAAGTGGCCGTAACTGGGATTACAGGTACTGCTGGCTGCGCGATACCTACTATGTGATAACCGCGCTAAACCACATTGGCCATTTTGAGGAAATGGAGAAGTATTTTAGCTATGTAACCGATATTTCATTTTCTGACGAGGAACGTTACCAGCCATTATACGGCATTACCGGTAAAAAAGACCTGGTAGAAGAAATCCTCACCGAACTGGAGGGCTACATGGGTAACCAGCCTGTGCGCATAGGCAACCAGGCATCAGAACATATTCAGAATGATATTTACGGGCAGGTTTTGATTTCCCTGCTGCCATTGTATACCGATCACCGCTTTGTATTTTCAGAACGTAAAGATTCGGTACGGTGGATTGAGCGCCTGCTCAACAAAATTGAACGCACCATTGATGAAAAAGATGCTGGTATCTGGGAGTTCAGGAATATGGCAAATATACATTGCTACAGTAACCTGTTTCAGTGGGCCGGTGCATCGGCTGCCGAAAAAATGGCGCGCACCATTGATAACCAGGAATTGATAGATAAAGCCATCGCGCTTAAAGAGCGTGCCGCCGTACATATCGAAAGCTGTTACGATCCGGTGCGCAAGGTGTACACCAATTCGGCAGGCAGCGATAACCTTGATGCCAGCACCTTGCAACTTATTATGATGAATTACCTTGATCCTGCATCGCAGCGCGCCAAGGATCATTTAATTGCATTAGAGAACGAATTGAGGACCCCTAATGGTTTATTTTACAGGTATTTATATAAAGATGATTTTGGTAAACCAAAAACTACTTTCCTGATATGTGCTTTCTGGTATGTAGAGGCCCTGGCCAGCGTTGGTCGTTTGGATGATGCACAGCGCGAGTTTGCCAACCTGCTGCAATACTCCAATCACCTGTTACTATTTAGCGAGGATGTGGATGAGAACGACGGCAGCCAATGGGGAAATTTCCCGCAAGCCTACAGTCATGTGGGGCTAATGAACGCTGCCTACAGGATTGCTATGAAACTGGATAGGCCGGTGTTTTTATAATTTCAAATGTGCAGATTTCAGATGTGCAGATGAAAAACTAAATCTGCACATCTGAAATTTGCGTTGTTCAAAGTCGCTGACCTTCTGACGGATATATAAACAAAATTTGTCATCCTGAACGTAGTGAAGGATTTATTCGTGACCGTGCAAATCAACATTGCAAATCGCATAACAGATCCTTCACTACGTTCAGGATGACAAAATAATGTACCAGCTCTGTAAATTCAAGACGACTCACCCCGTCTGCGCTTCGCTGGACACCCCTCTCTGCGGCAAGCCGCAAAGAGGGGAATTGCGTTTTATTGGAAATGAACTTGTTTATTTAAGTGTTTTTCCACCCTCTTTGCGGCGAAGCCGGAGAGAGGGTCGCCCGCGGAGCGTGGCGGGGTGAGTCGAAACGTTTGCAAAGTTTACGTTTCCTTCACTACGTTCAGGATGACAAAATTGGATAACCACTTACTACTCCCCAATCAACCAACTCACAACCTACCCCACCTCCACCGGTGTATGGCTGGCGAAATTGGTGAGCAGCTTACGAACCTCCTGCGGGTTGCGCAGGTAAAATTTGGCCGCCGATAAATTGCTGCCCACCTTTATGGTTATAGCACTGTCTGGTAGGGCTTTAAAGATATCCTCGTCGGTATAATCATCGCCGAAGGCTATAATAAAATCATAATCCCTGCCCTCGGTAAGCGTTAAGGCAGCCTTGCCTTTATTGATATCCATATTCTTAACTTCCAATACTTTATCTCCTGCTAAAAGCTGCAGGCCTTTATCGGCAGCCAGGTATTTAAGGTTGTTCATCAGTTCGTTGGCCCTAAGCTCGCCTAAGCCGGTTTGCGCTTTGCGGTAGTGCCATACAAGGGAATATGTTTTTTCTTCGATGAAGGAGCCCGGCGTACGGTCTACATAGGTTTCCAGTATGGGGAAGATCTCTTGCTTCCATTGGTCGGATAGGCCGGCTATTTTATGCCAGGAGGTTTTTGGCTGTTTAAACCAGGAGCCATGCTCGGCAATGAGGTACATATCGGTTTGGTTAAACCACTCATCTAAATTATCGTGGTTACGGCCACTGATCAAAACAACCTGGTTTGCAGGATCTTCTGATAGTTTATTGATGATGTCATAAAGTTCCTTATCCGGACTGGCCTGCTCTATGTTTGATTTAAAACCCACCAGCGTACCGTCATAATCTAAAAATATGATGCGCTTTTTGGTTTTGGCGTAACGGTTAATGATGGATTGCTCTGTAGATTGACTAACGTGCCTCGATTGTAAAGAGCGTTGCATCAGCTTTACCTCCTTCAGCCTGTCCATAAAGATCTTTACCCAGTGCGAGATATTGAATTTAGACACCAGCTGCCGCATCGGGATCATGCGTTTCTGTTGCTCGTCTAAAGGCATGTTAATGGCCTGTAATATAGCCCTGCACACCTCGCCGGTATTGTTTGGGTTTACAATAATAGCATCAATTAATTCCTTAGATGATCCCGCCATCTCGCTCATAATCAGTACGCCATCGTTGTTTATACGGCTGGCTATGTACTCCTTGCTTACCAGGTTCATGCCATCGCGCATGGGGGTAATAAGGCAAACATCGGCCGAGTAATACAGGGCCGAAAGTGTTTCTATCGGAAACGAACGGTAGTAATAATGTATGGGGCTCCAATCCATTGTGCGGTAAATGGAATTGATGTTGCCTACCTTTTTGTCTATCTCATCGCGCAGGTGTGCGTATTGCGGCACGGTATCGCGCGATGGTACCACTATCATGTAAAGCGTAATGGTTTCTATACATTCGGGGCATAGCTGCAGCAGTAGTTCAAATGCCTGCAGGCGCTGTAAAATCCCTTTGCTGTAATCAAGCCTGTCAATAGAGAGGATAAGCTTGGTGTTTTTAAAGTTATTTTTTATCAGCTTTATTTGCTCTTTTACATCATCCTGTAAGGGCAGCGAAGCGTATTTTTTCTCGTCTATCCCCATCGGGAACGATTCAACTACGATGGAGCGCTCACCCGTAGTGATAATATTTGATGAGGTGTACACCGGTAAAATGCGACTTGTAGCTCCTAAAAAATGGCGCACATCATCAAAAGTATGAAAGCCGATGAGGTCGGCGCCCAGCATCCCCTCCAGCAATTCTGACCGCCAGGGAATAAGCCTGAACATTTCATGCGACGGGAACGGGATGTGCAGAAAAAAGCCAATGGAAACATCGGGCAGCTGGTGCCTTACCAGTCCCGGTAACAGCAATAATTGGTAATCATGGATCCATATTACATCGCCGGGTTCGGCAACGCTCATGATCACATCCCTGAATTTTTTATTTACCAACTGGTAATAATCCCAGTTTGATTGCTTGTAATTGGCGTAGGTTGATGCATAATAATGAAAAACCGGCCAAAGTACTTCGTTTGAAAATCCTTCGTAATATTGGTTAATCTCTTCCTGATCCAGAAATACCGGGATGAGGCTTAAATCTTTTAGTTGCTGGGTAATTTGATCTTTATCGTGCTGTTCCCCTACTTCAATGCCGGGCCAGCCTATCCACACGTTGTCTCCTTGTTTGTATATTGAACCTAAACCGGTTGCTAATCCTCCCTCACTTGGCGATAAACTATATTCATCATCGGTTTTGGAGATTTTTACGGGTAACCTGTTAGATACAATTATTGTCTTGGGCATAATAAACTATTCTATTTTTGTAAATACTATAGTTTATAAAGGTAAAAACAGACAAGTTGTTTGCCCCGGACACCGAATTGCGAATTTCTTAAAAAGCAAAACGCCATTTCGATATAATCGAAATGGCGTTTAATTGTTGTGGTTTCTTAAATTATTTCACTGTTTGGAAAAACTCAAGATTTGCTTGTTGGTTAATTCTCAACAATACTTCGTGTGCATCATTTTTGATATCAACAAAGTATGAAGTTTCATCAATGCTGTCGTTAAATGAAGTGTTAGCCTGGTAAACAATTACCTCGCCAATTTCATAACCTGGGTACTGTTTGTTGATTTGTTTTAAAGTTTTTGCCGGGATAGCTTTACTGTCAACACGTTGAGTTACACCAAGGTACTCGCCGTTAAGGTTGTAGAAAGCAGTTTTCTTAACACCATCAACAACAAATGTTGCTTTTTGGCAAGTTTTAGTAACAGTCCAGCTTACGTTTTTTGCATCAGCAAAATCAACATTAAAGTAGTGTAATGCTACGTAAGAAACGTTTGCTTCACCATCAGCTTTTTCTACTACTTTTTTACCACCATCGGCAGCAAATACATTTACGCTTAATAAAGCGGCAATTGCGGTTGTTAAAAATATCTTTTTCATGTATGTTTAAATTTTAAATCCATAACAAAAGTATGTCAATGTTGTCAATGTGACAAATAAAATTTAATTTTTATGAATATTTGATAATTATATTGGTTTTATGGTGATAAATTTAAATTTTGATAAGTTACTTAGTGTATATTTTACAATATGTTAAAGGTGAATTTGACTACTAAAACGTTTCAGGTTGCTATAATCATTCTGTTATGTGCTTTAAGATGTAAATTCTTTCCGGTTTTACCCGTTATCGGCAAAGCCGGGATACAGGGTCATCCCGCCATCCATAAAAATGGTGGTGCCGGTTATATAGTCGGCCTGGTCAGATGCCAGCCAGGCAGCCAGTTTGCCAATATCATTTGGTTTGCCAATGCGGTTATAAGGTATGAGCGTTAACAGTTTTTCCAATGCTTCGGGTGTATCCCAGGCGGCTTTATTTATAGGTGTTTGAATAGCGCCCGGACCAATACCCACCACCCTTATTTTATGCGGAGCCAATTCCTGCGCAATGCTTTTCATAAACATACTGATGCCGCCCTTGCTGGCCGCGTAATTTACATGCCCCGCCCAGGGAATTACCTCATGCACACTGCTCATGCAAATTATTTTACCGGCAGCCCTGCTCCTGTCTTGCACCACTCCCCTGCGTATAAATTCTTTGGCAGCCTCGCGCGAGCAAAGGAACTGCCCGGTAAGATTAATACTAATTACCGTATTCCAGTCGGCAAGGGTCATATCCACAAATTTGGAATCCTTTTGTAAGCCTGCGTTATTTACCAGGATATCTATAGTGCCGTAGGTCTCAAACATTTGGGCAAACATGGCTTTTACTTCCTCCTCGTGGCTTACATCTGCCTGTATGGCAATGGCTTCACCACCGGCGGCTTTAATTTCGGCAACTGTAGCATCGGCAGCATCGTGGTTGTGGGCGTAATTTATAATCACTTTTGCGCCTGCAGCGGCAAGTTCAAGTGCCACGCCTTTGCCTATACCGCTATCGGAGCCGGTTACCAGCGCGGCTTGTCCTGTTAATGTTGGGGTTGGGTTCATTTATTAACTTTTTGATTGTTAATATATGCAAGAAAATTGGGATGAGAATGTTTGCCAGCTTGAAGGATTTTGTCTGAACCGGGATTAAGCGGATTAAAGGATTAGTATATTTTCAGCCCCTTCACGTAATCCTGTATATGCCGTCGCTCGGCTCCAGCCCACAAGTGTTGGGAAGGTAAAAAGCGTTGTCATTTCGAACGAGGTACGAGGAGAAATCTTCTACGATATGCAATTGAACTTAGCCTTTCGTAGAAGATTTCTCCTTGCCGCTCACACGCAATTCCCATGCAGGCTCGTCGAAATGACAACCTTTTTGTTAAAATTTATTCTTCCCAACACCTCTCGGCTGGAGCCAAGCGACGGCGTAAAAACGTTTAATGTAAATCCCAAAATCCCTTAATCTGCTAAATCCCGGTTCAGACAAAATCTGAAACAAGAAAGGCGGAATTACGGCCTCTACAATCCAGTCAATCCTGTATAATCCTTAAATCGTGTTAATCTTCCAGCTGCTTTATAAAATCCAGGAACATGTACAGGGCTTTTTTCTTGTCCTCTGTCATTTCGTAATCTATTTTAACCATCAGGTAGTCTACAATGTCAAAATCTTCGCGCATGGGGAGTTCCTTAAATAGCTCCTGGCGATGATCCAGGCCGTATTTCAGTGAGGCGTTAAACTCGTCCATAAACTCCTGTGGGATGGGTTTGTTGGCTATCCAGGCGGCAAACATAAATGGCAGCCCGGTAAAGTTTTGCCACTCTTCGGCAAGGTCATAAGCGTATTTGTGGTTGCCTTTTTTTCCGAAAGTCCGATCGCCTATCTGCACAAAAGCGGTGTTGGCTTCTGTCGACTGGCTATAATCCGCAGCATCTTTAATAAGCTGTGGCTTAACTTTCCAGAAGTTTTTCAGCAATACCCGCGCAAGGTTGTTTGACGAGCGCGATTGCGGATCGAGCTGCAGGTATTTGATATCATGTACTTCGCAGTTGCTGAATACAAAAACCGAGTTTACAGCACCTATGGCACCAATACAATAGGAGGATACGATTTCCCATTGGGGCAGATTAAGTGTGGCGGCCACCGGGATGAGGCCGATATCAACCACATCGTCTATAAGTTTTTGGGCGCAGTCAGCCGGCATATCGAGGCTGAGGTCTATTTTGTCGAGTATTCCTGTATGTTGGATACCGTATATAAAGGGCTTGGTGTTAGTATAGCTTACAGCTGATATTCTGATCTTATTCACAAAAACGCTATTTCAGGATTGTTTTAAATGTTCGGCATTATTAAAATCGACGATCTCGAACTTATCGCCATCATATTCTACTTTATATAAAACCAGGTTTTGATGCGGAAAGTTATCCATTTCGCTCAATGGCCTGCCGGTTAAAATGCACAACAACAGACGCATAGCCCTGCCGTGCATACAAATTAAAACCGTTTTTTCTTCGGGATGGCTCATGATAACCCGCAAGGCCTCACGCTGGCGGATCTCTACCTCGTTGGGGCTTTCGCCGCCTTCAAACTTGCTGTCTAACCGGCCATCAAGCCAGTCGCGCATGATCTGTAAAAATACCGAACGGTTTTCGGTTGTGCTTGGCTGGCCTTCGTGGATACCCCAGGCCAGTTCATCAAGTCCGGATAGTTTTTCGTACGGAATACCAAGGTCAATAAATTGCTGAACGCTTTGCTGGGTGCGTTTTAAGGCAGATACATAGATCTTATCAAACGGTACTGTTTTATAAGCATCAAAAAACTGACCGGCCTGTTTACGCCCTTCATCATTTAAATCGGTATCCATTCCACGGCCTTGTACAATGCCAAGTCTGTTAAGCTCTGTTTGCCCGTGGCGTACTATATATAAAGTTTTTACCATGTTTTGAGCTTAAAGCGAAAAGCCAAAGGCTTAAAGCTTTTCTTATTTTTTAGCGCAAAGCAAAAAGCCTAAGGCCAAAAGCTTTAAAGCTTGATTGTTTATGTTTTGCTTTCAGCTTATTAATTTATTACCGGCAGTTTATAGTACTGCGGTTTTTTTTCTGTTTCTGGGAACTCAAAATCATTGTAATCGGTAACCACATTATAAAGCGTATCGCGCTCAATTGGGTAACGGCCTACATGTTTTATGAGCTCTACCAGTTGCTTGGTGCTCATACCCGGATGCTGCTCTTCGGCACCGGCCATTGAGTAGATCTTGGTGGTATCGTCAAGCGTACCATCAATATCATCTACCCCAAAGTTAAGGGACAATTGTGCAGTAGTACGGCTTATCATGGCCCAATATGCCTTTATATGATCAAAGTTATCCAGGTAAATACGTGCTATGGCATAGTTACGCAGATCCTCAACAACGGTTGATTCGGGCACATGCGACATCTGGTTATCCTGGTTACGAAATTTCAACGGAATAAACGTTTGGAAACCACCTGTTTTGTCCTGCAGCTGGCGTAGTTGCTCCATGTGGTCAACCCGGTGCCAGTATTTTTCAATATGGCCGTACAGCATGGTAGCGTTGGAGCGGCCACCCAGTTTGTGCCATTCTTCGTGGATAGCCAGCCACTGATCGCCGGTACATTTATCTTTTGAAATAAGCTCACGTACCTCAGGATGGAAAATCTCGGCACCACCACCCGGTATAGAGCCTAAACCGGCTTCCATCATCAGGCGCATGCCTGTGGCGTAGTCAATTTTGGCTTTTTTAAATATGTAATGATATTCAACCGGGGTTAATGCCTTTATGTGTAATTCAGGGCGATGTGTGCGGATGCGGCTAAAAAGCTCCTGGTAAAAAGGTACATCGTACTGCGGCAATACACCGCCAACTATGTGTACCTCGGTAACAGGTTCGCCATCGTACTTGGTAACCATGTTAAACATTTCGTCCATAGTGTACTCCCAGCCCTCTGATTTTTGTTTCAGCAGGCGCGAGTACGAACAAAATTTACAGTCATAAACGCAAAGATTGGTTGGTTCGATATGAAAATTACGGTTGAAATAGGTTTTGTCGCCATGCCGTTTTTCGCGGATGTAGTTGGCCAAAACCCCAAGATAACCCAGGTCGCCCTGCTCATATAGTGTAACACCTTCATCAAAGGTGATCCGTTCGCTGCGTAATACTTTTTCGGCAATGTGCTTTAAATCAGCAGGCAGATCCGGATTTTGTAACAATAACTGTAAATTACCTTCAGCTTCCATTAAAAAAACTTTGTACAAATGTACTAAAAAAGCATAATGGTATAACAGAAAGCTACTTTCTGACAATTAGATTATCGGGAGATGCGTAAAGGGACCTGCGTACGGTAGACGCAAAATATTGCGTCTCTACCGAAAAAGGTTTGCGTTTACATCATTTCATTTCCCCTGTAGAGACGCAATATTTTGCGTCTCCCGTGTGTAAATCGATCTGCAAAGTTCTCTACAGGGGAAATAGATCTGCAAAAGTCTCTGCATGGTTGGAGACGCAAAACATTGCGTCTCTACCGAAAAAGGTTTTTATTTTTACATCATTTCATTCCTCCGTAGAGACGCAATATTTTGCCTCTCCCGAATGCAAATCGTTCTGCAAAAGTCTCTTCTTGGTTGGAGACGCAAAATATTGCGTCTCTACCGAAAAGAGAATCCTCCAATTAAATCGTTTTTAATAAGTTTGTTGCATTAATATCTCATACCATGAAAACTGAAACCATTGCCATACACGCCGGAAATAAGAAAGACGAAGCATCAAGAGCGGTAATACAACCTATTATTATGTCGACCACGTTTGAGCGTGGCGAGGCTGGTGATTTCCCCGGCGGGCACATTTATAGCAGGTCGTCTAACCCTAACCGGGCATCGTTAGAGAATGTATTGGCTAAATTGGAGAATGGTGTTGACGCGGCTTCTTTTTCATCGGGCAATGCTGCCGGTATGGCTGTATTTCAGTCGCTGCCGCCGGGAACGCATATCATAGCGCCCGACGATATGTACCACGGTTTGCGCAATCAGCTCAAAAACCTTTTCGCGGGTATTTTAACATTCGATTTTATTGATGTTAATGATACGGAAGTTTTGCAGCAGCATATTAAACCAGAAACAGGCATTATCTGGATTGAGACCCCATCGAATCCATTATTGAAAATTACAGATATAAAAAAGATAGTTGCCATTGCCAAGGCAAAGGGTATTAAGGTAGCGGTGGATAATACATTTGCTACTCCTATTTGTCAGCAGCCTTTATCATTAGGTGCCGATATTGTGATGCACTCGGCAACAAAATACTTCGGCGGGCATAGCGATTTAATGGGCGGCGCACTGATAACTGCTGAAAAAAGTGACTGGTGGGCAAAAATACGCCAGGTGCAGGAAATGGGCGGCGCTATCCCCTCGCCTATGGATTGCTATATGCTGGTACGCAGTATTAAAACGCTGCCTTACCGTGTGCGCGGCCATGTGCAAAACGCGCAGTTACTGGCCGAATTTTTAGAGCAGCACCCCAAAGTTGAGAAAGTTATGTACCCGGGTCTACCGTCGCATCCGCAATATCATATTGCTAAAGATCAGATGCTGGCGTTTGGCGGAATGCTGTCATTCACCATTAAGGGCGACAGGGATGATACGCATAACATCATCAATAAACTGCAGCTATTTACCCGTGCCACCAGCCTTGGCGGCGTAGAAAGCCTCATAGAACACCGCGCCACCGTTGAAGGCCCCGATACCAAAACGCCGTTCAACCTGCTGCGAGTATCCGTTGGGCTGGAACATATTGATGATTTAATCGAGGATCTTTCCCTGGCCCTCGCGTAGGCCTTTTTTAGGTTAAAGGCAAAAGGTGTTTGGCAATTAGCTTTCGCCTTTTTTATTTTGCACCCTCCTTCTTCCACCTTTAACCTTTCGCCTTTTACCTTTAACCTCGCCTTTCGGCTCAAAGAAAAATTAAATTTGGTATTTCAATAAATATCCATCTATATTTGCAACATTATTTGGTAGCGATACCAACATCGATCAATTCTCCGCATAGTTCGGGTATTGATTTATAAAGAAGCGGCGAGAGATCAGGCTCAATGACCCGCTGGCAACCCTTCAATTTTGAAGAAGGTGCCAATTCCTGTCCCGGCAAATAACACCGGGGAATATAAATTTATAACCATGAAAAGTTTAATTGAATTTACTTCACGCAACATTTTTAACACCCAAAACGGTAATATACAACGTATTAGCTTAAATATTAGCTGTATTTGTATGTGTTGCTGCTGTTGATGCTTTAATACGTATTCTGTTCCCTAACCGAATAAACGTATTGCAAACACTGGTAAGGTTCCCTTTACCGGTTACTAAAAATCCATCAAATCAAAATCATTAATCTTAGTAAACAATTTAAATCTACAACTATGTCTACCTTAAAATTCGAAACATTACAATTACATGCCGGTCAGGAAGTTGACCCAACTACAGGTTCGCGCGCGGTGCCGCTTTACCAAACAACATCATACGTGTTTAAAAGTGCCGAGCATGGTGCAAACCTGTTTGCGCTAAGGGAGTTTGGTAATATTTACACCCGCCTAATGAACCCCACTACAGATGTTTTTGAAAAACGTTTGGCAGCTTTAGAGGGCGGCGTTGCAGCATTGGCTACAGCATCTGGCCAGGCGGCGCAGTTTATCGCCCTGAACAATATTTTGCAGGCCGGCGACAATTTTGTTACCTCGCCGTTTTTATATGGCGGTACCTACAACCAGTTTAAGGTGGCCTTTAAGCGTTTAGGTATCGATGTTCGTTTTGCCGATGATGATACCGCCGAAAACCTGGAACTTTTAATTGACGATAAAACAAAGGCCATCTATCTTGAAACCATTGGTAACCCCGGCTTTAACATTGCCGATTTTGACAAGGTAAGTGCGCTGGCAAAAAAATACGATCTGCCCTTAATTGTTGATAATACTTTTGGTGCAGGCGGCTACTTATTCCGTCCGTTGGAGCATGGCGCCAATGTGGTGGTTGAATCTACCACTAAATGGATAGGCGGACACGGCACCAGCATTGGCGGTGTTATTGTAGACGGTGGCAATTACAATTGGGCAAACGGTAAGTTTCCTCAATTTTCAGAGCCATCAGAAGGTTACCACGGTTTGGTTTTTGGCGATGTGTTTGGCATTAACGGGCCATTTGGCAACATTCAGTTTATTATTCGTGCCCGTGTTGAGGGTTTACGTGATTTTGGCCCGTCGCAATCACCATTTAATTCATGGTTGAACATACAGGGTTTGGAAACTTTATCCCTGCGCGTACAACGCCATGTAGATAATACTTTAGAACTGGCCAAATGGCTGGAGCAGCATCCCCAGGTTAGTAAGGTGAATTATCCGGGCCTGCCATCATCGCCGTACCATGAACTTGCAAAAAAATACCTTAAAAATGGTTTTGGCGCTGTATTATCATTTGAGTTAAATGGCGATAAGGAAGATGCCGGTAAACTGATAGACAGCCTTGAACTGGTAAGTCATTTAGCCAATTTGGGCGATGCTAAAACACTGATCATCCAGCCATCGGCCACTACGCATCAGCAACTTTCTGATGCCGAACAGTTATCGGCCGGTGTTACACCAACATCATTAAGGGTTGCAGTAGGTATTGAGCATATTGATGATATAAAGGCAGATTTTGAACAGGCGTTTGCCAAAGTAAAAGCGGCTTCGGCCCAATTAGTATAATAGCCCTACCCAAACCCTCCCCAAAAGGGAGGGCTTTAAAAATCTCCCTTACAGCGGGAGACTTAGCAGGGCTGAAAATTGTTTTAACATAGAATGGACAGAGAGATATTTAAGTACACACAACCTTTTGAGTTTGAAAGCGGCGAGCAATTGCAGGAGCTGGAAATTGGCTTTCATACTTACGGCAGGTTAAACAAACAAAAAGATAATGTGATTTGGGTATGCCACGCGCTTACCGCAAATTCAGATGTGCTGGATTGGTGGAAGGGTTTTGTAGGTACCGGCAGTATTTTTAACCCCGAAGAGCATTTTATTGTGTGTGCCAATATATTGGGCTCGGCTTATGGCACCAGCAGCCCATTAAGTGTAAACCCGGTTACAGGTCAGCCGTTTTTTCAGGCGTTCCCTAAATTTACCATCAGGGATGTTGTAAAGGCGCACCAGTTACTGGCCGATCATTTGGGTATCAGCCAGATTCATATCCTTATAGGAGGTTCGCTTGGCGGTCAGCAGGCTATGGAATGGGGAATTATGGAACCAGATAGGATTAAAAACCTTATC
Organism: Mucilaginibacter pineti; assembly: GCF_900101875.1. Classification (GTDB taxonomy): domain Bacteria; phylum Bacteroidota; class Bacteroidia; order Sphingobacteriales; family Sphingobacteriaceae; genus Mucilaginibacter; species Mucilaginibacter pineti. Next base: position 237,576 of record NZ_FNAI01000001.1, read on the forward strand.
CTTATTGCAACAAACGCGCGCCACTCGCCATGGGGTATCGCGTTCAATGAGTCGCAGCGTTTAGCTATCAGTACTGATCGTACTTTTTATTCGAACTCCGTTGATGGTGGCCAAAAAGGATTAAAAGCCGCGCGTAGTATAGCCCTGCTCTCCTACCGTGGTTACAAAACCTACTCAGTTACCCAGCAGGAAGAAACAGACGGTAAAACAGATGATTTCCGCGCAGCAACCTATCAAAACTACCAGGGTCAAAAACTGGTGAACAGATTTAACGCACATAGCTACTGGTATTTAACCAAAGTTATGGATTCGCACAATGTAGGTCGCGGACGAAATGGTGTGGAGAAGGCTTTGAGCCTTATTAAAGCCCGCACACTGGTTATCGGCATAAAAACAGATGTATTGTTCCCTATTGAAGAACAGCAATACCTGTTTCAGCACATACCCAAATCGGCCCTTGCCGAACTGGATTCGTTTTATGGCCATGACGGTTTTCTAATTGAAACAGAAGCATTAACAAATATTATAACATCGTTTTTTAAAACCGATGTAAAAGGAAAAATTATAGAATTGCAACGTACAGCGTAATGAGTAAAAAATTAAGTATCGGATTATTTGGATTTGGAGTAGTTGGACAGGGATTATATGACATCATCAAAACAAAAAATTTAAACATCGAAATTGTGAAATTCGCCATAAAGGACCCTAATAAAAAGCGTTCTCTCCCGGCAGAATTATTTACTACAGATAAAGAAGAACTGCTTAACAACCCCGAAATTAATACCATTGTTGAGCTGATAAATGATACCGAAGCCGCATTTGAAATTGTATCAAGAGCATTAAGCAGCGGTAAAAATGTAGTATCGGCAAGTAAAAAAATGATTGCCCTGCATTTAGAGGAATTGATTGAACTGCAGCACAAACACGGTACTTCACTATTATATGAAGGCGCGGTTTGTGGCAGTATCCCTATTATCCGTAACCTGGAAGAATATTATGACAACGAACTGCTGCATTCTATAAGCGGCATTTTCAACGGTTCATCAAATTACATACTATCTAAAGGATTTATTGAAGGGTTGGATTATGATAGCGCCCTTAAACAAGCCCAGGATCTCGGCTTTGCCGAAACCGACCCTACCAGTGATGTTGGCGGTTACGATGCCAAATATAAGCTGGTAATTGCCGCGGCACATGCCTACGGCGTAATTGTACCGCCCGATGAGGTTTTTAATCTTGGTATCCAAAACCTTGCAGCGCAGGATTTGCAATATGCCCGCGAAAAAAACCTTAAAATTAAGCTGGTACCCGTAGCCAAAGAACTTGATGAGCGTAACGTGGCCTTGTTTGTATTACCAAAGTTTGTGAACGAAACCGAGTTTTTATACAACGTAGAGTACGAATACAACGGTGTAACCGTACAGGCTGCCTTTGCCGATCAGCAATTCTTTTTTGGTAAGGGCGCCGGTGGCCACCCCACAGGATCGGCAGTATTGTCTGATATTGCGGCGCTGCGTTATAACTATGGCTACGAGTACAAAAAGGCCAAAGAAAAAACTGATCTTAAATTTACCAATAACATTGAACTGAATATCTATTTACGTTATGACGACGAGGGTTTGGTAGATGCCTTGAAATTTATCGATATTAAGGAACGCTATTATTCAGGCAGTTATAAATTTATTATAGGAAAAGTGAATTTGCAAAATCTGATTGATAACCAACATCGTATATCTGAGGGTAAGGCATTCGTTGCCTTTGCCGATCAGTTAACGGGGGTCAACTTATCGGCATAACCAAACAACCTAAATTTATGTAGATTTCTTTTTGTTGTTTGCAACGAAAAAGGCTCCGTTAAGGAGCCTTTTTTAGTTGATATGGTTTTGCATTATTCGTTGAGCAGAAACACATTCCCGCCAGTACCCCTTCTCAATAAGGGAGTTTAAGCGGATGTTATTTGATGTCCTATAGATAAAGGGTAGCCTCTACGAGGCAAATAAATCCTTGCTTATTTCTACAAACAGGTATCCCCTACGGGGAATATAAGAAATAGGAGATTTGATAGATATAGGTTGTTATTAACCTGCTGCTAACTAAAATAAAAAACTTCGCTGCACCGTAGGTGCTACCTATTTGTAGCCTAATGTTAAAATAGTTCTTTGCGCAGTAGGCGCTACCCCTAAAAACAAACGGTGAATCAGCAACAAGCTAATCCAAATAATAATGCCTTATCTGGTTCAATCCGTGGTCAAGTTCGTATACCCAGGGGGTGGCTGTTGGTATCTCCAGTTGGGTTACCTGCTCGTCGGTAAGGCAATCAATATATTTTATAAGCGAGCGCAGGCTGTTGCCGTGGGCAACTACAATTACCTTTTGGTTACGGCGCATGGCGTTTACAATGGCCTCATTCCAGAAAGGCAATACCCTGTCCATGGTTTCGCTCAGATTTTCGGTTAGGGGGAGTTCGCGGTCGGTCAAATCCTGGTAGCGCAGGTCGTGCCCGGGGAAACGCGGATCGTCCCTGGTTATTGCGGGTGGGTATTCGTTAGGATCACGGCGCCATTTTTGTACCTGTTCGGCACCGTATTTAGCTATGGCATCATCCTTATTCATGCCCTGCAAATCGCCGTAAAAACGCTCATTTAACCGCCATGATTTTTCTACCGGGATCCATAAATGATCCAGCTCCTCCAACACAAAGTGCATAGTTTTTATTGACCGTTTCAGGTACGATGTAAAGCCTGCATCAAAATTATAACCATTTTTTTTGAGGATGGCCCCCGCCCGTTTGGCCTGCAGGTAACCATTTTCTGATAGGTCTGCATCTTCCCAGCCGGTAAAACGGTTTTCGAGATTAAAAATACTTTCGCCGTGGCGTATCAATACTATTTTTTGCATAGGTAATTTGTTAACACAAAACTAAGCGCAGAGTTATAAAAAAAATTGGTAAATATTTTAAAATGACATAGATTGCATAATAAACCAATTAAATTCCTAAACAAATTATGATCCCAACAACGCCTGTCGCGGTAAAGGATGGCATTGCCAACCCTGCCCCTCTCGGTCTTTGCGCCTTCGGTATGACAACCGTATTGTTAAACATTCACAACGCCGGTTTTTTTGAAATGAACTCCATGATACTGGCTATGGGGATATTTTACGGCGGCCTGGCCCAGGTTATAGCAGGCGTTATTGAAGCTAAAAAGAACAATACTTTCGGCTTAACGGCTTTTACATCGTATGGTTTTTTCTGGCTATCGTTAGTGGGCCTTATTGTTATGCCTAAGTTTGGCTGGGGTACCGCACCAACCGAGGGTGCTATGTGCGCCTACCTGGGTATCTGGGGCGTATTCACCCTGTTATTGTTTTTTGGTACGCTTAAATTGAACCGCGCGCTGCAATTTGTTTTTGGCTCATTAACCATCTTGTTCTTTTTGCTGGTTGCCGGTGATGCTACAGGTAACACCACAATTAAGCACCTTGCTGGTTATGAAGGTATTATCTGCGGTGCATCTGCCATTTATACCGGTATTGCTAATGTACTGAATGAGGTTTACGGCCGTGTGGTATTACCAATTGGCCCTGTTAAGGTTTAAAATAATCTTGCTAAATTGCGCAGGTGAAAGATTTTAAAAAATATTACAGCATACCGGCCACGCCCGATGAGATATACATGGCCCTAACCAACCCCATAACTATTGAACTATGGACTGGCGAAGTTGCAGAAATGAGCACCGAGCCAGGATCAGAATTTTCGATGTGGGATGGCAGCATCTCCGGCAAAAATATTGAATTTGAAGCAGGGAAAAAGATTGTACAGCAATGGTATTTTGATGGTCAGTCTGATAATTCTATTGTGACTATTAAGCTGCATGAGGATAAACAAGGCACATCGGCCGAGTTACGCCATACCAATATCCCCGATGCTGATTTTGACGATATTACCGATGGATGGACTAACGCCTACTTTGGCGGTTTGATAGACTTTTTTGAAGGAGAATAAATAATTTTTTGTCATCCTGCGGTACGAAGGATCTATTCGTAGACTTTGCAATAGTATAATAGATACTTCGCTGCGCTCAGGATGACAAATTGTTTAATGTCGGGACGCAATATTTATAAATAAGAAAAGCCGCTCAATTGAGCGGCTTTTCTTATTTATAGCTTTCCTTTAAAGGAAGGGGCTATTAATATAAAGTGAATTCAACCCTACGGTTTGCCTGACGGCCAGCAGCAGTTTTGTTTGTAGCAATTGGTTGGTTTTGACCATAACCTGTAGCTTCAATACGTGATGCGTTTGCACCTTTACTTACCAGGTAAGCTTTGATTGATTCTGCACGATCTTTTGATAACCTCATGTTCAAATCTTTTGAACCTGTATTATCGGTATGGCCTGCTAATTTTAAGCTGAAGTTTTTATCAACTAATAATTGAGCAACCCTGTCTAAGCTTGGTAAAGAGTGATCACGGATGGTTGATTTTCCTAAATCAAATTCAAGATTTTTAATCGCATCTTTAACTACTTTCTTGTCTTCTTCAGTTACATAAATAACCGGTTTAGCAAGTGGGCAACCAGAACCATCAACCTTTGTACCGGCTGGTGTGTTTGGACATTTGTCATTAACGTCAACAACGCCATCTCCGTCACTATCAGTTGTTAATTTGGCAAGGTTTGCGTTAGTAGTGTTCAAATCATTTCTAAGTTGGTCGTTTTTAGCTTTTTCAGCATCAATTTGCTGTTGTAATTGTGATTTTGTTTGAGCATTTTCCCATAAGTATTCTGTACGCATAGATGATACAGGGTTATGAGTTGCCATTTGTGGCTTTTTGCTGCTTCCAAGGGCAAATTCTAAACCGATGTGGGCATAAGAAAACCTGTCGTTTGTTGAACCGTGGTTGTAACCATCAAAGTTATCTGAGTTAACAAAGTTAACCTGGTAACCCATGTCTAAGTTTACACCTGGTGCAAGATCGAATTTTAAACCAAGACCTAAAGGAATATAAAGTTCATTTATTGATCCGTTCCCTGTTGTCTTGAATTTTGTTTCCTGGCCACCAACCGGGGTAACTTTAGGTGTGTAATTCATTCTACCAGCACCAAATGTTAAGTATGGTTGAATAAATGGTTTTTCATGACGCCAGTTAATATTGGCTAAAGTAATGTTTGCACTTAATGCTACCGAATAGTTTATATCAGTAACATATTGTGAATACGGTGAATTACCGCTGCCATCAGCCTGGCTGTCTGTCGATTTTACTTTACCACGCAGGAAATCTGCCTGTAAGCCAAATGAAGGTAAAATTTGTTTTTTGATGTAAGCACCGTAACCAACTTGTTCCATTGGGTTGGTGAAATCCTGGCGGCCATTGCTACCAAAGATGGTGAAAGGGGTTAACAATCCACCGTGTACACCTACTGACCATGTGCGTAATTGACCGCCACCGGAAAATGGTTTAACGTAATCGTTAGTTGCTGTAGTGTCTGGGGTTTGTGCAAATAATTTACCGCCTACCATAATTCCTGTAAGGAGCAGACCGGCTTTTTTTAAATTTGATTTCATAATCGTAATTTTAGTTATCGCATCAATTTTAAAGTGATGCTGACCCTCATATTCAACATTAATGCCACTGACAATTCTTTATACTCCCACAGGTTGTTTACATTAAGGTAACAATGTGATTCATAGCTATTAAATCCGCCACAGCAATGTGGCGTTTTGTTAATATTAACTTTTTGTACCGAAAGGTTAGTGGGTCAAAAAAAGGACAGTTTTGGGGTTTTAGTCTAAAAAAGATATCAAGTTTCGTTATAAGAAAGTGCTGTTTAACTAAAAGAGCCACTCAACTGAGCGGCTCTTTTTAGTAGTAATGATGGTTTAGTTTTAAAAATTTTAAAATAAGGTAAATTCAACCCTGCGGTTTATTTGACGCCCCTTCGCCGTTTTGTTTGTAGCAATTGGCTGACTTTCGCCATAGCCGGTAGCTTCAATACGTGATGGATTTGCACCTTTGCTCACTAGGTAAGCTTTAACAGATTCGGCGCGGGCCTTTGATAGTTTCATGTTCATGGCGTCTGATCCTACATTGTCTGTATGGCCGGCAAGTTTCAAACTAAAGTTTTTATCTACCAGTAACTGAGCAACTTTATCAAGGCTTGGCAATGATTCTTTGTGGATAGTAGCCTTGCTAAAATCAAACTCAAGGTTTCTGATAGCTTCTTTAATAACCTTTTTGTCTTCCTCGGTAACTACAGTGGGTAAAGGAAGCGGGCAGCCTGCACCATCAACCTTGGTATTAGGCGGTGTGTTGGGGCATTTGTCGTTGGCATCAACCACGCCATCGCCATCACTGTCTGTAGTTAATTTAGATAGCGTGGCATTGGTGGCGTCCAAATCGCTCCTGAGCTTATCGTTTTTAGCTTTTTCTGAATTTATCTCACCCTGCAGTTGTGTGTCTCCGGTTTTGTACTCGGTACGCATGGATGCTACCGGGTTATGTACTGCCATTTGTGGTTTTTTTGTACTGCCGAATGCAAACTCTAAACCACCGTGTATGTAAGAGAATTTATCGCTGCTTGTGCCGTAGTTGTAACCGTCGAGGTTATCGGTATTGGCAAAATTAGTAATCCAGCCCAAATCTAAATTAAGGTTACGGGCTACGGTAAATTTAAACCCGAAACCCAGCGGTATATAGGTTTCAAATATTTTATGGTTGCCTTCGGTTTTAAAAGGAAGTTCAACACCGCCTCCTGCGCCATCATTATGGAATATCCTGGGGGTGTAATTCATAATACCGCCGCCCAATGTTATATATGGCTGTATAAATGGCCTGTCGTGCTCCCAATTGATGTTGGCAAAGGTGAAATTTACGCTCAATGCCGCTGCCCAGTTTAAGCTGGTGTGGTAATAACCCAAACCATTGGGCTGTGTGCCTGTGGGGTCTACCTGGCTTTGAGTTGCATTTAGCTTACCCCTCATAGCATCTAACTGTATCCCTAATGATGGCAACACCTGCTTTTTTACATACAGTCCGTATCCTAAGCTTGATGACGGATGCGTAAAATCCTGTTGATCTTTAGTGGTAAAAAAATTAAACCCGGTCATTATTCCCGCGCCTACTCCTAACGACCATGTGTTTAACATTTTTGAGCCCGAAAACGGCTCTACATAATCCTTTGCCGTGGTGCTATCGGTTTGTGCAAATAATGTGCTGCCTACTATGAGCCCCACCAGCAGCAGCGTGATTTTTTTAAGATTTGGTTTCATATTGCGTATGTTAATTTTACTTGGTTATTGTTATAAACAATTATACCTGTAATAACATACAAATGATTGGGAGCTCTACCGTTAGTTGTGCCTTGTGAATATAATGAATAACGTATAAAAAATAAGGGGTTGTGAACAAACACAACCCCTTATAAAGCTTATTTATTATTTTATTAAATAGTAACTTCAGGATGTATAAATACCTTCGATTTAATATCTGCACCGGCTTTGCCCAAAGTGGCCGCTACCGAACAATATTTGTTTAATGATAATTCAACCGCGCGGGCGGCTTTATCTTCATCAATATCGCCATAAAGGTGAAATTCAATGTCAATATCTTCCCAAAGTGAAGGCTCCTTACCGGCTTCACGTTCGCCATTAACTATCATTTTATAGTCCTTTACTTCCTGGCGCTGCTTTTTTAGTATGCTTATCACATCAATTGCCGAGCAGCCAGCTAAACCCATTAACAATATTTGCATGGGGCGTATGCCAAAATCCTGGCCGCCGCTTTCGGGGCTGCTATCCATTTTTACAGTGTGGCCATTGGCATCAACTGCTTCAAAACCAAAATCACCGGATACTCTTTTTAATTCTATTGTAGCCATAATAAATGTATTGTACACTGCTAAGTTATGTATTTGTATGCGCTAAATAAAACAAGCGCAACGGTTTAAATTGTTTATAATAAAATATGATGCTAAACTGATGTTTTCCTGAGCTTTACAGGTATTACCAGTTTTAAACCCGACCATGTTTCATCTACAGCGCATACTTTAATATCAACCAGGCCAATTTCAAGCGAAAAATCCCTGATCACATCTTCGGTAATGTCGGTAACTACTTTTGATGCCTTTTTTGGCCACGAAACCCATATCATTCCGTCCTGCTTTATTTGCAGCATTAAACCGGGTAAAACGGTTAAAAACCCGGCCCTTTCTTTGGTAAAAAAATGGATCACATCTTTGAGGATGGCTGTATCGTTAACAAAATAAACATCGGCAGGCATATCTGTAAATAGTTGCAGGTAGTGTTGCGGCGCATTAATCAGCGTAACTTTTGTACCGCTTTTTATGCCAAGCTTTTTTGCCAGCGGCGTGCCCGAATAACCTGCCATATTATTAAATACTTTTAAGATGATGCATTAAGTGTTCTACATAGTCGTTCGCCAGCCATTCTACAGTTTGCAGGTTGGGCTCGCCTTTACTGTTGTCGCAGCGGGCGGTTAGTCTGTCGGGCGGATAATTTTCCCAAACCCTGATGATCTGCCTGTTCAGGAGGATCCACATATCCAGCAGTTCCTTAATATCCACCTGCTGGTAATGTTGAGCAGCAACATAGTCATCCTGCTCGTAAACCAGTTTAAAGTTTTCTTCATAAGTACAGCGTACAAAGCGCAGCAGGTTTATATGGCCGCTATCTATCAAATGCCCAATGATCTCCTTTCTTGACCATTTGTCCTCCGCGGGCTTGTAGTTCCAGTCAATATCTTGCGGCGTATTTTGCAAAAAGTCGGTAATTACTTTGTTTAAAAGCAGTGCGGGTACGGTCATGAGGGTATTTTTAAATAAGTATTTAAAGATTGTTATTTCGTATTAAATTACAAAACCATTAACTTCAAAGCCTTAAACACTAATATGGCCCTTAATTATATCTGGATAGCTTTTTTTGTAATTGCTTTTGTAGTAGCCCTCATAAAATTAGTTTTTTTTGGCGATGTGGAAGCGTTTAAGCTATTGGTTGAGGGTATTTTCAGTTCGTCGAAATCGTCGGTGATGGAAATCGCATTACCATTGGTAGGGTCAATGACTTTCTTTTTGGGAATACTAAATATTGGCGAAAAGGCAGGAGCAATTAATTTTTTATCGCGCATAGTTGGCCCGTTTTTTAGCCGCCTGTTTCCCGATGTGCCTAAGGATCATCCCGCTACAGGTCAGATGCTTATGAATTTTTCTGCAAACCTGCTGGGGCTTGATAATGCCGCCACCCCCCTTGGACTTAAAGCCATGGGCAGTTTGCAGGAACTTAACCCTGATAAGGATACCGCCTCCAACGCGCAGATCATGTTTTTGGTACTGCATACCTCTGGCTTGCAATTGTTGCCTGTAACCATAATTGCGCAAAGAGCAATATTAAATTCGGCCAACCCAACAGATATATTTATCCCTTGCATAATTGCAACCTACGTGGCTACCGTTGTAGGACTAATAGCGGTGGCTATCAAACAAAAAATAAACCTTTTTGATAAGGTTATCATTAGTTGGTTGGGTGGCTTAACTACATTTATAACTTTGGTTGTATGGTGCTTTACACATTATTTAAGTAAAGAGCAGATTAGCGTTGTATCCAGTGTATCAAGTAACCTAATAATTTTTGCTATATGTACCATTTTTATTTTAGGTGGATTGATAAAAAAGTTGAATGTGTTTGAAGTCTTTATTGAAGGAGCTAAAGGGGGCTTTGAAACTTCTGTTAAAATAATCCCCTATCTGGTGGCGATGCTTGTAGGTATCAGCGTTTTCAGAAGCTGCGGCGCTTTGGATTATATTAACGACGGATTGAGATGGGTTTGTGTTCAGTTTAACTTCGACACCCGATTTGTGGATGCGATGCCTGTAGCTTATATGAAACCGTTAAGTGGTTCGGGTTCAAAGGCTATGATGATTAATGTAATGACAACCTTTAAATCCGATAGCTTTGCCGGCCGCCTGGCCTGTATCTTCAACGGATCGGCCGATACTACATTTTATATAGTGGCGCTCTATTTTGGTTCGGTAGGCATTAAAAAATCCCGTTACGCCATTCCCGCCGGTTTAATAGCCGACCTTGCCGGGGTTGTAGCGGCTATTTTTGTCGCTTATTTATTCTTTGGATAAACCTTCCTGTTGTTTTGAAAACTAATTAAACTATTGATTAATGAGTTGATTTTTAGTGCGTTATTTTTTCAGCAATTGTAACCATTTCATTCAATCTTACGTCTAAAAGCCCAACCCGATAATTGATCAGTTAAATCGGTAGTTCGTTATTTTTCATACATCCCCAGCAACTTGTCACAAATTTCAGGTGCAAAAAGATGTTTGGATTTATATTGATCGTTTTTTTTATAAGTGTATTTGTATCAGTTATTTAATCTAAATCAATGGAGAAGGTAGTTCACAAAGAAAAGCCTCAGGAAAGTTATAATAAGGATAAGCGGTATCGCAGAAAAACAGCCTTAACCGGTATTGGGCTGCTGTTTGCCCTCGGATTGATATTTGTTATTGTAATTATAAAATTTGCAACTTCTGGCGGCACTTCAAATATGCTTTCTTTTACCATGTTCCCCAGCAGCGATGATGCTTATAAAATAGCCGAACAGTACATATCCCCCACTATTCACTCGGGCAACTTATCTTTCTCAGAAGATCGGTATCAATTCGCCAAAAAGTCCGACTCGGTTTTTGTTATTAAATCGGATGTTACCGGTATTGATGAAAAGGGCCAAAAGGTTAAAACCAACTTCTCCATCACCCTGAAATACGACGGTGGCTCAAAAACCAACATGGATAACTGGACTATGCTTGATATGAACGAAGTCGCAGAGTAAGCTTTCCTGTTAAACCCACCCCTTTTAATTCCCTCATTTGCTAATTAATTCGAAGTCGTTTTTTACCTCTTCGGAGTTGATAATTGTGTATTTTTAATAAATTATAAAAAAAAATAAATGCGGGGCAACCTTTGGCAACTGTGCTACGTGATAACTGAAAACAAAGGATAAATTAACACGGTAGATACCCGTTTATGGGAGAAGCAGAACTACAGAAAGTAATTGCAGGCTGTTTACAGCATAGCAGAACAGACCAAAAAATGCTGTATAAGGCATTCTATGGTTTTGCTATGAGCATATGCCTGCGTTACGCTGGAAATCGTTATGAAGCAGCCGAGATCATGAACCAGGGCTTTTTAAAGGTGTTCACCAATTTACATAAATACGATACCGGACGACCGTTTATTGCCTGGGTTGGGCGCATAATGATGAATACTTCTGTTGATTATTACAGGAGCAACCTCAAACTATCGCTTAACGACGATTTGGATGCTGCGGAAGATATTGGCCATAACGATTTGCCCGATCAAAAACTGAACTATGACGATTTGATTAGCATGGTGCAGCAACTGCCAAACGCCTACCGTACCGTATTTAACCTGTTTGCCATTGAAGGATTTACACATGAAGAAATAGCCGCAAAGCTGAATATCAGCACAGGTACATCAAAATCAAATTTGTTTAAAGCGAGGGAGAAACTAAAAACGATGGTACTTAATGCCGGCCGCTTGCCGGATGCCGACACAGAAAGCAGTCGCCAGAATATTGTAGCCATTGGTGCTATAAGCATTGGCATGTCTGTTTTGATAGAATTTATAATGAGATGAAAGAGAAAAAGGAAAATAAATTGGATCAGCTATTCAAAGACGGGATATCCGGCTCTGAAGATCGTATTGTTTTTCGTGAGGAGGATTGGGCTTCAATGGAACAGTTACTGGATGGCAAATCCAGCAAAAAAGCAGGCGTGTTACGTTTTATATATTATGCCTCGGCAATAGCGGCTTTACTGCTACTGGCAATAGGTTTATATTTTTTTAATAACAAAGATAAGGCAACATCAAACCAAACGAAATTATACGGTAATACAAAAAAACAACCTAAAACAAACAATAATCCGGTGCAGCCTGCTACACCACAGGATACAGGCATGATTGCGGTTAACAAAGGCTTAAATAACAATGTTACTCCGGGGCAAAATAATAACCCGGTGGCGCCCTTGGCCGGTAATCATACAGGGCATTATTCGCCGGTTAACAATAATGTTGTGGTAAAACCATCCGGGACAAACACAACAAAGGATAGTGTTGCCTTATATAACAACCTTGTTAATAATACCAATGTTACACCAAAAGATAAACGGGTAGTTAACAATACAAATGCAACCGCTACTAATCAAATAGCATCGGCAGGTAACCAGGTACAAAATGGCGTGGCGGCCAATACAACGCCGGATACTGTTACCGAAGTACAGCAGCCGGTACAGCAAAGTAATAAAGCGCTTATAGCGGCCAATCAAAAATTTAAAACCCGGCCGCAATTTTCGCTGAGCGTATTGGCAGCACCGGATGTTAACGCGGTTAATTCGTTTAACAGATCGCAGGTGGGCACAAACTTTGGGTTGCAACTTTCCGTACGTATATCTAAAAAATTCAGTATCAGTACAGGAGCGGCTTATGCTGTTAAACCTTACGAAGCTGGTTTTAGTAGTTATAAGGCTGCATATAACTCACCTATTGACCCTACAAATGTATATGCCAACTGTAAAGTATTAGATATTCCTTTAAACATGAGCTACCAGGTATATTCAAGAGGAAAAAATGCATTGGCTTTGGGTACCGGTTTATCATCATACTTTATGCTGAGGGAAAATTATCGTTTTGATTATTCGCCCGAAAGCGGATGGGCACCTCATAATCTTGAAATAAAAAATCAAAACCAGCACTTGTTTGGGGTGCTTAATGTTAATGCTACTTATCAACGTCAAATTAATTCAAAATTCAGCGCTGTGGTGCAGCCTTATATGAAACTTCCGCTTACCGGTATCGGCAACGGAAGGGTTGATCTTAAATCAACAGGGGTTGCATTAGGTGTTAGCTGGAATTTAAATTCAGTATTTAAACCAAAATAATTTTATGAAATATATTGTCATTATTTTACTTGTCTGGTTCAGCAACCAGGCGGGCCAGGATACCTATGTTTGTAAAAACGCCAAAATAAGCCTGTTTTCAAAGGCCCCGCTCGAGGATATTGATGCTACCTCAAACACCGGTACATCTGTTTTAAATGTTGCCACCGGCGATATGGCGTTCAGTGTACCTATCCGCAGCTTCACGTTCGAAAAATCATTAATGCAGGAGCATTTTAATGAAAACTATATGGAGAGCGACAAATATCCCAATGCCACCTTCAAAGGCAAGATCCAGGAAAAACTGGATGTTACCAAGGATGGCAGCTACCCGGTAAATGCCGCCGGTGTGTTTGAAGTGCATGGTGTTAAACAAACCCGCACCATTAAAGGAACCGTTACCGTTAGCAAAGGCGTAGTGAGCCTGGCATCAACATTTATAGTTGCATGTAAAGATCATAACATAGAGATACCCCAGCTGGTATTCCAAAAAATTGCCGAAACCATTCAAATTAAAGTGGCAGCCAGTTATACGCTTTATAAAAAATAACAAATACCCCATTCCCAAAACCAAATCAATCAACATGAAACACTATTTATTACTTGCAGCATTCACCCTGTTTACGGGAATGGCTTTCGCGCAGCAACCCCCTGCAAAAAAAGACACAATCTCGTCGGCAGATTCATTACTGAACAGCCTGAGCGGAGAAACAAAGGCCGAACCAGTGATGGCCACCTTTAAATCAACAAGGCTTATTTTATCTGAAACCAGCGAAACCATCAAAAAAAATAACCTCAACTTTGTTATTGTTCATCGTTTTGGCGATATAGGCGGTAATGATGGCGGCGGTAAAACGCTTTGGGGCTTTGATAACTCCTCAGATATTTACATAGGGTTTGAATACGGCTTAACCGATAACCTGGATATTGATTTTGGCAGAAGCAAGTATGAGCAGCTGTTGGAACTGGGTTTAAAGTATAATTTCCTGCACCAAACATCAGATAACAGCATACCTGTAGCTTTAACAGTGATAGGCAAAACTGGTTTAAAACCCTACAGTGTAACCACCAACGTATTTGACGATTATGGCAACAGGTTTAATTATTTTGCTCAACTGGTAATAGCCCGTAAATTTTCATCAAGGTTTTCTGCGCAGATCTCCCCTTCTTTTGTGCGCAATAACCTGCCCTTCCCTTTTGTTGAGGGTAACGAGAAAGATTTTTTCTCCTTATCGGCAGCCGGTCGTTTTAAGATCACCAAGCGTATGGGGATAGTGGTTGATTACGCGCATCCATTTTCCGATTTCAGGCGGAACAGCGATAGTCCTAAATTTTATGATCCATCGGGTGTAGGTATTGAAATTGAAACAGGCGGTCACGTATTCACCATGAATTTTACCAATGCCGAGGCTATATCACCTATGAATTACCTGAGCAATACACAATCAAAATGGGGCAAAGGACAGTATCGGTTTGGCTTTACCATAACGCGCGTATTTGATTTTAACCCTAAACATAAAGGCACTTACAAATAAATCCCCTTAAAATATTTCACTATGCAAAGACAAGAGTTTTTATCGAAATTAGGCATCAGCCTTGCAGCGGTTTGCGTTGGCTGTAACCTGGCATCATGCGGCAGTGATGTAAAAAACAGCGACCCAACCCCAGGAAATAATGCGCCCGATGGTAGCGGTCCACTCCTTACTGCCAATCTTAATTCAGAATTACAAGCTATTGGCGGTTTTAAGGTGGCAGCAGGTATTATCCTGGTACGCCTTGCAGCAGGAAGCGTTGCCGATTCATTTACCGCCGTACAGGTAGCCTGTACGCACCAGGGCACATCTATTAACTATAATAACGCCCAGGGTATATTTATATGCCCGAATCATGGCAGCGAATTTAGTACCACCGGAGTGGTATTACGCGGCCCGGCCGGGTTTGCACTCAAACAATACAAGGTTAACATTACCGGGACTGACCTCACGGTTACTACATAAATGCAGCAGCCCGGCTTAATAATACAAGCCGGGCTTTTATTTTCTTCGCTTTCTCCCGATAAATTGCCGGTTACAGGCAACCCTTTAGTAACAACCAACGATATATTAATACAGGTCGCTTTTGGGGTGGCTGCAAAAATCAACTGTTCATGGCTACTGTTTCTGTTGTTATCATCACAAAAAATGAGGCCGAAATGCTAAACCGCAGTCTTGCTATGCTGCGGCAGATCAGCGATGATATTATAGTAATAGATAACGACAGTACCGATGATACCCTGACTGTTGCCGCCAGCAATGGTTGCCGCATTTATCCAAAAAACTGGGATGGTTATGGCGCTAATAAAAATAAAGGCATCCAGTTAGCCAAACACGATTGGATACTGAGTATTGATGCCGATGAGATTCCCGATGCCGAGCTTCTGAACACAATAGCCTTGTTACAGCTTGACGATAATAAAACTGTTTACGATATTCCGTTCAGGTCATATTATGGCAGCAAACTCATCCGGTTTGGTACCTGGGGACGAGATCACCACATCAGGCTGTTTAACCGCATTCATGTAAAATGGACGGAACCACCAGTACATGAAACGCTGCTGCTGCCTAAAAAATCGACAGTAAAAAAACTAACCGGACATTTGCACCATTATTCGGTAAGCAATGCAAAAGAACATGAGGCTAAAACCCTGTTATATTCCCGCCTCAGCGCTATAAAATATTTGCAGAGCGGCAAAAAGGCAGGTGTTGTAAAATTATATATTGCCCCGCTGTTCCATTTTGTAAAGATCTACGTAATTTTATTGGGATTTTTAGATGGTAAAGAAGGCTGGAATATTGCAAAAATGGCTTTTAAAAACACCTGGTTAAAGTATCATTACCTAAATAAAGCACTGCATCAACATCATCCGCAAAGCACTTATCAGCATGAACTACCCGTTATGGCCTATAAATTTAATGCCGATGCGCGGGTTGAATAATCCGGGGCATTGTTCATGAAAAAAAAGCTGGTTCATAACCTATCGGCCAATGTGCTGCAGCTTGTGGTAAACCAGCTGTTTGGCGTACTAATATTTTACCTCTTATCTGTAAATCTCGATAAAAACAGTTTTGGACAAGTAAACCTGGCGCTGGCACTGCTGCTTGCGGTATTTAATATCCTCTCGTTCGGTATAGATCAGGTAGTGGTTAAGAAAGTGGCCCAGGGCGATGACGCACAATCTGTGCTATCTTTATATGCCTTTCACGTAATTGTTGCGGGCTTTTTGTTTTATGGGATCCTGTTAATTGGCAGCCTCTTTTTTACCCATGATAATGAGCTTTACCGCCTGATACTTTTAATAGGTGCCGGTAAACTGATGATCTTTTTCTCAACGCCACTAAAGCAAGTATCAAACGGAATGGAGCGGTTTAAACTGCTTTCCTACATGCTGGTAGTATCAAATACAGTCAGGGGGATTTGCCTTGTTGTTTTAGCCTTGCTGCATCACATAAACCTGCAAACCATTGTATGGGTATTTATTGCCGGTGATGCACTGGAACTAATTGTGTGTGCTTATCTTTTTACACGGTACATAAAAGTACCTGTAAAACCCCGCTGGGCAAAAATGGAATATCGTGAATTACTAAAGCAATCATTACCACAGGTTGGCGTGGTGCTTATTACATCGGCGCTTGCCCGGTTCGATTGGTTGTTCATCGGGTTCATTCTTTCGGCTGCAAAACTGGCAGAGTATAGTTTTGCTTACAAGATCTTCGAGATCTCTACCCTGCCCCTGCTGGCTATTGCACCGCTGCTTATCCCCCGGTTCACTAAATTATTTAAAACAGACGACCATCGTGAAGCCGACCTTAAACTGCTCGTCAGGATAGAACTTGTAATTGCCGCCCTTACCGCGTTGCTGATAAATATGGGCTGGAACCCACTAATTGACATGGTTACCGGCGGTAAATATGGCGCGGTAAACACCACCACAATTTTTATCTTATCGCTCTGCATACCTTTTATGTACCTGAGCAATTTTTTATGGACGATTTTTTTTGTGCAAAACCGGCTTAAAATGATCCTCCACTCCTTCCTCATAACCTTTGGCGTAAACGTAGCCGGCGATTTGTTGCTCATCCCCATTTATAAGAACGAGGGTGCCGCCGCCGCATTTTTACTGGCATGTTTGGCGCAGGTTATTTTTTACATGACTAAAAATACGCTCGCCGGGCTCAGGGGTGTTTTTTACTACTTAATACCGTCCCTTATTTGCGCTGCCGCAAGTGGCTTTTTAGCAAAAATGTTATTCCAAAACGTTTGGCTGGCCTTACTTTCATCTATACTATTTTTCGTTTTATCGCTGCTTGCTACCCAACAAATAAAACTGCGCGATGGTAAGCAGTTAATAAAGCTACTCAATTGGTAAAATAGTAAGGTTTCGCCGTTTAAGCAGGCAACCAATCCCGTTTTCAGGTCGTAATGATTTAAAGGAAACCGGAGAATGGTGCTTAACAGAATTGCTTTTTACATCAACAAAATAAAGTCGGCGGCAGACTGGCATCTCCTCGCCTTTTTGCTGTTGTTTTTGAATGTAAAGCTGGCGGTAAAAATTCCGGCCATTATTCTTATCTATATTTTCCGGTTCAATTTCAAGTTTGGGTTTAAGTTCAAAAACTCAAGGTTGCCCCTGTTTTACCTGCTGATAATGGTTATTCCGTTCATTAGTATTTTGTTCAACCGGCAGGCAGTCAACCTCAATTATATAGTTGTAATACTCATTGGTATGGCATTCTGGCTGCTTTGTATCCTGGCCATACACCAGGTAAAGTTTTCTGTAGAAAGAAATGATACCGCCATAATTCATCAAACGCTGCTTGTGTTTTTTGCAGTTAACGCCTTGGTATCATTTATCAATATCGCGCTTATTGTAAAAGCTACCGGTAACATCAACCCTTACACCTACCAGGGTGAATACCAGAAATACTTCATCAGCACCGGCGATTATATCCGCGGACTTACATTTGATACTTCTACCACAAACGCGGTACTCAGCGCTTTTGGTGTTGTTTATTTCCTCGGCCGCAAAAATGCCGTAATGCTTTTTGTTTGCATGGCTACGCTGCTTTTAACGGGTAGCAATTTTATAAACCTGGTTTTACTACTCATTTTCATCCTGCTATTCGCATTTAAAACAGATAAGCTTCAGAAAAGCTTTATAGTGATCTGCCTGGTATTTCTGGGGATTTTTATGGCGAAAGTATCTCCCCAAAACGATAAATACGCAAGTGAAACCGTAGCACGCCTTTTTCATAAGGAAGTGGTAACGCCATTGCCTGTTACCGGCATCAACATCGCGGCAGCTAATAACACCCCTTTAACTCTTGATGAACGCCGCAGAAAAATGGCACTGGCATATACTGATAGTGTATACGCAGTTTTGCATCCGCCTAAGTCTGTAATAGTAATGCCGGCTACTGAAATATATAAAGCCGAAGGCGGGCGAATTGCCATTAAGGGCCCTCCCATCCATACCGCCACCTACCAAAGCAGCACTCAAACCCCACCCGAGCAGCGGCAGCTTGTTGAATTTATAAGCACACATAAGCAGGCATTAGCCATCACGGGTAAGGAAGAAGCTCTTCCAACCTTACCTGGCAAGGCGGCTGGATTCCTGCAAACGATAAACTTTTTTCATGGAAATCCCGCACGGATACTTGCGGGCGCAGGTATGGGGAATTTTTCGTCAAAACTTGCCTTCAGGGCTACCGGATTGGGTTTTGCCGGGGGCTACCCGCATAAGTTTATTTATATCGATCATGATTTTATGGTTAACCATTTAAACCTTTACCTCAACTTTTTCAGCCGCAGGTCGGGTTTTCATTCTTTAACTAACAGCCCGTTCTCGGTTTATGACCAGTTATTGGGCGAGTATGGTTTAATAGGCTTGCTGGTATTTGCCATTTACTACCTGGGCTTTTTTGCCCGGCATTATAAAAAGCTCACTTACGGCTTGCCAGTTTTGCTGTTAATGCTGTCGGCTTTTTTTGTGGAATACTGGTTTGAGCAATTATCGGTATTGATACTTTTTGAATTGCTGCTATTGCTCAACATAAAAGAAAACTCAACCCCAAAACCGCTTACCAATGAACTTTGATATACCTAAAATAACGGTTTTGATGCCGGCGTATAACGCAGGCAAATACATAGGCGATGCCATAGCATCGGTGCTGAACCAAACTTTTATGGATTTTGAACTGCTCATCATAAACGATGGTTCAACCGATGATACAGTAGATGTGGTTAATTCATTTGAAGACCCACGTATAGTACTTATTTACCAGGATAATAAAGGTATTGCCCAGGCGCTCAACAATGGCTTAAAATATGCCCGCGCAGCGTTTATAGCCCGTTTTGATGCAGACGATATCTGTTACCCGCAAAGGCTGCAGCTACAGTACGATTTTATGATAGCCAACCCGGGGTATAGTGTAATTGGTTCGGCGGCAGATTATGTAGATATGGATGGCGTTCATCTGTTTACGCATAAGCCGCCTGCTTTTAGCAATGAGGAGATCCAGCAGCTTAAATATTCTGTTTGCCCGTTCATACATTCCTGCGTTTTTTACCGGAGGGATGTGATCATTAACAAAGGTGGTTACAACGAGCATGCCTACACTTTTGAAGATCATTTTTTATGGGTGAATATCCTGAAAGATCAAAAAGCCTGCAATTTGCCCCAGCCACTAATAAAAGTAAGGCTCAACCCCGAATCAATAACCATTGATGAAAAATGGCGGCCACGCAAATTCAGGGATATAAAATATACTACCCTTAAAAAACGCAGTATTACCGCAACCGAGGGTGTTTTACTGGCCGAGATTAGCGAAAAACAGGTATCCGCCAAAATTAAACATGGTTCATATTATGCTTTATGCGCCAAAAAGCTGTTGCTCAATAACTTTCAACCAGAACTGGCGCGCCTGCATGTGGCAAGGGCTATCAGCATATCACCGCTTCGGTTGGATAATTACCTGTTGTACACCGTTAGCTACCTGCCCGAGCGAATAATTAACTGGCTGCATGATCTGATGACATGGGGAGGGCGAAATGATTAAGGTGGCATTTATTACCCGGTCTACCCTGTACACCGTACCCGGCGGCGATACGGTGCAAGCTGTGCAAACCGCACGGCACCTCACCTTTATGGGTATTACTGCCGAAATAAAGCTTTCAAACGAAAACATTAATTATAATAGCTATGATCTGCTGCACTTTTTTAACTTGAGTCGCCCTGCCGATATTTTGTACCATAGCCATAGGGCGGGCAAGCCATACGTTATATCAACCATACTTTGTAATTACAGCGAGTACGACCAGCAACACCGTACCGGCGCAGGTCGTATTTTTAAATATTTCCCGGCCGATGGTGTGGAATACCTTAAAACCATAGCTCGCTACCTGTTGGGACGGGATAGTATGGCCAGCGCCTCTTATACCTGGAAAGGCCAGCGCAGAAGCATTATAGATATTTTAAGTCGCGCTGCCATGATATTGCCCAATTCACATTCCGAATACCGGCGGGTACTTAAAAACTATCCCGGCGAGGTTAAGCACATGGTGGTTCCTAACGGTACCGATCAAAATTTGTTCAGTTACGATCCCACTATCGTTAAGGACGATAAACTGGTAATCTGTGCGGCACGTATAGAGGGGATAAAAAATCAGCTTAATTTAATAAAAGCCTTAAATAATACGGGGTATCGCCTGTTACTCATTGGTGCTTATGCCCCCAACCAGGCTGCCTACTACCAGGAATGCAGGCGCATAGCTGCGGATAACATTGTTTTTGTTGACCAGATGCCGCAGCAGCAGCTGGCAAAATACTACCAGCGTGCCGGGGTGCATGTACTGCCCAGCTGGTTTGAAACCACCGGTTTAAGTTCAATAGAAGCGGCACTAATGGGCTGCAATATAGTAGTCAGTGATAAGGGCGACGTACGCGAATACTTTGCCAATGATGCTTTTTACTGCAACCCGGCATCGCCGCAAAGCATTTTTGAGGCCATTGAAAATGCCGCCGCCGCACCAATTAATGAGCACCTGCGCAGCCGGATACTACAGAAATACACCTGGAACCAGGCCGCATCACAAACTTTAAAAGCATATCAATCAGTATTATGACCATGAAACTACGTACAGCCATATTAGGAACAAGGGGTATCCCCAATTATTACGGAGGGTTTGAACATATCTCAGAATATGTATCGGCCGGGTTGGTAAAGCGCGGTCATTCGGTATCGGTTTATAACTCGCATAACCACCCGTATACCCAGGATAGCTGGAACGGCGTGGACATCATCCATTGCTATGATCCGGAATACCTGATCGGCACTGCCGGGCAGTTCATTTATGATATGAATTGCCTGCTTGATGCCCGCAAGCGCAAGTTTGATGTGGTGCTGATAATGGGTTATACCAGCAGCTCGGTATGGGGTAACATATATCCGCAGGGCAGTGCCATCATCACCAATATGGATGGCATGGAGTGGAAACGCTCCAAATATTCAAAACCGGTACAACGTTTTTTAAGGTATGCCGAAAAACTGGCTGTAAAGCATAGTCAGTACTATATTTCCGATTCGATGGTGATAAAATCATACCTGAAGGATAAATACGATGTTACCAGCCAGTATATTCCCTATGGTGCCGACGTTTTCAGCACCGAGGAAAGGGAACAGTATGATGCTAAAGAGGTACTTAAAGAAGACTATTTTTTACTGATGGCCCGCATGGAACCTGAGAATAACATAGATGCCATTTTAGCCGGTTTCAACAGCAGCAATTCGCAAAAGAAATTTAAGGTTTTGGGCGATACCGGTAACCGCTTCGGCAAGTTCATTGTTAATAAATTTGCCAATGACGAGCGGATAGAGTTTAAAGGGGCCATTTTCGATACCCCGAAGGTGCGGTCGTTACAAAACAACTCCTACCTGTATTTTCACGGCCATAGTGTTGGCGGTACCAATCCCTCGCTGCTGGAGGCTATGGGCAGCGAAGCGCTGATAGCCGCGCATAATAACCCTTTTAATAAATCGGTGCTGAATACCGATGCCTTTTATTTTTCCAATGCCGAAGAGGTAAAACACCTGGTTGAAAACGTGCAGCGCCATGATTTTGAGAAAAATATGGTGATGAATAACCTGCACAAGATCCAATCGCAATTTAACTGGGAAAGGGTGATTGACCAATACGAAACCTTTATTGTTGAGTGCTATAAAAATTCAAACTATGAAAGAATTATTGCTGATCAACGATAATACGGCTAATAAGATCAGCTATTATCATTTGCTATTCCTGCTGGCGAGTTTACCGTTCGATCGTTTTTACAGCCATATTATCCTCATCAGCTTTGCGGCGCACACACTTATCCACTTGAAAAAAGATAAGTTGGGGACCATATTCACCCTAAATAATCTGGTGCTGCAATCCGCATTTATTGTTACGCTTATTGCAGCACTTTATTCAAAATATCTCCCCCAGGCAATTACGGAGTTAACCTTACGGCTCCCTATTTTACTGCTCCCCATTTTGCTTTCACTTACCAACATCGATGTAAAAAAGTACATCCCTATATTGCTAAAGGGGTTTGCCCTGGTTTGTGTAGCAACCGTCGTTTACCTGTATTTTGATGCTTACCACACCATCAGATATTATCACCTGCCCCTGAAAACCATTTTTACGCCGGCTTTTACTAACCATAATTTTTCGGAGCCCCTTGATATTCACGCAACGTTTTTTTCGTTTCAGCTGGTTATCGGGTTGGTTTACTTTTTTACTATTTTGTTTAAACAAGCCCGGTTATCCTTAAAGCTTTTTTATGTGGCGTGCTGCCTTATCCTGCTTTGTGGATTGATTCAACTTAGCTCTAAATCTATTTTGATCATTCTCTTCGTAATCATCAATGCAGCTATTCCTTATTATTTATTGAAAGGCGAGAACAGGCTGATGTACGTGCTGGCTGCTTTAATGATCTCTGCAATCGGAATTACAGCGTTGTTGAACATTCCATCATTCAGGGAACGTTACATAACTACCCTAAAAACAGATCTATCGGTAGCCAAACCTACAGAGGGTGCCGATCCTCGTTTAGCACGCTGGGAGGTTGTTGCGAAAGTCATTAAACAGAAACCTGTATTGGGGCATGGCTCAGGCTCCGAAGTTTTGTTGTTGAAAGATGGCTTTTTTGATGCCAAATTGTATAATTCGTTCCTGGTAGGGTTGAATGCCCATAACGAGTATCTCAGCTTTTGGCTCAAATCCGGTATCTGGGGTTTATTGGTTTACCTTTTTACATTGGCCTATGGTTTTAGGGCCGCCTTTAAAAAAAGGAACCTGGTGTTCATCAGCTTTATGCTGGTGATCGCGGTTGTTTCCCTGTCAGAAGACGTACTTGATATGGATAAAGGCGTAATGTTTTACAGCCTTTTCTTCTCCCTTTTTATGCTGCCGGATGTGAAAAAACAGGAGCCGTTAATTGAAGATCCCAAATCCGATGAATATTTAACTTCATTGGCAACCAACAGAATAGCCGTTACGTCATACTAATACAATGCTTTACAAGTTCGTTTACAAACAACCGTTAACCATCAGCACATTGTCAGAGATCAAGAAAAATATTTTAGCTGCGCTGGCGTATTTTGATGCGTTTACCTACCCGCTTACCCGCGAAGAGGTTTGCCTGTTTCTGCCGGTAAAGTACGATCAGCATAATTTTGATGATGCCATAACCTGTTTAATAACCGACCGCCTCATCTACCGTTTCGACAGATTTTTTACCTTGCGGAATGACCCTTACCTGATAAGTCGCCGTAACAAAGGCAACCAGATGGCGCTTGAAATGATAAAAACAGCGCGTAAGGTTGGCAACATGCTTATCAAATTTCCCTACGTACGCGGGATAGCTATTTCGGGCTCGCTATCAAAGAATTATGCCGATGAGGCTTCAGATATCGACCTGTTTATTGTTACGGCAGCCAACCGCCTTTGGATAGCCCGTACGCTGATGCACTGCTTTAAGAAGCTTACTTTTTTGGTAAACAAACAGCACTGCTTTTGTATGAACTATTATATAGACGAGCAGCAACTGGAGATAGCCGAAAAAAACATTTATACCGCCACCGAAATTGTTACCCTGATACCCATCCAGGGTGATGTTACGTTTGCAAACTTTTTTGCTGAAAATGCGTGGACGCGTAATTTTTTACCTAACCACATTATGCGGGTATCTACAGCCAAAGCATTGGAAAAAAGCAGGTTAAAGCATCTGCTTGAATCGTTGTTCAACAATAATTTTGGCGATTGGCTGGATAACCGGTTAATGAAAATAACCGCCGGCAGATGGGGAACAAAAACACAGCAAAAGCGGATGAACAGTCGCGGTTTTGTATTGGCCATGGCCGTTGATAAACACTTCGCCAAACCCGATCCAAATAACTTTCAGTTTAAACTGGTGAGTCGCTATGAAAACAAGGTTGCCCAGTTACTGCAGGAAAATAAACACAGCGTAGCTAACTAAAACCCCCGGTTAGTTCCCCTTGCCCTTGTTCTTTAATCCTTCTATCCTTACTCCTAATGCTATTTTTTTTCCAGCGTGATGATAAAGTAATCGCCCATGTATTTCCAGGGCCAGGTAGCTTTGAGTTTGTTCTCTTTGTTTTTCAGAAAATTGTAAGCCTTAGGGTGCTTTTCTGCAAAACCTTCGATGTAGGATGGCGGTACAATGGTACATAGTCCCTCCATCCCCATTGCTTTAAATGATTTTTGTAACGTATTGATAATGAATGATGGTTTATAATAAAAGCATTTAAAGTAAGTCCCTTCAATATGTGCTGTGCGCCCCTTGCTGCTAAAGAAACGACGGAAAGCGGTTTTGAACTTCCCCCTGAAAACAAGTAGTGTTTCCCATAAGCAGAACGGCGGGATAATAACCATAGTTACCTTGCCGCCAGGTTTAAGCAGTGCATCGAATGATAGCAGGACCTTATCCAGTTCGCCGGTACAATTGAGGCCGCCGAAGTTAGAGAAGATATGGTCATATGAACCGTGGTACTGCAACTTGCCAAGCTGGGTATAAGAACAGATCTCCTGGCTTATCCTGTCGCGGTATGGAGCTGTTTTTTGCAGAAGTATTTCCTGCATACCGGTGGATATGTCGGTGGCGTGAACGTGGTGGCCTAAGCCTGCAAAATAGATCGCGTCTTCGCCGGTGCCGCTGTTCAGTTCCAGGATTTTGCTTTCCGGTTTCAGGTATTTCAGTACGTGTTGCCTTACCCTATCGCGTTTGTAATTGATGATGGTATCGTTTGAATAGATGGCATCAAACACCACCGATTGCTTTGTAAACGCTTCGGAGGCATCATTTTCATTCTTTTCAACACTGAGGTTTATCATAACGCCTTCTCCAATTGGTTTAACTTATACCGCTCAATAAGCGTTGCCGGGGCATGATACAAAACAGATACAGCCTTTCTTATCTTTTTTACATCCGGCTTAAAAGGATTCTTCAATAATTTCAATAGGTTGTAAGTGGCCAGATGCGCATGGTAATTCTGATGCACATATTTGTGCAACTGCTTGTAATAACCCGGACTAAATGTATTGCTGAACATGAGTGCCATCTCGTCGGAGTCTGTCCAGTTGGTTTTTTGCTGCAGGTCGGCCTTTACCCTGTCATAAAACAAAGTTCCCGGTAAGGGGTACGATACCGAAATACCAATTTCATGCGGTAAATGCTCATTTATCATTCGGATGGTGAGGGCAATATCCTCCTTGGTTTCGCCGGGATAACCAAATTGGATAAAGAATGATGGTTTTAGTCCTTGCTTTTTCATCAGTCGGGTTGCATCGCCTATCTGTTAAACGGTGGTCCCTTTATCCATCGCATCCAGGATTTTTTGCGATCCGCTTTCGGCACCTATCCAAACATTTTCACAACCGGATGCCGCTAACGCGCTTACCGTTTCTTCATCCAATAGCAAATCGGCCCGGGACTGGATCTTATACCGGAAACTCAGGTTTTCCTGTTTTACCAATTCGGCAAAATGGGTTACCCAGCCGGGTTTTAGGCCGAAAATATCGTCACAAAACCAAATATGATCCATATTAAACCGCTCTTTAAGCAATTTAAGCTCGCTGATCACATTTTCGGGAGTGCGGGAGTTATACCTGTTGCCGTAGATGGGTTTTGCGCACCAGTTGCACTTAAAGGGGCAACCACGGGTGGTACCAATATTCATAGAAAAATACCCCGTGTGCTTGATCCAGCATTGTCGGTACGGCTCCATATTCATCAGATCCCAGGCAGGCAAAGGCAATGTATCAAGCTCCTTCAATACATGCCGGGCAGGTGATTTGTATACCGAGTTTCGTTTAAAATAAGCCAACCCCGGAATAGTGGAAACATCTTCGGTATTATTTTTTAACGCATTCACCAGTTCAAGTAGGGTGTGTTCAGCTTCGCCTATGAGTACAAAATCGGCACCTTCGTTTAAGTATTCTTTAAAGCGGTCGGTTGAGTCGGAACTGGAAACTATAACGGTACAGCCCCGCTCCTTCGCCAGTTTGCACATTTTAAACGCGGCCTCGCGCATGTTGGTAAGGCACATTTTGGTGAGGTAATTAAAACCATCGTCATAAATCACAAAAAAACCGGGGTGTTCTTTATCTAAAGCATCTATTACCTGGTATGGCGTATGCGAAAACATATTGTCGAACAGTGAAACATGATAGCCATTTTGCCGCATTAAGGCCGCAGCATATAACGTGCCTAATGGCGCATAAGGCTGTCCCATAGCCCATTGCTTAGGGTCGAACCGTAAAAAATACGAATGGGTGAAAAGTATATTATTGCGCTGCTCCATAGGTTTATGACAAATGAGTTAATGGCGACAGGTTAAGTGAACAAACACATTTTACGCAGGTTGGATGGGTGGAGGTATTCAACGATTTGCGAAAGGCTACCGCTTCATTACTGTTTAAAATATTACCAAGCGATGTATCCCTGATATTTCCCATAGCCTCCATAAAAAAGCAGGGCTTTACAGCACCATCGGCCTCCACAACAACAGACACCCATGGCGCATTGCATTTTTTAAACGGGAACGGGTTTAATTCGTAAAACGCAGCATAATAATGGTAGATATCCTGTATCTTCTCCCTGCTTTCGGCAATAAAACCATTGCGAAATTCTTTATCAAATTGGGTAAACAAATCGCTAATTACTTCGCTCAGTTCGGGAAGTTCGCGTTCTGCAATTAGTATTTCGTGTTGTTTGGGTTCTGTCCATGCTTGCTGGCGGTTAAAGGCGTGGCTGCTTACATCGGCAGGTAAAAAACTCATTTGGTTTAGCCCCATATTTTTACCCGCTGTAATAATAGCCGGCCAGTTACGAAAGTTAAGCCGATGGATCACCGTACGCCCGGTGATGCGGTATGAGGGGGCAATGTTTTTAATATGCTCCACTCCTTCCTTTAACTTTTTAAAAGCATTGGGAATATTCCTGATGGCATCGTGCAATGGCTCGTCGCCATCTATAGAAACAATTACCTCGCTAACGTATTCGAGTATTTGATCGGCATTGGCTTTTATAGACAGGCCTGTCGTAAGTAGTACAACGCTGATCCCTGCATTTTTAAGGATGCGGCACAAGGCAAAGAAATTGGTATTCAGCAATGCTTCGCCGCCAGACATGAGCACTTGCTTTGTGCCTAATTGTTTTAGGGATGCCAGTAACCCGCTGATATCTGCTTCGGTAAGCTGCTTTAGGTTTTTATTGTCTTTCCATATATCGCACATCACACAACGACAGTTACAGGCGCTGTGCGGCATCAGTATCACAATGGGCAGCGCCGTGATCTGATGCGTTTTAAGGGTTTTATAACGCCTGTAAGTATGAATTATTGATTGCCCGGTCATACTTATGGTGTTAACGTTATCCAGTAAAAAACGCCCTGTTTGCGCAGGCGGTTCCAGATGGTTGCCGGGTTAAATAACACCCGGTGCTTAAATGGCAAGATCTCAGCTAACAGGTGATGGTAATAATTAGCAGCCATAGCCGGATAGCCCATATCGTTATAATACTCCCTGCACCTTGCTATAGCTACACTTGCAATTTGATTTTTATAAAACGGGGTATCAAGTACATGAATTTCTCCTCCTGGTTTTAACAGCGAAAACGCATCGTCAATTACTGCCTTTACAAATGGGAAATATGACAGCGACGCGGCAAAAACGATCACGTCAAATCGTTCGTTGTTGCCAACGGCTGCTTTGGTAAATTCGCTGTTTATAAATTTAAGGTTGACGTTTTTAAACACCCTGCGTGCCTGGTCAATTTCAAGTTGACTGGTATCCAAGCCGGTAACTTTTGCCTGGGGTATACCTGTAAGCTTGTTGGCCAGCCAGCCGTTACCACAGCCTATTTCAAGAATATGAAGCGGTTTTTCCTTTTTAGTTAGATAATTTATAAGTCGTGCGGAGGATATTTTTCGCGCGCGCCACTCCAGCGCATATTTGTGGGTGCCATCAATTTCGGGCAAGCGGACTACCTGCTTATCGGTGTATACCCTGCCCTCTTTTTCACGCACGGCAGCATACATCTCCTCAAATGCGTCATCGGCAATGGAGGCATAGGTTGTGTCGATATGTTTTTCCTTCAGTCCCAATTTTATAGCGGTTAAAATCCCTGAATCTCAGGCTGGCGGTACTTCCAATACCTTTGCAGCAGTTTTATTTCATAAGGATATTTGTACAGGTTGGCTTTGTACCTGAGCGTTGACAGCAGCTTGATCGATTTCCTTTTCAGGTCGTTAAGCCGGATATCGGTAACGGTTGGGTATACGCCGTTAAGCACCGTTTCAAAATTCCTGATCTTATCTATCATCTCTGGTTTTAACCAGGGTGTTAGCGGGTTCTTTCTCAGGTCGAAACTTTCCCAGGCGGGGCTCATCCAGTCCTCAAGGCTTTGGGGATATTCAAAACCCTGTTCCAGTACCTGCTTATACAGTTCGGACCCTTCCGTTGGTACGGGGGTATAAGTATAAAGTACTATTTCGGTACGCGGATTAACGGCCTTTATATTCTTGATGAAATTTATCTCAAAATCTATTTGCGCCTGCACCTTTTCGGGCGTGGCGGCCGGTGTACCCAGTACAAACGAATATTCGGGGATGATATCAAACTGTTTCAACCGTTCGGCAAAGCGAATGATCTGCTCGCCGGTTTGCGTGCCGCCCTTATCCAGTTGTTCCAGGATATCGTCGTTACCGCTTTCGGCACCAAAAAAGATGATCTTACAGCCGGCCTTACGGATCTGCGTCAGGGAGGCATCACTGAATTTATCCATGGTATCAATCCGCGCCATTCCCCACCACGACATATTTTCGGGTTCTATAAGTTTGGCAAACTCAACGGTGCGTTTTTCAGATACAAAGAAGTTATTATCATGAAACTCAATAGCATCTGCTCCCCACCTGTCTTTAATATATTTAACATCTTTATAAACCGTTTTGGCTGATTTTGCCTTCCATCTTGCCTCGTAAATAGGCACCACGGCGCAAAATGAACAGGTGAACGGGCAGCCGATACTGGAATGATAAGCCATGGTGCGTTTACCCAAATAAGTTTTACCCAGGTATTTATCAATCGGGTAAAATGTACCCAGCTTGTCATACGGTAATGGTGGTAATGAATCCTGGTCTAACAGGTCCTCCTTAATAGTTTTGGTTATTTTACGATCGGCCTTGTAAATGAGGTTTTTAATAAACTCGTACGGTTCGTGTTTTTCCAGGGCATCAATCAGCCTTGGAAATGCATTATCACCGGGGCCGTTAATTATAAAATCAACAAAACCCGAGTTAAGTACCGCCTTTGGTTGGCTCGACGGAAAGTACCCACCCCAGATCATGGTAGTATAGGGATATTTTTGTTTTATCGTTTTTGATAAAGGGATGGCCTCACGCAATTGCGGGCCAGGCATTACAGTAAAGCCTAAATAGCCAAACTCGCCGGTACGTAAATAACTTTCTATTTTTTCTAAGGGATTGGTTTCGCAATTACCATCAACAACTACCCAATCATACTTGCCTTCAACAGATGCGGCAATATTTAGTATAGAGTTAGGGATGCGGTGCTTTGCAACAGCACTTTTAGGATTATAAAGGAGTATCTTATTCATAAACACGTGGTGATAAATAATAGCGATGGGCTTTTACCTCCATCGCCACTAAACCCAAATCAACAATAAAACCATTCCTATACATTACGCTGTGCAGCAGGCCGGGGTTGCCTGCGCTAATAATAAAAAACACGGGCAACCATACACCGTTTTGCTCCGTTATTATTACAAAACCTGTACTATGCTGGCCACTATAAAAAACTACATAAAAAGCAAGGTAAGTCACCCTGCTGTAACCGAAAAAGGCGTTGTGGAGGCCTATGATATCTGGGCCGGTAATTACGATGCGCAACCCGGTAACCTGATGCTTCACCTTGACGAAAGGCTGTTTTCTATGCTGATAAACGGCGTAGACATACAGGGCAAGCAAATAGCCGATATTGGCTGTGGTACCGGCAGGCAATGGCCGCAGATATTTGCTAAGCAGCCGGCGGTGTTAACCGGCTTTGATGTATCGGGCGGTATGTTAAAAAAGTTGAATGAGAAGTACCCGGCCGCACACACAAAGCTCATTACCGACAACCTGTTTTCAGATATTCCGGATGCAGCATTTGATGTAATTGTATCTACCCTTACCGTGGCCCACATTGAGGATATTGACGAAGCTATGCAGGCCTGGTGTCGCTTGCTAAAACCGCAGGCTGAGATCATTATTACCGATTTTCACCCCCATACCCTGGCGTTTGGCGGTCAGCGTACTTTTAAACATAATAATTCGGTGATGGCTGTGCGCAATTATGTGCATCCTATTTACACCATTAAGGAAGTATTGATAAGGAACGGTTTCAGGCTGATAACCCAGGAAGAAATAAATATAGATGAAAGTATGCGGTCTTTTTATGCCGATGCCGGCGCACTGCATGTTTATGAAAAATACCTGGATTTTCCGGTTATATACGGCATTCATTTAAAACGGGGCTAAATGGTAATTAATAAGGTACGACTGGCCGATAGCGGACAAGTGATCAGCATAGTGATAAGTGATGGGGTGATTAAGCAGGTTGATCATGCCGCTATCGGCAGTTTTACCGGGGATTTACAGCTTTTTTTGGATGATGCCATTGTTTTTCCCGGCCTCATCAATTCGCACGATCATTTAGATTTTAACCTGTTCCCCCAGTTAGGGCACCGTATTTATAATAATTACACCGAATGGGGCGCTTACATCCACAAGGAATTTAAGGACGAAATTGCCGGTGTATTGAAAGTACCCAAACACCTGCGCATACTTTGGGGAGTATATAAAAACCTGCTTTGCGGAGTAACCACGGTAGTTAATCATGGCGAGCGGATAACTTTACCCAATCCGCTGATTGATGTGTTTGAGCAGACGCAGGACCTGCATTCCGTGGCGTTTGAAAAAGGCTGGAAATTTAAACTGAATAACCCCATCCGCAGAAAGCTCCCCGTGGTGGTACATACAGGCGAGGGAACCGACAAGCAGTCCAACAAAGAAATTGATGCGCTTATAAGCTGGAACAAGCTTGGTCGCGATTTGGTGGGTATACATGCGGTTGCTATAACCAAAGAGCAGGCCCCGTATTTTAAGGCGATTGTTTGGTGCCCCGAATCAAATTATTTTCTGTTGAATAAAACTGCACCGGTAAGGCAGATAAAGCCATTTACCGATATTATATTCGGCACCGATTCAACACTTACCAGCAACTGGAATATCTGGGATCATATAAGGCTGGCTCATAAAACAGGCTTGCTTGCCGATGAGAACCTGTACGAATCGCTAAATAAAACCCCATCCAAAATTTGGAAAATAAACACCGGCAAAATAGCAGCAGGTAAAAATGCCGATCTGGTTATCGCAAAAGGGCAATCCAGTGGTTTTGATACATTCTTTACCCTAAACCCCGCCGATCTGCTATTGGTTTTGCACCACGGACAGGTGCGTTTAATGGCGCAGGAGTTATTGCCGCAACTGGCGCATCAGCTTAAAGGCAAAGGGTTTAGCCTGATAAAAATTGACAACGCCTATAAATATGTGGAAGGAAATTTAATGGAGCTGACAGCCGATATTCATACTTATTTGCCCGGTTTTGTTTTTCCTTTCGAAGTTATTGACTATCAAATTCTATAAAAATTGATAAAGCTGGTTGATCTTACCTTTTACGCGCACCTCAATTATAACCACCCCGAAGATGTTTTGGAAAATCATTCGGCCGCCCTGGCTTTTGCATCTCATATTGATAATCGGCTCGATTTCTGTTTTGTTAAACATGCAGGCTTTGAACAGCGTGCTGTAATGGGCGGTGTGCCCTATCAGTTTTTTAGGGCCGGTAACAATTTCTGGTCGGTATCTTTTAAAACACTCCGTTTCGTTCGTAATTTAAAGCCGGATATTGTATTAGTGCAGGGATTTATATTTCCTCTGCAGGTAATGTTGCTGCGGTTATTTTGTGGCAGTAGCACCAAAATAATTGTTCAGCATCATGGCGACATAACTTACCAGGGAATAAAAGGCTGGCTGCAAAAAATAGCGTATCGCCATGCTGCTGCCTATATTTTTACCGCGAAAGAAAATGCGGCGATATGGCAGCAACGAGGCATTATAAAGGCCAATGCCCAAATCTTTGAGCTTTTGGAGGCCTCAACAGGCTTTGAGCGGCAGGATAAACAAATAAGCAAATCTCTAACCGGAATAAATGGCAAAACCAACTTTTTATGGGTGGGTAGATTGAACGCAAATAAAGACCCGCTTGCGGTATTGGATGGCTTTGAGCGTTACCTGAAAGTAAATCCATTGGCTAAGTTGTACATGATCTATCAAACCGAAGAGCTTTTAACCGAAGTTAACCACAAAATAAATAGCAGTATTGCCCTAAGCAACAATGTGGTTACGGTTGGAAAAGTTGCTCCCGCTGATTTGCCAAATTGGTACAGCGCGGCCGATTTTTATATCTCCGGCAGTCACCGTGAAGGGAGTAGTTATGCTTTACTGGAGGCTATGGCCTGCGGCTGTATCCCGGTAGTTACGGCTATCCCGTCTTTCGAAAAAATAACTCATCACGGCGAATATGGTTTTCTATATCCTCCAGGTGATCCCGAAGCGCTGGCGAATGTACTTAGCGCGCTTGATGGTATGAATATCTCAAAGCTTTCGGCAACAACCTTAACGTATTTTAAACAAAATCTAAGCTTTAAAGTAATTGCCGATGATTTAGTGGATATCTGCGAAACGCTCATGAACAAATAGATCAAGTACCCTTGCGGCAATACTTTCCATGGTATCAACTAACAGCGGATCATGGTTTAGCGTTCTATCATTCAGCAGGTTTAAAAGCAAATCGGGCAAATGCTCGGCGTTATCGGGAATGTGATGCTGTGCCAGTCTTGCTTCCATTGGTTTTACCAAACTTACTACATGGGCGCCCGCGTACAAGGCTTCGCTCAAAACGGCGGCATTGCCCTCATAAATGGAGGTATGCAGGAAAATCCTTGACCGTTGCATTAGGCGTAAAACTTCTTTGTGGGATAGTTCGCCTTTTAATTCGATATTTTTCTCCAGCCCGAGTTTTATTATCAGCTTTTTAAGCTTTTCCATTTCAGGGCCCTTGCCGCAAATGATGGTTTTTATATCAGGAAATTCGGTGGTAAGTGATTTTATTACTTTAATAAACACATCATATTGTTTAAGAGCTATAAGTGAGCCAGCACCCATGATGTCGATATCCCGTTCTACCCTGTTTGTATCAAAAAGATCAGTATCAATGCCAACAGGAATAATATGCTGTGGGTTGATGCGATAATTTAGCCGAAACTCCTTCGCCAGAAAATCTGAAAGTGCTATAACATTGCCGGGCTGGGGTTTAATGCTGTTAACGTAATGGTTTCCGGCCTTTGCATCCTGCCCAAGTAACCAGGTGTAGTGCTGCAAATTATTCTTTTTTGCAAACCGGCTGCCTACATAAGCACATTCGCCCATCCAAAAACTTAACAGGCCAGTAACTTCATACTTGTCATTTATTTTTTTCAACTCACTAAATGCCCGTTGCCAGGTAAAAAGTCGGAATAGCCTACCCCTGCCCTTGCCTGCCAATGCAATTACCTGTGCCCCGTACCAAATATAACGTGAAGCTTTAAACGGGTACTGAAAGCTGATGACGATGATATTTAGCTGCGGGTTACTTTGTTTTAATGTTTTAACAAAACTTTGTTGCAGCGGCAGGCAGTTGGTGTCATTAACATCAGCAGGAAAACCGGGACTAAGGATCACTAAAGCTTTTTGTTTGTTCATATTAGCTTTATCAGTTTATTGCAATGCTTTAAGCTTGCCAGGTTATGGGTTATAAAAAGGATGATTTTACCACTGATAGCCAGTTGTTTCAGTTGCATAAGGATAGCTTCTTCGGCTTCCTGGTCCATTTCGCCAAAAGGTTCGTCCATTATCAGCAGGTCAAAATTATGATAAAGCGCACGCGCCAGCATGATGCGCTGACGCTGGCCGCCGCTCAGGTTTTTGCCATTTTCGCGGATAACCTGGTGTGTACCATCTGAATAACCAGCCAGTAATGGTTCCAATCCGCAGAAAGCTATTATTTCGGTCAGTTTTTCGGAATCGTAATCGCCTTCGGTTAGCGTAATGTTTTTGAGGACGGTATCATGAATAAACCAGGGCTGTTGTTTTATATAGGCAATGTTTTTCCAGTATTTCTGCCTTGTCATTACATCGGCAACGTTGTCATTTATGTATATTTCACCGTTAGCAGGTGTTAAAAACCCGAGTAACAAATTAATAAGGGTGGTTTTCCCTTTGCCTGATGCAGCCGATAAACCAACCATATCGCCTTTATTTAACTGAAAACTTAAGTTGGTTAATATAGGCTGCTCTTTGTAACTGAAATTTATATTTATAAATGATATATTATTGATTAATAGGTTTTTATTTGTATTTATATAATGTGTTAATATAGGTGAATTATTTGCTGCCAATAAATCATTCAGCGTAAATTCGTAGGTTTTTATTTGCCCCGTACTGTTTAGTATTTTAATTATCCCTGGGATGATCTTATACGCCGCAGCCATAAATACGCCAATAGTTAGCAGATCTACAACCGGGCCATGTGCCGACCATTTATTGATCAGCACTAAAATGAAAAACCCCAATATGGCGAATACCTCTACCAAACGAGGCGGCAGGCCCTGGATGGTTTGCTGTTGGGCGAGGTTATCATTAAGCTGTTGCTGGTAGGTATAGTATCGGTTTACTAAAAAGTCGCCCTTGTCATAAATACTGCTTTCTACATAACCCATTAATGTTTCCTGCAAGTGCTGGATGGTTTTTTCGCTGGCGAGTTTGGTATGTATCCGTACCTGTTTTGATCGCCTCCTGATGAAGTATGCCAAACAGATCACAGGCGGAACCATTAGCACCAACAGCAATAGAAACAGAACCGGCTGGTAAACAAGTATAGCGCCGACGGTAAATACAATAAGTATGCCCTGAGAGATCACCTGCTGCGCGTTGGTTAATATGTAATGACTAAACTCTATAGGCTGCTGGCTTATCTGCCGGATGTGTACCGATGAATCGATATTTATAAACTTGGTGTAGTCGTTTTTAAGGTAATTGATAATGTTTTTTTTAGATAATCGCGACGCTACGCCATAAAAAAAATGGTGCTGAAAACGGATAAGCAGGTATCCCAACCAGTTCTTGAAACTAAATAGCAGCAAAAACAGCGCTATAAGTAAAATAGAGTTTTTGCTAAACCAACCATCGGGTAACAAAAAAAGGTGATGTTGAACGTGATCCCCGGAAGTATAAAAACCGATAATAAGTAACAACAGACCCAGGAAAACAATATCAAGCCCGCTGATCAGCAAGTCGAACAGGATGAGCCTGTACAGCTTGCTTTTTTCATGGGAAGTTAACAGGGTGAGTATGCCCTTTATAATTTGCTTCAAAATGCCGGTAAGTAATAATTATTGCAACTATTATCATTACGGGCCGTTGCTGCCAATGGTTGCCAGCCGGCTTTAAACAAAAACGCCCCGGTAAGTTGTTACCGGGGCGTTTTAAATATAAAAGAGATGCAGCTTATTGAGCTAATTTAATCTCAACCCTGCGATTTAATACTCTTCCTTCTTCGGTTTTGTTATCGGCAACAGGGTTGCTTTCGCCCAGGCCTTTAATATTAAGGTTATCGCCAGTTACACCGCTGTTAACAAGGTACAATTTTACCGAGTTGGCACGCTCAATAGATAGCTCCATGTTGCGTTGGTCTGTACCTTCGGCAGATGAGTTACCATTTAAAACGAATTTTACTGTTTTATCCTTTTTCATTTCGGCAGCAGCTTTGTCAAGCGCCTGGTATGAACCTGTTTTTAACACAGCCGAGTTAAATTCAAACTGAATATTGCTGAAATTATAGTCTGGTTTTGATGGTGCCGGGGCTGGAGCTGGTGTGGGTGCTGCGGCGGGTTTAGGAGCCGGTGTGGTTTTAGGGGCATACGTTGCCTCTGTTTCAACCGGGGCTGGTTTTTGTACCAGTTTCTTTGATTTACAAGATAGTACCGATATGGCTAATAACGCGATAATTAAGGGAACAAAAGGGGTTCTTAAAAATTTCATAACTGATTTTGTTTTTTTGGTAAACATAAAAAAATAATCGTCAATTCAACATTAGTTGAGCATGACGCATTCATAAATAAAGGTTTTTTTGACTGTTTTGTTTGAATGGACGGCCGCATCCCAATACTCGTTAACTAAAACGCAGGATTTCACTTTCTGATATCCCAGGCAATCACATTCCATAATTCTTTACCATCATGATAGGTACTTATCACCTCAAATCCCATCTTTTGATGTGCTTTTAATGAGTTTGTATTACGTACCGATACCTCGGTAACGCAAAGCTGATAACGAGGCGATACGGCTTCGGCAGTTGCGTGGTACAGTTTGCTCAGCAAACCCAGTCCCCTGAAATTCTTATCAACGCAAACCTGACCACCAACAAAAAAATTATAACTGCTTAATAATTTGCCTTGATACAGGCTCTTGCTGAACTCCTGAAACATGGGCTCCAGGCTATGCAGTTCCTTTTCCATTGAAACGGTCATGGCCAGGTTATAACCAATTACCTTATTGTTATGTAGGGCAATAACCTGCGGCACCTCGGCCGCCATAAATTGCAATAAGCTAACGGTATGCTCGGCAAATACAAAACCTTCCTGGGTTTGCTGCTCGGTACTTATTGCGCTGTATAGGTTTTGTTTTTGCAATGCTATGATCTGTTCAAAATGATCAATAGTAGTGGCCGGTATAAAAGTTATCTCCGGCGTAGTAGCTGGTTTCATGGTATACGTAAAATGTAAAGGCGCAAATTTCTTATTTTACCGCGATTATAAAATTGATAAATAAAAATTTAAGGCGTAATCAGCGAATATTCTTCCTGATTCGGCTTAATGATTGTGGCGTAATACCCAAATACGATGCAATATCATTCAGCGGAACCCGCAGCGCAATATCGGCCTGGCGCATCAAAAATAGCTTATACCGGGTGGTTGAATCCTGGCCCAAATAGGCATTTCTTATTTGAACTTTATCAATTAAGGCCTGCTGGGTAATTTCGTCAATAAGCTCTTTTAAGTATGGCAATTGCTCATAAAGGGCAAGCAATCTTGTTCTGTTAATTTCCAATATGGTTGTTTTGCACGCCGCCTGGATACTTTCATGCGCAGGCACCAGGTTATTGAAACTATTAAGAATGGTACAAAATTGGTTTTCCTTTAAAAAGTAATGGGTAACCTCGTTGCCCTTTTCGTTATGAACTACTATACGTAATACCCCATCGCAAATAAAAAAACGAGATTGGCAAACCTTGCCGCCTTTAAACAGGTAATCGCCCTCATTAAATTCCTTTGTTTCAAATGCGCGGGCTATTATGGCTTGGTCATCTGCCGGGATATGTTTAAATAATTGCAGGAATGACAGGAGCTTATCAATCATATCCAAAGCTAAAAAGAATTGAGATTTTAAAAGAAGGTGTTTATCGATCTCCTGCTTTATTATCTTCCAGTACCTCTAAACCGCCATTTTCATTAACGGCATACTTTGAATAAGTTTTTGATTGCCGGGCATGGCTCACATTATCTTCTTTCCTTCGGGATGGGCCGCGAAGCGGAATAATTATTACACATAAAAATATAAAGATCTTTAAGATAGCTACCAACATAGATGCGGTTTTTGGGCACAACGACAAAGCGCCGTTATCATAGATAACGAAATATGATTGGTAGGTGCCCCGGGGATGATTGTTGAGCCGTTGGTTGATTAGTCCGGGTGGCTGCGTGGGTTCCGTGCTATAAAATTAGGTTAAAAAGCTTGCTTTTCAAAATGCAAACAACATCTGCCTGCAATTATTGCTTTTGAGCCATTGCGGTAATGGCTTGTAAAAACCAGGCGGCATGGGGCAGCCATTGCTCTGTCCAGCGCCATTCGTTACCTTCGTCGGTAGTTTTAAAGTCGATACCACTGCCATCCGGGTTACCTTCTTTCCCGGTGATACCATTGGAAATACCGCCCTTACCCGAGCCATGCCCAAAGTTAGAGCTCATGTACGGCACATTGGTTTTTCCAAAACCATACATAAAGCAAACAGCATAAGGGTTACCACCCAGGATCCATGAAATTTGATGGGATGCAAAGGCCGAGAGGTCTTTTCTTATGCCCCATCCACCTTTGGCGGGATAAACTAACCGCCCTCCTATTATTGCCGCAGTGGCCAATGAACCTAAACGGGCGTTTTCGCCCTGCCACCACCAACCGGTTTCATTTTCATGCGGGATAAAAAATCCGTCTTTAATTTTGTTATTCAAACCAAATGTTTGCCTTGCGTAGCCGAAGGGGTTGCTTACCCCGGCGGTTACGCGCAGGTTGTAATCAAGCGCCTTTTTTATGGTGCTTAGGGCCTGGGTTCTGTCGGTTGTGTTTTGTTCTTTACTCAGGTACCTGCAAAGCGCTATAATTGGCAAGCCCGCATCTGAAGCATGCCAGAATGGTCGGCCGGCATCATTCGCATAAAAGTAACCTGCGGGGCTCATGCGGTGTTCAATGTTTTGGGCGCGTTTACGGGCTTCGTTATGGTAGTAGGAACTATCTGTAGCTATCCATAATTCCGTAGCGGCCATCAGTGCGCAGTAATCGTCAATGATGTTTTCTTTGCCGTCATCATCATATTTGGTGTTGTTGATCACCAGATGCGCATACGCACGTTTGGCAGCAGCAAGATATTGGGTGGATTTATAATCGCCGTCTTTTTTTAAACCCGAGATCCGCGCCAGCGCAGCTATAGCCATTCCGCCACCCTCACGAAAGGCACATTGGTATTCATCGGTGGTAACACTATTGGCCTTTAAGCCTACAACGCGGCGCGCCTTGGGATCTTTATTAAAATAGCTGAATACGATCATGTAGAAATAATCGTCCTTTGACAGCGCCCGCATGATATAGTCAGCGCCATATAGCGCTTCGTTAACCATGTTATCGTAAGCGCCAAGCTTATTAAGTACGCCCGGGATAGTTTGCGCCGCATTAACCATAGACCATGTAACCAATGGAATTTGCTGCGGCGACATGTAATTGGCATAAGCCAGGTGCGAAAAATATTTACTTACGTCGCCCGATGCATCGCACCAGCCGCCGTGCATATCAACCGTTTTATTGCTGCCGTAAAGTAAAAGCTGTTTATCGGCATTCAATTCGGTGGGTGTGTTGGCCCGTTGCCTGTTGTAATAACTAATAATAGATGGCAGCGTGTTTACCGCCAAAGCGTTTTCGCTCACCGCAAACTCATCCGACAGGTAATTTTTGCCACTTACCTTTACAGATACCCTGTACTTACCGGTTTGCACCAATGCCGAAAAATCTGCCTGATAAAAGAACTTGCCTTTAGCCCATTCATCAATCTGCATGGGGCCTTTTAATACGCCGCTATATATTACTTTTTTTTGCCCGTTTATAAGCGAGAAAGAGGTATTTGCCGGCAGTTTTACGTCATCGCCTATCACCGCCATTTTTGCGCCGCGTGTGTCAAAAGCAACCTGGTTTACATAAATTACCGGCGATGCATTGCAAATAAAGGTCAGTAAAACAAACAGACCGGTAATTAAGGTTTTTAACTGGGAGGTATGGTTCATAGCTGGCAGCGTTATAATTGCAAATTACCAAATTATCGGCTACTTTAATCAAGATGCGTACGTGTTTATACTACGTGCAGGTTAGCAAAGTATTAAGCCCTTAATATTATATTGATATAATTGGGGCATTCCCCTTTTATTTAGGTAGCTTTGACAAATCATGTGGTAATATTGTCCGGCACGTTTTTAAGCCAGTTACCCTACTGTTCGCATAACACAAATCATTAACAAAGTATAAGATCAGGAAATATTTGTCCCGGTTCTTAATTATTTTATAAAGCCCCTGTAAACGAATACCTACAGGGGTTTATTTTTTATATTGAATAAACAACATGGAAGAAAGAAAGTATTTAACTACCTGGAAAAGGTACATGCCCGTTATCCGTTTGCATTTAAAGAAAAGTTTAACAGAAGATCAGCAGTTTAAACTGAACATAACTGATTTTGAATCGGCTGGCGACAGGGGTAAATCAGGTTATACCTTCAATATCACTATGGAGAATGGCAAGGTTACCAATAAC
The DNA here is from genome assembly GCF_900101875.1 of Mucilaginibacter pineti. GTDB lineage: Bacteria > Bacteroidota > Bacteroidia > Sphingobacteriales > Sphingobacteriaceae > Mucilaginibacter > Mucilaginibacter pineti. Next base: position 278,434 of record NZ_FNAI01000001.1, read on the forward strand.
ATCAGCGGATCTGCCGTAGCGCGTGACCTGTTTGAAGCCATAAAGGGCGACGAAGCTTTTAAAGCACTTTTGCAGGATAAAAGCGTTAAAATAAGCGTTGGTAAATCATTTATGCTGAGCATAAAAACCACCCACCTTTCAACATACCGGTAGTTTTAACTCCATCGTATTAAAAAGGAAATAACTTAACCGGTTATTTCCTTTTTTTATGCGCTTTACTTTTTTGCGCGGCAGACCGATGGCTTTTAGCTGATGCAGATTTCTTTTTACCTGACGCTTTTGAGTGCGATTTTTTGGATGTATGATGCCCGTGTTTCGTGGCCTTGTGTGTTCTTTTTATAATGATGCGCGGCGCAAAGTCTATCGCCTCGGGGTGTGCCGATGGATCGAACGGGTTGTAATAGTAAATACCTGCTTCGTCATAACTCTTTAAGCCTGCTTTTAATTTGTCCATAAAAGCCGCTTCGTTTTTGGCTTCGGGTGCCGTCCACGCTGCTTCGGCCAAGCCTGCAATACGTGGGAACAGCATAAAATCGAGGCGCTTTTCTGAGGCTATTTTTTCTGTCCATATATTAGCCTGTACACCAATTACATGGTCCGATCCGGTAATATCTGCAGGTAGTTGCCTGTCGGGAAAGTTGTAAACATCGGTTATCCGGTTAAATACGCCATTCCAGTTCCGGCCAGAAACCAGCGCGGTGTCCTGTAAAAAATCAAAATAAAGCGGCAGCCTTGGGCAAAGCACTACCTGGTAATTCTTTTGGATGGCCAACCTTAACTGACCCGGCAGGTTTTGCCGCCACCAAAAAATAATGGTTTTGCCAGCTGGCAGATCGGTTTGAGTAGCCTCGTCCCAGGCAAGTATTTTGCTGCCAAGGCTGGTCACCGTATCCGTCATCCGTTTAAAAAAGTAGCGTTCCAGCGCACCTACATCAACAAAGTTGTTCCGCTGCATCATTTTGGCAATGGCTGTATCTAACGACCACGCTTTAATACCCAATGCAACCTCATCCCCGCCTAAATGGATCATATGCGCCGGGAAAAGCGTGTTGGTTTCCTTTATAATATCGGCCAAAAACTGGTAGGTTTTCTCGTGTGCCGGGTTAAAAGTAAAATTGGGATAACCCGCAACGCTGCCGCCCGTATATTCGGGATAGGCTTTGTTGGCTGCTGTAGCATGGCCGGGCATATCAATTTCGGGTATTACGGTTATGAAACGCTGGGCGGCATAGGCAACCATCTCCTTTATCTCGTCCTGCGTGTAATAGTGCGCTGCCGTTGTATCGCTATAGTCGCCGATACCCCCAACAAGGGCCAGTTTAGGATATTTTTTTATTTCGATGCGCCAGCCCTGCACATCGCTCAGGTGCCAGTGAAATTTGTTGAGCTTGTAATAAGCCATCCAATCGAGGATCTGCCTAACCTTTGCCTTGCCAAAAAAATGCCTTGATTCATCGAGCATTAAACCGCGCCATTGGTAACGTGGTGCGTCGTTTATGTCTGCAATTGGAAGCGTTAACCCTCTCCCATCCCCTTTAGGCTGATCTTTTATGAGTTGAAGCAGGGATATCAGTCCATAAAAAATACCTTCTTTGTTTGACGAAGCTATGCTGATGTATTGCGGGGTGATCTTTAAATTGTATGCCCCGGTAACCTGCGGGGTATTAGCCAATATGAGTTTGAGGTTGATGGGGTTGCGCGCTGAATCTTTATTTACAGCCAGCGTTAAGCCAGTAGCCTTTAAAACTTCTTTTTGAAAAAAGGCCGCCAATGAAACCAGCGACGTATCATTTACGCCGACGGTAGAATGGTTATTGAAGCTAAACTGCCCCGCACCATTTACAACCGACCGGGGTTGTGGAATTATGTTTAAGTTTTGTGCCTGTAGGTATCCGGAAACTAATAGTAACGCTAATAGTATTTTAAATTTCATTCAATAAAAAGTTCAAATCATTCGGGATTGCTATGATAGGAATTTTTTATTGGGTGACCGTAATTTATTTGTAATAAGAGAAAATAGGAATACTACTACACCCCTTCAAAAGCATTCATAATAGCACCAACAATACTGCCGTAGGCAAATACCGGTAAAGCTGCGTACGATATTTTCTTCTTCCAGTTTATGTAGCGGTCATTTATGAATTTGTTCCAGTTATTGCCGTTTAACTGCGCCCTGCCGTAAGTGATACTTGGCTCGGTTATTTTGGTGGTATGCCACCAGCCCGATGGAAAAAACAAGGTTTCGCCTTCCAATAGATGAAGTACAATAGGTTCCACCTCTTTAAACAGCGGGAACTTTTCATGATCGGGATTGAGGAAATTTATTTGCGAAAATTTGGGGTTATCGGGATACGGATACATATTTTCCGTTTGCGACGGTGGATACAGGAAGAACACTTTTGAGCCATATACCTGCGTAATTTGGGTGTGCATAAATAACGCATCGTAATGCAGGTACGGAAAACTTGAACCATTGCCGCCTATAAAAAGCTCATGCACGGTGGTGCCAGCCAGTAATTGATTTGGCATCAGCGCACTATGAATCCTATCGCTTTTACCGTATACCAGTTGTGGCGAAAAATAGGGCATCAGTTCTGGAAAAACCTTTTTTATATCGAAATTGAAGGGGTATGGTGCGCGGTTTTCGGCGGTGGAAACCAACACTTTGTCGATAGCCTCGCTCATGGTATAAGTAACACCATCAATTGTTTTTTTAACATGACCGTAGTTTTGTTTGAAAAAATCGGGAGTTAGCTTGCCCATTGCCGGCCAGTTTTTGGCAGCATCGGTTACAACAACAGGGATTGATCGGTTAACGTATTGGCTTATAAATTCTTCCCTTGATAAGTTGCTGCGTTTATCAATGGTTATTGTTTGTGTGCCATCGGCTTTATCAAGTACCGCGCTATGTTCCATAAATTGTGAAGGTTAAAGTTAAAACAGGCAATGCGTTTATAAACCTAAGCAATTTTCACATAATGAATGCATTAGTGTGTTTTTATTCATGAAACGTTCATTTTGTACCTTATAACGGTATTATGAAACGCTATAAAACAAACAATCCGGTCTCTTTTTATAAAAGACCGGATTGTAATATATATTGAGTTGCGAATTTTAGTCGCTTGTTAATTGCTGCTGTTGATGGATCAAATATCGCCCATCAACATTCAACAATTATTTCCATCCACCACCCAATGAGCGGTAAAGATCGGCTGTTGCGCTTAGCTCGGCCCTTTTAATGGAGGCCAATTCAAGCTCGCCTTGTAAAACGTTACCTTGAGCTGTAATTACTTCCAGGTAATTGGCTAATCCGTTTTTGAATAATAAACCGGCATTGCTGGTTGCCAGCTGTAAGGTTTTTACACGTTGGGCAGCAATAACTTGTTCTTGTTTCAATTTTTCAATCCTAACCAATGCATCAGATACTTCGCCAACGGCGTTTAATACCGATTGTCTGAATTGCAGTACTGTTTTTTCACGTTCAACCTTGGCAACTTCATACTGTGTACGCAGTTCTTTGTGCTGAAATATTGGCTGGGCTATCCCTCCTGCTACTGTACCAAATAATGATGCAGGCAAGTTAAACCAGTTGCTGGCTTTAAAGGAGTTAACACCGCCGCTTGCGGTAATGCTTAAAGAAGGATACATCTGTGCTTTGCTGATACCAACCTTAGCGTTTGCAATGGTTAAAGCCAATTCAGAGCTTTTAACATCGGGCCTGCGGCTTACCATTGTTGAAGGTACACCGGCGCTTATGGTTTCAGGAAATGTAACTTCGTTAAGTGTGCTGTTACGCTCAATTTTATTTGGTAATGTTCCGGCTAATATGCTTAAAGCATTTTCCTGCACGGTGATGTCCCTTTCAAACTGTGGTACCAACTGGGTAGCAGCCTGGCGTTGTGCATCGGCTTGCTGAACGGCTAATGAAGTAACCTGCCCGGCATCATATTGTAATTTAATGATGCGTAAGGTGCTGTCATTCAGTTTTACGTTCTTTTGAGCTATCTCCAGTTGCGCATCCAGCATCAGCAGGTTATAGTAACCTTGTGATACGCTGGATACAATGTTGGTTTGGATTGCCTTTTTAGCTTCGGTTGTTTGCAGGTAAGTAGCTAAAGCTTCGCGGCTTTGGTTACGTATTTTACCCCAGATATCGGCTTCCCATGAAAGGGCAAGATTTGCAGAGTAATCCTCCACATGTTTTGTGCCGATGTTATACTGGGCGATGCTAAGGCCGGTTAAGCTGTTATCAGATGGTCTGTTTGTACTGGCCGTAACGTTAAGACCAACAGTTGGAACATAGTTCCATTTTACCTGCTTAAATAGCAACTGAGCAGCATCAATGTTCTTTACGGCAATCTGCATGTCGTAATTTTTAGCAATCGCACTGTCGATCAGTTTTTGCAGCGTGGCATCGGTAAAAAAGCTTTTCCACTGAATATCACCTATGCTTGTGCTATCTGCTGTGGTTGCTGTATTCCTGAAATTGGATGGCAGCTCGGGTTTGGGTGTGGCCACGTCTTTTGATACTTTACAGGCGCTTAAAAAGGCCACCAGCAGTACAAAAGCAAGTGGATTTATATATCGTTTCATTATCTTAATATTTTAGAGGAGTTAAGAAGTAAGCGTCAAGAATCAAGAGAGAAGTTTTCTTTTGTCTTAATTCTTGATTCTTATCTCTTGATTCTTTTCTTAATTAGTTTTTTTGCAGTTCGAGGTTTGCAGCTTCAATAGCATGACCATCTTTATGTTTTGATGAACCACCATTTAACACCGCTACCGGCACACCTGTTATTCTTTCCTGCAGGCTTTGGAATATCACAAACAATACCGGGATGATAAATAATCCTAATATTACTCCGGATACCATCCCACCGGCTGCACCAATACTTATAGAGTGGTTACCCTGTGCTGATGGACCTGTAGCGATACTCATCGGGAACAAACCGAACACGAATGCCAGTGAGGTCATGATGATAGGACGTATCCTGAGCCTTGCTGCTTCAATAGCCGATTCAACCAAGCCATGCCCTGCCTTGCGCCGCTGTACAGCAAACTCAATAATTAGGATGGCGTTTTTGGCTAATAAACCGATGAGCATGATAAGCGCTACCTGTACGTAAATGTTATTTTCGATACCGGTTAAGCCCAATACCACAAATACACCAAAGATACCTGTAGGGATAGAAAGTATAACTGCCAACGGTAATATATAGCTTTCATACTGGGCTGATAATAAGAAGTATACAAATATCAAACAAAGCATAAATATAACGGCCGACTGACCACCTGAAGAAATTTCTTCGCGGGTTTGACCAGAGAACTCATACGCAAAACCTGCTGGTAATTGCTCCTGGGCTGTTTCCTGGATAGCCTTAATCGCATCACCAGAGCTATAACCCGGTTTAGGGATAGCGTTGATCTCAATAGAGTTGAACAGGTTATAACGTGAGGCAGTTTCTGAACCATATACACGGGTTAATTTAACCAGGGTATTGATAGGCACGTTTTCGCCAGATTTGTTTTTAACAAACACACGGTCGATAGCCGAAGGATCAGTTCTGTCTGCAACATCAGCCTGAACTATTACACGGTAATATTTACCAAAGCGGTTAAAATCTGACGCCTGGGCTGTACCAAAGTAGGCTTGCATGGTTTGCAAAATGTCTTTAACATTTACACCCAACTGGTTAGCCTTTTCGTCATCAACCTCTAATTGTAACTGTGGATAATCTGCTTTATAAGAAGTAAAGGCGTAAGCGATAGCCGGTTTCGCCATCAGTTTACCAATAAAGTTATTGGCTACACCGCTAAACTTATCCAACTTACCGTTGGTTTTATCTTGTAGTACCACGTCAAGCGCTTCAACGTTACTAAATCCGGGAACAGTTGGGAAACTGAACACAAAGAATGTACCGCCGGGTATGCCGCCTAATTTACCTCTTACTATATTTTGTATATCATCGATATTTTTAACTGCACCCCTTTGCTCATTAGGTTTTAACAAAAGGAAAATTACACCCGCAGATGGACTGCTGGATTGTGTTAAAAAGTTAAAACCAGATAACGCAGTAACAAACCGTGCCGATGGCAGATCTTTCAATTGGTCTTCGGCCTGTTTAAACACCTTGTTGGTACCACTTAACGAAGTTCCGGATGGTGTACTAACAGCTATGGCCACAAAGCCCTGATCCTCTGTAGGGATAAAACCTGTTTTTGTTTTGGTTACCAGGAATACAGTAGCTGCCACTATTAATACAAGGCCGCCAATGCTAAACCATTTTTTACGGATAAGGAATTTTAAACCTCCAACATACCTGTTGGTCATGTAATTAAAACCACCATTAAAGCCTGCATAGAATTTTTCTACAAAACCTTTTTTAGGCGCTGCATGACCATCTGCGGTATGTTTGTTCTTCAAGAACAAAGCAGCCAGTGCAGGACTTAAAGTTAACGCATTAACAGCCGATATAATGATGGCTATAGACATGGTTAACGCAAATTGGCGGTAAAATATACCCGTTGAACCAACCATGAAACTCACCGGTAAAAATACCGCCGCCATAACCAGCGTAATAGATATGATAGCACCCGTAATTTCGTGCATCGCTTCGGTAGTTGCCGCTTTTGGGGTAAGACTTGGGTCATGCTCCATTTTAGCGTGCACCGCCTCTACGACTACAATGGCATCATCCACCACAATACCAATGGCCAGTACCAATGCAAACAGGGTTAAAAGGTTTACAGAGAAGCCAAACAGGTTCATAAAGAAAAACGTACCTATAATAGCAACCGGAACCGCAATGGCCGGGATCAGTGTAGACCTGAAATCCTGCAGGAATATAAATACTACGATAAATACCAATATAAAGGCCTCTACCAATGTATGTTCAACCTGGTTAATTGATTCATCCAAATCTGTTTTGGTACGGTAGAATTGATTGTATTTGATACCGGCAGGGAAATCCTTTGACAGTTTCAGCATCAGCTTATCAATACCAATTTGAATTTCGTTGGCATTTGAACCAGCCAGTTGTATAATACCAATGATGATACCATCGTGGCCGTTCAGGTTACTTACGCTGTTATAAGAGTAAGCACCAAGTTCAACACGGGCTACATCTTTTAAATGCAGTACAGAACCATCTGCATTTGCACGGATAGCGATATTCTGGTATTCTTCTGGTTTGGTAAGTTTACCTTTATATTTAATTACATATTCAAAAGCCTCGTTACTGCGCTCACCAAATTTACCGGGAGCTGCCTCAAGGTTCTTGTCCTGTATAGCGGCCATTACTTCGGCAGGGGTAACTTTGTAAGTTGCCATTTGCCCTGGATTCAACCAAACACGCATGGAGTAATCCTTAACACCACCAAATATACTGGCAGAACCTACACCCGGAATACGTTTAATTTCGGGCACAATGTTGATCTGCGCATAGTTGGCTACAAAGGTTTGATCGTATTTTTTAGGATCCTCTGAATAGATTGCCATAGCACCAATGAAGCTGTTCTGTTGCTTGGTAGTAGTTATACCATATTGAACAACCTCGGCTGGTAACTGGCTGGTAGCCTGTGAAACACGGTTTTGAACGTTTACAGCAGCCTGATCGGGATCGGTACCTTGTTTAAAGTAAACAGTGATCCCCAATGTACCGTCATTACTGGCAGTAGAGGTCATATAGGTCATATTTTCCACCCCGTTGATCGCTTCTTCTAACGAAGGCGTAACAGAACGCAAAATGGTTTCGGCATTAGCGCCCGGGTAAACCGCAGATACTAATACTGCCGGAGGGGCAATATTCGGAAACCGCTCTAAAGGCAGTTTCGTTAAACCAAGTACACCAACTATCACCAGTAATATGGAGATAACAGTTGAGAGTACCGGTCTTTCTATGAATTTCTGAAACATGGTTTTGTATTTTAATTTCGGATTTCGGAATTTCGATTTCAGATTTATTGGGCACTATTTGTCATTTCGTTGTTAAACGATACTAACGGCAACCTGATAAACCTTTTACCTTTGGCCTTTCGCCTTTTACCTAAATCTTCGGTTTTGATTATTATTTATTAACTACAGCAGCGGTTTTTTCAGGAGCTTTTTGAGGGGCTATTACTGCGCCTTCAACCAGGTGATCCATACCGCTTAACACAATCTGATCGCCAGCTTTAAGACCATCCTTAACCAGGTAGTTCTCGCCGCTTTTGCCTATAATGTTGATAGGTACTTTTTTCACTTTATTGCTATCGGCAAGGGCGAAAACGAATACTTTATCCTGCATTTCAACAGTGGCAGATTCAGGTACGATCAAGGCATCAGTATGTTGCAGGCTTAAACGGATCTTACCGGTGTTGCCAGAGCGTAACAAACCCTGCGGATTTGAGAAGCTTGCCCTTACAGTGATTGCGCCTGTGTTTTTATCAAACTGGCCGTCAATAACGTCTATTTTACCTTGTTTACCGTATTCGGTACCATCAGCTAATAATAATGATACTGAAGGCAGTTTCTGAAGTTTATCCTTCAAAGTTTCGCCCGGATATTGTTCTTTAAAGCTTACAAAATCCTTTTCGCCAAGCGAGAAGTAAACATGCACATCGTGCACATCTGATAATTGAGTTAATGCTTCAACATCCTGCGGTGTAACCAAGCTTCCCTGTTTTTTAATAAGGCGACCGATGTAACCACTTACAGGAGCTTTAATCAAGGTATACCCTAAGTTAATTTGCGCGGTAGATACGTTTGCTTTAGCCGATTCAATATTGGCTTTAGCAACCTGATAAGCAGCTTTAGCTGTTTTTAATTGATAATCTGATACTACTTTGTTTTCAACAAGCGGGGTAAGCTTGTCAACTTCCAGTTGTGCGTTGCCTGCTGCTGCTTCGGCCGCGTGTAAGCTGGCTAAGGCGTTGTTTAATGCAGCGCGGTAAGGTTGCTCGTTAATTTTAAATATCGGCTGGCCTGCGTTTACAAAAGCGCCTTCGTCAACAAATACTTTATCTAAAGCACCGCTTACCTGCGGGCGAACTTCTACGTTAACAGTACCTTCAATTGATGCAGGATATTCCTGGTAAGTAGTTTCGGTACCCGATACTATGGCGGCAACGGGTAATGCCGGTGGCGGAGGTGCCTGCTGCGTTTGCGGCTTTGGCGAACATCCGTATAATGTGAGTGCTAATAGCGCTAAGATGATACTTTTCATGATGATTTGATTTTTAAGAGTGACAGATAGAATTGTGATTGATAAAATGCCTTGCGGCGCATTGATATATGTTGAGTTGTTGTTTTTGTTGCTGTTAATAAGCCGGTACTAATTACTATGTCCGTTTATTAAAGTATTTATCACCGTAGCTAACGGAATTGTGTGAGAGCAGTAGTTTTCACGGTGGTAGCTTGTTTAATGCTTTTAATTAATATTAAGTAGAAGTTTAAATCCATGATGGTATGTTAATGTTGTTTTGATGTTAATTTAACACTGTTAGATTATTTAACGGTGTTAAAAAATAGTTAAAAAATTACTCCGGTTTAATGGAGCGGATAATGCCGATAATAGCGTCCATCAGTACCTGGCGATTAATATCGTCTGATGAACCGCGGCTTAACAGGTTGATAGATACCAACCCATGTACTACCGACCAAAAAGTATAATACTTCGTGCATATAATATCCGAAGCCGGATTATCTATATGCATTACCTTGCCAATTACATCGGTAAATAAGTCCCACGGCATTACCGATTCTTCAAGTTTGTTAATCTCTTCGCAGCAGCAGTTGGTTGTTACCCCAAACATGATCTGATAAAGTTCCTTATTGGCAAAAGCGAAGTTCCAGTAGGCTACCCACATAGCCTCCAGTTGTTTTTCTGGCAGGCGATGTTCTTCGTGGGCGGCGCGCAGGTCCTTTGCCAGTATAAGGTATCCCTTGCGGGCCAGCTCTAATAAAATAGCTTCTTTGTTGGCAAAGTACTCATATATGATAGGCGCTGTATATTCAATCACATCGGCAATTTTGCGCATGCTTAGTGCTTGCCATCCCTCCTCCTTAACGATATGAAGCGCAGCATCCAGGATGTTGATCCTGGTTTCATCTTTTAATCGTTGTATTCTCTCTTTGCTTGCCATTTTATTTTAAGTGATAAATCATTTAACAGCGTTAAGCAAATGTATAACTGTTAAACAAACATAGTACCATCCATTTGTAAAATTGAGATCATTTAATTGTCAGCTAAAGCTTAAAAACAGGCTATTTAGCATCAATAAATCAAAAAAATGAGATTTTCCTTGTCATTTAAACAAACAACCTGATCCCATATTGCATTTTTTTTATTTTATTTTTTCACCAGGTAGGTGATCTGCCCCATGTGATAGCCCTGGTGAACGGTTCTGTTTATAAGGATATTTAATTTATTACGATGCGGTTCATTAGTGAAATCTTCTGCAGAAATTGAAGCGTGTTTAGTGAACCAATCTGCCGGTTGCATGGCATCAAATTTTTGCTGCAGTATTGTGTTAACGTTATGCCAGTATTCTTTCAGTTCTCCTATTGATGGTTTTTCCAATTCTGCCGATTCAGGATTTTTAATAAAAGGCTGTTCTAATTGCGGATACAGCTTATCGCCAAGTTCAAACAGGGTAAGCATACCATCACTAACAGCCGTTAAGTGGCCCAACAGGTAAACACCTGTATTACGACCAGGTGCAGTTGGCGCCGATAATTCTTCGTCGGTAAGTTTATCTAAAATACTATTAAACCTTGTATTTTGTAATTGCCAGTTGGAAACGGCAATTTTTATAAATAATTCGGCTGTAGGCGCCGGGGTGATAGCTTGTTGGGTTTCCATGATATGGTTTTTTTTAATTAAAAAGAAGCATAATAAGGCTGCCAATTTATTATTTATAAACCAAACCCATCACTTATACTTGATATCCACACATGATTTTACAAACTCATGATCTGCGTAATGACATTCAAAGATGGAACGGACGGCTATCCTGTTCCTTTTAACCTTTACTGGTTTCGGTATTTTTAAGTTGTGCTACCATTAATATGATCAGCGCACCAAAACCCGCTACCACACCAAAGGCCCAGCGTAACCCAACTGCTTGTGCTATAAAGCCAACAGTTGGCGGTATAATTAAAAAGCCCAGGTAGCCCACTGTAGAAATAGCCGCCAGTGCCTGCCCGGTATTCATACTTTGCGATTTACCAGCCATGCTAAACACCAGCGGTACCACACACGATACACCCAGGCCTACCATAGCATATCCTATGTAAGTAGTAAAAGTATATGGCAGCAAAACCGAAACCAGTAAGCCAGCCAGTATGAGGACACCATTTAAGCTCAGTACCCGTTTTATCCCCACCAGTTCAACCAGTTTATCACCGGTAAAACGACCGATGGTCATGGCTACCATGTATACCACAAAGGCCGCTGTTGCTGCGGGTTTGGTTGCATGAACTGCCTTTTGAAAATAGATGCCGCTCCAATCATACATGGTGTTTTCGCAGGCCATAGATGCAAAACATATCAGCGCGAATTTAAGCAGGTGTTTATCGGGTAGCCTGAAACCTGATGTACTGGGCGTTACCACCGGCTTTTCGTGATAAGCCATCGGGTAAAAAACAAGCGAGAGTACGATCATGAAAATACCCACGATAAGCAGGTGCCAGGAGGTAGCTACATTGTGCGACACCATTAAATACCCCACCGCAGCACCCGCAAAACCAGCTAAACTCCAGATGCCATGAAACGTTACCATTATTGACCGCTCATAAAACGACTGAATACTCACCGCCTGGGCGTTGATAGACAAGTTGAATATATTACGTGCCGATCCGAAAAAGAACAGCATGATCACCAATTGCCATATATATGTTGTAAAACCCGGGATACATAGCAACAGGTTAAAAGCAACTGCGCCAACCAGCATAATATTCCTGCTGCTAAAGTGTTTTAACATTTTGGCAGTTAGCGGAATGGTAAGCATTAAGCCTATTGGTAAGGCAAATAATACCGCTCCTAACTGGGCCTCGTTTAAATGAAGCTGCTGCTGAATAGATGGTATACGTGACGCCCAGGACGAGTAGCCGAAGCCCGATATAAAGAAAAACATGCCGCAGGCAAACCTCAATTTAGATCTGCCGGCAACCTCCGTATTAACCATACGCGAAATTAAAAATAAATGGGTTTATGAAGTGCTTAATTTAAAAGTTGGTGCTGTAAACAGGCAGAGTAGTTGGCAAGGTATTTTAAAAAGGTATCAAACATTAGTGTAAATTAGCTATTGACTTTGCTACCGGCAAAAATAACTATATTACTTAATCGCTCAATCTGCAATTATCCGCCAATTGCAATTTTGAGGCATTTGTTTGGGTTGGCAATTAATAACGCTTATTTTTGAGATGACATATAAACATTTAAGGGTATAACACCCTGCATCACCCATAAATAATGAATACTAAGAGCTTAACCGCCGAACCAACATATAAAGCTGCGCGCGTTGTAGCCCCGTCAATAGAACGGCACTTTAAATATTTCCATTCAATGGTAAATGCCGAAAGTGATGCCGACTTTGCCCCTACACCCGATATCAGCATCATTGAAAATATTATTGATATAGCTTTCTGGGCCAGTTTGCGCCGCGAAGAAGGTTATTCGCCAAAATTTACCCTTGCTTTTTTGCCACCCGAAAGCGCCGGTCAGCCTTTATTATTCGGGCATAAAATACCGCTTGCACCAAATATCTTAACAAAGTTTGCATCGGCGGTGCAGCAACCCGGCATCCATCTTGGTGTTTGGATTGAGGACGGTGAATTATATCTATGGGGAACCACATTGGCTATCCCTGCCTATTGCTTTGTGCTTGAAGTTATTGAGCCTGGTTTACTGGTGATAAAACACCGCCGGGTTGACGGTTTTGGCAAATTTGTGAACATTGCCATACTAAAAGGCGACGATATAAAAGTAGTTGATGAGCAGGGTTCTACCCTGTCTGATTGTCCTACTATCCTTACATCCATGCTTGATTTTACCCTGCCATCTTCCTGGAACGATCCGGTGAATGTGCTGGTACAGTTGGCGGCATCTATGCAGGCGCACAAACGTGGCGGTATTTTGCTGGTTGTGCCTACAGGTGCCGACGAATGGCAGGAATCTATCATCACCCCTATCTCTTACCCCGTAAACCCGGCTTTTTCGGGCCTTACGGATCTGATGATCCACGAGGGAATTGAGAAATACCATACCTCATGGCAGGAGAAATTGCGCCGCGCGGTAGATACCATCGGGGGATTGACATCTATAGATGGCGCAACCATAATTAACGATAAACACGAGCTGTTGGCGTTTGGCGCCAAAATAGGCAGATCTGCAAAGAGCGCCCGTGTTGAAGAGATAATTGTCACCGAGCCTGTTGTTGGCTGCTCAACAAAAGTTATTCACCCGGCACAAAACGGTGGAACCCGGCATTTAGCGGCCGCACAATTTGTATTCGATCAAAAAGATGCTATTGCGTTGGTTGCTTCGCAGGATGGCCGGTTTACTGTTTTTGCATGGTCGCCGGTAGTTAATATGGTTCATGCACACCAGATAGATATTCTGCTGCTGTAAAGATGATACCAATCATCCTTTCCTATTGGAGAGGATGATTGATTAATTTGCTGCGGAAAGGTTTTTAACCTCCTCGTTATTATATAAGGCTGGAACTGGGGTGTAATTAACACCTACCCTTAATGCCTTTAATCCGGTTACGCCTTGTAACTCTTCCAGTTCCAGTTGTTCCAGATCGTCGTTAAGGATATTTTGTTCCCGCAGGTATTTAATGTATTCCAGGTATTCGGCGGCTTCAGCCTGGCTAAAATATACCATGGCTATCTTATCGGGCTGGGTAAGGCGTTCAACCGTGCCAGCAATCAATACTTTGTCTATACGTTTTTTAACTACTTCATACCTGATGTTATAAGCGCCTTCTACATCAAAACGGCGTTCATCATTCCTGAAACTGATATCTATTGGGTTTGAATGGATAAATATTAGTTGTGTGGTCAACAACGGGCGCGAGATCTGGTCTATCAGCCCATGCGTTAACCTTGTTACTTCGGCCATCGATCGTAATTGCCACAAACGAATATTCTTTAAGTACAACACATCAAATACCCGCGTTGGCGCTATGGATTGACCTATGTATATATCGTACTCTACACCATCAGTCCTGAATTTTTCAAAATAGCACGGGAAGGAGTTTTGCACATCATCCTGTACCTGCTCAAAATAATGGTTAATGGATGTATTTATCAGCTGCATACTCGCCTCCAGATTGCGACGGTTGGCAAATGAGAGTCCTGTTTCTTCTGATAGTGCATCAAAGTACTTGTCGATTACAGCCTTTTCGTTGGGGTAATTTCTTCGGAAATGGTTGAGGAATGGGTTTACTTCCTCCAGTAAAAAACCATCCAGCAATAATTCGTCGTTGGTTGTAATAAAGCCATTTACCTTTTTTAGCCACTCTTCGCATTTGTAAATGAGGCGGTCGGTAAGGTCAAGATGGATGTGTTGCTTTAAAACTATCAGCGTATCCATAATGGTAGATAGCAAGGCCTTTAGATCATCCTGCAGGGCTGTGTTACGCTCAATGGTGGAATTACGGATATCTATAGCGCCGAACAACGGATAAACATTATCAAAAACAACTGTTTGAATTTCCTGGTTCTTTTTCTTTTTGTTTGTCTTTTTAAGGTATTCCCAGGCAACTTCATTAAACTTCCATTGTACGGATGGCTGTAGTGATGTAAATTTATCCTTGATCACTGTTTCTATCCGCGAATCGAAATTATCGATGCTGTTTTGCAGCTGCTGGGCTATAAGCGGCATGGCAGCCTGTATTTTCGACAATAGCTTTTCGTAAAAGGTTATTTCCTCATATGAGTAAACTTCCATAATGCCGGCCATTTGCTTGTTGTAATACACCGGAAAAATACCATAGGACTTTATACCCGATTGCCTCAAAACATTCAGGAACGGATGTTTTGTGATCTTTTCATCAGTAAGCGAGCGGAAAAAGATGGGCTTGGGGTCCTTCTTATAATCGGCAGCAACCGAGTAAAATGTTTCCTCGGCCATACTAAATTGCTTTGCCGATGTAATAAGTACGCTTTGCGAACATTCATCGGTATCAAATATCAACTTATCATTAATGGTAAGGAAAGGCAATAAGCCAAACTCAATTGCCGGGTTTTCTGATAATGTTTTTAACGAATCAATGGTATGGCGGTATTGATCTGCTTCATTGTTGGAGTGGTTAACCAGCTCGTTCCTGATGTTCTCCAAAGCGTGCTGGAGCGTTACATCGGTTAAGGTGATTACAGAAAATCCTTCGAACCTGAAGTTTGACAGCGGCAGCATTTCTTCCAGCAGATCTATCCCTTCATAATCATTAAGATAAGGCTCAATATTTTCGAAGGTAAGCTTCGGCAGCTCGCCAAATACTTTTATGTTGATGAACTGGGTATTGGTTTGAATGTTATAATACCTGGACAGATGGGTTTCCGGATCGCTATAGGAATACAATAGTTCATTCTTCACCATTGGGGAAAAACCATAAAACCTTTCCAGTATCAAATTGTAAATAAAGCGCTTCTGCCGCTGATCAAATAATTCTGTATCAGTAACATCGGCTGCATGCAAACCGGAATGATGACTTGAATGGAAATCAAAAAAAGCTTCGGTACTAAAAAAAATCTTCTCGGGAACGGGGGTACTCAGCGCCCAAAAAAACTCTTTTTCGTTTAGGATAGGTGGCGTAAGTATACTGTATATGAGTTCCAGCATATCCCGGTATTTCTCGGCATTATCCGGATTCAGGTTAAGATCTATACAGGTATCGTGCTCAAACTTGTTGAGTACATATTTGTAAAATTCAGATTTAAGGGTCTTTTCGGTTAGTATACGTTCCTTTAAATGGTCTACAAAGGGATTAAATGACAGGCATGAGTCTACCTGGCATATAAAACAATTGTCTTTATTTATATTTAGTACTTCTGTATGCATTTCGCGTTTAACTATCCCCCTTTTTAAAACCTGAATGCTGTTGAAAGATAAGGGTACCATCCTTCTTCAGAGTGACCGGCCACTATTTTTATAACAGCCAGTTTTGCCGGTGCCACGTAAAAACCGCCGCCTGTGCCATTATGCCATTTATCAGAGTGCTCGCCCTTTTCCCAAACGCGACCAACATCATAAAAGCCTAAGATACCAATTTGGCCGGGTACAATATAACTTGCAAAATCTGTAAGCTTTATACGCAGTTCCAGGTTATTGTATAAACTGTACTGCCCGGCAAAACGATAAAGCCTGTAACCTAATAAATTATCCTGCCCTCCTAAAAATAAAGATTGATAGAAAGCGGTTTTGCCAGCAGTAACACCACCACCCACTCTATCGACAAGTACAATGGAGCCTTTGGTGTTCAGGCTTTGGTATAATGCAGCTTCAGGAATAAGTTGTGCAAATGTGTTTGAATTACTGTTTAATCCGGTATAACCCTGTAGTTTAACATTTATGTAAATTCCTGATGATGGCAGTATCTTATTGTTACGCTTGTCGGCTGTAAAATTCATAAGTATGCCGGCAAATACTTTTCGTTTGTCAAAGGTATAACTATCAGAGCCGTTTGTAAGTAATGGATTTGTAATTAAACGACCTTTATTATCCTCATCATCAAGACTATAATATTGAAATGACGGACCGATGTTAAATTTTGTGCCACCTTTTTTTGAAACCCAGCTCAAAGCCGGATCAAACTGTATGGTATTAAACCTTGCCCGGTAAAAGGTTTTGTAATCTCCGGTTTTATCAAACACGGTTTCATTACCACGGCCAAAGAAGTTAAGATTACCGGGTATATTGGCCTGAAACTGCATCAGGAAATTTGCTTTGCCAACGGCCTGTATCCATTCACCTTCGTATTTAAGCTTGAAAGCTTTGGTGCTAAATGAATGGCTTAAAAACACGGTTTGCACATCATTGTACGGCAGTTTACGGAAACCCTTTTGGTGAATATATTTAAATCCCAATCCAAGCAAAACGCCTTCATCGGGGTTTATCTCAATATTGGCCAGCGGCATAGTAGTGCTTAAGAGGTTAACCCTTAAGAATGATATATTAGCGCTATCGGCCGAGATATGTTTACGTACGTTTGAGCTATCGCCGGTTATGGTTAACTTTTTACCACGATCATACAGTTGCACTGTATTGCGCGATTTTATAATATTATAATTTTTAGTACCTGTACTATCAATAAAGCGAAGTTTGATTGGCGATGTGGCATTGTTTAAAACCACCTTATCATCGCCACCTGCTACATACAAGCGGATCTCCTTGGTGATATCGGCGCTGTAATTTATGTTCATCAGCGTGTCTTTAACCTCGCCGTTTTTATTGATCTTGTTAATGGTGATGTTAAGGCCATTATTGGGGATATCCTTAATATTTACCAATTCATTTTTATTACTTGTGTAGATATCTATAATTTCATTTGCAAACTTGTAATAGTAATCCATAGCGGCAGGAATGTTATCCCTGCGCTCCTTTAATTGTTTAAACAGCACATCATGCCGCAGTTTATATGATGAGGTGGGTAAACGCCTTAAACCGGCTTCTAAAACCTCATCAGTTTCGGCGGCTACAAATTCTTTAACTATCCTTGTCCACTGGTCATAATTGTACTGCATAGCCGGGAAACGGTTCATGAACATGGTTTTCCAGATAGAATACCTGATATCAAGTATCTTACCGCCAAATCCCTGTAAATTGGGTGCCAGCCATTCCCTTGCCGCAATATAAGGTAATACGCCCTGGTTAGTGTAAACAACCTGGTCACGATCCCGCGGAACACCGGTATAAAAAGCGCCCCTGTTGGTTTTATCATTTTTCCATCGCCATTGGTCACTGTGCCTGTCCCAGTCGCCTAAAAGCAGGTCAAGTAAGCGTGCGCGTAAAAATGCTTCGCCATCAACGGTATTGTCATTATCCTTTATCAGCTTTTCAATCATTTCTGTCGAATTATCTGATTTTCCGGTGGGTTCGCGTTCTTCCAGTAAAACCACCTTATTATCAAAGATCTGGTTAAACTCCCCTAATTTTTCATCGGGCGACATTACACCAATTATAGGGTTGGCATGAGGCACGCGGGCGGCATCAGCCAGCGGCGGAACAATAAGGGCCGAGAACGGGTGCTGCGCGCTCATGGCATCATTTACCCAATCTTTTGCAAACGTTTCCTGAAACTCTTCGGGCAATATTTTCTCCGGGCTTTTTTCTACGCTACGGATCACCCATTGCTTACCGTTTTTATCTTCCAGCCGGAGTGAATGCGTTTGAAAACCACCGCCTATTTTCAGCGGTGTTAAGCCACCATGTATCTCGGAGATCCTGATCACCGGTAATTTGGTATCTGCGGCCCACTCTTCGCGGTAGTTTTCGCCAAAAAGCCACCTGTGGAAGCCACTTTTATTATTGTATGAAGGATGTACCTTAACAACTACACTATCGCCAGTAATTGGTGTCAGCTTTTGAGCCGATACCGACAATCCTCCTAATAACAAGGTAACAAGCAGGGGTAATTTTTTAATCATGATATGTAGGTATTAGTAGAAGTATTGCTGATGCTACTTAATTTTATAATTGAATTTTAATACGTTACCGGGCGATACTTTGTCGCCCTCGTTTGATATATACAAGTTATGCTGATTATCAAAGGCTATCCCCTCCGGCTGATTAAATAAACCCGGATTAAGCGGGTAAACTGTTTTAACCTTCCAATCGGCATCGGCCACCACCAGCATTTTATTGGATGATGACAGTATATACCACTCGTTGGTAACCGTATTTTTTGTTAACGCCGATGGGTGGAACGAGATCCTTTTTTTATCGGTAATTTTTTCTATCTCCTTTACGTTGATGCTAAAACCGCCAGATTGTTTCACGGTACCATCGGCTTGTAACGCCAAAACATAAACACTGCTGGTTTTGGTGGTGCGATCATCTGCGCAGTGTTTACAAAGTACATAAAGTAACCCTGTTTTTTCATCGGCATAAAGGCCTTCGTATTCACCGGCTGGTAAAATGTCCTGCAGCTTTTTAACGTTTGCTATTTCTGGTTTCTTAACCTCGGTAAACGGAAAAGTAAACAATACGCCATCACTGCGCAGCAAAATTACTTGGTTACGGCAAATGGCAATATCCTCATAGTCGCCTTTTTTACCAAATTTGCTGGTGTTAACTTGTTTATCGCCCAATTTAAAGCTGTATACATTGCCATCTTCGTCTTGTTCGGCAAATATCATATCGGGTTTGCCCTGGTAAAAAGCAATGCCCGATATTTCTGTAAGGGCATCGGGCATGTTATATTTTACAGGCTTAGTGAGGTCATACCCTTTAGGACTAACATCTTCATTGCTTTCTACCTTTTGCGCGCATGAGATCACTGAAAGAATACCCACCGAAATAGATAATACCGTAATGCAGCGAATTGCCTGATACATAGCTTTATTTGTTTTAAACCGTTTCATAGGCTTTATGCTGTAAAAGTTTATAAATTTCGTTTTGTGACTGCACCAAGGGCTCCACAGGTTGAATGCTGATATTTTGCAGTTGTTCATTTAGCATTACTGCCTGTACATTATCTTTTAACAGGATATCGATAAGCTCCATAACTTCCGCTTTGATCTGCTGATCGTACACCGGGTAACATACTTCAACCCGACGGTAAATATTGCGGTTCATCCAGTCGGCCGAGCCCATGAAAACCTCTGGTTTACCATTGTTATGGAATATAAAAACACGCCCATGTTCCAGGTAGCGGTCTACAATACGTTTAACGGTGATATTCTCGCTCATGCCCTTTACGCCGGGGATGATGCAGCAAATACTACGTACGATAAGGGATATTTTTACACCGGCCTGTGATGCCTCGTATAGTTTCGCTATCAGGGTTCGTTCTTCAAGGTTATTCAGCTTTATGGTGATAGTTGCGGGTAAGCCTCGTTTTATGTTTGCTATTTCACGGTCTATCAGTTCAATAAACCTGTCCTGTAAGTTAAACTGTGCTACCAGCAGGTGTTTAAAATCAATAGGATACCCGGCAGATGATTTCACTCTTTTAGCCAGGAAAATGAACAGCAGTTCTACTTCGCGCAGCAATAAAGGGTTTGCCGTCATTAAAATATGATCGGTGTAAAATGCCGCGGTGCTTTCGTTAAAATTGCCGGTAGCCAACAACCCGGCATACTTGGCGCGGCCATCAATGTGTCTTTTTACGAGGGCTACTTTGGCGTGTACCTTTAAAGCTTTATCGCTGTAAATAACATCTACGCCGGCGGCCTTCATTTTCTTTGCCCATTTAACGTTGTTGGCCTCATCAAAGCGGGCTTTAAGCTCCACCATTACCCGCACTTTTTTACCATTATTGGCAGCGCTGATGAGCGCGTTAACAATGCGCGAGTCGCTGGCTACACGGTAAAGCGTAACAGATATTTCCTCTACTGTTACATCAATAGCAGCCTCATTAAAAAAACGAAGAATGGGATTATAGGATTGGTACGGTGCATGAAAAATGCAATCCTGTTTGGCAATGTAATCCAGCAGCGATTCATCAGCATTTAATTTACAGCTAATTATTGGCTGCCAGCGGGTATAACGTAAGCCGGGGCTATTAACGGGCAGCGCCATTAAATCTTTTAGGTTATGGTACACGCCACCCTCAACCACACTGGAATCCAGCAAACCAAACTTTTCCATTACGTAATGCAGTGTACGCAACGGGATGCCAGGCTGGTGTAAAAAACGGGTAGCTATACCCATATCACGCTTTAACAGCTGTTTTTCTATCTGTTCAGATAAGTCGCCATGAAATTCATCTTTAAGGTCAAGTTCGGCATCGCGGGTGATCTTAAAACTGTAACAGCCACTTATTTCTTCGCTTTTAAATACTTTGTTGAGATTATGCCGCAGGATATCATCCAGGAAAACAATGTATTGCTGTTCATCGGCGGTAACGCTGTAAAACCTCGGCAACTGGTTTGATGGGATATTGAGGATAACGTTACGCTCCTTGTTTTCTTTTGAAACTAAAGTGATCAAAAAATAGAGCCGGTTATTTTCCGGGAAAAACTTTTTAGCGGTTTCGGCTAAATCAACAGGCTGCAAAAATGCCATAACCTGGCTGTAAAAGTAATCGCTTACTTTATCGGCAACTGCTGCAGGTAACGGCGTATTAAACAGTAGCGTAACCCCGTTTTGTTTTAACAGGGGAATAAGCTTGCCTGTAAAGATCTGCCCGAATTTTTGTAAGTGGTGTGCTATCAGTTCCTGCGCTTCCAGTAAAACATCGGCTTTTTGATTATGTCCTTTATCGGCCAGGTTATGCAGTGCTAGCAAAACCGGCATCCGCACCCGGTAAAATTCATCAAGGTTGGATGAGTATATCGATAGGAAATTCACCCTTTCCATTTCAGGAATATCTTCTTTGGCGGCTTCTAACAAAATGCGCTCGTTAAAAAGCAGCCAGCTCAGGTCCCGGTCAAAAAATGAGTACTGATCCATAGTAGCAAATAATATATTGAGCGATTTTAACTGTCGCTTATAGTAAAGATGAAACAATAAAAGCCCCTACCGAAACAATAAGGCCGAACATAAAGATGTTGTACGATGCTCTCAGCAGGCGATATTTTTTACCCAGTACCACGCCTTGCGAATAGTTATCGCGAATTAAGCTGCCGTATAAAAATTCCTTATCGTCCATCATTTTTATCATCCCACCGGCATATTCATCGAAGGACATGCGGTAAAAATTACCAAAGAACAGTAGGTTAACCGTTTTCTTTTCAATATCCTCATGTGTAAACAAACCTTGCGGTATGGATGGCCGTGTAGCCAGTATAGAAAACGTCATGGTAAGCAAGCTTACCGTTAACAGCATAAACGTAGGGATGAGCAGGTTTGAATGTTCATCGAGCTTACGCAACACCAAACTAATAATGGCCGATAAGATAATAGAGTTCACGGTGATCATAATATGGGCTTTATTATCGGCCATATCACTTAAACGCTGATGATTGCTTGAGCTAATACGAAACATAGTTTCGATACCGCGTTCAGGCTTGTCGTTTTTATCGCTCTTGTGCTTTTTATCGTGCTTATCATGATCTTCGTTATCGTCATTTGCTTCGGCAGCCTTGGCTTCCGGAGATTCTGTTACTTCGGTTTCTTCTTTCACGTCGGCTTGTTTTTCGATGAGTTTATCCAGGTTTTTTTGCTGCTTATCATTTAGCAGCAAGCGGCAATAATCGGTAAAATACTGGTGCGACCGGAGCATTTCGATATTCATGGTACGCCATTCGTCCTTGTCGATTTCCTTGTGCTTCACGGCTTCAATTTCTTTCCGCAACAGTTTGCTCTTATCTTTAAAATCATCTGTGCCTAAATGGAAAAGATCGGCATCGCATAAAATTTGCTCCAATAAATTAGTGGGGTTCTGGGGCATTCTTGTTGCCAGTATGCAGGTACCCACTTTTGTTATAATAGCTTCATCAACCTTTTGTTGTTTCAAAAAGTGATCTGCAATGCCAACGCTTTTGTGTTCGTGGTCGGCCTTATCCGTATAGTAACCTGTGTCATGGAACCAGGCTGCGGCTATCACCACAAAAAAATCCTCGTCGCTTAGTTGATAATGGTTGGCTATCTGGGTGGTAGCGGCAACAACATCTTTAGTATGCTTAAGATTATGGTATACCAGCTCGGCATCATGATGCGAATCAAAATAGGATAACGTATATTTTTTAACCTTCTCTAATAGCTGTTGAAATTTCATTGGTGATTTTGTAATTATGTAACCAAATTTATTCTAAAATTCCCGATTTACCGCTTGTTTACAGTCAATTCATTAATAATTGCCTTAAATTTATCATAAGCAAGCTTGCAATAAGCTTTGATTGAATTATGGTATAATCCCATATTTGTAAGCTCTGGTCATTTGTTTGCCAATAAACAAACGCTATACCGATATGTAATAGTTTAATTATAAGTGAATTACGTAATGGTGATGCAAAGCCAAAAACGATATATCGCCATTAAACGGACTAATCACGAAATATCATAAACTTCAGTTACTGCTTATCTTCCTTATGCGCATCGGGTCCCTCGTAGCTGTAATTGTATGGTGGGTACGGAACTATGAAAGTGTGCTCTACGCGCGATGAACGTTTAAAATAAGGAATCCATATGGCAGAAACAATTATTGCTCTTATAAAAATTGGCAGACTGGTATTGGCAGCTACTTTATTATTAAAAGTTAAACCTGCAAAATAGTCTACAGCAAAAAACACGATGGCAAAAGCAAAATAAATAATGATTGTTTTGGGCAATATATCACGCTTCTTCAATAAAAGAATGAAACAAAATGTAGCGAAACACATTAAAATAGTGTAGCCTAAAGTTTCATATACTAACAGAAATTTCAAATTAAACTCATGCTTGCTTGAGGCGTACATATTCCACAACTTTATTGAAAAATAACCTTTTTCAATAAGCACCACTCCTGAATTTAGCGCAGTTAAACATAATCCAATAGCAACAAATATCAGCCACCCACCTATCGGCGTAAATGAAGTACCGTAACTAAAAACTATAGCTGGCGTTTCAATTTGGTAAATGTAAACACCCAGAAAAATAAATCCGATAACTATCAATAATGCAGATATTATTAAAATGCCATTTACATTGGTCGGTCCCGAATCTTCATTGCCAGCATTGGGATTGTAGGAAAAGCTATAAGCCAGGCCATCGTCATTCAATTTCTTGATATCGGCTTTAAACTCGGCCAGTTTATTTACAGGTACATTATCTTTTAAATACCTGAGGCTGTAAGCGAGCGACAATGTATCGCCGGATGCGGTATAATGCGATGCGAAGTGGTAGTAATCTCTATCCAGAGCATTGTTCTTTTCTGTAATATCCCAACCTCCCGGCAATAGCACCCGTATGGTATAATCTATATTAAGCGGATAGCTGATGGATACCGGCGCTTTTGTTCGCCAGCTTATTGATGGGAGTTGCTGCGATATGTAATTGGCATACAGATCAACCATGTATTTATTGGTGGCCGAGTCTTTTTTGAAGTAGCTGTTGATAATATAGGTTTCGGTAGTGGTTAGTACGTTTTTATCCTGATCATCAATTACGGTGATGGAATCTTTGGGCTCTATCTTTGAATAGATCTTACCGTAATATTCAAGATAGTTCTTCTCCGTTTCGGCCATCCCCGATGAAGCCAGCCTGCTGCGGATATCATCGGCCTCGTTAAGCGTGTAAGTGGTTTTTACTGTAAAGGTAACCGGCGATTTTTCATCTATTATTTTGTAAGTATCCTCATAAAATATTTTACCCGTTTTCGATGGCGGGATGGTTGTAAGCGCATTGTTTCCCGCTTTTAATATCAATCCCCTGCCGTAATCGGGGAAATAAATATCTGCACCTTTACCACCCTGGTAATCAATTGTAGCATCCACCCATACCTGTTTCCCGTTTACGTTGGCTGTTACAACCGCATGGTCAAAGGCGTGGTAAGTGGGAATATATTCGGCAATATGTGCCCTGATTGACGAGTTAACCAGCACCATCGAAGCATCTATCCCATCGGCTTTAAGCATTGATACCAGCAGTAATGATTTATCTTTACAATCGCCATAGCGTTGTTTAAATACCTTTTCGGGATTATTAGCCCTGTGCGAGTACGGCCCTATTTCAATCCCCATATACCGCACCTCGTCCTGAACGGTTTTTACGGCTTCCCTAAAGTATTTTTCCTTGTCTGCACCGGCTTTGGCTTTTAATTTAGCAATGCGTTCGCCAAGTTCGCCTTTAATATTTATGGCTGTTGGATTAATGTTTAGGGCCCAGTTAACAACCTCTGCCCAATCGTTATATTCGCTTATCTGGATGTAGGGTTTGGTATTATACCAATCTGGCTGGCCATCTTCATCGCGTGCAGGCGGTATTTGAAAACCTTCGTATTCGTACCTCTTTAAACCATTGGTGTCGGTTATGGTGGCTTTGGGTACGTTGTTATAGTTTTTGATATTCAGCTTTCGTTGCGATGAAGTAATAAGCACAGTATACTGATGTGCAATGGGGTAATACCATTGAAAATAAACCTCATCGCAATATTTGCCATTAAAGATGGGGTTGCGACCAGTCAGTGTGTACGAATACTCAATTTTATCGCCTTTGCGGATATCATCCAGGATGCAAAGCGCCGAATAACTGCCCTGGTAAATAAAGTTGGACAGATCCTGCTCATCGGCAATTACTTTAAATTTAGACGTGTTGAGTCTGTTTAGCGGTTTGCCATCGCGCCAGATGGTGATATCATGAAAATCGAGCCTTTCAAAACTTGGATCAAAACCAACGGAGATCTGCGAAGCGTTCTGGATGCCGGTTTCTGATACTATTTCTTTTATAACGTGGTGATAGTCTGCCTGCTTTTCAACCTGGATCTGTTCTTCTATAAGTGTATAAAAAAAGCCTTTTTCAATGGTGCGGGCAGATGGTCTTTTATCGTATACTTTGCAAACACTTAACCAGGTTGGCTTGGCCGATACATGAACTACCGGCGTCCCTCCTTTTGCACCTTGGCTATTGAATAATAACAGTAGACAAACAGATAACGAATAATATATTTTAAAAAGCTTTTGCATACCGGCTATGAAAATAAATAAAGAACATGAGTTTTTCTTATTTATTTAATATTCGCGTAAAAACAAAAAAAGCCACCTCAGTAATTGAAGTGGCTTTTGAAATGCAGAAAACTGCATTGAAGATTTATTGCTGTGCGCCCAATACAGGAGCAAACTTTTTCATATAATCTTTTAATTGTGCATCTACTTTGTTATAAATAGCTGTTTGGTTTGCGTTTTTGGTAAACTCGGCCAGACCATTTAATAGTTGGAAACCAATTTGCACATCGCGCATAGCTAAGCCGCCGCTGTTTGTGCTTAATAAATGATAGTTGTAATCAAGCTGATCGGTTACATAGCTGTCAATACTGTTGGCCAGTTTGGTGCCTAATACCACATCATGCAATTCAAAGGCAAGCTGTGCCATGAATAATTTACGACCTGCAACATCAATGTAAGGCGTTATATCCGGCATTTCCTGATCGTATTTATGTAAAACTTTCAGGGCTAAATCACTATGACCTTCATTCATTAAGCTTTGAGCCAAATCAATAAAAGTAGTGGTCATTACCGGGTAAAACATTGATGTAGATTCATGATCAAGGTATCGGGCATTTTTGAAATTGCCAAATTTAAACTTTGTCATAACGTTGTTGTACATCACCATTGTATTTGTTTTACTCAACTGATCGCGCAGCGAAGTATCTTTTTTCAATGGCATTAAATGATAAGTAAAACCTTCCTTGTACAAGTATGGCTGTAAGCCTATCAGGTTTTCGTTACCAATAGTGGTAGTAAAGCAGATAGGCCTTTTCCAGTTGTTATGGGCCAGCATATCTAAAATAGCCAGGTTTTCTTTAGTAACATAATTAGGCGGGAATCTCCAGTCCATAATATCAGCTATTTTAGCTTGCTGATCTGCAGGTACTACACCATTCTTAATTACATCATCGCGGTTAATGGTAATTTTAAGATTTTTGGTTGGCAGGTAGTTACCGTAGTCGCCGCTTTGGTATTGTACCATTGTTTGTTTATCATCTGATGAAATGAAGTCAAAAACCTCTTTAACTTCCTGCGGACCGGCCAATTTTTGGTCATTGTAGTAAATTACATCACGGGTACCTTCCTTATATTTATCATAAGGCATGGTGATAGGCAATGGTTGCGATTCGTTCATTTTACCCTGCATCTGGCGGATATACCAATCGCCGGTGAAAAGGCTAAGATTTACAATGCGTACATCTGGTCTTATACCTTCAACCTCCTGATCGTACCATAACGAGTAAGTATCGTTATCGCCATAAGTAAACAAAATGGCGTTTGGCGGGCACGATATAAGATAGTTGTAAGCCATGTCATGCGCAGTCCATTTTGTTGAACGGTCATGATTTTTCCACTCTTTGCTGGCTAACAATACCGGTGCAAGTAACAAGCAAATGGCTGTAGCGCCAAAGCCGGCAATTTTAGGACTTATGAATTTACGCGCGGTTTCGGCAATAGCGATAACGCTTAACCCAATCCAGATAGCGAAGGCGTAGAATGAGCCTACATAGGAATAATCCCGCTCCCTGGGTTGTATGGAGGGTTGGTTTACATAAAGTACAATGGCCAGGCCCGTAAAGAAAAATAACAGTAATACTATCAGTGCATCCCTGTCTTTACGGCTGAAATGATATACAGCACCTATTAATCCTAAAACCAAAGGGAGGAAATACAAAGGTGTATAAGTTGTACCATTTGTTACCGATTTTGGAATGTGTTTTGAACCATCAAAGATCCCTGATGTCCAGTTACCGTCGATACCTTCAGTGCTGGCCTGTCCGTCGGCGTCATTGTAGCGGCCAACAAAATTCCATAAAAAGTAGCGCCAGTACATCTGGTACATTTGCCAGCTTGCCATCCATTTCAGGTTATCGGCAAAAGTTGGTGCCTGCCCTTCGGGAATTTTTAGCCAATCTTTATAAAACTGAACATCCTGTGCATCTGTACTGTACATACGCGGCAAAATGGTTGTGTGATCGTACTTGGTTTCAATTTTACGACCGGCATTCTCATACTTGGTTTTTCCTTTACGATAGATGATACTGCCTTCGGTTTGGTCGATAGGTTTTGCATCATAATACTGACCGCTCAGTAACGGGTTTTCGCCATACTGAATACGGTTTAAGTAGCCGTAAAGTGTAAAAGCATTATCCGGGTGAGAATTATTCAGATCGGGATTAGCAGTAGCTCTGATAGGGATATATGCAAATGAGCCATAACCGAAATAAATAAAGGCAACACACAAAAGTATGAGGTTTAGCACCGGCTTTTTAGCGCGGATACTATATAATATACCGGCTACTAATGCTGCAATTATTATTACTATAAAGAAAAACGCCCCTGTCCCAAAACTAAGGCCAAGTGTGTTTACAAAGAAAAGATCAAAATAAGCGGCAAACTTTATAGTGTAGCCCCTAATACCGTATTGTACAAGACCCAGGATAACAATACCTGCCAGCACGGCAAGAATACCATTTTTAACAGTAATATTTTTGCTTCTGCGGAAGAAGTAAACCGTTGCTATAGCCGGTATGGTTAACAGGTTAAGCAGGTGTATACCTATTGATAAACCAATTACGTAGGCTATAAAAACCAGCCATTTGTCAGCTCCGGGTTCATCGGCATGGGCATCCCATTTTAATATGGCCCAAAAAACAATAGCAGTACATAATGACGATAATGCAAATACGATGGTTTCAACAGCCGAAAACCAAAAGGTATCGGTATAGGTAAACGCTAATGCACCAACCAATCCTGCACCCATTATAACAATGAGGTTTGATTGTTCAACAACATCATCGCGTTTGCTAAGCAACAACTTTTTGGCTAATGCGGTTATCGTCCAAAACAGGAACATAATAGTTGCACCACTGGCAATTGCCGAACCCATGTTGGTAAAATAAGGCACCTTTGTTTTGTCGCCTAAAGAAAGCAACGAAAACAGTTTACCCAGCATGGCAAATACGGGGTAACCGGGTTGGTGGGCCACCTGCAAACGGTAGGCACATGAAATAAATTCACCGCAATCCCAAAAACTTACGGATGGCTCTAAGGTTAAAATGTAGGTAACAGAAGCTATAACAAAGCAAAGCCAGCCTAAAAGGTTATTGATTTTTTTGTACTGCATTTATAATAGTAATAGATTTTTCGCGCGGGCAAATATCATGATTTTTATAACTTATTTAAAAAAAACCACTTCACGATTTCAAATTTAACAATAATTAACGCTTTTGAAGAAGATTAAGGTGCTTTGAATTAAGGGTTATTAAACGAAGCGGCCAATCCTTTTACAGATAAAAACCGTAATCTAATATCCTTACTCCAGCGACTGAACCTCAAAAGTAATTGAAAACGAAATTTTTATGTTACCATAAATAATACTTATTTTGTTGCGATGCAAAAACTCTACTCCTTGAATTTCGGAAAATCATTTTTGTTAGCAGGTGTACTCCTGTTTTCGGCACAATTAAGCAAGGCACAATCTGTTTATTTACCAAGCTCCTACCAGCTTTATCAAAAGTTTAATGGAGATATATATTCTGTAAAAAGCTCCTTCCACACATCATTACGCCCATTTTTAATTGATAGCCTTATCAGCCATACTTATGATTCGGTATTAAACGTAGGCGTAAGCACCGACCGTAAAAGCTGGCTTAACCGCAAAATATTTAACGAGCACCTGTTTGATGTACAAACCAAGGACTATACATTTTATGGCGATGTGCTTGTAGACCTGCAGGCCGGTAAAGATTTTAAGGCAAAAAGATCCACCAATTTAAATACCCGTGGTTTCCAGTTCGGCGGAACAGTTGGTACCAAATTCTCTTTTTATACCAGTGGTTTTGAGGATCAGGGAAAATTTGCAGATTACTATAACGATGTTGTTAATGCAAACGGATTTATACCCGGCCAGGCTTACGCAAGGCACTATAATGGTCAAAAACAACAAAGTCAGGATTGGTCATACGTTACAGCCATTTTATCTTACACGCCTATCAAGCAGTTGAATATTACTTTGGGTGAGGATAAGATGTTTGTGGGAGATGGTTACCGCTCATTGCTATTATCAGATTATGCGGCCAATATGCCCCTGCTAAGGGCAACTGTAAACCTGGGTGCTGTACAATACATGGCTACATGGGCTTACCTCGAAGATTTCAAAGAAACCAAGTTTGACGTATTTGGCAGCAATCGTCGTAAATGGGCTTTATTCCATTATTTGGATTGGAATGTGAGTAACCGGGTTTCTTTCGGTTTCTTTAACGCCGTTATAACTCCCGAAGCTGATGCGCAAGGTAACCGCCGTGGTTTCGATCTTAACTTTATTAATCCCGTGTTGTTTTCAAGCTCACAGGGCCCTTCTGCACAACCAAAGGATAATGTGCTTGTTGGTTTTACGGGTAAATACAAAATATTCGATAAAACAGCCATTTATGGCCAGTTACTGTTAGATAAGTTTAAAGGCAGTGATTTCTTTTCGGGTAACAATGCCGATAATACCAACGGTTTTCAGTTAGGGGTCCGCGGTGCCGATATTTTTAAAGTTGAACGCTTAAATTATCTTTTTGAGTTTAATACTGTTAAGCCATACACTTATTCAAATCAACAAAGCATCAGCAGCTACGCATTTTACGGCGATCCGCTGGCACACCCGCTGGGTGCAAATTTCAGGGAGTTTTTGGGGATAGTGAATTATTCTATTGGCAGGTTTGATTTTCAGGGTCAGTTGGATTACGCCAAATATGGCCTTGATGCACTGGCAACCGACAATAACGGAAAAGCGATCACTAAGCCATTTGAACCTACCGAAAACACAACTACAACCATTGGACAAGGCTTAAACACCCAATTGTATTATGCCGAAGGTACCGTGTCATTCTTAATCAATCCTAAATATAACCTGCGTTTCGAGTTAAGCGGCCTGTATCGCCAGGAAAAAAACAGCGTGGCAGATAACAAGACTACACTGGTTACTTTTGGCTTAAGAAGCTCATTCAGGAATTTATACCACGACTTTTAATAATATAATAATGCCGGTTATCTTAATTGATAACCGGTTCCATAATATTTGCCCTGCTCCAGGAGGCTAATGATTGCATAACATCGTTTAGCGATCTTCCTTTTTCGCTCAGGGAATACACCACCTTGGGCGGCACTTGCGGGAAGGCCTCGCGAATGATTATCCCATCGGCTTCCAACTCTTTTAATTGCCTTGATAATACTTTTAAGGCAATACCCGGAATTGTCTTATGCAACTCGCCAAACCGTTTTGGTTCGTCCATCAATATCCATATAATTATATGCTTCCATTTGCCGCCAATGATATCCATTGCAGCGGTTATGGGACAATCGCAGGCCGCAAAATATCTTTTTTCAATTTTCTTCATTTTTAATGCATTGATTTTCAATGATTATTACCTTTATGTTATTACT
The DNA here is from genome assembly GCF_900101875.1 of Mucilaginibacter pineti. Lineage (GTDB taxonomy): Bacteria > Bacteroidota > Bacteroidia > Sphingobacteriales > Sphingobacteriaceae > Mucilaginibacter > Mucilaginibacter pineti. The sequence continues at coordinate 309,635 of NZ_FNAI01000001.1, forward strand.
TGACAAAAAGGTAATTACTTGACAAATGTATAGCATTGGCATAGCTTTGACAATAAAACGGATGAAAACTGACATAGCAACCAATAATTAAACAACACATTTAAAATACAAAATCAGTAAATTTAACTATATGAAAATTATCATCATAGGTGCCACAGGCACAATTGGCAAGCACATTACAAAGGCCTTGCAACAAGATCACGAGGTTATAAAAGTTGGATCAACAAGCGGCGACTTACAGGTTGATATTTCATCGTCAGCATCAATCGAAAACCTTTTCAAGCAAGTTGGCTCCTTTGATGCGCTCATAAGCACAACCGGAAACGGGCACTTTGGCCCATTGAAAACAATGACTGAGAAGGATTTCAGGGTTGGGTTAGACAGTAAATTAATGGGCCAGATTAACCTCGTTTTAATTGGGCAGCATTACATCAATCCCAAAGGTTCGTTTACCCTAACTTCGGGTATATTAAGTGATGATCCGGTTTTACTTGGCGCTAACTTAAGCGCGGTTAACGGAGCTATAAATGGTTTTGTACGCGCAGCAGCAATTGAATTGGAAAACGGCATCCGTATCAATACCGTAAGCCCTGGTGTGGTTGAGGAATCGCCTGTTTATTTTCCCTATTTTCAGGGTCACATACCGGTAACTATGGATCGTGTAACGCAGGCTTATGTGAAAAGCGCGTTGGGTGCACTTACCGGGCAGGTTTTCCAGGTAGTTTAATTGAGTATAAAACAAGTTCGCCAGCCTTACGGGCTGGCGAACTTGTTAATACAGCTTGAATTAATTGATGCTTTCCAGCATTTTTATGTATAATTCAATACCCTCGCGAATTTCATCTACATAAACAAATTCATCGGCAGTATGGGAGCGTGCCGAATCGCCGGGGCCAACTTTAATAGACGGAATATCAAGCAATGATTGATCTGACGTTGTTGGCGAGCCATAAGTAGTTCGGCCTAAAGCAATACCCGCCTGTACAATAGGGTGCTCCCTTGGTATTGATGATGGCTTCAACCTTATGGAACGTGGATTAACATCGCAGCTTACATGCTGGCGAATGATCTCTAATACTTCCTCATTACGATAAGCATCTGTTACCCTTACATCAACCGTAAACGTGCAGCTTGCAGGTACTACGTTATGTTGCGAACCCGCGTTAATAATGGTTACCGACATTTTTATCGGTCCAAAAACTTCCGATTCGTTAGGGAACCTGAAATTGCGGAACCACTCAATATCAGTTAAAGCTTTATAAATGGCATTATCGCCCTCTTCACGAGCGGCATGACCTGCGCGACCATGGGCCACACAATCCAATACCATTAAACCACGCTCGGCAATGGCCAGTTGCATCAGCGTGGGCTCTCCTACTATGCCGAAATCAAGTTTTCCCAGATCAGGGATTATCAGCTCAAGACCATTCACGCCAGAAATTTCTTCTTCGGCGGTAGTGGCCAGGCAAAAGTTATATTTCAGGTTCTCTTTATCATGAAAATAAAGGAAAACCGCTATCAGCGATACTAAACATCCGCCGGCATCATTACTGCCCAACCCAAAGAGTTTGCCATCTTCAATTTTAGCATCATACGGGTCGCGCGTGTAGCCCGAATTTGGCTTAACGGTGTCATGATGAGAATTAAGCAGTATGGTTGGTTTGGCAGCATCATAATGCTTATTCCAGGCCCAGATGTTATTTAGCTTGCGATGTGTTGTTACGCCTTGCTGCTGTAAAAGCTCGTTAATGAGGTCGGCAGTACGGTCTTCTTCTTTGCTGAAGGATGGTATGGATATTAGTTGCTGCAGTAACGTTACTGCCAGTTGAAATAGATTGTTGCTATCGGCCATATAAATAGGGATCGTCCCCCGGTAGTTTGGTCACAAAATTAATACTTTTAATTGGAACCTTCCTGTTAAGTAATACGCGGTTTAATTTTTATAATTGTGTAAACATTACTAAAACCTTTTACCAAATATTATGAAAAAGCTATCCCTGCTATGTACATTGTTTGTATTACTGCTGATAAACGCCTCAAACGCCCAGCAAACCGATGTTTATAATAAAAATGGTTACAAGCTAACTTTTATTAATTACGATAGCACGCTTGATACCGCGCTGCATACCACTATGGTAAATACTTTTTATAAAGTGTACCCGGTATTGGTTAATGCTTACAACCCGGAGAGTATGAAAGAAGTTGTTTTTGTTATCGACACCACTTATAAAGGCGTAGCCGAAACTGGTCGTGGCCGGGTCAGGATCAGTTCGCATTGGATGCACCAGCACCCAGAGGATATCGACGTTATTACACACGAAGTAATGCATATTGTGCAGGGATACGGCGGCCGCAGCGGCGGACCGGGCTGGTTAACCGAGGGTATTGCTGATTACGCCCGCTATAAATACGGCATAAATAACGATGCAGCGCATTGGAGCTTAACGCCATTTAAATCTACCCAAAGCTATACTAACAGCTACCGCATTACCGCCCGTTTTTTGGCCTGGATAGAGAACAAGGTTAAGCCTGGTGTTGTTAAAGATTTCGACGGCCAGTTGCGTGCCCACGCTTTTACTGTTGATAGCTGGAAAACCGCGACAGGCAAAACTCTTGACGAACTTTGGGCCGATTACAGCGCCAATCCGGTTATCTGATTGCAATAAATCAAAACATATATTATTTTCAATATCTCAAATAAAAATTACGAGGTTTGCGATCTTTAATATCAAAGATGGGAAACTGTAAAATATGCGATGATAAATTAGGAGATGCCTTCCCCATTCGGGAAATGATGTTGGGCACGCGTGAAGAGTTTAATTACGCGCAGTGCACCGGATGCGGAACTATTCAGATATTGAATATCCCCGGTAATATTGGTAATTACTATCCTAATTATTATTATTCATTTCATCACAAGATCCCGGCACTTATACAGCTGCCGTTATTCAAACGTATATTTAAAGATATCAGGATTAAGAAAAAATATCGGCAAAAAGACACCGATATTTTTAATTACCTGCGGCCTATCCAAACACTTGCATCACACAAAATATTGGATATTGGCTGCGGCAGCGGTAAACTCATCTGCGAGATGTTTAACCTCGGGTTTCAAAACGTTCAGGGAACCGATAAATTTATTGAAGCCGGATATGATTATGGTTACGGGGTAAAAGTATTTAAAAAAGACCTCAGCGAACTGAAAAAGAAAAGCTATAACCTGCTTATGATGCACCATGTGTTTGAGCATATGGATAACCCTGCAGAAGAGCTCGTAAAATGCCATAGACTGCTAAAAGATGATGGGCACCTCATTATCAGGATTCCGGTAGTTGGTAAAGCATGGGACATTTATAAGACAGACTGGATTCAGTTAGATGCGCCCCGCCATTTCTTTTTACATACAGTGGCAAGTATGAAAATATTGGCCGGAAAAGCCGGTTTTGTAATTGATAATGTTATTTATGATTCTACCGCTTTTCAATTTTGGGGAAGCGAATTGTACAAGCGTGATATCCCTTTTGTGAATGAAAACAAGGAATATCGTTTACCTACAGATTATTATTCGACCGAAGAGCTTGACAATTATGAACAATTAGCCAGTGGGCTTAATAAAGAGCAACAAGGAGATAGCGCCATCTTTTATTTAACTAAAAGAAGGTAACAAGTCTATTCTTCATCCTCAATTTTTGAATGTTTGCGAGTGTCATTCATGGTAATATACAGCGTTAGCGATAGCGCGATACAAATGGTTACATACCAGTAAAACCATTGCTGATGGTGGGCATTTTTGAAAAGCAGTGCAATGTACTCGGCAGTACCCCCAAACATGGAAACTGCAATAGCATAAGGGAACCCAACACCCAAGGCCCTCACATTGGCCGGGAATAATTCGGCTTTTACTACTGCATTTATGGAGGTGTATCCGCTTACAATTATCAGCGCGCATAAAATAAGTGCGAAGGCCACCCAAACATCCTTGGTGTGGCTTAAAAGCGTCATAATGGGGATGGTGCTTACAGTGCCCAATATCCCAAAGCCTATCAGTAAGGGTTTACGGCCAATTTTATCAGACAGTAAACCAAATGCAGGTTGAACCAGCATAAAAACAACCAGTGTTAAGGTAGATATCAGCGTAGCACTGCTTTTGCTAAACCCGGACGTATTAACCAGGAACTTTTGCATGTAGGTGGTAAACGTATAAAAAGCCAGCGTTCCGCCTATGGTTAATCCTATTACGGTAAATACCGCCTTTGGATGTTTGGCCAATGCGCTTATGGTACCATGCATGGAGTTGGTTTTGTGCCCTTCTTTGGTGAATGATGCCGATTCCTGCAAACTTCGCCTCAAATACATGGTGATAATAGCTAAAAAAGCACCAATGCCGAACGGGATCCGCCACCCCCAGTCATGCAGTTGTTGCTCGGTTAAAAAGGCACGCTGCAATAGCACTAACACACCCAAGGCCAATAGCTGCCCCATAATTAGGGTTACATACTGAAAACTTGAATAAAAACCGCGGTGTTTTTTGCCCGCCATTTCGCTGAGGTAGGTGGCGCTGGTGCCATACTCCCCTCCTACACTTAAACCTTGTATTATACGGGCAATAACCAATATAACAGGTGCCGCCACACCTATGGATTTATAACCCGGGGTAATTGCTATGATCAGCGAACCAACGCTCATTAATAATACCGAGGCAGTCAATGCTTTTTTACGTCCATACTTATCGGCAAAAGTTCCCATGAGCCAGCCTCCAATTGGTCGCATTAAAAAACCGATGGCAAAGATACCGGCAGTATTTAAAAGCTGTACGGTTTGATTATCCGATGGAAAAAAGGCATCTGAAAAATAGAGGGAAAAAGCGGTGTACACATACCAATCGTACCATTCTACCAAATTACCTAATGAACCACCTATGATAGATCTTATGCGTCCGGTGGTGGTGTTTGGTGTAGAAGCTGGTGTTTTTAGCATAATTGAGGTTTTGATAATGGCAATCGTAAATGTAACAGATAATGGCGATTGATGGAAATTGACACAATCAAAAAAATCATTTAAAATCAACGGTCAAAATATTTACCTTGTCTGATGCTTTTTACCGAAGACTTTCTTCACTACGTATGGAAATTTCGCCTGTTCGACCGTAATGCGCTGCAAACGGAGGATGGCGAGGAAATAGAAATATTTTCTACCGGTACCCACAACACCGATTCGGGGCCGGATTTTCACAATGCCCGCTTGCGGATTGGCGACACCGTTTGGGCCGGCAACGTTGAAGTTCATTTATCAGCATCCGACTGGCAAAAACATGGGCACACCACCGACAATGCTTATGATAATACCATACTCCACGTAGTTTACAGGAACGATTTGCCATTGGTATTGGCAAATGGCCGCAAGGTACCAACGCTGCAACTTCAGGATCGTGTACCTGTTGAATTATATGCCCGCTACCATCAAATGGTGTTTGGCAACCAAGCCGTTATCCCGTGCGAAGCAAGTATTGGCGGTATAGATGGGTTAATTATGCACAACTGGCTGACCCGTGTTTTGGTAGAACGGTTAGAAAAAAAATCAACAGCGGTATTAGCGGCCTTAGCACTTAATCGCGGCGATTGGGAGGAAGTGTTTTACCAGTTTTTGGCTGCCAACTTTGGGTTTAAAACAAACGCGCTACCATTTGAACTATTGGCCAAATCATTGCCGCAGATCATCCTCGCCAAAAACAAGAACAATCCAATGCAAATTGAGGCATTGATATTTGGGCAGGCAGGTTTCCTTGAGGGCGAATTAAAGGATGAATACCCTCAGAAACTAAAAACGGAATACAACTATCTGCGTAAAAAATACAACCTCACTCCTATTGAAAATCATTTGTGGAAGTTTATGCGGTTACGACCTCAAAATTTTCCTACAGTACGGCTGGCGCAATTTGCAGCATTAATTGTGCAATCAAATCACCTGTTCTCTAAAATATTGGAAATTAAAAATATTGAAGCGCTGCGTGATTTATTTACCGATATAAAGACAAATAGCTATTGGGATGATCATTACAGGTTTGATGTATCTTCCAAGCCATCAGCAAAAAACTTGGGTGCCAAATCTATAGATATTATATTGATCAATACATTGGTTTTATTCCTGTTTAGCTATGGTAAGCACAACCAGCAAGAGTACTATATTAGTCGCGCCTTAAAATTATTGGAGAATTTACCAGCCGAAAAAAACAATATTACCGATGATTTTATTAACTTAGGGGTGAAAATAGATAATGCGTTTGAATCGCAGGCACTGCTGGAGTTAAAAAATAATTATTGTAATTATAAGAAATGCCTGCAATGCGGCGTTGGTAATAGAATACTAAAACTTGCCTGATATGCTACAGCGAATACTCACATTTTTTGAAAGGTACTCCTTTGGTGTATGCACCTATCTTGGCGAACGGTTTAATGTATCTATAGCAAAAATTCGTTTATTCTTTATCTATTCGTCTTTCCTGGCCGTAGGCTTCCCGCTTATATTTTACTTCTTCGCCGGTATAGTGCTCGATATTCGTAACTACGTTAAACGCAACCGCAGTAGAAGGGCAACTGATTTGTGGTAGTTGTTGATTTTTAATTGAAACCTTAGAGTCTGTCTAAGAACGAAAATTATTCATTGCCGTTGACTTTAGTCAACGGTAAAAAGGAAGTATTATCATGGGCTTTAGCCCAATTGTCCCAGTGGCTTTTGGGCTAAAGCCACTCATTTTCCAATTATTCCGTTGACTAAAGTCAACGGCAATGATCTTTACATGATACATAAATAATTTCAATCAAATTTATACAGCTTCTTATACCAACACCCCTTTTTTCACAGCCTCCTGCAGGTGATGTACTTTAAACTTGGGTTTATAGCAATAGTTTGCCAGGCGCTTTACCCAGGGTTTGTTGTAGCCAAATACTGTTTTTATTAATCGCACCCGTGTTGAACCTTTAGGATAACCATATTTATACCATGTAAATTTGGAGTTATCAATGCGGAAATGATCGGCAAAATCTGATAGAAAAAGATCTATTTCAATATCAAATATATCCAGGTCAAGATCAATACTCGTGTCAAGGCTTATCGTGCCCGGATCAACCCTGCGTATCTTGTACCTGTCGCAATAATCAACAATAAATTCTTTTAAAGGGGGCAGTATTTCTTCCATTAAACGAATATGTTTTTGATATTTCTGTCTATAGGACGTTGCTTTTAAATTAAAGGTTGCATCAAATTTAACTTATTTATAAAATAATACCTGTTAAATAAAGTTAAACACGTTATAATGTTGTGTTGAGCTTTTTTAGTCAATATTTAAAGGTTGATTGTTATAATTGCACAACGATATTTGAATACCCCATGAAACTAAAAGTAATAGCTTTTGACGCCGACGATACCTTATGGGTTAATGAACCGTATTTCCAAAATACTGAAAAACGCTTTTGCAGTTTGCTCGAGGATTTTTTACCGCAGCACACCACTTCAAGCGAACTTTTTAAGGTTGAGGTAGCTAATCTGACACTTTATGGTTACGGTATAAAGGGATATATCCTGAGTATGATTGAGGCGGCGCTAAAAATAACCGACAAAAAGATAGGGATTGAAGCTATTGACCTGATACTGGAGTATGGCAAAGAAATGCTGAACGAACCTATTGAACTGTTAAACGGCGTTGAAGATGTGCTTGCGGCTTTAAAAAATGATTTCCGGCTGGTGGTAGCAACCAAGGGCGATCTGCTTGACCAAGAACGCAAGCTAAAAAAATCGGGACTATCACATTATTTTCACCATATCGAGATCATGTCTGACAAGCAGGAGGATGATTATACCAAACTCCTGAAACACCTTGATATTAACGCAGATGAGTTCTTGATGGTGGGCAACTCCTTAAAATCAGATGTAATGCCGGTGCTGAACATTGGAGGGCATGCTATTCATGTACCCTTTCATACCACTTGGGCACACGAGCATGTAGAAACCAGCCTCACCCACAAAAACTTTAAACAGGCTGATACACTCAGCGATATTTTGCCGTACATAATTGCATGAAACACAAATTAAACCTGGATACCTGGGAACGTAAGGAGCATTTCAATTTTTTCAAAACATTTGAAGAACCTTATTACGGTGTTACGGTAAATATTGATTGCACCGCTGCATATAACTTTACAAAAACAAACGGACATTCCTTCTTTTTGTATTACATGCACAAATCATTGGCTGCAGCGCAGGCCATTGAACAGTTTAAATACCGCATAGAAGGCGACGAAGTATTTGTACATGACCAGATTGATGCCGGATCGACAATCGGTCGTAGTAATGGTACTTTTGGGTTTGGTCACATCATTTATTACCCCACATTTAAGGAGTTTGAAACCGAAGCAAAAAAGGAAATTGCCGATGTACAAAGCCGTACAGATTTAATACGAACTGATGTGGACAACATTATCCGTTTTTCTGCTTTACCCTGGATTAATTTTACCAGTATCTCGCACGCGCGGGCGTTTGCATTCCCGGATAGCTGCCCTAAAATATCATTTGGAAAGATGACCGATGTAGATGGCAAAAAATCAATGCCGGTATCAATCCATGTGCATCATGCGCTGGTAGATGGCCTGCATGTTGGGCAGTTTATTGATCGTTTCCAGCAATTGATGAATAGTGGTGCTTAAATTGATTTCTCCATTACTATCAGTTCTATGATTACGTCTTTAGGTTCGCCAAAGCGGCCATGTGCATGAAAAGGCTGAATTTCGCCGGTAAATGTATAACCCCGGCGTTCATACCAGCTAATAAGTTCCTTACGGCTGCGAATTACTGTCATGGTGATAGTATGCAAGCCTAATTGGCTTGCAACATCTTCTGCTGCTACAAGCAAGGCCCTGCCCACACCTTTGCCTTGCAACACTGGTGATACACTAAACATACCCAAATAAAGCTTATCATCCTTCACCTCAAGGTACACCGAACCAGTAATTTTATCATCATCATCGGTATGTTTTAGTAAAGTGATGTTATCGTCATTGAAATATTCGGTAAGCATAGGCTCATCAATGCGGATACCTCCAATAAGGTCGGCCTCAGATGTCCAGCCTTTTTTTGACTCTTCACCGCGATACGCGCTGTTTATTAATACATTAAGTTCGGCAACATCAGCAAGGGTAGCTTTTGTGATAGGCATATTGAAAATTTGGAAAGCAAACTTAATACTTAGCGCAAAGAAAAAAAAGCTTGCTGCTGCTATTTACATGTATCCGAGGTAGATTGCTGTAAGCATGAAGATATCGTAGGTGATATGGAAAAATATTACATACCACAGGTTACCTTTAAACAGTTTTAACAGCCAAATAGTAATTATTGCGAACAAAAATATGCTTATAACAGCGCCTAAGCCCTCTTGGTAATGGTACAAAGCAAATAAAACACTCGTGATTAAGCCACTTACTTTAAAGGCCTGCTTACCTGCCATTGCCTTGATACGGGAAAAAATGAACCCCCTGAACAGTATTTCTTCAAAGGGAATTACCAGGAAACAAGCTATTGCAAGCAAAAAAAGGTAATTAAAGAAATTGTGTCTTAGATAATTAAAATCGGATAAATTAGCTTCGCGAAAACCCAAGTGCGTCAATACAGGTGATATAATCCAATAGGTGAATACAGCGTAAACAATGCCAATTACACCGCCAACTGCAAGTGATTTGTAAGTAAAGGCATTGAATCGGAAACCGATGTTGCTGAAATTCTCTTTATAAGCCCTCAGGTATAACCATATCAATAAGAGCAATAATAAGGAAAAAGCATACATAGGCAATAAACCGGTATGCGGAAAAACGATCAGAAATACTATCATGAATAGATCTGTAACCGTTCGCTGCCATTTATTTACCCTCATAACAATTTGACTACGAAAGAGCTGTTCTGTTACAATCCCCTATAATCCTCGCGTACCGGGCTAAATATATCTATCAGCTTACAATCAGTAATTGCCTTACCGCCATGCCAAACATTTGAAGGAATTATAGCATAAGTACCACTATTTAAAACTTTAGCAACACCATCAACCGTCATTTCAAATTCGCCCTCAATAACAAATGAGCTTTGGTCATGTACGTGCTGGTGCAAAGGTACCGAGCATCCGGCTTTTACATCAATAAAGTTAATGGTATTGCTGGCGGTATGAATAAGCTTAGAAAAAAAGCCCGGCGCAATTTCTTTTACGTCAATATCGGCAAACTGATTAAATATTTGATTTTCCATTTAGAGGTGAAGCCTTTGTATTAGCTTAGGATAAAAATAAGCAATTTAAAAAGGCCGGCATACTGCTTGGAACAGACACCGGCTTTAACTTCACTATTTTAGGTTTAGTGGGGTATCAAAAAGTTTCGACCAGTTATTTGTATTCAAAAACGCAGTTAAATGTAACGTGTTTTTTACAATAAAGCTGGCGTTATTAAAAATGAACAAAATATAAATTTCATCAACAAAAGGGTAAAATGGATATGTTTATATTTACTAAAAAAACTTCGACTGTTGTTTTTGGTTATACAGTTAAACCACACTAATAATGGCTTTTATTGATTATTATAAAGTACTCGAACTAAATAAAACAGCATCTGATAAGGATATAAAAAATGCTTATCGTAAGCTGGCCCGAAAATATCATCCCGATCTGAACCCTAACGATGCTACGGCTAACAAAAAATTTCAGGAATTGAACGAAGCGAATGAGGTTTTAAGCGATCCCGAAAAGCGCAAAAAGTATGATAAGTACGGCGAAAACTGGCAACATGGCGAAGCGCAGGAACAACAAAATCGTCAGCAACAATACAGCAGGCAAAGTACTACAGGCGGGGCCGATAGCTTTGGAGGTGCAGATGCGTTTAGCGGCGGCGATTTTTCAGATTTCTTTCAATCTATGTTTGGTGGCGCGGGCGGTGGTGGCGGCAGGCGGACGGGTTATCGCGGTCAGGATTTAAATGCAGAGCTGCAATTAAGTTTGCAGGACGTTATGCAAACTCACAAACAAACACTTACCATTAATGGCAAAAACATTCGCATAACTATACCTGCGGGCATTGCAAACGGGCAAACCATTAAAATAGCCGGGCATGGCGGTGCCGGGATAAACGGTGGCCCCGCGGGCGATTTGTATATTAAATTCAACATCCCTGCCGATGCACGTTTTAAACGGGATGGCAGCAATTTGTATAATACCATTAAGCTTGATCTGTACACAGCAGTACTCGGCGGCGAAATAACTGCCGAAACACTATCGGGCAAAGTAAAAGTTAAGGTAAAACCCGAAACACAAAATGGCACAAAGGTAAAATTGAAAGGAAAGGGACTGCCGGTGTACAAGAAGGATACTGAGTTTGGCGACCTGTATTTAACTTATGATATCCAGGTGCCGGTTAACCTTAGCGAAAAGCAAAAACAATTGTTTGAAGAATTATCAAAGTCGTGATTTAAATAAAAACAACATGAAATCATCAAATTTATTAATGGTAAGTGAGATTTGTATTTACCACAATATTGAGCCCGATTTTGTAAACTCGTTATTGAACGCGGGCCTGGTTAAACCGGCCGAGCCCGAAAATACTTTGATACCCGTTACCGAGCTGCAAAAGCTTGAAAAACTTATAAACCTGCATCGCCTGGATATTAATTTAGCAGGTATTGAAGCTATAACCCATTTGCTGGAACGCGTTGAAATACTACACGAGGATTTACAGACTTTACGTAACAGGTTAAGCAGGTACGAAGGAGCGTAAATTATTACTCCATATACTTTAGCATCATTCGCTCGCTTACGATATTTGCATCGTCAATTACCGATTCTGGGTAACCCATTGAGGCTAATATGGCAATTCCGTTGGTGCTTTTCAAGAGGCCCTCTTTAAGGCGGTAATCAAATACCAGAGTTTTGCCAGATTTTGAATCTTCAAATGAATAAATAGCAAAATCTTCGTCCAGTAGCTCTGCCAGTTCCAGATCATGGGTAGATACAAAAACAAAATTCTCATTGGCTGTAATATGCGATAACACAGATTTTGCTGCCGCAATACGTTCAATGGTGTTTGTCCCCCTGAAAATTTCATCAATAATAACCAGGCTTTTTACTTCTTCAGATCTTTCGCTATTATCCATAATATTTAAAATAGCTGAGGCCTGGGCCTGGAAATAGCTTTGCTGCTCCTCAATACTATCTATGGTTTTAATGCTGGTTTGTATTTTCAGGAAGGGTGCTTTATAGGCCTTTGCGCAGCTGGTAAATATTGTTTGGGCCAATAAGGTATTAACGCCGATGGCTTTAATAAAGGTTGTTTTACCAGACATGTTTGAGCCAGTTATTAAAGCTCCCCTATCGGCACGGGTATATAATGAATTGGCTACACATTTGTCAATCAGCGGATGATACAGGTCGGTAATTTCCATTTTTGCATTGGCACCAATAAACTCGGGCTTGTTGTAAAATGGCAAACCCTCCCTTACAGATTGAATGGCTATCAGCATATCAAACTCAGCAACGTAATCATAAACAGCATGAATGTCTTCGCGATAGTTGCCTATATGCTTAATTGAATTTGAAAACACGTATGAATCAAGCAAGAAAATGGTTTTAAAGAATTGAAAAATAGCATATCCCGGTGTAGCGGATTCTGCCACCAGGTTACTTTCAATATTAACAATGCTAAGCGAGCGTTTAAGGCCAACAAGGTTAGTAAGGCTTTTTTTGATCGCATCGTTTTTATCGACCCCTAAATTTTTAACCAGCCATACTGCAACTTTGTGCATAATAAGTAATTGCGGCAAAGAGCTGGTATATGCGGCTATTTTCTTTTTATTACCAAAGTGTAAAATGGTATTATAACCTACAAACACAGCCAGCACTATTGCACTTATGGGGTTCGGTATAATCACTAATGATACAATTGCTGCAATAATTAAAAACGGAACTGCTTTTATGTAAAAGGTCAGTACTGGCGCAAATAAGGCTGGCTGTTCCTTTAAAAACAGGTTAGCAATGAAGTAGGCATCGGTATGGTTTAGCTTTGAAAGCTGAACCTCTATCAATTCGCGATTGGGTTTATCTTTATTTAGGACCTCAATTTTATCGTCAAGTGCTAATAGTTTCTCTAATGAAGTTTCGGGATTGTGCAGCTTTTTGTATAAATATTGCTTGCCGGGTTTTGAATTGGTACGATCTATAAAGTTGAAAACGCTATTGATATCCAAATCATTTGCCACTGCTGCAGACAATTTACCAGACCCCGCATCGGCCTCAAAATATACTTTGATCAGGTCGAAATTGCGCCTGGAGTTTACAGGTTTGGCCCATTTGCTTTTTATTTTGGTCAGTTTATTTTCATCTTCACGTAATTTACCAAAGTAAGTTACGATGTAAGAAATGGTTAGCACCACGGCTAAAAATAATAACGTAAATAAAAAGTAATACATGCTTTAAAATTATAAAAAAACTACTAAATCAGCGGTATATCGCCCACCAATATGCATAAATGTATAATTTGTTAATATAATAATTGCAATTAGGCCCTGGTTTTACGTAATGTGGGAGAAATTGTGCTATTCTCTGTAGCAACGCTTTAAGTTGTGAAGGTGTCTGCTTACCCGGAAAATTACTTAATCTTCATGGTGTGCTGCATCCTGGGCCATCTCCATAATAACGGTATCCAGGCGGTTTAATTCGGTAAGCATAAAGTTAAGTGCTTCCACATCTGCGGGATCATCTTTAAGCATATCGGCAAGGCCTTTTAAATTGGCTAAGGGGCTGCGTATAAAATGCGACTGCTTCCAGGCCATATTCTTGATGCTATCTATTTGTTCATGAATGCGTTCGTAGGCTATTTTTAAGTTGTTTTCAGTGCTCTTCCTTTCGGTGATATCATAAAGCGCCATCATTAACCCCAAAATTTGCTTATCGCTATCAATTATCGGAAACATTCGCACATAATACCAAAACGTAGCCCCATTGGGTTGCAGGTAATCTATTTCATAGTTCACATTATTGCCAGTGAGCACATGCCGCGCAAACTTTAAGAAATGAGGAAACCTCTCTTGCGACAAATATTTTGACAGGTTATCGCCCTTTTCAGGTTCCTGATGAAATTGTTCCCTTACAAATTTTTCGGCAGTTTGATTAAAAGCCAGCACGTTTAAATCACTATCAAACAAAGCATAAACCGTATCGGTAGTATTTAAAATAGTTTGCAGATGCGCTTCTGATTTTTGAAGTAACTTTTCTGATTGTATTTTTTCGGTAACATCGTTTCCTAAAGACAAGCATACCGGTTTCCCTTCAAAAATAATATCCTGAGCTATTGTTTGCACGTAAATTAATGAACCATCTTTTTTGTAATGATTACTTATGCTTGTATTGGTTGTTGGAGCTATTTCCCCCGTATATTTTGCTTTTAAATTCTCTCCTTTATAGGAAATCAACAGGTCCTCTGCTTTCATTGTTAAAAACTCTTCCTGCGAGTAGCCATATTTTAACACGGCTGCTGCATTAACTGCAATTATAGTAAGATCATTCTTATCTATCATCCACATTGGCAGCGGATTACTATCAAATAACAATTTGTATTTTTGTTCGGATAAACGCAATTGTTCTTCCGCCTTTTTTCGTTCGGTGATATCAATCATCGAACCGATAATGGTGGGTTCGCCATCGATTGTAACCCGGCTGCCATAAAATTCAACCCAGTTCAATGAACCATCGCTGCATTGCCCCCTGGCCTCGTAATGAATACTGTCTATCTCCCCGCTTAGCCTCGCACGGACGTTATCCATCGCCATTTTTTTATAATCAGTACTAATAACTATATCTACAGATTCGGCATCGATAAGTTCTTGTTGTGTGTACCCAAATACTTCGGCAAACCGTGGATTAACATAATTAAAGCGCCCCTTTTGAACAATATATACCCCAACCATTGATTTATCGGCCAGGGTCCTGAACTTTAACTCTGCATCTTTGAGCTCAGCTTCCATTATCTTGCGCGCGGTGATATCACGGGCAATTACCAGTACCCTATCTTCAGAAAACCGTTTAACATTGATCTCCACATCAAATACAATCCCATTCTTTTTAACAAACCGGCGCTCCTTTATAACGGCGGTATACAAGTGATTAAGGCCGATAACTATTGGATTTTCTTTAAGATGTTTGGGATCAATGATAGCTTCTACCCGCATTTGTAAGAGCTCTTCACGCGTGTAACCCGTCATTTGGCACATACGTGCATTTACTTCAGAAAAATTGCTGTCGAGATCGAGTACATAAATGGCATCCGAAGCATGTTCAATGAGCGACCGGTATTTACTTTCGCTTTTTTCTAATTTTTCGATAGCCTGCATCAAAGCTTGTGAGCGCTCCTCTACCCTTTTCTCCAGTGTATTGTTAAGGGCTATTACTTCATTTTCGGCATTGGTACGATGCTCATCTACCTGATTAAGCCACATGGCGCTAACGGCAATAACCACCAGGCAAACAAGCAGCAAAATCAACGATAGCAGGTACATACTAAGTTGAAGCGGTAATAAATGCGTGTACTGCATTTTAAACCTCAGGAAGCCTAAAACAATAAAAATAAACTCCAGGGGTAAAAAGAGTCGGCGCGCCATTAAGTTGCCTACCTTGTTACCTGTGAAAATATGTGCCACGCCAAGGCTGGGGTGTAAAAGTGTAGCAGCAATAGATAAGCCTAAAAAAATGATAGCTGTGTGCACCGGCATTGAACTTACATACTTAAGATCATAAAACAGCGACAAACCATATAAATACCCTATTAGGGCTACCCCGGAAACAATTGTTACCAGATGAAGCAGAAACTGCCCGATGTTATGAAGTGATTTACTTTTAGTACTGAACAGTAAAAAGGCGGCACCAAACAGTACGGTGCAGGCAGTGGTATTAATAGCGGTATAGCTTTTAAAAGTATAGGCAGAAGTATTGCCGGTATGGTCAAAGATCCTATCGAAAATACTATTGAAATGATAAAGATATTGTAACACGCCAAAAATTCCGATGCAGGTAACAGCAGCTGATAACATTAAAAAAGCCATGCGTGAGTATGGCTTAACAGGTTGTTGGGTTATGATTAGTGCTGTTCCTAAAAATGCGAAACACAAAGCTGTATTAAACCTTATGGCAACATATTGAATGAAAAGTGTTTGAAGGCTATTTATGTTAAATATCCAGCCGAGGGCAATAAATATTCCCGCCAATATGGCCAGCAAGCCAGTTACTCTTATGAATTTACTTTTTTGGGGATAGTACATTTAAAGGCAAATTATGCTTCAATTATACATTCTTTTTAATAATATATCGTTGTAAGTAATTTATTGGAAGATGATAATGAACCTAATAAAGTTATAACAAAAACATACAAAACAGAATTTTTTATATGAATTGATTTAAAGAAGAGCTATTAATTTCTACAACGAATGAAGTTTTAATATAAACCAACTTGCCTTATCTGTTACCACTAAGGAACGCCTGTAAAGTTTGCTGTGTAAAAGCTGATAGTACCAACTCACCGCTGACGGCTGCACGTTGGTTAAGCAGCGTATCCCAATCATCGGTGCCTTCCCATAAAATCTGCTTTAATCCTTTGAGCGCATCCGGATGGTATGATGCTAACTTATCTGCGAGGATATCAATGGCTGCATCAAGCGCGGCGATATCATCATAAACCTCATTATATAGCCCCTTATCCATAGCCCATTTAGCGGTCTGAAAATCGGTAGCCCGAATGGTAAGTTGAGAGAAGGCAGACAAGCCAACCTTGCGTGTAACCGCCGGAGAGATAACAAAAGGCCCGATACCTATAGCCAGCTCGCTTAGCTTAATTGATGCAAACTGGGTGGCGAGGCAATAATCGGCAGCAGCGGCAAGTCCTACACCACCGCCAACGGCTTTACCCTGCACCCGGGCAATAATTATTTTAGACGATTTACGGCAGGCATTGATAACATTAGCAAAGCCCGAAAAAAATAGCGCCCCGGCTTCTTTATCTTTTATTTGCACAAGCTCATCAAAACTGGCTCCGGCGCAAAATGTACGGTCGCCCCCACTTTTTAAAATAATTACCTTTATATCGGTGTTTTCACCAGCTTTAATAATAGCTGCAGTAAGTTCATTTAAAAGTGCCGCCGGAAGTGAATTTTGCGCGGGATGGTAAAAGCTGATGGTGGCAACACCGTTTTCGCTTTTTATATAAGATACGTTTCCGTTATCTGTAGCTGACATAATTTGCAGGTTAATAAAAAAGAGGGGCAGATAAGTAGTAAATCAAACACCTGCTCAATATCCGAAGTATTTAACTCACCTGCAATTTTCCTGAAAAATAAAACCTAATGCAGGTTAGTTATAACACTCTTGGTAATTCAAAATAAAAAGTAGCCCCTTTGCCAAGTTCACTTTCAACACCTATTTTTCCGTTATGGTTGTTAATGATCTCCGTGCTTATGTAAAGTCCCATTCCCAGGCCGCTCGCCATAAATTTTTTATCCTCAACCCGGTAAAAGCGCTCAAATATTTTTTCGCGCTGTGCATCAGATAAGCCAATTCCAAAATCCGTTACAGATACACGCACCGTATGGTCTTGCGTTTCTGTTTTAAGGATTATTTGTTTGTTTACCTGCGAATATTTAACAGCATTATTAATAAAGTTCATCAACACCTGCTCCAACCGTTCGGCATTGCCTTCCACCCGTAAACCTGGTTGTGCCTGGTTATCAAATTCATATTGCGGATAGATATGATTTGCATTTTCTATAGAGTTTTTAATGAGATTAGAAAGATCAACCTCGCCTATGGCATATTCCAATCTGCCCGCTTGTATTTTGCTTACATCAAGTAAATCATTTATTAAACGCTGCAATTTATTTATGGCTACACTTGCTTTCTCAATATATTGCTTTACAACGGGTGGTATTTCTTCTTTCTTGTAAGATGTAATGAGCTGCAAATAGCCTTTTAAACTGGTTAATGGCGTTTTAAGTTCATGACTGGCTATACCTATAAACTCATCCTTACGTTCCATTTCCTTTTTCTGGTCTTCAATATCTGTGGCTGTACCCACCCAAAAAATAATCTCGTTTTTTTCGTCTTTTAAAGGTACTGCCCTATTCAGGTGCCAGCGGTAAGTACCATCCCAGCGACGGTAACGATTTTCAACCTCAAAAATATTCCCCGTTTTTAGCGCTGTCATGTATTTATCCATAGTTAACGCCAAATCATCCGGGTGAACAATTTGCTGCCATCCCCAGCCTGCAGTTTCACCGTAACGGCGCCCGGTGTAATTAAACCATTGCTGGTTATAAAAATCCACTTCGCCGCCGGGTAAATTTGTCCAGCTCATTTGGGGAATGTTGTTTGACAGCAACTTAAAGTGTTCGCGACTGATCAAGAGGTCTTTCGTGCGTTCCCTTACGGTGTCTTCCAGCTCATAGTTTAACTTTTCGGCGGCATTTTGCGCTTCCAGCAACTGGTCGTTCTTAACTTTTAATTCCCACTCCGCTTCTTTTTGGTGAGTAAGATCTGTTAATATGAGGCTTAACGCAGTTCCTTCATCCAAATCAAGCGTAGTGCATGACATCAAACAAGGTGTTAACTGAAAATCTTTATTGGTAAGCAATATTTCGCCTTTGCAATCCTCATTCCAGCCGGTATCTATTAGCTCCTTAAATTTATTGGCCGATAATTCGGGAACAAATGTTTCAAATTTAAAACCTATTACTTTTTCAAGCGGCAGGTTCATCATTGCTGCAAAACGCGAATTACTATAAAGTATAACACAGTCGCGGTTAAGGGTAACCGCACCTTCATTCATTTTTTCAATAAAAACACGATAGGTTTGATCGGCTGTTTTAAGTGTATACAACTGGTGGCCGTCATCACCTTTAACAATAAGCGCATCAACCTGTCCATTGCGTATAGCATCAATGGTATCGTTGGCTTCTTCAAGCTGTATCTGCAGCTCTGTATTCTGCAGTACTATTTCCTCGTATGTATGTTTAACCGGCTCCATTTAATTTTACTCATTATTTAAACCAAGCCCTCTTAATACTTTATTCGTGTTAGACATGTCGCCGATCATCCGTCGTTCCATTCCCGGTGCTTTTTTAATAAGTAAGGGCAGGGCTATAATCTGTTCGCTCTCGGCAATCAACGGCTGTTGATATATGTCGATAATTTCCAATTCATAATTGCCGTGCAAATGGGTTTCACAAATCTCTTTGATATTTGTTATGGCCCGTGATGAATTGGGTGAAGCCCCTGTTACAAACAAGCGCAAATGGTAAACTTCTTTATCCCCATTATCGGTAGTTTCTTCAGAAAAAGGCAATTGATCTTGTTCGGTCATTTTATATTTGTTAGCGTGGGCGAATATTTAAACCCACTAAAACCTTTTCCTCGTTTGATAGATCGCCAATTATTTTGCGGATAGGCTCTGGTACTTTACGTACTAATGTAGGTATCGCAAA
Organism: Mucilaginibacter pineti; assembly: GCF_900101875.1. Lineage (GTDB taxonomy): Bacteria > Bacteroidota > Bacteroidia > Sphingobacteriales > Sphingobacteriaceae > Mucilaginibacter > Mucilaginibacter pineti. The sequence continues at coordinate 329,174 of NZ_FNAI01000001.1, forward strand.
TATCTGGTCGCCTTCTGCTAATTGTGGTTGTACCAACAAGTCAATTACCTCGATAACGTATTGCCCCTTTAAATGTTCTTCACAATATTTTTTTAGATTAGCTAAGGCAGTAACAGATTTTGCCGTTTTCCCGGCAACATATAACCTTAATTCATAATTTATTTCTTCCTCTTGCATTACTTTTTACTCCTTATTTTATTTTCATCATTTGTTCCTTTGCGCATATTGGTCATATCTTCTCTGTTCTTTTCCACTATTTGCAACTTCAACTCTTCTTCCATGTAAATTTTGTTCAGTTCCTCTTCTGTCGATTCAAATTCGGCCTGTAAATTAGAGATTTTAGCTTCCAGCATCCTTCGCTTGCGCATAACTTCCTTGTCTTTACGGGATACTGCGAAATCGCGCAGGGCAACGCCTGTTTTTTCTTTCAGCTTTTGCGCTTCGCGGGCCGACCCTGTAAGTACGCCTTCGGGCCCTAAGTAAACATCTACCAGATCAAGCCCCTTGTCGGTAATAATAAACTCACGTACCTGGTTTGAATGCTTCATTCCGCGCGATTTCATGATGTACATTCCGCGGTTACGCTCGCCGTTATGTTCAATATCGCGCACAAGCAGCCAGGCATCAACCAATGAGGATACCCCTTCATCGGTTTGTTCACTTACAATGGTATTTAATGAAAGCGCGGTGAACATTACCGTTATCTGTATTTCCTGTAAAAAATCTATCAGCCTTACCAGCATCGATTTTACTTCACTAACAGACCCAACGGTAATAAGGTTGGTTATTGGATCAAGTACAACTGCATCGGGCTTAAACTTGTGGATAAGCTTATACATAGATACCAGGTGCATTTCTAAACCGTACAAAGTTGGTCGTGAGGCATAAAATTTAAGGACCCCTTTATCCATGTGCTTTTGCAGATCAACGCCAATAGACTTCATGTTACGTACTATCTGCATGGGCGATTCTTCAAATGCAAAATACAGACACTTTTTACCGGCATTACATGTTTCGTTAGCAAAATAGGCTGCTATACTTGTTTTGCCGGTACCTGCAGTACCAGAAACCAACACGCTGCTTCCTTTAAAAAAACCTTTACCACCAAGCATTTCATCTAATGCCGGGATACCAGATGGCACCCTTTCTGACGAAACCTGCTTCTCCAATTTTAATGAAGTTACGGGTAGCACCGAAATACCTTCCTCATCAATTAAAAAAGGGTATTCGTTGGTGCCATGCTGAGAGCCACGGTATTTAACCACCCTTAACCTGCGGGTCGAGATCTGGTTAATAACCCGGTGATCAAGCAGGATCACACAATCAGATACATATTCTTCCAATCCCTGCCGGGTTAATGACGAACCATCGCCCTTTTCGCCGGTTATTATAGCCGTAACGCCTTTCTCCTTCAAAAAGTTAAAAAGCCTCCGAAGCTCGGCGCGTAAGATAGCAGTATCTGATAAACCAGAAAACAGGTTTTCAAGCGTATCCAGCACTACCCTTTTGGCGCCAATGGAATCAATAGCATAGCCTAATCTTATAAAAAGCCCTTCCAGGTCATATTCGCCTGTTTCTTCTATTTCGCTTCTGTCGATGTGAACATGGTCGAGCTTAACCTTACCCTCAGCCTGAAGTTTTAAAAGATCGAATCCAAGCGACGATACATTCATTGCCAGTTCTTCGGTTTTTTCTTCAAAGGCCATAAATACGCCAGGCTCGTTAAACTCAGTGGCGCCGCGGATAATAAACTCCAGCGACATCAGGGTTTTACCGCACCCGGCCTCACCGCATATCAGCGTTGGGCGGCCTTTTGGCAAACCGCCGGCTGTAATTTCATCTAAGCCCGTTATACCTGTTGGTGTTTTAGGTAACATAGTTATGTTATTATGTTGTTCTTTATGAATTTTAGTCATCGAAACACGTTTTACTTGTAACCGGAATATGGCGTACCAGTCCGATAATTTTTATTGGGTTAATAATGCAAATGGGCTTTAAATTGTTTTGTATGTATATAAATTTTTTACACCACCGGGCTATAATTCACCTATTTAAATGACGATTATTTTACACAATGTGTGTTTTTAAATATACCGTTATAGGTTAAAAATTCAGGAATAAAATAAAAAATATAGCACTGTTTTATTAATTATCTTAATGGTTAATAATTAATATATCGTGATGGAAAATAGTTATCAATAATTAAAAGCCCGACAAGTTAAAATGGCGCATTTTTTCCATGAATAACCTAAATTTAAAGAGCTATCTTTAGGCATTCACCATTTAAATGGATAACCAAACAGAACTTAGTTTTCAGCAGAACGAAAATATTTTTCGTACCCTAATTTCAGAATCGCCAAGCCCGGTTGGTTTGTATGTGGGCGAAGAAATGCGTATAAAGGTTGCCAACAAGGCTATCGTTAAAATATTTGGTAAAGGCGATGACATCATTGATAAATTATATTTTGATGTATTGCCCGAATTAAAAACGCAATCTGTTTACGGTATACTCAATAACGTTTATAAAACGGGCAACCTCTATGAAGCCAACGAAGCCCGGGTTGATTTGGTTGTTAATGGCCAATTAAAAATATATTACTTCAATTTTGTATTCACTCCACTTAAAAATGACGATGGCACCGTATGGGGTGTATTAAATACGGCGGCAGATGTTACAGAACTTGTGCTAACCCGCATACAGTTAAAAGAGAGCGAGGAACGGCAGAAATTTGCTTTACAGGCCGCCGAACTGGGTACCTGGGATCTTTATCCGCCGCAAAAAATAGTAATCTGGGACGAGCGGTGTAAAATATTATGTGGTTATAAGGCAACCGATATTATAGAATACGCAGGTTTACTTAGGTATGTACATCCGCTGGATGAAGTTCGTTTAAAACAAGCAGTGCAACAGGCTTACGACCCTAATGGCGATGGTAATTACGATATCACTTTCAGAACAGTGGATGATGAGGGCTTGCTTAAATACTGGATAAGGTGCAAGGGCAAAGCTTACTTTAATTACAATAATGAGCTTTGGCGCTTCGCCGGCACTGTACAGGATGTAACCCGCGAATTACATGACAGGCTTGAGCAGCAAAAACTTATTGCCCTTGTTGAAAATACTGCCGATGTGGTAGCAGTTGCCGATCTGGAGGCCAATGTAAGTTATTTGAACAAAGCCGGTTATGCCCTGTTTGGTGCTGCCAATGCAAAGGAAGCCTTGAAACCCGGCATTGAATATTACTGGGGCGATGATAAAGAAAAGGTTAAAGCCGAAGTTGTACCCGCTATACAGGAGCAAGGATGCTGGAACGGCGAACTCCATTATCGTAATTTCAAAACAGGTAATCCTATCCCAGTTTATCTGAACGCTTTCCGTATTGATGATCCCCTGACCGGAGAACATATTGGCATGGCATCAGTAGCCCGTGACCTACGACCCGATAAAGAGGCTCATAACGAACAATATAAACTGTTAACACTGATAGATCATAGTTCTGATTTTGTAAGTTTATCTGATCTGGATGGTAATGTAAGTTACGTGAATGCCGCGGGGCGCATTATGCTGGGCATAAAAAGTCAGCAGGAGTTGGAAAAGCATAATAGCGAATACATTATGCCCGATGAACTTTTGAAATTAAGCGGTAAAGTAAATAAAGCACTATTAAAGGATGGTAAATGGTCGGGCGAGATCAAGTATCGCCACTTTGAAACCGGGGAATCTATCCCGGTATATGGCACTACTATGCTGGTTTATGATTCTACTACAGGAAAGCCGCAGGGCCGTGCCTCCATTGCCCGCGATATGCGGCGTGAAATAGCTGATAAAAAGGCGTTAACGGATAGTGAGCTTTTATTAAAAAGCATTACCAATGCCTCGCCAACGGCACTATGGATGTCTGACGAGTTTGGCGCTATTACCTATTTAAATCAAACCTGGATTGATTGGACAGGTAGCCCCTATGAAGAACACCTGGGAGATGGCTGGACAACTGCAATTTTACCCGAAGACCGACAACGGGCGAGCGAAACGTTTTTAAGAGATCTGGAAAAACGGGTTAAATATGAGGTGGATTTCCGGATTTTACGCAAAGATGGCGAGATACGGTGGTGTATAGCTATCGGCAATCCGCAGTTTGATGCCAATGGCGTTTTTACCGGTTATATTGGCTCTTGTACTGATGTTACCGATAAAACCATTACCGATCAGCAGCTTAAGCAAACCAACCGCGATCTTAACGATCAAATAAAACAGTTTGAATTTGTTACCGACTTTATGCCGGTACAGCTTTGGACAGCACGTACAGACGGTCAGCTTGATTATGTGAACCAGCGGGCGGTTGAATATTTTGGATTACCGGCAGAAGAAGTTGCAGGTCCGGCCTGGCTAACCCGCGTTCATCCGGAAGATCAGCCAGGGTGCATTGATACCTGGACAAACGCTTTACAAACGGGCAATATATATCAGTACGAGTTTAGGCTTAAAGACAAAAATGGCGTTTACAAATGGCATCTTGCGCAGGCGCATCCATTTACGCTGGATGGTAATATTATTAAATGGTTTGGTACAAACACCGATATAGACGAACAAAAACAATTACAACGGCAAAAAGATGATTTCCTGGGCATAGCCAGTCATGAATTAAAAACGCCGGTAACAAGTATAAAGGCTTATGCACAGGTACTGGGTGCTATGCTTACCAAAGAGGGCGAACATAAAAAAGCCCAGATGGTGTTACGTATGGATGCCCAGGTAAACCGTCTCACAAACCTAATTGGCGATTTATTGGATGTTACTAAAATAAATTCGGGCAGGCTGCAGTTTAATAAAGTTTGGTTTGATTTTAACCAGGTGATAAAAGAAACGATGGATGATTTGAAGCATACCACGCAAAAACATACACTGATAGAAAAATTCACCGAAACCGGGAAAATCTATTCAGATAAGGATCGCATAAGTCAGGTGATAACCAACCTTATTACAAATGCTATTAAGTACTCGCCGCATACCGACAAGATAATTGTGAGCACACGTTTAGAAGGCCATGAAGCCATTGTTTGTGTGCAGGATTTTGGCATCGGTATACCCGAGGATAAGAAGGATAAAGTATTTGAACAGTTTTACCGTGTAAGCGGCAATAAGCAACATACTTTTCCTGGTTTGGGGTTAGGATTATACATATCATCAGAGATAGTTAAGCGTGAAGGTGGCAGAATGTGGGTTAACAGCATTGAAGGAAAAGGAGCTACTTTTTGCTTTGCATTGCCTGTTAATGATGGCACCAATTGATACGCAAAAATAAACCAATCAATTTTATAATCCGGGCAGCGCAAAGGCTCTTGATTTAACGAGCCACCTATTAAGCTTGGTTATTATTTTATACCAAGGCTCAATTCGTTTTTAAATTTAAAAACATTAACCCAACTGCTATGTTTATTAATTAATAAATAAGCATTACAATGGGAGTTTTACAACATATACAGCACCAGATCTCGGCGCTGAACGATCTGATAAAGATTAATAACGACCGCATAGCCGGTTATGAAAAAGCAAACGAAGCTACCGACGAAACCGGCCTTAACCTGCTTTTCAACGAGTATATTGATCAAAGCAAAAATTACGTATCAGAAATAAGGGAATATATTCATGTATTGGGCGGTAGCCCAACTGATGGCACTACCCTATCCGGTAAATTCTATCACACATGGATGGATGTTAAAGCCGCCTTTATCAATAAAGACAGGCATGGTATCCTGGCTGATTGTGAACATGGCGAAGACGTAGCTAAAAAAGCATACCGCAGCGCACTTGACGATAAAGAACTGATATGGGAAGATGATAAAGTAGTTAGCTTGCTTACGAACCAACTTGAAGGTTTAAGAATAGCGCATGACACGGTTAAAGGTTTACGTGATGCAGCCGTTGATGCCTGATAGGTAAAAAAACAATATTATGGATAGTCCCGATCAATCTTTTTTTGATGAATACAAACCGCTGCATGTACCACACGAATATAAAAGTGGTGCTTGCTCACGCGAGAATATAATTTTCGCACTTGCGCAGTTGGGGCAGGCTACCGCAGCTGAAGTGGCCACAAAGCTTAGCGCATTGGAACCGGGCACAAGCCCATCGGTTCATCAGAAAAATTCAGAGGATGTACTTAGTTACTTGTTTGATAAGGGGCTGATAAAAGCCATAAATAAAAATGGCGAGTTAAGTTATAATCTCAGCAAAATTGAAGTTCAAAATTCCGGCAAAGCCGATTCTTTGTTTTAGCTGTTATTGGTTTACCGGTTTTGCTGATATTACGCTATCTACAACAAAATTACTAAACCCTCTCCACGGCAGGGTGTGTACATATTCTTTATAATGCAATTCAAGATATGAACCAGCGTTGTTATTAAGTTGTTGCGCAACTTTCTCGTCGCTAACAGAAAATATGAACTCGTTTGATGCTATGTTACCCTGCGTTTGTGTACGGATGCCATTTTGAATAAGACGTCCCTCGTAGGTTTTAAACAGATAACCTTTTTTTACAAAATAATTCATGGTGCCGGCCTTGGCCCCTTCGCCAAAAACAAAATAATAACGATAATAAACAAAGCCTGTTATTATCAGCAGTAAAACCAAAATCACAATTGTTTTTATACGGATTTTCATAAACGGTATTTATTTATCTAAGCTACAAAAACTTAATATTTGTTGTGTATAAAATATCGTTTATTAGTTGGCTTTCTCTTGCACTTTACGCAAAGTGACGCTTTTATAAGACCTTATCATAAAACTAATGAGGTCGGTAACGTTCATGGGCGGTTTATTGGTAGTAATGCTAAGCTTCTTTTTAGTGTTGGTATATTCAATAGCAAAATAATAATTTGGCGCATCGGCAACAGTGCCGGTTTGTTCCCAGTCTGCCATTTTTTTAAGCTCACTGTGCTTCAATAAATAGTTAAGGGTATCTAATTGCGCTGCCGATAATTTACCTGTATAGGTTCCGCTGTAATTACCAACGTGTTCACCTGCTTTCAATTTATAATCGCCATTGGCCAAAATTTCTATTCCCAGCTGGGGGCAGTCGCCATAACAGGTAGATGATAAAAAACTAAGCTTCGAAAACTTGATATCTTTGTCGTAACTGTTTTTAAAGTTGGTAAACTCATAAGTTATATTGCCCGCAAGTTTAATGGCATTAGGGTCAATAGCTTTTAAGTAAAGCCTGCTCGGGGTAATATTCCGTATCAGGAATTTAAAATCATCGCGGTGCTTTTTGCTGAATTTATCGGCGCTTGATGTATAAATATCAGACATGATGAGGGTGTCTTTTACAATAGCGTATTTGCTTTTCGAGCCGTCTATACCGTCGAAATTGTAATTTATATGCCCTTGTGAAAAGTACAAATAGCCCAGTGATTTAGTTATCCACCGGATAGAATCTAACTGTACCTTTTGCGCGGATGACAGATTCCACATTAGTACGAACACCAATAGAACAGACCCGCGTTTACTCATTTGCATTTAAATTTTAATGATTTATGCTATAACGCATTACAGGCTCATATAATATGCGGTTAATGATTCAAAATCATCAAATCGCAATTGATAGTCGTCTGTTTTACCAAATCCATAGCTCACAAATATAAACGGCAGGCCAGCCATATGTGTCTGTTCAGCGTCACCTTGTGTATCGCCAACATAAACGGGGTTTTTCAATTCATGTTTATCAATAAGTATTTGCATATTATGGTGCTTGGGCATACCATTATAACCATACGCAATAGAATCTGTAATATCATTGCCAATGCCGGCCCAGCTAATAAACAGCGGGATAATACCAACTGCGCAATTACTCAATACAAATAATTTGTATTTGGTACTTAATTGCTTTATGCCCTCGGTAACGCCAGGATATACATTGCCGCCGCTTGTGGGGATAATTTGCCTGCGGGTTTCATTTACATCCATGTAAATTCCCATCGCCTTATCATCGTCAAGATCGGGTAGTAAAATTTTGGTGAGCTTTCTGCCTTCCATACCCATTAAGCCCATAAGTTCATCGCGGCCGATAATTCTTTTTATGGCCAGTTTTTCAAAAGTGAGATTCCATGAACTGGCATAGGTGTCAACGGCATCCCAAAGGGTTCCGTCCATGTCAAAAATCAGGCTATCGGGTTTCTGCATATAAACAATTGAGCTTTTTTGCTAAGATGTAAAATTAAGCTTAGCCATAAAAGTAATGTTCATCTTTTCTTCATTATTAATCTTCACCTTAGCAGTGTGATAAGGTTAATGTGGGTTGGCTTAGCAGGAGGCTAACCCCATATAGGCCTCTGCTTTAACAAGCGGGGGCCTTTTTTATTTTAAGCTAACCCGCTTTACAACAACGTTATGCCATCACCCACTTCATATACTTCATGAAACTTTATGCCTTGTTTATCAAAATGTTTTACATAGGCCGCATAGCGCTGTTTTATGAAGAATGTTTTAGCGTAGCCATCATGAACGGGGAGTATTTGTTTGGGCTGTAGTTTATCGGCAAAGCCCGATATGCGTAGTTCGTTGGCAAAAGGTGCCATTGTTACCATAAGTAACAGTTCTATACCTTTAAAATCCAATAGCTTATTTTCCATTGAATCAACGGGATGTAAAACCTTATCATTTATAATAAACCCCGTCATTTGAGGTGCTGGGTTATCCATTATGGGCTCATGAGTTACCGGGAATGCCTTAAGTTTGAAGGGGCCGTGTTGTTCAGTTGCATCTTCCAGGATATGATAGGGAATGTTTGCCTTATCAAGCTCCTTCCCTATTTGCGTATTGGTAATTACTGTAGCACCACTTAACGCGAGAATATTTTGCAGAATTTCTATATCGTAATGATCCGGGTGGATATGAGTTATCACTACAGCATTTACATCCTTAAACATTTGTGGGGTTACCAATCCCTCGGCAAAAGAAAACTTCCCGGGATCGAACAATAATTTATAGCCATTCAGCTCAAAAACAAGGCAAGAATGCAGGTATTTAGATATTTTCATTAGTGCTGATTTGTTAAATAAACCTTACAAGCAGCGTATGGTTTTTACTTTGGTAACGAAAAGTAGAACGTGGTACCATTTTCGGTGTCACTTTCAAACCAGATACGGCCATTATGCTTCTCAATGATCTGCTGACAAATGGAAAGTCCCAAACCGAACGATTTTTCGCCCTCGGTACCGGGGCGTTTGGCATCGGTAAACATATTAAATACCTGGTGTTTAAGTTTATCGGGGATACCTATGCCGTTATCCTTAACGGATACCTGTACCTCATTTTCCAGATCAATTACTTTAACAAATATATAACCCCCCACCGGGCTAAACTTTATTGCATTACTGATAAGGTTACCCACCACCCGCCAAATTTTTTCCCGGCTCATCATTATTTCCAGCGGATCACTTAACAAATCAAGACTTATCGATTGGTCTTTTTCTGCAGCTTTAAAACGGAGCAGCTCAACACTGTTATTTAACAAACCATTTATGTCTACCGGTTCCTTATTAAGCGTTGTTGTGGCGGTGTTGGCAGCTTCCAATATCTCGTTTATTAATTCCAGCGAATTAAATGAGGTTTCCCGGATAATGTTTAGCATTTCTTTTTGATCGTCGGTGTATTCATCATCGCCCATTGCGGTGGTTAGTGACGCTATGCCGCTTATTGGGTTGCGGAGGTCATGCGCCACGGTTCGCATAATTCTGTCCTTTTCCTGGCCATTTACTTTAAGTTCATCAAGTGCAAATTCAAGGTGGGTGTTTTGTTTGTTGATCTGGTCATTTAATCCACCCAATACTTTGATATTCTTTTTTGATTTTTGCCAGTTTAAAAAGATGAGCGAAATTATACTCAGCAGCATCACACCAAAAACGGCGGCAACCCGCAGGTAAATATTCTGCTGCTGATTATTTTTTTTGAGCTTGTCAAACTCGTTGTCTTTTTCCAGTCGCTTTATTTGCTCGGCTATATCTGCCTCTTTTAACGATCTGTTTTTCTGACTGATAGAATCCTTCAGCGCATCGTACTGCGTAAAATACTTCATAGCCAAAACAGGCTGGTTTATTTTATCGTAATAAACAGACATCAGGTTATTCCAGTCGGCCAATACCTGTACGTCTTTTATTATGTCAGATTGCTGATGCAGTTTATTTAAAGTGAGCAAAAGGGAATCGTTTTTGCCCTGGGCTGCATAACACTGGGCTAACTTAATTTCGGAATATAGGGCATCCTGGTTATCACTGCCCTTGCGTAAGTTAATTTCGATACTTTTCCGGAGCAGGACTTTGGCCAGTTCATAGTTTTTTAGCCATATATATATGTTTGCCTGGTTACCATAAATTACACCGCGGGCTACATCAAGTAATTGCGGCTTTAGTTTGCTTTGTACGGCATGGTCATCTATATATTTTAGGCCGAGGTTGTAAAAATAAAGTGCGCTATCGACATTGTTTATTTTACTATAACATAAACCAATATTATTTAATAACTCCTGCTTTCTGAAAAACGCGTTGTTATCGGGGCCGCAAGAGCCATTTTCTTTCGAACTGGTTTTAAAGCTGGTGGCAGCCTGCTGATAACGCTCCTGCTTGTACAGGATCATACCCATCCGGTAGCTGTAATCACTCAGTATGCAATTATCTAAATTATTAGTGCCTATTAACTTACCCTGGTAAAAATACTGGTATGATTCATTGAATTTATTCTCGGCAAATAACAGATCTCCCCTATAAAAAAAAGCCTGTGCATATTCGTTAGGATATTTGAGTTTTTTCTCGGGCGTATCAAAAAGGTTAAGTAAGCTGTCTGAATAAAGCTTGGCTTTGCCGACGTCGCCCTCGGTATGGGACGTATATATATAACTGAACTCGTAATAATTGTAGGCTTGAACCAGGTTAAGGTTTTTGGTACGCTTGTAAACCGAATCCAGGTAATGCCTGGCCTCATCCTCATTACCAATTTGAAACATCCGGTTGGCCGAATCAAGTACCACGTCAAATGCAGATGACGGTAATGAATTATCACTTGATCTGTTGCATGAAAAAGCAAAAGATAGGATACACAAAAAAATAACTATCACCGCCAAAGTGCCGTAATTGTATTTGCGGTAATAGTTTTTTGTAATCAACATTAATAATTAAGATCGGGGGTTTATTAAGGTTCTAAAATACAGTTTAAACTTAAATTGAGGCCTTGTATTTAGTATTATTTTAATGCTTCGGCAATGTTAATGTAACACCGCCCGTTCTGTTGCCAACAAGTTTAACGTTTCAGTTTCATATGGGAGGAAAACATAGAAAGTAGTACCCAAGCCGGTATTACTTTGCAGCCATATTTTACCGTTGTGTTTTTCAATTATCTGGCGACAAATGGAAAGACCGAGTCCAAATGATTTTTCGCCTGCCGTACCAAGTCGCTTGGCATCGGTAAACATGTTAAATACTTCTTTTTGCAATTTGTCGGGAATGCCGATACCCGCGTCGCTCACTGCAATTTCAACACCATTATTGCAATCTTTAACACCCACTGTTATAGTTTCTCCTTTGTTACTGAACTTTATAGCATTGCTTAAGAGATTGCCAATTACCCGCCATATTTTTTCCCGGTTGATATAAAGCCCGGGCAAATTTTCCTGGAGGTTGAGTACGATGTTTTGTTGTTTTTCAGCAGCTTTAAAGCGCAGCAATTCAACACAGCTGTTCAGCAGGGAACTGATATCCACCCAGTCTTTATTAAACTTTGCCGATGCGGTATTGGCGGCCTCTAAAATTTCATTGATTAATTCCAGCGAGTTATAGGAGGTATCTTTTATGAGGTTGATCATCTCCATTTGTTCGGCGGTATAATCATCGCTCGTCATGGCATCCGATAACGATGCTATTCCGCCCAGTGGATTCCGGAGATCGTGGGCCACTGCCCGTAATATTCTGTCTTTTTCGCGGCCTCCCCGGTTAAGTTCTTCCAGCGTGTTTTCGAGCACATTTTTTTGCTTGCGTATTTGGTCGTTAAGTGCTTTTACTGCCAGCACATCGCGTTTGGAGCGTTTTAAATTGCGGAACACGAGGAAAATGATAACCACCGCTAAAATGGAGAATGTAACAGCCAGGTAAATATATATCAGTTGTAATTTGTTGTGATCTTTTAAGCTGTCAATTTTACCCTGCTTATCAAAATTTGCCTGTTGCTGGTTAACGTCGGTACGTTTTAGTGAATTTGCTGCCTCGTTTATCGAATCTTTTAACGATGAATAGCTTTTCAGATACCTGAGCGCGTTTACTTCATCTTTCTTTAGCAGAAAATACCTGCTCATTAAATAATTCCAATTGGTTTCGGCATCCTCATTAGCCAAACTATCTAACTGCGAACGGAGGTTATTGAGCGTTTTATAAAGATCCTGTTGATTATTAACCGTTAAATAAAGACGTGAAAGTTTAATTTCCGTTAGCTGTGCATCCCTGTTGTCATTTCCCTTACGCAGATTAATATTAATACTTTTTTTGAGCAATTGTTCGGCCGTAGCATAATCATGGGTTTGCAGGGCTATATCGCCCTGGTTACCGTAAACTACGCCGCGTGCAATCTCCAGCATGTTGGTATTGTTACTAAACCGTACACTGCTGACGTTTATAAATTTCAAAGCCATTGTAAAATATAGCGAGGCGCTGTCAATCATACCTGCGTTTTTATAGCTTTCACCAACATTATCAAGCAATTCCTGTCGTTGATAAAATGATCTGAAATCATCTGGATAAGCCCAGCTTTGCTTGTAGCTGGTTTTAAAATAATTAGCGGCCTCTTTATAATGAGATTGTTTGAACAAAATCATCCCCATGCGATAGGTATACTCGGCCAAAATTTCGTTATTTATCTGACTTTTTCCTATATAATAACCTTGATAATAGCATCTGTAAGCCTCGGTATACTGATCAAGGCTGAAATAGGCATCACCGGCGGCAAAGTTTGCCTCGGCATAATCAACCATGTATTGTTTTTTGGTGACGCTCTTTTTGGCCATCATTAACATGCTATCGGCATATAGCAATGTTTTTTTGAGGTTATGTGTGTTTTTTTTCTCGTACAGGTAATGGAAGCCATAAAACCTGAACCTGTCATGAACAAAAGGATGTTTGAGCTTTCTGTAAGTTGAATCGAGGTATTGGGTACCTATCAGCGGCTTGTTCTTAAAACTGTAGTAGTTATTTACCGTATCGTAAATAACTTTAAATTCTTTGGAATAGTCGCCAGTGTCGATAGTGTTATTTGAACAGGATTGAAAAATTAGTGTAAAAGCGAAAAGCGCCCACAAAATATGGTCGCGAAAAATGAATTTAACGTAATTTAGGTTTGGCGGGGATAAAAACATTATGCAATACGTATACAAATATAGCTATACAACTTTAACGAATGTTATTTGTAATATGCCTTGCTACGTATTGCTCGCTTAATGGTTACAAAGAATTTTATTTAAATGCATCTTCACCGGTTATATCCATTCCGGTAATTAAAAGGTGAATATCGTGGGTACCCTCATAAGTAATAACAGATTCCAGGTTCATCATGTGCCGCATAATAGGATATTCGCCGGTAATGCCCATACCACCCAGTATTTGCCTGGCTTCGCGGGCTATATTAATGGCGGTTTCTACACTGTTACGTTTTGCCATAGAAATTTGCGCGGCTGTTGCCCTGTTCTCATTTTTAAGTACCCCTAAACGCCAAACCAACAACTGAGCTTTGGTGATTTCGGTAATCATTTCTGCCAGTTTTTTTTGCTGTAGCTGAAACGCTGCTATTGGTTTACCAAATTGTACCCGTTCTTTAGCATACCTTAAAGCGGTATCATAGCAATCCATAGCTGCACCAAGTGCCCCCCATGCAATACCGTAGCGGGCCTGGTTTAAACATCCCAGCGGGCCCTTTAAGCCTGATACGTTAGGCAGCAGATTTTCTTTTGGAACTTTAACATTATCAAACACCAACTCGCCGGTGGCAGATGCTCTTAACGACCACTTGTTATGTGTAGTTGGCGTTGTAAAGCCCTCCATCCCGCGTTCAACTATTAAACCACGGACCTTTCCGCTTTCGTCCCTGGCCCAAACAATGGCAATATCGGCAAACGGCGAATTGGAGATCCACATTTTGGCACCATTTAAAACGAAATGATCGCCCGCATCTTTAATATTGGTGGTCATGCCTCCCGGATTCGATCCATGATCGGGTTCGGTTAGGCCGAAACAGCCCATGATTTCGCCAGATGCAAGCCTTGGTAAATACTTTTTACGCTGTTCTTCAGAACCATAAGCATAAATAGGATACATTACCAATGAGCCCTGAACTGACGATGCCGAGCGGATGCCAGAATCCCCACGTTCAATTTCCTGCATAATAATGCCGTAGGCCATATAATCTAACCCTGCGCCGCCATATTCAACCGGGATGGTTGGGCCAAATGCGCCTATTTCGGCAAGGCCTTTGATCAGGTGCATTGGGAACTCGGCTTTTTGGGCATAGTCCTCAATTATAGGGCTCAATTCCTTTTTTACCCAATCACGTACCGACGAGCGGATTAGCTTGTGTTCCTCCGTTAGTAATTCATCTAATTGGTAATAATCGGGCGATTCGTACAGATCTGTTTTGGCCATAATATTATAGTTGGTAGGCAAATATATATGATTTAAAGTAGAGTTAAACAACATGAAATCGCTGTTTTTGAATACTACAGGGCACTTTATTCCAAAAACTATGTTTAGCTTGTTTAAACCTGCTTTTTGAGTTGAAAAAAAATATAAGCCCCCTCTAAATCTCCCCCGGCAAGGGCGACTTTTTAAGCCCTCTCTCCCGGGGAGGGTTTGGGAGGGGCTTGTTATGCCAACAAAATCAACTATTTTTGAACCATGATTAACATTGCCTTGCAGGGTGCGGAGTTTTTTGCGTACCACGGGTTTTATCCCGAAGAACAAAAATTAGGATGCCGCTATCTGGTGGATATTGAAGTTGGATTTGTACCTCAGGCAGCTATCATGGCCGATGAACTTGATAACACTGTTGACTATGAAAAATTGTACATCATAGCCTGCGAAGAGATGAAACATACCCGCAAGTTAATAGAAACCGTAGGCCAGGGAATATTGGATAAAATTATTGGCAAATACCCATTTGTTAAAACCATACATGTGGCTATTAAAAAGGTAAACCCACCATTAATGGGGAAGGTGGCACATTCAAGTGTTGTTATAAGCTATCCATCGGCAATATGAATTATAATAAAATAACCGCTCCTGTACTTGATAGCATTAAAACGATTGTTGGTGCCGATAATGTTATAGTTAACCACGACGAACTCCAAAAATACAGCCACGACGAAACTGAAGACCTGGTATATTACCCGGAAGTTGTGGCACGCCCGCAAACGCCCGAGCAGGTATCTGCTTTGATGATGTTGTGCAACGAGCACTTGATTTCTGTGACACCGCGTGGTGCCGGCACAGGCTTAAGCGGAGGTGCCTTGCCTATAGAGGGCGGGTTGCTTATTGCAATGGAGCGTTTTAATAAAGTGTTACAGATAGATGAGCAAAATCTGCAGGCAACTGTTGAACCTGGTGTGGTTACCGAAGAATTTATGAACCAGGCCGCCGCCAAAGGGCTACTGTATCCTGTCGACCCGGCCAGTAAGGGGAGTTGTTTTATAGGCGGCAATGTATCGCATGGTTCGGGCGGACCGAGGGTAGTAAAATACGGCACCATCCGTGAATATATTCTGAACCTGCAGGTGGTTTTGCCATCGGGTGATATTATTTGGACTGGTGCAAATACACTTAAATATGCATCGGGCTATAATTTAACCCAACTGATGATAGGTTCAGAAGGTACGCTGGGTATCATAACCAAAATTGTGGTGAAACTATTGCCATTGCCAACACTTGATGCTTTAATGCTTGCCTCCTTCCCTACTAATGAGGCGGCCTGTGCGGCAGTATCTGCCATTTTCAGGGCGGGGATAATCCCATCGGCGTTGGAATTCATGGAGCGCCGTGGTGTGGAGTGGGTAAAAGAGCATGATGATATTGCATTTGACCTGC
Source organism: Mucilaginibacter pineti (assembly GCF_900101875.1). Taxonomy (GTDB): domain Bacteria; phylum Bacteroidota; class Bacteroidia; order Sphingobacteriales; family Sphingobacteriaceae; genus Mucilaginibacter; species Mucilaginibacter pineti. Next base: position 345,281 of record NZ_FNAI01000001.1, read on the forward strand.
AAGATGGCATTGAAGCATTTTTACTGATTGAAGTTGACGGAACCAACCAGGATGTAATATTTGCTGATTGTGAAAAGATCAACGGCGTTTTAGAAGCCTATTTTTGCAAGGATGTATTATTTGCAGATTCATCGGCACAAAAAGAAGAATTATGGCGCTTACGGCGAACCATGGCCGTATCTGTTAAGTCAAATTCAGTTTATAAGGAGGAAGATACCGTTGTTCCCCGCGCCGAACTGCCGCAGCTTATTAAAGGTATAAAAGAAATTGGCGGCAGGTATGGTTTTGAATCTGTTTGTTATGGTCATGCGGGCGATGGAAACCTGCACGTAAATATTATTAAGGCCAACATGAGCGATTACGACTGGAATAATAAACTAAAAGACGGTATCCGCGAAGTATTTGAACTTACAGTATCCTTAGGCGGTACCCTTTCCGGCGAACACGGCATCGGCTTAGTGCAAAAAGATTTTATGTCGATAAAATATTCCGAGGTTCATTTTGCCTTATGGCGCGGCATTAAAAACGTATTCGATCCAAAGGGGATTCTCAATCCGGGAAAGATATTTTAAAATGTGCAGATTTTAGATGTGCAAATATGCAGATTGAAAATATTTACCGTCTGCATATTTTGAGGATTTTACTGGCTATTTACTCGCTTTAATTCATCAATAATGCTTTGTATCTGCTTGTTATAGGTTTCTATCTGTTCTTTATATTTATCAGTATCTTCATCAATTGCTTTATATATCAATTGATAACATTTTAAACGCAGATTACAGTACTCCTTTAATTTGCCAGTTTGCGCTAACAACGGCTTGGGTATTTTTAACTTTTCGTCCTTTTTAACAAGTTCTAAATCTTCGTTCCAATAATAGATGCCGCGGTTTTTTATTTCGTCGAGTAATTTATCTTTTGGCGTATCCTTAGGGAGATTGTAAATTTCAAGTGCCATTGACTCTATATCACTAAACCGTTTCATATCGGCCTGGTAAATAGGTAAGTCATTTGAAATATTTTTAAAGGTCATGGCGCTGCCTATTATAGTTATTACGGTTAATGAACCAATAATGGCATAACTTAAGCCGTTATCACCTGGCTTTTTTAAACTTACTGTGAAACTATAACCAATAATAAGGCCACTTAACAGTCCGCCTATATGAGCGGCATTATCTATATTTCCCTTTACTCCGTTTATTAAATTATAGGCAACAAATATTCCTATACTTGTCAGGAACGCTCTTCTTGCAGTTTTTTCAATTAGATCTGTAGTGAGCATTGCTAAAAATACGCCATACATACCAAATATAGCGCCCGACGCGCCTGCGCTTATAGTTAAATCATGCCACCATAAACTTGTAACGCTGGCAGCTATTCCGGTGAGTAAATAAGCCGACAAAAACTTAAGCTTACCCAGGTAAGGTTCTAAAAGTAACCCTATGTAAATTAGCGCGTACATATTCAGCAACAAATGTATGATGCCGATATGTAAAAAGGTATTGGTGATAAGCCGCCACCATTGGCCATCTAAAGTTAAAGGGCGAAAATTGGCGCCCCAATTTAACAAGCTTTGGCTATCTGGTTCTATAAAACTTACCCCTTTTATAACCATCAAAATAAAGATCAGGATATTTAAGTTCACCAAAATTGGTGTAATAAAATATGTTTTTGTTGGCTTAAAAAAAGAAAAAAAGCCGGCAATCTGATCTGAAACAGTTGGTGGTGGAAGCTTCAGGATATCATCTTCATCGGGCACCAGGTTATCTTTAATTATCTGATATTTTGAAGTAAGTTCTTCGGTGCTTATGGTTGTCTTAATTTCGTCAAGTATGTCAATAAGTGCCAAAACAAGTTTTTTGTTCCGGCCCATATCAACCATTTCACTTCCTGTTGACGAACTTTTTAACGTGGCTTTTTCATTGTCAATAGTTATCCTTATTTCGGCCCCCGGACTAAATATTTGCATCGGCTTATAGGCTATTATTCCCGTTTCGCTAATGAAACTTATTTTCCAGTCAAGCCTCTTTACCGCTTCATCTGCTATTACAAGAAAGTCATCTGTTGACAAATTTATAAGCGGATATTCTTCAATATATTTAGGTATAAATCCTGCGGCCATTTAAATATGTGATAAGTAAGTGTAGGTGAAAATAATAAATAAGTGGGTAAATTATGCACAATATAATTTAATACCTAAATATTCATCAGTTTGTATTCAGTATCAACCTTGGTTCGTCAAACTCAATCATGCTATGGCGTTCTTTTTTGGGGATGGATACCGATTTGTTGGTCGCGTAATCATAGCTAATGCAGACTGTTTTACCGGTGGTTACTATCTCCTCTCCATTAGCTGTTATTTTCACCAATACGTGCATTACATCGAAGCTGCTGTTACCTATCCGAATGGTACGTACATAGCAGGCAATCTGATCATTTATGGTAATAGGTTTCAAATAGTTGATCTCAGAACGGCCCAATATAATTCCAGCATCGCTCCAATCCCACCCTATAGCGTCTTTCCAGTAGCTGGTGCGGGCAATTTCAAAGTAAGTTAAATACACAGCATTGTTCACATGCCCGAAGGAATCTATATCCGAAAAACGGATCGGAATGGTCGTTTTGTACTTGTAATCTGTAAGTTTTTCAGCCATTGATGTCAATTTGTCTGTATAAAATCTATAGTTGCGACAAATTGTCTTGCTATTTGTTGATTTTACTGGTTGGTATAACAGTTGATTAATTGATTACGAAGTTAACAAAAACAAAAACTTAACATATATCAAAATGACATTAGTAAAATTCAACAACGGATTAAAAAATAACCCAGTAGGCCCTTTCTTTAATGATGTATTCGATTCTATTTTGAACGATTCATATTTGGGCGATAAACTGATTGCCCGCGTACCTGCTGTAAATATTGCAGAAACCGAAAATGAGTTTGATGTTGCCCTTGCAGTACCAGGTTTAAAGAAAGAAGATTTCAAGATCAATCTTGATAAAAATGTATTAACTGTATCTGCCGATAAAAAGGTTGAAGCTGTGGGAGGTAAAAAATTCAGCAAACGTGAATACAGCTATAACTCATTCACCCGCTCATTTACTCTGCCAGAAAGTGCCGATCATTCAAAAATTGAAGCTGATTATACCGATGGTATATTGACTTTAATAATCGCTAAAAAAGAAGAAGCTAAATTTCAATCAAGAGAAATAGCTGTAAAATAATTAAAGACTGTTTTCATAAGTAGTTAGTTTGGTTTAAAGGCCGTCCCATTTTGGGACGGTCTTTTTTGTTAATGCTAACTGTAACCACTCTTCTAACTAACTAATCGGCAATTACCTTAACATCAATGTTGCCGCGTGTAGCTTTTGAATACGGGCAGCCTTTATGAGCCGCATCCGCCAGTTTTTGGGCAACATCCCAGTCTATACCAGGAATATGCACATGCAGCTCTGCAGATAAGGCATAGGACGATGTGCCTTCTTTGTTAAAACTGATATGCACGTCAACCGTAGCCTGCGTTACATTAACACCGTCGCGGATACCCACCGAACCAAGCGCGCCTAAAAAACAGGCACCCCAGGCCCCGGCAAATAGCAATTCGGGATTGGCATATCCATCCTCGCCGCCCATTACCTTTGGTGCTTTCAGTTCAAGATCTATTACACCATCCTCTGATTTTATGTGGCCGTCGCGGCCTCCTTTTGCTGTAACTACAGCGGTATATACTTTTTCCATGATTTTATTCTTTAAAGGCCAACCACCAATAAATGTTTATGTTTTAATAAATACTTTTTTTGACAATCACTGTTACAACTATAAGTACTAAAATAAATTTCACATTAATTAAAAATTACTAATTATATTAGTATTTTTGATTGTATGATAGCAGATAGAATTACGGAGAAGTTGAATATTTTGGCAGATGCCGCAAAGTATGATGTATCATGTGCGTCAAGCGGTAGTAAGCGTAAAAATGAAAATAAAGGCTTGGGGAATGCCAGCAACGGTATTTGTCATAGCTATACGGAAGATGGTCGCTGCGTTTCCCTGTTAAAGATCCTGCTTACCAACCATTGCATTTTTGATTGCGCTTATTGTGTATCGCGTAAAAACAACGATATAAAAAGGGCTGCATTTACCGTTCAGGAGGTGGTTGATCTTACCATTAATTTCTATCGCCGTAATTATATTGAAGGTTTATTTTTGAGCTCGGGGATTTTTAAAGATGCGGATTATACCATGGAGCGGCTTGTGCGCATTGCCAAAAAGTTACGCACCGAGCATAATTTTAACGGCTATATCCACCTCAAATCTATCCCCGGCGCAAGCGATGAGCTGATGCGTGAAGCCGGTATGTATGCCGACAGGCTTAGTGTAAACCTTGAAATGCCAACAGAAGCTGGCCTGAAACTCCTCGCTCCTGATAAAAACCGGCAGGACATGATCGACCCTATGAACTTCCTGAAAAATGAGATCATATTGCGTACCGAAGAAAAGAAACTTTTTAAGAAGGCACCCTTATTTGCCCCAGCCGGGCAAAGTACCCAGGTAATTATTGGTGCAACGCCCGAGAGTGATCAACAGGTTTTGCAATCGGCCAATTACTTTTATAAAAATTTCAATTTAAAACGGGTGTATTATTCAGGCTATGTGCCGGTACTGGCTGATAAGCGCTTACCGGCTTTAAATACAACTGTACCAATGGTGCGCGAAAACCGCCTTTACCAGGCCGATTGGCTGATGCGGTTTTATGGTTTTAATGTAAATGAAATCGTGAATAATGAGCAGCCGTTGTTAGACCTGGATATCGACCCTAAACTTAGCTGGGCTATCCGCAATATGCAAGCCTTTCCTATTGATATTAATAAGGCCGATATACAATTGATATTACGTGTACCGGGCATAGGTATGCTCTCGGCACAAAAAATTGTGAGTGCGCGGAAATTTGCCAAATTAAGCTTAGACCAGTTGAAGAAAATAGGTGTAGCGATCAATAGGGCAAGGTATTTTATTGTTTGTAAAAGCAATGAATTTGAACGCCGGGATTTAACCGGGCAAAATATTAAACAATTTATCCTGGCCGAGTCGCAGAGTAAATATATCAGGAACACCCAATCTCAACTAAGTCTGTTTTGATCATGTATACGCTTGTTTACGATGGAACGTTCGAAGGCTTACTTACGGCTGTATTTGAAATATACGAGCGTAAACTGTTCCACGTAAAATTAATTAAAGGCGAATGGAGAAGCACGGCGATGTTCGAAGAAGTAGTGCCGGTGGTAACCGACGACGAGCGCGCCAATCGTGTATTGGCTGGTCTGCGTAAAAAACTCTCGCGGGCCGGTATTCAGCGGCTGTATATCGCCCACATGGCCGAGATGGAAAATGAGGAAAATGCAATAGTCGGTTTTATAAGGTACGTATTCGACAGCGATCAAAACATAGAAGAAGATTACGGCAACAAGTATGTAATGCGCCTGTCTGAGATCATAAAAATGGTTCGGCGGGAAAAACACCGGATGGAGGCATTCGTTCGTTTCCAAAAGCTGAAGGATGAAACTTTTTATTCGGCTGTTGAACCCGATTTCAATGTACTGCCCCTGCTTATCCGGCATTTTAAGAGCCGCTATGCCGATCAGAAATGGATCATTTACGATATCAAGCGCGGTTACGGTATTTATTATGATCTGCACGACACGCAATACATTTCCCTTGATTTTACAGATGTAAAAAATGCAGGCAATGTGATAACTGCTTTTAGTGAAGACGAGGGTATTTACCAGCACTTATGGAAAAACTATTTTACCAGCGTAAACATCGTAGCCCGGAAAAATACTAAGCTTCATTTACGCCATATTCCCAAAAGGTATTGGCGTCATTTAACCGAGAAAATTTAAGGTTTGCGCAATTTTGTGCATTTTTTTCTTTCTTAAATTTCTTGATTTTGGCAGCATTTGTGAAAAACGACGATGTTGATAAAGCAAACAATAGCTTAATGATATACAGTTAACTATTTATAAATCAATAATTAATCATGCATGAATAATTAACACCCGATGTTGATAACTTGTCAATAAAAACTATTTATTTTTCTTGTCAAATCTGCTTTATGTCCCGATATTGAAATCATCAAGAACGACGTACTTTGACAGCCTTTCAGGAAAACAGAAATTGAATCGGGTGACCCTTCGGGCAAACTAAAGATCAAGGGAAGTCCCTGAGTCACATGAAAAAATGAAAATTACGAAAGTCTTTGAAAAAAAATTGTGATTAAAAAGAGGTACTGAAGGCAATGCGGGAATCTACGGAAACCCAAAACAGCAACAGTGACATCGAAGGAATCGACCGCTCGTGAGAGCAACAGATGAGATCATGTCGGTTAGGGATACACAAAACTTGGTACTACTGGGAAGCTACGGTTGAACAGTGGTTTGGAAACGGGAGTTCAAATCGAAAGAGGAGGCTCCCGTTTTCGTTTTATAAGGATTTTTTTAGCTCCCCCTTGCTATTTGGTTTTGTGCAATCCTTAAAATAGTTAATTTAGTAGGATATGAATAAGGACGGCCAGCGTAACCAGAAGAAAATATTTGTTTTAGATACCTCTGTGATCCTTTACGATCATAACGCTTTTCAAAACTTCCAGGAGCACGATGTAGCCATACCCATTCAGGTATTGGAAGAACTGGACAACAAAAAGAACGGCAACGATACGCGCAATTTCGAAGCACGCAGCTTTATCCGGCTAATGGATGATCTTTCCCGTAATAGTTTGGTGAACGAATGGATTCCGCTTAATGGTAAAAGCAAGGGCAGCTTTAAGGTGGCTATGGATATTAAAACCACCGGCACCGATGCAGAACAGGTTTTTGGTAGTGAAAAAACAGATCATCGCATATTAAACGCGGCTTTAGGCTTGCAGGAAGATAATCCTGATAAAAAGGTAGTACTGGTATCAAAAGATATTTGCCTTCGTTTGAAAGCCAAAGCTCTTAACCTGCATGCCGAAGATTATGAAACTGGCAAAATAAAAAACCTTGCTGAATTATATACCGGCAAAACCGATGTAGATAAGGTTACCGAAAAACAAATAAACCAACTTACTAAACAAGATTCATTAGCCGCCGAAGGTTTAAACGTTGAAACTTATACAAATAACCACTTCTACATTTTAAAGGGTAAAAAAAACGAAGTGCCTGGTTTTTACAATGCGCAAACGCAGCAATTGGAAAAAGTAACCGAGCAGCCGGTGTTCAATATTAACCCGCGGAATATTGAACAAGCTTTCGCAATTCACGCTTTGTTACACCCCGATATTAAACTGGTGACTATACAGGGAAATGCAGGTACGGGTAAAACCTTGCTTGCCCTTGCAAGTGCGTTGGAGCAACGTAAATATTACAGGCAGATCTTCGTAACCCGCCCCATTGTGCCATTAAGTAATAAGGATATTGGCTTTTTACCGGGCGATATAAAATCAAAGATCGACCCTTACATGGCCCCGATATGGGATAACCTGAAATTTATAAAAGATCAGTTTGCGGATGACGACAAAATGCAGGCTAAAATTGACGAATTGGTAAGTAACGATAAGATTTCCATAGCGCCATTAGCCTTTATTCGCGGACGAACTTTAAGCAAGATATTTTTTATTGTAGACGAAGCCCAAAACCTTACCCCTCATGAGGTAAAAACCATTATATCCCGTGCCGGAGAAAATAGCAAATTTGTATTTACCGGCGATATTTACCAGATAGATACCCCTTATCTGGATGCTGAAAGTAACGGCTTATCGTACCTTATTGATAAAGCCAAGGGGCATCCGCTGTACGCGCATATCACTTTACAAAAGGGAGAAAGAAGTGAGCTGGCTAATTTGGCTACGGAGTTATTGTAAAACAAAATTTGTCATGCTGAACGTAGTGAAGCATCTAATGTAAACAATACAAGTCGGCGAATAGATCCTTCGTTTCTCAGGATGACAAACATTTCTACGGCCAAATCCTACTTTAGAAACGCCGCAAACCACTTGCCTGACGTCTTAACAATACGCTGCTGGGTATTATGATCCACATAAATTAAACCGAAGCGCGGGTGATAGCCTTCGGCCCATTCAAAGTTATCGGTAAGTGTCCAAACAAAATAACCGTTTACTTTGCAGCCTTCGTTTTTGGCTTTAAGTACCTGGCCCAAATAATCTTTTAGATACTGCAAACGCTTGGTATCATTTACCTCATCGCCAGTAACTTTATCCGGAAAAGCGGCCCCGTTTTCGGTGATGATGATGCTTTTAATATTGGGATAAGCATCAAACTTTTTGATCATATTATAGATAGACGGCGGATAAACCTCCCATCGCATATCAGTAAGTTCTACATTACGTTTTTCGGCTTTTACTATCCGGGCACCAATATAGGGTGTGAAAAATGATGATTTTACAATTTCACGGGTATAATTCTGTACACCGATAAAATCAAAATCGAAACTCATATTATCTTCGTCGCCAGGCAGCATATATTTCAGCAGACCTTTCAAAGCCGGTAAATCTTTTATCGGGTAGCCCATACCCAATATCGGCTCAATAAACAAACGGTTCAGCAAGGCGTCAACCCTAACGGCTGCGGCCACATCACGCGGATGATCTGTCTGTGCTTCTACCTGCGAGCAGGAAAATGTGGTACCCAGGGTTATATTGGGTAATAACTTGCGTAATATTTTAGCCCCGGCCACAATGCTTAAAACAGCATGGTGAATGGCTGGTGTAAAATTCCGCATGCCGCTACGGCCAGGTGCATGAATACCAAAAAAGTAGCCGGCCCCCGTAAAAACCACAGGTTCGTTCATCACCATCCAGTGTTTAACACGGTCGCCAAAGCTTTGGGCGCATATTGTCACAAACTCACTAAACCAGTTTACAATATCGCGATTTGTCCACCCCCCTTTTTGTTCAAGTATATGCGGCAGATCCCAATGGTAAATAGTTATCCATGGTTCAACGCCTTGTTTAATGCAATAGTTAATAATGCGGTTATAGTAGTCTACCCCTGCCTGATTTACCTGCCCTGTACCACCGGGCAATATCCGGCTCCATGAAATAGAAAATCTGAAATTGGGGATGTTAAGTTGTTTGATAAGGTCGATATCTTCCTGGTAACGATTGTAGAAATCGCAGGCAACGCGGGCATGATGTGCGTTAAGGATCTTGCCTTTTTTTGCCGTAAAGTTATCCCATACCGATTCGCTTTTACCATCGGCATCATGAGCCCCTTCTATTTGAAAAGCGGCAGTAGAAACACCCCATTGAAAATCGGGGCCAAAAAGTTTTTTATCGAGCGAGATATCCTGATCAGTAAATTCCATTAAGCTGAGCTAAGCAAAGCCCAAAAGTGCAATAATAATTATAAAACAAAAATTTAAACACTTACTTAATGTATGAAAGACGATTTCATACTTTTCATAAACAACCATTCGCGAACGCTTTCGATAAGTCTTGAAAATACATTGATGATTTTCATAATATGCCTTTTGATTTATATAAAGATACTACCGTAGCATATCTTTATTGTAACAGTTATATTATCATATTATTAACCCCAAAACTTTGAATAAAACTAATTAAGCCGGATACTTGTTTCATGATAATGAAAACACACTTCATTAAAATGCTTAATTACGATTATTTCGCCAACAAATTATTGTTGCAGGCCATCGTTGAATCTAAAATACAGCACCGCCCTATTCAGCTAATGGCGCATTTATTAATGGCCGAACGTCGCTGGCTCGACAGGTGTAACGAAATTGAACCTTACCCAAATGATTTGTGGCCAACAGATTTTACTACCGAACGTTTAGCTCATCTGATTGAAGAATATCATGAGGAGTGGATTAACTTTGTAGACAAACTCAATGATAACGATTTTGATAAGATCATCAGCTACCAAAACTCTGCCGGCGAAAGTTACCAAACACAATTGAGTGATATAATTACACATTTAATTAATCATGGTACGCATACCCGCGCCCAGGCAGGGCAGCAATTAAAACTGGCGGGGGCACAAACTTTACCAATAACCGACTATTCGTATTATTTAAGGCAACTAAACCGTTAAAATTTAGCCGCATTATTGCCATATTTGCTAATCATTACCTATTAATTAAAGCCATGAAAAAAATTCTTTTAGCCGTTATTACCACGAGTGTTTTATTAGGCTGTAACGACGCAAAAAAGCAGCAATTACAACAGGAAAAACATCTTTTAGAGGACGTTATTGCTGTACATGATAAGGTAATGGCTAATGACGAGCATTTGATGAAAAACAAAATGGTGCTGGATAGTATGGTAAAAAATATCCCTACCCCTGCAATCAAAGATTCGGCTACGGTATATTTAAAGTTGGTTGATAGCGCAGATGACGCCATGGGCGATTGGATGCATAAGTTTGATGCCGAGAACAAGAACAAATCGCACGAGGAAATTATGAATTACCTTGGCGATCAGAAAAAGAAGATCATCGTTATCGAGGCGCAGATTGATATCGCCGTGAAAGAATCAAACAAATACCTTAGTCAATTTAAAAAGTAATGAGGAAATTACTAATAGGCGTTATTATTTTAACGCTATTTAATGCCTGTAAATCAACAAATAACGCAAAATTACCCATTTTGGGAAACGCTCACGAGGTAACCAAAATGGTAAATGGCAAAAGCGCTACTGTTACCGAAAGCGCCACCATTCCCGATTTTAAATTTGTAAACCAATACGCCGACACCATAACCCGTAAAAGCCTGGACGGTAAGATCTATGTAGCCGATTTCTTTTTCACCACCTGCCCTACAATTTGTCCGGTAATGCACCGCAATATGATAAAGGTTTATGATGAGTTTAAAGGCGATGATAACTTCAGGATCATCTCACACACTATCGACCCCAAGTACGATACCGTACCTGTGTTAAAACGTTATGCTGATAAGCTGGGAATAACCGGAAACAGCTGGTGGCTGCTTCACGGCGAAAAGGGCGATACTTATAAAATAGCAACAAGTTACCTGCAGTCTGTACAGGAAAAAAATCCTAACGGCGAATATATCCACGACGGTTATTTTATACTGGTGGATAAGCAAAAACGCATCCGTGGCACCTACATGGGTACCGACCCAAAAGAGGTTGATAAATTAATTGAGGATATAAAAACCTTAAAAGCCGATCCGGAAGAAGCAGTTGCCAAATGAAATTTAAAATAATTGGTTTTATTACATTGGTATTGATCGTTTTTGCAATATCCTGCCAAAACGATGGCCAGGTAGAATTTAACCGCTATTATTCCGGCGGTAGTCAAATCTACCAAAGCCATTGCCAAAACTGCCATGGCGCAAAAGGCGAAGGCTTACAGGCGCTCATCCCCCCGCTTACCGATTCGATCTATCTTAACAGCAATAAAACAGCATTAGCCTGTTATGTAAAAAATGGCCTCAAAGGAAAAATAACCATCCATAATAAGGTCTTCGACGAAGAAATGCCCTCCAGTGACCTATCTCCCATTGAAATAGCAAAAGTGCTTACTTATGTTACCAATTCATTCGGTAATAAGATGGGAACTATCAACTTAGAGCAAGTTACCGCTGATTTAGGAAAATGTAAATGAGGTTCTGGGGTCTGGTTTCAGAGGTGTGAAATCTGTTATCTGAGTTTTGGAAATCTAAGCGCAATTATACATTCTAAACAAACTGACGACCACCCACCTCAGTCCTCACATCCCAGAAACCAACCCTCAGAAAAATTCCCTACCTTTACGGCTGCAAAACGTTCTATCGCCGCCAACTTGTTTGGCGGAGGAAAGTCCGGGCAACACAGAGCATCCTGCTTCCTAACGGGAAGGCGCCGGCAGCCGGCGACAGCAAAGTGCCACAGAAAAGATACCGCCCCGGTTTTAATTGGGGTAAGGGTGAAAATGTGAGGTAAGAGCTCACAACATTGCCGGGCGACCGGGGATGATGGTAAACCTCAGGAGTTGAAAAACCAAATAGGTCCTGAAAGCGGAGCTGCTCGCTCCCGTGTTACGTATACGTAGCCGTTAGGATGGGTAGGTTGTTTAAACCTGTCAGCAATGGCAGGGCCAGATTAATGATAGAAACTGCCCGTTAAACGGCAGTACAGAACCCGGCTTACAGATTTGCTGCTGAAAATAGACCCTCTTTCTTTTAGGAAGAGGGTTTTTTAGTTAATAGCTAAATGATGATTAACAGCATATCAAAATCACTTACTCAATCATTCACTTAAAATTATCAAAACAACTTACAAATAAAAGTGTTTGGTTTTCTATACAAAGCTATATATTAGCAATATTAACATTACTATCTATATCTGAAAATAAAAAATGGCAAAAATTTTAATAATTGACGATGAACGGGCGATACGCAGCACTCTGCGCGAAATTCTTGAATATGAGGATTACGATGTTGAGGATGTAGATAACGGCGTTGATGGTTTACAACTTATAGAGAAAAAAGACTTCGACCTGGTACTGTGCGATATAAAAATGAACCGCATGGATGGTATGGAAGTATTAACAGAAGGACTTGCTTTAAAGCCCGATTTGCCATTTATTATGATATCGGGCCACGGTACGGTTGAAACTGCGGTAGAGGCCAGTAAAAAAGGCGCATTCGATTTTATATCAAAACCACCTGATCTTAACCGTTTGCTTATCACCGTACGCAACGCGCTTGATCGCGGAAGTTTGGTTGTTGAGGCTAAGGTATTAAAGCGTAAAGTATCAAAAGTTCGCCCAATATTAGGCGAATCGCAGGCTATACTTAAAATAAAGGAAACTATTGATCGCGTTGCCCCTACTGATGCACGTGTATTGGTAACCGGCGCCAATGGTAGTGGTAAAGAATTGGTAGCCCGCTGGCTTCATGAAAAATCAAACCGTTCAAATGCCCCTATTATTGAGGTAAACTGCGCGGCCATTCCATCAGAATTAATTGAGAGTGAGCTATTTGGTCACGAAAAAGGCTCATTTACATCGGCCATAAAACAACGTATAGGCAAATTTGAGTCGGCAAACGGTGGCACGCTTTTCCTGGATGAAATTGGCGATATGAGCCAATCGGCACAAGCTAAGGTTTTACGTGCCTTACAGGAAAACAAAATAACCCGTGTAGGTGGCGAAAAAGAAATTGAGGTTGATGTACGCGTTGTAGCGGCTACCAATAAAGATTTGCTTAAAGAAATTGAAGCAGGAAACTTCCGTATGGACCTTTACCACCGCCTGAGTGTTATCCTTATTCACGTACCACCGTTAACAGATCGTAAGGATGATATTGGTTTGCTTACGCAAAGCTTTTTAGACGAAATATGCAATGAATATGGTATGCCGGTTAAAAAGATCTCGGATGCCGCCATGGATGCCCTTAAAGCACTACCGTGGACGGGGAACATCCGCGAGCTAAGGAACATGGTAGAACGTTTGATTATTTTAAGCGACAAAACCATTACTGATAATGATGTGCGTGCATTCGCCAATCCGTCTGCCCCTGTTGTAGCTATAGAGGGCGGCAATGCAGCTCCCCAAACAGATTTTGATCAGTTTAATAATTTCCAGGAGTACAAGGATTTTGCCGAGCGCGAATACATCAAATTTAAACTGGAAAAAAATAACTGGAATGTATCAAAAACAGCAGATGATATTGATATTCAACGCAGTCACCTATACAGCAAGATAGAGAAGTTCGGCCTTAAACGGGGCGAGTAACTCATCCCAATAAAGCTATTTTCAAAAGCGGTCGGCAGTAAATGCAGGTCGCTTTCTTTGTAATAGATTGTTTATAATTGGCAAAATATTATCCCAATGAAATTATACTTTCTGGCAATTATTTGCGCTGTAGCAATAACATCATGTATCCAAAAAGAAAATAAAACGGCTCTAAAAACAACGGCTCCTTTGATAGGTACATGGCATTTGGTGTTGAGTAAAAGTATAACCAAGGGCGTTACCACAACTACCACCCCACCCGCCGATCAGGAAATGATAAAGATGTTCAATGGTACCCATTTTGCTTTTTTTACGCATGATTTGCAGCAAGGAAAAGTTGCTAATCCGGTTTATGAATCGGGTAGCGGCACGTATAAGTTATCCGGTAATGATTATACAGAACACCTTGCCTATTGCAACTATCGCGAATGGGAAAATCGTGATTTTAAATTTACCCTTGAATTTAAGGGCGATACACTGATACAAAAGGGCATTGAGAAAATAGAAAAACTTCACATCAATCGCGAAATTATAGAGGAATATGTGAAAATTCGCTAACCAATTTTAATTACTTATCTATCAAACATATATTGTAAATATTACTTTACATAAGCAGCAAGTGCTGCATGCAATTAATTAACATCCGTTTAAATGATTAAAATTGCACTGATTATGAGCGCAATCCCGAACAAAATATCTAATATGTTTTTTAATTATAAGTTTCTTATACTATTAACAGGTATCTCATTACTCTTTAATAATTGCAAAACAGAAAAGGTAAAGGTAATTGATAACAATGTGAAGGTTAACAGCGACTCTATTATGGCTGTGAGTGCTACCAAAAACACACCTTTAAAAAACATGTTTGGTATAAACGCCTACGAATGGAATTTCCTGCAGAACCCGGCGGATGTTAACCTCAAGAATACCATATATGAGGCCAATATGAATATCATCAGATCATTCAGTGCGGTAAGGCATTACATGAATTGGAATAAGCTGGAAAACTCAAAAGGCGATTATACCTATAACCCAACCAATAATGGCAGCTGGAACTATGATCTTATTTATACGAGATGTAAGCAGGATGGGATTTTAGTGCTGGCTGATTTAAAGAATTGCCCCAACTGGATGATGAGCACCTACCCTGCTAATTTGCAGGATGATGAAAACGTACCTGCGCCTTATGGTTTAAGTAAAAGCGACCCGGCAAGTTATGCCGATCAGGCACGTACTGCTTTCCAGTTTGCTGCCAGGTATGGATATAATACTTCAGTTAACCCTGCGCTGGTAAAAGTTGATACGCGCCCGCGATGGACAAATGACCCTCCTAATGAAGTGAAAATTGGTATGGGGCTGATAAAATATATAGAATGCGATAACGAGCGCGATAAGTGGTGGAAAAGTGCTGCCACACAGCAGACACCGGAAGAATACGCTGCCAACATGTCGGCATTTTATGATGGAAATAAAGGCAAGCTTGGCAATAACGCCGGTGTAAAATCTGCCGACCCCAATATGCTGGTAGTAATGGGCGGGCTGGCAACAGCCGATGTGAATTTTGTAAAGAAGATGATCGAGTGGTGTAAAGCCAATCGTGGTTATAAAGCTGATGGCAGTGTTAATTTATGTTTTGATGTAATCAATTATCATTTATACTCCAACGATGGCAACATATTAAAACATTCGCAAATATCAACAGGTGTGGCTCCGGAGCTTTCCACATCAGGAAGTATTGCCGATAGTTTTGCTGCCCTTTCATACGGCATGACCAATCAACCGGAGGTATGGGTAACCGAAACAGGTTATGATATTAACCAGGGAAGCTATCAAAAGGCAATAGCCATAGGTAATAAATCGGTACTGCTTACGCAGGCCGATTGGATAATACGTTCATCATTATTATACATAAGGCACGGCATAAAAAGACTGTTTTTTTACCAGTTATTTGATGATACGCCAAATGTTGACGTTCAATATGCAACATCTGGCCTGGCCGAAGATGCAAAACGCCGACCAGCAGCTGATTATATTTTGCAGGTAAATAAACTAATGGGCAACTATACCTATAACGGTACCATTAATACCGATCCGCTGGTTGATAAATTTGTATCGGGCAATAAAACTATGTATGCCTTAACCATACCCGATCAAAAAGGTCGTACAGGCACCTATTCGCTTAATTTAGGAACTACGAAAGCCAATATTTACACCTTAAAACCCGGTGCAGACACAGCTGTTAAAACCCAGGTTAGCACTTCAGACGGTAAATTATCTATTCCCGTGACCGAAACACCTGTATTTGTGGAGGGTGTAAAGGAATAAAAGAGCTGAAACATAAATTATTTTTTTATTTAGATTCTATAATTATATTAGTGCCATACTTATAGCCTTATCATAATATAATGGAAAATACTATTACCACTCCCGCGCAACCCACCGAATTATGTAATTATTGCAGCACCAAAATTGAAAATGACGATTCATTTTGTACAAATTGCGGCTACCCCATAAAGGGGACTGATTTTGAACAGAGATCATTTGTTGCCGCGCGTAATAACATCGATATTGACATGAATGAGTTTAATAAAACTCTCAAAAGCGCCACTATGTCTTTGTATTACCTGGCGGGAATTTTTGTTATAAGCGGCCTTATAAGTTTTTTCATGAATAAGGATAACGCTGACGTGCTGGCCATTGTGCTTCCTAATTTCATTTTAGCAATTTTATTTTTGGTTTTAGGTTCTTTTAGCCGCAAAAAAACTTTAGCATGTTTAGTATCAGGCCTTAGCCTATATATAATTGTGCAGGTATTAAATGCCATTGCCGATCCTGTAAGTATTGGCAGGGGTATAATTATGAAAATAATTATTATTGGCTATCTTATCAATGGCATTAAATCTGCAATTAATATAGAGAAAATTAAAAAGGAGAATAATATTGCCTGAGGAGCTATCAATTATAGGTGATCAGGAAATTCCTGATACAAAAAACTGTCTTTATTGTGATAAACAAATTGCCTTAAACACCAAGTTTTGTAAAAATTGTGGTGCAAGCCAGCTGCCTTATAATGCCAAACCTTTAAATAACAGCTGGCATTTGTTAAAACAAGCGGCCTTATTTTACAGTATTTATATCGTTGTATGCTGCCTTTCTTCTTTTGTTGATGCATTTAAAACTTTAGGCTGGTGTCTTATCATCGAAGTAATTATTGCAGGTACTGCGGTACTTTTCTTTACCTACAATTGGAACCACAACAAAGAGATACTCATTTGGAGTAATTTCTCACTGCTAAAGCTGGCAACTTACGGCGCAATAGCTATAATAAGCTCGTGCCTGGTGCATTATTCTGTAGATTGGTTAAATGTAACCGTCTTTTCAACTGATCAGCATTTTTATTCCATTTTTGATGGTAATAAGGCGGCACCCTATCTTATAATATTTTTCACCGCAGTAACCCCCGCAATTTTTGAAGAACTTGGTTTCAGAGGGTATTTGTTACAAATTTTACTAAAGGTGGCCGATAAAGATCAGGCTGTATATATTTCTGCGTTTTTGTTTGCAATTATCCATCTAAGTTTTCTTTCACTTTTCTGGCTTATACCATTTGCGTTGTTTATTGGTTACATGCGTGTAAGGGAAAACACCATATGGTATGGAGTATTCTTTCATTTTTTATTTAATTTAACTGCATGTCTTTTTCAACTTCTTTAAACTACGATATATAGTTTAATGCTAATTAAAAACAGCTTATCAAATTATCATCCTAAAAAGCTATTTTTGCGGTTCAATGGAGCACATTCGTAATTTTTGTATCATAGCACACATAGACCACGGCAAAAGTACACTTGCCGATAGGTTATTAGAATATACCAACACCATAACCCAACGCGAATCGCAGGCGCAATTGCTTGACGATATGGACCTGGAACGTGAACGCGGTATCACCATAAAAAGCCATGCCATACAAATGGATTATGAGCTTGACGGGCAGAAATATATCCTTAACCTGATAGATACGCCCGGCCACGTTGATTTTTCATACGAAGTTTCGCGTTCCATTGCTGCCTGCGAAGGCGCTTTGCTTATTGTTGATGCAGCGCAAGGTATACAGGCCCAAACCATATCCAACCTTTATCTGGCATTAGAAAACGACCTGGAGATCATCCCGGTACTAAATAAAATGGACCTGCCTGGCGCTATGCCCGAGGAGGTAAAAGATCAAATAGTTGAACTTATAGGCTGCAAACGTGAGGAAATATTAGCCGCATCCGGTAAAACCGGGATGGGTGTACATGATATTTTGCGCGCCATTGTTGAGCGCGTACCCGCACCTGTCGGCGATCCGGAAGCACCTTTACAGGCTTTGATCTTTGATTCGGTTTATAACTCGTTTCGTGGTATTGTTGCCTATTTTAAAGTTGTTAACGGCGAAATTCGTAAAGGCGACAGAGTTAAATTCTTCGCTACCGAAAAGCAATATATTGCAGAAGAGGTTGGCACGCTTAAATTAAAACAACTACCTAAAGATGTAATTAAAACCGGCGATGTTGGTTACATTATATCTGGTATTAAAGAATCGCGCGAGGTAAAAGTTGGTGATACTATAACCACTATTGCCAGACCTTGTGAAGGTGGTATACAGGGCTTTGAAGAGGTAAAACCAATGGTATTTGCCGGCATATACCCTGTTGATACAGACGATTTTGAAGAGTTGCGCGAATCTATGGCTAAGCTACAGCTTAACGATGCGTCGTTGGTTTTTGAGCCAGAGTCGTCTGCAGCGTTGGGCTTTGGTTTCCGTTGCGGGTTCCTGGGGATGCTGCATATGGAAATTATTCAGGAACGTTTGGAGCGTGAATTTAATATGACGGTAATTACCACCGTTCCCAACGTTTCATATCTTGCCTACTCTACAAGGGATGAAGAAATTATAGTAAACAACCCGTCAGATCTGCCCGATCCAAGTAAAATAGACCGTGTAGAAGAACCCTATATTAAAGCAACCATCATTACCAAATCTGAGTTTGTTGGCCCGGTAATGTCGCTTTGTATCCAGAAACGTGGTTTTATCAAAAATCAATCCTACCTAACGTCAGATCGTGTAGAATTAGTGTTTGAAATGCCAATGGGCGAGATCGTATTTGATTTTTACGATAAGCTAAAAACCATATCAAAAGGCTATGCGTCCTTTGATTATCATCAGATAGGTTATCGCACAAGTGATTTGGTACGTTTGGATATCAAATTAAACTCTGAGCCAGTTGATGCTTTGTCGTCGTTGATATTTAGAGGTAACTCTTACGATTTCGGTAAAAAAATATGTGAGAAACTTAAAGAGCTTTTACCACGCCAACAGTTTGAGATCATTATCCAGGCATCTATTGGTGCAAAGATCATAGCCCGCGAAACAGTGAAGGCTATGCGTAAAGATGTTACTGCGAAATGTTATGGTGGCGATATATCGCGTAAACGTAAATTGTTAGAAAAACAAAAAGCAGGTAAAAAACGCATGCGCCAGGTTGGTAACGTAGAGATACCACAATCGGCATTCATGGCGGTGTTAAAATTAGACTAAAGACTTATGGATAAAAGATAAAGGATTGAATTTTCAGTCCTTTGTCTTTTGTCGTTAATCCATACTCCTATTAATATGCAATTACTCGACGGAAAATACGTATCAGAAAAATTAAAAGGCGAAATAGCTTTATCGGCGGCTAAAATATTGGCAGATACAGGTCGTAAACCACATTTGGTTGCGGTATTGGTTGGCCATGACGGCGGCAGCGAAACCTATGTAGCCAGCAAAATCAAAAACTGCGAGGCTGTTGGTTTTAAATCAACCCTGGTGCGTTATGAAGGTGACGTTACCGAAGAAGAACTGCTAAAAAAAGTAGAAGAATTAAATGCTGATGCTGATATAGACGGCATTATTGTACAACTTCCGCTACCGAAACATATTGACCCTGAAAAAGTAACAGAACGCATAGATCACCGTAAAGATGTTGACGGCTTTCACCCCGTTAATCTTGGCCGCATGCAGCGTAACCTGCCATCTTTTATCCCGGCCACGCCTTACGGTATTACTTTAATGCTTAAAGAGTATGGTATTGAAACGGCAGGAAAACATTGCGTGGTAGTTGGTCGTAGTAATATAGTAGGTTCGCCTATGAGTATTTTAATGGCCCGTAATACTACTCCCGGTAACTGTACAGTAACAATTTGCCACAGCCGCACGCCAGATATTAAAAAATTTACCCTTGATGCTGATATCCTGATCGTAGCCATCGGTAAAAAGAATTTCATCACTGCCGATATGGTTAAAGATGGTGTAGTGGTAATAGACGTGGGTATGAACCGCGAAACCTCCACCCTAACCAAATCTGGCTTCAAACTTTACGGCGATGTTGATTTTGAAAACGTAGCCCCAAAGGCCTCATGGATAACCCCGGTACCCGGCGGTGTTGGCTTAATGACGATTATTGGTTTATTGAAAAATACATTGGCATCGGCTAATAAGGAGGTTTATTCATAGCAATACTCAAAAAGTTGTCATCCTTCGTACCTCAGGATGACAGCTTCTTACTTCCCCCTCAACCTATCCCAAAAAGAGCTTATTCCCACATAAATTTCGTCATCCTTTACTTCAACCGCGTAGATTTGTAAAAAGTCGTTCTGGCCTTCGCCGCCTTTTCCTGTTTTTAAATTGTAGGCGTAACGATGGTACGGGCAGATAATATTTCCTTTAACACACAGTCCCTCACTCAAATCGAAACCGGCGTGCGGGCAAGATAATGCTGTTGCGTATATCTCTCCATCATAGCCAACCAAACAAATATTTTTATTGCCGGCTTTTACCTTTTTTATAAATGGTTCGCCGGTGTTTCGGATCTCCGGAATCTTATACCACTTCATTTACGGGAAACTGAATTGCTGCACAAAATCAAAAATCGATCTTTAAATTCATTACCGACGGGTTTTTAATAACTTCATCCATGTTGGTAACAAGTGTAACGCTGCGCCTGTCGGCGGATAGGATTGCTTTTGAGTTATCCAATTTTTTTACCGGTTTTGCAAACTTCAGGATCACTTTGTAGGGCATATCAATCAGCATGGCTTTGGCCATCATAAATGTAGATTGTGTTTTCTTTAAAAAAGCCCTGAACTTTACTTTATCAATAATGCGGTAAAATTTATGGGGCGTGATGTTGTACGAGTAGTAATCCTGCCCGGCTACCATTTGCCGTGCATCTAAAGCCTTAGCCGCTTTATCTCCGGTGCTAAAGGCTGTTATCTGGCTGTTGAGCGCTATTTTAGATACGTTTTGAAGGTAGTACTGCAAGTCGGCTGCATTTTTTGCATTATGGTCGAGGCTTACTTTCATAATGCTTTTTTTTAGGTTCATATTTATAGTAAGCTCACTGCTTTTAGCTAGGTTGGTTTCGGCCAGATTCATTTTTCTTTGGATGCTATCAGGCATAGCACTGTAAAAATTAAGCGTAGTATCTTTTACCAAGCTAAACTGCGGGGTTTCCTTTACCGAATCAGACATGAGGTTAACCAATACCGAAACCGCCTTGCTCATATCAAAACCATAAACCACCTTACAGCTGCCATCGCTTTTAAAATCGTAATGCTCCTCAATATCTACACATGAGGAAAAACAAAACATTGCAAAAAAAATACTTAACAAGTAAAGTTTTTTCATGGTGGTAAAGGTTTTTAAAGGCAGATTAAAGTTTCATATTGTAAAGTTACGCTTTGATTGTATTACGTGTACACTTAAAATTAGTTTAAATTATAATTATTTAGGATTTAACCGAGCGCAACAATCCTGTAAAATGTCGGCCTTGTTTCATCTTTTCTCCTTATACTTTGTACACCTTCACCTTTATCCTAAAAAAGGGTAACTTTGCAAAATATTATGGCACACCAGATTCCAGACGACGGCACGCTGCTTCCCTTAATGGAAGAATTTTATACGATACAGGGCGAAGGATACAATACAGGCAAAGCAGCATATTTTATACGGCTTGGTGGTTGTGATGTAGGTTGCCATTGGTGCGATGTTAAAGAAAGCTGGGACGCAGAGCTGCACCCGCTTACTACTGCTGATAGGATTGTAGATAACGCCGCAGTGCACCCCTCAAAAGCAGTTGTGGTTACCGGTGGCGAGCCACTGATATATAACCTTGATTATTTAACCGCGCAACTGCACCAACGCGGTATAAAAACATTCATTGAAACATCCGGCGCCTATCCCCTTTCTGGTGATTGGGATTGGATTTGTTTATCGCCTAAAAAGTTCAAAGCGCCGATACCGCACGTTGCAGAAAATGCCCACGAGTTAAAGGTTATAGTTTTCAATAAATCAGATTTTGAATGGGCCGAGTACCATGCTAAAATGGTATCGCCGGATTGTAAGCTGTACCTGCAGCCCGAGTGGTCGAAATCAAAAGAAATGATCCCGCTTATTGTAGATTATGTGATGAATAATCCGCAATGGGAAATTTCGTTGCAAACACACAAATATTTGAATATCCCGTAATATTTGTAACTTACGGTAAAAATAATCGTATCAAAACAGATGAAGATTGTAATCCTCACGATTCTATCAATTTTCCTTTCTGTTACTGTATGGGCGCAGCAAAGGCAATATACTACCACAAATAAGGAGGCTATCAAGTATTTTGCCATTGCCAATGAAAAGCTCGATGATCACCTATATGATGAGGCCATTGATAACCTGCAAAAAGCAATAGGTGAAGATTCAAAATTCATTGAGGCCCATTTCCAATTAGCCGACGTTTTGCGCTCCCGTCATATTTTCAAAACAGCTATAGAACAATACCTGAAGGTGATAGAGCTCAATCCGGATTTTAACCGTTCTGTTTATCTTAAACTTGGCGAAATTGAGATAAATGAT
Source organism: Mucilaginibacter pineti (assembly GCF_900101875.1). Lineage (GTDB taxonomy): Bacteria > Bacteroidota > Bacteroidia > Sphingobacteriales > Sphingobacteriaceae > Mucilaginibacter > Mucilaginibacter pineti. The sequence continues at coordinate 367,959 of NZ_FNAI01000001.1, forward strand.
GCCAGATACACACAGGCACAGCAGCACCTCGAAAAATATTTAACGTACCCCAATCTTACTGCTCCTAACACGGTACTGGCGCAAAAATACCTTGCCGATGCCAAATTCAGCATTCAGGCTATGCAGCATCCCGTTGCATTTAAGCCGGTTAATATGGGACCCGAAATAAACACCACCAATGACGAATACCTGCCTGTAGCTACCGCCGATGAAAGTCAGCTTATTTTTACCCGTAAGATAAATAACAACGAGGATTTTTATAAAAGCATTAAAGCAAACGGTAAATGGCAAACGGCTACTTACCTCAGCGATTTCATCAATACCGAAAAATATAACGAAGGCGCTCAATCTATTTCGCAGGATGGTAAATACTTGTTTTTTACGGGCTGTAACCGCCCCGATGGTATGGGCCGATGTGATATCTACATATCGCAAAAAAAAGGCGACGACTGGAGCAAACCTATCGATTTAACAAGCCCTGTAAATACTACAGGCTGGGAGGCGCAGCCATCCATCAGCGCAGATGGGCGCACACTTTATTTTGTAAGCAATAGAAATGGCGGCTACGGCGGCTACGATATCTGGAAATCAAAACTAACAGATAAAGGTTGGGGCGAACCTGAAAATATGGGGCCCAATATCAATACGGCTTATAATGAGCAATCGCCGTTTATTCATGCCGATGATAGTACATTTTATTTCAGCTCCAGCGGCTGGCCGGGATTGGGTAATAAAGATCTTTTTGTAAGTCGTCTGGGTAAGGATGGTAAATGGCAGAAACCTGAGAACCTGGGGTATCCGATTAACACCAATGGCGACGAAAACGGCCTCACATTAACGGCTTACGGCAATTATGCTTTCTTTGCCTCGGATGCACTTAACGGATTTGGAGGCTATGATATTTATACCTTTGAACTGCCCGAAAGCGTCAGGCCGCATGTGGTTACCTATGTAAAAGGGAACGTGGCCGATGCTAAAACCAAGCAACCGCTGGAGGCCGCAGTTGAGATCATTGATCTACAAAACAACATACCCGTTTACCAGGATTATAGTGATGCTGATGAAGGGAGTTTTTTGGCTACCATTACATCAGGTAAAAATTATGGCCTCAATATTTCGAAAAGCGGCTACCTGTTTTACTCCGAAAACTTCTCGCTTGTTGGTTATAAAAATCAGAAACCATTTAATTTAACAGCGTTGTTATCGCCAATTGAAGTTGGTAATAAGGTCATACTGAAAAATATATTTTTCGATACCAATAAATACGATCTAAAGACCGAATCAAAATCGGAACTATCAAAACTGATCGAATTTTTAGGTGAAAACCCAACGGTTCGTATTGAAATATCTGGCCATACCGATAATGTGGGTGGCGAGCAAGTGAATCAAACCTTGTCAGAGAACAGGGCTAAAGCAGTTTATAAGTACCTTATAAGCAATAACGTTGCCCCTGCCCGGCTTGTATTTAAAGGCTATGGCGAAACGCAGCCAATAGCTCCAAATACTACCGACGAAGAAAAAGCAAGAAACAGGAGAACGGAGTTTATGATAATTGCGAAGTAATTTACCGTGGTGCATCCGTGAAAATCACGCTTGTCTCATTGCAAGATGCTGGACAGAAAGATAGAAGACTTACGAAGTTTTAAAAACTTCGTAAGTCTGGCCTCTATAGCTGTTATAGATGGTAAAATATTCAGAGAAAACTTAATTCCCCAATTCTGACATGAATTTGATACGCATTAACTGTACCTCTTCACGGGTGTAATCATCATTGCCTAATTCGGCAAGGGCATCATCAATAGAATCAGCTTCGGCGGTACGGAAATAGTCAAAAACTTCTTCCTGCTTGTCTTCATCAATAACCTCGTCAATATAATAGTTGAGGTTAAGTTTGGTACCCGAGTTAACTATGGTTTCAACTTCTTTCAGGATCTCTTCATAGGTAAGCCCTTTTGAGGCTGCTATATCATCAAGATTAAGGTGACGATCAATATTCTGGATAATAAAAACCTTTAACGCCGACTTATTGGCAGCACTCTTGATCACCATATCAATAGGGCGGTCGATATCATTATCGTCTACATATTTCTGGATCAGATCAGTAAACGGCTTACCAAATTTCAGCGCCTTGCCTGCTCCCACTCCTGATATTTGCTTTAGCTCATCGGTAGTTACCGGGTAGTGCGTACACATTTCCTCAAGCGATGGATCCTGGAAAATTACAAATGGCGGTAAACCCTTTTGCTTGGCCAGTTTTTTACGCAGCTCTTTAAGCATCTGTAGCAACTGGGTATCCAATGCTCCTCCGCCTTGTTTAGGGCCATCTGCGTCATCATCGTCATCAGTGCCCTCTATCACATGGTTCATTACAAAACGAATGCTGTGCGGGTTGTCTATAAAGGCATTGCCCGATTTGGTAAGCCGAAGCAAACCATATTGGTCAATATCCTTTGAAAGGTAATTATTAAGCAAAGCCTGGCGCAGCAAAGAGTTCCATAGGTTTTTACCCAGTTCCTTGCCCGATCCGTAGTAATCCAGCAGATCGTGCTCGTAATTCTTGATCTGCGCATTCTCCTCACCTATCAAAATGCTGATGATGTGGTGGTCGTCAAATTTCTCGCCGATATGCTTGATAAGGCTAAGCGCTTTATGCAGGTGTTCTTCGCCGTCAAAATGCTCTTTAGGACCGCAGCAGTTATCGCACATGTTATTACAGCCGGCTTCGTTAAAGTTCTCGCCAAAGTAATGCAGTAATTGTTTACGACGGCAAACTGAAGATTCGCAATAGTCAATAACTTCTTTTAATATCTGGGTGCCTATTTCGCGTTCAGCAACTGGCTTATCCTTCATGAATTTTTGCAGCTTGTCTATATCCTTTTCAGAATAAAAGGCAACGCAAACACCCTCACCTCCATCACGACCAGCGCGACCGGTTTCCTGGTAATACCCCTCCATGCTCTTAGGTACATCATGGTGTATCACATACCTAACATCTGGTTTGTCGATACCCATGCCAAAGGCTATGGTGGCTACAATCACGTCCACATCTTCCATCAGGAATTTATCCTGTGTATCGGCCCTCACTTTGGGGTCAAGTCCGGCATGGTATGGCAGTGCTTTTACACCGTTAAGGCTAAGCGCTTCGGCCACTTCCTCTACCTTTTTACGGCTAAGGCAATAAATAATACCTGATTTTCCCTGGTTTTGCTTTACAAATTTTACTATCTCTTTTATCACATTACGCTTTGCACGCACTTCATAAAAAAGGTTTGAACGGTTAAATGATGATTTGTAAATGGTGGCATTGTTCATTTGCAGGTTTTTCTGAATATCCTGCTGAACTTTAGGGGTAGCTGTGGCCGTTAACGCAATAATTGGAATATTATCGCCAATGTTGCTGATCACCTGGCGGATCTTACGGTATTCGGGCCTGAAATCGTGTCCCCATTCGGATATACAGTGGGCCTCGTCAACAGCCACAAATGATACCTGGTTGAGGCGTAAAAAATCGATGTTTTCCTGCTTGGTTAATGATTCGGGGGCAACGTATAATAGTTTGGTCTTTCCGGCTAAAACGTCTTCCTTAACCCGGCCTATGTCTGCTTTGGTAAGCGATGAATTTAAAAAATGGGCTATGCTGTCTGAGCCTCCAAAGGCCCTTAACTGATCTACCTGGTTTTTCATCAGGGCTATCAGCGGCGAAATTACAATTGCAGTGCCTTCGCTCATTAATGCGGGCAACTGGTAACACATTGATTTACCACCACCTGTAGGCATGATCACGAAAGTATCATTACCTGCCAGTATGTTAGTGATGATCGCTTCTTGTTCCCCCTTAAAATTGTCGAATCCGAAAAAATTCTGGAGGTTATCAAATAGCGACTTCTTAGTTTCTATCATTATTCTAACTGATCTAAAAGTGCATTTAAAAGTTTAAAGTAACAAAATTTTATGAATAAACGATGGATTTACTTTTAAATTTTATACTATTATGATTATTAATTTGAAAACAATTTATGTACTAAACCTATTTAAATTGTTATCTAATTAATAATTCAATTATTTAGTTTCATTTAATGTGTAATTAACAGATTATTGTACATTTTTGCGCTGGGTAAACAAAATTTAAATTCTACAGAAAACACATGAATAAAAATTATTATGTCATTATAATGGCAGGCGGAATCGGCAGTCGTTTTTGGCCAATAAGCCGTACATCACACCCAAAACAATTTATAGATATACTTGGCACGGGCAAAACATTAATTCAAAATACATACGAAAGATTTTTAAAAATTTGCCCAAAAGAAAACATCTACGTAGTAACTAATGAAAACTATGTTAAGCTGGTAAAAACACAATTGCCCGATATGGGCGAACAACAAATACTTACCGAGCCTGTAATGCGCAACACCGCCCCTTGTGTTGCTTACGGTTGTTTTAAAATAGAAAGTTTAAATCCCGATGCGGCTATTGTTGTGGCCCCATCAGATCAGCAAATATTGGATGAGGATGCTTTTGTAAGTGCTATTGAAAAATCATTACAAACAGCAACTTCGCACGATTGCCTGGTAACCCTGGGTATTAAACCATCAAGACCCGATACCGGCTATGGCTATATTCAGTATACCGATAATGTGATCAATAATGATTTTCATAAGGTTAAAACTTTTACCGAAAAACCAACCCTTGAAATAGCAAAAACCTTTATCCAAAGCGGCGACTTTTTATGGAACGCCGGCATTTTTGTATGGTCGGCAAAAGCTATTGTTAAGGCATTTAACCAGCACCTGCCAGAGATGCATGAAATATTTGCTGATGCCCGCCCGGAATATAATACCGATAACGAAAAATCATACATTCATAAAGCTTACCAGCAATGCATCAATATTTCAATTGATTACGGCGTAATGGAAAAGGCCGATAATGTGTATGTACTACCATCGGAATTTGGCTGGAGCGATCTGGGAACCTGGGCATCCATCTATGATCTTGCCGATAAGGATTACGTAGGCAATGCCGTTATCCCTTCTGAGAAAGTTATCATGTATGATTCATCAAACTGTATGGTAAATGTGCCAGGCGAAAAGCTGGTGATACTGCAAGGTTTGCATGATTTTATCGTTGTTGAATCAAACAATACCCTGCTTATATGCCCGCGCGACCAGGAACAGAACGTTAAACAGGTTGTTGCCGATGTGAAGAACAAGTTTGGAACGAAATATATTTAAACAGATGTGCAGATGACAGATTTCAAATGTGCAGATGATTAAAAACAACAAAGCCCGGTTTTTTTAAATCGGGCTTTGTTGTTTACATAAATTATCAATCTGAAATTTGCACATTTGAAATCTGCACATTTATTTAGATCGCTGCCTTATCGCCTCGTACAAAATAACCCCGGTTGATACCGAAACGTTTAATGATTCAATTTCGCCGAACATAGGGATTTTGGCCAAATGGTCGGATATGCGGATGATCTCGTTGCGGATGCCATCTTCTTCGGAGCCCATGATAATAGCGGTTGGTGCGGTATAATCTGGTGCGTAAATATCTTCCTTGGTTTTTTCTGTACAGGCCACCAATTGTAACCCCGATTCCTGTAAAAACTTAACGGTTTGCATGAAATTATCATGACGGCACACCGGGATCTTATACAATGCTCCGGCCGATGTTTTAATAGCATCGGGATTTATCTGGGCCGATCCTTTGGCCGGGATAATAATGGCGTGCACACCGGCACATTCTGCCGTACGGGCAATAGCGCCCATATTGCGTACATCGGTAATGGAATCTAAAACAAGTATCAGCGGCACCTCCCCTTTTTCAAATATTTCGGGAATGATGTTCTCAATTTTTTGATAAATAATTGGCGAAATAAATGCAACCGCGCCCTGGTGGTTTTTAGCTGTTAAGCGGTTTAGTTTTTCAACAGGCACTTGTTGGGCTGTAATATTATATTCTGTTAAAAGCGATTTTAACTCTTGCGACAGACCGCCACCGGCACCTCTTTGGATATATAATGCCTCTATCTCTTTTCCGGAAGTAATGGCTTCCATAATGGCCCTGATGCCAAAAACCATCTGATTGCTTTCGCGTGGAGGTCTTGAATTAAATGTCATTTGTACTATTCTAATTTTATGCAAAAGTAGCTATATTAATTGATTAAGCCCTTATTGAACCCATTGGCTTATCGGTTTAAATCATAATACCTAACAATTTCAAACTTTATCAACATAGCCTTAACCGGCTGTTTAGCAGTGGTAATAAATCAATATCCACATTTTACCAACAATGTGGTGTTAATATCGTACCTTAAAATATTCAATTGAGAATGATTGCTTTACATCGCCGATACACTATGTGGATTGAATAGTTCTCCCGGCAAAACATTTTTTGTATATTTTTGTGCCCTTATGGCTTTTGAGAACGATAACCAGTACAGTAAACCTAATACCGACCGACGCAGCAGGATTACTAACCCAACTCCATACGCTGGCTTGGGTAAACTTCCACCACAGGCAACTGACCTGGAGGAAGCTGTTTTAGGTGCGCTGATGCTGGAAAAGGATGCATTGTCATCTGTTATCGATGTTTTAAAACCAGAAGTTTTTTACCGCGACAATCACCAGAAAATATTTGCTGCGATAAAAGACCTGTTTGAGAAATCATCACCTGTAGATATCCTCACCGTTACTGCCGAATTACGTAAACAAGGTAATCTTGAAATGATTGGCGGTGCATATTATATTACCGAGCTTACCAATCGTGTAGCCTCCGCAGCCAACATTGAGTTTCACTCACGTATCATTATTCAAAAATTCATTCAGCGCGAACTGATCAGAATCTCCACAGAGGTGATCCAGAGCGCTTATGAGGATACTTCAGACGTACTTGATCTATTGGACAAGGCCGAAAAGAACTTGTTTGAGATAGCCCAGAATAACCTGCGTCGTGATGCTCGTAAAATGGACGATCTGGTACATGAGGCGCTAAAAGATATCGAAGCCCTGAAAGATAAAAAGGACGGACTAACCGGTGTAGCCTCCGGCTTTACCAACCTCGACAGGATGACCTCGGGCTGGCAAAAATCCGACCTTGTGATTATAGCTGCCCGCCCCGCGATGGGTAAAACGGCTTTCGTATTAAGCTGCGCGCGTAATGCGGCGGTTGATTTTGATAAGCCGGTTGTAGTGTTCTCGCTCGAAATGTCGTCTGTTCAGTTGGTTAACCGTTTAATATCCGGGGAAACCGAAATTGAGCAGGAAAAGATCCGTAAAGGAACTTTAGAGGAATGGGAATGGCAGCAGATCCACTCAAAAATTGGTCGTTTAGAGCAGGCAACACTTATTATTGACGATACTCCCGCACTTAATATATTTGAATTCAGGGCCAAATGCCGCCGTTTAAAATCGCAGCATGATATCCAGCTAATCATCATTGACTACTTGCAGCTGATGCACGGTAAATCATCTGATGGTAAAGGTGGTGGTAATCGCGAGCAGGAAATTGGTAGTATCTCCCGTGCTTTGAAATCTGTTGCAAAGGAATTGAATGTGCCGGTGATCGCACTGTCGCAATTGAGTCGTGCGGTAGAAACAAGGCCGGGTAACTCAAAAAGGCCAATGCTATCAGATTTACGTGAGTCGGGATCAATTGAGCAGGATGCGGATATGGTATTGTTCCTGTATCGCCCTGAATATTATGGCTTAACAGAGGACGAAGATGGTAACCCAACCCAGGGTGTTGGTGAGGTAATTATAGCCAAACACCGTAACGGCGAAACAGGTACCGTGCGATTGAAATTTGTTGGTAAATACGTAAAATTCGCCAACCTTGAAGAAGGAATGGATGGTTTCCCGCCTGCATCAAGCAGTCCGTTCACCGGCCTTGCGCCATCCCAGGATTTTGAAAAGCAAAGCAACTTTATTATTCGCCCTTCAAGGATGGATGATATTGATGATGAACCACCGTTTTAGCCCCCTGTCCCTGAAGGGAGTGTTTTTATAACTCTTTGTCATTCTGAGGTACGAAGAATCTATTAGCGACAATCAATGTCACGACTGGGGATAGATAGCGTATAATAGATTCTTCACTCCGTTCAGAATGACAAGCTTATATTTCAATCACACTACAGCACCAACCCCATCACCACTCCTATCAAAATAATAAACGGTGTTTTTATCCTGGTAAAGTGCAGCAGCAGAAATGTGCCTAACATAAGCAAATAAGCTATCCAGTTGCCGCCAAACGGCCTCACTAACAGGATAAAGGCTGTCGCCATAAAACCTACGGCTACCGCGTTAATACCGCTCAGTGAATTTTTAATACGGGTTATCTTTTTTAAATCGTCCCAAAAAGGAACGATAAATAATATAAGGATCAGCCCTGGTGTGTTTACCCCTATTACAGCCACTATGCTCCCAATGATCTGGCCGCCTATACCAAAGCCTTTATTGCCCAGGGTTATTCCTCCTAAAAAAGATGTAAATGAAAATGTGGGTCCGGGTAATGCCTGTTGCAGCGCGTATCCCGACAGGAACTCGGAATTGGAGAGGTAATGCTTTGCATCAACAAATTCGGTATACATTAACGGCACCATAACTTGCCCGCCTCCAAATATCAAAATACCATTACGATAAAAGTTCTCGAATAAGCGAATAGGTAAACTAAATGGAGATGTTTGATTGATGACAGCTCCCAGGGCAGCAAAAAATAACAGTATTCCTATAAAATAGGCCACTTTATTGGGATTTACATTGGAATATAATTTTACGCGTAACTCATTTTCCTGTTGCTGTGTTTCCATTGCCGATGAAATGATACCCCCCAATAAAATAAGCAGCGGGAATGCATAGGCATTATGCAAAATAAGCGTAGCGATCAGCGAGCCAATAGCCAACATCATGCTTACCCTTGTTTTTAAAAACTTATTGGCAAAAGTATAAGTTGCATAAGCCACAATGCCTACCGCCATGGGCTGCACATAGCTAATAATATGGTTGAATTTCACCTGCCCGGCAAACATTTTATAGCTAATGGCCGCCATGCACATAATAGCCGCCGATGGCAATATCCACACCAAAAATGTAAGTAGCGCCAATCGCAGGCCGCCTACCTTCCAGGCAATGCCAACCAATGTTTGGGTTGATGAGGGGCCGGGTAATACCTGCGATAAGGCATTCAGCTCCATCAGTTCCTCCTCGGTCACATAGCGGCGTTTCTCCACAAATTCGCGCAGCAAAACAGCTATATGCGCCTGCGGTCCGCCGAAAGCGGTGAAGGTATATATCAAAACATCACGAAGAAAAAGGAGATGCCGTTTTTTCATTTGGTTCATTAGTTCAATCGTTCATTGGTACTTTGTTTATTGTTCATTCAAATACTAATGAACCAATAAACAAGTGAACCAATGAACGTTAATAGTCGTCATCCTCCTCTATACCCATAGCCTGGCGGTAAACTGCCTGCAGTTCCGAAAAAGCGTGATTATCGCGCTTGGCCTTGGTAACCTTCATGCCGTTTTCGTAGGTATTTATGGCATCCTGTTTACGGTTAAGGGCTTCATATAATTTACCTAAGTGATAATAAGTACCAACGTAGTTGGGGTGATTATTGATCAGATCTTCATAATAGCTCAATGCCTTATCTGCCTCATTAAGACGCAGATATTCAGTGGCGAGCGCATATTTTAAAAACTCATCGTTGGGTTCATTCTTTATAAATTCCAGTAGCTTGTCCAATCTGCTCAACTCCATTTTAAACTCTATCTTTTTTAATTAAATTTGCCAAAACCTATTTATATGAAATCATCGTTGACGGCTTCAAAAATAAACATACCGTTCATGATAGCTTCATTACTGTTTAAAAACAAATAACAACTATGAAAATCCTGGTATGTGTAAGTAATGTTCCTGATACCACCACAAAAATAACCTTTACTGATAACAACACCCAATTTAATACAAATGGGGTTCAATTTATATTAAACCCTTATGATGAGATAGCCCTTTCACGGGCTATTGAGCTAACCGATGGCGGCAAGGGTACAGTAACTGTTATTAATGTTGGTGATGTAAGTACGGAGGCCACCATCCGCAAGGCTTTGGCCATTGGCGCTACCGATGCGGTGCGTATAAACGCTAAACCGCACGATGCCTGGTTTGTGGCATATCAAATTGCCCAATACGTAAAAGAGAACCCTTTCGATCTGATACTTACCGGCCGTGAATCTATTGATTACAATGGATCGAAGGTTGCCGGTATGCTGGGCGAATTGCTGGATCTACCATCTGTTTCCATCATCAAAAAACTGGATGCCGGTGATAGCGATGCTACAGTTGAACGTGAGATTGAAGGCGGCAAAGAGATCCTGACCATTCCCTACCCTTTTGTAGCCGGCACGGCTGAAGGTGTTGCAGAACCTAAGATCCCTAATATGCGTGGCATTATGTCGGCACGTACCAAGCCATTAACTGTTATTGAGCCTGTTGAAGTAAAAACATTTTCCGAGATTATCAGCTATGAAACACCTGCCCCGCGCGGTCAGGTTACCCTTGTACCTGCCGATGATACTGCTAAACTTGTGGAGCTTTTACATGCAGAAGCACGCGTAATTTAATTAACCCGATCTTTACGAAAAACATTATATATGTCAGTTTTAATATATGCGGAAAATGCCGGTGGTAAGTTCAAAAAGTCCATTTTTGAAGCTGTTTCCTATGCCCGTGCCATTGCCGATCAAAATAACACCAGCCTTACAGCAATTTCTATTGGCGATGTAAGTGCCGATGAACTTGCCGCGTTAGGTAAATACGGTGCGCAAAAAGTGTTGAATGTTTCTGGCGATAAGCTAAAGAACTTTGTTAACCAGGCCTATGCCTCTATTATTGCCGAAGCCGCTAAAAAAGAAAACGCCGATATTGTTGTATTATCCAACACCTTCAGCGGCCGTGGTTTGGCCCCCCGTTTGGGCGTTAAACTGGAAGCAGGCGTTGCCGACGGTGCAGTTGCCTTACCAGAGCAAAACGGTGGTAAGTTTACCGTAAAAAAAACAGCCTTCTCGGGTAAAGCTTTTGCGGTTGTTGAATTAACATCGGCCAATAAAGTAATTGCGCTGGTTCCAAACTCCTATAAAGTTGTGGAAACCGGTGGTGCCGCCCAGGTGGAGGATTTTGCTGCTGACACTAAAGCATCTGATTTTAAAGCCCTGATCAAAGAGATCGTACGCTCTACAGATAAAGTTTCCCTGCCCGATGCCGAGATCGTTGTTTCGGCTGGTCGTGGTCTTAAAGGGCCCGAAAATTGGGGTATGGTTGAGGAGCTTGCCCAACTGCTTGGCGCCGCTACAGCCTGTTCAAAACCGGTATCAGATGCCGGCTGGCGTCCGCATAGCGAACATGTTGGCCAAACAGGCATTGCAGTCAGTCCAAATTTGTATATTGCAATAGGAATTTCAGGGGCTATTCAGCACCTGGCAGGTATCAGTTCTTCAAAGGTTATTGTAGTGATCAACAAAGATCCCGAAGCGCCATTTTTTAAGGTGGCAGATTACGGTATTGTTGGCGATGCGTTTGAGGTTGTGCCTAAATTAATAGCGGCCGTTAAAGAATATAAAGCTTCAGCATAAATATAAGTGCGATGGGTAATAACATGAAAAAAATTAAGCTGGATATTGTAGGCTTGTCATACAGCCAAACACAATCCGGCGCTTATGCTTTGGTTTTAGGCGAGGTAAGCGGCCGCAGGAGGCTGCCTATTATTATAGGTAGTTTTGAGGCGCAGGCCATCGCTATCGAAATAGAAAAAATGACCCCAAGCCGTCCGCTTACGCATGACCTGTTTAAGAGTTTTGCGCAGGCCTATCAAATTGAGGTACAGGAGATCATTATTTATAACCTTGTTGACGGGATATTTTATTCAAAGCTGATATGCAGTGATGGTAAAAAAACTGTTGAAATTGATGCCCGGACTTCTGATGCTATTGCAGTAGCTGTTAGGTTTGATTGCCCTATTTTTACTTATGAATTTATCCTTTCTACTGCGGGTATTGTAATTGAGGGTAACGACTTTGTTTACCTCGAAAATATCAACGAAACTCAGGAAGAAAAGTCGGTAGGTTCGGCAGTTGGCGGTGGTTTTGCATCACTAAGCGTTGATGAACTAAAAACCAAACTCCAGGAGGCCCTTGCCGAAGAATCATACGAAAAAGCAGCCAAGATCCGCGACGAACTGAATAAAAGAAAAGCATCTTAAATTAGATCTGAGATGTTAGATCTGAGAATTGAGATTTGATTTAAATTTCACTATTTTCCGCTTTTAATTTAATACTGACTTTAATTATTTTAACCCGGTACCCTATGAATATTAAGTTTCGCTTAATACTGATGAATTTTATGCAGTTTTTTATCTGGGGTGCATGGCTGCTTACTATCGGGGCATATTGCTCGCAAACAAAACATTGGTCTTTCTCGCAATTTGGTGCTATCTTTTCTACTATGGGTTTTTCATCCATTATAATGCCAGCATTAACAGGTATTATATCTGATAAATTTATGAATGCAGAAAAATTATATGGCATTTTGCACATCTTAGGAGCCATTGTATTATTTTGTATACCTATGGTAACCAATCCAACTACCTTTTTTTGGATAATGCTATTAAATATGTGTTTTTATATGCCTACTTTATCATTATCAATAACGGTATCCTACTCGGCATTAAAAAGAAACGGCATTGATGTGGTAAAGGATTTCCCCCCAATACGTACATTCGGTACAATTGGTTTTATAGTGGCATTATGGGCGGTGAGTATTACCCATAATGAAACTTCAGCAAACCAATTTTACATAGCATCTGCAGTTGCGTTAATACTTGGCCTGTATTCATTTACGCTGCCAAAATGCCCGCCGCTTTTAAGCAAAACAAATAACAAAACACTTGCAAGCTCATTAGGGTTAAATGCTTTCGCACTATTTAAAACGCCAAAATTTGCTATATTTTTCACCTTTTCGATGCTTTTGGGGGCAGCCTTGCAGCTTACCAATGCTTATGGCGATACATATATACATGATTTTGGTAAAATACCAATGTATAAGGACACCCTAGCCGTAAAATTCCCAGCGATAATTATGTCGATATCGCAATTTTCTGAAACGCTGTTTATTCTTGCCATACCTTTCTTTTTACGCAAATTTGGTATTAAATATGTAATGCTGTTTAGTATGCTGGCCTGGGTTTTAAGATTCGGCTTGTTTGGTTTTGGAGATCCGGCCAATGGCCTATGGATGATAATCCTATCATGTATAGTTTACGGAATGGCTTTTGATTTTTTCAATATATCTGGTTCATTATTTATTGAAACACAAACTACACCGGAAATAAGAGGTAGCGCGCAGGGCTTATTTATGATGATGGTTAATGGCTTTGGAGCCGTATTTGGAAGTTTAGCCAGTGGTTATATAATTGATAAATTTTTCATACTGCCAAATCATAGTTACAATTGGCATGGCATCTGGCTTACTTTTGCGGCTTACGCCTTAGTTATCGCAATTATATTTCCGTTCGTGTTTAGATATAAACATAACATGGCGCTTGCACATGCCATACAAGATGCTTAAACCGGTAAAATCCTCCATTTACAAACAATTACCCCTGCAATGAAAAAACACTACCGTAAAGAAAATGACTGTTTAAATTGCGGTGCCGTATTAGAAGGTAAATATTGCCACAACTGCGGGCAGGAAAACCTGCAGATAAAGGAAAGTTTTGGTCACATGATGACCCACGCTGTAAGCGACTATTTTCACTTCGACCACCAGTTTTTTCATACCTTAAAACCGCTATTTTTTCAGCCGGGTAAGTTAACCACCGAATATATGGCCGGGCATAGGGTGCAATATCTGCACCCGGTGAAAATGTATATTTTCATCAGTCTGATATATTTTTTACTGCTGTTTAAAAATAACCAGGAGTTTGAGCGGGAAAACGGTAAACAAACCACAACAGAGCAAAACGCCGACGAACTAAAAGCCTCCTTAAAAAATGGCATAAACAATAACGCATTCTTAACTGCCGATCAAAAAAAGAAACTCACCCATAATTTAGAGCTCAAGGCAGATAGCATCAAAAAAGTAAACCTGCTTGCAGAAAAGGCTGATACCATAAAAACTTACGAGCAATATATTAAAGTACAGCAAGCCCTACCCAAAGAAAAGCAGGACAATTATATTGAACACTATTTAATGCAAAAGAAGTTCAAATTGGGTAACAACGACAAAAATTCTAACGAGTTGTTTATGGAAAGCTTTAAGCACAATGTGCCGAAAATGATGTTCTTTCTGCTGCCCCTATTTGCGCTGATCCTGAAAATAGCGTTTAGTAAAAACCGCAAGTTTTATGTAGAGTACCTGATATATTCGTTTCATCTCCATTGCTTTGTATTCCTGTTTCTCTCGTTATTGATACTGGTTAAAATGCTGATCCCCGAAAGCTGGGTCACCATTCTCAGCGTATTAAATACGGCGGCTACCGTTAGTATTACATGGTATATATACCGATCGCTGCGGGTAGTATACAATCGCAGCAGGTTGCGTACCATCAGTAAAATGATAGGTGTAGCAATCAGCTATTTTATAGTTTTTGCCATTTGCCTCGTGCTTTTAGTGGGCATTGTAGCTGCAACTGCATTATAAAACAAAAGCCGGCAATTACGCCGGCTTTGTTATTCACTATTAATTGAGGTTGATAAGGTTTCAATGTTTTTTGCCTATGGCGTATTGAATGCCGCCCAGCAAATGTTTCAGATACAATGGGTCGGCATATGATTCATCTGTATGGCCCAATTCGGTATAAAACGCCCTGCCGCCATCAAAATCATGGTACCAGCTCATGGGGTGGTTATCACCATTCTCGCCGCCTTTGTAGCTTTTTTCATCTATCTTTATCAATACGTGCAAATCATCGGCAATCCATTTATAGTTGTACCATTCGTCAAATCTTTTCCAGTCGGTTGGTAAATGTTTGGTAGCTATAAAATCTTTATCCACTACGTTCAAAACCGCTTCTTGCTGGGCGGGGTGACTTTTAAAATAGGCACCAACCAACTTACCATACCAAGGCCAATCGTACTCGGTATCGGTAGCAGCGTGTACACCAACAAAACCGCCGCCCGCCTTAATATATTGTTCAAAAGCACCCTGCTCGGTATCGTTCAACACATCGCCGGTTGTACTCAAAAATATCACAGCGGCATACTGTTTTAAATTGGCTTTGGTAAATTTCGTGGCATCGGTTGTGGTATCAACATCAAAATTATTCTCCTGCCCAAGTTTTATAATGGCAGGCACTGCAACCGCAATTGAGTTGTGGTGAAAACCGGCGGTTTTACTGAATACCAATACTTTAGCTTTACCAAAAGCCTGGGTAAATGCAAGGCCCGCAAGCAGGCAAATAATAATAGTTTTTTTCATAGTGTTATGTAAATTAGTGAACAAGGTGCAGAGCTTATAGCAATCCCCGATCTTTAGTTTTCAATTGGCTTTGGTAAATTTCGTGGCATCGGTTGTGGTATCAACATCAAAATTATTCTCCTGCCCAAGTTTTATAATGGCAGGCACTGCAACCGCAATTGAGTTGTGGTGAAAACCGGCGGTTTTACTGAATACCAATACTTTAGCCTTACCAAAAGCCTGGGTAAATGCAAGGCCCGCAAGCAGGCAAATAATAATAGTTTTTTTCATAGTGTTATGTAAATTAGTGAACAAGGTGCAGAGCTTATAGCAATCCCCGATCTTTAGTTTTCAATTGGATAAACAATAGTATCAATTAATATTTATTAAATCAACGGATAAGTATAAAAATACAATCGATTGCAAGATGAATCATGACTACTATTAACAAGCAATAGTTACGATTTTGTTATTTTTACATCATGCTGCGGATAAGCGAACTTTTCATCTACCCTATTAAATCATTGGGCGGTATTACTGTTAACAGTGCCGAAGTTACCAGCCGCGGTTTAAAATACGACCGCCGATGGATGCTGGTTGATGAGCACAACCGCTTTATTACCCAGCGCGAGCACACCCAAATGGCGCTATTAAAAGTGCTTATCGGTATCGGTGGCTTATCAGTTACCTACCCGTCAAAAGGTTCCATACTCATCCCCTATCAGTATAATTATCAGGTAAAGCATGATGTTGTAATTTGGGACGATGCCTGTACCGGCGTTTATGTGAGCAATGAAATTGACGCCTGGTTTAGCGAGGTATTAAATATAAAATGCCGGTTGGTTTACATGCCCGATGATAGCGAGCGTGAGGTTGACCAACGCTACGCTTTACCCGGAATGATCACTTCCTTTGCCGATGGCTATCCGTTTTTATTGATCGGCCAGGCATCGCTTGATGATTTAAACAGCAAACTGCATGAAGTGGTGCCTATGGACAGGTTTAGGCCAAATATTGTTTTTACCGGCGGCAATGCTTTTGAGGAAGACCAGATGAACCACCTCACCATTTCGGGGATAGATTTTTACGGTGCCAAACTTTGCGCCCGTTGTGTAATGACAACTATTGATCAGCAAACGGGCATAAAGACAAAAGAACCCTTAAAAACGCTAGCCGGTTATAGATTGAAAAGCAATAAGATCATGTTCGGTCAAAACCTTATCCATAAAGGTAGCGGCACAATTGCCATTGGCGATATGATATCCGTATTGAGCCGGCACGAAGAAGAACGATTTATAGTACAACAAAAAGCAACAAGTAAATGAAACCAACCATCACCATTGAATATTGCCCCAAATGTAACTGGATGATGCGTGCCGCCTACATGGCACAGGAACTGCTTACCACTTTTACCGATGATGTGTATGGCGTAACGCTACGCCCCAGCGAGATTAGCGGAACCTATACCATAAGTATTGATGATACTATCATATTCGACAGAAAAACCGAAGGTCGCTTCCCCGAGATAAAAGAGTTAAAACAATTGGTGCGCGACAGGGTAAATCCGGGGAAAAGTTTGGGCCATTCCGACAGGTAAATTATATCTATTGATTTTACCTAACCTACTTGTTACACCAAATCCATAGATATTATATGCCGAAGTATTGTTTAGTGGATATTTTTAGTTATCATTAACAAAAATCATTGTTTACCTTTGTGAGTTTTATTATAGAAAATGCTTTCCAAAAAAACTAAGTACGCTATAAAGGCATTGGTGATCCTGGGCAAAAACATGGATCAGCCACCAATGCAAATTTCGAAAATTGCCGAGGCTGAAAAAATCCCCAAGAAGTTCCTCGAACAAATCCTGCTCGATTTGCGCAATGCGGGCTTTCTTTACAGCAAAAAAGGCGCTGGTGGCGGCTACAGTTTAAACCGGGACCCTAAAGATATTTTTCTTGTTGCCATAATGCGCATAACAGACGGTCCTATAGCTATGGTACCCTGTGCAAGCTTAAACTTTTACCACAAATGCGATGAATGTCACCAGGAAACCACTTGCGGTATCCGTGATGTTTTTGTTGAAGTAAGGGATGCTACCGTTAAAATACTTAGCGAAACAAGCATAGCCGATATCATTGGCCGGGAACAATCACTCCTTAAGTTGTAATCTCACAAAACTGTCAAAAGCCAGTTTTTTTGAATTAAATTCTACCAGTTCCCTATACTATGTATATATTTGTAAATGGCAATCCCATATTTATATAATTCAAATTATAAAACTTGCATGTATTGCTGCTTAAACGACTGTAAGGCAAGGCTATAATATTATATATTCACCTACGCCTCTTTAGCCAAAGCCAAAGGGGCTTTTTTATAATTGATAAAACATAAAAATATATGCAAAGCTTCAGAACGGAACTGGAGAACCCGGTAGTTGAACAGGATATCATCGATCTTGAAAAAAAGATAAGGGCTTTTCGCGAAGGTAAAATACATGACGAAAAATTCAGGAGCCTGCGTTTAGCAAGAGGTATTTATGGCCAAAGGCAGCCGGGTGTACAAATGATCCGTATTAAATTACCTTTTGGTAAGGTTACTTTTAAGCAAATACTAAAAATTGCCGAAATTTCTGACGAATACGGAAGCCGTAACCTGCACTTAACCACCCGTCAGGATATCCAGATCCATTATGTAAGTCTTGAACGTACACCGGAGCTTTGGGCCAAACTGGAGCAGGATGATATTACCCTGCGCGAAGCTTGCGGTAACACTGTAAGAAACGTAACCGCCTCCCCTGCTGCCGGTATAGATCCAAAGGAACCGTTTGATGTTTCGCCGTATGCACATGCTACTTTCGAGTATTTTTTGCGTAACCCGGTTTGCCAGGAAATGGGCCGTAAGTTTAAGATCTCGTTTTCATCAAGCGATGAAGACACGGCTTTCTCTTACATTCATGACATTGGCGCCATTCCTAAAATAAACGCTAATGGCGATCGTGGTTTCAAAATTCTTTTAGGGGGCGGCCTTGGTGCCCAGCCTTTACTGGCCTTCCCCGTTGAAGAATTTTTACCTGAAGATCAGTTGATCCCTTATATAGAGGCTATTATCCGCGTGTTTGACCGTTATGGCGAACGCAGTAACCGCAATAAAGCCCGTTTAAAATACCTGATAGCAAAATTAGGATTGGATGAGGTTTTACGCTTAGCGCAGATTGAAAGAACAGCGATAAAAGTAAAATCGTACCCTATCAATCGCGATGCGGTTGCACAGCCTTCAATTCCTGAACAAACTACCTTTGCAGAAGTTAGCATAAGTAATCCGTTCCGTTACGAGCAATGGCTTGCTACCAATGTTTTTGAACAAAAGCAACAAGGTTTTTACGGCGTATACATTAAAGTACCAGTAGGCGATATATCATCAGATACAGCACGCGAACTGGTAAAAGTTTTACAGCCTTTAGTGGCCGATGAGATTCGCATTACCCAAAACCAAGGGTTACTGTTGAAATTTGTACGTAAGGAAGCATTGCCATCTTTATATGAAGGTTTGGCTAAGCTTGAACTCGCCGCGCCTGGTTTTGATAGCCTTGCAGATGTAACCACCTGCCCCGGCACCGATACCTGTAACCTGGGCATTAGCAACAGCATGACCATGGCCCGGGTGCTGGAAGATGTTATCTATAACGAATACGAAGACTTTATTTATAACCGCGAAATCAAAATCAAGATAAGCGGTTGCATGAACTCATGCGGTCAGCATGGTTTGGCACATATAGGTTTCCACGGTAGCTCGCTTAAAGCAGGTACAAAGGTATTGCCTTCTGTACAGGTAATGTTGGGCGGCGGAACAGTTGGCAACGGCGTTGGTCGTGCTGCAGAACGTGTGATCAAGGTACCGTCAAAAAGAGCTACAGATGTACTCCGCACAATACTGAATGATTACAAAGCACTATCAACTGAAGAAGAAACTTTCCATGCTTATTATGACAGACAAGGTAAGGATTACTTCTACCGCCTGTTAAAACCATTGGCAGATCTTACCACCCTTACCGATGATGAATTTGTTGACTGGGGACACCAGGAAACGTTTGTTACCGCCATTGGTGTCGGTGAATGTGCTGGTGTGATGATTGATCTGGTAGCTACGTTACTATTCGAGTCTGAAGAGAAAATGGGCTGGGCAAATAAATCATTTGAAGCGGGCGCATGGTCTGATGCTATTTATCATTCATATAGTGTACTAATAAGCTCGGCGAAAGCGCTGTTGCTTGATAAAGCCGTTAACAGCAGCACACATGCAGGCATTATCCGCGAATTTGATGCGCAGTACGTTGATAAAGGCGAATTTGATATTGAAGGCAGCTTTAATGATCTGATATTACAAATAAACCAAAATGAGCCATCAGAAGAATTTGCAACAGCTTATTTGGCCCAGGCAACAGAATTTTTAGGAAAGAGCAAAGCCAAAAGAGAGGCATTAGTATCATAATGACTAATAACAATATAAAAACTCCGCAAATTACATTGGTTGGCGCAGGTCCGGGTGATGCCGATCTGATCACTGTTAAGGCTATCAAGGCCCTAAAAACTGCCGACGTAGTTTTGTATGATGCGCTGGTGAACGAAGAGTTGCTGAATTATGCGCCGAAGGATGCCGTAAGGGTATACGTAGGTAAACGATCTGGCGATCATACGTTTTCGCAAGAAGCAGTAAATAAGCTGATGGTTGATTATGCCATCAATTACGGCCATGTGGTAAGATTAAAAGGCGGCGATCCCTTTGTGTTCGGTCGTGGGTTTGAGGAGCTGGATTTTGCAGATTCGTTCAATATCCCGGCAAGTGTAATTCCGGGTATCTCCAGTTCAATAGCTGTAGCCGAATTGCAAAATATCCCGGTAACGCATCGTGGTCTTAGTGAAAGCTTTTGGGTAGTAACCGGTACCACCGCAAATGGCAAAATATCCGCCGACCTGATCGAGGCATCGCGCAGTAAAGCAACCGTAATTGTGCTTATGGGGGTTCATAAACTTGCCGAAATAGCCGAAATATTTAAAAACGAAGGTAAGAACAACCTGCCGGTAGCGGTTATCCAAAGCGGTACAACCGTTAACGAAAAAGTTGCTGTAGGTACAGTTGATACCATTGTTGATGTTGTTAAGGAAAATAAGATCAGTTCGCCGGCTGTTATAGTTTTGGGCGAGGTTGTATCACTGCATCCTAAGTTTCAGTTAATAAAAAAGGTGTATGACATTGTTGCCCAAGGATAAGAGTTTAACCCCGGTTGAGCATGAGGATATAGGCGGCAATCAGTTGTTTCCCATATTTTTAAAGCTTAACAACCTGCATACCGTTTTGGTTGGCGGCGGCAACGTTGGCCTTGAAAAACTGACTGCTATACTAAATAATAGTAACCATGCTAAAGTAACCGTAATATCAAAGAATTTTGTGCCCGAGATACACGCACTTGCTTCAAAGCACGCCGGGCTTACCATAGTTCAGAAATCATTTACAGACGATGATCTGAACAGTGCCGAGGTTGTTATAGCGGCAACAAACGACAGCGAGCTGAATAAATATATAAGACAATCGGCGCATGATCGTAAGCTGCTCATTAACGTTGCCGATAAGCCCGAACTCTGTGATTTTTATTTGGGTTCGATAGTTAAAAAAGGCGATTTAAAACTTGCCATTTCTACCAACGGCAAATCGCCAACGGTAGCCAAACGGTTAAAAGAAGTTTTAAACGAAAGTCTGCCCGAAGAATTGGATACCACCCTGCAACAAATGAGCGAGCTAAGAAACACACTTAGTGGAGATTTTGCTGATAAGGTTAAAAGATTAAACAGCGTAACATCGGTACTTGTTGAACCTAAATCAAGGGTAAACAAAAACTTTATCTGGCTAATATGGTCAACTATTATAGTTTCTATAGCTGTTGTAGTTACCGCTTTGTACTTTAGAGAGCCCGGATTTAAGACGTTTTTAGAGGGTGTGAGCCCGCAATTCTACTACTTTTTAGGAGCCGGATTTATATTTGCCATGATAGATGGCGCCATAGGTATGTCGTATGGTGTAACATCAACTTCTTTCTCTTTATCAATGGGCATCCCTCCTGCTTCGGCAAGTATGGGTGTGCATTTGTCTGAGATACTAAGCTGTGGCATAGCTGGTTGGATGCATTACCGGATGGGTAACATTAACTGGAAATTATTTAAATTATTGGTGATACCCGGCATTATAGGTGCTGTTACCGGGGCTTATCTGTTATCCTCGTTAGAGCATTACAGCATGTACACCAAACCTGTGGTATCGTTATATACATTGATTCTCGGCTTTGTAATATTATCCAAGGCATTCAACATTAAACGTAAAAAATCGGCAGATAAAGTGAAACGCATATCCCTGCTTGGTTTAGGCGGTGGCTTTATTGACGCGGTTGGCGGTGGTGGCTGGGGCTCTATCGTATTATCAACATTAATTGCGGGCGGTCGCAGCCCTATATTTTCATTAGGTACTGTAAAACTGTCGCGATTTTTCATAGCCATGATGGGTTCAATTACCTTCATAGCCATGGTAAGCAGCGATCACTGGCAGGCCGTAGCTGGAATGATATTGGGCAGCGCATTGGCTGCGCCGATAGCGGCCCGTATCTCCAACAAAATATCAACAAAAACAATAATGGTATCCGTAGCTGTGATAGTTATATTGATCAGCATCAGATCTATTATTCTATTTGCTACCAAGATTTTATAGCCATGAGTGAAGCAGCCAAATATATAAAAGAAGTAACCGCTGGTTTAAGCCCTGTTGAGGCATTAATCCGCCTTGCCGAACTTTTCCCCGGCGAAATTGTATTTTCTACCAGCTTTGGCTGGGAAGACCAGGTGATCAGCCACATAATTTTTAGCAACAATATTCCTATTAAAGTTTTTACCCTTGAAACAGGTCGCCTTTTTCGCGAAACTTACTCAGTTTGGGCCAGTACTATGGATAGGTACAAGAAACCTATCCACGCCTATTATCCCAACAATGAATTGGTTGAGCAGATGGTTAACGCTAAAGGCCCTAACAGCTTCTACGAATCTGTAGAGAACCGTAAGGAATGCTGCGGCATCCGCAAGATAGAGCCCCTTAAACGTGCTTTAAAAGGCAATAAGCTATGGATCACCGGCATCCGTGCCGACCAATCTGTTAACCGCCATGATATGGAAGATGTGGAATGGGACGAGCAAAACCAGCTGGCCAAATTCCACCCAATTTTTAATTGGACTTTGGAGGATGTAAAGGCTTACATCAAGCAATATAACATTCCTTATAACTCATTACATGATAAGGGTTTCCCAAGCATTGGTTGCGCGCCATGTACCCGTGCCGTTGCCGAGGGCGAGGATTTCCGCGCCGGCAGGTGGTGGTGGGAAGATCAATCCAAAAAAGAATGCGGTTTGCATGAAGTGACTGCAAAATAAAAGCTTTTCAATTATGACAAAAAGCCGGCTGAAAAAATCAGTCGGCTTTTTTTGTACTCGCAACATTTACACGATTTAAGGATTGAATATGATTTAACAGGATTTTTTATTGATAGGATTGATTGGATATATATCCTCATTTAATATCCATAAACCACAATAATGATTTTATATCTTTTTAATCCTGTCAAATCATATTCAATCCTCAAAATCCTGTCAACAAAAAAGGCGAATGAGTCACCACTCATCCGCCCTAAAAAAACTAATAAAACGTATTAAAAAAACTATTTGGTCAGCAATCCTTCAAACGTAACGGCTACATAATACAAGCCTCCCAGGGTTGGGCCGCCGGCGTATTGGATGTAACGTTTGTTTAAGATATCGCTTGCACCTACTTTAAATGTAGCATAATAGGCCGGCACACGATAGGTAACCTGAGCATCAAATGTACCTACTGATGGCACTGTACCTGTTACCAATGGGCTTTCCCATAGGTATGATTGCTGCCATTTGTAAACAACGTTGAAACCTAAGTTTTGGATCACTTCGCGGTTACCGAATGATACGTTGCCAGACCATTCTGGTGTATTAAACCCGGTAACAAAAATATCTGATTTTGATTGTGCTTTTAACTTGTTAAAGCTCACGTTACCTGATACGGTGTAACGTTTGTAAAAATTATAAGTTAAACCTGCCGATGAACCGTAGTTATTATAAATGTTCTTGGCGTTGGTATAAACACGATACCTTGCCTGGCCCTGGCTCGCAGCATTTGAAGCTGTAGCGGTCGTAGGGTCGCGGTTAATATCAAGCATGGCCAGTACGGCTGCGTCTGAGCCAACTGTAGCGCCGTTTGGCACAAACACCTGCACCTGGCCTAAGAAGCCATCGTAGCGGTTGGTATAGGCATCTATATCAATAAATACCTTGTTATCGGCAACAATACCTTTGTAACCAATTTCGTATGAGGTGATTTGCTCTGGTCTTGCAGGCGGCAGATCTGCAACTTTAAGTAAGCTTTTGTTAGCTAATGCAGTGGCGTCGCTGCCACCGGCTGCATTTACAGCAGCGTTGAAAGCAACAACAGATGATTGTGTATAGCTGTTACCTAAATAACCTAAACCATCATTAATGAACGGCAAGCTTCCTACGCGTTTAACACGGCCATTATTTACGTAAGACAACGCCTCGAACAATGATGGGAAACGGTAACCGTTCTGGAAAGTGAACCTGAAGTTGTGGTTTTCGTTAATTGAATAAACCGCAGCCAAACGTGGCGTAAACTTAGGATCAAAGTAAGGGTTACGATCCCATCTTATTGAACCAAATAACTTCAATTTTTCATCGAAGAAAGTTTTGGTTACCTGTGTAAATGCACCATATTTTTTATAGATCACGTCTTTACCAAAGCTGCCATCAGCCTCCGGGGTATTCCTATCGGCAATTGGGCGGCTAAAATCAACAAAGTTATTTCCATCGGGGGTAATGCTGTATACACGTACATCGGCCCCAACCAGCACATCAACAAATTTTATTTTGCTGGTTAAATCCCACTGTGCTTCTGCATTATATAAATGGCTTTTTTGAACCAATGCGGCACCACCTGTAGCAGGGGCATTAGGGATCAGGCTCGATTTAATATCCCAGTTATTTATCCCGATGATAGTTTTTCTTAACGCATCGAAAGCAGGTGTTCCGGGTTCTACCCTTCCTTTATCTGCTGCGGCTCTTGCGGCCTGTTCTGCGGCAGCCAGGTTGGCTGATGTTAAAACACCGCCGTTATATGCTTTAAGCGCGTTTCCGTAAAGTGTTCCCCAAGCCGAGTTGCTTTTCCAATTCAGGTCAAGGTTATCGGCCAGTGGTTTTACGTTAAAAGAGTTACCGGTATTTTCGATAGACTCATAACCACGTACCAAAAATTCTTTACCTTTTAACTCAATTTTGTGGTTTTGTACGGTAGCACCTTGTAACGAGATTTTGTTACCGCGCTGAAACACACCATCCATTTTACCATAGCGGTAAGTATAAGAAAGTACAGTATTGGGTGATAACTTATAAGCTAATGTACCATCTAATTTCAAGTTACTTACTTTTGGGCTCACCAAATCAACTTCGTTATAACCGGTACGTGCAACGGTAAGGCCTGGTCTGGCAACACCGTCAACAGAGATACCTTTTACCACAACAGTATTACTACCGGCAAGGGCATCATCGCCATATTTGTTCCAACCATCATAAGCTGCATTGCTGGCGCCTGTTAATTCAGGATAAGCAGGGTTAGCTGTTTTTAAGTTAGTTGGGTTTTGATCTTTACGTGTATCCGATTGCCAGTCGGTACCGTGCAAATAGCTTCCGTTAACCTTGAAAGCAAATTTGTCATTAAAGAAGGATTTGGCGTATCTTAATGCATCTTCATGAAGTGCGCTTGCACCTAAATTGTCATTGCCTACGTGGTTTAAACCTTCGCGGTGATACAAACTTAATCCCTGGTATTTAAAAGCATCCTTGGTAAGCAAGTTCGATAAACCGTTTATGGCGTTGGTACCATACAATGCAGCAGCTGCACCTGGCGTAATTTCAATACTGGCAATATCCAACTCGGTGGGGCCAATTGCATTACCCAGCGGTACACCTAAGGTGGCCGACTGCATATCAACACCATCAACCAACTGCATAAACCTAAAGTTATTAGGGCTGTTGAAACCACGGGTATTTGGCACTTTTAAGGTGATACTGGTGGTGGTCATCTGCACGCCTTTTACATTCTCTAACGCATCGTAAAAGCTTGGGCCAGGCGATTGTTTAAGCGCGTTGATGCTTAGTTTTTCAATAGCAACCGGCGAGCGCAGGAGTTTTTCTTCCTTACGGGAAGCGGTAACTACTACCTCGTTTATCAGCAACGATTGTGATGTTAACTGGATATTTAAAGCGCTGTTGGCGTTTTTAATGTAAAACTCCTGCGGCTGAAAACCCACCGCAGTAAAAATAAGTGTGTATGGTAATTTAGCACTTGTAGTTAGCGAAAATTTACCGGTACTATCTGTAGATGTTTTGTTGGTAGTTCCTTTTATACTAACGGTTGTACCTATTAATGGCTGGCCATGTTCGTCATTAACTGTACCGCTAAGTATGTACGAGCCGTTAAGTTGGGCGTGCCCCAACGTTGGGACAAGCGCAAGAAAAAGAACAATGAGCTTTATTGATCTAATAAGATTTTTCATGAAAAGGGTTGGTCTTAAAATTTTAATGTATGTGTTGATTAATTTGCTGGTGATAGATGTAGGGTGGGTGCTATCAACAGCAACACATATGGGTAAGGTGCATTTTGAATGGGGTAATAATAAAGCTTGAGTAATATTTATACATATTCTATAGAATTAGTCGACAAAAATATAAATTAAATGATAGCTGTCAATATTTTTCTTCACTTTTTTGAATTTCAATGCGAAAAACTACCTTAATAGCTATAAAGACTATCATTTAAGTGGATTTATTTTCAAATAATGACCTGCGGTTAGGCTTCAAATTTGTAATATTGGCCCCTCAACCTCTATTATTTAAATGGCTTTTAATTACCAGCGCATCATTATAAAAATTGGCTCGAATGTTTTTACCCAGGAAAATGGCCTCCCCGATCTTAAACGGATAGCACATTTAGTAGAACAAATAGCCGCTATAAAAAAACAAGGTAAAGAAGTGATCCTGGTTTCGTCGGGCGCTGTGGCATCCGGGCGTAGTTTAATCACTATATCTGAAAAATACGATGCCATTGCGGCACGCCAACTTTTAGCATCTATTGGGCAGGTAAAACTCATTAACACCTACTCGCAGTTATTTGAGCGTTTTGATATTCTTTGTTCGCAGGTTTTAGTTACCAAGGAGGATTTCAGGGACAGGATGCATTATCTTAACATGAAAAACTGCCTCGACCTTTTGTTACAACACCAGGTTATTCCGGTAGTAAATGAAAATGATGTGGTATCCGTTACCGAGCTGATGTTTACCGATAACGATGAACTGGCCGGACTTATAGCCTCTATGCTTAATGCGCAGGCGCTTATTGTGCTTACCAATGTAGATGGTATTTACAATGGCGATCCAAAAGCGCCAGGATCGGCGGTGATTGAAGAGGTTGCCGGCTCTGTAGTTGATTTTGCGGCTTTTGTATCCTCCGGCCGCTCGCAGTTTGGCCGTGGTGGCATGATAACAAAATCTACTATGTCGCAAAAAACGGCACAACTGGGCATTGCGGTGCATATTGCCAATGGCACAAGGGATAATATACTTACTGATGTTTTGGAGAACAGGGTTATTCATACCCGTTTCATCCCCAATAAAACCGCGTCTGGCAAAAAGAAATGGATAGCTCATTCCGAAAAATCGGCCACTGGCATTGTGCAGGTTAACGACGGCGCTAAAACGGCGCTTATATCTGCCAAAGCTACCAGTCTGCTTCCTATAGGTATAGTTAAAGTAATAACCGACTTTAAAAAAGGCGATATTATTAAACTAATTGATGAACAGGACAAACTGATTGGCCTTGGTATTGCCGAATACAACGCCGATAAGGCAAGGGAACGAATTGGCCAGAAAAACCAAAAGGCATTGGTACATTATGATTATCTTTATTTACAGGGTTAACAGCATATGAAATACAATACTTATTTTGAAAACGCACTTATAGCTGGCCGCAGGCCTACCCTCGCTCCTGTCATTATAAACCAGGTTTTGTATGATGTAGCCGCAGAGGCTATTGCCCAAACCGCACATATACTTGCCGAAAACCGAAAAGATCTTGACCTGATGGATCCCGAAGACCCTAAGTATGATCGCCTGAAACTTACGGTAGCGCGCATTGAAGCCATAGCCGGGGATATTGTTAATGTTGCCAATTTGCATAGTCCTTTGGGTAAACAACTATCTGAAACCCACATGCCCAATGGGTTATCCATATCAAAAATACGGGTTCCGCTTGGTGTTGTTGGTGTAATTTACGAGGCGAGGCCCAATGTTACCTTTGATGTATTTGCCTTGTGTTTTAAAACCGGCAACGTTAGTATTTTAAAAGGCGGCAGCGATGCTGATCATTCAAACCGCGCCATTATTGCTGTAATTCATAAAGTGCTGCAAAAACATCATATTGATGTAAATGTGGCTACCCTGCTCCCGGCCGAGCGTGAGGCTACTGCAGCACTGCTAAATGCCATTGGTTATGTAGATGTGTTAATTCCGCGTGGCAGCCAGTCGCTCATAAACTTTGTGCGCGACAACAGCAAAGTGCCGGTTATAGAAACAGGTGCGGGTATTGTACACACTTATTTTGACGAAACCGGCGACCTGCAAAAAGGCACGCAGATCATAGCCAATGCCAAAACCCGCAGAGTAAGCGTTTGCAACGCGCTTGATTGTTTAATTATACATGCAAACAGGTTGAATGATCTGCCGCAACTTAGCCGTATTTTAAATGAAAAACAGGTAGAGCTATACGCAGATGAAAGGGCTTATGCTGCTTTAAAGGGTAACTATCTGGAAAATTTGCTGCACGTAGCCAGGCCAGAACATTTTGGTACCGAGTTTCTGTCGATGAAGATGGCTATTAAAACTGTGGATGATTTTGCGCAAGCTTTGGAGCATATAGCCGTTAACAGTTCAAAACACAGCGAGGCAATCATTTCCGAAGACGCTGAAAACATTGCCAGATTTTTGAATGATGTAGATGCTGCCGCTGTTTACGCGAATGTATCTACCGCCTTTACAGATGGTGCACAGTTTGGTTTAGGCGCCGAGATAGGTATCAGCACGCAAAAGCTGCATGCACGCGGCCCTATGGGGCTCGAAGAGCTCACCAGCTATAAGTGGGTAGTTAAGGGTGATGGGCAAATCAGAAATTCATAGTTTATTCTCAATAAAAGTTTATCCCACAAAAAAAGGTGCTTTTTTTAAAAGCACCTTGATTTAGGTTTTTAATTGGTGGCGTAAATTACTTTATCAAGTAGTTCGCTACGGCAACAAAGCAAATTACAAACAGGATAACTCCTTGTAATTTCTGTTCTAATGTCAGTTGGCTTATCATTTATATATCTATTAGGGTATAACAAATTTAAATTGTAATCTGAATGTTACAATAGGCCATTGAATTTTTACATTTATTTTAACAAAAAAGATACCCTGTTTTTACAATGGTCAATTGCACATTTATTCTTTAAGGAAATTGCAAAAAAAAGCACTCAAGTTTGAAATTTGTGTAGGCTTAACACCATCTGAAAAACAACAATTTCACCTCATTTAGTAAATTTTCTGCGTATTTGATATCAATTTTACAAATAAGCTATTTTTAGCTTTTAAACACAGGTTGATAAGTACATCTGAAGTAGCCTGTATCGGTACAGTCACAATTACTTGATACGGGAGAGCATTTGTTAAAAAATACCCGCATTAATAATTATTCATCTGTTAATTTTCAAACAATAACTTTAGATGTAATTAGTAAACAACTGGTTTTTAATACGGATTAACTATTGATTAAATTGGTGTTTTGCGGATTTATGATTTTCATAATAGTAAATGAACCCAAAGGCAGTGGATCAGCTAAAAAAGAATCAATAATTATTAAAACTTCCGGACTTACTGACTTTCCCGAATTTCGGACTCCTGAGCTCTTCAAATAAATCTTACCCTAACCTGACCCAAGCCTGTATCAACATAAATCACAAAAACGTATCTTTGCAGCCATTATGAGTAAGCACGGTAGGATATTAGTGGCAATGAGCGGCGGAGTTGATAGTTCTGTAGCGGCAGTTATGCTGCATGAGCAGGGCTATGAAGTTATCGGCCTTACCATGAAAACCTGGGACTATGCCTCAGCTGGTGGTAGTTCAAAAGAAACCGGCTGCTGCAGCCTGGACAGCATTAATGATGCACGTGCTCTTGCTGTTGGCTACGGCTTCCCTCATTATATATTAGATATCCGCAGCGAATTTGGCGATTTTGTGATCGATAATTTTGTTGACGAGTACCTGGCTGGTCGCACCCCTAACCCATGTGTATTATGCAATACCCATATTAAATGGGAAGCACTGCTAAAACGCGCCGATAAGCTCGATTGTGAATTTATAGCTACCGGGCACTATGCCAACATCCGTTTACAGGATAGTGGCCGCTATGTAATATCAAAGGGTAAGGATGAGAATAAGGATCAATCTTACGTATTGTGGGGGGTATCTCAAAAAAATCTTGCCCGTACAAAATTCCCATTAGGAAGTTTCTCTAAACCTGAAATAAGGCAGATGGCTCTGGATATGGGCCAGATTGAACTTGCCGGCAAAAGCGAAAGCTATGAAATTTGCTTTGTGCCCGATAACGACTACAGGTCGTTTCTAAGGCATAAAGTAGAAGATCTTGAAGAACGTGTTGCCGGTGGTAACTTCGTGCTTACAAACGGAACTGTAGTAGGTAAACACCAGGGCTATCCTTTCTATACTATAGGTCAGCGTAAAGGTTTGGGTATTGCTTTAGGCCACCCTATGTTTGTAACCAGCATAGATCCGCAAACCAATACCGTTGTTTTGGGCACCGCCGATGAACTGGAACGCAAACAAGCCTGGGTTAAAAACCTTAACCTGGTTAAATACGAAAGCATCACCGAGCCTTTAGAGGCCATTACCAAGATCCGTTATAAGGATGCGGGTACCCAAAGCACCATTTTACAAATGGGCGAACACATGAAAGTTGATTTTCATCACAATGTTTCGGGTATCGCACCTGGTCAGTCTGCCGTTTTTTATGAGGGCAACGATTTACTTGGCGGTGGTTTTTTAATGTAGAACTTTATTGATTAAGTGTAATCAAGTGAATGGTTTTTATGCCGCTCGCCTTGTCTGTTATTGCCCGGCAATTGCAACTTATTTAATACAATGAACTTAATAAACCCATCAACTTATTACTCAATTCAACATTTTTATGTTTTATTTGCAAAAAATAACTGCTTAAATGGCCAAAAATTTACTGATTGTTGAGTCACCGGCGAAAGCCAAAACCATTGAAGGGTATCTTGGTAAAGATTTCGTTGTGAAATCGAGCTATGGCCATATCCGCGATTTGGTAAAGTCTGAAGATGCGATTGACTTAGCTAATAACTTTGCTCAAAAATATGAAGTACCAGCTGATAAAAAGCAGGTAGTAAGTGAGTTAAAGAAATTAGCGAAAGAAGCCGAGATGGTTTGGCTGGCATCGGATGAGGACCGCGAGGGTGAGGCCATTTCCTGGCATTTATTTGAAACATTAGGTTTAAAGGATAGCACTACCAAGCGTATTGTTTTCCATGAGATAACCAAGCCGGCCATTTTACGCGCCATTGATACACCGCGTAAAATTGATTACAACCTGGTTAATGCACAGCAAGCACGCCGTGTATTGGATAGATTGGTGGGTTTTGAGCTCTCCCCTGTTTTATGGAAAAAGGTTAAACCTTCATTATCTGCCGGTCGTGTGCAATCAGTAGCAGTAAGACTTATTGTTGACCGCGAGCGTGAGGTAAATAAATTTACAGCAGAGGCTGCTTTTAAAATAGTAGCCATATTTGGCAAAGGCAAAGATGCTTTTAAAGCAGAATTAGCCGAGCGTTTCAGCAAGCAGGAAGATGCCGAAAAGTTTTTACAGGATTGTATCGGTGCCGATTTTGATATCAGATCATTAGAAACCAAACCGGCAAAACGTTCCCCGGCTGCACCATTCACTACCTCAACACTGCAACAAGAGGCCAGCAGAAAGTTAGGCTATTCAGTCGCACGCACTATGCAGGTGGCACAAAGGCTTTATGAATCTGGGTATATCACTTATATGCGTACCGACTCGGTTAACTTATCTGAAACCGCTTTAGATGCTGCACAAAAAGAGATCGTATCGGCCTATGGCGAAAAATATCACCAGTTAAGAAAATATAAAACCAAAAACGCGAGTGCGCAAGAGGCTCACGAAGCAATAAGGCCAACCTATTTTAATAACCACAGTATAGACGGCGAATCTAACGAGAAACGCTTATATGAGCTGATCTGGAAACGCGCCATTGCCTCACAAATGAGTGAAGCACTGTTTGAAAAAACCGTTGCAAAAATCAGTATATCAACCCGTAAGGAAGATTTAACTGCCAATGGTGAGGTAATGAAATTTGATGGTTTCCTGAAAGTTTACCTGGAATCGCAGGATGAAGATGAGGAAACCCAACAAGACGGTGAAAACGCCATGTTACCTCCTTTAACCAGGGGACAGCGTTTAGCCTTGCAAGAAATGTCGGCAACGGAACGTTACTCCCGTCCGCCTGCACGTTACACCGAAGCAAGCCTTGTTAAAAAGCTGGAAGAGCTGGGCATCGGTCGTCCATCTACCTACGCCCCTACTATCTCAACCATACAAAACCGCGGTTATGTAGTTAAGGAGGAACGTGATGGTAAACAACGCAACTTTAGGGTAATGACCTTAAAAGGCGATCAAATTGTTAAAGAACAAAAAACAGAAAATACCGGTGCTGAAAGAGGTAAATTATTTCCTACAGATATTGGCGCCGTAGTTAATGATTTCCTGGTACAGCACTTTACAGATATTGTCGATTTTCATTTCACCGCCACCGTTGAAAAACAGTTTGATGAAATAGCGCAGGGCTTGAAGGACTGGACAAAAATGCTCCATGACTTTTATAACCCTTTCCATAAAGAGGTACAAAATACCATTGAAACCGCAGATAAGGCAACCGGCGAGCGTGAATTAGGCGTTCACCCCGAAAGCGGAAAGAAGATATCGGTGCGGATTGGTCGTTATGGCCCATTTGTACAGGTTGGCGAAAGCGCATCTGACGAGAATGAGGAAAAACCGCTGTACGCCAGCCTAAGAACCGGTCAAAGCATTGAAACCATTAGTTTGGATGAAGCTCTTGAGCTTTTCAAATTACCAAAAGTTGTTGGCGAATATGAAGGTAAGATAATGAAGGTGGCAATCGGTCGTTTTGGCCCTTACATTAGCCATAACAGCGCCTTCGTATCGTTACCAAAAGAAATTGACCCGCTGGATGTTACCGTGGAACAGGCGATTGAGCTGATTGAAGCCAAACGTAAAAAGGATGCCGAGAAACTGATCAAAGCATTTGACGAGGATCCGGATGTAAAAGTACTTAACGGCCGTTGGGGCGCTTATATTGAATTTGGCAAACTGAACGTTAAAATACCTAAGGACAAAGATCCTTTGACACTTACCTACGAAGAATGCAAGGCCTTAGCCGATGCAATGCCAAAGGATGCCAAAAAAGGGCGCTTCGGTAAAGCTAAAACTGTAGCTGCCGCGAAACCGGCCGCTAAGAAAGCACCTGCAAAGAAAAAAGCCCCTGCTAAGAAAAAATAGTTATGGTAATTAGTGAATAGTTGATTAAGTGAGTGGTTAAGTAGAATAGTTTATACAAAAACTACTCACCTAATCAACCACTCTCTTAATCAACCAATCAACCCCTCACTAAATAAATAAAATGATAAAAGACCTGCCCGATAATACCGTACATGATATAGCCATTGCCGTTGCGCTTGAAAGTGAAAGCGTTGAAAGCAAGATCTGGTATGTATACCTTATCAATCTTAAAAACGAGCCTATTGAAAATGTAATGATCACTTCAAAAGGTTATGGCGAAAAAGATGGCGAGCAGGTAAAAACGTCAACCTTAAGGCATATGTTCCCGGCGGTTGACGGCAAAGCTTTTAAACTTATTGAGCCCATTGATGAGCAAACCTTTGGACTTAATAACGAGTATTGGCTCAGTTATTATATCGGTACAAATATCTTCGACAAAAAATTCATATTCCTGCCTGAGAGTATCGTGGAGATGAATTTCATCAAACTTCCGGTGTTAAATAAGCCCGGCGTTATGATATCTTAATTCAAATAAATATATTTTTCAATTAATTATTTGTTAGTATAATTTTTATACATTCATGAAATAAATAAACCTATTTCATGGAAAACGGATATAGTAAATTCCGCAAGCGTAAAAGCTTAATTACGATTGGTTCTGCCCTCGCCGTAATTTTAGTTATCGTTTATCTGATAGCCAATGGCCACAAAAAAGAGGCCGTTGACCCCGCTTTCAGTAAATACATTGAATCATACACAACCGGGGTAATTTCCAAAGAAAGCCCTATTCGTATCCGCCTCGCAAGCACGGTGCAGGTTACCCATCAGCAAAACGAACAAGTTAGTGCGGATCTGTTTGATTTCTCGCCGTCAATAAAAGGTAAAGCTTATTGGACAGATACCCGCACCATCGAATTCAGGCCCAATAGTAAACTGGAACCCGAGAAAAATTACAATGTAAAGTTTAACCTCGGCAAGCTTATAGATGTACCATCCAACTTTAACCAATTCAAATTCAGCTTCCAGGTAGTTAAGCCCGATTTTAATGTAACGTTTACCGGACTGCAAACCGCTACCAGTACCTCCATTGATGAAATGAAGCTGGATGGTTGTGTGCAAACCGCCGATTCGGAAGATCCAGCTTTAATTGAAAAACTAATTGCTGTAAATTATATTTCACCTGTTAAGGTAAGCTGGGAGCATAATAACACCACAAAAACTCACCATTTTACGGTTAAAGGCTTAAAGCGACAAACTGGCGCGGTTGCCCCGGTTACCATTAACTGGGATGGCAGCAGTCTTAAGGTTGATAAAAAAGGAAGCCAGAGTTTTGATATACCTGCCATAGGTGATTTCCGGGTGCTGGATGTACGCGCGGTACAAAGCAATGATCAGTATGTGCTGGTTCAGTTCTCTGATAACATAATGGTTGGTCAGGAACTTAACGGCCTTATCGGTATCAATAACGTGTCTGATGCAGCCTATACCATTGACGGAAGCACCGTTAAAGTTTATGCCCCCGAGCGACTGCAAGGCAATTATAGCATATATGTAAATGAAGGTGTCGAAAACATCTCGCATAAAAAGATCACTAAAACATATACCGCCAATGTTTTCTTTGAAAACAGGCTGCCAAATGTCACTATCCCCGGCAAGGGCGTGATCCTGCCAGATTCGGGCAAGCTAATGATGCCTTTTGAAGCGGTGAACCTTAGCGCCGTTGATGTAAGCATCATAAAGATCTACGAAAGTAATGTACCGCAATATTTCCAGAACAATGGTTTTGATGGCGGACAGGAGTTGCGGCAGGTTGGTAAACCCATTGTGCAAAAAACCATAAGACTTGATGCCGACAAAGGTT
Organism: Mucilaginibacter pineti; assembly: GCF_900101875.1. Taxonomy (GTDB): domain Bacteria; phylum Bacteroidota; class Bacteroidia; order Sphingobacteriales; family Sphingobacteriaceae; genus Mucilaginibacter; species Mucilaginibacter pineti. The sequence goes on from NZ_FNAI01000001.1 coordinate 403,127, forward strand.
TAAACCTGAGCAAAAAGAACCGCTTCGTGCTTGATCTTGACCAGATGATCCGTACCGAACCGGGAGCTATTTATAGGGTGGTCATCGGTTTCAGGCAGGAATATTCGCTTTATAACTGCAGCGTTGGCGGTTCGGGAAAAAAGGCTGGCGATGATGAGGATGTATACAATAACGAAGAATACAGCAATAACAGCGGCAAAGTAAGTGACGAGGATGATGATTTTTGGTCGCGCTATGATAATTACTATCCTGATGGCTACAGTTGGCAGGACAGGGACAATGCCTGTACCCCGTCCTATTTCACCAAACAACGCTGGGCTACACGAAATATCATTGCCTCAAACATCGGTCTGATAACCAAACGCGGCAACAACAACAGTATGATGATTGCTGTTACCGATATTTTAAGCGCCAAACCAATGAGTGGTGTAGATCTGGAATTGCTGGATTATCAAAAACAGGTAATTTACAAAACCACCTCAGGCTCAAACGGAATAGTAAGTTTTGATCTTAAACGCAAGCCTTACCTGCTGGTAGCAAAAAAAGGAAGTCAGCGTGGTTATTTAAAACTGGATGATGGCAGTTCACTGCCTCTCTCCCGCTTTAACGTGGGCGGCGAAGAGATCCAAAGCGGGTTGAAAGGCTTTATTTATGGCGAACGTGGCGTTTGGCGTCCCGGCGACTCGATATTTACCTCTTTTATTTTAGAGGACAAATTAAAGACCCTCCCACCCGATCATCCGGTGGAGTTTGAACTGTCTGACCCTAACGGCAAGCTTTATCGCCGCATTACGCAAACCAAGTCGTTAGATGGCTTCTACAGCTTCCATACCGCTACCGAAACCTCATCACCTACAGGAAATTGGACGGCCAAGGTAAAAGTTGGCGGCGCGGTATTTGAGAAAAAGATAAAGGTGGAAACCATTATGCCAAACCGCATGAAGCTTAACCTTTCATTCGGTGGTGCTGCCGAACTTACCAAGGGTAACAACGCCAATGGCAAACTTACCGCGCAGTGGCTATTTGGTGGTGCAGCACAAAATCTTAAAGCCAAGGTCGACGCGTTTTTATCCGTACAAACCACCAGCTTTAAAAATTATAAGGATTATGTTTTTGATGATCCTACCCTTGCCTTCAATACCCAAACCCAAACCGTTTTTGATGGTAAACTAAGCGCCGACGGCACAGCTGACGTAGATGCTAATATCAATGTTGAAAAACAAGCGCCAGGCCAGCTGCGGGCTAACTTTTTAACCAAGGTTTTTGAACCGGGCGGTAACTTCAGCATTCAGCAAACTACCATGCCTTATAATGTGTATAATGGCTATGTGGGTATTAAAACACCTACCGGCAGCGAACTATCGGGCATGCTGGTTACCGATAAAAATCACGTAATTGATATCGCCGATGTTGATGTTAATGGCAATGCCTTTGCCGGCACACGCAGTGTACAACTGGAACTGTACCGCGTGCAATGGCGCTGGTGGTGGGATCAAACCGGCGACGAAACCAGCAACTTTACGCAGGATAAGTACAATAAGCTGGTTAAAACCCAAACCATCGAACTTAATAACGGCCGTGGTAAGTGGACTTTAAACATCCCGAAAGGTGATTGGGGACGCTACCTGATCAAGGTTAAAGATGAAGCAACCGGCCACTCTACCGGAAAATTCATTTATGTAGATTGGCCAAACTGGTCGGAAAGGTTACAGCAAAGTAATCCTACCGAGGCTGCTATGCTATCATTTACTTCAAACAAGCCAAGCTATAAGGTTGGCGAGCAGGCAACCATCACTATACCTACGGCTGCGGATGGCCGGGCGCTCATCAGCTTTGAAAACGGCAGCAAAGTTTTAAAAACCGAATGGATAGATACCCGCAAAGGGCAAACCCAATATAACTTTACAGTAGATGCAACGATGGCCCCTAACGTTTTTGTGAACGTTACACTATTGCAAAGGCATTCGCAAACTGTTAATGACTTACCTATACGTATGTATGGTGCCATACCATTGCAGGTTGATAACCCCGAAACCATATTAAAACCGGTCATATCTATGCCGGATAAAATAAAACCCGAAACGCAATCGGCTATTACGGTATCCGAGGCATCGGGTAAGGAAATGACTTATACTATTGCAATTGTTGATGAGGGATTGCTGGATATTACCAATTATAAAACGCCCGATCCGCATGATGCGTTTTATGCGCGTGAGGCACTGGGAGTAAAAACCTGGGATCTGTTTGATTATGTGATAGGTGCTTACGGCGGCGGCCTCGAACGGATCTTAAGTATAGGTGGCGACGGTAATTTGGGCACCAACAAAAATGTATCTGTAAACCGCTTTAAGCCGGTTGTGAAATTCATGGGACCGTTTCACCTTGCCAAGGGCGAAAAACAAACCACGCCTTTTAAACTGCCTCAATACGTGGGCTCTGTTAAAGCCATGATTATTGCCGGGCACGATGGTGGCTATGGCTTTGCCGAAAAGGCAGTGGCTGTTAAAAAGCCGCTGATGATACTGGCCACCCTGCCGCGCGTACTTGGCCCTTCAGAAAAGGTGCAGCTGCCCGTAACTGTATTCGCTATGGAACCCAATATTAAAACGGTTAACGTATCGGTACAAAGTAACGCTTTCAGCAACCTTGATGGTAATAACACTAAAACCATCAGCTTTGAAAAAACAGGCGATCAAATGGTGACTTTTGATTTGAGCGTGAAGGATTTTGTTGGCGTTGGCAAGGTGAAGATCATAGCCAAAAGCGGCTCAGAAACAGCGGCCTATGATGTGGAGCTTAATGTGCGCAACCCCAACCCGCCGGTAACCCGTATATTAGAAAAAGAGTTAAAACCGGGAGAAGCATGGGCTACACCTTATACCCCTGTCGGTATTAGTGGTACTAATAAAAACACGTTGGAGGTAGCATCTATTCCGCCGTTAAATTTAGGTAAACGGTTGGATTACCTTATCGCGTATCCGCATGGCTGTGTGGAGCAAACTACCTCTTCGGCGTTTCCGCAATTGTACCTGGGGCAGCTGCTTGACCTGTCGCCCATACAAAAGGCCGAGGCTGAGCGAAATATCAAAGCTACGATAAGCAGGTTAAATGGCTTTCAGGTGCAAGGCGGAGGTTTAAGCTACTGGCCCGATGGTGGTACAGCTGATGAATGGGGAACCAATTACGCTGGCCACTTTATGCTGGCTGCACAAGCCAAAGGTTACAGTATGCCCTTAGGTTTTATAGAACAGTGGAAAAAATACCAGAAACAAAAGGCCTTAACCTGGTCGCCGGATTCAAGGAGTTTTTATGGCGATGATCTGAACCAGGCTTACCGTTTATACCTGCTTGCATTGGCACGCTCGCCGGAATTAGGTGCTATGAACAGGCTGCGAGAATTTAAATACCTGAGCATCGAAGCCAAATGGCGCCTGGCTGCTGCTTACAAACTGGCCGGCCAGCCCGAAATGGGAATCAGGATGGTAGCCGGCTTGCCAACCACCATTAAGCCATATTACACCATGTTTGGCACCTATGGTTCCGATTTAAGGGATGAAGCCATGATCCTGGAAACCCTGACCTTATTGGGCCAGCAAGCCCGGGCAGCGGGTTTAGTACGCACCGTGGCCGCAAGGTTATCGCAGGATGATTGGTATAGTACCCAAACTACCGCCTATTCGCTTATAGCGATAGCGCAGTATTGCGGGCAAAACAAGGCGGCGGGTAAACTCTCATTCAATTTTCAATCCGGTGCGTCAAATTCAAGTGTTAATTCGGCATCGTATATGTGGCAAAACGTATTGGCTGTAAACGGTGGCAAGATTGCCATTAAAAACAACGGCACAAACCGTTTGTATGTAAGGCTGATACAAAGAGGGCAGCCATCATCGGGGCTTGATGTTAAAACTTATACTGATCCGCAAATTATGCAGATGAGGGTTGGTTACTTTACGCTTACCGGCAAACCTATAGATCCAACATCGTTAAAACAAGGAACTGATTTTGTGGCACAGGTAAACATTAAAAACCCTGGCAGGCGCGGCAGATATGATAACCTGGCCCTAACGCAGATCTTCCCATCGGGATGGGAAATATTGAACAGCCGGATGTTGAACAATGACGAGGCATTTAAATCATCGCCATCCGATTACCGCGATATCCGTGACGACCGGGTGAATACCTATTTCGCTTTAACCGAAGGTAAGGAAGTTACCTATTATGTAATGCTAAATGCGGCCTATGCAGGGCATTACTACCTGCCTGCGGTGTATTGTGAGGCCATGTATAACAACTCCATCAACAGCCTGATAAAAGGGCAATGGGTTGATGTGGTAAAATAGAGAAACCTAAATAAAAGCCTTACAAAGTGTTCGAACACTTTGTAAGGCTTTTTTATGTTCGATCTATACTTAGTTATAAGCTTACCCTAATCATCAAGCGCGTCCAAACATGAGCTACAATTTGTTATAATATCTTAGAGTCTGTCTAAAAACGAAAGTTATTCATTGCCGTTGACTAAAGTCAACGGCAATGAAAGGCATTATTACGGGCTTTAGCCCAATTATCCAAGCGACATTTGGGCTAAAGCCCTCGTTTTCTACTCATTATTCCGTTGACTAAAATCAACGGCAATGAATTTTATAGGATACTCAAATAATCCAAATCAAATTTAGACAGCTTCTTAGATCGCTATCAGAATGCCATTGCTTATGTTATAGTAAACCCGATATAAATCATCCAAACAATACCCCACAAAAAAGCCCTGCCGAAACCGGCAGGGCTTTTTGCAGTTTTATATTTAAACTGTTTCTGGTTCAAGTACAGGTTTGTGTTCCTCTTTCTTGGTACCGAAAAGTTTGTTTTTAAGGTTAACCCTTATCAGGTACATACATGGCACCAATATAAGTGTGATGATGGTTGCAAAACCAAGTCCGAAGATCATTGTCCAGGCTAATGGGCCCCAGAAAGCTACGTTATCACCACCAAAGTGAATATGCGGCGCAAAATGCGAGAACATGCCCACAAAGTCGATATTGAAACCAACGGCTAACGGTATCAAACCTAATATAGCAGCAGTAGCAGTTAATAATACCGGAGTCATACGGGTATGCCCTGCTTCTACTACTGCATCATGCACGCTTGCCCCCTGCTCTATCAGCATATCGGTAAACTCAACCAGCAGGATACCGTTACGCACCACAACACCCGCAAGGGCAATGATACCCACGCCTGTCATTACTATGGCTGTAGTCATCCCGAAGATACTGGTACCCAGCAATACACCAATGATACTAAAGAAGATCTCGCTGATGATGATAAGCGTTTTTCCTATAGAGTTAAACTGGATCATGAGGATAACCAATATCAACCCGAAAGAAATACCCAGCGCGGTTAATATAAATATAGCCGCTTCCATCTGATCTTCCTGACCGCCACCCTGACGGATAATGATATCATCAGACTTTTTAAAGTTGTTTATCGCCCTTAAAATATTATTATTTACATCGGTTGGGTTGTACGGCTTTATAACGTTTGAACCTAAGGTTAATACCCTGCGCTGTTGCTTACGTTTAATGTTGCTATAAGTATTGGTATATCTAACATCGGTAAAGGCCGAGATAGGTACCTGACGGATAGCGCCACCCGTTGCCAGGTCACGGTAGGTGATCTTCATATTACGCAATTCGTCGATATTACCACGCTGGCTTTCCAGGGCGCGTACCTTTATCTGGTAATCGTCTTCCTTGGTGTTTCTGAAATCGCCTGCTTTTGCACCAAATATGGCGGTACCAAGGTTTTGGCTTATCTGCGATGTGCTTATACCTTCGCGGTTAGCCCTTTCACGATCGATATCAAATACCACTTCGGGCTTATCGTTTTGCACGTCGGCTACCAGGTTTTCAATACCGGCAATGTTTTGTTTAGCCAGGTATACCTTTAAACGGTTACTCGTTTGCACTAATGAATCGAGGTTATCACCAATAAGCTCAATACTGATATCCTTTTGTACCGGCGGACCACTGTTTTCTTGCGCTACAGCAATTTTTGCGCCGGGAACACCCTGAACTGAAGCCCTTATCTTTTGTAAAATGGCTTTTGTATCCTTACCATTACGTTTTCCAAATTCAACAAAAGCTACAGTGATTTTACCTTTATTTTCATAATCGCCCTGGTCTTCATCAGTAGGGTCGGTTACCCCCTTAGTTACGTTTGAGATAACTGAGGATACGATGTCTTTATCGGGTTCCACAACCTCGGCTACACGTTTCTCCAGTTTCCTGGTTACCTCATTTGTAGTAGCCTGGTCGGTACCTATAGGCATGGTAACATACACGTAAGCAAAGTTAGGATCGCCCGAAGGGAAAAATTCGGGGGTTTTACCTAAAAAGTGATTGATAACCAATGCAAGCACAAACAAAACAAGGGTACCGCTTAATATGGTTACTGGCCTGCGAACAGCGCGCTCCAACCATTTGGCATACCATTTCTGGAATTTCGGCCATGCGTTATTCTGGAATCTATCAATAACCCTTAGCAGAACAAAATGGTTCAGCAGGTATAAAATAATGGCTAACACAATAAAGTTACCCATACCCATAGTCCATTTACCGGCAAAGAACATCAGGTAGCTTAGCCCTGCCAACACTGCCATAATAAGAAGCGTGCGGGTTGTTTTCTTATCAAACCTTGGGTTATCATGTTCGCCTTTATGGTGCGGCTTCATAAAATCAACCGCGAAAACCGGGTTCATGATATATGCAACAACCAATGATGCCAACAATGTAATAATAAGCGTAATAGGCAGAAAGAACATAAAGTGCCCAATAAGGCTATTCCAGAAAGCCAATGGCACAAACGGAGCCAAAGTGGTCATGGTACCAGAGAAAACAGGTAAAAATACCTCGCCTGCAGCCATTTTAGCCGCTTGCTTAATAGGCACTTTACCGTTATCAAAAATACGGTGCGTGTTTTCGATAACCACAATGGCATCATCCACCACAATACCCAGTGCCAGCAGGAACGAGAACAACACGATCATGTTGAGCGTAAAGCCAATAGCCGGCATGATAAGGAATGCGATAAAACATGATAACGGTACCGAAAGCGCAACAAATATGGCATTTGTAGTACCCATAAAAAACATCAGGATAACGGTCACCAACAAGAAACCAATGATAATGGTGTTGATCAAATCGTTAAGTGTGGTACGGGTTTTATCACTCTGATCGCCGGTTACGGTAACGGCTAAACCTTTAGGGAAAACTGTTTTCTGTTTTAGCTTTATCAGATCGTTTATTTTGTCTGATGCTTCGATAAGGTTTTCGCCGGCGCGTTTACTTACGTTAAGCGTAATTACGTTTTTGAAATTAGGATTATCTGGTGTTTTTAAACGCGCGTAACTTTCCTGCTCCAAAAATGAATCTTTGATCTCGGCAATGTCACGCAGATAAACTGCCTGTCCCTTCGGGTTCCTGATAGCCATTGCAGCTACCTCATCGGCATTTTTAAAATCCTGTTTAATATCAATGCTGCGGCGGATACCATCTGTTTTAATAGTACCGGCAGTAGTAAGGATGTTCTCGTTACCAACAGCCTGGATAATGTCATTAAAACTAACCTGCGCGGCTGTCATTTTATTAAGATCGACGTTTACCTGGATTTCGGGCGTTAAAGCACCTACTTCATCAACTTTCGAGATCTCTTTATAGCCTTCAATCTCGTCCTTTAATATATCGGCATATTCTTTTAACCTTTTCAGGTCGTAATCTCCGGAAATGTTGATGTACAGGATAGGAAGATCGGCAACGTTAATATCAGATATTACCGATTCTTTAAGGTTATTATCATTCTGTGGTAAATCCTGCTTCGCTTTATCAACCGCATCTTTAACATCAATTTTAGCATCCTTAATTTTTATGTTGGCCTGAAACTCGGCAGTAATGATAGATACATTCTGTACTGAGTTTGAGGTTACTTTTTTAAGACCTTTTAATGATTTTAATTGTTTTTCAATTTGCCTTGTAACCAGGTTCTCGATGTTTTGCGGCGATTGACCGGCAAATGTTGTAGTAACAAATACCTTTGATTGCGCTATATCCGGAAAGTTTTCCTTGGGCAAACTGTTATAGCTTACCAAACCCAATACAGTGATCAAAAATATGAGCACATATATAGCGGTTTTGTTATCAATGGCCCAGCTTGAGGGCCCAAATTCTTTATTCAGATCTTTCATAAATAACAGATCAAATGTTTAAATAAATTAATTATTAGCCTTTAAAACCTTGATCTTATCGCCGTCTTCAATATCTGTTGCACCGTCTGTTACCAGTTGATCGCCAGCTTTTAAGCCAGATAAAATTTCTGTTTGTCCGCCATAAGTATTTCCGGCTTTCACATTAACCCTTTTAGCAACACCATTCTGATCTACGAAAACAAAGTCGCCCGCCTCAGATTTTTGTATGGCTTTAACCGGTACTACAATAGTATTAGCTTTTATATAGTTAGCTATCTGTATTATGGCGGTCATGTTTGGGCGCAGGGTTTTGCGTACCGGTAGCTTAATTTCAACACCAAAGCTGCGTGATGTTGGATCAATTACTTTAGCGGCAAAAGTTACTTTGGTAACTAATGAATCTTTAGCATCGGGCACTAAAATTTTAACTTCGTTACCGGTGTTAACACTGCCAGCATATGATTCTGGTACATCGGCCTTAACTTTTAATACATCGGCATTAACAATACGGATACCAGTTTGCCCCGGAGCAGCAGCCTGACCAAGTTTAAGATCCATTTGATCAACAGTACCGCTTATTGGCGATACGATGCGGTACTGGCTGGCCTGTTGTTTTAAACCGGCCAAAGATTTTTTACTTGCCTGCAAAGTTGTTTGCGCTTGTAAAAACTGAACCTCGGTGCCAATTTTTTGATCCCAAAGGTTTTTCTGACGATCATATAAAGTTTGGTTAAGGCTTACCTGCGCTTCGCTTTGTGCAATGCTTTGTTGTAGCACACTGTTATCAAGCTGGGCCAAAACCTGTCCCCTGCTTACATGCTGACCTGGTTTAACAAACAAACCAGTAATAATAGCCTGTGCCTGCGGATAAGCAACTACGTTGTCCTGTGCATCTATTTTACCCTGTATTTGTACGTAGTTAGTAAATGTAGATGGCTGCAAAGCAACTGTGGCCACATCTGTAGTTTTGCCAGAGTCAGATGTACCAACTTCGGCTTGTAGTTTAGTAACCTTGGCGTTTATATCAGCCTGTTGCTTTTGCAAGTCGGCGAGTTCCGTCTTTTTATCTTTAGGTTTATTTGAGCAAGCTGCCAAAAAAATCAAAGCTGGTATGTATAATATTTTTTTCATGTCGTTATTTATAGTGAGTTTAGTTTTTGTTTATTGTATACGTCCGAAAGCCTGATCAAGGTCAACTTTGCTTACCAAAGCATCATATAATCCCTGAATATATTTGTTATCTGCATCTTCAAGCGCAGTTTGTGCCTGTGTAACTTCAATGCTTGAGCCTACCCCCTGCTGATATTTGATTTTTGATACTCTTAAAACCTCCTGTGCAAGAGTCTGATTGTTTTTTTGATTATTTAACGATTGTAAGCCATTGATAAAAGTGATACGTGCCTGGTTAGCCTGCAAGCTTATTTGGTTTTTGAGGTTATACAGGTCGTTTTTTGATTTTAAAACTGTAATCTGCGTCTGTCTAACTTGATTAATTCGTTGCCCACCGTTAAAAATTGGAATATTCAGGCTCAAGCCAAAATAAGTAGATGGATAGCTTGTACTATATAATTTGCTGAAACTATTATCCTGATAAGCTATTGCTGTATTTCCATTTAATGATAAAGTTGGTAAAAAGGCAGCCTTTTTACGCTTTAAATCAAGCTCATTTAATTTCACATTAGTTTCAGACAGACTGTATTCTATACGATTGTGATAAAAAGATGTATCGGAGGTCACACTCGCATCCGCAATACTGCTGTCGAGATTAATATCTTCCAATTTATCTTTCAGCGATAAACTCTCGTCTATAGGCATTCCCATTTGAAATTTTAGGACCTGATAATTAAGGGCAAGCAAACGAATTGTATTTTCGCGGGAGGTTACCAGGTTGTTATACTGAACAGAGATACGGTCAACATCAATTTTTTCAACAAAGCCCTGTTTGTTTTGAGCTGTGGTCTGATCAAATTGTTGTTTAAGCTGGGCAATGTTTGCATCAAGCAATACCAGTTGCTTGTTACTCACTAAAACCTGGTAATAGGCTTTTGTAACCGCTACTGATGCATCGATTTTAGTGCGGGTAAGTGTTTTAGTAGATAGTTCTTTGTAGGTTTTTGATGCCTTTAAACCAACCAGGTAACTACCATCAAATAAGATCTGATTTAAAGTAACACCTACATTGGAGTTATATTTTTGATATATACTAAATGGAACGGGGCCGCCTTTCTTTAAAGGTATCACATTACCATCGCCACCTTTTACACCTTCATCATGTAAAATCTGGTACAAGCCATCAGCGGTATTTGGAAATAGAATAGAAGGAGTTTTTATATAATCCTGGAATGATGCCGAACCACTGATTTGCGGTAAACCGATGCCTACGGTTTCTTTAACTTTATATTCAGCGCTTTTTACATCGAGGCCAGCATTAACTACAGCGTTTTGATGCTCATAAGCGTAGTTAACACAATCCTGTATGCTGAAATTAAAAGTTTGATTAGTGGGTGGCGCCTCCTGCGCATAGCTTTTAAAGGCTATGGAGCAAAAAACTGTTGCCGTAAAAAGTAGATATTTCATTTTTATATATTGTGGTTGTTGAGTAGTTTATTGATTATGTGTTATCGATGTTTTAAATATCACCGGCGTTAATGACAGCCGTATGTCAGCAGTGATATTTAATCTTCACTTATATTTTTGTATTTATTTAATAGCTTGTAACCTTTAAGGGTGCAAATGCCGTAATTAAAATGATCTAAAAACTGCACCTGGATTTTCCATGTATTAAATTCTGCTACCGGGAATATTGATGTATTAAATCCCAGCTCTACCGTGTTCACCCGCATGCGGGCAACTATCTTTACGTCAATTTCTGGTCGAATGTAACCTTGCTTAATACCTTTTGTTAATAATTCTTCCAGCGTGCTTACCAAAACATCAGCTTTAAACCGCTGAAACTCTTTCCATGCATCCGGATGATACTTTTGCATATCATGTACCACTATGGGGTTTATGCGCGAAAATACCTCCTCAGAACATTTGGTCATATTTATCATTTCTTCAATAACATTGGTTGATTTACTCATAAACTCAACCATTTGATCTTCATCGGCTTTCAGCTTACGCTTCACCAAGGCTATTACCAATTCATTCTTATCCTTAAAAAACTGGTAAATGGTTTTTTTTGACATACCCAGGTGTTTGGCTATATCATCCATTGTTACGCTTTTGATACCTGCTTTTAAAAACAGTTCTTCGCCGCCCTCAATTATTCTCTCTATTTGACTCATTGACTTTCCCGGTCAAAACTAAGGAAACATTTTTTGATTTCAAAGTTTCCAAAAGAATAATTAAATTATAGATGTACAGATGATAGATTTCAGATGTGCAAATGATATATCTATGATTATCTGCCTAATAACAATCAATCATCATCTTATTGGACATTGATTCTCACATATCTGAAATAATGAAGTAATCTGAAATCTATCATCTGCACATCTGAAATCAAATTTCTTATCTTTGCCAAAATTCAAAAATCATGACCCTTACACCGCTTTCAGCAATTTCGCCAATAGACGGCCGCTATCGTAATACTACTGCTGAACTTGCCGACTACTTTTCTGAATACGCCCTTATTAAATACCGTGTGTTTGTTGAGGTGGAATATTTTATTGCCCTGGTTGAATACCCACTGCCTCAGTTACAGCAGTTTGATAAAAACTTACTTGAAAAGTTACGTGACATTTACAGAAATTTTACCGAAGCCGATGCCCAAAGCGTAAAGGATATTGAGAAAACCACCAACCATGATGTAAAAGCGGTGGAGTATTTCATTAAAAAAGAATTTGATAAATTAGGTGATCTGGATGCTTTTAAGGAGTTTATCCATTTTGGCCTTACCTCGCAGGATATTAATAACACCGCCATCCCCTACACCTTTAAACTGGCCATAAACAATACTTACTACCCTGCTATTAGCGAGCTTGTTAATACGTTGAAGGTTTATGCTACCGATTGGGATGCAATCCCTTTATTGGCACATACACACGGGCAACCTGCATCACCAACACGTTTAGGTAAAGAGATCCAGGTGTTTGTGGAGCGTTTGGAGCGCCAGCTTGAATTATTGAAGGCGGTACCTTATTCGGCTAAGTTTGGCGGAGCTACCGGTAACTTTAACGCGCACCATATTGCTTATCCTGGTAAGGATTGGAAGGCTTTCGGTAACCATTTTGTAAACGATATTTTAGGATTAAGCCGTTCGCAGTTTACCACGCAGATTGAGCATTACGATAATTTTGCCGCTCAATGCGATGCCCTGAAAAGGATCAACAATATTCTTATTGACCTCGACCGCGATATGTGGACCTACATATCCATGAATTATTTTAAACAGAAAATTAAAGCTGGCGAGGTTGGTTCATCGGCTATGCCGCATAAGGTTAATCCAATTGACTTTGAAAACTCGGAAGGAAATCTGGGTATTGCCAATGCCTTGTTTGAACATCTGGCGGCTAAATTGCCAATATCGAGATTACAACGCGATTTAACCGATTCCACCGTATTAAGAAATATAGGTGTACCGGTTGCGCATACGCTCATCGCCATAAAATCAACCATTAAAGGTTTAGGTAAGTTATTGCTTAATAAAGATGCCATTACTGCCGATCTGGAAGCTAACTGGCCTGTGGTTGCCGAAGCAATACAAACTATATTAAGGCGTGAAGGCTACCCCAACCCATACGAAGCTCTTAAAGACCTTACCCGTACTAATCAACAAATTAATGCAAATACAATAGCAGAGTTTGTTGATACGTTAAATGTAAGCGACAGTGTTAAAGATGAGCTGAAAAAGATTACGCCGTTGAATTATACCGGAATATAAGTTTGATGTGCAGATTATAGATTTCAGATGTGCAAATGAATGGCCGCTTGCTTAACGTGTTTACAGTCATAATCAGGTCAAAACAAATTAATAGGTAACTTTAAAGCAAAAAGCTGTTTAGATTTGTTAATTGAAGTATTAATAAAAAGATAACGATGAATATCAACGTATATACAGAATCAACGCCAAACCCGGCAACTATGAAGTTCATTGTGAACAAGTTGCTTATTAATGGCAGTACCGATTACGCTACAAAAGAAAGTGCCGAAAAATCACCTTTCGCGAAGGAATTATATAAATTTTCATTTGTGAACGGCGTGTTCTTCGCCAGTAACTTTGTAACCATCACTAAAACTGATGACAGCGACTGGGCAGATGTGGAGCCGATAATGAAGGAGTTTGTAAAAGGCGCCGTTGAATCAGAACTTAAGATTCAGTTGGAAGAGCAATCAGAAGAAACAAATTTTGAAGGTTCAGAAACTGAGGTTAAAATACAGCAGATCCTGCATGATTATGTTCGCCCGGCTGTTGAGCAGGATGGCGGTGCTATATCATACCGTTCATTTGCCGAAGGTGTGGTAACGGTTGAACTTCGCGGTTCATGCAGCGGCTGCCCATCATCAACCATTACCCTTAAAGCCGGCATCGAAAACCTGCTTAAACGTATGGTGCCTGAAGTTACCGAAGTGGTATCTGAAGCATTATAATATTTGTATAAGCAAAAAAGGCCGATCAATTTACAAATTGATCGGCCTTTTTTATTTATAGCTTTCATTGCGAGGAACGAAGCAATCCCGTCATGAAAGTCGTTAGCCAGTCCTATGGGATTGCTTCGTTCCTCGCAATGACAAGGTTTTAGTTAAATCTACTCATTCCTGTCTATTTAAAATACTTCTGTACCATTTCCAGCAACTCTCCGGTTATTTTACCGTTTGTTGCTAACAGTTCTCTTGTTTCCAATACTTCGCTCCCACCTTTAAAGTTTACTATTTCGCCGCCAGCTTGTTTTACTATCACAATACCTGCTGCTATATCCCAGGCGTTAAGGTTGTATTCGTAAAAGGCTTCAAATCTTCCACAAGCTGTATAAGCCAGATCGACAGCGGCGGAACCTATACGACGCAGACCGTGGCAATTCCTCATCAGTTCTGTAAATAACCGGATGTAAATATCCTGCTTGCTAAAATCATAATATGGAAAACCGGTAGCTATAAGGCTTGATGCAACAGTTGGGTTATTACTTACGTGGATAACCTTGCCATTCAGATAAGCAGGTTCACCTTTGCAGGCATAAAAGCATTCGTCCTGGTTTATTTCATATACCACACCTAAAACAAGCTCATCATATTCTTTAAGCGCGATGCTTACCGAAAATGCAGGCAAGCCATGTATAAAGTTGGTGGTACCATCCAGCGGGTCAATGATCCAGTTGTAACGTTCACCAACAGTGGTGGTAGTTTTTTCTTCAGTGATGAAACCTGCTTCGGGAAGTATTTTCTTGAGGCCATCAACAATTATGCGTTCGGCATTTTTGTCAACATATGATACCAGGTCGTTAAGGCCTTTATATTCAATTTTATCAGGATCGAAGGTTTTACGTTCTTGCCTTATAAAGTCGCCGGCTTGTTTAGATACGTTAATTACCTGTTTTAATATGATGGTGAGTGCCATTTTTCTTTAGTGATAAGCTGAATGAAAATATTTTATGAATAAAGTAACTGGCAAAAAACAAACTAAGCGCCGCAGATATACGTGCCACAGTAGGATTGAAATTACAAGCCTGTATAAGTATTTTAACTACAGCCAGATTAGCAAAGAAGCCCACAAAGGCAACCAATATAAACCTAAAGAATTGCTTGCGTGGGGCCGACTTAGATGCGTTAAAAACCATAAAACGGGTAATTAAAAAATTAACAACCACGCCCATAAAAAAAGAAAGCGCTAACGATATAGTGTAATTACGTACAGCTACAGAAAATATATGGTAAGTATGTTGTGTAAGTAAATTATGATAAAAAAGAAAAAAGGCCGATACATCAACCAAAAAACCTGCACCGGCCGAAAGCACAAATCTAAAAACCTCGTTATTTAACAGTTTGTGCCTTTTTTGCGTATTAGCCATGCTTTACCGATACTGTGTTTTTACCTTTGTTTATGCCGTTTACTATTAACGCAGTGCCTCCTATTACCATCAATGTAGATATCATTTCGGCTTGGGTAAAACTAAGGCCGCCAATGGTATATTTTGTATTTACGCGGATGAGTTCAATTAAAAAACGCTCTACCCCGGCCAGTATCATATAAATACCAAACATTATCCCTGAGTATTTTATACGATCACGAATACTCCACAGAAACCAAAATAGTAATAAACCAATAATAGATTCATAAAATGAAGTTGGATAAACCGGCTGCGCCAATTCATGACAAAATTTACCAACGCAATTGGCAATTGGCACACCCTCGTCATTAACATTATGCGGAAATTTGAACGACCACACCCAATCCGGTGCCCAGCTTAACCAGCCCGGTTTTGGAGCAAGGTTGGGTATTCCCCAATCTCCATCGCCGCTCATCTGGCAGCCTACCCTGCCTAAAGCGTAGGCCAGCATCATACCGGGGCCGCCAACATCAAGCATATCAAGTGGTTTAATGCCATGCTTATTTGCAATGTAAAGCACTGCCGCGCCGCCGCATATTAAGCCACCGTAAAAGGTTAATCCGCTAAAGCCCACAAGCATCCCTACGGGGTCTTTCATAAATTCGCCCCAGTTTTCAAGTGCATTGAATAGCTTTGCTCCAGCAAAACCAAATACAGCTGCCCATAAAAGTATACTACCTAACAGCTCTTGAGGGTGCGCGGTTACTTCTTTGGTTTCGGGTTTGGCAAGTTTTTGTTTTTCGCTTTCATAATAGGCCCAGTAAGCAAATGCTGCAGCGCCTATGATACCGCCTATCCAGTTACCCCTGGTCGATAATAAAAAATCCTGCGGACTATCCAGTAATGCGCTGTAATTAAGTACAGAATCAAGTAGTTTATAACCTAATATAAAGCCAAAAATACCATTACCGGCCAGTTCATTTACCGATGCAGGTTTACCAACCGTAATTGTCTTTTTAAAGGAATGGATAACACCCAATTTCTCTTTACGCTGAAATTCCTTTGAAAAAGCCCAGTATCCGCCTATAAAAGCAATAGCCACAAAAAAGCCGAAAGTTTGTATAGGCAAGGGGATATTTATACCGAAAAGATAATGTAAAAGGTATGTTATGGTTGGAAACATAGGTTGTAATTTGAAGCGAATATAGAGTTTAATGCACTAATATTTCTTCGCTCTCTGTTATTTCAACATCACCGTCTGGTGAAATATTTGTTAATAGCACCTTTTTCAACTCGTTCACGAGTATAGGGTCGTACTTGGTTTTTACCTTTACGTAGTTGCGGGTATAACCATGCATAATGCCCTCTTTTGTTTCAGCCTCAAACAGCACTTCCTCAGTTTTACCCAGTTGTGATTCGTAAAAAGCACGGCGTTTTTTGTCGGATAGTATGTGCAGCATTTTACTGCGGTCGGCACGTGTGCTGCCGGGTACTACGCCCTTCATTTCGCTGGCCAGTGTATTTTCCCTTTCAGAGTAAGTAAATACGTGCAGGTATGAAACGTTAAGGTCGTTCAAAAAATTATAAGTGTCAATAAAATCTTCGCGGGTTTCTCCGGGGAAACCTACAATAACATCAACCCCTATGCAGCAATGGGGCATCAGTTCCTTTATTTTTTCCACACGGTTCACATATAGATCGCGTTTGTAGCGACGACGCATCAGGCTCAGGATCTTATCCGATCCGGACTGCAACGGGATATGAAAATGTGGCACAAAACGTTTTGAAACAGCCACAAAAGCAATGATCTCATCCGTAAGTAAATTTGGTTCGATAGACGAAATGCGAATCCTGTCGATGCCTTCAACCTCGTCCAACGCCTTTACAAGGTCGAAAAATTTATCTTCACGCTGGCCGTTACGAATACCAAAATCGCCCAGGTTTACACCAGTTAGCACAATTTCCTTTACGCCGGATGCTGCAATTTGATTAGCCTGTTTAATAACATTTTCAATGGTATCGCTCCTGCTGCTGCCACGAGCCAATGGGATGGTACAAAAGGTACATGAATAATCGCAGCCGTCCTGTACTTTCAGGAATGTACGGGTACGGTCGCCAAAGGAATAGGCAGGCACAAACTCGTTAGCTTCAGAAACGGGCTGATTATATACAACCGCCTTGGGTTTCTTGGTAAGGTCGTTAATATGATCTATGATCTGGAATTTCTCAGCCGCGCCCAGTACCATATCCACACCGGGAATTTCTGCAATTTCCTGCGGTTTTAGCTGGGCATAACAACCAACTATTGTTACGTAGGCATTAGGAGAAATTTTGAGGGCTTCCTTTACAATTTTTTTGCACTTTTTATCCGCGTTTTCGGTAACCGAACAGGTGTTGATCACAAAAACATCGGGGGTATTGGAAAATTCCACCGTATCATACCCGGCATTGCTGAACAGCCTGCCGATAGACGAGGTTTCGGAATAGTTGAGCTTGCAGCCCAGTGTATAAAAAGCGACTTTCTTATTCATTGCAAGGGCGCAAAGTTAAGCAATTAGTGAATAGTGAGTTAGTGATTTAATGTTTTTTACGTTGAGGTTAATTATTAGCCTAATGATTCTATAAAAAAAAGATCGTTATCTCCTTAATTAATATATTTGTTATAAGCAAAAACAACACCGCATCAAACTCATTAACAGATAAATAACTCTGATTATGGAACCTTCACAAGAACAGATCCGCGAGCAGCAGAAACAATCATGGAATAAGTTTTCGCCCGGATGGAAAAAGTGGGACACGTTTAACATGGCATTTTTAAAACCTTTTGGCGATGCTATTATTTCGGCCTTAAAAATTAAAGATGGTGATTATGTATTAGACATAGCCACAGGAACAGGTGAACCCGGGCTCATCATTGCTAAGTTAACACCTAATGGAAAAGTTATTGGCACCGATCTGTCTGAAAATATGCTCTCGGTAGCGTTGGAAAATGCCGAAACGAAAGGGATTAAAAACTATGAAACCGTTGCTGCCGATGTTAGTGAATTACCTTTTACCGATGCTACATTTAATACGGTAAGCTGCCGCATGGGTTTTATGTTTTTCCCGGATATGAATTTGGCTGCAAAAGAAATGTACCGTGTTTTGAAACCGGGTGGCAGAATTGCAACTTCGGTATGGGCCGGGGCCGATTTAAACCCCTGGGTAACCACCATTATGAGTATAATTCAAAAACACATCGAACTACCTGCACCTTTACCCGGTTCACCCGGCATGTTCAGGTGCAGCAAACCGGGGTTTATTGCCGATATTTTTAAACAAGCCGGTTTTAAAAACACCAGCGAAAAATTGATAAGTGTAAAAGTAGATTATAAAAGTTTTGACCGCTATTGGGAAATGATGCTTGATGTAGCCGCACCAATTGTAGCAGCTATGGCCAACGCCGATGATGCCACCAAAGCGACCATTAAAACGGAAACTGAAGAACTATTCCTATCGAGAAATAAAGATGGGGAGGCTATTTTAGATTACGCGGCATTTGTGGTTTATGGGGAGAAGTAGGTATATGGCAATTGGTCTATGTTGACTTATGCCCCTCTGCTAATTCAACTTCGCCTTTACATATTTTTTATTTTCTCTTCTTCCAGATCGATAAGGTAGAGCTGCTTTCTGACAATATCTTCATCTAAATCTATGTTCTTGTTTTGTTCTAAAATAAAAGTACGTTGATGTTCGAGCAGTTCTATGTAAATTCTGCGGTGTTCACCGTCCATTATTTCTTCATCAGTTACCTTCATTTTTTGTTCCCACTGATTTAAAGTACTTGCTAAAAGGGGTCTTGATAGCAATTGTTCTGTATATTTATTTTTAAGTATACCAACAGAATGAGCGTACAAACTGCGTTTTAAATCCAGCTCTATTTTTTCAGAACCATTTTCTTCATCAACGAAAAATTTAGAAGTACGTTTTAAAATATAAGGTAGCGTAAGCCCTTGCACAATCAAAGTAAGCAGTATTACTACAAATGTGATAAACAGGATAAGGCTCCTATGCGGAAACTCTAATCCATTATTTAATTGTATAGGGATTGCAAATGCCGATGCCAACGAAACCACACCTCGCATTCCCGTCCAACCCAGCATAAACGGGCGCATCCACATCCCCTTAGGGTTCATTCTTTTAAATATTTCCCGTCTGAATAAAAAAGTTGAAATCAATGCCCCAAATGATGCAATAATCCTAACCACAATTAAAATAACAGTTACGCCAACGCCATATTGAATTGCCGTAGAAAGCGGTATTCCTTTTTCTTTTAATCCGTTTACAATTTCGGGCATATCAAGCCCAATGAGCATGAACACTATTCCATTTAAAATAAAAACAAAACTTTCCCACACACTAAAACCCTTAACCCTGCTGGTACTGTTTAAAAATACCATACGACGATTAGATAAATAGAGCCCGCCGAAAACCACAGCCAGCACACCCGAGCTGTGCAATTGCTCTGCCACCCAATACAAAGCATACGGTTCAATCAGTGTGAATACTATGTCTGATGGTGCATCGGTAGGCAACCGCTTATGTGCCTGAACAAAAAGCCACGCCAATACCAAACCGATAACAGCACCGCCCAAAATCATCCAGCTAAAACTCAATATGGCGTCGCTCCAAATGAACTGTCCGGTGGCTACTGCCACCATTGCAAATCTGAAAATGATTAACGACGAAGCATCGTTGAGCAAACTTTCTCCCTCTAAAATAGATGAAGTTGATTTTGGAACTTTTACAAATTTGAGGATGGCACCGGTACTCACGGCATCAGGTGGCGATACAATTCCGCCTAATAAAAACCCCAGTGCCAGCGAAAAGCCGGGAATAAAATAATTGGTAAAAACGGCAACGGATATTGCCGTAAAAAACACTACAATAAATGCAAAGCTTCCAATAATTCTGTACCATTTTTTCAACTCCTTGAGCGAAATAGACCATGCAGCCTCAAATAAAAGTGGTGGCAGAAAAATAAAAAATATCATATTAGGATCAATATGAATGGGGGGTAATCCAGGAACGCAACTAATAGCTAATCCCGCAACTACAAGCAATATAGGATAGGCAACTTTGATTTTGCTGGCGAACATCTCTATTAAAACAACGAGGCCAATAAGCGCTAATACAAAGGGTAATAATTCGTGCATAGGTTAAAAATAACTATCCAAAAGCAGAAATCGTAATTGGCTACGGTTTTAATTTATGGAACTTCTAAGAGAAGTTAATTAAATCCCGTTCCACTGGTAACTTTCGTTTTCCAGTCCAATAAGGTCGATAATGCGGTTTACTACCGTCATGGCCAGTTCTTCGATGGTTTGAGGTTTGCTGTAGTATGATGGGATGGCTGGACAAATTACGCCGCCGGCTTCTGTAACGGTGGCCATATTACGGATATGAATCAGATTAAGCGGCGTGTCACGGGCCACAAGGATCAGTTTGCGGCGTTCTTTTAGTATAACATCCGCGGCGCGACTAATCAAATCGTCAGAGATTCCGCCAGCAATACGCCCCAGCGTACCCATGGAGCAGGGCACAATCACCATGGTATCAAACCTGGCCGAGCCAGATGCAAAAGGCGCCATGAAATCGTTCTTAGCGAAAATTTTATAATCAAAGGTTCTAAAATCGTCATTATCAAGTTCAAAACGCCAAACGTCCTTGGCGTTGTCTGACATTACAATGGCAACTTCTTCAATCTGATCTTTTAACTGGCTAAGTTTTTTTAGTAGCAGGTTGGCGTAAATAGCACCGCTGGCACCTGTAATTGCAACAACAATCTTCTTCTTCCTCATGGTATCTCCAACAACAATACAAACAGGTAAATTTAGGGGCATAAAAAAGGGTCGAATAACTTGTACCCGACCCTACATCTACCTATGAAAAACATGCCCTTGAGGGGCACTACAAATGTACTAACACTTTTTATATTATAAAACAAATTTGTAAAAATATTTTTACGTTACTAAATTATGAATTTAAATTCTTATCTATTAACGTTTGAATTATACCGTCAACCATACCTACACGGGGTACATAGATCTGTTTTATGCCTGCATTTTTCATTACTGTTAAATAAATTTCACAAGCGGGAATAATAACATCTGCCCTATCGTGGTTTAAACCAAGCACATTTATCCTGTCTTTCATCGAAAACGAATTGAGATAAGTGTACAGCGACCGTAATTTATTATACGGCATCGGCGCATCATTTTCTTCTTCGGAAAGCCTGTATAGCTTATTGATATTACCACCGGTACCTATACCCAGCAACTGTTTAAAGCCACGGGTATGCTCACGGATAAAATCCTTCATCTCATTCCAGGTTTCTTCGGTATCCTGGTTATCCAGGATGCGGATGGTACCGATATTAAATGACTTGGAAGCCATTAATTCACCTGCCGAAAACAACGAAAGCTCGGTGCTGCCACCGCCTACATCAATATACAGGTAACTTTTACTTTTATCGATAGATTGATCGGCATGGCTGGCGTAAATTACCTTTGCCTCTTTTGATCCATGGATGATCTCCAGATCAATGTTAGCTACCTCTTTAATCAATTTAACCACCTCTTCGCCATTGGTGGCCTCGCGCATGGCCGATGTTGCATAGGCCAGGTAATCGGTAACCTTGTACACATCCATCAGGTTACGAAAAGCATGCATAGATTTCACCAGGTCGGCGCTCTTTTTTTCGGAAATATAGTGCTGGATAAACGCATCATCTCCTAAACGTAAAGGCACCCTTATCAGCGTGTTTTTTTTAAAGGAAACCGAACCTGTGTTTTCAATTATATCGGCAATAAGCAGCCTTACTGCGTTTGAACCTATATCTATAGCGGCGTATCTCAATGTGGTAAAATTTTGGTTTTAAGGTAGTTATATATTTCTATCTGCGCCCGGTGCGACTCGGCCGAGTTGGTTTTATGGTACTTATTATTATTGCTGCTATTTATCTCGCGCGCCTTGGTATTATCATGCAGCTGAATATTGATAATCTCCTTTATCTCTTTTTTCAGATGCTCGTCATATATAGGAAAACCAACCTCTACCCTGTTATCAATGTTGCGGGTCATAAAATCGGCCGAAGTAAGGTAGATCAATTCGTTGCCGCCATTGCAGTAAATATGCACACGGGCATGCTCCAGGTATTTATCAACAATGCTTATCACTGTAATGTTCTCGCTGAAACCCTTTTCGCCGGGTACCAGGCAGCACATACCGCGAATGATCAACTTTATTTTAACGCCCGCATTGCTGGCCTGGTAAAGCTTACCAATCATATCCTCATCGGCAAGGCTATTCATTTTAAAGATCATGTAAGCCTTTTTGCCCGCTTTGGCATTCTTTATCTCGTTATCTATCAGCTTATAAATAGCCGGCCGCGAATCTATAGGCGACACGATAAGGTTTTTCAAGCCCTTTGGCAATATGTTTCTTTTCAACGCCCTGAAAACCACTACCAGATCGTCGGTTATTTTTTTGTTAGCCGTAAACAGCGTATGATCTGCATAAATACGGGCAGTTTTTTCGTTGAAGTTACCCGTTGACAGACAGGCATAGTTCACTATCTTTTGTTTTTCCAGGCGGCTAACCAGGCATATTTTGGAGTGTACTTTATAACCGGGTATACCGTACAATACATTTACGCCCTCTTCCTCTAACCTGTTACTCCACGAAATATTGTTTTGCTCGTCAAAACGGGCACGTAGTTCAACCAGGCAGTTCACTTTTTTACCATTTTTGGCGGCGTTCACCAGGGCATGAACTATCCGTGAATTTTCGGCAAGGCGATAAACGGCAATGCTTATCTCCTTAACTTTTGGATCGATGGCTGCCTCGCGCAAAAAGTGAATGATGTAATCATATGATTGGTAAGGCGTACTTACCATGTAATCTTTTTTGGCAATAAGCCCGATAAGGCTTTTACCAAATGACAAATCCTCGACAGCTAATGGCGGATATTTAACAAACTCCAACTCCGGCCTGCCAACGTTGGGGAACGAAATAAAAGTTTTAAAATTATGGTACCTGTTACCGGGAATAAGGCTTTCGCCATGCAGCCCCATTTTGGTTACCAGGTACTTTAACATATCCATTGGCATATCGGTATCATAAAGCAGGCGCATTGGCTTGCCTTTTTTACGCTTTTGCAGGCTTTTTGATAACGAATCGATGAATTTATCACTTACTTCCTTATCAAGGTCAAGCTCCGCGTCGCGTGTAAGCTGCAGGGAGTAAGCTTCGATGCTATCATGATCGAAAATGAAAAATATATCCTCCAAACTGTACCTGATAATATCATCTAACAAGATGATAAATTTGAGGTTATTAGTTTCGGGAAGTACCACAAACCGAGATAACGAATCCGGGAACTCGATAAGCGCAAACCTCGATTTTTTATTTTTGGTAAGCTTTACAAAAAAGTAAATGGCACGATCGCGCAGCTCAGGCAGCGGCAGGCTATCATCAAGCATAATGGGTACCAGCGTAGCCAATAGCTTTTCCCTGAAATAGGTTTTAACAAACGCGCCGCGGGTTACGTTAAGCTGCTTATCGTTAAGTAAAAAGATCTTCTCTTCGGCAAGTTGCTTTACAATAATATTCTCGTACAGGTTATTGAACTTACGCTCCTGCCTTACTACAATATTCTTGATCTGGTTAAGGATCTTTTTGGGATTATAACCTAAAATTTCTTTTGATTTTTCATTAAGGGCAGCCAGGCGGGTAAGCGTTGCTACCCGTACGCGATAAAACTCATCAAGGTTTGATGAAAATATGGCTAAAAAGCGTACACGTTCAATGAGGGGGACGGTTGGGTCGGCAGCTTCCTGCAACACCCTGTCGTTAAAATATAACCAGCTTATTTCCCTGTTTATTAATGGTACCTGTTTATCCATAAAATTACCGGCCGCGGGGCCACTTTTACAAAACTGCTTATTTATTTGTTAACTTAATATTAACTCATTGGTATGAAACCAGTTTTATTGATTTTTATTTTATTGCAGTAAATAAACAAATTAAGCCAATACACACTTAAATGTTTACAATACATTAGTTTTGTAAACATTTATTAACTTATTTACTTATGCCAACATTTGATATAGTAAGCAAAATTGACGGTCAAACGCTTGATAATGCAATCAATACCGCTAAAAAAGAGATCCTTAACCGTTACGATTTTAACGATTCGAAGAGCACGATTGACCTTGATAAAAAAACAAACCAGATAACAATAGTTACAGAAAACGATATGCGTTTAAAGGCTATTCAGGACTCCATCATTAGCCGCATGGTTAAGCAGCACCTTGATCCTAACGCACTTGATTTTGGTAAAGAACAATATGCCGCCGGCAACATGATCCGTAAGGAGATCAACCTTAAGGAAGGAATTGATAAGGAAGCCGCCAAAAAGATCGTTAAAAAGATCAAAGACAGCGGCCTAAAGGTTCAGGCTTCTATTATGGACGACCAGGTGCGTGTGCAAGCTAAAAAGATAGACGACCTGCAAGCCGTGATCAGCCTTTGCCGCAGCGACAATTTTGGTCAGCCCCTGCAGTATATTAATATGCGTGACTAATTATCAAACGCATACAGAAAGATGTCATTACTAAATGACACATTCTAAAATTGTCATTTCGATACGAGGTACGAGTGAGAAATCTTATACAAGATGCAATTGGGACTTAGTATCCCGCAGAAGATTTCTCTTTCGCCCCAAGGCTCAATCCCAGCGCCTGCTCTATCGAAATGACAATTTTTATATCGTTTTCACTTATCCAGCTACCTCAACCTCTTTCACCTCATTAGGCCTTCCATTTTTAAACGCTTTGCGCGGCGAAAGGCCAAGCAAATCAAACATAGCCATATCGGTATCAAAAGATGGATTTGGAGTAGTTAGCAATTTCTCGCCTGCAAATATAGAATTGGCGCCTGCCATAAAGCAGAAAGCCTGTTCAACAACACTCATTTCGGTACGACCTGCTGACAAACGTACAACGGTTTTGGGCATGATGATACGTGTTGTAGCAATCATACGCACCATATCCCAAACAGATACCCTCGGCTGATCGGCCAATGGTGTTCCTGCAACAGGCACCAAAGCATTAATAGGCACAGATTCTGGGTGCTTAGGCAAGTTTGATAATGTTTTCAGCATCGAGATCCTATCTGCCACGGTTTCGCCCAGGCCGATGATACCACCGCTGCATACGCTTATTTTTGCCTTACGTACGTGTTTAAGCGTATCAAGGCGCTCATCATAGGTACGGGTGGTAATAATGCGTTTATAATCTTCTTCGGATGTATCCAAATTGTGATTGTAGGCATACAGACCTGCATCGGCCAAACGTTGTGCCTGGCTCTCAGTAAGCATACCCAGTGTACAGCAAACTTCCATATCAAGGCTATTAACGGCTTTCACCATTTCAATTACCTTGTCAAAATCGCGGTTATCGCGTACTTCGCGCCAGGCTGCACCCATACACAAACGCGATGCACCACCGGCTTTCGCTTTTTCGGCAGCGGCAATCACTTCATCCTTGGGCATTATAGCGTGTACATTTACACCTGTATTATAACGGGCAGCCTGCGGACAATAAGCACAGTCTTCAGAGCAGCCACCTGTTTTTATCGAGATCAGCGAACTGATCTGTACTTCGGAATAATCCTTGTTTTCGCGGTGAATAGTTGCCGCCTGGTAAACCAGGTCAAGCAATGGGGTATGGTAAATTTCAGCTATTTCTTCTTTCGTCCAGTTGTATCTTACCTCAGTCATTTTGTGTTCAAATTTAATGGTTCAAATTTACAATAAAACCTTACTTGCCAACCATAGCGGCAATAAAAACCCAATACAATCAGTAAATGTAGTTATGATAATGGATGATGCCACGGCGGGGTCTATCCCTACCCTTTTCAGTATCAAGGGGATACCGGCCCCCGTTAATCCCGCTACAATTAAATTTCCGGTCATGGCCAAGAACAGTACAAGGCCCAGCATAGGGTTGGCATCATACCAATAAGCAAACACAAATAGTATTAAACCGTTGGCGGCACCGTTTATCATCCCTACTAAAAACTCCTTTAAAACGGTACGGTAAGCCTGCTGATCTGAAAGATCAGTTAATGAGATACGCCTTACTGTTACTGCCAGTGCTTGTGTTGCTCCGTTGCCGCCCATACCGCTAATGATACTCATATAAGCCACAATAACAGGCAGTTTTTCTTCTACAGCGCTAAAATGCCTGATAACAGCAGCGGCTAAAAACGCAGTCCCCAGGTTTATTACCAACCAGGGCAAACGGCTTTTAACAGCATCTTGCCAGTTACCGCTTAGTTCTTCATCTTCAGATACACCCGAGATCTTCAAGATATCCTCGGTGTTCTCTTCCTCCATTACGTCGATGATATCATCAACCGTAACGCGGCCAAGCAGCTTCATACCATCGTCTACAACGGGTATGCTGGTAAGGTTATATTGCGATATAAGGCGGGCAACCTCCTCCTGGTCAACATCGGCCTTTACGTATACAAAATTGGTTTGCACCAACTCGCTTACCAAGGCATCGGCCCGGGCCTTTATCAGCGTTTTTATGGATAGAATGCCTTTCAGTATCTCGTGCTCATCAACCACGTAAATGGTATAAAGCTCCTCCATTTCTTCGGATTGGTGAATGATGGCATCAAGCGCGCCCTTTTTATCAAGGCTGATGTTTACCCGGATGATCTCGGAGTTCATCAAACCACCGGCAGTATCCTCGTCGTAACTTAATAACGCGCGGATGCTGCTGGCATCTTCCTGGTCAATATCTTTTAAGATCTCATGCTGCTGATCTTCATCCAGTTGCGAAATAATGTCTGTAGCATCATCATAATCCAGTTCCTCAACAATCTCAGATCGTTTTTCGGGATGCAGGTTAACCAGGAGCTCACCGGGATGGTGCTCCTCGTCCATTTCAGATATTACTTCGGACGCAATGTCGGTAGGAAGAATGTTGATGATCCGTTCTTTGGCCTCTTGTGGAAGCTTTTCAAACAATATGGCAATCTCAGAAGCGTGGTACCCCTGCAAAACTACCTCTAAATCAGCATCATCGCCTTCAAGGGCGGTTTTAATGCGAAGCAGGTCTGTTTTATCGATTTCAAAAGATTGCATAACGCACTAAAATAGTCATTTATGCCACAAATCAGGAATTAAAAAGGCATTATTGAGCTAATATAACATTAACATAATACCACACAATCGGGCTTAAAACTACAGGCTATAGTTATACTTGGCAGTTACACCATCTAACTTACTCATCTTCAATAACGTTTGCTCAACCTGCGTTTTACGGATAGAAAGCTGGATGCTACAGTCGTTATCAAACTGCTGACTAATAATATCCAGGCTATCTTCTTTAATAATGCGCATTACGTCGTTCATTTGCAGATACTCAAACGAAAAGGTGTAAATATCATTGACCGTTTTATGGATGATAACGGCCTGTTTAAGTGCCTCTTCAGTAGCAACCTTATAGGCGTTTATTAACCCCGGAACGCCAAGCAGCGTGCCGCCAAAATAACGCACCACCACAACCAGTACATTGGTAATGTCTTTTGAAAGCAGCGTATTGAGGATAGGCCGACCGGCAGTACCAGACGGTTCGCCATCGTCATTAACCCTGAATACCGACCTGTTGATACTTAACCGCATAGCCCAGCAATGGTGATTGGCTTTGGGGTGCTCGGCTTTAAGTTTGGCTACTATGCCTTTAATATCGTTATCAGAATTTATAGGATAAGCAAAGCCCAGGAACTTACTGCCCCGATCGCGAAATATGCTCTCGGTTGGTTTTTCAATGGTTTTGTAGGTATCGTCAAAAAGCATTTTTTAAGCTAAAAGCAGAAGGCTTAAAGCACAAAGCCCTCTAATTGTACAACAATTTACAAATGCAGGAAAGCCAGCGTTTGCGGGAAATAAATAATTACGATGGCCAGTACCGCCACCGCCAAACCAATTTTATTTAGCGTGGTTAACTTCTCTTTAAATATGAGCATCCCCACCAAGGCGCCAACCACAATAACGCCAATATTCATGGCAGAAAATACGGTTGACGGATTGTTTGACAATGCTTTATGTGCCTTTAAGTAAAATAGGATATTACCGAAATTAAATAGTCCAAGCGTCCACCCGATGAGGATATGCGGCCAGGAAAATTTTGTTTTTTTTGTGGTTATCTGGTAGGCGAGCCCTATGAGCGAAAGCACAAAGGCAATAATAAATATTACAAAAATGGCCGTAGAAAAAGGCACATTGTTAACCTTGGTTATCTCTTTCAGCAATACATCAATAACACCAAAACCCAGGAATACGCAAAGCAGGTGAAGCCATGAACCTTTGGTATTTCTGTCGGCAGATGTTTTTTGCCATGGGATGGAGCAGATAATGGCAATAAATGCCAGCGCGATGCCTATAATTTTTACCGGCAATGCTACTTCGCCAAATAAAAAGAATGCCGCTATTATTGGGATGAACAACGATAAACGCTGCGCCACATCCGTACGTACAATACCTGCCGATCGTACCGATGATGCCATAATTACAAACAACAGCGGAAACAATACTCCAAGAGCCAGGTAATTAAAAACAGGCCCATCGGCCAGGTGAGTGAGTTGCGGCCTGAAGAAAAACCACGTAAGCAAAATAGCAATAGAATAATTCCAGGTAATGGCCTGAAAAACATCAATATGGTATCGCTTGGCAAGTTTCAGCATAATAGAAACTACTACGCTGCAGCAAATACTTAAAAAAACGTATAGCATTTATATAATTGGCTTGTTGTGTAATATCTGCAAACGATCGTCGCCCACAAATAAATCGTCTGCAATAATACCTGTTATTTCTGGTGATTTTATGCCGTTTGCTAAAACAGTTTTACCGGTAAATACACGGGCCTCGTCCCACAAACCGGCCTCAATAAAGGTTTGCAGGGTATGAGCACCTCCTTCTATAATAACGGATTGAATATCCTGCAGGTATAATTGGTAAAGAATATACTGGGGTACATAACGGTCAAAATCTTCTAAAGCGATGTACTTGTTCTTGCCATCTACATTAAACTCTACCTCATTAAATATCAGTGTTTCAACAGATTGATCAAAAATATTTAAATCCTTACTTAACTCCAATCGCCTGTCTATCACCACACGTTTGGGCGACCGCCCCTCCCACAAACGAACATTCAACTGAGGGTTATCAATAGCGACGGTGTTTTTACCCACCAGTATAGCATCCTCTTCGCTGCGCCATTTGTGCACCAGTATGCGCGCTTCGGGGCCGGTGATCCAGAACTGAATACCACCGTTTGGCGCAAAGAAACCGTTATTGGTTTGTGCCCATTTTAGTATGATGTAGGGTCGGTGCTTTTGCACTTTGGTAAAAAAGCGGCGGTTAAGCCATTGGCACTCCTGTTCCAATACGCCGGTTATTACCTCAATACCGGCAGCTTTTAATTTCTCAATGCCTTTACCATCCACCTGTGCAAAAGGATCGCGGGTACCTACAACCACCAGCGGAATCTGGTGTTTGATGATCAGATCAGCGCAAGGCGGGGTTTTGCCGTAATGTGCGCATGGTTCAAGTGAAACGTATATGGTGGCTTGTTTGAGCAGTTCGGTAGCGTTGGTAAACTTTTCCGTAACCAGGGCAATGGCGTTAACTTCGGCATGGGCATGACCGTATTGCCGGTGATAGCCCTCTCCTATTATTTTGCCATCATGAACAACAACCGCGCCCACCATTGGGTTAGGGCTAACAGCTCCTGCACCTAATTCGGCAAGTTGCAAACAACGCTGCATAAATATTTCATGTTGAACCATGCCACAAAAGTAGCTTTTATGTTACTTTGTTGCATGATTACTATTAAGGATGTTTTTGAAGATTACAAACAGCTGAACTATATATATACCGTTAATGAAACAGAGGCGCTTAGTCTATTGGCTATCAGTGAAATAACCCAATTATCAAAAGCATCCATCAAAGCATTCCCAGAAAGAGAAGTTAGCAACGACCAAGCCGAAAAACTAAAAAGCATCCTCGCGCAATTACAAACCGGCCAACCAATTCAATATATTTTAGGTGTTACCGAATTTTACGGTTTACCATTTAAAGTAAATCCAAACGTTTTAATTCCCCGTCCCGAAACGGAGGAACTGGTGGAATGGGTGCTTTCTGTGGCCGGAGGTGAAAGGCAAAAGGTGAAAGGCGAAAGGTTGAGTATTTTGGATATTGGCACGGGCAGCGGTTGTATTGCCATCAGCCTGAAAAAAAACTTACCTGAGGCTCTTGTATCAGCAATTGATATATCAGAAGGTGCATTACAAATTGCAAAGGAAAATGCCACTTTAAATGAAGTAGAAGTAAACTTTATCCATGCAGATATTTTAAACTATCCACCCGCACCTCGCACCTCGCTCCCCGCTCCCGAATACCAAATCATCGTCAGCAATCCCCCCTATGTTACTTTGGAGGATAAAAAGCAGATGCACACCAACGTTACCGACTTTGAACCACATACTGCCTTGTTTGTACCCGAGCATGATCCGTTGATATTTTACCGTGCCATTGCCGATTTTGCGTTGGTTAACCTAACATCAGGCGGCTATTTGTTTTTTGAGATCAATGAGAGTTATGGGCAGGAAACCGTTGATCTGCTTGTCGCCAAAGGATTCATCAATATTGAACTTAGGAAAGATATGAGCAGCAGGGACAGGATGATTAGTTCGCAGTTGGCAGTGCGCAGTTAGCACCATAGATTCCACTGATTTCGTCTGAACCGGGATTATGCGGATTTATCAGATTTTTGGATTTTGATCTGCGTAAAAAAATAATTCAATATGATAATTTAATCCTGGCAATCCCTTAATGTTAAAAATCCTGGTTCAGACAAAAATGCAAACTACCTACTTCCAACTGCGAACTCAACTGCGCGGATGAAACTGACTTATGGTACTTTTCAGGTACTCTCTATTCAGGTGGGTATAGATCTCGGTAGTGGTTATACTTTCATGCCCCAGCATTTCCTGTACGGCACGGAGGTCGGCGCCGCCTTCAACCAGATGAGTGGCAAACGAGTGCCTAAACGTATGCGGACTTACAGTTTTCTTTAAGCCGGTTAGCCCTACCAATTCCTTTATCATCAGGAATACATAAACGCGACTAAGTCTTGTCCCTCTGCGGTTTAAGAAAACAATATCTTCCTCACCTTTCTTTATGGGCACGTGTACCCGTAAATTCTCAATCCATATTTTTAAAGCTCTTATGGCTGCACCGCCAATTGGTACCAACCGCTCTTTGTTTCCTTTACCAGTCACTTTTATAAATTCAATATCGAGATAAAGGTTAGATAATTTGAGTTCGGTAAGTTCGGATACGCGCAGACCGCTGCCGTAAAGGGTTTCTAATATGGCTTTATTGCGGGTGCCTTCGGGTTTGGAAAGGTCGATAGCAGCTATCAACTTTTCAATATCTTCATAACTTAATGTATCAGGCAGCTTACGCCTTATTTGGGGAGATTCTAACAGTTCGGAGGGATCGCTTTTAATAATATCCTCCATGAGCAGGTATTTATAAAAAGCTTTTATGCCCGAGAGGATGCGGGCTTGTGAGGATGGAATCATGCCCAGCTCTGCCGCCCAGGTAATAAATTCACGCAGATCGTTTAAAGTAACACTTTCTGGTTTTAATTTAACTTCCTTATTATCAGAATATTGAAATAATTTTTCTATATCCCGGCTGTAAGCTTCAACAGAATTATCGGCCAGCGATTTCTCTAATTTTAAATAAGCCTGAAAGCCCTTTATTGCCGAACGCCAATCCAATTGATTTTAATTTTTTAATGATTTATAGTTAAGTTTGAACCAATGAAGATACAAATTATTAACGGCCCCAATTTAAACCTGCTTGGTGTTCGCGAAAAATCAATATACGGCAACACCAGTTTTGAAAGCTACCTTGAAGAGCTGCGCAAACGCTATGCAAACATCACCATTAATTATTACCAAAGTAATGTTGAAGGCGAAATTATAAACAAACTGCATGAAATTGGCTTTGAATACGATGGCATAGTTATAAATGCCGGTGCCTACACGCACACATCTATTGCTATTGCCGATGCTATAGCTGCCATAAATACGCCTGTTATTGAAGTACATATATCAAACGTTCATAAACGCGAGGAATTTAGGCATACCTCCATGCTGGCCGCCAGCTGCCGGGGTGTTATAGCCGGGTTCGGCATGGATTCATATAGGTTGGCTGTTGAGTATTTGATTGCGGGATAGCATAGCCAATATCGTGAATCTTTTCCAAACGTTTTTGCGTTATTAGTGTTAACTCATTGCTTTCAGCATATTTTAAGATGTATAAATTACCAAGGGTTGCCGCTTTCTGCTTACTGATTGTTTTGTTTTTTTCGAGCGTTGACGTGCTGGCGCAAACCAAAAAGAAAAAAACACATTCGGTAAGGGATTCCCTGCGTGCCTCCATCCTCGCCCGCGATTCGATGATGCGGTCGCTCAAACGATCTGATACATCAACAAACGACCTGCTGCAGCGGGTTGAACAATACACCGCGTCTTTTAACCAGATAAAGGCCAACCTTTCAAAAAATATTGATACCGCCGAGATCAGCAGCACATTGCCCTCGTTCGAAAAACGAATAGCGCTTATTAAATCATTAATTGATAACGATAAATCAAGCACACTACGATATTTATACACCATACGCGATATTTTAACCCGCAGCGACGATCAGCTTGATATATGGCAAGATCAGTTAGCCGATATAAACAGTAAACTTGCCCAAAACAAGGTTACGCTTGATAACATCTCGAAAGACAGTGTTTTAAAGATCCTGCCTGCCGATAGCTCGCTGGCTACAACCTTTCTCATTCAAAAAATAGCTATCGAAAGTAAATACAACAGGCTTGATACCGTTAATAAAAAGCTGATAGTAAAGGTAAGTCTGCTGCAAAATCGTACCTCATCGGTTTATATTGCCATACTTGATCTTAAAGATCAGATAGATCTTAAAATCAGGGAGTTCAGCATTCGCGCTGTATCGGCAGAGTACAGCAACATTTGGGATATGAAAGCCAGCGAAGGCAGCAACTTTGGCGAAGCTGTTTCAAAAACGGCCATCATGAACTCCAAACTATTCAGCTTTTTTGTGAGCCGCGATATTTTAATCCACCTTGCAGGCTGGGTATTGTTGCTGGGTTTTATAGCCTGGGTGTATGCAAGCCGCAGAAAAATATTAAGCGTTAATGATGCTTCAGAAAACATACTCAGCCAATCAAACTACGTGGTTAAGTACCCGGTGATCTCATCGCTGATAGTTACGTTTACGTTGCTGCCCAACTTTTATGATCACCCGCCGGCGGTAGTGCTCGAAACCTTTTTCGTTATCCTGATAAGCGCTATCCTGTTCATGGTAAAAAGGGCATGCCCTAAGGTAATGTATAACTACTTGCTGCAGCTTTATGTTATAACCATAGTTTACTGCCTGAGCAATTTGTTTATACAGGTAACCATTGCCGATAGGGTTGCTGTACTTATTCTTGGTATATTATCGATCTATATCAGTTTAAAACTAATCCCACTGGTACGTAAAACACCCGACGACTTTTTACCTTATACGGGTATTGTACTTAAGTTTTTTGTGTTATTACAAGCGGTATCGTTTATATGCAATGTGTTTGGAAGGTTTAGTCTGGCCAAAATTATAGGCGTAACTGCGGTACACAATCTTTGGCTGGCACTGGCCATGTACTACATGGTGCAGGTAATTATGGAAGCTTTATTTTTACAACTGGAAGCCAGCAAAAAAACAAATAGCTTAACATCATTCATTGATTTTAAACTGCTTAAAAACAAGTTTAAAAGCGTACTTACCGTGCTTACCGGCTTTTTGTGGCTGGTAATGCTTACGCAAAATTTAAGTGTTGAAGATGCGGTATTTACCCATGTTGAAGATTTTTTAAGCGCCAACCGCAGCATAGGCGGTACTAATACCCAGTTTACTTTTCAAAGCGTTATTATTTTTTGCGCGGTTATCTGGCTTTCGTCTATCACATCAAAAATTGTGAGCTACTTGTATGATGTATCGGCCCGGCACCAGAATGATATGGATGTGCTTAAAAAGAAGAATCGCACATCTACCCTGCTTATTCGTATAGGTGTTATAGCCGTGGGCTTTTTCCTGGCCGTTGCCGCATCTGGCGTACCATTGGATAAGATAACCATTATCATTAGTGCTTTTGGTATAGGTATCGGTTTCGGCTTGCAAAATATTGTGAACAACCTGGTATCCGGATTAATACTGGCTTTTGAGAAACCAATACA
Source organism: Mucilaginibacter pineti (assembly GCF_900101875.1). Lineage (GTDB taxonomy): Bacteria > Bacteroidota > Bacteroidia > Sphingobacteriales > Sphingobacteriaceae > Mucilaginibacter > Mucilaginibacter pineti. The sequence continues at coordinate 437,775 of NZ_FNAI01000001.1, forward strand.
GGTGGGCGATATTATTGAGGTAGACAGCCGATCCGGAACCATTATGGATATCGGTATCCGCGCAAGCAAAATAGCTACAAGCGATGGAGCCGAAGTGATCATACCAAATGGCGACCTGATATCGCACCACGTAATAAATTGGACACTAAGCAATAACAACCGCCGTGTTGAACTGATTGTTGGCGTGGCTTATGGCTCAGACATTGAGAAGGTAAAAAGCCTGCTAATTGGTTTATTAAGTAACCATGAAGACATTATGACCGAGCCACCACCATCGGTGTTTCTGCATAGTTTAAGTCAGAGTTCTGTTGATTTTCGCTTGTTTTTTTGGGCGGCGGATATCTCTACCTGGTTGTCACTAAAAAGCCGGGTACTTACCGATGTTTACGATACGCTGAACAAAGAGGGAATAGAACTGCCATTCCAGCAGCAGGATATAAATGTGAAGTTTCCACAGGATATGCCTACGCTTAACTTTTCCGTTAAAGAAGAAATTAAAGAAGCTAAAAAAGATAAACCAGACGATACTAAGCCAGATCCCGCGGATTCAGATCAGTAAAACGGGTTATTTTTTTAACAAAGAATTGCCACACTATACTGCCATTGTAAATACCCTTTTTATTCTGAGGTCGGGGTTCTGAGGTCTGAGATCGGAGGTGTGAGGTGTGAGGTGTGAGGTGTGTAACTTCTTCCTTTTTTGATTTTTGAATTTTGATTTTTGACTTAAAAAGGCTCATTACAAACGCCTGGTGTGCCCGGCTTACCGCCCAGGCATCTTTACGCTTGCCCTCGGCTAAAAAGCGGAACAGGGCCAGCAGATCCATCCACATGCGGATATTGATAACCAGGAAGGCCCTCCAAAAAGGCAGGTTCTTTTTAAGCAGTAACAAATTATTCCTGAAGTTAAGATACGTTTTAAAAGGGTTTTCGGCGTTGAGCGTGCCGCCGCCTACGTGGTATATAGTTGATTGCGCGCAGTACATTACCTTATACCCCATGTTCTTCAACCGCCAGCAAAGGTCGATCTCTTCCATATGGGCAAAAAAGTAGTCGTCAAAGCCCCCTGCTAAATCCCAGTATTTCTTTTTAATGAACAGGGATGCACCCGAAGCCCAAAACACCTCGCCCGATTGTTCGTATTGCCCCAGGTCCTGCTCTACTTCGTAAAACATACGGCCGCGGCAAAAGGGATATCCATACGCATCTATAAATCCGCCTGCTGCTCCAGCATGTTCAAAATGGCCTTGCTGTGCGTAAGCTTTTATCTTAGGCGCGGCTATCGCTATCTGGTCGTCGCTTTGCATAAGGCTTATTACAGGTTCTATCCAGCCGGGGGTAACTTCCACGTCAGAGTTAAGCAGGATGTAATAATCGGCATCTACCTGTTGCAGTACCCTGTTGTAGCCACCTGTAAAGCCGTAATTCTCATCGTTTTGTATAATGCGGATAGATGGGTAGTTTTCCTGTAAAAAAGTTATAGAATCGTCTGTAGAGGCGTTATCGCCCACCACAATATCAAGCCCCTGCCAGGTTGAGGCCATAACAGAGGGAAGAAATTGTTTCAGATATTTAGTACCGTTCCAGTTTAAAATAACTACGGCAACTTTTGGTGTATCAATCATTTATGTATATCCTCCGGCTTGAACTTCCACCTGCGGTGCGACCATAGCCAATATTGCGGTTCCTTCCTTATCATTCCCTCCAGGTAATGCACGTGCATATCTGTAAGTTCATGCTCGGCAGTTTGCTTCGGGTTTTCGGTAAGGGGAACCAGCGTATAAGTATAATAACCGCGCTTTACGCGTTTCATGTCGTAAAATACAACGGCGGCATCAATTGTTTTTGATATTTTTTCAATACCCAAAAAAACGGCAGTGGGTTGATTTAAAAAATTGGTAAAATAAGTAACCTCATGCATTACCGGCGTTTGATCTCCTACGAGCACGCTTACGGTTAATTCCTTCCTGTACTCCACCATTTTACGCAGGGTTTGTTTCATGGCTACCGGCTGCCCGCCAAACCGCGACCGGATCTTTACAAAAAACTCATCGAACGTGTGGTTTGATAAGGGTTTGTAAACTATCATGAATCGCTTATCGGTAACAAAATTAAAATTAAGGGCCGCCATTTCCCAGTTGCAATAATGCCCTGCTACGGCAATAATGCTTTTGCCTTTTGCAAAATATTCATGCACCAGTTCGGCATTGGTGGCAACTACCCTTTTCTTGATCTGCTTTTCAGATACGGTGATCATTTTAATGGTTTCTACCATTAAATCGGCAAGGTAACGGTAATATTTGCGTTCTATATTGTGGCGTTCTCCGGCTGTTTTTTCAGGAAAGGCATTGGCAAGGTTTTCCTGTACTACATCTCGCCGGTAATGTGCAACATAGTAGATAATCAGGAACAAAACATCAGATATGAGGTACAAAAACCAAAAGGGCAATAGCGAGGTAAGGTATAAAAATAATATCCCTAACCTTAAAAACCCTTTTTTTATCATTATTTTAACCAATTTTGAACACAAACATAAAATATATGATTGAAAAAGGTGCTGTATTACCTATGTTTTATCTTCCGCCGGTTGAATACTTTGTGCAATTGAACGCATATAAGCCTGATATTGTGATAGAAAGAGAAGAACATTTCCCAAAACAAACTTACCGTAACCGGGCCAACATCTACTCGCCCGAGGGAATCCTTACGTTAACTGTGCCCGTTGCAAAAGGTTCAAAAACACATAGAAAAATTAAGGATGTTAAAATAAGTTATGAATTTGACTGGCAGCGCCTGCATTGGCAAAGCCTGGGGGCATGTTATCGCAAGTCGGCTTATTTTGAATATTATGAGGATGAATTGCAGCCATTTTATGACAGCAAGAAGCAAATCCCCTACCTGTTTGATTATAACGAGCAACTATTAAACCTACTGCTCAAGTTCATCAAAATCAAATCGGAGATAAAATACACCGACGAATATCATCCGGAATATCCGGCCGTTGCAGATTTCAGATCGTCCATCAATCCTAAAAAAGAAACCGAACTGGAACAAAAGCCCTACTTTCAGGTTTTTGAAGAGCGAAAAGGGTTTCTGAAAAATTTGAGCATTGTAGATTTGCTTTTTAACCAGGGGCCGCAAAGTATTAATTATCTATAAATGGAAAGCAGAATTAAACGCGTTCGTTATAATGCACGCCGGCATAGCGGCAATGTGGGCGATAGTCCCGGGCTGGTTGTAATACCCGATGGCGCGCTTAAGCCTATCATCAGCATATTTTCATATAATAAAGATGAGTTGGTAACCTGCGAGGGCAAAGACTTAAAAGACGTATTTAAACAGCTTAAAAAGTGCGATAACCATACCCACTGGATAAAAATAAACGGCCTGGGCGATGTGCAGCTGATTGAAGAATTAGGCACCCACCTTAACATCAACTCATTGGTACTGGAGGATATTGCCAATATTCACCAGCGGCCTAAGTTTGATGAATATGACGATTATGCCTTTAGTACCAGCCGCATTGTGCACTTTAACAGCGAAGAAGAATTGGTGAACAACCAGTTTTCGGCCATTATAAAGGATAACCTCATTATTAGCTTTGAGGAAGATCATGAAGAACGCTTTGAAGCCGTTAAAACCAGGTTAAAGGTTGGTAAAGGTGCTATCCGCACCGCTGGACCTGGCTATATGTGCTATGCGCTTACCGATACCATCATCGATACCTATTTTATGCTGCTTGCCCAAATTGGCGATCGCCTGGATGCTATTGAAGACAAGGTATATACCAGTGCCGATAAAAGTATTATGTTTAGCGCACAACAGCTTAAACGCACGCTTATCATCATCCGCAGGGCAAGCTGGCCCGAACGTGATAAGATCAATGATATGATCAGGTCTGAAAGTCCGCTGATAACACCCGAGGTTAAACTGTTCTTGCGTGATGCTTATGACCATTGCATACAGGCCATGGATTTAATTGAGAACTATAAGGAGGTAACATCAAGTATTATCGATCTGTACCTGTCTATGGTGAGCAACCGCATGAACGAGATCATGAAGGTACTTACTATTATATCGGTAATATTTATCCCCCTCACCTTCATCGCCGGCATCTACGGAATGAACTTTGCCCGGCAGGACGACAAAGGTCATGTAATTAAAGATAACATGCCCGAGCTTTACTGGAACCACGGGTATGTTTACGCGCTTGTGTTTATGTTTTTAATAGCAGTAGCGCAGGTATTTGTTTTTTGGAAAAAGGGATGGTTTAATAAATTGTAAAGAAGAATTAAGATATAAGAATCAGGAATCAAGAGAACAATATGTCATTGCGAGCGTAGCGTGGCAATCTCATAGGATGGGCAGCCAACTTTGCAGTTCCATTAGCGTGATGAGATTGCTTCATTCCTCGCAATGACATATCATATCTTGTTATTATATTACTTCTTAAACTCCGGCTTCAATTCTGCAGCCATCGCTTTCCTGAACTTCATTACTTTGGGAGTTGATACACCTGCAATGTAAGGCTGATCGAGGTGGGTTTTGTAATAGCCCTGGTGATAACCTTCGGCACCATAAAATACGCTGAATGGCACAACCTGGGTTACAATGGGATTACTGTAATGCTTTGAATCATTCACTTTTTTAATGGTAGCTGTTAAAGCTGCTTTTTCCTGCGGTGTGCGGTAAAAAGCTATCGAACGATAATCGGTACCTTCATCCGGCCCCTGGCGATTCAGCGTAGTAGGATCATGCGCAAAAAAGAAAGCGTCGGCCAGTTGATCGTAACTGATAACTTTGGGATCATAATAAACCTGCACAGTTTCTGCATGATTGGTGGTACGCGTACTTACATCTTCATAAGTCGGGTTTTTAGTGTTACCACCCGCATATCCCGAAATAACCTTATTGACGCCTTTAAGTTCAGACATCGCCTCGCTCATGCTCCAGAAACATCCGCCGCCAAAAGTGGCTACGGCTTCATTTGCTTTGGGTTTTGGTACGGCTACTAAGGCATCGCTGCCATTTTGGGCCTGGGTATTGGCACAGCCAACAAAAAGTAAGGCACCTGCAATATATAACATCAGCTTATTCATAATTTATAACGTTTTTGCTTGTTAGTCGTATATACGCAGTAAACCTTACAAGCAGTTGGTCATAAATATGTAAAGGCTAACGCTGAAAGTTGTTACCCTGCCTTAATGATTTACGCACCATGGTAAGGATCTCGCCAAGGCCGTTTGTTTTAATTTCGAAGGTGGTAGATAATAGCATCCCAATTTTATCCTTGGAAAAACCCTTGCCGGCCATCCACTCCAGGTAGTACACGGGTAAATCGGCAATAATAGTACCCTTGTATTTACCATAGGGCATTTTCATTTGTACAATTTCTATAAGTATTTTAGGATCTGGTTGTAAGTTTTCCACGTGGCAAAGTTAATGGAATTTATGCCGATGCTATTTTTTGTGTCGGATATAATTCCTAAAAAAATGAATATAAAACACAAAGCCCCCAAATCCTGTTACTTAATAAATACTAAATTATGGAACAGCAATTTGATGCCGTACTTACCGGCACCGACAGTACAATTGATGGCACTGCCGAAATTATAGCACACGGAAATTATTCAAATGCCTACCGTTTTACCTCGGTAGATGGCACCCTGGATTTGGTTATTGCTAAAAACGAGGATGGCGAATGGATAAGAATAGCAGGCACAGAGCCCTACCTATCCAGCTGGATAGACGAACTGGCAGAACAGATCAGGTAGTTGCCTTTGAGCAAAGATTTTTCGGATCAAAGATCAAGGACTTTCTGAAAAAATGAACCAACAAAAAAGCCATGCAGTTTTAATACCTTGCATGGCTTTTTTTACAATGACCAATGACCAATGACCAATGACCAATGACCAATGACCAATGACCAATGACCAATGACCAATGACCAATGACCAATGACCAATGACCTAATGACCCAAAACTACTTTAGGCCTTAGGAAATACCTGATGATCCAGGCCAGCAGATAGGCCAAACCGCAGAAAATAAATATGAGGTTATAGCCGGTGGTAATGCTGCCGGTTTTCACATAAAAATCAAGCACATAACCAATAATTATCGGGAAGAAAAAACCACCCAGCGAGCCCGCCATACTGCCTATCCCCACTACCGAGCTTACGGTATGTTTAGGGAAAACATCTGATACGGTGGTAAAAATATTGGCGCTCCAGGCCTGGTGGGCTGCTGCCGCCAAACTTATGAGCGCTACAGCCTGCCACATATTGGTTGCATAGCGGGCAGTAACAATAGGGAAAACACAAAATGCAAATATCAGCATTGCCGTACTTCGTGATTTTTGGGCGCTCCACCCCTTTTTTATAAAATATGACGACAGATAACCGCCGCCAATACTCCCTAACGTGGTTGCGGTGTAAATGATAATAAGTGGCAGCGTTGGTTTTTTAAGATCGAGGTGAAAGGTTTTGCTAAAATAATCGGGCAGCCAGGTGAGAAAAAAGTACCAGATAGGATCAGTCAAAAATTTACCAATCACAAACGACCATGTTTGCTTCAGCTTAAACAGTGAACTCCATTTTACTTTTTCCCCGGCTTCGGGCGCAGGGAGTTCGTTATCGCTTAGTATAAATTCATATTCTTTAGGATCGAGCTTTTTTTTACGGGAGGGGATCTCGTAAAATATCACCCAGAAAACCAACCATATAAAACCAAGAGCTCCCGTAATAATAAAGGCCATTTGCCAGCCGTAAGCACCCAATATCAACGGGATAAGTATAGGCGCTGCAACCGCACCAATATTGGCACCCGAATTAAAGATGCCTGTAGCCAGCGCCCGCTCGCGTTTGGGGAACCACTCTGCAACAGCCTTTATGGAGGCCGGGAAATTCCCTGATTCGCCAATACCTAATAAACTCCTTGCTCCAAAAAAGCCAAGTGTAGTTGTGGCCGCCGCGTGTAGCATTGCCGCAATACTCCAAAAAATAATGGAAATAGAAAACCCAAGTTTTGTACCAATTTTATCAATTATCCGGCCCGACAGCAGTAAACTGGCCGCATAAAACAGCTGGAAAGCGGCATTGAGGTAACCAAAGGTGGTATTATCCCAATGAAACTCCTTTTCGAGCGTTGGTTTCAGGTAACTTAACACCTGCCTGTCGAGGTAATTGATACTCGTAGCAAAAAACAGAAGCGAAACTACGGCCCACCTGTAATTTCCAACTTTAGGTTCATTCATTATTGGTTTTGGTTTTAATTGGTTATTTGCTGGTTTGCACCATTTCTAAAAGTTTCACCGTATCATTATAAAGCTGATCGTATAATTTATTTTCTAAAATATGTTTACTAATGAGTTTGCTACCCATGCCTACAGCGCAAACCCCTGCCCTAAACCAGGTGCTGATGCTGTTGATATTCAGCTCGACCCCGCCTGTAGGTATAAACAGCTGCCCCGCAAACAAGTCGCGGATGGATGATACAAACTCGGGGCCTAAAATATTGGCCGGGAATATTTTTATTAAAGCAGCACCACTTTGCTGGGCAAGGTGGATCTCTGTAGGCGTCATACAGCCCGGTATCCATAATAAACCATGTTCATGGGTTATTTTTCCAACTTGGGGATTTATTATTGGCGATACGATGAAATCGGCACCGGCAGTTATAAACGCCGCTGCTTCGGCACCTGTTTTAATGGTGCCTATACCTAAAAGCAAACCGGGCATTTCTTCCTGCTGGGCTTTTTTTAGTACTTTGAAATTCGCCAGCGCAGCAGTACCGCGATTAGTGTATTCAAATATCCGGATGCCTGCTCTGTATAACGCACGGGTTATTTCAAGGCTTACCGTTGCATCTTCATAATAAAACAAGGGTAATGTACCCTGAGTTATAATGGCATTAAGTGCCGTATCTTTTTTGCTCATGGCTTAATTGCGTTAGTGATCTGGGCTGCTGTAAGATTTGTAGCATCGCCCTCAATAAATAGTTTGGTATATGCGGCAGCGGTGGCAAATTCCAATGTTTCCTGAGCATCTAACTGATTGTAGAAACCATATATCAACCCCGCCATAAAACAATCACCGCTGCCTACCTTGTCAAGAACTTTATCGGTTTCGTATTGTTTGGAATGATGTAGTTTATCGGCAGTATACAATGCCGTATAATAATCAATACCCTTTCCTGCGTCAAAGCGGAAGGTATTGGCTACTGCTTTACATTTTGGATATTGCGCCATTATAGCTTGTGATGTTTGCAGGGCCTCTTTTAAATAGATACTTTGCTGTCCCGATTCATGAATATCCGGTGCAACGGGGATACCCAGCATGGTTTCTGCGGCCCATACATTGCCCATTATCAAATCGGCATGTTCAACCAATCCGGGCATTATATCAATGGGGTGTTTGCCATACTTCCATAAGCGGGAACGATAATTAAGATCGACAGAAATGGTAATATTCCGGGCGGAGGCTGCTTCCAAAACTTCGGAACAAACCGCAGCAACATCCTCACTTATTGCGGGGCATATCGCGCTAAAATGAAACCAGCTTACGCCATCCAACACCTTACCCCAATTAACCATATCCGGTTTAAGCCCCGCAAATGCCGAGTTTGCCCGGTCATAGATCAAGGCATTGTTCTTGATATCTTTACCACGGGTGAGGTAGTAAAGGCCTATCCTATCGCCATGTTTGTGAATAGATGAGGTATCAATGTTTTTAGCCCGTAGATAATCATCTATCTGCGTCGAGAGTTCGTTATCCGGCAAAGCCGTAAAATAGGCCGATGGTAATTGCCATAACGCCAATGCGGTAGCTACGTTTAACTCGGCTCCGCCAACAAAAAATGGCAATTGGTTATCATGCAGCCATTGCCCGCTGGCATCCGGACAAATCCTGAGCAGCAATTCGCCAAAGGAAAGTATTTTGCCTTGTGGCGATTTATTTTCAAACGCGTTAGCCATTATGCTTTATCAAAATTAAAATAGTTTTTGGCGTTATAGTAGCAGATATCCTGGATGATCTTACCCGTCCAGCCGATATCGTTGGGCAATTCGCCGTTTTCTATATCGTCGCCAAATAAATTGCAAACTATCCTACGGAAATATTCATGCCGCGGATATGATAAAAAGCTGCGCGAATCGGTAAGCATACCCACCATGCGGCTGATAAGGCCGATGTTTGATAATGCGTTCAATTGTTTTGTCATTCCATCCTTCTGATCTAAAAACCACCATGCCGAACCGAATTGAATTTTACCGGCTACCGAGCCATCGTTGAAATTTCCGGTCATCCCGGCCATCAGTTCGTTATCTGCCGGGTTTAAGTTATAGAGTATGGTTTTAGCCAATTTGTTGTTGATATCCAAGCTATTCAAAAATTTAGAGAGAGATTTTCCTTGCGTAAAATCGCCGATGGAATCCCACCCTGTATCCGGTCCGGCTTGTGTGAAGCCACGGGTATTGTTGTTGCGTAGCGCACCTAAATGGTATTGCTGTACCCAGCCTTTTTCATGATCCCAAAGGGCAAAATGAAATAACAGGGCCGATTTAAATTTCAATACCTCATCGGGCTGTAAAACTTGTTTCCCTCTTATTTTTATAAACAAGGCGGCTATTTCAGTATCGTTATAATCTTCGGCATAAATCTGCTCCAAACCATGATCTGAAAGCTGGCAACCGTTGGCCGCAAAATAATCATGGCGACTTTTCAGCGCCTGTAAATAAGCTTCAAAACTATCAATAGAAATATTGGCAACGGCCTCTAATTGATCTATATAAATATTCAGGTTGTACAGGTCATCGGCGTTCATGGCCTTATCGGGCCTGAATGTGGGCAGCACTTTTACGCCATATTCATCCTGCTTTATTTGTTGATGGTGTTTCAGACTATCCAGCGGATCATCTGTTGTGCATATCACCTCCACTTTTTTATTGAGGATAAGGTTTCGAACACTGTATTGAGGCATATTCAACTTTTCATTGCACCCGGTATAGATTTTTCCGGCAGTTGCGGGTGATAGCAGATCAATAACTCCAAAATAGCGCTGCAGTTCTAAATGCGTCCAATGATAAAGCGGGTTGCGCAATGTATATGGTACAGTGGCGGCCCATTGTTCAAATTTTTCTTTGTCGCTTTTGTCGCCGGTTATATAGGCTTCATTAACCCCGTTGGCGCGCATGGCACGCCATTTATAATGATCGCCATAGAGCCAGATGCTGGTAAGGTTTTCAAAATTAACATCGGCGGCTATCTGGTCGGGCGGTAGGTGGCAATGGTAATCAATAATGGGTAAATCGGCCGCATAGTCGTGGTATAAACGCTGCGCGGTTTTGGTTGTCAACAGAAAATTCTGGTCTAAAAAACTTTTCATGCCTTATCAAATATTGCGCGTTTAATCCCCATTTCCAGGCCCCTTAATTCGGCAAGACCCTTTAACCGGCCAATAGCCGAATAGCCATGGTAGGTTTTATATCTAAAATCGTCAAGCAATTTATGCCCATGATCGGGCCTCATGGGTATGGCTACGTCCGCTCTCCCATTGTTTTGCCGTTTTTGTTGCTCTAAAATGATTTTCTTCATCACCGCGTACATATCAGTGCTGCCGTTCAGGTGTTCGGCTTCGTAAAAACTTCCGTTGGGTTGGCGTTGTACATTACGCAGGTGCAGGAAATGAATATGTTTACCTAATCTTTCAACTATGCCCAGTAGGTCATTATCATCCCTCGCTCCTAATGAACCACTACAAAAAGTGATACCGTTGCTTGGTGAAGGACAAAAATTCACCACATCAGCCAGATCCTGCTCGGTAGATACCACCCTCGGCAAACCCAAAATAGGAAACGGTGGATCATCGGGATGGATGCACATTTTTACACCGGCTTTTTCGGCGGCAGGGATTATTGCTTTGAGGAAATAACCCAGGTTGTTTTTAAGCGCCGTAGCATCGGTATTGCTATATCTTTTCAGGTGTTCTTTAAACTCCGGAATGGTAAGCGTTTTATTTGTACCCGGTAAGCCAGCCATCAGGTTATCGATGAGCTGCGATTTTTCAGCCGGGGTGATGTGGCTAAGATAGTTTTTCGCCGCTTGTTGTTGTGCTGATGTAAAATCATTGGCGGCGCCCTCGCGTTCCAGGATATACAAATCGAACGCGGCCAGGGCATTGGCATCATATCTTAGCGCGGTACCTTTATTGGGGAGCAGAAAATCGAGATCGGTACGTGTCCAGTCTAACACGGGCATAAAGTTATAGCAGACGGTTTTTATGCCCGCAGCAGCCAGATTTTTAAGGGTGATGATATAATTTTCTATATACTTATCCCTATCGGCACCGGCAGTTTTTATGCTTTCGTGAATATTTACACTTTCCACAACAGACCAGCTTAAACCGGCAGTTTCAATCATATTTTTCCGGTCTGTTATCTCATCCAAACGCCAAACATCACCGCTTGGGATATGGTAAAGGGAGGTAACGATACCGGTTGCACCAGTTTGCCCGATAGCCGTAAGCGTAACAGGATCTGACGGACCGAACCATCGAAATGTTTGTTCTAAATTGCTCACCATAGGTTGATGGTACTATAATCAGTTTATACGTTGATGTGGCAAATTACGCATCATTACATCAAGATGAAAACCTTATTTGACAGAATATACTATAACGTTGTAGGAGTTTTACTTTAAATAGCCCCTTTTGTCATCCTGAGCGTAGTGAAAGATCTACTCGCAGACTATGCAATCGAATATCAGATTCTTCGCTACGCTCAGGATGACAATTATTACTTGAACAAAAAGAGCGGCGGGTGATAAACCCGCCGCTCTTTAGTATTCCTTAATAAATTATACTGCTACCAGAATATAGTATAAAGTGCAACAAGTATACCAGTGATGATAAGTGCACCTACAGCAAATGAATTTGTTGTACGGAACATCTTGGTATCAACTTCAAGGCCGTGTGGACGTAAGCCTTTTGAGTTTTCAATCATCGAGATGATGTACATACCAACAACGCAAACTATAAATACAAAACCCATCCTGTCAAGAAAAGGAATTTCATATAGCTTGGTAATACCATCTTTTTGAAGTACCTGTACTGAAAAACCTGTACTTTTTAACCATTCAAGATTGGTATATAAAGGCAATACTTTTAATCCTACCGACATAATAAAACCGCCGATGGTAGCAAATAAAGCCGCGTTTGAAGTTGCCTTTTTCCAGAAGAAACCAAGTATGAACATGGCAAAAATACCCGGCGATACAAAGCCTGTATATTCCTGTATAAACTGGAAACCACCTTTTTTATCGATACCTAAAAACCTGCATAGCAATACACCTAAAACCATAGCTACTACCACAGTTATTTTACCAACGTTAACCAGTTGTTTATCGGTAGCATCCGGACGGATTTTCTTTTTGAAAATATCCAGTGTAAAAATAGTGGCGATACTGTTGGCCTTACCTGCAAGTGAAGCTACAACAGCAGCCGTTAAAGCCGCGAATGATAAGCCTTTAAAGCCAGCCGGCAATAAGTTTAACAATACAGGATACGCATGATCATGATTTTCGGTAATGCTTGCTGTATTTATACTGTCAAACACATTTTGTTTGTACAATACGTAAGCTGCAATACCTGGTAACACTACTATAATAGGCATTAACAGCTTTAAGAAAGCGGCGAATAAAATACCACCACGAGCAGTTTTTAAATCGGCACCTAATGCGCGTTGCGTAATGTATTGGTTACATCCCCAGTAATTTAAGTTCACTATCCACATACCGCCAATTAATACGGTTAAGCCAGGTAAGTCTCCATAGCTTGGGTTATCCTTTTTCAGGATCATGTGGAAGTGGTCGTTGGCCTGCTGGTATAATATGGTTAAACCATTGGTAATACCTTCCTGGTGGTAATGCTCGGCTACTTTGGTAACAGCTATATAGGTAGTTACCAAACCGCCCAATATTAAAAAGAACACCTGTATTACGTCGGTATAACCAATTACCTTCATACCACCCAAAGTGATAATGACAGCAAAAAGTGCCAATAATACAAGGCATAAATTAAAATTAATGCCCGAGATACCGTTGATTGCTACTGCACCCAGGTAAATGATAGAAGTTAAGTTTACAATTACATATAACAATAACCAAAACACCGCCATGATCATTGCTACGGTGCCGTTATACCGCTGATGCAAAAACTGCGGCATTGTAAATATCTTGTTCTTTAAATATACAGGAATGAAAAATACGGCAACAATTATTAAAGTTGCAGCGGCCATCCATTCATAAGTAGATATGGCTAATCCCATTGTAAAGCCATTTCCGCTCATGGCCACAAATTGCTCTGCGGAGATGTTGGATGCAATAAGTGATGCACCTATAGCCCACCAGGTAAGTGAACCTTCTGCTAAGAAGTAATCTTTTGATGTGGCATCAGCGTTATGCTTTCGTTTGTATACCCAGTATCCATAGCAGGATACTATTAAAAAGTACACGATAAATACGATGTAATCACCGTTAGTTAATGTCCTCATTTTTTTGGTTATCGGTTAAATTTGGTTTAATATGTTAGATTGACAATTATAAACTATATATACCGATTTATCAAATTTTCTAAATATTCTTGTTTGCCGCTTGTTGCCGTCGGTTCGCCATTGGTGGCGGCATAGTTACGCAAATCTTCTAAAGAAAGCTTACCATCTTCAAAATCTTTTCCGGTACCGGCATCAAATGACGCATAACGGTCAGTACGGATCTGTTTATAATCTGATTTTTGCAGAATGTTATCGGCAATTACCAAAGCTCTTGCAAAAATGTCCATACCGCCAATGTGCGCATAGAACAAATCGGCCGGGTCTGTTGAGTTACGGCGAATTTTGGCGTCAAAATTAATACCGCCACCCTGTAAACCACCGGCTTCAAGGATGATCATCATCGATTCCGTTACCTCATTAATATCATTCGGGAACTGATCAGTATCCCATCCGTTTTGTGTATCGCCACGGTTAGCATCAATCGAGCCTAACAAACCGGCATCGGCAGCCACCTGTAACTCATGCTGAAAAGTATGACCGGCTAAAGTAGCGTGGTTAACCTCCAGGTTCAGTTTAAAATCGTCCATAAGATCATAACGCTGCAAAAAGCCAAGGCAGGTTGCGGCATCATAATCATACTGGTGCTTGGTTGGCTCGCAAGGTTTTGGTTCGATGAAAAAGTTACCGGTAAAGCCTTGTTTGCGGGCATAATCTTTTGCGGTATGCAGGAATTTTGCAAAATGTTCCTGCTCGCGTTTCATATCGGTATTCAGCAGACTCATGTACCCTTCACGACCACCCCAGAAAACATAATTCTCGCCGCCTAAAGCAATAGTAGCATCAAGGGCAAATTTAACCTGTGCGCCTGCATGGGCAAGTACCTTAAAATCGGGATTGGTTGATGCGCCGTTCATGTAACGGCGGTGACTGAACAGGTTGGATGTACCCCAAAGTAATTTTACACCACTTGCCGCCTGTTTCTCTTTGGCATACTCAACAAGGGCCTGTAAACGCCTTTCGTTTTCGTTAACGTCGTTTCCGTAATCAACTACATCCACGTCATGGAAACAGTAGTATGGCAGGTTCATTTTGGTGATGAACTCAAAAGCCGCGTCCATTTTATCTTTCGCGCGTTCAACCGCGTCGGTTTTTTCATTCCAGGGAAATATATGGGTGGCCTCGCCAAACGGATCGGCACCGTTGCCGTTAAATGAATGCCAGTAGGCGCAGGCAAAACGTAAATGTTCCTGCATGGTTTTTCCGGCAACTACCCTATCGGCATTGTACCAGCGAAAAGCCAGCGGGTTATCTGATTGCGGTCCTTCGTAATTGATCTGACCAATTTCTTTAAAATACTCTTTTTCTCCGGTGATGATGCGCATATGTATTTAATTAGTGAATTATTGACTTAGTGAATTAGTGATTATATAAATCGGTATTGTTTGAAACCTCTTTTTTGACTTTTTAATTTTGATTTTTGATTTTAGCTTCCAGCAGCTCTTTCCATTCCTGATAAATTGATTCAAATTGTTGGGTTGATGTAGGCTCAATTAATTGAATGGCTTTGGCATTGCTAAAGGCTTCCGCCGGGGATGCAAAAATGCCCGCTCCTATGCCCGCACCAAGTGCAGCGCCAACACTGCCATCGTTATTGTATAGTTCAACTGGTACGCCTGTTGCATTTACAAAGGTTTCGGTAAATAGTTCGCTTAGGAAAAGGTTGCTTTTGCCTGCACGGATCACGGTTGGATTCATTCCATTGCCGCGCATAATGTCAAGTCCGTAGCGGAAAGCACAGGCTATGCCCTCTTGCACTGCCCTGAAAATATGGGCTTGCGTGTGCAGGTTAAGGTCGATATTTTGGATATGTGCGCCTATTTGTTTGTTGTTCAGCATCCGTTCGGCGCCGTTACCAAATGGCAATATGCGCAAACCGTCGCTGCCCACGGGGGCTTTGGTGGCTTCGGCATTTAGTTGGGTATAGCTTAATCCTGCGCCGAAATTGTGTTTGGCCCACCGGTACAAACTTCCCGTGCCGTTGATACACAATAATACCCCAAGGCGTTTTTGCTCCCGGGTATAATTAACGTGAGCAAACGTATTAATGCGCGATTCCTGATCGTAGGTTAATTGATCGCTAACGCCGTAAATAACGCCTGACGTACCAGCCGTAGCCGCTACCTCGTCGGGATTAAGTACGTTTAATGACAGCGCGTTATTTGGCTGATCGCCGGATTTGTAGGTAACCGGGATGCCAGCCTTCAAGTTCAGTTTTCCGGCAACCGAGCTTAACAGCTGCCCGTGTGCCGAAAACACGGGATTAATAACCGGGAACAGGCTTTCATCAAACCCAAAATAGTTAATGATCTCTTTGGAGATGCCGTTGGTTTTAAAATCAAAGAAAACCCCTTCTGATAATGCCGATACCGATGTGGTTATATCACCGGTAAGTTTCATGGCGATGTAATCGCCCGGCAGCATGATTTTGTCTATCTTACTATATATATCGGGTTCGTTTTCCTTAACCCAGGCCAGTTTGGCGGCGGTAAAGTTCCCTGGCGAGTTAAGCAGGTGCGACAGACATTTTTCTTCGCCAATGGCAGCAAAAGCCTTATCGCCAATTTCAACGGCGCGGCTATCGCACCAGATGATGCTGTCGCGCAGCACATTCTGGTCTTTATCAACCAATACCAGGCCGTGCATTTGGTAAGCAATACCTATGGCCGCAATATGCTGCGGGTTGTACAATGCTTTGGCATGGCACCTTTGTAATGCGGTTTGTGCCTGATCCCACCACATTTGTGGCGATTGTTCGGCCCAGCCGGGGTGTAATGCTTTTATGGGCGATTCTTCATCGGGGTATTGTGCCGAGGCTACGATATTTTGTGAGGCTGCGTCAACAACGCTCACTTTTACCGACGAAGTGCCGATATCGATACCTAATAAAAGCATAAATTATAAGTGGTTAGTAGCATGAATATATGAGTAGTTTATTTTTTGGTACTTTAACGGAACGAATTTAAATAAATATTTAAAATTACAATCGATTGCGTAAAATAATTTTTCCAACTTGCACTTTTAAATGAAAAAAGTAAAACGGACCACCATTTATGATATTGCCGCAAAGCTCGGCATAACCGCGTCTTCGGTGTCGAGAGCGTTGAATAACAGCAACCAGGTTAACGAAAAAACCAGGGAGCTGATCATGAAAACCGCCGATGAACTCAACTATAAACGCAACACGCTTGCATCAAACCTGCGTAAGGGGCAATCAAAAACCATTGGTATTGTGGTGCCCCGCATTAACCAGAATTTTTTCTCGAATGTTATTGCCGGTATTGAGGAAGCCACTTATCAAAAGGGCTACAACCTGATCATTTGCCAATCGAACGAGTTGCATGATAAAGAGATCCAGTGTGTTAACACGCTGATAAACCAGCACGTAGATTGTATTGTGATATCAGTATCGGCTGATGGTAACGACTATCAGCACCTGCAAAACGTAATAGACCACGGCATCCAACTCATTCAGTTTGACCGTGTTGCCGATGAGTTGGAAACGTTAAAAGTTATAAATGATAACGAACAGGCTTCTTTTGAAGCGGTATCGCACCTTATTGAGGGCGGTTACAAGCGGATAGGATTGCTGGAGGGGCCGCAAAACCTTGCCATATTTAAGCAGCGTAAATTGGGCTATTTAAGGGCATTTAAAGCCTACAACGTTCCCGTTATTGACGAATTGATAGTTGAAAACGCCTGGACAAAAGAATTGGGCGCCGCAGGCACCCGCAAATTATTGAACCTGCCCCACCCTCCCGATGCTATATTTGCGTCTACCTCAGACTTCTCCGCGCTTGGCGTATTGGAAGTTGCCAGCGCTATGGGTATAAAAGTACCTGCTGAACTTGGTGTTTTAGGTTATGCCAATGAATCTTTCTCGGAGATCACCAGCCCATCCATCACCACTATTGATCAGTTTAGCTTTTACATGGGCAATACCGTTGCCAACCTGTTTTTCCAGGAGTTAGAAAATACCGATACCAAAACAAAACCAAAGATCATCAGCATAAAACCTGAATTGATTATCAGGGCTTCTACATCGAAGAATAAATAAATCTCATTAAACAACAAACGCCGGGTAAATTACCGGCGTTTGTTGTTTGTGTATATATTAAAAATTTTAATTGAGCACTTCTCCCGCATGGGTGGCATCGGCAACTTCTATCAATTTGCCCGATCTTACATCATAAACGTAGCCGTAAATCGGGATATGCCCTGCAACAAGGGGATGTTGCCTTATGCGTTTAACATCCTCAGTAACGCTGGCCTCCAGATTTTTGAAGGTTAAAAAAGCAATATGGTTTGCCTCGTCAGATCCTCCTTTTTCTTCGGTATTGCGCCAGCCGTTTTCATCTATAGTAGCAGTAGTTAAACTTTTAGTCAGCAGGCCGCGGATAATATCATCTGTAAATAATGCCATGCCGCAATCGGTATGGTGAATTACAAACCACTCCTTTGTACCTAACAATTTGTGCGAGATAACTAAAGACCGGATAGCATCATCACTTGCACGGCCACCCGCATTACGGATCACATGTGCGTCGCCCTCGGCAAGCCCTGCGTATTTGGCGGGATCAAGGCGGGCATCCATACAGGTAAGTATAGCAAACTGCCGCGCCGGCGGAATGGTAAGTTCTGACTTATTGCCAAAATGCTTCACATATTCTTTATTGGCCGAAAGTACCTGTTGGTGTACCTTGGTTTTTACTTTTTCAAGATCCTCTATGGCGTTTGACATGATTTTATTTAAAACTGATGAGTGAAATAATTAAGCCGATTTACGGTTATTGCCTATCAGCGATGATTCGTAAACAGCCGAAATAATGTCTGCAGATGAAAACGTGCCTAAAAAGTCCCAATCGATATGATGGTAAACCACCTGCCTAGCCGAATCGACGATATAGGTAGCCAGCAAAGGTGCGTTTTCATCAATACCCGAAAAGCGATTCCAGGCCGGGTCATTATCAGAAAATACCCTGAATACCTGGGCTACATTTTTTTCCGGATCGTGGTAAAAGTTAAGCGTAAGGCTTTGCGCCCATGCCAGTTTTTCCAGGTCGTCAGTACGTTCATCGGTAATTACCAGCAGGTTGCCGCCACTGGCTTTTATTTCCTGTTGAATACTATTAAGTTGTTTTAACAGATCGAGCCCATGATTGCGCCAGTGCTGCGAATAAAAGGCAATTACCAGCGGCTTGCTCTGTAAATTTCTTAGCGAAACAGGGCCATGTGTTTCAGAACCGTTATAAAATTGCTGCCAACGGCTATAATCAACAGAAAGTTTAAGATCGGGAACATAGTTACCGGCTTTTACAGGCTGTAATTTCTTAAAAGGTTTAAAAGGAAGATCAGCATCGGCAACAACTTCCAACAGGTCAAAAAACGGATATTTATTATTTGTATTTAACATTTTAGTAAAATAGATGGTATATGAATTGTTTTATTTAGGTAGGTGGCTATTGGCTATCTGCAACAACTGCACAATCCATAAATTACCTGGCTGTAATGCACCACCCCGCACGGCGGCGATATATTAGTTTTGTTTGGCAGATAAGTATTCATGAAAATATATTAAATAACGGGGGCTGTAAACTTTTTAATTAGTCTGGGGTTTGGTTGGGAGAAACTCAACAACAGCAGCACATACACATCATTTCTGCAGGTTTATTATCACCTGTAGAAATGCCTGAATTGCGTTTATTTATTGAGTTACCAAACATGACTTTTAATTAATGAAACAAATATACTATAATGTCTATATATTTAGTATACTATTTTAAAATTTTTATTTTCTATCTTACATCAAAAAATAACTTATGCTAAACAGGCGCAGCAGCTACCATTGTTACCTTATAATTCTTTGCATTTTCGCTGTATCCAGCTGTAAACAGGATGTCAAAAAACACCGGCAGTCCAAAGCCGATTCCCTTAAAAAGAAAGCAGTTAAAGAGTGGAATAAAACCATCCCCGGTAACTTTAGCGACCAAACCGCTCTTGTTTTTGACAGCACACAGCTAAAAACATTCCTGCAAAAGTATCCCGACTTTGCGCCGTACGCAAAAGACCTAAGTCTGTTTTATAACAAGCGCAAGTTTGCTTACGCATGGTACGCCAAAGGTTTGCTGATTGAGCAGGCAGGTAACCTGTCTGACAGGTTGAACAACCTGCAAAACGAGGGGATCTATAAAGCTATCCCCTATCCCAAACTATTAGATTCATTAATATTTGATGCGCATCCTAAAGATAAAGTCGCAAAACCAAACATCAATACCGAGCTAACACTTACAGCGCAATATTTTGTTTTCTCAAAACTGGCGTTCCAGGGTATGAAAGATTCTGTAAGCCGGGCCGTTAACTGGTACCTGCCCCGTAAAAAGGTATCATATAACGATTATCTGGATAGCCTGCTGGCAAAACCAGGCAAGCCGGGCAGCACAATTTCTGAACCGGTTTACCGCCAGTATGATCTGCTGAAAAACTTTTTGGCCAAATACCGTAAGCTGGATGCACAGGATAAATGGCTACCCATTGTAACCGGTAAAAAATTAAAACCCGGCGATTCATCAGAAGTTATTGCACAGATAAAGACCAGGCTTTATAAACTGGAGGATTTTAAAGGCGATACGTTAAGCGTTGTTTTTGATGATAGCCTTAAAACGGCACTAAAGCAATTTCAGTTAAGGCACGGCCTCACTGCCGATGGTGCGCCAGGTGCCGGTACCATCGCCGCGTTAAACGTTCCGCTGAAAACCAGGATGCGGCAGATCATCGTAAATATGGAGCGTTGCCGCTGGTTACCGGTAAGCCTTAATACCGATTACCTGGCCGTGAATATCCCCGAATTTAAGTTGCACGTTTATCATGCGGATAGCTTGCTATGGAGCTGTAATGTAGTAGTTGGCCAAAAGGTACATCAAACGGTAATTTTTTATGGCGAAATGCAGTATGTGGTATTTAGCCCGTATTGGAACCTGCCAGAGAGCATCATTCGTAATGAGGTTTTACCGGCTATAAGGCGTAACTCCAACTATGTTAACGAGCATAATATGATCATTACCGGTAAGGAAAACGGTTTGCCGGTAATAAAACAGAAACCCGGCCCGGCAAATTCATTGGGACTGGTAAAATTTCTGTTCCCCAATAATTATAGCATTTATTTGCATGATACGCCATCAAGATCTTTGTTTGGAGAAACGG
Organism: Mucilaginibacter pineti; assembly: GCF_900101875.1. Classification (GTDB taxonomy): domain Bacteria; phylum Bacteroidota; class Bacteroidia; order Sphingobacteriales; family Sphingobacteriaceae; genus Mucilaginibacter; species Mucilaginibacter pineti. Next base: position 458,573 of record NZ_FNAI01000001.1, read on the forward strand.
AGCGCGCTTTTAGCCACGGCTGCATCCGAGTTGGCGAACCGGCAAAGCTTGCCTCCTTCCTGTTGAAATATGATACCACCTGGACAGCCGCTAAGATCAGCAAGGCCATGCACCTGGGCAAAGAGCAAACCATTACCCTCAAACATAAAACACCTGTTTTTATAGCCTACTTTACGGCATTTACCGACAGGGACAACAAACTCAACTTCCGCAAGGATATTTATAACCGAGATGAGCAACTGGCATCGATGGTTATTTCGGGTAATGGAAAGTATTAAAACATCTCTAAACAAACATGTCATCCTGAGCGAAGCGAAGTATCTATTCGCAGACTTGGTAATCGCATAATAGATACTTCGCTTCGCTCAGGATGACAAAATATCGGGTATTATTACCCTACTTACTTCAACACCGATACCGCTTTATTGGCATCGCCTACGCCCCAAACAGTACCGGGCTTGCTGCCCATTGTAATTACCAGCTCGCCGCCATTCATCACATCGGTATGTTTAAAGTAGGTTTTGGTGTAGTTAACGCCATTAAGTTTCATGGCGTTGATATACTTATTTTTAGGACCGTTGTTTTTCACTACAATGTGAAACGCTTTGTTTCCCTTTAATTTAAGTGTGGCCTCGTTAATAACCGGGCTGCCGAAAACGTATAATCCGTTGGCGGGGTTAACCGGGTAAAAGCCAAGGGCCGATAATACATACCATGCCGACATCTGGCCAACATCTTCATTACCTATGATTCCATCGGTTTTATCGGTATAAAAATTATCTAAAATAAACCGAACCTTTTCGGCTGTTTTCCAGGGCTTGCCAGAGTAATCATACAAATAGGTCATGGGATGGCCCGGTTCGTTGCCGTGCGCGTACTGCCCTATTAAACCAGATACATCCGGCGACTTGAATTTACCCATATCGCCTTCAGCAATAAACAACGAATCGAGCTTGGTGTTAAATTTATCCTGACCGCCCAACAGGTTAATTAAACCTTCCACATCCTGCGGTACCAGGAAAGTATATTCCCAGCCATTGCCTTCGGTAAAATCGCCATGCTCATGGATAGAAATAAACGGGCTATAAGGTGTACGCCATTGATTTTCTGAAAGGCGACCGCGCATAAAACCCGCTTTAGGGTCGTAATAGTTTTTATAGTTTTCTCCGCGTTTGCTGAAATAGGCGTAATCGTCCTGCTTACCCATTTTTTTGGCAACCTGTGCAATACACCAATCATCAATAGCATACTCCAATCCCATTGACACAGACTCAGCAGTACTATCAGCCGGGATATAGCCCAACTTTTTAACATATTTAATACCGCGTGCATCCTGCATGGCGGTGGTTTTCATGGCCTCGTATGCAAGGTTGGCATCAAAACCCTTATAGCCTTTCAGCAAAGCATCGGCAACAACAGGTACCGCGCTGTAACCCACCATACAATTGGTTTCATTGGCCATGAGGTGCCAAACAGGCAAGCTCCCCTGCTGCTGGTAAATGGTTAGCATGGAGTTGATCATATCGTTCACATGCTCGGGGTGGATAATGGTTGACAGCGGATTGTTTGACCTGTAGGTATCCCATAAAGAAAACGTGGTAACATTATTAAACCCAACGTTTTTATGCACTTTTTTGTCGGTTCCCCAATAATCGCCGTTAACATCATTAAATATAGATGGCGCTATCATGGTATGATAAAACGCGGTATAGAATTTTTTTAGTTGCGATAACGAATCGGTTTTAATGGTGATCTTGGCAAACTGGGTATTCCAGGCCTTATCAGCATCTTTAACCACCTTATTGAAATCCCAACCCGGGATCTCGGCTTTAATATTCAGCATGGCATTGGCCGAACTAACCGGAGAGATACCCACCTTAGCATAGACCACCTCGCCTTTGGTAGTTTCAAAACTCAATACGCCTTTAACCCTTTTACCTTTTAACTGGGTTCCCGGCTTGTTCTCTGCATCATTATATACGGCGAATGCTTTTATCGGTTTAGAGAATACGGCGGTAAAGTAAATCCGCTGCGCATCGGCCCAGCCCTTTGAGAAACGGTAGCCTTCGATGGTGTTTTTATCTACCTGCTTAATATAGGTTTCCATCGATTCGTCCCAGCCTATTCCCTCTTTCAGATCGATAACCACGTGTGCGTTTTTTGATGCCGGGAACGTGTATTTGTGCATCCCTACGCGGGTGCTGGCTGTAAGCTCAACCCCGATATCGTAACGTTTTAACTTAACTTTATAATAGCCCGGTTTTACAACCTCATCTTTATGGCTGAACAGCGAAAAGTACCCGCTTTGTGGATCTTCCAAAGTGCCCTTGATAACTTTTATAGCGCCTGTTGTTGGCATAAACGAAATATCGCCCAGATCGCCAATACCGGTACCGCTCAGGTGGGTATGTTGGAAGCCAATAATAGTAGAATCGGAAATATGATAGCCAGAGCACCAGTCCCACCCTTCAGACATGTTGGTTGGCCCCAATTGCACCGCGCCAAACGGCACGCTGGCCCCAACAAAAACATGCCCGTGAAAACCAGTACCAATATATGGATCAACATACTTTGTAAGACTTACCGCTGCCGGTTTGTGGTTTTGACCAAATGTATTTAAACTAAAAATTGCCAGCATCCCGGCCAAACAGATTTGTTTTTTCATTATGTATTTATAGAAGATAGTATTTGCTTTAACGATTTACCCGCTAAATAAACCTAAATACTTAATAGTTTATTAATAAACGCTTAATTCGGCAATAGTGATACCATTTCCTGAAATTACATGCACAGCCTCTAACTTAAAATACCGTGCATTAACCGCTTTACTTAAAACCACGGGCTGCTCAATTGGGTTTGATTTGATGTTCGCAAACTCACCAGATGCAACTTTTTCCCAGGTCTTTCCGTCATTACTCGTGTAAAAGTTATAGCTGTCGATAATACCATCGGCCTGTTTATCCTGGCGGGGCAAATAGCCAAATGCTTTTATTTGCTGCGCCTTTCCCATATCAATGCTTATTTGCTGTGGCAATGGAGATTTTTCCTTCGTGAGCGTACTGTATACCGAACGAAGATTTTCATCAAAGGCATTTTCGGCCTTGTTACCATCGTAATTTGAGGTTGTGGAATCCACAACCTTCCAATCGGTTTTGGCAAAGCCGAACGACACAAAGGAGATATCACTTACCTGGCCCTTACCCTCAAAGCTCCGTGCTTTTACTACGCCGCCATCACCAAGTAAAAAGGGTTGGGTATAAACCGGAGAGTTTAAGGTTGGTTCCTGCCCGTTTAGGGTGTAATGGATGGAATTTACAGGCGCTTCGGTACTAATGCTTATCTCTCCTTTTTTGTTCCGGGCTATGGCAGGTGCTGTTAAATGAACGGGCTCTTTAAAAATCCCGAAATCGCTTAACGCAATGGCTACCGGCGAACCGGTTATGCGTAACCTCAATTTACTGGCGGTAATATTTTGTGTTAAACGGATAAGCCGGTTACCGCCAATACTTGTTGCGCTGGCTATAGGCTGCCATTTGCCATTTAAAAAGGCATCAACTTCAACTGAATCTATCCGCTGGCCAAGTTTAATATTTTCCCTTAACCTGATAACGTTAAAAGTTTTAGGTGTGTGCATATCAACGGTTAATTGTGGTGTTGTCACCTTATCATCGGTAGCCCAGTAGGTGTACCTGTCGTTATCTACCAAAAATTGTGGCCCAAATTTGGCATTGTTGCCACCCCGTACATTGCTGGCCGTGAGTGTAGCCCCTTTTACCAGGTTTACGGCGAAGGTTTGTTTTAACAGATTGCCAAATGCCGTGAGCGATTTTACATCTATCTCATTAATAATCCCCCGTTGATCTGGCGATAAACCCAGATCAAGCGCCGCGCCGCGACCAACGCTTTTGTAATACAGATCAAGTAAAGCATAGGGTGATTTAACGCCATCGTCCTGCGTTTTATGGTAAAACCATCCCGGTCTAAGTGATACATCGCACTCGGCAGGCATCCAGAATTTACCGTTGCGGGTACCTTCGGTTCCTTCATAATCTTTTACGTAACCGTTGGCAGGTACTTTACCTTCATCCGGAGCGTGTGGTGTATAAGTGGCCCAGCAGGTTTCGCCGGCATGGCCACGCTCATTACCTACCCAGCGTACATCGGGGCCCACATCGCCAAATAAAACGGCATTGGGCTGCAATTTTCGGGTAATGGCCCAGGTAGTATTCCAACCGTAATAGGTAGACCTATCGATAGTTCTTGCTTCGCGGGCACCGCCGTAATAGCCGTCGCCACCGTTAGCGCCATCATGCCATGAAATAAACAACGGCCCGTAATTGGTATATAGTTCCCTCAATTGTTCACGGTAAATAGCCACATATTCGGGCTTGCCGTAATTGGCATTGTTCCTGTCCCAGGGCGAGCAATAAACACCCATTTTCATACCCAGTTTATCGCAGGCTTCGCGGTATTCTTTTAGCATATCGCCCTTACCGTTTTTGTAGGGAGTGTTGGCAATATTATGCTCGGTAGTTTTGGTTGGCCAAAGGCAAAGCCCATCGTGGTGTTTGGCTACTACCACTACGCCTTTAAAGCCACCTGCCTTGGCCGCCGCCACAATTTGCATAGCGCTAAATTGCGATGGATTGATAAGCTTGGGATCTTCATCACCAAAGCCCCATTCTTTATCGGTATACGTATCAACCCCATAATGAATAAGGCAATACATGCCGGTTTCCTGCCATATTAACTGCCCTTTGGTAGGCAGCGCACCGTAAGGTTTTGGCGCCTGCTGACTAAAAGCCTGCAAACCGGTAATACATAATATGGAGGCTAATGCTATAAATTTTTTCATATACAGGAGATCATTAATTTTTAAACCAGACAGCAGGTATGTCCTGCGGAACTGAACCATTTAAACTGTACTTTAATTTAAGGGTAAAACCGCCGCCGCCTTCAATAAAATTGAGTAAAAACGGATGTGTTCCCATTTTTAAGGCAATTTGCCCGCTTCTTTCACGAGCCGAATGATTACCATCATTATCTACCGTAACAGACGGGCCTATCTTTAGCACCCCGCCATCATCGCAGGTTAAATAGAAAGTGTAGCTACCATCGGCAGGTACGTCAATATACCCCTTATAGGTAATACCAAATGACGGCGCTTTTACCGTTGCAGGCACTGCAATTTCATTGGTGGTAAACACGCTATCAACCTTTGCACTGCTCATTAAGGCAGTTTCTTTAAAATAAGCTTTGTAATAGGTGCACGCCAAACCGGGGTTTGTTGCCCCAATTTTTACCGTGCCAAGCATTTGCTGTTGTGTGTACTGTAAATTATAAACATCGCCACGGGTACCCAAGGCGGTAAAAGCCGCAACCCTTATCAGTCCTGGTTTTTTAATGCTTAATGGAGATGGCAGCGCTGCCGATTTTACAGTTGGCAAAGTACCATCGGTAGTATAGCGTACGGTAAGACCAGGCAATGGCGGGTTGATACTTAATTTACCTTCGGTAGTAAATATGTAGTTATTTAATAAACCGGGCAAATCGGGCAGGCGATAATGGATTTTCATGGCATCCATCCGGTGGTAATGCTGTTCAAGCCGTTTTAAATACGATTCATATTTATCTGGTTGGTTTGTCCATAGATTTTCGGCCAAAGCGGTCATGCGCGGCATATACATATAATCGGCACGCTTTTCTGATGGGATCATCTCCGTCCATATATTAGCCTGTGCTCCTATGATCGATTTTGCTTCTTCGGCATTTAAAACCTTGGGGATGGGATTAAAATGGTAAACCTTGCTAACCGAATACTCATCGGGCTGGGCATCAAAATACAACGGTTCGCCGGGTGTCATGATAACGGTATTGCCGTTTTTAACGGCTTTAACTGGTGCATCTGGCACCCAGGTGCGCCAATACATTACAATAGCTGTGGGGCTGATACCGCCTTCAATAATTTCGTCCCAGCCTATCAGCTTGCGGCCTTTTGAGTTAAAAAACTTTTCCATGCGATTAATGAAATAGCTTTGCAAGCCGGGCAGGTCTTTAATCCCCTCGCGCTGCATCAATGCCTTGCATGAGTCTGATTTTCCCCAGCTGGTACGGTCTACCTCATCGCCGCCTATATGGATGTATTTTGACGGGAAGATCTGCATGATCTCACTGAAAATATTTTGCGCGAATTCATAAGTCGTTTCAATTCCCGGACAAATAGGCTTAGTGAAAGACTCGCCCCATGAATTTTCGCCGTTACAGGTTAAAAACGGGTACGAGTTGATAGCGGCCATCATATGTCCCGGCATATCAATTTCCGGGATTATATCAATGTGCCTTGCTGCGGCGTAAGCCACCACGCCCTTCATTTGCTCCTGGGTATAAAAGCCGCCGTACAGGGTTTTACCATCGCGCTGAATGATATGTTCCTTATCTATCACAAAATCGGGGTTGTCCTTTGAGCGCTCTATACAAGCCGAATCCTGGTTGTTAAAAGTTCGCCAAGCACCTTCTTCTGTAAGTTTAGGGTATTTTTTTATTTCGATGCGCCAGCCCTGGTCGTCGGTAAGGTGCAGGTGCAGTTTATTCATTTTGTAAAGCGCCATCCTGTCTATAAATTTCTCCAGGTAACTTATCGAAAAAAAGTGACGCGATACATCCAGGTGCATCCCCCGCCATTCATAGGCTGGTTTATCATAGATGCTAACTGCAGGTAAAACCAATTGCTTATGAACCACGCCGGTTTCTACAGAAACCGGCAACAACTGCCTTATGGTTTCAATAGCGTGAAATACGCCGGCTGCATCCTTAGCTGTTATTAATACACCGTTGGGGCCTATATTAAGTTTGTAGGCCTCCGGCGCGTTGATAGCAGCATCGTAAACCAGCTTAATACTGTTGATTTTATTTGCTTTGCCGATAGGTAAAGACACACCCAAACCCATCTTTAACAGCTGATTCAGTTGAGTGGCTTCGTTACTAAACTCACTTGCTGTAACAATATTGGTTTTACTGGTAATTATGAAAGAACCCTTTGCCACGACCAACTGGCTTGGATAAGGTATCAGCGGAAATTTAGCTGGGTTTTCCTGCGCCATGATGCCACTGCCGGTTAACACCGCTGCGAGTATCAGAAAAGTATATTTTTTAGCGAAAATCATTATTACTGTTTTTACAATTACTTATTGATCTGTATTGTCTTTTCGGCCACGTTCCAGCCGCCTAATGATATTACAAGGTTGTTTTTATCTGTTGCCGAATTATAATCTATCACCACCTTTTTCTCCTCGCCGGGTAAAACCGAAACATAATTATCGCTGTAAAAAACAGGAAGTACCCTTTGTTTGGTTTCGCTGTCAACCAACGATAAGCGGTTGAAAAATGCCAGCGGACCGTTACTTGCATTGGTTAGGGTTACCTCCACTTTATTATTGCTTAAATATTTTGCTGATGCGGTAAGGTTAGCCTGGTGCATTTTCTGCAAACCTGAATATTCGCCATCCGCATCTGCTATCCAGTAAATATTTTCTGTGATCGCTTTTTTATCCTTATCAAAAAGCTGCAAACTAAGAAATGCTCCTTTATCCTTTGCCAGTTTGGCTATCTCTTCTTTAACAGAAAAATACCGTTTGGTGGTTGATGGTGTAACATCCGAGAAAACCTGGCTCAGGATGCGTTCTTTGCCATCCATATCATAAGCCTTGGCTACCAGCAGCATATTGCTATGTGTTTTAAAAGTATTGTTGGCCACCATCACCATGCCATCTGTAGGGTCGTACATGATGTGCAGTGGTTCGCTGCCACTGTGCAGGCCGTATAAACAGGCATTAGGGTCAAGGTAGTAATCATACATCTGGCCGCGCATGGCAGTCCATGGGTTTTGGGTTTTCCAGATGATGGTACCGGTATACCAATCCCACATGTGTGAGCTGAAGCCTTCCATAAGGGCGCGGTACTGATCGTAATTTACCAGCTGGGCCTTGGTTGCAAAATCTTGTACGTTTTTTGGCTTGCCATATTTATTTATAAAATCATCATAACCTATATACTTATGGTAATCCCAAACCGAGTCTGTTTTGGTTTTGCCGGTAGCGGCATCATACTCGGGCAGTACCATATTTTGTGTTGGAATAAATCTTTTAAGCGATTCATAATCACTTACGCCTACCGAACCAACTTCGGAGTTAAACGGATAGGTTTTATGCGCCCAAAACGTTGATAAAGGCTGAATGCCGTAAGGGCCGTCGCCATTACCACCCATCACATTGCGCGACATTTCTTCGGAGTTGGAATATGGGATAAGCCAGCGTGTATTATCCAGTTTTGGCATAATGGTATCGCGCAGGGCTACAAGGATATCCTCGGGCGGGGTTATCTCGTTACCGCCGCACCAGATAGCCAGCGATGGATAATTACGGATAAGTTTTACCTGATCTTCAATTGATCTTAAATACAGACCATGATCGTCCGGGTATTTGCGGCGTGTCCATTGGTCGTCCAGTTTCATAGGATCGGTCCAGCGGCCGTTACAATCGCCAGATCCCCACATATCCTGAAAGACCAGCATCCCATATTTATCGCATGCCTCATAAAACTCTGGCCGCTCAATAAGCGCGCCCCCCCAAACCCTTATCAGGTTAAGGTTCATATCATGGTGAAAACGTACTTCGGCATCATAACGCATATCGGAAAAGCGCAGCAACTCGTCAGATACTATCCAGTTGCCACCTTTTATAAAGATCTTTTGGCCATTGATATTGATCTGCCTGCTTTCGGTTTTGGTGTTCCATTCGGTAGTGATCTGCCTCACGCCTACCTTAATATCATGCTGATCGGATATTTTATTAGCCCCGGTTACAAACTGCAGGTGCATTGGGTAAAGGTGCTGCTGCCCGTATCCGTTTGGCCACCATAGTTTTGGATTTTTCAGCGAAAGATCATTCAACTGTACATCCAAGGAGCTATTTGCTTTCAGGGTTACTTTTTTTGATACCGCGTTACCATCCAGGTTGTAGCGCAGCTCGCCTGTAATTGGCTGGCCGGTAGCATTCTCCAGCGTTGCCGATACTTTTATAATAGCCGGCTGCTGCGGGCCATCGGACTGGCGAACGCCCGGTACCAATGTAATTATATGCGGATCTTTGATGCGTACACCACCCGTTTTCTCGATAGTTACCTTATCCCAGATGCCTGTATTACGATCGCGGATGGGTTGGATCCAATCCCACCCGGCTGTGTATTGAATACCTACGTTGCGGGCAATGGTACCATCGCCACCCTGGCCACCGTTGGGGTTTCCAACAACATCTGGCGGGTAAACAATAACAGCCACACGGTTGCTGCCGTTTTTGGCAATCCATTTGGTAATGTTGTATGATTGACGCAGGAACATGCCTGTATGCGGTTTATTGGTGAGCTTATGGCCATTTAAAAACACATCGCAGCTATAATTAACCCCGCGAAAGTTCAGATAAACCTGATCTCCGGTTTTGGGTTGAGCTTCGGTAAAATCCTTTACAAACCAATAGGTGTAATAATCGCGACCGGTTTTGTAAATATCGGGGATCTTTTGGTTGTTCATCCCAAAAAACGGATCAGGCACTTTTTTATCAGCTATCAGCGTGGTTAAAACTGTACCCGGCACAACCGCTGGTAACCATGCCTGTGTACTAACCGCCGGGGTGGATAGCTCCGTACCGCTTTGCTTTACGCTGCCGATGGGCGCGCATTTCCACCCTTCGTTCAACTCGTACTTGGTTTGTGCGTTTGCATCCGTGCTTTGAAAAGCAATAAGTGCTATAACAAAAGAAACTATCGATACTTTAAAAAATGCAGCTTTGCCTGCCAGTTGGTTTTTCATTATGAGTAGCGGATTGAATGTTAATTCCACAATAATAGCAGTAACCAGCCAAACTTTTTAAAATATTTTAATAAAGGTTTACCCTGGTGGTTTAGTCCTTTTATTTTTAAATAAAATGCCTTACCATTGCTACTATAAATCTACGGTTTAAACTGTCGCTATGAAAAATATCATTTATACACTTTCGGCCTCATTACTAATACTTTGCACCGGGCAGGCTTTAAAAGCGCAACCAACTCCTATTTATAAAGATGTTTCGCAATCGATTGATTTAAGAGTAAAGGACATGCTATCCAAATTAACGCTCGAAGAAAAGATTTCCCTGCTGGGCTACCGTAGCAAAGCAGTCCCCCGCCTAGGCATCCCGGCATATAATTGGTGGAACGAGGCCCTGCATGGTGTTGCCCGCGCGGGCGAAGCCACTATATTTCCGCAGGCCATTGGTATGTCGGCAACGTTTAATGATGTGCTTTTAAAACAGGTGTCTACCGTAATTTCTACCGAGGCAAGGGCGAAATATAATTTAGCTATCGCGAAAGACAGGCAACTGCAATACATGGGCCTCACCTTTTGGACCCCCAACATTAACATTTTTCGAGACCCGCGCTGGGGCCGCGGACAGGAAACTTACGGCGAAGACCCTTACTTGACGGGCCGCATGGGCTCTGCATTTGTGCGGGGGTTACAGGGCGATGATCCTAAATATCTCAAAGCATCGGCAACCGCCAAACACTTTGCGGTACACAGCGGCCCCGAGGCTACCCGCGATCATTTTGATGCCATTGTAGATGAAAAAGACCTGCGTGAAACCTACCTGTACGCCTTTCATGAACTGGTAAGCAACGCGCATGTAGAATCGGTAATGAGTGCTTATAACCGGGTTAACGGCGTACCTAACTCTACCAATAAAATGCTGCTTACAGATATTTTAAGAAAAGAATGGGGTTTTAATGGTCACGTAGTAACCGATTGCGGCGCACTTGATGATGTTTACTCACAGCACAAAACCCTGCCCGGTCCCGTTGAAGTTGCCGCCGCCGCATTAAAGGCAGGTGTGGATCTGGATTGCTCAACCATTTTGCAAAATGATGGTTTAAAAGCGGTTCAGCTCGGATTAATAACCGAAAAAGATATCGACCTGGCATTAAGCACAACCCTGCGTACCGAGTTTAAGCTTGGCTTTTATGACGATCAATCATTAGTGCCTTATCATAGTTACGGTGCCGACAGCGTACATAATGCCGCCCACATAGCGGTTGCCCGTAAAGTGGCACAGCAAAGCATGGTACTGCTTAAAAACGACAAAAATATATTGCCATTGAACAAAGCCAACCTGTCGAGTATTATGGTGCTTGGCCCCAACGCGGCTTCCCTGGATGCCATGATTGCCAATTACCACGGGACAAGCAGTAAGGTGATAAACTTTGTAGAAGGTGTTACCGCCGCTGTTGGCCCTGGCACAAGGGTGGAGTATGATATGGGCTGCAACTATTCCGATACCACACATTTCGGCGGTACCTGGGCAGCTGGTGAAGCCGACGCTGCTATAGCTGTTATTGGCCTCTCGCCGGTATTGGAGGGCGAAGCCGGTGATGCCTTTTTATCAGAAAGCGGCGGCGATCGTAAAACGTTAAGCTTGCCGGCAAGTGAAATAGCCTTTATAAAAGAATTAAAAAAGAGTGTTAAAACCAAACCGCTTATCGTGGTGATTACAGCCGGCAGCAATGTAGATGTAGCCGCTATTGAGCCTTATGCCGATGCTATTATCTTAGCCTGGTACCCCGGTGAGCAAGGTGGTAATGCCCTTGCAGATCTGGTATTCGGTGATGTTTCGCCATCGGGCCATTTGCCGGTTACTTTTTATAAAAGCATCAGCGATTTGCCCGATTACAGCAATTACAGCATGAAAGACCGCACTTACCGGTATTACAATGGCCCTATCCAATATCCCTTTGGTTTTGGATTGAGCTACACCACATTTGCGTATAGCCTCAGCAGCAAACCAAAAAGCATTTACAAAAAAGACGAAACCATTTCCGTAGCAGTAAATGTTAAAAACACCGGCACCATTAATGCCGACGAAGTTGTACAAGCCTACATTGAATACCCCAAAATAGACAGAATGCCCATAAAAGAACTAAAAAGCTTTAAGCGCGTAACTGTTGATAAAGATGCCGAACAAACCATTACTTTGGATATCCCCGTACAGGAATTACAAAAATGGGACATGACTACACATAAATGGAAGGTTTACCCCGGCAGGTATAAATTGATATTGGGCAGCAGTTCGGCAGATGAAAAATTGAGCGCTGAGTTTGCGGTGAAATAATCGGGTCTTTTAACTTTATTCTTAATGCTTCCCTTTGGCTTTGCGTGGTTACATCTTTTAAATGAGTAACACTGCTTTTACATTGTTTGTCATTTAGGCTAAAGCCATCTTTTTGCGTGCTTTTATCCGTTGGTTAAAACCAACGGCAATGAAAAAGCTACATGAAAATTACCGGCGGATAAAAAAGGCGGCGTTAAAAAGAATTGCAATATAAGGAAGCCACCCCAAAATTCATTGCCGTCCCATTTATGGGACGGATAAAATAAGAAGCTAACTGGCTTTAGCCAAATACCAGGCACCTAGATAAACGTCCATCCGCGTCAAAGTTGCCATTATCTATAGAGTTAAAGAAGTCTTCGCCATTCACTCAACTTAAAAAATCCACACCGGTTACGCCGGTTATGTTTTTAAGCTCGGCAATAACTTTTAAAACGTTCTCGTTTTCGGTGAACTGTTTTTGAATGGTGATCAGGATCTCGTCGCTGCCATCACCGGCAGATAGGCTGAGTTCTTTGAAAGGTATATTATGCTCATTAAGCACCACTTCTATCGCATCAAAATCCACGTGTTTCTGAGCCAGCAGCATCCTTATTTTACGGTAACGGTTCTTTTTAAAGAACCGGTTCTCAAAAGGCTTAAACACAGCGAGGATGATAAAGGCTATAAGTGTAGTAGCCACCGCTTCAATATATAAACCGCCGCCAACGGCCAAACCAATGGCGGCTACCGTCCAAAGACCCGCTGCGGTGGTTAAGCCCTTTACAATTTCGTTACGCAGAAAAAATATGGTGCCTGCTCCCAGGAAACCAATTCCGCTTACAACCTGTGCAGCCACCCGCGATGGATCAAGCGAGATGCCCGGCTTGCCTATCACATCATTAAAACCATACATGGAAACAAGCATAATAAGTGCCGAACCAAGTGAAACCATCATGTGGGTTCGTAAGCCGGCTGTCCACTGGCGGCGTTCGCGCTCCCAGCCAATTATACTGCCCAGCAAGGCGGCAACAAACAACCGCAAGAGCATATCATAAGTACTTAACATCAGTGTATCGGTTTAAATGGTATAAACGTTAATCGTTCATGGTACTTATACATGAACTGTTAAAAATTTGTTTTAAATGGCGGTGGTATTTTCTAATGGTACAAAAACAAAAGTGCCCGGTTTTTGTCTTTTATATCTAAATATACACACCATGATAGTAAGCGGCGTAACATTTGGAGTAAACAAAGAAGACGGCAGTCATTTAAACATAGCTATCGACCCGGCTGGTGTTGATGCCGCAGCCAACACAAGCACCTTTAAGCTATATCATGAAATTGATAGCCCCAAAACCTTTGACAAAGGATATCTTGGTGCCATTACCCTAAACGGCGCCGACGAGGGCTATGATTATGCAGGCGGTACCGATCTTACTGATTTTGAATTGAAGCAATTAGCGCAATTTATTCGCGGTTACCATGCTACAGGCAAGGAATTTGACGATCATAAGCGCGATATCAGCACAAAATAATTCCCGATTATCAATCTATTATTACTTTGTTGAATGCCTCCAGATATTTGGCGATGTAATGCTGTTTGGTTTTTGATTTGTATTGCATAATAAACCGGGGATGCTCCAATGCTATTATCTGCTTAAAAAACTTTTGCTCGTTGTTAAGCTTACGTAAAAAGGCTTCGTTTTTACCAGTGCCGAAACAAAAACAGATATCAGTTTCAAAACCAAGCTGCAGTTGCTTCTCAATATTTTCGATGATGAACGGGTAAACGGCCTTTTGCAATTCGGGTTTATCGTAGTAATTGTAATTTACCTCTTTACCCCTATCGTTGGTGATGGTAAACCCTAACGGACAAACCGAATGGATATAAAACTGCCTGTAAAATTCACTGATACCGCCAAAAGCATTAATCATATCGTACACATATTCTGACGATGGCTCATGCGTTATCGGCCCGTTATAAGGGATATGACATTGGTTGATCATCCGCTTGGGGTCGGTAAAGCTTACGCCCGTCATGGCCGAACCAAACCTGCCGGGATTTATACCCAGTATCAAATGCCGTGGATGATTATCGCTGTAATATTTGCGGTAAAATTGCGATGATACATCGGTGGCAAAATCATTATCCTTAAAAGGATTCATAATGCTGATGCCCGCCGGCAAAGCGCCTTTGTATTCCAGCTGATTATTGAATGCGATTATCCGGTCGGCAAATGTATTCATATTGGGTGCTAACCTATTAAAAAATCGGTACAAAAATATAATGGCTTTAATGAACGGGCAACCGATTGGGTTTGTGTCTTAATTTAACCCCTTAATTGTCGTATTTAACCCTTTCTGGTTTTAATTAATCGGCGTAGCTTTACTGTACAATTAAAAACATAAATCACAAAACCTCAATTAAAATGGCAACACTTAATCCGTATTTAAACTTCCTGGGCAACACCGAAGAAGCATTTAACTTTTACAAATCTGTTTTCGGCGGCGAATTTTTAGCGCTTGTACGTTTCCGCGATATGCCTCACGCCGGTGCAACAGCTCCGGAAGATGCTGATAAATTAATGCATGTATCCCTGGCCGTTGGCAAAGGAAATGTATTGATGGGCACTGATGTAGTTGGCGATATGGCAAAGGACTTTATAGCAGGTAATGACTTCTCACTTTCGCTAAATGCGGATAGCATCAAAGAAGCCGACACTTTATTTACAGCGCTTTCTGCCGGAGGCACCATCATTGTGCCTATTGGTAACTCGCCCTGGGGAAGTTATTTTGGCATGTTAACCGATAAGTTTGGCATTAAATGGATGGTGGATATGCAATTAAGCTAAATTCTAAAAAATAAATTCTAAACTCTAAAAAGGAGAGCATTTAAATTCTAAACAATAATTTCTAAATCCTAAAGGTGGGCGTTTTACAACTCTTGCCTTTAGGTAATTAAAAATCCTAAAACATTAACCTTATACCATATAATTATGAAGATAGCTATAATCGTCATCCGGTCATTATTGGGCCTGATGTTCTTGTGGGCATCTGCGGCTTATTTTTTAAAGCTGTACCCTACTCCGGTAATGACAGGCAGCATAAAAACCTTTAACGATGGCATAGCCGCGTCTGTTTACCTGATGCCGTTTGTGAAAATTATTGAACTAATATGCGCCATTCTTTTACTGGCAGGCAGATACGTGGCGCTGGCCCTGTTGGCTTTATTTCCTATAATGCTGAACATTGTTTGTTATCATGCTTTTTTACAACCGGAGGCATTACCTTTAGTAGGAACGCTATTAATAATGCTGTTGTTTTTGGCCTATACACAACGCGCCAAATATGCCCCGTTGTTTACTTCAAAATAGTAACAATATAAACGGACTAAAAACAAACTGTATATGACGGTAGAAGTTTTTAAAACCAATGTAAGCAAACGCAAGTATGCCAACATCCTACTACTCGAGATCCATAGAACCTTTGAGGGTTATAAGGCCAACTTTGATCTGGAGGATTGCGATAACATATTGCGTGTACAATGCGCCGACGGCCACGTTAAAGCCAGCGCGCTGATTGTGTTTTTGAAAGATTTCGGCTATCATGCCGAAGTGCTGCCGGGTTAGCCCTGCATTTTCAAAAACAAAAAGCGGTTTGATTAATTATTTACTTATACAAAAGGAGGTTATGATGTTAAAAGATAGTAAAGCATTCAGCAGTTTCTCTGTAAATGATATACCGGAGGCCATTGAGTTTTATGGTAAAACGCTTGGTTTGGAGGTGGAGAAAGATCCTGAAATGGACGGTATTTTAAACCTTAAAATTGCCGGAGGCAACAGTATTTTAATATATCCGAAGCCCAATCATGAGCCGGCTACTTTTACCATTATCAATTTCCCGGTACAGGATGTAGAAAAAACAGTGGACGAGCTTACTGCCCGTGGGGTTAAATTCATCGTTTATAATGAAGAAAGCTTTAAAACCGACGAGAAAGGTATTTCAAGGGGCAATGGCGGCCCAACAATAGCCTGGTTTAAAGATCCGGCGGGTAACATTTTGTCGATTTTGGAGCCAACGAGTTGATCATCTATAAATGATCAACTATAAAAAAGTGCCTAATATTATTTTGTATAAGGCACTTTTCTTTTTTAAGGCATTTGATGCAGTTGGATATAATTGCCGCAGGTATCATCAAAAATGGCTGATGTTCCCCACTCGGTTTTTGTGGGTTGCGATATAAATGTCACTCCTAAATTTATAAGGCGTTCATATTCGGCTTGTACGTCTTTGGTGGCAAAAACTATAGCCGGGATATTTTGCTGATACAAACCGTCCTGAAACGCCTTACCTACCGGATTATCATTGGGGCTAAGCAGCAGGCTGGTTCCTTTTGGGTCTTCATCGGCAGTAACAACGGCCAGGTTATATTCGGGCATAAACGTATGCTCATTGAAGCCTAAAACCTGGGTATAAAATTTAAAAGCCTGGGTTGGGTCATTTACAATAATGCCAGTCATTCCTATTTTCATGGTAGTATTATTTAGTTAGCAGCAAGTACGGTTTTATCGGGATTCCTTTTTAATATCAAGGCGGTAATAAGCGTGATAACCAACCCCACTGGTAAAATTTCCATATACGTGAGCAGTATTATAAATACCGGATTTTTATACATCTCTTTATAAGCGCCCATTTCTTTTACCTGTTTGGCTACTTCCTGCGCGCTGGCACCGCTTGTTTTTGTTGCCTGTATCACATGCTCCGCATACTTATCCATAAAATCGGGAACAAAAAAGTGATAGTCTATAAGCCAGGCAACAACATACACTGTTGATGCGATGAGCGTAACGTACAAGCCAATCAACAATGCTTTACCAAATGATACCATGCCGCCATTATACTTATCTCGGTAATTTTTAACAGCCACAAAAATCATCGAAAATGCAATTATCATGGAGGCATAGCCAACATACATATTGCACTCGTAATTTGCGGTGTACAGCATTAAGGATGTAGTTACCATAACTATGGTAACTATAAGTCCGGCTATAAGCCCAAAAGTTAATACATTTTTTTTCATGTGTTTAAGTTTTAAAATCTATAGCCCAAAATTGGGGATTATGCTTTTGCCAACGCTCATACTTTAGGGTGATTTTATAAATATCTCAGCAATTTTACCTTAAAGTATGAACCCGCTCAGGCAATAATACTAAGCTTTTTTGCTTTATCAACAGCCTGGGTTCGTCGCTCTACCTCCATTTTTTCAAACAGTTTTGATGAATGTGTTTTTATGGTGTTTAATGATAAAAATAACCGTTCGGCAATTTCCTGGTTACTTAAGCCATCGGCCATTAGCTGTAGCACTTCCAATTCGCGCCGGCTCAGATTAAGCTGGCTTAAAGCTGCTTCATTACAAATAAAGTTACCGGTATTATTTATATATATGTTTTTTTCTACCTGCACGGTATTAACCTTGGGCCTGCTCAGCTTTAATGCAAGCCAGATCCCCAGCGCCGTGAAAATAACAGCTATAGCACCAACATACAGATCAAGGGCATTATCAATTACTATAAAACGCAGCTCGAGCCATTTCATTAAAAATAATAATGCAGCAAGCAAAATTCCATAAATAATAATATGCTTATTTTTAATCAGTCTGTTCAATTTTATGCCTTTAATTATGTTAGCAATTAATATTTAATAAATTTTCAACACGTAATATCTATTACAAATTACAATGTGCACAAATTACGCCCCAATAATGTTAATAATACCCCAGGTGGGAATAAATTCCTCATATTTATACACATCGTTATTAAGCCTCAGATTTAATCTATAATTAAATCTGAGGCTAATTCACTATATTCAACACTATTATAAAGTGTAACAGGCTTGTTAACAAATAAACTGCTGCAAGTACACATGATGTATACATTTTATATGTATTTTCGGTACAGTAATTGACTGTGTAATTTCAAATAAATATCGGGTAAAAGAAAGCTGCTTAAATTAATAAAAAGCAAACACTAAACATCATTATAACGTATACCTGATAAGTTTAGTAATAGTAAAAAACATACTTTTTAAGTAAAACGTTGAATTTGAAATCCAATCTTTGAAATCATTCGTATGAAAACTATGTTTTCGGCTGCTAATTAATGTAAATACCCCAACCCAAAAGAATGAAAAAAACTTTACTAATTGTCGATGACGATTTAAGTATATTAAAATTACTCAGCTTTATCCTTTCAAAGGATTATGCAGTTGTTGTAAAAAACAACGGCATCGACGCGTTTGGCTGGCTGGAGGAGGGCAATATGCCCGAATTGATCATCTCCGATCTTCAAATGCCCTATTTTGATGGACAGTCATTCGCCAAAAATGTAAAGATCAGTGGTTTTTATCGCGACATTCCGGTGATCCTGCTTTCGGCAGCGCATGACCTTGATGAACAGGTAAGCAAAATGCCTTTTAAAATTGATGCATACATGCACAAGCCATTTAAACCCAACGAATTAAAAGCCGCCATTAACCAACTCCTACAAATTTATGAGTCAACAAACGTCTGATTGGAACGAAAATTCGGGTTCACATATCAAGATTGCTTATGCTGGGTTGGAATTAAAAGAATTAATTTTAACGGGACTTGCCAATTTTAACATCATTGCCAACGATACCATAGCCGAGCTTGAAGAGTACCTGGGCGAACAATCTATCCTATCCATCCCCGATATTATTTTGATAGAGGTTGATAACGAAGGCAAGTGTTTTAAGCTGGTTGAGGAAATAAAAAAGAGCTTTTTACTTACTGGGGTTATCATAGTATTATTATCTACCCATAAAGATAAAACCTACAAGCAAACAGCCATGAAACTGAGGGTGCATGACTATTACAGCCAGCCCTTTGCAATTGATGATCTGCGCGAACGGTTGAACTTCCTGGTTACCTTTAAACTTATAAAACCAAGGCTGCTTGAACTTTCAAAAGAAGTTGATACAACCTATAAAATGCCATGGGGAAAACGTGCTATTGACCTGGTTATATCGGGCTCTATGCTGTTTTTTCTGTCGCCGGTATTTTTGGCGGTTGCCATAGCTATAAGGTTGGATTCAAAAGGCCCTATATTTTATACCAGCAAACGCGTAGGTACGGGTTATAAGGTATTTAATTTTTATAAATTCAGGTCGATGCGCACCGATGCAGACCAGCTGCTGGCAAAGTTATCCACAGAAAACAACCAATATGCAACCGAAGCCGGGGCCAGTAAAGCTGCCTTTGTGAAGATCAAAAATGACCCCAGGATCACCAAGCTTGGCAACTTTTTACGCAACTCCAGCCTTGACGAATTACCGCAGCTTTATAACATACTTATAGGTGATATGTCGGTAGTTGGCAACAGGCCGCTGCCTGTTTACGAGGCCGAAATGCTTACCTCAAACGAGTGGTCGATGCGCTTTTTAGGCCCTGCCGGTTTAACCGGTTTATGGCAGGTGAGCAAGCGTGGAAAAGAAGACATGAGCGAGCGCGAAAGGAAAAAGTTGGATAACTTTTATGCCCAAAAATATTCAATTTGGTTAGATTTACGGATTATAGCCGGAACCATACCTGCCTTGTTTCAAAAAGAAAAAGTATAACAATGAATAAGCGTTTAAAACTATTTTACTTTTTATTAATCATTACACTGTTTTGCAACCAATTACATGCCCAGGAAACATTTATAAACAATGTTAACATGGGTTACCTTGATAAACTGGTAGCCACCGCCAAAAGAAATTACCCCGAAGTAAAAGTGAGGCAAAGCCAGGTGAATGCCGCCCACAGCACTTATACAGCTACAAAGTTTGCATGGTTTGATGGTTTGACGGCATCATACATTTACAGTCCGCAAAATTCCATCAACCTAGCCACTCCTACTATTTTTAAAGGCTATCAACTGGCTATTTCTTTAAGCATAGGCCAGCTGTTAAAAACTCCGGCTACTACCAATGCTGCTTACGAAACCTATAAAGTAGCCCAATACCAGCAAAGCGAATATATGCTGAGCCTTGAAGCGCAGGTAAAACGCTTTTACTTTGCATACCTTGAGGCAATGGCCGAGCTAAGGCTGCGCTCCGGTGCGGTTTCTGATGCAAGCGCCGCCGTTAAACAGTTAAAATATTCTTTTCAAAAAGGAGAAACTACTTTCCAGATCTATAATGAACAGTTAAATAGTTATTACAATCAAAACTCGTTTATGGTACAGGCCGAATTAGCAACCTGGACAGCCAAAACAAATCTGGAAGAACTATTAGGAACTAAATTAGAGGATATAAAGTAGGTAATGGAGATAGGCAACTTTTTTAAGCTTTTAAGAAAATACATATTAATACTCATCTTAGTACCACTGGTAACGGTAGTTGGCTCGTTTTTCCTTGTTAAAAACCTGCCAGATACTTATGTATCCCATGCGCAGATAGCCACAGGTATTATTGATGCATCGCGCCATTTACTTGATAAGGATGCCAGCGCCAATGTGCAGGAACAACAGGTATTAAGCGAATTTAGCAACCTCATGGCCATCATGCGGTTAAAGAAAATGATAAACCAGGTTTCGTACTCGCTTATCATTCACGACCTAAGCAACCCCGGCTCTCCATTTAGCAAGCCCAGCAAATCACTGGCCGAAATGCATGAGTACGAACGCGAACATGCGCTTAAAGTTTTTCAATACAAATTTGAGCATCTTGAACCACTATCGCTTTACAATAGCGATGAAAGCAAACTGAACGATCTGCTGCGGTCCATGAAGTACGATGATGTATCGTTACGTAAAGAACTGCTGGTTTTCAGGGACGATGAAAGTGATTTTATTTCGGTAAGCTTTGAGTCTGATAATCCGCAGTTATCTGCAACCGTTGTTAACGTGTTGTGTACCCAGTTTATCCAATACTATACACAAACGGTTAAGAAAAACGAGTCGAATGCGGTTGCTTTTTTATCAGACCTGTTAGATAAAAAAAGGGATACATTAACGGCAAAAACAGCCCAGCTTCAAAAATACAAAATAGATAACGGCGTACTTAACCTCGACGAGCAGTCGAAGGCTATTTTTGCCCAGATAATGACCTATAACGATAAAAAGCAGGAAGCCGAAAAGGATATTGCATCGTACAACGGGGCCGTAAATTCCATCAACAATAAATTCTCGCCTACCGACAGGGAATACCTGGAATCGGCCATGAGCAAGTACAACCAGGTAATTGTTTCAACACAGGAGCAGCTTCATATCATTCAAAACAAATACATCCGCAGTAACTATAATCCTGTTTATAAACCTACTTTAGATTCTATCCAAAAGGCGCTGTCAGAACAAATCAACCTGTCGTCGGATGTTAACGGCAGCAGCCCTTATGCCGCAAAAGACGAACTGATTAAACAAAAAATAGCGCTTGAGGTATCGCGCGATCTGGCAAAGAATAGCGTAAAATCAATAAATGATGAACTGGCCGATCTGAACACCAAATTCAACCGGCTGGTGCCTTTTGATGCCAAGGTAAAAACGTATGGTTTTGATATTGATATTGCCAGTAAGGAATACCTGGATGTTTTAAATAAGTACAACGAAACTAACCTTAAATCAAACTTCTCCATTAAACTGATACAGGTGGAGATAGCTACACCTGAAGCCCCTCAGCCATCTAAAAAAATGCTGCTGATAGTGTTAAGCGCTTTGGTGATGTTGTTTGTTTGCGTATTTGCGCTGTTTTTGATGTTTTATCTTGATAATTCCATCAAAGAACCGGCCGAACTGGTTAATAAAACCCAGTTACCTTTATTGGGCTACGTAAATAAAATACCAGGATCGCAGCCCGACCTGAAGAAACTTTGGGATGTAGAGAACCGAGATAAGATGAAGCACTTTAAAGAGCTGTTGCGATCTGTAAGGTTTGAAATTGACCAGGAACTACGCGGCGAAAAGGTGATAGCCGTTACCAGCATGAGCGGCGGAGAGGGTAAGTCGATTATTGCTACCAGCCTGGCCTACTCCTACTCCATGATCAATAAAAAGGTACTGCTTATAGATGGTAACTTTAACAACCCTACCATCACCCATAGCGTACAGCCGCAGCTCTACGTTGAAGATTATTTTAAAAATAATCCCTACGATAACCAGGAGATAAGCAGCAGCACGGCAACCGTTTTAGGCAACCACGGCGGCGATGTTACCCTACTTGAAATTGGCAGTGAAGGTTTTGTAAAAAGCCGTTTTGATGATTTAAAGGCACGATACGATGTTATTATTATCGACACCGCGCCACTAAGTTCACTAAACACTTCAAAGGAATGGCTGCTATTCGCTAATAAAACTATAGGTGTTTTTGAGGCAAACAAAGATGTTACCAATGCGCAAAAAACGCATGTAGCCTTCTTAAAATCATTGGGCAGTAAGTTTGGTGGCTGGGTATTGAACAAAGCCACTTTTGATAAAGGAAACAGATCTTAAAAACATAAGCCCCTTGTTTACACCGGGGTTTAAGCCTTTAGCTTAATATTATGAGAATAGAACCCAGGGAACCCAAACCAGATCCGTTTGAACATTTAACAGTTCTTCAAAACAGATCACGCAAGGCAGCAATAATTGTATCATTTATTGCCGTGTTTATATGGGTTATCAAAATCCTCTTTTTATAACTATACAGTACACAAATGCTCAATGAACAAACAGGTAATGGCAATGTAAAGCAAACTTTTTGGAAAAGCATTCTTTTCAAAAAGTTTTCGAGCCCGCTGGTTATTGTTTTTTTGTTGGCAGCAGCCCTGTTTATAAGCGTTGTAGTATATAAAACCGGGTTTATAGGCATAGGGGCTATCCTTATATTAATTATTGGTTTACCCATATTGTATGGCATTGTGGTCTATCCCAAGTTTGGGATAACCGTTTTAATACTGGCCTCTTTTTTCATCAATTACGTTTCGGAAATATTGCCGGAGGAAGTACCGATTGGCACCTTGTTGGATGCTATTACGTACCTGCTTATCCTTGGCTTTTTCATCAAGCACAAAAGCGAGCAAAACTGGTCGTACTTTAAAAATCCTATTAGTAAAATCATCCTTATATGGCTTGGGTATAACTTGTTCCAGGTTATAAATCCGGTGGCATCATCAGTACTGGCCTGGGTTTACACCGTACGTACGGTAGGTTTTATCATGCTCATGTACTTTGTGTTTGTTTACCACATCCGCTCGGTAAGCTTTATAAAGTTTCTGCTCAAGCTATGGCTCGCGCTTGATGTTGTAGCCGGGATCTCGGCTTTTCAGCAGGAAAACTTCGGCTTTTTACCATTCGAACAAAAATGGCTTTATTCTGATCCCTTGCGGGTAAGCCTGCTGTTTATAGAAGGCCACATGCGTAAATTCGGGATCTTTTCAGATCCCGTGACCTTTTCTTATAACATGATCATTGGCAGCCTGCTGTGCATCGCATTAATTATGGGCAACATAGCCACCCGTAAAAAGATCATCCTGGGCTGCATGGCCGCGTTTTTTTTAACGGTGATGCTATACTCGGGCACAAGGGCCGCTTACGTTTTACTGCCTGCCTCGCTTGGCATACTGGCGGTTATCAACTTTAACAAAAAGGTACTGGCATTTACTATTGTGGCCGGTTGTATGCTGGGCGTTTTAATTGTAATGCCAACCTCAAACCCATTGATAAAAAGATTCCAAACGGCCTTTAAACCGTCCGACGATCCATCATACAACGTACGCGCTGAAAATCAAAAACGCATTCAGCCATTTATCCAGTCGCACCCATTTGGCGGCGGATTGGGCTCTGTTGGTGTTTGGGGGCGCCGCTTCTCCCCTAACTCAATGCTGGCAAAATTCCCACCCGATAGCGGTTATGTACGTGTAGCAGTAGAAATGGGCTTTGTTGGCCTCATCCTTTTTTGTACACTGTTTTTTACGGTGCTCAAAAATGGCATTAACTTTTTCTTCCGCATAAGAGATCCGCAGCTTAAAAACTATTGTATGGCCATGATACTTGTTGTTTTTGCTTTTAATATCGGCAACTTTCCGCAGCAGGCTATCGTTCAATATCCATCGAACATATTGTTTTACCTGTCTATAGCTATTTTGGTTGCCTGTATGCGGTTAGATACTGAACAGGAAGAAGCAAAGCAGAAATTAATAAATGACAGCACTTTAAAACCCGAATTAAGTTAAGCCGATGTCTGTAGTTTCAAAAATAAAATCAAACCCCGGATTAAAAAAGTTTGTCCACTGGCTGCTTATTCCAAGCGGCGAGGCAAGGCCCAGACTTTGGGTGCGCTGGTTTGTAAACCCCTTTTATCACCATAAAGGCAAAGGCGCGGTAGTGAGGTATAATGCCCGCATGGATGTATTCCCGTTCAAGAATTTTTCGTTAGGTAGCAAAAGCATAATTGAAGATTTTGCCACCATAAATAACGGTGTTGGCGATGTTATTATAGGCAATAATTGCGGCATTGGCATAGGCAATGTTATAATAGGTCCGGTTACGTTGGGTGATTATGTAATGTTTGCCCAAAATATCGTGGTATCAGGTCTTAATCATGGTTATGAAGATATCAGCACGCCCCCCCGCCTGCAAAAAGTAATAACCAAACAAATAACCATAATGGATAATGTATGGATTGGCGCAAACAGCGTGATCACTGCGGGCGTTACCATTGGCAAACATTCCATTGTGGGTGCAGGCAGCGTGGTTACTAAAAGCATCCCCGATTATTCGGTAGCGGTAGGCAACCCTGCAAAGGTTATTAAAAAGTATAATTTCACAACAAACGCCTGGGAAAAAGCGTAACAAATACTAAATGGGGTTTCTAAAAAAAGTTATAAATAAACATACGCTTTCCTTAGCCAGTAATGCCATTATGCCGGTACTGGGCATGGCCATACTATCATTAATGGCCAAATACCTCTCCCCTGCAGATTTTGGCGACTATATCTTTTTCCTGGTAATATTTACCCTTGCCGATACCTTCAGAACGGGCTTTTTACAAACCGCGCTCATCAAGTACTACGCCGGTGCCAGTCCCGAGCGGGCGGCCAACATAGCCGGCTCGGCATGGTTTGTTGGCTTCACCATAGTGGTTACCGCAGCTGTGGGTAACCTCGCACTGTATTTTTTATACTTCGGCGGCAGTGTAAATATGGTTATCACCTTAAAGTGGTTCAGTCTTATATTTTTGAGTACGCTGCCCACGGCCATTGCCGGTTGGGTGCTGCAGGCCGAAGAACGGTTCGACAAGCTGTTTATGGTGCAGCTTATTAACCAAGGCGGCTTTTTCATCCTTATTGTAGTGCTCATCATACTTCACCGGGCCAACTTCCAAAATGCTATATACTGCTATTTCATTAACAATGTTATCAGCAGTATTGTAACCACGGCTGTCGGCTGGTCTAAAATTAAAACCATCAGCAAAAAAAGCTGGACATCGGTTAATGAACTGTTCCACTTTGGCAAGTTTAGCGTTGGCACCTCCATCAGCTCGTACCTGCTGCGTAGTTCCGATACCTTTATTATTAAAATGATGTTCCCCAGTAACTTGTTGCCGGTTTATTATTTGCCGCAACGGTTAATGGAACTGTTTGAGATACCAATGCGAGCCTTTGTTGCTACGGCCTTGCCTACCATGTCGGCAGCGGTACACCGGGGCGATAAAAAGTATGTATCCTATATCATGAAAAAATACGCCGGGATGCTTACCATTGCGCTTATCCCTGTTGCTATTGTGGCATTTTTACTGGTTGATATTGTTATAGGTCTGCTTTTTAGCAAATACCAGCACTCCGAAGCGGGTAACATCTTCCGTATTTTTATGTGCTTTGTGATGCTGCTGCCTATCGACAGGTTTTTTGGCATTACGCTGGATATTATTGGCAAACCCCAGCTAAACATGATTAAGGTATTTATTATGTTAACCGTAAACGTAGTGGCCGATTTTGCTGGTATCTTCATTTTCCATAACCTTTATGGCGTGGCAATCGCCTCTATCTTTACGTTTTTCTCGGGGGCTATATTTGGCTACTGGGCGCTTAAAAAGCATTTGGAATTTTCTATCAAGGATATTTTTTACCTCGGCTATTTAGAACTCATGGAACTCATTGGTATGCTGTTTCAAAAGATGAGGAAAAAGGGGGCCGAACAGAACTAATATGGAGCTTAAAAACCGTCATATCATTATATTTTCGCAAATGCAGTTTGATGGCCGTTTGGAATCAACAAACTACATTATGGCCAAGCACCTGGCTAAGGATAACTACGTGTATTATGTTGACAGGCCCTTTACCTGGAAAGATTACATAAAATTTAAGGATACACCCGAGTATAAGATCAGGAAACCACATTTCTTTTCGGCAGATAATAGCTTTATCCAAACAGACATCCCAAACCTCAAGATCATTATATCGCCGCCGGTACCATCTATCAATATGCTGCCTGAGGGGCCGCTTTACCGCCTGGCAGTGAAATTTAATGAGGGCATTGTGGCTTCGCGGTTAAAGAAGGTTATCAAAAAACTGAACATCCGCGACTACATTTACATCAACTCTTACAACTACACCTATCCTAATTTTCACCGGCTTATAAAACCAATACTTACGGTTTACCATTGTGTAGATCCATTGGTGGAGGCCTATCAAACCCGGCATGGCCTCATATCCGAAGATATTGTAGTGAAAGATGTAGACCTGGTGATCTGCACCAGTAAGGAGCTAAGGAACAACAAGCTAAAACTTAACAGCAACTCGCATTTTATACCCAACGCGGCCAACATCAGCCATAGTCAAAAAGCACTTGACCCGGATTTACCCGTGGCCGAAATTTTATCGGGCATTAAAAACCCGTTGATAGGCTACTTTGGCAATATTGAGCGCCGTATTGATTATGCCCTGCTTACCGAAGTAATGGCGCAAAATCCCGAAAAAAACTTTGTATTTATAGGCCCCGTTGATATTGATTATGTAGACAACCCGGCGTTTAAAGCACCCAACGTTTTTGTAAAAGGCGCGGTAACTTATGAGCAGATGCCGGCGGTATTGAAAGGTTTTGATGTGGCCATTATTCCGTTTAAAAAGGATGAGGTAAGCAGTTCCATATTTCCCCTTAAATTGTTTGAATACCTGGGTTCGGGCAGGCCGGTGGTATCTACCGATTTTAACCCCGATCTGCAGGAGTTTACGGGCGATACGGTTCACTATTGCGCTACCGCCAGTGAGTTCACGCTCGCTATAAATGAATCACTCAATGATACACCGCAGTTACAACAAAAAAGACTTGCCGTAGCTGCTGAAAATACCTGGGAGCATCGCATTATTGAGATCGAAGCCCTTTTGGCATTAAATTTAGAAAAGAAAGCATAACGTGTTAAATTAGCTTGTGATGTGCTGCAGGTTAATAACGCTTTAAAACATACTACAACATGGAAATCATAAGGTTTATTGCTTCAATAATAATGAGTGTAATTTTTATATATCTTGGGGTATATAGCCTTTACCTGTTTGTATTCTCTGTATTGGGGAAATTAGTACACATTAAGCAGCCTCCCGCCGCTACATCGCTTAGTAAATTTGTGCTTTACATCTGCGCTTATAAAGAAGATGCAATTTTATTAAACTCGGCCGCCAGCGCTTTAACTATCGATTATCCGGCAGATAAATTTCATGTTTGCATTATTGCCGATTCTGTTAAGCCCGAAACCATTGAAAAACTGAAGCAAATGCCCTTGCAGGTGGTTGAGGTAGTCTTTGAAAGCAGCACTAAGTCAAAAGCGCTTAATAAAGCCATTGAAAATACCATTGAAGGTTTTGATGCCGCCGTTGTTTTTGATATTGATAACATTGCCGCCCCCGATTACCTGCACCAGATAAACCAATACCTGCAGGCAGGAGAAAAAGTAGTGCAGGGCCATCGTGTGGCGCTTAACACCAACACGCCCGTAGCGGTGCTTGATGCTGTAAGCGAAGAGATTAACAACCACATCTTCCGTAAATCGCAGCGGGTATTTGATTTTTCAGCAGCTATTATAGGTTCGGGAATGGCGCTGGAATACCAGCTTTTTAAACAAACAATGGGGCAAATTGACGCCGTAGGCGGCTTTGATAAAGAGATGGGCCTGATACTCACCCGCCAGGGCATTACCGTAGCCTACGCCGAAAAAGCCCTTGTTTATGATGAAAAGGTAAGCAACCCCGAGGTATTTAAAAAGCAGCGTAAAAGATGGTTATCGGCACAATTTAACTTATTAAAGGTTTACGGTGCCAGTGGTTTTGGTCAGCTTTTTAAGGGCAATTTTGATTATTTTAATGAGATCTATCAAATGTCTATCCTGCCCCGGATACTTATGCTGGGCTTGATGCCGTTTATGCTGTTGATATCATTTTTAACGCCCGGTATCGGTCCGCATTGGCATTTGTGGCTGGCGGCAACGGCATGTTGCTACATTGGTATTGTTGTTGCTATACCCGCATCGTTCTTTAACGGAAAACTTTTAAGCGCCGCGCTTAAGCTCCCGCTGATATTTTTTACCATGTTACTACTGTTATTCAAATTAAAAGGAGCCAATAAAAAATTTATTCATACTCCGCACGACCATACAGCAGTTTAATACGTATACAAAAAAAGAAATAATGAGGGTTGTGGCAGGATGTGTGCAAGGATGTAATAATTGAAATGAACGGCGCCCTTTTTATTTATATTGATAGCTTTAAATAATACCCCACAATGGATACTTCTAAAAAAACTGATGGTTTAATTATGCTGAACGATACCGCGGTTAACTATCCGAAAGATAAAGCGCTGCACCACCTTATAGCCGAACGGGCGCTTCAACATCCCGATAAAATTGCAATTGTTTTTGAAGAACGGTTTTTAACGTTTAAAAACGTAAACGAAGCTGCCAATAAACTCGCTAAACACCTGCTAACCTATAATATTAAAACCGGCGATATCATAGGCGTTGCCCTTGACCGTTCGCCCGAAATGGTGATTTCCCTGCTGGCCATACTTAAAACCGGTGCAGCTTATGTCCCCCTCGACCCCGAATATCCTAAAGACAGGGTTGAGTTTATGATGGAAGATTCGGCTGCAAAAGTGCTGCTTACATCTGAAAAATATAAAGGTCATTTTACATCTGTAGCGCAGGAAGTTTTAATTGAAGATGCCCTGAACAAATTCGACAGCTATTCGGCCGAAGATCCTGAAACCGTTGTTAGCGGTACCGATCTGGCATATGTGCTGTTTACATCGGGCTCAACAGGTAAGCCTAAAGGCGTACAAATAAAGCACCACAACCTGGTTAACTTTTTGCTGAGTATGCAAAAGCAACCAGGTTTAGCTGCCGAAGATAACTTATTGGCAGTAACCACCATATCATTTGATATTGCCGGGCTCGAATTATTTTTGCCACTATTAGTTGGCGCTAAACTTATAGTTACCGATGCCATTACTGCTAAAGACGGCAGGGCGTTAATTGACTTGTGTATCGCGCAGCAAATAACTGTTATGCAGGCTACCCCCTACACCTGGCGTGTAATGTTGGAAGCTGGGTGGGAGCAAAAACTGCCCCTGCGTATCCTTTGCGGCGGTGAGGCCTTACCAAAGGATCTTATCAATAAACTGAATGCCCGCAGTTCGGAGCTTTGGAACATGTATGGCCCAACCGAAACTACGGTTTGGAGCACTGTTAAGCTGATAAAGAACGATACCGACATTACCATTGGTAAACCCATTGATAATACCCAGGTTTACATTGTTGATGAACAGCTGAATAACCTTACCGATGGCTCTATAGGCGAAATATTTATCGGCGGCGACGGTGTGGCCAAAGGCTACCTGAACCGGCCCGAACTTACCGATGAAAGGTTTGTGGCAGATATATTCTCGGGTGTGGAAGGCAGTAAAATGTACCGCACCGGCGATTTGGGTAAGATTAGGGAAGACGGCGAGATCATTTGCCTGGGCCGGATAGATCACCAGGTTAAGGTACGCGGTTACCGCATTGAACTGGAAGAGATAGAACAAAACCTTTTAAAGCTTGGTAATGTAAAACAAGCGGTAGTTATAGCCCGTGAAGATGTACCCGGAAATCCGCGCCTGGTGGGTTATATTATTGTTAATGAGCCAATAAACCAACCCGACCTAAAGGCACAATATGAGTTATGGCAGCAGGGCCTGCTTGCGGTATTGCCAGAATATATGGTACCCGATGATTTTGTGCTGATGGATATAATTCCGATTACACCAAATGGTAAAATAGACCGCAAAGCACTCCCCAAGCCCGATTATAGCAACATACAGCGCACCGGCGAATTTATTGCCCCGCGCACACCAAACGAAACATTGGTTGCAGCCATTTGGCAGGAGCTGATGGACCTAAAGAGCATCAGCGTTGATGATAACTTTTTTGAATTGGGCGGTCGTTCATTGGTGGCGGTACAAATTATGGCCCGCATTGAAAAAGAAACCGGTAAACGCCTGCCCCTGGCTACCCTGTTTGAATACGCCACTGTTGAAAAACTGGCTGCCCGGTTAGAGGTTGATCCGGCCTCTATTACCTGGGAATCACTTGTGCCTATTAAGCCAAGCGGCAGTAAAATGCCTTTGTATATTGTACATGGTGCAGGCTTAAACGTGTTGTTATTTAACGCGCTGGCCATGAATATGGATATTGAGCAACCCGTTTACGGTTTACAGGCCAAAGGGTTGAACGGTATTGATGAACCTTTAGATGTAATGGAAGAAATTGCGGCCAATTACATTGCCGAAATTATAGCCAAAAACCCCGAAGGTCCTTACGCGCTTGCAGGCTATTCATTAGGTGGTATTATAGCCTACGAAATGGCCAAGCAGCTAATGGCAACAGGTAAAGAAGTTAAAATGCTGGCCATGTTTGACACTTTTGCCGAGCAATCAACCGTGAACGACAGCAAGTTGACCAAAGTGGTGAATAAATCATTACTTACCTTAAAGCAAATAGGCCACACCTTTGTGTTGCTTGCCGAAGATCCAAAACGTACCATCGAATATAAAAGCCTTATCCTTAAACGCAGGCTTATCAAACTATTCTGGAAGCTATCGCCTGGCAACGACGAAAAGAAAGAAGGCTTTTTTGCTTACGACAATGAGATTGACGAAGCCAGTGAAAAAGCATTACGCAACTACGTATTAACGCCGCTCAATATAGCTATTGAATTGTTCCGTGCCAAAAAACGCACATTTTATATGGCCGATTTTGATTTCCTGGGCTGGCGGCCGTTTGCCAAAAAAGGTGTAAACGTACACGAGATTCCCGGCGAACACAATACCATATTTGCACCACCAAATGATAAAGAATTTGCTGTTGTGTTACAGCAATGTCTTGATAACGTATCTAAAAGTTAAAAACTTTCGTATAAGTTATTAGTGATAATGAATTTATTGTTTTGTTGCCCAAACTGAATAATTAATGTCGAGTACACCACTGCGTGAAGTATCTGATAAAATAAAAACTAAAGTTTTCTTTCCTAATTTAAATGGGGTAAGGGCATTGGCTGCCCTTATGGTTGTGGTATCGCATGTTGAACTTCACAAGGTTATTTTTCACGTAAGGCGCATTCCCGATACCAATCTGCTTAATTTTGGCAAGGCTGGGGTTACCATATTTTTTTCGTTAAGTGGTTTCCTGATCACCTACCTCCTGCTTGAAGAAAAACGGAATTTTACTACTATCAATTTCAAAGGTTTTTATATGCGCCGCATCCTGCGCATCTGGCCGTTGTATTACCTGGTGGTGCTTTTCGGGTTCTTTGTGTATCCCGGCGGTACCGGTCACGCGTTTTGGCTGTCGGTATTTTTTTTGCCCAATCTGGCATTCTGCCTGCAAATGCTGCCCGCCATTTTCGACCCAATATGGTCAATCGGAACCGAGGAGCAGTTTTATATTTTTCATCCCCATTTTTTCAGGATAAAAAAGCTGCAACATATCTTGTATGCCCTGCTTGCTTTTATTGTATTGCTTTGGGCGGCTCAACTTGCTGTCGATCATCTGTTTGTACATCATCCCATGTATACCTCTTTGCATAAAGTAATGTACTATTCCCGGTTTGATAACATGATGATAGGTGCCGTTGTTGCAGTTTTGTATTACAATACCAAACATCCAGAGTTTAACTTCAGGTTTCAAAAAGTGTTTAATGCCATATTCAGAAAAAAGGTGCAACTCGTCATCCTCAATATATTTTTAATATACTTGGTTTGCTATTTACTTTATGATATCCCGCATGGCGATGTATTGATAGCTGCACTGGCCTCGCTGCTTATCGTTAATTTATGCGAAGCCAAAACCAGCATTTATTCGCTCAATAATAAGTACTTGGGTTACATAGGGCAAATTTCATACAGTATATACCTGCTGCATAAATTTGTTTTGTTTTTGGTATTATACCTGATTAGCAAATATCTGGCGCAGGGCAGCCTTGTTATCGAAAACATAATTATCTATACATCAATCATAACATTGTCGATTGCTTTGGCCTCGCTATCCTATTATGGATACGAAAGGCCTTTTTTAAATATCAAGAAACGATTTCAAAAAATCACTCAATAATGGCCGCTATTCAGTTAGTTTTAAACCTTCAACATTTGGCGCAGTTAATTCGTAAAATCAACGCCAGCACATTATCAGCATAAATGAAAAAAGTATCTGTTATTACCGTAAACTTTAACCAGCCTGCTGTTACCGAAGATATGCTGTTGTCGATAGAAAACACTAACGACTACACAAACCTGGAGATAATTGTGGTTGATAATGCAAGCAGGGAAAACCCTGTTCCCGAATGGCAGGTAAAATATCCGCAGATAAAATTCATCCGGTCGGATGTTAACCTGGGTTTTGCGGGCGGTAATAACCTGGGCATAAAACAAGCCACCGGCAATTACCTTTTCCTGGTAAATAACGATACGGAATTCACCTCCGGTCTGGTTGAAAAACTGGTTGCCGTACTTGATAATAAAGCAGATGTGGGCATGATATCGCCCATGATAAAATATTACACAGATAAACAGCTCATTCAATATGCGGGTTATACGCCTATGAATTATTACACCTGCCGCAACAGTTGTATCGGTCTGCGCCAAAAAGACGAGGGACAGTTCAGCAATATTAATGGCCCTACCGCCTATTGCCACGGTGCCGCCATGATGATAAAAAAGGAAGCCGTTGCCAAAGCCGGATTAATGGCTGAAAACTTTTTTTTATACTACGAGGAAGTGGATTGGTGCGAGCATATTCTGCGGGCAGGTTATAAGGCCTGGGTTAATACCAACGCCCTCATTTATCATAAAGAATCGGTATCGGTAGGTAAAAAGAGCAAGCTGAAGGAGTATTTCATGAACCGCAACCGCATCCTGTTTATCCGCCGCAACGCGCCGCTGTTTAAAAAGCTGTTCTTTTACTTTTACTTTTTGCTGCTGGTTGTGCCACGAAATGTAATTACCTACATCAAAAACAAAAACTACGATTTTATACCGATGCTTTTTAAAGCAGTATGGTGGAATTTTACCCACTCAAAAAACAGCACCAACTTAGGTTATCCCATAAAAACAATTGCATGAAAATCATTTTAATAATAAGCCTCGTTATTGTTTTTTACACTTTTGCAGGATACGGGATCCTGCTGTATTTTATTATCAAAATAAAAAGGGCCGTGCGTGGCCGCAAACCTCCTATAGCCGAAGATCTGGATAACCTGCCCACCTGTACCCTTGTGGTGGCCGCCTATAACGAAGCTGATTTTATACAGGAGAAGATCAATAATAGTCTATTGCTAAACTATCCGCAAGGCAAACTAAAGTTGCTATTCATTACTGATGGATCATCAGACAACACGCCCGATATTATTGCCCGGTATCCGCAGATCCAACTGCTGCACCAGCCACAGCGTGCCGGTAAAATTGCCGCTGTACACCGTGCCATGGAGTTTGTTGATACTGATGCCGTTGTTTTTACCGATGCCAATACGTTTTTGAATAAAGACGCGCTGATCAAGATCTGCCGCCACTATAGTGACGCCACCGTTGGCGCGGTTGCCGGTGAAAAGCGCGTTCACTTTGATGAAAATGCCGATGCCAGTGCCGCCGGTGAGGGTTTTTACTGGAAATACGAATCGGCGCTAAAGAAATGGGATTCGGAGCTGTACTCTGTTGTGGGTGCTGCGGGCGAATTGTTCAGCGTGCGCCGTTCGTTGTACCTGCCTGTTCATGCCGACACCGTGCTGGATGATTTTATGATCTCGATGCTGATTGCTGAAAAGGGCTATCGCATTGTTTATGAGCCCGAAGCCTACGCAACAGAAACCGCGTCAGAAAACGTATCGGAAGAATTGAAACGGAAAATAAGGATAGCAGCCGGTGGTATACAATCCATACTAAGGTTAAAAAGCTTATTCAACCCGTTCCCCTATCCCATATTATCATTCCAGTACATCAGTCACCGCGTTTTACGGTGGACGGTTACCCCCTTCCTACTTATCCTGTCGTTCATTTTAAACGTGATACTGGCGTTGCAACCCGGTGCTACCGGCTTACAGGTACTGTTAGCATCCCAGGTGTTATTTTACCTGCTGGCCATTTTAGGTTTTATAATGGAAAAGAGGCAACTGCGCATAAAAATTTTGTTTATCCCCTACTATTTCTGCGTAATGAATTACGCGGTAATGGCGGGCATTTTGCGCTATTTTACCACAACCCAAAGTGCCGTTTGGGAAAAAGCACAGCGTAAACAATAAATAAAAAGGTGTTTCATTTAATCATTAGTTTAATATTGCTTATCAATTTTAAACGGGTGGTTTTTATAAATAACTAATAAGTATGAATTAAAATATATTGCCTTAAAATGAACTTTAAAGCCGTTTGCAACATAAAAAAACGCTATCTTGAACTGCTTTAAATAACCTGCAAATTATTTAAATAAACCTGTTATAATAAGTGATCAGGCCAGTGTGAATATAGCTAACCTCATCAAGTTTAATGAATATTAACCCTGTTAACATAATTGAAAAAGGTATAATTAATACCATTTTAGTACACCAGTTATTTGAGCAGCAGCAAAACAAAACCCCTCACGTTTTAGCTGTTACCTACGGTAGCAAGCAACTCACGTACAATCAACTTAACCAGCAGGCCAATAACCTTGCTGCAGAGATCTTACGCGTATCGCCCACGTCTGAAATAATTGGCGTAAGCACATTTCGGAGTGTAGAAACCATTATAAGTGTACTGGCTATTTTAAAAGCCGGCAAAGCCTACTTACCGCTCGATCCCGATTACCCGAAGGACAGGCTTGAACAGATCATTACCGATTCGGGGATTGATACCTGCCTCATAACCAATTCACAAAAACATTTATTTGAAGGCTTACCGGTAGGTGTTTTATTTTCTGACGCGGCCCACCCGCAGCAGGAGCAGCAAATATCTGCCGTAAATGCCAATGGCGCTTACGTGCTATACACGTCAGGTTCCACAGGTACACCCAAGGGTGTGGTTATGGGTCATGCGGCGCTGGTAAACCTACTTTTATGGCAAAAAGATAATTCGGTTTCAACCACGGGTATTAATACTTTGCAGTTTGCGCCACTTAGTTTTGATGTTTCTTTCCACGAGATCTTTGCCACGCTTAGCACGGGTGGCACGTTGGTGCTCGTAGCCGACGACTTGCGCGTAGATCCGGTAAAACTGCTGCTATACATAGAGCAGCAAGCCATAAATCGCATCTTTTTACCCTTTGTGGTGCTACAATACATAACAGAAGCAGCAATTGCCAATAAACATATTCCCGATTGCCTGCTGGAGGTAATGACCGCCGGTGAGCAATTAAAAATTACCCCGCAGATAACCGCTTTTTTCAAAGCCTTGCCCAACTGCGTGTTATACAATCAATATGGGCCTACCGAAACGCATGTAGTAACCGAGTTAAAGTTAACCGGCGATGAATCGTTGTGGCCAGCCCTGCCATCGATTGGGATACCGATTGATGCTACGGAGATTATCATTCTTGACGAAAACCTGAATATATTGCCACACGGCGAAACCGGCGAACTTTGCGTTGCGGGTGTAAGTCTTGCAAACGGCTACCTGAACAAGCCCGAGCTTACCGCCGAAAAGTTTTTGAACTGGCAGGAATCCGATACCAAAACCACCCGCATTTATCGCACCGGCGATCTTGCCCGCTACCTGCCCGATGGCAACATCGAATACTTGGGCCGCAAGGATACGCAGGTGAAAATCCGCGGTAATCGTGTGGAACTGGGCGAGATAGAGGTTTTACTGAATCAATTAGATAATATACGACAGGCTGTTGTAATTGCGCGCGAAGATGCCGCCGGGCAAAAACGCTTATTAGCATATTTGGTATCTGCCGATCAGCAGCAAAACACCGCCGGAGTGCGTAAAAGCCTGGAGCAGCAACTGCCCGATTTTATGCTACCATCGGCATACGTTTGGCTTACCGAACTGCCCAAAACCACCAGTGGCAAAGTGGATAGGAAAGCCCTGCCCAGCCCCGGCCTGGAACGGCCCGATCTTGCCGTGCTATTCAAAGCGCCATCAACCCCAACAGAAAAAAACATCACTGCCGTTTGGATGCGCTTGCTGCAACTGGATAAAATTGGGATCGACGATGATTTCTTCCTGCTTGGCGGTAATTCGCTGCTAGCATTAAAAACCGTTGCCACGCTTAAGCAGGAACTTAATTTAGATGTACCAATTACCAAACTTTACCAATACCCAACTATCACTGGCCTGGTAAACTTTTTAAGCGGAAACAGTAAAACAACCCCGCTCCTTTCAAAAAAGAAAATAAAGACAGATAACACCAACCAGGATATTGCCATTATTGGCATGGCTGGCCGTTTCCCGGGTGCCAATACCATTGATGAATTTTGGGAGCTGCTAAGCGAAGGCCGCGAATCTACCAGTTTTTTTACTGCCGATGAACTGGACAAATCCATCCCAGCAAGCCTCCGCAACGACCCTGCCTACATTAAAGCAAGGGGCGTAATTGATAAGGCCGATGAGTTTGATGCCGCTTTCTTTGGCTTTAACCCGCGTAACGCCGAGCTGATGGATCCGCAGCACCGTGTATTTTTGGAAATAGCATGGGAAGTGCTGGAAAAAACCGGTTACCTGCCGCAAAAATATAACGGACTGGTTGGCGTTTTTGCAGGCTGCGGCTACAATACCTATTACAATAACAACGTACTTACCAATCCCCAAATCGTTGACCGCACCGGCCATTTCCAGGTGAGGTTACTTAACGAGAAGGATTATATAGCTACGCGCACCGCTTTCCAGTTAAACTTAGAGGGCCCTGCCGTAGCGGTGTATGCGGCATGTTCTACCTCATTATTGGCCGTAGCGCAGGCGGTAAGCAGTATCCGTAACGGACAATGTTCGGTGGCTATAGCAGGAGCTGTATCCATTACATCGCCGTTAAAAAGCGGGCATATTTACGAGGAAGGTTCTATCATGAGCAGCGATGGCCATTGCCGCCCCTTTGATGCCGAAGCTACCGGAACCGTATTTAGCGATGGCGCAGGTGTAGTACTCTTAAAATCATTAGCAGATGCCCGGCGCGATGGCGATACCATACACGCAATTATAAAAGGTATCGGTGTAAATAACGACGGCGCTGCCAAAAGCAGTTTTAGCGGCCCAAGCGCGCACGGACAGGCCGGAGCCATTGCTATGGCTATTGACGATGCCGGTATCGAAGCATCGGCCATAAGCTATGTGGAAGCCCACGGCACCGCCACTCCGCTTGGCGATCCTATTGAAATTGAAGGTCTTAGTCTTGCATTCGGTGAGCAGGATAAAAAACAGTTTTGTGCCATTGGCTCGGTAAAAAGCAATATGGGGCACCTTACGGCGGCATCGGGCGTTGCAGGGCTTATAAAAACCGCGCTGGCTATGCGCCATAAACAGATCCCACCGTCGCTATTCTACAAAAACATCAACCCCAATATTAATATTACTGATAGTCCCTTTTACGTCAACGCCCAATTAACCGATTGGAAATCTGATGGTGCGAGGCTTGCAGGTGTAAGTTCCTTTGGCGTTGGTGGTACTAATGTACATGTGGTGATTGAAGAGTTTATTGACGAGCCTGCTGCAGCCAGCGAAAGCAAGCCTTTAAAGCTCATTACATGGTCGGCAAAAACGGCAGGCAGTGTAAATAATTACGCGCAGAAATTGGGCGATTTTATTACAAAGTATCCCACCACTAATCTTGCCGATGCTGCCTATACCCTGCAAACAACCCGTGCCGATTTTAATTACCGCAGGTTTATAATAGCGGCAAATAATGAAGAATTAGCTGCCAAATTAATTACTACGGAAACTGATCCAACCGCATCAAAGGAGTTAAAAACCAAGGTTTCGGGCGTTGTATTTATGTTCCCGGGACAGGGTTCGCAATACGCCGGTATGGGGCTGGAATTGTATAAAACCGAGCCCGTTTTTACCGCTGCTGTCGACGAATGTATCGCATTATTAAAGGGTACTATACATGAACATATACTTGAGGTAATATATCCTAATACACATGACAGTCAATCGACTGAAAAAATAAAACAAACATTATATGCTCAGCCCGCGATATTCATTTTAGAGTATGCAATGGCTAAACTATGGATGAGTTTTGGCATCCAGCCAGAGGTACTAACCGGCCATAGCATAGGCGAATTTGTAGCCGCACACCTTGCAGGAGTATTCAGTTTGGCTGAGGCGCTGAAGCTGATCTCTGAACGTGCAAGATTGGTGAACAGCGTAGACACCGGCAGTATGTTATCGGTAAGGTTAGAGGCAGAAAAGCTCCGGGCGTTATTACCTGCAAGCCTATCCATTGCTGCCATTAATACCCGCAAACTTTGCGTTGTGGCCGGCCCTGTTGATGAAGTTGCCGCCTTTGCAGAGCAACTGGCATCACAAGGCATCCCGGCAAGGTTGTTATTAACCAGCCATGCTTTCCACTCATCTATGATGGATAGCGTTGTGCATCCTTTTGAGGATGTGGTACGATCTGTAAAGTTAAATATCCCTGTAAAACCACTGGTATCTACAGTAACGGGTAACTGGATGAGCGGCGCCGAAGCTACCGACCCAACCTATTGGTCGCACCATTTGCGCAATACCGTTCGTTTTGCTGATGCTTTGGATGTTTTACACGAGGACGGCGGCAGGATGTTCCTGGAAGTTGGCCCGGGTAATATTTTGGCCACGCTTACCCGCCAGCACATTGCCGATAGATCGGTACCTGTAGCTTCGGGATTTGAAAAAAATGAAACCCAATCAGAATACTATTCCGTATTAAAGGCGCTGGGGCAATTGTGGCTAAACGGCGTCGAACCGCATTGGCAGGCTGTTTACGCCAATGAAAACCGCAGCCGGATAGATTTGCCTACCTACGCCTTTGATCATAAACGGTACTGGCTTGAGCCTGCCGTAATTGTAAATACCATTGAAACCACCGGCGATACTTTTGCGCCGCCGCCAGAAACTATTATTCCGCAAATTATGCAGACAAGGAAAGACATATTAATTGATAAACTGAAAGATATATTTGAGGACGCGTCCGGTATAGAAATTGATCCGGCGGGTACTGGTTTAAGCTTTATTGAAATAGGGTTCGATTCCCTTTCGCTAACGCAGATAGCTACCAACCTCAAAAAAACCTTCAATATACCTATCACTTTCAGAAAGTTATTTGAAGAATATAACAGCCTTGTTTTGCTGGCCTCTTATTTGGATGCCAACCTTGCTGCCGATATTTTGAAACCCGAGGCTGTAGCCCCTGCACCTGTAGCGGCTTCGCAACAACCCGCTATTGCCTTTTCAACGCCAGTAAATACAGGTTCAGGTGTTGGTAATAATGATTTAATAATCAGCTTAATATCGCAGCAACTTCAACTATTAACTAACCAGCTTTCGCTGATACAAACAGGTGCGGCTATAACAAACACACCTTTAGTTACCGCACCGGTTTATAGTGCTGCAGCCCCTGCTATCACCCCTGCAAAAACAAACCAGGTAGTATATGAGCTTACTGCTGAAGAACAAATAGAAGTTAAAAAACCTTTTGGCGCAACAGCCCGTATCGAAAAGCAAACGCTGGTGCTTGATGAAAAGCAGTCGGCATTTTTGAATGACCTTACGGCCAAATACAACGCCAAAACCAAAGGCAGCAAAGCCCAAACCCAAAAAGACCGCCCCTATATGGCCGATCCGCGGGTGGTAAGCGGTTTTAGGCCTTTAACAAAGGAGGTTGTTTATCCGTTGGTGGTTAACCGCTCAAAAGGCAGCCACGTTTGGGATATCGACGGTAACGAATATGTAGACGCGCTGAACGGTTTTGGATCGAATCTGTTAGGTTACCAGGTTGATGTGCTTAAAAAAGCCGTGTTGGAGCAGGTAGAAAAAGGCTACGAAATAGGTCCGCAGCATGAGCTGGCAGGCGATGTTTGCAAGCTGATATGTGAGTTTACTAATTTCGACAGGGCTGCACTTTGCAATACCGGATCGGAAGCGGTTTTGGGTGCCATGCGCATTGCGCGTACCGTTACAGGGCGTTCAACAATCGTTGCATTTAGCGGATCCTATCATGGTATAAATGATGAAGTTATAGTTCGTGGAACCAAGAAATTAAAGACAGTTCCTGCCGCCCCCGGCATTATGCCCGAGGTAGTACAAAACATGCTGATCCTTGATTACGGTACCGAAGAATCACTCAAAATAATAGCCGAACGCGCGCATGAATTTGCCGCCGTACTGGTTGAGCCGGTACAAAGTCGCCGCCCCGAATTTCAGCCGGTGGAGTTCCTGAAAAAAGTAAGGGAAATAACCCAGCGGTCAGAAACCGTTTTGATCTTCGACGAAGTAATATCCGGTTTCCGGATGCACCCGGGCGGTGCCCAGGCCATGTTTGATATAAAAGCCGACTTGGGTACCTACGGAAAAGTTATTGGTGGCGGGATGCCAATTGGCGCTATAGCCGGGATCAGCAAGTATATGGACGCGTTGGATGGAGGTACCTGGCAATACGGTGATGATTCATCGCCAGAGGCTGGTGTAACCTATTTTGCCGGTACATTTGTACGTCATCCGCTGGCGCTTGCAGCTGGCAAGGCTACCCTGCTTTACATGAAAGAAAAAGGCCCGGCCTTACAGGAAGAGCTTAATGCCCGCACCAAACGTTTATCAGATGCCATTAATACCATTTGCGAAAAAGAGGGTGTTCCGTTATACTCTCCATCTTTCGGTTCTTTGTGGAAGATCAAGTTTAAATATGAACTGGCCTACGGCGAACTACTGTTTACGCTGATGCGTTACAAGGGCATCCATATATGGGATCTTTTCCCATGTTTTGTAACGGCATCGCATACAGATAATGAAATAGATCAGATAGTTACAGCGTTTAAAGAAAGCGTTACTGAACTTATAGAATCGGGCTTTATGCCATCTGAAAAACCGGAAACGGCCGCACAGCAGGTTAGTCTGGCTACCGAGCCACCGGTGCCCGGCGCAAAGCTTGGCCGCGATAAAGATGGTAACCCCGGCTGGTTTATCAGCGATACCGCCAACCCCGGAAAATTTTTACAGGTAAAAATATAGCACTATAACCAACCTTGGACACCTTATACACATACGAAACCACTCCTGTAGAATTTGACCCCTTTGCCGGGCCGGAGCTTCAGTTGATTGCCCCTGCAACGGCATCACAACTGGAGATCTGGACATCATGCCTTATTGGCGGCGACGGGGCCAACTGCGCTTATAATGAATCCTTTTCGCTTGAATTAACGGGCACGCTTAACCACGATGCCATGCTTCATGCCCTGCAACAGATCAGTAACAGGCATGAGGCCCTTCGATCGTCATTTAGCGCCGATGGTAAATACATCTGCATTTATAATGAGCTGCAGCTTGAAATTGATTACCATGATCTTTCTGCGCAATCGGCTGTACAGCAGCGGCTTTTTATAGACGAGCATAACCGGCAGGCCGCCCTTATACCTTTTGATCTGGTAAACGGTCCGCTGTTTAAAACCACCTTGCTTAAACTGGGCGATCATCAGCATCACCTAACCTTTACGGCCCATCATATTATTTGCGATGGCTGGTCGATAGGTATTATGATGCAGGATCTGAGTAAATTTTATTCTGCCTATACCAATAACGAGCCTTTGCATCTGCCTGCCGCCCCGCTTTTCAGTGAATATGCGGTTGAGCAACTGGCCTTTGAAAAAAGCGCCGAATATAAAGAAACCGAAAGCTACTGGCTCGATCAGTTTAA
This sequence comes from Mucilaginibacter pineti, assembly GCF_900101875.1. Classification (GTDB taxonomy): domain Bacteria; phylum Bacteroidota; class Bacteroidia; order Sphingobacteriales; family Sphingobacteriaceae; genus Mucilaginibacter; species Mucilaginibacter pineti. The sequence continues at coordinate 501,088 of NZ_FNAI01000001.1, forward strand.
GGGAAGCAGCCATGCGCTGCACCTGCCTGCCGACCTGCCCCGCCCCGCCGTACGCACCTTCAAAAGTCACCGCGACGATTTTGATCTTGATGCCGAATTAGCATCGGCATTAAAAAAACTGGCCAAGGCCAACGGCACCAGCTTTGTTACCACCCTGCTCGCGGCATTTGAGTTGTTTTTGCAACGCATCAGCGGACAGGAAGAGATAATTCTTGGGCTGCCTGCCGCCGGGCAATCCGCAACGGGCAATTACAGGCTTATTGGGCATTGCGTTAACCTGTTGGCCCTGCGCAGCTACCCAAAAGGCGAACAATCGTTTAAAACCTATTTAAAGGCCCGCACATCGGCCATACTTGATGCTTACGACCATCAGCTGTACACATTTGGGAGTCTGCTAAAAAAACTAAACATCTCCCGCGATGCCTCAAGGATCCCGCTGGTGCCCGTGATGTTTAACATTGATATGGGAATGGATGATGATGTGGCTTTCTCGGGCTTAAAACATCACCTGATAAGTAATCCGCGTGAGTATGAAAGCTTCGAGATCTTTGTGAATATATCTGGTCGGGATGAAGCTTTGGTTTTGGAGTGGTCATATAACACACAACTATTCCGCGCAACTACCATCCGCAATATGATGGATGAGTTTGAGTTTTTACTGCGCCAGTTAGTTGCTGATCCTGATGTGCTCATCGAAAACATCCCCCATAAAAATGCCGAGGCCCTTATCAGCCAGCTAAAAATATGGAATAATACCGAAGTTGATTACCCAAAAGATAAAGCCCTTCACCAGCTCATTAGCGTTCAGGCGCAGCAATATGCCGATAGCATAGCCATAAAATTTAATGATACTGCTTTAACTTACAAACAGCTAAATGAGCAGGCAAACCGATTTGCCAATTTACTGATAGCGCAAGGCGTTAAAAAAGGCGATAAAGTAGGCTTTGCGCTTGATAGATCGGCCGAAATAGTGGTGGTAATGCTGGGTATCATGAAAACCGGCGCTATCTACGTGCCACTTGATCCACAATTTCCGTTAGGACGCATTAACCATATGCTCAGCGATTCGGCAGCCGTGGTATTGATCACCTCGCTTGAATACAAGGCCCGCTATATCTCCAACGCCAAAGAACTGGTACTGGAAAACGAATGGCCATCACTTAACCAATATCCGGCTACAGACCCCAATATTGATGTTACCGGCGATGACCTGGTTTACATTTTGTATACATCTGGCTCAACCGGGTTGCCAAAAGGCGTGCAGATAGCGCACAACGGCCTCATTAACTTTTTATACAGCATGCAAAAAGCACCGGGCCTTACTGCTGCCGATAAGCTGCTGGCCGTTACCACGGTAAGTTTTGATATCTCGGGCCTGGAACTGTTTTTACCGCTGATAAGCGGTGCGCAGGTGATATTGGCCGATAGCGAAAGCGCCAAGGATGGCCGCGCCCTGCTGGATATTATTAAAAAAGAAGGCGTTACCGTAATGCAGGCCACCCCCTACACCTGGCGTATTATGCTGGAGGCCGGCTGGGACGAAACCACGCCGCTTAAAGTGATTTGCGGTGGAGAAGCTTTACCCAAGGAGCTGTCTGACAGGATAGTTAGCCGTGCGGCAAGCCTTTGGAATGTTTATGGGCCTACAGAAACCACGGTATGGTCTACCATAAAACAAATTATGCCCGATGATAAGCTGATTACCGTTGGCCGACCGATAGATAACACTTCCATCTATATTTTAGATAAATTTCTGAACCCGCTACCGGCCGGTACCCCCGGCGAAATTTACATTGGCGGCGATGGCGTTGCCAAAGGCTACCTCAACCAGCCGGTGTTAACTGCCGAAAGGTTTATTGCCGACCCGTTTGCTGGCGTACCATCGGCAAAAATGTACCGCACCGGCGATCTTGGCAAATTTATGCCCGATGGCGAGATAGAATGCCTTGGCCGTGTGGATGCGCAGATAAAGATTCGCGGTTACCGCATTGAGGCTGGTGAAATTGAATACAACCTGGCCAACGAATACAATGTAAAAGAAGCCGTAGTTATCGCTCGCGCCGATAAAAGCGGCGTAGCCAAACTGGTGGCTTACGTAGTGATAAATGACAATTACCAAAGCGAAAGCGATGCTGCGCAGATAAAAGGCTGGCGCACCGGTTTGAGGGCCCAACTACCTGATTATATGGTGCCCGATGATTTCCTTATCATTCCGGCTATGCCCTTAACACCAAACGGCAAGGTTGATAAAAAGGCGCTTGCCGACCAGACGACCAAACTGGCCGAAAGCATCAACCTGTTTATTGCACCGCGTACCGATATTGAAAAATTAGTGGCCGATATATGGTCGGAATTTTTGGAGATAAAAAACATTGGCATTTACGATAACTTTTTTGAGCTCGGCGGTCACTCGCTGATAGCCGTACAGGTGATGACCCGCATTGAAAAGCTCACCGGGAAACGCCTGCCGCTTGCCGCATTGTTTGAGAACTCCACTGTAGAAAAACTGGCGCTGATGCTGGAAATGGATGGCAAATCCATTGTTTGGGATTCGCTGGTTCCCATTAAACCTACCGGCACAAAAATGCCGCTGTACATCGTTCATGGTGCAGGCCTAAACGTACTGTTATTTAACACCCTTGCATCTGGCATGGACGATGATCAGCCGGTATATGGCTTGCAGGCTAAGGGCTTAAACGGCATTGAGGAACCCCTGAGCGACATTAAAGATATTGCGGCACACTACAACGCCTCCATAATGGAACAAAACCCTACGGGCCCCTACGCGCTTGCTGGCTATTCATTTGGCGGCATCATAGCCTTTGAAATGGCCAAACAATTTGAGGCTATGGGCAAGGAAGTAAAAATGCTGGCTATGTTTGATACCTATGCCTACCGCTCACCTTATTACGATGGTTTAGTGCCCATGTATGTAAAGCGTGGAAAATTCTTTATGCGGAAGGTAAAATACGCCCTGGAGTTTCATGACGGCTTTTTTAAAACTATTGCGCACAATACCACCGCTATAAAACGCAGGATCACTAAAGTTATCTGGAAACTGTCCAAGGATGAGGAGCAGGAGGGCTTTTTCGGCTACTCCAATAAGATAGACGAAATGAATATCCTTGCAGAAAAACGCTACCAGTTACAGCCATACCCTATTGCTGTTGAATTATTCAGGGCCGAGAACCGTACCTTTTATATGGACGATTTTGAGTTCCTGGGCTGGAAACCCTACGCGTTGAAAGGCGTTAATGTACACAAGATTCCCGGCGGCCATAACTCTATATTTAAGGCACCTAATGATAAGATCTTTGCGAGTATCCTTCAGAATTGTTTGAACGAAGCCGCTAACAGGTAATTAAGTAATGAGCAAAGTTGAGGTAAGTATTCAATTTTTAAATGCTGTTGAATGGCATACCAGGGCAGCATGTGATTTTACCCTAACCAGCGGCGTTGATGTTTGGCGGATCGATATCAACGCAAACGCGCGCTATATCGACAAGCTGCTTACCACATTACAGCCCGACGAAGTTGCACGCGCCAACCGCTACCTGCAAGAAAGGGATAGGACTCGTTTTATAGTGAGCAGGGCATCATTGCGGCATATTATAGGCAAATACACCAATCAGCCTGAGGCGGCCATCACATTTACCGTGGGTGCTAATAAAAAACCTTATGTAGATGGGCATAGCTTAAAATACAATGTATCGCACTCAGGCAATTGGGTAGTTATAGCCGTGGCCAACAGCGATATTGGCGCCGATACTGAAACAATTGACCACACCTTTCCCTATCAGTCTATTTTATCAGATAATTTCAGTGATGCCGAAGCAGATTTCATTGGTCAGTCTGCAGAAAAGTTTTATTTATTATGGACGCGTAAAGAGGCACTTACCAAAGCCACCGGCCAGGGTTTGGATGATAACCTGCAGCATATCCCTTGTCTTGATGGCCAGCAAACTGCAGATAACCGTTTACTGCTAACCGAGAAAAACTGGCAAGTGAAGAGCTTTAACCTTGATAATAAAAATATAGCAAGCGTGGTTGCGGAGGCTGATGCAGCGGGGATGAGCTTTTTTGAGATGGGATTTATGTAGAGACGCAATATTTTGCGTCTCCTGCATGCAAATAGAAAATGCAAATGACTCTGTATAGTTGGAGACGTAAAATATTGCGTCTCTACAGATTCACAGTCAATCCTATTTAGCCTTAAACAACCCGTATTTCAAAATACAGTAAATAGCCCTTACGCCATCCTTCCATCCTATTTTCTTGCCCTCTTCATAAGTACGACCATAGTACGATATGCCTACTTCGTAAATCCTGATCTTAGGGATGCGGGAGATTTTTTGGGTTATCTCCGGCTCAAAGCCAAAGCGTTTTTCAGTTAATGAAATTCCCTGTATCACTTTGGTATCAAACAATTTATAACAGGTTTCCATATCCGTAAGGTTTAGGTTACTGAACATGTTTGATGCAAACGTAAGCCACCTGTTACCTATGGTATGCCAGAAAAACAGGATACGGTGCGGGTTACTACCCATAAACCGCGATCCGTAAACTACATCGGCAAAACCATTTATTACGGGTTTTAAAAGATCATTATATTCTTCAGGATCATATTCCAGATCGGCATCCTGGATGATCAGGTACTCGCCGGTTGCTTTTGAAATGCCGGTATGCAGCGCGGCGCCTTTACCCTTATTAATTTCGTGCTTAAAATACTGAATATTAAAGTCGGGATTGGCTTGCTGGTAAGCTATTATAGCCTGTTCGGTATTATCCTTTGAGCAATCGTTTACAATAATTACTTCCTTATCAATATTATTTGTGAGGCTTACTAATTTAATTTTATCTAAAATTAAATGTATCGTGTTACCTTCGTTATAAGCGGGAATAATTATTGATAGTTTTTGTAGTATCATTATTGTGTTTCATCAAATTAATACAGCTGTTGTATAGGATAGCTATATTTAGCTTATTATATCATATACATTGATGCAGGCTGTACTTAAACGCGCAAAAAGTTATTTTAAAAAACCAAAAGTAATACTTCTGCTTGTATTCTTACTTGTTTTAACCTCACTGTTTTGGTTTTGTTTACCAAGCCCGCTGTTTAAAAGTCCAACATCCTACGTTATCGACGATGACCAGGGCCAGCTTTTGGGCGCATCTATTGCTACCGACGGACAATGGCGTTTCCCCTATAACGATAGCGTGCCCGCCAAATTTAAGCAGTGCATCATCGCTTTTGAAGATAAACGCTTTGAACATCATCCCGGATTTGACGCACTGGCTTTCGGGAGGGCCATACGGCAAAACCTAAGATCGAGCAAGGTGACAAGCGGCGGCAGTACGCTCACTATGCAGGTGATACGCCTGGCTACCAAACACAAGCGCAATATCTGGTATAAAATGCTGGAAATATTTATGGCCATGCGCTTGGAACTCACCTACAACAAAGCCCAAATACTGGCACTTTACAGCAGTAACGCCCCTTTCGGCACTAACGTAATTGGTTTGGATGCCGCTTCATGGCGGTATTTTGGGCGCAGCCCGGATAAACTTTCCTGGGGCGAAACGGCGGCAATGGCGGTTTTGCCAAATTCACCATCATTGGTGCATCCCGGCAAGAACCGCGCCATCCTGTTAAAAAAACGCAACCTGCTGCTGAACCGTCTGCACAAACAGGGCATTATTGACAGTGCCACCTGCGCCCTTGCCGAATTAGAACCTGTACCCGACAGGCCAATGCCCTTACCGCAGCTTGCCCCTCACCTGCTGCAACGCTTCAAGAATGACCACCAGGCCAGGCCACTGGGCGATACGCGTATCGAAACCAGCATAAAATCATCATTACAGGAGCAGGTGAACGATATTTTGGAGCAACACCACCAGGTTTTAAAGGCTAATGATATCAATAACATAGCGGCCATTGTTTTAGATGTGGAAACCGGGGCAACGCTGGCCTACGCCGGTAATATATCGCACCGCGAAGACCCGCAAATGGAAAGTGATGTGGATGTGATAGACGCACCACGTAGTCCGGGTAGTACGCTAAAACCCTTGCTATATGCCTCTATGCTGCATGGCGGTTTAATATTACCCAATAGTTTACTGCCCGATGTGCCCACGCTGATAGCCGGTTACCATCCCGAGAACTTTGACCTGGGGTACGATGGCGCTGTACCTGCGTCAAGGGCCTTATCGCGCTCGTTGAATGTGCCCGCTGTAAAAATGCTGCAGCAATTCAAGTACGAACGTTTTTACGACTTTTTGCACAAGGCCGGCATTACCACCCTCACCAAACCAGCCGACCATTACGGGCTTTCGCTGATCCTTGGCGGTGGCGAAAATACCCTTTGGGAACTAAGCGGCGCTTACGCGGATATGGCGCGGGTGCTAAATCATTACAACAAGTATAACGGGCAATATGATCCGGCAGATTTTCATAGTCCGGTTTACACTGTGCCTCAAGAAACAAAACCGGTTTTGGAAAAGTCGGGCTTGCTGGATGCGGCATCAATCTATTATACCTTTCAGGCGATGGAAGAGGTTATGCGTCCCGGCGAAGAAATGCTTTGGCAGCAATTCAGCTCAACCCAGCGGGTGGCCTGGAAAACCGGTACAAGCTTTGGTTTTCGCGATGGATGGGCCATTGGCATTACCCCTAAATACGTAGTTGGCGTGTGGGTGGGCAATACCGATGGCGAAGGCCGGCCGGGCCTAACTGGGATCAACACAGCTGCCCCTGCCCTGTTCGAGATCTTCAGGCTGCTGCCCGTATCGCGCGATTGGTTTGATATGCCCACCGGCGAAATGGTGAAAATTAACGTATGCCACCAAAGCGGCTACCGCGCTGGGCAATACTGCGAGGATGTGGACGAAATGCTGGTGCCTAAAAGTGGTTTAAAAGCTCCGGTTTGTCCGTATCACCAGCTTATCCACCTATCAGCCGATGGTAAGTATCAGGTGAACGGTAATTGTGAGTCGCCGGATAAAATACTGAACAAAAAATGGTTTGTGCTGCCGCCTTCAATGGAGTATTATTACAAGGCCCGCAATTACCAGTACCATGTGCTGCCGCCATTTAGGGATGGCTGTACCCAGGCCGAAAACAACAACGCCATGGAAGTCATATACCCGAAGGATGGCGCAAAAATATATGTGCCGCTGGAAGCAGATGGGTCCCGCGGGCGGATGATTTGCAATGCCGCCCATCGCCTGCCCGGGATGAAAATTTTTTGGCACCTGGATGATCAATATGTTGGCGAAACGCAGGACTTTCACCAGATGGCACTGAACCCGCCGCCGGGTAAACATATCCTCACACTGGTTGACGGAAATGGCAACACCATCAACATAGGCTTTGAAATTTTGAGCAAAGACCGTTAAAAGCAGCTGACGCGTGCTGACGAGGTACTGACGGCTGCTGACGCCGGCTTATAAAATATTGATAAACAATACCCAACGTTTGCCTTAATTGATACGATGATGCAATAAAGAGATCATTAATTAATCAATTAAAAACATGAAAAATTTCACCTACACTATCCTTGCCATGGTACTGGCATTTTTTCTGATTCAAAGCTGCAACAAAATGAACGACCCGGCCAACAACGGAAAAATTGTGGCAACCAAAACCCTGGTAAAAATCTACGAGCTCGATTCGCTGTCGCTGGTTGGTACCACAACCCAGGATTCAGTTCAATGGAGCGTTTCACCTTCCGGTTTTAACGGCCTTTCTCATCAAGGTGGCAGGGCTCGTGTTCTTTTCACAAAAGCAGGAAGCTACACAGTAACAGCGAGTAAAATTGGCGGTATACCAGCCAGTATTGTTATTAAAGTAAGCGCCGATTCTGTATCAAACCCAACACACCCTATCGATACCCCGGTAATACCTATTGATTCAGTGAAGATCACCCAATTAACCGGCGATCAGATCACCTTACACCCTTCTATTTATCAAAAAACCGATAGCGTGGGTGTTCAGTTTAATGCCATCACAACAAACCTATACTGCTCAAGAGGTACGCTGCAATACAATGCTACCGTTTCTCCGAGCAAGAGCTTTGTATTTGATTTTCTGAACGTTCGCGGGCCAATTATTTGTACCGGCACAAGTGATATCCCAATGGTTATATCTCCATTACCTTTATGGAAAATATACATGGGCAATGGCACTTACCCGCTTAAAGCTACTTTAAACGGCACTACCTACACCGGCAGCATAATAGTATCGGCCACAACCGTAACTTTCGATTGGAACTATACTTCGGGAATTGTAATAGCGCCCAAGGTATTTAACAGGTAATGTTTTAGATTTGACCTAAAGGAAACCGGTTATTTATGGCCGGTTTCCTTTAAAATTTAATAAATTATACCTGCTTTGATAAATTGTAAAAAATATTTTTGTTTTTACCCAACGTTTGATAACCGGTATACGAAGAGGAGTTTACAGGCACTTATGTGCGTATATTTTTAAATGAATCTTTCCAAAAAGCAGGCAGAAAAGCTGGTAAAAGGATGTATAAATAACGACCGCACGGCACAGGAAGCCTTGTACGGGCTATTTCATGCCGAAATGCTGCGTGTATGCTACAACTATTTGCCCGATAAAGAGCTGGCTAAAGAAGCTTTTAATTCGGGTTTTCTAAAAGTATTTCAATCAATAAAAAGCTTTGATATTGAAAAAGGTGTATTGGGTGGCTGGATCAGGAAGATCATGATCTACACATCAATAGACCTATGCCGCAAAGAACTGAAATTTAATACGGTAAGTATTGATACGCAGGATACGGAAGACTATTTCATAGCACCACAGGTATTAGAGAAGCTTTATTTTGAGGACATCCTCCAAAACATCCGCACGCTGCCTTTTGCCACCCAAACCGTATTTAACCTATCGGTGATGGATGGGTTTACGCACAAAGAAATAGGCGAACAATTAAACATAAGCGAAGGAACATCGCGCTGGCATTTGGCCGAAGCAAAAAGAAAATTAAGGGAGTTACTGGAAACATTAGCAAATACCGGTACCCAGCCAAAAGAAAGGAGTGAAAAAAACAAATGAAAAATTCATTAAACTACCTTGATCTTTGGCAAAAAAAGAGAAATGAACTCCCTGTAACAGATGAACCAAAACAGGATTGGCTGGCTATGCAGGCACTTTTAAATGTGCACTTGCCAAGCCCTGTTGTAAAGCCTTCCATTGGTTCGAAAGTGATAAAGGTTGTAAAAGGATTAAAAACCGGATCAATAATAACTGCTTCATTATCAGCAGCGGCATTTATTGGTGTTTTGGCCTATATTTATGTAGCTAAAATTAAACCACATCATCCGCAGAATAATAACAGCAAGAAGCATGGTGTGGTAGTTGATAAAGACAGCCTGTTGAATACCTTGAAAGCCGATTCATTAAATTTAGCTGATAGCGTAAAATATGAAGATAGCTTGTCGGTTAAAAAGGATAGCTTATCTCAAACAACACCGCCTGATAACGTCAGCGGTGCTGATTCTGCTGCAAATACAGATGCCAAAGACGCTGTAAATAAAAACACATCAGCAAATAATAAGCTTAATGGTAGTGCTGGAGGCGGCAATAACGGGAACAACCCCAGTGCGGGCATATCAAACGGAAGAAATTTACCTGGTAACCTATTGGGCGGAAATGGGCGAACGGGAAACAAACCTGGTAAAAACAATGCTTTGCTTACAGGTGGGCATAATGCAGGGCCTAAAAACAGTTCGGGAACCGATCAGGATAGTAAGGTTAACAATAGCAATCCCTTGAACCAAACGGCGGTTATGGGGGCAAACAGTTACCTGTCGCAGCGTTTGATATGGAATGCCGATAGTTTGCAGAATGATCTGAATAATTTCTTGCAGCCGCAATCAAACCAGGCTACACCCAATTATATAGGAAGTTTTGGACAATCTGCAGCTATAGCAAATAAGATTGGTATGGGCTTGAACAAACCCATAAATAAGCCATCGGATGTAATCCAAAAGGTAAAAAAAGAAAAAGCACCTAAGGTAACTAAACCGTCTAAAAACAAGACCGGCTCATCGTCGTTATCAAATATAGATTTTGGGATCATGGCAGGTGTAAATGCCTCAAATAGCTTTACCCAGAAGGCACAAAACAGTAATTTCTACGGAAGTTTCCCTGTCGATCTTTATTTGGGATTGTTCGGCACCTATAACTTCAACAGTAAATTTGCGGTAAACGTGCAGGTAAAGGGCCTCAATCCGCTGAAATTAAGCGGTGCATATACCCATGCCAACGCCAGCAAAACAGATACCGGATTGGTAGACTCGGGCGAAACCCTGCGGATAAAGGATTCACGAAAAGCCTATTTTATAAACGTGCCTGTGCATTTTGTGTACAAGATCAACAAATATGTAGGCGTTAAGGCAGGTCCGGTTATTAATATTCCGGTGAAGCAGGTGAACGGCAATGCAGTATTACAGCCTGTAAAGATCATGACAGATACGCCATACTTTAAAAATATAAACAAGCAGTTAAGCGCCACCCAATACCAGCAAAAGATAAATTTCGGGCTCTCGGGAGGGGTAACGTTGCAGTATCAGCGTTTTTTACTGGAGGCAACCTACAATAAAAGTTTTAGCAGTTACCGGGTGGTATCTGATTTGGGGAGCTATAGCCAAAATCCAGGATCGGTACAAATATCCATCGGTTTTCAGCTTAATAAACCTAAAAAATAGTACGATAAAAATTACATCCATATAACTTAAAACACACCATACAAAACAGCCGTAAGCTAAACATTCCCTATATTGGCTCAATAAATTTAATTTTGCATGCTTGAACAGTATGATCTGCATAATTTATTGGTGATTGATATTGAAACTGTACCCCAATACAGCAGCCACGAACAACTGCCCGAAAATTTGCAAAAGCTTTGGGAGCTGAAAACGCAAAATATGCGAAAAGAGGAAACTCCAGACAGCTTTTATGAACGCGCCGGCATCTGGGCCGAATTTGGTAAGATAGTTTGCATATCGGTAGGCTTATTTACGGGCAATAAAAGCAACATCGGCTTACGCATAAAATCTTTTGCCGGGCACGATGAAAAGGAACTACTAAGCAACTTTTCGGCATTGTTATTTAGCCAGCCGCCTAATTTGGTATTGTGTGCGCATAACGGGAAGGAATTTGATTTCCCTTACCTCTGCCGCAGACTGCTTATTAATGGATTACCGTTCCCTCCGCAGCTACAACTGGCGGGTAAAAAGCCCTGGGAGATCATCCACCTGGATACGATGGAGCTATGGAAATTTGGCGATTATAAAAACTACACTTCGCTAAACCTGCTCACAGCCATTTTTGATATCCCTACCCCAAAAGATGATATAGACGGCAGCATGGTTGGTCATGTTTACTGGAATGAGAACCAGCTTGATCGTATTTCCACTTACTGCCAGAAAGATGTTGTAGCCACCGCCCAATTGCTAAGACGATACCGCGGCGAGGAGTTAATTAAAGACGAAATGATAACCATAGTTGGGCAATAATGCTTAAAGTAAATAACCTGTCGGTTAGTTTTAAAACGGATAAAGGCTTATTTCAGGCAGTAAAAAATGTGTCATTCACTTTAAAAAAGGGTGAAACAATAGGTATAGTGGGCGAATCCGGCTCAGGAAAATCGGTAACATCCCTTGCTTTGATGCGTTTGCTCAATAAAAATGAAACCGTACTCGGCGGCCAGGCATTGTTGAACGGGGCAAGTCTTTGCCAACTGCCAGAAGACGCCATGCGCAAGATTCGTGGTAACCGCATGGCCATGATATTCCAGGAACCCATGACCTCGCTTAATCCAGTGCTTACCTGCGGTTTTCAAATAACAGAAGCAATTCAGCTGCACCTGGGCGTAAGTAAGAGTGAGGCGAAAAAACAAACGCTGGCATTATTTAATGAAGTGCAACTTCCCCGACCAGCGGTTATATTTGATAGTTATCCGCACCAAATTTCGGGCGGGCAAAAGCAAAGGGTGATGATTGCTATGGCGCTTTCCTGCAACCCGGAGATCCTTATTGCAGATGAGCCTACCACAGCGCTTGATGTTACGGTGCAAAAGGCCATCATTGAGCTTTTACTCAGCCTCAAAGCCATCAGGCAGATGAGCCTGCTGTTTATATCGCATGACCTGGGCGTTATTAAAGAAATTGCCGACCGCGTGATGGTGATGTACAAAGGCGAAATTGTAGAAGAGGCATCGGTAAGTGAATTGTTTGCCCATCCCAAACATCCTTACACCAAGGGCTTGCTGGCTTGCAGGCCATCGCCTAAACAACACCTGAAGAAATTACCCGTGGTGGCCGATTTTTTTGATGCTGATAAAACTGAAAGCGCCCTGTCAACAACTATAGAAACCATAAGGGCACGCTATAACTATACCGAAAAGGAAATAACTGAAAGGCGAACCAAACTCTATCAGCAACAGCCACTGCTAAAGGTAGATCATCTATCTACCTGGTTCCCGGGCCGCGCGGGATTATTCGGACAGTCGGGTAAAGCTGTTAAGGCGGTGAACAATGTAAGTTTTGATGTTTATCCCGGCGAAACACTGGGGCTTGTTGGCGAATCGGGCTGCGGCAAAACAACGCTTGGTCGTACTATTTTACGCTTGATAGAACCCACGGCCGGGCAGGTTAGTTTTGACGGTACCGATCTGGGTAAACTTAAAAAGAACGACCTGCGCGAAATTCGCCGCGATATTCAGATCATTTTCCAGGATCCTTACTCCTCTTTAAATCCGCGATTAACCGTTGGGCAATCTATCATGGAACCTTTGCAGGTACACGGGTTTTACAGTAATAATACCAAGCGCAAGCAAAAAGTACTGGAACTGCTGCAAAGAGTAAACCTGCAGCCCGAACATTTCGACAGGTACCCGCATGAGTTTTCTGGTGGCCAAAGGCAGCGGATCGTAATTGCAAGGGCGCTGGCGCTTCAGCCTAAATTTATTATCTGCGATGAATCTGTTTCGGCGCTTGACGTATCGGTGCAGGCGCAGGTGCTTAACCTTATCAGGGAGCTACAGGAGGAATTTAAGCTTACCTATATCTTTATATCGCATGATCTGGCTGTAATTAAACATATCTCCGACAGGATGATGGTGATGAATAAGGGTGAAATTGTAGAAACAGGTTATCCCGATGATATTTACTATCACCCTAAACAGGAATATACAAAAAGACTGATAGCATCTATACCGCAAGGTTGATAGAATAGCGGTTGTTAACTACATGTTTCACCCCCTATCCATGCTAACAGCTAAATTCCGTATCTTTACACAAATACATTTGTATGTCTAAAAAGAAAAACAATTCTTCTATAGTTCAGGTACTTACTCAAATGGTACTTGATATATTTGAACAAAACGGCAATACGCCGCTAAATTATAAACAAGTTTCTGCCAAATTAAACGTGCGCGATCCTGAATCGCGCGAGATCATATTCGATATATTAAAGGACGAAGCCAAGAAATCAGTGATGAAAGAGCTTTCGCCCGGCAAATTCCAACTGCTTGAATTAAAAACATTTGTTGAAGGTAAGGTCGATCTGACCAATGATGGTTCGGCATTTATAGTTACCGATGATGAGTTTGAAAGTGATATTTTTATCGCCCCGCGCAAACTGCGCAATGCACTTAACGGCGACAGGGTAAAAGTTTACGTATACGCAAAAAGTAAGGGTAAACGCAAGGAAGGTGAAGTAATTGAGATCATCCAGCGTTTAAAAATGGAGTTTACGGGTATCGTTAAATTATCTGAACGCTTCGCTTTTTTTATTCCCGACGATCGTAAGATGATGCATGATATTTTTATCCCCATAAGCGAACTGAACGGGGCTAAAAATGGCATTAAAGCCGTGGCCGAAATTACCGACTGGCCTGCCGACGCTAAAAACCCCATAGGCCGGATAAAACATATCCTTGGCGCGCAGGGTGAGAATGATACAGAGATGAACGCCATCTTGGCCGAGTATGGCTTCCCACTATCGTTCCCGGCTGAGGTTGAGCACGAAGCTGAAGAAATATCTGACATTATTACGCCACAAGAAATTGCAAAACGACGGGACTTCAGGGATATCACCACGTTTACTATCGACCCATTTGATGCCAAGGATTTTGACGATGCACTATCCTACAAAATACTCGAAAACGGTAATTACGAAGTTGGTGTACACATTGCCGATGTATCGTACTATATAGTTCCCGATTCTGCTTTGGATAAGGAAGCGTTAGAACGTGCTACTTCGGTTTACCTGGTAGACAGGGTTATCCCGATGCTGCCCGAGCGTTTATCTAACGGGTTGTGTTCGTTACGCCCTAAAGAGGAAAAACTTTGTTTCTCCGCCGTGTTTGAGCTGGATGAGAATGCCTATATCATTAATGAATGGTACGGCAAAACCATTATATACTCAGACAGACGCTTTACCTATGAGGAAGTGCAGGAAGTAATAGAAACCCAGGAAGGTGATTTTAAAGATGAGATTTTAAAGCTCAACGCCTTAGCTTATAAATTGCGCGAGCGCAAATTCAAGAACGGCGCCATCAGTTTTGAAACCACCGAAGTTAAGTTTAAGCTTGATGAAAACGGAAAGCCTACCGGTGTATATGTTAAGGAACGCAAAGATGCCCATAAGCTCATTGAAGATTTTATGCTGCTGGCTAACCGCAAAGTGGCCGAGCATGTGAGCAAAATGGGTAAGGGCAAACATAAATACACCTTTGTATACCGCGCACACGATTCGCCTAAGCCAGATGCTTTGGCCAATTTCGCGCAGTTTGCAGCCAGGTTTGGTTACAAGATCAACACAAAATCTGACAAGGAAACGGCCAAATCGCTCAACTTTTTAATGGAAGATGTGGAAGGCAAAAAGGAGCAAAACGTACTTACACACCTGGCTATCAGATCAATGGCTAAGGCTATTTATACTACAAAAACCAGCAGCCACTACGGTTTGGCTTTTGACCATTATACGCACTTTACCTCTCCTATCCGCCGCTATCCGGATGTGATGGTTCACCGTTTATTGTTTCATTACTTAAACGGCGGTCAGTCTGCCAATGCCGAGCATTACGAAAAGCTTTGCAGCCATAGTTCGCAAATGGAGAAAAAAGCAGCCGATGCCGAGCGTTCGTCTGTTAAATACAAACAGGCCGAATACCTTAAGGATCAGGTTGGTAATATATTTACAGGCATCATTTCGGGTGTTACCGAATGGGGTATGTATGTAGAGATCATAGAAAATAAATGCGAAGGCATGATTCGTCTGCGTGATATATCTGATGATTTTTATACTTTGGACGAGAAAAATTATTGTATCATCGGTCAGCGTAAAAAGAAAATTTATCAACTGGGCGATGAGGTGAGTATACGGGTTAAAAATGTAGACCTTACCAAAAAACAAATTGATTTTTCATTAGTACAGGATTGATATATTGGTGAATGGTTGATTGAGTGAGTGGTTGATTAGGTTGACCTTATTAAGAACCACTCAATCAATCAACCACTCACCACTTAACTAATAAAATGAAACAACTTTCAGAACTGCAGGAATTAATAACAGATGCGGTTGATAATTTAAAATTCCCTGCCCAGCCGGCTGATTTGTACGAACCAATAAGCTACATACTGGCCCTGGGTGGTAAACGCCTGCGCCCTGCCCTGCTGCTGATGGCTTGCGATCTTTTTGGTGGCGATGTGGAGAGCGCTATTGAACCCGCCATGGCTATTGAGGTATTCCATAATTTCACGCTAATGCATGACGATATTATGGATAAAGCCCCCCTGCGTCGCGGAAAGGTTACCGTTCATGAAAAGTGGAACTCAAACGTAGCGATACTATCTGGTGATGCCATGATGGTGGAGGCCAACCGGCTGATGATGAAGGTTGATAATGCCATTTTACGCCCGGTGCTTGATATTTTTAATGATACCGCCACCGGCGTTTGCGAAGGACAACAAATTGACATGACCTTTGAGCAGCAAGCCAATGTAAGTATCGACGAGTACCTGAATATGATAAAGCTTAAAACAGCTGTGTTATTGGGTGGTACATTAAAAATAGGTGCTATTATAGGTGGCGCTGCAACGGCAGATGCGCAGCTATTATACGATTTCGGTGTGAACCTGGGTATCGCTTTTCAACTTCAGGATGATATACTTGATGTTTATGGCGACCCTTATAAATTTGGCAAGCAAGTTGGCGGCGACATTTTATCCAATAAAAAAACCTACCTGCTCATCAAGGCAATAGAACTGGCTACAGGCAGCCAGGCCGATGAGCTTAACCATTGGCTTACTGTACAAGAGTTTGATGCTACAGAAAAGGTAAAAGCCGTTACAAGCATTTACAACCAGCTTGACGTAAGACAGTACGCCGATGAAGCCATGCAAACCTTCGCCGAAAAAGCATTTACGGCCCTGGACACTATAAACCTACCTGAAGACCGCCGACAGTATTTAAGGCAGTTTGCCGATAATTTGCTGGTGAGGGAGTATTGATTATATGTAGGGTATGAAGAAAGGCATCCTGATTATAATCATCATTTTGTTAGGTGCGAATATTCAGGCCCAAACAAAACGGCGCATTATTCCAGTAAATGACACTACGGTATACGAATATGCCATTGAAAAACAAATAGCTCAATTTAAAGGCGGTACAACTGCTTTTTTTAAATTTGTCGGAAGAAACCTTAAATGGCCTCAAAACGGCAGCGATGTTAGTGGTAAAGTGCTTATATCTTTTATAGTAGAAAAAGACGGCATCTTAACACATTTTAAAGTTGAAAGAGGGATAGAATCGGCTTTTGATGCAGAGGCACTTCGGGTAGTTAAACGCTCTCCAAAGTGGGTTCCAGCAAAAATAAATGGGAAACGAATACGATCAAGATACATTGTACCGATAAGTTTTACAATTACAGATAATGGTTAATACATGAAATATTATCTTGAATCGGCCATTTAATAATTTGTGAAAGCATGAATTAAGCTTCCAGCTTAATCTGCTAAAAGCCTGCACCAGTTAATAGATGAAAACCTTATCAAAATAGCATGAAAAAAATTATACCAATTACTTTTCTAACCCTAAGTTCTCTGCTGGTTAAAGCTCAAAAGCAAGACTCCTTAAATAATGCAGCTCCGGCCGATTCAATCTTTCGATCAATGGAACAAGTGCCGGAATTCCCCGGGGGAACAGCGCTTTTTTACGAACTTATAGCCACGAAGATCCGTTATCCAAAAAATTCAATGGAAAATGGTGTTCAGGGTAAGGTGTTTGTACAAATGACCGTTAAAAGCACCGGAGAACTTGATAATATTAAAGCTATTGGTGGACCTAATAAAGAACTGAACGATGAAGCCGTCAGGGTAGTTAAGCTTTCACCGCGCTGGAAGCCAGGTATGAAAAACGGAAAACCGATAACAATTAAGTATGTTGTACCAATAACTTTTGCGTTGCCTAAAGACGACGATAAACAGGATGAACAACAACCCGAGTTCCTTGGAGGAAACCATAGTTTTGGTGAGTTTTTAGCCATGAACGTTCGTTATCCCCAATATTCAAGGCAAAATAGAATTCAGGGAAAGGTAATTTTACAAATGATAATTAGAGATACGGGGAAACTTGATAGTATTAAAGTTATTAGCGGCCCCGGCAAAGAACTGAACGATGAGGCCATCAGGGTAGTTAAACTTTCACCTCCCTGGAAGCCGGGTATGAAAAACGGGAAACCAGTAACAGTTAGGTATTCTTTTCCAATAACTTTTAATCTGGACTAAGACGACAATAAAAGGAAGGATAAACAACAATAGATCACAAAAAAGCCCCGATCAAATAATGACCGGGGCTTTTTATATTTTGTAAAGCTTAGCTAATTACTCAGCTGCTGCTTCTTCAGTTGTTTCTGTATCAGCTTTCTTTGCTTTTGGAGCTGCTGCTTTCTTTGCTTTTGGAGCTTCTTCAGTTGCAACTTCTGCAACCGGAGCAGCTTCAACTGCTTTAGGTGCTGCTTTTACTTTTGGAGCTGGTGCTGCAACTTCTGCAACAGGTTCAACTGCAAAAGGAACTACAGATACGTATGAACGGTTATCAGCTTTCTTTCTGAAAACTACGTTACCAGCTACTAAAGCAAATAATGTGTGATCCCTGCCTATACCTACGTTAACACCTGGATTGTGTTTAGTACCACGCTGACGAACGATGATGTTACCTGCAATAGCTGGCTGACCACCGAAAATCTTGATACCTAAACGTTTGCTATGCGACTCGCGGCCGTTTCTGGAACTACCGGCCCCTTTTTTGTGTGCCATTTTTAATATCTTTTATGAGCTGATAAAATCGGCTCGGTTTAAACTTTAATTATAATGTAATACCAGTGATCTCTATCTTGGTAAATTGTTGGCGGTGACCATTTTTCTTTTTGTAACCTTTTCTTCTTTTCTTTTTGAAAATGATCACTTTATCACCTTTTAAATGAGACACGATCTTAGCTGAAACTTTAGCACCTTTCAAATCAGAACCTAATTTGAATTTACCTTCGTTTTCTGCTAACAATACACTGTCAAATTCAATACTAGCGCCTTCATCACCCTGTAACCTGTGTACAAAGATCTGCTGGTCTTTTGCAACCTTAAATTGCTGTCCGGCTATACTTACTATTGCGTACATGTTTGTTAATTATTGTTTTAAAATTCGAGGTGCAAATATAGGGATTGGTTATTTAATAAACAACTCCCATTTTGCTTTATTTTTTCTGCCTGCTTTCGGCGGCTATTAAACTTTGGCGTATTTCTTTTATCAGCGTGTTGTTGGCATCTATCAATTTAGGGTCGCCTACAAAGTCGCTGTCAAATACTACTCTTTTACTTTTTTGCTTGTATTTAAACTCAATAATGTAACGCACACCATTTTTACGTGCGTTGGCCGTGGTATCGCCGGTTTCGTTTTTTGGAAAATCCCAGAAACCCAGATCAGCAGCCTTGCGGTGCAGGTAAATCAAATCGATATCCTTAACTAAATGCAAATGCGTTTTAATCAGCGAATCGCGCTTGTTCAAATATTGATAATCTCCCGTTTTTGAATCATATTTATTAACCAGGTTATCCTTATTACCATATTGGAACGACATCGACTCGAAATCAGAAAAACGGTACGGCGCGTTTTTTATCATCATACCATAATAATACACACAGTAAGCCAAAAAAGGCACCACAATGGTTAAAGTGAAAAATATTTTCTTTTGACGATCAGACATTTTAATTATTGAATTATTGAATTATTGAATTATTGAATTATTGAATTATTGAATTATTGAATTATTGAATTAATTTATTTTTTTAATGAAACCGTTTTTCTTGATGCAGAAACAATTTTTAAAATTTGATTTGCTTCATCTAACAGCAGCTCTAAATCAAGTCGTTTTACAATTTCGGCATCAATGAGTACTTCCATCCAAAAAGCAGCTTCATCAGCTTCTTCAACAACAATTGATAGCTTGGCGTGAAACTCGGCCTGTGACCTCGCCCTGCATGCTGCACGATAATTGGCACCTACTGATGATGCCGACCTTAATAACTGCCTTCCAATGATCTTAGCCTCCTCGGTTTTAGGTAGTGTTTTAAAGAAACTAATATTATCAACCACAAATTTCTTTGTGCGTTTTTTGAACATTTCGGCAAACTCGATCCTTTCGTTACTTTCCATTTTTTAATCAATAATTCATTAATTCAGTAAATCAATAATTATTGCAGTTCTCCCTCCCATTTGCTTACCACAGCCGTAGCAACAGTGTTACCAAGTACGTTAGTAGCAGACCTGCCCATATCCAGCAACGGATCGATACCTATCAGCAGGAACAACCCAGCCTCGGGTATATTAAACATGGATAGCGTACCCGCTATCACCACCAGCGAAGCCCTTGGCACCCCGGCAACGCCCTTACTCGTAAGCATCAACACCAATAACATGGAAAGCTGGTGCCCGAACGATAAATGAATATCATAAGATTGCGCCAGGAACAGCGACGCAAAGGTCATATACATCATGCTTCCATCCAAATTAAAAGAATAACCAAGCGGTAAAACAAAGCTTACAATTTTATTGCTGCAGCCAAAACGCTCCAGTTCTATGAGTACCTTGGGATATGCTGCTTCGCTGGTTGATGTGCTGAACGCTATCAGCATGGCATCTTTAATGTTGTTGATGAGCTTAAAGATACGCCCGCGCAGTACCACAAAGCCCGCCAATATAATAATGAGCCACAGCATCACCAGCGAAAAATAAAACTCACCTATAAAAATACCATAGGTTGATAGCACACCCAAGCCCTGTTTTGCAATTACAGCCGTTATGGCGCCAAATACAGCCAGCGGTGCAACATTCATTACATAGCCGGTTATCTTTAATATTACGTGAGCAATAGAGTCCATTGCTTTAATAACAATAAGGCCTTTTTCGCCAATGGCGGCAGTGCCTACACCAAAAAATATACTGAATACCACTATTTGCAGTATCTCGTTATTGGTCATGGCCTCAAAAATACTCCTGGGGAAAATATGACTGATAAAATCTTTTAATGATAATGCCGTCTTTTTAATATCGGTAGTTAAATGGCTGTCGGGCAAGGGCAGGTGCATTGCAGTTCCCGGTTCAAAAATATTTACCAGCAGCATACCCAGCAACAACGAAACCAGCGTGGCACTCAAAAACCATAACAATGTTTTGCCGCCAATACGGCCCACGGCTTTAATATCCCCTACCTTGGCTACACCTACCACCAGCGTGGTAAATACAAGTGGGGCCACTATCATTTTTATGAGTCTTAAAAATATATCGCTCAGGATGGTAAAACCTTCCAGTTTATCCTCGCGGATAGAATTATTATCTTTACTGATCTTAATTTGTTGTACTTTTTGCGCTTTAAGGGCTATATAATTTGCAGTGGTACTATCTTTCAATAAAACCATTTTGGTGTTTATGGCTTTTACAGTAGCATCGGCGGTGTTTATATTTACGTTGATGGCGTTAATTACGCGGGCATTGTAAATATATCCGGTTATTACACCCACTATAAGTGCAATAAAAATATAGAGCGTCAGTTTGCTTTTTTGCATAGATTAGTTTGCAGGCCGCTAAACTACAACTATTTAATATTTTGCTAAAATTTTTAAACACACATGAGTACTACCACATACGGACTTCAGCATATAAAAAAAGAAATTCAGCACCTGCCGCATGAACAGCTTGCCGAATTACTGCTGCGTTTGGCCCGTTATAAAAAGGAGAACAAAGAACTGCTGGCCTATTTGCTATTTGAGGCTTATGACGAAGCGGCCTTTATTGAAAAAGTTAAAGCCGAAGCCGGTTTTATGTTTAGTCAGCTGCCGGCACTAAGTTATCATGCGGCAAAGGGGATGCGCAAAATATTAAGGCTGATAACCAAGTACACCAAATTTATGGGATCGAAAGCGGCCGAGATTGAATTACTGCTTAATTTTTGCGATAATTACCTCGAATATGCCGACAGGCGTACATCATACAAACCCATAAGGCTGATATTGATACGGCAGGTTGAAAAGATACGTACACTGATAAGCAAGCTGCACGAGGATTTGCAGTTTGACCATGCCGAAAGCTATAATACTTTATTGGCTAATGCCGAAAGTAAGCTGGCCTGGTTTAAAAAGAATGATTACCTGTTGTAACATATTTAGGCGGCAAGCATCTAAAATTAAAAATCTATTAACACAGTGGCCAACAAAGAAGCAGCGTTCAAGCAAATATATGAAGCTAATTCTAAAAAGATATTCCATTTATGCTATGGTTATACCGGCGATGATGACGCCGCGAACGACCTTTTGCAGGAAACCTTTTTAAAAGTATGGCAAAACCTGGAGAAGTTTAGGAATCAGGCTATGATCTCCACCTGGATCTACCGTATTGCAGTAAACACTTGTTTAACTTATTTACGGTCGGAAAAAAGACAGGCGAAAGATGAGCTTACCCCGCTGATTGCCGAAACCAAACGCGAAGAGCTATCGGATAAAAACGAAAAGGTGGCTTTACTGTATAAGTGTATATCAAAACTCGAAGAATCGGAAAGAATTATTATAACCCTTGTGCTTGATGAATTGCCCTACCCCGAAATTGCCGAGGTATCGGGCATATCAGAAGGAAATCTGAGGGTTAAAATTTATCGTATAAAACAGAAATTAACAGAATTATATAACCAGTATGAAAGACTTTGATCATTTGATGTCGGTTTGGCAGGGACAGCCAAAACCAGATCAGCTTTCAGTGGATGATGTGCTGAAGCAGGTTAAGAAGGGGATTCGCAGCATAACTACTAAGTTATACTGGAGCATTGTGGCCATGGTGGCTATAACGGCGTTCGCGTTTATTGTTACATTTTTCCTGGCCTTTAAATCGGCCATTACTACCGTAGGGATTTTAATAGTATTGGTAACTTTACTCATGTATCTTTCGCTGATAGTAAGGCATTACCATATTTTAAGCAAGCACGATGCAACGCTTAACCCTGCCGAATACCTCGACAGCCTTAAAGAATATCAGAAAACCCGCACTAAGGTTATTGGTTGGTTTTATTATATATACATACTGCTTATCAGCGCTGGTCTTGCACTCTATTTTATAGAGGTGCTGGAAAATTCGTCGCTTACATTTAAACTGGTTACTTATGGATCGATATTGCTTTGGTTTGTATTCACCACGTTTTATTTAAAACCGCGTATGTTTAAAAACGAGGAAGAGAAACTTAACCTAATGATTGACAGATTGGTGCGCCTCAAAGAGCAATTTGATTGAATATTTTTGATTTAATGGCTAACGATAATGTTATCATACAAAAGGTTACCATAGCCGATGCTGATGTGCTGTTAACCTTTAGCAGGAAAACGTTTTATGACTTCTTTGCGCATTTAAATGATGCTGCCAATATGGACGCTTATGCCTCGGTCGCGTTTACGCTGCAAAAAATACAGGATGAACTGAACAATCCCGACTCCGAATTTTATTTCGCCATCCTTAACGATCAAGTTACCGGATATTTAAAAATAAACTTCGACACGGCACAAACTGAGCTCAACCAGCCCAACTCACTTGAAGTAGAACGCATTTATGTTTCGGCCGAGCATCATGGTAAAAAAATTGGTCACCGTTTATTAAATTTCGCTTTACAAACCGCAAAAGATAAAGGCCTGCAATACGTTTGGCTTGGCGTTTGGGAGCATAACCATAAAGCCTTAACCTTTTACAAAAAGCACGGCTTTACAACTTTTGGCAGCCACCCATTTATGTTAGGAAACGATAAGCAAACCGATTTGCTGATGAGGAAGGAAATTGAGTAAAGGAATCTTCTTAGTTGATTGTTACCTTTTTCCTTTAACCTTTAATCTTTCGCCTATCTTCTTTCCTACCTTTCGCCTTTAACCTTTTCCCTTTCACCTCCTTTCCTACCTTTTCCTTTTCGCCTCTCTCTTACAATCACCCCTTCAAAAACGGGTTAAAATTCCTTGTACCTATTTCCATTCCGGCGGCCCGGCAAACGGTTTTATCACCATATCTTCCATTGATATTGTCCATAGCCTGATACAGGCGGATGCGCTCCTCATTGTCTTCAAAAAGATTGATCTGATACCGGCCCGTTGTTAGGTTACTTAGCCTAACCCCTATCAGCCTTATCGGCCGGTGTTGATTCCAGGCTTTTTTGAGCAGGTTTTTAACGCCGGGAAGCAAAATATGCTCTGCCGCTGTAAGGGCTATTTTTTGTTGCTGTGTATGCGTTTCAAAGTTGGCATACCTTATTTTAATAGCCAGGCACGAGGCAAGCTTATCTTCACGACGGAGCTTTGAAGCCAGTTCCTCGGTCATGGATACCAGGATGGTTTCCAGCGTGCGCTGGTCGTTCACGTTTACATCAAAAGTATGTTCGGTAGATATAGATTTCCGGTCGCTATACGGTACAATCTCGCTATGATCAATCCCGTGGGCTTTTTCCCAAAGGTAGGTACCGGCTTTACCAAAAACCGTTTCCAGGAATCGGATATTGGTGCGCTGCAGATCGCCAATTTTTTCAATGCCGTATTGATAAAGCTTTTGGCTGGTACTTTCGCCAAGACCGGGGATTTTACTGATGGAAAGCGGTGCTAAAAAAGCAAGCTCTTCGCCGGGTTTAATCCACAATTGCCCATTAGGTTTCGAGGCATTGGTAGCCATTTTTGCCACCGTTTTACCAGATGCCATGCCGAAGGATATAGGCAGACCGGTTTCCCTGATCACGCGCTGCCGTAGGTTTGATGCTATCTGGTAGCAATCATAAAAACGCTCCATCCCGGTCAAATCGATATAGAATTCATCTACCGATGTTTTTTGGTACAGCGGCACCGAGTCATGAATTATCTCTGTTACCTCGCGTGAGGCGTCGGAATAGCGGCCGTGCGTACCACGAACAATAATAGCATGCGGACAAAGTTTCATAGCCTGCTTCATGGGCATGGCCGAGTGGATGCCAAATTTACGCGCCTCATAACTACAGGAAGCCACCACACCCCTATCTGCCGAACCACCGATAAGCACAGGCTTGCCAATAAGTGCCGGGTTAAACTTGCGTTCAACCGATACAAAGAACGAATCGAGGTCGATATGTACAATATGGCGCTTTTGATCCATGTACAAATATCAAAATAAATTTGATATTTTACTAAAAATATTAGCATTTTTGATGGAATTAAAAGTATAAGGAAATGACAGCCTACGAGGATTATTTAATGCTGCTTTCACCACCGGATGCGGTAAAACAGGAGATAGCGCGCTATAAAAAGGCGTCGGCAAGGCTTATTGGCGATTACCAGAGCATGGATTCGCCGGCGCATATCTCCATCCTCCACCTCGAACGTCAGAAACCTTTTATGGCCGATAGAAATATCGACTTGATAGAAAAAAGTTTAAACGCCCTTCCTGCTGTTTTACTGCATATAGATGGTTTCCGATATTTTAGTCACCTGCATAACCGGATGACCATTTATGCACACATCCGCAGCACCCCGGCCGTTGAAGAATGGTTTAAGCGCTTAAAGAAAAGCCTCAACATAAAAAAAGCATTGGTACCGCATATTACCGTCACCAGAAATATTCCCGGCGAAGATTTCACCCTCCTTTGGCCACATTTTCAGCATAAGAAACTGGTTGAGCCATTTTGGGTAAAAGAATTAAAAATTGTTAAACGCGAAACCTTTGCCGAAGCCCCTAAATGGCAATCATTCAAAGTTTTTGAATTTAAAAACGTCGCCGGCTTGGGGAACAGAGCGAATGTACCTTTAGATAAACCGGCTCAAACGGATATGCCGCCTGTTAACCAGATCGATCTTTTTTAGCTGGTAAACATCAAATATAGCTAAGCCACCATTGGTGATGCGATTTTTTGTATTTGCTATACCACCTGCAGGGCCAGTACAGCGTAAACACAACAACAAACCATATGATGTAAACCTCTAACAAATTAAAACCAAATTTTTGCGGACTAAACAAAAACGGAAACTGGGGATTGACAATATCGCTGGTTTTAAAGCCCATCACAAAAAACAGGATGATATGGAATGACTGAATAAGATACCAATGGCATATATAGTAAAAGAAAGGCACGTTGCCATATACTATAGCCAGGGATGCAAACCTGTTTTTCAGTCCTTCGGTTTGGGAGAGGATGACCAGGGAAGTGCCCAGAGTCATCCCGAGGTAAAGCAGCGAGCAGGGATATTTGGTTACGTTAAAAAACGAAATTATGCTGAGTGCCGTAGTTTTTTGAACCGACCATGGGGATGGATCGCCATAAATATTAAGGGCCCTGAAAACAAAAAATAACGCCAGCAGTCCCAGACCAGAAAACAGCAATACCTTTTTCCGTTTAACCGCGCTAACAGATGTTTTATATAATGACCCAAAGGCATAGCCAACGAACATTACGCCCGTCCACGGTAAAAGTGCATAGGCCAGTAAGAAGAAATGGTTATTACCAACATTCACCATAGCACTGAAGCCATTGGTTGAAACCAGCAATTTCCAGATAAATGTATTACCAATAGTTCCCGGGCTCACGATATCAAATATATTATGACCAAAGAATATAAGAACGCCAATTACACCAATAACAGTTACCGAAGCACGTAACCGTACCAGCAAACCCAGTAAAACCATACTGCCGCCAATGGCCCATATTACCTGAAATATTAGTATGTTATAGAATGGGTTTAACGTTATTGCGAAGCTTATAAACACAAACTCAACAGCTATGAGCCATAAGCCACGCTTTATTAAAAAGGTACTTAGCTGATTTTGCGTTCGCCGGGCACCTGCTAAATGAGCCGAAATACCGCTCAGGAATACAAACGTAGGGGCGCAAAAATGGGTGATCCACCTGGTGAAAAACAGGATGGGTGTGGTTATTGCCAGATTCGTGGGGTCGGGCTGCCCTAAATGAAAAACATCGCGCACGTGGTCAATAGCCATAATTAGCATAACCAACCCTCTCAAAATATCAATCGACTCAATACGATATTTTACTGCCAGAGCATTTGGTGTTGTCATTTATAATTGATTAAGGTTCTTAATGTTAAATATACATGATTTTTCAAATACAACAATATGGTTAACAATACATTAAGCCGCAAGCTGCCATCGACATGATACTTCGATATTAAAATCACTTATTTCACCTTTTAAAAACAGGCAAAAAACAGGTCCTGATTCCAAAAAACGCATAATTGCGCATTTTTGGCGATAAAAAACAGTGCGGGTATTGCCCGTAATAGCCCGTCAATGTTAAAATTAGCAAGCTATCAACTTATCTATCAGTCAGTAAACCTTTTTTAACAATTTATTAACCATAAACAAACCTTTTTCTATATTTGCGCCGGGGTAAGTCTTTTACGGCCAGCTCCTCTTGAACTCCCCCAGGGTGGGAACACAGCAAGGGTAGAGAGTTGAGCGGCGCGATAAAAGTAGCTTACCCTTTTTTATGCCCAAATTTTTTTGGGCACCCTTTCCTATCCCCATAATCACCAGCTCCATCACACTTTTGATAATATCGAATTTACCGTAATAACATTGTTAAATATCCTTGCAGAACAGTACATTTAACCAAGCTTATAAAATATCAATTGTGTAAATATGCTGGCTTTTTTTCCGGAACAATAACACCCATCAACCAAATTATGGAAAACATGATACCACTGTTAGCTAAAACATTTACAGGAATAGTAGCTATTGAACATCTTTTTATTTTATGGATGGAGATGTTTGCCTGGGAAACAACAGGTAAAAAAGTGTTTAAACAGGTCCTGCCCGAAGAGCTATTCAAACCTACGAAGGGTTTAGCAGCCAACCAGGGATTATATAACGGCTTTTTGGCTGAAGGTTTAATCTGGAGTTTTTTTATTTCGGATTTGGTGTGGCAAAAAAACGTAGCCTGTTTCTTTTTAATTTGCGTAATTGTGGCGGGGTTATATGGTGCAATCTCCGCTTCAAAAAAAATATTCTTCACTCAGGCCCTGCCTGCAATTATTGCATTAATTTTCGTTGCTTTAACTTAGCGCTACTGCATGTTCAAGCGCAGACACTCCCGTAAAGCATAGTTCAAGCGTAGACGCATAAACTTACGAAAGTTCGACATTCAAGTACATTATTCGATATTACTTCTCCCTAAACTGCCTATCTTCGCCTTATGCTCGATATACTCATTATAGGCGGCGGCCCTATTGGTTTAGCCTGCGGACTTGCAGCGCAAAAAGCCGGTTTAAGTTTTATTATTGTTGAAAAAGGCTGCCTGGTAAACTCGTTGTACAACTACCCAGCTACCATGACTTTCTTCTCCACTTCGGAGAAACTGGAAATTGGCGGTGTACCTTTTGTAACCGTGCATAACAAGCCTACCCGTAACGATGCTTTAGAGTATTATCGCCGGGTTGCATTATCCAATAACCTGCCGCTTAATTTATTTGAGGAAGTTACCAATGTAAAAGCCGAAGGTAATGGCTATATAATAACCACCAGCAAAGCTACTTACCAGGCAAGAAAAGTGATTCTCTCAACCGGTTTTTATGATATTGCCGTTAATCTTGATATTCCCGGCGAAGACCTGCCCAAAGTAAAACACTATTACCAGGACCCGCATTATTACACATCGCAAAAGGTTGTGGTTGTGGGTTCCAGCAATTCGGCCATTGATGTGGCACTGGAAACTTACCGCAAAGGTGCCGAAGTTACATTGGTAGTACGCGGCCCCGAGATCAGCAACAGGGTTAAATACTGGGTTCGTCCTGATATTATTAACCGGATAAAAGAAGGCAGTATTAAGGCTTATTTCAACTCTAACCTGGAAGCGGTCCGTGAGCATGAGGTGGATATACAAACGCCCGATGGCCTGCTTACCATCCCCAATGATTTTGTAATGGCCATGACGGGTTATAAACCCAATTTCAATTTCCTTAAAAAGTTGGGCATCATACTATCCGAAGATAAATTTATACCACAGTACAACCCCGAAACCATGGAAACTAACTTACCCGGCCTGTACCTCGCCGGCGTGGTATGCGGCGGAATGGATACGCACCTGTGGTTCATCGAAAACTCCCGCATTCATGCAGATATGATTTTGGGTGACATTGTTTCGAAAAGGTGAATGGTTGATTAAGTTGGTTAAGAGAATGGTTGTTAAGCCCGATTTGTGCAGTTAGCGTTAGGGACGTGGATACCGGCCTGTGGCTAATGCCTGAGCAGTATGAGCAGAAAGCCTGGCCGCAGGCAACGCCATGATATTTGTCTGAACCGCGATTAAGCTGATTTATCAGATTATTGGATTTTTATAAAAGAATCCTATTCATCCTTTAATCTTATAAATCCCGGTTCAGACAAAATCCTGTTCATCCTATAATCCCGCTAATCCCGGTTCAGACAAAATTCAACTTGTCATCCCACTATAACTAAATAATTTTTTTCTTGTATAAGTAAAAATTTATGGCCTAATTTGCACCCAAATTAAAAACACAGTAATACCTCAAAAAAATGAATCAACCAAGCTTAAATAAGCCCGCAATAAGAGCAACATTTGCTCCGGTTGCCGCTGCTTTGGGTTCAACTGTTTTTTTATGCGGCTCTCCCCGACGAAGGCCCTATATGCCACGGGTTTGAATTAGTTTCCTGTACTAACCCCTCATAAAAGAGTTTTAAACTCTTTTATAAAAAAACCATCTAATTATTAAGGCCTCAAAAGCCAATTAATTTAACGGTAATCACCTATTTAAATGACAATACAAGATTTTGATATTCAGGTTGCTACAGCACAGCATGTAGACTATGCCCCACTTATTTGCGATGAAATGGCCGAATCGGCCAAAGCACGCGGTACCGGCATTGCTCAACGCTCGCCCGAATATGTTGCCAACAAAATGCTGGAAGGCAAGGCAGTTATAGCCGTGCATAAAGACGGTACCTGGGCCGGCTTTTGTTATATTGAAACCTGGAGCCACGGCGATTTTGTTGCCAACTCGGGTCTTATTGTTAACCCCCACTATCGTAAGGTAGGGTTGGCAAAGGCTATTAAACACGCTATTTTTCAACTTTCCCGCAAAAAATATCCCGATGCTAAAATATTCGGATTAACAACCGGTCTGGCCGTTATGCGTATCAATTCAGAAATTGGTTACGAACCTGTCACCTACTCTGAACTTACCCAGGACGAAAACTTTTGGGCGGGCTGCAAAAGCTGCGTAAACTACGACATACTGATGAGCAAAGACCGCAAAAACTGCATGTGCACTGCCATGCTGTTTGATCCGGCCGAAAAGCTTAAACAGGATGAGGAAAAAATGAAACGCATTACCCATAAAGCAACCCTCCTTGAACGTATTGAAAACGCCATTAAGAAACGCATACACCACGAATAGGAGGTTAAAGGTCAAAGGCGAAAGGTTAAAGGTAGAAATTTAGGTAACATGAGAGATTATAAGAAACTTGACATCTGGAAAAAATCACACTTGCTTACAAAGCAGGTGTATGCCGAAGTTTTGCCTATTATGCCCGTTGAAGAACGTTTTGCTTTAACCAATCAGCTTCGAACCTATTCAATCCCTTTAAATATCGTTGAAGGATGCGGTAAAAACACCGATAAAGATTTTGTTCATTACCTTGATAACGCATTAGGTTCGGCTCATGAAGTAGAGTACACTTGCTATTTAATTTACGATCTGGGACTTATTCCAAAAGAAATATACAACAAAATACACACAATAATTAACGAAGTAAAAGCCATGTTAATTGGCTTTATAAAATTTTTACGCGGCGAAACCTTTAACCTTTCGCCTTTAACCTTTTACCCCAAATGAAGAAAGTAGTATTAGCATACAGCGGCGGATTAGATACCTCATTTTGCTGTATATATTTAACACAGGATCTTGGTTACGAAGTTCACTCGGTTATTGTAAACACCGGTGGCTTTAGCGACGAGGAATTGAAAGGTGTGGAAGAACGCGCCTACAAAATGGGCGTAACATCACACCACGTTGTTGACGAAACTGAGAATTTTTATAACACCTGCGTTCGCTTTTTGATTTATGGGAACGTGTTAAAAAACAACACCTACCCGCTTTCGGTTAGTGCCGAACGTGTAAGTCAGGCTACCGCCATCGCAAATTACGCTAAAGAAATTGGTGCCGAGTATGTTGCCCACGGCAGTACCGGTGCCGGTAACGATCAGGTGCGTTTTGATATGATCTTTAATATCCTGGTGCCCGAAGTAAAGATCATCACCCCTATCCGCGATTTAAAACTTAGTCGCGAGGCCGAGATCCAATACCTGAAAGATCATGGTGTGGATATGAACTTCGAGAAAGCTAAATACTCTATTAACAAGGGTATCTGGGGAACATCTGTTGGTGGTAAAGAAACACTTACATCAAACCTGGGCTTACCAGAAGAGGCATGGCCAACACAGGTTACCGAAACCGAAGTAAGAGATATTGTTCTTGAATTTGAAAAAGGCGAACTTGTAGGCATCGACGGTGAAAAATACGATCATCCTACAAAAGCTATCCAGGCTTTACAGGCCATTGCGCAGCCTTACGGCATTGGCAGGGATATTCACGTGGGCGATACCATTATTGGCATTAAAGGCCGCGTTGGCTTTGAAGCTGCTGCTCCTATGGTAATTATTAAAGCTCACCATACTTTAGAGAAACACACCCTAACCAAATGGCAGTTAACCTGGAAAGATCAGCTTTCGATGTTCTACGGTAACTGGCTTCATGAAGGGCAGTTTCATGACCCTATTATGCGTAATATGGAGGCTTTCCTGAGCGACACACAGACCAACGTAAGCGGCAAGGTATTTGTACAGCTGCACCCGTATCGTTTCCAGGTGATAGGTATCGAGTCGGATCATGACCTGATGAGCAACAAGTTTGGCAGCTATGGCGAAATGAACAACTCATGGAGCGGCGAAGATGTTAAAGGTTTCTCTAAGATATTCGGTAACCAGGTTATGATATATCACAAGGTTAATCAGGACGCAAAATGATTAACACAGCTTTTTCAAAAGGAGAATGTTTAAAGCATTATAACTGGGGCGATGATTGCCACGGATGGACTTTCATTGATACCGAAGCACTATCTGTTAAACAGGAGCTGATGCCGCCGGATACTGCCGAACAATTACATTATCACGAAAAAGCTACGCAGGTATTTTTCATTTTAAAGGGACGGGCAACGTTTTCTATAGATGGAGAAACCACGGTATTAAAGCCAGAACAGGGCATCGAGATATTACCGGGTCAAAAGCACTTCATCAGTAATAACGACCGGAGTGACCTGGAGTTTATTTTATATTCATATCCATCAACAAATAATGACAGGATTAACATCAAATAAAATTAAAGCAGGAATCATTGGCGGTGCGGGATACACAGGCGGCGAAATGCTGCGTATCCTGATAAACCACCCCAATGTGGATATTGCTTTTGTGCACAGCAACAGCAACGCCGGTAATTATGTTTACGAAGTACACACCGACCTGTTTGGCGATACCGACCTTAAATTCGCGGCCGAACTATCAACTGGTATTGACGTGCTTTTCCTTTGCGTTGGTCATGGCGATGCCAAGAAGTTTTTGGAGGCGAACGAAATTCCCGATTCGGTAAAGATTATCGACCTAAGCCAGGATTTTAGGTTAAGTCAGAACTCAAAATTAAAAAGTAAAAACTTTGTTTACGGCTTGCCCGAGCTTAACCGCGAGGCTATTAAAACTGCTGATAATATTGCCAATCCGGGTTGTTTCGCTACCTGTTTACAGTTGGGCTTATTGCCTTTGGCTTCAAAAGGTCTGTTAAATAGCGAAGTACATATTACGGCTACAACTGGCTCAACGGGTGCCGGTCAAAGTTTGGCGGCTACCTCCCACTTTACTTGGAGAAATGATAACCTATCTGTTTATAAGGCTTTTAACCACCAGCATTTAAACGAAATTGGGCAATCCTTAAAACAGTTGCAGTCGGGTTTTGATAAGGCTATTAACTTTATCCCATATCGCGGCGACTTTACCCGTGGCATCATCGCGTCGATGTATACCGAGAGTGACCTGAGTGAAGAAGATGCTTTAGCATTGTACCAAGTTTATTATGAAGGTCACCCTTTTACGCATGTAACCAATCGTAATATCGATTTGAAACAGATTGTTAATACCAACAAATGTTTTATCCAGGTTAAAAAACACGATAATAAAATATTCATTATCAGCATAATGGACAATTTACTTAAAGGCGCTTCGGGCCAGGCAGTACAGAACATGAACCTCCTGTTTGGCCTCGATGAGCGCGCAGGACTACGACTCAAGGCGACTGCTTTTTAAGCTGAAGGCTAAAAGCCCAAAGCAAAAAGCCTTTTTAAGCTGAAAGCTAAAGGCCCAAAGCAAAAAGCAGTTGCCATTATATGATTATAATTGTAACGATAAAATAATTAGAAAAGTAAAGCTTTTTGCTTTAGGCTTTTAGCTTTAGGCTCACAATATGAGGGATTATAGGAAATATGAAGTATGGAAAAAAGCACATGAACTAAATATGTTCATCTATTTAACTGTACTTCCTAAATTCCCTAAAAGTGAACAATATGATTTAATGAGTCAAACAAAGCGTGCCTCTTACTCTATTCCGCTAAATATTGTGGAAGGATGCGGAAGAAATACAGAGCGTGATTTTGCTCACTTTTTAGATCAGGCTTTAGGCTCGTCACACGAATTAGAATATTGCTTGTTAATGTGTCGAGATTTGAGTTATGTTGACGAACACTTGTATGAGCAAACTAATAAAACAATTAATGAAGTAAAGGCCATGCTGATAGGCCTTATTAAAACACTTAGAAAGTAAAAAGCTTTTTGCCTTGAGCCTTTAGCTTTAAACTTTATACAACATTTAGAAAATAAAAGCTTTTTGCCTTAGGCCTTTAGCTTTAAGCCTTAATAATATGAAACTGTTCGACGTATACCCCATCAACCCAATAAATATAGTTAAAGGTCAGGGCAGCCTTGTTTATGATGCCCATGGCACAGAATATCTTGATATGTATGGCGGTCACGCTGTTATATCTATCGGTCATACCCACCCCCATTACGTAAAACGTTTGGAGGATCAATTGCACCAATTGGGTTTTTACTCCAACTCTATAGAAATTCCAATTCAAAAGGAATTGGCAACCTTGTTAGGTAAGGTATCGGGCAAGGATGATTATCAGCTGTTTATGTGTAATTCTGGTGCCGAGGCAAACGAGAACGCGCTTAAACTGGCTTCGTTTTATAATGGTAAAAAGAAAGTTATTGCTTTCAGGAAATCGTTTCACGGTCGTACATCATTAGCCGTTGCGGTTACCGATAACCCTAAAATTGTTGCCCCCATCAATGAAACAGATAATGTTATCTTTTTGCCATGGGCAGATGAAGCAGCATTAGCGCAGGCTTTTGCCGATAACGAAATTTCATCTGTTATCATTGAAGGTATCCAGGGTGTTGGCGGCATCCAGGTAGCGCCAGAAAGCTTCCTGCAAAAGATCCGTTCACTATGCGATGAGCATAACGCCGTTTTTATTGCCGATTCTGTTCAATGCGGATACGGCCGTACAGGTAAGTTCTTCTCACAAGATTTTGCCGGTGTTAATGCCGATATTTATACAATGGCCAAGGGAATGGGGAATGGTTTCCCGGTTGGAGGTATCATCATATCGCCAAAAATACAGCCTGCTTATGGTATGCTGGGCACTACTTTCGGCGGTAATCACCTGGCTTGCGCTGCCGGTTTGGCTGTTTTGGAAATCATGGAGCAGGATAACCTGATGCTAAATGCCGCTACTATTGGCGAGTACCTGATAAAGGAACTTAAAAAACTGGAGCAGGTAAAAGAAGTAAGGGGCCGCGGATTAATGATTGGTATTGAACTGCCCGAAGAATTAGCCCATGTCCGTAAAGAGCTTTTATTTAAGCACCACATTTTTACCGGCGAAGCAAAACCAAACGTGGTAAGGCTCCTCCCCGCATTAAACCTCACAAAAGCTCACGCTGACAGGTTCCTGGAAGCTTTTGTAAATGTTCTGAATCAATAAAAGCCCCCTCTAATCTCCCCCAAAGGGGGAGACTTTATAATTTTGTTACAATTATTAAGTAAGTCTATGAAACTGTTTTCCTCTGTAAATGATGTTACTGATATCAACGCCCTTGTAAAAGAGGCTTTGGCGCTTAAGCAAAACCCATTTGAACACCAGCAACTTGGTAAAAATAAAACACTTGCTTTGGTGTTTTTAAATCCAAGTTTGCGTACCCGTATGAGTACCCAAAAGGCGGCCCTTAACCTGGGTATGAACGTTATGGTGCTTAATATTGATAAAGAAGGCTGGGCTTTGGAACTGCGCGACGGCGTGATCATGGACGGAACCACTGTTGAGCACATTCGCGAAGCAGCAGGTGTTATGGGCCAATATGCCGATATTATCGGTGTACGCTCTTTCCCGGGTTTGAGGAACCGTGAAGAGGATTACAGCGAAATGATCTTTAACAAGTTTGTGGAGTTTTGTAAAGTACCCGTAGTGAGCCTTGAATCGGCCACGCGCCACCCACTGCAAAGTCTTGCCGATTTGGTAACTATTGAGGAATTAAAGAAAACCGCGCGCCCTAAGGTTGTATTAACCTGGGCACCGCATATAAAACCATTACCGCAGGCCGTACCCAATTCATTTTCGGAGTGGATGTGCAAGGCCGATGTTGACTTTACCATTGTACAGCCAAAGGGCTACGAACTTTGTGCCGATTTTACCCAGGGCGCTAAGATCAGTTACGACCAGGATGAAGCTTTGGCCGGGGCCGATTTTATTTACGTAAAAAACTGGTCGGCCTACGAGCCTTATGGAAATATCCTCGGTAAAAATGAGGAATGGATGCTCACCAATGAAAAGCTGAAAGCAACCAACGATGCCCGTGTAATGCACTGCCTGCCCGTTCGCCGTAACCTGGAACTATCAGATGAAATACTCGATGGGCCAAATGCTATTGTAGTACATGAAGCCGGTAACCGTGTTTGGGCCGCACAAGCGGTGTTAAAGCAGATGCTGGAAGCGTTGTAAAGTAATTGGGCCACTAATACAAAAAGGGGTCATGCTGAGCTTGTCGAAGCATAGCGGGTAAAGGCTGCTGCTGCGCGCGACCCTTCGACAAGCTCAGGGTGACAGGCCTTTATCTAACACCTCATTTCTTAGAGTAATGACAGTGGTTTTATAGATTTCTTGATTAAACACCATGTACATACCCAAGCACTTCCAATTAGCAGATCAGCAGCAGGCCGTCAGCTTTATGCAACGGTATAGCTTTGCAACTATAATTACTTCGGAGGGTGATGTGCCAGTAGCTACCCATCTCCCCTTTTTGGTGGAACTGCGCGATGATAAAATTGTGTTGTGCTCACATTTCGCCAGGGCAAACCCGCAGGCTAATGATATGGTTGGTAAAACAGTGCTGGTAATTTTTACCGAACCGCATGCCTATGTCTCACCCCAGCATTACGAAAAGGAAACAAACGTACCTACCTGGAATTATATGGCCGTACACGCTTATGGCAAAGCCACACTGGTACCCGAAGGTGCAGACACCGCCCTGTTACTGGCAAAAACCATCAATAACTACGAGGAAGCCTATCAGCAACAATGGAACAGCCTGCCCTATGAATACAAGCAAAAGATGATGAAGGGCATAGTAGCCTTCGAAATTGTAGTAGATGACCTGCAAGGCAAACAGAAACTCAGCCAAAACCGCACAGCCGTCGAACGGGAAAATATTATTAGTGCCCTCGGCAAAAGCGACGACACCAATGAGCAGGATATCGCCAAATATATGGACGGCTTAAAATAACCTATTCAATTGATTTTGATGTGCGGTTGATCATGGCATTTAGTGTTAGTCCCTGCACAATTACCGAGAATATCACGATAAAATAACTGCCCGAAAGTATCAAATGCCGGTATGGCGTAATAGGCAACGTTAGCGCCAATGCTATGGAAATGCCGCCCCTTAAACCAGCCCAGGTCATGATATTGATATTACTGTAGTTTACCTGTAAGCTGCGCCGCAAAAAGGTAAGCGGCAGCATAATGCTCAGCCACCTGGCTACCAATATGAGCACGATAGAAATACTCCCCGTAACCCAATAGTTGTTTACAAATGGCAGGTTGATAAGCTGTAAACCTATCATTACAAACAAAATGGTGTTCAGCATTTCATCTACCAGCTGCCAGAATTTCTCCAATGCCTCATGCGATTTTTCTTTGTTATCCTGGTTAATGGAATGACTGCCGGCAAACAGTCCCGCAGTAACTACCGACAATGGTATAGAGAATTCAAAAATGGTTGCCAGTACAGATAAACCCATCACCAATGCCAGCGAGATCAATACTATGGTTTGAAAATCTTTTACAGATTTCATCAATCGCTGGGCAAGATATCCTAATATAGCTCCGGCCAAAATACCACCCAACACCTCCTTTATAATCAGCATTAACACCTTTGATGCTTCAATATTGTGCTCTCCCACTCTTGTTATTTCCAGTATAATTACAAATAGCACCAAACCCAAACCATCGTTAAAAAGCGATTCGCCGGAGATAATGGTTTCCAGGTGTGCAGGCAGTTTGGAGTTTTTTACAATGGCCGATACCGCTACCGGGTCTGTTGGCGATACCAATGCTCCAAACAACAAACAATACAGCAGCGGCATGTGGATATGAAACAGTGGCGCGAGGTAAAAAAGCAGTAAACCAAAAATGGCTGTTGATAGTATTACCCCAAATGTACTCAGTACGAAAACCGGTCGCATTTCGCGCTTTAGTTTTTTACCGTCGAGGTTAAAGGCGCTGGAAAAAAGCAGGAAGCCCAGCATAATGTTAAGCACCGCCTTTGAAAAGTCGATATTCTTGGATAACGTGGTAAGATACTGCGCGGTTGCGGGGCTTACCCTATCAATCACCAGTATAATTATAGATGCTATAGTAGCTATCAAAACCGTTCCGATGGTGGGCGGAAGTTTAAAAAATCGTGCGTTTATGTACGAAAAAACAGCACTTACAATAACCAATAAAGCAATTATAACAAACAGATCCATAAGCAATTACCCTATAGTAATAAAACTAAGGGCACAATGTTTTAAAACATTTGCATCTTTTTATTTCGATTCGGAACTGCTCTTTCTGGTTTCCAGGTCAAAATATCTTACTATCAAACGGTTATCGCTGTTTTTGGTAAAGTAGTTTATGGCCCAGCTAAAAAATATAATACCCTTATTGGTAAAACCTGCCAACGACATTAAATGTACAAAGCCCCACAACAGCCAGGCAAAAAATCCCTGGAAATGCAGTTTGCCCAAATCGGCCACCGCCTTATTACGACCGATGGTAGCCAATGAGCCCTTATCCTTATACTTAAACGGCACTGTAGCATCGCCATTAATAATGCGGATAAGATTTTTAGCCAGCCACTCGCCCTGTTGCATGGCGGCCGGTGCTACGCCGGGGTGCCCGTTTGGCGTTTCGGGAGTTATCATGGCTGCTACATCGCCTACCGCAAAAATATTGGTGTAGCCGTGTACCCTGCTCACTTCATCAACCAGTATGCGGTAGCCTTTGGTAATGGAGGTTTCGGGCATACCTGCGGGTACTTCGCCTTTTACGCCTGCGGCCCATAGTACATTACGCGTTAATATGGTGGTACCATCATCAATTTTTAATTCAACACCGTTATAACTTTGCACGTGTACGCTGTTAAATATGGTTACATCCATATCCTGCAGAAACTTTTTAGCCTTTGATGATGCGCCTTCAGAAAACGATGCCAGCAATTCGGCCTTGCCTTCAACCAGGTACACTTTCATGCTATGTTTACGCAAACCGTGATAATCCTTCATGAGTATCAGCTCGCGCATTTCGGCAAGTGCACCAGAGAGTTCTACGCCGGTTGGCCCGCCGCCTACTACCACAAAAGTCATCAGCGCTGCCTTCTCCTCGGGATCCTTACTCACCAGCGACATTTCCAGGTTTTGCAGGATAAGGCTGCGCAGGTTAAGCGCCTCAGGAATATTTTTCATCGGCATGGCAAAATGCTCAATTTCGGCATTACCGAAAAAGTTGGTGTTTGATCCCGTAGCGATGATCAGGTAGTCATAATATATAGTGCCAATATTGGTATCAATCGTATTACTTTCCGGGTGAATCTGCTGAACCTCGGCCAGTGCAAACCTGAAATTATCCTGTTTGGTAAAAATACGACGAATGGGAAAGCCAATAGAATCTGCGGCTATGGAACCCGCCGCCACCTGGTAAAGCAAAGGCTGAAAAGTGTGGTAATTATGTTTATCCAGCATCAGTACATCTACCGGTGCGTTTTTAAGGTTTTTTGCTAATTGCAGGCCGCCAAATCCCCCGCCTATTATAACAACACGTGGCTTGGTACTCTTCTTTTGATCCATAGGTAAATTTTATAGCAAGTTTAATGCCTTAAAATTTCAATTATACTAATTATTTCATAATCAATTTGTAAAGTTATTCCTCAATATATAATTAATCATTTTAAGGCCATTTTAACAATAAATACATGATAATTTCATATTTTTATCAGATTTCTATTTAAAATGATAGTAAATTGGCAACAACTGGGTTATATTATTGTTAAGAATGAATAAAAGCGAGGCAGTTTCGGTAAAATCCACCCAAATGGAGGGCAATAAAAGTCTGTACATAATAAAAATAGGCGGAAACGTTATTGATAACTCAGAAAACCTGTATCATTTTTTAAAAGATTTTACAGCGCTTGATGGTTATAAAATATTAGTGCACGGCGGCGGTAAAGTTGCAACACAAGTTGCTGAAGATATGGGCATTGAAGCCAAGCTGGTAGATGGCAGGCGCATTACCGATATTGAAACCCTGCGCGTGGTTACCATGGTGTATGGCGGCCTTATCAACAAGAATATTGTGGCCCAGCTGCAGCGTTTTGGTACCAATGCTATTGGTCTTACCGGTGCCGACGGTAATTTTATCCAGGCAATAAAACGCCCGGTAAAAACCATAGATTATGGTTTTGTAGGCGATATACACGAAAAATCAATAAATCCGGATAATATAAGTCGCTTGATGGAAGCCGGCTTCACCCCTGCTTTCTGCGCGTTAACGCATGATGGCGAGGGGCAATTGCTTAACACCAATGCCGATACCATTGCATCGGCGCTGGCGGTATCGTTATCGTCATTATATGATACCACGCTTATTTACTGTTTTGAGAAAAAGGGCGTATTGCAGGATATTGATGATGAAGATTCGCTGATACGGGAGATAAACCCGGAGCATTACGAGGAATTAAAAATAAAGAAAATAATACACAGCGGCATGCTGCCCAAGCTTGACAACGCCTTTACCGCCATTGCCTGCGGTGTAAAAGCAGTTATCATTGGTAAAAGCGACGACCTGGGAAATTTAAAGAATAACAAACCATTTGGAACACGTTTAAGTAAAAACGCATGAACGCATCACAGCAATTAGCCATATTAGGCTCTGGTAACATTGGGCTGTCATTAGCCAAAGGGTTGGTTAAAGCAGGTATTTGCAAGCCCCAGCAAATTACCCTTACACGCAGAAATGTTAACGCCCTGGCAGAGTATGCCCTGGAAGGTTACCACACTACGGATAACAACATGAAATCGGTACGCAAGGCCGATATTATAGTACTGGCAGTATTGCCGCATCAGCTTAATAAACTGCTGGACGAGATACGCCCATCTATTAAGCCAGATAAACAGCTGTTGATATCGGTAATATCCGGCGTTAGCTGTAATGATATCCGCCAGCAGCTTGATCTGAACGTGCAAGTGGTACGTGCCATGCCAAACACCGCCATAGCCATAGGCCATTCCATGACCTGTATTGCTACCGATACCGGCACCAATAAAAATATCAACCTGGTAAAATCACTTTTTGATACTGTTGGCGTAAGCATCCAGATCAACGAAGAACTGATGACCTCGGCCACGGCGCTTTGTGCCTGCGGTATCGCCTTTTTCCTGCGCTCTATCCGTGCGGCCTCACAAGGCGGCACCGAAATCGGTTTCCATGCACACGATGCATTAAAAATGGCCGCGCAGACAGCCAAAGGTGCTGCCGATTTGCTGTTGCAGTTATCATCGCACCCCGAGCAGGAAATTGACAAGGTTACATCGCCGAGCGGTTGTACCATTGCCGGGTTAAACGAAATGGAGCACAACGGTTTCAGCTCGGCCATGATAAAGGGCATCAAGCTCTCTGCCGAAAAGGCCGGTGATCTTTACAAAAAGGAAAGTTAACCACCCTGTTTGCGAAAATTAACCTTCCGTTTTGATAAGGTTTAGCCTCAGCAGAATTGGCCTTGTAAAAGATCAGATAAACACAAAACCCTAATAACCAATTATATTTAGGCGATATTTAAACTAAACTATACCCGCACCCGTGTTGGTATAGTTTTTATCGCATACGCGTAAAGCGTTTATTTTTTAAAATGTTAACAGTAGAAAAAATTGGCGGTACATCCATGACCGCGTTAAATGATGTTATTAAAAACATCATTTTGTTTGAGCGTAGCGGGCAACAAGTGTACAACCGCATATTTGTAGTATCGGCATTTTCGGGGGTAACCAACCTCCTGCTCGAGAATAAAAAGACCAAGGCGCCCGGCGTTTATCACCGCCTGGCCAGCTATAAGGATTTTCATAAGCCGCTGGCGGCCCTTATTGTTAAGCTAAAACAGATCAACAAAAGCTACGAAAGCTTAGGATTAAACCTAACCGAAGCCGACGCGTTTATTGAAACCCGTATAAAAGATGCGCAGGTTTACCTGGAAAACATGGCCAACATCCTGGCATCGGGCTATGTAAGTAAAGATGGTATTTTACTGGCAGCACGCGAGATCCTGGCCTCCATCGGTGAAACCCATTCGGCTTATGTGTTTACAAACATACTCCTGAGCATGGGCATCAATGCCACACTTGTTGATTTGAGTGGTTTTCATGACCATCGCTCGCTTACTATAGATCAACGTATAAAGAAAGACCTGCAGCATATCGATTTTGAAAACACCGTTACCATTGTAACCGGCTATGCAAAAGGTACAGAAGGCATCATGCGCGAGTTTGATCGTGGTTATTCGGAAGTTACCTTCAGCAAGATAGCCGTGGCTGTAAAACCACAGGAAGCCATCATCCATAAAGAATACCATTTATGCACCGCCGATCCTGAATTGGTGGGCGTTGATAACTGTTTCCCGGTGGGCAATACCAATTATGATGTGGCCGATCAGCTGGCAGATGTGGGTATGGAAGCCATCCACCCCAAGGCCTCAAAACCGTTGGAGATAAACGGTATCGACCTCAGGATTAAAAACACCTTTCAGCCCGAGCATCCCGGCACACTTATAACCCGCGAATACATCTGCAATAAAAAGCGCGTTGAGGTAATTACCGGCACCGAAAGGGTAACCATGATTGATATTTACGATCCATCGATGGTGGGCAACGTTGGTACCGATTTTCATATCATGCAGCTGTTCTTCAAGTTTGGCGTTAGCTACTCATTTAAAGCTACCAGCGCCAACAGTATTTCGATAGTGATATGGGATAAGGATTTCAACAAAAAACTTATCCAGGAGCTGGAGGACGATTACGAAAAGGTTACTGTAGAGAAAATGGCTATGGTTTGCCTTATCGGTTCAAATATGGATCAGCCTGGTTTACTGGCGCGGTCGGCAACCGCATTGGCGCAAAAAGGCATCAACATAAAAAGCTGCGGTTTTGCCCTGCGCAAAGTGAATATCCAATTCCTGATAGCCCGCGAAGATTTTGCCGAAGCCATTAAAGCGCTTAATAAGGCGATGATTTAATTTAAAGATACAGATAAGCAAACAACGCTACAGGTGTTTGCTTATCTGATCATACAATATTTGTTTATCGCTGGGGCGGGCGGCATCTTTTTCAATAATTACCCCATCCTTCACCAGCACGTACCGCGGAATAGAATAGCCTTTACCATCCCAGAATTTTATCAGCAGATCTTTTAGCAGGGTGTTGTTTACCCTTGCGTGGTTGCCGCTTAGGTTATAAAACTTTATCATATCCCGCCATTGCTTATCCGCACCATCGTTATCCATTGAAATAAAAAGCGATTCGACATTCTTATCTTTTAAATACTTCCTCACATCTGCGGCATATTGAAATTCATCTTTACAAGGCCCGCACCAGGTTGCCCACATATCTACATAAACGGTTTTGCCCTTAAATGTCGCCATTAGCTGGTCGAAAGTGCTTATACCATCTGTTGGCAGTATAATTTGTTCGGCGCTTAATGCCTGCGCGGCTCGTTTATGGTAGGCTGTAATCTCGTTAATAAGCTGGGTAAGGTAAGTTGTGAAATTACTTTTGGGATAGTCTTTTATAAACCGGTTATACAACGTTACAAGTTGCGGCTGATACTGTTTTTCCATGGCCTCGTCAAAAATGAAGCGGGCTTGCAGGTATTCCAGGTTTTTACCGGTAAAATTGGCTTTAAAGCTGTCGTAAAATCTATTAAAATAATTACTGCCATCAAGGGGCTCATTATAGGTGCCGTTTTTTTTTGCGAGATAAATTAATTTATACCAGGTAGCATAATCTTTAGCATAGTAAAAAAACTCCGGGGCACCTGTGGCAAACTGATTGTTAGGTGGGGTTGTTTTATATATTTCAGGCCAGGCATCTTCCAAGTCCTTATTAAAAACCGCTTTATAATCGGGCCGATTATGGTCGTAAGTTGTCCTAATATACTGAACAAAAATTGCAGACGATAATACAGCAGCATAATAATAGCGGATATCCCGCTCGGTAAAGCGGTAAAATTCTTCACTTACCTTCTTAACCTTAAGCAGCGAATCAAACCGATGAAGTTCCTTGGTAATATCCAGGTCTATAGCCTTTTTCAGTCCGGCTGCTGTTGTATCATTACTATAATAAAACCGCGCTTTTAACTGATAAGATGGGTGATTCAAATTATTATAAAGTACAATACCATCGGCGTTGGGGCCTTTTACCGTTAAGGTTTGTTTTTTGTCGTTAACAGTAAGGTCTATTTGCAGGCTTTTCCCAGGTGTTATAAAAACAGGGGTAAGCTTGCCATTGTTTGATATATAAATAAAGTTGCCCGCTTTCAGGGTATTAGGAAACTGTATGGTATTTTTGGAATCAAGCCGGTACGTTTTCTGATTTTGCCAGTAATTGTAGTTTATGCCGTCAACCGGGTAATTTATCTTCACCACGGTATCGGGACTGCCGGTAATGTTGATGGTTATGTTTTGCGCCTTAACATAATTACAGCACAACATGGCCATTAAAAACAGGATCTTTTTCATGCAGGTTATTTAGGTATGATGTTTTCTATTTGCCCTCCAATTCAAGGGATGGAATACTATAGTCATTTAGCAGACTGAATAGTTTATTATGACTGCCTTTTACATACGTCAGATCAATAGTGTACATGTTATTCTTTTTTGCGTAAACAAAATAGCGGATAAGCGCATTTTTATCCTTCACCGGGGATATGGCTTTATCGTACATTTTTATGTAGATCGTATTATCCGCCGGTTCAATTTCATCGATATCTGACCAGTAGTATTTAACATTGTAAACATGGTGATGAATATATTCTTCGGTGATCTCCAACAAAGACCGTCTTAAAATTGCCAGCCGCACCATATTAAAATTTCTGAAAGTATAAATTATAAGCAAAACGATACATGCCAGCCCCAGGAAAAAGCTCCAGCTAAGTACAGCCAAATGTTTG
Source organism: Mucilaginibacter pineti (assembly GCF_900101875.1). Classification (GTDB taxonomy): domain Bacteria; phylum Bacteroidota; class Bacteroidia; order Sphingobacteriales; family Sphingobacteriaceae; genus Mucilaginibacter; species Mucilaginibacter pineti. The sequence continues at coordinate 545,540 of NZ_FNAI01000001.1, forward strand.
TTAAAGAAATTGGCAGTTTGTATAAATCCGTAAACGAACAGCAAAAACGGTAACGCCACCAGGTGCTTATCAAATTTAAAGTAATATTTCATAGCTAATAAGTGCCCCTAATTTAGCAGATATATTTGATAATACTTGTCGCCTGTTATCCGTAATACCAGTTCCAAAAAATCACCGCTGTTAGATAGTCCTTATTCTTTGCTCCAAAAGTCCTTACTCTCTCTTTGTAACTTTCCCGTGGCTAATTTTAAAACACGGCCTATTTTAAGCATATTTAATTCTTACTTAATTTAATATGCGTAAACTTTTACTTATCATCTGTTTATCCTTTGTCAGTGTTAGCTTGTTTGCCCAAAAAGCAAGTAAAAAACCGCTGGATCAGTCTGTATTTGATGGCTGGCAAAGTATCAGCGACCAGCGCATCAGCAACGATGGTAAATGGGTACTATATGTAGTAAAGCCCCAGCAAGGCGATGCCGAACTGGTGATAACCAATCCTAAAAATAACACCAAAATAAAAATACCAAGGGCCGATACCGCCAGGTTCAGCAGCGACTCGAAATTTGTGGTATTCCAGATAAGGGCGTTTTATAAGGATGTGCGCCAGGCTAAAATAAAGAAGAAAAAACAAGCCGATTTTCCTAAAGATACACTGGGCATAATTTCATTAGCCACACACGCTACTACCAAAGTGCCAGCCATAAGATCATTTAAAATAGCCGAATCTGCCAATGTGGTGGCATACCTTACCATTTCAGATACCATTAAAAAGCCTGCACCGGGCGATACCTCTAAAAAAGCCATCAGCACAACCATAGCCCCACCTACCCACGAAGGGGCCGATTTAACCACCGGCAAACTGGGCGATAAAACAACTCATACCTTTAAATACGTTACCGATTATCAGCTGAGCAAAAACGGAAAGCTGCTGGCGTTTGCCGTAACTGCACCTGCTAAGCAAAAGGAGATACTATCGGGCATGTACGTTTATGACTTCGATAAAAATTCTGTAAAAACTATAAGCACCGGCAGGGGTAATTATAAAAACATCAGCATTGATGATTACGGCAGGCAACTTGCCTTCGCCGCCGAAAAGAACCCGGAGAAAGCTTTGGTAAAACCCTTTAAACTATATTATTACAACACCACAAAAGACAGTGCTAACGTAATTGCCGCCGCCGGTCTGATTGGCATGCCCGATAAATGGGCCGTGAGCGGCGATGGTAAAATATCCTTTAGCAAAAGTGGCGCAAAGTTATTCTTCAGCACCGCTCCTATCCCAAAACCGGCCGACACTACCATTGTTGATTTTGAAGTAGCTAAACTGGATATCTGGAACTATAAAGACGATTATCTGCAGCCGCAGCAGTTAAAAAACCTGCAAACCGAGTTAAAACGCAGCTATCTTGCTGTTATTCGCCTGCAGGATGCGCAAACCAGTCCGGTTCAATTGGGGAGCAAAGCTATCCAGGAAATACAGGTGGCCGAAAACAAGGATGCCCGTTATGTATTGGGCGTAACCGATACCGGTGCCCGTATCCAGGCACAATGGGAAGGCGATACCCGGCAGCAGGCTATTTTGGTTGATACCAAAAGCGGTAATAAACGTTTGATAAGTGAAGGGCTTAAAGCCCGCTACCGGATTTCGCCGGATGGGCAATATGTGGTTTGGTTTAACCTGGCCGATCAAAACTGGTACAGCTATACCATTGCTACGGGTTCAAAAATTAACCTCACCAAATCCATAGGTACAAAATTTGGCGATGAACTGAACGATGTACCCAACTACGCTTCCGACTATGGTATTGCCGGATGGACGCAAAACGATAAAGCGGTTTTAATTTATGACAGGTACGATATCTGGAGTATCGACCCAGCTACAGGCACCGCTAAAAATTTCACTAACGGTATTGGTCGCAAAAACAAACTGATCATCAGGTACGATGCTACTGATCCGGAACAAAAGTTCATACCATCAAAACAAGTAATGTGGCTGTCGACACAGAACGAGGAAACCAAACAATGGGGATATTTTACCAAAATGCCCGAAAGCAATGGCATCCCCGAAAAGATAAACATGGGTAAATTAACCTATGGCGATCTAACCCGCGCAAAAAACTCGCCTGTTTATATTTACACCAAAAGCAATTATGAACTGCCGCCAGATCTGTATGTATCTGCCGATCTGAAAAAAGAAGTTAAGTTAAGCGACATTAACCCGCAGCAGGCCCAATACAATTGGGGCACCGCCAATTTAGTGGCATGGACGACCCCAAAAGGCTATAAATCAAAAGGTATTTTATACAAGCCCGAGGATTTTGATCCGGCTAAAAAATACCCAATGATCGTTTATTTTTATGAAAAACTGTCAGACGGGCTGTATAACTATATCCCGCCCGCCCCTACGCCATCACGCTTGCCTATCTCCTATTTTGTGAGTAACGGTTACCTCGTTTTCGCGCCGGATATCAGCTACCAGAACGGGCATCCGGGTGCCTCAGCTGTTGAATTTATCAACTCCGGTGTTGAGTCCTTAAAGAAAAACAGTTGGGTAGATGCCGCGCATATTGCCATTCAGGGCCAAAGCTGGGGCGGCTACCAGGTTGCCTATTTAATAACCCAAACCAATATGTACGCCGCCGCATGGGCCGGAGCCCCGGTAGTTAACATGACATCAGCCTATGGCGGTATCCGATGGGAATCGGGCGTTAACAGGCAGTTTCAATACGAAAAAACACAAAGCCGCATTGGCGCAACCCTTTGGGAAAAACCCGAATTATATATCGAAAACTCGCCTTTATTCCAACTGCCGAAAGTGCAAACCCCGGTAATGATCATGAGCAACGATGCCGATGGTGCGGTGCCATGGTACCAGGGAATTGAGATGTTTACGGCATTACGCCGCTTAGGTAAACCAGTTTGGCTGCTGCAATACAACGGCGAGGCACATAACCTTGTTCAGCGCCAGAACCGTAAGGATATTACCATACGCGAGCAGCAGTTTTTCGACCATTTTTTAAAGGGCGCCCCTCTGCCTGTTTGGATGGCCAAGGGTGTACCCGCTGTTGATAAGGGCAAGGATTGGGGTTTTGAATTGGTGAAGTAAGCAAATACTCGCACGGGTTTAGCGCAGCTAATGGTGTTCACGTTTGGGATAAATAAAAAAGTTGTCATTCGAGAGAGGTACGAGGAGAAATCTTATACGATATGCAATTGGACTTAGCATTCCGTAGAAGATTTCTCTTTCGCCCATACGCTCTCGCCCAGCTTGCTCTATCGAAATGACAACTTTTTTAAAAATTCAATCTTCCGAACACTTGTGGCTGAAAGCCCGCGCCAGTGGTGTTAACAAACAGAAAGAGCCGGGTAATTTTACCCGGCTCTTTCTGTTAAGTATGATTAGGATTATATAACCCTGTTCGGATCCCATTTTTCAAGATAATCAGCAACGCGTCTTACAAATGAACCGCCGAGCGCTCCATCAACCACGCGATGATCGTAGGATAACGACAGGAACATCATATGCCTTATGGCTATTGCGTCGCCCTCCGGGGTTTCAATTACAGCTGGTTTCTTTTTGATTGCGCCAACGGCCAATATAGCAACCTGCGGCTGGTTAATGATAGGCGTACCCATCACGTTACCAAAAGAGCCTACGTTGGTAATGGTAAATGTACCATCGCGCACGTCATCTGGTAGCAGCTTGCCTATGCGGGCGCGGTTTGCCAGGTCATTTACAGCTTTGGTTATGCCTAACAGACTTAGCTCATCGGCTTTTTTAATTACCGGTACAATGAGGTTGCCGCTTGGCAGGGCGGTAGCCATGCTAATGTTGATATTGGCTTTCTTGATGATCTGTGTACCGTTAACAGTTACGTTTATCATCGGAAAATCTTTAATAGCTTTTACAACTGCTTCAATAAATATGGGCGTAAAAGTTATTTTTTCACCTTCACGTTTTTCGAAGCTATTTTTCACCTTTTCGCGCCATAAAACAAGCGAGGTTACATCGGCCTCAACAAATGAAGTTACGTGCGGCGAGGTTTGCTTGCTCATCACCATATGATCGGCAATAAGGCGGCGCATCCTGTCCATCTCAATAATTTCATCGCCTCCGGATACTGAAGTTCCAGGCTGGCTTGCAGTTGGCTGCGGGGCTGCGGCTTTTTCAGCAATTGGCGCTTTACCTTCGGCGGCTTCAACAGCAGCGGGTTCGGCATCGGTTAATGGTACCGGAACCGGTACAGCTGCAGGTTCGGCTGTATTTTGGGCAACGGGTGCCTTAATTTGTTCTTCAAATACAGGAGGTTTGGCCGCTGTCGGGTTTTGTCTGTTTTGCAAATAGCTTAACAAATCATCCTTGGTTAAACGTCCTTCTGCTCCAGTGCCGGGGATAGTGTCCAGCTCTGCTACCCTAATGCCCTCCTGGCTGGCAATATTGCGTACCAGCGGCGAATAAAAACGACCTTCGCTTTTAAATGCTTCCTGAACGGGCTGGGCAGTTTGCTCCAGTTGTGCTAATCCGGGAATATCTACAGGGGCAGGTGTATCGGGTTCTTGTTCGGTTATTTCCGGAGCGGTAACCGCAGATGCTTCTTCAACAACAGGTGGCTGTTCTTCTATTTTTTCTTCGGTTGCGGGTGCTGCCACTGTAACAGGTGCTACTTCCACGGCTTCTTCTTCGGCAGTTTCAATGATGGCTATTACAGCTCCTACCTGAACTACATCGTTTTCCTTATAAAGCTGCTCAATCAATTTACCGGCAACGGGCGATGGTACATCTGAGTCAACTTTATCGGTCGCGATTTCCATTACTGCTTCATCGGCATCTACATGATCTCCCGGATTTTTGGTCCATTTGATGATAGTTGCTTCTGCAACACTTTCCCCCATTTTCGGCAATAATAGTTGGTATTTGGCCATGCGCAAAATATAGTTTTGGATTCAAAATTATGAAATCCGGCCGTTAATTCGCAATGTCTGTGAGTAAAGTATTCAACATTGATAAAGCCATTACAGCACTCCTTTCGATGTTTTGCTGTCTTTTATTACCAAATGTGTATTTCTTTATCAACATTTTCTCACTTCCTGCAACTGCAATCCACACAGTACCAACAGGTTTGTCTGGCGTACCTCCGTCGGGGCCGGCAATACCTGTTATGGCAATTGCAAAATCCGACTTGAAATTTTTTATTGCTCCCTGCACCATTTCTTTTACACATTGCTCGCTCACGGCACCAAAACTTTTAATAGTTTGCGGCTTTACTCCCAAAATATGCTCCTTTAGCGTGTTGGCGTAAACAACTCCACCGCCCAAAAACACTTTTGACGAACCCGGATGCTGGGTAAATAAATGCGACAGATAACCACCCGTACAGCTTTCGGCAACAGATACCGTGAGGTCCGCTGCTTCCATTTTATTCATGATGGCCTTTTCAAGTTCTATATCTTCGGCAACAACAAAAACATTGCCTATGCGCTCAATTATGCGGGCTGCAAACTGTTCAACTTGTGGCAAAAGCAGGGCTTCATCTTCGCCAAATCCACTCAGGCGCAAACGTACCTGGCCAAGTTTAGGCAGATAAGCCAGTTTAATATACGGCGGCAAATCGTTCTCAATATCGGCAATATGCTCGGCCAGGAAAGATTCGCCCTCGCCTACGGTTAAAATGGTTTTATGAATTATTACAGGCAGTTTTAAGGTGGCTTTAATTTTAGGAATTACCTGCTCCTCCATCATATATTTCATTTCAAAAGGCACACCCGGCATCGATATATAAATTATCCCGTTATGGTTAAACCACATACCCGGCGCTGTGCCATTTTTATTTAAAATAATGTCGCAATTGGCGGGTACCTGTGCCTGCAGGCGGTTCACCTCAAGCAGGGGTCGGTTGTATTTGGCAAAAATACGTTCTACATTTTCTAATGCTTCCTGGTTTTCAACAAGCCCTACATTAAAATAAGTGGCCAGCGTTTTTTTTGTGATATCGTCTTTAGTGGGGCCTAACCCACCGGTTATAAAAACAATTTTTGCCCTCCCTGCGGCTTCTGCAAGTGCCTGTAAAATATGCTCGCTATCGTCAGATACTGATGATATTTGCTTTACCCTTACGCCTATATGGTTAAGCTGCGTAGCCATCCAGGCCGAATTGGTATCAACAATTTGTCCGATGAGGATCTCATCGCCTATGGTAATAATTTCTGCCAGCATTATTTATTGATAAAAGGAACTGTTGCTTGTGTAATCGTTTCTCTTGCTCAGTTTAAGATCCTGCAATATGGTTGATTTAACCTTTAAGGTAACGTTATACGATTTCAAATAACCGAAAGGTACCCATTGGAACGACAGATCCCAGCAATGCAAATCGCGATAAATAGAGAACGATGTGGCACTGGCCAGTTTTGCCGCCTTAATATCATAAGTGGTAGCATACTGAATTTTCCATTTTTGGGTAAGATTTACATCGCCGCTTATCATAAGCGTGTTACTTGTAGAGATAACGTTATAAGAGTTATTATAGCTGTAACTATAGTTTAAGGAGATATTCCAGGGCACATTAAAATCAACATAGGCATTAGGGTCGCTGTTAACCAGTGCCAGCCGTTGTGCCTGCTGGGCACCAATGTTCTGTAATGTGTTTACGTTTGGCGTACCTGGCGCGTGCGCCCTGGTGGAGTTTAAGCTTGCACTGGCAGAAATACTTAACGAGTTAAGCGCCGGAAGCTTACCATCCTGCCAGGTATAGCGGTTAATATAGGTGCTATAACGCTTAATGGTGTTATTGCTGATGGAGTCATGAACGCTTAGTACATACGGGTTAAAAATACCACTAAAACTAATGTTAACCTTTTGATTAAAAACAGCAGTGTGCCCCGAGAAGGAAATTGGCGTTAGCTTCATGGAATCGGCCGCGAAGTTGTAAAAGGTAGAGAATGATAAACCCTGTAAAATGGTTATTTTCCTGGGGGTACCCGATGTATCTGTACTTTTGGGCTTCACTTTGGCCTCTATGGTATTATCCAGCGAGAAACTTAAACCAGCCTGTTTACCGCCTGATGGCGAGCCATATACCGAGCCTTCAAAAATAGAATATTTGGTGTATGTATATGGATAAGGAATAGTTGCGCTACTTACCGCCGTTTTGTAATATCCATAACTTGGATCCGAAAAATCTGGTGTGTAACCAAAGCTGATAGAAGGCGTCATTACGTGCCTTATGGCGATTAAGTTACCGCGTTTAAAGTTTATCTGCCCGTATAATTTGGTTGATAAACCCGAGCTTAGGCTATAGTTACCGGCACGTTTAAAGCCAAGCACGGTATCAATCAATAACTGATCGCCGCTGGAGATACTTCCACGCTCAAACCTTTTATTAATGCTTTGGAAATACCAGCGTTCGGTATAATTCACGCTGCTGTTAAACTGAAAGTATTTGAGCACATTTAAACCCAAACTCACCGGAATCTGGTGCTGAAAACCGTTTTGTAACCGTTTTATGGTAGATGCTTTGAATAACTGCGATTCGGGCACATCGTTAGCGCGGTTGGTGGCCGTCATGTTATAGCTAACAGTAAGTTTTTGATACCATTTTTGCTCGCCCACCCTATCCTTTGAATCAAACGGGTTTATGGACGACATACCAAACGCAATTGTTGGCAGCTCAATGGTAATGGATTTACGGGCGATATCCTGGCTATGCGAAATACCCACCGTTAAGTTAAAAGGTGTACCAGCCCAGGTTTTACCGTAGGAGATACTGGAACGTAAGCTACTTTGCGCCGCGGTTACCACGTTATAATTGGTTGCAGCCGGGTTATTGGCAAAAAAACCCGAGGTACCGGCATTTACCGATGCGCTAAAGGTTGAGCCCGGATTGGCATTGGCATCCTGCGAGTGTGTCCAGTCGATGTGGATATCTTTAAGGGATGGATCGCCGGGCAAACCGTAATTGTGCGAGCCGAAACTGAGCGACAAGTTACCTGTATATTTATACCGCTTTAAATAACGGGTCATGGCATTTACCTCAAACGATCCTTTTGAGTATACCGTGGCTGTTGTTGTTAGATCAACATAATCGCTTATGCCCAGGTAATACCCGAAGTTGGAGAGCTTAAAACCAAGTTTTTGATCCTCGCCAAAGGTGGGCAATATAAATCCCGACGTTCGTTGATTGGGCTTGGGGAAAAACCCGAACGGAATAGCCAGGGGCAGCGGCACCCCCTCAATTTCAAGATAGGCCGGGCCCGATATGATCCTGTTTTTTTCACCTATACCCCTTGTTATTACAATACCAAAGTGCGTATCCGGATAAGGCAGATCGCAGGTACTGAATATTACGTTGCGGTAAGCTACCTCGGTTTCGTTAAGTTTTTTTGCCTGTCCGCCAGATATAAAGTTACCCTCCTGCTCAGATGCCGGGTTATATAACTTACCCTTTTTTGTTTCGTAATTAAAAACCAGCGAATCTGACGACAGGGGCTTATCGTTTTTTTGCTTGGATATTGGCCTGCCGATGTAACGGTGCGTACGCGGATCGATACTTCCGCGGGCAAACACCAGGTGGTTTTTCTGATCAACACGTATATAATCGGCATCCAGCTCAAAATCCTCGTAGGTTACACGGGCGCGGCCATACAGGTATAAAATATTATGTTCGTTATCGGTAATCGTCGAATCTTCGGCTACCGCTTTAACCTCAGATTGAATTCCGTCTTTATCTTTTTGTGTTTTTTGTGTAGTATCGGGTTTAAGGCCAAACTTATTGCCGGGTACTATTGCCGGCTTTAAACCATTTTTCTTTGTAGTGTCTAACTTTACAGTGGTATCGGTGATGGCTTTTACGGATAAATCCTTGTTTGAACCGTTATTTTCGGCAGCGGTGCCATTTAAAGCTGGCGTGGCTCGTTTAGTTTTCTTAATTTTAAGAAGTTTCCGGTCCCGCACCGAATCGAGTTTTATAATAGTATCAGCAACAGGCCTGCTGCTACGACCCTTATATGTACCTTTGCTTTCGGCAAACAGTACATTTACTATTAAAATAATTGCAAGTAGAAAAAAAAGTGTTGTGAATTTCAAAATTGATTATGAATAGTATTTTTGCAGATATAGTTAACAGCGTTCAAAAATAATGAAAAATAAGGCATTGAAAAGATTGATTTATAGTTTATCGGTATTGTTGATACTCCTTTCATTTTTCCCCCTCTCATCTTTTGGTTTTACGCAGAAAGATACCGTAATAAACAGCCCCGGTTTTAAAATTAAAACAATTATTGTTGATGCAGGTCATGGCGGTAAACCTTCCAGTTCAGAAGGGCATTATTCGCATGGTGCATCGGGTTCATTTTCATCAGAAAGAAATGTAACGCTTGCAATTGCACTAAAATTGCAAACCGCAATAGAAAAAGATATGGAAGGTGTTAAGGCCGTTTTAACCCGATCTACCGAGGATGATGTATCATTTGAGCGCCGCGCCCAAATAGCCAATGAGAACAAAGGAAATATTTTTGTATCCATACATTGCAACTCATTATCAGACAGGGTTGTACGTGAAAGAGTAGGTACTAAACGCCATAAACCCGTTTACCGTACCGTTAGCGTGCCCGACAGATCTGGCAAGGGTGTATTAATGCTGGTTTATGTACTACGCCGCTCCAAAGAAGCAGAGAATGCCATTAAGGGAAACCAGATTGAAGGTGAGGACTCGGGCATGGATGCCGGCTTGGATCCTAATGATCCCCTTACTATAATCTTAACCAACGAGTATAACAGAAAATTCAGACGGCAAAGTGTTAAGCTGGCCAGTTTACTTAATAATGAATTTACACAAACCGATAACAGGCCAAGCGAAGGGATCAGGGAACAGGGTGTTTATGTGTTGTGCCACGCTGCAATGCCATCAGTTTTGGTTGAAACCGGCTATATTAACAATCCGCAGGATGAACAATATTTAAATTCTGAAGATGGGCAAAACGAAATAGTGGCTTCTATTGTACGCGCTTTAAAAACCTACAAAAATGAGGTTGAACAGGTATCGCAATAATAAAATAGCAGATAATGTTACCTGCAAAAACTAAATGGGCGTGTAAACGTATATATAAAAAACAAAATTAAATTTGCCTGTAAAACAAGCTTTAGCTCAAAAATAGATAACTATAATCACTACTGAATGAAAATCTCTAACGAAACAAAAATAGGCGCGCTTACCGCTATCACCATCACTGTACTTATTTTGGGCTATAGCTTTTTAAGCGGAAATGATGTTTTTGCGGGCTCCAACAAATATTACGCTATTTATAATAGTGTTGAAGGTTTAACGGTATCAAAACCTGTACTGGTAAACGGTTTCCAGATTGGCCGTATCTCAAAAATGCAATTACAGCCAGACGGACGGACAACTGTTGAATTTAAAATAGACCCTAAATATGATATCCCCAACAATACGCTGGCTAAACTGGAAAGTACCGACCTTTTAGGCGGCAAAGCCATTGTTTTTCAATTAGGTAACAGCAAGGTATTTGCCGAAGATCAGGATACGCTGAAAGCAGACATCCAGGGCAGCCTGGCCGAAAGCCTGCAGCCTATCCAGAAAAAGGCCGAGCAGCTGATCTCTAAAATGGATTCGTCATTGGCGGCTATCAATAAGATCCTGAATCCTAACTTCCAAAAAAATATTGATCGTAGCTTTATGAGCATTGCCAACTCGTTGGAAACGCTTGAAGGCACTACCAAAAAGATCGACAAACTGGTGGGTTCGCAAACAGGCCATATTGATGCTATTCTTTCAAATGCCGAAGTGGTATCAGGAAGCCTGAAAAACAGCACCGCGCACATTAATGGTATGAGCGCCAACTTTGAAAAAGTGAGCAACGATATTGCCAATTCAAACATCAAACAAACACTGGATAACGCTAACAAGGCTATGGCCGATCTGCAAGCTACCATCAGTAAAATAAACAACAGCCAGGGTTCATTGGGCTTATTACTTAACGATGATAAGATGTATAAAAACCTTGCCGACGCCTCAAATAACCTCAACAACCTGTTTATCGACTTAAAAGCGCATCCAAAACGCTACGTAAGCTTCTCTGTTTTTGGCGGAAAGAAAGATTAAGATTTTTATGAGAATCAAGATATAAGAGTCAAGATTTAAGATAAATACACAAAAGGCCGGTGATCATTAGATCATCGGCCTTTTGCTTTTTAATTATCCTGTCAATCTGAGCATAGCGAAGAATCTATTATGCGGCTTGTATGTCGGCGATTAGATTCTTCGCTACGCTCAGATTGACAAAGCTTTTTATCATCTGCACATCTGTAATCTAAAATCTGCACATCTGAAAATTATTCTATTACAAACGTACGGCCTTCAAGGGCAAGCTCAGTATTGGGGAAAGCAGTTTTTGCTTCGTCAAGCAATTCGCCAAGGGTCTTATAACGGGCCGAAAAATGGCCTATTATGAGCTTCTTAGCATTGGTTTTCAAAGCTATTTCGCCGGCCTGTAAAGCGGTGGTGTGGTGCGTATCGTTAGCGCGATCCAGCATTTCGTGTAAAAATGTGGCTTCGTGATAAAGCAGCGTGGCGTTACTTATCTGCTCAAAATACTGCTCGTTGTACATTGTGTCAGAACAATAAGCATAAGTTTTAGGCGCGTCGGAATCAATGGTGAGGGTATCGTTTTTATAAACCTGTCCGCTATTGGTGGTATAATCCTTACCCTTTTTTATCGCAGTATAATATTCAATAGGAATTTCAAGCGCTTCTACCCTTTCTTTGATCAGCTTGCGTAAACGCTTTTTCTGCCTGAAAATAAATCCTGTACAATCAATACGATGATCAAGCGGGATGGTTTCGATAATGATATCGTTGTTATTTACAATCTCCTGCGCTTTTAGGGTATTGGTTTGGGTAAATACCAACGGGAAATGCAGCGTGGTTTCGGAGTATTTTAATTGCAGCTCAATGATCTCCATTAAATGCGGCGGCCCGTACAGGTAAAGCGCCTTTTTGCGCCCGTTAAGGTGCATGGATGATAGCAAGCCTACCAGGCCAAGGTAATGATCGCCGTGAAGGTGGCTGATAAAAATATAGTCTATGCGGCTGGCCTTTACATCAAACCGCAACATTTGCTGCTGGGTGCCTTCGGCGCAGTCAATTAAGTACAGGTGCTCATTTATGTTGAGCACCTGCGCTGTAGGATTTCTGTTGAAAATGGGGGTTGCAGAACTGCTCCCGAGTATTGTTACCTCGAATTTCATAATAGGTAAACAATATTTGGGTTATCGTGATGATTCTTTTTTCAGTTCTTTCTCTATCTCTTCCATGAAAATAAGGTCGATGCCTTCTTCGGAAGTAGGAACAATGGTTAATACGTTATCCAGCTGAGATATGGTTATTAAACGCGAAACCGATTCATTTAAGCCGGCCAGGATAAATACACCCGAAGCATTTTTACATAAACGGTGCCCAACCAGCAAACTGCTTAAGCCTGATGAATCGGCAAACTTTATCTGCGAAAGATCAAGAATGATATTCCGCTGACCTTCGGTATTGATCAGTATCAGTTCGGATTTTAGCTGCGGCGTAACCAATGAATTTAATTTAGATTCATTTAGCTTAACTAAAATATATTTCTCGTGTTTATCGACAGTAAATTTCATTCTTGTTAATAATTATAAAGCTAAGATAAGATTAATTTATGTGTAATTAAAACCTACAACTTGCTAAGTGCATTCCTAATAGCTATTTCAACACGGCTTAGTACGCTACCTTCTTCGGGTTTCACAAAAGCCTGTCCGGTTATTTGCTCATAAAGCTCAATATAACGTTCAGATATGGATAGCACAATATCAGTGGTCATCTCCGGCACTACCTGTCCCTCTTTTCCCTGGAAACCGTTTTCAATAAGCCATCTTCTTACAAATTCCTTTGAAAGCTGCTTTTGCTGCTCGCCTTTTTGCTGGCGTTCCTCGTAACCTTCTTTATAAAAGTACCTTGATGAATCTGGGGTGTGGATTTCATCTATGAGGTAAATCTGCCCGTCAGCCTTACCAAACTCGTATTTGGTATCAACCAGTATAAGTCCTTGTTTTGCAGCAATTTCTGTACCGCGTTTGTATAAAGCCCGGGTATAGGCTTCTAATTGTACATAATCTTCTTCGGTAACAATACCTTGTGCCAGGATCTGCTCCCTTGAAATATCCTCATCGTGCCCTACCGATGCTTTGGTAGTTGGGGTAATGATAGGTTCTGGCAGGATATCATTTTCTTTCAGTCCATCGGGCAGGCTTACACCACAAACCTGTTTACGACCAGCGGCATATTCGCGTGCCGAATGGCCTGCCAAATAACCACGGATCACCATCTCTACCTTAAACGGTTCGCAAATGCGACCGATGGTAACGCTTGGATCAGGAACCGAAATTACCCAGTTGGGTACAATATCGGCAGTGGCCTCTAAAAAGCGGGCGGCTATCTGGTTAAGCACCTGTCCCTTGTACGGGATAGGCTCGGGCAATACCACGTCAAAGGCCGATATCCGGTCTGACACTACCATGGCCAGGTATTTATTATCTATCGTATAAACATCGCGTACCTTTCCTTTATAGTATGCGGTTTGTTTAGGAAAGTTAAAATGTGTTTCTTTTATTGCGTTCATTGTTTGATTTAGATGTGAGATTTGAGATATGAGACTAAAAACCGTTCAAAACACATATTCCATATCTCAATTAGATATGAGATATTAGATTTATACAAGCACTCCGCAGAGTGTCTCATATCTCAAATCTAATAGCTCACATCTACTACTGTATATCCCCGTAAGCTTCTAATATTTTGCGTACCAGTTTGTGGCGTACAACGTCTTCTCCGCTTAGGTAAACTATTTCAATTCCTTTAATGTCTGTTAATATGCGCAGGGCAGTGTGCAGGCCCGATTGCTGTTTCTTGGGCAAATCTATCTGCGTAACATCGCCCGTAACAATAAACTTAGCAGATGGGCCCATACGTGTCAGGAACATTTTTAATTGCATATCGGTGGCGTTTTGGGCCTCATCCAATATCACAAAGCAATTGTCCAAGGTACGGCCACGCATAAACGCCAGCGGTGCTATTTCAATGGTACGATTTTCCAGGTAAAGCTTTAACTTTTCGGCTGGTATCATATCATCAAGCGCATCGTACAGCGGCCTTAAGTATGGGTCAATCTTTTCTTTTAAATCGCCGGGCAAAAAGCCAAGGTTCTCCCCTGCTTCAACGGCCGGGCGGGTTAAAATAATCCGTTTAATTTCCTTATTCTTAAGCGCGCGTACAGCTAAAGCTACAGCGGTATAGGTTTTACCGGTACCTGCGGGGCCAATGGCAAAAAGTATATCGCTTTTGTTAATACAATCAACCATTTTACGTTGGTTGGCTGTACGGGCTTTAACCATTACACCGTTGGGCCCAAACACAATAACTTCGCCACTGGCAAATTTATCGGTAACCTGGTCTGTAGATGGTGCGGTTGTTACTTTCGATCCAAGTATCCTTTCAAGATCGGTAATGTTCAGGTTTTCAAATTTTTCTACATGCTCAAGCAAGTGGCTGAATTTTTCCTGGAAAACATTTAGTTCATGGTCATCACCCAAAATTTTAACTTCGCTGCCACGGGCAACTATTTTAAGCTTTGGATATTGTTTCTTAATGATCTCAAAATGATCATTATTAGGCCCCCATAATACGGCTGGATTTACGTTCTCAATTGATAGCTTTAGCTCGTTCAATACTAATTGATTTTTTAGTTACGGATTTTTATGAATTAAAAATTGAATATTTGTAGCTTCAAATGCTACTACAAGATTAGCAATAAATATTTATAAAATTAATGGCAATTATAACATTAACTACTGATTTGGGCGACAAGGATATTTACCAGGCCGCACTAAAAGGCAGTATCTATAAATTGATGCCAACAGTTAATATTGTTGATATTACCAACAGCGTTGCCGCCTTTAATGTGCAGCAGGCTGCGTTTATTTTAAAGAACAGTTTTTACTACTTTCCTGAAGATACCGTACACCTTATAGGTATTGATACCGTTTATAACGATCATACAAAGTACCTTGCCGTAAGGTACAAAAAACATTACTTTGTTGGGGCTGATAATGGTATTTTTTCGCTGATGTTTGATACCGAGCCCGAAGAGATAGTGGAGATAAACATTATGCAGGATCTGAAGTTTTTACACTTCCCCCTGGCAGATATTTTTGTGAAAACTGCCTGCCATTTGGCAAAGGGCGGCGCACTTAATGAAATTGGCCTGCCGGTGAGCGATATTGAAAACAAAATGAACCTGCAGCCCGTTATTGAAAAAAACCTGATAAAGGGTGTGGTGATCTATATAGATTCGTTTCAAAACGTGATCACCAATATTACCAAGGAGTTTTTTAACAGTGTGCAGCAAGGCAGGCAGTTTGTGCTTAACTTTAAGCGTAACGAAACCATTAACCATTTAAGCTGGCACTACAACGAGGTGCCCGTTGGCGAAAAGCTTTGCCTGTTTGGCATAAGCGATCACCTGGAGATAGCTATAAATAAGGGTAACGCCAGCGGACTATTAGGTTTAAATCTTAACGATAAGGTGATCATTGAATTTCAATAACTGAATATGAAACCATCATGAGCTACCGCTCACAAACGGGAATGTATAAACCTGCTCATGATAGCTTCATCACCATAAAAAAACAAATTATATAGATGAAAAAACTGGTACTGCTTTGTGTGTTTTGTTTTTTATGTATTGGCGATATCTGCGCACAATCGCAGTTTAATGCCGACTCTGTGGCTTACCAGTTGCAGCGAAAAAAAATAAACGACATGCTGGCCAACCGCAAGCTTAAATTTGGGCAGTACAGCCAAAGTTTGAACGAGCATACCGGTATTTTTGGCTTTCAAACAAAAAGCGACATTCGCCGGTCGAACGATATTTTAATGGATATTGCAAAAACCGACGACAATATTTACAAGGAATTAAAAATACTACTGGAGTACCACGCATTCCAGGAAAGGCAGATTGAGAGCCATAGTAAAGAGGCCGAGAGTATTAATGAAAACTACCTAAAAACCATTCGCCTGCTCAGGCAATCAAACCTTAAGCTAAAAGCCGACCTCTCTGCATCGCAGCAGCATAAATCTACAGCACATATTATTTATATTTTTATAATTCTCCTCATGCTTGCGTCAATTTTATACCTTATCGGCAAAAAAAGTAAAGTTTAAGGTGTAATTTAGCGCCTTTAACTATCTAAAAGCATACATGGCACGAGGACGACTGAATAGTGGCGCTAAAACTGAAACCGAACTTCCCAAAGCAAAAATAAACAGGCAGAGCATCCAGAATATCCGTAAACTGCTCAATTACATAAAACCTTATCGCGGCAAATTTATAGCAGGTATGATATTCCTGTTTATATCAAGCTTTGTTGGTCTTGCCTTTCCTAAAATATTGGGTTCGCTTATTGATGCCGCGCAGGGCAAGTATGTAAGCAAATATTTGCCGCATAGCTTAAATGGAATAGCCGTTTTCGGGTTTGTTTTATTATTCGGTCAGGCTTTTGTATCATTTTTCAGGGTAGTTTGGTTTGTGCAGGTTGCAGAAAAATCGTTGGCCGATATCAGGCGCGACACTTACTTTAAGCTCATTACCCTCCCCATGAACTTTTTTGCCAACCGCCGTGTTGGTGAACTCAACAGCCGTATCTCTGCCGATCTTTCGCAGATCCAGGATACGCTAACCACCACCATTGCCGAAATCATAAGGCAACTGGTAATTATGGTGGGCAGCGTTATTTTGCTGGCTGTTGTATCCATAAAACTAACGCTGGCTTTGTTGGCCATCCTACCTTTTTTAGTAGCTTTTGCTGTATTTTTCGGACGCTACATCCGCAAACTATCCCGCCAGGCGCAGGATAAACTGGCCGAATCAAATACCATTGTTGAAGAAACCCTGCAAGGCATAGCCAATGTAAAGGCTTTTGTTAATGAGGCTTATGAAGCCACCCGTTATGATAAAATATTACGCAACGTGGTTGATATTGCAGTAAAGGGCGCAAAATTCAGGGGGATATTTGCATCATTCATTGTATTTTGTCTGTTTGGTACTTTTGTGGGCGTAATATGGTATGGCTCGGTGCTGGTTAGTCACCATGAAATTATGGTGGGCGATTTAACCACCTTTATCATGTACTCGATATTTGTTGGCGCGGCTATGGGCAGCTTTCCTGACCTGTATGCCAACTTACAAAAAGCGGTAGGCGCAAGCGAGCGTGTACTGGAAATACTGGCCGAACACGGCGAAGACATATCAATGGTTGACACCAATAACCAGATAGACCAACACATTAAAGGCGACCTTGCTTTTGAGAACGTGGTATTTGCCTACCCTTCCCGTTCGGAGTTAACCGTTTTAAAGGGTATTTCCTTTGATGCAGCTGCCGGACAAAAGGTAGCCATTGTAGGGCCAAGCGGTTCCGGAAAATCTACCATGGCATCGCTCATACTCCAGTTTTATCATCCGCAAAACGGCACCATTTTATTTGATGGCCGGCCGGCAAATGATTACTCCATTACCGATATCCGTAACCAGGTTGCTATTGTACCGCAGGATGTGTTACTGTTTGGCGGCACTATTTTAGAGAACATTGCCTACGGCAGATTAAACGCATCAAAAGAAGATATTATACAGGCCGCTAAACGTGCCAACGCGCACCAGTTCATCACCTCCTTCCCCGAAGGTTACGAAACTATTGTGGGCGAGCGCGGTGTTAAATTATCGGGCGGTCAGCGTCAGCGTATTGCCATTGCCAGGGCTTTGCTTAAAAATCCTTCTATTTTAATTTTAGATGAGGCTACCTCGTCGTTAGATTCAGAATCGGAACGTTTGGTGCAGGAAGCTTTGGAAGAGCTGATGAAAGACCGTACTTCTATCATCATCGCCCACCGTTTGTCAACCATCCGCGAGGCCGATAAGATCATTGTACTTGAAAAAGGCGAGATCATTGAAAGCGGCAGCCATGCTGAACTTATTGGCAACGAGCAAGGGCTTTACCGTTATTTAAGCCAATTGCAATTTGAAACACAAAGTAACTAATTAGTTATATGTGCGGCGGGATTGCCGTTATTTGAATAAAAGTTCGGATATTAAACCAGAAACCTAATAGGGTATTAAGCGGGCACGAGATATCGGTTGTGCCTCATCTACTTATAACATGAAATTAACCATACACGGGGCGGCCCGGCAGGTTACCGGAAGCATGCATTTGCTTGAGGTTGACCAATATAAGATTTTAGTGGACTGCGGATTAGATTACGAGAAGGATCGCAGCATACAAACCAACGAAGATTTCCCGTTTAACCCCGGCGATATTGACGTGGTGATACTTACACACGCGCACATTGATCACTCGGGTAATTTACCTACGCTCATCAGACTGGGCTTCAACGGCCAGATCCTATGCACCCCTCCCACCGCCGACCTTACCGAACTGCTTTTGCTTGATTCTGTAAATATTTTTATGCGGAAAGCCCATAAAGGCAGCAACAAGCGCGGCAAAGGAAAATTCAATACCGGCGCACAACCGTTATACCTGCAAAAGCATGTAATGGATACCGTAGAGCGGTTTGTGACTATAGGCTTTAACAGGCCGTTCCGTATAAACGGTAATGTGGAACTTACTTTTATACCTGTTGGGCATTTGTTGGGCGCGGCTTCGGCGGTACTTAAAGTAACCGAACACGGTGAAGAAAAATCCATAGCCTTTACCGGCGATATAGGCCGCAAAAACTATCCGGTACTTAACGATCCAGAAGAATTGCCGCAGGTTGATTACCTGGTGTCGGAATCTACCTACGGCGGCCGTTATCATACCAAAGATAAATCGGTAGAGGAAACACTGATAGAGGTTATTGATAAGGCCTGCGTTAAGGAACAGGGCCGGTTAATTATCCCGGCGTTCAGCATCGGGCGTACGCAATCATTAGTATATGCGCTCAATAAGATCTTTACCGAAGGCAAGCTTCCGCAGGTTAAGGTTTTTGTTGATAGCCCTATGGCTACTATGGCGACAGGTATTTTCCGCAAATACCACAGCCTGGTGAACCAGGAAGCCCAGGCATTTTACAAAGATAAAGGCGACGAATTTGAGTTTGATAACCTTACCTATGTAGAAACGCTGAAGGATAGTCGGCAGATCTCTAACTATTATGAACCCTGCATCATCATATCATCGGCAGGGATGCTGGAGGGTGGCCGCATCCAGGATCACCTTTTTTATAATATCCAGAATTATTATTGCACCATCCTTTTTATTGGCTATTGTGCCAAGGGAACGTTGGGTTTCCGCCTGCTCAGGGGCGATCCTATCGTACATATTAAAGACCGTGAACTGGCCGTTTACGCCACCATCAAAAAAACCGACGTACTAAGCGCCCACGGCGATCATGATGATCTGCTCAACAACATAAAGCACCAGGATAAAACAAAGCTCAAAAAGGTTTTCCTGGTACACGGCGAAGGTGAAAGCATGAAACTGCTGGCCGATGCCTGCGAAGATGCCGGCTACAGCGTTACCATTCCCGAAAAGGATGTGGTGTATGATTTGTAGGTGAGTTAAAGACTTGTAACTTCCCTTGCGCTCGTTTGTAACGAGCGCTTAAAGTGTTTTTGCGTCTGCGACGCTTCTTCGCGATGCAATCGCGTAACCGTGTTAAGCACTCGTTACAAACGAGCGCAAGTGGAGTTATAAAACCCTCAAACTCCGAAATGGAAAACTGACAAAGAGGCGAAAGACTTACGAAGTTTTAAAAACTTCGTAAGTCTGAGATTTACCATATGTAATGGATGAACCTACCTACTTAGCCGAAAAAACTAAAGGCTTTTCCATCCTGTTTTTGAAATACTTACGTATGGGAATATCCAGCCAAATCATAATTAAATAAGCTAACGCGATTAACAAAACCACGCCGGTAATCATCACTATTATCATTTCGTTCATAGCGGGCTTTTTGCTTTCTACATAGCTCATGAACAGCCATATAAACGGATAATGGATCATATAGAGCGGGTAAGAGATCTCGCCTGAAAACTTGCATAGCTTATGTAAGTTCGGCCTCAAATACGCACCCGCGCCAAGCGCAACCAAAAATGGGAAATAAAGTATTACGATCACGGGATCTATAATAAAATTGAGCTTGTCGGAAAAAGGGATAAGAAAAGCGGCCAGCAACAGCACGCCCACCAAAGTGAATCCGATGCGGGATTTGATGATCCAGTTTGAACGGTAAACCAATATGCCTGCAATAAATGAATAGAAAACCCTTACACCGCCGCCGGTAATATTATCGCCGCCCCATCCTACACCTAAATAACCGGATTTAAAGGATTCATAAGCGAGAGCTATAGCGCCAACAAGGAGTAAAACCCACATCGTTTTATTGCGTAACTTAACCAATACCAATGCATACCCAACATTGGCAATATACTCCCAAAACAACGACCACGTAGGCGGGTTAAGGTGAAACAAATTAAAATATCGCTCATGAACAAGCGGATAAGGTACCATGAAGCAGGAAGCCAGGAAAAGCATCAGCGTTTTGCCTGTATAAGCCGCATAAAGGTTACTGAACGGATCAAAAATAAACATGGCCAAGCCAATCAATGAACCGATTATCACCAGGGGATGCAAACGGATCAGTCGTAATTTCAAAAAGGTAGCCAGTCCTATGTTCTTTAGTTTTTGGTCATAAGCGTAGGCAATTACAAAACCCGATAAGCAAAAGAAAAAATCAACAGCGAGGTAAGCATGTGCAATAAAGCTGTTATTGTAATCGGGTACGGCTATTTCCATAAAGTGGAAGATCACCACGGCCACGGCCGCTATTCCCCGCAGGCCATCCAGTATTTCAAAGTGCTGTTTAGACTTTAGCGGACTTGGCGACGTAGTTGTTTTATACATGTTGGTAAAATTGGATCCTAAATCAGGCTCCAAAGATGCCGGTAAAAAGAGAGTTCAACTCCGCAAAACGTATCAATGTTTCGAGGTTTAGTATCAAAGAAAGTTTTTACTCTTACCGCAATGGTTTCTGAAGGTTAAAATGGCTATGGGAAATTATAAGGAAATGGCTGTGTCATGCTGTAAAATAGATGCTTCACTACGTTCAGCATGACAAGAGTTTTTTTAAGCCAATTGCCACAAACAAAAAACGGCGCGAACCTTTTGGGCACGCACCGTTTGTATTTATTATTTTATTTAGGGCTTGGGAATTAAGCTTTCTTAAAATGATCAATGATCAGATTAGCAAGCTCTACACCTATTCTTTCCTGGGCCTCGTTGGTGGCAGCACCAATGTGCGGCGTTAATGAAATTTTAGGGTGAGTTAATATTTCCTGACGAGGAGTTGGTTCGTTGTCAAACACATCCAAAGCTGCAAATGCAACCTGACCGCTGTTAAGCGCGTCAACTAAAGCCAGTTCGTCAATTAAACCGCCACGGGAGATGTTTACCAGACCAACACCTTTTTTAGTTTGCGCTAATTCCTCGGCGCCAAAAAGGGCTTTGTCAATGAATGGTGTGTGCAGAGTAATAAAATCGGCTGTTTTAATGATCTCGTCTAAAGTTGAAGTTTTAACACTTACCTTAACGGTTGTTCCGCCGCCCAAAACGATATCCAGCTCGGGGTTAAACGGAAACAGGTCATAAGCTAAAACTTCCATACCAACACCAATAGCTATCTTGGCAACTTCTTTACCTATACGACCAAAGCCTACAATACCAAGGGTTTTGCCACGCAGTTCAATACCTTTAGCATAAGCTTTTTTAAGGTCATTGAACTTGGTACCACCTTCAACCGGCATTTTACGGTTACTATCGGCCAGGAAACGAACGCTCCCAAACAAACTGGCAAATACCAATTCGGCAACTGATAATGATGATGAAGCAGGTGTGTTATAAACGCTAAGGCCTTTTTCACGGGCGTACTCAACATCTATATTATCCATTCCAACACCACCACGGCCAATCACTTTAAGATTAGGACAAGCGTCTATCAAAGCTTTACGAACCTTTGTTGCACTACGAACGGTAATGGCATCGTACTCTTGTAATTTTACAGGTAATTCATCCTGTGGTATATTATTGGTATCAACAAAAAAACCGGCTTCTTCTAAAAGCTGTTTTCCAATTGGATCGATACCGTCATTAGCTAATATTTTGATCATCTCTTTTTAGTCATTGTGTCATTAGTCATTGGTCTAACCGCCATCCAAAAATGACTAATGACCAATGCCTAATGACTAAATTATTTATTTGATTCTGCAAATTCCTGCATTACGTCTATCAGTGCGTAAACACTGGTTATAGGCAATGCGTTGTATATTGATGCACGGAAACCGCCTACACTTCTGTGGCCTTTGATACCTACTATACCTCTTTCGTCGCATAGTTTAAGGAAAGGTTTTTCCAGTTCGGCATTTTCCATTACAAAGGTAACGTTCATGTGCGAACGATCTTCAGTAGCGCAAACAGGTTTAAACAATGGGTTGCGTTCAATTTCATCATACAATACCCTTGCTTTGGTTATGTTTTCCTGCTCAATAACTTCAACACCGCCTTTGGCTTTTAACCACCTAAGCGTAAGCATTGATACGTATATGGCAAAACATGGCGGCGTATTGTACATTGAGCCACCCTCTATCTGCACCTGGTAATTGAACATGGCAGGGATCTTACGATCAACCTTGCCCAGGATCTCGTCCTTAACAATTACTAAGGTAACACCAGCGGGGCCCATGTTTTTTTGCGCACCGGCGTAAATTAAACCAAAATCGGCAACGTTAACTTTGCGGCTGAAAATATCTGACGACATATCGCAAACCAACGGAATTGGCGATTTAGGAAACTCCTGTAACTGTGTACCGTAAATGGTGTTATTTGAGGTGATGTGGAAGTAAGCCGCATCTGCAGGGATGGTATAATCTTTAGGAATGTAGGTAAAGTTGCTTTCTTTTGATGATGCAACAATTTCTACTTCGCCAAAAAACTTGGCTTCTTTTAAAGCTTTATTTGCCCAAACGCCTGTTTCCAGGTAAGCCGCTTTACCGGTTGACGGTAACAGGTTATATGGAGCCAATGCAAATTGCGTGCTGGCACCTCCCTGTAAAAATAATACCGAATAACCTTCTGGTACGCCAAATAATTCTTTAACTAATAAAACAGCTTCGTCTAAAACTGCTTCAAACTCTTTTGAACGGTGCGAGATCTCTAATAAGGATAATCCTGTACCATTAAAATCAATAACCGCCTCTGAAGCTTGTTTTAAAACTTCGTGAGGTAAAATGCCTGGTCCGGCACCAAAATTATGTTTCATATAATTAACGAATTGTAGGTTCTGAATACTTGATTAGGAACTTTGTATTTAGTTGGGCCGAAGTTAATTAATTTGACAAAATATATAGAGTTTATTTACATATTTTGAAAAAATATACAATTAATCAACAAAAGGCTTTTTGATTGCAAATTTGAAAATTAGTACTACTTAGCAGGTAGTATATATTGCAATTGTTATAACTATTTGGGATTTTTAAGATTTGCGATAGCCTCCGGCTGATTGGCCGACGAGAATACCGAATTACCGGCAACCAGCACATTTGCGCCGGCAGCTACCAATTGTTGGATATTTGACTGGTCTACCCCGCCATCAACTTCAATTAACAGGTTTGGATTTTTGCGGGCGCTTAACTCCTTTATGTCCTGCAGTTTTTTATAAGTATTGGGGATAAATTTTTGCCCGCCAAAACCCGGATTTACCGACATGATGAGCACCATATCCAAATCGGCAATAATATCTTCCAGCAGCGCTACCGGGGTATGGGGATTAAGGGCTACCCCTGCCCTGCAACCCAGCTCTTTAATAGCTTGTATAGTGCGGTGTAAGTGCGGACAGGCCTCGTAATGAACGGTCATGCCATCGGCCCCGGCATCTTTAAATGCTTTAAGGTAACGATCGGGTTCAACAATCATTAAATGTACATCAAGCGGTTTTGTAGCATGTTTTTTTGTAGCCGCCACAACCGGGAAGCCAAAAGAGATGTTGGGCACAAACATGCCATCCATAATATCAACATGCACCCAATCGGCTTCGCTGTTGTTGATCATTTCCAGATCGCGTTGCAGGTTGGCAAAATCGGCAGCTAAAATTGATGGTGCTATTAAGTGGCTCATATGCAAATATAGAAAAGCCTAACAATCGTATCCGCAATTTTTTGTAAAGTTTTTCGGGGAAGGAAGGTGCGTATACTTATATTCTCCCCCTTGTCATTCTGAGGAACGAAGAATCTATTCGTTGACTTTGTATAACCAGCATTACTTACCACCCAACAGATACTTCACTCCATTCAGCATGACAACTCTATATTAATATAAAATCAAGGAATCCTTAGATCCTAAAAATCATAATTCAGACAAAATCATCTGCACATCTGAAATCTAAAATCTGCACATCCGCAGCTTAATCGCAGTTAAGCAACAGATCGTAGTACTTTTTCATGAGTACGGTATCGTAATTTACGAGGGAATTGTAGGCTTCTGAAACAAGCTCATTTAGTATAGAAGAACCGAGCTGACCGCCTCCATTGGGAATGGAATCGTAATAGGTTATGAGCTCTTTAACCCTTATTATTTCATACAACAGTACCTGTATCAAATCCGTATGCGGACCCGATGGCACCCCAGGCTGACTGTTATTCAGAAAATCTAAAGGATCATTAGTAGCAGGGGTCATGTTTTATCAAGCAGGATCGAAACTTTACGGTTTTAACAACTATCTGTTAAGTATTATAAAGTTCAAATAAGCAGGTTTTGTTTTAATTTTTTGAAAAAAAGTGTAAATAAAACAAACAAAATAGCAAAACCCTCATTACGAGGGTTTTGCTTATATAACAAGTGTGTTATTATTTTGATTCTGGGCGGGGTAGTAATGCCTTGCGGGAAAGTTTTAATTTGCCTTGTTTGTCAACATCAAGCAACTTAACCCTTACCTCATCACCTATCTGGAAAATACCGTCCATTGTTTCAATGCGGCGGTGATCAATTTCAGATATGTGCAGTAAACCATCTTTACCCGGCATAATTTCAACAAATGCACCAAATGGCATAATTGATTTCACCTTGCCTTCGTAAATTTCACCAACCTCAGGTTTTGAAGCGATGTTACGGATGCGGGTTAAAGCCTGGTCAATAGATTCTTTGTTATCAGCAAAGATCTGAACGATACCCTGGTTGTCTTTTTCTTCGATAGAGATGGTTGCACCTGTTTCGCGTTGCATTTCCTGGATGATTTTACCACCGGGTCCGATAACTGCACCAATAAATTCTTTGTCAATTCTGATGGTAACAATTCGCGGAGCGTGTGGTTTGTAATCCTCCCGTGGCTGGGTAATGGTTTTAGCCATTTCGCCAAGGATATGTAAACGACCATCTTTAGCCTGGTTTAAAGCGTTTGTTAACACTTCGTATGATAAGCCATTGATTTTCAAGTCCATTTGCACAGCAACAATACCATTAACAGTACCGGTTACTTTAAAGTCCATATCGCCCAGGTGATCTTCATCACCAAGGATATCAGAAAGGATAGCGTATTTTGTACCCATTTCGTTGGTGATTAAACCCATTGCAATACCAGATACCGGGTTGGTGATCTTGATACCTGCATCCATCAAAGCCAATGTACCGGCACAAACTGTAGCCATTGATGATGAACCGTTTGACTCCAGGATATCAGAAACGATACGGATAGTGTAAGGATTTTCATCCTCGGCAGGCAATACACGTTTTAATGAACGCATAGCCAGGTTACCATGACCAATTTCACGACGACCAGCACCCCTGTTAGGACGAACTTCGCCGGTTGAGAAACCTGGGAAGTTGTAGTGCAACAGGAATTTTTGGTATCCGTTGATGAAAGCACCATCAATCATTTGCTCATCGTCCTTAGCGCCTAAGGTAACGGTGGTTAATGACTGTGTTTCGCCACGGGTAAATACAGCCGAACCGTGAGCTGATGGTAAATAACCAACTTCGCTCCATATTGGGCGTATTTGTGTAGTTGTACGACCATCTAAACGTTTGCCTTCGTCTAAAACAAGGTTACGGATAGCATCATACTCTACATCATGGTAGTATTTTTTAGCTAAAAATTTAGTAACGTCATCAATTTCGCCTAAAGTGGCAATGTATTCGTCACGTACTGCTTTAAATTTAGCACCACGCTCGTCTTTACCAGATGCCTCACCAGCAATAGCGTAAACCTGATCATAAGTAGCAGCGTAGATAGCTTTTTTCAAATCTTCGTTGCTGTGCTCATGGCTGTAAACGCGTTTTTCGGTTTTGCCAACTTCAATAGTCAGCTCTTTTTGAGCTAAACACTGAATTTTGATAGCTGTGTGAGCAAATTTAATGGCTTCAACCAATTCAGCTTCCTGAATTTCTTTTGATTCGCCTTCAACCATGTTAATGTCATGCTCGCTACCTGCTACAATAAATTCTAAAGTAGCACGCTGAAGCTGGCTTAAAGTTGGGTTGATAACTAATTCGCCATCAACTTTAGCTACACGAACTTCAGAGATAGGGCCATTGAAAGGAATATCAGAAACAGACAATGCTGCTGATGCTGCTAAACCGGCAAGGCAATCAGGCATGATATCTTTATCTGCAGAAATAAGAGAGATCATCACTTGTGTATCTGCGTGATAATCTTCCGGAAACATTGGGCGTAAAGCACGGTCAACCAAACGGGAGATCAAAACCTCATAGTCTGATAAACGTGCCTCGCGGCGTAAAAAACCACCCGGGATACGACCGGTGGCAGCGTATTTTTCCTGGTAGTCAACAGAAAGGGGTAAAAAATCAACTCCCTCTTTCGCTTCTTGCGATGATACTACGGTAGCTAATAACATGGTATCACCCATTTTAATAACTACAGAGCCATCGGCTTGTTTGGCCAATTTACCGGTTTCGATCTCAATGGTGCGGCCGTCACCTAAATCAATAACCTTTTTAATTACGTTTAAACTCATCTTTTTTTGTTTGTGGCACGCTTTTCATCTTTCGGAGCGCACCGGTTTTTTATGTGTGTGTAATATTTGTTTTTCAATCAAATAATTTGCCTTGTTAAGGGCAACTGGGCGATCATGAGTTTGTTGTTATTTATCAGAAAACTTATGATAGTTAAAGTAAAAAAGCCATCCCCTAAATCCGGAATGGCTTTTTATAAAAAAATAAGAAAAGTTATTTGATGATATCCCTAAGCTGTAAAGCTTTGATGATAGCACGATATCTTCCAATGTCTTTTTTGTACAGGTAAGCCAGCAATCCGCGGCGTTTACCTACTAATTTTTGCAGTGATAACTGGGTTGAAAAATCATGTTTGTTTTTTTTCAGGTGACCAGTTAAGTGTGCGATGCGGTAAGTGAATAATGCTACCTGACCTTCTGTTGAACCAGTGTCTGTAGCACCGTTACCATGTTTTGCAAAGATCTCTGCCTTTGCTTCTTTACCTAAATACATTACGTGAATAATATTAAAGCGTTAATAAATTTTGTTATTTGTGGGTGCAAAGATAGTGATTTAAGTCAAAATTCAAAAGTAAAAATTCAAAAGGATTGAGGCGATTAAGCCATCAATTTACACCACTATATTGATGGCTTACTGACGCGTGCTGACGACCTACTGACGATTGCTGACGAAGTACTGACGACTGCTGACGGCATACTGACGCGCACTGATAAAATATTGATTTTAAGCGAAATTCATCGGTTATTTAAAATAAAATCGTCCAGATTTCATCAAAAAAATCACGAAAACAAAAACCGGCATTGCCAACAAAAATGCAAATTTTTACTTTTGAATTTTTACTTTTGACTTATATGTATTCTACCTTCGAAACTGAATTTCGCGTACGCCCCGATGATATAGATATGTTTCAGCATGTGCATAACAGCAAGTATTTTGACTATGTGCTTGCTGCCCGGTATGATCAGATGGAGCGCTGCTATGGTATGGCAATGGAAAAATTTATGGAACGAGGCTTTGGCTGGGTAGTACGTACTGCCCATGTTGATTACAAACGCGCCCTTGCCATGGGCGATTATTTTATAGTAAAAACAGGCATAGAAAGCATTGACGATAAGGGCTGTAGGGTAATATTTTCACTAAGAAATAAGGCCAACAACAAGGTATGCTGCGACGGATATTTCGACTATGTAATGATTGATATGGCCACCGGCCGCGGTGCTAAAATACCCCAGGATGTGATTGATCAGTACGGCATATAGCCTCACTCCTTTTTCACCATTCCCTCGCTTTGGTAATAATTATTGTACATTAACAAGTAGGCTATCAGCATATTAACCGGTATTAACAGCCATAGCAAATGGAACATAATTATCCAGAATAACAGCATAAACAGGCCCATAATCCACTGCAGATACCTGTCCATATTTATACCAAACCAATAGAGTAAACTATGCAACAGCATGACTGTACTCAGACCAAACAGTAATAACTCAATGGCCATTAACGGGTTAAACCTGCTGAACAACCACACGCATTCAGGCAGTAACAATACCCCATATACACCTATAAAATTCACAAATAACTGCAACCGGGTGTAAGGTAAATTACGAGAAAAACTAAGTCGGGTTTCTTCAAAACGGCGTTCCTCAAATATCAGTACCACATGGGCGGTTATAACAGCAAGCACTGCTATACCGGCCACCCGTAAGTCAGTGCTTACATCGGCAAAAAGGTAAAAAACAGCTGTAATAATTAGCCACGATAAAACCTTGGTTACAAAATACTGCACCTTCAGCTTATCAAAAACATGATAGATGTATACGCTAAAGTAAGGTTTACGCCAATTGCGGCTCAACTTTAACAATACCGACTGGCTACTACCATCAACCAATCGATTCAAGGCATTGGTATATATGACTGAGCTGCAATAAATTAAAGCGATCAAAAAAAGCAGAATAACAGCGGGCAGCAGGTAATAATGGTTACTTAAACCAACACCAACAGTAAGTAACCCGTAAATAATAATGGGCATCAATATAATTGCCTGTGTGTATTGCCAACTCCGTAATTGCACCACCCGGGGGAACGAAGTACTACTGTAAAACAGGAATTGCTTATCGGGAGCAGCTATTTGGGTTATTACATAATGCCAGCTTTTTATAATGTAGATAAACCAGCCGCAAAACACAAGTCCCAGCATTATGGGGATGCTCACCATGCCCATCATCAATGATTTATGATAGCTGATAAGCATATTTCCGGGAACGCAGCCAACCATTATAAAAAACACAAAAAAAAGTATGGGTATATGAACCTCGTAAAAACCTTTAGCAAATACTTTTAATAATACTACGGTTAGCGGCTGCTTCATTACGCTATAAATTTAAGCGTTTGCTCCTCTACCAGTAATTCATGTGCCGCAGGTAATTCGTTGTGTTCCAGTGCCTGGTGCGATGACAGCAGAAAGCTTGTACTCTCTTGATTATAGCGTTCGGCTATCCAACCGTTCAGGATCTTTAATGACGCGGTATCGATAGTTATCAGCGGCTCATCCAGCAAAATAAGTTTAGGTGTACCGAGGAAAGCAAGCACTAACGACAGCTTCTTTAACATCCCGCTGGAATAGGTACCAACAGGCTGGTTTACATAGGCCTGCATTTGCATGGTTTCCAGATAATGCTGCTCCTGCCCTGCCGGCGCGTCTTTGGCTTTGGCAAACAGGGCTATCATTTCACTGCCGGTTAAAAATTCCGGAAATAAAGGCTCTGCTTCAGCAAAATTTACCAACTTACGGTAAGCTACAGGCTGTTTTTTTATGCTGATATTACTATCGAGTTTAATATCGCCATCAAAAGACAAGATCCCCGCAATGGACTTTAACAAGGTGCTTTTACCCGAGCCGTTTACCCCTTTGATCCAGTAGATTCCCGGTTGTATCGTCAGCTCTTCTATCTTCAGGGCCGGAAAACCTCCGTATAGTTTTTTGAATTTTATAAACTGTAGCATTACCCGTTTAATTTAGATGCCATATTCATTGTTACAGACAAAGGCGCAAATATGCGCCTCTACCAATTATTCTTACAAATCCGAAATCGAAATTTCAAATTCTGAAATCAAATAGCTCCTTCAATCAAAGCGCCATAAAACTCACCTAGATCCATTCCCGTGGCCCTTACCTGCTGCGGAATGAGGCTATTGGCGGATTGCCCCGGCGTTGTATTTATCTCGATAAAATAAAACTCCTTAGTATCTTCAAGCAAAATAAAATCGACCCTAACCATTCCCTTGCAATTAAGACGAATGTATACCTCCGTCACAATTTCTGCTATCTGCTCATTTTGCTGCGCCGATAGGTCGGCGGGGGTTACTTCTTCGGTTACACCGGGGGTATATTTGGCTTCGTAATCAAAAAAGTCCTTTGAGCTGATGATCTCCGTAGCTGGGAGCACCGTTATTTTTCCGTTAAGGCGGGCAATGCCAATACTAAATTCGCGGCCTTTTATAAATTCTTCTACCAATATCTGTTCATCCTCATGGAAGGCTTTCTTCAGTGCATCGGGCAAACCGGCAACATTATAAACCTTGCTCATTCCCACGCTGCTGCCGCCATTGTTGGGTTTAATAAATAGCGGAAATTTAAGCGTTGCCGCTATAATGGCAACATCATGCATATCTTTTTCAAACAAGCGCATAGAGTGTGCAGTATGCAGGCCATGAATACCGTTAACTATGGTTTTTGTGTAAGCCTTATTCATGGTAATGGCCGATGTAGTAGTATCGCAGGTGTTATACGGAATGCTTAGCATATCAAAGTAGCCTTGTAGCTTACCGTCCTCGCCCGGTGTACCGTGAACGGTTATAAAGGCAAAATCGAACTTTATTTTTTCGCCATTAACGGTAATACTAAAATCATTTTTATCCACATCAACAACGCCGTTATCGGCTTCGTGAAACCAGCGGTCGCGGTTTATATATATGGTGTAAACCTTGTATTTATCAGCTTTTAAGCTGGCGGCTATATTTTTGGCGCTATTTACAGATACTTCGTATTCGCCGGTAAAACCACCGGCCAAAAGGGCTATGTTTTTCATATTATGTAGTCAGCAAGTCCGGAAGTCGGTAAAGTCCGGAAGTAAATTTCTCAAATTTAATAATAAATAGATGCAGCCATAAAATTTATGAAAATGTATCATCTTTTACATTTGTAAGAACTTTCCCGACTTACGGACTTCCGGACTTTTCTGACTTCCCGACCACTGAAATCCGAAATAATCACTATGTTTGATACTTATTTGACTGTAATTATCCTTACATATACCGATGAGCAAATTTGGGGCTTACTTAAAAACAAAATCATTTCGAAATAACATTATAGGGGCTATTGTAACCGTAATTGCTGTCGTGTTAATTGCTTTTTACAGCCTTGGCTATTACACTAATCATGGATCGGGCATACCTGTGCCTAAGCTCAAAGGTGAATTGATTGACAAGGCCATGTCTATACTAAAAGAACAAGGTTTTGGCTATAAAATAGATTCTGTTTATGTACAGGACGTGGCGCCGGGAACTATTGTTGAACAGGATCCGGATGCGGGTACAAACGTAAAAGAAGGTCGCGTTATATATTTAACAATGGTTACCTTATTAGCGCCCAACATCGCACTGCCCGATCTGGAGCAAAGCAGCTATCGTGAAGCTATTGCCACACTGCAAAATTATGGGTTAAAAATTGGCGATACTACTTACCGGTCAGACATTGCCCGCGACCGCATACTTGAAGTGCGTTTTAAAGGAGAGGTTATTAAACCGGGTACAAAATTGGCCAAAGGATCAATGGTCGATCTTGTTTTGGGTGATGGTGAAGGTGCCAGCGAAGTAGAAATACCTCAGCTGATAAACCTTGATCTGGACGCGGCACGTTTTGCTATAAAAGGGGCCGGCTTAAGCGTTGGTATAGTTACTTACCAGGGCAGCATTACCGATTCTACTAACGTGGTTGTGGTATCGCAATATCCAATGAAAACAGATTCGCTAAGCAAAACCAGCATCGGTACACGCATAAACCTTACAGTAACCCAAGGCACAAAAACAGATGTCCCTGCAAATTAATGCCACGGAGCTTATAATCCGGATAAACAATAAAGAGGATCTGAACCTGATAGATGTGCGCGGTGCGATGGAATATCATACTTACAATATTGGCGGTCATAACATTCCCCTTGAGGATATTGTTGATGGGATAGATGAACTCGGCTACAACAAAACAGACGAGATAATCGTTATTTGCAAAGTTGGTTTACGGAGTAAAACTGCGCAAACCATATTGAGGCAAAATGGTTACCTCAATGTTAAAAACTTAACGGGCGGATTAATCGCCATTCAAAAACTAAAGTAATTACTACACATATCATTTAATCATGACCGAACAAAAGGCAAAATCTGGCCTGTTAAAAAAATTTATCATAGCCCTGGTACTTGTTATAATTGTAGGGCTGGGTTTTACCGCCGCAAATTATTACTTCAAATATTTTGGCCCCAACGTTACCGATAAACAGGAATACCTGTACATACCTACCGGCGCAAAATATGAGGATGTTTTTAAAACCATAAGGGAGCAGGATTTGGTAAAGGACAGCGTTTCATTTAATTGGGCTGCCACCAATATGAATTACAAAACCCGTGTAAAGCCAGGTAAATACCGTTTACACGCGGGCATGAGCAACCGCAAACTTATAAACATGCTGGCATCTGGCACGCAAGAACCTGTTAAGCTGGAGTTTCACGGCTTACGTATGAAAGAACAATTTGCAGGCTTTGTTTCAAAAAAGATAGAGCCCGATTCTTTATCCATAATCCGCTTGCTGGATTCTGCAAGTTATGTAGCGCAATATGGTTTCACTACCGATAATGTGTATGTCGTGTTCATGCCTAACTCCTACCAACTGTACTGGAATACGTCACCAGATAAATTTTTCAAAAAGATGTACGCCAACTACGAAAAATTCTGGACGCCCGAGCGCAAACAACAAGCTGCGTCATTAAATCTATCTATACAGGAAGTATCTATTTTAGCCTCTATAGTTGATGCGGAGGCCCTTCATGATGATGAAATGCCCGCAGTAGCCGGCTTGTACCTTAACCGCCTTAAAAAAGGCATGAAATTGGAGGCAGACCCTACAGTGATCTTTGCGCTAAATGATTTCACGATAAAAAGGGTGCTTACACGGTACCTTTCATACAATTCGCCATATAATACTTACCTTAATAAGGGCCTGCCGCCGGGGCCAATTATGATGCCATCTGTTAATGCAGTAAAAGCGGTATTGAACTATCAAAAAAGCGATTACATTTATATGTGCGCCAAGGCCGATTTCTCGGGCTATCATGCCTTTGCCAATAATGTTGCCGACCACTTGGTGAATGCCCACAAATTTCAACAGGCCCTTAACGAGCGTAATATCAAAAGGTAAATGTTTGAACATACCACTAAAATAAGGGTACGTTACGGTGAAACCGACCAGATGGGCTACATGTACTACGGCAATTACGCCGAGTTTTACGAGGTTGGTCGCGTGGAGATGCTGCGTAGTTTGGGATTAACCTATAGCGGCATGGAACAATCGGGCATTATGATGCCTGTACTTGAGCTAAAATGTAAATACCTGAAGCCTGCGTTATATGACGAAGAAATCAGCATAAGGGTTATCATGGATAAAATGCCGGGCATCCGTATCCATTTCAGGTATGAGTTAAGTAACGAAAAAGGCGAACTCATTAATATCGGGGAGACCCTGCTGGTTTTCATCAACATGAAAACAAACCGCCCCTGCCTGCCCAACCAGGATTTTATAGATAAATTAGTGCCGTTTTTTGAGTAAGTTTGATTAAATGAAATGGCTTCATCATTTTTTGCTCCGGTTTGCATTTTATCGATACATTATAGACTGGACAAGATACATCATACTCCCTGGCTTCAGGCCTCTGCCCCTTTATACCGTTGTCGACTTTTTCATTAAAGAAATAAGCAATAGCTCGCTGGTTAACAGGGCATCGTCATTGGCTTATAACTTTATGCTGGCGCTTTTTCCGGCAACCATATTTTTGTGCACACTTATCCCTTATATCCCGATAGCACACTTCCAGATAGAGTTATTACGGGTATTGGAGAACATTATGCCCACAAACACCTATCTGGCACTAAAGGAAACCATTATAGATATTATCAGGAACCAAAATGGCAAACTATTGTCGTTCGGTTTTTTAACCACTATATATTTTGCCACCAATGGTGTTATGAACCTTATTAAAGCATTTAATAAGTCGTCATTGATTACCGATAAGCGCAGCTGGTTAAAGCGGCGTGGCGTGGCTTTAACACTTACTGTTGCTATTAGCTTTGCATTTGTTATTGCTATAGGCATTTTGGTAACTGCGCAAGCCGTTATAAAATTCATTAAACGTCACCTCGCAAGCAAAAGCATTTTTTGGGTTTATGCGTTATTAAGTTCATTAGTTAGCTGGATAGTTATCATCATTATATTTTTTGTAACGATATCAATTTTATACCGGTATGGCCCGGCACATAAAAAAAGATGGAAATTCATAAACCCAGGATCTATATTGGCAACAGGGCTGGCGATATTAACATCCATTGGTTTTTCCTACTACATCAATAACTTTTCGTCATACAATAAAGTTTATGGATCGTTAGGAACTGTCATCGTGGCTATGCTTTGGATGTACGTAAATTCGCTTATTTTGCTCATCGGATTTGAATTAAACGCTTCCGTTGAGCTCTCAAAACGCAATTTAAGGATCGTAAAACCTAAATATAATAGCTTCAAAAGCAAAAAAAGAGAGCCACACGCAAATTAAGCAACTGACTTTCAAATGCTTATTGACAATTGTTAAAAAAGTGAAAAAAAATCACTTTCAGATTTGTCAATCCGCTCCGGATTTGTACTTTTGTCCCCGGAGAGCTGGCAGAGTGGTCGATTGCGGCAGTCTTGAAAACTGTTGAACTGTGAAAGGTTCCTGGGGTTCGAATCCCTAGCTCTCCGCCATAAGGCAAAACAATAGAAACTGCGTCATTCGTAGAGTACTATTGAAAAAATAGCCAAAAACAGCGTCAGTAAAGCGTAGAGGGACATGGTTCTGAACCCTAACTCTCCGCTGAAAGCATTAAAAAAGTGATTTAAGCCCTTTAATTGAAAAATTAAAGGGCTTTTTCTTTGCCATTACCTACCAAAACTCGCATACAATCGCAAAACTCTTTTGCGTCATTCGTAGAGTCTTTTCAAAATCAGACAAAAAAATAAAAAGACTCTACGAATGGCTTGTAACAAACTGTATAACAGCATGTTTACGCCATGGACATCTTGTGATACAGCACACACAAACGTAATTTTGTTTAACTTTTTATTAATGTGTTATGTTGGAAAAAAGCTTTGGATTAATGTTTTTCTTAAAACAACCAAAAAATCAAAAAGAGACTTTAAGATCTATTTATGTAAAGATCACCGTAGACGGCAAAGCTACCGAGCTGTCTACAAAAAGAAAATGCGAATTATCGCGCTGGAATACTGCTGCTGGAAGGGAATCAGGGACTAAAGAGTCAACTAAAGAACTCAATTACTACCTGGATACTTTAGAGCAAATGATTTATCAGGCTAAAAGATCCTTAAATGATTCTGATAAAATAGTATCAGCTCAAGCAATTAAAGATGTCATTAATGGGGTCACTGAAAAACCACGAATGATACTGGATGTATTTCAGCATCATAATAATCAGATGAAGGCGCTTGAAGGAATAGATTTTGCTCCCGGAACTATTGGCCGGTATCAAATTTCTATGCAACATACAAGAGATTTTATTAAATGGATGTATAAGGTAAATGATAAGCCAATCAAAGAACTCGATCATGAGTTTATTTCGCAGTACGCTTTCTGGTTGAAGACCGTAAGAAAGTGCAATCATAATTCTACAATGAAATATCTTGCTAATTTTAAAAAAGTTGTTTTGATCTGCGTAAAAAACAGGTGGTTGCCTGGAGACCCTTTTGCAAACTTTAAGCTGACAAAAAAAGCGGTTGAAAAAATTGCGTTAACAGAATCGGAGCTAAAACGGGTGATCGAAAAGAAATTCGATACGGAACGCCTAAGCTTGGTAAGGGATATCTTCGTATTTAGCTGCTACACCGGACTGGCTTATGCCGACGTAAAGAACTTGAAAAGGTCAGATATTAAAGATGGCGTAGATGGTAAGGAATGGATATTTATTAACCGTCAAAAAACAAACTCAGCTTCTCACCTACCGCTTTTAGGCCAAGCAAAAACGATATTAGCAAGATACCAAGACCATAGTAGATGCAGCGATTCAGGCTATGCGTTACCCGTGTTGACCAATCAAAAAATGAACGCTTATTTGAAAGAGATTGCCGATACCTGTAATATAGATTCGGAACTCACTTTCCACATTGCCCGGCATACATTTGCAACAACCGTTACCCTTAATAATGGCGTTTCGATGGAATCCGTATCTAAAATGCTTGGCCATTCTTCGATCAGGCAAACCCAACACTATGCTAAATTGCAAAACTACAAAGTAAGCCAGGATATGCTGTTGCTGGAAGACGCCTTATCGGCTAAAAGCTATTAAAAATAGAACATAGGGTCAGCAATATCAAACTGACCCTATAATTTAATTTCAATGAGACTACCTTGATAGGAGTCATAATTTGGCAGGTAAGTTATGTAACCTAGTTTAATAAGGTGATCAATACATTTATGGTAGGTAGTTATGCTTTTAAAGTGAGCTTTCTTCATCAAAAGTGCGCGAGTGATCTTGAATTGTTTTTGAAAGTCAGAAAGACGACAGGTAACGGGCAAAGGAAGGCAAACAGCATTCAAGCTGATTGCTTTCGCATTGCCGTTTATTTTAATCCTGCTGCTGGAGGTCATATTAAGGTTATCTGGCTATGGCCATGATCTTGCTCTTTTTATCCCGGATGAAGATCATCCCGGCAGCCTGGTCATGAATAGGTATGTATCTGAACGGTATTTCACTGATGGAGCCAATGCAACAATCGGCAATTTTGAACTCTTTAAAATCCGGAAAGCTAAAAACACCATACGGCTGTTTGTGCTGGGCGAGTCGACAACCATCGGATATCCATATATGCATAACGGGTCGTTCCATCGGTGGTTAAGCTACAGGCTTGCACAAATGTATCCTGATTGGAATTTTGAGATAATCAATCTTTCGTTAACGGCTGTTAACTCTTACACAGTGCTGGATTTGGCAAAGGAACTGCCGAATTATGAGCCGGACGGCATCCTCATTTATAGCGGCCATAATGAATATTACGGTGCGCTTGGTGTCGGGTCAACCAGTAAATTAGGTAATTCGCCCTGGCTTATTCAAACACTTATAGGCCTGAAACATCTTCGTGTGGTACAACTGATCTTTAATACTATGCGGGGCTTAAGCGGCAAAGGCAAAACAGACACCAGCCAAACACTGATGGAACGCATGGCAGCCGATCAGCATATTCCCTACGGGTCAGAAAAGTTTAACAATGGCATAGCTCAGTTTAAAACGAACATTAATGAAGTGTGCCGCCTGTTTTCTGTCAAAGAAATCCCGGTGTTCATCAGCAACCTGGTAAGCAATGAAAAAGATCTGCAGCCGCTAAACAGCTATATGAAAGAAGCCGAAACTTCGGCAAAAAGCTATTACGATAAAGGTGCGGCGGCTTATCGCATATCGGATACACTTGCCGCCAAACGCTTATTTATTAAAGCCGCAGCGCATGACCAGTTACGATTCAGGGCGCCCGAGCAAATGAATGAGATCATCAGTAATGCGGCATCCAGATATGCCGGTGTTTACCTGGTAGATACACGCAAGATCTTTGAAGAACACTCACAGGGACATATCCTCGGGAATGAAACTATTTTAGAGCACGTTCATCCCAATTTATTGGGCTACTCGCTCATGAGCGAAGTTTTTTTTTCTGCACTGAAAATCCACCACATTTTACCTGCCGATCCACAATTCCAAATGTCGCTTCGTCAGTTACAGGACCAAATGCCTTTAACAGCGGTAGATTCTTTGTTTGGTACATATAGCGTTGTAGAACTGAAAAAAGCATGGCCTTTTCAGGAAACCACCATAAAGCATCCCATACCAAACACCTTTGAGGGTGAAATTGCCATGGCCATGATCAAAAAACGTTTACCCTGGAACGAAGCGATGGACAGGCTAATGAACTTTTACGAGCATAAGAAAGATCAAAAGCATGAATTAAAGGTTGCCGAAGCGGTTGTGTTAGAGTATCCCCAAGATGCAGGGTTTTGCGCGGCAGCCGGTAAACTTTACGCACTGCAATCAAACTTAAATAAAGCCATTAACTATTTTCACCGGGCATTTGTACTTGAACCATCGATGGATTTGGCCAGGGTATTATTTGCACTCGAAATAAAAAACCGGCAGCCGGAAAAAGCTGAAAACTACATCAATTACGCGCTCACCGTGAACCCGGATAACCAGATATTGTTAAACGCGCAGGCAATTGTTAAGCAATTGATACACTTGGAGCAGGCACGCAGAACCGCGCCTGCAGATAGCGAAATCAGCAAACAATTAAACGACACCTACGCAAGTCTTCAACAAAATTAATCGATAACTAAAATGAAGTACCATGAGTAATTTAACTTATAAAAAAGAACGCAGGTTTGGCTTGCTAATGGGTAGTTTTATTCTCTGCCTTTGCCTGTATAAGTTACTAAGGACCGACAGCTTCAATTATTACCTTAGTGTATGTGGGCTTAGTTTACTGCTGCCTGCTATAGTTAAGCCTAAATGGCTTGTTTATCCGCGTATTTATTGGGAGAAACTGACTTACTACCTGGCAATTGTAAATACCACAATTTGGTTAACGCTTATTTATATTATCATTTTCATCCCTTTGGGGCTTCTGTTCAAGCTTATCGGGCGCGATGCACTGGCAGTAACATCGGCTGGCAATAAACGATCTTACTGGCAGTTGGCAGAGCAACGTGAACAATCATCATTAAAAAATCAATTTTAAACATATGCAGGTAATATTAGAGTTTCTTGCCTTTTTAAGGTACAGGCGTAGGTATTGGTTATGGCCGCTTTTCATACTGTTTATTATTATTGGCTTAATCGTGGTAGCAGCACAGTCAACCGTATTAGGTCCCCTGTTATACACTTTATTTTAAGATGTATATCCTGGGAATCTCCGCCTATTTTCATGATAGCGCAGCCTGTTTGCTCAAAGACGATACAATCATAGCAGCAGCGCAGGAAGAACGCTTTTCCCGCATAAAAAATGACGAAGCCTTCCCGATACAAGCTATAACATATTGCCTGCGTGAAGCTGGAATAAAGTTAACACAGGTAGATTATGTGGTATTTTATGAAAAGCCCTTCCTGAAATTTGAACGCCTTATAGAAACTTATCTGGCCACCGCTCCCTGGGGATTATTTTCCTATCTGAAAGCCATTCCTTTATGGATCAAGGATAAGATCTTTATGAAAAAGCAGATCATCCTCGCGCTGAAAAACATAGCACCAAATTGGGAATATAACGGCGGAAATCTGTTATTTACCGAACATCACCAGGCACATGCCGCATCGGCATTTTTTCCATCTCCATATCAAAAAGCCATTGTTTTAACCGTAGATGGTGTGGGAGAATGGGCAACAACATCTGTCTGGCGTGGCAACGGCAATTCCATCGAATTGATCAAGGAAATTAAATTCCCGCATTCGGTCGGTCTGCTTTATGCTGCTTTCACCTACTACCTGGGCTTTAAGGTAAACAGTGATGAATATAAGGTAATGGGACTGGCTCCCTATGGTGAACCCCGGTACGAACAGCTGATATATGACCAGTTGATCGATTTAAAACACGATGGCTCATTCAGGCTGCAAATGGCATACTTCAATTATATGAGCGGTTTAACCATGACCAATACGAAGTTTGAAAAACTCTTCGGCCATAAGACTCGGAAAAAGGACGAAGAGATAACCCGATTCCATATGGACATAGCCAGTTCCATTCAAAAGGTTACTGAAACCATTATGCGGCGGATGGTAAAGCATATTAAGCAGGAATATCAGGCTGATAAATTATGCCTGGCCGGCGGCGTGGCGCTTAATTGCGTTGCAAATGGAAAACTGCTGGAAGAATTTCCCTTTAACAGTTTATGGATCCAGCCGGCAGCAGGGGATGCGGGAGGCGCGTTAGGCGCTGCTTATTTTACCTATTATCATCACCTGAAACATGAACGACTGGTATCTAAAAGTGATAAGATGCAGAATGCCTTGCTGGGTCCTTCTTATTCAACAGCCACAGTAGCCGCCTTTTTAACCGAAAGAAAGATAAAATTCAGGGTATATAATGATGAAGCCTATTTTCAAACAGTGGCAGGATTGATCAATCAGGGTAAGGTGATTGGCTGGTTTAACGGCCGTATGGAGTTTGGTCCACGTGCCCTTGGTGCGAGGAGCATTATCGCGGACAGTCGGAACGAAAATATGCAGG
The DNA here is from genome assembly GCF_900101875.1 of Mucilaginibacter pineti. Classification (GTDB taxonomy): domain Bacteria; phylum Bacteroidota; class Bacteroidia; order Sphingobacteriales; family Sphingobacteriaceae; genus Mucilaginibacter; species Mucilaginibacter pineti. The sequence continues at coordinate 586,220 of NZ_FNAI01000001.1, forward strand.
CAACAATCAATCAAAAGATCAAGTTCAGGGAATCGTTTCGCCCCTTTGCTCCCGCCGTACTGGAGGAACATGCCGATACCATTTTCCAACTGACCCAAAAGAGTCCTTACATGCTGCTTGTCGCTCCTGTTAAACATAAATACCGACTCATCTCTACTTCAGATACGGAGGAAAGAGGATTCGGAATGCTGGCGCGGAAAAGATCGGTCTTACCCGCCGTAACACATGTGGATTTTTCGGCGCGGATTCAAACAGTAAGCGACGCCGAGCACCCCGTCTTCTACCATTTGATCAACACTTTCTTTAAGCTAACTGGCTGCCCCGTGATTGTAAACACCTCTTTTAATGTAAAAGATGAGCCCATAGTTTGCACGCCCCAAGATGCCTTGAACTGCTTTTTACAAACTGAAATGGATATCCTGGCTATAGAAAATATCATTATCGACAAAGGAGAACTTACCGCTGCCGATTTAAATACAACACAATCTTTTAAATGAATAATATAAAAAACAGCTATAAACTTTTAGTGGCCCTGTTGGTTATCTCGCTTCATGCAATCGCCCAGAAAAAACGGAAACATGGTAGAACCTCCCCTGCCGATGCATGTCAGCACCTTTATGAGCGCCTTAATATAATAAATGTGATCACAGTTTCTCATATCAGACTGAGAGTAGTCTTTCAAATTCTCCAATGAACCCCAGAAAAAGTTCGGGTAATCCATTATTTATAAAAGACATTTTATATAAGTATCTTACAAGGTTAGGGGTATATTAAAACACAATCTGGATATTCCGGGACGCTGATGGGCAATTCTGCGTCTTATAACATATTATGGTACTGAAACAAAGCTTACATTTGAAAAAACAAGATATATGCCCATAGCACCCAATCCTAAGCGGCCCAAAAAGGGGTTAATGAAATGGTTTACCTTATTGGGGCCTGGCCTTACTACGGGAGCAGCGGATGACGACCCATCGGGAATAGCAACCTATTCTCAAACCGGAGCGCAATTTGGTTATGGACAGTTATGGACGGCGCTTTATATGCTGCCCTTTATGACAGCCGTTCAGGAGGCTTGCGCAAGGATCGGCCTGGTTACCGGTAAGGGAATAGCCGCAGTTGTCAAAGACCACTACAGCAAACCGGTACTTTATGCGGTTGTGACGTTAGTAGTGATCGCAAACACGATAAACATCGGTGCGGATATTGGCGCAATGGCAGCGGCAGCGCAACTACTGATTCCTGCACCGTTCGTTATTTTAACATTACTATTTACCGTATTCATCCTGGTGCTGGAAATTTTCACAAACTATAGAACGTATTCAAAAATACTCAAATGGCTCGCACTGGCATTATTATCTTACCCTATCACAGTTTTCATAGTGCATCAGCCTTGGCTCACAGTACTAAAAGCAACTGTAACACCCCATATCGAGTTTAATTTCGCTTATTTGTTTATCATCACCGGTGTCTTCGGCACTACCATTACGCCTTATATGTTCTTTTGGCAGGCATCTCAGGAAGTGGAGGAGGAAAAAGCAAAAGGATTAATTAAAAATGGTAAGCCGCAAATCACCTGGCAGCATATCAAGGATATGCGGGCAGATAACACAGCAGGTATGGTTATTTCAGAAATAACTACCTGGTGTATTTTGTTAGTAGCAGCTACCGTATTGCATAACAGCGGTGTAAAAGACGTTAAAAATGCAGCAGATGCCGCAAAGGCCTTAGAGCCGCTGGTACATTCTTTTCCTAATTCAGGTTTTTTGGCTAAGCTAATTTTTTCAATCGGTATTATTGGGTTGGGGTTATTAGCAGTGCCTGTATTATCAGGTTCGGCCGCATATGCCGTTTCAGAAGCTTTTAGCTGGAACGCGAGTTTAAACCTTAAACTTAAAAAAGCACATGGTTTTTACGGTGTAATTACTATCGCTACGTTGATTGGTCTAATCATCAATTTTGTAGGAATTGATCCAGTAAAGGCATTGGTATATACCGCGGTACTAAATGGTGTTGCAGCGGTTCCCCTTTTATTCCTGATCGTAAAAATTGCTGCAAGTGAAAAAATCATGGGTGAATATAAAAGTGGCTGGTTGTCTAAAACCTTACTGTGGTTTACTTTCATAGCCATGGGAGCTGCTTCCATGGCTATGTTCTTTGCGATTTGAACAAACACAAATTACAAAATTGGGTTATCGCTTAAATGAACAATTCAAGCATCTACTCAATTAAAGTTTCTGGCGGCTTTTGCTTTGGGCTGTACTATTTGTTTTGATAGAGAATAGATGAAAGGCGCTTTAGGTGTAGATGCACAGCACATTAACAGATTACTCCTAAGCTGCTCATTAATCTGTATACGCATATCAAAATTTGTCTATTAATTCTTTGAAACCGCAGTAGTGACAACGAAAAAAAATCGCCGACTTGTACGCTATCGAACGGTAAAGTGTAACATTTCCGAACAATCATTTAGCTAAAATTTATTTAAATTACTGACAATCAACATCATAATTAACAGGCATACTATTGGTACATCTTTAACCAAACCTGAAAAACTGAATGTATGTTTAAAAATTACTTACAGGTTATCTGGCGAAACCTGGCCAGAAACAAAGCCTTTTCATTTATCAACATTAGTGGGTTGGCGATTGGGCTGGCCAGCTTTATTATTATACTGCTTTACCTCAATTACCAGCTCAGCTATGATCAATGGAGCCCGGAATTAAAGAAAGTTTATCGGGTGTCCATGAAGGAGGGGGATGATTTCTCAGATCGTACGCCTGCGCCCTTAAGTGCATTGCTGGTACAAAAATATCCTAATGCGGAAGCTGCTACGGCTTTGCAATCTGCCGGCGATTTTGAAATATTACTGAGTGCTGGGGATAAAAAGATCTATCAAAAGAACATTGTAACGGTCGATTCCAATTTCCTAAAGGTTTTTCCTTACCAATTAACCAAAGGCGATGCCCTGACTGCATTGAACAAACCTAATGCGATTTTGATCACCGAAGAACTAAGTAAAAAATTATTTGGCGATGCTGACCCTATAGGCCAGCCGGTTAAAGTTTACAATGCGGTAAATTGCATGGTAACGGGCGTTATAAAAAAACCGGCCGGCCCGGCCCATATGCCCGTTGAAATGCTGATGCGTGATCCTTACGGCAAACAAAATAACTTTTGGGGAAACTTATCCTTTCAAACTTACATCAAAGTCAGACACACAGAAACAGATGCCCGGATTGAAAATACGATCAACCGGATATTTTACAGCGAACGCTTAAAAAAAGACAATAGGTCTTTCGAAGCTTATCAAAGAAGCGCGCAGGCTACATCACTGTTTATAGATGCTGTGCCCAGCATCTATAATTTTCCTAAACATGGCAGCAGCAACTTTACGGTGGCATCAGTGTTGCTGGCATTAGCGGTTTTATTACTGCTTGCGGGGGCAATCAACTTCAGTAATTTATCCATTGCTCAATCTATGAAAAGAGCAAAGGAGGTTGGTGTACGTAAGGTATTAGGCTCTGCCAGGGGGCAATTGGTTGTTCAGTTTATGATGGAAACGGGGGTACAATGCCTAATCAGTTTGAGTATCGCCATCTTGTTGGTTTACATAAGCCTTCCTTATATTAACAGTTCATTTAATCTGCAACTCGGATTCTGGCACAAGGATGGTTCGGCGAGTTTAGTTATACAGATTGCCCTCTGTCTGTTAATCGTTACCCTGCTATCTGGCTTATACCCTTCCTTATTCCTTTCGCGGTATAACACTACCAACGTTTTAAAAGGTGATTATTCGAGCGGCACCAAGGGTACGCTATTGCGTAATGTATTGATCGTGGTACAGTTCATGGTGGCGGTATTCTTTATCACGGCAATAATCGCGATCAGGTCACAGATGTTATATATGCAAAGCAGGGATAAGGGTTTCTCAGGCGAACAGGTAATGCGCATACAAGCTGGCCAGCAAACCCGTGAAAATGGCTTTGAAAGTATGCGACAGGCAATGCTAAGGCTGCCAGGAGTAAGCTATGTAGCCAAAACCACTAAGGTACCTGGTGATCACCTGTTTACGGATACAAGTACCGTAGGCTTTAAATACTCAGGTACAATATACCGTATGGCCTCAGTAAAAATCAGTAAAGATTATTTCAATACACTACAGATACCACTGATGCAAGGTCGCGGATTTACGGACGCCCCTCCTGACCAAAACACTCGCTCGGCTATCCTGAATGAATCGGCGGTTAAAAAACTTAAACTGTCAGATCCTGTAGGAAAAACCATTTTTTTTCCCTCCTGCGATAGTATACCCGTTCAGGTGGTCGGCGTTGTGAAAGACTTTCATGAATTCGGTTTCGAGATGGCCGTTCAGCCGGAAGTTTACACAATGGGCAATCAAGCCTGTATGTTCCAATCCGGAGGCGGAATAATTGTTAAAATTAATGGCAAACAGCTGCAGTCGTCCGTAGTCGCCATTGAGAAAGCCTGGAAAACGATAGAGCCAGAGTTTCCTATTCGATACAGCTTTGTTGATGACAATTTTCAACTGCTATTCAATTCCTATAGCCAGCTGCAAACCATCATTACTTTTTTTGGCATTGTCGCCCTGGTAATCTCAATCGTCGGATTATTTGCATTGACCGCGTTCTTTACACGCCAGCGTACCAAGGAAATCGGCGTTCGCAAGGTACTTGGTGCCAGTGTAGTGCAGTTAACCGCATTGCTTAGCTGGCAGTTCGTGTACTTAGTGGGTATTTCTATTTTATTGACAACACCTATAGCTTGGTGGGCTGTGCACAAATGGCTGCAAACCTTTGTCTACCGCATTGAAACAAGCTGGTGGATGTTTTTGGTATCGGGAATAACAGCCCTGCTGATTGCTGTTATTACAATTAGCTTTCAATCTATTAAAGCAGCATTAGCCAACCCCGTCAAAAGTTTAAGAAGTGAATAGTATAATCCAGATCGATCATCATATTAAACGCCTCCCGGAGAGCCCGCGAGGCGTTTAATATTTTCATTATAATCCCCTCTCAACCAATCTTATAAGCATTATCCCAGCTACAGATCTTTTTGCTATATAAAGCCTGATTAGCCAGGTGCACACTAATAGCGGTACGCGCTCCGGTGAATACATTGCTATCCGGCAATTCCTTACGTAGTATCTTCTGATAGAAGTCGTTAAACGCATACCAGGTTCCGTCTTTGGTGGCTTCTGGCAATATAGGCGTCCCTCCTTCCTTGTTCCAAACAATACGCGTTGCGCCTGTCACTCCATCTACTGTCCCCTTTTCACTCAATAGCTTTTTTTCGGGATAGAACATCCCCTGATCTGTCAGCAGGGAAACCGTACCCAAAGTACCTTTGATCTTAAAAAGATACCCATCATGCGCATTACCACACATCGCGCCAAAATTCCCGATCAGGCCCAGGTCAGGATAACGTAGCATCACCTGTATGTTATCAGAGGTTTCCCGCCCGTCTTTAAAAACATCTATCCCTCCCGTGGCAAAAAACTCCTGCGGATGGGTATCAAAAGCCCAGTTGATAAAATCGATCTGGTGCGAAAGCAGCTCAGCGGCCAATCCGCCAGAATATTCCTTATACATCCGCCAGTTAATAGCCCGTTCAAGGGAAGGATCGGGCACCGGACGGCGCCAGTTACCATTCCTGTCCCAGCGACAATCCACTTGTGTTACCTTGCCCAGGTAGCCTTTATTAATCATCTCTTTAACCCGGTAATATAAAGGTGAATACCTGTACTGATGCCCTACCTGTAACACCTGATTGTTACGGCCATGCATTAGGTTCACCAGTTCAAGCGCCTGTTCAATTGTGTAGGTCATCGTTTTTTCCAGGTATAAATGCTTGCCCGAGCGGATGACATCGGCAGCTACCGGGTAATGCAGATATAGCGGCACAGCAACAATTACCGCATCTACTTCCTTATCATCTAACAGTTTGCGATAGTCGGTATAAGTTTTAAATGCCCCGGTTTTACTCATCTTTTGCGCCGCGGCCAGCCTGAAATCAAGCACATCGCATACAGAGGTTATGCGGAACTGATCTGGCATCCCATTGAGGATGTTCATAATGCCGGTACCACGGTCGCCGCAGCCTATCACCGCTATTTTCACCGGCTCGCCAGTTGGTTGCAGAGCGCTCAATTGGTTACTAAGAAGTAGCCCGCCGCTGAGCAGACCTGTGTTTTTCAAGAAAGTTCTTCTCACCATCTTTTCAGTTTTGTTTTTGATATCCCTTAAAAAAAGCAGTTACAGTATCCGTAATAACCCCGTCAGGCTTTCGGTACACAATATAAGCACCCATATCTTTCTGTTTTGATAAAAAGGCCATTGTACGTTTCAAACCCATCGCCATAAAACCATTATCATATCCATCCGCAGTTATAGCATCCTTAGCGTAAACCGTAACACTGATCATCTCGTTCTGCACAGGATAACCAGTCAACGGGTTCATCAGGTGCGAAATCTGTTTGCCGCCAGATGCGTGATGCTTCCGATAATTACCTGATGTGGTAATAGCACCGTTCCCAGGTTCAATCACTTTACGCATAGGGGCCGGATCCAGATCATCACCACTGATCCCTTCAATACCTATCTTAAAAAGTTCATTGCCAGCCTTACTTCCTTTAACGCGCAGTTCGCCGCCCAATTCCACCAGGTAGTTTTGAATGTGATGTTGTTCCAATAACGATGCCAACAAATCGACTGAATAACCCTGGGCAATACCGTTCAAATCCAATTGTACGCCGGGTTTTGTTTTAAATAAAAAATCCCCTCGCAGGCCTATCTTATCCGCACCTACATTGAGTAGCAATACTTTAACTTCCTCTTTACCAGGATCATGACCAGGTTTCAGCACACCGAAACCCCATGCGTCAACCAAAGGTTTTACCGTCGGATCCACTAATCCACCTGTAGCACGGCTAATCTGCAGGGCACGGGTAATCAGCACCTTGAAAGGTTCATCGATCCGGATGCCTTTTGCCGAACGGTTGAACCGGCAGATCAGCGAATTAGGTTGATAAAGTGATACAGACCTATCAAAGCGTTGCAGCAGGCTATCCGTTTGTCGCTGACTAATAAAGCTGTCGGCCGCGTAATACACGATACTATAAGTGGTACCCTGTGCATAACCATTCAGCTCAAAGCGCTGAAAACGTTCCTGACGGCCAAAAGCGCAAAGCAACAATACGAAGAAACAGGCAACCGGCCACAAATTCTTTTTCATAGTTCGATAGCCAAATGTAAGGATTCGATTGCTTCTTTATCCGGGTTTGTGCAGCACTTTGAAGAAATCAAATCACTGCTGACATAGGGTTGTCATTACGCGTGGTTTAATTTGTGGCATTAAACATTTAAAACAACCATTATGAATTTTACATCAGTCCGCATCATCACGAAAGAAATACAGCCGCTTGTGCGGTTTTATGAAAAAGTTTTAGGAAGCACCGCAATACAGTATACCGAAGATTTTGCCGAATTGCGAACACCTTTAGCCACACTGGCTATTGCAAGTACCAGGACGCTGGCATTGTTCGGCGGAGATGATATCGCCCGGCCTGCAGAGAACCGCTCGGTCATTATTGAATTCAGAATAGATGACGTAGACAGTACCTACCAGGCTCTGACCGGGTTTCTTGGAAACAGTTTGGTGCAGAAGCCGGTAACGATGCCCTGGGGCAACCGTTCCTTATTATTCAAAGACCCGGATGGCAACCTGGTCAACTTTTTCACGCCAGTTACCGATGATGCAAAGCAACGCGCTGGCACCATTTAAAAACTGGCAATTTAAATGCCGGGCGGCTACCAATTGCAGATTAATCTGAAGCAATAGTTTAAGCAGACTTTTTTATTACAAAAAATAAATATTTTAAAATTATTTTTTGCCCCAATCGTCTTATCTGTAATACATATTGATAAAGAATGATGAATTTAATTAAAAATAAAAAAATTGCTATCGTGGGCGGCGGCCCCGGTGGATTGACCCTTGCAAGGCTTTTGCAAATGAACGGTGCCGATGTAAAGATTTATGAACGGGATTTAAACAAAGATGCAAGGGCAAAAGGCGCTACGCTCGACTTGCACGAAGAATCTGGTTTAAAAGCGCTCGGAGAAGCCGGACTGATCAGCGCATTTAAGGCCAACTACCGCCCGGGCGCTGAACTGGTGCGCATTATAGATAAATACGCTACTATCCTTACGGAAGATCTTGCAACACCTGAAGAAGAAATTGGCAGACCTGAAATTGACCGAGGGCCGTTACAGCAGCTTTTACTGGATTCATTACAACCTGGTACGGTTATCTGGGGCAGCCATTTTGAAGCCCTTTCACAACAGGACAATGGGTGGAAACTGAGTTTCAAAGACGGGACATCAGCCTTTGCCGATTTGGTTATTGCGGCGGATGGGGCAAATTCAAAGCTTCGACCTTATGTCACGCCTATAAAACCTTTTTATTCGGGAATTATGGTTGTGGAAGGATCAGTTTACCATTCGGAAACTGCAAGCCCAAGAATGCATAAATTGTTAAACGGAGGGAAAATATTTGCCTTTGGTGACAGTAAAACTTTGATTGTAAGTTCCAAAGGTGATGGTAGCCTGGTATTTTACACCGGGGTTAAAACCGGCGAGGACTGGATTAAAAAAAGCGGGATAAATTTCAGTGATAAGGCCCAGCTACTGGATTGGTTTAAGGCTGAATATGAAGACTGGGACCCCATATGGCAGGAGTTATTTGAAAATGCTGCCGTCCCTTTTGTTACACGCCCCATATATTGTATGCCCGTGGATCAAACATGGGAAGCCCAACCTAATCTAACTTTACTTGGCGATGCCGCGCACCTTATGCCTCCGTTTGCGGGTGAAGGCGTTAACATGGCTATGCTGGATGCACTTGAACTATCCAAATGTCTTTTGGGCGATGATTTTGATAATTTACAATCAGCTATTACCGATTATGAAAAAGATATGCGCACCAGGGCTTCCGAAGCTGCACAAGAATCGCTTGACTCAGGTGAATTACTTCATTCGCCCGGCGCAATTTCTTTTATGACGAACTTGGGTAGCCCTTGCGACGGCCCAATTAGTTAAACGCAGCTATTGATCTGATTGGCTTATTTAGTCACCAAAGCCGTCCCATCAAAAACCACTCCAAGCCAGCCATGCGCTATAAATTGGCGGATATTCTGATGATCGGTTGCATCCGGATGGGCCAATACTGATCTGTAATGTTCTGCAAATAAGTAAAGTGTATCTGTCGCGCTTAAATTATGAAGCTGGGCGAAAGCGAAAACCTTTGCACTGCCTTGGTTTTGGGTAGCCTCATTATATGCCTCGCCGTTTTTAAAGGCCGTAGGTTGGTGCTGATAGTAGGTTTCTATAAAGGTAATAACCTCATTAAACGCTATGTTACCTTCCTTTAAAGCGGCCATTAAAGCCGGTAATTGTTCATTCATACAGGTTATTTTTCCGCAAAAATAAAATTAAAAAGATTATAGTCGCTATATCAGGTTATTTTACCATGATGCTTATCTACTATTGAGGCTCTTTATAAAATCAACTAATTCTTTTTTTTCCTTGTTGGTCAAATGCAATTGATCAGTAGATAAGGTTTGATTACTGATTTTTATCCCGAGCCCTATCCCACCGCCTTTTTCATAAAAGTCGATCACCTCTTCCAAAGTACGGAATACGCCGTTGTGCATATAGGGCGCTGTACGTGCGGCGTTGCGAACGGTTGTTGTTTTAAAAGCATGGCGGTTAAATGCTTCCGGAATTAGCCCATAAATACCGGGATCAGCGTCAATAAGCTTGCTCTTTCTGAACTTTGGTACGCCGATCACCTCAGCTTCCATTTGCATATAGCGTGGCGGTAACGCCCCATTAAACAAGGGCAGATAATGGCAAGTGCTACACTTTGCTTTACCCATAAATAAATTAAAACCGTTTATCTCAGTTGGTTTCAATGTTTTGTTATCTTTCTGCATATAACTATCAAAGCGGCTATTGAGTGCCGTCAAGCTGCGTACATAAGCGGCCAGCGCATTCATCACTTCAAAAGTGTCGATAGCTACGCGCACTTGTTGCGGATAAGCCAGACTGAACAATTTCCGGTAGCCGCTGTCGCACCAAAGTTTACCTGTAGCTAATTTCATATCGCCGTGCATTTCATCCCGGTTCTGCAGCACGTCCCTGGCCTGATCTTCCAGCGAAGATGACCGCAGGTCATAGAACTGTGCGGGCTGCAAAGCGGCATTTATCAACGTTGGTGTGTTACGCGCAATCATCTTTTTACCAGTAACATCCAAATTTTTAACCAATCCATCGGTAAAAGCTCTATCCGGCCGGTGGCAGGAAGCACAGCTGCGTTTACCACTGCCGGAAAGTATGGGATCGAAGAACAGTTTTTTTCCTAAAATGATCTTTTCGACAGTTGCTGAATCTCCTGGTTCAGCGGTGTAAGCATTACGGTTAAAGGCGTCCGCATCAAATAGCGTGGCGGCATCCTGGCTAAGCAACCGGTTATAACGCACATCGGGCAGCTTTAATCTAACCCTTAAAGCCTGTATTGATGTGGTTAGCGGATTTGCGTAACGGGTAATAAAGATGGCACGATCGAAACGGTTAAATGTTACCGGGTATCGTAAATACCGAATCGCCGGCGCAAAATTAACACCCGTATCGTAAATGCTGATCACCGACCGAATGCTTTGTAATGCAGCGGCCGACTCGGCAAAGCAGTTTTTTGTTAGAGGGTCGTCAAAATCGTTAAGCCCAAGTGTTTCCACCCTAAAAACTTCCAGTTTAACCGCGTCCAGAATCTGCCAATCCTGCAGATCTGCCCGCTGAAAATAATTCCGAAATTCCGCAGCATTGACTTCCAGACGATTTAATAAACCTTTCAATTCCAGCTTCCTGCCCGGGACAAACCGTGGAAAAACCTCCTGCTCAATCACTTGCAAACCGTCGGGCTGAATTACCAGCCCGTTGAGTTCGGTTTCCGGCACCGGTGGTCCGTTCACCTGCCGGGCTGTAAGCGGGTCAAAATATTCCGTTGCCCATTCCAACCGCTTGTATGCCAGCCGCACCTGCCGGAAAGATTGTTGCAGTCTGGCGCTGTTTGCAATGGTTACTGGTATCGCCCGCAGTAGTTGTATTGCGTTCAACAAACTATCGGTTTGGCGAAGAAGTTCCTGATTAACCAAACCCGCAGGCGTATCCACTGGTCGCAGAGAAACCAGGGTAACGGCTGACAGCGCTAAAATACCGAAGGTGGTAACCTTAAAAGTTGAACGCATGGCTCAGCGGGTCGGCTTTTTTGTCGCGGTCATTGAGTGGCTTCAAGCCCCAACGTTTCTCAATAAAGGAAAGGATGCTCACGGTTTCATAGATGGTATGGTCAACATAGCCTTTTTTAGCAAAGGGGGAAATGATCAGCGCCGGGATACGCGAGCCAGGTCCCCATTTATCGATCACAGGCGGAGCCACATGGTCCCAGAAGCCACCGTTCTCATCATAGGTCAGGATAATGACAGCATCCTTTCCGTTCGGACCGTTAAGCACCGCGTTGATTAATTCTACTGCGTGACTTTCGCCTCCTTTGATGGATGACTGACCCGGGTGCTCGTTCTCCAGCCCGATGGGTTTGATAAAAGAAACGGCCGGGAGTGTACCTTTTTTGGCTGCTTCTAAAAATTCTATCTCATCTTTGAGGTGTTCCTTTCTACCCGAAGTACCTTCAGCATAGCGGCTGAAATAAGCAAAAGGCTGGTGATGATATGTAAAGGACGGAGCCGGTTTACCGGCCATAATATTGTTCCATCCGCCCGAATACCAAGCCCAGGAAATACCTTTATCCGACAACCGGTCGCCTATATTTGCACCAGTTTGTATAGGCACCAGGTTAGCCGGATGATCTGTTTTAGGATGCAGGTTTACAGAATTAGACGTATTGACTGCATAGCCATCCGGAGTAACGGCACCATCCTTGATCAGTTTACCCGAGGCATCGAGCTGCGCTTTAATATTTTCAGGCGCGTTCGGAAATACCGGCGTGGCAGAAGCGATCAGCCATTGATGATTAAGGAAAGAACCACCGAAGGCACTGTGAAAAAAATGGTCACATAAAGTATATTTCCTGGCAAGTTCATATAAAGGAATCTGGTCGGTTTTATAATACCCCATTGTAAAACCTTTGGTATAATTATATTGAACAAAACGGTCCATTTTACCACCATCTATCTGCAACTGTTCCTGGTAAAACTGATGGGTCACATCAGGGGTCACCTGGTCGGCGGGCACATATTGATCGATGTTAAAAATATTATTAGGCAGGTTGGTTGGGAATGCACTACTGTGAGGGATAGGCGGCAGCGTGGTATAAGGTTGACCAGCCGCATCCAACTGGATGATGTTTTCTTTTTTGGCCTGCTCCAGCCCGTCTGCACCGGGAAACTGACCATATAGGTTATCAAAGCTGTGGTTCTCCATGTAAATCACCACAACATGTTTTACTTTACTGATTTGCGCCTTGACGGGAATGTGGGTTAAACAAATAGCGCTTAATAAAAGAAACGGCGTTTTTAAGATTGATTTCATAAGAATAGATAGAAAACGAATATAAGATTAAATGATTATTTACTTGGTTAAAGAAGGGCTTGCCTTCGGGCGTTTTATCTGCCGGTAAGCTTCATCCAGCACTTGTCTGAAGGTAGGCACCCAAATTGTTTTATTGTGCTGTCGCAGGTAACGGATCAATTCGCGGTGCGCTTCGCGGGAAACAGTAATGTAATCGCCCCCGATGCCATGAAACATGATCACGCCCAGGCCGCCCTTTTCTTCTACACTTTTCACGAAGGCAACGAGCTGTTTGCCGCTCTCGCCACCATCCAGCCCATAGGACGGTACCCGTAATGTATCCAGTTTGCGAAAATCAGTGATCACCGCACTGCTGTCCCCACCTACGCGGGCATATTTTACAAGGGTATACTTACGAAGCGAATCGACATAATCCTTGCCACCCACAAATGTTTCGGCGCAGGGATATGCAAAAGTACGTTTAGTTTTGCCATCCACTGCAAACAGAAAACGGTCCATCACCTCAATCTCCCGTATAATCCGGTAAGCCGAATATGGTTCGGAAGGTACCGGATTGTCATCGATCCCTGCGCAGGGATGAAACACCGTATGATTACCCAGTTCGAAACCTGCTGCAGCCAACTTGCGCCAGCGCGGGATGCTTAGACTGTCGATATCGCTTGTCAGGAAAAAAGTTGCCTTTAAACCGGCCCTTTTAAGTTCAGGTACTGCATTGTTCAGCTGCGAAGGTAACGCATCGTCATAGGTTAACACAATAGCCGCTTTTTTATGCTCAGGCCATTTGACTTGCTGCTGCGCCTGTACGCAAAGGTTGGATAGTAAGAAAATGATAATCAGTTTTTTCATAAGCTGAGTTGAATTTATGATGGTCAGGATTGCCGATAAACCACATACACCCTCCAATAAAACGGCGACGATACTGGCCCAGACGCCGCTGGATAACACAGGAAATTGTACATGATTTAAATATGGATCAAATAAAAAAGGGACAAAAACAATAGTGTGTCCGGATTAGATCCTCAATTGAGCAAAAAGAAGATAATCCTTGTCAGCGTAAGGCCTGAAAATATGGGAAGTAATGGCAATAAAATGCTTACTTGCAGGAGCAAGAGCAAGCAATAGCTGTGTAATAAATAAAAAACGGATAGGTAGAATCTGGCCAGTTTTTGGCTGCTGAACGGCGATGAGATCATTATCCGCCAGTGCGTGGTGCTCGTCTTTTTTCTTGATCAATCTTTGTAAAAGGCTATTCGCTTTTACCGGATCTTTAGCCATATCAGACCTCCTGGCAATACGGTAAGCGGCATAGGGCCGCAACAATACCACCAACAAAGCGAAGGAGAAAACCAATACCTGAAAATGACGTTGCCTGTTCATGACATCTATTTTTACATAGAAAGTACTAAATTAATAAAAATGGCCAGGTTTGTATTTATTAAACAATTCTCTTTTTTGCCTCTCGCTATTCTGGAAATGCCATCACTGGCTAACAACCACAATGATGGACCGATCTTGGCTTCGGTGATACAACCACTATAGCACCTGTTTCCGTAAGCGGCCAAATCACCGCAAATCAGCTCTTATCTCTAAGTATTTAAATAGGATGCTTGGGATTATAGGTAGGCAACCAATCGTCGACTGTAAAATCTTTAATTATCAACTCATAAGCTATTTTAACCCATATCAAAATACAAGGCCAGGCCTTTATTGCATAGTTCTGCATCCACACACGCATAAACCGGGGAAAAGCGTCAGACGGGCCAAGTCCTGTGACTACCACCAATAATACCAAAAACACTATATTTAAAGGTGTAAAAGGTTTTTTTTGCATCATGATATATATTACCGCACCGGCTGTGGCAATAATAAATGTAGGATGCTCAGATCCTGTGCTGAAAATAACCACCATAAGTAAAGCCGAGCACAATACCTGCAGCTGAAATTTTTGCGACGCGTATTGCTTAAACCGGAGTAAAGGGATGGCGAAAATAATAGTCCCCCCAAGTAAAAATGGCCAGTTTGGAATTGCTGTATTTTGTAGCAAACGCCTGACTACTCCCATAACACACCAATCCTGGCCGCTGGTAAGGCTTTCGTTAATGATGTTTTTTGAAGTAAGAGCGGTAAACCAATCATGGTAAGATTGGATTAAGAATGACGGACCCGATATAATGGCCGGTAAGCAAAAACATACAACAGTCCATACTATGGTCCAACCGATAAACTTTCCTTTATTTTTAGAGAAGACAAAAAAAGCGAACCCGGCGATAGGGTATAATTTCATTAAAGTACCCATTACTATAAGTAAGGTTGCCCAATTATCTTTGCCTTTGTTAACCAATATATAGCTCAGGATTATTATTGCCGAAATTGTGGGATTAAACTGCATATAATGTACTGAGTTGGCAAACTCAACAGCACAAAAGAGCAGTATAAGCATTTTAACCTTGTTGGTGAAGGGCAACAAGTATACCGCATATAAAAAGCTGACCGTATTAATGATCTCCCAAAGAAAGAAACCCCAGCTTTCTGGCAGCAAGGACATTGGCGCTATAAAAACTGTAAATAATGGCCCGTAAATAAACACATCGTAATACTCTTTAGGATAAAGCTCATATAAATTAACATGCGCTTTGATATGGTAAAACGAGGCGCGAAAAATGAGAAAGTTATTATCAATATGCCTGAAGTATTTAAAAGCCCAGCAATATATAGCTACGGCAAGATATAAAACACAAGTCCATTGAAAACCATTAAGCTTAATTTTTTTAACCGGCATTTGTAAAATTGGGGGAAAATGTGCAGATGACTGTAATAGTTTGGGGGTTGATCTCGTAAGGTTTAATATAGTATTATCATTACAATAACATAAAGTTGCAAAGTAACACTTTCATATGGCAAAATTATAAATTTTGAACAGTAAATATTTACATTTGTAACATTTTAATTACAATATTATCTTAGTATAAACCCTGCGATATTCCCCTAAATCAATGCGCAAAATCTCTATAGTTATCCCCGCTCATAACGAAGAGCGTAACATTAGTTATATGGTTAGTGAGCTTCAAAAGCTTTTTAGCGATATTAATTATGATTACGAATGTATTTTTGTTGACGACGGGAGCACCGATAATACTTTGAATGAAATCAAGATACAGCGTGAGATGAACCCCCATGTATACTTTGTTGAGCTATCCAGAAATTTTGGTAAAGACCAAGCACTGCAAGCTGGTATTGAATTAGCCAATGGTGATGCCGTGATTACAATGGATGCAGATATGCAACATCCGCCACGTTTAATAATTGAAATGATAAAGCTTTGGGAAAGCGACTATGATGTTGTTTACACCTATCGCGAAAAAGCAAATGAGCACGTTAAATCATTTCAAAAACTAACATCTAAATTATTTTATAAGGGCATTAATATGCTGTCGGAAATTCAGATGGAAAATGGCATTGCCGATTTCAGACTGATAGATAAAAAAGTTGTTACCCAGCTAAAACTGATAAACGAATATGATATATTTTTCAGGGGTATGGTAAAATGGGTAGGCTTTAAACAAATAGGTATTCCTTATAACCCAGCTCCGCGATTTTCCGGCGAAGCCAGCTATTCTGTTTACAAGTTATTTAAATTAGGGCTCAATAGCACCATGTCTTTTAGCGTGCGCCCATTGTATGCGGCCACATTTTTAGGTCTTATATTTTCGCTGGCATCCTTGTTATATATTCCTTACGTACTCATAAGTTATTTTTTCGGTTTAATAGAGGTTTCCGGATGGGCATCGCTTATTGCCACCATAGCTTTTTTTGGAGGGTTACAATTATTTGTATTAGGCATAATAGGTATGTACCTGGGCAAACTATTTATGCAGGCAAAACAGCGGCCCAATTACATTATCCGTACAGCCAGTTATATCAATATAGACAATGATCTTATTAAGCTTTGATGTAGAAGAGTTTGATTTACCAATGGAATATGGTAAATCATTACCGTTCTCAGAACAACTATCGGTTTCCACACAAGGCACCATAATTATACTTGATTTACTTAAAGCGGTTAATATAAAGGCTACTTTTTTTGTCACAGCCAATTATGCCATCAATCAGCCGGACATTATTAACCGGATAATTGCTGAAGGACATGAACTGGCATCTCATGGTTATTACCATTCCAGTTTTACAAACAGCCATTTGCTGGGGTCTAAAACAACGCTGGAAAAACTTTCCGGAGCTACTGTTAATGGCTTCCGCATGGCCCGTATGATGCCGGTTGACCTTATCGAGTTAAAACAAAGCGGTTATAAATACAACTCGTCGCTCAACCCTACATGGATTCCGGGCAGGTATAACCATTTTGATAAGCCCCGTACATGGTATATTGAAGAGAGTACCATACAACTGCCATCATCAGTATCCCCATTACTGCGTTTCCCGCTTTTTTGGCTAAGTTTTCATAACTTGCCTATGACATTTTTGAAATGGCTGAGTTTTAAAACCTATAAAAAAGATAAATACCTCAATATTTATTTCCATCCCTGGGAATTTACTGATCTTAAACTGCCTGCATTTGGCTTACCTGCCTACATAACTAAAAACTCGGGCGATGCGTTTACAGCGCGCCTTCACAACTTTATCCTGTCTGCCCAAAGCAAAGAGATAGCCTTTGGTACGATCACTCAGTTTTTGGATAAAGTCACGTTGGTTAAAGTGCTTCAATAACCTTCCTGCCAGGCATCTTACCAAGAAAAAATTCAAATACAGAACAGAATAATCTATTCATGATAGCTATTTTATTGTTAAAGCACCATTTCCCACCTTTTTCTGGTAGGCCCAATAAAAAACTATTGGGAAAATAAAAAGATTAAAAAGCGTATTGGTGATCAACCCACCGATAACTACAATAGCCAGAGGTTTAGAGGCCTCTGAACCTATCCCGGTAGAAAGCGCGGCTGGCAACAGCCCGATAGCCGCCATCATGGCGGTCATAATGACCGGCCTCATACGATCAGCAACACCGGCTTTCAAAGCATCTGGAAAAGAAAGAAAAAGCCCGTGTTTCATATCTTTAATATTGGCTTTGAACCTGGTAATAAGGATTACACCATTTTGAACGCATATCCCAAATAAGGCAATAAAACCAATTCCCGCAGAAATGTTAAAGTTTACCCCAGTGATCAATAAAGCCAGAATACCGCCCATGATTGCAAAAGGTACGTTGTTTAATACCAGCAGCGAATCGCGGAAATTACCGAACAGGATAAAGAGAATAAAGAAGATGATCAGTAAACTTACCGGTACTGCCTGGGAAAGGCGCTGTGTGGCCCGCTGCTGATTTTCAAAATCACCGGCCCATTCCAGCCGATAGCCTTTTG
This sequence comes from Mucilaginibacter pineti, assembly GCF_900101875.1. Classification (GTDB taxonomy): domain Bacteria; phylum Bacteroidota; class Bacteroidia; order Sphingobacteriales; family Sphingobacteriaceae; genus Mucilaginibacter; species Mucilaginibacter pineti. The sequence continues at coordinate 604,218 of NZ_FNAI01000001.1, forward strand.
GGAGGGAGAGTTGGTTATTTACTTTTTCCTGTGCCTCTGCAATGGTGCCGCCCATATCCCTGCCGCGAATAGAAAATTTAATTGCACCGTAGCGCTTATTCTTATCCCGGTATATGATACTCACCCCGGTGATGCGTTTGATCTCAGCAATCTCCCGCAATGGCACTCGACCGCCGTTCAATGTGGGTACCCGGAGGTCACCAATTTCAGTAGCATTGTTCCTGAAATCCTCAGGATAACGAATGCGCAAGTCGAATTTCTTCTCGCCTTCATAAATCTGTGTAGCTGCCCGCCCCCCTATTGCCGTTTCAATCACAGCATTGGCGTCGGCCGCTGTTACACCGTACTGAGCCATTTTATCCTGGTCGAGGTTGATCTGGAGCTCGGGCTGCCCCATATTTCGCAGGATACCCAGATCTTCTATTCCTTTTACTTTTTTTAATATATTATAAATTTTTTCCTCCTGCGTTTCTATGAATGGATAGTCCTCGCCAAACATTTTAACAACAATAGACCCCTTAACGCCAGAAACGGCTTCCTCCACATTATCCGAGATCGGTTGAGAGAAATTGAGATCAATACCGGGGTAAAATTTCAGCTTATCCTGCATTCGGGCAATAAGCTCCGCTTTGGTTTCTTTCCTTTTCCATTGATCCTGCGGATAGATATCAACGTGAAACTCAATATTGTAAAAGCCCGTTGCGTCGGTACCGTCATTAGGTCTGCCGGTTTGGGAGATCACCTGCTTTACTTCGTCAAAGCTCAGGAAATTCCGGCGAATCTCGTTCGCAAGTTTAACCGATTCATCCAGCGACGTACTCAGCGGCCCTGTTGCCCGTACATAAATAGAGCCTTCATTCAATTCGGGCAAAAATTCGGTACCCAAAAGGGTGAAGCAGCCCAGGCTGATTACCAGTGCAACCAGCGCTACCGGAAACACCAGTTTCCGCCTTTTAAAGCACACACTATAAAAACGAAGGGCATTACGGGTGATCCATTCCACCACAACATTGTGTCTTTCCCGCACATTTTTCTTTAATAAGATACTGGAGAGTGCAGGAACCAGTGTAAAAGTGAGCAATAAAGCGCCCAGCAGGGCGAAACTCAGCGTCCAGGCCAATGGTGTAAACATCTTGCCTTCAACTTTTTGGAAACTAAAAATTGGCAGCAGGCCCGTAATAATGATAGCCTTTGCAAAAAAAATACCTTTTCCGTTAACCTGACACGCCTCACGGATCAGCCCCAGCTTACTGAGTTTATTGAACTTTTCCATCCCCACCTCTTTTGCCTTGTGGTCCAGCAACACAAAGATCCCCTCAACCATCACAACGGCCCCGTCAATGATGATACCAAAATCAATAGCCCCCATGGAAAGCAGGTTTGCAGACATACCTTTAAGTTTAAGGCACAGGAAAGCAAACAACAATGCCAGAGGAATGATGATCGCTACAATCAGCGTAGTTCGCCAATCGGCCATAAAGAGCATTACGATGACCGTAACAAAGATTATCCCCTCTGCCATATTGTGCAGTACGGTATGCGTAGCAAAGTCAACCAGGTTTTCCCTGTCATAAAAGGTATTAACCTTCACACCATCCGGCAGGATACTGGAATTAAGTTCTGCAACCTTTGCCTTTAACCCTGCTATAACTTCACCAGGATTTTCACCCTTCCGCATAACCACAATGCCTTCCACTACATCCGGATCGAGATCACGTCCAACCTGACCAAGGCGCGGAAGTGACGCTTCCGTTACTTCCGCTATGGTCTTTATATAAATTGGGGAACCTTTAATATTACTGATGACGATATTCTTGATCTCACTGATATTATTCAGCAGGCCGATGCCGCGCACTACATAAGCCTGCCCGCTTTGCTGGATCACATCTCCACCTACATTGATATTGCTTTTGGATACCGCATCAAACAATTGCTGCGGAGTAATATCATACTGAACCGCTTTCTGAGGATTAATCGTGATCTGGTAGGTCTTCACTTCCCCCCCAAAGCTATTGACGTCCGCAACACCGGGTACAGAACGTATTTCCCTACTCACCACCCAATCCTGGATCGTTTTCAGTTCACGAACTGATTGTTTGTTGCCGGTAAGCGTATACCTGAATATTTCCCCGGTAGGGCCGTATGGCGGCTCTATCTCAGGACTGAGGCCTTCGGGCAAACTCGCTTCATCAATATGGTTATTGATCTGCATACGGGCAAATGCGTAATCTACATCATCATCAAAAGTGATCTTTACTACAGATAAACCAAAAAGGGAAGACGAGCGTACGCTTGATTTTTTTTCGGCGGGGTTCATGGCCAGCTCGATAGGGCGCGTCACGAACTTTTCCACTTCCTCTGCGGAGCGCCCGGGCCACTGCGTAATGATGGTTACCGACGTATTTGTTACGTCGGGAAATGCATCTATCGGAATGTTTTTAAAACTTATATAACCTGCAACCGCCAGTAACAGGGTAACAAAAAATACGAAAAACCTGTTCTTAAGGGCGAAGGATAATACGCCTTTGATAAATTTATTCATGCTAATGCTTAAATGACCGTTAATGAAATATTAATCCTTAAGTGCTTCATAAAGGTAAACCTGGCGAGAAGCCACAATCCGTTCGCCGGGTTTCAGGCCTTTGCTGATATAGGCTATGTCTTCCACCCGTTTGGCAATTTCCACCGGCTGTATATGTACACTGGCTTTTCCGTCTACCACCACAACGTAATTCCGGTTATTATCAAAAACAATAGCATCGGTATGGATGGCCGGCAGGTTGACACCAGAACTTGCCCGGATCTTCACATTGGCATACATTTCAGGTTTTAACAAATTATCCGGGTTTTCAATTCTGACCCGTGCACGCATCACCTTATTGTCGGGATCAAGCACATCCATCAGTTTATCTATTTTACCCGAAAATACCTTATCGGGATAAGTTAGTGTTGTGATCTTAACAGCATCGCCCAGGTGTACGCTGGCTATATCGGATTCGTACATATTCACCATCACGTAAACAGAAGATAAGTCGGCAATGATAAAAAGGGCCTGGCTGTTATCGGCCCTAACCTGCATGTCGCTGGTAAGGTTCTTTTCTATCACATATCCATTTAGTGTTGACCGGATTTCGTAGCCTTGCTTATTTGTGCGGTTGATAGACAATACAGATCCGGCTCTGTTAATTTCTGCTTGCGCCTTCTGGTCGTCTGCCTTGGCCTGTTCCAGATCCTTTTCAGATGCCAGGCCGCTTTTATACAGGTCCTGGGTAGATTCCAGCGTACGCCTGGCACTACGGGCATCGGCCTGTGATGTAACCATGTCTTTGGTGAATCCTGCGATCTCAGCACTTCTAAGTGTGGCTAAAACCTGACCTTTGCTAACCCGGTCACCTAATTGTATTTGTACAGACTGGGCTATACCACTAACCATAGGGTATATTTTAACCAGCTTATTTTCGTCCGGTGCTACACTGCCGGTAAGTGAAATCTCTGACTGCTCGTCTGCCGCCTTCACTGTATCAATCAGCAGGCTCCTGAGTAAGGTATCTGTGACAACAAAACGCCCGTCATGGGTTTCCGCTGCTTTATCCTGGTGATTACAAGCCGTCATAAGGCAGCTTGAAAAAATAACTATTAATAACAGAACTGTCCGGGTATTTTGCGACATGGTCTTGAATGAATTACTGGTTAAAGAATGGGGTTCCGGTTACAAAATTGATCTGCTCCAATGCGGTAAGCCGGTTTAATTGTAACATATTAAATTGCAGGGTATTGGTTTTGTACGATTCATAAAAATCGAGGAATTCCAGCAGGCTGATATTGTGTCTTTGGTAATTTTTAAAAACTTCACCGATCAGCTGATTAAAATCAGCTTTGAATTTAGGGTCAAAACTGCTGTCAAGACGTTCCAGGCGTAGCGCACTTTTATAACTATTGTCCAATTCGCTTTCCACCTGCTCCCGCTGGCTTTGTAACTGCACCTTGTTTTCGTCAACAGCTATCCTTGCCTGCCGGATGGCACCTTGATTACGGTTAAAAAACGGCAACGAAAATGCAATGCCCGCGCTGGTATAATTCCTAATATAACTTCCCTGCTTATCATAAGCCAGCGAAATGCTGACATCTGGTATGGCCATTGATTTCTGAAGCTGCAGGTTGAGTTTGCTATATTCCAGGCCTAAGCCTGCCGACTTCAAGTCTGCACGATGTGTATAAGCGGAGTCCAACAAACGCTGATAGACTATATTTTCCAAAACCGGTTTGCTGTCAGAACCCGTACTTATTTGAGGTTGAATGGTTAGTCCGGGCGACACGCGGATCAGTAATTTTAATTCACTTTGAACGTCATCCATAGCGTCCCTGAGGTCGTTTTGCTCAGTTTGCAGTGCATATAATTGCGACTGGATACGTAGTACTTCTTTCTGGGCGATATTCCCTTTTTTGTACTGTTCTTTAAATACAGCTAATGTAGATGACAGGGAATTGATCTCTTCCTGATAAAGGCCAGCCGATTGTTGCTGGAAATAAATTTTGTAAAAATCGCTGCGCAGCGTATACTTTAAGGTTCGCATCAGGTCATAAAACTGGTATGTTGCCTGTTCTGCGTTGATGCGGGCCAATTGTATGTTTTTGTTGCGTTTTCCCGCGGTTAGGATAAGCTGTGAAAGTTCAGCGGAGTATTCTCCGCCGTTCCGGCTCATATCAAAATACTTTTTCGTTTCCGGGTTGTATAATCCATTGGCTATATTGAAGTCCGGATTATTGAATAGCCTCGCGGTGATGATCTGCGCCTGGGCCTGGCTAATTTCGTAACGCTGGATGATCAAAGCCAGGTTGTTATTAACAAATCTTTCTTCCGTTTCTTTTAAGCTCAGCTTTAGTGTATCGTTACCAGGGGTTTGTGCGTGTGCACTTCCCCCGGTAACCATACACCACATTAGTTGAATTGAAAAAAGAACGGTAACAAATTTTCGGTGCATAGTATCATTTGTTTGATACAAAACTATACCCCGGAAATTAGAACGGTATTAGGCTGACATTAGATCGGCATTAGAAAATAGGGCCAAAAACAATGGTAAAGGTTGTCCCCTGCCCTTCTTTAGATTCCACCTGTATTTTACCATGATAAAGTTGGATGATCTTATTGGCAATATATAGCCCAACCCCGCTTCCCTGGTAAACACGTCCTTTCTGACTGCGGAAAAATGGTTTAAAGATCTTGTCTATATCTGCTAAGGGAATCCCGATCCCCTGATCGATAATATTAATGACGAGGGATTGAGTATCAGCTGCCAGTTTCAATATGACCGGTCCGTTGCCCGAAAACTTAAATGCGTTGGCAATAATGTTATTAAGGGCCAGGGTCATCAGTGTCCTGTCTGCAGGTATTACCAGGCGCTGCTGGTCATCCGGCAGGCTGCTGATCTGCACTGTTAATACGCCCGATAAAGATACCCCCTCCCAATGCTCCTGTAACTCCCAGATAAGTTCGTCAATACGCAACGGCTCCCGCCTGCCCTGTGTATAGCTCATATCTGTTTGAGCAAGTTCCATCAGGCTGCTGATCGTAGTGGTAAGACGTTCCGCATCGGCCAGTAACGACAACATAGACGTACGGTATGAATCAGTATCGCGATCCTTCTGAAGGGATACTTCAATCTCGCCGATGATACTGGTTACAGGAGTTCTTAATTCATGCGAAGCACTGGCGATGAAAGTTTGCTGCAGCTCAAACGAATTCTGAAGATGTTCCAGCAGTTGGTTAAAACTTCCTGCAAGTATTCCGATCTCGTCGGCATTATTACCTTTATCCAACCGCAAGTGCAGGTTACTGGCTGTAATACGCCTTATCTGACTAATCAACTGATCTATAGGCGATAAAGAACGCTTTGCGAACCATCGCCCGATAAAGAAAAACCCACCGATAACCGCCATGAATATAATCACCAAAGTTTCCAGGATCATCTTTAACCGGCTGTGCCCTTGCATATCGTACGCGGATGCCAGGATTACAAAGTTGCCTTGGTTGTCAGGATAGTATATTCCAATAGTCTGCCTGCTACCTTCCGAAAAACTGGCGTACTTCTCTTTTCGTACCTGCTCAATAATTGTACTGCCCCAGTATTGCTGACGATCCTTTATAAAGGAAGCCATATTGTGCGCATTATAAATTCTGATCACTTCATCTGGCAGGCGTTCAATCATTCGTTCCCTTACATGGTCAAGCGAATCCATGGAGATTTCATCTGCTTCCAAGTATAATTGTGCAGCCAGTTTTGCGCGATCATTTAATCGATTATAAAAATCTGCCCGAAAAATCCCCATAAACAACAAGTACATCACCATCATAATAAGCAGCAGCGTGCCAGAGCTTAGCAGGGTGTAATAAAGTGCCAGGCGGTTTTTGATCTTCATCTCGACAGGTTATTGTTTTTTAAAATATAACCCATGCCGATTACGGTGTGAATAAGCTTACTTTGATTACTTGTATCGATCTTCCTGCGTAAATAATTTACATATACGTCAATAAAATTGGTACCGGTATCAAATTGAATGCTCCATACTTTCTCTGCTATAAAATCCCTTGATAGAATCCGGTTAGGATGCCGCATAAACAATTCCAGCAAACCGAATTCCTTACTTGTTAATATGATTTCTTTTCCTGCACGAAATGCTGTTTTACTTTGCAGATCAAGTTTCAGATCACTAAAAACAAGCTCTTCTGCATCAATTGTGCTTTTTCTGTTACGGCGGAGGAGCGCCTCGACACGGGCAACGAATTCGCTGAAATGGAACGGCTTAACCAGGTAATCATCTGCCCCAGAGCGAAGGCCTTCTACCTTTTCCTGTATGCTGTTCAAGGCGGTTAGCATCAGAATCGGGATATTCGGGCTTATTCTGCGAACTTGTCTGCAAAGATCAAATCCATGAATATCTGGTAGCATCAAGTCCATGATAACCAAGTCATACGTTTCCTGCAGAAGTGATTGTTCAGCCGCAATTCCCTCACTGAATACCGTGACCTGGTATTGTAGTTCCTGCAATCCGCGGCTAATAAATCCCGCCACTTTTTCTTCATCTTCGATCAGGCAGACATGTACCATAAATGATTATAAATTTGCTTGATAACTACAATTCTCTCAAGTATTATTTTGCAGTATCGTCACAAATTTAAGTTTATCCAGCAAATATAAATTGCTTTTTTATATCTCCTTATCATTAGCAATCAGTATTAAAATGTTGGTACACCGAAAAACAGTAGCCAACGCCTCGTCTTTGCATCCATACTGCATATAAAAATGTACCAGTAGATCTATCGCCCTCGTTTGCAGAATCTATTATATCCTTTTAAAAAATATTTTTTAAATTACTCACTCAATAATCTGTCATGAAGAGGCTAACTACTTTTTTTATCTGCATTATATTTATGCAGGCTGCAACCGTTAAAGCACAAAGCTTAAATCCCGATAGTGCAGTGCTGGCGCTGGCAAACCTAAGAAAACAGCAGAGTGAAATCAGTAATGAACCTATAGCTAAAGGGCGGGCAGCACTTGTTGCACAAATTAACAGGATGCTAAAACTGGGGGTTTGGGATAAGGCCTGGCAGCTATTGAAACCGTTACCCGATGTTGGAGATTACGCACTTTTAAAGGCTGATTACCTTATTATGAACAACAATTATTTCAATGCGGAAACATTGGTTAATAAGGTGTTAAAGAAAGATGCAACAAACGAAAAAAGCCTGCAATTGCGGGCAACATTACAAATACAGGCATGGAGGCTGCCACAGGCCATTAATACCTGTAATTTAATATTAAAGATGCATCCCCGGTCGGCGGCCACTCAGCTAATTAAGGGGAGAGCTTTATTACTGGAGAAAAAATACGCCGAAGCATTGGCCATAGCCAAAAAACTGCAATTGCAAAGCCCGGATAATGCAGGTGCATATATGCTGGAGGCCGATTGTTATTTCTGGAACCAGCATCCCGAATTGGCAGAGGCGCCGTTAAAAAAGTCATTAATGCTTGATCCATATAGTGCAGATGCGCGGTTTAGTTACGGTTATGCTATATGGCGAAGGGTTGATGCCACCCAGTTAAATGCAATGGCGGCCCAATGGGATATTGCGCTGGCAGTAAATCCTTTGCACTTTTCAACCAACTGGCATTGGGGCAATGGCCATACCAATTTAACCTATGCGGATTATGCCGAAAAAGATGATGAGGAAGTAAGAAAAGTTTTGGCCCGGGCCGATACGTTATTCTCGGCTAATAAGGTGGCTGAAGCAATTGCTTATACCCACGAGATCCAAAAAAGATACCCAGTGTCGGTATTGCCGCTTATGCACCGCGCTTCGCTTTATTACAGCGCGTTTGATATGGACCGAAAGCTGCGACTGGATTCGGCAGAAAGTATCTTCAGGCAAATACTGGCACGTAAAAAGCACTATGGCCCGGCTCATAATGGGCTGGCCTCTGTTATAAAATGGAAACGCATGCCCTACCTGCGTACCTTTGATTCCATTACCACAACGCTCAAAAACCTGAAAATAAATGACATGAAGAACTTCGAGGCGGTATTCCCGGATATGTCTTATTATCCGGGCGATATGGTTAAGAAAATGGTGTGGAGCCAATTGTATACAACCACCGTTTATTTTCCTTTTTTAGCTAAGCAGGGCCACTCCTTCCGCGTTTCGCCGTTACATATCGATTTGGCAATTACCATGAAATCGCCCGGTTTCAGGTATTCCACCACCTTTGATAACCGCCAGTGGATGGACATCAGGGGCGTTGGCAGCGGCTGTGCTGATATTGAGTACGTAGATCGCGGCGCTTACCAGGAACGTAACGTTGTATTACATGAATACACACACTTGTATCATGGAACCGTATTTACCGATAAAGAAGCCCGGGAAGTGCGCAAACATTATTACAAGGCCATGGCCGAACACCGTACACTTGATTATTATTCCCAAAACAACGAATCGGAATACCTGGCCCAAACTTTCCCGGCCTACTGGGAAAGTGTAAAAGTGCACCCGGTTGATTTTAAATCAATGAATACCACGCATGACTTAAAGACAAAAGATCCGGAAATGTATGATTGGATTGATAACCTGGTAAAAAAACAAAAGGCTTATTTGGCCGGCGATAAAAGTGCTATGGCCGATAACTGGGCACAGGTATATTTAAATTTAAGCTGGCGTGGCAACGGGGCAGCATATTTAGACACTGCATTAAGTTACGACAGCAAATATCTTCCTGTTTTTCTGGCTTATTCACACTTAAAATCAAACCAGGGCGATTTTGTTGCGGCAGAAGACTGGCTAAAAAAGGCACAGGCAATTGATGCTAAATACGCGCCTATTTATGTGGCTTACGCGGATTTAGTGCAGACTAAGTTTGCTGCCAAACAAATAGAGCAGGCACCAGCCATAAGTCAGCAAATTGATTATCTCCGGCAGTCGTTAGCGTTAGAAGATGACTACCAGGAACGCGCCGCTGTAAGTAACCAGCTACGCGAAACCTATATAAAAAGCGGGCAAATTGCCGAAGCCATTGCCGTAGCTGATGATTACGCCAAAAATGGTCCGGCGGTATCAACCTATTTACGCGACCAACGCGACTACGCACAGGCAACGGGCGCTTCGTTAAAAGCCGAACTTGGTTACGCCGAACCACTAACAATTTTGCAGCATCTTGTGGAACAAAAGCCTCAGAATTTTGAATTCAGGACAATGTATGCCGATGCACTTGCTGCAAATAAACGATATGACGAAGCTATAAAAACCTTGCAGCAAATACAGCGTATTTTAAAAGCAAGCGGTAATGGCCGGGCAAGCTATAACCTGCAGATTGCAGAATATTACAATGCCTTGGGTAAAAAAGATTCGGTAATTAAATACCTCCCGGCTATTAATGTTGTAAGGCAACGCGATGGCGGCACAAATAACTTACGCTATATACGGCTGCTGGCTGCAACTGGTAAAGCAACTGAGGCCTTAGCTATGTTAAAAAACTTACCCTCGACCGGAGATAGCGCTTATTTAAGCGAATATGCTTACACGCAAGGCAAAATACAGGAACATGACAACCCTGAACTGGCCGCCGCCAGTTATGAAACTGCGTTAACCAACAATCCTTATTTTTTTAAGGTATACCCCTGGTTAATGGATTATTATAATAAGCACAATCAACCCCAAAAAGGCCTCGCACTCAAAAGCAATGTTCAATCATTAAAAATACCGCCCGGTGAAAACCTGATTGCGGTGCAATAGATATTCGGCCAAATTAGTTAAACGATTGCCGAAACTCCAGTGGGGACTGCTCGGTTTTTTGTTTGAACAACTTATTGAATGATTGTGGATGCTCAAAGCCCAACCCGTAGGCAATTTCGGCTATTGTACTATCACTACGGGCCAGCAGGTCTTTTGCTCTCTCAACCAATTTGTTATGAATGTGCTGCTGTGTGCTTTGACCAGTAAGAGATTTGAGCATATCTGATAAGTACCTTGGCGATACATTCAATCGATCAGCAACCTCCTGTACCGAGGGCAGTATTGTATTTTCATTTTGAAAGCGATTTATAAGCCAGGCTTCCATCTGCCCGATCAGATCATGGTAAACTGCTTTGCGTGTAAGAAATTGGCGGTGATAGAAACGGTTACTATGGTTAAGCAACAATTCAATTTGGGAAACCAATACATCCTGACTATAATAATCAATGTTATTGCCCAACTCTCTTTCAATCGCTTCAAAAATCGCTGCAATTACTTGTTTCTCTTTATCTGACAAACAAAGCGCCTCCGTAATAGCATAGGAGAAAAAACCATATTGATGAATGGTATTACTAAGAGGATAAGGCCGGATCAAATCTGGATGAAAAAACAGTGAATATCCTTCGTAATTGGCTTCATCGGCAGACATGGTTACCATTTGGTTGGGTGCCAGAAAAGCCAGCCCGCCTTCTTCAAAATCATAATAACCCTGCCCGTATTTTACCTGTCCCTTAAAACTGCTTTTAAAAGAGATCTTATAAAAGTCAAGCGAAAAATTCCTGCCCGCATCCGTTAGCCCGATCTTCACGTCGGAATAATTGATCAGGGCGATCAAAGGATGTAGGGGCTTCGGTTGGCCCAGCCTCCTCAACAACTCCGAAATACTATGAATGATCAATGGTTGCCGGTTCATGATAAACAAATATACCTAATCTTGTGCGGTGGGACGTATCACTATATCGCCCACATCTACAAACGCGGGTTGCCCAATGGCAAAGGCAACCGCACTGGCAATAGCAGACGGTGGAATAGCCATCTGCGCGGCTTTTTCTTTAATAACCGTCTTTATTTTTTCGTCCTTAATTCCTTCAGCAAGCTCCGACTGTACAAAACCTGGTGATATTCCCGTAACCCGCAAATTAGCACCTGATTCTTGGCGCAAAGCTTCTGTAATAGTTCGCACTGCGTTTTTGGTACCCGCGTAAACAGCCTGCATCGGTACTATCTTTATCCCCGAAGTTGAAATGATATTGATCACATGGCCAAAGCCCTGTATTTTAAAAACCGGTAATGCCGCGGCGATACCGTACAAAGTACCTTTAAGATTCACATCGATCATTTCTTCCCAACCCTCAATATCCAGTTCATCCATACGCGACAACTGGCTCACCCCTGCGTTGTTAACAATTACATCCAGTTTGCCATAAGTAGTGCAGGCAAGTTTTACTAATTCAGTCAGATCTTCTTTTTGCCTTACATCAGTCACCGCATACACCCCTTCTCCTCCTTCGGCACTAATTCTTTTAACCAGTTCTTCAAGCCTATCTGAACGACGCGCGCCTAAAACAACTTTTGCTCCCTGCTTTGCCAGCAATATAGCTATTGCTTCGCCAATGCCGCTGCTGGCACCAGTGATGGCAACAACCTTTCCTTTTATTTCGCTTTCCATATCTTTTTATTTAGCAAAGCAAAATTTGGAATTAAACGTTGTTAAAAGGTATCCAAAAAGGTATAAGATGTAGCCGAAATAACTTCTTAATCTTTTATAAAATATTGATACATTTCAATATTTCTATTTACATTTGCATATCATGGAAGCAAAACAGTTTGAAAAAATCTCCAGGGCACTGAGCGATGCGCATCGCATAGAAATCCTGCAGGCTTTTAAAAACAGGAAAGAATGCCTGCCCTGTACCGAGGTGCACGACTTTATTGACTTGGCGCAACCCTCCATATCGCACCACTTAAAACAACTGGTAGATGCAGACCTGCTGCTGCCGGAAAAAGAAGGGCGCAACATCAGGTACCGCCTCAATGAACAGGTACTGGATAACTATATCCGCTTTATCCAGAGTTTCAAAACTAATCTGTAGTACTGGTCAATAACGGCTTAACAATTCATTTAATTAAAAACATCGAAATATTTAAATAAATCTATATATGAAAAAATCTATCTATATCATGGCTTTAGGCGCCTTCGGTATCATCACTACCGAGTTTGGGGTTATCGGTATACTGCCTATGATCGCCAGAGATATGAATATATCTATTGAAACAGCGGGCTGGCTCCTAAGCGGTTTCGCTTTAACAATTGCACTTACAGGTCCTTTCACCGTATTGGCTACAGCTTCGGTTAACCGTCGCACCATGATGTCGCTGGTGCTGTTCATTTTTGTTATTTCCAACATCCTATCGGCTGTATCACACAGTTTTACTATGCTGATGGTGGCCAGGATATTACCCGCCATACTGCACCCGGTATTTTGGTCGGTAGCTACGGTGGCGGCGGCTAAACAGGTTGAACCTAAGGATGCTCCAAAAGCAATTTCGGTTGTACTGGCGGGATTAAGCACAGCCACCGTACTTGGCGTGCCGTTAACCACCTACGTTGCCGACCTGGCAGGCTGGCGCTATGCCTTTGTGGTTTCGGGTGTAATAAACCTGGTGGCTTGTATTGCTTTACTTACAATGGTTCCTTCTATGCCTGTAAAAGAAAAACCTTCTGTGAAAAAACAATTGAAGGCATTAAACAGCAAACAATTGTGGCTCAACCTAACAGCCACTATGCTCATGATAGCCGGGATGTTTTCCAGTTATAGTTACCTTGCCGAATTTTTGGAAAAGATCACCCACATGAACGGTGCACAAGTGAGTCTGATGCTATTGGTGTTCGGTGGTGCGGGTATAGCAGGTAACTGGCTTACCGGCATTGCTTTAAGTAAAAATGTGCTGCTCACCGCAAGAACTTTTATACTGTCGCTGGCTGCCGTTCACGTTATGGCGTATATTTTTGGCGGCTGGTTTGGGCCAATGGCCGGTATCCTGGCCATATGGGGATTTATCCACACCGGCGGCTTTTTAATCGGCCAGATCCGCACAACCACCGAAGCGCCTGACGCTTTAGAACTGGCATCCAGCTTAATGGTATCTTTTGGCAATGCGGGCGTAACCTTAGGCACGATGCTCGGCGGCGTGGCTATTGCAGCCTGGGGCGTACATGAGTTGGTTTGGATGAGCATACCCTTGCTCGGAAGTGCATATCTCCTGACCTTTGTGAGATTTGCGGATGCAAAAAGTACCGAGGCCGTGCCGTTAGAAGCCATGCAGCTACATTAATAACGATATATTGCCTTGTATACTTCGCCGCGTATTTAATAATACATGGCGAAGTATTGTAATGATATATAAATGTTAATGTGCATCTGGGATCTCTACCTTGCCGGTTTTCACTACCGCTCTCTTTTTAATGGTAATGATCACCAAAGGGATACAGCAGGCATTTAAAACAGCCAATAGCAGGAAAGCATCCATATAGCTAAGCAGGAAGGTTTGTCGGGCAACCGTATTTTCAAGAGCCCCGATAGATTGTTGCAGCGCACGCAGATAACTGGCACCATGAGCCATAAAGTTGTTGACGAAGGACTGACGTCGGGCAATTGTCAGCGGATCAGAAGCTGTTACGTGTGTGATCAACGACATGCGGTTGTTTGCCGCACGGTGAGCGATGTAGGTGTTGATAAGGGCAATACCGAACGACCCGCCCATTTGCCGCATCATGTTATTAAGGGCCGCTCCCTGCGGAATATCTGCCGGTTTTAATTCTGATACAGCCAGCGCAGTTAAGGGTACAATAAGCAATGCTGCGCCTAATCCCCTAAATATTAATGGGATGAAAAAATAAGCGCCACCTGTTTCCAGATTTGACCCTGACATCATAAAGCCGAAAATGGCCGACAAGCCAAAACCCAGGATGATGAGGTATTGCGGCCGGATCCCGCTTTGCAGCATCTTCCCTAAAAATGGCGAGATCATGGCGGCCATCAGCGTACCCGGCAAAAGCATTGTTCCCGTTTGAAAAGCTGAATAGCCAATTATCCTTTGCGCATATAACGGAAAAACAAACACAGCGCTGAATAAGCCGAAACCCAATACAAAGGTCATGATGGCGGAGATGGACAAGGTGGTACTCTTTAAAACACGGAGATTGATCACCGGATATTTGATCCTTAGCTCCCACCATATCAATATCGACAAGGAAATGACAGTGATGATTGTAAGCGCTATAATATAGCCTGCCGAAAACCAGTCGTCGGTTTCGCCTCTTTCCAGTACTACTTGTAATGAACCCACACCTATCGCCAACAAAAAGATCCCGAGCCAATCAATAGTTCGCCCGTCTGCAGAGCGTTTGGTAGGTTTGAGGTAGATATAAGACAATAAAGCCGCTAAAAGCCCAATGGGAATATTTACATAAAAGATCCACTGCCAGGATAAGTTATCCACTATATAACCGCCCATTACCGGGCCGATAGATGGACCGATAATAATACCCAGACTAAAAATTCCACTGGCCGTGGCCCGCTCCTTCACCGGAAAGGTTTCAAACAGGATAGATTGTGAGGTGGACAATAAAGCACCGCCGCCAATTCCCTGAAAAAAGCGAAATGCTACTAACTCCCAAAGATTATGTGAGAAACCACATAGCGCCGAAGCCAGTGTAAATAAAAGGATAGAGCCGATATAATATTGTTTCCGACCTATTTTTTCGGCCAGGAAACTGGTCATAGGGATAATGATGACATTCGCAATAGCATATGAAGTAATAACCCAGGCCGTGTCCTCCAACGAGGCTCCCAAATTGCCGCTCATGGTATTAATAGATACGTTTACAATTGTAGTATCTATAAGTTCGATGATGGTTGAGGTGATGATCGTTACTACGATGATCCATTTTCTGAAACCGGTTTCCATGCAACAAAAGTAGCTGCGGCTTTCTTTTTACTGCTTATAGTATTCAAACAGAAATTTATAACAATCAAATAACGGATACTTTTTTAATCATCAAAAAGTCATAAGTACTTATAATAATCAAATAAGTATTAACTTCGTTTATGCAAGAGATCGAAACCCTCGAAGAATTTTATCGGCGCCACCCGACCGACAATCAAAAGGTATTTGCCGAGAACAATACCGGGCAGGGGCATTTTAACGTGTTCATGCGCAAAGCTTGTATGGTAAGAACGCCTTTTAGCCGCCGCGATTTTTATAAAATAGCGCTGGTAATTGGCAATGGAAAAATGCACTATACCGATAAACAAGTGGTTATAGACCGGCCCGCCCTGGTGTTTTCCAGCCCATCCGTAACTGCTTCCTGGGAATGTGGCCCCGGAGCGCAAACCGGCTGGTTCTGTTTGTTTACCCAGGCCTTTATTGATTCGCCCCAGCAAAAAGGCGCTATTCAGAATTTTCCACTCTTTAAGGCAGGTAGCAGCCATATTGTTTTTTTAACAGACAGCCAATTGGTATTTCTCTCAGCCTTGTTAAGAAAAATGATGGAAGAGATGGATTCGGAATATCCCGGCAAATACGATCTGCTACGTAATTACCTACGAATCCTGATGCACGAAGCATTAAAGATAGCACCAGAAAGCTCGCAGGAAATCAACGCCGGAGCCGCCGCGAGGATCACCAACCAGTTTATGGAGTTACTGGAAAGGCAATTCCCGATAGATTCACCCGGTCAGTTTCTAAAGCTAAAGACGGCCAACGACTTTGCAAAAAACCTTGCAGTACATACCAATCACCTAAACCGCTCGGTAAAAGAGGTAACGTATAAAACCACTACACAGCATATCTCCGAACGTGTTTTGAAAGAAGCGCAGGCTTTACTGAAACATACCGACTGGAGCATTGCACAAATAGCCGCCGGATTGGGTTTTGAAGAGCCTGCCTACTTCACCAACTTCTTTAAAAAACACACCGGCTCTTCTCCCGCTATGTCGCGCCCGGTAAATATTTAAGATTAGCGCCTGCAAAGGCGGCGGCGCTAAATAATTCAAATTATTAAAAAAAACAATTGGTGCATTTATTTATTGTTTAACCATGATCACAGTAATAGGAATTTTTGAAGCGCGGGAGCTGGCAGACGAAGCCGCCTCGTATTTATTAGCCAATGAATTTAAAAGCGAAGATGTGGATGTGCACCAGGCGGAGGCTCCGGAAAAGGTGGCAAAGTTTTTCGATCACCTGTTTGAAGATCGTTCAGCAGCAGCATCGCACACTGCAGCGGCAATTAACGGAACTATAGTTACTATTCACGCCCAATCTACCCGGGAAGCACAGGAAGCTGTAGATGTATTGAATAATTATGGCGGAATTGATGTTAGCATACCCGGCAGCGAGGAGGTACTTAGCCGTATTGTGGAACGCGCGGTAAATTCAAGTGTCCGGTTAAGGTGAATTTAAATTGATGAAAAAACTTTATTAAATACTTAATGGTGTTTGATAACGTGTGCGCCATTTGCACGACCAACAAAATAACCGATAATAAGTGCTATTAAGATTAACACCCACCAGATATATTGCCTTGTTTTTAAGTTATCAATTGACTTTTGAAGTTTATTGATCTCACCTGCGTTTGCCAATTTCTCGTTTTGCAGGCGCATGTTTTGCTGCTGTAATTTGGCCAGCGTTCCACCTACTTCCACCGGCTTTTGCTGCTCCATTTGATAGCGCCGGCTAAAACCACCTTCTTTCAGGAATTTTTCGCCTTTGGGTTTCAAGACCAGTTTCTCCGGCAACTCGTAATCGCCATGCTTGCCCGATTCGGCAACTAAGCCCTCCCGGGTGAGTGCCTGCACCATGGCAAATGCCGTCGCTTCGTCCTGGTCAAAAAGACTCATTAGCTGCAAGCGCGTAAGGCTGTCCGGAACGCCAAAGGCTTCCAGCATTAAGTCAAGCATTTCACATTCGTATTCATTCAAATCCGTCATCATTACAAATTTAGTAATATCCACGCAACTATTTTGTTTTGCTGCACAGGCAAAAGTTTTTCATTTCCAATCTTTTCAATATTTAATTAACAGACTTATGGCCTGAATTGTATAATTTATGTCCTTTGAGACAGGTTTACTATTATATAATTTTGAGTATGGATAAGAAGAAGATCGCTATAGTGGTGATGTCTGGTAACTTCTTGATGGATTTCGCAGGCCCTGCCGATGTTTTCGGCCATGCAAACCAGCTCCGGGATATGTACGAGGTAGTATTGATATCGCCAGATGGCAGAACAGTGAATAGTGCCGGTGGGCTACAGATCAACAGTGAAAGGTTGGAAAATCTGGGCAGCATCGATACTTTGCTGATCGTCGGCAACGACCAGGAATCGAATTACGATGAATTTTATACATGGCTGGCCGGCGCGCATAACCGCATTCGCAGGATCGGTACCATAGGCGTTGGCGCTGCCATTGTGGAAAAGGCTGGTCTGCTGTTAGACAGTAACTATTTTCATACACGGGACGGCCAGCTGTACACTTCAGGCGGGGTATCTTCCGGGATAGACCTTGCATTAGCTATGGTGGAAGAAGATTGCGGGCGGGGTGTTGCAGCCGCTATAGCACGAAAATTAATCTTCTTTTACCTGAACAGACAGGCTTACCAGGTACAGTTCGGCACCCTGGTCGACACATCACCTATCGCCGTACAGTTAAAGGAATGGTTGGCAGAACACCTACACGAATCCTTAGATGTTGGCCGCTTAGCTGAAAAAATGAATATGAGCCCCCGAAACTTCACGCGAGTATTTACCCGGCAAACCGGAATTTCCCCGGCAAAGTTCATTGAAAAGCTCCGCGTTGAAGCGGCACGGCTTCGCCTGGATGAAATAGATGAGCCGCTTGAACAGATCGCCTTACGCTGCGGTTTGGGGGGATTGGTATCCATGCGGCGGTTATTTTTAAGACACCTGATGGTTACACCATCAGATTACAGGAGATTTTTAAAACTACAGAAATATGAAAATTGCAATTAATGGATTTGGCCGTATCGGCCGAATGACGCTTCGGGCTTTACAAAACAAGGATATAGAGGTTGTTGCCATCAACGACCTAACAGATCTGCAAACGTTGATCCACCTGTTGAAATATGACAGCGCGCATGGGCGTTTTCCGGGAACTGTTGCCGAAGAGGATGGCACCATGCTGGTAAACGGCAAAAAAATAAAACTATTGAGCGAAAAAGACCCCAAAAACCTGCCATGGGGAGATCTGGGAATTGATGTGGTCATTGAATCAACCGGGCGTTTTACCGACAGGGCGGCAGCACAAGGCCACATAGACGCGGGTGCTAAAAAAGTATTGATCACCGCTCCTGCAACCGGCGGGATAAAAACAATTGTGCACGGTGTAAACAATAACCTGATAGGCGGCGATCAGATCTATTCAACAGCATCTTGCACCACAGGTAGCATTGCCCCGGTATTATTCATATTGGATAAGGAGTTTGGGATCGAATCGGGCTTTATGGCCACCGTTCATGCTTTCACCGCCGACCAACATTTACAGGATGCGCCGCATAAAGATCTGCGCAGGGCACGTTCTGCACCGCATTCCATTATACCTACAACAACCGGGGCTGCAAAAGCCATTGGCGACGTATTGCCGGAACTAAAAGGCAAGCTGGACGGATTCTCCTACCGCGTCCCGGTGATTGACGGATCTATTGTTGATCTTTCTATCAACCTAAAAAAGGAAGTTTCAGCCAAAGACCTCAACGCCGTTTTAAAAAGTTATGCAGATAGCGCGTTGAAAGGAATTTTGGAATATACAGAAGAACAATTTGTTTCTGCTGATATACTTGGCAATACCCATAGCTCTATTGTTGATGGCAATCTCACCAAATCTATAGGTAAATTTGTGAAAGTTGTTGCCTGGTATGATAACGAGGTCGGCATCTCCAACCGCATAGCCGAACTTGTATCTGTATTGTAAATTTTGCCAGCCATATTCTTAATTTGCTGTTTTCGGATTAAGAATATGGCTTTGTTATTTGTCATTCACCCATTTGTGCTATAACTTTACCTATCAAAAAATAAAGCTATATGAATACGGAAAAAGCAATATTGGCCGGCGGTTGTTTTTGGGGAGTTGAAGAGTTGATACGTCATTACCCTGGTGTTATTTCAACAGTAGTTGGCTATACCGGCGGAGATGTACCTAATGCTACTTACCGGAATCATGGTACACATGCCGAAGGTATAGCCGTGACGTTTGATCCGGCCCAGCTATCTTATCGCAAACTCCTTGAATATTTTTTCCAGATCCACGATCCAACAACCCGCAACAGGCAGGGGAATGACATAGGCACATCTTATCGCTCTGCCATTTTTTTTCAGGATGAAAGCCAGCGTGAAGTTGCAAATGAATTGATAGCAGAAATGGATACCTCTGGTGTATGGCCCGGGAAGATAATAACTGAAGTAGTACCGGCAACCGACTTTTGGAACGCTGAAGCCGAACACCAGAATTATTTGCAGAAAAACCCATATGGGTACACCTGCCACTTTGAAAGACCAGACTGGAAACTGGATCAATAATAAAACTGTTTAGGTTTCAGTTTTTGAGCTGCAAGTGCTGCTATTTCTTCAATTCGTTTTTGTCGGGTTTCTGGTCGCTTGGCCAAAACAAGCCATTGTAAAATTGCTTTTCTGACAGACTTGCTTAAACCCATAAAAAACATCTCTGAACCTGGCTGGATCTTAAAAGCATCTTCCAGCTCTTTAGGTATCAACAATTCCTCTACATGATCTAAAATCATCCAGGAACCATTTTGCTTTGCAGTTTCTATACTTTTGTGCCCTGCTTCGGTAATAAGTCCCTCAACAATTAATCGTTGAACCTTTCCTTTGTTGATTTTTGACCAAACACTGGTTGGTTTTCGTGTGCAGAAAAACTGCATAAAGGTTTCATTGTCAACCGACTTTTTTATACTGTCTATCCAGCCAAAACAAAGTGCTTCTTCAACCGCCTCACTCCAGGTGAGTGTTGGCAAATTCGCCTCCTTTTTGTAGTAAATGAGCCAAATTGATTGCTTTTTATCGTGATGCTCTTGCAACCATTGCCTCCACTCCTGTCGGCTTGCCGGGCAAAAGGTTTCAATATCTTTTTTTATAGTATTCGTCATAATTCGATACGGTAAAATTTAGAATTTATAACCAAACATAAGCCAGCCGGATGACAGCCTTATGTCAGGAGTAAAAAATAATTGATAATAATGATTAAACCAACAAATCTTGCCCGATAAAAAAATTTTAATAAAAATACGCATGAGATAAAGCAACAAAACCACGTTTCTGAATCAGAAACGTGGTTTTGTTGCTAAGGAAAAGTCTAATATATATAATAATTAGTCTAATACCAGTTCGCCAAGCGCTGCTTTGGTAAAGCCTTTTAGCTCATCTGTACGATCCTCACGGATTTTTTTCGGCCAAAAAGGATCGGCCAATAGTGGCCGACCTACACCTACCAAATCAAAATCGCCCCGGTCCATACGTCTCATTAATTCATCAAGTGAACTCGGTTGTGAACTTTCGCCGGCAAAAGCTGCCAGGAACTCGCCGGTAAGCCCTACTGAGCCTACGGTAATTGTTGCTTTACCTGTTATTTTTTTTGCCCAGCCTGCAAAATTAAGATCAGAACCTTCAAATTCAGGCTCCCAAAAACGGCGTTGCGAGCAATGAAAAATATCAACACCGGCATCTGCCATCGGATTGAGCCAGGCTTCCAATTCTTGTGGGTTTGTGGCCAGTTGATTGGTGTAATCAGCCGGTTTCCACTGGGATAAACGTATGATAACTGCAAAATCTTCTCCTACTCTTTTTCTCACTTCTTTGATCACCTCCAAAGCAAACAGACTACGCTCAGGCAAGGTTTTACCACCATAAATATCGGTACGCTCGTTCGTGCCATCCCAAAAGAACTGGTCAATCAGGTAGCCATGAGCACCATGGACCTCCACACAGTCGAATCCCAGGTTTTTAGCATCTGCTGCAGCCTGCCCAAAGGCGGCGATGGTATCGCCAATATCACTTTCTGTCATAGTTTTACCGTTGTTAGAGCCGGGGCGGTTTAAACCAGATGGACCTTCAAAAGGTTCAGCCGGTAACCAGCCGGAATGATGGTTGTCCATAATGCCCATATGCCATATCTGCGGTCCCATTGCGCCGCCTGCCTGGTGCACACCATCTATCACGTTCTTCCAGCCGGCCAAGGCTGCATCTCCATAAAAATGTGGGATATTACCATCGTTGGAAGAAGATACACGGTTAATAACCGTTCCCTCTGATAAGATCAACCCAGCCTCACCTTCAGCCCTTTTACGATAATAAGCCGCCACATCTGCAGTGGGTACACCATTCGGGGAAAATGATCGGGTCATGGGCGCCATCACAATGCGGTTTTTAATATTTAATGATTTCAAGCTAAATGGCTTGAACAAATTATCTGTGTTCATATTTATAGTTGTGTTTATTAAATTTCTGTTTGAATAAGTTTACTTAGCATGGCAAATGCCTCTTCATTTCTTTGATAATAAGTCCATTGTCCCTTACGTACCGATTTAACGAGCCCTGCACGCTGCAAAGTGGATAAGTATTCTGAAACGGTAGACTGGGTAAGACCTGTTTTTTGCTGTATCTGACCAACGCAAACGCCATCCGAGAAACCGTAAACAGCCTGATCGGGAAAGCTGAGCTCAGGTTCTTTAAGCCAATTGAGGATCTGCAGCCTGGTTTTGTTGGAAAGTGCTTTGAAAATTTCTACCTGGTCCATACGTCAAAGATATATCGACTTTTCCCGATATACCAATTAAAGTAATTAAATGACTTTTTGCAGATGATTTATTGGAACGTCTATCAATTTTTTAGAACCCGGTAATGACTATGGTTACCTATAGCTTATACAAGAAAAGATGCTTTTGATAGCCACAAAAGGCAGTTATCAAAAAAGAAAAAGTTTTATTGGAGATAAAATTAATCCTCGAAGAGATAGCCGCTATAAGCCAAACCCTTGGCCACACTTTTAAAGTTATCGCCCGAGTTTAAATTAACATGAGGAAATCTGTTTTTGAATAGTTTTTGAATACTGCTCACCATAGAAGTACCACCGGTTAAAAAAAGGCTGTCGATATTTTTGGGGTCTATATCATTCTGCAACATAAATTCGTCCAGGTAGTTTGCAATTTTAGTTACATCCTTTGCTATAATTTGTTCATAAATAGGCAAGGGAATCTCCTCGTTAATGTTGATGCCCATTTTGCGATAGTTGAACATCGAAGTATCCACATTTGATAACTCAATTTTTGTTTTTTCGATGGATTGAAAGACCGAATAGCCGAGGTTGTTTTCAATGAGTGTTATCAGGTTTTTAAATTTTCGGTCGTTGCCCGAGAAATAATAGTAATCTTCAATATCCTTTTTAATGCGCTGACCATTAAAAAAGTTCATTTGTTCCCAGGAGCAAATATTCACAAATAGTGATTTTGGCACATCCAACACCTTCCCGGGTGTTGCCTCATATTGCGCATACTTGCCAAAATATGGTGTACCTTTTTCCCACATAAATGCCGAATCCAGGCTATCACCACCCACGTAGATCCCACCGCGGGCCATCATATCATTTTTCCTGTCCTTACTGCCAACATTTTTAGGGTCGAGCACCAGGTAAGTAAAATCTGTGGTACCTCCACCTAAATCGGCAACCAATACGTTTTCCCTTTTTATAAGTTCCTTTTCATAGGCAAAGGCAGCACCAATAGGCTCAAATTGAAAACGCACATCTTCAAAACCTGCAAGTTGTGCAGCTTTATTTAGCCTTGTTTGCGCCAATGTGTCTTTTTGCACATCATCGTCATCAAAAAAAACAGGCCGGCCAATTACCGCTTTACGACAGTCCTGCCCAATTAATTCATCTGCCCTTTGTTTCAACTCCTTTAAGATGATAGCCACCAAATGAGAAGCATTGTACCGCTTATTATGAATAAGGGTTTCTGTAAAACTGCTTCTTGATAGTATCTGCTTAACAGATTTAATGAACCGCCCTTTCATCCCATCGTTAAGATAGGCAGTAATAGCCTCTTCGCCTACAACATAGTTCTGCACACTCCCTGCCTTTTGCTGGTGATAAAAATAAATGAGCGAGGGTATAATGATAGTGCTATATATTTCCTTCGTGTCTTCGTCATAAATTGCCAAAGCCGAGTTGGTTGTTCCGAAATCAATTCCGTATAAAAACTTATTCATAACGAGGGATGTAAACAGTAAAATTTTTAAGGGCGGCGAAAGTATTAAAAAAATAGCTAATGAACAAAATCGATGTTTAAAAAGACAGTTTTTCACTTAAATACTACCTGCATTTACCAATCTACTATTTCACCTCTGATATAATCTTAATAGAATGATAAGGTGGTATTACTAATCCGAGCACTAAAGTATCAGATATAATAAACCCCATAACTATCTGCATATCAAATAACAATGTTTTTTTATAACTAATTCACCGATGTTATTTGTAATCATTCTAAATAAAACTATATTTGTCCAGGCAAAAAAATAGCCGTACAGCGGGAACTGTACGGCTTAACCGGGCAAGCCGGTTGCTCTTCAACTTCAATCAAAAAGCAATGCAATTTAGAAAAATTTTGCTATCGGCCCTGCTATGCGCCCATAGTATTTTTACGAATGCACAAGGCCCAGTATCCATCCGGGGTCAAGTGAAAAATTCGGCCGGCCAACCTATTAGCGCGGCAACTGTCCAACTGCAAAACACTGGCATAGGTACTATGACCAATGAAGAAGGCTCCTTCTTCATTAAAGGCCTAAAGCCAGGGCCCTACACACTTGCTATCAGCGCGGTTGGTTTTAAAACCGAACACCGACAGGTTATAGTTAAAGCCGACAAAGAAAGCGAAGCGCATATTACCTTGAAAGATGCCTTGGTTGATATGGAAACGGTTACCGTTACCGGCCGAAGCGCAGTAAAGGAGAGTAACCGGCAAGCTTTCAACGTAACTGCTATAGACGCCAAAAAACTTTATAACACCACGCTTGACCTGGCCGGGGCGCTTGACCGCGTGGCGGGGATACGTGTGCGGGAGTCTGGCGGTGTGGGATCGAATTTTAATCTCTCGCTGAACGGGTTTTCAGGTAACCATGTAAAGTATTTTATTGATGGAATACCGATGGACAATTTCGGTTCGTCTTTCCAGATCAATAATATCCCGATCAATATTGCTGATCGTTTAGAGGTTTACAAGGGCGTAGTGCCCATTTGGCTGGGTTCAGATGCGCTGGGCGGGGCAATTAACATCATCACCGGCGACCGTTACCGCAATTATGTAGATGCCTCTTACTCCTATGGCTCCTTTAATACGCACCGCAGTGTCATCAATGCAGCGGCAACCACAAAAAATGGTTTCACCATACAGCTTAACGCTTTTCAAAACTATTCAGACAATGATTATAAGGTAAAAGTAGATGCCGCAGATATCAATACCGGTGCTTACACGCCGGGTGCTTACCTGCGCCGTTTCCACGATAAATACCATAACGAAACACTGATTGCAAATGTTGGTGTGGTAGATAAAAGCTATGCCGATAAATTACTCTTCGGGATTACGCTGGGTAAAAACTACAAAGAGATCCAAACCGGCGCGCGAATGGTATCAGTATTTGGCGGCTGGCATAGCAGAGGCGACATTGTGATGCCCACCCTGAAGTATAAAAAAACGGACCTTGTTAAAGGTTTGGATGTAACAGTTAATGCTAACTATAACCTGGGCAGTGAGCGAAATATTGATACAATGAATGTTCGTTATGACTGGTTCGGCAACAGCAAACCCAATGGTTCTAATGGAGAACGCGCGAGAAGCCTTTACAAATACAAAAATAATAACGGTATCGCCACCACCATGCTAAACTACCGTATGGACGAGCGGCAGGGTATTGCGTTAAGCAATGTGTTTACCACTTTTAACCGCAAAGGAACCGACCCTTTGAATCCTTCCATAGCTGATGAAACACCCAAGAAAACGCAAAAAAATGTTTTGGGCCTTGGTTATAGCTACGACATTAAGGATAAATGGAGCACATCGTTATTTGGAAAATACATCTACCAAAACAATTCTACCGGAACTAACGGCAATAGCGCGGCAACCAACAAATTGGGATACGGTATAGCAACCACATACTTCCTAACTCCTAATTTACAGATCAAATCCTCATACGAATTAACCAACCGTATGCCAGAGGCACAGGAAATTTTTGGCGACGTGGAGAACCAGGAAGGCAACCCCAGCCTGAAACCTGAACAAAGCAATAACGTGAACCTGGGTATCAGTTATGCATTTGCCATTAATCCGGATAATAAATTCATGGTTAATGCCAATGCTATATATCGTCAGTCTACCAATTTTATTTATAACCGGTTAAACAATAACCAATCGAAACTGGTAGCGGATAACCGTGATGGTGTAAGAACAGTAGGCGGCGATGGCGAGATCAGGTATTCATATAAAAACTGGTTGAGTATGGGAACAACACTAACCTACCAGTATCTGCAAAACCTGCAAAAGTATGAACCTGGTTATACCGGGATAAGCCCGGTTTATAAAGACCAGATGCCGAATATCCCCTACCTGTTTGGGAACGCCGATGCTTCCGTATCACTAAAAAATATTGGGGTTAAAGGCAATAACCTGAATATAGGTTATAACCTCCTATATGTACATGCATTTTACCTATACTGGCCAAGCCGGGGTGGCGACAAGCTGGACATTCCACAACAACTGAGCCATGACGTAAACATGGTTTACAGTATAGCCAACGGCCGGTACAACATTGGGCTCGAAGGCCGCAATATCGCCAACGCCTTGTTATATGACAACTTTAGTCTGCAAAAGCCTGGTCGCGGCTTTTACCTTAACCTGCGCTACTTCATTAATAAATCATAATAAAAATCAAATCACATGAACTTTAAATCTACCATCGCGGCCCTGTGCGTTGCCGCCGCATTCGCATCCTGCTCTAAAAACAACAATGATAACAAAGTACCTGACAATCCGGGCAATTACATCTTAACCGTTACCCCTGCCGCCTCTACTGGTGTAGCCGATTACCTGCTAACTGCCGGAAGCCTGGAAGCAGGTACAATCTCCACCGCTGGTAACGGTATTGAACAGGATGGTACTTACCGTTACTATGTAACCACCAATAACAAATTTTTCAGTATGTTGTATGGCCAGGGAAACCCAGGTGCCGTTACAGCTTATAACGTAAAAGACGGAAAGCTGAATAAACTTACCAATTTTCAAACTGAAACAGTCCAGGCTTTTGCCCCTGTTAATGACGATCTGCTCCTATTCAAAATAGCCCGAAACCCGGCTACACCAACCTCAAGCTGGTACAAGGTTAATACTAACAGCCTGCTGATCACTTCGGAAGGAACTGTTAATACCTTAGACCTGACAGGCTTGGGTGAACTGGCCCATTTCAGCTGGATTAAACAAGTTGGTGATAAAGTATACGCTCCTTATTTCACTATTCTGAACAACACATTTTCAACTAACCACCCGGACGGAGCCTGGATCGCTATTTTCAATTATGCCGATATGAAACTGGAAAAAGTAATTACCGATAGCCGCACCAGCTTTATCGGCCGTTATTTTACAGATGGTTTGGCGCTTACCGAAAACAATGATATTTATGCGTTCTCGGCTTCAGTAGGCGTTACCGATAAAGTACTCACTTCTACAAAGCCATCAGCAATTACCCGCATCAAGGCAGGAACTACTGAGTTCGACCAATCTTATTACTTCAATTTTGAGGAAGCCAGCGGGGGGATGAACATTACCAACTGGGTGTACCTGGGCAATAACACATTTATAGTAAATGCCAGTGCCAAAGCTGAAAAAGGAGCGTATACAACAGGCAGTACAGTAGGTATTGTTAACGTAGCCAATAAAACCTTTAAAAAAGTTACCGGCCTGCCTGCAACTACTGATATCCAAAGTTTAACCACCAACAACTACACGCCAAAAGATGGAAAAACAGGCTACATAGGTGTTAACTTAAAGGATGGTACCAGCTATGTATACAAGGTAGACGCTGCTACAACAACCGCTACTAAAGGATTAAAAGTTGAAGGCGGAACCATTACTGCCATACAGTTCCTTAATTAATCTTCAAACAAACAATACCAACACAATGAAACCCGACAAAGGCACTTTAAAAAAGTCAAAAGACACGCGTTTAAAAAAAATCAATAACTGGCTGCACTTATGGCTGGGGCTGGGCTCGGGACTAATTGTGTTCATCGTTTGTCTTACCGGCTGTATCTGGGTGTTTAATGAAGAAATCACCAGCATCTTTGAACCGGAAAACAATATCGCATACCAGGCAAAACCGGTACTTAGTCCTGCAGTATTGGCAACAATAGGTGCAAATGCTTATCCGGAAATGATACCCGCTTATGCCAGTTACCAACAGGGTAAAGTTGTAAACCTCTCTTTGCGCAAACCCGGAAAAATTGTTCGCCGGGGCGGCGGCGGGGTAATGCTAAAGATCAACCCTTATACAGGGCAGGTAATAGGCCGGGAGATCAGCAAAAAGGGTGAAACCGATTTCTTTCGATTTATATTAAATGGACACCGCGCGCTTTGGCTTCCCTATGATATCGGTCGCCCGATTGTTGATTACGCAACCTTGATTTTTGTATTAATTTTGATCACAGGACTTATCTGGTGGTATCCCAAAAAGTGGAACAAATCTACCCGGGATAAGAGCTTTAAGATAAAATGGGGCGCATCATTTAAACGTGTGAACCTGGATCTGCATAATGTATTTGGCTTTTATGCCATGGTATTCCTATTGTTTATCGCCCTAACAGGTTTAGTATTCGGGTTAAGATGGTTTAGTGACGGGCTATACTGGGTAACTACGGGCGGAGAAAAACTAAAAGAATCTCGCCGAATGAAGTCAGACAGCCTGCAAGCTGTTGGTGCAAAAGACTCAAAAGTGGCTATGAACATACTTTGGCAAAAAGTGTTGTCAGAAAATCCAAAGTCGATGGGGTTTTATTACAACTACCCGGATATGACGAGCGCGGCCTCTACCATCAATATAACTGTTTACCCAACAGCCGGTCAGTTTTACAACAGCCGAAGTTATACATTTGACCAGTACACACTAAAGCAAATGAATCGCCAAGACCCCTATTGGGTACCTTATGAAAAAGCGGGCTTTGGTCAAAAAGTGCGAAAAATGAATTACGATATACATATCGGAGCCATACTTGGTCTGCCCGGAAAAGTAATGGCATTTTTAGCATCGCTGATTGGTGCCAGTTTACCGGTAACCGGTTTTCTGGTTTGGTGGGGTAAGCGGAACAAAAAGCCAAAGAAGCCTACCGATATTAATCGGATAGAAAAAAACACATCCCAAACCGGCGAGCTAACAAGCAAGCCCCGTTTTAGGGTGCAGGTAAAAATGGAACAATCCTGATAAGGCAAAGTATTTAAAAAGCTCCGCGAGGGGCTTTTTTTATTGGATACTTGGCAATGACCTTGCTAACTGATTAATATTTGCGTGTGTTGTTGTCATGATATTTAATTTATCATGCAAAGCTCTGCTTAAAAGTGATAGCGCGTTTTGTTTAAAAGACCATTTTACTATCAAAAAAACGCAATTCGTCCATTTATTCCAATTCGTTGATATAGATCAATACATACACCAAAGATTCTGATCAGTTTTGTAAAAAATAATTATGGATTCAATTTCAACCATCAATCAAAATATAGTTTCACAAGAATCGGTTGCTCCATACGGAATGACTCGAAATTTAGGAGTCATCTTCGGTATGGTGTTTACCGAGTTCATGATAATGGGTATTTCATTGGGCGTATTACCTGCTTTTATCCACCAAACACTCGGCCTCAGCAATATTTGGGTAGGTGTTGTAATTGGTACGCAATACGTGACCACACTGGCCACGCGCCAGTTTGCCGGTAAAATGGCCGATCATAAAGGCGGTAAACGCTCGGTGCTAACCGGCATTATTACCTCTGCCTTTTCAGGAATCCTTCTGTTTATGGCTACATCCTTGGTGCACCCACCCTTTCTTAGTTTAGGTTTAGTGCTGGCAGGTCGAATCTTGTTGGGGATTGGGGAAAGTTTTTTAGTGGTTGGCATATTTGCCTGGGGTTTCGCACTGGTAGGTCATAATAACACCGGCAAAGTAATGGTCTGGAACGGGATGGGCATGTATTCAGGAATGGCCTGCGGAGCGCCCGCCGGTATGCTGCTGCAAACGCTGTTTGGATTAAACTGGTTATTTAGCCTTACCATTATCTTACCCTGTATCATTTACCTGATCATGCGTTTGCTCCCACCTGTACCACTGCCAAAATCAACAACCCGGCTGCCGTTTTATAAGGCGGTTGGCTTGGTTTGGACCTCGGGAAGCGCACTGGCACTGGCCAGTATCGGTTTTGGCGGCATCGCCTCCTTTATTTCTCTTTACTTTTTGCAAAACCATTGGCAAAATGCTTCATTCGCACTTACCGCTTTTGGCCTTTGTTATGTTATCGTTCGGATTTTTTTGTCTGGTGCACCCGATAAATTTGGTGGCGCCAGAATAGCGCTGATTTCTCTGCTCATTGAGATTGCCGGACAACTACTGATCTGGGCAGGTATCAGCGGAACGTTTACCATTTTAGGCGCAGCTTTAACCGGCATAGGAATGTCGCTGATATTTCCTTCATTGGGCCAGATAGCCATGAAGAAAGTGCCGCCTGCTAACCGTGGAATGGCTATTGCAGCTTATAACGCCTTTTTCGATCTGGGATTAGGACTGACCGCACCTTTGGCCGGTTGGATAGCCGGACAATCGCATTACCAAAATGTTTATCTTTTTGGTACACTTGCAGCGGCAACCAGCGTTATCCTGGTATATCGCGAATACAGGAACAATGGAACAAAATAATTCACATCACCAGCTTGAGCAACATATTGCCAGCATCGTTCATCTAACTGCGGAACAAATGTCGCTGGTACTGGGTCATTTCAAACCATTACATGCCAAACGTAACCAAATCCTATTGAGTGCCGGCGACCATAGCCAGTACATAAATTTTGTGTACAAGGGTTGCCTGCGCATATTTTTCATCAGAGACGACGGCCAAGAAGTAACCCGTTATTTTGCGTTCGAAAATGAATTTGCTACCAGCCTGGCCAGTTTTTTAACCGGGAAAGCCTCCCTGGAATATACACAGGCGATGGAACCAACAGATATCCTCCGAATCCATCGCCGTGATTTTTATTACTTGCTGGAACTTATCCCTGTCTGGGAAAAATTTTTCAGGAGTTACCTGGAATCGGCTTACATCACCAACCTGGATATCTACCAACGGGAAGTGACCAAGGATGCGGTGGAACGTTACAAGGAATTACTCATTAAAAACCCAAGAATCGTTCAACGCTTGCCCAATAAAGTTGTAGCATCTTACCTAAATATGTCACCAGAAACACTCAGCCGAATGAAACGAAAATAGCGGTAACGTGCCTTTACCTGTTATCATTTTTTACCATCAACAACTAAAAACACCACCGACCGGGGAGGTATTGATACCTTGATACCTCCATTTACCGTAGCGGAGCTTGCAGCCAATTGCTGATAATTTGCAGGGCCACCCGAAACAGAAGTTGGACCATTCCCGTTGATATATACTTTGCGCGAAAACTCACCATTATCTGTACCACCGGTTAAGGTGTAATAATAGTATCTCGCACCAGGCGCAAAGTTCTGCATATTAACATTGATTACCTGCGATGAGGTACCTTTGTTAACTATAACCGCACCCGCCTGACCTGAGCTAAACGAAGAAGCATAGCTTAATATATCATTACTTCCGGTTACCGATGAACCAACCATTTTATCGCCAAAGTATTTTTGAAAATAGTACATGTAGTAAAAAGCGGGCCGGGCATTCCATTTTGTCGCATTATCGGGTTCATCGCCAGAGCTAAACATCCCCATATCATCGCCATTGGCATAGCCGTTTGCCAGATCCCAGCGGCTCGCCATACCAAATTGATCTTTAATTAATTCGCCAAGCACCATGGTGGCATGAATACCGGCTATGTTTGATACCATTTGCTTTGATCCTGTGGCAAATATATTCCACTCCGTTAATGCAATGGGTTTTAACGCTACCCCACCCTGCTGCGTAGTAGTATTCATCCAATCCATCATTATTTTTGATTCCGATACTGCCGAATTAAGTATTGTTGCCGCATCCAGATTGGTTTGAGCGGTATAATAGTCATGAACGATATAAAAATCGGGATAATCGCCCGCCGAGGCAAACAATCCCGAGTTCCAGGTTTTATCTACCACGTTCCACGAGTTTACAGGGTTTGTTTGTATCAACTGGGCACCAATCTTAATAGTTGCGCCGGTTTCAGTTGCAGCTTTCCGCATCGAATCGGCAAATACTTTAAAATGTTTACCATAAAGTTCACCGGTGATTATTTGAGGCTGGGCATCTTTATTATTAGCGAGGTCAATTTTCCAGCCCGCCTGCCAAGGACCATTATTCTCATTTCCAATTTCCCAGTATTTTGTTCGGCCCTTATCATGGCGTACCCATTCGGCGGCAAGGTGTGCGGCAACCTGATCTGGATGCGCACTTAAACCGTAACGCGCATAGCTGTAGTTTATAGTTATAATACCCTGGCTGTTGGTTTGCTGCAGTGTATTGTAATAGTTATCCAGCGATAGTGTCCAGCCGGCCGTGTTATTCCCTAACCAGTAATCGGCCGTTGTGCTGTTACCGTCAGAATCGTAAAGTGTAGCCGGAGCATCAGCGGGGATTTTCCCATCCCAAAAATAAACGCTACTGATATTGCCGCCCGGAAAACGGAGGATATTTGGCGAGAGTGCTTTAAGGTTATTAATGAGGGTTGGTTCGGTAACAATTTGTCCCATATAGGGGTTTGTGTTATTCCCAAACAAATACTTTGAAACCTTAGCAAGTACATTACTATAATCAACATTAATTGTTACTGTTGCGCTGGCTGCAGGCTTTGTAACATCGGCAGTAGTTGGGGTAGTAAAAGTTTTTGCAGCCCAATCATTTAAGAAAAAGCCTTGTGTTTTCGCAATCTCAACATCTGTTTGTGGCTTTACAGTAACGGGAATCACCGAAGTATCTTTGCCGCTCGTGGTTGCCTGCTTTTCGGCTTTGCTTTTTGAGCACGAAAGCATAATTGGTATAAGAAATGTAGATAAACTATATAATCGAAGCATCTTCATAATTACTTTGTGTTTAATAAAAAAGGCCACCACCAATACTACGGTGATGGCCGTACCAACTAACTCAATTTAAACTATTTAATTTTAACTACTCTTATATTATCAATGGCTGCTTCAAACAACACAACAGGATCTTTGGTGTAATTCATAAACATAAACTCCATACCTGTATTTCCACTTGCCCCTGTTAAAGCAGCTATTGATGCAGGCGGCAAGCCGGCAACACCATCCTTTACAATAAAGTTCGACAAAGGAATAGTTACTGTCTGCCAACCTTTTGTAGTAAACGGCGTTTTACTACCGTCAGCATTTTTCCAGGGATTATAGGCCGCCATATTACTGAAATTATAATTGGCCAAAATATAAATGGTTCCGTTCGACCACGGTTTGGTAACATTTATCTCAAACTTTACCGCATAGCTGTCCAAACTGGCGGCAATATCTGATGCTGGAACCCATTGCGACGCGTTTAGGTTGATTGAGTGTGGATAGTCATACCAATCAGTTCCGCCCGCTGGCAGGTTGGTTGCCCCCATCACATCAAAATAACCTGTATTGCCGGGGTACGAACTATTTGAGGTACCTGAACCCCAGGGGTATGTGTTTATAGCATCAAAATTGCAAAACACACCGCTTACAAAATCTTCCACATTATAAACGGTTGTTACTGAACCAGTAGCGGTAGTAACGCTCACCGGCCCGCCTGTTGTGATACCTGATGGCACCGCCAGGGTAATTGTGGTACCATCATTTGATGCCGTATAATCTGTAATGGTTTTGCCCGCAAACGTAACGTTCTTAATAAAGAAAAAACTAAAACCGTTGATCTTAACCGAATCGCCGACATTTGCACTTTCGTTTGAAATACCAGAAATGGTTGGTGCAGGTGCCACTATAGGGAAAGAAAAAGTAGTTTGCCCATGTATAGTTATGTATTCGATGGTATTAAGCTTGCTTGACGGAACAGATGGAAAAGCTATAACAGCAGGTATAAGCACAATGGCACTGGTATCAGAAAACCAGGCATCATTAAAGGATGCTGCTACCCCATCGATATTGATATGGAGCGCGCCTTTTAAATTTTTACCCGAGATCACTATCCATTGCCCGGTACCCGCGCTGCTCAATAGCGAATCGCCTGGATGTGCAACATAATTGCGAATGGCGCTGATGGCGGGTATACCCGTTGATGATGATGCATCTTTTTTACAACCCTGTAAAAGAAAAGCTGCCGCTGCAATTAAGATAATCAACAAACGGCTATTGGTATAATAAACTAATTTTTTCATGTTTTTTAAGACTTATATAAATGAATCTTTTATCTATTTATAATATTCCACCGGTTCTTCCAACAACCTCGGATCCGCGGTTTGATCATTTGCCGGTATAGGAAGTGTAAACGTGGCCACTGTTGCAGGGGTAATAATAAGTCCGTTAACTACAGGCGTTTTTACGCCGGTACCGGGGTTATAAGTAAACTGCTGTCTTTGCTGCTTATTAAGTGCATCACTCGCTGCCTGTGGATCATAGTATGAAAGGCGAACCAAATCAAACCAATACTGGCCTTCAAATGCAAGTTCAACCCTTCTTTCTTTCCGGAGTATTTCGGGGGTGATTGTATTAATCGGATCGACCCCTGCCCTTGAGCGGATAGCGTTAAAATACTTTACAGCTTCGGCATTTGTGGTAGACGCGTTATTGCCAAGTAATGCTTCAACATAAACCAGATACACATCGCCCAGGCGCAGCACCGTATTATGTTCAATAGACGACCAAAAATCCATAGTAGGCGAATTATTGTCGGCTGCTGTACCCACAATATGCTTTTTAACGTTTACACCCGTAGCCGTATAACCGCCGCCCGCCGCGTTCAACTCGGGATAGTGCTCGCCGGTAAGCATAAAGGTGGCTTTACGACGTATAGAGTCCTGCTCGGAATACAAATTAGCCAAATCAATTGTTGGCCCGATGGCGCCGCCATAACCACCACCACCAGTAACAATAGATGCACTTGGTGCAAACTGCGCTTCAATTGCGTTGCCGTTGCCGTATCCTACACCCGGTGCCCATTGAAAAGCAAACAAAGACTCAGGGTTATCATTAAATTGGGTTTTAAACAGGTTATAATAACTTGGTAAAAGTGCCAAACCGCTTGTATTACACACTTTACCAGCGTAATAAGCAGCACTATCAAGATCGGCCTGGTTACGGCTGCCGCTTTGGCCTAAGCCTGCCCTTGTTAAATAAACCTTTGCCAGCAAGCCTTGCGCACTCCATGTGGTTACGCGGCCGGGCTGATCTGTATTGGGTAAATTGGTTGCTGCAAATCTTAAATCGTTTATTATAAATTTATAAACGTCGGTAAGCTTATTGCGTGGCACCAAAGGGTTGGCTATCAATTTGTCGTTATCCTCAATAATAGGTACTGCTCCCCATATTTGTGCTATTAAAAAGTACGAGCTGGCGCGTATAAATCTTAATTCGCCAAGCGCACCGTTTTTATCTGCTACAGCAACACTATCAGGCACTTTGGTATTAATGGTTTTTATATTGATGTTACAATGCGCCACAATATCAAAAAACGATTTCCACGATTGCTCTATATAAGAGTTTTGCGGTGTAATGGAAAACGTGGTGAACTGTACCAGATCGCCGTTGTAAGGCTGCAACATGTTGCCGCTCATGATATCGCCAATACCGAGCATCGGAAACTGATTCCAGTAAAACCACGGCTGGGCATAAAGTGCAGCCGTAGCAAGCCGAAGATCTGACTTGCTTTTGTAAAAATTATCTGTTGTAATGCCGGTTAAAGGAGGCCTGTTCAGGAAATCCTTTTTACAACCGCTTATCATGATTATCATAATGATAAGCCATGAATAAATATTTATTTTAGTTAGTTTCATAATTCAAGCTTATTTATTTAATGATACATTGAGGCCAACGGTGTATACACGCGGTTGCGCGTAATAGCCATTATCAATACCGGCGGCCAATGGGTTCCAAGATCCAATTTCGGGGTCGTACCCGCTATACTTGGTTATGGTGAATACATTGGTTACATTAACATAAACACGTAGCGATTTGAGGTGTAATTTTGACAACAAACCATCAGAAAGGTTATAGCCTAAAGCAATGCTTTTACATTTCAGGAATGAGCCGCTTTCAATATATTTATCAGAAAAACGTTGATTATCATTTCCGCTGCTTTGGCTTATCCTGGTTATTTTTGTGTCGGGATTGGTGATATACACATTATTGATATCCGCTGCTGAACCAGCTGGGTCTATCAAACCTATTTTGGCGTAGTTAAGCACACTTGGGAAGTAGCCAAAATTTTGATTAGGGTTATTAGCATTAACACTTAGCTGGTTATAAATTTTATTACCCTGCTCGCCAACCATAAAAACAGTAAGGTCGATATTTTTATAGCTGAAAGCGTTATTGATACCGTACTGAAATATTGGTAATGGCGAACCTAAAAAGGTTTGATCATTGGCATCTATTTTACCATCATGGTTCAGATCCTTAAAAATAACATCACCTACCCAAACCCCGCCAGATCCGTTTGTAATTGGTATTGGCCCGCTGCCATTTTGAGGCAACGCCGGATATTTGGTAAAGTCGGCGGCATTTTTATAAATACCCAAAACCTGGTAACCATAAAAATCGCCGATGGAACGTCCTACAACAGTTTTACTAACCTGGCCATAAATGGCCGGCGTACCGGTTGCCAAAGCCAATACCTTGTTTTTGTTTTGTGAGAAGGTAAGATTTGTTCTCCAGTTAAAATCCTTTGATTTTACGTTTAATGTTGATAAGGCAAATTCAAAACCTTTATTGCTAACCGAACCAATATTTACAAATGGCGCCTGTATTGCGCCTGGAGAATAACCGCCCGCGGCAAACGTACCTGAATATAGCGGCTCGGTAAGGCTTAACAATAAGTTAGATGTTTTGCGATAATAGGCATCGGCCGTAAGTTCTATCCTTCTGTTTAAAATACTTACATCAATACCAATATTGTATGATTTGGTTGTTTCCCATTTAATATCCGGATTGCCCGTTGTGGCCGTAAGCTGCGAATTGCCCGATAGACCTGTTGCTACGGTATTTAATGTAGATCCATACGCATACTCTGCAATGTTTTGGTTGTTAACTAAGCCATAACCTAACCTTAATTTCAAGTCATTAATGAGTTTTGAATCTTTCAGAAAATCCTCATGGCTTATTTTCCACGCTAATGCTCCCGAATAAGTGGTGTTCCACCTGTTGGCAGGTGCAAATTTCGACGAGCCATCATGACGTACGGTGGCAGTTAACAAGTATTTATCGTTGTATGTAAAGTTTGCACGACCAAAATAGGCTTCAAGCGCCCCATCGCCTTTGCTGCCGCTATTAGTTGCGGTTGTTGCATCGCCACTGTTTATAGCCTGTACGTTATTGCTGGCAAAATTTGTACGGGTGGCCGAAACCCGGTTGTTGGTAAGCAACTGCGATTCGTGTCCGGCCATTACGCTTACGTAATATTTTTGGCCAAACATATGCTGATAAGTTAAGTAGTTGGAAAGTGAATAATAGAAATTTTGCCCGCTTGTAAATGTTCCAGTGTTAGTATTGTGAGAATAAGCACCC
This sequence comes from Mucilaginibacter pineti, assembly GCF_900101875.1. GTDB lineage: Bacteria > Bacteroidota > Bacteroidia > Sphingobacteriales > Sphingobacteriaceae > Mucilaginibacter > Mucilaginibacter pineti. Next base: position 641,496 of record NZ_FNAI01000001.1, read on the forward strand.
ATAACATACGTAGGATTAAAATAATCCTCGGTGGCAAAATCAAAATTTCCGGACGCTTCGTTACGCAGGCTGATATCCCGGGTAAACTGAATTTCTGCATATACGTTACCAAGGGCCTGGTACCTACTTTTTAAATCCTTAACTATAGTTGCCAGGGCGAAAGGATTGGCTCCTACTGCTCCGTATATGTTTGGATCGTTACCACCCCAGGTACCATCAGGGTTTATTACATTTACATCGGGCGTTTGGTTTAATGCCTGCAAAATAACCCCGGTATTGGTTGTTCCAACATTTTCTGCAACGTGCCCAAGCTCTAAACTGGTACCTACCTTTAACCAATCGGTTGTTTTGTTGTCGAGATTTATTTTTACCGAGGTCCTTTTAAAATCCGAGCCCAAGGCAATACCTTGTTGTGAAAAATAGGTACCAGATAAGTAGTATTTTGTTCTGGCATCGCCCCCGCTTACAGCCACATTGTGGTTTTGCATAGGTGCCGTTCTATATAAGGCTTTCTGCCAGTTGGTACCAAGACCAAGATATTGCGGATTTGCAAACTGCGGCCTCAAATCATACCCAATTATAACCGATTTTTCGTTCATGAACGTAGCGTACTGTCGCAGGTCCATTACATCATAATATTTAGGTAACGACTGCTGTCCGTAATAGCCGTCATAACTAATAACAGGTGCACCAGATGTCCCTCTCTTTGTAGTGATGATAATTACACCGTTTGATGCCTGCGAACCATAAATAGCGGTAGCCGAAGCATCTTTTAGTATATCGATAGAAGCTATCTCCGAAGGATTAATGCTTGACAAAGGATTGGTACCATTACCGGGGATAGGCGACTGCTGATTTGGCGGAATCTGGATGCCATCGATAACATAGAGTGGCGATGAGCCTGAGAAACCGCCGATGCCCCTTATCTGTACATTTACATCGCCGCCTGGCTGTCCGGATACCTGTTGTATCACAACTCCCGGAACTTTACCTTGCAAGGCCTGATCGACAGTGGTAGGCTGGGTTCTTACAAGATCACTTGCGCGAACGGAAGATACCGACCCTGTAAGATCGCCTCTTTTTCCTGTTCCGTACCCTATTACCACAACTTCGTCAAGACCATTTGTTGATGGCTTTAACTGTGCATTTATGGTTGCGCTTTGGCCTACATAAGTTTGTAAAGTGGTGTAGCCTAAAAAGCTAAACACCAATACGTCACCAGCTTTAGCATTAATAGTATAAGTACCATCGGTACCCGAAACCGTTCCTGTTGATGTATCCTTTATTTTAATACTTACGCCGGGCAACGGCTTTGCATCGTCGGTACCGGTTACTTTTCCGCTAACCTTAATGGTTTGCGCATAGCCCGAAAAGCATAATAACATTCCGGCTATAAATAACAAAGTACCACACTTCATTTTTTTTTGTAAATTTCTTTCCATCTTCTATAGAAATTTTAATAATTGGGTAATTGATTGGTTCATAATTATTGGTTTAATTGGTTTATAGGTTTGTGTTATTTCATAATTGATTAATTGGTTTTAGGAAATTATATGATTGGTTTACATCTATAATATGTATGTATCTAATACTTCGCAATCGATTGTAATTGTTTTGTATAACGCACCTCATTCAGTAGCAAGACAATTTTTTCATGGTCAGGAAAACAAATCACTCTGGTTTTGAGCTGGTAAATAATTGGTTTCGGGTTGATATAATACACATGCTGATATTTTGCACGTTTTACCCTCAATGAAGGTATAAATGTTGATTTTACCCGGGTGTAACATTTGTAATTATTGATGTAACTAATGTTTACACGCAGGTAAAGCATTAATTTAAAGCAACTTATATTTAATTACCTACACGTTTATACATAACAAAAGGCTACAAATTCACTTTTAGGGCCTTTCCTGTATATACTATGGTTTTATCAAATTTATCAACTGGTAACGGTCCGCTGCCGTGCGAGCCATTGACAATCACTATGTTGAAAGTGCGCTGCGTTAACATGCCAGGAAAGCTCCCTTTTGTAGTGGTAATGCTAAGCTGGCGATGTGCGTCGTTCCAGTTCAATGTAAAAGTGGCATACTTTCCATTTTCGTAGTTATAGTTGTCATTTTCATCATCGTAATACACAAACCCACCGTTCGCGCCGGGGTAAATTCTAAGTTCGATGGTGTTATCCGGCTTTTCGGTGGCATATTGCATTACCGGCCCCATCGGGATGATGGCACCCGCTTTAACGTATAACGGCATTGTTTCAATTGGTGCATTAGCTGCAATGCTTTGCCCTCCGTTGTAGCGTTGCCCGGTCCAGAAATCATACCATTTTGTACTTTTAGGTAGATACACATCACGCGTGGTTTTCCCTGCTGAGGCGTTTGCCCCCGTGTACAATTGTTCGGTTACCGGGTTAACCATAAGCGCAGGCCCAAACATATATTGATCCGGAATATTATAAACTTTTTCATCGTTCCTGAAATCAAATGCAAGTGAACGCATTATGGTATAGTTATTTAAGGTTACACGGCCTGCCAGCGAGTATATGTATGGCAGCAAGCGATAGCGCAACTGATCATATTTTAGCAGGATGGCTTTAGTTTTATCATCCCAATTATTGGAAAACAACGCCCGTTCTCCCTTGCCGTGTATCCTGAATATGGGCGAAAACGCACCAAACTGAAACCAGCGGGTAAACAGCTCCCGGTTCTCTGGCTTCGACCAAGTTGGTGCCGCCCAGTTAAGGTGATAGCCGCCTATGTCTGATGTCCAGTATGGGATACCGGAAGCACAAGCATTAATCCCCTGGGGTACCTGCCTTTTAAATGCGTCAAACGTGCAGGAAATATCAGATGACCACAAGGTAGCCGCATTACGCTGCTCACCGGCAAACGACTGCCTGATCAGGAAAAAAGCGCGCTTTCCAGGAATATCACGTCGCCAGCCTTCATAAATACCTTTTGAATGCTGTAACGAATAGGTGTTGAAATAATCTATCCCCTTACCTATAAAAAAATTACTTTGGCGGCGGGCATCAAGCAGTAACCCGTTATCGGGCTCACATTGGTCAACCCACCATGCATCCCATCCGTAGCGTTTAACAATACTATCGCGGGCCTGTTGCCAGTAAAGCGCCCTTGCCGCCGGGTTGTGGGCATCATAATAAGTATCAAAGGTGTGTGTAACTACATTATCCCAGGTTATATCTGTTAAGCCGCCCATTTTTTGCAAGGCATTAAAATTAGGTGTTCCCTTACCTAAAACTGGCCAAATAGAAATCATACCATGTATATTGGCTTTGTGCAACTCATCAACCATGGCTTTAGGATTTGGATAGCGTGCGGGGTTCATGATATGTGAACCTATGGGAAAAGGATCCCAGTAATACCAATCCTGCACAATAACATCAACAGGGATATTGTTGTTGCGATAGTTATTTTTAACTGTGATTATCTCATCCTGGCTCAGATACCTATCCTGCGACTGGAACAATCCGAAAGCCCATTTAGCAAACATAGGGGCTTTACCTGTAGCCGTACGATAAAGGTCAATGATGTGGTCAAAATTGGGTCCGTAAAAAAAATAGTAATCAACCTGCCTGCCGCTTTCAGATACGTATTTGAATTTGGTATTATTATCCTCCGCGCCATAAAAGTTAGAAGCTGCATAGTTATCCCACATTAACCCATACCCTTTTGTGGATAGTAATACTGGGATAGCACCTGTAAGATATTTTATGGCCATATCCTGGTTACGCCCTTTGTAATTAATAGATAACGAATCAAGCGGATGACAGCCCAAACCAAATAGACCTTCATCTGCCGGAGAGTTAAACTGGGTTGTACAGTTATAGGTATTTATGCCGGCAATAGTGGCCGGCTGCATAGCTTTATTAGTTGTTTTATCTTCGGATAAAATAACCGTTCCATCTTTTGTTAAATAGCTAATGGCATTGGTTGCTTTATCAACCAATATATTCAACCTTGCAGTAGTTATAGTTATGCTATTGCCCTCGTCCGACACGGTAAATTCCGAAGGTTGGCTCCATTTATTATTTACAACCAGCGACTCATTTTTTGAAAAGGCATCAAATATGGTGTACTTAACTTCAATTATATCGGCACTGCACACCTTTACTTTGAGTATCCCCCTATCTAAACTAAATAAAACTCCATCTTTTTCTTTTGTAAAACTACGTACACGGGCCAACGCTTTTTGTGAGTGTATGCAACAAGCAAGCAAAACTAAAAGGGTAAATATTTTAGCAGATTTTAAGTAAAGGTTATTGTATAACATAATTGGTTTTTATATCTTCTTTATTGAATTTAATTGCCATCCCCTTTCTAAAACAACACAATGATGCAAGCTGTTAGCTTTATTGGGATACCGGTTATGGCATCCGTTTTACGGCTATTAAATTATCCGGGAATGATAATTGGTTTATATAAAGTGAAGGTATAAGCCAACAGGCCAGCACAAGGTGACATTTGTAACTAAGGATGTAACAAATGTTTACGCACTCACAAATAACTGATATACAGATTCATTTAAATGAAAAACATATAAATGATCAGGAAATATTTATTTTTTCTTGGTGTAGCCCGCGTTTTTGAAGCACAAATTCAGATGGCAGCATATTAAACTCGTCCTTAAATGATTTGGCAAAATATTGCGGTGTGTTAAAACCCACCTCGTATGATACCTCGGCGATGTTCATGCGGCTGTATTCCAATAAATGGGCGGCTTTTCTCAAGCGCAAAAGCCTTATATATTCTACCGGAGATTTACCGGTAATAGTTAGTAGTTTTTTGTAAAGTGTATTGCGATTCATACCCATATGTCTGCTCAATTCATTTACCGATAGCGCGGGGTTCAGCATATTTTCGCCAATGTAGGTTACTATTTCTTTTACAAACTTTTCATCAACAGAGGCAATGGCCGGCTCGTTTATCTGTATATCCAGTTGCCGGGTGTAGGTTTTTTTGAACGTGGCCTGCAGATTCAGCAGGTTCTTTATTTTAGAGATCAATATCTCGAAGTTAAAAGGCTTTGTCATGTAATCATTAGCACCAATTTCCAGGCCTTTCAATTCCTCTTCTTCACCGATAAGGGCCGTAAGTAATATGATGGGGATATGCGATGTACGACTGTCATTTTTTATTTTTCTGCAAAGCTCCTTCCCGTTCATTTCGGGCATACTGATGTCGCTTACCATAATATCCGGATGCAGGGCCAGTGCTTTCTGCCAGCCCTCCTTTCCGTTTGATGCCTCTATGATGTGAAACATGTCCTTCATATTATCTTTGAGGTAAAACCTAAAATCGTCATTATCCTCTACTAAAAGTAAAGTAGGTTTCTTACCGCTCTTCTGCACTTTAAATGGATCCACATTTTCGGTATGAGGTTCATTTTCTGTGTCATCTAAAGATATTTCCAGATCATCTAATGCGGGTACCGGCAAATGGACAATAAAGCAGCTACCATGTTCCGGTTCGCTTTCCACACTAATTTTGCCCTGGTGCATGTAAACAAATTCCTTAGTAATTGCCAAGCCAATACCACTCCCTTGATTAAGCATTGAGCCGGGGAGGTTATTTTGAAAAAAACGCTCGAAAATACACTCCTGCTTATCTTTAGGGATACCTATCCCGGTATCCATAACTTTAATTTCAATAAATTTAAGTTCATTGGCACCGTCGCAGGCCATCATGTTGAGCAGTACACTTACGTGTCCGCCTGCAGGAGTAAACTTAAACGCGTTTGAAAGTAAATTGAACAGTATCCGTTCTATTTTATCATGATCGAAACTCGTTTTAAAAGTGTCCACATCGGTATCAAATAAAAACCCAATGCCTTTTTGGTCGGCAATATCTGTAAACGACAGACTGGCCTCCTTAATAAAATTAACAATGTCGCCGGGCTTTGTATGCAATTTCAGTTCATGAACCTCCATCTTCCTAAAATCAAGCAGTTGGTTAACGAGGTTGAGCAAGCGCCGGGCATTTTTACTGATCATATTGAGCTGCAGCTTTTGATCCGCATTTGCAGCGTGATGGAGCATTTTATCAACCGGGGCCATAATCAGCGACAACGGTGTTCTGAACTCATGGCTTACATTGGTTAAAAACTTGGTTTTGAGCTTGTCTATTTCATGCATTCGCTCAATTTCCTGTCTTTCCTGTTCTATAATAAGCTGTATTTCTTTTTTTTCCTGCTCGGCAATAAATTGTTTTCTGATTTTTTGAATACCCCGGTGGCGAATGAACAGTAACCCGCCTGCAACTATCAGTACATAAAAAGCATACGCCAATGACGATTTCCAGAACGGGGGATTTACTTTAATATTAAGAGAAATTACATTGTTATCCCACAACCCATCGGCATTAGAAGCACGTACTTTAAATACATAGTTACCTCCATCAAGATTTGTATAAGTAGCTTTACGAACATTATTATAGGCAGTAAGCCAGCTTTTATCAAAGCCCTCCAGCATATATTGGTACTTTACTTTATTGGGGTTAAAAAAGTTAAGCGCCGCAAATTCAATGGTGAACACATTCTCGGCGTGGTTTAGGGAGATGGAATGTGTTGCCGATATAGCTTTTGAGAGTATTACATGCCCATTGATTGCTTCATTTGCTGCTACACTATTATTGAGTAGCTGCAAATCTGTAAATATAAGCTTAGGTTTATTTGTGTTTGTTTGGATATTTTGGGGATCAAAAATATTAAACCCATGCCCTCCTCCAAATATCAGTTCGCCTTTTTGAGTTTTCAGGGCCGCGTTTACATTAAATTCCCTGGCTTGTAAACCGTCACTTTCATCAAAATTTTTAAAGCGAAAACTGTATTTTTTGTTAACTGGTTTAAGCGCTATACGGCAAAGGCCGCCCGATGTGCTAAGCCACATCATGTGGTCGTTATCTTCCAGGATATTCAAAATTGAATTATCGGGTAACCCATCCTCTTTTACCAGCGACGTAAAGCGTTTTGTTTTTGTGTTTAATATGCTAAGGCCATCGCGTGTTGCTATCCACATAAGGCCGCGACTATCCTGGGTGATGCTGTTCACATTGTCTGCTATAAGACTATTTGATGTCCGCGTATCATGCACGTAATGAATAACACGACCGGATTGTTTTAGGATAACATTTATGCCCATATAGCCGCCAACCCATATATTACCGTCCTTATCCTCAAAAATTGAGGATATATAAGGCGACTGAATTTGAGCCTGGGTAAATGGACGTGAAAAAAATTTCGTGATGGGATCGAAAAGATTGAGTCCTCCGGCAAAGGTACCTACCCATAAACGGTGCGAGGAATCCTCAATGATACTATAGATACGATCATCAGACACAGACGTTGCCACGTTATCATCATGGCGATAATGCGTAAAGGTTTTTCCATCAAAGCCATCCATCCCGCCAAAATAAGTGCCTATCCACAATTTTTGGTTATGATCTATACACAGGCTAACGATGATATCATTGCTCAAACTATTGTTATTTCGCACATTATGCTTGTACTGGGTATACTTGCCGGTTTTTCGGTTAAAATAAATTAAGCCGCCTCCGTTAGTGCCTATCCACAGGTTGCCTTCTTTATCCTCAACAAATTTATCAACGTCTTCAAAACTCAAACTGCCTGGATCTGACGCAAAGTGTCTGTATAGCGGAAACCTGATGATGTTTTTATGATAATAGCTTATTCCCTCTTTAAAGGTGCCGGCCCACATAATCCCTGCGTTATCCTTATAAAGTATTACACTATTTTGCACTAAAGATTTGGTGTCGTCCTCGCGATTAAGCAGGTAATTGACCTTGAAATTTTTCTTATTAAGCACATTGATACCGCCGTGATCAGTACCTATCCATATAAGCCCGTCATCTGCCTGTACAATATTGTTAACTATATTGGTGTTTAATCCGGTTTCTGTGGTTTCTTTATCGATATATTTAATAGTGTTTGCCTCCGGGTCAAGATAATATAAGCCCATATTTATAGTAGGCGCGTAAAACCAGATATCATTATCACTATCAACGGTAATGGCGTAAACTCTTTTTTTATTGCTATTATTTGCTGGTACAATTAATTTTCGATAGCTTATTTTATTCAGCTTACTATTCATCATTTCTATAACACCGGTATCGTACGCAAACCATAAGTTACCCTTGTTGTCTTCGGCAAAATCAACCACGTTGTTGGCATATAATAACACAGGCGAATTATTACTGTGGGTATAATGATAAATTTGTTGACTGGTTTCATTATAACGATATATTCCCGAGCCATCATACAGGAACCAAAAGTCCCCCCTACTGTCCTTTTTTATTTTGCGTACGGCTACACCTGGCAGCTTTAATGATTTAAGTACCGGTGCTATATTACTGTTAAATTGCTCTGTTTGGGGGTTATAAATGCAAAATCCGTTACGGGTTTCTATCCAAAGGTTATGACTGGGCCCTTCAAAAATATTTACAATATAATCATCATTAATAGAGGTACTATCGTTCACATTGTGTTTAAATACTTTAAAAGTATAGCCGTCATACCGGTTAAGACCAGATAAGGTACCAAACCACATAAAACCTTGCGCATCCTTATAAATACAGTTTACCTGATTATGTGACAAGCCATTGCTTATATCCAGATGCGAAAATTGATATTTATTTTCTTGCGCAAACGCTGAAGTATAAATACCAAAAAGTAAAATAAAAGCAAGCAATACGTTTAAACGCATATAAAGAATGGCCGGGAAATAAGTTTATAACATATAAAGCTACTTAACATATAAGCACTATCCAAATCCAATAATATCAGGCACGTTACTTTATCATCCACATAGTTTTTATCTATCTCTCGCTTATACGCCTTTCCTGTATAAGTGCTATTTAATTCCCCCTTCGGTCACTCTTCTGCTATTTGGTTTGTACCGGCACCACTTGAATACATGTTGTTTAAGTTTAACTACTTCCCATAAATTCTGTTTTTTAACTGTCCACATTACAAATATTTTAAAAACAGCTAAATAGTTTTTAAAAAAAATAGAAAGTATTGGGAATTATTAAAATTTAATTTTAAGTTTGGATTACCAATTAAAAAAATGACTGTTATAAAGAAACATCACTTACTACGGAAGGATCTTATCAAGCATTTTTATTATAACAAACGATTAACGTTAACAGAATTAAGCAAACTCACGCATAAAAGCTTGCCTTTAATTACTACAACGGTTAATAGCTTGATAGAAGATGGATATGTAATGGAGCATGAACTTGCTCCATCTACCGGGGGACGACGCGCTTTAACTTTTTTGCTGAATAGCCAAAAACAACGCTATGTGGTAGCTGTAGCGGTTGACCAAATGGTTACCCAGGTTGTAATTTACGACTTATTGAATAAGGTTAAAATGGCACCCGAGGCAACGGAACTTCTTTTGGTGAATGAGCCCGTGTTGGTTGACAAATTTACCGCGTTCTTAAAAGATTATATATCCCGCTCGGAGATACCAATTGCGCAAATATTAGGAGTTGGCATTGGGATGCCGGGCTTCGTAAATGCAGAGCAAGGTGTAAATCATAGTTTTTTTAAATCAACGGGCGATGTAAGCCTGAAGAAATATTTGACCCGCGAGCTTGGGGTGCCCGTTTTTATAGATAACGACTCGAGCGTTATAGCCCTGGCCGAATTAAAATTTGGTACAGGTAAAAATCTGAAGGATGTTTTGGTGGTGAATGTAGGTTGGGGTATAGGATTAGGCATGATAGTAAATGGCGCCCTTTTCAGGGGGCACAGCGGTTATGCGGGTGAGTTTAGCCACATTCCGCTTTCACAAAGCAATAAAATTTGTTCATGCGGAAAAAGAGGTTGCCTGGAGGTAGATACCTCATTGGTTGTGATGGTTGAGCGCGCAAAGGCACAGATGGATACGGGCGGCAGCTCAAGTATGGAACTTAGTTATACTAAAAACGGCGATTTACCTGTTGACCAATTCCTTCATGCTGCTAAATCGGGCGATCCACTGGCGGTATCAATATTGTCAGATGCTGCATTTTTAATAGGTAAAGGAATGTCGACTTTGATTCATATCATGAATCCTAAACTTATTGTTTTGAGTGGCCGTGGCGCTATAGCAGGTAAAATATTCATGGCGCCAATACAACAAGCAATTAACGAATTCTGTATCCCCTGGCTTGCCGAACAAACGGAAATACAAATTTCTACGCTGGCACCCGAAGCCGAACTCCTTGGTGCCGCCACTTTAGTAATAGAGAATTGCAACTTTAATTAAGAAAATTTAAACCAATCATTAATAAACCCCATCAATTCACCAATAATCTGTAAAAAATGAAACAATTGTACTTTAGGTGTTTCGCGTTATTGTTCTTCAGTTTGATTACAATAACTGCCTATGCACAAAAAACAGTTTCCGGGACGGTAACTGAAAAATCCGGATTGCCAGTTCCCGGAGTAAGCGTATCGGAAAAAGGCACCAGTAACGGCACTGCCACCGGAACCGACGGAAAGTTTAAGCTTACCGTTAAACCGGGCGCAGTGCTAACCTTTGCCTTTATCGGCTTAAAAACAAAAGAAGTAACTGTTGGCGATGAAACAAATTTAACAGTTGTTTTAGAAAGCAGTGAAAGCGCCCTCACCGAAGTTGTAGTTACGGCTTTAGGTATTAAAAGAGAAAAGAAATCGTTAGGATACGCCGTACAGGAAGTAAAGGGTGAAACCTTATCTGACGCCAAGGAACCCAACCTGGTGAATGCGCTTTCGGGCAAAGTTGCCGGTTTACAGATCACCCGCTCGGGTAACGGCCCCGGTGGTTCATCAAAGATTACTTTGAGAGGAAACAATTCATTTAGACCAGGGGCTGCAAATCAACCACTTATTGTGGTTGATGGGATACCATTAGATAACTTTACAGGAGCCTCAAACAACGATTATTACAACCCATCATTGGATATGGGTAACGGCCTATCAGATATAAACGCAGAAGACATTGAAAGTATGAGTGTTTTGAAAGGTGCCGCTGCTGCTGCACTTTACGGCTCAAGAGCTGGTAATGGCGCAATCCTAATCACTACAAAAACAGGTAAAGCCCAAAAAGGCTTAGGTATTACCATATCATCATCAATAGGTATTGAAAGTATTTTTGCAAGGCCATAAATACAAAACGTATTTGGCCAGGGCGATAACAATACTTACAGTGCAACATCAGCAGACAGTTGGGGACCAAAAGCAGACGGCCAGACAGTTAAAAAATATGATGGTACTAATGCCCCTTTAAGAACATTTGATAACATTGCCAACTACTTTCCTCATGGCCTTACGTCTGATCAAAATATATCTTTTCAACAGCAATACAAGTCAACCTCTGTTTATTCATCGTACAGCCGTTTAGATGACAAAAGCTTAATTCCGGGAGCAAAGCTCATCCGCAATAACCTAATGGCCAGAACGGTAAGCAAATTTGGAGATGATAAGTGGACGCTTGATACCAAGGTTCAATATATCAATTCAACTGCACTTAACCGTCCGCAGGGTGGTTCAAACACAAGCAACAACTTTTATGCTTTATCATTACTACCAACCTCTATTGACGTAAGGGACTTTAAAAACCGTACCGACAACAATGGCATCATGACATGGTGGCGCCTTGGAAGCGAATTAAACCCGTACTGGGCATCTAAATATAACCTTAACCAGGATATAAGGGACAGGCTTTTATTAAATGCTTCATTAAAATATCAATTTACCAGTTGGTTAAATGCGGAATTAAAGGGCGGTGCTGATACATACACCACCAATACCGAAAGCAAAACCTACGCGGGTTCTAACACCACCACAACAGGTTCATACGGTATTGGAAAAAGCACATTCACCGAAACCAACTACAGCGGTTTACTTACAGCTAAAAAAGATAACCTTTTTGGTAAATTAGGTGGCGTGGCAACTTTTGGTGGTAATTTAATGAACCGTCAAAGCGCTTCATTAAGTGCCAGTGCAAATCCATTACAGGTGCCGAACCTTTTTTCGGTAAATAATAGTTCAACCAACCCTTCAGTTAGTCAAAGCCAATCACGCAAAGACATATATTCAGTTTATGGATCACTTGGTTTAAATTACGACGGATACTTATTTGTTGATGGTACGTTCAGAAATGACTGGTCTTCGGCATTAAGCGCAGCTACCCGTTCGTATTTTTACCCTTCATTAAGTGGCTCATTTGTATTTACCGAATTGATGAGTAGAAGCGGAAGCACCTTACCATCATGGTTAACATACGGTAAAATAAGAGGATCCTTTGCATCTGTTGGTAATGATATGGACCCATACCAGCTATACAATACTTATACTATTGGTAAAGATCCACTTGGTAACACTACTGCAGGCCGTGGCGATGTGCTTTATGATGCAAATGTTAGAAGTGAACAAATAAAATCATATGAAGCAGGTTTGGAAATGCGCTTTTTTAACAGCCGCGTAGGATTTGATGCGGCAGTTTACAAATCTAATGCTACAAATCAATTGATCAATTTGCCATTGGATAACTTAAGCGGTTATTCTTCTAAAATAATTAACGCCGGTAATATTCAAAATAAAGGCTTTGAATTGATGGTTGACGGCAAAATCTTCCAAAATCCTGAAGGATTCAACTGGACTACCATGTTGAATTTCTCTATCAACAGAAACAAGATCGTATCAATTGCTCCTGATGTGAACACCTATGGATTGGGTGGTTTTGATGACATTTCCATTGTTGCAGAAACCGGCAAACTTTATGGAGAAATTTATGGCTCCCGTTTTTTAAGAGTTAAAGATGCAAGCAGTCCGTATAATGGTCAAATGATCCTTACCAGTACAGGTTTGCCACAAACAGATCCTGACAATGCAAGATTAGGTAATCAGCAAGCTTCAAGCTTATTAGGCTTTACCAACTCATTCGCATACAAAGGATTTGACCTTTCATTCCTAATCGACGCTCGTTTCGGAGGCCAGATCTTCTCTGGTACTATAGCTAATATGGAGCAATACGGTACATCAAATAAAACCGTAGTAGGTGGCGCAAGAGCAGACATGCTTGTTGATGGAGTTGTGCTTAACACTACTACAAATCAATACGAAAAAAATACAACAAAAACATCTGTACAAAACTACTGGACCGTAGTTGCGGGCCATAGCAATATCGGAATAACCGAGGCAAACCTTTATGATGCATCTAACGTACGTATTAGAAACGTACAATTAGGTTATAACCTCCCTAAAAAGTTTTTAGCAGGAACAGGTATTCAAAGAGCAAAAATTGGTGTATCGGCTAATAATGTATGGTTAATATCAAGTCACATGAATGGAATGGATCCTGAGTCTGTTTATGCCACAGGAACCAATGCTACAGGCTTTGAAAGCGGGAGCACGCCAACTACACGTACGTTTTTATTTAATTTAACAATTGGCTTCTAATTATAAAAATATTAATTCATAAGAATATGAAAACCATATTAAAAAGATCATGCCTGCTGCTTACAGCCACCCTGTTAGCCTCGTCATGTAATAAATTTACCGAGCTCAATAACGATCCGCTTAAGGCAAGTGTTGACCAGGTACAAACAGAGTATTTTATAGACAATTCAATTATTGGCGCCCAACAAGACCCGGGATTATCTGAACGTGTATTTATCCTTTATTGGGTAGTTGGTGGCCATGCCCTGCAAGACGAGGATGGAGAAACTTTTTCGCGCGGATCCTATGATGATGGTTGGACATCAGAATATTACAGGCAATCATCACAATGGTTAAATTACATCAACAGTGCCATTGAGGTAGGAACTGGCCAAATTGCCAAGGGAACTTCAAAACCTTACACCAACAATCTTGTACAGGTAGCCCGTATCTGGAGAGCTTATTTGATGAGTGAACTTTCAGATAGTTTTGGCCCGATACCAACTGACGGCTTTCAGGGTAAAAACCCTGATTTCAAGGATGTAAAAACAGTTTACTATTATATGCTTGACGAGCTGAAAGATGCAAGTTCAAAGCTTGATCTTAATGTTCCGGTTACTGGCGATGTAAATAAAGAAGATCCAGCTTACGGATATGATTTTGCTAAATGGCATAAATACGCTACATCAATGCGTATGCGTTTAGCCATGAGGTTATCAGAAGTCGATGCCGCAAAGGCTCAATCAGAATTTGAGGCTGCTGCTGCTACGAAAGATTACATTACTGATGCTGCAGGAATGTTTAGTGTACAGGAATTACCTAATAGCTACAACCCTCTTAGCAGTGTATTCAGAAAAGAATCATCATGGATGGGCTTACCTATATCTGCAACTTATAACAACCTTACTGTTGGCTTAGGAAGCATTAAAACCGCTGATCAATTACCTGCATTTGCATCCGCTGTTAAACCAGCCGATTGGATGGGTCAAAGTTTCCCTGATCAGTTTGCAACAAAAACCAATGATCCTATGGCTGGCTACTGGTTTAATGGTATGCCTAACACTATTGACCCGCGTGCATACAAAGTATTCAGTGTTCCTGGTGATATAACCGATCCTAATTACCCTGCTATTGGCGGTACATTTACAGCTACTGTAAGAGACCTGAAAAATAGCGCTGGTACTGTAGTTAAAACATTAAACTCCACAAGTACCTGGAATGCTAAAGCTGATGGTAACTGGGGTGCAAAAGCAGGAATGAACGATGCTATTACTACTAATGGTTTTAAGCCATTATTGAACCTGATTTACAGGAACGGTAATAACAGAAGGGTATTCTTTGGTCCTTGGGAAACGTATTTCCTATTAGCTGAAGCTGCCGAACGCGGCTGGACATCACCTGTTGATGCTAAAACAGCTTACGAAACCGGTATCAGTAAGAGCTTTGATTATTTTGGCACATCAGCTTCTTTAGGTGCTTACCTTGCCTCTACAGATTATAACCGTGTTGGTACATCTGTAAACTGGGATAACACAACTGAGCCGCCTGCTACGCATACCATGAAATATGAAGATGGTATTACCGGTACTGCTGGTACTGTAGAAATAAGCTATCCTAAAAATGATCTGTACAAATCTGGCGCAGTTAGAAACGACCACCTTACCAAGATCATTACTCAGAAATTTATAGCGCAAACGCCATATTTAACGCTGGAAAGCTGGAACGACCACAGAAGGTTAGGTTTACCATTCTATGAAAATCCTGCGGTTGAAGATATTATGCCTGATCTGCCTGCTTTAAATTCGTCAAACTATATGACAAGCAGCGTAAAATTCTTCTCTCAGCGTATGAAATACCCTTCAGGTTTGCGTAACAGCAACATTAATGGTTACAACCAGGCTGTTGCGGCATTGGGCGGTGCCGATGCAGTTTTAACACCACTATGGTGGGCAAAACACTAAAAAAAAGCAATAGTAAGCCGTAGAATAACAAACTGGTTTGCAAAAAGCAAAGACCTCGTCAGGTAATACTGACGAGGTCTTTTTGTTTCAACCCTAATTATTCCGATAGCATTTAGAATACTATGATGATTTATTTCAAATGCAAGAACTTATCATTTGAATTTATCAAAGAATACACCGCTTAAAGCCGCGTTTGGTCCCCGAACCTGGTTTATCCGGATCCTTATACTACCCGAATAATTAAAAACGAGATATTTCCCGGCTTGATATTGTTTTACCATTTGAACCGGCGCCAGTAGCTTAAGCGTTTTAGCATCAAATATTTCCAGCTCGGATCGCCTTCCGGATTTATCCCAATCCAAAAAGTAAAGTGCAAGTTGGTGAACTTTATCATCTTTTACCTGAATATCCATTGTCATAGTTTCCAGCAGCGGTATAGGATCTTGTGTAACCGCTGCTCCAAAACCGCCAACAAAACCCATAGTATCAGTTAATACCCTATCATCTCCCGGCAGGTTTGTATGAACTTTGGCTTCATTCCTCAACACTACTGATGATACATACGCCGGTAATTTTTGCAGAGTCTTTCCACTTTCAACACTGTTAAATAATGTGAAGCCCTCCCTTCCATATTTATCCCTCCATTTTCCAGCAGTTAAACTATCCTGTTTAAAAGCATTGATAGCATAATTCCAGGGCAGGTTTACCATCGGCTTGCGTTTTACAAAACTATTATACACCATCTTATACTCATATTTACCCGGTGCCAATCCCATGATATTTAAATATCCGTCATTAACCTTAATATCGTTTTGAGATCTGTTATTTGATCCTTTCCCCTCCCAAATCAATCGTCCATTCAAATAAAGAGATTTAACACTATTTCCCCCTAATGGTATAGCGACTCTTGTTGCCATTGTACCATCTGGTATTGTTACTGTAGCTCGTCCGGATTTAACATTAAAACTCGCAGAGATGGTTCCTTTTAATGTTGGTGTACTTCCGCTAACTGCATTAATGGTGTCTGCCAAATGCGGTACAATTTCAAAGGTTTTAAACCCCAGATCCAGTGGTTTGATACCCAGTATTTCCTCTGAAAGCCATTTAACTACGCCAGCGCTCCATGGATGCGTAAGACTGGTATAGGTACACTGGTTATTCGGTACAGCATCGTTTTTCCCGAGAATGGCGTTCCAACTTGGGCGATACACCTCAAAAAAAGTAGTTCCTCCGTATTTTAACTGCCCACCCCAAACATCTTTAATTGCACTTACTGCATCGGTATACTTTTGCATTTTTGCCATTGCACCTATTATAAAATATTCATTAAAAGGCGAATACGATACCCTGTTTACCCTATCCGTGAAATTACTTTTATAGAATACCCCATTTTCTACAGATGTAGTTAGGCCGGTATTGACGGCATCTGCCGAAGCGTGAAGCCCATAATTACTTTGCCAGTTATTTTTATTTCTTTCCTCTGCAATTTTTTGGATAGCATAGTCTATGTATTTTGTAGCCAGGTCTAAACGGCCAATTTGTTTCATTAACCTGCCATATTCCAGCCAGGTACGTATGCTAACCATGGAATAAGCATATTGCGATTCTGTTATATTGGCGTTTTCAAATCCGGCACCAAGGCGTTCGTCCCACCCAAAAAACTCCAGATTTGGTGCTTTTCCAAAGTGTTCGTAGGCTCGGTCCAACTTTTTACAAGCATTATCAATATATTTTTTTGCAAACTCAACATCACCTGTATAATTCACATAGTCGATAAGACTTAAAACCCAATAAAGCGCATAGCTGGCTATGCCGTTATCAAGTTTGGAAGTATAGTCGATATTGGTTTTCACAAAGTCGTAATTTCCAAATGCCACCATAGAGGCTGCCTGGGCTACGTAAGCATCACCTGTCCATGAAAACCTATCCTGCCTTTCTATTAAAATGGCGCCAAAATAATTCTTAAGTAGATTGAGTTTAACGGTGTAGGCTCCGGTATACCAGATCCGTGTAAGCTCGGGATCGCTGCAGGAAAAACTACCTTGATAATTAGTGGGCTTAACCTGGCAAACCAAACGTAAATTTTTGATGTGCCATCGCTGCTGATGTGAAAGCACATGGATCCAGCCAAACCGAACGCCTTCATATAACTCAGGATTTAATTCTAACCTGTAAGTTTGCCCGTGTTTAACCGGGGCTAAGGTTTTAAACCTATGTACGGCACCGTTATTAACAATTGCAGGTTGGTTGTATTCACTTATACTCATGGCTATACTATCTTTCAAGTCGTCGGCTTCAAACTCCAGCCAACCAGCATTTGTACGCCCGAAATCAAAGCGAATATCCCCCTTGCCGTTTACAACGATGACATCATTTTTTTTATAATCTGTCATATTAAAACTGGCGGTCTTGGAAACAACCCAGCTTACAGGTTTTAACTGATAACTCTCCAGATCATCAGAAGCCTTTGGATTAGCCCAGGTATAATTCATAACCGGGTCTGGGGACAAGGGATTTAAACGTCCTTTTTTTATTGCGGATACCGGTGGGTAGCCGTTTATTTGTCCCTGTACAGATTTCCAACACCCTAAACAAAGTATTAATAGCAGAATTGAGGAGGGCTTAATATTAAAATTTGCCTTAACAATATGTGCACACAAGGTAAATTCACGGGTAAAGTAAATCATAAGACAAAATTTGAGGCGGTTTTACAATTGATGTAATGACGAAATTACACGCTTGATGGCAAAATTCAATTGTTGTAAAATGGCTATTTTTTGCACTTTTTGACATTCAGGATTAGCTGCAATAAACATAACTCCGAATTATATAAAACGCCATTACAAACTTTCACCGTGATAAATTTAAACGCAGTATAAATGCATCCTGAAATCTTTTTAACTTTGTGATATGAATTTTGATGAATTGACGGAATATTTTGCGAACATCCAGTTACCACAGGAATTAAGATTGGACAGGGCCACAACCCAATTCAACGTTGCCGATCAGGTAAAAATATTACTGGCCAACATGCAACTATACCCTGAAAATTGGCGGCACCAGCACCGGTTATTAAAAATAAAAAATGCCATTGAAAACCCTTACAATGGGCCGGGTATCCCAAGGTGCTAATACTTAGGAAAACAAATCGTTTTCTCCTAAATAGCTGCGTATCATTTTTAAAATGGGCTCACCAAGATCCGTCGCCTTTGCGTCACCGAAACTCTTTAGCTGCGAAAGCTGATTTAATGAACGTGGCAATTTTGCTGTAATATCCCTGAGCATATTTTCCGAAACCAGTGTATGTTCCAGCACTTTTCGCTCCTGGCTTATTGCCTTACGCCAATTTAACAGTTGCTTATATAGTTCAGGATGCGCTATTTCTTTTTCTTTCGGCAATACTTTGACGTTCCAGTTTTTATAAACCGGTTTAAAACTAATACCGGCTTCCTGTACAGAAGATATCACATCGTTACCTGACGACGCCATAGGCATACGGATAAATGCCGCTGTTTTTGCTTTTAAACTCACCAGCAAATGATTCAGGCTATCATAAAATTCAACAGGGTTATTATCCCGATTTTTCTGAGCATACAAATCATTTACAGCGGCGGCCAACGCGTCTAATTTGGGTACAAAATATGTCGCGGCGTTTCTTAGCCGTTCTTTAAGCGTTTCATTGCTCCAGAGTGGTTGGTTATTATTAAAAACGGAAAGTTCTTTTTTCATGAACCTGTCACCAATGGCTTTTATCTCTTTCTGCAATAGGTTATCGGTTTGCTGCAAAACTGTTGAGAGCTGTTCATTAGCAACGTAAAATATTTTGAATTGATCCCAACCTGTAGTCAATATAGAGAAGTCGAAAATATCCATCAGCAATTCAGATTCTGCGCCAAGAATAATATCGTTCAATAATTGCTCGTTGGGCGCTTCGTTAACAGCGCTCTGCATAAAGCGCACGATTTCCGGATCTGTCCGCACGTTTTCTGAGCGCACGGGGGCTTTCAGGATAATACCTTCTAAAGTCCGGCATCGGCTAAGTGCTACGTATGCCTGTCCAAAAGCAAATGCTGCGTCGATATCAATGATGGCCTTTTCAAAGGTTAGCCCCTGGCTTTTGTGAACGGTGATAGCCCAGGCCAGCCGTAATGGATATTGACTAAAAGACCCATTATTGGATTCGTTTACCTTTTGTTCATCTTCGGCAAGTGAATATTTAACGTTTTGCCAGCTTTCAGGAACAGCTTCAAACTCGGAACCATCATCAAGGAAACTCAACTTTACACTCCCCTGTCCTATCGTTGTGATCCGCGCCGTTCTGCCATTATAATATTGTTTCTTTCCCGAACTATCATTTTTGATAAACATTACCTGGGCGCCAACTTTTAATACTAATTCTTCTTCGGCGGGGTAACCTTCTTTAGGAAAATCGCCGGTAACGGTGGCCTTAAAAACGTGAGGTTCGCCCTCCAGTTCTGTTAACCGCTGTTGGTTTATCTCGTTAACCAGTTTATTATGTGTAGAAAGCGTTACATAGTCTTTTAACCAGTTGTCATTTAAATTGGCATCAAAATGCGCATTGAGCTGATTCAGCGCCTCGTCGCCCACACTACCATTCCTGATCTGATTTAATATCGCTACAAAACCAGGGTCTTTTTGGCGATATACCTGCGTAAGCTCAAAAGTTATTACTGGTATTTTTTTTAACGCAAGACTATTAAAAAAATAAGGGCCGGTATAAAATCTGCTTAGTACACCCCAATCTTTCTCATAAACCGGCGGCAATTGGAACAGGTCACCTATCATGAGTAACTGAACACCGCCGAACGGACGTATTGATCCTTTAACCTGCCTGAGTACGGTGTCGATATAATCCAACGTATCAGCCCTTACCATACTTATTTCATCAATAATAAGCAGGTCCAGACATTGCAAAACTTTAAATTTTTCCTGGCTGACCTGTTTAAGCGGCTCATTACTACCGGCAGGTATTTGCGGCCCGAAAGGGACCTGAAAAAAAGAATGGATGGTTACACCGCCCGCGTTAATAGCTGCTACTGCGGTAGGTGCTACAACAGCCATGCTTTTGGTAACATCGGCCCTTATGCGCCGAAGGAATGTAGTTTTACCGGTACCTGCCTTACCTGTTAGAAATATGGGTCTGTTGGTATTCCTGATGAATTTTAAAACGAGTTCATGAAAGGGCTCAAGCACCATATATTAAAATAGAAATTTTGTTAAAAATAACAAATTAGGCGGCAGGATATCGTCATGAGCGTAACATAACAGCATATTAACAAAACGTAGCTGTTTAATTCAATAAGCGGATGCTGATAATCCATAAATTACCAACAGCAATGTCGCGAGTAAAGGGTATGTTTGTTAGCCATTCTTTAAACATTCAATAATTTGGTTTAACATTATTTAACTATTATTCATTTGGTGTTTTGGGTTTGGTTTCTTTTATTTATAAACGGAATGTTAGCATCGTTATACCCTACCACCAAAGTTTGTAAGTTATTACTTATCAGCCTTTTTGTTTTCTTTTTACCGTCGACACTTTCGGCGCAATATCTTTTTCTGGAAAAAATAGAGGCCTGCGGTAACGCGAGTTTTTGTATGGATTGCGGCGATAAAAAAGCAACCTGCGACCAGTTTACCCTGGATTATATATGCGGACAGATTAATCGCCGATATAGTTTTAAAGATGTAAATACATCGATTACTTTTCAGGTTTTGGTTGAATCTTCTGGTTTTAGCTGTGTGCTTAGTCATTCAGATGTTACCAATAGTTCGTTAACATCCGAATTGATCAGGTATTTGAATGGTAATATATGGAAAGCTGCAAAAGAAAATGGCAAACCCATTTCGGCCTCGGTTAATGTGATGTTTCGTATTGCCAACGGGGTAATGTCTGCCCGTATGCTCCGTATGGATTTGAGCCAGCTTGCCCCTCCCGGCGACCCAGTGATTTATAATAAAACCATAACCTATACAAACCCATCCTTAAAGAACTACGACTTTAAGGTATGGACCCGGTATAATTCTCCTCTTCCGGATAATATTGGCCAATCTGCCGCAGTAGATAAATCCGACATTTTGTGGTACGCTACGGCCAAAGGACTTACCCGTTTTGATGGAGAGGGCTTTACCCCGGTAAATGAGTTTAACTCTCCTTTTACTGCAGAAACACCTGTACAGGATATAACTGTTGATAAAGACAATTTCAAATGGGCGTATGCTTACAATAGGGTATACAAATACCAGGATGGCGCGGGGTGGCAGATATATGACTTTAAAAAGTTTTTAGCATCCGGAGTTAACCATATTTTAAATAGCCGCAACGGTAAACTGCTGTTTACAACCAAAGACGGTTTGGTTGTAGTTAAAAAAGACAAAGTTGTATTGTTAAATAAGAAAACCATACCGCAACTACCCTCAAGTAATATTTCTTACGCATTTGACGATAGCCAGCAACGCCTATGGATAGGTACATCAAAAGGTACTATAATGATGGACGGGCACTCCATAATAACCAAATTTAATACCGCCAATACCCCTTTAAAAAACATGTCTATATCCGGCGCAACCGAAGATGAAAATGGAAACATCTACTTTTCAATGGTTGATTGTAATAAGGTTGAGGGCGACAATGATCGGGAAGGCATAGCCGTGCTGAAAGCAAATGGACAATGGCTGCATTATAATGATAAAAATTCCGGCATGCCGGCAAATCATGTTAACACTATGCTGTATGACAAATTTGAACATGTTTTGTGGATAGGTACAGATCAATCAGGATTGGTGAGGTTTAATTTGAAGGATGAGTGGGAAAACTACCATAATAATAATTCTGCAATGCCAGGTTTTACTGTTTACCAGCTGATGCAGGATTCAAAAGGTGACATTTATGCTACTACGGCTAACGGTTTAACGAGGATAAAGAAGAAATAATAGTTGATTTAAATTTCAGTTCTTATTATCTGAGAAAGAGAATTAAATACCTTTTCATTGATTATGTATCTTATAAGCTGATCTAAGATAAATGCTTTAGTTGCCGGGATCTAAATAAAATATCCTGACTGGATAATTCCAGCCAGGATATTTTATATAAGCCAAAGGTATTGACTACTTTTTGCAGTATCCCCACCTCTGCCTCTATAGGCGAGGATTAATCATCAATTTTTGAATAGTCTGATTTTTGATATCCTGAAATAACTACCGGGATTACCATTACCAACAATATTCCCTAAAATTCCTATTGAAACCACTTGCGGTGAGGTAAGGGTAAATGTGAAACTTTTTGATTCGGTGGCATTGGGACCTGTTGTACCTACAATTGCCCCGTTATACACAGAAGCAGAACCTAATGCGGTAGCAAGGTTAGCCAATACGGGGATACCATTACCTCCAGCTGCTGCCACACAATACACGGATGAATTAGATTGTATTTCTGAATAATAATCAAATGTAACAATGTAATTTGCTGCAGGCAGTGGCGAGGATGTAGGCTGATAGAGTATCCCGTTTACAACAGGAGAATTATTCCATGTTTCCCAGTTAATTGCTCCGCCTTCGTCACCTGTATAACCGCCGTTAACCCCGTTGTCCTTATTTTTTGCTGCTGCGTTGGTAATCCATGGCGCTGCAAGCGTACCCCATCTTCCGTCAAAAGAATCTCTTACAAAAGGGCCCATATTTGACAGGTAAATGTTGGTTACGTCGGCTTTTACCGTGTGGGTTTGATAATCAACATAAAAAGTATCAATAGCCGTTTTGTTTGGTAAATAAGCTGTACGATAGCTAATGGAGCTGCCCGCCTTAAATGCAGGCAGCGAAGTACTTAAATTAGCTGGAATTGACGTAATTAATGTATCGTGTGCCTTGTTAGCAGCATCAGTATATTTAATTCGCATCGAAACTAAGCCATCGTCGCTGTTTACATCGGCCCAGTTAATTAATGCCGAACCGTCCGTTTGAATTTCGGCTTTTACTATCCCCCTGTTTATGATTGAGCTTTGATACAAATCGCCGTATATATTACCCGCAATACCAACCGGGATGGAAACATGCCCGGCATTATCATACGTCCTGATCTCGAACGACATCAAACCTTCGGGCAAATTGGGTATATACAATTTAGCGGTATCAACGCCACTTGTACGTACAACGGGTACCTCTACAGAATCCTGCTTGCTATTCCAGTAAACCCGGTATTTAACAATTTTAGGATCGGAGGTAAAAAGGCCCGTGATCAGTACGCGATTTTTTCCGGAAAACACTTGTACAGAGTCAAGTATGCCGGGGTATATCAGCGGACCGTTTGCTTCATATTTCTTTTTATAATCATCCATTTTAGTACAGGCACTTATTACAAGTACCGCTAATACCAAAATATAGTATGACGTAATTTTATATTGTTTCATAATTAAATTTTGATTTTTAAACTCCCTGCTACTTTCCAAACATTGTAAACTCACTGATACTCATAAAGTATGATCCTGTCCAGTTACGAAGACTCCTGATCCTCACGTAACGATATGTGCCTAAGCCTGCCGGAAAATCATAACCCCAGCCATCATGCGCATAAGTTTGATCGGCCGCGGTTTCCGTACCAGATGGTGAACCTGATGGTTTAACCACGTTACAGGTTACCAACTTTGTCCAGGTGCCATCCAGCGCACCATTTACATTTGGTGAGTTTGATCCCCATATTTCAAAATCCCTTAAATTTCCCCTTACATAATAAACGTTGCCGACCTCTATAAACGGATTGAGTATAAATCGGCTGAAAACACGAGGCTTTCCAAGATCAATGGTTACCATTTGCGGGCTGCCGGCGCTCTCTTCCGTAAACAAACAATTTGGCCAGCCGCCGTTAAAGTTTCCATCAAAAATCTTTGTTACGTCTGTATAAGAATATAGATTTTTGGCATCACCCGGCAAAACATAAACAGACCAGTCGAGCTTGGAAAATTGTTCCTCGTAAAAAGGTGTAAGCTTTAAAAACAAGGTATCAGAACGATTTAAAAACCTATCCCTTACAAAAAAAGCATACGTTCTTTCAATAGCCGGCTGTCCTCGCACCGCCGCTTTTATTTGGGCGCTGTTACTGTATATATTGTCCATACCCTTAGGCTGTACATATAATCCATTATTAGCGGTATCAACCAATGGTACTATGGCCAGGTTACCTTTAAAAAGATTATCGGCAAGTACGTTAAATCCGCCAAAGGTGGCCGTAATTTTAAGCGATCTAAACGCGAGGATATATGGCGGCGTTAAGGGCGTTACCGTAACCGTAACCGGTGCCGAAACTACCTCACTTGAATTTACGGCATATAATTTCACCTCATGCGCTAAGGTGTCGGCAAAACCATCCACCGTTAGTGTATTGGTATAATGTGAGGCTATAACTTCCCTGCTTTTACCTTTAGATGTTTCATACACGGCCTTTACATAAAAAAGGTCGGCATCATTGGGTAACGAAAATGTTAAACTGGCCTGCCCGTTTTCATTTACCACCTGTACATTTGATACAACACCCGGCGGGTTTGTATTTATTACCGTGGGCTTATTTAATGTTTCCTGCTTGCAGCCTATACCAATTACTGCTATTAAAGCTATATATAAGGCTGATCGTAATTTTATTGTTTCCATTTTAATGTTTCTAATGTTGAACATATATTGTTGCCCCTTACCAGTTAGGGTTTTGCACCAGGTTTTGATTAACCAGCAGATCGTTTTCCTGAAGTGGCCATAAGTAATCACGCGGGATTACAAAATGCCTCGAATAGATGGACCGCTCGCGATAATACAGTTCTGGCGAATTTTCACTTATCGACCATCCTGTTACGTTTCCATTAAGCTCAACGCCCGCTGTTTTCCAGCGTAACAAATCCCAAAAACGATGACCTTCAAAGCAAAGCTCAACGCTACGCTCTCGCTGTATAATTGACCGCATGCCGTCTTTAGTGGTGTATTTGGTTGGGTTGATACTGTAATTTGACCATGAATCCTGCACTGTAGGTAACCCAGCTCTTGCCCTTATCAGGTTTACATAGGTATACACATCACCGGTAGGGCCTTCTGCCTCATTTAGTGCCTCGGCATACAACAGATATAGATCTGAAAGCCTCATTTCTGGCCATGGATAATTGGTATAAGTAACGGTTGCCCATTCGTAATGCCAGTTAAGCGCTTTTTTCATGTAAAAACCGGCAATCGGTATTGGCGACGATTGGCCTACTTCGGCACCGCGGGCTTTCATCCACCAGGTATCTTCGTCGGTTTTTGATGGGCTATTAGCCATATACCACACCCCACGGTCAAATCCCAGGTCGGCGTAATAGCGTGGCTCCCTGTCAAAATTAAGGCGTGCGGTGGTTTCCCCTTCTTTGATGTTAAAACGTTCGGCATGAGTACCAACCCGCAGTTCAGCTATATTGGTAAAATCAAGCGTTTTGTCTTCATTAATGGGAACCCCGTTTTTTGTATAAAACATTTTGGCCATTTTTATAGTGGGGCCAAGCAAAGGGCGGTTTGCTGATTTTGCAGCGTCGGCATTATTAAAATCATACTGACCCGCACACATCGACTGGAAGAATGAATTAAAACCAATGTTATTAACGGTTAATCCCCATATCAACTCATCATTCCATTTTTCGCTCATGGCATTCCTGATGCTCATCTGCGTCATAGTTGTTTGACTAAGCGGATTGGTTTGCGCAGGAAATGTATACAACTGTATGTTTTGTTGCTGGCAAAGATCGATGGCTTCTTTACAAGCCGTAGCGGCACGCTGCCATTTTTCTACGCTGTAGGTTGAATTAAATAACTGCTCGCCATCTTTATTTTTAAAAGAACTATAATCAGGGTTACCGTTAAATAAGGGGCTTGCCGCGGTTACCAGTAGTTTTGCCTTCATGCTTAATGCAATTGGCTTGGTAATACGCCCAAGGTCACTACTTTCGTTGTTAATAGTTAGGGGAAGTTTGGCTGCAGCCAGATCATACAAACCGGCTATATAATTAACCACTTCGTCAACCGGCCTGCGTTTAACCCTAACTTCATCAATAGATGCATCAATTGGCAGGTTTTTATCAATGATTGGAATAGGCCCGTATGCCCTAAAAAGGATAAAATGATAAAATGCTTTAAGAAACTGTACCTCAGCTATCCAACGTTCGCGGGTATCAATATCCAGGTCACGTACTTTATTTAAATCGCTTACATTTTCCAGGAAAACATTACAGTCGCGTATTGCTTTGTAATTTGCAGCCGCGTCCCTTGTGCCGTTCATAAAATTGGCAATAGGGTCTGATGTGTTTTGAAATCCTCTGGGCAATTGTAAAACATTTGTTGACCGGATATGATTTGCCGGATCTTCAACCCAAACCTCATCACCTGCAGTGAGCCCCACGTTATACGTTGGATCTGCTTCCGTTGGCAGGTAAGAATAACAGGTAAATAAATACTTTTCTGCCTCGGTTTTTGAAACGAAAGCGTTTGCAATAGTTGAAACATTATCAGGAACAACATCCAGAAATGATTTTTTACAGGATGATATGGGCAAAGCAATTATAATAACCAACAGGCATACGGCAAACTTGCCTTTGGCTGTATAGTTATATAGTGAATGCCTTATTTTTTGTATAAAATTACTTTTCATATAATTAATTTAAACGCTATTAAAATTCTACCCTTAAACCTATGTTAAACACTTTTTGAATTGGATACCCCAATCCCGATGTTCCCATTTCCGGGTCCCAAAGCTTAAAGCTGCTCAATGTTAAGAGGTTTAAGCCGTTTATATAAATACGCGCGCTATTCAAATGGATACTTTTAAGTTGACTTTTAGTGAAATTGTATCCGATCTCTGCCGATTTCAGGCGTAGGAACGAGCCATCCCGCAACCACCATGTGGATGTTGGCGATGTTGACGTTTGGCTGTTATTTGCCTGTATGGTATTACTTAAACGTGGCCAAAACGCGT
The DNA here is from genome assembly GCF_900101875.1 of Mucilaginibacter pineti. Lineage (GTDB taxonomy): Bacteria > Bacteroidota > Bacteroidia > Sphingobacteriales > Sphingobacteriaceae > Mucilaginibacter > Mucilaginibacter pineti. Next base: position 668,904 of record NZ_FNAI01000001.1, read on the forward strand.
AAGGGTTACGGTTATCTTCTGACCAATGATCATTAGCAATTGAATTAAGCAGGCCACTTTGGTTACCCGTGTTAAGGCCGTTGGACTGGTAACCGCTCACTAAATAGAAAGGAGAAATATCTGCCGAATTTATCACAAAAGAAGACCGTGCTGACCCCTGGAAAAACGCACTGATATCAAAGTTTTTATATCCAACAGAAAAACCGGCACCGTATATAATTTCGGGCACCTGAGGATAACCTATTGGCACTATATCTGAATTGGTTATTTTTCCATCCCCATTCATGTCGCGGTATTTAATATCTCCGGCTTTATAATCGCCAAAGCTTTGTACGGGCGAATTGGCTACGTCTTTATCGTCAATGAATAACCGCTCGGCAAGTAAACCGTAAATCTGGCTTAGGGAATTACCTACCCTACTCAGATACTGCATGTTAGCCGGGTAAACTGGCTCTTCGTTTTTCAACAGTTTGCTTTTAGCATAAGTAAGCGTACCGCGCGATTGAATCCAAAAAGAATTAGTAAAGTTTTTCTTGTAATCCATGGCTACATCAACCCCCTTGCTTGATGATTTACCCGCATTTGAGGATATATTGGCCTGCAAACCCATAGAGGTAGGTATGGTGCTCCTTACCATTAAAATATTGTCGCGTTTGTTTTGGTAAGCATCTAAAGTTAAATTAAAGTTTTTCGCCACCGTTAAATCCATCCCTATATTGGTTTGCCTTGATTGCTCCCAGGTAATGTTTTGGTTTTCATAACGATTGGTAAATACCCCTCCTCTGCTGTAAGTAAAGTTTGTACCAAACTGACCGATATTTCCGCTATTTAAATTAACATCTGACAAGTAAAAGAAACGGTCGTTAGCATTACCTATCTGGTCGTTACCAACTAACCCGTAAGTAAACCTGAATTTCAGATTGTCGATAGTAGATAATAATGGCTCAAAAAACTTCTCGTTTGATACAACCCAGCCTGCACCTACAGATGGGAAAAACCCAAACCGGTGGTTACTTGCAAAACGCTCGGAGCCATTGTAGCCGAAGTTAAATTCAAACAGATAACGGTTATCATAAGCATAAGTAAACCTGCCGGATACGCCCTGGTTACGCGACGGTAACGATAACTGCAATGTTGGTGCGTTGGCTGTTAAATAATTACGCATAGTACCGATTAATAAACCACTGATGACGTGCTTTTCGCCAAGTGTGCGGTTGTAGTTTATCGCCGTTTCAATATAGGTAGTAGAGTTGGATACACTTCCACCAGGGCTGTAAGTTAAATACTCGGTTGGTGCGTTACCGATACTTCCCGACTGACCATCGTTAATTAATGTCAAACCGTTAAACTGCCCGTTAAACACGTTTGACTGATAATAATAAGGGCTATATTGGCGACTAACCGCGAAGGAGGAATAACGGGTTGTATATGCCATTACTCTTGCCGATAAACCACTGGTAATAAAATCAAGTTTTTGATTTAAGTTTAACTGCGCAGTTAATGTGCTTGTGTTTGAGGTTTGAAAGCCCGACAGTGATTGCGCGTATGGGTTCATATACAAACCGCCACCGGGGATAATAGCATTACCAAAAAGCGGGTGATTGGCATATGGCTGCAAATTGCCGGGGTAAATTGCCGGAAAAGCTACCGGATTACTCCACAAAGCATTTAAAAAAGTATACCCGCCGCCGCCTATAGGGCCATTATAGCTATCAAACTGACCTTTTAAACTAACTACTGCTTCGGTAGTTTTAGTAAGATTTATGGAAGTATTTGATAAAATGGAGTACGATTGCAGCTTAATGTTATTGCTGAAGTTATTAAGCTTATTTTCGGCCAGGTTACCATTATCAATATTATAGGTCATGGCCAAGTAGTACTTGGCTTTTTCTGACCCTCCATTGGCATTCATGTTGAACCTTTGGTTGCTTGTTTTAGTTTTTATAAGCTGCTTGATCCAGTTGTTGCTTGGGTATAGCAGCGGATCATCACCGTTGGCCGTGTGATCTATTTTGTTTTGTGAGTAAGGGAGCGCACCTAAGGCGTTACGGGTAAGTACTGCCTCGTTGGCAAGTGTCATGTAGGTTATATTATCGGCCAGATCAATGTTTTTGATATTGGATGATGTTGAGTTTTCAGCGCGTACGTTAAATTTAAGTGCGCCAATATCGCCTCGTTTGGTAACTACCAATATTACACCGTTTGCACCACGCGCACCATATAGTGACGAAGCGGTGGCGTCTTTTAACACCGAAAAACCGGAAATATCATCCGGTTGTAGCCGGGCAAGGTCTGTTGTTGTCGATTCGATACCGTCAATTAAAATCAGGGGGTCAACTTTACCGGCCCCAAATGTACCAACGCCGCGTATAAAAAACTGTGCGTTATCGGCTCCTGGCTCACCACTTCGCTGATATGATATCATACCCGGCACCACCCCGGCAAGCATAGTGGTTAAATTACTTGACGGGCCTTTAAGCTGTTTAGGACTTATGGTGGTAATTGAACTTACCAGACTTGATTTTTTCTGTGTACCGTAAGCAACAATGGCAACTTCATCCAGTCCGTTTTTATCAGCAGCTATTTGTACATCCACTGTGTAAATGCCTTCGCTTGATGCGGTATAATCACTTAAATTAAATTCCTGACTTTTTGATCCCACGAAAGAAAAAACGAGGGTTACTTTACCATCACCCTGTAAATTAAGTGTGTATTTACCATTAACATCTGACTGCGTGCCAATGCCTGATCCTTTTATTTTAATACTTACACCAGGTAATGATAGTCCCTTTTCATCAGTAACAGTTCCCTGTACCTTTTTGCGAGTGGCGGTGCGTACCGGTTCTTTTACAGGTGCTGCAACGGGTTCCGTTTTTTTAATTACGATGAGTTGGTCTTGTACCACGTAATTCAGGTTTTTATCTTTTAAGATAACCCGAAATACTTCCTTCAGCTCGGCATTTTTAAAATCGACCGAAATAAGTTCCTTGTCGTTTAAAATACTGTTGCTGTAAAAAACAGTTAATCCTGTTTGTTCTTTAATTGATTTAAATACTTCCGCTAATGTTATATTGTCTTTTTTGAGGGTTACGGATGGCACGCTTTGCGCGTGAACAACCGTGTACCGGGTTACCAATAAAAGAAATAGAACAGGCAATAGAAGTCGCCGGTAAAATAAAATTTTCTCCATATGTGTTGGGTTTATAATTTGGTTTTTATTAAGACCGTTTCAGAGAAAAACGGGTGAACAGAAATGAAAAAAAATCTCATTTTTTTATAGAAGAAACAAGACAACAATCACTTTATCAATTATATATCAGAAAAACAATTGAAATTCCGTCTTTTCAGCTGATATAATTAACGCACATTACACCTTAAAAACACTATTGTATCAGCGGTTTATTTGAAGTTTATTAACGCAGGTAATTGGCTTATTTTATGTGTAATACACCATCTTTAAAAGTGGCTTTCACACCTGCAGAAGTTTTAATATTTTGGATAAAAACATCAATGGGCTTATTTTTTTGAATAGCACCCGAAAATGCTTCGTCGGCCTTTGCAGGATCATCAAAAACCACCTTGATATCAAACCAGCGTAAAAGAACTTCGCTGATATCATTAAGTTTGGTGTTATGGAAGTAATAAATATTGTGCATCCAGGCCAGTTCAATACCAGGGTCAAACGATTGGGTCAGAAAACCGTTTTCGGGCGCGTAGATGGCTTGATACCCGGGATGTAATAATAATTTCTGGTTATTATGACCATTGGTAGATACAGACCCCTCAACAAGTGAGGTTATTGTGGTATTTGATTTGTACGTATTTACATTAAACTCTGTTCCAAGTACTTGTACATCGGTTTGGTTAGTATGTACAATAAATGGCTTGGCGGCGTTTTTTGCTACTTTAAAAAAGGCTTCACCGGTTAAATACACATCTCTTGTTTTGCCGGAAAATGAAAAAGGAAAACGCATGCTTGATGCCGAATTTAACCAAACCTGCGTACCATCCGACAATGCTATCTGATAGGTTAACTGAGGCGGTATCACCAGGGTGCTCCACTCTTCAGTTTTGTTATCGTTTAGTTCGTAACTTAAACCTTTTGTGCCTTTTTTAAGATGAGCAAACGATGTATTTATAATTTGTTTAGATGTATCTGAAAGGTTGATGTGTTGCCCGTTTGCCAATTTAAGTTCAATGACAGGTTTTAATGTTTTTTTAACTGCAATTACAATTGGGTTAGCTATTGGCTTTGGCTGTAAGTAATATACTGTAGTAATTGCCATGCATAATATTGCAGCTATCGGCAACCACTTTGAAAAACCTTTAAATTTTGAAATAGGTGGCTGTGCATCAATCTTAAGTTCAATTTTCTTCCAAGCCTTGTTTTCGTCAAGATTTCCCAAAAAATCCTTACCCCTGCCCGATGTCAAAGTATACTGCATTTCGTTCCACAGTTGTTTAACATCCGCATCTTCTGCTATTGCACGTTGTAGAAAATCATTATCGTCGTCACTTATTGTGCCACCAACGTGATCAATTATTAGCTCCTGAATATATGATATATTATACTTCATTATTTATAAGACCTAATTATAAGAAAAAGGGTGAACTAACGCACATTTTTTAATCCCTCTCTTAAAATTTTCACCGCAAGTTTTAAATGAGTTTTTAAAGAGTTGATACTAATTCCCATTTCAAATGCCGCATCCTTATATTTCTTATTTTGATAATGAACCAATGTAATAGCCTGCATGCGCTGCATTGATAGCTCTGCCAAAATCTTATCAGGGTAAAAATGCGCTACCGCCACATCCTCCTCTACTTGCGGCCCAGTAAGTGTATACTGATAATCTACCAGTTTTTTTTGTACAAGCGTTTCTTTTTCAATCCTTTTTAAGCACCGGTTACGAATAGCTATACTTAAATAAGCTTTTAATGACGAATTAACATTTTTATATAATTGCCTATCCCAAAAATCAACAAAAAAACCCTGAACGGTGTCTTCGGCCTCCATTTCATCCTGTAAAATATAAAAAGCCGATACGTTAAGCAGCTTATAATATTTTTTAAACAGCATTTCAAAAGCCTCTTGGTTACCCATCTTTAATTGTTCAATAATTTGAACATCATTCAAAATTTCCATGAAGTGGTCTTAACTAACTGGTTTACAAAAAACAGATTGAGAAATCTATCGAAAGCCAATGTAGATATTTTTATTGTCAAAACAACAATTAAATAAAAATATTATTAACGGACTTAACCATTGTTTAAATCAAACCGAAATTTAGCTATTAAGAAAATAATTCATAGGTAAAAAAGTTATTTTTAAAACTTAACTTATCATTAATTTTATACTTTTAACTTTAAAAAATATGATTAACAATTGTGTTTATATAACAATTAAAAGAAAGAAAACATCGTAGCATCAGGAAAAACCATGTTTATATTCTTGGCTCACCTCCAAATTAAAATCATTTTCCCGTTTCTATGAACACAAATAATAAACGAGATAAGGTAAAAGAAAAGGCCTGTAATCTCTCGATTACAGGCCTTTAACAGAACAAATTTATTCAGAAACTATTTGGCCAATTCAACTAAGACTGCTCTCCAATCTTCACTTTCTGGAATACCGGGTTTACGTTTACCAAAAAATTGAACAATTGTATTACCAGCGCTATCATAAACTTCAAGACTATGTACAAAACCGTCTGTAGTTGGCTTTTTAACAAGCCATATGGCAGCAATACCGTCCTCACGCAGGTGCATATTAAATTCCGGATCGAGCACGTTAAACCATGGGCCCGTTTGTACCAGCTTATGAATTTCGCCTGTATGAATTTGAATGCAGCCGGCACTTCCGGTAAAAACCATAATTGGCAATGAGGTTTCGGATGCTTTCGTAAGGATGTTTTTCAATGATTCAACACTTATAGGTTGAGCGTAACCTTCTGGTGCAAGCCTTAACGCCTGTGTACGTGTTAGTTCATGCTGGCGCAACAGACCATGAAAATCATGCGTATCCTGAAGTGCAAGCCAGGCATTTTGGAAAGCATCCACATTAACCTCACTATCTGGCTTTTGAAAAGCAGCAGATTTCACTGGCTTAACAGCTAATTGCTGATATTGCTCATCGGCTTTATATTTTGCCACTAATTGATGATAAGCCTGTTCATTGCTTTTTTCAGTAAGGTATATTTTATGTACGGCACTGCCATCCTCATCAAAAAACTGCAGACTCAATCTGTCATTCTCGTTTACCGCAAAACCAAAGCACCAGTGGTTCATAAACAACCGCAGATCTATATCTGGTGTTACAACTAATCCCACAGGGCCATTAAAGCCAACCTTGGTATAAATACCTTTACGTTCATGCACGCAATAGTCATTACGTGTTAATGCCATCACGTACCCTAAAGTATTGGTTTCCCTTAGCAGTTCTTTAAAATCGTTATTTAGCAAGGTATTATGTTCGCCAACCCCGGTATTAACCAGTTCGGCCTCGCTTACACCTAATTGTTTCGCCGCATCGCGGATTCGTAATTTGGGATTTTGTTCTTTAAACTGATCCCATTGTTCTTTTATTGATGTTGTTGTATTTTCCATTTCTATGTGTTTTATAAAATTAAACTAATATTCCGCTGGGTATAACCAGTGGACATTTAAATCCTTCGCAATCCATCAATCTTACTTTAATATTGAAAGCTTCATGAATATTTTCGCAGCTGATAACCTCTAATGGTGCGCCGAAGGCAACTGTTTCACCATTTTTAAGGATCAGTATCTTATCCGCATAGCGGGATGCAAAATTAATATCGTGCAAAATACTGATCACAATATATCCCCTATTGGCCATATCCCGGGCAAGCTGCAATATTTGTTGCTGATACAGCAGATCGAGCCCGTTTGTAGGCTCATCCAAAAACAGGAAGGCATTTGGCTGATCGTAGATCTGGGCTATTACCCGGGCTAACTGCACCCGCTGCTGCTCACCGCCAGATAAGGTATTGTAATCCCGTGCAGAAAGATGGGTTATTCCGGTATCTTCCATTACTTTATTCACTACCTCAATATCATTTGCCAATGGCTGATTTTCAAAGTGCGGATATCGCCCCATCAGTACCAACTCCTTTACTGTAAACATTACGCTTACGATGTTATGCTGTGTCAATACCGATCTGACAAGCGCCAATTGTTTAATGGTATAAGAATCTATATCCTTATCATTAAACCGGATATCGCCAGATGCTGGGTACATCTCCCGGCAAAGCAGTTTTAGCAAGGTACTTTTACCCGCACCATTGGCTCCTATTACTGCCAGCATCTCGCCTGCTGCAACTTTAAAGGACACATTGTTGAGGATCTGTTTCCTTCCGGCAGAATAACTTACATTTTTTACGGCTATCATATCTGTTGTTTTTTAAGCTGTGAAATAATCATGTAAATAAATACCGGCGAGCCGCCTAAGGCGGTCACTATACCTATTGGTAATTCTGCTGGGGCTACGATTGTACGTGAAATTAAATCGGCCAGTGTAAGTGCCGCCGCACCTAATAATGCCGAACCAGGTAATATCAACCTGTTATCCGAACCAAATGCCATGCGCAAGATGTGCGGTATTACCAGCCCTATAAAGCTAATGATACCAGCAACCGCCACCGACGCACCAACGGCCATTGTTGCAAATACAATTACCAGTCTTTTTGTGCGGTTAACGTTGATACCCATGTGGCCGGCCTGTACCTCGCCCAAAGCAATAGCATTTAGTGATTTTGCCATAAACGGCAACCCAATCAGCGGGACAACGATAAATGGTAATACGCTGCTGAATGATAACCAGCTGGCACCACCCAAACTGCCTAAACTCCAAAAAGTGATATTGCGCAATTGCTCATCTGTTGATAAATAAGTTAACAGACCAGTAAACGCAAAAGCCAGGGCATTAATAGCTATACCAGTTAATAATAACGCTGTTATCACCGTTTTCCCCTGGCGCATCGCCATACGGTAAACGGTAAGCGTAGTAATAAAAGCGCCAATAAACGCGGCTATAGCAAGCGCATAATAACTATAAATGCTCCCAATGGTATTAAGCAGGTGCCCCCCAAAAACTATCATTAAAGCAGCAAACAAGGTAGCACCCGATGATATACCGATAAGACCAGGCTCAGCAAGCGGGTTTCTGAATAAGCCCTGCAGCGACGCCCCTGAAATAGCCAGTGCAGCACCAATAATTATGCCCAATGAAACCCTCGGCAACCTTAAACTAAACAACACAGCGGTTTGCTGCGAACTGAATAGCATCTCTTTACTTAATCCGGTATAATAGGTTAATATCGACCAAAATTGCGATAAACTAATATGCACCGCGCCTATGCATACAGAAGCTATTACCACCACAATTAAAAACAGGCTTAGCCCTGTAAGTATTACTTTATTGTTTTTAAACACCTTGCTATTTTAACTTTTGTGATAATTGCGCCACAGCTTGCCCTAACCTCGGACCGAAACCGGTAAGTAGCTCACCTTCCATCGTTACAAATTTTTTGTTTTTACCAGCATTGGTTTGATTTATTCCCTGCACATTTAATAAACCGGCAGCACCGCCAAGGCTTTCCATACCGCTGCTAAAAAGCAAAATCACATCCGGGTTTGCGGCAACCAATGCTTCTGCAGTAAGCGGTTTATAATCATTAAAACCAGTAACTGCGTTTTGTCCGCCGGCTAATTGGATGATCTTATTTAGTGGTGTATTATCTCCTGATACCATCATAGTACCGGCTCCACGAGCATAAATGAACAATACTTTAGGCTTCGCAGCGCTTTTGCTCACCTTATTGACAGCAGCCAGATCGGTATCCAGTTTTTTAATCATGGCAGCGGCCTGTGGCGCACCGCCGAATGAAGCCGAAACATCTTTAATTAACTTGCGGGTTCCATCTGCAGAGAAATCCTGTGTAAACAAAACCAACTTTATACCGGCGGCTTTTAACTGCGCGGCCAGTTCGGGCTTTATTTCTGTAGATAAACCTGTTACCACGTCGGGTTGTAAAGCGATGATACCTTCGGCAGAAATGTTGCGGTTATGCCCTACTTTCGGTTTGCTCTTCAGGCTTTCGGGGTAATTGCTGGTAACATCGGTACCTATTATATTATTTTCCAAACCTAACCCGGCAAGAATCTCGCTAACGGTTCCGTTAAGAGATACTATTTTGGAATTTGCCGGAATTTTATCTGCCCCCTTTGCACCAAAGGCAAAAATGGCAAGTACTGTTATTAAAATTATTTTTTTCATTATCCAAATGTTTAAAAATCAAAATAGCTCCCCTTTCGGGGAGCTTTATTAACCAACCAATAAAAACCTATTTAAAGCTTGTTGTACCGTCGCCCTGGTAGGCAAAACGGAAAGTATAAAAACGCGATGCAGGCCTTTTAGTAAGATCGGCAAAGTCGGCAGTTGTGGTGTTAGGGTTGCCTTTATAATAGCTGATAATTTCAACTTTGGCATAATTACCGGCGCTGGTTTTCACTACCAATATTTTCCCGGGCACAGTAAGTATAGCATGCTGAGGAGCGGTATCGGCAGTGTAAGTATACCAGCCGGTGATAGCGTTGGCGCCGGTCGCGTCGGCTTTATAACCATCAGCCGGGGCGGCGGTTAAAGTTTCAAACGTGCTGCTTACTACCTGGGCCTGGGTTGTACCTGTACCAGATGTTCCGCTGTTTACAAAAATGCTGGTACTCTTAAATTTAAGATCCCATTTGTTTGTGGCAGTATCGGCACCGGTAACCTGCGCGCCGGTTGAAAGGCTATAATAAACGGCACCTGTTGAGCCATCAAGATCAGCAACTGTTTTAGTGCTCAGTTTGCTGACTTCAACGATTGGCGTGTCATTATTTTTGCTGCACGATGATGCAAGTAAAATAGTCGCGCTGCATAATGCCAATGATAGAGTTTTAAATTTGTTCATGTGTGTTTGTGTTATTTTGAATGGTTTGTTGTTTATTACTTGTTAAAATTATAGGCTAAGCCAGCATAAATAAGTCTGCCCGGCAAGTTCAGGATCACTTGCGAATCTTTATAGTTCAACAGGTTCTGGGCCGTGAATTGCAATCTTATAGCATCCTTCAGGAACATTTTTGAAAGCGACGCGTTTACCAGCACGTAACCCTTGGTGTATTCATCGGCGCGGTTTACAATGCCATTGCCGTCGGTATCTTTATAGCCATACCTGCCGCGATAGATAACCCTTATGGAGGTGTTAATACCTGTTTTCTCATCTTGGTAATTCAGGCGAACGTTATAGGTGTATTTAGAGCGGCTCAACAATCCACCGTAATCGCTTCTTTTTATGACTTTGGTAAGGTTGGTAGTTGGGTCTTTAGTAAATACCTTACCGGCCTTTATCTGGTCGAGCACGTCCTGGTCGTAAGCTTCCAGGTATTGAATGCCACCTGCAATTTGCAAAGGCTTAAATAGCTGGTAGCTCAAATCGGTTTCTACACCCTGGGTGAATACTTTGTTTAGATTAAAATAAGAGAAAACAGATTGCCCGTTTGTTTTAATGGCAATGGGTGCTGTTTCAATAAGGTTGCTGATATTATTACGGAACAGGTTGGCCGTCCAGTACAATTTTTCAGTAGGTTTATACCTGAAACCAAAGTTGAAAGCGGTTGAACTCTCGGCATTCAATCTTTTCAGAGTAGATGGATCTATCAGTACAGATTCTATCTGCCCCTCTTGTTGCAGGCGTTGGATACCCGCGTTGGCTTCTTCATAACCAAATACGCTGTAACCAACCTCGGCGTTGGTAAAGTTCAGATACAACTGCCTGAAATCCGGTGCTTTATAACCTTTACCTACAGAACCCAACAGGGTAAATTTATCGGTAAGCGCGTAGCTTACAGCCAGCTTCGGACTAAACTGCGATTTGTAAACACTATGCGCATCATACCGGCCACCTGCTATAATATCCAGCTTTTTAACAGGTAACCAATCGGCCTGAAAATAGCCGTAGCCAGATGTAAATGACTGCAGTTTAGTGTAACGGGTAGCCTCGACAGTTTCATACTGACCGCCGAGGCCTGCGGTTAATTTCAGGTTATCCTGTATAGCGTAATCGTTCTGAATTTCGGCACGGTTAAAGGCCTGGTTAAAATAGGTTTGGTCATAAACCGAATTATCATCCTCATACCTTACATCTGAATTTGTTTTATAGGTAGACCGATATAACTGCAAGGTGGAGAAGACCTTATCGCTAAAACGATGCGTTATAACCGGCGCTATATTAAAATCCTTTTCGGTACCGGTTCCCGCCGCGTAACGGGTATCAACCAAAAACCTGCTATCCTGATCGTTGGTGTAATATCTTACCGAAAGTTTTAACGTGGTATTATTATCAATTTTGTAGGATGTCTTACCGTTTAGGGTATATCCTTCAAAAGGTGAAACCGTTGGGATACCGGAGGCGGTTTCAAGCGAATACCCGCCGCTGCTGTACCTGTTTACAAAGCCCGAGATATAAAATTTTTCCGTTTTATAAGAAGAATTTAAAGACAGGTCGGCTGTTTTATTTGTACCGTACCGGGCAGATAACCCGCCGGCTAATCCTTTAGCCGGCTCGGCGGTGATGATATTCACAACGCCGGCCATAGCTTCGGAGCCATATAAGGAAGATGTAGGGCCTTTTACAATTTCAATCCTGTCGATGTTATTGGTAGTGATACGTGACAGTTCAAAGATCCCGGTTGTACGACCGATCAATGGCAAGCCATCTATCAAAATAAGTGTGTAAGCTGGGTCAAAACCTTGTATCTGAATACCTTGTCCGTGCGGATCATCGAGAATAGTCATCCCGGTTTGCTCGGATAACACTTCGTTTAATCTTATCAACCCTTTTTTCTTTATCTCTTCTGATGTGATTCGGGTTATGGGTATGGGCACTTGCTGCAAACTTTTTTGTGTGCGTGTTCCTGTTACCACAACTTCTTTTAACTGTTTAGCGCTATCCTTTTTTAACGAATCGGCTTTTTGCGCAGCTGTTATGCCAACTGCTGATACCTGTAATAAAAAACAAAGGATAATTTTTATTTGCATTTATTTAGACTAATTAAAAATAATGATGCAAATTTGAGCGATTTATAATTTAAGTGTCAACGCCAAAAGGATTTTAATACACGTTTAAGGGATTAATTATGCTCAGGATCACTACCCCGTTTATTCCGGATCTTGTTTTTTTACCGATAGATATGCAGCCAGATGGGGTGAAAATCAGCCAGGCTCACAAAATAAGTATCGATATTGACCTGTTAATTAAAGAGATAAAACTTGAAGGGATAGTATTACTTATTATCGACCTGAAATGTGGTGCGCCTCTGCCACTTAAAATACAGATAAACGAAAGTATTTTATTAATGAACTTTATGCTTTCGGGCTGGCGTACGATAACAACTACTGTCGATCGGACAGAAACGATCATGAAGGAAGGGAGTTATCATATTAGAACGCTGCCGGACGACAGCCAATTTAATATCCTTGCAAACGGCGATCTGAAATTGTTAATAGTTTGTTTGGCATTTCAAGACATAAGAAAACTACTGACGGCTAAAGTAGATTTCTATCTGCAAAATAACAATAGTGATGTAGGCGAACTGCTTAAAACTGGCCTTATTAATATGCCGATGAACGAGATCATCATTACAACCACCAGATACATTGATAACAATAGCCTCCATCCTATTTTATTAGCCGCTAAGATGTTGGAATTGCTCTTCCTAAGTATGGAGCAATTTGATCGGGCTGGGCTATCGCCCGTTAAATCAAACGATTTTAAAAAACTGGAACTGGCAAAAACATTGATCGCTGAAAACCTGCAAACACCCTGTTCGCTAATAGAGTTATCACGTAAAGTTGGTTTGAATGATTTTAAATTAAAAAAAGGGTTTAAAGAAGCATTTGGCAACACCGTGTTTGGGTATTTACTGGAGTTACGTATGGAGAAAGCAAAAGACATGCTTTTATTGCCCAATCAGTCGGTTAGTGAGGTTGCCCATAAGGTAGGCTATAAAAACGCCCATCACTTTACCGTAGCTTTTAAAAAACGATTTGGGTACTTACCAAGTAAAATAAACCGGCTCTTGGTTTGGGTGCTACTAAGTATTGCGTTGGTGGCTTAATATTAAGTGGTTACTAACATATTGTTATGTAAAAACGTGGTGGTTAAATCGAATTTTATAAAACTTAACCGTAGTTTTAAGGTACAAACGATACGTTTTATAGAGTGACTGATAACAACAGATTATACCGGATCGGGAATTAACTCATCATTATTTATTACAAGTATGGAATCGAAATTATTCTCCTACAAGGTTGAAGGCATTGTTCTTGAACCGGCAAACGATATATTGAAAGTAAGCGAACCGTTCGACAGAAAAGAGTTGCTAAACAAGATAAAAGAGGTTTTTAAAGACCAGGACTTTAAAGTTGAGGAGCAGTCTTTGGATTATAAAATTATTGATGGTCAGCTTTATATTCAAGGGCTTGTTGTAAAACAACAAGAGTTAAGATCCATTGGGTTTATGACAAGCAAATAGATCAGTTTCTGAAATCCTGCGTTATCATTAAGCCATAACTGCCGCCGTCAAGTATGCCAATACCTACCCTTCCAAATGAAGGATTCAGAATATTGGCGCGGTGGCCGGGAGAACGCATCAGCCCATCGTGTGCTATTGCGAGTGTTTGGGCTATTGCCAAATTTTCGCCAGCTATAAGAAAATAGACTTTACTTTTTTTCATCCTATCAAACGGATCAATACCTTCGGGTGTGTAGTGCGAAAAATAGCTTCTTTTAAACATATCTGCGCAATGTTTTATCGCAACTACAGCCATTTCGGGGTCTGCCTTAAGCGGCGCTAAACCTCTTGTTTTACGCTCTTTATTTACCAGAATAAGCATTTTCATTTCCAGGTCGCGCCTTACTTTAGCATCTGTTACTTTGAAAGGCAGGCTAACCGGCTCTTCTGCATCAACCTCAACTGTATTTTTAGGGATAGCCTCATTAAAAGCTTCGCTAAAAATTGGCGACATTTTATCGTTCAACCAGTTTATTTTTTCAATTAAACGTTCGGCCCATTTACCGTTCCGTGTTTCCATTGACACCTTATTTGTAAGCGGCGCCAGCAATAAAAATGAAGCCAATAAAGCCGACCATATAAAACCATTTACCAATCCGGGTAGTATGCCCAGTGCTTTGTTGACAATACTTTTGTGAACATATCTCGGCATCATGGCCAGTACTTTTAAAAAAATGGTATCCAAAATATACCGGGTGGCTACTACCGCAATGATGAATGCAAATGGTACCGCCCAAAAAGTTAATGACGGAATAATGTGCAATAAAAAAGAACTTAGGTAGCGATACGAAACAAAGCCGGCCACCAAACTGCCTATCAATGATAGTAACGAAAGTGATGACAGCAAAAAACCACGTTGTATACCCGAATATATGCTATACAGTACAACAATTATAAGCAGCAGGTTTATGTAGTTCATTATTAGGTATTGTACAATTATAGGTATTATACTATCACTTTGATAGGTCGGTCTTCATTTTTCATGCAGATCACATAATATTAAATTGAAAAAACAAACAGACTTTTCGGGTTAAAACAAATCAAAAACGGATATAAATGAAAAACATTGTATCGGCAAATCAATACAGAAATTTTAATAGCAATGAAATGAGGCAGATAGACAAAAAACTAAAATTATGTTTTATAATTTAACATTAAACACTATCTTTGCGACCTGTTAAAAATCCTAATGCGGAAGTGGCGTAATTGGTAGCCGCACCAGACTTAGGATCTGGCGCTTCACGGCGTGGGGGTTCGAGTCCCTTCTTCCGCACATAACAGCTTAAACCCGGTCAATTTGACTGGGTTTTTTATTTTAAACCTTTTTTATAAATCTTATTGTTTAAATAAAAATCAATAGCATACATCACAATTCGGCTATCAATCCTTCAAGATATTCCGGCACCTGCAATAACCTGCTCCCATACCAGGAAAACATTTCACCGTCAACTAACAGCACTTTGGCTTGTGGTAACAGTTCCTGAAATTCTATTATATGCTTTTGCTTGAACGGATATGGCTCTGACGATAAAAACACAACATCCGGTTTAACCCTTATCAAGTCATCTGAACCGAGCTCTGGGTACCGCTCTGCCTCAAACGCGTTGGTAAATCCGCAAAGTTGTAACATGCTATCGATATAGGTATTGGTAGCGGCTACTATATACGGTTTGCGCCATATTAAGTAAGCAACCCGAAGATTTAATTGAGGCAGAGGAAATGATTTAAAACCGGCCGTAATCGCTTTAAATAAAACTTCAGCTTCAGTCTGGCGATCAACAAGCAATCCAACGTTATGGATCATATCCAGCGCTTGGGCAAGGTTATTAATATCGCTGATCCAAACGGGGAATAATTTACTAAGTTCCTCTATTTGGCCGCGGTCGTTTTCTTCCTTATTAGCGATGATCAGATCGGGCTTGAGGGATTTAATCAGCTCGGTATTTAATTGCTTGGTGCCACCAACCTTTGTAGTTGTTTTAAACTTATTTGCAGGGTGAATGCAAAATTTGGTGATGCCTATAATTTCGGCATCAAGGCCTAAATAAAACAGCAGTTCGGTTTGTGAGGGAACAACAGAAATAATCTTTTCAGGTACAGCTGACAAACTTATAGCACGATGGAGTTGATCGTGAAAAACAGGCATCTTAAAACGCGTTCTTCTCGCCTCTTAAAGCATTCCAGAAGGTTAGGAAAACAATTTTCATATCCAACAGGAACGACCAATTTTCCAAATACCAAACGTCGGCCTCTACACGTTCAAGCATAGCTTGTGTAGTTTGAGTTTCGCCCCTAAGTCCTTTTATCTGCGCCCAACCGGTTATTCCAGGTTTAAGGAAATGGCGTACCATAAAAGTGTCTATCAACTGTGAGTATTGCTGCGTATGGCTTATCATGTGCGGCCTTGGTCCTACTACAGACATATTACCCAGTATCACGTTAAAAAATTGCGGCAACTCGTCTAAACTTGTTTTGCGGATAAAAGCACCCGTTTTGGTTATACGCTTATCGCCGCGGGTAGCTTGTTTTTTATCAGAATCCTTATTAACACGCATACTACGGAATTTGTAGCATTTAAACGGCTTATTATCGCGCCCAGAGCGTTCCTGAACAAAGAAGATTGGTCCGCGCGACTCCAGCTTGATTAAAATAGATAGTATTGGGAATAGCCAGCTAAAAACAAATAGAATGATAAATAACGAAAACAACACATCAAACAAACGCTTGATTGACCTGTTGAGCATATTTTCGAGCGGCTCGGGCCTTACAGATATTACCGGAATATGCCCAAAGCTTTGTATAAACGTTGGCTTTTTTGCATAGTCATAATACTCGGGGATAAACTTAAACCTAATTAGGTTTTTATCCGCGTCGAGCATTAACTTCTCTATCGTTAAGGCCTCGGAATTTGGCAGTGTGCAAAATATCTCGTCAACCTTATTATTCAGTACATAATTTATACAATCGTTAGTACCTCCCAAATAAAACTGCTTGTCAATTACTTTATCGGGATTATCGTCAAAAAAACCAACCAGGCTGTAACCACGCTCAGGGTTTTGTCTGAAAAAGCTGTACAGATCGTCACCAATGCGGCCACCGCCTATAATAATTACGGCTCTGGTATCTATTAACGAAGCACGGTCACTTTTACGAATAGTCAGGAATATCAACTTCCATAATCCTAATAAAAAGCCAAATAAGGCAAGAGAGTAAAAAAGGTATTCGCGGGTAATTGCGTAAGCCCTTGTGCCAATTAAGATAATAATGGTAAAACAGATGAAGCTTACAAATAAGAGGTAGGTTTTAATTACACCCCGGTATGTTTTTATAGAATCTTTATTTAAAACATGTTCATACAAACCGGTGATATTAGCCGACAACAACCATATTAAATTAAAAACCAAAACTATGGGCAAGTACTTCCTGTTGTTTATCCAAAAAATATATGACCGGTCTTCTATGAAGTAAGAAATTACCATGCTCATATTAAGAATAATATAATCAATGGTAAGGTTCACTGCTTTAATAAAAGTAGCGTATCTGTGAATCATGTATTATGAGTGCTTTCTGTAGTATAATATGCTCGCTAAAATTAGCATATTTATTTATAAATAACAATCTTAAAATCGATTGCCGCAACGATTGAAAATATGTTATCGTATAGGCAATAAAATTAAAAATCAAGAAATCAAGTATAAAATTTCAAACTGCTTTAAAGCGAAAAATCCATTAAAACCTCCAGGGGTTGGCATCTATAAAACAACGCGCTTATAACCTGCCACTTACGATATCCTTGGCCAAAATTCCTTTGATATCGTAAATAACCGCTGCATCATTTTTTTTGAGTGAACTGTAATTTAAACCAAGAAATTCGTTGTGAGATACGGCGATAATTATAGCATCATACTTACCTGTCAGACCATCGAAATTCTTTATTGTACGTACATTATATTCCTGTTTTACTTCGGCAGGATCGGCCCAGGGATCGTAGATTTCGTAATTCACTTCATACTCACTTAAAACCTTTACAATATCAATCACCCTGGTGTTACGTACATCAGGGCAGTTCTCTTTAAATGTAAAACCAAGCACAAGTACATTTGAATTTTTAACAGCGATGTCTTTCTTTATCATCAGCTTAATAACCTCCTGTGCAACATAAGTCCCCATTCCATCATTAAGTCTGCGGCCTGCCAATATTATCTCGGGGTGATACCCTACCTCCTGTGCTTTTTGGGCAAGATAATACGGATCGACACCGGTGCAATGCCCTCCTACTAAACCAGGTTTAAAATTAAGAAAGTTCCACTTGGTACCGGCTGCTTTTAATACCGCATGGGTATCTATGTCTAACAGCTGAAAGATCTTTGCCAGTTCGTTTACAAAAGCAATATTAATATCGCGTTGCGAGTTTTCAATTACTTTGCAAGCCTCAGCTACCTTTATGCTTGGTGCCTTGTGGGTACCGGCGGTAACTATGGTTCGATAAAGGCCGTCAATAAAATCAGCAGCCTGCGGTGTTGAACCCGAGGTAACTTTCAGAATATTGGTAAGGGTATGTATTTTATCACCCGGATTAATTCGTTCGGGAGAATATCCTGCAAAAAAATCGCTGTTATATATCAATCCGGATAAACGCTCTAAAACAGGGATACATACCTCTTCAGTTGCTCCTGGATAAACCGTTGATTCATAGATTACAACATCGCCCACTTTAAGTACGCTGCCAACACTTTCACTGGCTTTTATCAATATACTTAAATCGGGCCTGTTATGTTGATCTGTAGGCGTAGGTACCGAAATAATGTATACATTACAAGGGGCGATATCCTGTACAGACGAAGTAAAGATTAAGCCATTGGCACTGTTATCCGATTTTAAAACTGACGCCAAAACATCGGTATCGGTTTCTAATGTGCGGTCAAAAGCATTACTAAGTTCATCAACCCTACTCTTTTTTATATCAAAACCTATCACCGGGAACTTTTTGGCAAATTCAACAGCTAAAGGCAATCCAACATATCCCAAACCAATAATGGCTATGTGAACTTTTTGAGGTGAATGAAATTCTTTTATAATTTGATTTGATTGATCAAACATTTGTGGTTGTTTAAAGCCTTATAAATTATAGATCTGGTAAACACCGCTGATGGTTTTATTTTCGGCCGAGCCAACAAGTAATGTAGTTACCTTTTTTTCCATCATCAGCAGTTCGGCCTGACTTGCAAACTCGTCGCCATCAATAATAATAGGATCTTGAGTCATGATTTCGGCTACTGTTAAGGTAGCAGTATCCGGGTGTTTAAGTAGCGCACGTCTTAAATCACCATCGGTAACAATTCCTTTAATTCCTCGCTCATCCCCTACCATAACCATACCTAACCTACCGGCAGACATAGCCAGTAACAATTCAGTAAACGACGCCTCTTCGCTAATAAACGGCAACTTATCGGTACGCATCAGATCTTTCACCTTCACCAATAATTTTCTGCCCAAGCTACCACCGGGATGAAACCGGGCAAAATCATGCTGCTTAAAATCGCGACATTCCATTAAGGCAACGGCCAGCGCATCGCCCATTACCAAAGCGGCAGTAGTAGATGATGTAGGCGCAAGTTCAAGCGGGCAAGCCTCGCGCGCTATTTTTATATTAAGGTGATGATGACTATTTTTTGCTACCGTAGAGTTTGGATTACCGGTTACGCCAATAACCAGGTTTTTATTCCAATTTAAGAAAGGAATGATCCTGAGCACCTCGTCGGTTTCGCCGGAGTACGATATCAACATTACAATATCGTTCGAGCCAACCATTCCCAAATCGCCGTGAAATGCCTCACCGGGATGTAAAAAGAAGCTCGGAGTACCGGTACTGGCCAGTGTAGCTGCAATTTTTTTACCTATAAGTCCGGATTTGCCTATACCTATAACTACAAGTTTACCTGTGGCTTTTAGTATAGCTTCAACCGTTTTGGTAAACTCATCATCAATTAAACCGGCCACATGCTGCAGCGATTCTATCTCAATATCAAAAACCCTTTTGGCAATATCCTTCATCAAACTATCTGAACCCAATTTTCTAAATAAACTACTATTTTACTTAACCTACCAATGAGGCAATTAAACCATCCAAATCCTGTAGTTTCAACATATTAGGTCCATCGCTAAGGGCATTATCAGGGTCTGGATGAGTTTCAATAAAGTAGCCATCGGCACCGAAAGCTTTAGCAGCTAACGCCATCATAGGCACAAAAGTACGGTCGCCGCCCGTTTTACCGCCAGCACCACCAGGGCGCTGTACCGAATGGGTACAATCCATACAAACCGGATGACCAAAAGCCTTCATATCATATATATTTCTGAAATCTACAGCCAAGTTATTGTAACCGTACATGTTACCACGTTCAGTAAGGATCACCTGTTCATTACCGGCCTCCAATACTTTTTGGGCGGGATAAAACATATCATGCCCAGATAGAAATTGCGCTTTTTTAACATTCACAATTTTTCCGGTCTTGGCCGCAGCTACTAAAAGATCCGTTTGACGGCATAAAAAAGCCGGAATCTGCAAAACATCAACCACCTCGGCAGCAATAGCCGCCTGGAAAGGTTCGTGAATATCGGTAATTACCGGCAAGCCAAATCGCTCTTTAACATTTTGCAGCATCTCCATACCTTTTTCAATGCCTGGCCCGCGGTACGAGTGAATGGAGGTACGGTTTGCTTTATCAAAAGATGATTTGAAGATAACAGGCACATTATATTTTTGCCCGGCTTCGGCAACTTTTTCGGCTACCTGGTATAAAAGCTCCTGGTTTTCCATAACGCAGGGCCCCAATATAAAAAACGGCTTCTGCCGTATCTGATCAAACAACATAGTATAATAGGTTACAAAGCAAAGATGCTGATTTTTTTAATAGTCCGAAAACAGGAAAAACGTATAGGCTTACTACACATACAGTAATTGGGATCTCTACCTTTTCTGACTTTAGGATTGCCTGCTAATCTCTACCTTTACAAAATGAACTATTTTGAATTTTACGGCATTCCTGAATCGTTTCAAATTGATCAGCCATCAATAAAGAAAAAGTTTTATGAGTTGAGTAAGCTTTACCATCCCGATTTTTACGCCGGCGAAGACGAGGCTAAACAGCAGGAAATACTGGAATTGTCAACCTTAAATAATAAGGCCTACCAGGTTTTAAACGACCCGGCGCGCAGAATGGAGTACATTTTAAAGCTGCATGACCTGGTATCTGAGGGTGCAAAACCACAATTACCGGCAGATTTTTTAATGGAAATGATGGATATTAACGAGCGACTTATGGAAGTTGCTTCTGCCGAAGAATTAGCTACGGTTACCGCGGAAGTCCTTGCAATTGAGGGAGATATTAACGAGAAACTAACTATCCTAACTACCGATTACACTGAGATAAACCACACCGCACAGGAAGAACGGCGTACAGAAATTGCAGATATTTACTATAGACAAAAATATCTGTTGCGAATTAAAGAGAGTTTAGATACATTTGCAGCCCGCCTGTAAGGAATTACACATTACTTACTAAGAGCATGCCCAGCTGGCGGAATTGGTAGACGCGCTGGTCTCAAACACCTGTGGGAAACCGTGCCGGTTCGACTCCGGCGCTGGGTACATTTTTTAGCCCTAACAATCTGATTGTTAGGGCTTTATTTTTACAGAAACTACCAAAACGCCGTGTTTTCAAACGCTTTTTCATTTTTACATTTCCCTAAATATCTGTGCGTTAGAGGGTTCCAAAACTTCTATTTCAAGGCCTTTTACTTATTGAACTTTATTACGCTTTGATTCACAATACGTTATAAGTCCACGTGTTTTTTTTAATTATTACACTTTCAATTATGACTTTGACCGGGAACCTTTGAACCATTTATATTTCCCTCAGACTTTTTTAAGGTCCGATTTTATAGTTTCAATCATTAAATTAATGTGTCCGGCAGGACTTTGAAGTTATTTCAAGATGTGCCCCCGCGGCCAATCCAGTTTGGGATTAACGAAAACTCTCAATTTTCCTCATAGAATATCTATCACGGCGAACTCCGTTAGTTCAGTCATTATTGGCGGTTGTCACAAGTGCAGTATCGAAAAACATATCTTTACATAAAAAAATGTAAAACGATGCGAAAAAACATCGGTTCGATTCCTGTAAATAAATTTGGTGACGAGTTCAACTCGGGTTTCACCATTGAGAGAATTGATTTTGAATATTTACCTTATCTTGGAGACTGGGAACAACCCGAGCGACACGACCGCCATTCCTTTTTCCTACTCGAAAAAGGGGCTGTGAATATGGAAATTGATTTTCACCGATATGAAATTCATTCGCCGGCTGTCATCTATATGCATCCTGACCAGGTACACCGGATCATTTCATTTGAAAAGGTTACCGTTAGCGCCTGGGCTATCAATGATGAAAACCTGAAGCCTGAATATCTGAAATTGCTGGAAAACATCACTCCTGCATCCCCTATATCGTTAAACATCGAAACGTCTGCGTTGTTCTCCGAAGCGGTATCTCTCTGCATTAAATTCGCAGAACGAAAAATGGATCGACTCCATCATTCCCTGTTGAAAGATCACTGTAATGCACTCGTCGGGTTAGTAATTTCATCGCACTTGGATCAATCTTCATCAGCTGACAAGCTATCCAGATTAGAACTCGTTACCAAAGCCTTCCGGGAGATATTAGCACTTCATTTTATCCAGCTTAAACGCCCCACGGACTACGCAAAAAGGCTTCACCTGTCTACACCTTACCTTAATGAATGCGTAAAAAATACAACCGGTCATTCCGTTTCCTATCACATCCAGCAACGTGTTATCCTGGAAGCTAAACGTTTACTCTATCATTCTGACCATTCGCTTAAAGAAATCGCTGCAGCGTTGGGTTATGATGATTATCCATACTTTTCAAGACTATTCACCAAAGTTGCAGGTATGACTCCTTTGGCGTTTCGCGCTAAGAACCTCGATCAGTCCAAGGTTTACACTGTTTCACCCTATACCGCTTGATTGATATGATGTTGCTTTGCATCAACAAAAAGCGTATAGAAAATGAAAATACCAAAAAATAAAAAAGTACTGATTTCGGGTGCAAGTTTCGCAGGACTTTCAACTGCTTATTGGATGAATAAATTCGGTTACCATGTAACTGTCATTGAGATTGCCGGCAGTCTCAAAAAGGGGGGCACACCTGTCAACATACTGGGAAATACTATCGACATCGTGAAACGTATGGGGTTGTTCGAACAAATCGAGTCAAATAGGCTTATCATGGAAAGGATGGAGTTCAAAAATGCCGATGATGTTACTGAAAGATTAGACTTCATTCAAAAAAATCACGATGAGCGCGGAGAAGTAGAATACGAGATTGAACGGGATGTACTGTTAGACATCATGCATGAGGCGATCAAAGATGATGTTGAGTTCATTTATGGCGAATGTATTACCAACTTGGCGCAAACTAATGATCACATTGAAGTTACCTTTCAGCATGGATCAAAACAGGCATTTGATTTGGTATTCGGCTGCGACGGTATTCATTCTGCCGTCCGGAAATATTGGTTTGGAGCGGAAGCAGAGTTTTCGCATTTCCTGCAAACCTACTTCTCTATTACCATTGTGAATAAGTTACTCATCCCCGAAAATACAATACAAATGTACAGTGAACCGGGTAAGACCGTAATGCTGAATGCATACAACAATAAAACAGATATCTGTCTTGCCTTTTTTTCAGAGCATGAAATCCCTTATGACTACCGGAACGAAGAACAGCAGCGAAAAATCATTCAGGATCAGTTTAAAGGAACAGGCTGGCGAACATCAGAATTACTGGAAGAAGTGCATCACTCGGCAACTTTTTACTTTGACAAACTATGTCAAATGAAAATGCCGTCCTGGACAAAAGGCAGTGTAGCACTGGTTGGTGATGCGGGTTATTGTGCTTCACCGGCCGCGGGCAGAGGCGGATCGCTGGCAATAGACGGGGCCGCTGCGCTAGCCGATGCTTTCCAAAAACACCACGGCAATTTTGAACCGGCATTTCAGGAATACAATATCAGCTTCCGCCCTTTCATAGAGGAATTGCAGGGGGATGTGATCAATTTCGGCCTGGATATGCTAATTCCAAAAACTGAAGAAGCTGTTAACAAACGAAATAGAGAAGGCTTTGGCTTTTAGTATTATGGCTTGCCGTAAATATCTGCGCTTTAACTTTAAAATAATCACAGAAAAATATTACCGGCTGTATGATAAAACCTGATCTAAATGCATAGGCATTCTACTAAATGTGACGGTGCAAAGCAAAACCTTATTAGAATAATTACCAATAAAATCATACTTAGAAAAGTGGCTAAATTGTTTGTTAATTGTTATATTCTGCATCATTGTTTAATTTAAGTATCTGATCAAAGCTATTTTTCGTGTAATTTACGTCATGAATACGCTAACGGAATTTAAGGCCTCATTGAATTTGGAGCAGCCCGGCAGTAATCTTTCTGTGCAGTTGAAAAGTCTTTGGTATGATGCTAAGGGTGATTGGAACAAAGCCCATGCCCAGGTTGATCATCTTAAAGATCAGCAATCGGCATGGGTTCACGCTTACCTGCATCGAAAAGAAGGCGATAGTGGGAATGCAGGTTACTGGTATGGCAAAGCACGACAAATACTTCCTAATATATCGTTAGATGTGGAATGGGAGCAATTAGTTGTACATTTTCTTCAATAGATAATCTTTATTGACTCTTTTTAATATTTGGTCTGGGAATGAATCTGCTCATTGAAAATATCAGGACTTATGTGCCGCTGTCAGCGGCAGACGAAAAAGCAATAAGAGAATTGTTTCATCGGAAAGAATTTCAAAAGGAGGAACATTTACTGAAAGCTGGGCAGGTTTGCCGGCGCCTGATCTTTCTGGAGCAGGGATTGGTGAGGTATTACCTGTCCGATAACGGCGACGAGCAAACCAACTATTTTAATAAAGAAAAGGAATGGGTCTGCGATTACCCAAGTTTTCTGCCGAAAGTGTCCTCAACCGTTAACATACAGGCTTTGGAGCCGGTCATCGCCTGGACGATCAGCTACGATGATCTGCAAATCTTTTATCGGGAGGTTCAGTATGGCGAGCGGTTTGGGCGCGTAGGGATCGAGCAGGTTTTTGTTAATATTATCAAGCAGGTCACCTCACTTTATACAGATAAACCGGAGGTACGTTATGAAAAATTCCTGCGATCCTATTTTGATATAGCTCAGCGAATACCACAGTATTACATTGCTTCTTACGTCGGTGTCAAACCCCAGTCCTTAAGCCGGATACGTAAACGTATCGCAGGTCTGCGTTATTAACCCTGGTGCATGAAAAGCATTTGCTAACTCAGGACTTTTGTGTCATGAAAACACAAGAGATCAAAAATTCCTGGGGTTTCCGGTCCGTATCGTTCTGGATGACCTTTTTAGTTGCCGTAGGTATCATCTTCATTGGTCTGAGATTTATCGTCGATCCTCTGGCAGGTTCTACCGGCTTCGGCATACCACTTAAAGAGTTGTCTTACGGAAGGATAAAAGGCATACGCGACATATTTTCAGGGCTGGTATTACTCCCCTTCCTGTTTCTAAAAATGCGTATCCCTACCGCGTTAGCTTTAACTACTGCCATCATCGTGCCTGCTACTGACTTTTCTATTGTATTATTCACCAATGGCACCGGGGACCTGCAACATCTGCTTATTCACGGCTTAACTGTCGTTTATATGGTCATCACCAGCATTTTACTTTTTAAAGCAGGAAGCAATGAACTGTCACATCGTTAGTTAAACATTATGAAGTTAAAACTTAAAAGCGGCATTTGGCCGCTTTTAAGTTTACTGAGTGATGATCGTTGGTATTTATTTAAATCCGTAGTTGAGGTAGCCGCCATCTACTATTATTTCCGTCCCCTTAATGAAACTTGCAGCGTCAGAAGCCAGGAACAATACCGTTTTTGCGATCTCATCAAGATTTCCCAACCTTTACGGCGTTGTCGCGGCAGCTAAATATGCTTTTGTTTCCGGTGGTACAGCATATTCCAGACCGGGGGGACTGGTGCCATTATCGTCATAGATTTATAACTTAGAACCAACTCAATTGTCACACAGCGTCTCTTCTTCCTCTCGTTCATTGGGCACTAAGTTTAATCAAACGTAAATGATCTATCATGGCTTGGTTTATCTCACTATTCATATTTTCATTGGCATCCCTAAATTGCAATGATATCATGTGCTCACCTTTACTCAGTTTCATTTTAACAACATTGCTATAACCCCAATTACTCCACTCCCCTTTGCCGCGTTGCGGTAACACTACAGTACCGGCAAATTCCTTATCCACAAATAAACTACGTATAGCACATTTGTTTTCTGTATTAATGGGGCCATTACCATTGGCATATCTAAAATCAACTGCATAAATTCCGCCTTTGTTAACTTTAACAGATATTTTCAAAGTAAGATTCTTGGTTTTACTGACCTCTACGAAACCGTTGCCCGTAAATCCTTTATAATCCAGGGCCGACTTATTAGTTAAGCTCTCGGCTTCTATCACCTGGGCTGAGTTTGCAGGTATTACCTGCATCGGTTCGCTGGCGAATGAATTAATGCCTTTTCTATCAACAGAAACAACCTGGTATTCTGCATACTCACCTGCATTTACAGGATAACTTAGCGTACTATTTTTAACTATAAGCCCACCATTCTTAATGACCCGGTAGCCGACCGCCTTTTCGACCTTTGGCCAGGTAAGTTTCCCCTTTGCATAAGTGACAACCGGCGTTTCCGGTGCTGTGTAATTTGGTTGCAAATTACTTTTTCCATTAACTACATTGTTAGCTAATATAATGTTGATGTTATGTTCTCCATTTAAACCGGCAGGAATAATACCATTTGTTATCGTTGTGCCATCCAGCGTGATCCTTTTAACCTGGTTGCCATAACCTGTCATGCTGATATTAAGCCAGGAATCACGATATTTAAAATGATCCAAAGAACGCGTACCAGCCAATGCTTTCGGCACAAAAGGCTTAAACTGTAAACTGCCCTCGTTATAATGAATGCCGAATAATACCTTATAAACTAATGCGATATTTCCTGATAAGCTCCACAACATATTGCTGCTGTTAATTTGGGTACCTGCAAAATCACCATCGCTGGCTACAAAATTCTCTTTATTGGTAAGCCACAGCGAGACCGGGCGGTATATAGCACTGATTGCCCTTATCACTGATTCCTCGTTCCCTGCTTTAGCCGATGCCATAGCCCAATAAGCCTCTACAAATGGCCATACGGCGTTGTTATGGTACGGCAGTATATTGGGGATCTGCGGATAAATGCAAGGGATACCAAACTCATTTACCGGAGTATTGCCTATAACGCTTTGTTGTTTACCGGCATCTGCCGCGTCAAACAGTACTGCAAGGGCCTCGCCCAACGCTTCTGATCGTGGTGATACCGTTTTATAGTTACGACCATAAAGGTATTGACCATAGTAGCCTTTTGTTGGCAGCCATAGATTATTCAACCCTTTTTTGATGATATTGGCTTGTTGAGTGTAGCTCGCAGTGGCATTTTTATCACTCAATAAGCCAGCCATCGCGGCCAACACTTTATTTGCTTGATAATGTACCACACTGGTTCCCAAACACTCTGATTCATAAATATCGGCGGGCTGCATCCATCTTGGGTAGGTTTCCTCGCGCCAATCCAAAAATGAGGATTCGCCGCGGGCAAGTCCTGTTTTGCTATCGTATACATTAAGGGTATCATCGGCGGCAGACTGCTTAATAATGACATAGGCCTTTTGCAGCCAGTCACGGTCGCCGGTTACTTTGTAAACCTCCCAGGCTGCTACCGCCCATATCATCCTGTCTGACGACACCGGGTAAGCGCCGCCTGTACCGGTATCTTGTATAATGCGGCCGTTTTTTACCTTTCGCATCAGGCTGTAAATGGCCACTTTGGGTTGCAGAATGGCCATGGATAGGATAATACTATAACTGATATCCCTTGTCCAAACACCGCTCCACTCTTTACCGGTGCGAAATGTACTATCAGGTTCAACAGCGTTTTGCATTTCTTCGAGAGACAGGTTATAGACGGCATCAGACAATGGATAACCGGAATGATACTGTGGAAAATTACTCACACCCTTAGTGAGTTTCCAGCCTGCGGCAGTGCTGTTGGCATCCTGGGGTTTATTGAGTACCAGGGTGGTTTCATAAATACCATCGCCATCAGGGTCCTTTAGTTCCAGCTCGGGGCGGTTGTGAATGTTGTTAAAATCCCAGATCATGGGCGCCGTATTGCCGGCTACAAATACCCCCTTAAAATCGTCCTTGTAGATTTTATCGCCATTAAAGCAGGTGTAAAACCCTACGGTTTTAAAAGCGTTAAGCATGGCCTGCATATCTACCCTGATCCTGAAGATGGTCGAGGGTTTAAGGTAGCCACCCGGTGGCACCGCTTTTTTATCAACGTAGCTTTCACCAAATCTGATGACGGGCGTTTCGTTATCCTGGGCTAAACAACTAAAATGATGATCATTACCCGAGGGCATTTCATTATCCTTACCGTTGATGCTGAACTTAAAATCAACCACCGGGCTTTTATACAGATTCGCAGGGCTTTGATAGTTGGACTGTAGTTGGGTACGCGAAATCGCACTGGCCGTGTACTTGCCCTGAACCACCCTATTTGGGTATACAGTATAGGCTTTAGATGTGTATATGGGCTTACTGCTTTGCGCCTTCACGTTGCCTGCTGCAAGCAATAAACTAAAAATTAAAGAAAGCTTGTATCTCATGAACATTTATTTACGAATTCTTATTGGTACTCTACAACCACCATATCCCAATACTTCAGCATCGGTAAAGTGAACGTTACCGAATTTCCGGATTGTGTATAAGCCAAGGTTTTAGATGCGCCACCATCAACATCGGGCGATGCTACCCATATTTTTTTGATGCTTTTGGTGGATGTAAAATTGAAACGACCATTAATTACCGGCACCGGGGAGGTTTGCGTTCCGTTACGGTCGCGCCAGTCAAAATTATTGGCGTTGGCAAAATTGATCAGGTGGATCACTTGTTTGGTACCCAGATCTCTCCCGATTACCGATACCTGGCCTGTAACGGGCGGAAAGTTGTTTAACCTGGTTTTGCTATCGCCGGCAGTAATGACTGGATTATTGAATGTGCCGCCATCGCGTAGCAAATTCTGATAAGCAGTTAAAAAGTCATAATAGCTTACCATGGCCGTCTTCAGGTCATCGCGCATTTGCAGGTTATTATTAGGAAAGTATTCCTTGCCCAGCATATGCTCGCCCAGTTCCAGGTGCGATCCACCGTGGGCGAAGATCACCGCGTCTGTAAACAATACACCGGGGGTGTTAAAATAACCAGGGCTGCCTGCCAGGTCATAATCCATATAAGCGGCCAATACGCTTTTCTTGGCCCCGCCGGTTAGGGCGTCATTACTTTTAATAATATCACCCAGGTCTTTATAACTTTCATTAGGTGCCCACACTTCCGAATACAGGAAATCAACCGGCGCGCTGGCTATCTGCGGCTGGCCGTATTGGGTTACCGCATTCATCACCAAGGCTTTGGCCGGCATGGCTAATTTCATCGCTTTAATAAAAGAATTAAAAGCTGTTGGCAAATCAACCGTGCCGCCATTGTAGTTATACAGCGTTTTATCTCGGTTGCCCAGTTGGTCTATCTGGTAACCGTCAAAGGGGTATACCTGATAAGCTTCCTTGGTTTTGGTGGCCAGGTACTGTTGCCAACCGGTATTTGATGGGTCGACTATATTCAAGTCGCTTTTAAACAGGGGCTGCGGCAAAGTGGCTATTTCTCTTTTGGTATGGGTGGCATCGTTAAATAAATACCAGTTTTCAGCCACCCCATCTGCGGCGGCATCGTTTAAGGCACCATAAGCCAGGTTATAGTGCAGGGTAAGCATATTATAGCTATGCGCGGCATCAATATAGCCTTTCACCGTAGTGCCGTAATTATCGCGGTTGGCAATATCTTTCCAGCTGGCATCGGGTTGGGCTACGGTTCCGGCAAGTGGCTCATGGTGTTTATATTCCCAATCCTGAAACTGCACATAGTTCATGTGGTAACGGTTCAATGAACTCATGACCGTTTTAATATCTTCAGCACTCATTTTGCCATAGGCAGATAAAAAAGCATTCCGCGGGAAACGAGCGGGATCTGATGACACATCAACCGCTATCGTACCGTAAATTTTCTCCTCGTTATCCGTACCGTCAAACAATTCTACCATATAACCAGTAAAATCAGTTGCGGGAGCTGTCCATTTCCAGCTGGTACCGGATAAGGTAACCGACTGAACAATCGCCCCGGACTGCTTATACCTGATCTTCACCGTTGCAGGCAAAGCTTTATCAATGGTAAAGGTGATCTCATCACCTGGCTTGTAAAAGGCTTTATCAGTAGCGATATTGACCAGGTTGCTGGCCATTATGCTTGTTATCAGCCGGGTATTATCAACCAGTTTATCCTTCTTGCAGCCGCAGCTTATACCTGCAATCATCAATACGCCTATAAAATATAGTTTCATTTGGTGTGTTTTATTGTATGTTAAAATGTCCACGGTAAAAAAGCGGGGACCAATTATAATTATTGTTTTACGATGGCAACGCTTAAATCTTTCATATTGAGCGTTATTTTATAATTACCTGCTGTTGATGCAGTAACGACCCACTTATTATCCGGATCGCCGGAGCTAAGCTGTACCGTTGTTGCCGACAGCGCGGGATGATCACTTACAGGGCGGTAAAATTTAGCGCCGAAATCCTTTGCTGTCCCTATCTTGAATTCCCCGGCAACCAGTGGACCGGTCCAGGTAAATACAAAAGGATCGGTGACGCTTTTAACCATTGGCGTAGCAGCATCCAAACTCCAGCCTCCCGGCGAGGCATCGCCAATGATCCATAACGCGGTATAAGGTGGCGTAGTAATAATAGTATTTACGATACTGATGGTATTGGTGCGCAGGTTAAGCGTGATTTTATAGGTGCTGGCGGTTGTAATATGCCATTTATTGTCAGGGTCGCCGGCGTTTAATTGTACTGCGGTAGCCGACAGATCGGGTGCGTTAGTTGTTGGTCGGTAAAATGGCGCATTAAAATCCTTCGCGGTAGCTATTTTAAAATCGCCTGCAATTAGCGGACCTGTCCAGGTAAATATAAATGAGTCGCTGGCGTCAACAGTAAGCGGTGTAACAGCGTCCAGACTCCATCCCCCCGGCGAGGCATCGCCCAATAACCATAACTGGCTAAAAGGCGCTTTCGGCGGATCGGTGCTTACAATACTAATGCTGCTGTTATGCAGGTTTAGAGTAACCTTATAATTGCCTGCTTTGGCCGCGGCTATCTGCCATTTATTGTCCGGGTCGCCGCTGCTTACCTGGGCAGTTGTTACCGACAGGTCTGGATGATTGGTTAAGGGGCGATAAAACGCGCCGCCAAAATCCTTCACCGTGGCAATCTTAAACTCGCCTGCTGTAAGCAAACCTATGTAAGTGAACAGGTACGGATCGGTGCCATCCTGCACCATTGGCGTGGCATTACTAATATCCCATCCTTTTGGAGTGGCATCGCCCACCATCCAAAGCGCGCTGTATGGCGGCGGTATCACTTTGTTATAGGTAGTAACTGTTAACCCAATTGTGTTGGAGTTAAATGGTGTTACCGAACCATCTGATGTGGCAATAACAATACGCAGCTCAACCGGGGTGGCAGCTGCAAACGGCAGGGTGCCAAACAGATCATTCAACGCTTCCTGAGTATAGCTTTTGGTGAGCGTATCGCGACCAAGTTTAATATTGGTGGCATTAGCAAAATTGCTACCTTTTAAATCCCACTGCAAAAAGTAGGTAATGGAACCCTGCATACCTTTTACTGTTGCTGCCGACCACTTGAGTGTAACGGCCTGCTGATCTTTCGTATCCCGGCTGAGCACAATAGTACTTGCCGATGCCGACAGTAACGGGGTTGAAGTTACCTGCGGGATAATAGTATCCTTTTTACAGGATGCGATAAACAGGGCAAAAACAGCTATCAATAATAGCCCCAAAAACGTGGGTCTGCTATTTTTATATGCTGGTGAATAAGCACCGATAAAGTTAAACGCTTTCATATTAAAGGTTATTTTAATTGATTAATAGCCTGGATTTTGTACAAGATTTGGGTTGGAGTCAATCTCCTGCTGCGGTATGGGCAGCAACAGAAATTTGGCCGTAGCATTGCTTTTGCCTATCGTATGCAAAAAATCAAGCCCGTATTGCCCGTTGTTTATCCTGATCAAATCAAACCAGCGCTGGCCTTCAAAAGCAAGTTCCATGCGGCGCTCATGCAATACCGCGGTACGGAAGGCATCTTTGCTTAAACCGGTGGCAACGTTGCCTAAACCTGCCCGATTACGTACCAGGTTAAGCGGTGTTTCGGCCCCGCCCTGGCTCAGCTCGTTCATGGCTTCGGCCTGCATTAGCAAAACATCCGCGTAGCGCAAAACCGGAAAATCTTCAGGATTGGTATTATAATCTGGCGATATGGATTTGGGTACCAAAAACTTGCGCAGGTTAAAGCCCGTTGTGGAGTAAGATGCCAGATAAGCCTTACCGTCAAAAGCGGGACAGCCCGGGTAAAGTATGGTGATATCCTTACGCAGGTCACCACTTTCGTAGCTGTTTACAAACTCCTGCGTTGGCTGATCCCAGCCATACGCGCCGCCCACAAAATCAGAATTACGTGGCCCGGTGAAGGTGCTTGCCCATGCTGATTGATTAAAATCGTCAAAAAAGCCATAAGTAGTGGCCCCGCTGTATTGCACTTCAAATAATGATTCACCGGTATTTTTTTTGGTGGCCGAAAAATTATCGGCATAATTGGTATTGAGCGAATAGCCCAGCGCGGTAACCTGTTTACACAGGTCAACCGTTTGCTGGTAATTGCCCAGCGTTAAATAAACCTTGGCCAATAAACCTACGGCCGAGCCTTTTGATGCCCTGCCGATATCGGCACCCGAATAGGTTGACGCTGCGGGCAGCAAACCCATGGCATCTGTAAGGTCCTGGATGATTAGCGTGTAAACATCAGCCTTGGGTGATCGTTTCAGCTTCAGGTCATCCCCTACCACCTGTGGTTTGGTAATCAAAGGCACATCGCCAAATAACCTTACCAGGTTAAAGTAGTATAGGGCCCTTAAAAATTTGGCTTCGCCTAAAACCCGGTTCTTTAAGGCGGCATCCATATCAATGGCCGGCACTTTTTGCAATACAATATTACATTGTAAAATGCCTGGCGCGGGGCCACGGTAAATATCAAGTATCCCGGCATTGGCCGATGTGGTTACAAAATTCTGTTCGTCCTGGGTTTCAATACCATCGGTACCCCCACCTGCGCCGGTAACACTGTTACCGGCCATAATATCGGTAGTCCATATCCTGAAATTGTATAGTTTTGGGCGTTGCAAAGGCTGGTAGGCTGCGTTTACTGCATTTACAGCATCTTCGGCTGTTTTATAGTAATTGCCTGTATTAACAGAATCAAGCGGTGCTTTATCCAGGAAATCTTTTTTACAGCTCACCAATACTGCCGATAGTATGAGTGCTATGATATATTTATTGGCTTTCATTATTAATGCTTTAAAAATTAAAGTGTTAAATTGATACCTAAACTAATGGTACGGGTAACGGGGTACACGCTAAAATCGATACCGTTACTGCCCACCTCGGGATCAAATCCGGTGTATTTGGTAAACGTGAACAGGTTTTGGCCGGTGACGTACAGACGCGCGCTGCTAAAGCCAATCCGTTTCATATAAAGCTGCGGAACGGTGTAACCCAGCGTGGCGGTTTTGATACGCAGGTATGAACCATCCTCCACAAACCTGTCAGATATCCGCGAATTTTTGTTAGGGTCGTTATAAATAGCCCTCGGGATGGAATTGCTTGTACCTTCTCCTTCCCATCGGCCTAAGACCCTTGTCGTCTGATTTTGGGCCACCGCCATACTTTCCTGGTAAACGTTATTGGCGTTAAATATTTTATTGCCTTGCACGCCTTGTAAAAACACGCTCAGATCTACACCTTTGTAGCTGAACGTATTGTTCATGGCGTAAATAAACTTAGGGTTGGGATTGCCGATGTAGGTACGGTCGGCATCGTTGATCACGTTGTCATTATTCAAATCCTTAAACCTGATATCACCTGCCGATGTACGGTTGTAAGGATCGGCCCCGGTTTGCTGGGCCGCGTGTGCATCTACATCAAACTGGGTTTGGAAAATGCCCTGCGTTACAAAACCATAGAAGCTATTGATAGGATGGCCAACTGAATTGATATTAATATTGCCATTTAAGCCTATGCTGCCGCCAAACAGCGAGGTATTATCGCTCAAGGCAGTGATCTTATTTTTGTTGAAGGAGATATTGGCACTTGTTGTCCAACCGAAAGAGCCCGTTAAGTTTTTAGAGGTAACCGCGATCTCGATGCCCTTATTCTCTACATTGCCCGCGTTACCATAAGGCGCCGCCCCCGAGTAACCGGTTGATATGGGCAGGTTAATAGGTACCAGCATACCAGTTGTTTTTTTGATGTAGCCATCTATATTAAGGGTAATACGTTGGTTCAGGAATGTGGCATCGATACCCAAATTGCTTTGCTTAACTGTTTCCCAATGAAGGTTGGGATTGGCCGCGTTCAGCGCAATTTCGGCAGGTACTACAGTGCCGTTAAAGTTATAAACCGCCGATGTAAGTACCGATGCGAAGGAATAATTACCAATGTTTTGGTTACCGGTTTCGCCATAGCCGGCGCGTATTTTCAGGTCATCAAAAAAGGTGATATTTTTAAAAAATGGTTCCTGCGTAACCCGCCAGGCTAAAGATGCTGATGGGAAGGTGCCATATTTATTGTTATCGCCAAAGCGTGATGAACCATCTCGCCTGATGGTAGCCGTTAGCAGGTAACGGTCTTTAAAGGTATAGTTGGCGCGGCCTACGTAGGATAACAATGACCACTCGGAACCATCGCCCTGCAGTACAGGGTTTAACGTGCCGTTGTTCAGCTGCTGGGTAACATCGCTGGCAAAGCCGCTTACATTACCGCCTGCAAAATGGTAGGCGTTGCTTTGCGCATCGGTACCTGCCAGCAAGGTTAGGTGGTGATCTTTACCGAAGAATTTATCGTAAGTTAAAAAGTTATCCCAGGTATAGGTAATGCTCCTGTTATACTGCTCGGCCAGGTAAGAATTTGGCTGGGGAATAGGTTGATAATTATACTTTGGCGACCAGGTGCGGCTGTTAAAAAACGACGCCTGCATCCCTCCCGTTGTTTTAAAGGTTAAGCCCGGTAAAATAGTAGCTTCAGCATATACCGATCCTAATAAATTATAACCTTCGGTATTATTTTTAACCAGGTTTGCTGTCGCGATGGGATTTTTCACATCGCCATAAAATTGCGGCTGACCTACCGGCCCCGCATAAGTACCATCGGCATTAAAAATTGCCTGAGCAGGATTGGCTGCCATGGCACTACGGATATCATATGATCCACTTGGTTTTTCATCGTGATTTAGGGTTAAGTTGTTACCGAATTTTAACCATTTAAGCACTTTATTATTGCCGTTAAACTGTACGGTATACCTACGGTAGCCTGTGCCAATAATAATGCCTTTTTGATCAAGCACGCTACCGGATACATAGTAGTCTGACTTATCGGTGCCGCCCGAGTAGGACAGCGTGTAGCTTTGGATAGGCGCTGTGCGGAACAAAGCATCCAGCCAGTTGGTACCCGCGCCCAATGATTTCGGATCGGCATAGGCCGGGTTGGTTGATTGGTTGTTGTTGGCCAGCAATTCATTGTTTAGCTGCGCAAACTGACTGGCGTTGAGCAGCTTTACCATATTGGTAGCTTTTTGCACACCGGCAAAGGCATTTATATTTAAGTGACTTGCCCCCGCGCTGCCTTTTTTGGTAGTGATAAGCACCACGCCGTTTGCACCGCGCGAACCGTAAATGGCGGCTGCGGATGCATCTTTCAGCACATCGAAAGAAGCCACATCGTCGGGGTTAATGGTATTCAACGGTACGTCGGTAGGTACACCGTCGATAACCAGCAAGGGATCGGCATTGTTGATGGTACCTACCCCGCGGACCCTGATGGTAACATTACTGCCCGGCGAACCCGACGTGAGCGCCTGTACGCCAGCCGCCCGTCCTTCAATAGCCTGCCCAATATCTGGCACTGGCTGCGAGGAGATTTCTTTAATATTAACCGATGTTACCGCGCCGGTAACATCTTTCTTTTTTTGTGTACCGTAACCGATCACCACTACCTCGTTAAGAGCTTTTACGTTCGCGGCAAGCACCACATCCAGGATGGTCTTATCTGCAACAGGTACTTCCTGCGTAGTATAGCCTAAAAAGCTGAACACCAGTATGGCGTTTTGATCTTTAACTTGGAGCTTAAAATTACCGTTGCCATCAGTAAGTGTTCCGTTGGCAGTACCTTTTTCGGTAACGGATACGCCGGGCAGCACGCCTGCGGCATCGGCGACTTTACCACTGATGCTTAAGGCTTGCACCGGACTGGCAGATACCGGGACCGCTGCAGCCCTTACCGATGCAAAAGCGCATACTGGCATTGCCAGGAGCAACACCAGCGGACTAATGGCAATTGTTTTTTTGGACACGCCAAAGTGTAAGTTTCGTAAACGAAATTTCATATTTCTTTAAGATTTTCAGGTTATAATTTCAAGGCATTGGCAGCCTTACGGTTATTGGTTTATAATCGCCCGTTTTTTTAACAGCGCGGGAAGTGTGCAACGTAAATTCTCTTCATAATGGTTGTTAAGTTAATAATTTGGTTTATTGTTATCTTCTGATACCGATTGGCGGAGGCATTTTGATAAGCACTAAGTAACAGGATTGAAGACAAAGGGGATAATCACAGCATTTCAATTTAAAATCAAAATGTATCAATTTGCGGATGAGAAAATATCGGCCGGATAATGTGGTTATATTTGGTTGAGGAAGGCCACTTGCTTATTTATAAACCGATTTTGAAAAAAATATATTTCATATTGCTCCTTTTGCTTACCGCTACTGTTGCCTATAGTCAGCAGGCATCGTACTATTTTAAAAACTACCAAGTACAAAACGGCCTGTCAAGCAATACCATCACCAGCATTTTGCAGGACAAAAAGGGCTTTATGTGGTTTGGCAGCCGCAACGGGCTCAACCGGTTTGATGGCAATGTTTTTAAGCTATTTGGCAATAAGCTCGGCGATAGCACCAGCATTGGTAGTAATTCTATATTCAGCTTATATGAGGATAGCAGGGAAACCATTTGGGTGGGCACTTACAAGGGCATTTACCTGTTTAATCCCTTAAAGGAAAGCTTTACCGCTTTTAAACTGATAGCCCCCGGCGAGGTGAGGTATATCACGGGCGATAAACAGCACCACATCTGGATCATATCCGACCTTAACCTGTACCGGTACGACGAGCTGACTAACACGGTAAGCACTTATCCCCTGGGTACCGATCAAACCATTACCATGAATATGGCTGCCGACGGCTCGCTATGGACGGCAACATCAAAGGGCTTTATCAATCATTATAATACCGCAGGAAAAAAGCTGGCCGGGTATGAGCTGGCAACGGCAAACGGTGGCCATAAATTTTCAGCCATCCAGGAAATTTATCCGGTGGGCGATACATCGGTAATAGCCGGCACCATGAACCAGGCGGTGTTGTATAACTACAAAAACAAGCGACTGCTTAACATTCTTCAAGATCAGAAAACATCGGCAGATGTCCATGTGCACGTTATTTTTCACCAGAATGACGGCAATTACTGGTTTGGCACAGAGAATGGCCTGTACATTTATACCCTGCAAACCAGCAAAACCACCATAGTACAAAAACAATACAGCAACCCATACGCCATCACTGATAACATTATATCGGCTATTTACCAGGATCGTGAAGGCGGTACCTGGATAGGAACTTATTTTGGCGGCCTAAACTACTACTCGGGCCAGTACAACAATTTTAAGAAATATTTCCCCGAGCCAGGTATCAACAGCCTGAGCGGGAATATTGTGCACGAAATAACCAAAGACCGGTTTGGAAATCTATGGGTGGGTACCGAGGATGCAGGGCTTAATAAGGTAGACCTGAAAACAGGCTTTGTTAAACACTTCTTGCCCGGTAAAGAGCCCGGAAGCATAGCATACCGGAACATACATGGCCTTGTGGCCGATGGAAACATGCTTTGGATAGGCACCTACGAACATGGGCTTGATGTGATGGACCTACGGACGGAAAAGGTGGTCAAGCACTATACTTCTGGTCTGGGCGGCCGGTCGTTCAGCAGCAATTTTATTGTATCGCTATACAAAACCCACCAGGGGGACATTTTAGTTGGTACCTGGAACGGGCTGTTCAAGTACAATCCACAAAGCGATGATTTTTCAGCTATCCCATTTTTTACCGGGCATATACAATCTATAAAGGAAGACCGCCAGGGTACTTTGTGGGTAAGCACCTATGGCACCGGCGTATATTATTTAAATGAAGCCAAAAACAGCAAAGGCCATATTTATTACCAAGCGGGTAAGGTCAACAGCATTTTAAACGATTATGTAAACGGCTTATTTATTGATAAGCGGTATAACATGTGGTTTTGTACCGAGGGTGGATTAAGCAGCTATAATCCGCAAACCAGGCAGGTAAGTAATTACACCACAGAAAACGGGCTGCCCGACAATCAGGTCTTCAGGGTGCAGGAGGATGAAAGCGGCAAGCTTTGG
This sequence comes from Mucilaginibacter pineti, assembly GCF_900101875.1. Lineage (GTDB taxonomy): Bacteria > Bacteroidota > Bacteroidia > Sphingobacteriales > Sphingobacteriaceae > Mucilaginibacter > Mucilaginibacter pineti. Next base: position 707,446 of record NZ_FNAI01000001.1, read on the forward strand.
ATATCGACTGCTAAGGGCCTTGGTCGGTTTGACCCGACAAACAATACCTTTAGCAATTACCATACGGTTAATGGCTTGCCAACGGAGCAGTTCAACTACAATTCATCGTACCGCGATGCCGACGGAACCATGTATTATGGCACCGTAAAGGGTATGGTAAGCTTTATGCCTACAAAGTTTGTACGCAACCCTTACGTACCACCGGTTTATATCACCGGTTTGCAGGTAAATAACCAGGAAATTACTGCGGGGATAAAAGGATCTGCCCTACAAAATTCTATTACTTACTCGCCTCAGATCACCCTACCTTACAGCAGCTCCAACATCAGTATGGATGTAGCGGCCCTGAGCTATGTGATACCCGAAATGAATGGCTTTGCCTATAAAATGGATGGCATCGATAAAAACTGGATAAACTTTAAAAACAACCGTAAAATATATTACACCAAGCTGCCTGCCGGCGATTATGTTTTTAACCTGAAGGGATCAAACAGCGAAGGCGTTTGGAATAATAAAGTTGTTAAGTTAAGCGTACATATTTTGCCACCTTTTTATGCCACGTTATGGGCTTATGCACTGTATTTAATTATTGTGGCGGGCGTAATAATTACCATTGTGCGATATTACCATTTGGCCGTTAGCGAGAAAAACAAAAGACGAATTGAAACTATTGAAATTAATACCGAGCGGGAAATTTACAACGCAAAAATTGAGTTTTTCACCAACGTGGCGCATGAGATACGAACGCCGCTCACGCTGATAAAAATGCCTTTGGATAAACTTATTAACCGCGAATTTGACGACCCCGAAACCATCGAGAACCTTGCTATGATAAAGAAAAACACAAACCGGCTAATTGGCCTCACCAACCAGCTGCTGGATTTCAGGAAGGCCGAGGCCAACAAGTTTAGCCTGAATTTTTCAAAAACAGATATCAATGAATTGCTGAATGAGGTTTACGCCACCTTTAAACCCGCAGCCGAATTAAAAACCCTCACTTATAAACTGCAACTGCCCCGAATAACCCTGCATGCTTATGTTGACCATGAGGCGCTTAAAAAGATACTAAGCAACCTGTTTAACAACGCTATTAAATACGCGGCCCAGACTGCTGTAATAAAACTGCTGCCCTTTAGCAGCGAGGATGAAATGTTCAGGGTTGAGATCAGGAATGATGGTTTCCTAATACCGGCCGAATTGCAGGATAAGATCTTTGAACCTTTTTACCGCATTAAAGAAACAGAAAAAGAAGCCGGTACCGGGATTGGTTTGCCGCTGGCCAAATCATTAACCTTATTGCATAAAGGAACCCTGGAGCTTAAGCCATCCATTAACGCGCAAAATATTTTCCTGTTATCACTGCCCATGCACCAGGAAACCGAAATAGATTTAGGCGGGAAAGAAGAACCGCTTATTAAAGAACCAGAAGTACCCGAAAGCACCGATACTGACAAAAGCAAGCCATACATATTACTGGTAGAGGACAATAAGGAGATACTAAACTACCTTACCCGCGAGTTGACATCAACCTACTATGTGCTGAAAGCCAGTAACGGGCTGGAAGCGTTGGATGTGTTGCAAAGGGAGAATGTGCAGATAGTGATCAGCGATATTATGATGCCGGTGATGGACGGTATTGAGCTGGTTAAAAAGATGAAAACCGATGTACAGCACAGCCACATCCCTATTATACTGCTTACCGCCAAAAACTCGCTTAACTCCAAAATTGAGGGGCTGGAAGTTGGTGCTGATGCTTATATCGAAAAACCGTTTGCCTTTGAACATTTGCTGGCCCAGCTCAACAATCTCCTGGTGAACCGCAATATGATGAAGGAGTATTTCGCGCGGTCGCCCTTAACCCACATTAAAGGCATAGCGGTTTCAAAGGCCGATAAGGATTTTCTTGACCGCCTGAACAAGGTTATTTATGACCATATTACTGATATGGAATTGGATGTTGACCAGCTATCTGGTATGATGAACATGAGCCGCCCTACCCTGTACCGCAAGATAAAAGGCATATCAGACATGACACCCAATGAACTGATCAATCTTTCTCGTCTTAAAAAAGGCGCAGAATTGCTCGCTGAAGGCGATCGCAAGATCAACGAGGTTGCCAATATGATTGGTTATACATTACCTACTAATTTTTCACGCGACTTTCAAAGACAGTTTGGGGTAAGCCCTTCTATTTATGTTTATAATCTTAAAGGAGATCAAAAACAGGTATAAAAATCAGGGGCTACCAGAAAGCAGCCGAGCTGAGCAAAATTGATGTTTGATATGCTTTATAACTTAGTTTTCGCGGTTTAACACGTATTCAAAGCATTTCTTCTTAAACTGTTTATTATAAGAGAGGGTTAAGCAGGAAGTTTTCAACCAGTTTTTTGTTACACTTAATTACTGGCCTGTTATAAACTCTCTTTCGGCTTAAAAACTTTCGATACTTATTTTTACTACAAAACCTAAGATACCTCAATAATGAAATGGATCACTCGCGAAAAACTAAAGGTAGACCGCATCGCCTGCCCTTGGCTGATCAAATGGTTTTCTGAGGCTTTTGAAGCTCTGATGAAAAAACATTCAGGGAAACATTACGACCTTTAATATATCTCCATTTAGGCAAAATAGATGAATGTTAACTTTATATTTAACAGATGAGAAAACTGACCAAAATGTTTAGAATTAAAGCTGGGTGCTTTCTTTTGCTCCATTTGTTTGTCGCGCCATGCATGGGCCAGATCAAATGGCCGCCTGGCCAACTGCTTCCATCTTTCCCAGCGCCTGCGCCGGTCCAGGATTTAATTACGCTCCGTCAAAACTCTCCTTACTCTTCGGCAGAAATGTACCTGCTTGCTTCGCTAAAGGGTATCGTAAACAGAACTAAACCTCGTATTTTCTCCTATGAAGGTGATGCTTTCGGTGAAGGACCACATACCTGGCTGCAATCCCTGGGTTTGAGCTGGTCTGAACCTGCAGATAAATGGGACCTAATCACTAAATACCGGAAAGAAATTTCGGGTTTGATTGTTTATGACACAGCCCAAATACATACCATCAACCTGGCCACAGTACTTGCAAAAAGCAAAGGGGCACTAATTGCTTCTCCATTATTGTTGGCAAAATTAACTGCTCCTCCTTATAATTTTCCTGTTTTACTTGATTTGCAGGGAAAATTTAATAGTAAACTGGAAGTTTATCAATCGCTATATGATACATATTGGCCACATCTTGATCACCGCTTGCTAATCGGGTTAAATCCTAATGCACATAAAGCAGCCCTTCGTGAATACGCAGCAGCGTTGGGTGCTGCAGTAATATGGCTCGATCCTAAAGTAGCTGGAGAAAGTGAATTGCTAAACAAATTTTTATCTTCAATGTCCCCTGGTTCAGTCTTTATGGGATGGTGGCCGCAAGAAGGCCCCGGCGTAGAGAGAGCTTCAAGGTATGGTATTGCAACCGTCGCAAGCGATTGGTGTTCTAACTTAACGGTACATAGCGGTACATCCAGAATTGTAAAAATAAAACCAATCCCCCCAAAACCAGTACTCAAAAACAAAATTTATGTTGCATTTATATTGAGTGACGGAGACAATTTACAGTTTACAGAGCATTTGATGCGTAAACTTTGGAATAATCCAGACCGGGGGGCTGTTCCAATGGGATGGACTGTGTCACCTGCTATGCTGGATGCAATGCCTGGTGCACTTAATTACTATTGGCAAACTTCCACCAGCAATGATAATCTGATTTCCGGGCCTTCTGGCTATGGTTATACTTATCCTAATACCTGGTCTGACGAAAATTTGCTAAAGCAGTTTGTTTCTAAAACCGAGGACTATAATAATCGCGCTGGTTTACGGGTAATCACCGTCTGGAACACTATCGTTGGCGGTATTAACCTTAATGTTGGGAAGATCTATGCCGGTCAGGCAAAAACGCTACTTGGGGTAACGGCCCAAAACACTGGAGGAGGGCTCACTATTTATAATGACAGTTTACCGGGAATGGCACTTACCTGTAACTATTGTACAACGGAACAGGCGATGAAAGATCATATTGCCAGGGCCTCTAAGGATTGGGACAAAATCTCGCCGCGTTTCCTGATCATACAGGCGCAGCCCTGGACGGGTACTTCGCCAACAAGCTTCAAAAATGTGGCTAACTCACTTAATGAAGATTATGTAATAGTTCGCCCTGATCACCTTTTTCAGCTTATTCGTGAGGAAAAGGGTATTTCAATTAATCCGAAATAGAAATATATTAGAGAAGAGCAGCATTTTTAAGCCGATCCGGCTGGGAAACAGTTTGATAAGCGCGCTTATTGGGGATTGACGTTATTTTTGTTTTCGGAAAGGTTCTTTAATTCCGGATTCGGCTAAACCAAAAGCAGATTTGGATAAACTTTGTTGATTAGTGTAACTGATCTTTGTATCAACAAAATCAAATCAAATTATGCGCGTATTTGTCACGGGAGCCACCGGCTTCATAGGAACTGCCATTGTACAGGAATTAATTAATGCCGGCCACCAGGTATTGGGGCTTGCCCGTTCGGATGCATCCGCTGGTAAGCTGATCTCAGCAGGTGCAGAAGTTCATCGCGGCGACCTCGAAGACCTTGATAGTTTGCGGACTGGTGCCGCCGAAACAGACGGGGTGATCCATGCCGGATTCATCCATGATTTTACCCGGTTCCCGGAAGTATGCAAAGTAGATAAGCTTGCCATCAAAACCATCGGTGAAGTGCTGGCCGGTTCTAATCGTCCATTTATTGTTACTTCAGGCACAGCGTTGGTTAGTCCCGGAAAACTGGCTACCGAAGAGATTATCCCTCTTTTTAACCCAGCCTGGCCACGGGCTTCAGAGCAAACAGCAGACGCCGTCGCCGAACTGGGTGTGCGTGCCGCATCATTGCGATTATCACCATCGGTTCATGGCGAGGGCGATCATCATGGCTTTATACCAATTCTGGTTAACATCGCCCGCGAAAAAGGCTTCTCTGCTTACATTGGCGAAGGAATTAACAGGTGGAATGCTGTACACAGGCTGGACGCCGCCCATTTATTCCGCCTGGCGTTGGAAAACGCTGTGCCAAGCGCACGTTATCACGCGGCTGCAGAAGAGGCGATTACCGTTAAAGCTATTGCCGAAGCCATTGGAAAACAACTAAATATTCCGGTAAAATCAATAGCCCCTGAAGCAGCAGCCGAACATTTTGGCTGGTTCGCTCACATGGCCGCTATCGACTGCCCGGCGTCAAGTAAACTAACCCAGGAAGGTTTGAAATGGCGCCCAACACATTCAAAATTGCTCGCGGATATAGAAAACGGCGTTTATACCAAATAAAATCATGAAAATTATTGTAACCGGTTCCTTAGGGAACATCAGCAAACCACTGACCGAAATATTGATCGGCCAGGGCCATCAAGTAACGGTAATCAGCAGCGACTCCAAAAAACAAAGTGCAATTGAAGAATTGGGAGCGGTACCGGCCATTGGCTCGATCTCCGATGTTGAATTTTTAACTCACACTTTTACAGGCGCAGATGCAGTTTACGCCATGATTCCGCTGAGTTTTACCGAACCCGATCTGAGTGATTATTTACGCCGGATGGCGCAAAACTACGCGCAGGCGTTAAAAGCTGCTAAAACAAAACGTATTGTAGTGATGAGCGGTTGGGCGGCAGACCTCATAAAAGGGGAAAATGTAGAGAATGAGTTTGATGAACTGGATGCCTCAATAACTATCATGAGACCCGGCTCTTTTTACACCAACTTTTATCAGTCGATAGATCTGATCAAGGGCAAAGGATTCATCGGCAAATTCCTGACGCTGCGTTATTCGGGGCTTTGGGCATTACTTACCGGTAAAACCGGCCTGCTTATGGGTAACTATGGTGGAGAAGACCGCATAGTTTTTGTATCGCCAAAAGACATCGCTGATGCCGTATCGGAGGAGCTTTTATTGTTTACAAAAAAAACCACCATACGTTATGTGGGTAGTGAGGAAATGACTTGTAACGAAGCCGCCAGAATCATTGGCACAGCTGTGGGCAAACCCTGGTTAAAGTGGGTGCTGCTAACTGATAAAGCAATGCTACAAGGCTTAAAAATGGCAAAGATACCGGAAAAACTTGCTGAAACCCTGGTGGAAATGCAGGCGGCTATGCATAGTGGCAAACCGTTGGAGAATTTTCACCGGAGCAGGCCAAAGATGGGCAATGTAAAATTAGCTGATTTTGCCAAAGAGTTTGCGATAGCCTATCATCAAAAATAAGTACCTTGGATTATGAACAGTACCCAGCTTTTCCGTTTCAGTACCATCACCGAATATCACCGGGCGGCGGGCCTGCCGAAGCCGGCGCACCCACTGGTTAGTGTTGTTCATATGGATGATATTACCTTGCCCATCGCCGATATTCCATTCAGCCTGATCTTTGACTTTTATTCCATTTCGCTAAAAAAGGTACAGCATGGGAAATTCAAATATGGGCAGCAGGCAAGTGACTTCGACGAAGGAGTATTATTTTTCATGTCTCCCGGCCAGCTATTTGGTATTGATAGTGCCGCGGGTATGGCTGAGGCCAAACGCCCGGAAGGCTGGATGATTCTGATCCACCCAGACTTTTTGTGGAACACGCCACTGGCAAAAACCATTAAGCAATATGAGTTTTTCAGCTATTCGGTTTATGAAGCGCTGTATCTTTCCGATAAGGAAGAAACCATGCTGATGGCCATCGCTCAAAATATCGAACAAGAATACCATGCGAATATCGACCGGTTCAGTCAAAATGTAATCATTGCGCAGTTGGAACTATTGCTGACCTATTCAGAAAGATTTTATCAGCGCCAGTTCATCACCAGAAAGATCGCCAGCCACGAGTTGCTCACCAGGCTCGAAGATTTCCTGGAAGATTATTTCAACAGCGGCGCATTAACTAAGCAAGGCTTGCCAAGCGTTACTCATATTGCCGAAATTTTAAATATTTCACCGGGATACCTGAGTGGCCTGCTTAAATCCCTTACCGGGCAGAGCACACAACAGCACCTGCACGGAAAACTGATCGAGCTGGCAAAGGAAAAACTCTCGACTACCAATTTATCTGTCAGCGAAATTGCCTACGAACTGGGATTTGAACATTTACAATCCTTCAGCAAGCTGTTCAAGACCAAAACCAGCCTCTCGCCATTGGAGTTCAGACATTCTTTTAACTGAAGTTGCTGCTATATTGCCTTTTATTTTTTCTTTTTCCGGTTCTCCAGCACTTCTTTCATATTGATCAAAGCGCAATCAACGATCAAAGCAATTACAGTTTCCAATGGCATTTGTTCGGCATCCGTAAAATTGATACAACCCTTTTGAAATTGCGCAGCCGGCAGCAAGGCTTCGTATTTAGCATGAAGGCCTTTATCCATGTAAATGGGCAAACAATGGAGTGACATATATTTTTTAGTATCAGCCAAGCCATATTTCATATATCCATGATCTTCAAACAGGATCATATCCTTACCCATCATGGGTTTAACAACCGGCGTTATGCTTGGGTCATTAGCAATTATCATTTCATGGAGCCTGGTAAGTAGTTCCTGCCGTTCAACCGGTGCCCCGGCAATGTATTCTTGGGTGGTCATAGGAAATATTTTTAATAAAGATAGAAAAAACTGAGACGCTGTATACTTCCCCTTGCCTCAACCTTTTGCACTATTAAAAAACTATCATCAAAGGAAAAGCACCCGCTTCAGGGGATGCTTTTTTTAATTGATTTATTAACTGATTTAAAAGAACTTCTGAAGGCTTTTTAAAGAAAATCAATATTTATAATATCATTTTATAAAGGCCTTTAAGCCGCTGTTTAAATAGGCCAGGTAAATGCCCGCATCATACTCAGCCCCGGTTGGGGAAACTAATGGCTGTTGCGTTTCCGGATCGAGGAGAACATAGAATGGCTGGGAGTTGGATACAAACTTGCTGGTTTGTAAATAGCTCCATTTATTGCCGATGGTATTGAGCTTTTTACCTTCGGGCGTTGTAGTTTGATCTGCCACTGCCAGATCTGTTTTGTCGTCCACATAAAGCTGGATCAGTACGTAATCCTGGGTTAGCTTTTTATAAACTTCTTTATCTGGCCATACATTGGCCTCCATTTTACGGCAATTTACACAAGCATGGCCAGTAAAATCTATCATAACAGGTTTATGCATTTTTTTTGCGTAGGCCAATCCCTCGTCATAATCAAAATAAGGATCAAATCCCTTGGGCTTATCAAAGAGGTCTGCATATTTATGAGGCTTTCCGTCGGATGGAAACGATACGTTAGTGTTGTTTGTATTTGTTGCTGACAGATCAAAATCCTGTGTAGCCATTGGCGGCAATAAGGCGCTGATGGATTTTAGTGGCGCCCCCCATAAACCGGGCACCATATACATGCTGAATGAAAAAACAATAATAGCCAGGAATAAACGCGGTACGGAGATATAAGTTAGGGGAGTATCATGACTGAAGGTAAGCTTCCCTAAGAGGTAAAAACCCATCAATGTAAAGATCACTATCCACAATACCAGGAAAACTTCCCTGTCAAACAAATGCCAGTGATAAGCCAGATCTACATTTGATAGAAATTTAAATGCCAAAGCCAATTCAAGAAAACCCAATACTACCTTAACGCTGTTTAACCAGCCGCCAGATTTTGGCAATGTGCTGAGTAAAGCGGGGAACATAGCAAACACCACAAAGGGAATAGCCAGCGCAAAGGAATAACCCAGCATACCTACTGCCGGCCCTAATAATGCGCCGGTAGTAGCGGCCTGTACCAGCAGTGTGCCTATAATTGGCCCGGTACATGAAAAGGAAACCAATGCGAGTGTAGCCGCCATAAAAAACAAACCTGCCAGCCCGGCTTTGTCTGATTTGGCATCCGCCGCATTCACCCATCCCGATGGAAGCGTTATTTCAAAGGCGCCTAAAAATGAAGCTGCAAAAATAATCAACACCACAAAAAAGGTCATGTTAAAAATCCCGTTTGTTGCCAGGCTATTCAATGAAGATGCACCAAAACTAACTGTAATTAACAAACCCAGTACCACGTAGATAACAATAATGCTTAAACCGTAAATCAGCGCCTTCCCTACTCCGCTGTTCTTTTTTTCGGAACTTTTGGTGAAAAAGCTAATGGTTAACGGCACCATAGGAAATATACATGGCATAAAAAAAGCGGCGCACCCACCAATAAAGCCTGTCCAAAATATGGCCCAAAGTGTTTGATGTTTTGGCGAATTTATAACACTTGCTATTTTACCAGCCTTTAGTTTTTCTGGTGCTTTATTAATGTTTTCATCTTGTTTAGTTGCTGTATTTGTTACCGCAGGCGACTTAGATTCTATAGGTGTAAATTCAATATCTTTCGTTGATACGGTATCCTGGGCCTTTACCATTTGGCAAAGCGTAAATGTTAAGGCAATAAAAAGTATCGATCTTAATTTAAACAACATAGTTTAGGGCTTTGAATTTTATTTTACCGGGATGCTGAACTCAATTTCGTCTGGCGGTAAACATTTTTGATCGTTACAGGTCATGTATTCCAGTTTACCAGTTACTGTAGCTTGCCCGGTTTTCAGTTTTATTTTTTGCTGAAATATTACCGATTTCTCAAAAAAGCCAACCTCCATGCTAAAAACCTTTTCCATCCTCATAATTGGCTTAGGCTCTGTTGTTGCGCCAACCAATGAAAAGGTACTTGATGGGTTAAAGGTGATAGTGGTTTTTACCGGACCTCCATCTTTTACAAATTGAGAGTAAACATGCCAGCCTGCATCTATAGTGGCCTTAATAAATACAACAGCTTCCTTATCGCTTGTTTTTTTTGCTGCATAACTCCATTGCACGGGCTGTAAAATCTGCGCTTTTGCTTGTAGCGCGGCAAGCAATACAATTGCTATTGTTAAAATCTTTTTCATGTAGTTTTTGTAATTAAGCTTTATAGGGGTTTAAAATTTCAATATAATGGGTTCATGCAGCCTGCTTATGGGGCGGTAGTCTGTAAAAGTCACATCGGTTGATATGTAATTTTCTTTAACTGGTTCATCTTTTACCAGATCGGTACTCAGATATTTTTTATTGCTATCACACAGTAAGGTTACCACTGTGGCTGATTCACCCAGTTTTTCCTTTAGTTTAATAGCTCCGATTACGTTAGCTCCGGATGAAATGCCCACGGCCACCCCAAGCTCTTTGGCAAGTTTTTGTGCCATAATAATGGCATCACCATCGCCGGCCTGTAAAACTTCGTCCATTTCATCAAGCTTAACTATAGCGGGGATAAATTCATCGCTGATACCTTGTATGCGGTGGCTGCCAACTTTATAACCAGTAGTAAGCGTTGGCGATTCTGCCGGCTCCAACGGATGGATTTTTATTGCGGGGTTCATCATTTTAAGATATTTGCCGGTACCCATTACGGTACCGCCCGTTCCTACCCCGGCTACAAAAGCATCGGGTATAAGACCTTCGTTTTGTAGTTGCTGCCATATCTCGGGGCCTGTTGTCATCTCGTGCGCTTCGGCATTATAAAGATTTTCAAACTGTCGGGGTAAAAAGAACCTGTCGCTGGTTTTGTTCATGGATTCGGCCAGTCTGATACTTCCCAAAAAGCCGCCTTGGGTTTTACTTACCAGATGTATCTTTGCTCCCATGCTGGCGATGATGTCTTTGCGCTCCTTACTCAGCCAATCCGGCATAATGATGATAACTTCATGCCCAAGCGCCTTGCCAATAGCGGCAAAAGCGATTCCTGTATTACCCGAAGTAGCTTCTATTATAGTATCACCTGATTTTATAGCCTCATTCTTATAGGCTTTAAAAAGAATGTAGAGTGCCATCCTATCCTTTACACTACCGGTTAAATTATAATTTTCACACTTCACATATATTTTACCGGGTTTGCCTTTATAGGTATAGCCAATCTGCAACATTGGCGTATTGCCTACCATGTGCCATAAGTTGGTAAACTTACTTTCAAGGGTTAAATCCAGGTCCTTCAATTCAATTTTCACTTTGTTTATTTTTCGGTAAATATCATTACCAATAAATTATAATACAACCAAACACTAAAAACCCGGAAATTTTATGAATATTGACATATAAACCTATTTTTTTTATATTTGGAAAAGGTTAAATGTTAAAACATTGTTTGTTTTTTCAGCCGAACAAAAAACTATATGGGCAACTCGCAATTAGATATACTGGATATAGAGATCCTAAAGCTTTTACAGAAGAACACCTTACTTACTAATAAGGAAATTTCCTTTAGTTTGCGTAAATCTATCGCGACAGTACACGACCGTATAAGGCGCCTTAATGAGCTCGGCATTATAAAACGTTCTGTTGCTATCCTTGACAGAAAAAAGATCGATAAAAACCTCATTGCTTTCAGCCAGGTTTTATTGAACGATCATGCTACCGCTACTTTGACCCAATTTGAAACAGAGATAGTGAAGTTCCCTGAAGTTATGGAATGCTTTCAGATGACGGGTACTTTTGATTTTTTGCTACGTGTTGCTACCAGCGATATGGATGCCTATCATCAGTTTTACAGGCATAAACTGGCTGCTTTACCAAATATCACCTCTATCCAAAGCTTTTTTGTATTGTCTGAAACCAAAAGTGATACGGCCTACCCGTTATAGTATTTATTGATTAAGCCTTTCTATGGTTACACACATAATACCGTTACTATACAACTCGTCCCGTATTTGTTTAATCTCTGTAACGGAGAAAGCTTTATAAAACACCAGGGTTTTTCTTCCCGATATCACCGGTACTGTTTTAAACAAACTTACGGCCAGCGGCTGCTGGGCTTCATCAGCATAAAATACGGTATTAAGGAATCCAATATCTGAACCCGGAATAGCCACTTTTATGCGCCATTGATAAATTGGTTCGCCCTGTGCTGTTATGTTTTTTTTGGCGGCACATGATGTGGCCATCAATAGCAGCAGGTATACATACATCGGCTTTATATGAAAGCTCCGGGTTATACAATACATCTTTTTTAAATTAGGGGCTTTAAAAAAGTCGTATTAATAACACCTGTTTATCTTGCTTTTATTCAGAAAAAACGAAACTCAACAGTGGTTATTAATACGACCTGCATAATGGTTACTTAAATTCACTATTCGTCCAGCAGCTCTTTTAATTTATTGGTAAGCTCTTCGCCGCGAATGTTTTTGGCTACTATTTTACCATCGGGAGCAACCAGAAAGTTTTGCGGAATTGACTGAACAGCGTACAACTGTGCTACATCATTTTTCCAACCTTTTAGGTCAGATACCTGCGTCCAGCTCAAATGATCGGCGTAAATAGCTTTAAGCCATTTGTCTTTGGCACCAGGCTGATCAAGAGATACACCTAATATTGTAAAACCTTTTCCTTTATACAGATCAAAAGCCTTAACGACGTTAGGATTTTCTGCACGACATGGCCCGCACCAGCTGGCCCAAAAATCCACTAATACATATTTTCCTTTAAAATCATGCAATGAAATGGCTTTACCGGCGGTATCTGCCTGGGTAAAATCCGGAGCTATGGCACCCAACGCTGTTTTTTTCATTTTGACAATTTCGGCAGCGTAGTTTGTACCTGTTTTGCTTGATTTTACGGCCGGTGATAAAGCGTTAAAAACGGGTTCAATTTCGGCAACATCCGGCACCGAACCTGCCGAGTTTTGAAGTGCAAAAAGGCTCATCAACGAATTAGGATTAGCTTTTATAAAAGCCAGGTTTACCTGTTTCTGATCTTTTTCCAACGCCTCGTAACGTTTATCTATATCATCGCTAAATTCTTTTGATTTACGTTTCTCTTCAGATGCAGCACTGTATTCTTTATTGAGCGCGTTCATTTTTTCGGTAACCGGTTTAAGGGCTACTTTTAATTTATCGTTATCAGCGTTAACCTGTCCTGCCTTTATTTTAGCATTTTCCAATGAATCAGGACTGGTTACTGTAATGGCTCCGGGCTCAAGGTATAATGTAGTAACGTTAAGGGACTGGCTGCGTAAACCGTCGCCTTTTTTATTAATAATTAAATAAGCGTTCTGAGGGTTATCAACCGTACCCTTAAAACTAAAAGCACCTGCATTCATCACCACCGAATCTGTTTGCCTGCCTGCAGCCGTGCTATACATTAAATAAGCCTTTGCCGGGGCCGATAGCGTTCCTACTTTTCCAGTCAGCGTATAATTTACACCGCTTTGTGCCATTAACATTGCCGGCATGGCAACCATTAAAGAAGCACCTAAAAATTTGATTTTGTTTTTCATGTAATTATTTTTTTATTGAAGCTAAACCACGATCGTTAGCGTTATTTTTTATAAATATGCTTATCATTAAATTTAATAGCAATCATTCCATCAAAAGCCGGAAATTTTATACTATTACCGGAATAAACATTATCTTTTTTCGATTTAAAAAGATTTAGCACGGTAATAACCTATGTTTTTTCAGTATTGATAATCCATTGAAGACATGACGATTAACTCAAGTTACTGATTATCGTTATTTATCAAAAACAGAGGCCAGCATTTTGTCCATATCCTCGTCTGTACCACCAAAGCTATCGCCAAACCGACCGATAATTTTGCCGGATGGATCTATCAATATTTTTGTCGGGATAGATGAGATACCATATCGTTCGTCCAGATCCTCGGGATTGGGGATATGTTTCATTATCATATCCATTTTAAGCCCTCTTAACACATGGTGCCAAATGCCTACGTTGTCTTTAGCTACAGCAGCATTCCACGTTGGGATTTTTCCGTCATCATCGGCAATGCCAATAATATCCAGCCCTTTATCTTTGTATTTGTTGTAAACTTCAATCATGTGTGGGTTACCTTTACGGCAGGGCACACACCAGCTTGCCCAAAAATCAAGCATTACATATTTTCCTTTAAAATCGGTTAATGAAAGTTGCTTGCCATTAATATCCATTTTGGTAAATACAGCGGCCATGCTTCCCGGCATACCAGATTCTATGGTTTTGATTTTTGCGTCCAGTTCCTTTGCCGCATCGGTAGCTTTAAGCTCATCGTTAAAGGCATTATAAACCACTTTAGTTGAATCGAGTTTCATTTGCGACACATAGTAACGCATCATATCAAGCGTTACATATGAGTTGGGGTGATCAAGAAAAAACTGATAAGTAACCTTTTTTATGCGGGCAAAGTAAGGTTCAAATTGATCGTGAATGGCGGCGGCTTTTTCATGATCTTTTTCTTTCATAAAGGCCTCTTCAAGCGGCTTCATTTCTTCACGGATAGAATTGGTTTTGGCCGTAAGTTCTTCAAACTCCAATTCTGTTTTTGAGCCACTTATTTTTAACTTTTTAAGCTCGGCAGGATTACCCGCAAGTTTTAAAACTGATGGTTCCAGGTAAATCTCACGCATCCTGTCCTCATATTTTTCCCGTGGGATAACCTCGCCGGTATGCTTAAAAATTATTCTTGCACTAACGGGCTGGCCAATATTACCGGTTAAAGTAAAAGCGTTATTTACTACAGGTTTTGAAAGATGAGCATATGCACCAGAAGCATCGGCGTAATAAAGCAGTACGGAATCCATTTTGGCGCCGCTTAATTTACCCTGTAAGGTAAATTGTGTTAATGGTTTAGCATCCTGCGCAAAACCCTGTTGTAAAAAAAACAACGATAAGAGCATGCAGCTTAATTTTTTGGTTTTCATAATTAAAATTGATTTAACTGTTTAAAATGAGGTATTAAGCAAAAAGCAGCAAATACATTTCCAGCACGGCCTTTTTTGAACGTTATAAATAACTATTAGAATAAATGCTTGGACTGGCTAAATATGGCCCGTTTGCCGGACGGGCCATATAGAAAATCATCAACTCCCGAAAACTTCCTTCAGTTTTTCGTCTATCTTTTTCTCGTCGCCGCTGCTTACCAGTATTTTACCTTCTTTATCAAGTAATACGTAATAAGGAATGTAGGTAGTCATGTAAAGACTGCCTATACGCGAGGGCATGTTTTTTATCGGAAATTCATCGCATACCTGCGTCCATGGCATTTTCTCTACGTCCATGGCTTTGAACCAGTCTTTCCATTTGCTATCATCAGAAACACTTACGATCTCGAAACCCTTGGCATTGTACTTTTGATAAACCGACTTCCAGTGTGGGATGGCCTGACGGCAGGGATGACACCAGCTTGCCCAAAAATCAATCATGGTATATTTGCCCCGGGTTGATGAAAGGGTATATTTAGAACTATCCCTTTTTAGTAAAGTAAAATCGGGAGCCACCGCACCTGGTTGAACCGCCTTTAATTTGGCAAGTGAAGCAGCCAAACTTTTATAATAAGCGGATGATTTAGCTTCGCCGGTAAACTTGTTCAATGTTGCTTCGAGCGTTGTTACAGGCATATCGCTCGAAAACTGATACAAGTTATTAAACATGTATACCCCGGCTACCGACGATGGATTTTTTGTTATGTATTCATCGATCTTTGTTTTTTGCCAGGCCTGCTGCACTTTACGCACCGAATCCATCTGGTCGCGTACTTTGTATTGAGCATCAACGTTATTACCTGCCGCTTTAAACTTCTTATCAAGCTCGGCATATACCGGGTCAAACTTTTTCTGACCGGGATCATTCTGATAAGCCATCCAATCGTCATAGTTTTTTGAACCTTGTTCCGTAAATTTTTTCAGCTGCGCGCCCTTACCTTCGCCATATTTGGTATAATCATAATGCTCGGCTCCGGCAGTATCGGCGGTTACTGTAACGGTTGCATTATCAACAAAAACATTAAAGCTCCATTTACCAGGTTCAATTGTTAAAGTCATCATTTGCGGTGCATCCAATTGGCCCTGCAACTTAAAAGTGCCATTAGTAACCGTGCCGCTATCAACAGTTTTTGAGCTACGGTCATCTTCATTGTAGCTTTGCAATTTTATGGTGCCGGATGATATACCTTTTAAACTTCCGTTTATAACATATCCACTTTGATCGGCTGACTTGTTGCTGCAACCTGCCAGCATCAGCGATGCTGCCAGGCAGTTTAATATAGTTTTTTTCATTATTGCTTTAATTAGTTTGCGTAACCAGGGTTTTGATCTACTTTACC
Source organism: Mucilaginibacter pineti (assembly GCF_900101875.1). Lineage (GTDB taxonomy): Bacteria > Bacteroidota > Bacteroidia > Sphingobacteriales > Sphingobacteriaceae > Mucilaginibacter > Mucilaginibacter pineti. The sequence continues at coordinate 723,579 of NZ_FNAI01000001.1, forward strand.
GTTAGTGACTCTTTCAATGTTCGGTATTGGCAGTATAAGTTGTGTTGCCGCTGTGATAGCCGGTTGTATTTTCTTCACAGTTGCAAACGGAAGCCTGCGCAGCGCGAACCAATCGCCCCCATTTTCACCAATAAAGTTTTTCATTTCTTCTTTTACCACCAGCAACTGTAATTCTTCGCCGGTTTTAGCATTAATAACTGCCGATACATCCGTAATACCAGCACGGTTCATTATGGTAGTTAGCAGTGTTTTGGCTTTTGTTAAATCGCCGTTTAAAAGAGCGAGCGCTTCGGCCTCCAATAAATAAGCTTCGGTTATCCTAAAAGCATAGCAATTTTCAGAGAGCGGCGTTTGCTGAATGTTTTTTACATCGCCCGAGTAATACTTGGTAAATTCGGGGATAACACCGTAATAACGACTGGTGTAATCTTTATACATCCATTCTGCGCGAGGATCGCCGGTTAACATGCTCTTTAATGAATCTGTTAAAACATATTGCTGATAGTACTGGTAATTTTGAAATTTGTAGTTTTCGGTAGCAAACGGCTGCACGTTCATTACCACTTCTTTGCTGGTTAGTCCATTGCTCAAAAACAAATCCTTAACGCTTGGTTCCAGTTCAAACGTTTTGGCGTTTATCACATCATCTGTGAGCGTAGCTACCTGTGCATAATCTCCTGCGATACCCCTGTTTATCAACACACGGGCCTTTAAAATTTTTGCAGCTGTAATGTTAGCGTAAAAGGTTTTTGTGTTTTGAGCGGGCAGATCAGGAATAGCTGCATCAAGATCGGAAAGGATTGATGTATAAGTAGCCGCAACGGTAGACCGCGCCACATTTATATTATCGGTAGTGATAAACTCATCGCGCAAAATAATGCCAAACTTGCTATTTACATCATGATATTCCCCATAAAACAGCAGCAGATACTCGTTGCCGTAAGCCCGTAAAAATTTAGCTTCGGCAATCATTTGTTTCTTGGTTGCTGCCGGTATGGTTGTAATCGGTGCAACGTTTTTCAGGAAGCCGTTTGCAGCATTTACTAAAGCGTAGCCATAGTTCCAGATACCGTCAACACCGTATGATTTTGAATCGAAGGTAAATTCATTAAAGTTATCACCGCCACCTGGTATTACCAGCGTATTAGCCATTTCTGATGGCAGGCTTTCGCTTACATCGCACCACCTTACAGATGGTATGGTGTTATTATCTGCACCAGCATTGGCAAACCGGTAATATACACCATTAAGTACGGTAAATGCACTTTTTGCATCTACAATAACATTACCATCAACCTCGGACGTGGTGGGGAATACATTTAATTCTTTTTTACATGACCAAAGAAAGCAACTGACAAAAACAATTACCAGATACTTTATATTTTTCTGTTTCATTTTACTATTTGTTAATGGGTAAAAATTAAAAACCTGCCTTTAAACCTAATGAGAAGGTTTTTACCGTAGGGTAATTACTCACATCAAAATAACCGCCGCCTACACTGTAGGGATCGTCAGATGTTTCTGGGTCATTACCCGGATACTTGGTAATGGTGAATAGATTGGTCGCTGACGCAAATACTGAAGCATTTTGCAAACCGGCTTTTTGCATCCACCTGCTTTTACCTAAATGATAATTAAACGTTAGGGTACGCAGCTTTAAGTACGATGAGTTGAATACATCGAGGTTTGATTTATAGTAGATACCGTCATTGAGTAACAACCGCGGCTGGTTGCTATCGGTATTTGTTGAGGTATACCTGTTAAGCATGGCTACATTGGCATTTGATGTGCCGGTGAATGCTACGCTTGATACATGATCGCCCCAAACCAGCTTACCTCCCTGTGAAAATGTAAAGTAAAATTGCAGATCGAAGTTTTTGTAAGTGAAGCCCTGTGTAATACCGCCAAAATATTTTGGTGCCGCGTTTGCTATTACAGTACCAAAATTAAGGTAATTATTTGTAGGGCCGGTTTCTTCCAGCTGATACATTGGGTCGCCGATATTAAGGTAAGGGAATATATATGTAGCATAAACCCCTAACTTTTTCTTATAAGCATCAAGCTGTGCCTGGTTCTTTATAATACCGGTAACTGTAAGACCGGTTATTAAGCCCAACGGTTTTCCTTCAACCAAAGTGGTGTTACCATATTCCAGCCCGGTTAAATCGCCCAACTGTCCCAGATCGGCATTTTTGTCCAGCTTGGTAACCAGCGATTTATTCCAGGTAACATTTATCGATGCATTCCATTTAAAATTTGTAGTATGGATTATATCGCCCGACAAACTGGCCTCAAAACCGGTGTTTTTGATACCAACGGCATTGCTAAATGCTGCTCCGTATGAGCTGCTTGGAGCAACAGGCAGCGCAAGTAAGGCCCCGCTGGTTTTCTTGTTGTAATAATCAAACGTTGCCTGTAACCTGTTTTTGAATAATGATATATCTAAACCACCATCGGCCTCTTTTGTGCTTTCCCATTTAATGGTTGGATTACCTAATTGTGTAGGGATAAGCGCGCTTGTACCGCCATAAGAGAACGGACTGTACAGTGTACGATACATCTGATCGCCAATATTTTGCGTTCCGGTTAAACCGTAGCTTCCGCGGAATTTAATATCGTCTATCCAGTTAACGTTCTTAAGAAAGTTTTCCTGCGATATACGCCAGGCTATAGCACCTGAGGGAAAGTAACCAAATTTATCATTAGGGCCAAATTTTGAAGAACCATCGGTTCGGCCGGTAAAGGTAAACAGGTATTTATCCATATAACTGTAGTTTGCCCGTACATAAAACGACAATAAGTAACTTTGGGGTTTCGACGGATCATCTCCCCTTACATATAGTGGCGTAACCGCGGATGAAAGACTGGTTAACACATTATCATTAGGATAGCCTGTAGCTGTAGCACTAAAAAAGCTGGTTTTGCGCGTTTCATAAGATGTACCAGCCAGTACATCTATAGTATGCTTACCAAAGCTTTTGTTGTAGGAAAGTGTATTTTCCAAAAACCAGTTGGTAAGCCTACTGTTTGTATTGCCGCCTATGCCACCCTCGTTAGCAACGTTACCATAAAAACTACCAATATCCAGATAGCTTGGAGTATAGTTCCGTTGGTTGTATGCCTGTGAGTTTAACGATACCGTACTTTTAAACTGTAGTTGTTTGGTGATATCATATATACCCGAGAAAGAACCAAGTAAGCTAAATGTTTTTGCATTATTTGTTGCTGTAAGCAATGCAACGGGGTTTTGAAAACCCTGGTACGAGGCACCCACTTCAGAAAAATTGGTAAAATTTCCATCGGCGTCGTAAGGTGTATAGTCAGGTCGCGATCTTAAAGCCTGACCGTAAGCACCATCGCCAATATTTTGCTGGGTGTAACCCAATATAAGGTTAGTAATAAACCTGAAATGCTTACCAATCTCGTTCTCCAGATTTACTTTTCCCGAGATCCTTTGGTAATCAGTGGCTTTTACTACACCGGGTGTGCTGTTGTACGATATAGAGCTAAAATACTTTGACGCCGCGCCGCCGCCTTGTACGGCAAGTTCGGCATTGTGTGATACCGTGTTGCGGGTTACTTCCTTTATCCAATCGGTATTGCCTTTGCCAAAAAATAAATTGGGTGTATTCAGGATTGAATTTATATCATCGGGAATAGGATCGCCGGCTGCCTTACGTTCGTCATAATCGTTTTGAGCTGCCTCGGTAAGTAATGTTTTGTATTGCGATGCATTTAAAACATGAGGGGTTTTAGGCGAGGTAATGGTTGTGTAATAACTGGCTGTTATTACGGGCTTCATATCCTTTTTGCCTCGTTTAGTGGTAATAATAACCACACCATTAGCCGCTTTTGATCCGTAAATAGCCGTCGATGAAGCATCTTTTAAAATACTGATAGACTCTATATCATCGGTATTTAATCCGCCAAGGCTGTTAAGCCCGTTAACGAAAGCGGTCGACAAGCCAGCATTTACGCCACCTGCGGCTGTAACGTCGTTACCTACAGGGCTGCCCACATCATAACCGGGAGTTTTAAAGCTGCTTTGCACCTGCACCGGTACTCCATCAATTACGTATAAAGGATCGTTTCCGCCCAAAATAGAGCTTGAGCCCCTTATCCTTATACGCACAGCACCGCCGGGTGTTCCGTCAGATTTGGTTACTTGTACGCCCGCAGCTTTTCCTGCAAGCGCATTATCAATGGTGGTAAAAGGTACATCCTCAATGGTTTTGGTATCAACTGTAGATACCGCGCCGGTTAGATCTTTCTTTCTTGTGCTGCCGTAACCCACTACCACAACCTGGTTAAGGTTAGACAGGTCTATCTGCATTGTAACATTCAGTACATCCTGGCTGGTAATGGTTACCTCTTTATTTTTGTAACCAATAAACCTAAAAACAACAATGTCTCCTTTCTCTACAGACATTGAATAAAAACCTGTTTCATCAGATACGGTATTTCTTTTGCCTTTACTATCAACTATTGTAACGCCCGGTAACGGCTTGCCATTTTCGTCGGTTACTTTGCCGGTTATAGTGTAAGGAATTGTAATAAGATTAACGATTTTTGAAAAGAGAGATTCCGATTTATTTTTAACAACGATGTTCTTTTGGTCAACAACATTAAAAGATAGCGGCAGATCTTTGAAATAATTGTCCAGTACGTCATTTATGGAAGCATTTTGCGCGTGAATGCTTACACGTAAATTGCGAATAGTTGCAATGTCGTAGAAAAAAACGTATCCTGTTTGTTTTTCTATCGAATGAAAAACTGCCTCAACAGCTACATTCTTTTCGTTTAAATTGATACTTTGTCCGTAGCCTTTGGCACTGGCCTGCATAAGGGCTATGATCAACAGGAAGGTAGTCAACTTCATAACCAATAAAAAATTAGGGGGAAGCCAGGAACTGAACACAGCTCTGGTAATAGCATTAAATTTCATTACTTTTGTAAAGTTTGGATTAACACATGAATAGTTCGACCGAATTGTTTTTGTCCGTATGCGGGGTTGATCCAAATATTTTCCGTGGAGGTGCTGGTAACACTTCTGCGGTTTTTTATTTGGTGCCCGTCTTACCTGCTAATGCTGCTTTCGTAAATGTTTTTTCATTTGAGTTTTTGGGGTTAATAATTAACTAATATTTAAAATCAGGGTGTTACAATAATTTTGTTGGTTTTTTGGCTGGCAGACGCCTTTTCGATATGAAACCTTACGCCAGAAAAGTTGATAATTTCCAGCGCTTGCGAAATATTTATATTGCGGTATATCTTACCCGAAAATTTCCTTTCCGGTATTTCTCCATCGTATGCTATATCAACATTATACCAACGAGATAAACTCCGCATTATGGTTTCTAAACTTGCATCTTTAAACTGAAATAAACCATTTTTCCAGGCTATAGCCTGTTCGGTATCTGCATTTTGTATTACACTTATAGCGCCTGAACCTGCAGTTGTTTGCGCCTGCTCCCCTGGCTTAATCACAACCTCCTGATTGCCATTAAACACTTTTACACTCCCTTCAAGCAGTGTTGTATTAAGTGTACTTTCATCGGAATAAGCATTAATGTTAAAGTGAGTGCCTAAAACCTCTACCGTTTGACTGCCGGTAATAACTTTAAAGGGTTTGGTTTTATCGTGAGCTACTTCAAAATAAGCTTCCCCGGTTAACTCTACCCTCCTGTCATTACCGTTAAAAGCAGTTGGAAAATGCAATGATGAAGCCGAATTTAGTAACACCCTGCTCCCGTCTGGCAAGGTTACCTGATACTGGCCACCCCTTGGTACGCTAATCATGTTATAAGTAACGTCCGCTTTTTCATTTAACAATGCAGGTTGGTTATTATAGGCTATTTGCCCGATGGCTGATTTAACGATCTTTGTGTTGCCTTGTATAGCAAGTAATCCGTTCCCCTTGGCTCCCAATATTATCTGCTGCCCGTTGGCGAGTGTGAGTATTGCTTTGTTACCACCCGGTTGTATGTCATGTTTTGAATAATAGTGTGCAGGATAGATGTCACCATTTTCCCAGGCTACGTAAAAATATACACCTATGGAAAGGGTAATTAATATTACAGCAGCAACCGCTACCTTACCAAAAAGAGGAAAACGTTTAACTGTTCTTTTACTTGCGGCCGCTGCAATATCTTTTTGCAATCCGGCTTTTATCTGCTCCTTTAAGGATGTTTTTTCTTCGGCATCTAATAATTCAACAACATCAGTCCTTACTTCAAACGAATTATAATAGCTGTCCAGGAATTGTTTTTCCTGATACGAAGCCGTTCCGTCATTATATTTTTTTAAGATCCGTATAAATTCCGCTTTTTCCATTAGCCAGTTTGCGCCTGTTTAGTACATGACAGGTGAAAATGAAAAAGTCCCACGTGATTTTTTATTTTTTTATAAAAAAGGAAAATAAAAGTAAAATTATGCAGCGTTGATAAGGATGTTTCCTACAAAATCAATAGATGCTAAAAAACATTATCGATTATTTATAAGTAACAATAAGGAGATAAGCGTTAATGAAGAACGAATCTGAGCAACGGCTTTGCCAAGCTGGTTTTGTACGGTTTTGCGTGAAATATCTAATTGCTCCGCAATTTCAATAGTTGAGAGGTCCTGCTGATATCGCATCCTGAAAATTTGCTGCTGCGATGGGGTAAGTGAATTAAGCAACACCTCGTATGCACTCATAAATTCCTTTTTTAAAATTTCCGCATCTGTTTGGTCCAGGGAAGTTTTAAGCTCAAGGAGCAAATCTGCAACGGGTGTAAACCTGCGCCTTTTCTCAATCCAATTAAGTACTTTGTTTTTAACCGCTGTAAACAAATAAGCGCGAAGGTTATCAATGTCATTCTCTTCCCGCTTTAACCACAGCTGTAAAAATATTTCTTGTGTAATATCCTTGGCCTGGTCTGCATCTTGCAGTCGTTTAAATGCCGATGCATAAGTACTTTGCCAATGCTTTTCATAAAGCGCGTCAAATGCTTCGGTATTACCTTCACGCAATTTTAAAAGCAATAACCTATCCGACCCGCTATCATCGTGTTTATCTAAAAGCATTTGACCAGTTTGTTAATACCAAATTTAAGGAAAAGACATATGTAATTAACAATTACCTTCATTAAAATCGATTAGGTCATCGATTTCGGCTTTATTTGAAGTTGATCAGCGCAGTTGAGTCCCGCCTGTGGGTCTATATTACATTTTTTAGAAAAACTGTGAAATGATGACGACCATTCGAATAACCATAATTTATTACCCACCCGTGCACTAAACATATTTGTTTGATAATAGAAAGGCCAAGCCCTATCCCTGTGGATGCGGCATCCTTGTTCTTAAAACGTGTAAACAATGCGTCTTCAGAAAACGTCAAAAGTTTCCCTTCGTTTACAAACATCAGTTTATCTGGTGAGAGCGCTACAGCGACAAACTTGCCAGGCTCTGTATGATTCCGCATATTGGAAAGCAAATTTGAAACCATAATATTAACAAGATGGGGGCTGGCGTTAATAGTTACGGGCTGTATATCGTGTTTTAAATGCAATCTCTTGCTGTTAAACAATTCCTCAAACTGATCAATTATATCGGTTACTGTCACGGAAAGTGAAATTCGCTGCAGGTCGGGGAAGTTATCGTGTTCGAGTTTGGCAAGCAGCAACAAACCTTTATTTACCTTACTTAACCTGTCTAATGATTGTTTTGCATCCACCAGGTAACTTGCCGCTTTTGTATCTAAAGGCAACTGACTGATACTTTCTAACCGTGCGCGGATAATGCTTATCGGTGTTTGTAGTTCATGCGAGGCATTTTCTGAAAACTCCTGTAAACTTTTATATTCTCTGCGGGCCTGGGTTACAAAATCAGTCATAACAGCATTCAGCTCTTCAAACTCGTTAATGTCCGACTTTACCAACGCCAGATCCTGATTTTTGGCCAGTGAAAACCCCTTCAGGATAGCCATATTTTTAAGAAAGGGGCGCCATATGTTTTTGCTAATGAGATAATTGACCCCAACACCGCCGCAAATAAGTAATGACACCAGTATAACAAACATATACATAATGGCTTTGAAATACTCGGCCCAGCCAATGTGGGCGGTTGTAACAGTTATGCGATAAGGCCTATTGTTAATAATTCGGGACTGCGTTAGCAGGTAGTAATCTTCATTCTTTTGTTGTAAGGGGTCAAAAATAACGGTGTCTTTAAAAATTTTCACAGCATTATTTTGCCCCTGCTCTATTTTAACCAGCGGGAAGTTTATCGGGTTTCCCTCCTTAATTTCATGAATAACAAGTTCGGCCTCTAATTCCAACTGTTCTTTTATTTCGGCGGATATATCTCTTTTTAAGAGTACAAACCACAAAAAACAGGAGGCTAATAAAAGTACGCCACTCACCCATAAATAATGCAGGCTGGTTTTAGTTAACAGTTTCATGAAGAAAACCTATAACCCATACCGTAAACAGTTTTAATGTAATCCTTGCCGCTGGCCTTGTTTAGTTTTTTTCGCAGATTCATAAGGTGTACGTAAACAGCATCAAAGTTATCAAGCTGGTCGGCATAATCGCCCCATACATGCTCGGCAATAGATGGTTTACTTACTACCCGCTCTTTATTAACAATAAAATACAACAGTAACTGATACTCCTTTTTGGTGAGGCTTATTTCCTTATTTTTATGAAACAGCGTTTTTGATTGCGGGTCTACCACAAAACTATCAAACACTATCTGATGGGTACCCTTTAACGTTTTACGACGGTAAAGCGCATGCAGACGTGCATTCAGTTCTTCAACATAAAAAGGCTTTGTTACATAATCGTCTGCACCCAGTTTAAGCCCCTCTAACTTATCAGGTAAGGAGTGCTTTGCTGATAAGATCATGATACCAGTTTCATTGCTTTGCGCAACTACCGATGGAATAAGTTGCATACCAGAACCATCTGGCAGGCCAATATCCACTACTACAATATCGTAAGCATAATTGGCTATCTTTTCTGAAGCACCTGAAAATGTACTGGCCACTTCACACAAGTATCCCTGGGTTGAAAAATAGCCCAGCATTTCATCAGCTAATACAGGTTCGTCCTCAATAAATAAAACTTTCACTATTGTAATTCAAAGATTTATAAACTCAAAAAACTTTTAATTCTTTAGATTTTCTTTAGAATCAACAAGCATCTTTGCGACAAAACTAAGTATTTATTTAGACTTAATACAAATAGTGAACTAATTTATAAAATACAGATGAAAAACAAATTTACCTACACCGCGCTTCTCCTGGCCGGTATTGCTTTGGCAACCTCTTGTAAAAAAGATAAAGTTTCTTCCCCGGTAAGCGAAGAAGAACAAGTACAGCCGTATACTGTTCCCGCCACTTATACCTTTGCAAATGCTGATTATTCAAAAACTACCGCCCGCGTTAAAATGGGTGCCGAACTAAACAGCTATTTAGGTACAGCAAACAATGCAACAATCACCGCTACTAAAGCGAATGATATGTTTGATAACAAAAACAGCCAGTTTACCGATGCTGCCCTTAACACCTCAGGAGTAACATTGGCCGAGAAAATAACCGATGCGGCATTTTTCAGAGGCCACTTTACAACACAAGCTACCAACAGCCAAAACAATACGGTTACTGCCGTTGATGGTACTGCCGGTATCATCATTGTGGGAACTACAAAAAGGTTAGTAGGCACTACAGGTTTAGAATCAAACCAGGCTGTTGCCAAAGGTATGATGGGTGCCCTTTACTTTAAAGAAGCTGTGAACTTGTTAACCAATATCCCTAATGATGATAACAAAGCAGTAACCAACGGGACTACCCTTGCCCAGCGCCATTGGGACGAAGCCTTTGGTAACTTAGGTGTACCGTTTGATTACGACCCGGATAAAACTTACCCAAATACAGATGCAAACCGCCCGTTATTATGGGGAGGTTACCTTGCAGAGCGCGGTAAAGAAATACTTGCAGGTAAAACTATATTTGAAGCATTCCGTACAGGCCGTGCCGCTTTAGGTGGAAAAGACAAAAAAGTTGTTGCCGCCCAGATCAAAATAATACTTGACAAATGGGAGCAATTGAACGCTGCCGCTGCTTTAGAATATTCAACTATACCTACCCGTTCGGTAAATGTTGGCAACCTGGCTACACAGTTCCACGCTTTATCAGAAGGTTACGGCTTTATTTATTCATTACAGTTCCGTGCGGCAACAAGCAAACTTAGTGCTACCGATTACGCAATATTGAAAAGCATTTTTGCTACAAACTTCTACACTTTAATAAACGAGCCAAATTTCACCAAACTGGTACAGGCTCAAACTATACTTAAAACAACTTACGGCTTGTAATAACCGTTTTAAAAAGCTCAAAATTTTCACAAGCTCTTTGGCCAAATACGCCAAGGGGCTTGCGTGTTAATATTAAATCTTAATCTGATGATAAAACTTAGTAGAAAAACAATCGCATTTATCGCCGCAGCGCTTGTTGTTACCACTTTTATTATAGCATGTTCAAAAAGTGGTGGCAACACAAACACACTAGATCCATCTGCAAATGGGTTTGATAAAACAGCCATGCTTACCAACTATGCCGACAACCTGATTATACCGGCCTACACCAACCTGCAAACTCAGGCAAATTTGCTCGAAACCGCAGTAAATACATTTTTAACTACCCCAAATACCGCAAACCAGGTTACATTAAAAAATGTATTTAAAGATACGTACCTACGCTACCAGGATGTGTCTGTGGATCAGTTTGGTCCGGCAGAAACTGCTTTGCTAAGTAACTTCTCAAACACATTCCCAGCAGATTCGGTCGTAATTGAGGGCAATATTACCCGCGGTACGTACAGTCTTACTTCCAATGCAAGTATCAATCAGCAAGGTTTTCCGGCGTTAGATTATTTACTGTTTAACTTACACGCTATAAATGATTTTACAGGCGCTACGGCAGTAAATCGTAAAAAATATGTGCAGGATGTTGTAACTAATCTTAAAACAAGGGTGGCTACAGTACTTTCCGCCTGGAAAGGCAGCTATCGCGCTACATTCATAGGAAATACCCGTTCAGATTCGGGCAGCCCGATAGCCTTCCTGATCAATCAGTTTGCTTTTGAAATGGACCAGCTTAAGGGCCCAAGAATTGGCTGGCCATTTGGCAAGCAGTCGGGCGGAACCATGTTCCCAAACAATACCGAGGGATTTAACGCAGGTATTTCTGTAGCGCTTGCTACCCAAAACCTAACCGCATTAAAAACCATGTTTAATGGCAATGGCAGCGGCACGGGTATGTCAGATTACCTGGTGGCCCTTAAACAACAAAAGCTAAGTACCGATGTAATGGCTCAGTTTGATAAGGCGATTAACAGCCTAAAGACTGTACCAGATCCTTATGTAACAGCAATGAGTAATAACAAAACACAAATTGAAGCTGCTTACCGCGAGATACAAATACTGTTAACCTTAATTAAAACAGATGTTGCCTCGGCAACAGGTGTGCGTATCACCTACCAGGATACCGACGGAGACTAATAGCGATTAAAAAAAGAAGAAAAAATGTTTCTTTCCGCCATCAATCGCTTACAGCGCCCTGTATCCATCGCCCCATTAGTAACCTTCAGAATACTGTTTGGGCTTATGATGCTTGCCGGTACTATTCGTTTTTGGGCCAATGGCTGGATAACGCAGCAATACGTAACGCCCAAGTTCTACTTCACCTACATGGGATTTGAATGGGTGCACCCTTTAGGGAACACCGGCATGCACTTTATTTTTGGTGTAATTGCACTTGCTACTATATGTATAACTGCCGGTCTATTTTATAGGGTGGCAGTTGTTGTGTTCTTTGCCGCATTTACTTATGTGGAACTCATAGATGTTACCAATTATTTAAACCACTACTATTTTATAAGCCTTATTAGCTTTTTATTGATATGGCTACCGGCTAACCGGTATTTATCGGTAGATGTACGCATCTGGCCGAAGCTTAAATGCACACATGTGCCATTATGGACTATTGGTATCATCAGACTGCAAATTGCCATAGTTTACTTTTTTGCCGGCCTTGCCAAACTAAACCCCGATTGGATGCTGCATGCCCTACCCATGAAAATATGGTTACCGGCCAAAAGTCATTTGCCATTAATTGGCGGCTTAATGTACAAGGAGTGGATTGCCTACCTGTTTAGCTGGTTTGGGGCGTTTTATGATCTGTTCATCGCATTCTTTCTTATCAACCGTAAAACCAGGCCTATGGCTTATGTTTTTGTGTTGGGTTTCCATATTTCTACCGCCATATTTTTCCCGGGGATTGGGATGTTCCCTTATGTAATGATCATAAGCAGCTTCGCGTTCTTTAGTTCGGGATATCACCAAAAACTACTTGCCTTTTTTATAGGTAAAAATCAGCTGATACCTACAAGCAATTACCGCTATCCTGCCATTTTGCGAGTACTCTTACCTGGTGTTATTGGAATATATTTTTTACTACAAATCATTATTCCGTTAAGGTTCCTGGCATACCCGGGTCACCTGTTTTGGTACGAAGAAGGTTACCGGTTCTCGTGGCGGGTTATGCTGATGGAAAAATCCGGCAACACCTTTTTTACTGTTAAAGAACCTTCTACCGGTAAAACTTACGAGGTTGATAACAGCAAATACCTAACCCCTTTGCAAGATAAAATGATGAGCACACAGCCAGATATGATATTGCGTTATGCGCATTACCTGGCTGATATTTATACCAAGCGTGGCATAAAAAGCCCTGCTGTTTATGCCGAATGTCATGTTGCGCTTAATGGCGAGCGTTCCAGGCTTTATATAGATACTACCGTTAACCTGGCAATGCAATCCCTAAGCTGGAAACATTATAAATGGGTTTTACCCTTTACTAAAAATGAAAAATAAACTATTACTTTTTATACCAACAATACTGTTCACCTTGGCAGGTACAGGCGCATTATCCCAGCAACTGCAAATAAGCGGCACCATTAAAAATGGCGATCAAACTGTAGCAGGTGCAACAGTAACTTTACTACCTGCTAACTTGCAAACAGCTACAGATACCGGCGGTCATTTTTCACTTAGTGCACTTAGTTCGGGCAAATATGAGTTAACAGTTACTTACCTGGGTGCAGAAGCCTATCGCAGAAAGATAAACCTTGACAATAAAAGCATCAGCCTTAAAATTGATGTGGATAAACACGATGTCCGTGAACTATCAGAAGTAAACATTCAGGACGAAGCTTATCGCCAGGCATCAGGCAATTTGCGGCAGGTAGAAGGCACCGCCATATATGCCGGTAAAAAAACTGAGGTGATCAACATAGCTAACCTCAATGTTAACCTTGCCACTAATAACACAAGGCAAATATACAGCCGCGCTGCCGGTATCAATATAATTGAGTATGATGGTGGTGGCCTGCAACTGGGTATTGGCGGCCGTGGCTTAAACCCAAGCCGTGTATCAAACTTCAATACGCGCCAAAACGGTTATGACATCAGCGCTGATGCACTTGGTTATCCCGAAAGTTACTATACGCCTACTACCGAGGCGGTAGACAGGATTGAGATCATCCGCGGCGCTGCAAGTTTGCAATATGGTACGCAATTTGGCGGCTTAATAAACTTTAAGATGAAGCAAGGCCCTGCTAATAAACCCTTTGAAATAACCAGCAGGCAAACTGCCGGCTCGTTTGGTTTTTTCAACACCTTCAATAGCATAGGCGGTACGGTTAAAAAACTAAACTACTACGCCTACTACCAATACAAGCGTGGCGACGGCTGGCGCCCCAATAATCATTTCGATCAAAAAGGGGCCTACATACACTTAGATTATGCCTTTACCGATCGACTTAAAGTTACCGGTGAATATACTTACATGACCTATCTGGCCAAATTGCCGGGCGGTTTAACAGATGCTGAATTTGCTGCAGACCCGGGGCAATCTAACAGGGCGCGTAACTGGTTTAAGGTTAACTGGAACCTGGCCAGCCTTACCGTTGATTACAAACTTGGCGACAACACCAAACTTAACTGGCGCAGCTATCATTTAAGTGCCGATCGTATTGCCCTGGGTATTTTAGACTACATTAACCGGCCCGACCCGGGAGGTCCGCGTGATATGCTTAACGATCATTACAGCAACTACGGTTCAGAGCTTCGCTTGCTGCACCAGTATAAATTAGGCGGCACACAAATAAACTCATTGCTTACCGGTGTAAGGGTTTACAAAGGTAAAACCTTACGCAGCCAAGGCGCGGCTGATGCAGGCAGCGGCCCCGATTTTAATTATACCGGCGATTACCCAAGTAGCTCGCGATACACATTCCCGGGTACTAATATGGCTGTGTTTACCGAAAATATTTTTCAGATCAACGATAAATGGAGCGTAACTCCAGGCGCCAGGTTTGAATTTATATCAACCAAAGCAAATGGTTATTACACCACAAGATCAAGCCCATATCCTGATTATTATCTTATCCAAAACCCCGAGAACAAAGTAAACAACCGCTCTTTCGTGTTTTTTGGTATAGGTACGTCATATAAACCGGTTAACGGTGTAGAGGTTTATGCCAATATTTCGCAAAATTACCGTTCGGTAAACTTTAATGATATTCGTGTGCTTAACGTAAATGCACGTGTAGATTCAAACCTTACCGACGAACGTGGTTACACCATAGATGGTGGTGTGCGCGGTAATATCAACAGTTTTATGCGTTATGATGTAAGCGTGTTTTATCTCAAATATAACCGCCGTATTGGCTCTGTATTCACTACCAACGATGATTACACGGTTGCATATCGCTTCCGTAAAAACATTGGCGACAGCCGCAATATTGGTTTAGAAAGTTTAATAGAAGCCGATCTGTTGAAAGCCTTTACGCAAGGTAGCAGTAAATATAAACTATCGGTTTACACCAACTTCGCACTCATAGATGCCAAATATGTAAATAGTCTTGATAAATCCGTATTAAAAGGTAATATGGTAGAATTTGTACCGCCGGTATTATTTCGTACGGGCCTATCCTTCGGTAATAAGTGTTTTGATGTGAGTTACCAGTTTTCGTATGTGGGCAAACAATACTCGGATGCCACAAATACAGAATTTTCGCCAAGGGCTATAGATGGCGTGGTACCGGCTTATAAGGTGATGGACCTGAGTGCGAGTTATAATTGGAAATGGTTCACGCTATCGGGCAGTGTAAACAACCTGGCAAACGCCAGATATTTTACACGTCGTGCTGATGGCTATCCCGGACCGGGTATTTTACCGTCCGATCCCCGGGGCTATTATGTCACTATGCAAATCAGGTACTAACTCCTAACCAATGGGCTAATATTAATCTCATCTGTTGCAAGGCTGTAGTCTTAAGCATATCGTCAATAAATCCTTCTTCCTTAAATCTATTTAAACAATCCCGGGTAATGCCGCGCAATCATGTCTTTCTCTGTATTTCCCAACTCGGCTAATAAAACCGGTTTATCTTGCGGCCTAAGCCCTTTCTGATTCATTGTATTCATTAAACTCCAGTCCTTTACCGGTTTTTCAAGAGAGGGGTCACGGGGTTCTTCGGCTGGGAGATCATACCGCGTAAAATCAACAACCATATCCGGTGTATTTTTATGCCAGTTTCTTACTGTGGCCAGCCGAAACTCTTTGTTCATATACCATTTAATCTCTTCGTTCCCCCAGGAATTTCCTATACCCAGCCCCTTTTCTTCAAAACGGTAATTCCACTGGCTGTTATCCCGGTAATGACTGCGCCATATCTCGCCGTATTCTCCAAAAGTGATGAATTGTACATCGGGCCACCGTTGTACCGTAGCTCCTACCCACTTATCTAAAGCACGCAATGCAAAGGTATCGTCCCAGTTTTTACGTTCGGGGATCTTAACTAATGCCGCCTCCCATATATTAGGAATCCAACCAAAGCCATTAAGCTCAAATCCCCGGTCGAAATGTATAGACTGTGTGTGCATAACCGAATAATGACCAATATCCAGTCCCCAATCGCCATAACTCTCAATCGGCCCCACACCACGGCGGCTCGCGGCTCCATTAAAGGGTGTAGTCCCCCATACATTACCACTTTGCAATGCACAAAGAAAATCCACGCTCCAGCCATCAAGGTTTACGCAGTCAATAAAGTCGCTTTTACCTTGCGCGGGTTTACAGAAATGTTCCCTGGATGGATAAAAAGGATAAGACGGCGATCCATCCGCGCCACCACCATCGGTTTCATGCTGGCTCCATATTACCGCATGGGCCACATGGATATTTTCCTTCTCGGCCAAATAAGCCAGGTTGTTTGCAGATAAAAAACCGCCCATAATACCCTTTGGTCTATAGCCCCTACCTACCATACTTGTAATACGTTGGAGAGCTTCTGTCATCTCCCGGTTTATTCTTTCCCGTGGCAGGTACATCGCCGGAAAATATCCTGGAAAGTAAGAAATCTCATCGCCATATTTATACTGGCATTCTGTAGCATATTTGCGAATATCGGCATAGTTTTGGCGCTTGTCTTCCAACGCATTCATGGTAAAACCCCAGGTTAGCCTGCCGCCGGGCGCGTTTTTTGCAAAGGTTTCCCTTAAACTCCTAACCACCTCCAACGTATGGGCAAAACCTTCGTCGCGGTTAATTAGTTTTATATCCCGCGATACCTCCCAGGGAGAAGTGCGTATCATAATACAAAATGTAACAAAACGGCCACCCATCAAAGGGGCAATCTTATTGCTTGTCAAAAAATCCAGTGGATTACTTTTCCCGATCAACGGATCTGCCAGTACAGCAGCTCCGCCCAACAAAGAGCTTTTACAAAAAGTTCGTCTTTCCATTTATCCAAATCTACAGGTTGATTCCAAATTATAAAATAATCCTCTCTATCAAATAGTGCCAATCATCGGTTTAAAAGCGCCGTTTGAAAAATCTCGGGGTATTTACGGATAAAATAAACGGGAGTACAACTCCACGCATGGCAATAACTATTAACAGGAAAAAAGTTATATGGCGACAAAAATTCATTATTCGGATCGTATACCTCCCAAAATGTATCTGCTCCCTTTTGGATCATTCCACCCCAATAATTGGAAACAGTTTCTTTTGCCTGTGTGTTCATACCGGCATCTATGAGTGCTTGCACATAATAATGATAAAGATATGGGGCACCTGGATAAAGCGCATTTTTGGTTTCCCTTATTGTAAGTAGCGCCTTCTGACTTTCTTGCTTACTGGTTACACCAGCTATAACCATCCATATTTGTGAAGCGTAGGATATTTGTTTTGATGTACCGCTTTCAAACATCCCTGTTTGTTTATTAAATAGGTTCTTGAGCCCTGCGGCAGACATTTTCTTGATCAATGAAGGAACCTCCTTTAGCTCTGTTTCCTTATTTAATGCCTTTGCCAATTCATAAGTTTGTTTTAGGGTGTAAATAGCCAAACCTTGCAGCGCAGCTTGTTTATCTAAACCATCCTTCCAATCAAAAAACAACCACCATTCCTTGTTGGCTTTTTCATAATTCATCAATCCATTGGCTTGAACATAGCTATTAATGATATCCAGTTGTCTTTTTGCAACAGGCCACAGGTCGTTAGCTGTTTGCTCATCTTTGGTGGCACTCAGATATTCCTTTAATGCAACATTATACAACAAGGCGTAGTCCATTAGGTACTGACCGGCTTGTGGGTGGGGTTCCGGATTTTCAAAGACTGTACCTATCAAATAACCATTTTCGCCACTGAGGCCGGCTAAGAGATATAAACAACGTTTAGTTAATTCATAACTTTTGAAGGAGTAATTATTAGCCAACGATTCCAGATAAAGATCACCAATCCAAAGCCTCCGGTCCCTTTTGGGGCCGTCCTCGTAAACGGTTTGCATACATTCCCTTAACGTATTTAACCCAACCCTGTCTATATCTTTAAATTGTTGAGGTGTGGCTGCGGCAAGTTCTACAGGTTTTTCTGTAGCCGATGTAACGGCTTTGCAGCTTATATCAACCATTTTAAAATCAAAATTTTGCGAGCTTCCCAATAGTTCAATTTTCACATACCTAAACGCCAAACGCCTGGCTATGGTAACCGTCGCAGGAACATCCATTACATCAACTACTTCATCTTGTAACCAAGCCCGGCTAAGGCCACCTGAATAAGGATCAAAGGGGGTAGCTAACTCAGAGGGCACTTCGCCAAAAGTAAGTTTAAAGCGCAGGGGTGCATCCGCAGTTCCTGCCGAAGTTGCCAGTTTAAAAGAAACATAACCCGTTACATGCTCGCCAAAATCTACCACTATCCCGTTTTGCTTTCTAAACGACCTTTGGTACAGTGTGTCAACAGGTGTTGCAATAACAGCTTTCCAGCCCTGGAACGAAGCTTTATCGGCAATTAAATTTACAAGAACTGTTGGGCGTTTTATAGTTTCGTTTAACCGGGGTTTTGCATTTTCTGCTTTTGCTAACCAATTGTTTCGTTGGCTGGCATAGTAGTCCTGAGCTTTTACAGTAGAGGCCAGCCCTGTTAAGAAAAGAACACTTAAGGCAAAACAAATAAATTTCATGAGCTTGTTTTATGGATGATAGTAATTCTGGACAGCATGCGAATTAACCGGTTTCAATTAAACCATGCTGAAACCAAAGTATGAAAATGTTTTGGATAATAGCCTAATGTTGTGTGAGGCGATCCCTTATAAGCAAAACGCTACCGCTTCAAGGCTTACTCTTTGAATATTTGAGGTCCTGAAATTCGATCATTAAATGATATATTAGTACAATCGTTAAAACACCTGATAGGGATAATGACTTTTGAATTTATCGTTCAGCCTTCATTTAATTTTGTACAAAGCTTTGGTGAAAAGTTTGGTATCCCGGTTTACAAGGATAGCCTGACCATACCACCGTATATGGGCAGTGGTCATATCAGGATAATTGAAATAGCGCCTGGATTTAAATTTGTACTGCATCATTACACGCTAAAAGAAGATTTTCATTTAAAACGTCAATCGTCAGAGGAAAATAATGAGTTGGTTTCCATTGTGTTCAACAGCAACGAAATTCCGGTGGACTTTAACGCCGACCGCGAAACAGCCATCCAATTTTTGAAAAGCAACGGCTCATCAATTCAAATATCCTCAACAGCCTTAGCAACTGAAACCTTTTTCCCGGCTAACATCGAGGTTTATTTTGGGGTGATTGGTATCCATCGTAAGGTCTTGGCTTCTATGTTACGTATAGAAGCCAGTGGGATATTAGCCAACGTGCTTACCGGTCCAGCCAAGTTCTTTTACCATGAAAAAATGCTTCCCGAAGTGCAGCGGATCCTTAAACAACTCTCGGAATTTCGCGATCGCGGGCGACTTGGTGAGCTTTATTACAGCACCAAAACACAGGAAATGATCTACTTGTTATTTGACCAACTACTAAACAGGGGTACGGAAAAGCATAACCCGGTAAATAAAGCCGACATTGAAAAACTATACGCCATAAGAACAGCTATACTTGCCGATTTAAGTTTGCCGCCGCAGTTGGGCACCCTTGCTAAAATGACGGGCATGAGCGAAACTAAAATGAAGCAATTATTTAAGCAAACCTTCGGCGATACAATTTATAATTACTACCAAAACGAAAGAATGCAAGAAGCGGCATTCTTATTGAAACACGCAGGCCATTCTGTTGCCGAAACCGGTTACCGGCTTGGGTTCACCAATCTAAGTCACTTCGCCCGGCTTTTTGAAAAGCACTATAACATCACACCCAAAAAATACACCGCCACCGGATAGGACTATTTTAAAGCCATTAAGCGTTATTTTACCCACACATATCAACATAACTTTGATCTATCAAAACAAAACAATTGATACGAGCAAAATGAAAAAGATATTAACAGCCTACAGCAAAAACGGTTTTAACTTAAAGAATCACATGGTTATGGCACCCATGACCAGGAGCCGCGCCATTGGAAACATCCCGAATGATTTAATGGCCACCTACTACGCGCAACGCAGCGGGGCTGGCTTAATCATCACTGAAGGGACGGCACCATCACCCGAGGCACTTGGTTATCCCCGTATCCCGGGTATTTTCAACGAGGCTCAAATTGAGGGTTGGAAAAAAGTAACCGCTGGCGTTCATGAACACGGCAGCAAGATCTTTCTGCAGTTAATGCATACCGGGCGTATCGGCCATATTGATAATTTGCCGGCTGGTACTGGGTTAGTTGGCGCTTCAAACATTAAAGCATCCGGACAAATATTTACAGATACAGCAGGATTGCAAGATCATTCCGAGCCTGTTGCCTTAACAACCGAAGGTGTAAAAGCAGTAATAGAAGAATATGTTAATGCAGCAAAAAACGCTATACAAGCAGGTTTTGACGGGGTGGAACTACATGCAGCCAACGGTTATTTGTTGGAACAGTTTTTAAATCCGAATGTAAATAACCGCGTGGATGAATATGGTGGAGGCATGGAAAATCGTGCAAGCTTAATTATTGAAGTTGTCGAAAAGGTTTCAGCAACTATTGGTAATGAAAAAGTGGGTATCCGATTTTCACCCTTTTCTACATTGGGAGATCTGCAGGCTTACGATGAAGTTGTAGTTCACGAAACTTATGCTTACTTGTCAGAAGCGATGAATCAATTAAAAATTCAGTACATTCATATTTCAGCAAACCCAGCTATTCCACCAAAAACATTTAATGCCATACGTGCTGGTTTTTCCAATACTATAATTCTTTGTAACGGGCTTACTGCCGAAACTGCAGAAGCACAATTACAAAATGGTTTTGCCGACATTGTTGCGTTTGGAAGAAGTTTTTTAGCTAACCCTGATTTTGTAACCCGGATTGAAAAAGATGAACCGTTGAATCCTTTAGATTTCACCACACTTTACACTCCTGGCGAAAAAGGATATACCGATTATCCTATACTTTAATTAACTTTTTTATAATCAACACAAAAAAAATATTATGTCAGATCAAATTTCAACCATAAACGTCAACGAGGGAGTAAGTATATCCGTGGTGGGCGATACCTATAGGATCATAATGCCGGGTGAACAAACTGGCGGAGCTTACGCCGTTATTGATATGCTTGTTCCTCCCGGCGGCGGCCCCGGTCCTCACGCGCATGCCGACATACAGGAGTTATTTTACGTGGTAGACGGCGAGATTGAATTTCAGACCGAAGCTGGAAAATACCTTGCAAAAAAGGGTTCTTTCGTTAATATTCCCAAAGGCGGTCAGGTACATTGCTTTAAAAACTTTGGCACAGAAACAGCCCATATGCTATGTACCGTTATTCCTTCGGGCCTCGATGCGTTTTTTATGGAGATAGGGACGCCCGTAGCCACTGGTGAGTTTTTGCCGCCGCCGGTTTTGGACGAGAATGAACTAAAAAGGCTAATATCCGCGGCAGAAAAACATGGCCAAAAACTATTCCCGCCAGACTATTTTGACAAAAAAAGCTAATAACAAAACCTTTGAGGTAACGACACTGTTACAGCTCATATAGAAAGCCATTACCGGGAATACTTAAATTTGAAATAAGCCTTCAATTATATGAATCAGATCAATAAAGAAGATGTTAAACAAGAAGTGTTTGACCTGTATGACGATTATGCACACAACCGACTCGACAGACGTAGCTTTATGCAAAAGCTATCATTCTACGCCGTAGGCAGTATAACCGTTCCTGCGTTAATGAGTTTTCTGATGCCTGATTACCAGAACAATATTCAAATTAAAAAGGATGATCTGCGCCTGAAATCAACATATATTAATTACGATTCTCCCAAAGGTGGCGGATCGATAAAGGGTTTATTATCAATGCCAACCGACGCTAAAAAGAAACTTGGCGGTATCATAGTGGTTCATGAAAACCGGGGGCTTAACCCCTACATTGAAGATGTGGCAAGAAGAGCTGCCCTCGCAGGATTTATTACGCTCGCACCCGATGCTTTAACACCGCTTGGCGGCTACCCAGGCAATGACGATACCGGACGTGAGATGCAAAGCAAACGCGACAAGGCTGAAATGGAGGAAGATTTTATCGACGCATATAACTACCTTAAAAACCATAAAGACTGCAACGGTAAAGTAGGCGTTGTGGGCTTTTGTTACGGCGGCGGAATTGCCAATATGATGGCCGTTAGGCTGCCTGACCTGGCCGCTGCAGTACCTTTTTACGGAAGCCAGCCGGCCGCAGAAGACGTACCTAAAATTAAAGCGCCTTTACTTTTACATTACGCATCATTGGACACACGGATAACAGGTGGCTTGCCTGCCTACGAAGCCGCTTTAAAAGCAAATAACAAAAAATATCAGGCCTTCATTTATGAAAACGCGAACCACGGCTTTCATAATGATACTACGCCCCGATACGATAAAGCAGCCGCAGAACTTGCCTGGAAACGTACTATCGATTTTTTTACTGAAAATTTAAGTTAGGTGATCCGTTATTTGGTAAAGCTTCTGGCTTAGTTTGTTTCGCCGCAACTTTGCTTACAGCTCCTTTAAACCCATACCAATAAGTTGTTGCTGCAAAATCTGCCGTTCCATTTTCCCAGCCGAGTGTTTCGAGGGTATAGCGAAATGCCTTTTTAAATGTAACGCCATCCAGGTTTCTGGTTCTGGTAAATGTATTATAGCCGAATGAATCGGCGTTGTCTGCCCGCGGTGCGTTGGCGAATGGTGTTTGATAAAGGGTTACCGGTGCCCATGAAGTATTATAGTAGTCTTCGGTGCCGGTGCCGTATTCTGTCGGGAATTTAATCCCATCCGTCCAGATCTTTTGGTCGCCCTCACCATACCACTTATGTTGGTGGTTATAAACAGCAAAAGAATCGCCCAGAAAAATACCCCGACCAGTAATTTCACTGAACACCCATTCGGTTGGTTTATCTTCTTCCGCATGTTTTATCGGCACGCTGTTTTGGTTTCTCCAGTCGGCATGAAAGTACATACTGCGTTTATCCCAGTGCCATTTGCCTGTTGTTGCTTTGAGCGATACTTTTACAGCTACCGTACCTAAATTCAGCAGTGTTATTTTTGCTGATTTTTGGTAAGGCATCACCCAGCGGCTTATAATTTCACCATCTGCGGTAACTACCCTATACCAGCTTTGTAATTGTTTACCCCCAACTCCACTGCCAGAGAAATCACCAATCGGGCACCAAACTGTTTGCTGGCCGTCGAAACTAATTTCCAGTACAGTTGAGCGCAATGCCTGTTCATAATCCGCTGGCTTTTCTGTTTCGATTTTCACCTGCAACAAACGAATAGCAGCGTTGCCGGCAGGAAGATTTAACTGCAATTGTTTCCGGGAGGCAAGGCGCCCCTTGATCGCGGCACCGTGCCCTTGTATTTTATTATCCTGATCTATTAACTGGTGATTAACAGACGAAATAAGGTCACCAAGTTCATTAAATCGCTTTACTGTAAAGGTTTCTATTTTAGTATTGGGTGGATATGCCCTGTAATTTAACTGGTAATAACGTGGCTGTTTATCGGGTTCATTGTCTTCAAAAGTCACTTTGCAGTGTTTGGAATATGGCATAGGTAAGTAAAGGGTGCTACCTCCTTTTTCCTTTGGCTCATAGCTGGAATGCTGCGCCAGTAAGGGTGTACCGATGTTCAATCCAATTTTCATCAGATCGTAAGCCGGGATAGTAATTTCAGGATCAGTTTGCCCATCAAAATAGATCCTTATTTTTCCTGCACGTTTAAAGGTAGTAAGCCAGAACCTAACTATAGCGCCGGGGCCATCAACATCCAGCATTACCAGTTCCTTACGGCCGTTTATAGTATCTGTCCTGATGTAGTTGGAATGATCTTCATTTGCATACCAGCCTGGCATATTTGGTGCTACCGAATGCCTGTCATAACTGCTGGCCTGCATTTCTTTATAGTAAGGCGCGGGCCATTTTGCAACTTCATCCCGGTTAGTTAAATCATTTAACAGCGATTTCAAGGAAACTACATTTTGCGCAGAGCAGTTGTTTGCCAAAACGACAAACACACCAATTGTCATTATTTTATATAATAATTTCATAGGATATAAAGGTTCTGTTGGTAACCAATACCTTAGCATCTGGCATTGTTATTTCTAATTGATATTTTGCAAAATATGAAATTTATTACACAACCCTGGCCCTGGTATGTGGCAGGCCCATTAATTGGTTTGGTAGTACCTGCTTTACTATTGCTGGGCAATAAAACCTTTGGCATATCATCAACCCTGCGCCATATTTGCGCGGCATGTATCCCGGCCAATATTCCTTTTTTTAAATATGATTGGAAGAAAGAAAGCTGGAACTTATTTTTCGCACTCGGAATAATTGCAGGCGGCTTTATCGCAACAAACTACCTATCTACGCCTGCACCCGTAAATTTAAATCCCAAAACAATTGCAAGTTTGCAACACCTGGGCATTAAAGATTTCGGCGGTTTGCTTCCAAAGGATATTTTCAGTTTGGGACAGTTATTTACTTTAAAAGGTTTGATATTTATTGTGCTTGGCGGCTTTTTAGTAGGCTTTGGAACGCGTTATGCGGGTGGTTGCACATCGGGACATGCAATTATGGGGATTTCATCGTTACAGTGGCCATCATTGGTGGCTACCTGCTGTTTCATGGTTGGAGGCTTTGTGATGACCTGGCTAATTTTACCTTATCTACTTCAATTGTAAATTCTATGAAAAACATAAAATTCCTTGTTACAGGCACGCTATTCGGCATTATATTGATAAAATCAGAGGTAATATCCTGGTTTCGTATTCAGGAGATGTTTCGGTTGCAGGCTTTCCATATGTATGGAATAATCGGCAGCGCGATAGTTGTCGCAATGATCTCCATATTACTTATCAAGCACTTTCAGCTTAAAACTATTAATAATGAACCGATCGTCATCCCCGAAAAGAAATTTAACTGGGGCAATGTTTATGGCGGGTTAATATTTGGATTAGGATGGGCAATAACGGGAGCATGCCCCGGTCCGTTATTTGCACAAATTGGAAGCGGTTTCCTGGTTGTTGGCGTCACTTTGTTAAGCGCTATTGCAGGTACCTGGTTTTATGGCTTGATCCGTGATAGATTACCTCATTAAGATTCAAAATATTCAACCGGGGTAAGATCGTTTAATTCCTCATCAGTGAACAGTCTTGATCTGATAATAAAACGGATTCCCATAGGTATCTCTATCGAAAAGCTGGAACCCCGACCGGGCGTAACATCTAATGTAAGGTGGGTGTGTTTCCAGTATTCAAACTGATCTATACTCATAAAAAAATCACAGCCGGATACCTCTCCTATCTTTACGTCGCTGCTACCTATTTTAAATTCACCTTTTTCAAAACACATGGGCGATGAGCCATCGCAGCATCCACCACTTTGGTGAAACATTAATTCGCCAAACCGTTCTTTCAACTCGACAATTACTTTTTCGGCAGCGGGTGTAATAGCTATTCTTTCGGTCATGGCAGTTAAATTAAAAAAGGCGCTGCAAAACCCCAAACATTTTGCAGGCACCTTAATAACAAGACTAAAAGAAGCCCAGTTTGTTTTTATTATAAGAGATCAGCATGTTTTTTGTTTGGCGATAGTAGTTCAGCATCATTTTATGATTTTCCCTTCCAAAGCCCGATTTTTTGTAGCCTCCGAACGGCGCGTGTGCAGGGTAAGCATGGTAACAATTAACCCAAACACGACCAGCCTGAATAGCGCGTGGCACCTGGTAAATTTCATGTGCATCGCGTGTCCATACCCCGGCACCTAAACCGTATAAAGTATCATTGGCTATTTCAATTGCCTCCTCAACTGTTTTAAAAGTGGTTACCGATACCACGGGACCAAAAATCTCTTCCTGGAAAATACGCATCTTATTGTGGCCTTTAAATATAGTTGGCTTAATGTAGTAACCACTGCCTAAATCGCCATCGAGCTTTTGAGCATCGCCGCCGGCAAGCACTTCAGCACCTTCCTTTTTGCCAATATCCAGGTAGCTCAGGATCTTTTCATATTGGTCATTTGAAGCTTGCGCGCCCATCATGGTTTCAGAATTAAGCGGATCGCCCATTTTAATAGCATTGGTACGCGCTATAACACGCTCCATGAATTTGTCGTAAATATTTTCGTGCACCAACATTCGCGACGGGCAAGTACAAACTTCGCCCTGGTTTAAAGCAAATAATACAGCGCCTTCAATAGCCTTATCAAAAAATTCATCGTCGGCATCGCCTACAGATTCAAAAAATATATTTGGCGACTTTCCGCCAAGTTCCATCGTAACCGGGATAAGGTTTTCTGATGCATATTGCATAATTAACCGTCCGGTGGTGGTTTCGCCGGTAAAGGCAACCTTACTTATTTTTGACGAAGTAGCCAGAGGCTTACCAGCCTCGGGACCGAAACCGGTGACAATATTTAATACACCGGGAGGCAAAATATCGCCAATGAGCTCCATTAATACCATAATACTGGTTGGCGTTTGCTCCGCCGGCTTTACAACAGCACAGCAGCCCGCAGCCAATGCCGGGGCAATTTTCCAGGTAGCCATTAACAATGGGAAGTTCCAGGGAATTATTTGGCCAACTACGCCTAACGGTTCTTGCAGGTTAATGCTTACGGTAAACTCATCATGCTCGGATATACTGCTTTCCTCCGCACGGATAGCACCCGCGAAATACCGGAAATGATCTACGCACAAAGGCAAATCGGCAGCCATGGTTTCGCGGATGGCTTTGCCGTTATCAATAGTTTCTACAGTTGCCAAATAAGCAAGATTATCTTCAATAACCTGGGCTATTTTTAACAACAGGTTACTACGGTAAGTTGCAGCAGTTTTGCTCCAGGTTTTAAAAGCTTCAGTCGCGGCATTAACGGCGGCGTCAATATCCTCTTTGGTTGACCGGGCTGCTTTGGTAAAAACCTTACCATCAATTGGGGATATATTATCAAAATATTCGCCCTTAATTGGGGGTACAAACTTTCCGCCAATAAAATTATCGTACTTTTCTTTAAAAGAAGGTCTTTGCGCAATACTCATAATTGATTTTTTAAGTTTAATTGGTAGTACTAAGTTATGCGACTGATTAATTGGGAAGGTGCACAATGCTATCAATTATGTGCACAATAGTTTCATTATTAATCGCAATTATAATTTATCGCAAACTATGCCTAACTTGTTTTAAAATAAGCCTTTTATGGATGAGAGAAACCTGGTATCTCCTTTTGGCCTGACCAGCAAAAGGAAACTCAGCGCATTGGTAGAAAGCCGCAGGGCTTATACCTTAAATCATTGTGAATTAAATATTTACGAAACATATCAACGAAGCGAACTTGTACCGCTAACCTTCAATGACCTGGTAATTACCAGTATGTTACGCGGCAAAAAGGTGATGCACTTATTTGATAAACCAAGCTTTGATTACCTCCCCGGTGAAACGGTGATAGTGCCGCCAAACGTAACCATGAAAATAGATTTCCCGGAAGCATCCGAACAAAATCCTTCGCAATGTACGGCACTTGCCATTAATCACCAAGAGATTAAAAGCACGCTTGATTTTTTGAACGAAAACTATCCACGTGCCAACAACGATCAATGGAACCTGAATTATCAGCAGTTTCATTTTTTTAATAATCATGAAATGGCGCAACTTATAAACAAACTTATCAGCATAGGTACCGGCGATGTTTTAACTAAAGATGTGTTGGCAAATTTAACGTTGAAGGAGCTACTGATCCGTGTTATGCAAATGCAAAACCTGCACGAGGTAAAGGAAAATATGCAGCAAATGACTACAAACAATCGCTTTGCGTACATCCTGCAGTACATTAAATCGCATTTAACTGATAAATTGAATATCGACTCGTTAAGTCAGATGGCCTATATGAGCAAGGCCAGTTTTTTTAGGGCTTTTAAGCATGAATTGGGCATTTCGCCTATTGATTATATTATAAAGGAACGCATTCAAATAGCCAAGCAGCTTTTACAAAATCCGTATTGCAGCATTGCCGATGCTTGTTTTAAAGCAGGTTTTAATAATCAGCATTATTTTAGCAGGGTATTTCATAAAATTGAAGGCATTACCCCTACTTTATATAAATCGAAAACACGCAAATTCAGGGAATAAGCTTACCGCGCCTAAATTGACGCCCGATGTTTTTACCTTTGCTTAATGGATTATTTCAAAAAGCTGCTCGAGCTGCTGACTATTGAGAAAGATGACGACCGGACTTCCTACATAAAACTAACCGAAAATACATCAGCCGCCGACCGTCGCGCTCAAGGATTGGCCTGGTACCCGATAGCCATAAGGGGTAACGAACCTGGCAGAGGCGATTATATTAACATCGAGGTTGAGCGTACCACCCACCAGGATCTTTCGCACCAGTTCAGATTTGGCGTACCAGCTGCACTTTTCAGCAACCATGATCCTAAGAATAACCGCATAGAAGGAATTATTACCCATCAAAGCGGCAACCGGCTTAAAATAACTTTATATACCGATGAACTGCCCGATTGGAGCCGTGATGGCAAATTGGGTATCGACCTACTTTTTGACAACAACAGCTACGACGAAATGCTGAAGGCGCTTAAACAAGCGCAGGCATTGGCGGAGAAACCAAAAGAAGGACATTTAGTTAATGTGCTTACAGGAAAAACAGCCCCAGTTTTTTCGGAGTTGCCCTTACCAATACAGGCCTCAAAATTAAACCCATCTCAAATAACCGCGGTCGAAAAAATTGTAGCAGCACAAGATCTGGCGATAGTTCATGGCCCACCGGGCACGGGCAAAACAACCACACTTGTACAAGCTATCATGGAATTAATAAAACAAACCGGTAAGCAGATATTGGTAGTTGCGCCAAGTAACACTGCTGTTGACCTGCTGAGTGAAAAACTGGCCGATGAGGGCTTAAATGTTTTAAGGATTGGCAATCCTGCCCGCATTTCTGAAAAGCTGATGTCACTTACGCTTGATAGTAAAATGGCTTTGCATAAGGACAATAAACTGATCAGGGAGCTGAAAAAACAAGCCAGTGCCTACAAGGATATGGCGCATAAATACAAGCGCAGTTTTGGCAAAGCCGAGCGTGACCAGCGTAAGGCACTGTTTAATGAGGCTCATCGGATTATGAAAGATGTGGGCGTAACCGAACAGTATATAATTGACGACCTGGTAAACAAAGCGCAAGTTATAACGGCAACCTTAATTGGCGCCAATCATTATACCATAAGGCAGCTACAATTTGATACCGTTGTAATTGACGAAGCCGGCCAGGCACTTGAACCCGCCTGTTGGGTGCCCATCCTTAAAGCTCAAAAAGTTATACTGGCCGGCGATCATTGCCAGCTGCCGCCTACCATAAAATCTGCAGAAGCAGCCAGGAAGGGATTAAACATTACCCTGCTTGAAAAATGTGTTGCACTTTATCCGGAAGCTGTTGTTTTGTTAAATGAACAATACCGCATGAATGAGGCTATCATGGATTTTTCTTCTACAACTTTTTATGATGGTAAATTGAAGGCGCATAACTCAGTGGCACACCGGTTGCTTTTTGAAAATGATATGCCCGTTACCTTTGTTGACACCGCCGGTTGCGGATTTGAAGAACAACAAGCCGGAACAAGCGTAGCTAATCATGAAGAGGCCTCGCTACTATTGAAACATTTAACAAGATTGGTTACTTCGTTAGATCGATCCGAAAAATTCCCGACCATCGCCATCATATCGCCCTACAAAGAACAGATCAGGATATTGAATGAGCAATTGAATGACCACCCCGAGTTGCAGGCGCACGCTAATAAAATTTCGGTAAACACTGTTGATAGCTTCCAGGGACAAGAACGCGATGCAGTTTATATTAGCCTTGTGCGCAGCAATAGCGAAGGAGAAATTGGTTTCCTGGCTGATATTCGCCGAATGAACGTAGCCATGACCCGTGCACGCAAAAAGTTGGTTGTTATCGGCGATAGCTCAACCCTAACCCGGTTGCCGTTTTATGCCGATTTTGTAACCTATGCCGAGAGCCTGAACGCTTATCAAAGTGCCTGGGAATTTGCTGATGATTAAGGCGACACGCATACGGCTTAAACATAAAAACCGGTATCGGCATGCCTTGCACACCGACCCGGTTTTAACCCTAACTCTAATTTTGTTATTCAATAGGTATTACAATATTTTATCCCCGTTATCTTGTTAACTTACTTTAAAGAAATCAACAGCAGGGCGGTATTTAGTAAAAGTAATGCAGGCTGCGCTACAACAGATAAATTCTGGAATTTTTCGTTACGTATGGCTCGCTTGTTTTGCTCTACATAAACAATATCCTGATTTTGCATAATTGCCGCGGGATTGGATAACGATTCCAGTTCCCTTAGGTTTAGTTCCATAATCTGAGGGTTAAGCGGCCCTCCCCTAACTATTTTAATTCGTTTTTCATTTGCTTTATCGGTAAGCCCACCGGCTTCGCCAAGTATCTCAACAAGTGTGGTTCTGTCTTTTACTAACGGATAATTGCCGGGGGCCCTAACTTCGCCAAAAACAGTTACTTTTAAATTAATGATCCGTACTTCAATTATGGGGTCTTTTATCAGTTTTTTACCATATAAGTCCTCTATGGTCTTTGCGGCGTCATACCTTGTTAAACCGCCAACTTTTACGCGCCCTATAACCGGTAAGGCTACAGTTCCATCACGCTCAACAGGATAGGTTTGTCCAGTAGCACTACCGCCAGACTGGGTAGTGCCGGGAGATGAGCCTACATCATCAAGAATAAACTTAAGGCTCTGTAAATTTCTTACCTGCAAAATATCCTCGGGCTTAATTTTATACAGACCGTTATCATCAAAATTATTCTGCGCCGGAATTTCGGCATTGTTTGGGTTACGTTCAAAAAGTACCTGATTTTGCTTGTATGAACAAGAACTAAACAGCGCAACCAATCCAATTATTATACAAACTGTATTGATATAATTCAATAAACTTCTTTTGAGCATGCGTTTAAAAGTTATCTAAAAGGAATGAGATCTCCGGGTTTAATAATTTTTCTGCTTTTGCTTTTGAACGCTTGTAAACAATTGATTCAAAATGACTTGCATAAGAATTTATAATATTATCGCAGGTATATATGCTTTTGATCTTCTGCAAATTATTGGCTATCATTTGTTGGTAACTGGGTGAAGTCTTCAACGTTACTGTTAAATTGAGCGCC
Source organism: Mucilaginibacter pineti (assembly GCF_900101875.1). GTDB lineage: Bacteria > Bacteroidota > Bacteroidia > Sphingobacteriales > Sphingobacteriaceae > Mucilaginibacter > Mucilaginibacter pineti. Next base: position 754,800 of record NZ_FNAI01000001.1, read on the forward strand.
ACATCAGCTGGGGTTGAAAAATAGAAAGCATCGGTGCCCAATACTGCACGATTAAATTTATTGTCATTTGAGCATACCAAGCTATTAGATGCCATTGCCTCAAGCAACGAAGGATTGGTGCCCCCAACCGTATGCCCGTGGAAGTAAATATTGGAATGATAACGCAAATTATTGAGTTTTTCCAGGTCGTAAACAGCGCCGATGAATTTTATATTTTCGTAATTCTGAAATTTAGATCTTATGTAATTACCATAGGTATTATCGGTATTACCAACTACTAAAAAGTCGCGCTCCATACCCGCCTTTACAACACCATCCAAAATAATTTCGATACTATTTTCAGGCTCCATGCGGGCTATTAACATATCATAGTTGTAACTTTTTAAATTGTAATCATTTAATACTGCCGGATCTGGGTTTTCAAAAACTTCGGCGCCATATGGGATAAATGTAGAGTCTTCATGATATTTTTCTTTTAGATAGCGCTGTATTTCTAATGAATCGGAGATCAAATGATCACTGTATCGTACGGCAAGCTTCTCGGCATAGCGTAAAAAAGCCTGAACGGGTTTTGAGTATTTAGCCCTTTTCCATTCCATACCGTCCATATTAGTAGTTACAACCGCTTCGCCCGGCAAAAACCATCCCCATACCGAGCTGCTGGTATAACCTAATTGCAGTATTACATCAACCTTTCTCTTCCGTACATCCTTGATACAATTAAGATCGTAAAGAAACTGCCCTACAGTACCCATCTTGAATTCAGGATCGTAGCAATGGCGAATCTCTACAGATTTCCAGGTTTTTTCCTGGTGGGGATGATTATGCGAGTTATAAACTATAACATCATATCCCTTTTTAACTAAACCTGCCGCTAAATATTCGGCACATTGTTCAAATCCTCCGTAGTTGTTTGGAATACCTCTGGTTCCTATGATGGCTATGCGCATATTATTTACGTTTAATACTTTTAAATGAATTATTAATATTTTTTAAGCCAATTTACAAGCCGTTTACTTATGGATTAAAACATATCTAAATATAGGCACCAACCTATCTTTATGTTCAATTTTGGACTCATTTGAACACACAGCATACAAAAAAACAGAATGAACAGAATAAACGAAACCTTTAATATTAAAGCAAAAAAAAAGTATTATACTTATATCTTTAACCCTTATATAATATTACAAGATGAGCAAAGCATTAAAGCTGCTGGGCAGGTTAAACTTGAAAACCATTATTTTTAACCTGAAGTATTTTCCGCTAAAAACAGCGATAAAATTGCCTGTGCTTATATCGGGTAATATTTATTTATACAAAACCAATGGCAGGGTAATATTAAACGGACCTATCCGAACCGGAATGGTACAAATTGGCTATGGAAAAGTGGCCGTTACCGATTTTAAACGTTCAAGAGGCGTTTGGGAAGTAAATGGAGATGTGGAATTTAAAGGCAGGGCATTTATAATGCATGGCTGTAAAATAAATGTAAGCAAGAATGCGCAATTAATTATTGGCGATGATTTTCATATGAGTACCGAATGCGCTATAGTTGTAGAGAAGAGAATAGAAATAGGAAACGAATCTGGCATATCCTGGGAGTCATTAGTAATGGATACCGATTTTCATCACATTGCCGATGAGAATGGCGTGGTGTTTAATCACCCAAAAGAAATTATTATTGGCGATAAGGTTTGGGTGGGCTGCCGTTGTACAATTTTAAAAGGTTCGGTAATACCATCGGGCAGTATTATTGCGGCAAATTCATTGGTCACCAAAAAACTGGTTGGCGATAGTTGTATTTTCGGGGGCAACCCAATGAGGGTGCTGAAAGAAAATATCACCTGGTGGTATTAGGTATTAAATGATAGGCAAAACAGCATCACTCAGATCATAAGTTAAATCCCTGTTCCGGATAGCGATCTGTTTAGCCGGAACCCCACCTACTACAGTGTATGGCAATACATTTTTAGTAACCACCGCCCCGGCAGCTACTACCGCCCCTTTGCCTATAGTTACCCCGGGCAAAATCACCGAGCGTGAACACAACCATGCGTAATCTTCAATAACAACGGCCTGCCCTGCTTGAGCAAATGTTGAGCTGTTATAGTCGTGATGCAATGTCCATATCATTACCTCGTTGCTGATATTTACATTATTACCGATTATCAATCCCATCCTGGCATCAAGCAGAGCATTATGGCCTATTATTGTACCCCGGCCTACTTTCAATTTCCAGGGGCTTCTCACTTCAAAACCTCTGTAAATACCCACACGCCAGCTAATTTTTGCTTTAAGTGCCCGCAATAAAAAGATCCTTAGCGTGTGAAACGGCAACCAGCTTATCACACCGCAAACCATAAACAAACACGATCCTTTAAATTTAGCTACACTGTTTTTGATCATGATACGGAGCAGTTAAACAACTCTTAACTTAGTTTTAAAATCCGGTACTTCTGGTTCAATTGTTTCACTACGTTTTTTCAAAATTCTACCGGGCACACCGGCAACAACTGAATGTGGTGCAATCGTTTTTGTAACTATACTGCCTGCCGCAATTACGCAACCTTCGCCAATAGTTACACCTGCAAGTATGGTGACCCCGGCACCTACCCAGCAATTATTACCGATGTAAACACGGTTTCTGGTTACACCCTGATCCTTAATATTTACCGATAAATTGGAAAAGTTGTGGTTTTCTGAAAATATTTTGACACCCGGCCCAATAATCACATTATCTCCAATTTCTATACCGCCCTGACCACCCATATACGTACCGGCATTAATACCACTATTATTACCTATAGTTATCCCCTTTCCTTTTTGAGAGATTACCCCAGTGCATATCAGCGTACAATTACGTGCAATAGATACGTTGTTCTTGATCAATATTCCATCTAACGATAAAGCATTGATGTATACATTATCTTCAATAATAAGATTGCTACCGGCAGCAAACTGATAAATATGATCTATTACAACCCTGGTACCAATAAATACTAACCCATTTGAAGCCCTAAAAAACAACTTCTTATAGCCTCCTCGAATTACCTGAATGCCCCGGCTTAATATAATTACATATAACTCCCTGAAACTGTAGTTATTCTCAAACTTGTAATCCGGCTTATTTTTAAGTCGGCATATTATCTTTTCAATTAATGTACGCATCGCTAATTAATTTTAATATTCCGTTTGCAGACCCAGGCCATGAAAATTGTTTAGAATGATCAATACCGGCAGTTACTTTTCTTTGATATAATTCGTTGTCATTCAGTAAAAGATTGATTTTTTGGGCTACATCCTCCGTATTGTCAGGATCGATGTAAATTGCCGCGTCGCCACAGATCTCCGGCATCGAGGTTCGGTTTGATACGATGACGGGCACCCCGCATTGCATGGCCTCCAGAGGAGGTAAACCAAAACCTTCTGCATGTGACGGAAAGCAGAAAACGGTAGCGTTGGCGTAGATCACATATAAATCCTCCTCGGGTACATGACCAGTAAAAACAACACGCTTGGATAGGCCCTCTAACATGATCTGGTTTTGCAAGGCTGTTAAATCGTTACCTTGCCCGCCTACGATCAGCAGCTTAATGTTTTTATCATCAAGCAGATTTATGGCACTTACCAGGCGAGAAATATTTTTTCGAATGTTAACACGCCCTACGTATAGCAAATACCTTTGGGGGAGCTGATACTTAAATACAATTGATTGGATCTTTGCTTTCGAATAAGCAGCCAGCACTTTAAAATTGCTATTGATGCCATGATAAACCACCGAGATATTTTTACCGTTGGCTATATCATTTTTAACTAATCGTTCTTTCTCGGTATTTGATATAGTGATGATCATATCGGCCTTTTTAGCAAGGTTTTTCATCTGTTTGAAATACAGCAGTTCCGTACTTGAATAATACTGCGGAAAATCCAAAAACAAAACGTCATGTATATAAACTACCTTACGAAAACCGTTTGGCCACAAGCTGTTAAAGTTTTGAAAAAGAACAATTTCCAATTTGTGCAAACGTGCAAAATATGGGATCAACAATAAATTAGATAACAGATTGGGTACCACGGGCAAAAAAACAAGTTTCACTGTTGCAGGAAAATGCTCAATGGCTTGCTGTTTAAAATCAGAAGTTATTAGCAGGTAAATTTCAAACCTTTCCTGAGTATTATTCACCATTTCATTAACCAGGTTTTTCACCACCATGTTGCCACTTGGCGGGCCTTTAAAAAACCACTTGGCATCAATTCCTAATTTTATTTTATGATCAGTGGCGGTTAACATATTACACAGTTAAAGTTGGATAGATCAATGATGAATTAAAACGCTGACCATGTACCTGAATGGCTTTGTTGTACATATTATTAAGCTTATACAGCCTTTTTTCCCAGCTATGCTCCTCGGCGCAAAGCGTAGTAGTTTGCGCCAGATTCATCAGCATCGAAGGGTTATTTAACACTACAATCAACTCTTTGCGCATATCAGTAACCATCGAATTATAGTCGGCTGATTTTATTTTAATACCACATTTTGGGCATATTACATCACCCATGCCACAATGATCAATGGTTAAAGTGGGTATGCTGAATGTTAATGCTTCAAAAATAACTGCCGGATTATCCTCGGCCATGCTGGTAATAATATGCAGATGGGCAAATGACATTGTGCTCAAAGCTTCCGTTCTGGATAAGTGTCCATGCCATTTTATGTTATTTACAAGGTTCAGGTCTTTTGCTTTTTGCTGTAACTTTTTTGATAACGGCCCACTCCCCATAACATGCAGCACCCAGTTTTTTTGCGTTATCCCAGACAGTGCTTCAAGGCATAAGGCTAAATTTTTCCGTTCAATTAAACTACCTGACCATACCATTTGCACTTGTTTACATATGGTATCGAATTTACTTTCATCAAAAATAATATTACCAATGATGCCCTGCTCTGATAAATAACAGCTTTCGATGCCAAATTTTTCCCATATGGTTTGCTGGCCGGCGGTAGTGGCGGCCATTAATACATCAACCTGTTCAAAAGCTGTCTTTATCCGGGCCGAATAGTTAAGCTGCAAATGATTAATGATATTTTTAACGCCGAATTTCAGCCTTGTAAATAAGGGCTTTACAGCAAGAAACCGCTTATCGATAATGTTCATCCCGCCTATCGGGCCCCATACCATTGGCTTATTTAATTGCCATAAAAAGCCAGGCTCCCGGAAACCAATTGGGCCTAACTGATGCACCACATCTATATCAACGGTTTTGCAAATTTCAAAAGCCGCTGCTAATGCAGCCTTTTGCCACAGATAATAGGCAAAGTAAAAAAACCAGCCTAAGCCAATCTTATTCAGCATATTAATAGCCATAGCCAGCTTATTTGCTCTTACCTCAACAAAGTGAACATTCTTTATCCTGTTGTTTTTTATATACTCCAACATGGTTTGGGTATCGCCCATATGATCGTCAGACATGCCATAAAGCACCCAAAGCTCATGCTGGGTTGACAGGTGCATAACCGTATTCCAGGCTGCGCCATACTCCGACCCTCTTACCGGTGAAATTGCGTATGCAGATATAAGTATGCGCTTTTTCATGTTTGTTTAATTGGCTAATGTTCTCAATGGGTCTTTATAAAAATAACGCCACCGAAGACGGCTTATATGATTAAACAGGAACGAACCGAGGTAACTTATCCCCTTTAAATGCCTGCGCATTACCTTTAATTCCTCATGGTGCATTCTTGTGGTATCACCACTTACCCCTCCCGCGCTCATGTGTACTATCAACTCATCTATATGCTTTATTTTAAAACCATTGCATCTTATCCGCATGAACATATCAAAATCCATAGCTATAGATAATCCGGTATCGTAATAGCCTACCTGTTTGTAAACTTCCCTTTTTACGAAGCATGTAGGATGCATTATGTACATGCCAAAGTTTAGCCAGCTTACCTTACTCTTTTTATCGCGTTTAAAGCCATTATCGCCTATAAGCATGATGTTTCCGCAGCATACATCGTCATGTTTGGAGATGTTGTTCATCATTACCTCAACAGCATTTGGGGTATATTGGTCATCGGCATTTATCATTCCTATCCAATCGCCGGTTGCAAGGGCTATGCCTTTGTTGAAGCCATCGGCTATCCCCTTATCCGGTTCGCTGATATATTTCGATATTCTATCCTCATATTTTTTAATAATTTGCAAGGTTCTATCGACAGACCCACCATCTATAATAATGTATTCTAAGCTTTTATAACTTTGGGCGAGCACACTTAATATGGTAGCCTCAATGGTGGCCTGCGCATTGTAGGCAACCGTTATAATGGTAACTTTAGGTGAATTATATTGATGCTGTTCCATAGTTAATTTAATAGGCTATTGCTTGTTCATATTTTATTTCCTGGGTTTCCTGTCTTGATTTCAGTCTAAAAACAAGCGCATGAAAGTTGAGGTAACTATATCCCAGGGTAATCATCAGCACACTCATTTCAACATTAAAAAATGCCGTTACAATGTAGTTGGTGAGCAATAAACTAATGATACAACCAAGCGTAAGCGCCGCAAAAAGCCGTATCACTGGCCGTCCGCTGGCGTCAGCATAGCGTCGCCAGTTTATGACGATGAGGCTAAAAAAAACCGAGGCGTAAAGCAACACCCCCACCGCACCTGTTTTTACAAGGATGTAAAGCCAGCCATTGTGCAGTACCGGGATGTACTGAAAATCGGTATCCTCACCAAGCCGCACAAAAGTTTTCAGATCTATCAACTTGCCCAGGCCGCCAAAAACCCAATCCTTCATGCCGCCCTCTGTGTAACCTTTGAGCGCCATAAACGATTCGTAGCCGCGATATTTAATGTTGATATCCTGCTCGGTATTGTACTGGCCGATACTCACCTCGGAGAACGACCCCAGGATCTTATTCACAAACGTACCCGAATTGGAATTTACCTTTAAAGCATCGAGCGGTAACAGTGTGAAAATGATAACCAGGGAAAGCACTACGGGTGGTATCCAAAGGCGTTTTATTTTATCGGCCACCAGTAACATTAAAAAGCATAAGGTAATAATGAGATAGGTACGCGATGCAAACATGTACACGCCCAAAACATTAATAGCTGTTAAGGCATTAAACCAAATGCGCGTGTATAATTTGATATTGAACTTACGGCAAATCAACAGGCAGGCAAGTGCCAAAGGCGGTACAGGCGTACCTACTATACCAATAGCATAATGGGCCGAATACGGGTCGGTAAGGGCGCCTAAGCCCATGTAGGATATCGATATACCGGTTACAACAAAAGATGTGATTACACCGGCTAAAACAATGGTTTTAAGAAACTGGTCTACCGTAAGGCGGCAGGCCATTACAATACCAGCGGTTATAAATAATAACGGGATGGAGAAATAATAGAAATCTTTAAAAATAAGGTAAGTATTATTCTCATACCCTACTACCAACCCAAATATCACCGGCAATTGTAGCAGGGCGAACAATCTGGCCATTTTTATAGCCGCCAGCTGCTGATTTAAAGGCATAGCAATAATTACAATGGCTATACCCAGCACTACAGGCTGTACGTGAAAAAATGATGCCAGGATAAGCATCAGTAATAAAAATGAGGTTAGTTGCTGCTTATTCATTTACCAGTTGATGTTGCGGTGTTTTAATATGATAAGTATCTTTTATATAGCGGGCTGGGTTTCCGGCCCAAATCTGCTCATCGGGAATATCCTGAAACACTACCGAACCTGCTCCTACTATTGAATTTTTGCCAATGGTTACCCCTTTTAAAATAGTACTATGCCCTCCTATAAAGGCTCCGTCCTTTATAATTACCGGTCTTGACTTCACACCGTCGAGCCTTTCGGGATAGCTGTTGCGCATTGTGGCATCAAGGGAATGAAAATCCGTATCGTAAATAACCGTGTTGATACCGATTTTTACATTATTACCAATGCTTATTTTGTCATGGCAAATTAAGGCCACCGAAGTGATACCTACATTATTACCAATAGAAAGCCGGGCACCGGCCGCGGCAACAAAATAGCATTGCTGCTGCCTGCCACCCATTGCATGGTATTTGCCGCTGTTAAACCTGAATTTTTCACCTATAGTAAAACTCCCGCTCATGTTGATATCTAAAATGGGGACACCAAAGCCTATAAAATCACGATGGAACTTTACCCCGTTGAGGTAAAATTTAAAACTGGTGATGATATAGGAGTATATGCGGGCCATTTTGTAATACATGAACCGTAATCCCCGGTAAAATTTTCTGATGATGTACATACGCTAAACGGTTACTAAGTTTGGTTCAACAAAATCTTCGATGTTCCAGAATTTTGAAATATTGTTTTGAATCCAGTCCTCTCCTTTATTCCACCATTGCATCTCCTCCAGATACTGGATCTGGTGCTCATCAAAGCGCTTTTTAATGAATTTTGCAGGGTTACCACCTACAATTTCATAAGCACCAACGTTCTTTATTACCAATGAATTTGCCGCTATAATAGCCCCGTTGCCAATGGTTATACCATCAATAATAATAGAGTTGGCACCAACCCATACATCGTTGCCAATGGTTACCGGCTGATAGTTTTTAAATTTAGATTCGGAACAATAATTTTTCACCAGGTTGCCCTGGTTGTTAAACGTAACGGGATGGGTGCTCACAAAAACCGATGCGGGATGCTTACCAGGCGCTATTTTCACGTTTGGACCTATAGAGCAATACCTGCCAATGGTGGTGTTTAACACATAGCTGTAACTATTGATGTAGGAAAAATCGCCCAGGGTGCAATTACTTACTACACACTGGCTACCAATGGCATTATAACGGCCAAAATTTGTATTACTAACCACACTCAAATATCCCAGTCTCAGATGCTTACCCCAGTTTTTAAGCTGATAGGTGCTTTTGCATTTAAGCCATTTAAAATATTCGCCAGTGGGATTCATCATAAACGAACTATCGAGATATGCTTTCATACTGTTGGTTTAGATGGCTCAGGCATTAAAAATACCCGTTGCCGTTTTGTTAATTATTTTATCTCCCTGCAGCCAAAAAATGCCTCCCATCACTATAAATAAAATAGTGTTTGCCATAGTTACGCCCGCCAATCCAAATGTTTTGCCCAATAAAATAGCCAAAGGGATATTCACTATTGCGCTGCCCGAAACAAGATATAATTGCAGCTTAACCTTACCCACTCCATTCAGCAAATGCACGTGAATGGTTTGCCAAATAGAAGCTATGGTATAAATGCACATGCTTACCGACAAGCTAAACGGCACCGACACACTTTTACCTAACCACGCTTTATAGATCCAAGGTGATACAATGAGCAGCAGTATGGTGCCCGCGCTCAATACCATCCATATTTTTTTGATGTTCAGTAACGAGGCCTTTATCCACTCCAGATCATCCTTCACGAAAGCCTCGGTAAAAGCGCTCCAAAACGGGGTAATAATTATCAAGAAGAATAGCAATATCACCGAAAACAGCTTAAAAGCCGCGTTAAAAGTGGTCACTTCCGATGGACCGAAAAGCTGTGTAATTACAATGTTGTCGGTTTCATAAAGTACCAGCGCACCTATCTGTATAAAAAAGAAAGCGCTGCCGGTGAGCAAAAGATCTTTGGCATATTTAAAGTTAAGCGCACTCAATTGCGGCGCTATATTTCTATAGCTACCCTTATAATACCAGGCGCTGCCTATGGCCATTACCAATACCGGGGCACCGGTCATGACAATTATCAGATCGGCCAGGGAACCTTGTTTAAATTTGATGAGCACCACTATAGCCCCAAGCATTAATAGCTGACCTATGATGTTTAAAACGGCGCATTTTGCCGGCTCCTGGTTGGCCATTAAAACCGTATTGATAAGCTGTATTACAAACTGGCAGCAAAAAAAGCTAAACACCATAAATACCAGCCTTGCAATATTGGGATAGGCACCGGGCTGAATATTTAAAATGCGCGGCCAGTTGATTAACGGGTTAACAAAAAAGAAGGCGACAAACATGAACACAGAAATTACCACCAGCATAAAATAAGTTGTGGTAACATAACTGCGAGCCCGCGACATATCGCCCAGTGCTATAGCTGCGGCAAGTTTATTTTTAAGTCCGTTGCCCATGCCTATGTCAAAAAATGCAGCCCATGCAATTACAGAACTTAGCGTTAACCAGATACCATATTGCGTAGGGTTTACATAGTTAATGGTAAGCGGCATTAATATAAGGGAAATAGCCAGACTGCCACCTTTTAAAAATACCGACTTAACAATATTTTTTTTTGCTTTAACAGTGCGCTCGTGCCCCTTATTAATAAACCGAACCAAATTTATTTGTAAAGCCTGCAGCATAACTTATGATTTATTTAAAACAGGTTTTAGTTTTTTAAATAAGCCTGATACTTTAGTATCCTCTTCCTCAATCATGTTATAACCATAGCTGCCATACCCGTAGCCGTAACCGGTAATTCCGTTTTTCTTTATCTCAATATCATTTACAATGAGGTACAGGCGCTTGGCCTTTTTAGATTTATACAGATCGTTAACTATACCCAATTGCGATTTGTGGGTGTAGTTTTGCCTCACCACATAGCACATGATATCGGCAAATTCCTCTATGATCAAGGCATCGGATACCAGGCCAACGGGGGCACTATCTATGATAACATAATCAAACCTTTCCCGTAATTCATCTATCAGGATGTGCAGGTGGTCGTTCATTAAAAGTTCGGCCGGGTTTGGTGGTATTGGGCCCGAGGAGATGAATGAAAAATTTTCATTGAAGGTGGATGGTTTAATGAGATTATCTACCCCACCCTCACCGGCAGATATTACATAATTGGTAAAACCGTAATCGTTTTCAACCCCCATGTTCTTTAGCAGCCGGGGCTTACGCAGATCAAGTTCCAGCAGCACTACTTTTTTGCCCGAAAGCGCAATAGAGTTACCCAGGTTAAGGGAGATAAAAGATTTACCCTCGCCGCTCATGCTGGAGGTGAACAGGATCACGTTTGATTTACCTTTTTCGGTAACGTATTTGAGGTTGGTTCGCAAGGCCCTTATCTCTTCTGAGATCACTGAGCGCGAATCGTTATAAACAAGGTTTTTTGTTTTGTTGAGGTTGCGGCTTATTTCGCCAAGCAAAGGAACATTGGTATGCTTTTCAATATCAGATTTCGCGTTTATCTTGATATTCAGCATCTCTTTGATACTTAAACCCGCGGCAGGTATAAACAGGCCCGCAAATAAGCTAAGCGTATATATCAGCGATTTTTTAGGGGCGAAAGGTTTTTCGTCGCTTTCGGCATCATCAAGTATACGGCAACTGGATATGGTGGCGGTTTGGGAGATAGCAGTTTCTTCGCGCTTTTGAAGCAGGAACAGGTACAGATCCTGCTTTAGGCTTTGCTGGCGGGCATAATCAAGGTAAATTCTTTCCTTAACGGGTGCTGTTGAAATTTGATCATCGATAGTAGCATTTTGCCGTCTGAAAGCGGTGTGCGAAACCTGCAAACTCTTACGGTAATTGTTAAGACTGGTTAACAGCGCCTTGCGGGCCAGCACCAATTGCTGATCCAGGTTTTGTACGTACGAGCTATTATCTGTAAGGGTTAGCTTCAATTGTTCCTTCCGCAGCAGCATTTCATTATAGGAGTTTATGGCGTTACCAAATGCCATATCCTTGGTAATTAGCGAACTTGGTACCACCTGCGAATTATTGCCGTTACTTACATACTTATACAAATCATCAACAATAGCCAGTTGTACCTCATTATCGTTAAGCTTGGTCTGTGATTGATCTGCACCTTCAACAAGCGCTTTTGACTGCGCGTTAATATCCGATATTTTGTTTCTTACTTTATACTGTTCCAGGTTCTTTTCCACCTTGTTCAGCTCAGCACCAACAACTACAAGGCGCGTATCTATAAATTTCATGGTACTATCTGCTATCCTTATTTTGTTAGACAGATTGCGCTGTAAATAGGCTTTCATGAGGGTTTGCAAGGTACGCTCGCCCCATTGCGGGTCGGCCGAGCTAAGCTGCAGGTCAATTACGGTAGATTGTTTATCGTCCAAACCAACGTTAAAATTATCGGCCAGGTCGCTTTCGGCTTTTTTTGCAGGCTGTATTTTAACAATATACTTACCCGATGCTACAAATTTTGAGGTTTTATTAACAGTGAGCGCATACTGTTTAAGTTGTAACGGTTGACCAAATTTGCCAATAACAACTAAAGCCTCACCATCGTTAACCAGTTTAAAGGTATTTGCATCGATGATGTTTATGTCGTACGTATTTAATTTTATAAGATCGTCCTTATTAACCACTTTAACCGCAAAAGGCGCTTCGGCAAACATTTCAACCTTGCGCAGGCCGCTGTTATCATACACATGAATGTTCAAATCAAGAGCACTTACCACCTGCCTTAAAAGCCCGCGCGATTTTAAAACCTTAACCTCATTATCGGCATTGCTCTTAATATCAAACAGCGAAGCCAGATCGGCATTTACGCCGTTGGTTAATGATTTTGAAGTCGCGCCTTTATCGTCCTCAACAATAATTTTGCCGGTAACATTCCATTGTGTTGGCAAATACTGAATATAAAGGAAACCAAAAACAAGGCAGGAGATAATACCGATTAAAAAAAGATACCAATAATTGAGGCATGTACCAACAAGGCCCATTAGATCACCCTGCTGTTCCTCTTTTTTATAAGTAAAATCAAGTTTTTCAGCTAAAATGTCGGTGTTGTTCATAGTTTGTTATTTAAAGTCAAGGTATTGTTCAAATAGCGGCTATCACGTAAATGCAGTATAAGCAGGGCATTTATAGTGACCAATGATATTATTTATGGTCATTTTTCATACGTGCTTAATAAGTGGAAAGTTAGGTGACAAAGGTCAATTTTAGCACACAAAAGACACTTTGAACAAAGTGAATACCCTTTAAATACTGAACGGAAAAAATAAATAGAGAACAGCCGTTTATATTTATATATGTATCGGGCAATATTAATTATGCCGTTTACACTTTAATATATAAAACCATGGCAGCATCTATTTTATTCGACAAGACTTATTTAATGGTAATTATTTTAGCGTTAATAACAGGTGTATTCGGCATTATGAAACTTGGCCAGCTAAAAAGCAGGCGTATCGACAATAGAATGACAGATGAGCAGTCGGACCAGTTGGTATTGGGTGTTTTTCATTTAGTTGTGAGCGCGGTATGCATCTGTTGCCTTTTTTAAACAAGGCTTTCTTTGATAATGGGGTATGTCGCCCCGGCTATCCTCCTTTTAACACTCATCATGATTTTACACGTTATAAATCATGACTGTTCAGTGCAAATGATCAGCAAAGATATGTTCTATCTACCCTTCATTACTTTAATGAGGGCTAGATAGGCTTTTTTCATCAGTCAAAACGAATGAATTGAATACGCGCAAAAGCACACTGCCAGCCCATACAACAATATCACAAAATATTGATTTATAAATAATTACAAAATAAAATACAGCTATTAAATATAAGGAGTATTATTCAACACGCTTTATTCACTACACCTCATTCACATTCATTGTGTTCATTGCCATAACAGATAGTGTTTTTAGCTATTTATTTTCCCTAAATTCAACTTGCTATTTAACATCTCCAAAGTCAGACTAATTAGTACAACCTTTTAGGGTACCAAACGTTTAACAAACGGAGTGTGTAACACAACCACATTACATCCCTAAACCTAAAAATTATGACAGCCACATCGTCGCATTTATTTGAGTTATTAAAATCGTGTGTTTTAAATACTTCAAACCTAAAAAGCATAACACCAAGCGATTGTAAAGTTGTATCAACGCTAATTTTCAATAAAACCAAATACATAGTTAGCGAAACAACCCTGAAGCGCATATACGGCTTTGCTTATAGTAAATTCAATCCATCTATATTTACTATTGACGTAATGTCGAAATATTGCGGCTATAACGGTTGGGACGACTTTTGCGAACAACAGGAAACCAAAACAGTAAAAACCACCAGTCAGAATGTTGACTGGAATACATTGAGCAATAAGGCCGCAAAAATCACAAACTTCACTTTACAAGCACTTAAAAACAAATCGGGCATACCTTTTAGTCAAAGCATCAAACGTAATTTTATAGACGATCATTTCAACGAATTTTTGCAGGGAGATTATACAGCTACCGTATTTACAGCCCCATCGGGTTATGGCAAAACCATTGCCCTTTGCCATTGGATTGATGAAAAATTAGAGCAAGCCCTTACTGCCGATAACAATGATATCGTATTATTTTTTAGCAGCAGTGCCTTAATGAGCATATTCTTAAGCGGTCGCGACCTTAACGATTGGCTGCTTACTCTTTTAGGTTACACACCCGAAGAGGATGTGATATCGTTATTAGATGTAAACAAACGCAAAGAGGGTAATTTTTACCTGGTTATTGATGGCTTTGATGAGCACATGTTTAAGAACGATCAGTTTGAGCTAATGCTTTATCAGTTAATGGACGTATTTTCCTTTTACCAATCGCAAAATTGGTTTAAACTGGTACTTACCATGCGCTCATCTAACTGGATTAATAACAAGCATAACCTTATACAAAACAACGGCAAATGGTTCCACGGATTTGTTACAGACGATCAATCATCTGTAAATGTGCCGCTGTTTAGTATCCAGGAAATAAAAGAACTAAGCAATAAGATAAACCCCGCCGGCCAAAACCATGTAACTACCGAAATAGCAAATGATTTCACCAATCCTTTGTACTTTCAGTTTTACTATAAAAAGCATAAAGATAATTTTTCCCTTAACCATATAGACAATTTCAGTATTTATGACCTCATATCTACTTTTATACTAAACAAAGTGTATATGGGGCACTACGCTACCGAAAAGATCCTCCTTTTACGCGCCCTGGTTGAAAACATGGATTTTAAAAACCAGGTATATGACCTTGATAAAATAAAAGTTAACGACTTGTTAAAGCAATACAGCCATGCCTACAATGAACTATTAAGCATCGGTTTTTTAAAGGAAATAAATACCAGTATTGATTCGCAGTTTAACACGCAGGTGCAATTTGGCAACAGCAACTTTTTGGAGTTTAGCATCGCGGGCAAATTACTTAACGATAGCAACCAGCAGTTTGATAGTAAGCTTACCTCTGTTATAAATGAGCTTTTTGCTAATAGCGACCGCAAAGTACCTGTACTAAAATGGTGCGTGATACATGCCATTAAAAACGGACAGCAAAGTAGCTTTGAATTGTTATCATTAATGGAGCTAAATCCAACTGAAAAATCAGATCTTATACTTTTTTTGGGAAGTTTGCTTGAAAAAATGTGTTCGTCGTTGAACAATACCGAGTCGATGGCTAATTTCTTTAAGCAAGCATGTACCGATAGCCTGTTTTATTATTTCTTCGGGCTTGAATTTATTAACGTTGGCTATAAAAAAACACTGCAAACGTTATTAAGATTTGAACTTTCCAACGCGAAAAAGATAATCACTTACACCGGTCTGGCCGCCATAGCGCTACAGCAACTTGATTTAAACCAGTTGGAACATTATATAGCCAAGCTCAAAACATTCCCCGAAGATGACTTCCAGCAATTTAGCATCAATCCTTTAAATTGCATGGATGCTTTGTACCAACACTTCAAATACGGTATTGTAAAAAAAGAGTTTTTTAGGGAGTTAACATCTTTTTACTTTAATCCTTACCAAGTTGCCAGCGGTGCAAGCAGCCCAGCAGATGACCTTGTGTTTCTACTTGCCGGCTGCTCACTTATTCTTTGTCAGCAACCAGCCAAGATACTACGATTTACAAAAGCTGTAAAAAAAGTGCATCACCCACAACCTGGTAGAGAAAATGTGTATAACTTCTTTTTAAACATCCTGGAAGCCGATGCCAATTACAACATGGGCAATACCAACAAAGTAACAGAGATATATGACCTGATTGCAAATAGTTTTACCAACGAGGGAAACACGTTTACCCCACATATGAAAAGCATTTTTTCGGGCTTGAAAATCAAACGGGCCTTATTAGTAGGAGATTATTTAATGATCAGTAACTACTGGAGGTTTGTGATGCAAATATGCGACGAGCATGGTCACAAGCTATCTGCTATATTTATGGCAGAGCTGATCTTAAAAAATACGGATATTGAAATCCAGAGTCCGCAGCTTTATAAGCAGATTTATTATGACTACTCCAAAATATTACGCCAAACCGGTCTTAACCGCGACATATTGTTAAAAACAGCAAGGTAACTAACAACACCTTCCCGCCGCAAACAAAATCCCCGGCATGCGTAAAGCAAACCGGGGATTTTTATAGTTTAAAACATGTTTAAACTATTCGAGATATTTAGCTTTTAATGTTTTTATATCCTTATCAGTTAAACCAATCTGGTTTTTAAGATAGCTATCAACAGAACCATATTGCTTGGTTATGGCGGCAAAGGTGGCATCAAGATAAACTTTTTTTGCACTACTTACACTCTTCGCGGTTTCGGCATTTATACCCATAGCAGCCATTTTTTTGATTCCACTCTCGCTTTCGGCTTTACGGTAATAGTTAGTGGCCTCATAATCACTTAAAATGGTATCGTAAGGCACGCCCAAACTATATAAGAATAACGCAGCCCCAATGCCGGTACGGTCTTTTCCGGCGGTACAATGGAAAACAAGGCTTTTATCTGCTGGCATATTCAATAGTTTGCCAAAGAATGGCTTGTATCTATCGGCCAGCGGCGCGGTATTACTGTAAAAAGCAGTTAAAATCGAATCGCCGTTTTTAACGGTTCTCATGCTGCTCATCATATTACCAACATTTTCGCTGCCGGCAGGGCAAAGTATATAATCGGTATTTGGATTTACACGGTCAGGCGCCATTTGCGACTCTTGTGTACCGCGCAGATCTACGTCATAGGCAATATTCCTTTTTGCTAATTCGGCCAGGTCATTATCTGTAAGTTTGCTTAAATCTGCACTACGGTATATCTTTCCCCACTTTACATGATGTCCGTCGGCGGTGCTGTATCCGCCTAAATCTCTAAAGTTAATGGCTCCCTGCAGATTAACCTTACGTTGGGCACTATCGGCAATTTGTGCTTGTGTACTACCAGCAAAGCATAAGGCAGCTAATAATAAATGTAGTTTTTTCATATTTCTTGATAATTAAAAAACAGGGTACTCATAAATGAGCCCCTGTTTTGGTAATGTTTAGTTTGGTTATTTAGTAAGCCAGGTATCTTTGGTTACATCATCAGTACCACCAAATTGAGTGCCTATTGATGTTTTATAATTGTCATTATTGGCATTAATTTCGTCTAATGGGTATAAGAAACGACGAGGGATAATACCAATCTGACCGGATACTGTACCATAACCAGTGTTTGACGGGCCTGTAGGGAACGCCGGGATACCGGTACGACGGTAGTTGTAGAAAGCTTCCCAACCAGAGTTGTTAAACGTAGCCACGTATTTTTGACTTAAAATTTGAGTTAAGGCAGCTGCGCTATTGGTAGTGTTATAAGCAATGTTGCTCAGGAAAGTACCATAATCAGTAGTAACGCTACCTAAAATATTACCGGCCGCATCAGATGATTTAACCGATTGGTTGGCAGAGGCATTTAATGTTAAACCAAAGTTGGCGAAAGACGCAGTAACACCTTTATTATACCAATTTTGGGCATCAGCAGCGGTTGATGCTCCTATCCAGCCACGGTTGATGGCTTCTGCAATATTGAAACACATTTCCGGGTAACCAATAAATATAAAAGGCTCGGCATTGTCGCCGGTTTTCGAACCTACATAACGGAAACCGTTAAAGTTTGAAAAAGTGCTTCCAAGCAATACCGCAACTGTAGTACCTGTAGGTGCACCCTGATAACTGGCAAATGACGAGTAGTCTTTACCACTTAGCGGTGTAGCCATTAAAAAGGTACGTGGATCGGCAGTAGAGGTTGCAATATCCAGCACCGGTTTGCCAACAAACAGGAAGTTGTTATATGCATTACTACCCGAAGCCCAAATTGGATATAAGTTAACCGCGTTGAACTTGTAAACCATATTATCGCTGTTGGCCGTCATGATTGGGTAAGTAGTAGAGTTACCAAGTATTGTTGCAAATTGCGTTTTGATATTCAGGTCGGCATTATCATCAGCACGTTTGCTCAGGCTTATCAATACACGTAAACGGTAAGTATTGATCAATTTTTGCCATTGCAGGTTGGTAAGGTTAAAGATATCGCCACCAGCACTGAAAGCTGTATTTTGCGTAGCCGGAGTTAAAATAGTGTTGAACATGCTGTTAGCATCATCCAATAACTGCAGCGCGTTTTTATAAACATCGTGCTGGGTATCAAATTTTGGCTTTGGAAAATTAACAGCATCACCGGCTTGGCTCATTGGTATATCACCAACGCGTTGCGCTAACCAAATAGCAGAGTAAGCGCGGAAGAATTTAGCAAGGGCAAGGTATTTATTATTGGTTACACCAAATTGACTTTTAGCCTGAATTTCTAACTGAACAGTATATTTCAGGATATCATAAGCGTGGCCACTGTAACTCCAGCTATATTCGTTATTACCCCAGTATTTATCATAAGCAGATACCATATACTGGCCCGCCTTGTATCCATTTTTGTTGTAAGTAGCATCACCACCTAAAGGCATCTCCTCTGCACGAATAAAGGTAGCTGTAATGTGGTTCAAGATTAATGATACTGGCACAGTAGCGTCGGCGCTTATAGCATTTGGATCGGATGTCAGATCGCCTTTCTGGCAACTGGTAATTGTGGTTGCCAAAATTAATCCGGCAACTACAACTTTTAATATTTTTGTCATGTGATTCATGTTATGATTTATGAATTATGTTATTAGAATGATAGATTCAAGTTGAAACCGTATTTGCGGGTTGTTGAACTTTGCAAACCGTTATTGTTCTCGGTTGTACGATCACTTGAGTTATAACCTGAAGCATATTGGTCAATATCGAAATCTTTACGTGCAGCGAAGTACAATAAGTTACGACCAACCAGCGATACTGTAAGGCTTCTGATGAATGTGTTTTTCAACGCGCTTTGAGGCAAGCTATAGCTAAATGTAACCTCACGCAGTTTAGCAAATGAACGGCTAACCATCCAGGCCTCATCAATGTTTTTAATGGTACCGTTCAGGTATGTTTGAACTAAGATTGGCGTATTATTTGGACTAAATGTTAACTGATTTGCATTTGAGATCACACCGTTAGCGAAAACAGGCGTACCAGAAGTAATTACCACACCATGACCGTCCTCGTTACCAATTAAGGCTGGCGTTGGTGCTTGTGTACCTGTTTTGGTAGACTGCCACTCGGCTAAACGGGCAGCACCTACTACACCTGTTACAGTTGACAGATCGGTACCTCCCTGGCGGGCAGCATAATAGTTGTAATCGTAAATTTTACCACCTATACGTCCGTCAAATTGGAAACTTAAACCAAACGATTTGTATGAAAATCTGTTAGTGATACCAAAAGTATAGTCGGGGTTCAGATAACCTAATGAACCTGTAGTCTGAGCGTTAGTGCCCGAAGCCGTTAATAAAGTACCATCTGCTTTATAAATAACGTTGCCACCGCCGTCACGTAGGTATTTAGTACCATAAACTTCATCTAACCTGTCGCCGATATTATAAACGTGGTTACCCAGTGCAAGTGTACTGATCGATTTATTACCATCGAAAATTGAAGTTAACGTTTCTCTAAAAGTTGAGTAATTCATACCCAGATCCCAGTTAAAACCTCCCGAATTTCTTAAGATGCCCAAATTAGCAGCTACTTCAAAACCAGTACGTTTGGTAGTGATAACATTAAGATTTTGAGCTGTATAACCCGTTGAAGGAGCAATTAGGTATGGATAAATTTGCGGGCCATTTTGCGTATCAAAATAAGTTGCATCAAAATTTAACCTATTTTGAAATAAACGGATATCCGCGCCGTATTCCCATGATAAACGTTGATAAGGTTTTAATAATGGGTTGGCTAATGTATTTGAATAAGCTACCGAAGCTGTGTTATTATAGTAAGAGGCGAATGCAGCCTTGTTTTGGTTACTATAGCTTGGGCCATCATATGATGAAACCACATCAGTACTATAACCTAAAAAGGTATTTGTTGAATTACCTGTAACCTGGTTATAGGCAGAGGTAATGGTAGATTGGGTACCCCCACCCTTTACATCAGCAACAGAAGCACGTAATTTAAGGAAAGAGATAAACTCTGGTAAGGTAATATAATCTGAAACAACGGTAGATAATGAAACCGAAGGATAGAAGAAAGTATCATGACCTTTAGCAAACGTAGAAAGTTTATCTACTCGGCCGGTGGTGTTAATGTTTAAATATTTATCGTAACCAAAGTCAAATGAATAGTAACCGCTATACACCTGCATACTTGAATCCCAAGTATACTCTAATGCGGGTTGTACTGAGTTAGATAATACATAAACGTTAGGCAACGCTAAAGCACGGGTTGTACCGTAAAAAGAGTTGTAGTTAAATGTACGATCATTAGCTCCTAGTAAACCACCAACAGACCATTTACCAAATTTATGGTTGTAATTAAGCGCGAAATCAGTATTGTTTTCAAACAACTGACGATCATCCTGACGATAATCACCGTACCAGCCAAACGTGTAATCAGCAATTAAACCGGTATAGCTGTTTAAGTTGGCAGAAGATGGAACCTGCTCTGTACGTCTTTGCGTCCAGGTGCTGATTTGAGAACGTAAACTTACATTCAGATCTTTGGTAAGCGCGTAATTTAATTTAAGGTATGCGTAGATATCTGTTTTATCATGGCTGTGTAACCATTTTTTGGCAACAAACCAAGGGTTATTTAAACGGCCATATTCCTGCGCATATTGAACCAGGTTTGGAACTCCGGTAGGGCCTTTGTAGATGTCTTCCAAATCACGAACATCATAATCTGCCGAACCATATACCTTAAACATATAGATATAGCTGTTTGGCCCGTACGTTACATCCGGAACGTTAGGACTATATTGTTTATTAAAGTTGATATTACCTTCAACAGTTAACTTTGAGTTGATGTTATAGCTGGCGCTAAGGTTAAAGTTATCTGAGTTTAAGGCTGTATTAGGGAAAATACCTTTTTGATACAGGTGTGAATATGAAAAACGTGTAGAATAATTGGTACCACTGGCACTCATAGCAATGTTACTGGTATTAGTATAACCTTGCTGTGCAAAATTATCGTAATTATCTTTACCTCTTGCAGTCCATGGGGTAGGTGTTCTTTTACCTGTAACAACGTCATAAGGGCTATCATACTGACGTAATAGCTGACCTTCAAAACGAGGACCATATTCACCTAAACGGTTACCATTATCATACAACACATCAGCCTGCGGAGTGTAAAGTGCAGAACCGGCACCATCTTTAGCCTGATACTCGTAGTGATAACCGTTGCCACGGCCATATTCAGTTTGCGCCTTAGGCACAGCAATCCATGAACCATCAAAAACAGTACTGCTGTTAAAATCAACTTGCCAGCCTTTTTTGTCTTTAGTACCTTTTTTGGTGGTAATGATGATAGCACCATTAATACCGCGTGAACCATATAAAGCAGCAGCATTGGGGCCTTTTAATACGGTGTAGGTTTCAATATCATCAGCACTAATATTCCAGGTATCTGAGTTAATTGGAGAACCATCAACTACAAATAGTAAATCTTTACTACCACGTAAAACAATCTCAGGTCTGCCCAGCATCTCGGCATTGGCACCAATTGATAAACCGGCAACTTTACCTGCTAATGAGTTAATAGGGTTAGGATCGCGGGCCTTAATAAGATCAGATCCTTTAACTTCCTGAACCGCGTAACCCAGCTTCTTAACTTCCTTTTTAACACCATAAGCGGTAACCACCACTTCAGATAATGCTCTTGAATCGTTTTTTAGTTGAATTGAAAGCGTAAGCTCAGTTCCTATTGTAATTTCCTGGGATGCGAAGCCGATAAATTTTACCGTTAACACCTGCCCTTGTTCGGCAGATATTGTAAAACGGCCTTCGCTGCCTGTCACGGTGCCAATTGTAGTTCCTTTTATCTGAACGCTTACGCCAGCTAAAGGCTGATTGGCCTGATCTAATACAATACCCCTTATCGTTTGAGTTTGGGCGTATAGATTACCATATGTAAATACCGAAGTAAGTACAATAAGTAACCATCGTGAAATTTTTAGTAATCTTTTTTCCATTGCAAGTTATTTTTTGCAACAAAACTATCTCGAACGTGTTAAGGCATTATATGCCCATCAACACCAAAAAATTAATTGAGTATTAACAGATTGGCCAAAAACGCCGCAATGTATCCGCAATGTTAATAACCTTTTAAATCATAACTTTTAAGCAAAGGTTATCATCATGATTAATGCGTATTTTTCAGTAATCGTAATATTTTCTTTACAACACAATTTTGTTTTAAGGTTGTATACCCATAAAGAGACTACAAAAATAACTTGGCAGGTAATTCAAGTATTGCGCAAAACAGCCCTTTAAATGTCACAATTGCCCCTCCGTTGTTAAAACCAATGACTGTACATTTGTTTTAAACAATCATTAAACCCAATAATTATGCAAAAGATAACCCCATTTTTATGGTTCGATGGCAATGCCGGCGAAGCCATTAACTTTTACACAACAGTATTTAAAGATTCGCAAGTTGGCGAAATTGTTAATTATAACGAAGGTGGCCCCGGTAAACCAGGCTCCGTTATGACGGGTACATTTTATTTGCAAGGCCAGCAATTTATGGCCATCAATGGCGGCCCCATGTTTAAATTCACCGAAGCTATCTCGTTTTTCGTAAACTGCGAAACCCAGGATGAAGTAGATTACTATTGGGAGGTGCTATCGGCAGATGGCGGCAATAAATCAAGATGCGGATGGCTTAAAGATAAATTTGGAGTATCATGGCAAATAGTACCCTCAATTTTGAGCCAGTTGCTGCATAGTCCCGATGCACAACAAGCAAACCGGGTAATGACGGCCATGATGAAGATGGACAAACTTGATATTAAAACATTGCAAGAAGCCGCCGGCAATTAACAAACACATAACTCCATTTAAAAAGAACCATGCGAACGATTGGTTCTTTTTTAGTTATATATAAGGTATACCCACACCACCTATCGGCATCACTTATGATGAGCCGCCCCCCCCACGTTTATAAATTATTTTTTTGAAAGGTTTGCAATTATCAAAATAAGCTATTATAATTGCAGTGTACTATTAAAGTAGTACACTAAAACACAAACCAATCATGATAGCTATTGAAAAACTTAACTTTGGGTACCGCAAAAAAGAATTGGTACTTGAAAACCTCAGTCTGCATCTTAAGCCTGGTCATATTTATGGCTTATTGGGCAGCAACGGTGCCGGTAAATCAAGCCTGCTGCATAACATATGCGGCTTGCTGTTCCCTTCCAGCGGCTCCTGCAAAGTAGCCGGCGATAATCCAGCCAACCGTAATCCTCAATTTTTACAACAGGTTTATTTGCTGCCCGAAGAAATTTACTTGCCAAACGTATCTATTAAAAGCTACCTGGATGTTTACGCGCCGTTTTATCCCACATTTGATAATGAACTTTTCTTCCGCTTTTTAGGCGAATTTGATATTCCGAAGGAAAACAAATTGCAGCATATGAGTTACGGCCAAAAGAAAAAGGTAATGATAAGCTTCGCGCTTGCTACCCAAGCCAAAGTATTACTGATGGACGAACCAACCAATGGGCTGGATATTCCGTCTAAAAAGCAATTCCGCAAAATAATTGCGGGCGTTTTAAAAGAAGACCAACTGATAATAATCAGCACCCACCAGGTTAAGGATCTGGATAGCCTGATAGACTATGTACTAATTTTAGACGATAAAAAGATAATACTGCACGAACCGGTTGAAAACATAACCGATAAGCTGGCCTTTAAGCAGGTAATGAGTCTGGATGAGGTTAGCACAACTATTTATAGTGAAGGTGCACTAAAAGGCTATGCTGTTATTACACCTAACATTAAAAAGGAACAATCACGACTTGATATGGAAATGTTTTTTAACGCTGTATTAAGTGAGAAACAACAAATGCTTTCACAATTTAACAAACAATAAAATGCAATTTTCAATACACAGGGTTTGGCTGCTATGTCGCAAGCAATGGGCCGAAAATACGCAGCTATATATATTAGGTATACTGGCAACCGCCGGCATTATCTCCGCAGTACTTATATATAATATGTTTGATAAACGCGGAATACCCCTCATTACCCAGCAGATAATATTTTTCACTGGGTTAATAATTTCAGGTGCTGTTTTTACTTCAACAATTTTAAGTCAGTTTAACGAGAAGGTAAAAGGGATACAGGCGTTAACACTTCCTGCCTCAACCCTGGAGAAACTTACAGCGGCCATAATTTACGGCCTTGTAATGTTGCCTGCAATTTATTTAATAGTGATTTACCCCTTTATAGCATTAGCCCATTATATTGATATAGATATTTTGGGTCGTTTTAACGACTTGTATGTATTTAAAGCAAATAACCACAGCGTTGAACTGGGGTCATTATTTATTATAACACAAGCCATTATGCTGCTTGGTTCGGTTGTATTTAGGCGCTATATATTTATTAAAACAACTATATTAACCATTGTAATTACAGTAGGCATAACATTATTTAATCCGTACATGGTTGAAAAAACAATTGTTGTAAGAAGCACAGTTCCAAGAAATATCACCGTGAAAGAACAGCTTTACAACGGAGATAATAAGCTGCTCAGTACAGAAAATGCGCCAAGGAAGGTGGATGTCAATTACCTATATTCGGCACCATATCAGGATTTGAATATATTCAATAGTGGTCGTAGTAAAGTATATAATGGCGTAACCTACTCAAGCGATGATATCCGGGCAACCAATCCTTACGCCAATATATTTTATATACTGCTTTACCTGGCCATACCTTTTTTATGGATAATTACCTGGTTCAGACTTAGGGAAAAGCAATTGTAAACCAATAACGGTTAAAAACAACACACATGGATTTCAACAACACACAAGCCATATACCTGCAAATAGCAGATTATGTGTGCGATAAAATACAGCTAAAAGTATGGAAGGAAGATGAAAAGATCCCCTCTGTACGTGAGCTTGCCGTTATGCTGGAGGTAAACCCCAACACCGTAATGCGATCATACGAATACCTGCAAAACCAGGAAATAATATATACAAAAAGAGGTATGGGCTATTTTGTTCAGGCTAACGCTGCGGCCGGCATACTTAAAGCACGGAGAACCCAATTTATTAGTGAAGACTTGCCACAGCTGTATAAAAAAATGCAGCTGTTGAATATTGCAGTTACCGATCTGCAAACAGGGTATGAACAATTTATAAATCAAAAAAATTAAATCAACAATATGAAAACCAGCAATAAATTACTGATCATATTTTTTACATGTATCCCGTTATCTTTATTAGCCTACAACACGCTGTTAAAACAATCATACCAGGCCGGTAATTTTGTGAGCGAATTTTACCCGGATATAAATTCAAACTATGAAGAAAAAAATCTGCCCGCCTTTAAACACATTGTTATAGATGGCCTTGTAAAATCGCCGAATGCCCGAACCGAACAAGGCCAGATGCCAACTGTTTCCATTGGTAATGCAAGTACTTATCCTAAAAGCGAATCAACGCAAAACCGAATAGGTATTATTACCCAATATGCCGATGTGTTAAGAACTACGGTGAAAAATGATACGCTTTTTGTTTCGCTTTTTACAAAAGCCAAGGATGCCTACATAACTACCGGCGACAAAGCCCTGCTGCAGATAAAAGCAACAGATGTAACATCGGTGAGTATTAGTTACGCTTACGCAACCATTACCGATAAACCTTCTGCTGCCGACTCATTAAAGCTTACCGTAATTTATAATGGAATTTACAATGTAAACAACCTGTACATAAATAACCTGAGTGTATATGGCTCGGGTATGGCGCAGACATATATTTATGGCAACAATAAAATTCAGAATTTTAATTATTCGCTATTGGCAGAAAGCCTTTTACATATAGACGGGCACCCAATACAGCACTATCGCGCTATTAAAGTAGATGAAAAGGCAAGCATCGAAATAAAAGACAAGGCAGCCAATATGCAAAAGGAACTTCAGTAACAAATACACCTAAACCTTATAAACAAAAAAAGATGGGTAAGCATTTAGCTACCCCATCTTTATGTTTACATATAAAATGTAATACCTTAATTATTTTGCAACTTTTTTTGCAGGGAATAATGGTAAAATAATAACTGCTAATAAAGCTGCAACTTCTAATACGATTAACATGTGGATGATTTTTTAGTGATAATTAAACATTAATAAATTATAAAAAAGCGCTCGTCGCTTCGTCATAAAGTCCTAATTTTTATAGTGTTAGGATGCGAAACAATTTCGTTTTCTTGTGTAGGCACCGACTAAAAACATGCCATAAAAACTTTTTTATTTTCGACCGCAAAACGGTTAAAATTTAAAATTGTCAAAATTTAAAATCCACTAAAATTGAAAGATCATTTCTGAAAATTAATCCAGCATTTTTTTTAAGCCGAAAAAATAATATGAGTTTTAAAAAAGTAAAAATGAGGATGACGAAAAAATTACAAATAAACAACGTAAACATCTGCCATTTTCAAGTTTAGCCCCGTCTTAGTCAAAAAAAGATAGATTTATCGTCAGCAAATAGGTTAACAAGCTAAAAACATGCTTGATTTTTAATTTTTTATGATAAAAAACACACCTGCCCTCTCAATTATTAAGCCCTTAGCTTACAGCATAATTTTTTGACAATTTGTCACCAAGCATGACAAGCATAAATTCACCTGCCACAAACCCGCAGAAAAGCATGACAAATACTGCCATTCAGATATCAAAAGCGGCAAACTACGCTATTAAACCTTCTATTTAAGGCGTGCCAAAACAACATTTCCATACACCTTGCATTCCTGAAAACAAATTGCGTATATTAACAGTTTGATTGACAGTTAATAACCTACACACCTGCCGCTATGAAAAAATTTTATTTACTTACAGCCTTTTGTCTTGGCCTTATTATTCAGGCCTATTCACAGGATATTAAAGGCAACTATGCTATTAAAAACGTACAAACAGGTATGCTGCTGCGCATTAAAGATGCCGGTTCAAAAAATGGCACTCCCCTGGTAGCCTATTACCCAGAAAACTGGAAGTGCATGACCTGGAATTTTCAAAGCACCGGCAAAAACATTTATCAGCTGCAAAATTTGCTTACCAGTAAAACATTTCAACCAACGGCTGAGGCAAATGCCGATGTTGCATTTGAAGAACAGCCTTTGGTTAAGGATGCTCCAAACCAGCAATATGAGTTTATAGCCGTTAAAAAAGACACCTATCTTATAAAGCTTAAAGGAACCGACCTTTACGTAACACCCGCCGATAGCAAAGGCAGCGTAAACTCGGCCATTGTATTGGCAAAAAAACGCAGTACGACAGAGCAGTTATGGAACATCTACGGGCAAGCACCTACCATGTAATCTATCGCAGCTATGAAAACTAAAAGGATTTTAATAATAATTTGCCTGCTGGCATTTGTCGGCAGTGCTTTTATATATGATAGCAGGCCCGTAATTTCGCCCGCCCCAGCCGATGGTTACAAAATAGATACACTGGCGCAGGATTTAGTTGTACCCTGGCAAATTACCTTTTTGCCCGATAACAGCATGCTTTTTACCGAGCGGCCTGGTCGTGTAAGGATTTACCGCGATGGTAAATTGCTGCCAAAACCAGCTTTCGTAATACCGGATATGCCGCTGCACAATAAATCGGGCTTGTTGGGCATGTGTATCCACCCAAATTTTGTGACTAACCGGTTTGTATATATAGCTAACAATTACCTGCAGGATAATCAAATGCGCCTGCAAATAACCCGCTATGTATTTAAAAACGATACGCTTACTAATCCGTTCACCATACTTAAAGGCATCCCGGCCAACCAAAACCACACAGGTAGCCGACTTGTTTTCGGTCCGGATAGAAAACTTTACATTACATCGGGCGACGCCGACCAGCCCGCGCTGGCACAGGATTTAAAAGCCTATAACGGCAAAATTTTAAGGGTTAATGATGATGGCACCATCCCCAGTGATAATCCATTTTTCAACAATGACACCGCGCGTAAAGAGATCTGGACGTACGGACACCGCAATACGCAGGGCCTCGCATTTGAACCCCGCACAGGCACCCTGTTTAATACAGAGCACGGCCCTACCGGCGGCGATGAGGTAAACATTATTAGAAAAGGCGAAAACTATGGCTGGCCGGTAATTCATCACCGCGATACCCGGGACGGTATGAACTCGCCGTTGGCAGAATATACTCCATCTATTGGCCCCGGCGAAGCTATGTTTTACTCAGCCAAAGCGTTTCCACAATTGCAGGGTTATTTGCTGGTAGCTTGTTTAAGGGGCGAATCTATCCTTAAAATACAGTTAGACCATGATAAGATCATCAGTCAGGAGGTTTTATTGAAACAACAATATGGCCGTATCAGGTCGTTGGTTACCGGGCCCGATGGCTATATTTATTTTTCTACATCACAAATTGATCCCGGCGAAGGACAGCCTCGCCCCCATTATGATATGATATTGCGGATGCGGCCTTCAGGGAGCGCCAACACCGCACTTTCGTCGCAAAAGCTGGTTATTACTAAACAAAGTAATAAACCGGCTGCAAAGCAAACCACAGGCACAATGTTTCAGCAATTGTGTGCCAGTTGCCACGGCAACAATTTGCAGGGAACTGACAAAACCCGCAACCTGCTTGCCGGCAAATTTAAATACGGAGCCGACAAAAAATCAATCATTAAAAATATCACCAACGGCATAACAGACGAGGGTATGCCATCATGGAACGGCGCTATCAGCAAAGCAGATATCGACAAGGTTGCCAACTATATTTGGATAAAGACCAGAAAGGGCATTAGGCATAAATCCTAAGACATGGCAGTACAAACAAGTTAAAGCCACTGATATGTAATCAGTGGCTTTTTGCATTCTAAAACCGGAACAAATAGTAAAACTTATGCCTATGCCAGCTCTGTTGTTGTTAAATTGCCTGCTGTTGTCGCGTCTTTTAGCTTTTTATGATAATAAACATATGAGCCAGCGCCCACGGCCAAAATAACCAGCATAGGTGCCCAGTTTGGCGCTGATTTGCCAATACATATTACCGAGTAGGTTGCGCCTATCAAATCGAACGAGAGCCCCGCATATGCCCACTCCTTAATACGCGGGTAACCAGGAATAAGTATGGCTATAACACCCAATATTTTGGCAACACCCAAAAATGGCACCAGGTATGCGGGATATCCCATCTCCTTGAAACCACCAACGGCCATAGGAACAGAAAGCGCATCTGGTATAGCAGAGCCGAACATAAAGAATGCAAAAAGGCCGGTTAAAATCCAGTAAATAATTTTTGTCTTTTTCATAACGATTAATTTATTTAGCTATTAATTGTTTGCTACCGTAAAATTAAGCCTATTTTGCATATGCAATAAGGTGCTAATGCGGCCATTTGCAGGGTTGATTACGACTTAAATTTAAAAAATTTTACTCATGAAGCATATATCTATTTTGGTACCCCGGGGAGCTATTTTAGGAAGCCTTGAAGGTTCGCGACAGCTGCTTACACAAGTTAACCAGTTTTTTAAATCGATGGGTAAAGACCCCGCGTTTGATGTGCAGCTGGTAGGGCTGTCAAAAGAAACCCCAATTAGTGGGGGAGCTTTTACCGTAAACACAAATGTTATTTTCTCCGACGTAAAACAAACCGACCTGATCATCATCCCGGCACTTGATGGTGAAATTACCGCTGCTATTGATAACAATAAGGAGTTTTTACCCTGGATAATTGAGCAGCATAAAAAAGGTGCCGAAATTGCCAGCTTGTGTATGGGCGCGTTTCTGCTTGCCTCAACCGGCTTGCTAAAAGGTAAAAAGTGTGCCACCCATTGGATGGCCGCAAATGATTTCAGGAGAATGTTCCCCGATGTAAATCTGGTTACCGAAAAAATAATTACCGACGAACAGGGCATTTATTCAAGTGGGGGCGCTTTCTCCTACCTCAACCTTATTTTATACCTTATTGAAAAATACGCCGGCAGGGATATGGCCATATTAAGCTCAAAGGTATTTGCAATTGAGATGGAACGCGACAACCAATCGTCGTTCATTATTTTCCAGGGACAAAAAGATCATGCAGATGATCCGATAAAAAAAGCCCAGGAATTTATTGAAAAGAATTACCAGGAGAAAATTAGCGTGGAGCAACTGGCATCGATGTTTGCCCTCGGTCGCCGTAATCTGGAACGCCGCTTTAAAAAAGCAACTGCCAATACCGTGGCCGAATACATTCAGCGTGTTAAGATAGAAGCGGCCAAAGTTAGCCTCGAGAGATCTCGCGATAACGTGAACGAGGTAATGTACAATGTTGGCTATACCGATACAAAGGCTTTCCGAAATACATTTAAGCGCATCACAGGCCTGTCGCCAATGGATTATCGGAATAAATACCAGCGCGAATATTTAAATTAACAATTTAAAGACCAATTAAAAACAAAGTCTGTATGTTTAATTACGGGCTTGTTTTTAAAGTTTCTGTCATTTTAGCCCATCAATTTGGAAAAGAAATAGAACTTAATATATATTTGCGTAATCAGTTACGTAATTAAATTACACATATGAAGTTTTTTAACAAAACAGGGAAATTAGCAATAGGCAGCCGGTTAAGGATGCTCACAGAGAAAATAACGGAAGATGCAGCTAACATTTATAAACTGTATGATATTGAGTTGCAACCTAAATGGTTCCCGGTATTTTATGTGCTGTCACAAGGTGAGGCGAAGATTGTTACCGATATAGCCAAGGAGATAGGTCACTCCCATCCTTCGGTAAGTAAGATTGTCAGCGAAATGGCTAAACAAGGTTTAATTACCGAAAAAAAGGATAAGGCTGATGGTCGTAGGAATATGGTGACCCTTTCGCCGAAAGGAAAAATGATCGCCGAAAAAATTAAAGACCAATACGCCGACGTTAACGCGGCCATTGAGCAGCTTACTGCCCAAACAGAAAATGATTTATGGAAAGCAATTGAGGAATGGGAATTTCTGTTGGAACAAAAATCACTACTCACCCGAGTTGGCGAGCAACGGAAAAACCGCGAAGGCAGTTATGTGCAGATCATAGATTATATCCCAACGCACCGGGAAGCTTTTAAAAATCTCAATGAACAATGGATTTCACAATGGTTTAAAATGGAGGAGGCTGATTATAAAGCTTTAGACAATCCGCAGGGATATATTTTAGATAAGGGTGGCTATATATTGGTAGCTTTATATAACAACCAACCGGTTGGCGTTTGTGCCCTCATAAAAATGAACGACCCGGTTTATGATTATGAATTAGCTAAAATGGCGGTGTCGCCAACGGCCCAGGGCAAAAGCATAGGATGGCTGCTTGGCAACGCCATAATTGAAAAAGCGCGATCATTAGGAGCAGGTAAAATTTACCTGGAAAGCAATACTATTTTAAAACCAGCTGTAAATCTGTATCACAAACTTGGTTTTCAAAAAGTTGGCGGCCGCCCCTCACCTTATGAACGCAGCAATATCCAAATGGAACTCATCATTAAAAGTTCTCCCTTTCAAAAAACTGCTGAATAGTATCGGGCGCTGTCATTAAAAAGGTTTGTATACCCAATTGCTTTGCCCCTTCCAAATGTTGCGGACTATCGTCAATAAACAAGGTTTCGGCGGGATTAAGGTTATTTTCATTTAACACCTGTTCAAAAATTCGTACTTCGGGCTTACGCTTTCCGGTGAGGTGCGAGTAGTATGTTTTTTCGAATAGGTGATCATTACCATCAAACCCAAATTCGGTTTTCAGATATTTCATAATATGATCATAATGAATAGCGTTGATGTTACTCAGTAAAAAAACGCGGTATTTTTCTTTCAAACTCAGCAATAATTCGTGGTTACCGGCCGGTATTCCGAGCAACATACTGTTCCAGGCGCCGTCAATTTGGGCGTTTGTGAGTTGCGAATTTTTCGTTTTTTGCCTGATATAGGCCCTAAATTCATCGGCGGACACCTCGCCCCTGTCAAATTTATCAAAAATTTCGTCTTGTTGTTTATGTCCAAAAAAATCGGCCGCATTGTTGATACCCAATTGGTTCCAAGCCTGTTGGGCTTTCAAAAAGTCGATATTAAAAATAACGTTACCGTAGTCGAAGATAATATTTTTGATATTTTGCATAAAGAGCTTTGTAAATTGACTGCAAATATGTAAAATTGCACCCGTTAAATAAACACAAATAACCGCGCCTATAGCTCAGTCGGTTAGAGTAGAAGACTCATAATCTTTTGGTCCCTGGTTCGAGCCCAGGTGGGCGCACTGAGTAAAAAACCCGCTTTCTGAAGAGATAAGCGGGTTTTTTTGTCTTACACATGCGGGTTAGGACCACCTGCGGCACCGTCACTGTTACATATTTGTTACGGGATTTACATAGTTTTTTGTTGAACTTGACGCCCCCATGTAACAAATACGTAACGGGATTTGGCGTCATAATTACTGTAAATTATGGCTACGACCGTAAGTGCAAGAATTTATTCGCACCATGAAAAGAGCGATGGTACTTTCAATGTGAAGTATGTCGTGTATCACAAAGGAGAAAGAAAGTTTATTGATTCTCCCCATTTTGTCTCCAAAAGACAAATTAACAAGGACTTTAATATCAAGGACAAATTTGTTCTGAAATGGCTGGATGAGACACTTGATGATTACCGTATTTTAATCAGCGCGATCAATTCGAGGCTTGATTTTTTTACCTGTGAAGAATTGCGGGATTATTTGAGGGACAGCAATAAGGACATCGATCTTATTGAATTTGCTAATGCTCATATTGATTATCTCAAAGAAAATAACCGGGAGCCCTACCTTCTAAACTAAAAGCATCTATTGGATTATCTACATCCATAACAGATAGAGTTACTTCACATTTATCAAAATGTTTTGAAGCATGTACGTGTTGTCTGCTCAAATGAATATAGTCGCAAGTTTCTTTATATAATCTTAGTACACCCGGAAAAACAGCATCCAACTGTATCGCTAAATAACCATCTGATAACCTCTTTCCTGTGTGGCTTTTATACTGATTAACTGGCTTTCCATCCATAAAATATAAAAAGAAACCGTTCGCATCTACAACTTGCATGATCGCAAAAAAACGCAAAGCATTATCTAACTGGAGCCGTATAAACGGAATGGCAGCAATGTAATTGTTAGTGTTAGCTAAAGTGACGTATCCATTTGTCACTTGAATAGCCCGATTAATTACAGCAAAAGCTAATGAGTCAATTACATATCTTGCTTGATTATTCGCATATAAGATCTCTTCTCCCAACTTAGTGAAGTTTACATGAGTGTTTGAAAGTTTGTTAATGTACTGAGCTAATTTTATTTCTTCAGGTGTCATACGATTTAAGATTGGGTAATGTAAATTATAGGGTATTCTATATGTACAAGAGCAATAAGCAGCCAAAGCCTAATCCTCCGACTTCTCCCTCGCATCCGCCATTCTTACAATCCTCGGTTCAAACTTAGCCAATACCTCAACCAGATCATTTTGAGCCGCCATAACAGTATGGATATCCTTATAAGCAATTGGGGCTTCGTCCACGTCACTACCCATAAGGGTAATGCGTTTCTCAACCAGGTTAGCGGCAATAGCAATCGGGTCTAAAGTTTTAAAAGCTGCGCTACGGCTCATGGCCCGGCCTGCACCGTGGCTGGCGGAGTTGATACTGGCCGCATCGCCTTTGCCGCGGACTAAGAAACCGGGTGTACTCATGCTACCGGGGATAATGCCTAACACGCCTTCGCCGGCCGGGGTGGCGCCTTTACGGTGGACCATTACTTCGGTGCCATCGGCCAGTTGCTCTTTCCAGGCAAAATTGTGGTGGTTCTCTATCATGCTGATAGGTTTTACACCTAAGGCACGAGCAATTTTGTTATGAATTTCGTGGTGGTTGGCGCTGGCATACTCGCCGGCCAGGTTCATGGCAATCCAGTATTCCTGTCCTTCGTCCTTATCCAAATCTAACCAGGCTAAATGCTTGGCTTCGGCTGGGAGTTTGGTTTTAGTCATGGCTATTTTGCTGTAATAGTCGGCCACGCTACCCCCAAATCCACGGGAACCGGAGTGTGACAGCAAAGCCAAATATTTACCGGCCGGGATGTCGGCCAAAGTACCCTCGGCAATGGTCAGTTCGCCCCATTCCACAAAGTGGTTCCCGGTTCCGCTGGTCCCCAGTTGCGTATAGGCTTTGTCTTTCAAATTGCGGATCACCTGGGTTTCGTTCCAGGTTTTGCTATCAAACAATGAGCTATCAAAGTATGATTTGGTAGTGCAGCCTATACCAAAATAAGTGTTATCAACTAAAATATTCTTCAGCTTATCGGTTTCTATATCAATAACTTCGGCAGGCAGGTCAAATATGCTTAAACACATACGGCAGGCAATATCAACCCCGACTGCAAAGGGAATAATGGTATTGGCCGTTGTAGCCAGTACCCCTCCTATTGGCAAACCGTAGCCCTGGTGCGCATCGGGCATTAGCGCGCCGGCAACCGCTATGGGCAATTGTATAGCAGTCCTCATCTGCGCCAGTGCGCCTACCTCAATATGTTCCAATCCCCATACCGGGAAGTCGGCTATTTCTTCTTTCAGCTTAAAATTGCTGCGTTCTTGTTTTACAAACTTGCCATCTTTACGCATAGCAATTACTTCTTCGGCCAGGTTTTTAAATTTACCGCCTTTCTTTAAGGCGTAAGGCATCGGGTCGTCAATTAAGGCTTCTAAATTGGCCAGTATTTCGGGTTTAGCCATTACGTTGTGTTTAAGCAAACCATTAGCCACACGACTAAAGTTTACCAATACTTCCACATCGTTAATACCTAATGCCTTTAACTCGTTGTTGCCTATTTTTTCCTTTTCCATAATATCAATACTAAAGGTATCATTTAACAATTAAAAGTCTCCGAGCCAAAACCCCTCTCCCCAAGTTGAGAGAGGGTGCGTTTTGTGAGCAGGTTTGGCCTTTCGACAGCACAAATAGAAACATCAAGTGCGCAGCGTATTTGCGCAGTGAAAAATAATTTATAAATTCATCAAAAAATTTCAGACCGATGCCTGTTAACCGCAATGCCCTGATCCGATACCGCACCATTGACCAATGCCTGCAAAACCGTTTTAAAAAATGGACGCTGGATGACTTGATTGATGCTTGCAGTGATGCTATTTACGAATATCAAGGGATTGATACAGGTGTTAGCCGTCGTACCGTACAGGCAGACATGGAGATGATGCGCAGCAATAAACTGGGTTACGAAGCACCGATTGTGGTGGTTGATAAAAAGTATTATACCTACAGCGATAAGAATTACAGTGTTACCAATAGTCCGCTAAATCAACAGGACATGAAAGTGCTGAGCGAAGTATCCGATTTGCTTAAGCAGTTTAAAGGCTTTAGCCATTTTACCGATCTAAATGAAATGGTGAGTAAATTGGAAGATAAGATCTATTCGCAAAAAACGCAGAGCGCACCGGTGATAGATTTTGAGAAGAATGATAACCTGAAAGGACTGGAGTGGATAGAAGTTATACGCAAGTATATCGTGGCTAAAAAAACCATGTGCGTAACCTATCAATCGTTCAAAGCGAGTGAGGCCAGTACATTTTGCTTTAGCGGATACCTGCTGAAGGAATATCGTAACCGGTGGTTCGTATTGGGCGTATCGCATCAGCGTTATAAACCGTTGCTTAACCTAGCGCTGGACAGGATACAAACCATTACTGCGCACGATGAGGATTATATTGAGAATACTACTATCGATTTCTCCACTTATTATAACGACGTAATCGGCGTAACCAAATCACCCGGTCAGCGCGATGTGGAAGTAGTGTTTTGGATTGATGCTAAAAACGCACCCTATGTAGTAACTAAACCTTTACATCATACGCAAAAGTTATTAAGCGAGGACGATAAGGGTAAAATATTCAGCATCCGTGTAATCATGAATTTTGAGTTGGAGCGCGAGTTATTGGGCTTCGGTGCAAAGCTCCGAGTACTTGGCCCAAGAATATTGGTCAAACAGATCAAAAAACAGGTGTATGAAACATTGGAAAGTTATAAGGTGCCGGAAGAAAAAGAAGAGGTTTAAATTGCCTCGCAAATCAATCCCGCCAGACTTCTCACTTCTACAAACTCATCATTAATATATTGTGTGTTTGCGTACGAATCCGTACAGATCAGCTTTTTAATTAATCCACTATCTTTTAGCTTGTTGATGCCATCGTTCACGAACAAACCGTGTGTGGTAATTACATAAATATCGCCGGCACCGGCATTTTTATACGTTTTAGCCGCATTGATAATGCTACCGCCTGAGCGGATCATATCATCGTAAATAATAACAGTTTTGCCATCTACATCAGCATTAATAGCACTTACCTCGGTATAATCATCTTTCAGGCGGCGTTTGAGGATAAAGGCGGCGTTTACGCCCAGATCATTAGCTAACGATTCTACCCATTTGGCCCGGCCGGCATCCGTACTGGCCATTACAAAATTATCCCCACCATATTCAAGCGCTGCTTTTATCACAATATCTTTGCAGTATACATGTACCGGGTACAGATCGTGCTCAAAGTAATACTGGATCCCTTCAGAATGCAGATCGAACAACAAAACCTTATTGCCCCGGTTTGA
The DNA here is from genome assembly GCF_900101875.1 of Mucilaginibacter pineti. Taxonomy (GTDB): domain Bacteria; phylum Bacteroidota; class Bacteroidia; order Sphingobacteriales; family Sphingobacteriaceae; genus Mucilaginibacter; species Mucilaginibacter pineti. Next base: position 791,767 of record NZ_FNAI01000001.1, read on the forward strand.
TTTTGGAATAGCCGACAGTAAGCGGGCACGGGTTTTGGCTGTTACAATTTCGCCGCTCAATACTGCTCGCTCCATGGTAGAGTAACCAAAGTACGGGATAACAAGCGTTAATGAATTAGCTCCATAGCTAACCAATGAAGATGCCAGATCATATAGCGCCAAAGTAGCGCCATCATTTACCGTGCCGCCAATCAATATAACATTCCTATTTTCTATTTGGGATATGATCCTTTGGTAACGCTCACCATCGGTAAAATGACTTACTTCCAGTTCACCTTTTTCAAAGTCGCCGCAGGCCATTACCTTTTCGGCTAAGTATTCGTAGCCTTTTATGGCAAATAATATTTTCTTCATCTTGTTGCTATTAGTTAAGGTTTGCATTGGCTTTCACCTGTTCAAATGTAATGGTATTAACCAATTCGCCATTTTGGAACACAGTATGCAGTTCATCTGCTAATCCCAAGTGCTCCTGTTCATTTACCGTTTTAAAGATGCCATTTATTTTCACCAGTTTTAAACGGCCACTTTTGCTCTTTTTAAAGCTTGGGATGATATTACCCTGGGCATCCATCTCGGTCGGGCTTTTTTCTACGGCTACTTCCCTGCCGTTGATAATCGCACTGCTGCATTTCAGGGCGAATTTTTGTGTATCGCGGTCAACTTTTTGCAGCAAAGCGCCGCCCATGCCCAGTACAAGATTTTCGGCGCTGATGCCATTTGCTTTTAAGGCATTGTAAATATTGATGATCTCGGTATAGTTTACGCCATCGCCTTGGATTACTCTTACTTGTTGCGGCAATACTTTGTAGCCTTTGGAATTGGTAGTAAAACCAAATGTTTCAAACAGGATCTTAAATATCTCCAGCAGTGTCATGATTGGGTCGCCGCTATCAGGGCGGATCACCAGGGTACCTTTACGATTTAGTATCTCATTGCGCAGTTCGTCACCCCAGTATTCTTTGCAGGCTTTAAAAATATTAAAGCTATCAGATACGCAGGCAATGGTACCATTTGGAAAACTACGCAGTACGTGCTTGAAAATTTCCAGTTCACCCTCACGGCCCAGTAAAGTGCAAATACTATGTTCTGTAGCCGGGATACTTTGGCCGTAAACCTTTTGAGCATTGTAATAATTAATAGCCATGCCGCTGCCTGCCAGATTATCGCTGCCGCTGAAGTTAATTAAATGTGCAGCACCACCAATTTTAGCGCTCTCTACACTGCTTACTCCACGGAAGCCAAAATCATTCAGTATAAAATCAATCCCGGCTTCGGCGCCTTCTGTTGCTGTTGCATTGTAGAACTGAGTAATCACTTTCCTTATCTGATTGCTTAAGGTTGCTACTGTACATGGGTACCATACCTGCATTAGCAGTGTTTCTAAAAAATTGGTGAGCCAGCAGCATTCCGGGTCGGTGTTTTCTATAGTCATTAACACATTGCTGGTGGGTACAGCGGTACCTTCTGCAATGGCTTTGATTTTCACGGGCAGGTGGCCATTGTATTTATCAAGAATGTATTGAAATTTGAGTTTGTCAAATACATCATCGCGGCCAAATACTTGTTGCAGAAAGCCATCGGCCTCATCCAGGTCCTGCTGGGTGAAAGCAGGGCCTTGCAGGTATTCTTTCAAAAAATATTGCAGACCAAAGAAGATGGTTTCATCAAACATGCCGCCGCGACTTTCCAGGTAACTGTAAATTTGAGTAGTACCAGGATAGTAAAATTTATGGTGAGCGTATTTGTAGGCATCAGCCAGCAGGATCAAATTTTCACGTTTCATAATATTAGTTTTTAAGGTATTTGGTAATAATTACTTCAAACATCCCTAAGTGTTCGGGACTAATGGTTTGGTTCTCTATCATCTGCGGTAAATCGACCACCGGGAACCAGTCCAGATCTATAATATCGTCCTGTGCAGCGGGTGAGCCACTAATATAATCGCAGCTGAATAACAGGGTAATGATCTTATCAGCCTCGTTGCGATAACGCCAGTCATTTATCTTGCGCGATGTTTCGTAGGTCATTTCGCCAATTTCCATTTCGCCGCACTCTTCTATCAGCTCGCGTTTGGCGGCGGCTTCGTAGCTGGTATCTTCGGGATCGGCAAAGCCGCCGATAAAGCGCCATTTGTTATTGGTAGCTTTTTTGCCCAATAGTATCTCTGTTTTGTTATTCCTGAAACAGGCTATATCTACCGTTGGATAAACCTTGGTGTACTGGTTATAATAAGCATACAGAATACCTGCACGGAAATCGTTAGAGTCGAAAACCTTATCGGCATATTGCTTGCGCAGTTCGGTAGCGTTGTAATCTCCATGCTCTGGCAATTCAACAGTTTCAAACCGACCTGAGTAGTAGGGAATGAAACTGTCGCGGCTTCCAAACAAACAAAACTGCTCGGCAGGGAAAACGCTTTTTAACAAGTTATCAATATTTTCAGACCAGGTTTTATCGCTGGGATGGTCGCTTATCGGCAATACGATCACTTCGGGATTATCTTTCTTGATCATCTTTTCACGCGTGTAATAATCGTAGGGATTTTTCCGGCTGCCCATTATCGGGCTTACACCTAACAGGATGATCAGTTTAGCGTGGTTTTCTTTAACCATGCCAATTAGTTGTTTATGCCCTTCGTGCAGGTACGGTGTTTGGAAGCGGGCGATAATTACGGCTGTACTCATATTAATTTGCGTTAATTATACGCAATATAAATATGCGTTTCAAATACACAAATTATTTTTTCATTTATTTTAATTCAATGATTTATACTTCGAAGTTGATACCTTCTTTTTGCAACTGAAAGTATTTTTGCTCGTTAAAACGGAAAAGGTTACCCGGGCGACCGGCACCATCCAAAGCTTGCTTCTCAGCGGTTTCTTCCAGGAAACCAAATTTTACAACTTTCTTTTTAAAGTTCCGGCGATCGATGGGGCGATCCAGCACAGCCATGTATAGTTTTTCCAGTTCAGAGAATGGGAATTTTTCTTCCAGTAATTCAAAACCTACGGGTTGATAAAGCATTTTATTTTTTAAACGCTCGTGGGCTGCGATAAGGATTTCTTTATGATCAAACGCCAGTTGGGGAAGTTTTTTAATTTTGAACCAGGCCACATCGGCAGCATCAGTATCGGCATACAGCTCAAAAGCATCTGGTTTAACCAGCCCATAGTAGGTAATGGATATTACCCGGTTTCGCGGATCGCGATCGGGTTTACCAAAACTGTACAGTTGCTCTAAGTAATTAATATTAACGCCGGTTTCTTCCTTCAATTCGCGCTGTACGGCTTCCTCAAGTGATTCATTATCGCCAACCAAGCCCCCAGGCAGGGCCCAGCTATCTTTAAAGGGCTTGATGTTACGCTTGATCAACAACACAGACAATCCTTCCTTGGAAGTATATCCAAATACTACGGCATCAACAGCTACTTTAATATTTTGCATGGCTGGCATGTTGCAAAGTTATCAATCTGCGCAAAGCAGGCAAGTAAAGGTTAATTGTATTTACTTCACTAAACGCTTGCTTACATATATTTTACCTTGATCCCTATTTTTTGCTGAGATTTTAAATCTACTTTAAAGTCATCGAACGAGGGCTTTTTCATTTTTTGCATAAAGAAATTTGAAAACCCGAACCCCTCCTTTGGCATGCCAATGATGTTTTTATCGATCTTACCGTTAGCGTTTTCATCGTCTATAATTGTGAATCCATAAATTCCGGGGGCAAGTTCACAATTAATAGTCAGCGTACCGTTAACTAAAGCCTTTTTGTCGAATCCCAGTTTTTTGTAGGGTTGTTCATTGTTATAGCTTGCCTGATCTTTAAATACATCGAGCTGAATTTTTCCTTTGGGCGATCTAATTCCGGTTACAGTGATCTCTGTTTCACGCTGCGTTTGTGTGTACGAGGCCAAGCCAATAAACAGCACGCCTATCAATAAGTTAATACCTAATACGATTGTCTTTTTCATGTTTTTTAATTTAACTACGTTTACTTATGAGGCAAAAGTATCGGGGCCGGTAATACCCTGCTACTAAAAACTCAGGGAACCGGGCATAATGATACCTGAAAGCTATCATAGAGAAAATGAAAAACCCTACAGTAACGGCTCGCGAAGCCAGTGTTTTATTAGTGTAATAAGATGTCTGCCGTTTGCGCTTTGTTATTTTAGCATTGAGATTCTGTTTTGCCCGCTTCGGAACAAAATCAGAACGGCAGTGCGGTTTAATAAGTAACTTAGCATATATGCAAGAAAAGTTACCACTAAAGCGTTTAAGCCTGTTAACTTGGTTACAAACGATTATTATCGGCTTTATCTTCTACCTGGTGGCCTCCAATACCGACAAGCCAATCCATCACATTATAGCGTATACCTTGCTTACGATGTCCGGGATCTTACTGGTAGGGTATTCGGATATTTCGCTGATGATTATTTTGGCAAAGAACAACCCTATCGGATCAAAAAGGTTCTCCAATTTGCGGCGCCTGCTAACTTATCCCATCAGCATCATAATTTATCTGTTATTGCGGCCAGCGTTTGGATACGTGGATGGCGTACAATGGTCGTTTTGGGGAGTTGGCTCCTTTCTTGCGTTTGTAGGTTCAGGCATTGTCATTAATACACTTATTACTTTGTTGCATGATTCCGTATTGTTATACGAACACAAGATGTACAGTGAACTGGAGCTTTCCAGGTTACATACTGCTAATGCAGAAGCCATGAACCTCGTACTAAAACAACAGATCCACCCTCATTTTCTGTTCAACGCCCTTAATACACTGAAAGCACTTTACCATAAAGACACCCAAATTGCTGATGATTATATTGTTCATATGGCCAACTTTTTAAGGGCATCCATTTATCACCACAGCGCCAATGTTTCTAAACTGAAAGATGAAGTCGATTTATCCTATGACTATCTGGCCATGCAAAGGATTAGGTTTGGTGCCGCCTTGGATTGCAGGATCAACTTGGCAAATGAAACACTGGAGGAATATTATCTCCCGTCGTTTTCGCTGCAGCCGTTGCTGGAAAATGCCATCAAGCACAATAATTTTACAGCAGAAGATCCGCTCAAGGTGATAATAAGTCAAAACGGCGACAGGTTGGTAATTAGCAACAATATTCAAAAGAAAAAAATAAAAGTAATGTCCACTAATTACGGCTTAGCCAACCTTGCAGAAAGGTACAGGCTATGGTCTGGGGATGAGATCATTATTGAGGAGGGGCAAGACGTATTTTCAGTTAGTATTAAATTGTTAGCAAATGAACATAGTAATCATTGAGGATGAAGCGATTGTTGCAGACGACCTGGAAATGAATATCAGGAAGTTAATAGGCGAACATGTAACGGTAGTTCAGTTAAGATCAGTAAAAGAGGGTATTGCGTATTTCAAGACAAATGAAAATCCAGACTTGATTTTCAGCGATATCCAATTGGGGGACGGGCTGAGTTTCGAGATATTCGTGAGTCAGTCCATTTCCGTTCCGGTCATTTTTTGCACTGCTTATGATGAATATGCCCTGGACGCGTTTAAAGCTAATGGGATAGACTACATTTTAAAACCGTTCACCAGGCAAACGCTTGATATGGCTCTTCAAAAGTACAGACAGTTAAAAAAAGTTTTCTCCACTGACCAAACCCCTCAATTTGACGCTCTGATGCAAATGCTATCTGCAAAAAACACACAGGTCGCCGCTTCAATATTAGTTTATCACCAAGACAAGATCATTCCAGTCAACCTGGAAGATATTGCCATCTGCTACTTGAGTAATGAAATTACCCATTTGCTTACATTTTCCGGTAAAACTTTTTATCCCAACAAAAATCTGGATGAACTGGATCGTTTATGCGGCAATTCGTTCTTCCGGGCCAACAGGCAATACTTGGTATGCCGAAAAGCCATTATAGATGTTTCCAGTTTCTTCTCCAGAAAGCTCTCTTTAAATCTTAACGTGACCTTCGCGGAAAAAATAATTGTAAGTAAAGGAAAAGCACCGCAATTTCTCACTTGGCTTTCCAACGGATGATCGCACTTTCTGTGCTTATTGGCTAACCATAATATGACTTATGGTTAGCACTTGTAACGTAATGTTTATCTTGTAAACTCGGCGGCTTTTTATGTTGCCCCTTGATATAGCGTTTAAAATATCTTAGCATTTTCGCTATACTTTGTTCCTTACAATCCATAATTTAAATCATTCTCAGAACGCTCAAACGGCTCTGATTTCTCAGTCCCGTATGTTCCGCTTCACAACCTATTTTGCCCGTTTCGGATACTTTTTATAATAAAGCAAGCCCAACACCTACCATCTTTGATTCTAATAAACGGGCAGTCGCCGGCTGCTTTTAACAAGAAAATATATTAAAAAAACATTTATGAAAAAATTAATCTTAATCGCTTTGGTTCTGGTATCTACTCAATCTTTCAGCCAAAGTCTACTACAAAAATTCGAGTTTGGCTTAAAAGGCGGTGTAAACGTCAGTAATTTCACCAACGCTAATTTCCCCACAGACCCGTTGATAGGTTTTAATGCCGGCGCAACCGTCGCTTTTAAATTTACAGACAACTTTATGGTACAGGAAGATTTCCTGTTTTCAACCGGCGGAGCAAAGATCAAAGGTGGAAAACTTGGCACGCAAGATTTAAAACTATCTTACTTTTCGGTACCTATCGTTTTGAAATACCGCACAAACTCTGGCTTTTATGCAGAGGCTGGTGCCCAGGCAGCATTTAAAGTAAAAGAAGATGTTGGCGGATTAACGGATATCAAATTTGCTAAAAAATATGATGTTGGTGCTGTGGGAGGTATAGGATACCAATCCAAAATCGGCCTGGGAATTGGGGCAAGATATGTGTACGGCATACAAAAGGTTTTTGATAGCAACACACTGGTCAATGATTTTAAAAACAATACAATCCAGGCCAACATCTTTTACGTTTTTTAAAGGTTCAGGTCGTCTTTTAGGTTCATTATCATCCTGGTTCGTTTCTATCGGGATCTATCTTTAAATACGCTATGGTTGAAATTTTTAAAACCAATGTTGAAAATGGAGAACAGGCCGACATCATCCTGGCTTCACTTTATAGCCAAATTCACTTTATCGAAATCAACTTTGATTTAGAAGATTGTGATCGGATATTAAGGATTAAAGGAGATGAATTTTGTTGCATAAACATTATTCAAATATTAAAAGACAATGGTTTCGAATGCTTTCTATTAAAATAAATAACCATTCAGAGAAACAAAGATTTTAGCACTTATATCTTCTGGTTCGAGCCCGAATGTGCACACAAAAAAGGATTCGCAAGTTGCGAATCCTTTTTTAATTTGATTACAGCACAATCGGTCATTAGCTTTTAAAGCTCCTTATCCCCTTCTATCGCAGGAGGTATCAGTTCATAAACAATTGGTGTTACAATACGTGATAATAAGGTAGAACTAATTAAACCGCCAATGAGTACAATAGCCAGCGGTGATATCAATGGATTTGTAGATATTGCTATCGGGATCAGTCCGCCAATGGCGGTTAATGAGGTTAGTACGATAGGTAAAAAACGCACTTCGCCGGCTTCGCGGATGGCATCCTGCAGGTTCTTGCCCTGCTGCCTCAGCTGATTGGTAAAGTCTACAAGCAAAATGGTATTTTTCACCTCGATACCGGCCAGCGCAATTAGACCAATGATAGCTACGAATGATAGAGAATTACCGGTAAGCCAAAGCGCAACGGCGGCACCTACAACACCTAACGGTATAACAGAAAGAATGATAAGTGTACTTTTGAAGGTTTTAAACAACAGCACTAACACCGCCACAAATACGAATACGGTTACTAGTATAATACTCATAAAACCACCGAACGAGTTATTTTTTGACTCAACCTCCCCTCCCATTTCATAGCTGTAACCGGGCGGAAGCTTTAGCTTATCCATTTTTTGTGTAACATCGTCAATTACCCTGCTAACCAAAAAGCTTTTTTGAACATTTGCCTGTACGGATACTACCCTTTTCTTTTCCTGGTGATTGATAACAGCTGGTGATGCTTCCAACTGCAAACCCGCAACCTGGTTAAGCGGCAAAGCGCCTCCCTGGGCATTGTTCACATATAAATTCCGGAAAGCATCCATACTTGGGCGACCTTCTTTTATGCGGGTGAGCAAAACAGTGTATCCATATTTGTTGTCGTTGTTATAATAGGTGCCCATATCAAGCCCGGTAACTGCCAGCCTTGCTATTTGATCAACAGCTAAGGAATTTACACCCAATTGCTGGGCTTTTTCTTTATTTACCGCTATGCGGATATCGCTTTTCAATAAACTTACCGGGTTATTTATATACATGGTACCCGCTGTTTGGTGCAGCAGTTTTTCAACTTTAAGCGAATAAGCACGTAACGTATCCAAATTATCGCCAAATAAGCGAACTTCAATAGGTGCAACTACGGGCGGACCTTGCTCAAAATTTTTCACCTCGATCTTAGCGCCCGGGTAGTGTGCCCACATGTTCTGTAAACGCTGGATAAGGGCAAGCTTTTTATCGGGCTTGGTATCATTATCAAGCTGAACGAATAACTGTGCAAAATCGCTTCGGTTATTTTCCGGGACTACATTGTAATATATCCTCGGATTACCATGACCAACGTTTGTGGCATAATATTTTATAAGTGGCTCTTTCTTCAACTGTTGTTCTATATCCCTGGTAACCGTATCTGTGTAAGGCAAATTGGATTGATTGGGTGTAGTAATATTGATCAGGAACTGGGGTTTTTCTGACGACGGGAATAAACTAAACCCAATAACGCCAAACAAGTATATAGACGACACGAACAATACTACTGCTATGCCGATGGTTAAAATTGGCCTTTTCAACGCTTTATCCAGTAAACGGGCATAGCTGCCGTGGATCAGTCTTTTTAATCCACGCATAATAAGGTTACCATCCGGATGGCCTACATGGTTTTTCAGCAAGCGGCTTGACAGGAACGGAATAAATGTTAACGATACCAGCATAGATGCCATTACACAAAATATAACCGCCAGCGGCAGGCAGCGGATAAAATCGCCGGAGCCTTCGGGTAAAAACACGAGTGGCATAAAAGCGATGACCAAAATAACGGTACAGCCAACCACTGCTTTACCAATTTGGCCCGTGGCCTTAAGTGTTGCCTCTAACCGCGTATGACCTTCCAGCATCCAGCGTTCTATATTTTCAACCACAACAATACTATCATCAACCAAAAGCCCCAGCGCAACCACCAGCCCAACAATGCTTAGCTGGTTAAGGTTAAACCCAAATAGCTGCAGCAATACAATACCAATAGCCAGCGAAAGCGGGATTGAGATCATAACAATAACTGCCGGGCGCAAACCTAAAGGCATAAGTGTAATGGCAACCAGTAAAATGGCAATTATAAAATCATGGCTTAAGCCAGTTAAACGCCTGTTCACATTATCAGCCTGGTCAAAGTTTTGTATCAGGTCTATATTAGCCGGTAACAGTTTTTTGAAAGCAGTAAGCACTTTAGCATAATCGGCCTGCGTTTTGTTGATATTTTCGCCATCTTTTTGGGCTGCAACAACAAATACACAACGATGCCCGTTGAGGCGGGTGATATGCTTTTCTTCGCCATAACCGTAATATACATGCGCAATATCTTTCAGCAGGATGTTTTTACCATTTACTGCATACACAACGGTGCCGTTTACCGCATCGAGGCTGCGGTAATCATTACTTTTAATATTGAAGGTAAGGTGGGCCGCGTCTATACTTCCACCGGGGATACTGGCCATTTCACTATGCAAACTATTTACCACAACGCTTAACGGCAGGTGCATCTGAGCCATTTTTTCCAAGTCGAGCTCAACACGTACCTGCTGCCCCGGCAAGCCAAAGATGGAAACCTGCTTAAGCGAGGATACCTTTTCCAGTTCATCCTGCAACTTCTCTGCAAAATGCTGTAATTGGCTTCGTGCGGCGTTTTCTGATACCAGCGCAACCTGCAATACATTTACATCAGTAGGTTGCTGTTTTTGGATCTCGATGCCCGAAACGTCAGCCGGTAACTCGCTCCGCTTATTATTCACTTCGCGTACTATTTCCTGGTATTTAGAATCGATGTTACTGCTGTACTTGTATTCAACCCTCAGTACCGCAACACCATTTGATATAGTTGTACGGATGCGTTTTATATCATCTAACCCGCCTATTGTTTTTTCCAATGGGGTAACTACCCTATCTTCAATATCACGCGGACTTGTTCCGGGATAGTTAACAATAACCAGGAACGAGGGCGGGTGCATCTCCGGATCTTCAGACCGGGGCATATTTAGCATGGTGGTAATCCCTAAAACAATGATCATAATAAAGATCACGAGGGTAAACTGGCTGTTTTTTACAGCATATTCCGAAATTTTCATTTGCTTGCAGTTTGAGGGGATTTAACTGTTATTACGCTGTTATCGGTAAGATAAGCGGAGCCCGAGATGATCAATGCCTTCGCATCTGCCAGTCCGCTGCTTACTGTTACTGTATTCTTTTCGATGCCGGCCACCGTTACCTTCACTTTATGTGCTGTTTTGTTATCGTCGGTTACAAATACATAGCCGCTGTTGCCATCACCGTCTAAAAGGGCATCATACGGGATTTGCCAAGTGGTGTTACCGGCATTCGATGAGCGGGATGGTATAATTGTAGCCTTACCAAACATACCGGCGGCAATGGCCTGCGGCTTTTTACCTGTTATGGTTATATCGGCGCTAAAAGTACCTGTTTCGGCATCTACCCCTTCAGATTTACGACTTACCACGCCCTGCAATAGTTGACCAGGCATGGCGGTGGTTTGAATGATTGCAGGGTCTTTAAGTTGCATTGTGGCCCACTCCCTGTCGCTTATGCCTACACGGAGCATCCACTTGCCTGCTTCGGCGCCATTGGCTTGCAACACGGCGGAACCAGCCGTTACCTGCTGGCCAACGTTGGCCAGCTTATGCAAAATGTAACCATCCTTTGGGGCTCGAATTTCTGAGTACTGACGGTTAAACGCAGCTGCTTTCAATTGCTGTTGTGCCTGTTGCAAGTTGGTTTTACTGTTTTGCAATTGCTCAAGCGTGGCTACACTATCTTTATAAAGGTTTTGGGCACGTTCGTAATCGCGCTGTGCTTTTTCGGTTGCGAGGTTGGCTTGCTGCACCTGCGCATTAATTTCTGTTGGATTAAGGGTGGCCAGTAGTTGCCCTTTTTTTACCGCATCGCCCTCTTTTACATTGAGGTTGCTGATAATTCCTCCCGTTTTAAAGGAGAGCATTACTTCATCATCTGTAGTGAACTGCCCCGATACTGCTATGGTAGCATTATTGGCTTGCTGTTTCAATGGCCTAACCTGTACAGCTATGGTATCTGCGCCCCCTTTATTACTTACCGTAACAGGGTGTGGTTTACAGGCATAAATGAATGGTATGCACAGCAATAAACCGGTGTATTTAATTTTTTTCATATCGATATGTTTTAGTTGGAATTGTTAATTGGATAAGTAGCCTGGTCGCGTTCAAGTTCGGCTATGGTTATTTGCAGGTTGGCTTGCGCATCGGCTATTTGGAGGCGCGCACCTGTTAGTTGGTCTTGCGCGTCCACCAGCTCCAGATAAAGGAGTTGCCCCGCACGATATGCCTTCAACTGGTCGTTATAATACTTACTTGCAAATAGTAGCTGCGCGGCCGTACTTTTATAGGCAGCCCGGGCCGACTGATAGTTATGATAAGCCTCATCAAGTTGTAATTGCAATAACTGTTCGGTTTGACTTAACTGCGCGGTAGCAGCATTGTAGTTGGCCCGTGATTGTTCTGCCTTATATTTGCGCTGCCCGCCGGTAAAAATATCCCATTGCAGGTTAACACCCCATAAATAGTAACGGGTTTTGTTGTTTACGGCAAAGTCAAACCCTTGCGAACCCAGATCGATAAAAGTATTGAGCTTAGGGATAAAACCAGACCGCTGCAATTTATAATCAAGTGTGTAAACCTGTTGCAGTGTTTGCAATTGCTTCAACTCCTCACGGTGACTTGTACCTGCGGATGTATCGGGAGCTGAAATAACATCGGCAATGGTTTCGCCTTGGACGATAATAGAGTCCTTCAAGGGCCGGTTTAGCAAAAAGTTAAAATATGATTTAGCATTTTGGGTGTTATTCTGTGCCTGGATAAGCGCGGCGTTGGTTTTCTCCCGTTCGGTTTGCGAGCGCAGTAAAGCCGTTCCGTTTCGAACACCGTTGCGCAGCAGGCTTTCATTTTCGCGAATGTTCTCCTTTATTAAAGTTATGGCGCTATTATAAGTAGCAATGCTTTGCAACGATTGATAGTAACGGTAATAAGCTGTTTTAATATCTTTTACCAATGCCCTTTTATAAACGTTTACAGCGGCCTGCTGACTTGTTATAAGTTGCTGCTTAATTAACTTATTATAGCGGATCTCGGCGTTAATGAGCGGAAGTGAGGTGCGTACCTTAGTATCATAAAAATTATTGGGATTCAGCAGAAAGGATTCATTCTTCAACTGCGGAAATTTGTTAGAATTAGTAAGCTGATTAAGAGCGGTATAAACCGGATTAACAAGGTCGCCAACGGGTACATCTATTGTACGCCCGCCAGATGATTTGGTATAACTACCCAATAAACTTACAGTTGGCAAATACATGGCTTGCGCCTCCTTCAACGCCGCCATAGCTTTATCAAGATCAAACTGCTGCTCCTTTAATCCCTGATTTTGAAGAAATGCGGTAGCGATGTAATCATCAAGCTGCCTGTTATTGATTTGCGCCCAGGTGTTGATACTCATAAGTATAATGAGCACTACAATGGGAATCGATCTTTTAATAAACGACGTATACATAATGAACAATGTTTAGTATATGGATAAAAAAATAAAAATTTTAAGACATCAATTCGGCATTGCAACATTTGCACGCTGAACAATTATTTTTTAGTATTATGTGTTTAAATAATGAACGATGTTTATTAGTAGAGTAAATTTTTTTTATATTGTTACAGCAGCCAAATAATCTTCCATTGATTTAATTAAAATTTGCGGTATCGCTTCTTCTGGTTGATCCATGATCTTTAACCGGCAGCGCAAATTTAGCGATACCAATCCGTGTGCAGTTGCCCAAATTAACAACGAGGCTTGTTCGATATCCTTTAAACGAAGCAGGTTTTTCTTGATGCAATCGTCAAGACAATCAACCAGGAAACTAAAGCAGTTACCGCCATTAGCTTTATGGATCTCTTCATCTACGTTCATTGGCGCCCGTATAATGAACATAAGATCATAAAGTTCGGGATTTTGCAAACCAAAATTAATGTACGACCGCCCTACCTGCCTAAGCTTCTCCAGGGGATCAGTGCTGGTAGCTTCCTTTTTAAAAACTTCCAGTAAACGGCCGTAAGCTTCTCCTTGTACTTCATATAAAAGTTCGTCTTTATCTTTAAAATAAAGGTAGATGGTGCCCGGGCTGTATTCTATCGCATCGGCAATACTACGTATAGACGTTTTAGCATAACCATCTTCCAGGAACATCTTCATTGCGGTAGCCCTAATGAGCTCCCTCATTTCCGTTTTTTCGCGTTCCTTTCTGTCAGTTACTCCCATAGTTAATCAAATACGGCTCAAATATAATGAACACCGTTCATTATGCAATAGCAAGCATTAATTCTTACAATTTAAATACACTTTATAAACTTATATGGTATGAGGGTTATTATCTAAAAATAGTCTTCCCAAAAAATGAAAATAAATTTGCGTAACTCATAAGTTACCTATATATTTGAGTAACTTAAAAGTTACCTATTATGGCAAAAATTATTAAACATCAATTATTTTATCCCCACCCGCCAGCGGTAGTTTGGGATTACCTTACAAATGCCGAATTGATTGCACAATGGCTTATGAAAAGCAATTTCCTGCCGATTGTGGGTCATGATTTTCAATTTAAAGCCAAGCCAATGCCCGAGTTGGATTTCGACGGCATTTTTTATTGTAAAGTTTTGGAAGTAGTTCCCTTTACAAAACTCTCCTACTCCTGGAAATTCGGGCCGGGCGACGGAACGTTAAATAACTCGGTAGTGAATTGGACATTAACAGAAAAAGATAACGGCACCGAACTCCTACTAATTCATAACGGATTCGAGGGTACAAGTTTATTATCAATGTTCGCATCCATGAATGAAGGCTGGTTAAGAAATATTAAAAAAATCTTACAACTGATAAACGACGCAACAAATGGAACAACACAGGCTTGATGCCTTCCAGGTAATTGCTGATCCGAGCCGGAGGCAAATACTCCAACTGCTTTCTAAAGATAATATGACCATAAATTCTCTGGCTGATAATTTTGATATGAGCCGACCCGCGGTTTCAAAACATATAAAGGCACTTTATAACGCCGGCTTTATTTCCATACAGGATATTGGCCGGGAAAGGCATTGTACGTTAAAGCAAGACGGGTTTAATGAATTACAAGAGTGGCTGGCATACTATGATGCTTTCTGGGGCAGCAAATTGAAAAAACTGGGAGCATTACTAAACGATAAATCATAAAAAATAAAAACATGAATAATCAAGATTTCACTACTACCATTATAGTAGATCAAACCTCAAAAGAAGCCTTTGATGCCATCAACAATGTTCGCGGATGGTGGTCAGAAGATATTGAAGGCGGTACAAGCAAGTTAAATGACGAGTTTACGTACAAGGCTAAGGATTTGCACCGTTGTACAATGAAGCTAATAGAAGTTGTTCCGAACAAAAAAGTAGTTTGGTTAGTTTTGGACAATTATTTTAATTTTACTAAAGATCAAACAGAGTGGATTGGCACAAAAATTATTTTTGATATCTCTGAACAAGATAATAAAACGCAAATCCGCTTCACTCACCTTGGTTTAATCCCCCTGTATGAGTGTTACGAAATCTGTTTTAATGCATGGACAAATTATATAACCAGTAGTTTGCTCAACTTGATTACTACAGGTAAAGGGGAACCAAACAAAAAGTAGCGTTAAATAAATATCAAAAATGCTATCCGTTTGACAATTTGCTTGTTTTCAATTGTATATTTTGCTGTAACCTTATTAAAATGTTTTCCATTAGTAAAATCGCAAAGCCGAACTGCACCACGACCGCCAATTTATTTATTATAATGCTTTTTGTGTGTTTCAATACAGCACTATTGGCACAAAACATCACAAAAAAAGCAAATTGGATAAGGCCCGAAGTGGTATCTGGTCAGCAAACCTGGGGAATACATAATGGAATAGTATTTAGTTTATGGCCAAATGGTGTGGAAACGGCAGACCAGGGAACTGGTGGGCCAAGGGGGCTAATTAGGGTAGGATATGAATATATGGGAAAAGTATATCTCATCAACTTTATTGCTATTGAACCCGTAGTTGATGGCAAAATAGAGTTTAGTGAAATTTCACCTTCTAACGTTGACGGAAAATGGGGAAAGCTTTTGTGGACTGGCGATAATGAAACTACAGACTCCTATAACCCAATCAATAGCCGGGGTATCATATCGCATCCGGATGGGAATAAACCTGAAATAGAACAGCTATCATTATATGTATTTACAGAACAATTTTTAAACGGAGCAAATCCATATCTTAAATTAAGTATCCGTAGTGATAGGCCAGAGGAAATATGTTTCGAAATACATAACAAAGAAAATAGCGCGAAGATGGATAGGTGCGCCCTTACAGCTACTATGGGAAATTATTCGCGACTAAGGTTGCTGCATCTTAATAATGAAACCATTGATTCAAGAAAGTTGTATAGCGGGTATTCAGGTATCGATTTTATTGAAAAAGAGGCATATTCTGCAAGCACGTTCTTAAAACTTAAAGACGGAAGTCCGATTGTATTTACAACATCCAACGAAAGCTTTTCTGAACTATCATCATGGCCAAACGATAGCGTATATTATACCAAAAGGAACTGGAAATACAGGCCCCTTTGTAAGCTGACGCAATACTGGCGTAAAGATAACATGGGCTATAACCCATCGCTTGAGGTTAGGGTTAACGGCAGGGCCAAGTATTGGAGCGGCGGCACCAAAGATACTTCCCAATATGTTAACATTCCCGGTGGACCTGCATTTGAAAACTTTGAACTACGGGAAAAATATTACCCCGGGCAAAAATTTTATTACGGCCTTACTATAAAAACGGCAGATGAACTACTTAAACAGTGATAAATTCTTCGCCAAAATCTAAAAACAGCAACAAAAGCCCAATACGGTCAATATACGCCAACCTTAACCTCCTCAGGGCGGTAAAGCAGATAATTGGCTGTAAATTGCTGTAGTAACTTATTGGCGGCCCTGTCATAAGCGGTTGGTTCGGGCCAGGTATCACGCGGGTTTAATAGTACATCCGGTACGTTGGGGCATGCCTGGGGTACAAGCATCCCAAAAACAGGGTGACGTTTGTATATTACCTTATTTAATTGTCCGTTTAATACAGCAGTGATTATTGCACGGGTGTATTTTAAACTAATGCGGTTCCCTACGCCATAGCCCCCACCCGTCCAACCTGTATTAATTAGCCAAACAGGAACTTTATATTTTTCGATCTTCTCTTTGAGCATCGTAGCATAAAAATCTGGATGAAGCGGTAAAAAAGGTGCGCCGAAACACGCGCTAAAAGTGATTTGCGGCTCGGTTACCCCTACTTCGGTGCCGGCAACTTTAGCTGTATAACCATTAATATATTGATACATGGCCTGTTCCGCACTTAGTTTGCTCACCGGCGGTAGTACACCATAAGCATCGCACGTTAAAAAAAATATATGCTTAGGAATACCAGAAACGGATGGAATTTTAGCATTTTCAATAAAGGCCAAAGGATAGCTTACCCGGGTATTCTCCGTTATTTTTTTACAGCTGTAATCAATTTGATTTGTGCCCGGAATACATCCAGCATTTTCTACTAATGCGCCAGCGTTAATTGCATTATAGATCTGCGGCTCTTGCTGTGCCGATAGGTTGATGATCTTGGCGTAACATCCTCCCTCAAAATTAAAAGTGCCGCTATCGTCCCAGCCATGTTCATCGTCGCCAATCAACTGCCTTTCAGGGTCGGAACTGAGCGTGGTTTTACCTGTGCCGCTTAGTCCAAAAAACAACGCGGTATCTCCAGCCCTTCCCACATTGGCGCTGCAGTGCATAGGCAGCACATTGTTATGTAATGGCAAGATGTAATTTAATACGGTAAAAACTCCCTTTTTAATTTCTCCGGTATAACCTGTCCCCCCAATTAAGATAGTCTTGTGCGTAAAAGACACAACCGTGAAGTTGGCACTTTTGGTACCATGCACCTTTGGATCGGCGTAAAAACCGGGCGCCTGGATCACGTGCCATTCGGGTGTTATGGTTTGCAGTTCCAGGGATGTTGGCGTAATAAACATATTTGCGGTAAAATGATTGCTCCACGGAGTTTCGGTAGTAATACGCAGCGCAATACGGTGTTTGTTATCCGCACACGCAAAAGCATCCCGCATCCAGATGTCTTCCTTTCCGTCGAGGTAGCTCAACATATCCTTTTGCAGTTTCAGAAAATATTCTGGTTGGATGGGGTTGTTAAACCTGTTCCAGTGAACCATACTTTCGGTTTGCCTGTCCTTTACTATAAATTTATCATCGGGACTACGGCCGGTAAAACGGCCGGTGTTAATCATCAGGGCACCCGTACTGCTCAATACCCCCTCTTTTCGTTGCAAAGTTTGCTCAACCAGCTTTTCGGCCGGCAGTTGGTAATGAACCCTCGATCTTAACAATGAGTTTATCATATAAAATAGCCGTTTTAAATAACGAAGGCAATACATTTTTTGTTATTACCCCTGGATTGAAAAAAACACCAAAATCTTAATACAAAGGTTCGGTCTTTTGGTCATTAAAGCTATACTATGCCGCCAGTTTGAAAAACATGACTAAAAATAGCGGCATAAAAAGTCATTTTTTCTGTTTTGACCTTAAAAAGATGGGCATTTTAGTCGAAAAGCACTTTTTACTACAGTTAAATACACTATGAAAACCACACCCATAGAACTAAAGGCGTCATTTTATGGCCTCAATTTGCATAATTCGCACATTTGTTCATACATTGGCTCCACCAATTATTCATCATATTAACGTATAATTTACACTAAGTCTATGAACAAGGTAATCACTTTAGGGCAATTTATTATTGAGAAACAAGCCGATTTTCCGTATGCCAAAGGAGAGCTTTCCAGATTGCTCCGGGATATAGGTATTGCAGCAAAAATTGTTAACCGCGAAGTGAATAAGGCGGGGCTGATGGACATATTAGGCAACGCTGGCAGCACCAACATCCAAGGTGAAAGTCAGCAAAAACTGGATGTATACGCCGATCAGCAATTTATATCGGCCTTAAAATGCGGAGGGGAATGCTGCATTGTTGCATCCGAAGAAAATGAGGACATCATTAGGTTGGATACAGATGTATCAAAAAATGCAAAATATATTGTTGCCATTGATCCTTTAGATGGTTCATCTAACATTGACGTAAATGTACCGGTTGGTACTATTTTTTCTATTTATCGCAGAAAAACAACCGCCGGACAAGCCAGCCTAAAGGATGTGATGCAAAAAGGAACCGAGCAAGTGGCAGCTGGGTATATTATTTACGGCTCATCTACCATGTTGGTTTATACCACGGGCAAAGGTGTTAACGGATTTACGCTCGATCCTTCGATTGGTGAATTTTGCCTTTCACACCCTGATATGCAAATTCCGGAGCGTGGGGTTATATACTCTATTAATGAGGGTAACTATGTACATTTTCCACAGGGTGTTAAAGATTATATAAAATATTGCCAGGTAG
Source organism: Mucilaginibacter pineti (assembly GCF_900101875.1). Lineage (GTDB taxonomy): Bacteria > Bacteroidota > Bacteroidia > Sphingobacteriales > Sphingobacteriaceae > Mucilaginibacter > Mucilaginibacter pineti. The sequence goes on from NZ_FNAI01000001.1 coordinate 810,659, forward strand.
AAGACCCTAAAACCAACCGCCCTTATGCATCAAGATATATAGGCTCTATGGTGGCCGATATACACCGTAACCTTATTAAGGGCGGCATATTTATTTACCCGGTTACCTCCTCGGCACCCAATGGTAAGTTACGGCTTGTTTATGAATGTAACCCAATGGCCTTTTTAATTGAACAAGCTGGCGGCAGGGCAACAAACGGTAAAGACCGCATCCTTAACCTTACTGTTACCGAATTACACCAGCGTTCACCTATTTTCATCGGGTCGAAAGAAATGGTAAAAAAGGCAGAGAGTTTTAACCTGTTAAATGAAATACTGCAAAAAAGCTAAGTATGGAAAATCGCCTGGATAAAATTGACATGGGTATATTAAAATTATTGGAAAAAGATGCCCGACTTACTCATAAAGAGATAGCACATTCCTTGAATCTATCCATTACGCCTATTCACGCACGCATCCGCAAATTACAAGATGAAGGATATATACAGCGCTATACAGCTATTATTAATCACAAAATGGTAGGACGCGGGTTAATTGCTTATACACAAGTACATTTAAAGGAACATTCGCAGGAAAGCTTAAAGGCTTTTATGGAGGCATCGGTAAAATTACCAGAGGTTATGGAATGCTACCACATGACGGGAGCCTTTGATTTTCTGCTCCGGATTGCCATCAAGGACATGGACGAATATAACAAAGTGCTTTTTGAAAAACTTACAAGGCTACCTGATGTAGGCAACATGCAGAGTTTCTTCGTAATGTCTGAAGTTAAACACGAAACCGGGTATATGTTTGATGGGCAAAGTTGAACCACCGCTTACAAAAAAAGCGTTACAAGCTTCTATGTAACGCCTTAAAACAGTTTCAATATTCAGTTTTAAGCAAAAAAGTTACGAAGCGCAATATTTTCGCGTTCTTTAGACCGCAGGCAAAAAGTAATGATCCAGTTGGCCATCAACGACATTGAAAAAATAAGGATAATTAAAAAAGAATTACTTAAACTACTGAATATAAAAACTATAGCTATCGATAAAAGATTAATGAACGATAAGCAAAGCGTTGTTTGCAAGTGATTAAGCCCCAGCCCCAATATACGGTGATGTGTGTGATTCCTATCGGCCTCAAAAGGCGATTTACCACTAAATATCCTTAATATAAACACCCTTAAGGTATCAAATATAGGACCTATTAAAATAGCCGTGGTTAGTGCCGGTGCAAAAGTTATAGTTGGCAAATGACTGCCGGTTAACCTACTTACACCGATAAATTTAATGGCCATTACCGCCGATACAAGACCTATTAATAAAGCACCTGTATCGCCCATAAAAATCTTAGCTGGAGTTATGTTGTAACGTAAAAAACCTATAACTGCGCCGGTCATGGCCAGGCCAACCGCTGCAAGTTCATATTGTTTTATATACATAAACAATATAGCAAAAGAAAGGTTCACGATGATACCCGTTGTTGCCGCAAGCCCATCAATCCCATCAATCAAATTGAAAGAGTTGATAATAAGCATAATTAATAAAATGGAAAATATAGCGCTTGGGATAAAAGGTAGTTGAAATATGCCAAACACACCACACATGCTTGTAATACGAATATCGCCCAACAGTACTAATATCGCAGCCACTATAAATTGAATGAAAAATTTTGTACTTGAGTTTACACCAGATAGATCGTCCTTTAAACCCATAGTAAACAGAATTATACAGGCTATTAGCAGGTAACTTACTGGTAATGCTTTATCAATTATGCTAAACAAAAGTGTTGTAATAGTAAAGCTTACAAAAATTGCCACACCACCTAAACGAGGAATGCCATGATCATGTTGTTTTCTGAAATGCCCAACGTCGTCATACAAATGTCTTGAGCGAGCTACGTGTAAGATGGAAGGAATTGACAGCCATGTTATCATGGTTGAAAACACAAGTATTAGAATATTATAAATAAAATGATGTAAATGTAAAAGTTCAACCATATATTAAATTGGTATTTATAAAATCATTCATTTACTTATTGTACCTTTTTACGTAAGTCTATTTAAAAAGTTTAACCTACGATTAAAAAAATTGATTGATTTTTTGCAAAGGTTTTAGCATCATAGCAAGGAGTGGAAATGCAATTTTATTTTCACGCATTGCCTTTAAATCATGCTTCCAGGCTTGTAGCCTATTTTTTAAATTTTTGTTGCTTACCCCTCCCGCCCTCATTATAACCATTATTTTATTAAGATAAAAGCTGCGGACTTTATGCTTATGCATAAACCTTACCATAAGTTCATAATCAGCTGCAGAACCGTACCCAAGCTCATAAAAACCCAATTTTTCAAACAATTGCCGCCGACTATAAAAGGTTGGGTGTGGCGGCATAAATCCCCTATTAAAGGAATTATTTCCACACTTTTTGGCATGCCATTTACGCACTATTTTATCATTAGCATCAACAAAGTTCAGGTTACCGTAAAGCACATCAATCTCTGGATTTGTAAACGCCTGTATTACTGAATATAAAACTAAATCATCGGCAAAATGATCATCGGCATTAAGGATGCCAACAATATTGCCGGTTGCCATTTTTATACCTTTATTCATGGCATCATATATGCCCTTATCTGGTTCGGAAATAAAAAAGCTAATTACTGATTTGTATTGGGCGATTATTTGAAGTGTATTATCTGTTGAACCACCATCAATTATAATATATTCTAAATCGATATTTTTTTGGTTGATGACAGATTCTATACACCGGGCAATGGTATTCTGAGCATTGTAAACAACGGTAACCAAAGAAATTTTCAAACCTTAAAAATTAGGAATTGCACGCATTTTATAGCCACAAATTATGTATTTTTGAAATTATTGCACAATTATAACAACATTCAGGAGAACTTACCGACCGTATGCGCTTATTAATAACTGTTTTTTTTATCTGTTCGATACTTTTCAATTTATCATCCTGTTCAAGCAAGCAGTACCAGTCGCTTTTTGAACAAAAAAGCACTAATACGATTGATACCGTATCTCCAAAAAACAATCCTGCTTTTATTGGCTATCGGATTAAACCCCAAGATATTATACAGATCAGAAATCTTCAAAACATTAGTTATATAGTTGACGCCGCTCCTTCAACCTCTGCAAGCGGAGGTGGGGCTACCGGAGGAAGCGGCCAAACCTATCAGGTTGAAGAAGATGGCAGCGTAGCACTCCCTGTTATAGGGCATGTTAACATTGCAGGGCTTACAAGGCCGCAAGCGGCAAAACTTGTAGAGGACCTTTACCGTAAAAGCCTTTTAAAAGATCCGATAATTGAGTTAAAGATAACTAACCTTAAGGTAACTTTACTTGGTGAGCTAACCTCACAGGGAAGTTTTCCACTAATAAAAGATAAAACTACATTGGTTGAAATGATTGGACAGGCAGGTGGACTTACAAAAAACGCAAACGAAACAAACATAAAAATAATACGTGGTGACCAACTTAACCCACAGGTTACGCTAATTAATCTGAGGGATATACAATCTATAAATGATCCCCGCGCTATACTTCAAAGCGGCGATATTGTTTATGTGTCACAAAACAAACGGTCTGTACGCAATGAGAATTTACAAAACATATCGGCTGTTTCGCAACCGGCATTGCTTTTACTAAATACAGCCTTGCTTATATTATCGTTCTCTCGTCGTTAAATGGAAGAAACAGAAAAATTTCAACGCAAGCTTCCCAATCAGGAAATTGATTATTTTAAAATAGCCAAGGTGCTATTAAGCCGCTGGTACTGGATATTGGCATCGGTAACTATTACCGTGGCGCTATCCTACACTTATATTTGGTATACGCCAAAAACATACTCAACCTCCGGTACACTTAAGGCCGAAGAAAAAAAATCGGAAGTATCCGATCTTATCACCTCTATGGCTACAACCGAAAGAGGTCCCTCTAAAATTCAAAGTATCATATCTGTATTACAAAGCCGTAACGTAATATTAAGTGCTATTAAGGATATGGATTACAGAGTAAGCTTTTACATATCCGGCAGGGTACGTACATCAGAGATTTATCCTACCAAGCCCCTGAATATTCAATTAATAAAGTTCGACAGTTTAAACTTTTATCGTGGTATTATTAGTTATAAACCGTTAAATAAACGCTCATTTAACCTTACCTATAACGTTGGTAAAAAAGAAATTACAAATAATTTCGCCTATAATTCCCCTGTAACTATTGGTAATACCAGTTTTAATATAAAAAGTTCAGGATACTTTGATCATAATACCGTATACCTGTTTAACTTTAATATTCCTGAAGATTTTATCGGCCGGGTGCAAAGTGGTTTCAGAGCGGGCGAAACGGGAAAGAACACCAATATTATCGGGTTACAAATCACAGACTCAAATCCCCAGTTTGCAGCGGATGTACTTAATAATATTATGAAGGAATATGTAATTTTTGACCGTGTTCAAAAAGCGCAATCCGCTTCCCAAATGATTGATTTTATTGATAGTCAGCTTTCTTTCCTTTCAAGTGAAGTAAAAGGATCAGAAAAATCCATCGAAAAGTATAAAAACAAAACCAAAATTCTTGATGTGTCTACCGCGTCAAGTTCTTCAGCAACCAAATCGGCCGAGATTGAAACAAACAAATCGCTATTAAAAATTCAAATCATAGCGCTTGACCAATTAAGCAGTCAAATAACCAGGGAAAAGGATAACGTTACCCTGAGTTTCAGCACTGTTGGGGCTACCGTGCCCGCGCTCGATGCGTTAATTGCAAAACTGGATGGTCTTATAACCGAAAGGACAACCTTGTTAAAAGACTTTACCCCAAACTCTTATCTTTTACATGATATCAATCAATCAATTCTTCAGGTTAAACTCACAGCTCTTAATAACATAAAAGCTATACGCCTTGGCCTCGAAAAAAACATAGCATATCTTGACAACCAGCTTGCCTTGGTTAACCAAACAATACAGGCACTACCAGCTGCTCAGCGTGACTTGGTAAGCTTGCAGCGCGATTTTGAGATTAACGATAAGGTGTACTCCTTTTTATCGGAAAAAAAGCTGGAAGCACAAATAAGCCGCGCAGGGATACTTCCAGGAGCAACTATTATTGAATTCGCACAACCAAATTTCAACTCGGTATCGCCAGATGAGCACGATATTCACCGAACTGCAATAATACTTGGACTGGCAGTTGGGCTTGGATTAATCATATTAATAAGGATACTTAACCCATATATATACGATAAGGAAACAATTGAAAGCTTAACAGCCATCCCAATACTGGGTGTAATAAGAAAGTACCCCGAACCTGTAGATGAAAACAGCAGGCAGGTTTTAGCACTCAGTAAGCCTAAATCCATATTTGCAGAGTCGGTGCGTTCGGTACGTACAAACCTAAGCTTTTTGGCCGCCGAAAAATCGAGCAAAGTCATTTGTGTAACATCAGAGGTTGCCGGCGAAGGTAAATCGTTTGTGGCAGTAAATTTATCGAGCACCTTATCTCTTATCGATAAAAAAGTTATACTCATAGCCGCCGATTTAAGGAGGTCGAGATTGCATAAAACCTTTCATGTACCCAATGATAAAGGCCTAAGCAATTACCTGGCGTACCAATGTACTTTAGACGAAATCATCATCCACTCTGATCAGGAGAACCTGGATTTTATTATTTCGGGTCCGGTACCGCCAAACCCATCAGAATTACTGCATACTGAACGTATGATTAGCATGATAGCCGATTTGAAAACGAAATATGATATCATAATGATTGACACAGCACCTATTGGCCTTGTATCAGACGCTATACCACTCATCAGAATGAGTGATATTAATGTGTTTGTAATTCGATCCGCTAAGTCGAAATTTTACGCGGCTACTGTTCCACAACGTATTGCACAGGAGTATCATCTGGACAATACAGTTATCGTACTCAACGCCTACGAAGAAGATTTGCTGCATGCAAGATATTACACTACGAAATTTAATGGAGATAGTGGCAGTTCTCGGTATTATTATTATTCTGACTATAGTGGTTATTCAGGTTCTGGCTATTATCTGGATGATGAGAAAGAAAAATGGTGGAACATTCGTAAGTGGTTTAAAAGTAAATAATACCTTTTTTTAATAATGGACTTAAATACAAGTACTAATGCAAAAAAATGGTACCCGGTTTATACTAACTCCCGTGCCGAAAAAAAAGCTTTGGAGGCTTTACTTAGTAAAGGATTCGAAGCTTACCTGCCATTGCACCGACAGTTGAAAAAGTGGAGCGATCGTAAAAAATGGGTCGAAGAACCGTTCCTTAAATCATACATCTTTGTTAACATTGCCGAACATGAACAGGCCGATATATTAATGACAAAAGGTATATCGCGCTTTTTATATTTTTCGGGTAAACCAGCATCAATGCCCGATCGCCAAATAACAGATTTACAGTTATTAATGGCAAGTCCCTATGAATTAGAAATCACAGAGGCAAATTTGCAGTCGGGAGAAAAAGTAATCATTAAAGCAGGTCCATTAAAAGGCATGACCGGCGAAGTGGTATCAAATCGGTCGCAAAAACAATTAATATTAAGGCTCGAAAGTATCGGTCGCGTTATAATAGTACACGTTGCTGCATCATATATAGAGAGATTTTAATTGAAATTATTTATTTTCAATTAAAAGGACTGGTCGGATTAATTCTAAGTTCGGTCACAAAAATATAAGCCGGCTTATACAAAAAAAACAATTAAATGAAAATCAATGAGTTACACTAAATATATGTAACTCAGGAAGCGAAGCTATGAACACCAGGATACAACATGTGCAGGATTGCGGGAATAATTAACAACCGGTTACAACCACAACAAATTTGTGAAAAGGTAAAAGCCATGTGCAACTCCCTACAACATGGTGGCCCAGATGATGAAGGGTTATTTGTTAACAAAGAAGACCACCTGGTATTTGGACACCGCAGGCTTTCTATAATAGATTTGAGCAGCAACGGGCACCAGCCAATGTCCGATATTAGACAAACAGCCTGGATAACTTTTAACGGCGAAATTTATAATTACCAGGATATAAGAAACCAACTACTGAAACTTGGAGTTCAATTTCGTTCTGTAACTGATACAGAAGTAATACTATCAGCTTATTTACAATGGGGTACCGCTGCGTTTTCCAAATTTAGGGGAATGTTTGCATTTGCGATATTTGACAGTGTTAAACACCTCACCTACTTAGTACGTGACACCGCGGGCATAAAGCCGATATATTACTTCATCAATAACCAATCACTAAGTTTTGCCTCAGAAGTAAGAGCATTTACAGCCGGTGGCATAACAACCGAGAAAGATAATAATTGGCCTATCCGCCTTTTGGCTTTTGGGCACATTCCCGAGCCTTATACCACGTTAAAAAATGTTTTCAGCCTGCCTAAAGGTCATTATTTACGCTGGGACAATACATCCTCCACACATGTTATCAGTAAATACGAACAACCAAATAAAAGGGAACAGATAACTAATATAGATGAGGCACGAGAAGTAATTAAAACTGCTCTTATAAAAAGTGTAAACCGCCAGATGATAGCTGATGCGCCGCTGGGTGTATTTTTAAGCGGTGGCATTGATTCCAGTCTTTTAACCTTACTGGCTGATAAAGAAAAAGAAGAACAGCTTAACACTATATCAATTTTTTTTAACGAAAAGCTATATGATGAACAAGCCTATCAAGGTGTTGTTTTGAAACAGTTGAAAGGGAAAAATTTTTCACATCTGGTAAAACAGCAGGATTTTGAAACACACTTTTCACAAATTATAACAGCAATGGATATGCCAACAACAGATGGCATCAACAGTTGGTTTATCAGTAAATATGCACATGAAGATGGACTAAAAGCTGTGCTTTCGGGCGTGGGTGCAGATGAATACTTTGGCGGTTATCCCTCATTTAACAGGATGAGATACCTCGCTTTTTTAAGAAAAATGCCGTCTTCTATATTTTCGGCAGCAAAGAATATTTTGCCTGATCCGTATAAAAAACTTACCTTTTTAGCTAATGAGGGTTCCATAGCCGATTACCTTTTATTACGAGGCTTTTTTTCGCCAGGCGATATTGCTATGATTTTAGGAGCAAATACCAGACAGATACAAGAGGTTCTTTTTAACAGCCATGATGTGCCAGATCTTGGCCCTTACAATCAAGAGCATGCCGCATGGTTTGAAACTAATTTGTATATGCAAAACCAACTTTTAAGAGATACCGATGTAATGAGCATGAGCCACGGCCTTGAGGTTAGGGTACCATTTTTAGATGAGGATTTTACTGCAGCTGTAGAAAGCATTACACCAGAAATAAGGTTTAACAGCACACAATCAAAAAAATTACTGATTGATAGTTTTTCCCCCCTGCTACCTGCATCAATATGGAACAGACCAAAAATGGGTTTTACATTTCCCCTGCAAACATGGATGGGGCAACACCCCGAAATAAATAACAGTAGCCTTTATAAAGATAAACTCTCTAAAAAAGTTATTAATAAGTTTAAAAATAACCGTATACATTGGTCAAAAGCATTCGCGCTTTACCAGATAAAGGCCCATGTCTAAAAAAGTAGTTTTCTTTACTTTACAAACCTTTAGTACTACCGGCGGCATCCAAAAAATGAGCCGCACCTTAGGGCATTCTTTATATAAATTGGCGCAGATCGATAAATGGAATTTTGAAATGTGGTCAGCATATGATAAACCGGATGACCTGATGTTACAATATCTACCACAAAGCGCGTTCAGGGCATTCGGAATAAACCGGATGAACTATTTATTTAAAGCAATAAAACGTTCGTTAAAACCAGATGTCGTTATTCTAAGTCATATAAATCTTTCGGTTTTAGGTTTACTTATTAAATTAACTAATCCTAAGTGTAAAGTGTGGTTGATTGCTCATGGCGTTGAGGTTTGGCGACCACTATCTTATATAAAAAGATGTCTGTTAAAAAGATGCGATAAAATTATATGCGTAAGTAATTTTACACAGGAGCAAATAATAAAGCACCATAATGTAGACAGGAATATTTGCCGGGTACTTAATAACGCTGTTGATCCTTTTATGAAACAGCCCGAAACGTTTGAAAAACCTGCTTATTTAATAAACAGGCATGAGCTTAAAAACAGTTATCCCATTATATTTACATTAACACGCCTGGCGTCATCTGAACAATATAAAGGTTACGAACAGGTAATAGCTGCTGTAAGCAATTTAAAGAACCAGTTTCCCAACATAAAATATATTTTATCAGGCAAGTATGATGTAAAGGAGGAAATAAGAATAAAAAAACTTATTCTTCAACATCAAATACAAGAGCAGATTATCCTAACTGGTTTTATAGATGAGTATGAGCTTGTTGACCATTTTCTGCTGGCAGATTTGTTTGTACTGCCCAGTAAAAAAGAGGGATTCGGCATTGTGTTTATTGAGGCCTTAGCCTGCGGGCTGCCTGTTATTTGCGGCAATGCAGACGGTAGTATTGATGCCATCAGAAATGGCGAACTGGGCACTGCAATTAACCCGGAAAATCCCACTGAACTTATAGATTGCATAACAACATATCTTAATACACCTTTTACAGCCCAACATCGTAAGCAACTGCAACAACAGTGTTTACTTCATTTTAATGAAAATAATTACATGCAAAAACTAAACATACTCTTTAACGAATGAGTACTTCTGCAGAAAAATGGGATATTGAATTAACGCCACACAACGCCCTCTTTGATTTGCATTTACGCGATGTATGGCAATACCGAGATTTATTATGGCTGCTGGTAAGGCGCGATTTTGTATCGTTTTACAAACAAACCATTTTAGGGCCCTTGTGGTTTTTTGTGCAACCCGTTATCACCATAGTTTTTTATACACTTATATTTGGCAATCTGGCTGGCATCCCGGTAGATGGCCTTCCTAAACCTCTTTTTTATCTGGCAGGAACTATAATTTGGAATTACTTTTCTGATTGTCTTACCAAAACGTCAACAGTTTTCAGGGACAACGCAGGCATGTTGGGTAAGGTTTACTTTCCAAGACTAATAATGCCGTTAAGTATTGTATTATCAAACCTCATACGGTTTACCGTTCAGTTTTTGCTTTTCATAATACTGTACATCGTTTTCATTTTAAAGGGAGAGGCAATAGCTCCCAATATTTTTCTGCTTATGCTGCCTTTACTCATCATTTTAATAGCTTCATTGGGCTTAGGAATGGGCATGATTATATCAGCAGTAACTACAAAATATCGGGATCTGGCCTTTGTTATTGCGTTTGGAGTGCCACTTTTAATGTACTCAACTACAGTAATTTATCCGCTATCTATTGTACAGATTAAATACCCGGCATATAGTTGGTTAATTAAATATAACCCAGTAACAGCTATCATCGAAACTTTCAGATACGGTTTTTTAGGCAAGGGGGCATTTAGCTGGGATTTGTTGGGGTACAGCACACTTACTACAGCGGCTATACTTATTGTAGGAGTCATCATATTTAACAAAGTGGAAAAAACTTTTGTGGATACAGTATAAGTGGCAAAAGTAAATTTGAAATTATTGCAGATTTGTGCTGCTTATAAACCGGCATTCATTTATGGAGGTCCAACCATGTCGGTATCTATGCTGTCTGAGCAACTCTCAAAAGCGGGTTATGATTTGCAGGTATATACTACCACTGCAAATGGTACTGAGGAACTCAATACCTCCCCCAACAAGTTGACAAACGTTGATGGTGTACAGGTAACTTATTTTAAACGTATTACAAAAGATCACACGCACTTTTCACCGGCTTTGCTTAAAGTGTTATGGAAAAATGTAAAGGCCTATGATGTGGTACATATTCACGCCTGGTGGAATCTTGTTTCCCTATTTTCCTGCCTTATAGCGTTGACGCGCGGTGTGCCTGTTGTAGTTTCGCCAAGGGGTACATTGAGCAATTACTCCTTTCACAATAAAAACAACTTAGCAAAGGCATTCATTCACTACCTTTTGGGTAAACCAATGTTAAATAAATGCCACCTTCATGTTACTTCGGCACTTGAATATAATGCGGTAAGTGCCATGCTTAAACCCAAAAGCATAAATAATTTGCCCAACTTTGTAAAGTTACCCGCTGCATCTTATACGGTGATAAATAATAGTTCTTCTCCATTTAAGTTGCTCTTCCTCTCGCGCATCGAAGAAAAGAAAGGACTGGATATCTTAATAAAAACGTTGCCGCTTTTAAATTTTCAGTATATGCTAACTATCGTCGGCGATGGCGATGAGAATTATATAAACGAATTAAAAGCATTAGCGTATAAATACAAAGCAGAAGAAAATATTAACTGGGTGGGCTTTCAAACTGATCATAAATTCAAACTGCTTCAGGAACAGGATTTGCTTGTGTTACCATCGCACGATGAAAACTTCGGAAATGTGGTCATTGAAAGTCTAAGCGTTGGGACAGCAGTTTTGGTGAGCAAATTTGTAGGGTTGGCTAACTATGTTATCGATAAAAACATGGGATGGCAATGCAATCCCGACGAAGTATCGTTAGGTACAACACTTAATCATATTGCTGGTAACAGCAATGACTTAAAACAGATCCGCCTAAATGCGCCCTCTATTATCCGTGCGGATTTTGATGAAAGTGCGCTAACAAAAAGATATGCGGATATGTACAAAAATATAATTATTAATGGCCGACTATAAAGACTATGGTTTTCATGAAGCTGGGCCTACCCACAACCTAAACTACCAGTTAAACGAGCTAACTGGATTATTAAATAAACATGCAAATAAGTTTATTCTTGATCTGGGCTGCGGCAATGGATATCTTGTAAATCATTTAATTGAAAAGGGTTATAACGCCTACGGTACTGATGCTTCTGAAAAAGGCATTGCAATTGCACAAAAACAGAATGTCGAACGTTTTTTTGTACAGGACCTTTCTTCAGAAGCATTACCGGTACAGTTGCAAAACATTACTTTTGATACCATCATATCAACTGAAGTTATCGAGCATTTATATAATCCAGAAGCGTTTATCAATTTTTGCAGGCAACAGTTGCCTAACGGTGGTGAGATTATCATAACAACACCTTATCACGGCTACTTAAAAAATCTGTTACTGAGCTTATTGAATAAATGGGATAGCCATATGAATCCGTTATGGCTTGGAGGCCATATTAAATTATGGTCGAAAACTACCCTCTCGAAAATATTACGCAATGCTGGATTTACCATTATTGAATTTAAGGGTTGCGGCCGGATACCTTATCTTTGGAAATCAATGATAATTAAAGCGAAGTTAAATTGAGCCTCCCCTTTTCATTTATTATTATTACGTATAATGAAGAGCAACACCTGCCGCGCCTGCTTAAATCGATAGAAGAATTAAACGCCCCCCTTTTTGTGCTCGACTCTGGCAGCACGGATGCTACTTTAGCCATTGCAGATAAAGCTGGTGCAGTTACCCTGCACCACCCCTTCGAAAACCATCCAAAACAATGGAATTTTGCGCTTAACAATTTCGACATAAAGACGCCCTGGGTAATTTGTCTTGACGCCGACCAAATAGTTACACCAGAGTTAAAAGAGCAGCTTATTACCTTTCGCAACGAGGATTACCAAAATATTGATAGTATTTATTTCAACCGTAAGAATTTTTTTAAAGGCAGGTGGATAAAACATGGCGGTTATTATCCCATATATCTGCTTAAAATGTTTCGATACGGGAAGGGGCATTCAGATCTTAATGAAAATATGGATCATCGGTTCATTATCTCCGGTAAAAGCATTATTTGGAAAAATGGCCATATCCTTGAAGAAAATTTAAAAGAAAACAACATTAGTTTTTGGATAGATAAACATAACCGTTACAGCGATCTGGTTGCTCATGAAGAAGTGGAGCGTATGCAGAATATAAGGCAGCAGGTTACCAAACCGTCGTTGTTCGGCTCGCCAGATCAGCGTACGGCGTGGTTAAAGCAAATTTGGTGGAAGTTACCGCGGTACGTTAGGCCCACTATCTATTTCCTTTTCCGCGTTATATTTCAAAGAGGCATACTTGATGGTCGTACGGGGGTAATATTTCACTTTTTGCAGGGTTTTTGGTTCAGGCTGATAGTTGACATTAAAATAGATGAAATTCTAAATGCGCAGAGAAAATCAAAAGAAACCGATACAAAGCAACCTTCACCAATCGTATTTGCATTTAAATTTGTGATCCTGTTTGTGATTTTTTATTATTTCAACATTCTATTTTTCGGCATTACCACTCCGGGGGGCAATCATTACAGTCCCTTTTTAGCCAATCATTTTAATTACATTGAATGGCTACGTTATTTTTTACTAACAAGTAGTAAGCAGGTATTAACATGGATGGGCTTTACCGCTATAAATAACCAAACCGACTTATTAGTTGCCGGTCGAGGAGGCATTAGAGTAATATACTCATGTCTGGGGTTAGGACTCATCAGTTTCTTCTCGGCATTTGTACTTGCCTATCCACGAAAACTGAATAAAAAAATAACATTTTTGGTAGGAGGTATTTTAAGTATCGAGTTGTTAAATATCCTGCGTTTTATTTTGCTGACCTTGTTTTGGAACAAGCGCGCCGGCAGAATTATAGATCACCATACCATTTTCAACATAACACTGTACATCATGATAATGGTAAGCCTGTACTTTTGGGTAAAAAACGACGATAAAATAAGCAACCAACATGCTTAAAACCAATTTATCCACCTACAATAATTATCCATTTCACCCGGGTGGCAATGCGTTAAAAAGGCTTTTATGGTTTTATATAAACGCAGTTTTTTTTAAAACAAGTCTTATCCCGGTCACTGGCTTTAAAGTATTTCTATTACGTCTTTTTGGAGCCAAAATAGGCAAGAACGTTACCATAAAACCATGCGTAAATATCAAATATCCATGGTTTTTAACTATTGGCGACGAAACCTGGATAGGCGAAAACGTTTGGATAGATAATTTAGTAATAACAACCATTGGCGCAAACTGCTGCCTTTCGCAAGGAGCTATATTACTAACAGGCAGCCATAATTACAAGAAAACGTCTTTTGATTTGATAACTATTGCAATAACGCTTGAAGAAGGCGTATGGATAGGTGCCGGGGCCATTGTTAATCTCGGGATAACAGCTGCAAGTCACTCGGTATTAACAAGTGGTTCAATTGCCACTGTTAATTTAGAGGCTTACAGTATTTATCAGGGAAACCCGGCAGTTAAAATAAGGAAACGTGTTATAAGCTAAAATGGCAACAACCCAAGCCACAAATATCCACCAAACTTTCACCTCCAAAAAACGGTTTGAAGTTACCTTTTTCTCCATAGTTATTTTTTTGCTTTTGCCTAACCTTTTAACCCCCTTGAGGTTAAATACGGATAGCATCAGGTATCTTAAAATTGTTGAATACCTCGCTGGCAACCTCGATAAAAACAGTGATGCAGTACATGACTTTTTGCCGCATGGCTATCCACAATTTTTATTAACGCTAGGCAAGCTTCAACTATTAGGCCCCTTAACCATCACTTTTGTAAATATTACATCTATACTGTTGGCATGTTACCTGCTGACGATAATTTTAGAAATAGAAAACAGGCTGATTTTTATAGGTTTAGTAATGATATCATTCATTAATGTAAAGCAATTTACACTGCCTATAGCAGATCAGCTTTTCACCTTACTCTTTTTAGCAGGCATTTACTTGTGGACGCAGGCTTTCAAAAAACAGTGGCTTTATATGATTCCCGCATTGGCAGTAACCTTACTAAGTTTGTATGTGCGTACGGCAGGTATAGCACTTGTTATTGGGGTGTTACTGTATTTAATTTATTCAAATAAATACAAGCTGCTTAACAACAAAAAGCTATTAATTATACCATTAGTATTGATTGTTATTGGCTTTGGTGCTTTCATTTTCAACCTTCACTTTATTGAAAAAAAGGTAGCGTACATCGCCCAGTTAAACCTGGGGCTTATGATACACCAGCCGGCATCGATACTTGGGCGCCTTGCAATCCATTTTAAGGAACTTGGCGAAATATTGATCAACATACCTCACAGTAAATTATCATCAATAGTAAACCCGGCTATCGCCGGCTACCTGTTGATTATTGCGGGCATACTATTGTGCCTCATTTTTTATAAGGCTATTATTAAGCTGCAACTATTTAATACCCTGTCATTTTGGGTATTTATGGTTTACTTAATGATGATTTTTCTCTGGCCTTTTTATGACGCCCGCTTTTTAACTCCTATTGTACCAGTGTTGGTATATTCGCTATTTTATTATTTCACAGTGATGTTTAAACCCCGATATATCAGATACGGATATGCATTAATGTTCTTGCTATTGGGTTTCGTTAGCCTTGCTTATTCCGACGCGCTATCGGTAAGTAACTCATTCTTTTTAAAACATTATGGTTTCGATCCTTCTTTAACAGATAAGTATAGAATACATTTTAACAACCAGGAGAAAAACATGGTTAACTCTCAGCAATATGATATCCATAATAACGACATTCTGTTTTTATTGGAGAAATACGATCGCAAGCCATTGATAATAAAAGCAGACATACATGCAGAAAACTAAAGTTCATTACCTGATACTCGCCGCTATCGGCTTTGTGGTAATTGTAATGGGCATTTTGATATTTGTTGCACCAACTTCCATATTTCCCGATCCTGCCTGGGGTTTTCAGGTATTGCAAAAAATGCAAATGGGAGGTGGTTTTAATATAGCCACCAAACCTAACTCAGCCGATATAAGTAAAAACTCTTCGGAGTTTTTGAGCTGGTGGTCGCCGGGACAATATTTGATTCCTTATTTTTTCAAAACGATGTTGGGGATCGATACGGGTAAAGCCGCAGCAATTACCACTTTATTATGCTCGTTATCTGGATTGATTGGTTTATACGCCTTTTTAAAAAAAGTTGGCTTTACGCCATTGCTTAGTGCTATAAGCATTGCCATAATTGCAAGCCAACATGCTTTTGTAGTGCCTTACATTTTTTATAATGGCGGCGAGGTTTTGCTTTTCGGCTTCGCCGGATGGTTTTTATACGGATGCGCAAGTATTGATAAAACAGGATGGAAGCTGGCTTTATTCCTGTTATTTTCTGGCTGGATAGGCTTCTTTTGCAAATCGTCGTTTTTATGGGTGTATGGAGCAGGGTGTTTATACTTATGGCTGCAATTATCAATAGGCCGCCAAAGCTTTTGGACATGGATAAAAAACGGGATCTGGATAGCTATTCCGGCAATCTTATCACTAGGTGCTATCTATAAATTTTATCTTTCAAAAGGGGCCAATCCGGCCTCCAATTCTTTAGGAATAAAGCTTAGTTGGGAAACCTTTAGCTTTCCATTGGCCTCGCCCCTGCTGGCTGGTTTTTCAATTGATGATATTTTTAACGGATTGGTGTATCACAACAATGCACCTATTTTAAATGCCACTGCATCATTAATATTATTGTTGTTAACTGCTTTGTTAAGCATAGTTTTAATGGTTTATATTGTGCGCATTGTTCCTAATAAAAAATACACTTTGTTGGTTGTAGTTTTTTACGCTATCTCGGTATTATTTTTCGGTTACAGTTTTTTTCGCCAGGCCGATATATCCTACGAGGCAAGGCATTTCAGGATTATCGGTCTACTGATAACTCCCGGGCTTGTTTACCTGGCAAGCCGCTGGAAACGAACTTACAAGATTGTCCTTGCTATTACTTGCATTATAATAGCCTTTTTTAGCTTCCTGTATTTTGCTCCAAGCTATCATCAAAACAGAACGGTAAATGCGCACGGCACATCGGGTCTGGCTCAAATGTTTGCCGACCAACAGTCATTGAATCATATTATTGATCTGGATAAGAAAAACACCAAGGCCATCTTTGTATTCATTAGTCCTGATCTTGGCCTGGAGATAAACCACAACAGGTACATTATTTTAGACCCAAACGAATACAATGACCCTGAACTTAATACTGATGATTATTCACATTGGGGGCATGCGGGCCCGTTATATATCATGCTACCTGTAAGCTACATCGGATCAAAATTTAATATAATACGTAAATGCTTCCCTGGCTACAAAAAGTTCAGCGCGCAAATGTTGAGTAAGAAATACGTATTGTATTCGGCCCAATAATATATTCCAACCACTTTTTTTATTGCCAATTGATATTCCGGATATTAATTCCCTCTGAAATCAAACCACAAAGTCCTCTTTACTGGGGCGTTCATAGGCACATTCTTCTGACTTTGCGGCCCCATCGCCTTTGCAGGCTGAAACTTGGTGCCAATGGCGTTTATCTCATCTAAAAAGCCAATGCTCCCGTCCGGGAACGCTGGCTCAACATTATTTTCCTTCAATGCGTCCTTCTCCCTCGCCGGATGCAACATTTGCAGGTACATGTTTTTATTGTTTGTATAAACTGTAAATGGTAATTCCTTATTTTCAATGATTACCCAGTTAACTTCGGCATGATAGCCTTTAAACTCGGGATAGCCGTAAGTTTCGCCGGTAATGGCATTATTATAAGCCTTATACCATACACCGAATTTTTGCCCGCGTAAACGGTTCTTCCAAACCCGGTAAGGACCGCGCCCCAACCATTTCATACCTGTTATCTTTTCCTCGGGATAATTAAAGGTAATGCCCCTAAAATCGGCTTCACCGGGTTGCAGGTAAGTATACTCCAGTTTAGCTGCCTGCCCAGATACAAAGGTCCATTTTACATGTAACGATGCATCGCCCTGGTAATCGGCCTCTACCACATATTTAGCGCCATCCGCTTTATAAGTAAAGCTTTTCAACGGGGCTTCAACACCGGCAAGTACCGGGCCTCCCGATAAAGAGATCACCTTTTTTTGGTTAACTACTTTTTCAATATACCCGGTACCCTTATTAAAATAATAACTTATGCCATCACATTTAACAACCAACGTGTTAGCTGTAGCATTGCCCGCTAAATGACTTACGAGCAAAGTTTTTGGTACGTTAATAATAGTCGCCGGTAGTTTGATGGCCCAGCTCCAGGTAAACAACTCTTCGTTATGCGGGCCATAAGCGGTTAAATAGAGTGCATCATTTTTTGCCCATGTTGCAGGCAAGTGTAAATTTAATAAGCCTTTTTCTCCGGGAACCAGCTCCAGCGGTAAAGGAGCGCCCGTAGCTATTATGTTAGCCTGCGTGCTTTTATTTTGTGCCGACGGAAATTTAACCAACTGCCACTTAAACCTGCACTGACTTAGTTTGGTAAAATTGTACCTGTTCTCCACTTGTATCTTACCGTCAAAGGTTTTATCAATAGGCTGGGGATTGATGTACACCGGCGACCAGATTTCTTTTATCGTATAAAAACTCGCTTCCTTTTCGCGGTGCGGACCAACAATACCATCGGGTGCGTGGTTACCATCGCTGTCGTAAATGTTATTTTTATCGGTACGGATCACTGCTTCATCTAAAAATGCCCAAATGAAACCACCCGCTCCGTGTGGATGCTTTACCATCAGGCTCCAAAAATCATCGAGCCCTGCTCCTGCTCCACCATCATACAACCCGTGCATAAACTCAGTTGGGAAGTACACATCGTTATCAGTAGCAACTGACTTTAGTATAGCATTATAATCGGGATAGTGTTGTGTGTTAGTCCCGTTAAACCGTTCCCAGGGATGAATCACAGTGCGCTTTTGAGGGTCATATAAAGCGTAATCACCGTCAAGCGCCCTGTTAAAGCCACCTTCATTCCCATTATCCCAAAATATAATTGAGGGATGGTTTACATCGCGCACAACCAGTTCCTTTACCAGTTTACGACCGACTACTGTATCATATTTAGCCTGCCAGCCGGTTAGCTCATCAAGTACGTATAAACCAAGTGAATCGCAAACAGCCAGAAAATCCTGATCGGGCGGATAGTGTGACATACGCACTGCATTATTATTCATCTGCTTCATCAAACTAACATCCATTAACTGTATATTATGACTTAATGTGCGCCCCGTTTCCGGCCAAAAACTATGTCGGTTAGTACCCTTTAAAATAATTTTAACACCGTTTACATAAAAGCCGTCATTTTTACGCAGTTCAACGGTGCGGAAACCGAACTTCTGCTTGATGCTATGAATGATCGCCTGTTTATCCCGTATAGTAACAACAACCTGGTATAAATTCGGGAACTCCGCACTCCACAGCAAAGGGTCATTAAAATTACTTTTCAACTCAAGATGGTCTTTTGTGTTATTGGCCACTACTGAGAATGATTTACCTACATTTTCACCATTTAGTTTTTGAACCTGCGCGTCTACAGTTTCATCTCCGCGAAGGTTTGATGCGTAAACATCCATTTGAAACGAGCCATCAGCTTTTGCATTAATAGCTACCCTGTCGATAAATACATCGGGAACAACTTCCAGGTAAACCGGCCTATATATACCGCCGAAGATCCAGAAGTCGCTGTTCCTCCGCTCGGCATCATTTACAGATGCGTTTGCCGACGTTTTATCAACGGTAACTTCCAGTAAGTTTTGAGCGTTGTATTTAAGCAGGTCGGTAATATCATACTTAAAGCGATAAAAACTCCCCTGATGTATGGGCCCGGCCTGCTTGCCGTTGATAAGCACTTTAGTATCGGTCATGGAGCCTTCAAAAACTATAAATACCTTTTTGCCTTTCCAGCTCTCTGCAAAAAATTCATGACGATACAATCCCTGCTCATTTGCCTTTACTTTATCATGCCCGTAATTATAGGTACCAAAGCCTTGCTGCTCCCAGTTTGAGGGAACGGCTATTTTAGTCCATTTGCCGCTTTGCCTGCCTTCCGAGCAATAAAAATCCCATTGCACGGTATGATCCTTATCCGTACCTGACAGATATTTATATTGTGTTTCCTGGGCACCGGATGGCAAACAAAATACCATCGTAAACAGGAAAAATAATTGTATGCAGGAAATGATCTTGATAAAAGGATTGGTTTGTTTCATGAGGTTTTAGCACTTACGGTTACATAATTAGTACAGACGTACAAATTTGCTTTATTGTTATTTATTTATTGATTAAAATAGGCATATTCGGTTCAAGATTAGCGATTTATTATTTGAATTTACAGCTATTTAATATGTTTTTTAAATCAAAAACTTACCTTGTAACATTAACCTCCAATAACCAAAAACCAATTATATGAAAATAAAACTACTGATGCTATACTGTTTAGGAGTTGCAGCCATCGCGTTTCCATCCTACATATTTCACCAAACCAAACCTGTTGAAAAAGTTGTTGACCTTGCGCCAATTACTTTAAAAGCACAACAAATTGCCGAAAACCTACATGCACCAACCGCAGCCGCTTTCCCCGGTAACGGTACCATTTGGGTAACTGAACAAACCGGAAAGATACGCCTGATAAAAAACGGAAAGCTAAGTGATGCCAGCCTACTTGATTTACATAGCAAGCTTGTTAAAATGAGCGATAGTTATGACGAACGCGGTTTACTGGGGATAGCACTGCATCCTAAATTCAGCGTTAACAGAAAGTTTTATGTGTTTTATAGTACGCCGTCGAACGTTCCAAAATCAGATCATACGGGTGTACTGGCCGAATATAAGCTGCTGCCTAATTCAGATCAGGCCGATCCAAACAGCGCCCGGATCGTATTAACTATCGAAGAGCCGGAATCAAACCATAACGGTGGATGTATTCAATTTGGCCCGGATGGTTATTTATACGTTTCATTTGGTGATGGTGGTGGCCAGGGCGATAAACATGGCGAAACCGGTAACGGACAACGATTGGATACCTGGCTTGGCAAAATACTCCGTATTGATGTAAATGCCGAAACCGGTTTTAAAGTACCTAAAAGTAATCCGTTTGTAGGCAATGCAAACGCAAAACCCGAGATCTGGGCCTATGGTTTTCGCAACCCCTGGAGGTTTTCATTTGACCGCGCATCAAAACAGCTGTTCGCCGGCGAGGTTGGGCAAGATACTTGGGAAGAAGTCGACATTGTTAACAAAGGGGCCAATTACGGCTGGCGCTTAATGGAAGGCACACATTGCTATAACCCTGCTACGGGCTGCGTTATAAAAGGAATTACCATGCCCATTACAGAGTATAGCCATAAAATAGGCATATCTGTTACAGGAGGCTATGTTTATAATGGCTTGCAAATAGCCGGACTAAAACATAAATACGTATTTGCCGACTGGACAGGGCCTATCTTTTACCTGCAAAAAGCGGGTGATAAATGGTTAAGAGGAAGGGTAATGCTTCAAAACTACCCGGAGAACTTAAAGATAACTGCCTTTGGCGAAGATCAATCGGGCGAGATTTATGTATTGACCAACCCGGATACCGGGCCTGGAAATACAAAGGGTGGTTTGTATAAGATCATCAAAAATTAAAAAAGGTAATATCCGGGATTAGAAAAATAGGTAATTTGCGGATAAACGCATTTATCTGACCATGAAAATAGCCACCTATAATGTCAACGGAGTGAACGGCAGGTTGCCGGTGTTACTCCGTTGGCTGCAAGAAACCCAACCCGATGTAGCCTGTTTACAGGAATTGAAAGCACCCGACGAAAAGTTTCCGGAACAAGCTATAAAGGACGCTGGCTACAATGCTATATGGCATGGCCAAAAAAGCTGGAATGGTGTGGCGATACTTGCCCGGGGCGAAATAAAAGAATTAAGACGAGGCTTGCCCGGCGATCCTGACGATAGCCATAGCCGTTATATTGAAGCATTGGTAAACGATATTGTGATCGGCTGTCTTTATCTCCCAAATGGTAACCCCGCCCCCGGCCCTAAATTTGATTACAAACTGGCCTGGTTTGAACGTTTAAAACTCCACGCAGCACAATTGCTTACGCATGGATTACCCGTAGTATTAACAGGTGATTACAACGTAATGCCAACCGAACTGGATGTTTACAAACCTGAGCGCTGGGTTGAAGATGCCCTCTTTCGGCCTGAAACCCGTGAGGCTTTTAAAACGCTTGTGGAACAGGGCTGGACAGACGCTATACGCAAGCTGCATCCAAACGAAAAAATTTACACGTTTTATGATTATTTCCGCAATGCCTATGGCAGGGATGCGGGTTTACGTATAGACCATTTCTTATTAAGTCCGCAACTTGAGGGCAAACTATTAGCCACCGGAGTCGACCGCAATGTACGCGGCTGGGAAAAAACAAGCGACCATTGCCCCGTTTGGATCGAACTGAGCGAATAAGTCCTCAAGGGATTGCTACTGATTTGACTTGCTATTTTAGCGTCGGATAATAACGGATCGTTAATCGTTTAGGCATTTATTAATGATTAACTTTAAAAAAATACGTTCTTATTTAAGAAATCATGAGCAAGAAAAAACCGTTACCCAACCCTGTAGGGAAAAAGGGACCATCCGATTACCAATCTGGCAAAGGCGGACCGGCCAAACCAGAACCTATCTCTACTAATAAAAAAGGCAAATAACATGGCCGAAAAATCAGCAGAAGTGCAGGCCCGCGACTTTGTATACGAACTAAACAATTGCGCCAGTGAATACGGCTTCGGCAAGGAGGAACTTTGGGAGATAAACCTTGTTTCTGAAAAAGAAAAGGAAAAACTGGAAAAGAAATATTATCCCACTATATCTGCCTTAATAGCTCCGGAGATCATTCCTGTAATGGAGGAATTGGTAAAGTCAAAATTAACCCATACTGATAACAAGGACTTACCCTTTGAAGAAAAGAATATCGCGATAAAAGGCACCTCACAATATCTTGTAGCTTATAGCGCACTACGAACATTATAATATCCTTTGCTTGCTGAATGAGTGTTTGCAAGATAAAGCCCATGAAAAGACAACTAAAACAGCTATCTTTTTCATGGGCTTTAATAGTTATTGGTTAGATGGTACCATCCAAAAATCTCTCGGATACAACCTGAATAACTTTGTATCGGCACCATTGACGGATTTCAAATAGGCTTCGTAGGCAACCATTTGCTTTTCTGGGCCTATTACAAAAAAGCTGCCACCTGCTACATCTTTTGATGGTTTTCCATAACCCGGTAATATGGTTTCGTAAACCTGGTCTTTCCGTTTGTAAATTTCGGTTACTAAACCGGGTTCTTTACGGAGCTTTAAAATAGCCAATCTGAATTGCTTGATGAGGTCGGGAGTCATGCCGTCTACCAAATCGGCAGCCATAGCCTCGCCCCTGTTCTCGTAATCATCCGCAGAGCGGAAACGGCCGACAGCCAGCGACACCACATAATCGGTCATGCTGGAATCCACCGGCGATTTTTTGATCTCGTCGATAACAAATCTTAGGGTTTGCGGCAGCTCGGGGGTTCTTTCGGCATAATACCTGAACCTGCCGCTACCCGCAGATGCACTTACGCCCGTACTGTATGACAAGCCAGCCCCGGTTGTTTTGGTGTACACACTCTGCTTACCCGCACCACCGTATAATTCCGCAGCCAGGAATTTCAGCAGGCTTTCTCTCGATAGATCGGAATAATTGCTAAGCGGCGCCGAATTAATAAATACCCCAGTGTGCGAATCGGGATTAATAAGGCCGACAAATACAGGCGTTTCTGTGGTATGCAAGCGGCCCTTTACGCGTTCATCTATCAATTTACCGGTAGTAATATTTGGTCGCGCCGCAGGTTCTTTGCTAAAGCCAACAAGCATTTTAGTGAGATCGATAGTAAGCCTTTGCTCTGTAGCCGCTGAACCTATTACGAACAACCGGGTCTGCGTATTTTTCAACAGGCTTTTACGCAGATCATTTAAATCATTCAAGGTGGTTTCAGGCTTTTGGGCCAAATCGCTGTTAATGGTTGTGCAAAGCATTTTCCAATCCATATCCAATGAATTATCCGGAATATCGTTCAGCATTTGTTCCAGGTCGGTAGCTGCATCTTTTGCAAGCGCTTTTGCTGCGGCGGGTAATTTCACAAAGGCTTCGGCATATTTTTTATTAACACCTGCCGAATCTGTGTTTATGTTTGCATCTGATTTTAATACCGCCAGCAATTTTTTCAGCTGCTGTCTGTCCGTCGCCGCACCTGAAAGCGAAGTTAAATAAGTACTGATTGCTTTGCTGTTTGCATCGTCACCGGCATCTTTCAACAACCATTTAAGCCTGAATATATTGAAGGCCCGGGTTAAGAAAGATGAAGTTGCCAATTGCAAAGGCTGGCCCTGCGCCAGGTATGCAGCTCCAGGGTCTGTCACCCAACCTTCTTCTGCGCCTTGCATCGTTTTCCTGATGCCGGATAGTTCCTGGTCAACCAGATCACGGATTCGCGGCAGGTTGGCTACCGTCCAGTTAGGATGCTGCAGCACATCATTTATCCACTCGATAGCTTTCAGTGCCTCAGCCTGGTTATTACCGGCTCCCTGCACAAGCAACTCGGCCCTACCGGTGGTGCTGTTGGTACTATATTGGCTGTACAGGCTTAGGATCTGGCGTTGCTCTTGCAATAGCATATCCTCGTAGGATATCGCCTTACCATTCTTAATGATCCCTGTTTGCGTAAGCAAGTCTGGCAGCATGGCCAAATAAACTAATTTTGTTTGCGGCACGCTGTTGAGATTTAGCGCTATACCTGTGGTGGCACTGGTCATGTTATTAAATACGGATGCTACCATTGGTACGTTACCGGGCAACACTTGCTGCTTAAATTGCAACTGATCATCTAACGTAAGCGGCGGATTATCAATAAATTTAACCTGGTGTGCCTGTTCCAGTTTCTCCAGCACTACCGTATTGGAATCATATACCGCCTTATACCTTAAAATTGCGCCCTGATCGGTATCAATATGGTACAAGTTTTTTAAACGGCTTACCTCCTGCGCTGCCCTTGCTTTACGCTCCACTTCAGATTGTGCAACCATAGCGGGATTGGCTTTGGTCATAACAATATATGGCTGGGCATTATCCAGATCAAACTTTGCTAAAAGCGGCTTCCAGATATTGGTACCTGTTGCCAACTGCTGCCTTAAAGCCTTCATCTGCGGTTTAAAGGTAACCGACTTTTTAAAATCAGGAATGCCCGCCATTAACTGCAACTGATCGTACCAGCCATCGCCTGTATTTCTGAAACCAAACTTTGGCGGACTGTTAACAAATTTGGCCGTACTTCTTTCAGAGCTTTGCAAGCTGCTTTCAAACCGCTCGTTAAATTTTAACAACTCGGGCGAATGATCTTTGTAGGCAGCTACCTTTTTTAATTCGGCAATAATACGTTCCCTCACCAAGATAGCTTTTTCGCGGGTGAGGTTTGCAGCGCTTACGCCATCTACACCCATCATAACCGGATACCCCTGTTTAGTATCTACATATGCATATACAGCCTGGGCATCTATTTCCGGGATCTTGGTTTTGCTATCAACAAATACCTTATACAAATTAGTGGTGGCATCGCCGGCAAACACGCCTAAAAAGTTAGATAGTTTTAACAGTTCGGTAGTACTTAAAGTTAACGTGGGCGCAAATGATAACATTATGGTACCGGGCTGCTGTGCATTCTCCGAAGGAAAATCAATAATAGCGATCTTTCCTTTTTCTGCCGGTTGGGGTTGAGGTAACTTATTGGGCACGCGTGCTTGTTTAGCAGCTCCTTTATTCAGTCTGTTTAGCAACAGGTTCATTTGATCAAGAACACCCGCCAATGGCATACTTTTAGGCAATGCAGTAATGGCGCCCATATTGCCTAAGTAGTAATTAGCAGCGTGATATTTGGCAATATCAACAGCATTCAGCTCGCGTATCGCCGCAGGCAACCCACCAGCATTATAGGAGATGGGATGATTATTACCATATTGCAAACGCCCCAAAGTATCACCCAAAAGCGCGTAGGGGTTATTCATGGTAGATGACATCTCGTTGTATACCGAACCCTTTTCCTCCAAACGCAATGTTTTGTCGGGATTTTGGGTAACGCCCCAGTTTCGTACCTCGCGGCTTACTTCTTCGTTTGTATAATCGGGATATAGCAGCGCGTCCATGTATTTTTCAAACAAGGTATAAAAAACCTGACCACCTGCACCTGTGTTAAAATTATAAACGGTATGCAACTGTGCCGTGAATGCGTTTGACGCCGCCAGCGACATACCTTCTCTTGTATTAAGGGCGTGGCCTTTATTTCCTTTGGTAATCAATAGGTGTTCCTGCGTATGGGGTTCGCCTTTATTGGATACCGGGAAGGTGTTAACCCATATAAAAGTTTGCGGAACCGATTCTACCTGTAACAGATCGAATGTAAAACCTGTACTTTCATGTACAAATCGTGCACCCATTGGCAGGTCGGCATCGTTGAGGTAAACAGCTACCGCTTTAAAACCGTGCAGCTTTTGGCCCGCAGTCAGCGTTGATAAGGACTCCTGTTTTTTTTGCGCGGATAAGGGTTGTAATGCACTACCTATTATTAAACAGGTAAACAGCAATTTAACAAAAGAAGATTTGGGTTGCATTTATTGTGAGTTTAAAAGTTCAGTCGAAAATCACCGCGTCATTTAAGCTTCCGCCATCAATGTCCAATAATTTAATGGAAGATATAAAATTTATAGCAAGATATAAATTGATGAAAGATTTATCATTTGCTGATGTGTGGCTGATTGTACTTTATATTATAGGTAGCGCCGGTGGTACGTAAAGAACTTGGAATTAAACAAATCGCTTAATCCCAAGTCTTAATATTTTACCAGAAACGAACGTAAATAGCGGATAGGAAAATAAGTATAACTGCTATAAGTATAACCGACGAATATTTCAGTTTAAACATACCTTTGTCTATCTCTATAGATTTAGGGTTGATCATTGGCCCGGCCAAACTAACAGCTATCATCACCAAAAACGTGATCAGGAATGACCAGCTCAGAGAAATAAAGAACGGGATCTCATACTTACCGCCAGCATTAATAAATGCTGAATACAGCCAGGTTTCGGGCCCAAATATGCTAACCGCAAACTGGTTGAAAAACAATGCAGCCACAAAGCCGGTTAAAATACCCACAATTGCAGCAGTGCCTGTAGTTCGCTTCCAAAACATCCCCAACAGGAAGGTAGCAAACACACCCGGACTTACAAAGCTCGAATATTTTTGCACAAAGGTATAGCCACCTTCGCCACTGATACCCAGCACATCATTCCAGGTAAAGGCAACGGCTATGAGCAAACTGCAAATAATTGCAGCACGGCCAATCCAAACCATTTTAATTTCGGTGGCTTCGGGTTTTATATATTTTTTATAAATATCTAAAGTGAAAATTGTAGCTATACTATTTACTTTACCTGCCAGCGAAGCCACTATAGCCGCGGTTAAAACCGCTAACGATAAGCCCTTAAGTCCTGTAGGTAAAAACGACAATATGGCCGAGTAAGCACCATCTTTGCTCCCGTTGGTTAGTTGTGGTAAATGGCCGTGCTTGTATAGCACAAAAGCCACAATACCGGGCAGCATTACTATTACCGGCATTAAAATTTTAAGCAAGCTGGCAAAAAGGATGCCTGTACGGGCGGTATGCAAATTAGCTCCCAAGGCACGTTGGGTAATATATTGGTTGCAGCCCCAATAGTTCATGTTACTGATCCATTGTCCACCCGCATACATGGCAAAGCCCGGCAGGATCAGGTACTTACTTACCGTTTCTATAGATGAGCCATGAACAGGCTTTTTAAATATGAGGTGGAAATGATCGGGCGCATCTTTAAGCAGAAGATTAAACCCGGTTAAGGCATTGGTACCCAAACCAAATTTTTCGCTTACTATCGTAAGGGATAAATAGGTAATAGCCAAGCCGCCAACTATAAGTACGCCTACCTGTATAACATCGGTATAACCTACTACCTGCATCCCGCCTAAAGCTATAATTACACCAAATATGGCCAGGCCTATCATGATCTGGTGGAAGTATTCGCCGCCAAGTAAGCCGTTAATAGCCAAAGCGCCGAGGTATAAAATGGCTGTGAGGTTGATGAACACATACAACAACAACCAAAAGATTGACATTACCAGGGCTACACCGCTATTGTACCTATTTTGCAGGAATTGCGGCATGGTAAAAATTTTATTTTTAATATAAACCGGCATAAAAAATACCGCCACCAAAATAAGCGCGGCCGCCCCTACCCATTCGTAAACTGCTACGGCAATACCGGCAAAAAAACCATCGCCGCTCATACCGATAAATTGCTCGGCCGAGATATTTGACGCGATGATAGATGCGCCTATAGCCCACCAGGTAAGCGAACCTTCGGCCAGGAAAAAGCTATGTGAACTGGAATTGGTTTCGTTTTTTTTACGGCGATAAACCGAGTAGCCGTAAACCGCTACAATTATGAAATAAGCAAAAAATACCAGAAGATCGGCTGGAGAAATGTGTTTGAGCATTTGTATTGTATTAGCAATAAGAAATTTAGGCCATAAAATTACAGAGCCGTTAAGTTTTTAAATCTATGAAATAAAATTAAATGGCAATTGCCGTGCTTAAATAATATACTCCGCTTGAAAAACGCTTAAAATTTTAACGTAGATGGCAGGTATTTAGCTACCAGATCTTCATAATACGGGCGCAATTCTTTCCAGTTTGGTGTTAAAGGGCTTTTTGAGTATAAATCATACGGATTAAACTGCGCTACGGCTTTAAACAACTGGTGATCGTGCGAGGTCATGAGATGGCTGTAGGCGTTCTCGCGATGCTGAGGATAAAAGGAATGGTAACGCAGCATATACAAAGCTGGCTCGGGCAGGTAAGGTTTCATGATATGGTAAATGTACTCATCATGTCCCCAGGTCATGTGTACATTATCTAAACCGCAATTGGGTTCATAAACACCGTATTTGGTGTTGAAGCGCGGATCGTGGTGATCTTTGTTTCCTTCAAAATATTCCGAAAAAACTATTTTATCAGAAAAAGCGCAACCAACCGGGTAGCTATCGCCAACAACAGCCCATTGCGGCTCGCCAAAAAGGCAAAGCACTTTACCCAGGTCATGGAAAAGGCCGGTTAATACCATCCAATCGGGACGGCCGTCGGCACGGATAGCCTCTGATGTTTGCAGCAGGTGTTGCAGTTGGTCGAGATCGGTATCGGGGTCGGAGTCATCAATCAATTGGTTCAGGAAATCGAAGGCCTCCCAAACGGTCATTTCTTTTTTGTCGAACTTTAAATAGTCGGCCTTTTTCTCCAGCACAAAATCATAGGTTTGGTTAATATGCTGCAGACGGTAAAACTCGCGAACGGTATCTTTTAACGTGGCTTCGTAATTACGGTAAGCCTCAGTATCCCTGCCTGTGGCTATAGCTTCAGCATCGGGGTAGCGAACCAACAGGTCATCTTCCCAATCATCAATTGAATTTAACGGACCTTGCCCCTGCGCTGTTATTATCTTACTCATGACACTATTATTAAAATGAAATACAATTGGTTAACAGCCGCTTACAGGTTGCGACTTATACAAATCTCATTACTTTAAATAGCAAATTTGTAAAAACGGGTGTATTTATTTACTTAATCGTTTACATGATTTTGTTGAGATACAAGATTTACTCAGATACGGTATTTTTGAAAAACGGAATGGTATTTTATTATATTGGCAGTCTCATCTGCTGAACAAAACCAATGACTAACGAAAACAACAACGGGAAAGTAAATATGAAAACACTGGCAAAAGTGTTGAATTTATCTACCGCTACAATTTCCAAAGCATTAAGCGATAGTCATGAAATAAGTTACGAAACCAAACAGCGTGTGCTGGATACAGCCGCCCAGCTAAACTACGTACCCAACCACTTTGCCAGCAGCCTCAGAAAACGCCAAAGCAATACCTTAGCCATTGTACTGCCCGAAATTGCCGACAGCTTTTTTAGTCAGGCTATTAACGGCATAGAAAGCATCATCACCAAGCATAACTATCATGCGCTCATTTACCTCACCCACGAAAGCTATGAGCGCGAGGTACACATGTTTAACGAACTGAGCGGCGGCAGGGTTGATGGGGTGCTTATGTCCGTAGCCAGCGGCACAAAAGATACCAGCCATATTAAGGCGCTCCAAGAGGGTGGCATCCCAGTGGTGTTTTTCGATAGGATTTGCGAGGATATACCAGCCGCACAAATTAAAACTGATGACCTGCATAGCGCCTACGTAGCTACCTGCCATTTGATAGATCAGGGGTGCAAGAATATATCATTGGTTACCATTGATGGCTACCCATCAATATTTCAATCGCGCGAGGATGGTTACAAAAAAGCAGTGGCCGACCGGGATATTAACCTCCGGGCGCATAGCATACTTACCCTATCCAATCATCATACCGAGGATAATGTATCGGAATTGACAAAACATCTCAATGCCTATAAACCCGATGGCATATTGGCCACGGTTGAGCACCTGGCCACCACCACCTACATGGCTTGTGCTGAAATGGGACTAAAAATACCTCAGGATGTTAAAGTGATCTGTTTTACCAATCAAATCACCGCCCCTATTCTTAATCCACCACTTACCACCATTTTTCAGCCGGCATTTGAAATGGGCAAACAGGCCGCCGAACTCTTATTCGCACATTTTGCTGGTAAGCAGATCCAGATAGAAAAAGAGCACATTGTAATACCTTCACAGTTAATAGCGAGGGGCTCTACAGCGAATAATTGAGCAGGTGTTCACGTTCACAACACCGTGAACGCTCGTGAACACTAATTAACAATTGGTAATCAACAAGTTAAATATTTTACACTACTGACAAAACACTGTCAGTGGGTGGCCATAGTAACACTTGTAGGCTCCGCCGAGCGATGGCATTAATTTTCTTTCTGCGGCGTACCTGTCATTTTAAAAGCCAGCACACCACCTTTTATCAAATCTTTATGTGCTATCAGGTTATCGGTAATAACGTTGCCGTTAAAGGTAACTTCTTTTACGTATTTATTTTTTGCCGATAGATCAGTGGCTTTAATAATTAGCTTTTTACCTTTTTGCAGATTCAGTTCAAAATATGGAAATTGCGGCGCGCCGATGCTGTAATAACCGGATGCAGGGCCTACCGGGTAAAAACCCATTACGCTAAACAGGTACCAGGCAGATGTTTGTCCGCAATCGTCATTACCATTTATACCAATTGCGGCATTCCTGAAATTTTGTGCGGATGTGTGCTGCCTAAGTAATTCCTGCGCTTTCCAGGGCATACCACAATAGTTGAACAGGTAAATATAATGGTGCCCGGGCTCATTATCGGCGCGGTAATGACCGCCGTCAAAGTTCTCAGTTAGCTTGTTGGCAAATGCCTTTTCGCCGCCCATTAGTTTTATCATGCCCGGCACATCGTGCATGGCGCCAAAGGTGTAGGTCCATTTGGTTCCTTCGGTAAAACCTTCATCCGGATTTGAGAACCATTTGCCATCGCTGCTGCGGGGTGCCATAAAACCGGTCGACGCGTTATAAACGTTCCCATAGTTTTTGCTCCAGGTTATCAATTGATCATAATCACTGTTTTTACCCATTGCCTTTGCCATTTGGGCTACACAATAATCATCAACAGCATATTCAATAGTGCGCGAAACAGATTCCTTGGTTTTATCGGCCGGCACGTAGCCTAATTTATGGTAATAACTTAGGCCACCACGCACTTCGGCGCTTGTCCACAGGTCGCGGTCGCCCCATTTTTTGTCTTTATCACCATCTGGTGGGGTATATGAATCTTTATGCAGGGCTTCATAAGCCAGATCGGCATCAAAACCGCGGAAACCTTTAACATAGGCATCGGCTATAACGGCATCGGCATGGGTGCCTATCATAATATTTGTTTCGGTTGGATTAGGCCACATCGGCAGCCAGCCGCCCTCCTGGTACATTTGCAGCATGGATTGCACCATACCATTTACCCGTTGCGGCTGAGTAAGGATAAGCAAGGGATGCAAGGCACGGAAAGTATCCCATAGCGAGTAATCATTGTAAGAGATGCCTTTATGCACCTTATCGTCAAAAGCGCTGTAGTATTTACCATATTCAGAAAACTGGCGCGGGAATAACAGTGTGTGGAACAAGGCGGTATAAAAAATAGTTTTTTGCTCGTTGGTGATGTTCTTCACTTTTATCACACTAAGCTGCTGCTGCCACTCGTTGTGGGTATCTTTAACTATTTTATCAAAATCCCAATCGGGTATTTCTCTTTTTAGGTTAGCGCGCGCCTGGTCAATGCTGATAAACGAGGTAGCCACCACAACCTTGATCTCGGTGTTTTTAAGGGTTTTGAACGAGATAAAGGCTCCCATGCGGGTACCATACTGGTCTTTGCTGCCTTTATTGATAACCTTATTATCCCAGGTACCGTACTTGCGGATCTGCTTATCGAACTTGATAATGAAATAACCCTTAAAGTTTTTCAATTGCGGACCGATCTGCGCCGATTGCCTGTCGGGATTGTAACCGGTTATTTCGTTATTAATTGTATCAACATGTACGTAGCCTTTTAAAGTTTTTATCCGGGCATTAAAATCGTTAGCCCAATCCGTAAGTTCGGGGTTAAGGTTGATGCCCTGGATAATGAGGTGCGCTTCTTTAGCGGCCGGGAAAGTAAAGCGGAACATACCGCAGGTATTGGCACCTGCTATTTCAGCTTTTATCCTGGTATTTTTATCGGCCTTTAGTTTAACGGAATAGTAGTAAGGTTTGGCAATTTCGTCCTTATGGTCAAATGCCAATACACGTTCTTTGGGTAACACGCGCAGTTTACCAATTTGCGGCATTACAGATACATAACCATAATCGCCCATCCAAACCGTGGGCTGGTGCGATGCCATGAGCCCGATAACCGCTTTATCTTCGTATTGATAGGTCATGCGGCTCATTTTGTTCTCGCCGGTTTGAGCAACAAAATTGGTCATGGCAAAGGGTACATTTACGCAGGGCATGGTACCTCCGCCATCCAACCCTTTTGCAAAACCGGTTGCAGCAGTACCAATCAAGGGGTTAACAAAATCAACCTCATCGCGGTGAGGGCTTGAACTTTTTGTTTGGGCGTTGCCGGAATTATGCAAAAAAGCAAATAAAGCCGACAGGTAAATAGCGCGCTGAATTTTCATACAGGTTAGAAGTAGGTAGAAATAATTGGTTACAACCCGTAATTGCGGGCATAAACAAATCTCTTATTTTAAACTATAAATCAATCAAAAACCCACCATTTATTTACTTAAACGTTTACCTGTTAACGCAGGCCCGAACGTCTTTTCCGCTCCTTAACAATAAGGCCCAACTCTCGGCTCATTTGCCCAGCTATAGCTGTATTTTCCTGCGCACGACGGAAAAGGTATGGCAATACGGCTTTAATTGGGCCATAAGGCACATATTTTGCAACGTTGTACTGCGCATCGGCAAGGTTAAAGCTCAGGTTATCGCTCATACCCAACAGCTGCGAAAAATACACATGCGGGTTTTTATGGTCTATTTGTTTGGCATCCAAAAGCTCGGCCAGTAAACGGCAGCTTTCTTCGTTATGCGTACCGGCTATAAAGGCTATTTTATCAATATTGCTGGTGCAATAATCCAACGCCGAATCATAATCCAAATCTGTTGACTTTTTATCAGGCTGAATTGGCGATGGATAGCCCATTTCCTGTGCACGCTTACGCTCTTTTTCCATATAAGCGCCGCGAACAATCTTGGCACCTAATATAAAGCCTTCGCTTATGGCAATCTCGTGGTCATTTAATATCGATGCCAGTTTATCATGCCTGTACATTTGATAGGTGTTGTAAACGATAACCTTTTTGGTGTTAAACTGGGTCATCATGGTGAGAGCCAGCAGGTCGATAGTTTCCTGGATCCAGCTTTCTTCGGCATCAATCATCACAGGTACATTGCTGGAATGCGCTTTTTCACAAATGGCCAGTACACGGCTTTGTACCCTTTGCCATTCCTGTTCTTCCTCGGGCGTAAGCGGCAGGCGGGCATCCAGCTTCTCCAACAAAGCAAACCGACCAACACCTGTTATTTTAAATACCGTAATAGGCACGGCAGGATCTTTTGAGCCGCGAACTATTGTACGGATAATTTCATCACGGGTGTTATCAAACACCGCCTCATCATCCTCGCCTTCAATAGAGTAATCTAATATGGTACCTACACCACCGCTGTAAAGATTTTTGATGGTGTTATCACACTCGGCAATGGTTTCGCCACCGCAAAAATGCTTGAAAATGGTGGCCTTAATGATACTTTTTATAGGTAAACCTATTTTAATTGCAAAGTTGGTGACCGGCGGGCCTATCTTTACTAAAAAGTTAACATTAATGATCCTGAATAACCAGTAAGCCCGGTTAAGATCGGCATTGGAAGAGTGACGAAAAGCGATTTCTGTATTCTCAAAAGAGGGCTTAGCGTGTTTGGAACTGTTGGTGGTTTCGTTAGAAAGCATGTGCAAAATTATAAAATGATAACTCATTATTCCATGAATAGTTTATTTTTGCCCCTCCATGATTGAATTTAAATTAACAGGCGAATATATACCAATGATTCAGCTCCTCAAAGCGGCTCATTTGGTAGCAACCGGCGGCGAGGCGCAAATAGTTGTAAGTGAGGGAGAAGTGACCTATAACGGACAGGTTGATTACCGTAAACGCCTTAAAGTTAAACGCGGCGACGTTGTTGAATTCAGAGGAAATAAAATCATGGTAATTTAAATTATGGACACTATTCAGAGCGATAATTACCCCATTTATTTTGATAATAGCATTGATGAGCTGGTTAACTTTGTTAACAAAGGCGGCTATTCGCGCTTTTTCATTTTAACAGATGAAAACACGGGCATACATTGTTTACCACTTTTAAAAAGCAAAATTGGCAGCGAAGAAGGTTATGACCTTATAGAAATTACTGCTGGCGAAGAAAGCAAGGATATTGATTTTTGCATAGGCGTTTGGAAAATGTTAATAGATTTTGGTGCCGATCGTAAAAGTCTGCTCATCAATTTGGGTGGTGGCGTTATCAGTGACCTGGGTGGCTTTGCAGCATCTACCTTTAAACGTGGGATTGATTTTGTACATGTACCCACTACCCTGCTATCACAGGTTGATGCATCTGTTGGTGGTAAAACCGGTATAGATATCGACAGTATAAAAAACATCATAGGTACTTTTACACAGCCAAAGGCGGTATTTATTCATTACGATTTTTTAAAAACCCTGCCCGCAAGGCAAATACTTTCTGGTTTGGCCGAAATGCTGAAACATGGGCTTATCCAGGATGCCGCTTATTGGGCCGAACTTAAAACGAGTGACCTTAAAAATCCTTCCGCCGAACTGGTTCATCGCTCGGTCCAAATCAAGAATAAGATAACGATCGAAGACCCGCATGAAAAAGGCATCCGTAAGGCACTGAATTTTGGACATACTATCGGTCACGCTGTAGAAACCAACTCGCTGATCAACGATGCTGATCCATTATCACACGGCGAAGCCATCGCCATCGGTATGATCTGCGAATCGTACCTGGCCCACAAAAAAACCGGATTAAGTTTGGATGAACTGAACGAGATAGTGAAGGTACTAAGTGATCTTTATCCGCGTTATACCATTCAAGAATCGTCTTTTGATACGCTGCTGGCGCATATGTTAAAAGACAAAAAGAACCAGGGTGGTAAAATAAATTGCACCTTGCTAACGCATATCGGCCAATGCAATATTGATAATATCTGTACAGAAGCCGAACTTTGCGAAAGTTTGTTGTATTACATTAATTTGTAAAATGCACGGGTTAGATAAAAGTGAAATAAGTGCTGTAGTGATCCTTTGCTTACTGGTGGCTTTAACCCTGCTTGAAATGGGTTTAAGCTACTGGGAAGATCGTCATTACTACAAAACCCGCGATACGCTTACCAATATCTACCTCACTTCGCTTGCAGTGGTCACCAACCTTATAGTTAAGGGCGGTACGTTCCTGATACTGAATTTTGCCTATAAATTCAGGCTTTTTCAAATACACAATGTTTGGTTGTATTGGTTTATACTGGTTGTAGCGCAAGATTTTTTATACTGGGTTTTACATTATACCGGGCATTATTGCCGTGTGTTTTGGGCCATGCACGTAACTCACCATTCTTCAGAGAATTTCAATTTCACTACGGGTTTCCGTTCAACGGTTTTTGAGCCTTTATACCGCACATTCTTTTATTTGCCGCTGGCATTTATGGGTTTTAACGCATTAGACATTTTATACGCTTACCTCGTGACCCAGTTTTACGGCAACCTGGTACATACCCAATATAAAATTCCTTTGCCAAAATGGTACGGATGGATCTTTGTAACCCCTGCTCATCACAGGGTACACCATGCATCCAACATCCCCTACCTTGATAAAAACATGGGGATGGTACTAATTATTTGGGACCGGCTGTTCAATACCTTCAGGGACGAGGATTTGCCCGAGCCTGTTAAATACGGTATCACCAAACAACCCGAAAACATGGGACCGGTAAATATTCTTTTTCACGAGTGGAAAGCACTTATCCATGATGTAAAACGCGCGCCCGGCTTTAGGAATAAATTAGGCTACCTGTTTAACCCACCGGGATGGAGCCATGATGGCAGCACACAAACGGCCCGGGCAATGCAACGTGAGTATGAAATACAGCACATTACCCCGCTGTCTGAGCAAAAACATTCGGCCTGATTTAGGCTGATATTAATATAAAGTATCGTAAATATAAAATGCCCTTCGTTTTTAAGAATAAAAGATGCCAAACCTTCTTTTTGGCAAATTAAATTTGGTTAAGGTATTTTATTTCACAAAAAATAAAATTATCTATTGACAAAAACATTTTTTACCGTACATTTACAACGTAATAAAAAACAAATGAAATTTAACAGTGCATATTTTTATGGTTACTACTTTTACTTTAACAGTAAGAGCCGGGACTAATATGTACTAAACACACATAAAGAATTTAAAAAGTCCCGGCACAAAATGCCGGGACTTTTTGCTTTAACAGGGGTTATGAAAATAGAAAAACCAAGAGTTGCCATACAAGGGATCCGCGCCTCATTTCATGAAGAAGCGGGCCTGAGATATTTTGGAGAAAACGCACAGATGATAGAGTGCAACTCTTTTAAACAAACTTTTGAACGTTTAAAGAACCGCGAGGCAGATTATGTGGTAATGGCTATTGAAAACAGCATTGCCGGCAGCATATTGCCAAACTACACTTTACTGCTTGATTACGGCTTTCCGGTTGTGGGCGAAATCTACTTACCCATCCAGCTGCATTTAATGGCCTTACCCGGTGTAAAGTTCGACCAGGTAAAATATGTTACCTCGCACCCCATTGCCCTGCGCCAGTGTGTTGATTTTTTTGACGAGTACCCTCATCTTAAAATTGTGGAAAGCAGCGATACCGCCGCTTGTGCCAAACGCATCCGTGATGAGCAATTAACAGATACTGTTGCCATTGCAAACGCCCTTGCTGCAAAGCTTTACGGTCTGGATGTACTGGAACGCCGCATCGAATCAAACAAAAAGAATTTTACCCGTTTCCTGATCCTTACCCATCATGATAATGTGGAGAAGAAAAACGCCAATAAAGCATCGCTTTGTTTCCAGGTGAGTAATAAGGTTGGTTCATTGGCCAAGGTGCTTAATATTTTTGCCAACGAAGGCGTTAATATGAGCAAAATACAGTCGATGCCCATTTTAGGCAAACGCAATGAATACAACTTTTATGTAGACATTGAGTGGGATGAGCAAAAACAATTTGATGCCGCCATACGGCAGATCCTGAAATACACACACAACTTTAACATACTTGGCGAATATGAACGACACGAAGAGGATTTAAGCACACCCAAACCACAAAAAACTGAACGCCCCCGGAGGTACATCAACATCCGGCGTGGCGTATAAACATCAGGCCCCAAAAAGCAAATAATTAACATAAAAATATAACCAACATCCCCGGTAAACAACCGGACAAATAACAAAACAATGAAACTTAATTTAAACATACAGCCGCTTCATACCTGGATTAAAACCGGTAAAGAACCATTAGTAATAGCGGGCCCATGCAGTGCCGAAACTGAAGATCAATTGGTAGCTACAGCTCATTTATTAGCCCAAACAGGCCGCATCTCTGCATTACGTGCAGGTATCTGGAAACCACGTACCCGTCCGGGAGAGTTTGAAGGTATCGGCAGCATTGGTTTGGAGTGGTTAAAACGCGCCAAAGCAGAAACCGGATTGCCAACTGCTGTTGAAGTTGCAACTGCAAAACACGTAGAAGAAGCTTTGAAAGCTGGCGTTGATATTTTATGGGTTGGTGCCCGTTCAACAGTTAACCCTTTTACCGTTCAGGAAATTGCCGATGCTTTGCGTGGTGTTGATATCCCTGTAATGGTTAAAAACCCGGTTAACCCTGATCTTTCTTTGTGGATTGGCGCTTTAGAGCGTATCAATAATGCAGGTATCACCAAGTTGGCGGCTATCCACCGCGGATTTTCATCTTACGAAAAATCAGCTTTCCGTAATGAGCCAATGTGGGATATCGCTATCGCATTAAAAACATTAGCGCCAGAATTGCCTTTAATTAACGATCCAAGCCACATTTCAGGTAACCGCGACCTTATTGGTTATATATCGCAAAAAGCATTAGACCTTGACATGCAAGGATTGATGATCGAATCGCACATCGACCCAAGCGTAGCCTGGACAGATGCTAAACAACAGGTTACTCCTGCTGCATTAGCCGACATTATTGATCATTTAGCTTTACGTAAGCCAGAAACCCGCGATGCTGCGGTAAATGATAAGCTTGCAGAACTGCGTCAGCAAATTGATAAAATTGATGACCTGTTGATCCAGAAAATTGCCGAGCGTATGCAAATTGCCGACAAAATAGGTAACTACAAAAAAGACAACAACATAACCATACTGCAAGTTGGCCGTTGGGATGAGATAGTTCAAAAACGTACCAACTACGCCAAAGCATTAAAATTAGGTACCGAGTTTACCGAGAAATTATTGGAGCTATTACACAGCGAATCTATTAGCAGACAAACGGCTATCATGAACCAGAACGAAGCCGGACAAGCAGCAGAAAAATTGACCCACGTATAATTTATAATGATGCAGAACATCATCCTGAAAAGAAATAATAAGCTAATAAACGGCACGGTGAACCTCACGGGTTCAAAAAGTGAATGTAACCGCGCCCTTATAATTGAAGCATTAAGCAACGGCAAGGTTAAGGTGGAAAATGTATCTGATGCTGCCGATGCTGTGTTGCTGGCGGGCATTTTAAGATCGCCAGTTGGTAGCGGACAGTTAGCAGCAAACACTCTATCTACAGCCGAATGTCCGCAGATAGTAGATATCGGTCCGGCAGGCACAGCTATGCGTTTTTTAACAGCTTATTATGCCATACAAGATGATGAGGTAATTTTAACAGGCAGCAAACGCATGAAGGAGCGGCCAATAGGAATATTGGTTGATGCGTTGAAGGTGTTGGGTGCCAATATTGAATATGAAGAAAATCAGGGCTATCCCCCTATAAAACTAAAAGGCAGTTTCGAGCAGCATACCAGTAAGATCAGTATTAAAGGAAACATTAGCAGTCAGTATATTACCGCTTTGTTACTTATCGCTGCCCGGCTGCCTTTTGGTTTGGAATTACATATTGAAGGCGAATTAACCTCGCGCCCTTATGTTGAAATGACGTTAGCGATGTTGCAAAGTGCAAATATACAGCACACCTGGCAGGGCAACGTCATTGCAATATCAAATCAGGAATTTGCGACGACATCATTACACGTTGAACCTGATTGGAGCGCAGCCTCCTACTGGTACGCCATTGCCGCATTGGCAGATGAGGCTGAATTATTTTTAACCGGCCTCACTCCCTACAGCCTGCAAGGCGACAGTGTGATTACTGAGATCATGGCAAACTTTGGCATCACCTCGCAATTTAAAGATGGTGGTGTACATTTACTGAAAGAAGTCAAACCGCTTAGCCGCAAGATCTTTGATATGAAGGAATGCCCAGATCTGGCGCAAACCGTTATCGTGGTATGCGCGGCTCTTGGTCATGAGGCTACTTTTACCGGCCTGGAAACTTTAAAAATTAAAGAAACCGACCGTGTACTGGCTCTGCAAACCGAACTGGCAAAAATGGGCGTTAAACTGATTGAAAAGGGCCAGGTTTATAAACTTGATTGCAGCGAAAGGTTTATTCCAGAACGCATGTTCATCAATACTTATCATGATCACCGCATGGCTATGGCTTTTGCTCCGCTGGCACTTATTGTACCACAACTGGAGTTTGAGAATGGCCCCGTGGTTGAAAAATCATACCCCGCTTTCTGGACCGATCTGGAAAAACTTGGGTTTGAGGTTGAGGAAATTGTGGTTGAAGGTTAAACTGAAAGGTAAACACATCCAATTTGTCATTGCGAGGAACGAAGCAATCTCACAGGAAAAGTGAACACCTTGCAAATGGGATTGCTTCGTTCCTCGCAATGACAATAATTAACAAAGCATTTTGTGATATTTGAAAAATCTCAAATCTCATATCTAACATCTCATATCTACTAAAATGGCAGGCAATTCATTCGGACAACTATTCAGAATAACCACTTTTGGCGAATCGCATGGCGAAGCTATTGGGGTAATAATTGACGGTTGTCCGGCACAGTTAACGGTTGATTTGGATTATATACAGGGCGAGCTGGATAAACGCAAGCCTGGTCAATCAAAAATTACTACTCAACGTAAAGAGAGCGATACGGTAAAGATATTATCGGGTGTGTTTGAAGGTAAAACCACAGGTACCCCCATTGCAATGTTGATCCCAAATGAAGATCAGCGATCGAAGGATTATACGCATAATGTAGATGTGTTTCGTCCGTCACATGCCGATTTTACTTATCAAACAAAATATGGCATCCGTGACCACCGTGGTGGCGGTCGTTCATCGGCTCGCGAAACAGCGGCACGTGTTGCCGCAGGTGCCTTGGCCAAACTTTTACTAAAAACCCAGGGAATTGAAATAGCGGCCCATGTAAGTAGTGTAGGTAAAATAAACGCGCCAAACGTAAGCATCGAAAACATAGAAGATTTTATAGCCGAACGCGAAAAAAATATCGTTC
The DNA here is from genome assembly GCF_900101875.1 of Mucilaginibacter pineti. Classification (GTDB taxonomy): domain Bacteria; phylum Bacteroidota; class Bacteroidia; order Sphingobacteriales; family Sphingobacteriaceae; genus Mucilaginibacter; species Mucilaginibacter pineti. Next base: position 851,824 of record NZ_FNAI01000001.1, read on the forward strand.
GCTGTGCCGATCCGGCCACTGCCGAAGAAATGATTGAATTTATAGACAGTGTACGCAAAGATGGTGATACCGTTGGCGGTAAAGTTAGCTGTTACATCAAAAACTGCCCCGTTGGCCTTGGCGACCCAGTTTTTGATAAACTACATGCCGATTTGGGCAAGGCCATGTTAAGCATTAACGCGGTACACGGTTTCGAATTTGGATCTGGCTTTGCAGGCAGCGAAATGCGTGGCTCTGAGCATAACGACATCTTCGTAAAATCTCATTTAGGAGATGTAAGTACCATCACCAACTTCTCGGGTGGCATACAAGGCGGCATCAGCAATGGCATGCCTATTGAATTTAAAGTAGCCTTTAAACCTGTAGCCACTATCATGAAAACGCAGGCAACTATAGATAGCCAGGGCAACGATGCCGAAATATCGGGCAAAGGCCGTCATGACCCATGTGTGGTTCCACGCGCTGTACCTATTGTTGAAGCCATGGCAGCACTTGTACTGGCAGATCATTGGTTGAGGAACAGAAACTCTATTTTAAGGTAAAAGGTTAAAGGTTAAAGGCGAAAGGATAAAGGTCAGGTATGGAAATAATAAAAAACCTTTCACCTTTATCCTTTCGCCTTTAACCTTTCTATCTATTTTTGCCCAATGCTCATCCAGTTATACAAAAACGCCTACCGGGGATTATCCCAAAATAGCTGGTACCTTAGTCTGGTAATGTTTATTAACAGAAGCGGTACTATGGTGGTGCCGTTCATGAGCATATACACCATTCAGCAGCTGCATTTTACCATTGTACAATCCGGCTTTATCATGGGGTTCTTTGGTATAGGTGCTATATCCGGCTCGTTTATAGGCGGCAAACTAACAGATAAGATAGGTTTTTACGATATACAGGTTGGCGCATTGCTCATTGGCGGCCTGTTGTTTATCATTTTAGGTTATCAGCATACGTTCACAAGCGTTGCTATCGGCACATTTATTTTGAGCATTTGTAACGAATCATTCCGGCCGGCAAACTCGGCAGCTATCGCCCATTACAGTACCGACGATAATAAAACCCGCTCCTATTCACTAAACCGACTGGCTACCAATTTAGGTTGGGCCTTTGGCGGCGGCATTGGAGGACTGCTGGCTTCGTTCAACTATCACTTACTTTTTTGGGTTGACGGCTGTACAAATATTTTTGCGGCCTTATTGCTTTTAAGGCTGATGCCACGCTCGCACATTGTAAAATCAGTTAAGGCGATAGCGAAGACTATCACTTCTTCATCGGCTTATAAAGATAAGGTGTACCTCGTTTTTATTTTCCTTTGTATACTTTTTGCTACCTGTTTTTTCCAGTTTTTTATAATGCAGCCGGTATTTTATAAGTTGCAATGGCACTTCAATGAGCGGTTTATCGGTTTCCTGATGGCACTTAACGGTTTGCTTATTGTACTTATTGAAATGGTTATCGTTCATAAGCTTGAAGGCAAAAGGAATCCGCTTACTTATATTTGCATCGGCATCCTTTTAACAGGATTGTGCTTTGCGTTATTAAATCTGCTTCCTCATACTGCGCTAATTGCCATACTATTGGTAGTTTTAATTACCCTTGGTGAAATCATAAGCATGCCTTTCACCAATACATTTTGGATCAGTCGCGCTGATAACAGCAACCGTGGTGAGTATGCAGGCCTTTACAGCATGTCGTGGTCGGCAGCGCAGGTTATTGCTCCACCGCTGGGCAGCCAGGTAATTGCTTACGGCGGTTTTAATATGCTGTGGTGGGTGCTGAGCGGTGTATGTTTATTTACTGCGGCGGGATTTTATATCTTAAAAAGTGTTACCAACCCGGCGAAAATTGCAATTACTAATTAATTTATCTACCATGAAAAAAGCTATAATATTAGACCTCGATAATACCATATACCCGGTAAGTTCCATCTCCAGCGACTTGTTTGCAAAAGTGTTTGAGTTTATAGATTCCTTAGCCGACGAATTAGGATTTGATACGGTAGCCAGTGTAAAAGATGAAATGACCAGGAGGCCGTACCAGCATGTTGCCGATCAATACAATTTCAGCGAAGCTGCTAAAAATAAGGGTGCTGATATATTAAAGAATCTGGAGTACGATAAACCAATGCAGCCCTTTGGCGACTACAAACACATTAGCGACACCCAAATTGAAAAGTACCTGGTTACCACCGGCTTTACCAAATTACAGTGGAGTAAAGTAAGGCTTCTGGGCATCGAAGCAGATTTTAAAGCGATATATATTGTAGATCCGGAGAAATCCAAAGCTACCAAGAAGGACATTTTTGCACACATTATGAATGAGAATGCTTACACGCCTGCTGACCTGTTGATTATTGGCGACGACCCGGAATCTGAAATAAAAGCGGCTACAGCACTTGGCATCGATACCTTTTTATTTGATCCAGAGGGCAAACATATCGGCGCAAAGGTGACACATTCGTCCCCGTCACTTAAAGATGCAGTGATTCTATTTACTTAGAGTCGAAGCTTCATTTTTTAAAACATTCACAGTAACCAGTAATTGCCCCAAATGGCGCATAGTATGTTCTGCAGAATGTACATATAAGCCAATAACAGTTGACGGCAATTGCGCCCTGCCTACTCCTCTTACTTGAGTTAATACCATTTCGTTTGTTTGAGAAAGTTGGTTTATCGCTTTATCAACTTCAAGATTAAACTGACTAACCAGATAGCGGGTAGTTGTATGATAAACGGGCTTGCCCTCTGCAGATAAATAGTTAAGTTGCTGTTCGCTTAACCCATCACCTTTGGCATAAGTAAACAAGCGGTTTAATACCCCCGTAAGATGCTGCAGATGAAACCCGGGCGATGCCATGCCGGCAACCTTTTGCCACAACAACACATCCGGGAAATCTTTCATTAGCAAATTCAATTCATCACGGGCCTGTAACAGTGCATGGGCTACAGGTTGCAACAAGGCTGGCATATCATTTAACGGGCCGCGCAGCCAAACCTCGGGTAGTTTACCGGCTGCCATTATTTTTGTTGATTAAGCATGGTTTTAACTTCATCGTGGTTGAGGGTTTGAGGGAGATTGTAAACCTCTTTTACCCTGTCATGCGTGTTATCTGTCCATAGCCAGCTTGTCCATACCATAAACCAGGTCCATTCGGGCTGTGCTTTCAGTACTTCGGGTTTGGGGAGTTCGCCGGTTTCGGTAAGGGCTATAGGTTTGCCGTTGGCCAGTTTAAGCAAGGCGTTATAGTCGCTTTGTTCGTAGTCAAAATGATATACATCGGCGCCCAAAATGTCCACATAATCAGCTCCGGGATAATAGAGGCTATAATCATAAGCCTCATCAAACGGAATATCCCGTAATCCATTTGCGCCCCATACCCATATCAGGTTATTTAAGTGATGATAATTGGTATAGCGGTCATACATCATTTTCCAAAGTTTGGCTATCCCGTTCTCGCCTTTTTTATCTCCCCACCAAAACCAAACGCCATTCATTTCATGATACGGGCGCCACAAAACAGGTACATGCGCATCCCTAAGCTGCTTTAAATAGTGTGCTTCATAATCTATCTGATCCAGCCATTTTTTATTTAAGGCTGTGTTAGGCGTAGTTAATGAATCCCATTCGGCGGCGGTTAATTTTCCCTGGATACTTTTTTTCCAATCATAAGGTGGTTTATCGGTTGGCCGGCCCTGGTGCCACATTATAGTAACAATATTACCGTCCTGCCATTTTTTTATAGCTTCATTGACCATTTTTTGCCCCAGGTCCTTATCTCCCCATAACATGAAATCCGAACCCCATATAGCAGGGTATTTACCCGAAATGGCTTTCGCGCTATCTGAAAATATAGTTAAATCGTTGTTATAATTTTGTTGCCCCGAGAGTATATGCTTCCCTTTTATGTTGTAAAAAAAGGCCAGCAGTTTAACGGCCTCCGGCGATGCATCCTTATTTACGGGTTTAAAACCCTGTGCCTGCAACGTAAAAGGTAACAACAATAAATGTGTCAATAACAAGAACCGCTTCATTTTTAATGAAATTTCAATATTATGTTAAAGTAGTATGATGAAATGTCCGTTTTCAAATTTAATTAAAAACAAACCGTGTTTATGGTATGGCTATTGCTATAAATGTGCCATATTTAACAGTAATTCGAAACATGACCTTTTTCACTATTAAAAAATCCCCGTTACCTCTTCTATTAATTGCATTTATTTTGCCGGTCACGTTCCAAAGCTGTAAGAAAAAGCACTCAGAAATGGCCGATGATCTTTTTAAGATCACCCAGAATAAGATTTTTAAAGATGTAGATCCCGAATTATACGCTGAAGCATTTAAAAAAGAACTTGCAACTCAAAAAGCAAGCATTGCTAATGAACCGGTAATTGAAACATATTATATTGCCAATGACTATCAACCAACTTTTACACTTAATCATTTAGCCAACGGCGACCTCGATGCATTAACCGAGTACTATAACAAAGCAAATGAACATGGCCTTGATGCAAACCTCTTTCAACCCGATGCTATTAAAGCACTGGTTGCCAAATTTAAGAGTAAAGACGCTATTAAATCTACAGATGAAGCTTATCATAACCTGGCTCAATTAGAGCTACTTACGGCAAGCACTCTTATAAAATATTCAAACGCGCTGCAGTTTGGAATTTTGAACCCTAAAACTATGTACTCTCGTTACTTTACGGCCACTAAACGTCCCGATAGCACGTCTATGAAGGCCGTATTTGCCGCTAAAAGCATAAAAGAGTACTTAGATAGTATTCAACCTAAAAGTCCGCAATACATCGCTTTACAGAAAGCATTAATGAGCGGCGCAGAGCAGCCCGGCTTATCTAAAGAAGAAACAAAACGTTATTTGATGGTTAACCTGGAGCGTTTACGCTGGAGAAATAAACCTTACGAATCAAAGTATGTATACGTGAACATTCCCGATTTTAAGCTTGACGTAATTGAGGATGGAAAATCGGTACTGAACATGAAGGTTTGCGTTGGGCAGGGCCGCAATATGGATAATAAAGAATCGCTTGTTGAGTTTGGCGATACCGCCCGCAACGACAAGCCATTTCCGCGCGAAACGCCACAACTGAACAGTTTAATACACAGTGTAGATGTTAACCCGGTTTGGAATATCCCTAATAGCATTGCCACTAAAGAAATTATTGTAGAAGCCGCTAACGACAAGTATTACCTCTCCAATAAAAATATAGATGTTTACAAGGATGGTAAAATAGTTGAAGACCCTGAGGATATCGATTGGTCTACGGTTACTAAGGATAACCTGCAGTATGAGTTCAAACAACGCCCTGGCGAGGATAACTCGTTAGGTAAAATTAAATTCCTGTTTAAAAACAAGAGCAGTGTTTATCTGCATGATACACCTGCAAAATCTGCCTTCAGAAAGGCGATGCGTGCCGTAAGTCATGGCTGCGTTCGGCTTGGCGACCCGCAGGCGCTGGCTAAAAACCTGTTTGGTGAGGGTGAGGATTTTGATACCATAAGCAAAGATATGAGCGAGGATAACCCCGAGCCTACCAACATCGGCCTGCCTAAAAAGACGCCGATATACATAACTTATGTAACCTGCTGGGCCGATGAAAACGGCACCCTGCAATACAGGCCCGATGTGTATGGATTGGATATTGTGCTTTACGCACATCTGCAAAAAATATTAGGAATCTAAAAAAACAAATGCCCGGCTGGTATTGCCGGGCATTGCAGATTTATAATTGGATAAGGTTGTATCACAGCTTAGCTATGTCGAAAGCTGTCGTATCGGCAGCCATTAAATTTAACGGGCCTGTTTCGTCTAAATATTTTGAGGTATAGCTATCATCGTTTCCACTGATAAACAATACTGTTTTACCCATGATGGTATTGATAACCTGGTTGGCAACTTTAGGTGCCACTGCGGGGCAACCAAAACTGCGGCCTATATGTCCGGTTTGATCTATAGTGCTCTGTCCTACATAATTGGCTGCGTGAATCACAATACTGCGGTAACGGGCGCTACTGTTAAAGCCCGTATCTAATCCATCCAACCGTAATGAGCGGCCGTGTTTACCCATGTAAACATCATCAGTTAAATAAAAGCCCAGACTGCTTTCGTGCGAATCATTTTTATCTGAAAATTTATCGGCCATTTCCATACCACTGCCTTGCCCGTGTGCTACCCAGGTATTTAACAAAAGCTGTTTGCTGAGGATATTGATTATCCACATACGCTTTTCGCGGCTTGATTTCTTGAAATCAACCACGGTAAGCACACCATTATTTGAAGGTAATTTGTGGGCGAGTACTAAATTAGTATAACCGGTAACTGCTTTTTCAAAAACGTCAAAAGCCAAACCTGACTGCTGTAAATTAGCCGCCTGGTATAAATTATTCACATACTGGTTAAAAAGTTCTTTTGCTGAAAGGGATGCGTTTACACCACCGTTTGATTTGTTCGCGCCTGACGATCTCCAACTTACTATAGTTGCTGAAAAAAATAAGATAGCCAATGTGACACACCAAAGATGTTTCCTCATACTTGTTTTGAGTTAATTTTAAATCAATTAGTTTAAAAAAAGCAACAGGTTCAGACTGGAATCGTCCGGATTAGGTTACCGGACAATTACAAATGTATAATTTTTTAATTAACCGCAAGTCATCCGAGTATATTTTTTTACTTAAATGAAAATAAGTGTTAAATAAAGCAATTATACGAAACAAGGATGGAAAAGGTTATTCTAAAAATGTAAATGATAAAGCATTTATTAATAAAGGCTCAAACAATACTTATTATTGCGTTACAGATTCAAGCTTTATGAAGTCAGAAGAAGAAAAGTTAAGGCAGCGACAATTAATGAAAGAGTTCCAAAGGAAAGAAAAAGAAACATTTATTTCTGGGCTTCCAATGGAAATAACTGGCTTTCTTAATCTTTTTGATGTATTGAATGAAAAACTGGGAATCGAAGAATGCGATCACACGCTGAGATTTACTGAACAGTTCTTAAGCATCCATCAGTTACCTTTGCAAGAAGTAGTACTATGGCTAAATGAATATGGTGGATATTGCGATTGCGAAGTTCTTTTCAATATCGAAGAAAAGTTTGAAAATTTATAAATAAATTTTCAAACTCACCCTAAAGAATTACCTGTCCCTTATACCAATTAGCAGTTCGGATAATTTATTTAACCCATTTAATTTTATCTTCAAGCGCTATGGTTCTTTTTCCTTCGGGATGCACATCTGCATAACCCAGATAAAGCACGCCCATTAGTCTGTCTTCTTCGCGCAGCTGTAAAAAATCCTTCATGGCAGGCTTTAAAGCTGCACCGCCAGTACTCCAGAACGAAGCCATATTTAAGGCGGTAGCCCCTAACAAAATGTTCTGAATAGCGCTTGACACGGCTGCCTCCTCTTCAAAAAGAGGAATTTTGGCTAAGGCGCTTCGCTGCATAATAGCCAGCACTACATGCGATGCCAGATCGCCCTGGTGAGTGAGGTTATTGTAAACAGTTGGGTTAAAATCGTCCGCACTTACGCTTGCTTTGTAAACTTCAGCGTGTTGAGCGCAAAACTCAGCGGGATTTTCATAAACGATAAATCGCCAGGGCTCGGTGTATGCATGAGTGGGCGCCCAGTCGGCAAGTTCAAGTAATGCGGCAATATGTGCGTTTGGCGCCTTTTGGCCGTTCATCATATTTGCTTTGATGGTACGACGGGCTTTAATAGTATTTGAAAGGGCAACGAAAGTAGCAGAATCCATAGGAAATGTTTTTATATAGAATTGCGCAAATTAAAAAATAACTAAGACAATTATTTGTCTGAAGTGTAAAGATCTGGCAATTTTAATGAAAACTGTTTCATCCTATTTTTAGGAATTCTTTTAGTAACGTTATAGTCGACTTTTGAATATAAAAAAGGTGTCATTATGGGATAACCATATTTGGAACTTACGTTAACAAGCGTACCGTTTATGTAGTTATACAAATCAAACGACCAATATGCATGATTTTTATACGACACATAATTTTGACCTAAAATTTCGTAATTGCCATCGTTATTAAAATCATACTCCTTGTTTGAATGGCCATAAAAATCGCCAAAAGATATCATTTTAAAATGCTTTTTATCCTGAGCAAATAAAAACACTTTCATCACCATTGAACCGGCTAACCCACTACCGTCATTAATAGCTGCAATTTTAAAATCTGGTAATCCATCGCCATTTATATCAGCGATGTATAATGGCTCTAATTGGTAAAGCATACTGTCATCAATATACGACCATCCTGTTTTTATAAGTTTATTCTTATAAAAAAGCAAAAACTTTGATCTGTCCTGATTAATGTTAATCCATTTTCCGGTCAACTCAAGCCTGTAGTTTTTATAGTTAGCAAAAAACATTATTGAGGAATCCTTCTTATTAGCACCTTGTCTAAATGTGACTTTAGTATAGGTTATAGCTTTATTCTTTTCAAAAGGATATTGTGCAATACTCTTTATTGAGATCAATAGGAGCATTGCACAAATAATAATTTTCATTTCTTATTAGAGAATTAAAATATCGCCGGATATTTAGTGGGGTTAGCTTCGCTCATGATGGCATATGCAGCCTCTATAATATCATCAATTGAAGGCTTGCTAAAGTAATCGCCATCTGATCCATAAGGTGGACGGTGCTCTTTGGCAGTCAAGGTACGGGGTTGCGCATCAAGCGAATAATAGCCTTTTTGTGCTTCCACAATATTTTGAATGATATAGGCCGAAGCAGAGCCCGGCAAATCCTCGTCGATAACCAAAAGTTTACTGGTTTTCTTTAACGAAGTACCACAAACATTATCTGTATCAAATGGATACAAGGTTTGCGGATCGATCAATTCAATGTGGATATCCATTTTCTCGAGCTCAACAGCTGCTTCCTGTACAATACGTAGCGTTGAGCCGTATGATACAACGGTAATATCCGTGCCTTCTTTCAAGATCTCGGCCTTGCCCAGCGGAACTGTAAACTCACCAACGTTAGCCGGTAATTTTTCCTTTAGGCGATATCCATTCAGGCTTTCGATAACCAACGCAGGCTCATCGCCCCTTAGCAAAGTATTATACATACCGGCAGCCTGCGTCATATTACGCGGTACGCAAATATGAAAGCCACGCATTGCGCTAAGGATAAGCCCCATTGGTGAACCCGAATGCCAGATCCCTTCTAAACGGTGACCACGGGTGCGGATAATGAGCGGTGCTTTTTGGCCGCCGCGGGTACGGTAACTTAAACTGCCAATATCATCGCTGATAACGGTCATGGCGTAAATAAGGTAATCAAGATATTGGATCTCGGCGATAGGTTTTAAGCCGCGCATGGAAAGGCCCATTGCCTGCCCTATTATGGTAGCCTCGCGAATACCGGTATCAGTTATCCGCAAATCGCCAAATTTATTTTGTAAACCGGCAAATCCCTGGTTAACATCGCCTATAGCACCTACGTCTTCGCCAAAGGCAACAATACTTTTATCACGCTCAAAGTTAAGATCAAAACAAGCGTTTAACACTTCACGACCATCTAAAAGCCTTGCATCATCACTATAAGTAACAGGCACAACAGCAACATTTAAAGGTGATTGTGGTGTATCTGAAAACAATTTAGAGTTAAACCGTTCGTCATTTTTTATTTTCTCGGCATTTAACCAACTCACGAGTGTTTGCCTTTCTGTCGAATCTTCCTTTGCTGTTATTCGCAAGGTTTTTCTGATAGCGCCAAAAACATCTTTACGGCCCGAATCATATCCCCCACGCAACGCTTTAGAAATTTGCAAAAGCTCGTCCTTTAAAGATACACTTTCGGCAAGCTGATCTATCAGTTTAGCAGCCTCGTCAAGTTCAGTACTTATTACAGCTGCCATTTCTGCGGCGGCTTCGCGCTGGCAATCGCGTACATATTTCTTTGCTTCTGTTTCAAGATCATTCAATTCAACTTCTGTTGATATGGCAGATGCTATCATCCATTCGCGCATTTTTAGCAAACAATCGTGATCATCTTCCCACTCCAGGCGATCTTTTGTTTTATAGCGCTCATGCGAACCGGAGGTTGAATGCCCCTGCGGCTGTGTCATTTCCACCACGTGGATCAATACCGGCACATGCTGCTCGCGGCAAAGAGCAATGGCGCGGGCATAAGTTTCGCAAAGGGCAATATAATCCCAGCCTTTTACTTTAAATATCTCGTATCCGTTTGAACCATTCTCGCGCTGAAATCCCTTTAATATTTCTGAAATATCTTCTTTCGTAGTTTGCAATTTTGCAGGCACCGATATAGCGTAAGCATCGTCCCAAACAGAAATCGCCATAGGCACTTGTAGCACCCCGGCGGCATTAAATGTTTCAAAAAACAATCCCTCAGATGTGGAGCCATTGCCTATAGTACCAAAGGCAACTTCATTTCCGTTTACCGAAAACTGTTTCAAATATTCCAGTTCTTTATTTTGGCGATATAATTTTGATGCGTAAGCCAAACCCAGTAAGCGTGGCATATGCCCACCCGTGGTAGATATATCCGACGAACAATTCATCGTTTCGGCTTGGTTTACCCAGCTGCCATCGGCATTAACAAAACGGGTTGCGTAATGGCAATTCATTTGCCTGCCTGCCGAAGCGGGATCTTTTTCTATATCGGGGTTAGCATATAACTGGGCAAAAAACTCCTTTAAGTTACTCATGCCGGTGGCAAACATAAATGTTTGGTCGCGATAGTAGCCTGCGCGCCAGTCACCGGCACGAAAAGCCTTGGCCATAGCCAGTTGGGCAACTTCTTTACCATCGCCAAATATTCCAAACTTTGCCTTTCCGGTTAAAACCTCTCTCCTACCAATTAAACTGGCTTGCCTGCTCTCGAAGCCAATACGGTAATCATCAATCACAATCTTTTTGAAATCATCAAAACTTAGCTCGGCGGTATTAAATTTACTGGCGGCACGTATTGCAGTTTCAGGCATATAAAATTTTGTTTAGACGGTAAAATTATAAAATTCTATTCTGTAATTGGTATAGTAACAACAAAACATGGAGATTTACTAATAGTTTTGATATTACGTTAAACCTTTTATATTTGTGTTAATCAAATATAACGTATGAAAAAGATATTAATGATTTGCGCAGTAATTTTAGGTTTTGCCTTTACTGCATCGGCACAAGATAATGAAAAGGCCGAGTTCAAATTTAACGAAGAAAAACACGACTTTGGTAAAGTACCTCAAGGAACACCTGTTACTACTGTTTTTGTGTTCACAAACATTGGTAAAGAGCCACTTATACTTACCGAAGTAAAGCCAACATGTGGTTGCACCATTGCCGATTATACAAAAACGCCGGTAAAAAGCGGTGATAAAGGCACCATTAAAATCACTTATAATGCGGCTTCGGCACAGCCTTTCAACAAAACAATTGTTGTTAAATCAAACGCTGTAACGCCCGAAAAATATTTGAACATTATTGGCGAAGTGATAGCAAAACCGGCTTCAAGCAGGTAGTTTTACCATCGTATCAAAAATATTACTTAATTACATTTAAGTGAACAAAATAAACAGAAAGACCCTTTTAGGGTCTTTTTTTGTTTGTGGGCGGTAATAAACTTGTCTATCCTATCTTTTTATTAATTTTGCACATGCCAAAAATATCTCAAAAAGCGCAGCGAATGCCCGCATCGCCTATACGTAAATTAACACCTTTTGCCGATAAAGCTAAATTGGAGGGCAAAAAGGTTTACCACTTAAATATCGGCCAGCCCGATATTGAAACCCCGGAAGGCATGCTGAATGCCATTAAAAATATTGATTTTAAAGTTTGGGCCTATACCCCATCCGAAGGCACATTGAGCTATCGTAAAAAATTAACAGAATACTATAATAAACTGGGTTACAACATTACTCCGGACAACATAATAGTTACCACAGGCGGTTCAGAGGCTATTACCATAGCTATGATGGCCTGCTTGGATGCCGGTGACGAAGTGATTATCCCCGAACCGTTTTATGCCAATTACAATGGCTTCGCCAGCCAGAGCGACATTGTGGTAAAACCCATTTTATCCTACATAGAAAACGGTTTTGCCCTGCCCCCTATCAGCGAATTTGAAAAACTGATAACCGACAAAACAAAGGCTATAATTATTTGCAACCCCAATAACCCCACGGGCTATTTGTATTCGCAGGATGAGTTGGATGCCTTAAAGGTATTGGCTTTGAAATATGATCTGTATATATTCTCCGACGAGGCATATCGTGAATTCTGCTATGACGGCCGCACCTTTATATCGCCGATGCATTTAGATGGATTGGATGAAAATGTGATTGTGATGGATACGGTAAGCAAGCGTTACAGCGCCTGCGGTGCCCGTTTAGGTTGCCTTATCACCAAAAACAAAGCCGTACTTACCGCAGGGTTAAAATTTGCCCAGGCCCGCCTAAGTGCCGGTATGGTAGAGCAGATAGCCGGAGAAGCCGCAGTTGACACACCTGATAGCTACTTTGAAGCGGTAAATAAAGAATATACCAGCCGTCGTGATACTTTGGTAACAGCATTAAATAAAATAGACGGTGTTTACTGCCCTAATCCCGGAGGCGCGTTTTATGTTGTTGCCCAACTACCTATTGACAATGCCGATAAGTTTTGCCAATGGATGCTGGAAACTTTTAGTTACAACAACCAAACCGTTATGATGGCGCCCGCAACCGGCTTTTACAGCAGCCCCGGTGCAGGACTTAACGAGGTACGCATGGCATACGTACTCAATAACAACGACTTACAAAGCGCGATGGTTTGCCTTGAAGAAGCATTAAAAGTATATCCCGGGCGTACAGTTAGCAGTGCGCAGTTAGCAGTTGGCAAGTAATCATTTACAGTTATTCCATAACAATAAAACCCGGCTTATAAGTCGGGTTTTATTGTTTATAGTGGTATTTTGAGTCCCGCTTTATTTCTTTCCAACAGCTGCTACGCCCTGATGAGTTGGTATAACAGGCTTTATTGTACCATCTGCATTGAACTCTAACTTATCTATACATACCTCACGGTTATAGCCGGCGGCATCGCCCATCTGGATGCCTTTGGGATAATTGAACCGGTGATAAACTATATACCATTTATCACTACCAGGCAATTGTAAAATGGAGTTATGCCCTGTGCCGTAGATACCTGCCGAAGCATCTTTGGCGATTACCAGGTTATTTGGCGCTACCGTTATTTTGCCAAGCGGCGAAGTTGATGTGCCATATTTTACGCAATAATTTTTATCCCGTGTGTCGTTTTCAGACCATAAAAAATAGTAAATACCTTTGCGGAAAAACACGTAGGTACCCTCCCGGAAATCTTTATTGGGAGTGATTACTTTTATGGTTTCCTCTTTTATATGGGTCATATCGTCGGCCAGCTCGGCACCAGCCATATAACCATTACCCCAGTATAAATAGCTTTTACCTGTCGCAGGGTCGGTGAAAATATCGGGATCTATCTGCTGACCACCCGTAATTCCTGGCGGATAAGCACTGATCAACGGTTTACCAGAATCTTTAAAAGGCCCCGTAGGATTATCGGCTACGGCTACACCTATCTTTGCGGCAGCAGTAAAATAATAGAAATACTGGTATCGACCGTCAATCATTTTTTCTTCTATACAGGGCGCCCAGGCATTTCGATCGGCCCATTTAACATCTTTACCCAATTCCAGGATCTTACCTTCATCTTTCCAATGCAACAGATCTGGCGATGAAAATGCCTTGAAGTAAGTACCAGACCAGCCGTTAAACCCATCGCTGGTAGGGTATATGTAATACTTGTTTGTCTTTTTTGAATACAACACCTCGGGATCGGCATAATAACCGTCAAGCACCGGATTGTTGTATTTTAAAGCACTGACCTTTAATAGCTTTGGCCCTTTACCTGCAATATTAATCCTATAGCTAACCGGCCCTTTTGAAAAATCCGTAGCCCCTTTCGGGTAAACCGTAATTCCGGGAAACGCCGTGAAATCAGGGTTAAATTTTTTGATACTGGCATCGGGTTTTAGCAGCAAACTTAGTGTTGAGGTTGTAGTATCAAAGCTTATATTCTTGTTCTTGATAAATGGTGAATGTGCGGTCATTAGAACTTCGGGTGCTGAAAACCATTTAGCAGTCAACACTTCCGCTTCTTTAGTGGTAATAGGGATAACTGTACCATGCCGTGGATGGAAATCCATCGATACTTCCTGCTCAGGGATACTGAAATTCTCGAGATCCTTACTGTAAGTAAACTGGTATTTGCCACTGGTGTACATATCATACATCAAAATATAACCGCTCCCGTTGTTTAGCTTAAATACGCTTGACCCTTCTACAGGCAAAGTAGTTTGCTGTAAGTATTTATCCTGTAGCACATAACCACCGGTTAAGCTATCCGATATAGCCTGTTTTATGCCATTTCCATTTCCTTCGGTTTTAAAAAACAAATGATATTTCTCATCTTTTAAAATAATATCGGCATCTATACATGATTTGTTACCAGGATTATAATACAGTTGCTTCGGTTCGCCTTCCAGATCGGTAAAGTCGGCATTGGCATAAGCGTAGTAAATAATATCGGGATTATTACCATTCTTCATCGACCAATAGATCATGTACTTGTCTTTTTTTTCGTCGTAAATAGTTTGCGGAGCCCATACCCTTAGCAAATCTTCCTGTCCGCGATATTTTTGCTGAATGTTAACCACAGATGACGACCAGTTAACCAGATCTGTTGACTTTAGTAATACCATTGCCCTGTTGGAGTCCCAGCCATGAGCAGAAACCATATCTGTAGCTACCATGTAAAAGGTTTTCCCATCCGCACCTCGCAGGATATGCGGATCCCTTACCCCTCCGGTGGAGCTATTTTTTTCGGAATTGATAACCGGCTGATCGTGATTAAGGGCGAAGTAATTGTAGCCATTTTTACTTATGGCAAAGCGGATAGCCTCGTCGGTTTTGTTATTACCTGTGAAATACACAAATAAATAGGCACTATTGGTTAACTCTTCACCTTTTGATTCTTTAGCCGAGGGCTTTTTGGCGCGTTTTACCTGCCCATTAACTACCGAAAAACCAAGCATTACAAGCAAGGCTATAGCTATAAATTTCAAAAACTGCTTCATTAATAATTGGATTATTTGGTTTATGACGGTAATTATACGATTATTTATTAATTGTTTAAATAACAATTAATAAACAATCCATATTCTATCCAAAAAACCAATAAAGTCCCTTATTCTAATCAAAAACTTGATAATTTCGGTAAAAAACGTGGTAAATACGGATAATTTGCAGGCTGATAATAATTATAGATTTGGAGATATCACATCAATATGCAAATACTTCTACTCAAAAAAAATCCCACAATGTCACATCATCAGTTTCCAAAGATCAACCTGAACTTTTTTGTTTTACTTATCTTTTTAGGAATGCTATTAGGCAATAACCTGTTTGCAAAACCTGCAAAATCCAATGATACTAACAGCACTGAAACACTTGCCTTGATAGAACGGATATTACCTGGAAAATCATCCTCTTTTATATTAGAAACTATTGCTCCGAAAAACAAGCGCGACAGCTTTTATATTGAAAGTAAGGCCGGTAAAATATTGATAAAGGGCACCAATACCTTATCTATGGCAAAAGGTTTTAATTTCTATTTAAAGCGTTACTGCCATATATCTGTAAGCTGGTACGCCAATGATGTTATTAAAGCACCTTTGAACTTACCCGCTATAACAAAGCCAGAAGGAGAAGCCTGCCGGTTTGATAAACGTTTTTTTCTTAACTATTGTACGTTTGGCTACACCATGCTATGGTGGAAATGGAATGATTGGGAACGATTAATAGACTGGATGGCTTTAAATGGTATTAATATGCCATTGGCAATTACCGGGCAAGAATACATTTGGCAAAAGGTTTGGAAACAATTTGGCATGACGGATGCGCAAAGCCGCGCCTTTTTTACCGGCCCCTCACATTTGCCGTGGCAACGAATGGGTAATTTAGATCGCTGGCTTGGCCCACTACCACAAAGTTTCATCGACAACCAGTTTTCCCTGCAAAAACAAATATTAAAAAGGGAAAGAAGTTTTGGTATGACCCCTATTCTGCCGGCATTTGCAGGTCATGTACCAAAAGATTTAAAAGCTAAATTCCCGAACATGAAAGTTACGGATCTGGGCTCTTATGATACAGGCACTGAAAATGATGCTTTTTTCCTTGACCCTATGGATCCGCTGTTTGTAAAGATTCAGAAAGCGTACCTGAGCGAGCAACAAAAACTATTAGGAACAGATCATTATTACGGCGCCGATCCTTTTAACGAAATGAACCCGCCAAGTTGGGAAGCAAGTTATTTAGCAAGTGTAGCTAAAACAATATACGGTGGTATGAAAGCTGTTGATGCCACCGCCACCTGGGTTCAAATGGGATGGACGTTTTATTACGATCGTGCTCACTGGACAAACCCGCGCCTGGAGGCTATGATAAAGGCCGTGCCTGCCAACAAGATGGTGTTGCTTGATTACTTTACCGAGCAAACCGAAATTTGGCGACCAACCGATGGCTTTTTCAACGCGCCATATATCTGGTGCTATTTGGGGAATTTTGGAGGCAATACACAGCTTGCAGCACCATTGTTAAAGGTAGCCAAATTATTACCCGCTGCCGAAAACGACCCTAATAGCCGACAAATGGCTGGCATAGGATCAACACTGGAAGGATTTGGTGTAAACGATTTTATGTTTGAATGGTTGTTTGACTACGCATGGAATAAAAATGCGGCCAACACCACCGATTGGATAAGGGAATATGCCAATAGCAGAGCGGGTAATGAAGATCCTGTTGTACAAGCTGCGTGGAAAAAACTCTTGCCGATTGTTTATAACAATCAGGTTTCTGGTGTGGGATTAGGAAACATTGTACAATCCAAACCAATGCTGAAAGGTCATGGCGATTACACCTCCCTTAGCAATTATGATTACTCAACCTTAGCTAACATATTGCCAACCATGTTTCTTGCCGATTCTTCATCCAAATCATCGCTTCACTACAACCGGGACTTGGTTTTGTTGGAAAAACAGGTTTTTGTTAACCTGGCGGCATCCCTGCGAGATTCTATTAGTAAAGCGTACTATGCAAAAAATGAAATTGCATTTGAGAAAAACACGCACTTATTTTCATCGTTATGCGACGATGTAAACACATTAACTGCTACCCAGCACGAGCTGTTATTGGGCAATTGGCTTGATGAGGCAAGAAGCTTTGGAATTACCCCTGAAGAGAAAAACTATTACGAGAAAAGCGCAAGGGTGTTAATTACTACCTGGGGTGGCGAAGACAATGTAACCTCCGATTACGCTTCAAAAGATTGGTCGGGTTTGATTGGCTCTTATTATAAACTCCGCTGGGAACTGTTTTTCAACGAGTTGCGAAAGACAATAAAAACAGGACAGGAACCAGACATGGTGGCTTTTAACAAACTGCGCGCAAAGTTCGATTGGGATTGGACTGGCAAAAACCAGGTTGAGCAAAAATTCCCGTCAAAACCATCAGGTAACACATTGCAAACATGCACTGACTTATATAAAAAATGGTCTTTATATCTATAATTCAATAATTTAACAACTTATAACAAAAAAACCGTAAATCAAACATATGTTTGATTTACGGTTTTTATTCAGTGGAGCCGGAGGGAACGACGAATGTTGAATTTGTCGCTGTTAGTCAGCTCTTTATGTTTTTATAGTCTTTTGAGGTCACCGAATAGGTCACCACCCAAACAAACCAAATAATGCTGTTGCTTATTGATAACAAATATACAGAATAACATTTTATTTAATGCAATAATCTTAGGTTTACCCGTCACATATTTTGTGTAAGCTTCTAACGATTTGCCTTTATTCTATAACAAATCGGCATGAAAATAGGCTTTATTTTATTACAAAATAACCTTAAATTTGCCCTTATTCTGTTACATTTGATATAAGCTCGCTATTATGGCCTTTAAAAGAAGTATTGAAGATTATCTTAATCGCTGGAAATTAAGCACAGCGCGTAAGCCGCTTATCATAAGAGGCGCACGTCAGGTTGGCAAAACCACATTGATACGCGATTTTGCCAAAACGTACGCACACGCTATTGTACTCAACCTGGAGAAGCCGGCAGACCGCCGTTATTTTGATGACTTTGATGATGTTCAGACTATTTTTGAAGCTTTATTTTTAGCACATAATATTCCTTCATCGGCTGTCGCAGATACCCTTTTATTCATCGATGAAATTCAGGAGAGCCCCAAGGCGATCCAGTTATTGCGCTATTTTTATGAAGAAATACCTACGCTTCATGTCATCAGCGCAGGTTCATTATTGGAGTTTGCGATGCAGAAAGTACATAGCTTCCCGGTAGGCCGTGTGGAATTTTTATATCTCCACCCGTTGAATTTTCAGGAATATCTGGAAGCCACCGGAAAACAACCATTGCTAAAGCAATTGCAGCAGGTTCCGGTAAAAGCTTTTGCACATCAAACCTTAATGGATGCCTTTCATCGTTATGCGATTATCGGCGGTATGCCCGAAGTAATAAAAACAGACGTTGAGAAACATAGCCTTTCAGATTTACGGATTATTTATGAAAGCGTTTGGGGAACCTATAAAAATGATGTAGAAAAATATACATCCAACGACACAGAAAGGAAAATCATTAAACATTTAATGGATACTGCACCGTTGTACCTGGACGAACGTGTAAAGTTTCAGGGCTTTGGAAATTCCAACTATCGGTCACGCGAGGTAGGAGAAGCATTTAGAACACTTGACGAGGCAAAGATCGTACGTTTGATATACCCAACCACAGACCTGCACCCGCCATTGAAGGCCGATTTGAAGAAAGCGCCGCGTTTACAATTCCTGGATACTGGCCTGGTCAATTATTCTTTAGGCATTCAGGCGGAAATGCTGGCAATGAATGATTTGAATAGTGCTTATAAAGGGGCGATTATTCCTCATTTGGTAACACAGGAACTGATATCCGTCCAAAGTATTTCGGCACATACACCGCATTTTTGGGTGAGAGAAAAAGCCCAGTCCAATGCAGAAGTTGATTTGCTGTACGCTTATGGCAAGTTTGTTATTCCTATAGAAATAAAATCAGGCAGTACAGGTAGTTTAAAATCGCTACATCAGTTCATTGAAGCCGCAGACCACCCATATGCCATTCGGATGTATGCAGGTGCCTTCAAGGTAGAGAAAGCTATCACGCCTAATAAAAAACCGTATTTATTAATGAATCTACCTTATTATGCCGGCACAGCACTGCCGCAATATGTTGAATGGTTTATTGGGCAAACGCTTGACACAAATATTTCAGACTAATACTCAACAGTATACAGTATGATATGACAAGGCCGTTGATTTCAAAAACTATTAGCCGTATTGATGAGTTAGCGAAACTATTTCGGGAAATGATCAAATTTTAGAATTTTAAGTATAGCTTAAAGATAATTGGGCCAATTGTTCACCTGCCCGATCAGTTCGATACTTTTCATAGTGGGGTAATACTTCTCAGCATACGCTTTAAAATCCGCCTTAGTTTCCGCGCTGTCCCATTCCATCATCGTCAGGCATAGCATAGGCCAGCGTTTAGCTTGCTGCATATAACCGTAAACAGGCAGATAAGGGGGCGCATAGTAAAAAGAATTTTCCACCAGTTCATCATACAAAGCCTTATTAAACGTCCTTTTAAAATCCCGCAGCAGATCATAGGCTACCACATGGTTACCACCCCATTTGATCAAGTCCCCGATATGCGGCGACCCCTTATCCCAAAAAAAAGTATAAAGGTAATCAACAAAGCCCATTTCGGTTATATCGCAAAGGTCTTTGCTATAATAGGCGTAAGCAGTTTTAAATTTCTCCAAGGAAAAATCATCCTTAAACTTATTCAGGATAAAATTAACCACCTCGTTTTCCTTCTCGATAACCTGCTCCAAAGACGGCCCCTTAGACCCGGCACCCGGTACGACTAAAAAATACCGGGGTTTACTAAACAACTCAAAATAATAGCTCTTAAAAAAAATGGTTTTTCTTTCAAAGGTAACCTGTACATATAAGGGATAAGTAAGCTGCCCATGAAAGTCCACTTGTTTCAGCCGCTCATTTAAATATGTTTTATAGGTGATTTTATACACTTTTTTTAATATTTTTTTTTGATGCCTTTTGGTTCTAATTGATGCGCTTTTTTCTTGATAACAATATTGCGCTATCCTAAATCCTATCAAAAATAGTCAAATCAAATTTGAATTATTTCCGAACGATCAACACAAAGATATAAATTGTTTTGACATATTTTAAATTAACAAAACAATTATTTACCTTAGTGTTTTTAATAACACCGCCTGCCCATTCACTCAATTTATGGAATAACCAAACCATTGCCTGAACAGGCAGATGGATAACATATTTATTAACGTCTAAATATTAACTAATGACTGCAATCGAATTAATAACCAAAGAAGATTTAAGGGCGTTCAAAAGTGAATTGCTCACTGAAATTAAAGCCATGATCCAGCCCGGACAAGGGCAAAGTAAACAATGGCTGAAAAGCAATGAAGTCAGGAAGCTATTAAACATTTCACCCGGCACGCTGCAAAACCTGCGCATCAATGGCACCTTGCGCTACACTAAAATAGGCGGGATGATGTATTACAAGTTAGAAGATATTCATAAGGTATTAGAGGGAGGCCAACAATGACACCATCCGTCATTCAGAAAGAAACAGTCGCCTACAGCAAATGGGTCAGACACATGGGCAAAGACCCGCGCCTGTATGCAACGCATATCAGTTTATTCACCGCCATGTTTGTCTGCTGGCAGCGAAGCGGTTTTAGCAATCCTTTTTCGGTCAGCCGTAAGGAGCTGATGAGCTTTAGCAAGATCGCATCTGTAGCGACTTATCATAAGTGCATTAAGGAGCTGGACGCTTATGGTTATATTCGTTACCAGCCCTCTTATCATCCGAAGTTGGGTAGCCTTGTTTATTGGCCGGAATGGTCGGTAGGTTAAAAGCAATGAGCAGTATATCGGTATAGCCATATATCTGGATATACAGCTATACCGCTCATTAGATATATAACTAAGTAACTAAACACTTATTTATATAAACGCTTTATAAAATGATAAATAACGATAGTTTTTGTAACCTAAATACCATGCCGAAACCCCTTAAAATGGCCTCTAAGCCATTGAAAAGTCAGTTTTTGAAAACAGCCGCCGTCCGAACGCAAAAGCGTTTGGAGCGAGCGGGAGTCAGGTTACACCTGACTCTTCCGCTCGCCCTGCGGGGCCAGGGCTGTTTTCAGTATACCGTCAGTATACTTTACCCCAGCAAATAGCTTTAAAGGCCGTTTTTAGTATACTTAATGGTATACCGTATTTGCAAGCCATTGTTTAACAGCTAATTAATGAATTTTAGAATCATGGATAAACAGACAGACCAAAATATAAAAACCATCAGGTTTCCAATCACAGCCGATAGCAAGCTGCAAAAAATGGCCGAGAAAACAGGCCTGACCAAGATCGATTTTTTTATTGCGATGGTAGATTATTTCTATAAGAGCAAGAAAGACCCGCGCGACCTGAACGATGAATTGTTAAAAAAGGAACTGGTCAAAAGAACCGACAGGGTCATTGCCTTTATTAAGGTTATAGAAGATAATTTATTAATGCCGTTGATTACTTCTACCGACAAGATCAATAACTCACAGGAGCAGATCGTTAACTATTTTAACAAACATATCATTGGTCATAACAAAGACCAAAAGGAAGCTTACGCTAAGCAGCAAACCACGCTAAACAGCCTCGATGCCTCGATGAAGCATGTTGAAGCGGCACAGTATACCAAAGACACTATTAAACGGAAATGCCTGGACATATTGAATTTCTATATCCAGCACCGGGAGGCTATGGGAATGATGACTAAACAAGTGGATAAGGACAGCCTGATCGAAAACGTCAGGCAACAAATGAAGAACCTATAAGGTGAAAAGAGAAAAACATGCACATTAATATCAGTAAAAGCGAAACCGGCAATAACAAAGGCAGCAGCGGGCAACTGGTCAATTACCTTGAAAAAGAGAACCGGCTGCTTTACGAGCAAAATTCAAAGTTAGAACCGGAATATTGGTTTAACCAGGAACGGCAGACTATACAGCCTTATGAGGTACGCTATGAGATTGACCATAACACCGACCGGCTATCCAAAGACGAGGCTAAGTTCTTTTTGGTCAATATCAGCCCTAGCGAAAACGAGCTGTTATTCCTGAAAGAAGAATTTGGCGAGGACGGTGCCAGGCAGCAATTAAAACAGTATGCTAATCAGGTCATGGATGAATACGCACGGAACTTTAAAAAAGACAGGGTAAACGGTAACAAAGACATTTTATATTACGGAAAGTTGGAAAATCATCGCTACTATACCCATAAGGATGAGGAAGTTAAAAATGGTCTGGCGAAAAGAGGCGTGCCAAAACCGGGAGAACAAATGCACGTACAAATAATTGTCAGCCGGAAAGATATTACAGACAGCATCCGTTTAAGCCCTTTAAACAATTCACGGGGAAAGAATGCGGCGCATAGCCTTAAAGTCGGGCAATTTGACAGGGTCGCGTTTAAGCAGGCCGCGGAAAGAACCTTTGACCAGACTTTCGATTATGACCGCGAACTCAAAGAAACGTTTAAATATGCCAATACGTTAAAACATGGCGACTATGAACAAAGATTGGAACTAAAGGAAGAAGAACGCAAGGAACAACAGCAAAAGCTTGAATTGGAACGCGAGCTAAAACAACAGCAGGAAATGGAACTAAGCAGGAAGAAAGATCGGAGCTTAGGGATTGGCAGCGGTTGGGGAATAAGATAGATAGATGTGTCTAATTAAGTGCCCCCATGCAGCTGCGGCAGGTGACTTCATTGCACCTCGCACGCTATCGCGGCGGGTTTCATTCCGCCACCAGCCTCGCCGCTTTTGCAGGAATGAAATTCGCTGTCGCTCATAACATACCTGCTTAAATTCATGCTTTTAATGAGATGTTTGATGTTTCCTTTAGTGTAACGATAAGACCCAGTTTTTAGGTCTTGTAATTACACTGGAAGTAATAACGATCATTGTGGAGATTATGGTGAATGCGACCACACCATTTCGGCGCAAGTATAACCTCGTATTTTCGTTGTGATTTGCTTTCATTCTTTGAACAACTGATATTTGCAACAACCCGCTTTTTTAAATTCAGCACGCATTTTCTGTTGTGATTTGCTTTCATTCTTTGAACAACTGATATTTGCAACAACCTACGTTCAATAAGGTGTGGATAGCACTGAGTTGTGATTTGCTTTCATTCTTTGAACAACTGATATTTGCAACAACTAAAAGACCTAACAACATACATAGACCCAGGTTGTGATTTGCTTTCATTCTTTGAACAACTGATATTTGCAACAACCTTTAGGTTGTAACTCCTCTGCAAGATCTAGTTGTGATTTGCTTTCATTCTTTGAACAACTGATATTTGCAACAACCTGGAGTTTCCGCTGGGTTTGAGTGCAGATGTTGTGATTTGCTTTCATTCTTTGAACAACTGATATTTGCAACAACGGTGCGCAAGATCCATATTGACCTTATACTGTTGTGATTTGCTTTCATTCTTTGAACAACTGATATTTGCAACAACTTTGCTTGCGGTGGTGGTTCTACAATGGGCTGTTGTGATTTGCTTTCATTCTTTGAACAACTGATATTTGCAACAACATAACGGGTTAACGGTATCGTAGGTAAAGGGTTGTGATTTGCTTTCATTCTTTGAACAACTGATATTTGCAACAACTAAAAACAGTATTGATATATTGAAGCGTTAGTTGTGATTTGCTTTCATTCTTTGAACAACTGATATTTGCAACAACTTACTAAACGTATTGATGCCTGCATTTATAGTTGTGATTTGCTTTCATTCTTTGAACAACTGATATTTGCAACAACACTCATCAAATGCTATTTTACTACCGCTTAGTTGTGATTTGCTTTCATTCTTTGAACAACTGATATTTGCAACAACCAGTTTTTATGCCGGAAGCAGCGCCTACCAGTTGTGATTTGCTTTCATTCTTTGAACAACTGATATTTGCAACAACAAATATGACGGTTAATACCTTTATAAAGTAGTTGTGATTTGCTTTCATTCTTTGAACAACTGATATTTGCAACAACAAGGATACAATGGCCGGCAGCTATGCGAGTGTTGTGATTTGCTTTCATTCTTTGAACAACTGATATTTGCAACAACTGGATACTATGCGTGACCTCGTGGCCAGCGGTTGTGATTTGCTTTCATTCTTTGAACAACTGATATTTGCAACAACACGAGGAGCTGGTAAATAAGGAACAGAGCCGTTGTGATTTGCTTTCATTCTTTGAACAACTGATATTTGCAACAACTCGATTTGATCCACCCTGTGCCCCTTACATGTTGTGATTTGCTTTCATTCTTTGAACAACTGATATTTGCAACAACAATTATATATCACCGGCTTGTCGTCGACGTGTTGTGATTTGCTTTCATTCTTTGAACAACTGATATTTGCAACAACCGTCGATTTGTTGTTGCGAATGCCTTGCATGTTGTGATTTGCTTTCATTCTTTGAACAACTGATATTTGCAACAACCCTTATCACAAATGCAGTTGATTTGTACCAGTTGTGATTTGCTTTCATTCTTTGAACAACTGATATTTGCAACAACATTGGAAATAAAATCCATTATAGTTTCGAGTTGTGATTTGCTTTCATTCTTTGAACAACTGATATTTGCAACAACATTTAACCTTAGTTGTTCATGCCAACATCTGTTGTGATTTGCTTTCATTCTTTGAACAACTGATATTTGCAACAACAGGTTCCGCCGCGATAAACGTCGATATGGTGTTGTGATTTGCTTTCATTCTTTGAACAACTGATATTTGCAACAACCTTAAATCGCTTGACAATGAATAATCATATGTTGTGATTTGCTTTCATTCTTTGAACAACTGATATTTGCAACAACCGCCTATGCCTGTATCATACGCCTGAATCTGTTGTGATTTGCTTTCATTCTTTGAACAACTGATATTTGCAACAACATCACAAATGTAGTAAACTTTTAATAACATGTTGTGATTTGCTTTCATTCTTTGAACAACTGATATTTGCAACAACGACTATAGCTGACTATATTTATTCAAACGAGTTGTGATTTGCTTTCATTCTTTGAACAACTGATATTTGCAACAACGAACGCTATTTTGCTGCCAAACGGTATCCCGTTGTGATTTGCTTTCATTCTTTGAACAACTGATATTTGCAACAACAGTTATTACGGCGCCTGACTTCTCATTTGGTTGTGATTTGCTTTCATTCTTTGAACAACTGATATTTGCAACAACCGGTGTGAACATGGGCATTAAAGAGCGTCAGTTGTGATTTGCTTTCATTCTTTGAACAACTGATATTTGCAACAACTTTGTTCGGGTGTTTTCATTATGGGTTTGTGTTGTGATTTGCTTTCATTCTTTGAACAACTGATATTTGCAACAACCCATGGGTATCAAACCAAAAGCTCTTACCTGTTGTGATTTGCTTTCATTCTTTGAACAACTGATATTTGCAACAACGAACGCTATTTTGCTGCCAAACGGTATCCCGTTGTGATTTGCTTTCATTCTTTGAACAACTGATATTTGCAACAACTTGATGATCCGCCGGTACTTATACCATTAGGTTGTGATTTGCTTTCATTCTTTGAACAACTGATATTTGCAACAACGCTGTTCGCAAGTCGCCCCGTCATTCCAGGTTGTGATTTGCTTTCATTCTTTGAACAACTGATATTTGCAACAACTTGATGGTGAATCAGGTCTTGTTTGCCTTAGTTGTGATTTGCTTTCATTCTTTGAACAACTGATATTTGCAACAACTATGTTAAGAATTTATCATTTAGTAATACTGTTGTGATTTGCTTTCATTCTTTGAACAACTGATATTTGCAACAACGATATGGTTTTTAACCTCATCAAGATTGGCGTTGTGA
Source organism: Mucilaginibacter pineti (assembly GCF_900101875.1). GTDB lineage: Bacteria > Bacteroidota > Bacteroidia > Sphingobacteriales > Sphingobacteriaceae > Mucilaginibacter > Mucilaginibacter pineti. Next base: position 877,985 of record NZ_FNAI01000001.1, read on the forward strand.
TTTGCTTTCATTCTTTGAACAACTGATATTTGCAACAACAGAAATTAACCAGTGCATCTGCGATACCTGTTGTGATTTGCTTTCATTCTTTGAACAACTGATATTTGCAACAACGTGCGTGGTTTAAAAAGCAACAAGGGAATAGTTGTGATTTGCTTTCATTCTTTGAACAACTGATATTTGCAACAACTTAATTTAGCAGGGACAAAGGAACTTAGCGGTTGTGATTTGCTTTCATTCTTTGAACAACTGATATTTGCAACAACTTGCCAATAATACTCCAGCTTTCGACAGGAGTTGTGATTTGCTTTCATTCTTTGAACAACTGATATTTGCAACAACCGCGGTGTACCGCACGATACGCGCCTTTATGTTGTGATTTGCTTTCATTCTTTGAACAACTGATATTTGCAACAACATACCATAGTTCAAAATGCTAAATATCAGATGTTTATGTTCAAATTTAGAATTAAAAAATCCGGTTGCTCAGGCTTCCGGATTTAAAATTCTAAAACAATTCCAATTGCTGCGGAGTATTTGGAAGCTCTTTTTCGTCCTTTCCATAGAACAATTCCATCATTCCGAACTGCTTATCGGTAATGGTCATGATGCCGACGTGACCTTTAGGTGGAAGTATTTTCTTTACACGTTTAATGTGTACGTCAGCATTTTCACGACTGCTGCAATGACGTAAGTAAATGGAAAACTGAAACATGCCGAAGCCATCTTTCATAATATCCTTACGAAACCTGCTGTAGATTTGCCTGTCCTTCTTTGTTTCTGTCGGAAGGTCAAAAAATACTAATATCCACAAAATCCGGTACTCATTTAAGCGCATTCATCAAAACGGTAGCTATTCTTCATCTCCTATATTGTATTCAAACGTGTTTTCTGTATCCTGATCTATGAAGTTTTCGTCAACCTTATTGTTTATGCCTTTTTTAGGATTAAAATTCTTCATAATTGGATAGTTTATTTTCCTGTTTTTTCCTTCATAACACCTGGCTAAGGAAGCGGTAGTATTTTGTACGCCGACCATTAAAGGACTTCTGCTTTTCTCAAACTGTACGTCAACCGTTGCAATTCCTAATAATTGAGATTTAATGGAATTACCCAGCTCTAAAAAATTCTCGCCATTATCGATGATCTTTAGAACGATTAGGTCAACATACGGGCGGTAAGGCTCCATAATGTCATCAGCCAGGCAATAAGCATTATATTTATTCCGGTGATGAATGCCTAACGTCGGTATTAGGCCAGAACATACCAGTCCGCGCGCTACAATAGCTCGTAATATTGCATAACCATAATTCAATAAATTGTTAGGAGGATCGCCCTCGCGACCACGAAAGAACTCCACTTTTTTAGGGAACACATTTTTCCAGTAATAAGCGGCAGCCCGTCCTTCATAATTATCAGGGTCGCCAGAACGCACGGATTTGGCCCAATGCAGCATATTATCATGCGCAATACCACGATCTGCCAAAACCGCTGCCTGATTTAAAATTTTGGCTTGGATAGTTTGTTGCCAAAGCTGCTTCTTTAGCGGTTGTGAAGCGTCAATTTGATGCCGGAAACGCTCGCTTTGTGTGTCATGCCCGTCAATCGGTAACATCATCCCCGTTGGGTGGTGTGTATGGTTGCAAGTAATAATAGCAGAGTTGTTATCTAATAATGCAGCAATACAGCCGTGTGTAATGGTAATCTGCTGATGATCCAGCACAACAATTCCTACGTCCTCAATAGGTACTGATTTTTTAGATTCCTGTTCACCTAAAATTTTTAAGTCTGGAAGATCAATAATTAATTGACCTTGCTTTAAGCTTAAATAGGCCGGGTTACTGAAGTGAAGCGTGCGTTTTATCATATTGCCCCATTTTAATTGTGATAAGAGGTTCGTTTATATCATTTATAATTGCCGGATAAGTTCTCGTGCTTTATCAGCATTGAAAGCGCCTTCTATAGCTTTCTTGTCAAACACCATGAAATAGCTGAATTTTGATCCGGAAAGTTCAGCCCACTTATTGCCTAACCTGCATTTAGCCTGGCTATCGGAATTGTCCCGGTCATCGCCTTTTGTTTCGATCAGGATAACTTTACCGGATTTTGTGCCGACAATAAAATCGGGATAATGGTTAGACTTATATCCATTAATACTAAATCCTTTGCCCCTGCCTAAATTGCGGTGCCAAAAAGCGATATTGGGTAGGGCAGCTATATCGGTAATTATAGTTGTTTCAAAGTTGTTCATCAAGCCTTCACGCTCATACAGCGATTTACTAATGGCGGCTCCTAAAACACCTGGTACAATTAGTTCGGAGAAATTCCATGAAGGTTCGGCTTGTATTTTTCCAACTTTGATCAGATCATTAAAGCGACCTTCAGCAAAATTATCGGCATGGTGTTTTATCTTGGCTTTGATCTTATCCGCATAACTTAGTTTTCGAATCAATATGTTCTGTAGTTGTTCAGCATTTAATGAACTTAAAATCCGCTCAATGTAAACTCTTATTTCCTGGTCGGCAATAGGATACATATCACCGATCATTTGAATGAGCTGATGGGCTATGTCTTTAATTTGACTGTCTTTGGGTTTAGAAAGAATATAGGCTACAACCGGCTCTTTTACCATCATGTCTTCAATTTTGGTAAAACGAGCATCATATTCGCTTTTACCTATTTCTTCTATATCCACTTTATATAGGTCGGAAGATATTTGTTCAAAGTCGATCTTGGTATCTTCATTACTTAATTTGAATTGCTGCAATAAAGGTTCTTGACTTAAAAACTCCTTACCAGTACCGAATATGTCGCTTTGCTGTACGGTTAAATAAAATTGTGGTAATCGCAAATCCGAAACAAAAGATCGGTTTGCCTCTGATAGTTTATATCGCTTAATTTTATCGCCCATTTCTTCAAATATTTGCTCATCAACAGGCTGTTTTTTCTGTTGCTGAATAATGGCTTCTAATTCTGCATTTTGTTCCTCTGCCATCGTTTCAATTTCTTGTAATACGATGTCGTCATTTTCGAGGGGTGTTAAATTTTCAGGCTCAAATGATATGCGTGTACTATCCAATTCCGGTTCACTTTCGACGATAGCTTGCTCAGGGAAAAGAAAATTTTCTAATGGGTCAGCTACTGCACGTTGTCTTTCTTCTTCTCTCATAGTATCAATTTCACGATAGTCCCGGTCACTAAAGCCTGCGGCCTGTAACCCTTTTACAATGCTTTGGAGCGTATCATTGAACTTAGCAGAAGCAGTTAATACGTAAGAAATATTTAATAATGACGCGCTGTGCTTCATTACATATGGTTGCCTCAATACACGGCCTAATATCTGCTCCACATCTACAGCAGAAGATTTATCAGCAAGAGAGGCCAATACATAGGCAAACGGACAGTCCCAGCCTTCCTTTAAAGCATTGATCGTAATGATATAACGCACTTCGCATTCGCGGGAAAGTAAATCTTCACCCTTTAACTCATCAATGGTTGCTGTTTTTATTTTGATTTGGTTTTCAGGTATGCCAATACTTAGAAGCTGCCTTTTTAATTTTTCATAGGTGATATTTTCTTCTCCAATTTTGGGTTGTGCCTGAAATAGAACTATCGGGCGGATGTATCTACCGCCGTTTTTTTCCTGTTCGATAGATAATAACTCCAGTTTACGCTGTAAATGCAGCGCGCTGTTAACTACCTCGGTTTTATCATGATGATTGTAAACAATAACCGGAAGTTTTACCATGTGCTCCTTTTTTAACTCAATAGCTGGCACCAGGCTGACGATATTGCTGTTGTTTTTAGGCGTAGCGGTTAAATCGAGTACAAAAGAGGGGTTTAACGCATTAAGCATATCCACGCTTAAATTACTTTCGGCGTTATGGCTTTCATCAACTACAATAACTGGCTGCATACTGCGCAGCACATTGATGAGTGCAGTTTCATCTACGTCTTCGAGGAGGTCGGCAGTATTACGATAGTAAGAAGCGAAAGAAGCAAGCTGACCGTTTTCCTGGTACACTTTCCGGTCTTCTTTGTTTTTTGCCCGTAAGCTGCCAAAGCTCATCACAATAATGGAAAGCTGCTCTTTAACTACAGAAGGATTAAAATTGGAACCTTGTAACAGATCTTTCTTTTCATAGACCTCTACCCGGTGATTAAACAAGCTGTTCAATTTTTTTCTGTAGGGATGGTTGGGATCACTTAAAGCCAATACAGTCTGATTGAGCAGATTGCTCCACGGAACAAGCCAAACCACCACTTTAGGCATTGCAGATGAATAAGCATTAAAAATTGTATGGAGGGCATTACAGGCAATAAAGGTTTTACCCCCGGCGGTGGGTACCTTGATACACACATGTGCGGCATTAGGAATAGTGTTTTTGTAATGCTGCATCCCTTCACCAGTCAAGGGGTTATAAGGGCCTATTCGTTCTTCCCAATAGTGGTTAAATGCTTTGTCTGTCTTTTTATATTGCTGGACATACGCTAAATATATTTCCAAGTCTTTGATTACCTTGTATTGGTAGCTTTTTAATTCCATATTTAAAAACGGCTTATATCCCTTGGTATCTTTTTAAAAACGATATTATTCTTGAACAGGAATTCTTTTGACAGCAGGCAATTGTCTGCATAAATAATGTATTGCCCGGCTTTTACATTAACGGTTGCCAATGTTTCAAAGTCAAGTGAGGTAAGATGTGTGGGATGATAAATAAAATAGTAGGCGGTATTGTGATAGATTCCTAATAAGGTATCTTCTTTTGAATGTTGATTAGTTGGAGCTAAAAAATTACGCGTTTCACTATACCATATATAGTTTCTTATTTTCTCGATGCCAACCGCCTCATTTAGATATTCACTATTCTCGCCAACAAATAAGGTTTCGCCAAGCTCATAATACTCAAAACTTCCACCTGTACCTTCTTTTTTACCGTAGCCGTTTATTACCCGTTTTACCCTTTCAGCAGTAATGTTTTCGGCATAGTCTTGCATTTCGATTAGAATGAATTTACGGTCACCACCATCTTGTTTATTAAGATTGAGTACTGCATGTCCAGTGGTCCCACTTCCGGCAAAGCTGTCTAAAACAACGGCGTCTTGGTCTGTTGAATGAAGTATTAGAAATTCAATTAAAGTGAATGGTTTAGGGGTGTCAAAAACATCTTTTTTGCCGAATATTTCAGTCAATGACTTTGATGCGTCAGCCGTATTTGTAAGATTATAAATTATACTTCGCTCTTTAATTGTGGTTTCGCCATCGGTGGTATGATACGTTTTTTCATAAGGTATGAGTTTGCCATTTCTTTGCTCCCAATGAATTAAATCGCTTTCGATTAAATTATTCATAGTAGTTTTACCGATGCGCCACCGCCCCAAATTACCATCGGGTGCTGTAGGTAAATAATCAATACCATTTGGATCAACGATTGGGAAATGCATAGTTGGCCTGTCCTCTTTTCTGGCGGCGCTTCCCCATTTTTCCAACTTGGTTAATTTGAATCTTCCATTCTTGTCAGCCTTATTAAATTCACTTTCTTGTTTCTTTACGATGGTATCGATCCAATAAAATGAATTAGATTTTTGATAGGCGCAGATATATTCATGTTCTGTAACGAAATACTTATCGGTCTGTCCACCGCCTTCTTTTTTTCTCCAAATCAGATTTCCCAAATAATTCTCGTTGCCGAAGAGTTCATCACAGATCAGCTTTAGGTTAGTTTGTTCATTATCATCAATTGAAATAAAAATAACACCGTCTTTGGCTAATAGCTTGTGAAGTAATTTCAGCCTCGGATAGATCATACACAACCATTTATCATGACTGGTAAGGTCTTCACTTATTTTACCAACAACTCTTCCCAGCCATTTCCTGATTTTTGGATCGTTAACATTGTCATTATATACCCAATTTTCATTGCCGGTATTATAAGGGGGATCAATATAAATACATTTGATTTTACCCTCATACTCAGGTAATAGGGCTTTTAAAGCTTCAAGATTATCACCGTGAATGATTTTATTAGGAGATGTGCCGGTAACAGGGGGGCCGTTACCGTTAAAAGTATATTGATGATCTAAAACTTTGAAAGGAACATCGTGATGGTGATTGATGACCTTATCTTTTCCTATCCAGTGTAGTGTTGGCATATATGTAGTTATTGCATCGCTGCTAACAAGTACATATCATTGAGGATAAAAAAATAGGGTGTAATCCTCACTGACTCCAACCTACAGATGGTACCGCGAAGAACCAGGGAGAATTGAATACAGCAAAGGACACACCCATGCGGATGCATCGCTTACACTGTTTCCTTCTCCCTTCGAAATTCGCGGTTTTTCCGTAGAGGAAACTGTTAGCAACGCTATGCGTTTAATATTTTATGTTTAATTATTTCTTTAGTTCATTGTGCTATTTTTTATCAAATATATGTTTTTGGTTCACATTGATGAAAAGAACCTTTTTAGAGTGTTAGTGCTCATTTGAAAATGTTATGGGGAGGTATAAATAAAGAAGGCGAGTTGCCCCGCCTTAAATGTTTTCACAACGGAATAATCCTTATTGTGATTTGCTTTCATTTGAATATCAAAGTAAAACCTTTAATATTACATTTCCAAACTTTAAACTAATCGCAATGAAAACAATCCTTGGCCTTGATTTAGGAACTAACTCAATTGGTTGGGCACTTATTAAACAAGATTTTGAAAACAAGGAAGGATCGATTTTAGGCTTGGGAAGCCGAATAATCCCAATGTCTCAAGATATTTTAGGCGATTTCGACAAGGGGAACTCTATTTCTCAAACAGCGGAACGAACACGGCTGAGAAGCATGAGGAGATTAAGGGAACGCCATTTGTTGCGCCGGGAAAGGTTACATAGAGTATTAAATGTACTTGGTTTTTTACCTCAGCATTATGCAGCTAAAATTGATTTTGATAAACGCTTAGGCAAATTTTTACCTGAAACAGAAACCAAATTTGTATATGACAGTAATGGAGAATTTCTTTTTAAAAGATCTTTTGAGGAAATGCTTGCCGAGTTTAAACAGCATCAACCTGAATTATTGAATCGTAAGAACAAGAAAGGTGAAAGTGCCAAAATACAATATGATTGGACCGTTTACTATTTACGCAAAAAAGCGTTGACAAAAGAAATAGAAAAGGAAGAACTGGCCTGGTTGCTATTACACTTTAATCAGAAGCGCGGATACTATCAGCTTCGTGGAGAGGAAACTGAAGAAAAGCCAAATAAACTGGAAGAATTTTATTCATTGAGAATAGCCCAAGTTACGGCTGATGAGCCGCAGCGTGGCAGTAATAAGATATGGTATAATATTATTTTAGAAAATGGATGGGTTTATCGCAGGGAAAGCAATCAGGCTTTGTTTGACTGGAAAGATAAAGTACGCGATTTTATTGTAACCACTGATTTGAACGAAGATGGCAGTATAAAGAAAGATAAAGAAGGTAATGAAAAACGAAGTTTTCGTTCACCAAAAGAAGATGATTGGAAATTACTTAAAAAAAAGACAGAAAGCGAGATCGATAGATCAAAAAAAACTGTTGGTGAATTTATATATGATACGCTTTTGCAAAAACCAGATCAAAAGATAAAAGGCAAACTTATAAGGACAATTGAAAGAAAGTTTTATAAAGAAGAGTTGATCCGAATCCTGAAAAAACAAATAGAACTAAATTCAAACTTGAAAGATACATATCTGTATAAGCAATGTGTAGAAGAACTGTACCCGCACAACTTACAACATCAATCAACTTTGCTTAGTAAGGATTTTTTGCACCTTTTTATTGAGGATATATTATATTATCAACGGCCCTTACGCAGTCAAAAGAGCACAATAAGTAATTGCCCTTTAGAACGAAGAACTTTTATATTGGATGGCATTAAAAAAATAGAGCCTTTAAAATGTATTTCAAAATCACACCCGCTTTATCAGGAGTTTAGATTGTGGCAGTGGATAAGTAACCTGCGTATTATTAACAAAGACAATGATTGGGATGAAACCGCTAAAAACCTGGAATTAACCGGTGGCGTGGAAACCTTATTTGATTTTTTGACGCAAAGAAAAGAGATAGATCAAAAGGCCTTGCTTAAATATTTTAAGCTAAAAGAGACAACTTACCGATGGAATTATGTGGAAGATAAAAGTTATCCATGCAATGAAACCCATACAATGATCGCAGGCCGTTTAGCAAAAGTAAAAGGTATACCGCAAGAGTTTTTAACAAAGGAAAAGGAAGAGGAATTATGGCATGTCATTTATTCGGTTACCGACAAATTGGAATATGAAAAAGCACTAAAGTCTTTTGCTGTAAAAAAAGGCCTTGACATAGAAAGCTTTTTTGATGCATTCCGAAAATTCCCACCATTCCCGGCTAATTATGGTTCATATTCAGCAAAAGCTATCAAAAAACTATTGCCATTGATGCGTATGGGGGAATATTGGGATTGGGACAAAATTGATAAGCAAACAAAAGAACGGATAGGAAAATTTATTGACGGGGAATTTGATGAACAAATAAAAGAAAAAGTACGCGAAAAAATAGGGAAGCAGGCTTTAGTCAGCGAAAGCGATTACCAGGGGTTACCTGAGTGGCTGGCAAAATATGTGGTTTATGACCGTCATTCAGAGCATAGCGAAGCGGGTAAATGGAATACAGTTACTAATCTTGAAGAATACTTACGATTATTTAGGCAACACTCTTTAAAAAACCCGATAGTGGAGCAGGTAATGATGGAAACATTAAGAACTGTAAAAGATATATGGAATTACTATGGGAATGGCGTAGAGAATTTTTTTGACGAGATACACATAGAACTGGGAAGGGAAATGAAAAATACCAAAAGTGATAGGGAAAGGATATCAAAACAAAACGTGATTAATGAAAATACCAATCTTCGCGTAAAGGCTTTGCTTATTGAGCTTTTAAATGATAATGACATTGAAAACGTGCGCCCATACTCGCCGATGCAACAAGATATTTTGAAAATATATGAAGATGCTGTTTTGAATGACAGCATTGAAATACCTGAAGATATTGAAAAGATAAGCAAACTTGCCCAGCCCACAAGTTCACAACTACAACGTTATAAACTTTGGTTGGAGCAAAAATATCGATCGCCATATACCGGGGCAATTATTCCACTGAATAAACTTTTTACGCCTGCTTACGAAATTGAGCACATTATACCACAAAGCCGGTATTATGATGATAGTTTTAACAACAAGGTAATCTGTGAAGCCGCGGTAAACAAGCTAAAAGATAACCAGACAGGATTGGAGTTTATCCAAAATCATCACGGGCAAATTGTAGAGTTGGGTATGAGAGAAACAACTAAAATTTTTACAGAAGATGAGTATACCGATTTTATAAAACAACATTATGCTAAAAGCCGAGCAAAGAAAAACAATTTAATGGCTTTGGATATACCAGAGAAAATGATTGAGCGCCAATTGAACGATACTCGGTATATCAGTAAATTTATTATGCAGACCCTATCAAACATAGTTCGTACGGAAAAAGATGATGACGGCGGTAATTCAAAAAATGTATTGGCAAGCAATGGTAAAATCACATCCGATTTAAAACGGGATTGGGGCATGGATGCTATTTGGAACGACTTAATATTACCGCGATTTGAGAGGTTGAACAATATCAGTAACAGTACAAACTTTACAACTTATAATGACAGGTATCAGAAGTATTTGCCTGTGGTTCCTTTCGAATTACAGAAAGGATTTCAAAAGAAAAGGATAGATCATCGCCATCACGCAATGGATGCACTTATCATAGCTTGCGCCACACGCAGTCATATCAATTTCATGAATAATAAAAATGCCTTAGACAAAAAGAAATCTTCTGCGCAAAAACAAAATGAACGTTTTGATTTGAAGAAAATACTATGCGATAAAAAATATAATAGCAGTTCAAGTGAAAACTACGAGTGGGTATTTAAACAACCCTGGGGAACCTTTGTACCCGACGCAAAGGAAAAGCTGGAGCAAGTGATAATAAGCTTTAAACAAAACCTGCGTGTTATTAATAAAACCGTTAATCAACACGATATTTTAAAAGATGGGAAAAAGGAGTCTTTTAAACAACACAAAGGGCAAAACTGGGCAGTAAGGAAGCCTTTACATAAAGATACTGTATCAGGGTTGATTTCTTTACGAAAGAAAAAAATGGCATCTATTTCTATCGCACTTGACACCCCTGAAAACATTGTTGATAAATTATTGAAGCATCGTATACAAAAGTTCATAGCTGAGGGTAATGATAAGAAAATGATAATTAAGCATTTTAAAGAAAATGACCACCAATTTAATGGACAAGATATTAATAAAATAGAAGTTTACCACTGGGAAAATGATAATGTTGCATCAAGAACAAGCCTTGATATATCATTTAACAAAGCAAAGATTGAAAGTATCACCGACACAGGTATTCAAAAGATTTTATTTAAGCACCTTAACCACTATAATGATAGTCCAGAAATAGCATTTACGCCCGAGGGTATTGAACAAATGAACAAGAATATCGTTGATTTGAACAATGGTAAATTACATCAACCTATACTAAAAGTGCGCACCTACGAAGCAAGAGGAAATAAGTTTGCTGTCGGACAAACAGGTAATAAGAAATCAAAATACGTAGAAGCTGCCAAAGGCACGAATTTATTTTTTGCAATTTATGTTGACGTGAACGGGAAACGCAGTTATGAGACGGTCCCTCTAAATATCGTTATTGAACGTCAGAAGGAAGGGTTGTCATCAGTTCCAGAAACGAACGAGGCCGGGCAAAAATTATTGATGCACTTGTGTCCCAATGATTTAGTTTATTTACCGACTGAAGAAGAAGGTGAGTTTGGAATACCTCTCAATTTCGATAAATTAGACAAAGAGGCCGTAAATAGAGTATATAAAACAGTAAGTTTTTCAACTTATCAATGCTTTTTTATTAAGCATGACGTTGCAACCTCTATCGTAAATAAAATAGAATTTTCGGCATTGAACAAAATGGAAAAATCTGTTGAAGGAAAAATGATTAAAGATTGTTGCGTTAAGCTTAAGATTGATCGATTGGGCAATATTTCACCCGCATAAATTAATTCTATATTCACCACATCCGCAAAGATAGCCCACCGCCGGGATAAAAAGTAAAGGCCATGCAGAGCGGGCCATTGTGTTTTTCTTTTCAGCGGTGGCCCGGCCTTGACTGTTTACCCGGCTCGCACTGTTGGTTGCTTAAGTGGTAAATATGGGATGGTGTGTTTCATCTGGCTTCGCGGCGAAAACGGGTAATTACATTAACCTTAAAATACTCCACTTTTTAATCACAAATGAGATTAGACATTAAACTGTGTATTAATCGGCATTGATTTAAGCGCTTTTCCAATCAATATTTGCTTCATAAATTGCATCATAATTATTCTGCCGATTGTTTATGAAAGATAACCGATTAAATCTATACAGGGCGCTATTTAAAGGTAGAGAAGATGTATTTGCGTTAAGATGGGAGAAAGGTGGCAAAAGCAGCTATATGCCAGCTTACAGTTTCGATCCGCACCGATACCGACAGCATCAAATGAAAGGCGGTACATTCCAAACCTTTGCTGAAAAAACATACCAACCACTAACAGACGACCATTTAATAAAACATCTCAAAGGCGAACAGGTTGTAGGCCTTTACCCATTACTTCAAGATAATACATCATGGCTCATCGCGGCTGATTTTGACGAAGCAAATTGGATCGAGGAATGTAGGGCATTTATTAAAATTTGTGATAAATATGATATCCCTGCCCACTTGGAGCGCTCCCGTTCCGGCAAAGGCGGCCACGTGTGGATATTTTTTGAAGAACCCTATGAAGCATTTCGAAGCAGGAAGATAATGATGGCCCTGCTACAGAAAGCAGGCTTGATTTCTGTTTTCGATAAAAATTCAAGTTTCGATCGGCTTTTCCCTAACCAAGATTACCATTCAAAAAAAGGCTTAGGGAATCTTATTGCATTACCGTTAAACAAAACGAGCCTAAGTAATGGCAATAGTTGTTTCATTGATCCTGAAACCTTAGAGCCCTTTGGTGACCAGTGGATGTTTTTAAAAACGATTAATAGAATCACTATTAACCAACTCAATTACATCTACAAAGAGCAAACTGACCCCGATGAACTTTCAACAGGACTATTTCAAAAAGAGCAGTACGTAGCTGGTAAATTGGCAATAGTATTGAACAATGAAATTCATATTAGCCGCATAGGCTTACCTGCTTCAGTTGTTGGCTTTTTGAAAGAGGAACTAAACTTTCCCAACAATGAATACCAGGTAAAAAAGAATATCAATAAAAACACTTTTGGCGTAAAACGCTACTTTAAACTATTGAATGAAACACCGGATTCTATTTCAATTCCCCGTGGATTTATAGGTAGGTTATTACGGTTTTGTAAAGAGCAGCAAATTGAATATGTGCTCGAAGATCAAAGAAAGAAAACAGACTTAATAAGTTTTAAAGGCACTATTTCATTAAGGGAGTATCAATTACCCGCGCAGCATGCAGCTACTAAAAAAGATTTTGGAATTATTGTCGCTCCGCCTGGCTCTGGTAAAACGGTATTGAGTTTGGCTATTATAAAAGACAAGCAGCAACCGGCACTCATTTTAGTTCATCGCAAGCAATTGGCAGACCAATGGATAGAACGCATAGAATCCTTCCTGGGGATTCCCAAAAAGGATATTGGACGTATTGGTCAAGGAAAGAACAAGCCCGGTAAACATATTACTGTTGCCATGATCCAAAGTATGGAAAAAGCCCTGGCAACATCTGAAAATGCAGCGTTGATGAATGCGTTTGGCACCATTATCATTGATGAGTGCCACCATGTTCCGGCGGAAACTTATCAGCGTGTTATTGGGAAACTCAATAGCTACTATATGTACGGCCTTACCGCTACACCATTTAGAAAGTATAACGATGGCAAGTTAATATTTATTCATTTGGGAGAAATTATCCATGAGGTTAAAGCACCGGAGGTGCAAAATCAAAATGGTACGCAGATTATCATTAGGGATACCGATCTGTTCGTACCCTTTAATACCAAAACAGACAAGTTCGAAACGCTATTTAAGATCTTGATCCACGATTCAGCAAGGAATCAACTCATTTTAAGTGATGTGATATCACAACTAAATGCCGGTAGAAAAGCTGTTATCATCACAGAACGGAAAGAGCATATCACTTCTCTGCAACAATATTTAAAACAAAATTACGATACCATAGCATTAAGTGGCGAAGATTCCGACTTATCTAAAAAATCTAAATGGGCTGCTATAAATAAAGGTGACTTCCAGGTGCTGATTACAACAGGCCAGTATTTTGGCGAAGGAACGGATATTCAAAATATAGAATGCTTATTTTTAGTTTACCCGTTCGCCTTTGAAGGCAAGCTCATCCAATACATTGGCAGGGTACAACGATCAGAAGTATCGCCAATTATTTACGATTACCGTGACCATAAGATCAGCTACCTGGAAAGGCTGTTTCAAAAGAGAAATCTGTATTATAAAAAGCTTGATCAACATAACCTAACGAGTCCAATAGATGAAAGCGAAATAGTAAGCGGTCAAATCAACGAGAAAATTGATGTGCCAATTGAACAATTAGAATTCAGGTTTGGCAGCATTGCGTTTAAACATATCATTGCTGACTTCAACGGTAAGGAAGTTGAATTTGAGATAGAGAATTTAAATGTCAGGCCGGAGTTTACGGTACTTAAGCCCTACTTTATCCGGTTCCTTAAAGGTACAACGGTATTAGTAAACATACGGGCTACATTGCAACACAATAGGCTGGTATTTAAATCAGCATTCTCCAACGACCTTGATAAAATAAACCGTGAAGTCATAGAAAGTGTAAAGTTCCGCTTCTTAAATAAAGAAATTATTAAAGGTATCCCGGCAGGTGAAGAAAATCTATTGGATGCCGGGCAAGTGCAAGGCGGTAGTGAACAATTGATTTATACAAATGAGGATGATCTATTTGACAACATACTGGCTCTTAAGCAGTATAAGCACCACCGCCATCTTCGTTACCTTTCCCAAAAGCATGAACGAACTATATTGAAACTTCGTTTTGTATTGGAGCCCTTTTCTTTCGTGTTTCTACTTTCCGGCAATAACCAGTACCATTTGATTTGGGAAACATTAGATACAGAAGAGGCTACTTATATATGGCATATTGATAAATCAATTTACGAACTCGAACGGAGTATAAAACAGATTGATGGACTGCTTGGACAGATAAGAACGAAAGGGCGGCAACAATATCTCGAAACCAATCCTGAACACTTTAGTCGCATAGTACACGATTATACAGATGATCAAAAAGGGCTTATAATTTGGAAAGACCTATTGGAAGAAAAACTGTTCTAAATCACAAGCATTATTGGCTACCTGCCCAATTGCCCCTATAAAGTTTCTTTTGCCCTTATACAACGTGTAATATGTGCCTTTTCCTGCCATCTTAACCGTAATTCCTTCTCAGTCAGTATTTGAGATCATTCTACGCAGCGCGCAAATTGGAGCAGCTATTGCGGTAAATACCCAATTGATTATACTTTATGGGAATAGGTAATAAGATATTATGACTAAAAAAAACGTGTAGTTTCTGTTTTTTTAGACAGATGGCGATGAAGAAACCCAATAAAAATCAAGGAAAGTGTTGGACTACCGTGGGCTAAAATGAATCAAGCTTTCAGATGCAACTCTAAAAACCTGATTATCAATTGTAAAACACAGGATTAGAGCCGCTGACCTCTAGCATTCCATGCTTTTGGCAAGGAAATGTTCCTAATAATCAATTGGCCAATTTGAGCTTCAATAATTGCATATCCTCACTTACTTTAGAGTCTAAAATTTTAGCGTAATGTTGCGTTGTTCTCATGTTTTTATGGCCGAGCATTTTACTTACACTTTCAATAGAGACACCATTGGCCAAAGTCACAGACGTTGCAAATGTATGCCGCGCAATATGGAATGTCAGTTCTTTATTAATTCCGCAAACGTCCGCTATCTCTTTTAAATAACTATTCATCTTTTGGTTAGATAATACAGGTAGTACCTTATCCTGATCGGCACATTCGGGGTGATTTTCGTATTTCTGAATAATTTGTAAGGCTTGCGTTAAAAGCGGTATCCGGGATGCTGTATCGGTTTTTTGCCTTGTGGTGAAGATCCATTGCTGCCCGTCTATACCCTTAATAATTTCCGAGCGTTTAAGTTGCTTAACATCTATATAGGCCAGCCCGGTATAACAACAAAAAATAAATATATCTTTCACCTGCTCAATCCGCAAACTGGAATAGGTTTTAAGAGCCATTGTTTCTAATTCCTCTTTGGTCAGGTAATCCCTCGCTACCACCTTTACTCTAGGCTTATACTTGATAAACGGGTCTTTGTCGAGCCATCCGTTATCAATACACATAAGGATGATTTTTTTAAAATTCTTCATATACTTTACGGTAGAGTTATTGGCACACTTGCGTTCCGAGCGTAAATAAAAATCGTAGGACATAATAAATTCATGGTTAACGCCTTCAATATTTATATCATCTACCTTGTATTTCCATTTAAGAAACGCCTGGGTATGCTTTAAACTGGTTTCGTAACGGTCGGCTGTACCTTTGGCATATTCCGTTCCAATCAGTGCCGCAACCTGCCTGTTATGCTCTTTAAAGATCGGTATCAGCATTTTACAGCTTTCTACATCATCTTTTTTAAGTAAAACATTTTTCAGGTTAACTGCGGTTAAGGGCAGTTTCTTTTCTATCAGGTGCCGATGAATTTCATAAACCTCGTGTTCGAGGGCTTTTAGGTAGTTGTTCAACGAGCGTACTTCCTCACTCGCGCCGTTTAGTTTCTGTCCGTTTGCATTCCATTTGTCGGGATTGACATAACGTTTAGAGGAGATCTCAATACGTTTCCCATCGACTGTAACCCGTAAATAAACAGGAGCAGTACCATTTCCAGTCATTTTTGATCGCTTCACGTAGAAGAGTAATCCAAAAGTTTTGTTCATCGCTTAAGCTTTTAAAAGTTATAAAATTAGTTCCTTTTATGCCTGCTATCAAGATGTTCAATGTTTGAACAAGCTCAATAACAGTAACTTATAAGCTTTCTGGTGACCTGTTGGGCCTTTAACCCTCACAGGTCACCAATAGGTCACCAGAAGAATGCGATTATTTGGTTTTATTTGAATAGGCTATAAACAAAAAACGCCGTAAATGATTCATTTACAGCGTTTTTGATGTTCTTTAAAACATGCTTAGTGGAGCCGGAGGGATTCGAACCCTCGTCCAAACATGGTATAAGGTAAGCTTTCTACATGCTTAGCTTCTGTTTAATTGTAGGGAAAGGGAAGGTCAGTCGCTTACCTGTACCGTTTTCCTTAGGTGCTTTATCTCGCCCGCTATGCACACCTTAAGCAGGCCAGTTTCATCTTTCGATGCCCCGGTTGCCGATCCGATGAAACGGAAAACCGGCGGGACAAAAGCTATTTAATTCTAAATTAAGCAGCTAAGGCGTAGTTATTTTCGCCATTTGTAAGTTTGAGCGTTCTGATTAAAGCGCTAATTCACCCAACGCGCTGCATGCTTACTTACTTATCTCCATCCTGTCAATTCCGGTCGACCCCATTTTTTTGAGTTCGTAATTGCCGGTAGGCATTTTGCAGTTAAGGGTACAAATATACGTATTAATTTTGAGTGACTTATTCATAACCGGCACATTTATTAAAAACATATTGGCTAATGGCCAGTTAAACTCGCCTACCCGATAACGTTTTTAACGACGGGTATTTTACTTAACAGATATACCAAAAGCCAGGATAATAAGAAACAACATAACGCAATGGCAGGGATGCTAAATAATGGTGTAAACAGGGTGTAATTGATCTCCAATAGATCAAAAATAGACAGGATTAATGCATGGCTAAGGTAAATACCAAGCGTGTATTTTCCGGCATTATCCATTATACGTTTTATTACCGGGGACAGCGTTACCCGGGTATGTTTTGCTATCAGCAAAGCACTTGCCGAAAATATAGCTATAAACGGCCCCACAGGTTCATAAAACAGGGTACTTAGTTCGTGCTTTTCCACCTGCATATAGTAAGTACCGTAAGCAATCAAAACTACAAGGCTAATAAATACCAAAATGGACACAATCTGTATCTTGCTGAAGTTAAATTGCTTATAAGCCAGGTAATGCCCCAGCACTAAATAACCTATATAGCCGGTAAAATTATGCAGATCGACCGCTGTATTAAACTTACTGAGGTATGGTACGCCCAACAGTAGTGTTAAAAACCATATCGCCAAAAAGAACAATATTTCCCGTTCTGTAGCGTGTTGAACAAACTTGCTTATGATCGGGATCATGAGGTATAATCCCATGAGCAGGTAAACATACCACAAATGATAATAACTGCCCGTTTGAAGCTGATGCAGAACAAATTTTATGTTTGTCCATGTATTATCACCAAAAGCAAACTCCTGGTTATAGTATTTATAGCTTACATAAACCAAACTCCAAAAAAAGAATGGAAGAATAAGCCTGCCGATGCGTTTTTTCAAAAAATCACCTAACTCATATTCTCTGTGTAGTAGTAAAGCGCCGGTTATCATCACAAAAACAGGTACAGCAAACCTAACCAATGCGTTATAAGCATCCCCAACAATCCAATTGTTTAAGGGCACCGTTTTATACTGAAAAAGTAGTGGAGAAGCAGTGTGCAATACAACAACGGCAAGCATAGATAGCAACCGCAAATTGTTTATCCAGGTAATATTTTGCTCTTTGTTTCGGATAACCGTTTCGCTAAATTTCATCGCCTAAAAATAAGTTATTTTGTTTTACAGCAAATAAATTTGTTAAGTACCTTCTCTGATCTGTACAACCGAACAATAATACCGGCATATCTTTCGTATATTTAGTTATGGATGAAAGCGACGTTGAGCGACTTATTAAGATAAGCAAGGAGCGACCTTTGTTGCCCGAAACCTACGTCCCCTGGAATATTGATCCCATTGCATCGGATATTTTTTTACCAGAAGTACTTAACTCCCTTCAGGGACTTGATATTTACGATAACCTTACCGACAGACAAAAGCTTGATTTGGGTCGGCATGAAGTAGTGCAGGTTTTGTATTCTTATGGCTGGGGCGAAGGTTTATTTTGCGTATTTATGAGCAGGTACATGCTTAGCTTGCAGCCAACAGATGTTACCTATCGCTTTTTACTGCGCGAACTGATTGAAGAATACCGACACCAGGAAATGTTTGCCCAAACCGTACAGCACCTGCATGGTCAACCGTTGAAACCTACTCCTCTGCACAGCTTTATTGGGAAGTTTAGCACCAAATATTTACCGCACGATTATCTTTTCATGGGCAGCCTTGCCATAGAACTTGTTACAGATACTTACGGCAATTATTCTCGCCGGGATAATAATGTGTATACGGTATTAAGAAAAGTATTCGAGTTGCATAATATTGAGGAAGGCCGCCATATTCATTTTACCAAAGGACTATTGCAGCAATACACGCAAAAGGCCGGCTATTTAAAACGGACGGCCTATAGTTTTGTGGTGCTATTCAACATTTACTTTTTGCGTACCATGTATGTTAAAAAGGAAATTTTTGAACGATTAGAACTCACGAACCCCGAGATCATTTATAAAGCGGCCTTCAACAATTATAAACAAAAATTTGCACAAAACTGCCTGCAAAACATCCTGGAATTTGTAGATAGCTGGGGCGGCTTAAACAGGGCAACCCGCTGGGCCTGGCGCAGATTGCTTGATGCCAAAATATAATACCTGTTAAGTAACAGGGTTTATCTTTTTCACATACAACTCATCAACAAGGATCATCAATATAGCCAGTAACGGTACGGCCAATATAACTCCCAAAACACCGGACAATGTACCCATTAATACTTGGGCAAGTATGGTAAGCGCCGGCGGCAAATCAATCATCTTTTTTTGAATAATGGGCGTAACCACATAACTAACAACAGTTTGTGTTACTATATACATCAGCGCTACTATAATAGCTGTATTTGTGCTGATGGTAAGTCCAAGCAATACGCCGGGGATCATGGCTACAAGCGAGCCAAAGTTGGGAATGAGTTTCAATAAGCCTGCAAGTAGTGCGAGTACCAAAGCAACCGGGATACTCATGACACCCAAGCCAAGGGTAAGCAGAATAAATACCAATACCATTGATAACATCATACCTTTTAACCAGCCTTTGAGCGACAGGCTAATACGGTTAATTACATGTCGCCCCAAGTCTTTCTTATCTTCGGGAATCAAGCTTATGATACCATTCTTATACAGATCGGGGTTGGTGGTAAAGAATATCGCCAGAAATAGAATAATGTACAGATCGCCCATTACGCCAAAACTTGTACTAAAAAATTGTTTCGCGGTGGTAAACAACTGATCTGAATTATCGTCTGATAAATTGGCCAGTATTTGACTGCCAATATCAGTTTCGGCCATCTTCTCTTTGGCTGTATGTATGGTATTTGGCAGCGTATGGCTTAAAACCGATACCTGGTTGGCTATTTTTGTTCCCATAAACCAAAATAGTATTGCCAGAATTATAAACGAACCAACCACCGAAACGGCCATACTTAGGCCGCGCTTCCATTTGGTTTTTCGCTCTATCATATCTCCCAACCCATGAAAATATACGGCTATTAAAGTACCTGCAAGTACCATCAATAATACATTAAAAGCAACTCTTGCAATCAGAATAACAACCACAAGCAACGCAACTATCGCCACCGTGTGCCATACTTTTTGAATATAGGTAAGTTCTTTTTGAATTGATTTATTGGTTGGTTGCTTGTTTTCAGATGACATAGATCAGTTTTTAATGGATTTACCTATGTTGACAATATTTACACTTAAAAGTTTTAGCAGCCTCTTAATATTGTTAAATTAATATTAAGAATCCGCCCTACAATACCAAATTTCAATAGGCGGATTAGGTTATTTTGTCATTTAACGCCCTGAACATATCGAAAATCCATAGATAGGCTTAGGGCTATTAAATTTTGTGTTAAATTTTTAGCAGATTATTTCGGGATAAAATAAAGTTTAAATGTAATTGGCAACCATTTGGCGCCATGAGCGGGCGCGGTGCGCTTCTTCGTCCCAGATGTGCAGGGAGGCGCGAATGCCTTTTTCGGCAAGTTTATCGTTCAGGGCCAGGTTACTGCCCAGCAACACATCCTGTTGCCCTACTGCCAGCACAATGGGGATCTGCTTGATGCTGTTAAGCTGATCCTCGTCGGTAAGGTTGGTGAGGTATTGCAGCGGCATATTAAAATAGATATTCTCGTCCCAATAGCCATCCAGCAAATCTCCATAATGGCCTATTTTGTTGGTAACATCGTAGCGGCCGCTCATGGCCACAACCTTATTAAAAGTATGAGGATGGCGCAAGGCAATATTAACCGCATGAAAAGCACCCAAACTACAACCTGCCACTATTTTAAACGAGCCGGGATTTTTTTGTTCGATAAAAGGCATCACCTCATTCAATATATAATTTTCATATTGAATATGCCGTTCAATCCGCTGCGCAGGATGGCTTAGGCCATTATAAAAACTTTCCCTGTCAATACTATCAACGCAGTATACCTGTATAAAACCGTTTTCAATTTTAGATCGCAACGATTCAATTACCTTCCACTCCTCATATTCGTAAAAGCGGCCCATACGCGCCGGGAAAAATAAAACAGACGCGCCTGCATGCCCAAATACCAGCATTTCCATATTTTTTTGAAGTGCGGGGCTGTACCACTGAACGTATTCCCTATTCATATTAGATGCTGCAATATGGTGGTACTGTATGATATTTATATTAACTCAGTATGAAAACTTTCTGATAATCGGGCACTGATAATTTGTTTCCAAAGGGCGTAACCCTTGGGGCTTAAATGAAGACCATCTGCCTGAAAGTATTCCTTTTCGGGATAACCATCCTTATTCAGCATCTGGTTATAAATATTAATGAACTTCCAGTTATTATCATGCCTGATGATCTCGTTTTCGATGATATTATTGGTGTATTTCAATATCTCTTTCAGGCTCCAGCGGGCTATGCTTGGCTTTATAGAAACATAGTAGCATGGAATATTACCAAACCGGTCGTTTATTTGATGTACCAATTGCTGAAAAAATATAAAAACCTCTTCAGGATGCCTGCCATCGCCTAAGTCATTATCACCGGCGTATATCACTATTGATTGTGCATCGTAAGGGGCTACAACGCGGTTAAAAAACCAGGAACATGCAGCAAGCGTCGATCCGCCGAAACCCAGATTGGCGGGTTTAAACGCTGCCAGATCAGTATCAAGACTATTCCACAACCGGATAGATGAACTTCCATAAAACAAGGTGGCAGGCTGTTCGGTTTGCTTTAACCGCTGTCTTTCCAACCCTTTAATCTCTTCTTCGTACCAAAACATAAAAACTCAACTATCGTATTAGTGGATAAATTTATAAAATAACAATTAAAGATGAAGGTAACATTAAATATAAAAGACATTGAACCTACATTACCCCTCAAATTTCTCCCTATACAGCAAAGCGCCTGCCATTTTTAAATGACAGGCGCTTGCTTATTTATTATCTGTGAAATTTAAGAGGCTTTTTTAAGCACCACCTGATAAGCAGGTTCGGCTTTTAAACCGCGTTTTACAGTTGTTACAACAGATTCGCTGAATTTATCCTTTAATTTTCTAAATATTTCGAAGCTAAAAGCATCCTGCATAGGTAAATTATATTTTGCGATGGATGCCGGATGTAATTGCAAACTATCAACCGCCACTTTTAAATTCATGTGGTTAATATGGGTAAGGCCCGTTTCTTTATCGGTATCAAATACCACAAAGGTATCTATCAATTTGCCCTCGGCATCAATGTAGATCACTGATTCATGTTCGTTAAATGCTTTCATAATAGTGGATGTATTATAATAACCTTAACCAACAGTAAATGTTTTACTGTTTACATTAATTTACAACGAAATAAAAATCAAGTGATTTATATGACAAATCTATACGCCGCCAAATATAGAAAACCCTCCGTCAACACAAATCATAGAGCCGGTCACAAACTTAGATGCATCGCTAAGTAACCATACCAGCGCGCCAATCAACTCGTCTGGGTTACCGAAACGTTTGAATGGTGTTTGATTGATAGCCAGCTGGCCTCTTTGGGTATAACCACCCTCCGGAGTGGTGAGCAGATTACGGTTTTGCTCGGTAATGAAAAAGCCCGGAGCAAGCGCATTCATGCGAATAGCATCGCCATAACGATTGGCCAGTTCAACGGCAAACCACTGGTTATAACAATCAACCGCGGCCTTGCCAATGTTGTAGCCCAGCACCTTGGTTATGGCGCGTTTAGAGTTCATAGACGAAATATTTACTATGCTGCCCCTGCCTGTTTCTGCAATAGCCTCGCCAAAAACCTGGGTTGGAATAATGGTTCCCCAAGTGTTAAGGTCCATCACGCTTTTCATTCCTGCAATGTTCATTTTAAAAATATCTTCGTCGGGTTGCAATACGCCTTGCGGCATATTACCTCCGGCTCCATTCACCAAGCCGTCCAGCCTGCCAAAGGTATTCAGCAATTTGATTTTGGCTGTCTGAAGTTCGGCCTCGTTTAAAACATCGGCAACAAGTGCAACTGCTTTACCACCGTTTTTGTTGATGGCATCGGCCCGTTCCTCAGCTATGGCAGCATTTCGACCCAAAATACCAACTGCACCGCCAGCTTCAACAATGCCATTTACAAACGAGTTACCCAATATGCCTGTACCGCCCGTAACAACGATTACCTTACCGGCTAATGAAAAGTTATTTTCCAATGTGTTTATGTTTTATGTTGATGAGTTTATCGAAGATCTGTTATAGCAATGGGGTCCATATCCGTATAATCGAGATTTTCACCCGCCATACCCCATATAAAACTATAGCTCGCCGTACCGCTGCCCGAGTGGATACTCCAGGGAGGCGAAACTACCGCATCATAATTATCAAGGGTAATATGCCTTGTTTCGTCACCCTCGCCCATATAATGAAAAATCTTTTGCCCCTCAGGTACATCGAAATAAAAATAAGCCTCCATCCGGCGGTCATGTACATGAGCGGGCATGGTATTCCAAACGCTGCCATCATGCAAAATGGTAAGTCCCATTACCAACTGGCAGCTTTTTATCCCTTCCAGGTGAATGTATTTATTTATGGTTCGATAATTTGCTGTTGATGCCGAGCCAAGTGTTACCTTAACTGCATCGGCATTGGTTAATAACGTAGTTGGATGCGTTGCATGTGCGGGTGCCGAAAGCAGGTAAAATACCGCGGGCGTTGCGCTGTTGTTACTGGAAAATGTTACGTTTTTTGTCCCCTTGCCAATGTACAGGCAATCCAGCTTTTTGAGTTCGAAAGTTTGCCCGTCTGCTATAACCGTGCCATCGCCGGCCACGTTGATGATTCCTATTTCCCGGCGTTCCAGAAAATAATCTGCACGCAGGTTAGGGTAATTGGGTAGTGCTAATTCTTTATCTGTTGGATTGGCAAAACCTACGATCATCCTGTCGTAATGGGTATAGGTACAGTTTATCCGGCCCGGTTGTACCTGTTTATCAATCAAAAACCGCTCGCGTATACGTGCAGTTTGGTAGATTTTAAAGTCTTCGGGATGTACACTGTGTAATACTTTCAAAGCGCTAATGATTTGCAGGCATAATAGATATGCAATTTTACAACCTTAACAGGTATTTTAAAAACAAAGCACACTATTTCTACTCCAACGTTATAGTGTACGTTCGGGATAACTCAATTGCTCTTAATAATAATGTTTACTTAAAACTTTCGGGTTTGAACAGCACCTTACCATCGCGTTTTATTTGCCACGCCGTTATGGGATTCATATGATAGCCACTTGCACTAATGCCACGGGCTTCAATCAGTTGCCGTAGGGTTGGCTGAATGTAATTGGTTTCGTCTATAGCGCGGCTCAAAATCTCGGTTTCATCACCCCGCCATTGCCAAAGGTGCCTGAAATAAGTATGGGCTTTATCCAGTACGGGCTCCTGAAGGTTGGTAGCATTCCAGCTTTTACCGGCATCGGTACTTACTTCAACCTTGATGATTTTACCCCTGCCAGACCATGCTATACCCCTTATCTCCACCCAACCACGCTCCAACTGGTTAGGATAAGCCGGATAAGTAATGATCGACCGTGCATCCATCTCAAAGCTAAACTGCCTTATTTTGTCTTTTACAGGGTAGGTATATTTTGATGTTTCTTCGCGGGTCATGAAGGGCTGGTCTGAAAGTTCTACCCTGCGGATCCATTTTACATTGGTGTTACCCTCCCAGCCGGGCAATAACAATCTGGCCGGATACCCTTGCTCGGGCCGGATGGCTTCGCCGTTTTGGGCATATACGATCATGGCATCGTCCCAGCCCTTTTTTACCGGGATGCTGCGGGTTAATAAGGCAGCATCTGATCCTTCGGCTAAAAACCATGTCGCTTTGGGCTCAACTCCCACTTCTCTGAACAGGGTTGACAACATTACCCCTGTCCATTCGCTTTGACTGGTAAGGCCGCAGATCTCCTGCGGGGTCATGGTTTCTTTGCTTGTTCTGAAATTACCAGAGCATTCTAAAAAGCAGGTGCGGGTTACCGACGGGAACCTTTTCAGGTCGGACAGTTTGAACACCATAGGCTTACCAACCATGCCATGGATCAAAAGTTCATATTTATCCGGGTCGATAACCGGCACACCTGCGTGATGCCTTTCGTAATGCAGATCAGACGGGGTAATGGTACCGTACAGATCCTGCAACGGCGTACGGGATGAAGTATCGGAAGTTAAGCGTACCGGTTTTTCAAACAATGAGCGTTTGCCTACCGTACTCGGCCCTGCTCCGGTTATTTTAGTGGGGTCACCGTTTTTTATTAATGTTTGAGCACCGGCAGTTTGCACCCACTTAGTTAAAGACGATTGCAGTAATACAATTGCCGTAGTAGCCGCGCCACCGAGCAAAAACCGCCTGCTGATCTTATTTTTAACCGGTTCTTCTCCGGGCTTTTCTATTGGTTCATCCATAAAACTGCTTTAACATCAACGGACTTCAGGGCCTCCCCTGCGGTCATCAGGAATAAATAATTTACGGGCAGGCATATTTATCTTGTACAGGTTATGCGCATTTATAACCATATCTGGCTTGATGATATTATTCGCGCTCAACAGGTACGCGGTAATACTATATACCTCATTATTTGTTAAAGAACCCGGCGCATTATAAGGCATCGCCCTGCGTACATAGTCAAAAATGGTGGTGGCATAGGGCCAGTAATTACCTATCGTTTTAATTTTAGATATGCTGTCGCTCGCCAGTTCCGGGGCTGGTAACTTTTCGCCAGCGGCAGCTTTACCGTTTGCACCGTGACAGGATGCGCATTTAGTTATATAAATAACATTTCCTTCCTTCGGCGTACCTAAGCCAGGCGGCAAGCCTGTCCCATTTGGTAGAATAGCAATAGCTACGGAATCTATCTGTTGTTCTGTTGCCACTTTGCCAAAGCTAAAGGTTGATGGCCATTTGGAGGTGTCGGCAGTAATAGTTTGCCTGGGCAAACTATTACTGCTTTTAAACCCGGTTGTACCAAGTAGCAATAGCAGCATAGCGCTTGCCATTACCACAACATAACGGTTCATTAACCCCCAATGCGTTTTCATTTATCAGAATAAAATAAAGGCTATGGCCAGCGTAATAAATATGTTGAAAGTTTGCGCAATCAAGAACGCGTATAGCGGCTTCTTGCTGTTTTGGCTAAACAATTCGGCAAAATTGGTCTCTAAACCGATGCTGGTAAAGGCAAGGGCAAACCATAAGCCCTGCAGGTTCTTCAAACTATCTTTAACCAGAGCCGAGGTTGCAGGTGTTATAAAAAACGAGAACAATACTGATGCACCTATAAAGCCCAAAACAAACTTGGGGAAACGCTCCCAAATTACTTTAAGTGTAGGCTTTTTATCGGCTTCCTTACCAGCGGGATGTTTGGTGTAGGTCCAGTATATAGAGATGGCGAAAGCGGCAATACCCAGCAATACGTTTTGTGAGAATTTTACGATGGTGCTTATTTTAAGAGCAACCTCGCCGACTAATGAACCCGACGCCACAACGGCACCGGTTGTATCAATACTGCCCCCAAGCCACGCGCCGGTCACCTTTTCCGGAAAATGAAAATAATGGGCTATGATGGGCATAAATATCATCATGGGCACCGCCGTGATTAATACCATTGATATTACATAGGATAGCTTTTTTGAATCGCCTTTGATGGCGCCTGCGGTTGCTATGGCCGCCGATACCCCGCAGATGGATACCGCACTGGAGATCATCATAGCGATTTCATCATCTACCTTTAATTTTTTACACACCCAAAAGGCAAAATACCATACAGATGTTACTACCAGCAGCGCCTGGATCAATCCTAACGAGCCGGCTTTCAATATATCAGAAAATATTACACTGGTACCCAGCAATATCAACCCAACTTTTACATAAAGCTCTGTTGACAACGCAGCTTTAAACCACTCGGGCAGTTTAACAAAATTGCCGATAAGTAAACCGATGCCGAGGCTAAATATCACCGCCTCGATGCCGTAAGCTTTGGCATGTACATTGCCTGCTATTATGAGCGCCACTATGGTGAGGATATAAACAATTGGGAATACGATTACATAATTCTTCAGCGATTTGCCCGTAAGCAGCGCGCCAACACCGGCTATTACAAATACAAACAAGAATTGGATACCTATAATGGCAAGATTACCGGCTTTGAACACATTTGTAAAAAGCTGATCGGTATCCTTCCATGCAAATACAGGCACGGTGAGTACCAGGCCGCCGATGGTTAACAGGATTACCAGCGAACCGAGGATAACAACCGCCCAATCTTCATGGAGGGTTAATTTTTTAGTTAATGACATAATTGTTTTTGGTGGATTTTATATGATATGGTTAATAATTTGTATTTAATGTGATTTGTATTAGTACTTACCTGCCTGCAATTTACTGTCTGTAAGAGCATATTTTTTGTTCACCCTATCCAACACCACGTAAATTGAATCTTTATGTTCGTTAATGCCTGTCAGGATAACATGGCTGCCATCGGTAGTTGAATAATTCAGGATCATGTGGTTGCGTTTCCGTTCGGCTTTCAATTCTTCAGGAATACCTTTTTCGCGACGCGTTGATTGGGCAAGCGGATCAATTGCGGCTATCTCATTCCGGATATTGGCACGGGCACCTGCAGGGATCCAGTCCTTTTTATCGCCTTTGCCTTTTTTGTTGGCGGCACGCTGGTTGCCGTCTTTATTTTTTCCTTTACCCCTGTCGCGGCGGTTGGCTGCTACATTTTTATCCTGCAGATAAAGAGTATGGTTCACGGTATCCGCCTCATAATAAAATACGCGCTGACCGCCGGCTACACCGGTAAGTTCAAAAGTACGGTTGATATCGCGCATGGGAGAACCACCACCATTGGAAAGATCGAGCACAACGGGTTTGTTTACTTTATAGGTGAGTGTTGACCATTTTTCGAACGTAGCCTCGCTCCATCGCACTGAATCAAGCGGCGAGTATGGAATTTCCTGCCCGTTAATTTTAAAGGTGGTTACATTATAATTACCCCGCAATTGTTTTATACCACTCATGGCTGGTTGCTTATAAGGATCATACCTGAAATTGGTGTACTGCACCCAAAACAATACGACTAAAAACACCCAGATGGTAGCCACCTTTAAAACTATGCGGGTATACTTTAACCACTTTTTTGAAAAGGACGGGTAAAAATTAACCGGTACGGTATAACGCTCCAAAATGAGCAGGTTATACAATTTAGGCACATCATAAATGATCAAAAATGCCGCGAAAAGCACAAAGTATGAGGCATAAACATGCACCCCACCATCGTACGAGAAATTCACAAAAGTTATATCGCCTAAGGCACCAAACAGCAATATGGCACCCAATAAAGTGGTACGTCTGAAAAATAGCAACGCACCCGCAGCCACCTCTACTATCCCCGCAAAAACCTGGTACCAGGGCACTATCCCTATGGAAAGCCAATAAATTTTCTGTGCTGTAAGGTCACCAAAATTTGTGTTGAGCAAACCTAACGACGGATAAGGCAATTGCACGGGAAATAATTTGGTAAACCCAAAACCAATAATGCCGATACCCGCGCGGTAACGCACAATTACCCTAAGCCAGTAATACAGCGTATTGTAGGTTAATCTTTTACGGTCAATGGCAGTCCATATTAAACCGCCAATTATGCCGATAACCAATACTGCCAGCCAATCGGCATAGCCCATCAGGTTATATGCCGGGGTTTGGAATCTTACTAAAGAAGGCTGAAACCGTGCAATATCATACAAATCGCGGTAATGCAGGTGAAGCCAGTTTATGCCCACGATATTCTTATACCACTCGGCAGTAGTGGGGATGCTCATTACTACAAAAAACACAAAAGCAATACGGAACAACACTTTTTGATAGCCTTTCCATGGTTTTGCGGGCGGGGTACTTTTGCCTGTAGAAGCTGTTTCAGTTTGATCACGATTAACGGACTGTTCAGATGTTGAAACGTTAGGATATATTTCTGTTGACATGATAAATCTTCTTTTAAGGTTATAATTTAATGGCCTTGTTACGCCCTGCGGCCGCTTCTTTTATCAGGTATTTCTTATCTACCTTGTTCAAAACAGCATAAACCGAATCCCTGCCGTTTAATCCTGTTAATATCAGATCATTGTCATTCGGTTTGGTGAAATGCAGCACCAGTTTATCACCAGGATAATTATGGTTTTTATTTTGGAGAATGAGCGACTGGTTAGCCTCATCAACACGGTAGCTGTAATATTGCCTGCCAATTGAGCCAGCCTCTTCATAACTGCGCTCGGCATCCTTGTCGTTAATTTCTTCGGTTACCGCCGAATCTATTTTAATAGATTTATTAGTGCCAATGCTAATAGTTGCCCATTTCTCAAAAACAACATTTTTCCACCTTGTGGTATCCGTAGCCGAGTAAGGTAACGAGGCGCTGTTAATCTTAAATTCACTAACGTCGTAGTATCCGGCAGCGTCTTTCAAACCCGCAGTTTGTGGATATTGATATACATCATGATGGTATGCCGACCATGTTTTATAGCCGTATAAAAACACAAAAAAGAAAATGAAAATCGTTTTTAAAACAAGCCTGTTCCGTTTTAAAGTTGCGGTAAAAGTTGGTCTGAACCTGCCGGGTTGTACGGGGCGCTCCAACCCTATCAGAACAAACAACCGCACCAAATCAAAGATTAATAAAAACAAACCTAATGAGATCAGATATAGGCTGTAAATGGCTTCCCCACCTTCATAAGCGAGGTTAGACATAAACACATTCCCTGTAAAAATAACCACCAGCAGCGCACCAATGGTTGATGTTTTCCGGAAAAATAATAACGAACCAGCAAATATCTCCACCAAGCCTAAAAACGACTCATAATTAGGAACAATGCCCAGGCTTAGCGAAAACAGTTTCCAGCGGCTAAATTCGCCGTAATGGGTATTCAGATTGCTGATCGACGGATATGGCGATTGCAATGGAAAAAACTTAATAAACCCATAAGCAATGATGCCTATGGCCAAACGGTAACGCACTATTATTCTTATCCAGTAATACAACTTATCGTAGTTAGTTACAGTTTTATCCCTGTAGCTCCAGATAATTGCGCCAACGATAGCTATGAATAGCAGAACCAGCCAATCAGCATAAGTATTTAAACCCCATCCGGTAGCAGAACCTTTGGTGAAAATCTGTGGCGTGTATCTGCTGATGTAAAATATGTCGCTAAAGCGCAGGTGTAACCAATTTATGGAAAACAGGTTACGATAAAACTTCCAATCGAGCGGTACTGCCTGAAGAAAAAAATAAATTGAAAAAATGCGAAAAGCCCACTTTTCGTATCCTTTCCAATCATCGTTGGATAATGATCCTTGTAGTGCATTCATTGTTTGGTTTGTTTATGGTGGTAATTTATGACGCCGGGGGCAGGTTCGAACTGCCGTAAAGGGTTTTGCAGACCCGCACTTAGCCACTCAGTCACCCGGCTTTGTTGTTTGTTTTCTTAGTTCCCCTCTTGTGAGGGGGCGCGGTGGGATAGTGCGTTGGAGAGATGTGTTTCTGCCTTGGCTTCACCAATAAACACACCCCTCCCCCCTCTCAAGAGGGGAATCGCACAGCCCTCGCTGCTTGTCTTTCATTTAATTACTCGCCGCCGGTTTTGCAGCAGGTTTCTCTATCAATGCTTTACGGTTTAGCAGATCGAATTTTTCACCTTTTTTCAGGTAATAAAATGGCCCGTTATTGCCAGAGTCGCTGGAAATATTTTTCACAGTGCCGGCAAAATTGTTGGCATCGTAAATGGCAACGTAAGATGCGCCTATCACTTCAAAATTATTTTGATGAACCACTATCGCGGTGCTTTCATCTATACCGATACCCAAAAGATCCGGGCGGGTTTTGATAAAGCTCAACAGATCAAACTGGCGATTACGTTTAAGGATGTGCTGATCTATGGCTACGTTATGAATAAAATCTAATCCCTGGATATGGTCGCCTACTAAAACGGTATTGCCCTTGGTATCGCCACGAAACAGGTACGAACCCTGGATAGTTGCCCCGGCAGATGTACCGCCGATCACCCCGCCGCGATCAAGCAGCGCTTTAAATTCCTTTTGGGTAAGCGTACCCAAATAAGCATCGGCAATTTTCCATTGGCGGCCACCCTCAAACCAAACACCGGTGGCTTTACGGATTGGTTCTACAAATTTATCGGTGTTGGCAACTTTAGGGTCGCGGGTGTGTAAAGTGGTTACACTCTTAACGCCAAGTTCCTGTAGCTTTTTAACGGTATTGTTATTTTTTACTATTGTAGAATCATCACCGGCTGTAGGCACGTAAATGATACTGGCATTGGCACCGCCGGCAAGTTCAACAAACCTGGCCCATATCTCGGGACCAACGTTACCACCGCCAACAATAACCAGCGAACCTTTTTCTGGCCCTACGGGGTTTGCAGTTTGTGCAGATACCGAAGCGGTACCTGCAATAAACAATGCTAAAAGTTAATGAGTGATCTTTTTCATGCGATTTATGTTTTTTTGATTAATAACCAGGGTTAGGATCAAGATTTCCCGGATCGGCCAGCAACTCACTTGCAGGTATCGGGAACAGGTATTTGTTTACATCGGTTATGCCCAGTGCATCGGCAACCTTGCCCCGGCGTACCAGGTTAAACCAGCGGTCGGTTTCGAAAGGAAACTCTACTTGTCTTTCGGCATCAATAGCAATTAACAGGTCGGCTTTTGATGTTGGAGCTGCGGATGTAACACCGGCACGGGTACGTACGCTAACAAGGTCGGCAACCGCCGCATCAAAGTTATTATCCTGCTGGGCACGCGCTTCCGAACGGATAAGGTAAAGCTCAGCAAGGCGAATAACATAAGCCGGATCGGTACCCAGGGGATTACGGTAATATAATTTACCATACCATAAATTACCCGGAGGCGCGGTTTGCGCTATCAGTGCGCTCCTGTTGCCACCCACAGCCGGATTATTCAACAATGAAACCAGCGTTGACGACGGCGACCATTCTCTCCTGCCGCCCAATGCAGGTGGTAAAAACCATGTGCTATGTGTGTTTTTAAAAGATACGCTGTAAGCGATTTCAAATATAGATTCGGGGGTAGCTACCGCATTGTTTGCAAAAAACGAACTGTAAGGGCCAATGAGGCTGTAATTGGCATTATCGCCTATGATTTTGGTAGCATATTGCTCGGCAAGCGCCCATTGTTTGTTGTACAGGTAAAACCTTGCTTTAAGCGCCCATATTGTTTTTTGGGTAAAACGGTTACGATTGGTTGTTGCCGGCAAAAGTGTTTCGGCTGTGTTCAGATCACTCAAAACCTGTGCGTAAGTATCTGCAAGCGTACTGCGTTTAATACCTGCATGATCGCTTGGTGTATGGGTTGGTGTTAGTATAAGCTGTACTCCGCCCCAGCCACGTGCCAGGTCAAAGTAGGATAATGCGCGCGCTGCATAGGCTTCGCCTAAATATTGATTTTTAGTAGCCGTAACAAAAAGCGGATCGCTGATCTTTGGCACCGCTTCTAAAATGTAATTGGCCGATAGTATGGTTTTATAAATTGCTCCCCATGCCGAACCGATATAACTGTTATAAGCAGTTGTTTTGTGGGCCGAAATCTCCTGCGGGGCGGCCTGCGAACCTGTCCACACTACATCGCCACCGTACAGGTAGGATATGGCCGGAAAGTTGGAACCATAATAATTATCGTTACCAAGCGCGTTGTATAAACCATTTACGGCTGTCGCTGCGCTGGCGGCATTGGTAATGGCCTGTGATTCATCTACCTGCTGCTGAGGCTGCACATCCAGGAATTTATTGCAGGATGCAAGCAAGGCAAACAATGGAATTATATAGAGTAATTTTTTCATCTTTAAGCTGTTAAATAATTAAAAGGTGATGTTTGCGCCAACCTGTAAGGTGCGTGGTATTGGCGGCGTGCCTAAATCATAACCCTGTACATTGGCATCGGCAGTTACATTGATCTCAGGATCCGGGCCCTTGTATTTAGTCAGCAACCAAAGGTTTGATCCACTCACGTAAATACGCACGGATGATGCTTTGATCTTCTCGGCGATTAACTTAGGTAGCGTATAGCCAAGGTTTACGTTGCTCAGCCTCAAAAACGATCCGTTTTCAATAAAGCGGCTAACCGGGCTTAGGGTATAATTTGTACCTAAAGCGGTTAAGCGTGGCACATCAGTAACCTGACCGGGCGTTGTCCAGCGGTTAAGCTGATAGGTATCCATTGCCCTACGGTCATCGCGGGTACCGCCGCCTTCTAAGAAGTAAGCATTGTTATTATATACCTTATTGCCGTATTCAAAGTTGAAAAACACACTTAAATCAAAACCTTTGTAATTAACCGTATTGTTAAAGCCCCCGAAGAATTTTGGCAAACCGT
Source organism: Mucilaginibacter pineti (assembly GCF_900101875.1). Classification (GTDB taxonomy): domain Bacteria; phylum Bacteroidota; class Bacteroidia; order Sphingobacteriales; family Sphingobacteriaceae; genus Mucilaginibacter; species Mucilaginibacter pineti. Next base: position 911,198 of record NZ_FNAI01000001.1, read on the forward strand.
TACCATCAATAACCTTATCGGCAGCAGTTACGGTTTTACCTGTGGTGCCATCTGCATGTTGGTACACAGGGTTACCATCCTGCAGATCAACATAAAGCTGTTTGTATACAAAGAAGGAGTTCATGCTGTATCCTTGCACCATCCGTACGGTGGCGTAAGAAGCGTCAATAGGTATAGGTAATTTTTCTATCTTATTAATATTGCGTGATATGTTTAAACTTGTTTGCCAGGTAAAATCCTCCTGTTTGATATTAGTACTATTGATGGTGATTTCGAAGCCTTTATTGCTCATTTCACCTGCATTTTTGATGATAGATGCATAGCCCGATGTTAAGGCTAACGGCAGATTAAGCAACAGGCCGGTGGTATATTTATCATACACGTTGAACTCTAAATTCAAGCGGCTGTTGAAAAACCCGGCATCTAAGCCCAGGTTTATCTGGCGGGTGGTTTCCCATTTCAAATCGGGATTGGCAAGCTGGTATGGCTGCGTACCCGGGTTATCCTGATAGTTATAGCCCGCAGACCATAGCCCCCTTGAGGCAAAATCTGGAATACCATTTTGGTTACCTGTTAAACCTATGCTACCGCGAATTTTAAGGTTACTCAGGAAAGATACATTCTTTAAAAAACCCTCTTCCTTGGCCTGCCAAGCTACACCCGCCGATGGGAAATATCCCCAGCGGTGATCTTTACCAAATTTGGATGATGCATCGGCCCTTAAATTACCTTCGATAAAATACTTGCCTGCATAGTTATAAGCTACCCTTGAAAAGAATGAGGACAGGTTATTTTTGCTTTGGTTTGATGTACCGGTAGTAGTAGCTGCCGACGCAATCTGCTGAAAAGAGTCATTCGGAAAATTGGTACCCTGTGCCTGGGTTTGCGAATTCACCCTACCCTGCACCGAGTTACCTACCAAGGCCGTAAAATAATTTTTGCTACCAAATACTTTGTTGTAGGTTAAGGTTTGCTCATTTGTCCAGGTAGATGAAGTACTTAAACTTGATGTACCCAGGTTATGATTGGCCGCCCCAAGGTTGGTGAGGCTGTTCCAGTACTGGTATTCGTCGTAAGTATTATAGTCAACGCTCCAGCTCGAACGGAACTTTAAATCGTGTGTAATGTTGGCATCCACATAAATATTACTGATTAACCGAGTGCTTTTAGAGTGCATATTGGTATTGTTGATCAGCACATCAAGGTTATCAAACCCAGCCCATTTGGCCGGGCTACCATCGGCATTTACCTTTGGTAAATACGTTGGCGTATGCAGCGCCGATTGCAAAATACCACCCTGCGGACCATCGCCCACACGTGCATTTGTACGGTATGATTGCGACAATAACGAGCTTGTACCAATACTAAACACATCGCTTATCTTTTGATCCAGGTTAAATTTAAAGCTGGCGCGACGATAATCATTAGTTTTCAGATCGGCCTGCTGGCTGTTGTAACCACCGCCCACATAATAGCGGGTTTTATCGTTACCACCCGTAACCGAAGCATCGTAATTTTGAATAAAGCCGGTACGGAACACATCGTGCAAACGATCATAAGTAGGCTGATCCTGCGGTAAGCCGCGGGCAGCGGGTGTACCTGTAGGGTTATCTGTTAAAGCCCTGAACGGAAGATTTTTATAGGTATTTATAGCAGCGGTGTTGCCGGTAGCTATAGCCTCGGCTTCGGTGTTTCGGTAAAGTTCGTTAACCAATTCAGCATGTTCCGGGCCGGTAACCAGGTCCCAAAGCTTAGGTGCTTTAGCCGCGCCGAAATAGGTATTGAAGCTAACTTTTGGTGCTGTATTATATTTGCCTCGTTTGGTGGTGATGAGCACCACTCCATTGGCGGCACGGGCACCATATATAGCGGTTGCGTCTGCATCTTTTAATATACTGATGCTTTCAATATCTGCAGGGTTAATATCGGCAAGTGGGTTATTTGCCTGCCCCTGCGTGGTTATTTTTTGCAACGACTGGCTATTGATAAATACACCGTCTATCACGTATAAGGGATCATTACCCGCATTGATGGACGTACTGCCACGGATGCGAAAAAACAAACCATCGCCAGGGATACCTGTACCTGCAGATACCTGTACACCAGAGGCTTTACCTTGTAATTGCTGATCGAAACTTGCAACCGGCCGGTTTTTTATTTCATCGGCATTTACCGTTGTTACAGAACCGGTAAGCGATTTGCGGCTTTGCGTACCGTAACCAACAACTACCACATCGTTTAATGATTTAACAGATTCTTTCAGTAAAATTTGCACTGGGCTTCCGTTTGCTACAAATTCTTGCTTTTCATACCCTATGTAGGTAATTACCAGGGTGTACGGAAACTTTTGGCCCGTTACAAAAGAAAATTTACCATCGCGATCTGTTGATACCGAATGTGTTGTACCCAGTATAAGTACACCGGCACCTACTAATGGTTCTTTAGAAGCAGCATCAAGTACTACGCCGTTAAGGTGTGAATTAATGGTTGGCGGTGGCTCGGTTTGCGCCATTGATATTAAGGGAACCGAAAGTAGTATAATGAGCTTAAGCAGCTTTTTATAAAAAGGAAAGGCATGGATAGATATTTCCATATATTTAACAGGTTTTATTAATAATTTATTGTTCGTAAAACTTGATGGAAGGTCAGTGAGTGATTGGCGTTACGTATCTGATCTTTCCAAATAAAAACCGGCAAGGCTTCCTTGCCGGTTTTTTGTACATGTAATTATTTCATTTTAGGGGATTTTATTAACATAGTAATACCATTAAAAGCTATTGACTTTTTTAATTTTCTGAAGCCGTTACTTGCAAAACGACTGTACCTGAAAAGGGAATTTAATACTTAAAGAATGGCCCACATGCAACAACAGCACATGACAAATGCTTTACATGAGGATAGCATTGTATTGTTGTTTTTAAATTCTGTTGATCCGCTCTCGGAAGTTTTCATCACTTCGTATATTTCTTTTTGACGCGACAAACATATAAATTAATTTAAAGACTACCAAATCCATAGACAAAATATATTTAATGTATAAAACTTGTTACAGAAGCAATCCTGCAATTACTATTACGCAGCTTCATTATCCCGATAATTCATTTTAATTTTAGGCTTAAAAAACATAAGTTTGAGGTTCATAAAACCAATTACCACTTAATGAGCAAGGCCAGCAACCTATCAACCGTTCCATCGTTTATACGCAACACGGTAGCCAATATTCACCCATTAAATCATACTTTTTTAATTCATAAGGTTAAAGACACCTGGGTAGAAATAAGCTACGGCGAAGCCCTTGAAAAGATCGATGCTATATCGGCCTGGTTACTTAACCTTGGCATTCAAAAAGGCGATCGCCTTTCCCTTATTATTGAAAATGGCCCCAATTATGTTTATTACGACCAGGCCCTGCAGCAGATAGGTGCTATAAATACGTCCATCTACCCCACCCTTACCGAAAGTGAGATGGAATATATCTTGAATGATTCTGGTGCTAAAACCATCATCGCAGGTACTCCTTTCCTATTTCGTAAAGTACTTAAAATTGCCAATAACTGCCCCGAGCTTATCCGCATTATACCCGCCTTTGAAGATTTTGAAAAGTTTAGCGATAAGATAGCACTTAATGCAGGCGTAGTAGGCTTAAACCAGGTAATCAGCGAAGGCCTTAGTTTAGTTGAACAATACCGCCCGGCAATTAACGCAGCCCGCGAGGCCATCTTAGCTACAGATATTTCATGCCTTATTTATACATCGGGCACCACCGGCATACCAAAAGGTGTAATGCTTACGCACTATAACCTTACCGAAAACGTAACCAACAGCCTTATCCAAATTCCTTATGTAGAAAAAACAGATAGGTTCTTGTCGTTTTTGCCCCTATCACACGTATTTGAGCGCACTATATACCATATAGCCATTTATACAGGTTCGCAAATTGCTTTTGCCCAAAGCCTGGAACTACTGGCAAAAAATATGGAAGAAATGCAGCCTACCATTTTATGCTGCGTACCGCGTTTATTGGAGCGCATACATGATAAAGCCATTAAAAATGGGATGTCGGCAGGCGGCATTAAAACAAAAATATTTTCATGGGCGCTGGAGATCGGTAAAAAATACCGCATAGTACAGGAGGCCGGCAAAACACCAAATATTATCCTAAGTACCGAACAAAAGATTGCTGAGAAACTGGTATTCAGCAAAATAAAGGCAAAAACCGGCGGTCGATTAAAATTCATGGTATCGGGCGGTGGCGCGTTACCAAAAAACATAGGCGAATTTTTCGGCGATCTGGGGATTACCATACTGGAAGGTTTCGGGCTTACAGAAACGTCGCCAGTTATGGCCGTTACCGAGCGCCATAGGGTTATTTATGGCACTGTGGGCCGCATTATACCGGGTATTGAGGTGGCTATCCAAAACATTGATACCAAAGAAATTTATACCATACAAACCCACGATACTTTTAAGGAAGATCTGCTATCTGAAGAAGGCGAGATCATTGTGCGCGGGCATTGCGTAATGAAAGGGTACTGGAACAAACCCGAGGAAACAGCTACTGTTATTGATGCCGATAACTGGTTCCACACGGGCGATATCGGTCGCTTTTTTCGCGGAAACCTGCAAATTACTGATCGCCTTAAAAACATGTTGGTAAATGCTTACGGTAAAAACATCTACCCCACGCCGGTAGAGAACACTTATCTGAAAAGCCCTAAAATTGAACAGATCTTTTTGGTAGGCGACAAACGCGAATATATTACCGCCATCGTAATCCCAGGCAAAGAAACCTTGCAGGAAACCTTCGGACTTAAAAATGAGTTTTTTGAAAACCCGGATATATTTGTAGATGATAAGGAAATTATAGAATGGATTGGTCAGGATATCCGCAAATACAGCAACGAACTTGCTAAATTCGAGCGTATAAAGGCTTTCAAGGTAAAACGCAACCCATTCAGCATGGAAGAGGGAGAGATAACGCCCACCATGAAAGCCAAACGTAAAGTGATTGAGAAAAAATACGCCGCTGATATTGATGCCATGTACTTAGGCGAAGTTGAGGTGGATTGATTTGAAGATTTGAGAATTTGAAGATTTGAAAATGTGTTTTTGTCTGAACCAGGATTTATATGATCGTAAGATTAATGTGATTTAAGCAAAATGCAAAATCAAGAAAATCATAGTTCAGATAAATTCCTATCACAAAAAAACCTGTCAATCCTGCAAAATCCTTAAATCGTGCAAATTTTACTAACTTTGTTAGCATGAAACGATCTGGGAGTGCCGATATGCCTTTACATTACGGTTATGTGCCACAATGGCTTGCCGAGCGTATGGCTAAGCTAGGCTTGGCCGTAGTAGAAAATATTGTGCTCGACTATGGTAAGGACGAAGTACTACGCCGCCTGAGCGATCCGTTTTGGTTTCAGAGCTTGGGAGCCGTTATGGGGATGGATTGGCATTCGTCGGGTATTACTACCTCGGTAATGGGGGCTTTAAAGCGGGCTATTAACCCACATAGCCGCGAATTGGGCATTTACATTTGCGGCGGCAAGGGCAAACATTCCAAACAAACCCCTGCCGAACTTATGAAAATAAGCGAAAGCACTGGCCTTGATGGTAACTATCTTGTAAAATGCAGCAAACTAAGCGCCAAGGTTGATAATACCGCCATACAGGATGGCTTTCAGCTTTATACACATAATTTTATTTTAAGTGATACCGGCAAATGGGCCGTAGTGCAACAAGGTATGAGCGATGCCAGCAGCACGGCCCGGCGATATCATTGGCATTCGGAGCAGCTTACATCTTTTGTAGATGATCCTCATACTTCTATCTACGGGAAAAATACCGGGCTAATACTCAATATGGCCGATAAACAAGCCGGTGGTTCCAGGAATGGCGTAATGCAAATAGCTGCCGAAAACCCGGAAACGATGATCCGCGAGATAGGCAAACTGGTTATGCCTAATCACCATGAAGTTAAGGCTAAGGATGTTGATCTGAAAAGATTGGGTGCCGTATTATGGCTGGCGCACGAAAAACAACCCGCCGATTTTGAAGAGCTACTATTGTTACAGGGCTTGGGCCCGCGTACCCTTCAATCACTGGCATTGGTAAGCGAAGTTATCCACGGCACGCCATCAAGATTTAAAGACCCGGCAAGATTTTCCTTTGCTCACGGTGGTAAGGATGGGCACCCTTTCCCGGTACCTGTTAACGTTTATGACGAAACCATCGGCACCTTACAAAATGCTGTTTATAAAGCTAAAATGGGTTTGTCTGAAAAAAATGAAGCCATAAAGCGCCTGCATAAAATAGCAGAAAATGCCGAGAAAGATTTTACCCCGAATGCCAATTTCGACCAAGTAATAGCCAAAGAACGCGAAGATTCATGGAAATATGGCGGCCGTACGGTTATGGGTAAGGCAAAGCCACCTACCCAGCAACAATTAAAGTTATTTTAGTCTACTTAGTTTCATTTACATACGCCCATTCCCCTGTTTTTACATTGATCTTCCAAGGCTGCGGTTTTGGTAATACAAGTTTACCATCACCTATTTGCAGTGGCATCCACAAGTAGCGCGAATCCCATTGGGCATTGGGCCTCCATTGGTCGGCCATAAATATTACCGTAGTGGTTTTAGTGCCTACCACTTTTAACATCATAGTTGACTGTGAGTTATACGTATTGGTTTCGGGCGGGGCAATATCCTTAAACTCCGACCATGGGCCGCTTAAAGATGTAGCAGTTGCATATTTATTAGGATTTGCACCCCAACCGGTTAGCGCCGATCCTATGGCGTAATACAAGCCATTATAATGCACAACGGCACCTCCCTCAAGGGATGCTTTTATAAGGCACACTTCTTTCTCGATACTCAGATAATCGTCAGAAAGTTTTGCGATGTGAAAGCCGTGAGGTCTGTCTTCAAAAATAAGGTAAGCCGAACCATCATCATCAATAAACTGGCCTATATCCCTGCTTTGCTCGCCCAGCGGACGAAAACTTGTAAGGTATTTATAATCTCCATCTACCTTATCACAAACGGCAACACCAACTCGAGCAGCCTGGTAATTGCCACTATCCATGTGCAGATACATTACAAATTTTTTAGTTTTTTTATTGTAGAAAACCTTTGGCCGCTCCATTACAAAATTGTTACCAAAATCTGCCGGGTCACCAGTATTGATAACCTTATTTCTGAAAGTCCAATTGGTAAGATCTGGTGAGGAATAGCAGCCAACGTAACGCTTAGTTGGATCGTTATCTTTTGCACGGTACTCGCCAAACCAATAATAAAGCTTTCCAACTTTAATGATACCGCCACCGTGTGCCTGTACGTGGTTACCGTTGTTATCGGGCCAAAGTTCGCCTGGTTTAATAATATCCTGGGCCACTACTTGTTGGGAGTAACTAAGCAGCGTAAAAAATAAAAGAAAGGCAAACTTTTTTGTTAAATGGCGCATCATACGGTAAAATATTTACGCGCAATTTAATAAAAACACTATGGGGTTTATACTGCCGAGGCTACTTTTGTAAAATCTATTTTAAGCTGTTATTGATAACCCTGGCCGAATCAAGGCGTACATTTAAAGCAGGAGTAATTTTCTTGGCAAAATCGGCAACAGGTGTATTTTTATCCTGACTGGCGGCTCTAAATGAAGACACCTGTTTTTCATGATTTGATATCATCAATTGCATGTAGGATTTGTCAAATTGCGCTGCATGTAACATCCCAAGGCTATCTAAAATCAACTGGTGTTCACCAACAATGGTGTCAACGGCTGTGGTATCCAGTTTTAGTTTTTTAAGTTCATCATTAAGCTGTGTATAATCGGTTATCATCGCTTTTGCAAACTGCACAACCTGCTGATTCTTTGAATTGGATATGGCTAACCCCGAAGCCTTAACATTGGTCATACTTAACTCTGCAGCATTTTTAACGAATTGCACGTTGGTGTTATCAGTGGCAACCCCGTTATAATTATTCGCTTTCCTGTTACTCTCACATGATTGTATCGAAACCAAGGCTATTAAACCCAAAAACAAACCCATTATTCGCTTCATCTTAAAATATTTATTGTTTTGTTTAGGTTTAACAAAAAACAGGCCAGGTAGTTTCCCAAAGCATTATAAATAAATTAACAGGACCATTGATTATGTTCATACCGATATTATTCCACAAAAAAAACCACCTTGCAATACACAAGGTGGTTAACACATTTGGATTTATAATTTAACTAAAATACTTGGTCGAACTGGTTAACGGCATCTTTACTTTCCAGTACAGAATGGCCCATTAAAAATTCATCTACCTTACGGGCGGTTTCACGGCCTTCGGATATTGCCCACACTACCAGCGACTGGCCACGGCGCATATCGCCGGCGGCAAATACTTTGCTAACGTTAGTACGGTACACGCCTTCTTTGGCTTTAACGTTCTTGCGCTCATCAAGCTCAACATTTAAGTGAGCAAGTAAACCATCAAACTGCGGGTTTAAGAAACCCATGGCCAAGAACACACGCTGACAAGGAATTTCACGTTCCGAACCTTCCACTGTGTGGAACTTAACGGGGCGGCCCATAAAATCCTGCTCCCACTCTACATCAACTACCTTTAATGCTCTCAGGTTTCCATCGGCATCGCCTAAAAACTCAAGCGTGTTAACTCCCCAGAAACGGTCTGCGCCTTCTTCGTGTGAGCTGGTTGTTTTCAGCACCATCGGGAATGTTGGCCAAGGCATATGCTTGGTGCGCTGTGCCGGTGGCTGAAACATCACCTCAAATTGTTTTACCGATGCGGCACCCTGACGGTTTGATGTACCCACGCAATCGCTGCCGGTATCACCACCGCCAATAACTACTACGTCTTTGCCTGTGGCTAAAATATCTTCGGCGTCAAAGCCAATATCGCTTACACGTTTGTTTTGCTGCTTTAAAAAGTCCATTGCAAAATGGATGCCTTTTAACTCACGGCCAGGGATATTAAGGTTACGCGGAATGGTTGAGCCTCCAGCCAATACTACGGCATCGTTGTTACGTAAAAGCTCATCAGCAGCTACGTTTTTACCAACTTCGCTGTTCAGCTTAAACACAACACCATCTTTCTCCATTACCTCTATACGGCGCTCGATAACCCATTTCTCTAATTTAAAATCGGGGATACCGTAACGTAATAAACCTCCTGGTTTGTCATCGCGTTCATAAACGGTTACCGCATGACCAACCTTTGTAAGCTGAGCTGCAGCAGCTAATCCAGCCGGGCCAGAACCTACTACGGCTACTTTTTTACCGGTTTTAATTAACGGAGCGGTAGGTTTTACCAGATTTTTCTGGTAAGCTATTTCAATAATATGTTTCTCAATTTCCTCAATAGCTACGGCTGGCTTGTTGATACCCAACACACATGCCGATTCGCAAGGTGCAGGGCAAATACGGCCTGTAAACTCAGGGAAGTTATTTGTTGACGATAAAATATGGTAGGCCTCTTCCCAGTTTTTACGATACACCGCATCGTTAAACTCAGGGATTATATTACCCAGCGGACATCCCGAATGGCAAAAAGGGATACCGCAATTCATACACCTGGCCGATTGCTGATTAAGCTTCTCGTCGGTATATAAATTCACAAACTCGTTATAGTTCTTTACGCGTTCAGTAGCGGGAACCTTGGTTGGTAATTCCCTGTTAAACTCCTGAAATCCTGTTGGTTTTCCCATCTGAAATTTAGCCTATTGTTTGATATTGTAACTTCTCTACTACTTTTTTATACTCTTTTGGATACACTTTAACAAATTGTGTAGATGCTTCTGCCCAGTTTGTAAGTATTTGCTGTGCAAGCTTGCTGCCGGTTAAGCTGATGTGTTTTTTCAGCAATCCCTTTATTTGCTCTTCATCCTGTAACGATAGCGGATCAAGGTCAACCATCTCGGTATTGCAATTTTCGGCAAAGTTGTTTTCAGGGTTATAGATCCATGCTAATCCGCCGCTCATACCTGCTGCGAAATTGCGGCCTGTTTGGCCCAAGATAAGCGCGCGGCCACCGGTCATGTACTCACAACCGTGATCGCCGATACCCTCAACAACGGTGGTTGCACCGGAGTTACGTACCGCGAAACGTTCGCCGGCCATACCGCCAACAAAAAGCTCGCCCGATGTAGCTCCGTAAAGGGCTACGTTACCAATAATGATATTATCCTGTGGTGCAAAAGTTGCATTTTGAGCAGGATAAATAGCCAGTTGCGCGCCAGATAAACCTTTACCTACATAGTCATTGGCTTCACCTTCCAACTCAAAGGAAATACCTTTGGTGGCAAATGCACCGAAGCTTTGTCCGGCAGAACCTTTGAATTTGTAGTTGATAGTATTATCGGGTAATCCTGCCGATCCGTATATTTTAGAGATTTCGTTTGATAACAGCGTACCAATAGTACGGTTAACGTTAATAACATCGAAAGATGCAAAAACCGGGGTTTTATCTTCAAGTGCTGCTTTAGCGCTTTCCAATAATTTCCAGTCGATGATCTCGGACATACCATGATCCTGGCTTTCACTGTTATAAAGCGTCATGCCTTTGGTATTGGTAACCGGGTGCAAAATGCCCGACAGATCGATCTTTTTAGCTTTCCAGCTTTGCAGGTTGTCTTTAACTTTCAGGAACTGAACACGGCCTACCATTTCATTAATGGTGCGGAAACCAAGTTCGGCCATGATCTCGCGTAACTCTTCGGCCATAAAGCGGAACAGGTTAACCACGTGATCTGCCTTACCGCTAAACAGTTTCCTTAATTCAGGATCTTGCGTGGCAACACCTACCGGGCAGGTATTTAAGTGACACTTACGCATCATGATACAACCACCGGCAACTAACGCGGCTGTTGCAACACCCCACTCCTCGGCGCCCATTAAACAGGCAATTGCCAAATCGCGACCAGTTTTTAACTGACCATCAGTTTGCAACACCACACGACTGCGTAATTTATTGCGTACCAGTGTTTGGTGAGCCTCGGTTAAACCAAGCTCCCAAGGTAAACCGGCGTGTTTTACAGAGCTTATTGGCGATGCACCTGTACCACCATCATATCCGGCAATAAGGATCACATCAGCGTGTGCTTTGGCAACACCGGCTGCTATAGTACCAACACCTGCTTTCGATACCAACTTAACGTTGATACGTGCCGTGCGATTAGCGTTCTTTAAATCAAATATTAATTGAGCCAGATCCTCAATAGAGTAAATATCATGGTGAGGTGGCGGCGAAATTAAACCTACGCCCGGCGTTGAGTGACGGGTTTTAGCGATCCAATCATCAACCTTATGGCCCGGCAGCTGCCCACCTTCGCCCGGTTTTGCACCCTGCGCCATTTTTATTTGTAGTTCATCGGCATTGGTAAGGTAGTTTGATGTTACCCCAAAACGTGCAGATGCCACTTGCTTAATAGCCGAGCGCATAGAATCGCCGTTGGCCATTTGCTCATAACGCATTTCATCCTCGCCACCTTCGCCGGTATTGCTTTTGCCGCCAATACGGTTCATGGCAATAGCCATTGTGCTGTGCGCCTCGTGAGAGATAGAACCGAAAGACATAGCGCCTGTTGCAAAGCGTTTCATGATATTTTCGGCCGGTTCAACCTCATCAATGCTGATAGCTTCGCGGTGATGGGCAAAATCAAGTAAACCACGAATAGTGAAATGCTTTTCGCCCTGCTCGTTAATTACTTTGGCGTAGTTTTTATATACAGCATAATCATTACTGCGGGTAGCGTGCTGTAACAAGTGAACCGTAGTTGGGTTAAACAAGTGCGCTTCGCCCCTGCGTTTCCATTGGTAAATACCGCCTTCGGGCAGTAAATTATCACCGCCTTTGGCATTAAAGCCCATACGGTGTTTACACAATGCCTCCCGGGCAATTTCATCAAGGCCTAAACCGCCTATGCGGGTAACAGCTCCTGAGAAATACTTATCAACTACAGCTTTATTTAAGCCTAATATTTCAAATACCTGCGAACCGTGGTATGATTGTAGTGTCGATATCCCCATTTTTGAGAAGATCTTCAACAAACCATCATTTACAGATTTTACGTAGTTGCTTTGCAGTTTTTTAAGATCGTAGCTGGTTTCTAAACTGCCGTTATTTTTAACTGTTTCAATAGTAGCTAAAGCGAGGTATGGGTTAATTGCAGTAGCACCAAAGGCCAGCAAGCAGGCAAAATGGTGAACTTCCCAGGCATCACCTGTTTCAACAACCAGACCAACAGAACCACGGCGGCCTTTTTTGATCAAATGGTGATGTACAGCAGATACAGCCAGCAAAGTTGGGATTGGCGCATGCTCAGAGTCAACCGCACGATCTGAAAGGATCAATACTTCGAAACCGTCATCAACAGCGTCTTCGGCATAACGGCAAAGCCTGGCTATCCCTTTTTCCAGCGAGCCCGGCATACCATCGGCTACAAAATAGGTTTGCAGTGTTTTGGCATGGAAAAGTCCGGTATCAATACTGCGCAATTTTTCCAGCTGGTGATTTTTTAAGATCGGGTGCTTTAAAACCACACAATGGCAGTGCATTTTATCCTCGTCAAGCAGGTTGCCGTTGTTACCTATAAAGGTAGCAAGACTCATTACCAAACGCTCGCGTATAGGATCTATAGGCGGGTTGGTAACCTGCGCAAAGAATTGTTTAAAATAGCTTGAAAGGTGTTGTGGTTTATCAGACAGGATAGCCAAAGGCACATCTGTACCCATAGATCCTATAGGCTCTTTACCATCAACAGCCATTGGCTTAATAATGGTATCGATATCCTCGCGGCTGTAACCAAATACCTGCTGATAGCGGAATACAGATGCTTCTGAAAGGCTTGCGAACGCTAAACGCGGTTCGGTAAGCTCGCTCAGGTTAATTTTATAGTTCTCTAACCAGCGGCCATAAGGCTGCTGCGAGCTAATTTGTTTCTTTATTTCATCATCGGTGATGATCCTGCCTTTTTCGGTATCGATAAGCAGCATTTTACCCGGCTGTAAACGGCCTTTACGCACTATCGTGCTTTCATCAATAGTCAACGTACCGGCCTCAGATGCGGCAATAACACGACCATCGTTGGTTATAACATAACGTAAAGGACGTAGACCATTCCTGTCTAACACGGCGCCAACCAGTTTACCATCGGTAAAGCTGATAGCGGCAGGACCATCCCAGGGCTCCATTAAGGTAGCGTGGTATTCGTAAAATGCTTTCTTAACTGGGTCCATCTGCTCGTTACCATCCCATGCTTCAGGGATCAGCATCATCATTACGTGCGGCAATGAACGGCCGGAGTGTAAAAGAATTTCGATGATGTTATCCAAACAGGCCGAATCTGACTGGTTGTTATCTATCACCGGCATGATCATTTCCATCTCATCGGCAGTAAAATAGGCCGACGCATATGATTTTAAGCCCGAATAGAACCAGTTAAGGTTACCTGTAAGGGTATTGATCTCGCCGTTATGCGCAATTAAGCGGAAAGGCTGAGCCAGTTTCCATGATGGAAATGTATTGGTTGAGAAACGCGAGTGGATCATGGCAAAGCCAGACGCAATACGCGGATCTGTAAGGTCTGAATAATATTTACGCAGCTGATAGGTAGTTACCTGCCCCTTGTAAACAATAGTTTTGCAGGATAGCGAGGTAAAATAAAAATGCTCTGCCGCTGCCGGGATAGTTTCGGTAATGGTTTTATTAATATACCTGCGTAATATGAACAGCTTACGCTCAAAATCATCGGCGTTGGTAATGTGGTGCGGGCGGGAAATAAAAATCTGCTCTACATCCGGTTCGGCCTGGCGGGCTGTTTCGCCAACTGCCATTGAATCAACCGTAAGTTTACGGTAGCCTAATTTATGAAGACCTAATTTTTCAATAGCATTGGTAATAACAATACGACATGCCTTTTTCGCAGCCGAATCTTTCGGGAAAAATATCATACCTACGCCATACTCGCCGGGCTCCGGCAGGCTGATCTCCAGGTTTGAGCATTCCTCCATGAAAAATTCATGGGGTAACTGTATTAAAATACCAGCTCCATCGCCGGTTTCGGGGTCGCATCCGCAAGCGCCGCGGTGTTCCATGTTTTCAAGCATGGTAAGCGCGTCATCAATTATCTGGTTACTTTTATGCCCATTAATATTGGTTATAAATCCAGTTCCGCAGGAATCGTGTTCAAATTCTGGCCTGTAAAGGCCCTGGTGGCTCTCAGTTTGATTCATTGTAAATTAAACCGTTTTATAAAATGGTGTAATGACGAAGTTACTGATATCAAAAGAAATTATAAAATTTATGAAGATTTTTAAAGATTTCTAAAAAATCAATTATTTACATCATATTTATTTAACATTTTGTTAATAAAAAGAAACATTTATTATGATTAACAAAATGAATTATATAAAAATATTATTTAGAATCGGTATAAAGTTGCACAGACCAAGCGCTTATCATTTATATAAGCGGTAAACCTTTTTATAACAGAATAAAATTTGGCGACATTTTGGTGTAATAATTACACTTTCAAATCAATCTATTGCACCATTTGTACCGACATATTAAATCGATGGTTTTTATATACATTATATAGGAACTACACACTATTAACTATGCACTTTCTAAATTTTCTTACCTTCGTCAAAAAATAAAGATTGATGCCAGCAAAAATTAAAGCCGTTTTTTTAGATCGTGATGGAGTATTAAACCAGGAAATGGGCGACTATGTACGTCGCTTTGAAGACTTCCATGTACTTGATAACTTTGATGCCCTTAAAACCTTGCAAGACAAAGGCTACATGTTATTGGTGGCCACCAACCAGGGTGGATTAGCCAAGGGTTGGTATACTGAAGACGAACTGGCAAAAATGCACAATCACCTGAAAGAGGTTTATCAACAGCACGGCGTAGAAATTACTGATTTTTTTTACTGCCCGCATCATCCAAATTTTACCGGCGATTGTGATTGCCGTAAGCCAAAGCCAGGTCTGCTTTTACAAGGTATAGCTAAATATAACATTGACCCTGCCCTATCTTATTTTATAGGTGACCGTGAACGCGATGTGGAAGCGGGAACAGCTGCAGGTGTAAAAGGCATATTAATTGACAGCGACCAGCCGATAAGTACAGTGCTGGATTTGATTGATTAAGTTTAAGTATGTTTATTGTCATTACGAAGAACGAAGCAATCTCACAGGAAAAGTATCGAGCTTTGTTTATGGGATTGCTTCGTACCTCGCAATGATAAACTCTATATATTTTAATTTCTACCACAGATGGCAAACGGCGATTTGTTTTATTTTTAAAACTTTTTTCGTCTATACAACTTTTACCACTATAATACCATAAAACCACTATATGCAACTAAACCGATATTTTAAAAACTACGACACCTTTATTGCCGCAGTAATTGGGTTTGTTGCTATACAGTTATTTTGCAAATACAGTGGTATCGGCATCTCGCCCGATTCCATTATGTATACAAGCGCTGCCCGAAGTTTGAATGCAAACGGTACGCTGCAAACCTTCAATCATATACCTATTGTTGATTTCCCTGTATTTTACCCCATGTTTTTGGGTACTATCATGTTTATCACCCGTATCGACCCTACCGTATTTGGAGCCATACTAAACGGGTTAATGTTTGCCACATTAATATATACCGCTGGATGGATCATGCAAAGGTTTGTACCTGCCTCCCGCATATATAAATGGCTTATACTGGTAGCTATTATACTTAGTCCGGCTTTGCTGCAGGTATACTCCTACCTATGGTCTGAAACTTTGTTTATCCTCGAAACCTTGTTTTTCCTGGTCGCGTTTAGGCAGTACCTGGTAAAACATACGGTAAAAGCCTTGGTTGCGGCTGCCTTAATTGCTGCTGTTGCCTGCGTAACACGCTATGCCGCGGTAACCATTGTGGGCACTGGTGGCTTATTGCTACTGTTGGATAGGGTTTTACCATTAAAGAAAAAGATAGTACACATCATCATATACGGCTTTGTTTGCATTTCATTACTGGTAAGTAACCTGGTACTTAACGCGTTTATGTCGGGCACTACAACGGGGCCGCGTGAACCATCTATTACATCGTTTGGCAAAAACCTATACTACTTTGGCAATGTAGTTTGCGATTGGATGGGACTTACCCCAAATCAATACTGGATGTCTATCCCGCTGGCTATAATTATTTTCGGCGGATTTATAGCCGCACTGGCTTACAATTACTACCGTCGTAAGCTGGATAGTTTTGAAAACCTGGCCATTACCTTTGCTTTGATTTACGGGTTGTTTATTGTTGTGTCCTCTACATTTTCGAGGTACGAACGTATTAACCACCGTTTGCTTGCCCCTATTTACATTCCTGCACTTTGGGGCTATACAAGCTGGGCGTTGCTCATCTTAAAGAAGATTGCGAATACAAATACCCGCCGCATTGCAGGTGCCGTTTTTATAATACTGATGCTGGGGTTTATTACGAAAGAATATCTTATTGATAAAGCCCGTTATAATGATCAGGTTAGGGACGAATACGGCAATCCCGGTTACTCTGACGAAAGCTGGATAGATTCGGACTTTGCCGATTATCTTAAACACATCGATAAAACCCAGTTCGACCCGAAAGTTACCATTTATACAGATGCGCATGAAGCCGTTTACTTCTTTTCGGGTATGTCATCATACCTGGTGCCACACCGTTTCTTTAAAAAGGACGTGGCTAAATTTTATACTTTCAAGCGTTTTTATCTTATTTGGTTTAACCGGTTAGAAAACCCCGAGCTCATCAATCTTAAAGATATTCAAAAAGCTAAAAACCTGCATAAGATAAAGGATTTTGGCGATGAGGGTGGAATATATGAATATGATGAGGATATGGGAAAGAACTAAATAAGGATGTCTTGAACAAAATTTAATTCTAAAACCAACCCTATTTTTCAATAAAACTTACTAAATATTTTTTAATATACATAAGTACTTATATATAATTTTATTATATAAATTTTGATTTAAAAAACAACTGGCTATATTTGCGCCAGCTAATCTATAGTTTCACTATATAAAAATGAACGGTATCGCACTACATCATCTTCATCTGCATCACCACCATGTGGTGATCAGTTAATATGTATGTTTCTACGCGAAATAACAGCCTCCGTTTATATTCTTTTTTATTATAGTTCCTTAAACTCAATCTTTTGAAAACACTTAAAATAGCGATCCAGAAATCTGGTCGTCTCAACGAAAAATCTGTTGAATTACTAAAAAATTGCGGTCTTAATTTTGAAAATTACAAAAGCTCGCTCATCTCCCCGGTATCAAACTTTCCCCTTGAAATTCTTTTCCTTCGTGATGATGATATTCCCGAATATGTTCAGGATGGTATTGCCGATCTGGGTATTGTTGGCGAAAACGTGATCCAGGAAACCGAAGTTGAAGTAAGCTACCTGCAGCGTTTGGGTTTTGGTAAATGCTCGCTTAAAATAGCAGTGCCAAACAATAATGATATCGCTTCCCTTGCCGATCTTAACGGCAAAGCCATTGCAACTACCTACCCTGTTATTTTAGGCAAATTCCTTAAAAAAGAAGGCATCCAGTCAGATATCCGTACCATTTCAGGATCGGTTGAAATTTCACCGGGTCTGGGTTTAAGCGATGCCATTTGCGATCTGGTTTCTACCGGCGGCACATTAAAAAGTAATGGACTGAAACCTTTTGCCGATGTTATGTCGTCAGAAGCGGTCTTAATTGGTAGCAAGTCTGTTGAAAATAACGATCTGGTTCAGGAGTTGATTCAACGTATACAATCTGTTTTACGTGCTAAGGAAACTAAATACGTAGTACTTAACGTTCAAAAATATAACCTTGATGCGGTATTAGCTTTATTGCCGGGCGTAAAAAGCCCATCAGTAATTCCATTGGCCGAAGATAACTGGGTGGCCGTACACACCGTTATCCCCGAGCGTGATTTTTGGGACAGGATAAGCCAGCTAAAACAAGCAGGCGCACAAGGCATTGTAGTAATGCCTATTGAAAAAATAATATTGTAATCGGAGGCCCGGTTTGTGAGGTGTGTTGACTGAAGTTTCCGACCACACAAACCCCATCACAGAAACCTGAAATGAAACTATACAACTATTCAGAACTTTCTACCGCCGAAATCGGGCAACTGGTTCAGCGTAATATAGATCCGGCAAATGAGATCCGTGCAATTGTTGAAGAGGTTATAGATAATGTTCAACAACACGGTGATAATGCCTTGCTGGATTATGCCCAAAAATTCGACAAGGTAACACTTACCAAGCTTTACCTTGATAAACCTGAACTGGAAGAACTGGCTAAAACCATAACCGCCGAGCAAAAGCTGGCCCTGGAAACAGCTTATAATAATATCTATAAGTTCCACGAAACACAGCTAAAAACTGAAGACAGGGTTGAAACCATGCCTGGCGTTACCTGCTGGCGCGAGATAAGGCCTATTGAAAAAGTTGGTTTGTATATTCCCGGCGGATCTGCCGTGTTGCCAAGTACTTTTTTGATGCTCGGTATCCCGGCGAGACTTGCTGGCTGTCATGAAATTGTGGTTTGTTCGCCGCCGCAAAAAAGTGGTAAGGTTAACGCATTTATAGCTTATGTGGCACTGCTGTTGGGTATAGATAAGATTTACCTTGTGGGCGGCTCGCAGGCTATAGCCGCTATGGCCTATGGTACCGAAAGCATTACAAAGGTTGATAAGATATTTGGCCCGGGTAACCAGTTTGTAACCAAGGCTAAAACCATTATACAATCAACCACTACAACAGCAATTGACATGCCCGCCGGCCCTTCAGAAGTTTTGGTGATTGCCGATGAAACCGCCAATCCGGCTTATATAGCTGCCGATCTGCTGGCACAAGCCGAACATGGTATCGATAGTCAATCGGTTCTGGTGTGTACATCTACTGATATTGCGAATGCAACATTGGCCGAAATTGCAAAACAATTGCCCGTATTGCCCCGTGCCGAAATTGCACAGTTGGCTTTGGATAATTCTTACATTATCGTAACAGATAATTTGAATAACGCAATGCAGTTTAGCAACAAATATGCGCCTGAACACCTGATACTGGCCACAGAAAACTGGTCACAGATTTCAGATAAAATAATAAATGCGGGTTCGGTTTTCCTTGGAAATTTAACTCCGGAAAGTGCCGGCGACTATGCATCGGGCACCAATCACACGCTGCCAACCAGCAGCTATGCGCGGGCTTACTCAGGTGTATCTGTTGATTCATTTGTGAAAAAGATCACATTTCAGCACATCACAAGGGAAGGCTTACAAAACATCGGGCACACCGTTGAAGTTTTAGCTGAAATGGAAGGATTGCACGCGCATAGGAATGCGGTGAGTATAAGAAAGAGTTAATAATAAAGTTTGTCATTCTGAGGAACGAAGAATCTATTCTACAACATAAAGGATCGGTTAATAGATACTTCGTTCCTCAGGATGACATAAATAAGATTAAGATTGAAATGTATAACATCAACAATATACTAAGAGAAAACATCAAAAACCTTACTCCCTATTCGTCCGCACGAGATGAGTACCAGGGCGAGGCAAGTGTTTTTTTAGATGCCAATGAAAATGCCTACGGCTCGCCTTTAGATCAGCAGTTTAACCGCTATCCCGATCCCTTGCAATACAAGGTAAAAATGCGTTTAAGCGAAATTAAGGGTGTGCCTGCACGTAATATATTTATTGGTAACGGCAGCGACGAAGCAATAGACATTCTATTCCGCAGCTTTTGCAATCCGGGTGTGGATAACGTGATCATTGTTCCTCCTACCTATGGTATGTACCAGGTATCGGCAAATATAAATGATGTGGAGGCCCGCAAAGTTTTACTTACCGAAGATTACCAGCTTAACCTGGAAGGCATTGCCGAAGCTATCGACAAAAACACTAAACTCATCTTCATCTGTTCGCCAAATAACCCAACCGGTAACTCCATTAACCGCGAAGATGTGGAAACCCTGCTGGCTAACTTTAACGGATTGGTGATTGTTGATGAGGCTTATATAAATTTTAGTCGTCAAAAAACTTTCATACAGGAACTTACCGAATATGCTAATCTTGTAGTGCTGCAAACGCTTTCCAAAGCATGGGGACTTGCAGGCTTACGCATAGGTATGGCATTTGCCAGCGAGGAGATTATAGAAGTGATGAACAAGGTAAAACCGCCTTATAACGTCAACGAATCATCACAGCAACTGGCTTTAGAAGCATTAGCCAATGTAGACCAAGTGAACGGCTGGATCCGTGAAACATTGCTGCAGCGCGATAGATTGGTGCTTGCCATAAAAGAGTTCGAATTTGTACTGGATATTTATCCCTCAGATGCAAACTTCATCCTTGTAAAAACTACTGATGCTAATGGCATTTATGATTTCCTTGTTAACAAAGGAATCATTGTACGTAACCGCTCAAAAGTTGAGCTTTGCGAGGGCAGCCTACGCATAACTGTTGGAACACCCGAAGAAAATACGATTTTATTGGATACCCTGAAAACGTTTAAATAACCATCCAAGGTAAATCACTAACTCACTAATTCAAAATTGCACAATGAAGCTGCAGAAAATACTCTTTGTAGACCGCGACGGTACCATGATCTGCGAAACACCGGATGAGCAGATAGATTCCTTTGAGAAACTTACGTTTTACCCCGGCGCGTTAACCTACCTGCCTAAAATAGCCAAGGAACTTGATTTTGAGCTGGTAATGGTTACCAATCAGGATGGCTTAGGAACTCCGGTATATCCAGAGGATACTTTTTGGCCGGTACATAATTTCATTCTTAAAACCTTTGAAGGTGAAGGTGTAAAATTCGCTAACCAGATCATCGACCGTACCTTTGCTGCAGATAAAGCTCCTACCCGTAAACCGGGAACCGCTTTGTTAACCCAATACTTCGATACTGAAAAGTATGATCTGAAAGGCTCCTTTACCATTGGCGACCGGAAGAACGATGTACTGCTTGGTCGTAATTTAGGTGCAAAGGCCATCTGGCTTAACAACCACAGCAATTTGGGCGGAGGCGAGTTTACCGAAGCTGATCATATTGCAGATACTATAGCCCTTGAAACTACAGACTGGCAAAAGATCTACGAGTTTTTAAAACTTGGCGAGCGTGTTTTTGAGCATCGCCGTACCACTAAAGAAACCGATATCTACATAAAAATAAACCTTGACGGTACCGGCAACGCAAAGATATCAACCGGTCTGCATTTTTTTGATCACATGCTTGACCAGATTGCCCGTCACGGCAGCATCGACCTGGAGATAACCGCCAAAGGAGATCTGCATATCGACGAGCACCATACTATTGAGGATACAGGCATTGCTTTGGGCGAGATTTTTGCTACTGCATTAGGCAACAAAATGGGTATTGAACGTTATGGTTTTTGCCTGCCAATGGATGATTGCCTGGCACAGGCGGCTATTGATTTTGGCGGTCGCAACTGGATAGTTTGGGACGCCGAATTTAAGCGTGAAAAAGTTGGCGATGTACCTACCGAAATGTTTTACCACTTCTTTAAATCATTCAGCGATGCCTCAAAAAGCAACCTGAATATAAAAGCCGAAGGACAAAACGAACATCACAAAATTGAAGCTATATTTAAAGCCTTTGCAAAGGCAATAAAAGTGGCCGTAAAACGTGATGTAGATAAGATGGTTTTACCAAGTACAAAGGGACTTTTGTAGTGGGCGGTTTACAGTTTGCAGTCAGCAGTTATAAGTTTGACAAGCAAATTGAAGCCAACTGCAAACTAATAACTGCAAACTAAAATGATAGGCATAATAAGATACGGCGCCGGTAATATATTTTCGCTCACAGCGGCTTTGGAACGTTTGGGTATTCCCTATGGGATGATAAACAGCGAGGCCGATTTTGAGCAATATGACCGTTATATTATTCCCGGCGTAGGCCATGCCGGTGCAGCAATGAAAAAGCTGGAGCAAACCGGATTGGTGCCTACAATTAAGGCGCTCAACAAACCCACTTTGGGTATTTGCGTGGGTATGCAATTACTCACCTCCTACTCCGAAGAAGGCAATTCTAACCTGCTGAATCTCTTCCCAATTAAAACATTAAGGTTTAAGGATAGTAATTTATACAAGGTGCCGCACACCGGCTGGAACCAGGTATTTCCTCAAAAGGAAAACCCGCTATTTGAAAATATACCGTCAGGTTCACACTTTTACTTTGTACATTCATACTTTATTGAGTACGATGAAGCATATACTTTATCGTCTGCAAATTACAACAATAAATTTTCGGCATCAATTTGGCGGGATAATTTTTATGGCGTACAATTCCACCCCGAAAAATCGGGCACGTACGGCGAAACACTATTAACTAATTTTTATAAATTATAAAAGACATGTACATAATTCCTGCTATAGATATTCTGAATAAAAAAGTAGTACGACTGCGTGAGGGCGATTACCAACAAGTAACAGAATATGAAGTTACGCTCGAAGAAATGATTGAGCGCTACCAAAGCAATGGCACCAACTTTATTCACATTATTGACCTTAACGGCGCTAAAAACGACTTTACCAATCAGCAATACCTGTTTGATGTGATTCGCAAAACAGATATGAAGGTACAATATGGCGGTGGTATCCGCAGTATTGATAAAGTTAAGGAACTTATTGATTCTGGCGTACATCGCGTAATTGTAGGCACCCAGGCACTTACCAACCCTGAGTTTTTACCGGAGTTAGGTAAATCAATCTGCGGCCGCGACAAATGTTCAGACCAGGTTGTTATAGCGATAGATGTGTTGGATGAAGTCATCAAATACTCTGGCTGGATGGAAAGCTCGCCAATTAAATTGATGGATTACGTTGATAAATGCCTGGCATTGGGTTTTTTCCGTTTCTTATGTACAGATATTAACAAGGATGGCAAACTGGGCGGTGCAGGTATCGAACTGTACGAAAAATTGCTTGACCATTCTCCCTTTATCAAA
Source organism: Mucilaginibacter pineti (assembly GCF_900101875.1). Classification (GTDB taxonomy): domain Bacteria; phylum Bacteroidota; class Bacteroidia; order Sphingobacteriales; family Sphingobacteriaceae; genus Mucilaginibacter; species Mucilaginibacter pineti. The sequence goes on from NZ_FNAI01000001.1 coordinate 934,231, forward strand.
TTAATTGCATCTGGCGGCGTAAGCTCAATGGATGATGTAGAAAAATTAAGCCATTTGAAAGTAGAGTCGGTTGTGGTGGGCAAAGCCATCTACGAAAACCGCATCAGCATTGAGGATGTGAAAAACTGGAACCTGGAATCGTTGATGTCAATATAAGCGGCGAAACCCTTTTAATATAAATTGTCATTGCGAGCGCAGCGTGGCAATCTCACCTGCGAAGTTTGCTACCGGCATAATGAGATTGCTTAGTTGCTCGATGTGACATATTTACATAACCATGCTTGCAAAAAGAATTATCCCTTGTTTAGATGTTAAAGATGGCCGCACCGTAAAAGGTGTAAACTTCGTTGATCTGCGTGATGCCGGCGACCCAGTTGAACTGGCCTGGAACTACTCGCGCCAGGGTGCCGACGAACTGGTATTTCTGGATATTACGGCCACGGTTGAGCGTCGTAAAACAATGGTAGAACTGGTAAAATCGGTTGCGAGGCAAATCAATATCCCCTTTACCATAGGCGGCGGCATTAACGAAATTGCCGATGCTGATGCGCTTTTAAATGCAGGTGCCGATAAAATTTCCATTAACTCGGCAGCGGTACGCAACCCGGCGCTTATTGATGAATTGGCCAAAACATTTGGGGTACAGTTTGTGGTGATAGCAGTTGATACCCGCAGCATAGGCGATAAAAACATTGTACACCTTAACGGCGGTCGCCTGCCAACAGAGCGGGAAACGTTAGAGTGGATAATGGAAGCCGAAAGCCGTGGTGCAGGAGAGATACTACTTACCTCCATGGATCATGATGGTACCAAAAACGGGTTTGATAACGGCCTCTTAAAGATCATTAACGATGCCGTTCATATACCCGTAATAGCATCGGGTGGCGCAGGCGCGGTGCAGCATTTTGTTGATGTATTTGAAAAAACAAATGTAGATGCAGCTTTAGCAGCTTCGGTATTTCACTATGGTGAAATATTGATACCCGATTTAAAAGAGATATTGAAAAGTAATAATATTGAGGTGAGGATATGAGTTTTGAGGTCTGTGTTCTGATATCAGTCGTCTGAGTATTTTAGCGCATATAATAATGCGTTATTACTTTCAGCCACAAACAAATCACTCATTTCGGAAAACAGAACCAAAATCGTAGAAAACACAAAACAGACCACCGACCTCAGAATACAGACCACAGATACCATGAATATAGATTTCAGCAAAACAGACGGTTTAGTACCGGTTATTATACAGGATGAGCAAACTTTAGAGGTGTTGATGCTGGGTTATATGAACCAGGAAGCATATGACAAAACCGTTGAAGAAAATATAGTTACCTTTTTTTCGCGCTCGAAAAACCGCTTGTGGACCAAAGGCGAAACAAGCAGCAATTTTTTGCATGTAAAAAACATCAGCATTGATTGCGATAGCGATACGCTGCTTATTAAAGTAAAGGCCGATGGCCCAACTTGCCATACCGGCTCACGCAGCTGTTTCCAAACCGAATATAACCAGAATTTTATCCTCGAGCTGGAAAGCATTATAGCCGACAGGTACGATAACCCGGTTGAAGGATCGTACGTGAACAAACTCCGCAAAAAAGGCCTAAACAAAATAGCCCAAAAGGTTGGCGAAGAAGGTGTGGAAACTGTTATTGCTGCCCTTGCCGAAACTGAAACAGACCTGATTAATGAATCGTCTGACCTTGTGTTTCACCTATTGGTATTGCTTCGTGAAAAAGGCCTTACTTTGCAAACAATCGCTAAAAATCTGGAAGAAAGACATAAGTAGTTTTTGCTCATGGTTCATAGTTAACGGTTCATGGCATCCCCATGGTTACAATGATCTATGAACCATTAACCATGAACTTTAAAAACAATGACCGCAGAAAAAATTGCTGAACTAACCGGACATAGCAACCCCATTTTCACACTGGAATTATCGCAAAAACCAGGCATTTTATTTACCGGTGGTAATGATAAGGGGATTGTAGAGTGGAGCCTGAAAGATAACACCTTTATAAAAGTGATGTTTCCGGTTAAGGCTTCTGTTTATGCTATTCACGGCCCTGTAGGTTATCCCCTATTGTTTACCGGCCTGCGCAGCGGTCAGGTTTTGGTGTTTGATTTTATACAGCAGCAAATAACAAAATCGCTTAATCATCATCTGAAACCAATTTTCGATATTAAAACCGTAAACCATAAAAAGGAATTATTAATTGCCTCCGAAGATGGTACGGTGTCGGTTTGGAGCCTGGATGATTTAGCGATAATTCATAGCATTAAAGTATCAGCCGATACTATCCGTTGTATTGCCATCTCTCCCGATGAGAAACAGGTTGCTTTTGGCTGCCGCGATAACACCATCCAAATTTACGACCTGGAAGATTATACGCTGATAAAATCCCTGCATGGGCATACCATGTCAGTATTTTCACTGGCTTACAGTCCGGATGGTACTTATTTGATATCTGGCGGCCGGGATGCCCAATTGAAGATATGGGATACAGCAGGTTATCAGCTTATAAAAAACATCCCGGCACATCTGTTTGCGGTAAATCACATCCTCTTTCATCCTACTCAACCCTATTTTGCCACCGCGAGCATGGATAAAAGCATTAAGATCTGGAGCTCCGAAGATTTCAAACTATACAAGATCATCAGCCGCGAAAAAGGTTATGCGAGCCATCCATTATCAATAAATAAACTGGCATGGACAGGCAACCACTTATTATCGGTTAGCGATGATAAAAATATTATGATATGGGATATTAAATTCTAACATCACCTCTCTTAACTCCAACCTTCTTTAATAAAAATATCTTTATAGTTAATTTCACATACTCCTTTTAGGAATAAATTAATTATATATAAATACCGTTTGTTCATTTTGTTCATAGTGGTGAACAATAGAACTATTCCAATAAACCATCGTAGAAATTCCTGAACTTTAAGTAATTATCTAATAGTTAACAACTATCATTTAATTACCTAAACAAAAATATCGCATATTTTTTATCAGGAGGGCACATAGATGGGCATTTTCAGGCTGATAGCTTTAACGTTTTTTTTTACTCTTGTTATATCTTTAACAAGTAAACCTGTTTTTGCCGCCGTTTATGACTGGTATGGAAGCGCTGGAGACAATGCCTGGGCAAACAAAGCCAACTGGAAGGTTCTCGGCTTTTTGGGCGTACCTGGTACGGCATCTAATGCTCCTGGTGCAACGGATGATGTCCAAATAGGGGTAAATCAAACATTCAGCAGTGCGCCTACTATAAGCACAAGCGTAAGCTGCAAATCTCTTAGTTTTGGAACTTTACAATCGTCAACACTTACTGTTAATGGTTCCTTAGCAGTAACCGGCGCTATAATACAACTTCCGAGCGCTATTCAAATTAACCTTTTATCCAGCAATGTTATTACAGGTACGCTTGCAGGCTCCGGCACTGTAACCTGCACCTCTTTACAAGCCGGCGATTTAATTACCGCGTTCAACATCAATGCCCTGTCTCAAAATTTCATCCAATTTGTATCAACTGTAAACTCCTTAACAATTACAGGCAATATAAATGTTTACAGCACAACATATTTTGCAACAGTTGTGCCCTTGGGCTTTAATAACGCAGCATTTTATTTACGAGGTGGCACTGCAACGGTTACCGGCCAAATACTTACTGCTACCGGAATTACAGGCCTCCTTTCAATAGGAACATCAACTGCCATTGCCACTTTTAGTGTTGATGTACCTACCGGCTCAGCATTAAATCCTACATTAAAACTTACCAATACCCTACCAATTGACCCTTCAAGCATAAATGGCTCTATCGATTTTTATAGTAATACGGGCGGTACGGGTATTGCCACAACCGAGTATGCGGGCGCAAGCGCACAAACGGTTTACTCAAATACTGCCGGCAAACTTGATCATTCACCTTCAACCTATCAAAACCTAACTTTTTCATCTGCAGGGCAAAAGAACATACAATCCGGCGCCCTGCTTATAGCCGGTAATTGGAGTTCGGCAGGCGGAAAGGTTGACGCTGTAGCTACTAACCCAACAGTTACATTTCAAGGCACCACACAGTCGCTTACAGATGGCGGCTCCGATAGCCCCAATGGAGTAGTATTTAGAAATGTAATATTTAAAGGCGGCGGTACAAAAACAATAAGCTCGGGCAATTTCGCTGTTAATGATATAGGTATATTATCGGTTAAGGAAAGCTCGGCATTGGCCGCGGGTGGCAATCTTACCCTGCAGTCGGATGCTATTGGCTCGGCAAGCGTTGACGCCTTGCCCTTAGGATCGTCAATAAGTGGAAACGTGAAGGTGCAACGCTTTATACAGGGCAGCAGTACCAGTCTGTCAAAAAGAGGTTACAGGTTTATGTCGTCGTCTGTTTATACTGCAACATCATTAATAACCGGTGCAAAGGTATTCGACTTTAATTACCTCCTGTCGAGCATATATTTATCAGGCGCAGCCGGTGGCGGTTTCAATGTAACAACCACCACTAATCCATCTTTATATTTATACAGGGAAGATCTCGTTCCTTTAACAGGCGGATTCACAACCGGCAGCAACTACAAAGGCATCGCCAAAATAAACAATACCAACTTATACGATATTGGCACCCAAAAACGGCTAACCAAAACAAACGTTAATGATACCACCGTTAACGTACCAGTTGGTAATGGCTTTCTGATGTTTTTCAGGGGCGACAAAACCGACAACGGTACACAAACAGGTACAAAAACAACACTGCCATACGATTTCCCGGAAAACGTAACGCTCACACAAGTAGGCAATTTAAATACGGGTACCGTAGATGTAATATTATGGTTCAGAACGGATAAATTATTATCCTACACTAATAACAGTTTAGCAAACGCTTTGCCACGCGGGCATAATTTTGTAGGGAATCCTTACCCTTCAACCATAAACTGGGAGAAATTTAACAGGGCGTCTACACTAAATCAGTCGTCTATTTACGGTGCAAATTTCCCAGCTGCGGCTACTGCACCTATGGCAATTTGGTTTACCAATCCGTCTACCCACCAGTTTGATGCTTATATTCAAAAATCGGGCACGATAACTACTGCCGATACAACTACAACCATTAACCCCAGTGCTTTGTATACCGGCGCGGCCAGTAACATGATTGCAAGCGGCCAGGGCTTTTTTATACAGGCCACCGCGGCAAATCAATCGCTGTCATTCCGGGAAACTGCCAAGAGCACCTTACAACCTACCGCGTCAAACCTTTTGCAGTTAATGAGCGTGCATACCCCTCTTGCAGCTATTGCTGTTGCACCAGATCCTAATCCCGATGCTGACCGTGGCCCCGATGCTGTTATCGCCCTTAAAATGCGTATGGATTCTATTAATACAGATGAAATTGCTATTGGCTTCAACTATAAATGCAGCCCATTATACATAAATGGCGAAGATGCTGAAGATATGGGCGGGAACGGTGCATTATTAAGCTTATCTGTATTATCGGCAGATAGCGTAAACCTTGCAATAAGCCGCGTACCGCTTTTAAAAAGCACGCAGCAGGTATATCCGCTTTTTGTAAGCGCTGTAAATTCAGGCCTTTACAAGCTGGAACTAAGCCGTCAGGTTAATTTACCTGGAGTTTACGAAGTTTGGCTAAAAGATGCCTTCACAAATGATTCATTGGATATGAGAACAAATAAGGTTTACAGCTTTAATATTTATAAAGATCAACCTGCAACGTATGGCAATAAACGCTTTAGCCTGGTGGTTCGTCCTAATCAACGTTTAGGTTTACACCTGTTGAATTTTACAGCGGCAAGAGTGACAACAGGTGTAAAAACAACATGGCTGGTAGAAAACGAGGCCGATTACACCAGTTTTTCACTGGAGCGCAGTACTGATAATGGCAAAACGTTTGAAAGTCTTGATTCTACCAAATCAACAGCCATTGGCAATTACGGATTTACAGATAAGTTCCCGGCCAAAGGGCTTAATATTTATCGCCTGAAACTTAACTATATGTACGGAGAGATCACTTACTCAAAAAGCATAAGTATTAACGATATTGGTATTGCAAATAACCTTGTTAACAATTTAAACATCTTCCCCAACCCTACTGCGAACTCCATAAATTTCATGATGCCAGCTGATGCCAAAGGTAATACACCATCATATAACGTACAGATTATTAACAGCGCGGGAAGTGTTTTGAAAAAAGTGGATTCATCAGCATCGCATTGGCAAAATGATGTAAGTAACTTATCACCGGGAACTTATATTATACAGGTAACCAACAATGACGATAAAACTGTATGGGGCGTAAGTAAGTTTGTAAAAAAATAACGTAGCCAATGAACCTAAAAAAAGCGTTTGATGCTATGCAGTTTATGTGTATGGCGTTTTAACTCTTCCGAGTAAATGCCTTTGTCATCTATCAGATCTATTTTTACTTTGCCTGATGCATGGATAATATGCTCGTTATTAAGCAGTATACCTACATGGGTCACCTTACCTTCGTCATTATCAAAAAAGGCTAAATCACCAAGTCGAGCTTGCTTAATATTATTTACAAGTACACCTTCATTTACCTGCTGACTGGCATCGCGCTTTATTTTTATTTTGTTAAGATTAAAAACAACTTGCGTAAAGCCCGAACAATCAATACCAAAATGAGTACGGCCACCCCATAAATAAGGTGCATTTAAAAAAGACTTTGCTGTTGTCGCTATGTCTTCCCGTTCGCCTATTTCGCCAATAATTTCAAACTTATCGCCACCAATGCGGCATCTTGTACCTTCCAAAAACGTAAGTGAGCTGCCGGCGGGTAAATAAATAACGCTATTGTCTGTAATTTTCCAGGCTTGTGTTACCGCTCTGTAGGTCAGAGGAATTTCGGTATGGATGAGATCTTTATAAGCTATATGACCCAACATAGCAAATTGCAGCCTGCCTATCCAGCCTGCATAGCTATCACTGCTGGTAATTATCTTTACCCACTTTTCTTTCCACTCCGTAATTTCAAATGCTTCGCCAAATAACACCTGCGACACCTGCTCGCTTCTGTCGTTAGGTTCGGCCCTAAGCGGAATAACCGCCAAGTTACAAATACCGTATTCCATAGGATAAATGCAAAATAAATAAAAATCAATAATAAAGTAAGCACAAAATGCTTGTGCCTGGCTTATGGTTTATGAAATGTTAGCATTGCCAAAGGGGATACGGCAAACGATTATACGGATAATTTAGCGAAATTTTAATCTTACATTTAATTTATTGACTTTATCACCCATAAAAAAGGGGAAACAGCATGCTGTTTCCCCTTTTTATATTATTAAACGGAATTATTATTCGTTCATGTGTAACCAATCTTTTTTGGCCAAAAGTTCTTCCTGGCTTTCACGGATATCTTCATCATCAACACAGCAATCAACCGGGCAAACGGCTGCACATTGAGGTTCGTCGTGAAAACCAACACACTCGGTACACTTATCAGGTACTATATAATATATATCATCAGATAGAGCAGCCTGAGTTTCCTCGGCATTTAACGTATTACCATCGCCAAAATCAATAACTCCTTTAAGGCCGGTACCATCGCTAAAACGCCATGCTGCACCCGCATCATAAATAGCATTATTTGGGCATTCTGGCTCGCAAGCCCCACAGTTTATGCATTCATCGGTGATTTTAATCGCCATATTTCTAAATATCTAATATTCTCAATTAACTTTGCCTGTAATTAACAAGCGCACAAATATAACAAAAAAAGGCTTTAAGGGTTTAGTCACCTACCATATATATGTCAAAATTTAGTATAAAAAATTCTATAAAATCATTTTCAAGCTTAGGAAAGGCGTTAATTGAACCCGATGCGCCATTAATGACCATAATTGAAGATGAGCGCCATTACAATGCATGGTTTACGCCAGAAAGTGTTCTGCGGGCTGTAACAGCCTTGGGTAAAATGCTAAACGAAGCTGATTTACAAGTCTGGTTAGCTAAATATGAAATTAACGAAGCCTCCCCCGTTAAAAAAGTGGGACTTATTTTGGCCGGCAATATTCCCCTGGTAGGTTTTCATGATGTACTTTGCGTACTGGCCTCAGGTAATCACGCACTCATCAAAACCTCGTCACAAGATGCCCGCTTAATTAAGTTTATTTTAGAAAAACTGGTAGCTATTGATGAGAGCTTTGCCACACAATTTAGTTTTGTTGACAGGTTGGCCGATTTTGATGCCATTATAGCAACCGGCAGTAACAACAGTTCGCGCTATTTTGATTACTATTTTGGCAAGGTTCCCAACATCATCCGCAAAAACCGCAATAGTATAGCCTTGCTTACCGGTAATGAAACGGCAGAAGAGCTGTTTAATCTGGGCCACGATATTTTTGATTACTACGGCTTAGGCTGCCGAAATGTGAGCAAATTACTGGTGCCGGCGGGGTATAACTTTAACTTCTTTTTCGAATCGATAGAGGATCATAAAGCTATTATCCATCATCATAAATACAATAACAATTACGATTATAACAAATCTATTTACCTTGTAAACAGTGTTAAGCATCTTGATAACGGCTTTTTGATGGTAAAGGAAGACGAAAAAATAGCATCGCCGCTGGCCGTTTTATATTTTAGCTATTATGATACACTCACATCGGCACAGGAACTACTGGCACAGCAAACCGAGAATATACAATGTATTGTTACATCGGCAGGCATCAGTACTTTAAACCAAACGGTTGGTTTTGGCCAAAGCCAGCAACCCGCATTATGGGATTATGCCGATGGTATTGATACGATGGATTTTTTGTCAAATCTTTAAAATTACAATACCTTTGGTTCTTGAGGCGAAAGCCGAAAGGTTAAAGGCTAAAGGTTATGATCTGATGCAAAAACCTTTCGCCTTTAACCTTTAAGCTTTAACCTCAAAAAATGTATATAATAAAAGTCAAAGGCGTTGCCAAAATACCCGATTATGTACAGCTTAGGGATGATAAGTTTACACTGCTGGCTTACTTTAGGGTTGACAGGCCCGACAAATCGCTGGATAAGGTGGGGCTGGCCGATAAGGCAGAATACATTATGAATATTATTAAAGACCTTCCCTTTGGACAGATCTTAAAATTAGAGCTATAAAAAAGATGATCGGAAACTCTATTATAAAACTAAACGGTGTTGATATTTTCCAACAGGCACACTTAGTATTATCCAACGTTAACCTGCATGTTGATAAAGGCGATTTTGTATGGCTCATTGGCCAAACCGGATCTGGCAAAAGCAGCCTGCTTAAAGTAATTTACGGCGATCTGAACATAAAAAATGGTACAGGCCACGCGTGTGGTTACGAGTTGAGCAAGTTGGCGTCAAAGGATGTACCGTATCTGCGCCGTAAGCTGGGTATAGTTTTTCAGGATTTTCAATTGCTCACAGACCGTTCAATAGAGCAAAACCTGCATTTTGTTATGCGGGCCACTGGCTGGACCGATAAAAAACTAATAGCTGAGCGTACGCTTGATGTATTGGAAAAAGTTGGCTTGCGGTCAAAATTAAAAAAAATGCCGCATGAGATTTCCGGCGGCGAGCAACAGCGTGTGGTTATTGCCCGTGCCCTGCTAAACGATCCCGAAATTATTCTGGCCGATGAACCAACCGGTAACCTTGACCCGGAAACATCTGAGGAAATTGTATTACTGCTGAAACAAATCAGTCAATCGGGTACAGCGGTACTTATTGCCACACATGATTATCACATCATCCGCACTTTCCCTTCGCGCATTATTAAATGTGAGAATGGTAAGGTTTTGGAGGATGCCGTGATATAATTACCTGAATCAGGATTTTCAGAATTTAAGAATGGGCAGAATTATTAACTGATTGTTCTCTTGATCCCTGAATTCTGAAAATCCTGATCCAGACAACCCATCCTGACAAAATTCACCTGTCACTCCTGCATAAAAGGTGCCACTCTTGCCTTGTATGAAACATACCACTGACAGCTTGTCGGCTTTACGGCAATGGCAGGATACTTGATTGGCACTATCAGCTATGAAATTTAACGATATGTTGAAGAAAAAGAAGAAAGAAAATATGGATACCCCTGAAAACATAAACGATGTGAACCAGGATAATATAACTGACGACACACAGGAACAAGCGCAACAAACCGAAACCATTGAGGCAGAACCGGTTGCAGGCCCTACTGCCGAGGATAAACTGAAAGATGAACTGGCGCAAGCCAATGACAAATATCTGCGTTTATACGCCGAGTTTGACAATTTTAGAAGACGCACCCAAAAAGAACGCGTTGAAGCCCGCGAAACCGAAGGCAAAGAGCTTATAGTAGCTTTGTTACCCGTATTGGATGATTTTGAGCGCGCGCAACGTTCAATGGAAAAAGCTACAGACATAGCCCCCATTAAGGAAGGTGTTACGCTGATACAAAATAAATTAAAAAACATACTTACGCAAAAAGGCCTCAAAGAAATGGAATCAATAGGAACGCCATTTGATGCCGACCTGCAGGAAGCCATTACAAATATACCCGCCCCTACCGATGACCTTAAAGGCAAGGTTATTGATGAAATGGAAAAAGGCTACACCCTGAAAGACAGGGTTATCCGTTTTGCTAAGGTAATTGTAGGAGCGTAAATTAATTATTGAATTATTGAGGGATTGAATTATTGAGTTTTCATTTTCATTCACCACTAATTCGTCAACTCAACAAGATCACATAAGATTGAAGGTTTGAATTAACTGTTTTATACATTCATTAAAAATCAGTAATTCAATAATTCAGTAATTCAACATTAAAAATATGGCTAAAAGAGATTATTACGATATACTGGGTGTTGCCAAGGGCTCCAATGCTGATGAGATAAAGAAAGCATATCGTAAAATGGCTATTAAATATCACCCGGATAAAAACGAGGGCGATAAAGCGGCTGAAGAAAAATTTAAGGAAGCTGCTGAAGCTTACGAAGTTTTAAGCAATACCGAAAAACGCCAACGTTATGACCAGTTTGGTCATGCGGCTAATGCATCATCACCAAATGGCGGTGGTGGTTACGGTGGCCAGGGTATGAACATGGATGATATATTTAGCCAGTTCGGTGATATCTTTGGCGGCGGCAGTCCATTTGAAGGCTTTTTTGGCGGCGGTGGTCGTCAAGGCGGCGGTGCTGGCGGCAGGCGTGTTGCCCGTGGAAGCAATCTGCGTATTAAAGTACGTTTAACCCTCGAAGAAATTGCCAACGGTGCCGAAAAGAAAATAAAAGTTAACAAACAGATCATCTGTAAAACCTGCGACGGATCTGGCGCTAAGGATAAAGCATCATTCCAAACATGTAAAACGTGCGGAGGTTCGGGTGCGGTGCGCCGGGTAACCAATACAATTTTGGGTCAGATGCAAACTACCAGCACCTGCCCTACCTGTAACGGCGAAGGCTCAACCATCCTGTCAAAATGTAATGTTTGCCATGGCGATGGTGTTGTACGCGGCGAAGAGTTGATTACTATAAATGTACCAGCCGGCGTAAGTGAAGGCATGCAGTTAAGCATGAGTGGCAAAGGTAACGCTGCCCCACGCGGCGGTGTACCGGGCGACTTGATCATCCTGATAGAAGAAGTTCCGCATGAAACCCTCAAACGCGATGGTAACAACGTAATATATGATTTGCATGTAAACTTTGTGGATGCCACTTTAGGTACCACTGTTGAGGTACCCACTATAGATGGTAAGGCGAAGATCAAAATAGATCCTGGAACCCAGGGCGGCAAAATATTGCGTCTGAAAGGTAAAGGCGTGCCGGAAGTGAACTCGTACCATCGTGGAGATCAATTGGTACACATCAACATCTGGACACCAAAGGCAATAAGCAAAGAAGAACGCGATATACTTGAAAAACTACAGGCGTCACCTAACTTCAAACCCAATCCCGGTAAAAACGAAAAAAGCTTTTTCGACAGGATGAAGGAATATTTTGAGTAAGGCTTAAAGCCAAAGGCGGAAAGCTGAAAGCATTAAAAGCCCGGGGTTGTTATGACTCCGGGCTTTTTGTTTTTTGCACTATAGAGAGAACTCCATTTTCTAATTATCTTAGGCCAAAATCAGAGAGTATGCCCCTTAGGTTATTCCACATCAGCGAGCAGCCCGGAATAGAACTATTTGAGCCCCGACCGTCACCATCTGTATTTGAACAGATTGAGGATGATGTCGTATTTGCCATATCAGACCGGTTACTGCATAATTATTTGTTGCCGCGCGAATGCCCGAGAGTAACTTATTATGCATCTGCCAATACCTCAGCTGCCGATAAGGCCAAGTTTTGGGGTTCGTCCAATGCTCATTATATCATTACTGTAGAGCGCGCGTGGTATCAGCGCGTTGCGGATACAACGCTTTATTGTTACGAGTTCCCTACAGATAACTTTACGATCATTGATGAGTGTGCCGGGTATTATGTATCATATTTGTCGGTAGAACCAATTGCAGAACGCGTCATATCAAACCCCATAACGGAAATACTGAAAGGTAACGTTGAACTCAGATTTACGCCAAATCTTAAGGAATTAGCTGCGGCCGTGGCTAATTCGACCCTTAATTTTTCCCTGATAAGAATGCGGAACGCACTTTGAACTGGATAAAAAAGAAAGCCTGCAAATCGATGAATTTTGCAGGCTTTCTTTTAAGTTTGGTTAAGCTATTGAACCTGGTTTCGCGGATCAGGCTTTGCCTTTAGCTGGTACTCATAAGGTGTGCTTGCACCCAGCAAATTACGCACAAAATAATCCCAGCGGCGGCGCATCATATATGGCGAATACGCGCCGTAACCATGCGCATTATTAGGGAATACCACCAGGTCGTAATCTTTATTGGCTTTTTCTAACGCCTCTACCACCAGCAGGGTATTATATGGCGGCACATTATTATCCATTAAACCGTGAGCAAGCATCAGTTTGCCTTTCAGGTTTTTAGCATAGTTCTGATTTGCCTGGCTTTCGTAGTTTGATGTACCGTCGGCTTGTTTAGTTAATAAACCGATGTAACGTTCGCCCCAATCGTCCTCGTAGTTGCGGTTATCATGATTTCCAGATTCTGAGATGCCTACCTTAAAAAAATCAGGGAAGCGGAACATGGCCGCCGCTGTAGCAAAACCACCGCCAGAATGGCCCCAGATACCTACTTTATCTATATCAATATAAGGATACTTCTGCGCCAACTGCTGCATCCCGCTGATCTGATCGGGCAGGGTATTTTCAGACATATGACCGTAGTTCATATCATGATAGCTTTTTGACCGCAGCGGGTTACTGGTTCCTTCTATAGCAACCACCACAAAGCCTAAATCGGCCAGCGCCTGGTTATCTCCCCTTGCGCTCGAAAACGACCAACTACCAACGCTGCCACCCTGCGGCCCAGGATAGATGTAGTTTATAATAGGGTATTTTTTTGTTGCATCGAGATTTGTTGGCGTAAACATCAGTCCGTAAAGATCAGTTTGGCCGTCGTGCGCTTTAACTGTGAAAGGCATTGGTGGTTTCCAACCTGTTGCAGTCAATCTTGAAACATCTGTTTTCTCCAATTGGGTAATTAGCTTACCGTCCAGATTACGCAATACGCTTACCGGGGCAACATCCGGCTTAGAATAGCTATCGATGAAATAATTTTCTGACGGAGAGAAAGTTAATGAATGATTGCCTGCTTCGGGCGTAAGTACTGCGAAATGCTTTCCGTCGAAACCAATTTTACATAACTGACTAAAATATGGATTTTCGGGCTGGCGGCCATCTGCTATAAAATAAAGCACCCGATTTTTCTCATCAATTTTAACCAGTTGGGTTACAAGCCAGCTGCCTTTGGTTATCTGATTTTTAACCTTGCCTGTAAGGGCATCATACAAATAAAGGTGCCCCCAGTTGTCACGCTCCGAATACCAAATGATCTCATTTGTTTTAGCCAAATAGCGCCAATTGATAGTTCCCTGGCCCGATTCATATTGCGTGGCAACATTTTCTTCAAATACTTCACGTACGGCACCAGTGGCGGCATCAGCAATACGAAATTTCTCCTGCTTATGATCGCGCGAGGTAGATACGAAAGCCAGTTTAGATGCATCCGCATTCCAGTCAACATCATCAAAAGTACCGCTGCTTGAAATATCATCGCTAAGGGTAGCCCTATGTGGATCTGGTGCAACCTGTATATCAATTACCTTTGGTTTATCAACCTCAATAATTACACGCTGAATAGTGGCAATTTCCTTATCGCCCGGCAAAGGATATTTCCACGACATGAGGCTGGGTGTGCCAACGTTGGTTGTAACCAGGTACATATCGCCTACTTTACGCTGATCCTGCCTGAAAGTAGCTATCTTCTTTGAATCTGGCGACCAGCGCAATATGGCACCATCTGATGATTGCCAACCTGCATTGTCGGTAGCATAGCCAAAATCTTTTATACCATCGGTGGTAAGTTGTGTTTGCGTGCCTGTTTTAACGTCACGCACCCATAGGTTATAATCTTTTATAAAAGCCCCTTTATTGCCATCCGGCGATAAAACTTCATTGCCCCTGTTTCTTCGGCCTATGCGGCTGCCGTTGCCGTGCTCGCTTGCCTGTGTTGCCTCATCTGCAAAAAGATAGCTTTTAGTACTCCATTTGTAGCTCTGTCCGGCCGCAAAAAATGAAATATATTCCCCATCGGCCGAGTAACTGATTGATTGAAATGGCAATTTAGCCGCATCATATTTTTTGCCTGCCTTGGTTGATAACGCTTCGGCCAGTTTCTGCTGATCGAAAGCTGCTGTTTTGGTTTTCTTCAGGGGATCAACCAAAATAAATTCGCTGCCCTGCGCGGTTAATATGCGGTACCAGAATTTATCGCCGGGCAACCAATTTGGTCTAACGCTGCCATGATCAACAAACTGTTCTGTATTATAGCCCATAAGGCTTTCGGCGTGCTCGTAATCTTTTTCGGTTAATGAGCCGCCTTGCTGCGCGTAGGCACTCAGGGCACAGGAAAATGCCGCTACAGTGAGTACATATTTATTCATACTTATAAATTAATGAGGTGAGGTAAAATCAAACTTGTGCAAAATAATGCTTTTTTACCATTTTGCAGATTTAATGCTTGTTATACCATTATAAATTAAGATTTTAATAAAAGCACCTGTGTATCTATCTGATAATTGTCACATTACCGGTAATAACTCTGCCGTTCATTTTAGTATCAATGATGTAGTAGTATACACCAGGTGGCACCAACGCACCATTATACTTGCCATCCCAGGGTGTCGGGTACCCCTTAGCGTGAAATAGCTTTGTACCATATCTGTTAAAGATATCCACTGTGCAATTTTCATAAGCCACCAACCCGGCTATTTCCCATTTGTCATTAAAGCCGTCACCGTTAGGTGTAAAAGTATTTGGAACATCAATTATAGGCGAAACCCGGATAAAAGTTTGACTAACCGGACTTACACACCCCCTACTATCAGTAACTGTGAGTACATATGTGCGATCAATATCGCCCGTTATAACCGGATTTTTAACCGTAGTACTGCTGATATTAATATTGGGCGACCAGTTATAGGTTACATTTTCATCACTAACTGTAGGATTTAAAGTGATAGTATGATCTTTAAGCACGTACCTTATTCCACCGGCATCTACAGTTGGTGGTGGAATAAGTTTAATCACCATATCGTCGGTAGGATCAAAACACTGGCCAGAATTATTGGCATGTAAGGTTAACGTAACCGAGCCATTTGCTACATCCTGCGCATTTGGTATATAGTAAATAGGCGCTTGATTATCTGTTTGATTTGCCGAGGGGCTAAATGACCCATTAGTTGGCGATGTCCATACACCCGTACCATTCGGTATCAGAATTTTACCCGATAGCAATACCCTTGTTTCCTGGGAGCAAACGGAAATATCACCACCAGCGTCTGCCCCCGGTGATGAGCCAAATATTATTACCCGATGTGATGTATCAGAACAAAGATCGGGACTTGTAGATGTAAGAATAAGTGTAACCTTACCTGCAGCTATATCTTGTGCCGACGGATGATATATATTAACCAATTCGCTTGTGTTTGAAGCAAAAGTACCATTGCCGGTAGTTGCCCAAAATCCGGTTGTGGTACCACCTGTCACCTTACCATCAAGCGGAATACTTGTAGTGGTTACACAAAACTTACCCGGCTCCCCTGCATCGGTATGGGGCAGTTCATTTACAACAACTTCCTTACTGCCGGCAAGACTTGTACAATCGTTGATTATAATATACAGGTTATAAATACCTGAATTAGCAATCGTAGCATTGGGTATCTTAGGATTTTGTTCTGTACTCGTGTACCCATTCGGTCCCGTCCACATGTAGGTTGCCCTTGGAACCGGTCGGGTAGATAATTCAATAGTATTACCCACACAAATTGGTGAATTACTATTGGCAACCGGCGTTGCAGGTTGAGGAGAAACAGCAACAATGTAAGCGAACGGCTTACCCGCGCATCCAAAAGCAGTTGGCGTAATTATGTAAGTAACGTTAACAGCATTAGCTCCTGTATTTATCAAAGTTTCATTAAGGGTAGACGAATTGCCGCTCGCAGCTGGGTTACTGATATTATTAACAGCTGCCCGCTCCCACGCAAACGTTGCCGAAGGAATATTTGATTTAATGATATAATTTAATGCTGTACCGCTGCAAGTGCTGCCAAAGGGATCGCTGGTAATATTAACCCCGGGATTAACTGTCATAGTTAAACTAAAAGGGCTTCCCTGACAGGTACTTGTTTTGCTGTTAATTGTGTAGATAACATCAATTGGTGCATTACTTGTATTGAATAAAACCTCCCGTATTACGTTTGCTCCCTGCCCGGATACTGGTGCGTTGCTTATGCCATCAACCGCAGTCCTGCTCCAGGTAAAGGAAGTACCAGTAGTATTAAAGGTGATGGGATAATTATCTGTAGTTTCGTTGCAAATAGTGGCGGTTTTGTCGCCTGTAACATAGGGTGTAGGATTTACGGTAACCTTGTATTCAAAAGGTATCCCCGAGCAGTTATTGGATGTAGGGGTTATCAGGTAACTTACATCAATTGGAGTACTACCTGTATTTATTAATGTTTCATCAATAATCCCTGCAGTGCTGCCAACTACTGCTGCATTGCTAATACCCGGCACAGCCGCCCTGTCCCATGAAAAAGTTGTACCCGGCAAATCGGCAGTTATTGTATAATTTAATGTGGTGCCGCTACAAACTGCATCGCCAAAACCACTGGTAATCACTGGCACCGGCGTAACTAATACATTAACCGGGGTGCGTGCACTTATACAATTCCCTAAAACGGATTGTACATAATAAGTTGTATTGGCATATAACAACGGCGTGAGAAATCCGGCCTCTATAGATAGTCTTTGTCCACCAACCGGAACATCGTACCACTCGTAAGTACCTGTTGCTCCTGTTGCAGTAAGTGTTGTAAAACTACCACTGCATACCGTTGCCCCTTGAGCAGCAGGTGCCGCCGAGGTATTATTTACTGTTACAGTTACTGCTTTTCGTGGGCTTGTAAGGCCATTTAAAGTAGTTTGAACGTAGTAAGTTGTTGTAACCGTAAGTCCGATTATTTTAAACACCGGACCAGTTTCAAGCAATGTTCCGGCTGTTGGCATATCATACCACCGATAAGTACCACCAGGTGCGGTTGCCGATAGCGTGGTATTGCTGCCCAGACAAATGGAAGCACCCTGAGCATCTGGTGCAGGCGGCGTATCAAAAAAGTAAATATCAACATTATCTGATGATATGCTGCAGGGGGCAGTTGCACTGTTTGACGTTAAGGTTAAGGTAACATGAGTTTCGCCAACTGCAGGTGTATAAATGGCGTTTTTAGATGCTGGATTGGAGAAGGTGCCGCCCCCACCAGACCATGTAACACCTCCACTACTTGCAGCGCCCGCTAAGTTGACCAGGCTACCTGTCTGCTTCCGCTGATCGGGTCCGGCATCAATCACCACTTTTTTAACTATAGTAACACTGGTCGAAGAAGAAACTGCCGGCGCAGCACCACTGGCTGGTATTGTATTGGTAACCGTATAGGTACCCGCAGTACTACCATTCAAATTAATTTGTCCCGTTGTTGTATTAACAAAAACTAGCCCGGAAGGTGCTGTGAAAATACCCGCGCTGGCTCCGTTGGCGAAAACAGGGAAGGGATTATTTCCTCCCTGACAAAAAGGCCCATTGTATCTAAAACCCGTTAAAGGACTATTAGTGATAGTTACCGTTGTGGTATAGGTACCGGAGCATGTACCCGGACTGGTTAAGGTTACGGTATAAGTACCAACAGCGCTCGCACCAACGTCAATCTGGCCTGTGCTGTTGCTCACAAATACAAGTCCAGCCGGCGACGCGCTAAACGTTCCACCCGAAGGGTTAACTATTACAGGCGTAGGGTTACCTCCCGTTTTACTGTAAGTACCAGAAGAATACTGAAATGTGGTCCCCCCGGTATTCACCGTTACAGTTACTGCTTTTCTCGGGCTATTGCAATCACCCACATTATTTTGAACGTAAAAAGTTGTTGTTGCAAATAAGTGCGGGGTATCATAATTATCGGTGGACGAAAGCAGATCATTACCAGCCGGGCTTCCATACCATGATATATTTCCCCCGCCGGATGACGATGCTGTTAAATGAGCAATTAAACCGGGGCAAATAGTAGGCCCATCTGGTGCAGTAGGCATAGGCGGGGTTGCGTTCACTGTTACCACAACTGCTTTCCGCTCACTTTGGCAGCCGTTTTGCGTTGCCAGTACGTAGTAAGTTTTTGTAGCTGTTAATGCATCGGTTTCAAATACAGGTGAATCAGATATTGGCGTTCCGCCTGTTGCTACATCGTACCATTCGTAACTTCCGCTTGAGCCGGTTGCGGTAAGTATAGCCGAGCTACCAGAGCATACAGTTGTGCCTGCTACGGTTGGGGCGGCAATTATCGGCAATACCGTTACATTAACAGAGGTTCTCGCACTTGTACAACCGGATACTGTATTTTGTACATAATATACAGCGCTTGCGGTAAGCGGCGGTGTGGTAAAGCTATTACCAGTAAAGATTGGGTTTCCACCAGTAGGCACATTAAACCAATCATAAGAGCCAGCGGGCGACATTGGCGTCAAAACCGCAGTGGAACCATTGCAAATTGTTGCCGGTGATACCGATGGTGCCGTTATAGATGCATTAACAATAACATTTACAGGCGTGCGCGCACTACCGCAATCGGCCCTGGTAACTGACACATAATAGGTCGTGTTGCGTATAAGTGGCGGCGTAAGAAAAACATTATCCGCAGAAACCTGGTGCCCCCCTGTAGGTGCGTCAAACCATTTGTAGGTACCCGATGGACTGGCACTCGCGGTTAAATTAACACGGCTGTTGTAACATGTTGTTACCGTTTGCGGATCTGGTGCAATTGGTATGGGATTTACCGTAATATTAACAGCTATACGTTGGCTTTGGCAATCGTTTAACGTTGTTTGTACGTAAAAAGTAGTGTTGGTAATAAGGGGCTGCGTGGTATAATCCGGACTGGAAATTAAAGACGTACCACCCGTTGGAGTTGAATACCAATCAATAATACCCTCCGGCACATCAGCATGAAGCATAACTACCGAACCAGAGCAAACGCCACCCGGATTAACAACTACTGGCGGCGATGGCGGCGCTCCAACCGTAGCCGTCACCTTCGTACGGGGACTTGTACAGCCGTTTATTATGGCCTCTACATAGTATGACCTGGTTGAGGTGAGTATGGGCGTAGTAAGCCTGTCTGAAGTAGTAATGATAGTAGTAGACGTTGGCGTATCGTACCATGCGTAACTGTCGCCACCGGCGGCTATTAAGGTAGCCCGACTGCCTGCACATATAGTTGCCGGCGTAACAGTAGGCCGGCCAGTGATATTTACATTAACCGCTGTTCTTAAACTGGTACAGCCACCAACAGTTGTTTGAACATAATAGGTTGTAAAACCAGTAACAGGTGGTGTGGTATAACCTGCGCCTGCTTTTAAAAAATTCCCGTCCGCATCATACCATTCATAAGCGCCGCCGGGGCCGGTAGCAATAAGATCGGCAGTGCTATTTGGGCAAACTACTTTACCCCGTGCAGTAGGAGCATCGGGTACCGGCGATACCGTCATATCCTTGCTTGCCTGTACTGGCGAGCATCCGGGTGTTTTATCTGTTACTGTTACGGTGTATTTGCCAGCCTTATTTACAGGTATTGTTTGTGTGGTTTCGCCGGTACTCCATACATAAGTAAAAGGCCCTGTGCCTCCTGATGTATTGGCAGTTAAAATAACTGTGCTGCCAGAACATATAGCGGCTTCGGACGACGAGATATTAACGGCTAAAGTACACTGGCTAAATACCTGTGAAGATGAGAATAGAAGAAATAATATAAGTAAACGAATCTTCATCAATTAACCTTAATATCCATTTAGTTTTGCGCACTTCTGATAATTAGGTGAAGGTTGGTTTTATGCTCCGATAGCGATAAAGCATTTTAATGTTTCCTCATACGAAAAAGAGTACAAAAATGTTTAGTGCACTACTGTCTTTTTTGATGCGAAATTATAAAATATGCCAGAATAATTAAATTTGATATAGGTAGTATGCTATTTACCTTTTGGAAATATTAGCGCAGGAGAAACTGGATTACGCCCGAAAAGCGTTAAAATCAACGCAAAATACCTATCAATCAGCCACGAACAAATAAATCGACATAAGATGCCAATGTGTGACTGCACTGACAGAAGCGAAAAAATTAACAATAAAATAATTTACAAAACAGGCATAACTATCGAAATTGCCCGGTTAAATTAAATGCTACTGTTTTAAAGTTACCCGTAAAGCTAATGTATCGGACTGCATTGCTGTAAAAATACCCAAGCCATTGTTTACGTTGGTTGGTGGGTTGGTTAAGTTTTGCGAGCTGCCGCGGCTGTTACTTTTTAGCAGGTTGATATACTCGTCATTAACCCTTAAAAGTATCACCTGGTAATGCCCGTAATAATTAAAGCTTGATTGCGTCATGTTGTAGATGGCGGCACCCTCGGTATTTACCTGAAAACTTGGTTTATTGTTACTGCGTACGGTTATAATGTTGAAAGGATCGCTATCGGTGTTCTTAAACAATAGTACATAGTTTAATGAGTCGGGGTTTGTCCATGTGGCAGTTGCCAGCACCTTGGTTGCATAAGCGGGGTCAATAGTTACCGGCACATAAAAAACACTATCGGTTAACTTAAAACCAACTGGTTTACCGGGCATAGTTGTACTTGCACTTACCACTACGTTATCATAAGTAAATTGCAGGGTATAGCTTTTACCCGATGTAATGAACGCCAGATCGGCATTGGTATAAACACCACTTGCAGATTCTGTTAGTTGAACAGACTTGCTGCCATCGCTAACGCTCAAATTTAAACCGGTAAGCGCAGCACCATAAACTGCGGTATCTGCCAGATCTTTTTGTGTATAAACCTTTACACTAAGTGGCTGACCGGGCACCAGGAAAGCCTCAACAACCGGTTTGTTAATATAATCAAGACCTACACTATTTTTTTTGCAGGAAGCCAGCATCAAAAAACCAGATGCAAGAATGATGATATATCGAAAGTATGTTTTTATTTCCATTTTAAACTAAGGGTAATGTTTGGTGTAAAGCCCAGGTAATTAACATTGGTAGTGATAACCTGGTTATTCTGGATCTGGTATTCGCGATACCAGATGTTTGTGTGGTTGTAAACGTTAAACAATGACAAGCCTATACTGCCCACTTTATGACCGTCAATTTTAAGCAGATCATAAGATACCGACATATCAAGCCGCTGATAAGCAGGTAAACGCTCGCCATTTTTATCACTGATGGTTAAGTAAGTAGTTGGATTGCCATCAGCTGTTTTAATGGTATAGCTGGCTAATGGTGCAGTATAAGGGTGCCCGGTGCTAAATAGAAAGGTAGCAGCAAAGTTCCATCGCTGGTAATGATACATGTTGATAGATTTAAACTCATGCCGTACATCCTGATCGGCGGCGTAATAATCATTTCCAAATGCCGAGAACTTATTTTCGGCCTTGGCCAAAGTATAGCTAACCCAACCTGTATACCTACCCAACTTTTTCTGCACCAAAAGTTCAAGGCCTTCAGCGCGACCAACTCCCTGGTAAAAATCCTCAGTTACCGTAAGGGTTTGATTTTGGCCAAAGCCTCCAAAACCTCCCCCTCCTCCCGTTTGGGTTTGCCTGACGGTATATTGGGTAAGGCCGCTCAAGGTTTTATAATAGCCTTCCAAACTAACCAAAAAGTTATCATTTTCATAACTTAAACCAGTAATGTAGTGCCTTGAGCTCCCCACCGGGATGTTGTTATTGTTTGATAATACCCAAAAGTTTCGGTTACCGGCTAATATATCCTCGCGAATAACCTGGTTCTCGAACTGATAAAACTGTCCGGTAGCTCCTTTGACCGTAAGCCTGTCTGTCAGGTTATAGCTTGCCGAGAGGCGGGGTTCAAAATAAGGTCTGCCTGTTGGCCCATAATAGGTTGTACGAATACCGGGTTGAATATGGAATTTACTGTTAGGATCGATAGAAAGCTCGGCATAAACACCGCCCAAGCTGGCATTGTTATGTTGATTGATGAGTTGTGTGGTATCGCCCTGTGTATATTCATAATCTATTTTTTTGTGCGATGCAAAGCCGCCAAACAATAGTTTGTACTTATTATCCGCCTGCCACTCCCATTCAGATTTAAAGGTTTCATCTTTTAGGTTATTGGTTTCGAGGGTGGTATTATTAATACTGTGCGCAATTCCGTTCGAGTCAAGCGCCGACCCACCCGAGCTCCCCCTGTTACGGTCATTAAAATAAGATGAATAGGTGATGTAGTTGTTGGAGTACAGCTTTTTATTCCACTGTCTGAACCATTTGATACTGCTACCGAGGTTGCCGTACTTGGTATAATCGGTTATCGCGATGCCTGCACCGGACCCTGATAATCCCGGTGGCAAACCAAGATCTCGGCTATTATCTGTTTTATCGGTACCCGTATACAAACTCCATGAAACCTTATCTTTTTGACTAATGGTATAGGTGTATTTGGCGTTGGCATCATAAAAATACGAGCTCGGGGTTACCTGGTTGGCAAAACCACCGCCAAAGCCGCCCCTTCCGCCCAAACCACGTCCGCCTGTGCCGCCTCCGGCTTGCGTAGTAGTTGAGGCAGTAAACTGTTTAAATATTTTATCATACAATGGTCCCTGGTATGATCTTCTGATGGCCAGCAACAATGTTGATTTTGGCGAAAGCGGTGTTTCCAGGTTCATACTGGCGCTGAGCAGGCTTAAATCGGTACCGATGTTGGTTTCGTTTTTGTTGCCCTCTTTCCCGTTAATTTCTGTAACACTGGATAAGCGCCCGCCGTATTTAGATGTAAAGCCGCCTTTGTATAATTGCACATCCTTAACCGCGCTTGCGTTAAAGGCACTAAAGAAACCGTAAAGGTGATCTACCTGGTATATGGTAAAACCGTCCAGTAAAACAAGATTCTGATCTGGCGTACCGCCGCGCACATAGGCACCGGATGATGATTCATTGGTACCGCTTACGCCAGGCATCAATTGAAAGGCGCGTAAAATATCCTTATCACCAATGCTTGGCAGTTTATCTAAATTGGCCGGTGAAAGCTGCAATACTCCTACCTGACGGCTATCGGTATTCATAACGCCGCTCTTTTTTCCGTTGATGGTAACCTCGTTAAGGGTATTTAGCGACGAATACAAACCGCATATCAGTGTACTGTTAATATTACCGCTATTGAGCCTGAACTGATCTGTTTGATAACCAGTGTAAACCACTTCAACAACAGAAGTATCTGAAGGTACACGCAGCAGGGTAAAATAACCTTCGCTATTGGTGGTGGTACTCAGCTCGCTATTTTTGATCCTTACAGATGCCGATGGCAACGATTCGCCGGTAAGCTGATCTATCACCCGGCCGTTAAGACTTATTAAAAAGTGTTTGGGCAATTCCAGCGGGGCTGCAATTTCTTTTTTGGCTTTTATGGCATCCTTTGATTTCAGGTTTAACTGATTCATTTGTTTAAGCCTTGCCAAATCATCGGTATTCTTTAAAATGTAGATGGTGCCGGAAGATTCTATCCAATATTTAAGGCCGTTTTCATTACATACTTTGGCCAGCACATCTTTAAGCGGTTCTTCAAAAAAGTGTTCAACTACATCCATCTCATGTAAAGGCTGGCGGTCGAAAACTATTCGTAAATGATGATCCATAGCCAGGGTATCAAACAACAGATCCAACTGGCATGAAAAGAAATGGTCAATGGTAATCTTTTTAAGTTTTTGCTGCGTTTGCTGGCTTTGGGCCTGGTGGTATGCAGCAATGGAGATCAATAGTAATAGGGAAAATTTCTTCATCAGGGGCACATTTTCTTTGCATCGAAATTGCATGATGTTTTTAACCCCCTAAAATAAAAGCGACCACAGCGGGTATTGTGTAGCCCAAGCTTGCGTATGTGTAGCGGCCCTAAGGTGTGCCTATCATCCTGTTAATAACATCGCGGTAGCTGTCACTTAGCGGAACTTCAATATTTACCAATTTAATACGACCGCGGCGCATCTGGGTTACATGCTGCAAATTAACCAGGTAAGATTTATGCACCCTAAAAAACTGATCGGCCGGTAATTGCAGCTCAACTGCTTTAAGACTAATGCGCGATAGTACCGGCTTTTGCTGCTGATTAATGAAGTGCACTTTAATATAATCCTTTAATCCTTCAATATATTCTATCTGGTCGAAACTTATTTTAACCAGGTTATAATCAGCGTGCAAAAAGAAATAGTTTTTAACAACGGGTTGCGGTACATGTCTTTTCCGCAGTTCAAACAAATCAAGCGCCTTATGACAGGCTCTTAAAAACCTGTCTAACGGAACGGGCTTTACCAGGTAATCAACTACATCAAGTTCAAAGCCGTCAACCGCAAATTTTTCATAAGCGGTTACAAATATCACCATAGGGCGCTGGGTAAGGCTTTTTATCAGCTGCAAGCCATTAATGCCGGGCATGTAAATATCACTGAATATCAAGTCTATCGGCTGTTTTTGCAGCTCTATAATAGCTTCACCGGCATTGCGGCAGCGGGCCATTATTTGCATGGTGTTCACATGCTTTAGGCTATCCTCCAGCAGGTCAAGCGCTAAAGGCTCATCATCAATAATAAGGACTTTCATCATTTAAGTTCCAATTGCAGCAACACCATGTAAGCGTTCTCTCTTTTGTCGATATGTAAATTATGCTTGCCGGGGTACAAAAGCTCAAGTCTGCGCTTAACATTGGTTAAACCAATGCCCGATGCCGGGTCTTTATGCACATCCGAATCATTGTAAATGTTTTGCACGCTAAACCGCAGGTACTTATCATCAGCAAATAACGTAACGGCTATGCTGGGCTTTTCAATATCGCCGGTACCATGCTTAAACGCATTCTCTACAAAAGGGATCAGCAGCATGGGTTCTATCGTTTTTTCGGGGTATTTAATATCCGAAATAAAAGTTATTTCAACCTGATCACGAAAACGCAGTTGTTGCAACTCAATATAACTGCGCAGGTACTCATCCTTACTTTGTAACGTTACCATCTCAGCATCAGTAACATACAGCATATAACGCAGCAAGCGAGATAATTGTATCAGCGTAGGCTCAACCATAGCAGGATTTAGGCGTGACAAGGCAACCGCACTGTTTATCACATTAAATATAAAATGCGGACTAATTTGCGACCGCAGAAAAGCCAGTTCGGATATAAGCGACGCATTGGCAATATCGCGCTTCTTGTTCAGGGATTTAAATTGATCGGCCAGGTAATGATAGGCGAAGCTGCCAGCTGTAATAGATAAAAGCGGGAATAGTACAAATCTTGGGGTTGGCGGATAAACAAATTTATTTGCACCACGAATTATTAACGGACCGAAACCATTGACCTTATGGTTATATATCAATATCACATTAAAAACAACAAACGATGCTATAACCGACAAAAAATAAAGCCCGATATTTTTCTTTAATACGAATGGGATAAGCAGAAAAGCATTTAAATAAAACTCCGACGCCAAAACAAGATTAAAAATCACCACATGCCAGGGCGAATAAAATGGCTGTGGCATGCCACGCATATCTGGCCGGGATATAATGGGCGTGAAAATAATGAGCGCCCAAAATAACAGGTGAATACTTATTTCAATTAAAGCAGGCCGTATGCGCGTAAACATATAGCTAAGGTAAGCCATTTAACACCCAATGCTTAATGTTATAGATAAACGGGCAATATGTGCCGATTAAACAGCCGTTTTTGGCTATCTTAATTAGCGTGCCAATATTCAATAAGTTACAATTTAACATATATTAACTTAAGCCTTAGAACCTCTTCATTATTTTAACCAGCATATTGGCTATTATGGCATGGCCTTTATCTGATGGATGAAGACCATCATAGGTCATGTTCATGGCATCTGCCGGGTATGGATAATCATCGATTTTGGGGTTATAAGGAATGCCAACATAATCGGGATAAGTATAGTTTTTATATTCGCCGGTTTTGGGATCTTTTAAACGGCGGTACTTAACTGCATTTTTTATAGTGATCCCACTTTTATAATAAAGATCGACCAGCTTAAAATTTTCTTTTTTGGCGATATTCTTAACCGCATCGGCATATTCGGACAAGAAATGGCCGTTTTTCTCCTTATAACAGCCATATATAATGCTCGAATAATTGTTTACATCAACAAAATCCGTGCGTTGCATAGGTGTTATCAGAATGATTTCAGCCTCGCTGTTAAGGCTACGAATCTTGTTAACGATTGTACGGTAGGCCCCATAGGCCGTTGCGTTGCCAGTGTTATTTTCATAATCAGCCATCGTACCTATAGGTAAAGCGGTCCACCAGTCATTTGTACCCAAAAACACCGAGTAGATGTCGGCCTTTTCAATGCCCAGTTTATCTATGTTATCTGCAATACTTTTTGCTGTCCAGCCGCCATAACCCTGGTTGGTAAAATGTATGTAAGGTAATTTTTCAACCACATCGTCCATATAGCCTTTTGTGATCCGGTTTTTTGTGGCCTCGGGTTTGCCATTGTGGTAGGTAATCGAATCGCCGATGGCCACCCAGGTAAGTTCTTTCCTTGGCGAAAACGCGGTGAGTAAGGTTAAACTGATCAGCAGTAGTAATGATTTTCTCATGGGTACAATTAACGTAAAAAGTTATAACTATTTAATATCGCCAAAATGAACCTCCTGGTAGTTATAAGCAGGATTCTTAAGCAATTGAAATGTTGTTGCCGGCCCGAGTTCCCATGCACGTAACGCCCATACGATCTTTTTATCAGGCGTTATCTCTATAGCCTGTACCGGGGCGTTGCTGGTATCAAGCTTTTTGTTCCATTGATTAAACCAGTTGTTGATAAGCGTATTGCCGTTTGAAAGGCGAACAGCTATTTGCGGGTCGGTTATTTTATATCCGGGGATAGCCGTTAACGGGCAATCCCACACCAAATGCCCATCTTTACCAATTTCCCTCACAAAATTTTGATTGCTGGCTACCAAAATATTCCCGTTGCTTAACGGTACTGCCGACCAAACACTGGGTACATCTATAGATGAAAGCAGCTTGCCGTTAATATCGTATTCATTAACTTTCCCCAAATCCATATGCGCTATCAGCAGCGTGCCAGCCTGGGTTAGCCGCGCATGCCTTATTTGCCCATGCGTACCACTTTTAAAAGGCAGTACAAATTCCTTTTCAACCGCATTGGTTTTAATATTCATTACAAAAACCTTGGCAGGATTACCATTTTGAACAAATACCACATGATCATCGCCAATGAGCTGGGCGGTATGAGTTTCAAAACCTTCGGGGGCATCGTAATTCCAAAGCACTTTTTTGTCTTTGTTAATTAAAGTAACCCCAAACTGATGAGCAAACAGCACGTTTCCGTTGGCCATCAATACAGCATCGCTGATTTCACCTTTGCCTGTGGTATCTATGTATGACCAGGTTATTTTGCCGTTACGCACAATGTACATATTACGGACCTTCCCCTCACCCGCAAAAAAGAAATCATACTGTTTAAGACCTTTCCCAGGCAGTACATCGGGCGCAGCAGCAACCGTTTGCGCGAGTAATTGCTTACCTGCTCCTATCGACAACAAGAGCGTTATAACGACTGCAAGTTTAACACGGTGATATTCGTATAAACCGGGGGTTGATATATTTTTCATTTGAGTTTTTTTTAATCAACTGGGATGGTAATTCCTGCTGATCTATTTACCTAAGCTAAATATTTTCGCTTATATAATTGGCTAACGGCAGGGTGTTATTTCCCTGTTGATATTTACTCAAATAACGCTTAATAATGGTTTCGGCGATTGCACAATCATGCATATTTATAGTAATAATGTACAAGTTGGCAATGATTGTGCAACACCTCGGGAGTTGTTCAATATGCTGCTAATAACATCCGCCGCTAAAATTAGTTAATCAACTGAACAGCAGGAATCAAACTATCAGCCGATGCGGATAGTTTGATTTTACCGGCGTTTTCTTTTGTTTTAATTAAAAAAGCTGCTGTTCCGGCATCGGCGTTCATTTTTTGTTCGCCAACTATTTCACCTTTACCTGATAAGTCTAATGCGATCTCTTGTTTTGCATCGGGGATAACAGTTCCGTTTTTATCAACTACTGAGGCATAAATAAACACAACGTCGCCTTTTCCAATATCCAATTTTTTGCCACTGTAATCAACAGTTAGTTTTATGGCATAAGCTTTTAATGGAGTCTTGCTTTCAGCAGATTCAACCAGTTTACCTTTTATATATCCCTTTGCGGTAATAGTACCCGGCTGATAGGCCACGTTAAAAGTAAAAGGGGCGTGTTTCAGGTTATTATTCATTTTACCTGTATCAGGGCTTTGTTTGCCTATGGATTGGCCGTTTAAAAACAGTTCAACTTCATCACAATTGCTATAAACCTTAACGCTTTTTGTGGCGTTGCTATTCCAATAGTTAGCTATAAATACCATCGGTTTACTTTCGGAGGCATCGCGCTGACTTTGGTAAAAGTAGTATACAAATTTAGGTAACCTGAAAATATCCATAATACCCGACGATTCAATATCCGGCGCGTAGCCTCGTTTATAATCAAACATAAGCCAGGCAGCATCACCAGTAAGGTTCCCGGTAAGGTTATCGTTATGTGCTTCCTGAAAATTTGCAGCCTGTTGCAGCATCCGTTTTTCACCATCGCTGCGTAACTGACGGGATGTTTTTTCCTCGTCGGTAAGGTCCTTATATTGGGTTTGGTTAAAGCCGGCGTTTTGGGCGTAATATTCCCAATCGCCATATTCGGCTATCAAGATGGGTTTGCTGTTAAACTTTTTCCAGTAATCGGGAGCTTTGGCATGCTGCCGCGCGGGAATAAATACATCATAAACGGCATCCATCCAACCGCAGGTATAAGTATCGGGGTAAGGCAATTCTTTATGGACAATGGCATGGGCCTTTTCCATATAATCGCGCTTCATATCTGTTTCATTAAGCGACGCCTCCCATAAAATAATTGAGGGGTGGTTCCTGTCCCGATGGATCATATCGGTTATATTTTGCAGGCTGTTCTTCTGGAAAACCTCATTGCCAAAAAACTGCCAGCCGGGGGTAGAATCCATCACAAAAATACCCAACTGATCACAAGCATCCAAAAAAGCCGTCGATGGCGGATAATGCGAACATCGCACAAAATCATACCCCGCCTGTTTTATTTTATAGGCATCGCGGTATTGGGCATTGTCCGATAAAGCGTAACCTATATAAGGATATTCCT
Organism: Mucilaginibacter pineti; assembly: GCF_900101875.1. Classification (GTDB taxonomy): domain Bacteria; phylum Bacteroidota; class Bacteroidia; order Sphingobacteriales; family Sphingobacteriaceae; genus Mucilaginibacter; species Mucilaginibacter pineti. Next base: position 964,189 of record NZ_FNAI01000001.1, read on the forward strand.
GGTGGCGATTGGTGCCGCGCAATACATATTTACTGCCATTAAGGTAAAATCCATCATTTTTAAAAGCAATTTCCCTGATGCCAGTTTCGGTAACAACAGCATCAAGCACCTTTCCATTATTTAAGATCTGCACAACCACCTTATATAACTGCGGGTGTGCCGGCGACCATAACGCGGGAGCAGCAACTTCCAACGTTTGCTGCAAAGAAACCACACCTTTTGAATTTATAGCTGAAGCAGCGGCAACAACCGAGCCCACCGTTTTTCCTGCCGGATCATATAAAGTGGCTTTCAATTGCAGTTGCTGTTTCAGTGGTAAATCGTTTTTCACTTGTACGCTAATGTTTAACTGCGCTTTAGCGGCTGTTACATTACTGTAATGCAATAGTACACCTCCCCCGTTTACCTTATTGGCATCAACGGCATCGGTTATGTAGATCTTATTTTCTTTGATAAGCCAGGCGTTACGGTAAATTCCACTATAAAAATTAAAGTCGAGGTCTTTTATGGGTTTGCCAGGCGGGATAGTAAGGTCGTCGTGATTATTGAGCCTGATGAGCAGGCAATTTTCTTTTCCATATAACGCCTTGCCGGTAATATCAATGTAGATAGGCAGGTAACCGCCTTTATGCGTGAGCAGGTATTTGCCGTTCAAATAAACGTCGGCCAGGTTCATGGCGGCATCTATGCGGATAGCTATATGCTTACCCGCATCACTTTTATCAAGTGTAAAAAACTTGCGATAAAAACTAATCCCCTGCCATTGCTGGGCCGTTTTTATAACCGGCTCTATATTGACAGTATGAGGCAGACTAATTTGCTGCCATGAATTACCATTGTTACCAGGGCTAAAAAGCTGCTGGTTGATGGTAGTATCGGCATCTTTTATAAACTGCCAGTTATTGTTGAACAGCGTCGTCGAACTTGTTTTATTGCTTTGGGCTTTGGCTATAGCCGCGCCAAAGACAACAAGGAATATCAGGAAAAATTTCTTCATTTAAAAAGGATGTTACTGACTAATGTGATAGTCTTTACTGATGTTGGTATAAGTTTTTATATGATCGTTGGTGTTCCCTTGTTTGTCAACAAAGGTTTCGCCCCAGCTAAATGGCTCCCATATAAATGAGCCTTTAACTTTATTGCCGGGCAGCGATAGCGCAATATCATTCACCTCGCGTTTGTGCTGCGAGTATTCGGCTACCATTACATCCTGTTTGTAACGGGTATTGAGGTCGGTAAGGTTTTTCTTCAGGCTATCGGGTGTACCATGCCATTCGGGATAATAAGATTCACCTATGATATCAAAATCCACACCCCGCTTTAACATGTTATCCAAAAAATATCGCGACTCGGCATTTTGGCCGCCGCAGGCAATGTGCAGCATAATGCGGATGTTGCTGCTAACGGATCGTACGCCGCTAATGCCCGCCTTTAAAAAGCCGGCAAGCGTGTCCAGGTTTTTAAGCCTGCCGTCGGGCCATAAAATGCCGTGGTTAATTTCGTTGCCCACCTGTACCATATTGGGCAGTGTGCCTTGTTTTTTTAAGGTATTTAAAGTAAGTATGGTAAATGCCTTTATTGAATCCTGCAATTGTTGGTTATTGAGCATTTTCCAGGCGGCAGGTTTATATTGTTTGCCGGGGTCGGCCCAGGTATCACTGTAATGAAAATCGAGCAGAAAACCCATGCCGGCAGCCTTTATACGCAGGGCCATCTTTTTGGTATCCTCCAGGCCGCAATAGTCTTTTGCAGAATAACCGCTATCGGCTTTGGGATTATTGAAGATGCGCAGCCGCACATAGTTAAAACCATGATCTTTTAAGATCTGGAAAGGGTCTTTACTTACCCCATTATCATAAAACTTGTGCCCCTCGCTTTCCAATTGCGGAATAAAAGAGATATCGGCACCAAGGATTTGTTTGAATTTAATAGGCGCCGCATTATCTGAAAATTTATAGGCCGATAATGCGCCAATTGTTATTAAACCAATTACCAGGTATATTGATCTGCTTAAGCTTATTTTCATTTTTTATATATTACTTGTTATTAATATTTTAAAGAACTTGATTGGATTACTTAAACGCATCCAACGCAACAGTTGGCCTGCCCGAATTATCAAAAGCGCCAAGACCATAACCCTGCCAGTTATAAGCTTCGGGTTCCCAATAAAAAACACCTAAACCCTGTGCCGCCTTAACGGTACTTACTTTTACTAACAAATCAGTTAAAAAAGCTTTGCAAACAGTACCTTCATTTGCCGCCATCCCCACCTCAACTATCATTACCGGCGACCCGTACCTGCTAAACATATCATTCATATTAGCCAGGCATTGCTCATTGTATGATTGCCAGTTGTCTACCGTTGGATATAACGACATGCCTATAATATCCCATTTTGCGCGGTTGGCCTTTAATCCGTCAAACATCCACCTGAATACTGCATTATCATACCCATTGGCCAAATGCACAATTACTTTGGTACTACTGCTTACCGATTTTACGGCATCGTAACCGCTGTTTACTAAAGCGGCATAAGCTGCCATATTTTTGGAAGCCCGGCCATCTTCCCAAAGCATCCCGTCGTTGGTTTCGTTACCAACCTGTACCCAATCGGGTGTTATGCCTTTTGCTTTGAGAGCGTTCATTACCGATACAGTGTAAGTGCTTACAGCGGTTTTTAACCCCGCAAAATCTAAACTTTGCCAGGCAGCGGGTTTCGGTTGTTTACCTGGGTCGGCCCAGGTATCACTATAATGCAGATCGATCATTATTTTCATCCCCAGCTTTTGGGCACGAACGGCTTTGGCTACGACATCATCGGTATTACACCATCCATCGGCGGGGTTTACCCATGCCCTTAGCCTTATGGCGTTCATGCCTTTGTCTTTCAACAATTGCATGCAATCCTGTGCCACACCATCGTTATTATAAAATTTAACACCCGATGCCTCCATTTGTGTAAGCCAGCTTACATCGGCCCCTTTTACAAGGGCCGATGTGTTGGTTTTAGTAGTATCTGTAGTAATTGTGGTTTTGGTACCATCCTTTTTACACCCTGCCCACAGCAGCAGCGCCAAAACCCAATAAGCGTTTTTGCCTTTCATAGTTGCAAGTTAATAACCTTCTGTTTGACTTAGCTTACCTTTACTGGCAGTAATTTCATAAGTAGGCACCGGGAACAAATATGGCCCTGCAGTTTTACCAACAGTTGCAAGCGCAGTTTGCCATGCACCATGCCTTACCAGGTCCATTTTACGGTAACCTTCAAAGTAGGTTTCCCAGCCCTCTTCTTTCAATATCCACGCATCAAATGTTTGCTTATCTGTTTTTGCAGCTGCAGGCACCTCGCCTATGGCGGCACCACCGTGTTGTAAACGCACCTGATTAACCAGGCCTACCGCTTCGTTGGTTGGACCACTATTTTGGTTAATAGCTTCGGCGAGCATCAGCATTACATCGCCTAAACGGGCTTTGGGAATATCATTACCCTGGTAAGCATTTAATGATGCGCCGCCCAAGTCTGGGTATTTAGCAACTACCGGCCCGGATAAGCCATTGGCCTGGTTGCGCAAATCGCCGCTTTTATTGGTATAGCTTGCTATTAACAGGTTTCTTCTTTTATCTGCCGCGTCAAACGAGTTATAAAACGCCCAGGTGCATGATATAGGCGCATCGCCGCCAGCAAAAGAATCTTTTACACGGTTGCCCGGATAATCTTTAGGATAGGTATAAAAATCCCAAGGGTTAAAACTGCCATGATTTTCGTTACCATCCTGATCGGGGATACAGGATACAGCCCACATGGTTTCGGTATTTTTTTCTGTCGATTCGTTAAATAAACTGGCGTAATCATTAACCAGCGCATAACCCATTGTCATGATCTGTCTGCCTGTTTTTTCGGCATTAACAAAATCCTTTTCGTTCATATAGGTACGCATTAAAACCGTAAGGGCAATTGCCTGGTTAAAACGACCATAGTCTGACGGCGTTTTTGGCAGGTTAGCAGCCGCATAAGTTAAATCGCTAACTATGGATGCTAAAAAGACATCGCGCGTTGGGCGGCTTAAATCAGTTTCGGCATTGGTATTTATCTTACTGGCATCCAACAACACCGGCACCGGACCATACAATTGCAGCAGGAAATACATATTCCATCCGCGCGACATACGGGCTTCGGCAGTTAATTCCTTTTTAGCATCATCGCTGATGGTTGATTTTTCGATATCATCAATGATCTGGGTGATGCGAGTGATGAACCTTATTTTTTCAAAATGATTATTACCTGTACCCTGATTAGCCAAAAAAGCAAAGTTGGCTGTGCTAAACTGGGTGAAGATTCCCCCCCAGCCTGTCCAGATGTTTAATTCATCTGTAGGGTAATCAAACATCATGATATCGCCGTACTCCGGGCTAAACCAGTCGTTCTGGTACCCGGCGGGGTCATTATACCCCCATTTAGATTGAAATGGTTTATAAACCTCCGTAACATAGTTTACAAAATCGACCTCGGTTTTAGGAAAATTGGTGGTTGACAGCGAGCCGTAAATTTGCGGCTCCAACCCTTTTTTACAACTGCTTACGGTTACCGCAGCAGCTATTAAACATATGGTTATAATTTTTTTCATGTTGATTGCTGTTTGAAATTAAAAGCCGGCCTTTAAGCCAAAAGAAAACGTCCTGAACATTGGGTACGGGGCATAACCACCTTTAACACTGGCGTAGCTCACCTCGGGGTCTACCCCTTTGTATTTGGTAATAATGAACAGGTTTTGCGCATCGGCAAAAACACGAATGGATTTAGCGAACTTGTTGATCCATGGCGAATTAATGGTGTAACCCAATGTAAGATTGCGGCAGCGTACAAAATTGGTACTTACCAAGTTAATATCCGTTCCTTGCGGCAGGCCGGTTGCATTTTCAATATAATTTACACTTGGTCTTGTTCCGCTTTGGTTAACTGATGTCCAAACGTTAAGGGCCTGTATGGTACCGCTTTGGGTACTTGATGCTATGCTTACAGGATCGCCCCAGGCATTATTGTAATTAATTGATTTACCACCAAACTGGCTATAAAAGAAAATGCTCAGGTCGAATTGTTTGTAGTGAAAATCGTTACCAAAGCCCATGCTGATTTTAGGATCGGGATTAAGCTTGTAGATATCGCTGCCGGTAAGTTTTCCGTCGCCATCTTTATCCACATATAAAGGCGAGCCTGGTAAACTGGCACCACCTGTTGTAGGCTGCCAAGCCGGCACCGTTTGGCCTACTTGTAATAAGCCATTGGTTTTAAAATAATAGATCTCATTAACCGGATCATTAACGGCCTGGTAGGTTACGTCTCTAAAGGAATACAGGTAATCATATACAAACCTGCTTTTCCATTTGTAAGTGAAGTGAGAAACGTTGATAGTTGAATTCCAGCTAAAATCATTAAGCTTTACATTTTGTGTGCTTATGGAAAAATCATACCCCTGCCTGTACTGGTGGCCGCCATTAACCGGCTGCGTTGGCAGATAAGATAAAGGTGCTGTTGTAGTATTACCAAGCAAATTTGTGATATCATCTTTAAACACGTCAACCGATCCGCTTACCCGCCCTTTGAAAAAGCCAAAATCAAGACCAATATTTTTGTTTATCGTTTTTTGCCATTTCAATTCGGGGTGGTCAATACCATAGCGCGATATGGTTACATAATTGCTGCCGCCATTGTTAAAGAAAATAACATTACCATCAGGCGCATAACCTCCGTAAGCCGCGTTTCCGCCGATGGTATTTCCGGTGATACCTATACTTCCCCTTAGCTTTAACTGATCTATAAATGTAAGGTTCTTCATGAATGATTCATTGCTGATCTTCCAGCCAACAGATGCGGAAGGGAATGAGGCATATTTATTTTCAGGAAAAAACAAACTAAAACCATCATAACGATAACTCACACTTAGCAGGTAACGATCAAGAAAATTAAATGAACCACGCGCAAAGTATGATCTTAAAGTAGTTGCACTTTTAAATGAAGTGATACCAATGTTTGACGTTTCGGCAGCCAAGTTGGTTGCACCTATAGCATCGGCACCACCGGCTCCCTGGCTACCGAAAGAATTATAGGTAGTTTTATATTGCCCTGCACCTGCAACCGCATCTATATTTAAGAAGCTTGTTACATCTTTTTTGTAGGTTACCGTAGCTTCTAAAGTCTGATTCTCGCGGTTGTTATAGTTGAGTGAAGCCCTTGACAGATTTTGCGAAAAATAGAAAACCGTGCTTGGTACAAAAAAGGTACGGTTAGCCGCTTCGTAATTATCACCAAATAAAAGATGACCAGCCAAAACGCCGGGGATAACTTTTAAATCGGCAGATAAATTTGCATTTAGGGAATGGTAACTGGTATTATCCTGCACATCAAGCAGTGATACCGGGTTGGCTATAACGCCGTAACGGGTGTAGTTGCCATTCGCATCGCGTACCGGCACGTTGGCGGGATAACCCAGCGCGGCCTGTATGATACCAAAACCCTGCGTACCCGAGCCTCCTGTTTGCCCGCCTGATGATGAGTTGAGGTAGCTATTGGTATTGCCTGTAAAGTTGGCATTAAGTGTTAGGAATTTGGCAGGCATGAATGATAAATTAGCCCTGCCGGTATATTTGTTTAAGCCTGCGCCTTTTAATGTGCCTTCTTCATTATAATAACCGCCGGAGAAATAATAGGTCGCCTTTTCGCTGCCACCGTTTATGTTTATCTGATGGTTGTTGATGTTGCCTGTCCTGAAGATCTGCCCAAGCCAGTTAGTGCCATTACCAGCTGCCGCGATAGCAGCATCGGAATATTTTGGCGCCGGTACACCAGATTGCGGGGCCGAGCCGTATGGCTGCTGCGGCGTAGGTTGCCCACCCAGATACTGGTCAGTTATCAACTGATTGTACAATGTTTCGTACTGGTTAGCTTTAAGCGGCTGCAGGTACGGATAGTTTTTTTCAAAAGAATAGCTACCGCTGTAAGTAATATTTAACCTACCAGATTTCCCCTTTTTAGTTGTGATGAGGATAACGCCATTAGCTGCATTTACCCCGTAAATGGCAGCACTTGCATCTTTCAACACTTCAATAGATTCAACATCCTCGGGATTTAAACCTGCCAAACCACCACGACTTACACCGTTGGTTTCGCCGGCAATGGTGCCATTACCGGGCTCAAGGGCATCGCCCGGAAAAATAACACCATCTACTACGTACAATGGGTTGCCCCTGCCCCTGATAGAAAGGTTAATATTACCACCCGGCTGCGAACTCCCCTGCGAAACCTGCAAACCCGAAGCACGACCAAACAGCAATTGAGGGATAGAGTTATTAGCTGCCTGCGGGATCTTTTTAGGATCAACCTTGGTTACGGCAGTGGTAATGTTTTGGCGGGTAGTTGTACCGTAGCCAATAACCACCACCTCGTTGAGTCCGTTTTGTTTGCTTTCTAAAACGACGTTTGCTACGTTGCCCGTAATAATAACTTCGTGTGTGTCATAACCGATGCCGCTAAATACAAGCACTGCACCGTTAGCTGCTTTAATAGAGAATTTCCCTGTAGCATCGGTAGCGGTTCCCTGCTGGGTTCCTTTAACAAGCACCGCAATGCCGGGTATGGTGTTGCCATCCTCCTTAGCGGTTACCGTTCCGGTAACGGTTTGCTGGGCGTAAACACCAGAGATGGATAATGTAAGCAGCGTAAAAGCCAGCCAACAAAATCTTCTCCAAAAATGGAAAGTAACATTTTGCATATGTATAAGTTTAATTGGTTTGAAAAAAGCCTTATCCCGGTTGAAAGAAAAAGCCGTTGGTTTATTGTACAAATGACAGCTATAAAACAGAAAACGGCTTGTCCAAATCATTATACTTTTGGTTCAAACTGTTATTTTATTGCAGCTAAACAGGAATTTAACTTACTTAATAGATGTGTTTTTAACATTTATTATTTAATATTGCTGTTGCCAACGTACCAGCCAATAAAAGCCCGCTTATAATTTATTTGTACAGTAATAATGCTGATTGCATATACCGCCTTACCAAAAAAAATGATTATTTTAAGGCTGACGGTCTTGATATTGGGAGGTGCATTTGCCTGCTTTTTACCCGCAAATGCCCAGGCACCTAAATTAAAGTTCAGCCATATCAACAGCTTCCAGGGTTTATCCAACAGCACCGTTGAAGCTATTTACCAGGACCACCGGGGGTTTATGTGGTTTGGCACCCGCGATGGCCTAAACCGTTATGATGGCTACCAGATAACCGTTTTTAAAAACAAACCTACCGATACGGCCAGCCTGAGCGACGATTACATCCGTTGTTTACAGGAGGATAGCCGGCATGAACTCTGGATAGGCACAAGTAACGGGCTCAACAGGTTTAACCAGTTTAAAAATAAGTTTACCCGGTTTAAACACCTGCCCGCCGATAAACAGTCTATATCTGGCAACACTATAAATTGTATTTATAACGACAGGCAAGGAAATTTATGGATAGGTACAGCTGATGGTTCCTTAAACTTATACTTCCCTGAAACAAATTCCTTTGCACATTTTTATACCCCTGCAAAAAGCGCGGTGAACTATATTTATGAAGACAGCAACAACACCTTATGGATAGGCACCGCCACCAGGCTGAACAGCTTTGACAGAAACAAGCACACCTTTAGTTCCGAAATCAATTTGTCCGGCATCAACACCTTAAACTTGCCTGTTAACGCCATACAGGAAGATCATCAGCACAACCTTTGGCTTGGTATTGAAAACGGCGGGTTAATGCAGCTTGATTTTAAAAGCAAAACTGTTAAGCGCTACCAGCATCAGCAAAACAACGTAGGTAGCCTTGCCAACGACCAGGTTAAATGCCTGTTGATTGATCGTAAAGGAAACATCTGGGCAGGTGGTATTAATGGTGGTTTAAGTCTGTTTAACCCGCAAAACAATTCATTTGCCAATTATCAAAACGTATCTGAAAACCCCGGCAGCTTATCGCAAAGAACGGTATCAGCCATTTTCGAGGACGATCAAAGTAATTTATGGGTGGGCACTCACCGCGCCGGCGTTAATTTGTATACCCCAAAGGCCAATAAATTCAGATTACTGCAAAACGAACCCGACAATAACAGTTTAAGTTATAACGATGTAAGGGCATTTTGCGAAGATGAACAGCACCGTATTTGGATTGGTACCGATGGCGGCGGTATAAATGTTTACGATCCGTTAAAAAACACCTTCAAGTATTACCGTTATAATCCCAACAACAGCCAAAGCCTTGCAGCCGATGCCGTACTGGATATTTATAAAGCCGATGAAAAAAAAGTATGGATAAGTACCTGGGGGGGCGGACTGAATTACTTCGACAAGGCAAGCGGAAATTTCAGGCATTTTACCAATAACCCTTCCGATAAAACCACCATCAGTTCCAATTATGTTCAACAAGCTTTTAAAGACAGCGAAGGTAATTTTTGGGTGGCTACGTACTATGGCGGTCTTAATTTAATGGATGAGCGAACGTATCAATTCAGGCGAATTAAGACAGCACCAGATAACAAAACCCAATTATTGGGTAACAATATTGTATCCCTTAATGAAGACGGGCACAAAAACCTATGGATTGGTACCGATGATGGCGGGTTGAACTGTTATAATCTGCTAACCAAACGGTTCAGCCATTATTTTAACAACCTTGAAAAACTGCCCGATCTGCGGATCATTTTTGTTGACCACAAAGGCAGGGTATGGCTCGGGCAAAACGGCCTTTACCTTTTTAACGACAGCAAAAACAAATTTGAAATTTATACCGATAAAGCAGGGCTGGGGACAACCGTTATCAAAGGCATTGAAGAAGACGAAACCGGTAACCTTTGGATCTCGGGAACAAACGGATTAATAAAACTCAACCCCAAAAACCTGCAATTTACAAGGTATAATATTGCCGATGGCTTGCAAGGGCAGGAATTTGAAGCCAATTCATCGCTCAAGGCAAAAAACGGTAACATTTATTTTGGCGGGGTTAATGGGTTTAATGTGTTTAATCCTGCCGCAATTAAAGCAAACGCATATATCCCGCTGGTTTATGTTACCGGTTTCCAGGTGTTTGATAAAATGATCTCGCCAGATACGCCGGGTTCGCCATTGAGTAGTGACATCAGCGTAACTAAATCTGTAAAGCTTAGCTATCGTCAATCCAGCCTAACGCTGTATTTTGCGGCGCTTAACTACACCGCCACCGAAAACAACGCCTACAGATACCGGCTTAAAGGTTTTGACCCTACCTGGCATTTTACTAATGAGCGCAAGGCAACTTACACCAACCTTGCACCCGGCGACTACACTTTTGTGATAACTGCCGCCAATAATGATGGCGTATGGAACAATAAGGGTGCATCGCTAACCATAACCATCACCCCTCCTTTTTGGGCTACCTGGTGGTTCCGCACCCTGGTGGCTTTGGTTTTAACTGTCAGCGTTTATCAGCTCCTCCGGTTTAAAAAAAACCTGGACCTGCGCCGATTAGAGGAATCCCGGCGGGAAGAGATGCACCAATTGCAATTGCAATTTTTCACAAATATTTCGCATGAGTTCCGTACTCCCTTGTCGCTGATATTAGGTCCGCTGGAAACGCTGCTGCAAAAAGGGCAGTCTGCATCCAGCCAGTACTACGAGGTGATGTATCGCAATGCCAACAGGTTGCTGCTGCTCATTAATGAACTGATGGATTTCAGGAAGGTAGAAACGGGCGTACTTAAACTAAACGTGATACAGGGAAACCTTCCGGCATTTATAGCAGAATTAGCGGCAGAATTTAAAGAAGCGGCTATTCAAAAAAATATAACACTGGATGTTGTTTCGGTAAATGACCTGCCTGCTGCCTGGTTCGACAGGCAGGTGTTGGAGAAGATAGTACTCAACCTTATCAATAATTCGTTAAAATACACGCCCGGTAAAGGCTGTATTACTGTAGAAGTACTGGACAGCCTGCGTGATTTTAAATCGCCGTATGAAAACGAATTGATCCTTAAAAATAATTTCAGGGCGGGTAAGTATGCCTATATCCGCATTTCAGATAATGGCATCGGCATTTCAAAAGAATCTATTCAACACCTTTTTGAACGTTATTACCGCATTACCGAATCGCACCTTGGCTCAGGCATTGGCCTGGCGTTCGTAAAAAGCCTCACCGTTTTGCACAAGGGCGATATTTATGTATATAGCCAACGCCACCAGGGAACAGATATTATTATTGGCCTACCCATTTTGGAAACCGACTACCAACCCAACGAAAAATGGTCAAAAACCACGCAGGAAGGTGGTACCCGGCTGGAAAGTATCCAGGCAGACCTACCAATGCCTAACGGACTGCTATATCCTGAGAAACAAACACCAATAAGTAGCACGCAACAATACCGTATACTGGTGGTGGAAGATAATGACGAGATCAGGGCATTCATCAAAAGCTCGCTGAGCGATCTTTATACCATTACGGAGGCTGCCGATGGCAACTCGGGCATAGCAAAAGCAAGGAACGAGTTTCCGGATCTAATTATAAGCGATGTGATGATGCCGGGGCTTAACGGCGTTGATTTTTGCCGTACTATTAAAGAGGATATCAATACCAGCCATATCCCGTTTATTATGCTCACGGCCAAAACCAACCTGCAGGCCGAAATTGAGGGCATAGGTTCAGGGGCCGATTTGTATCTGCCCAAACCGATCAGCATAAACCTGCTTACCTTATCTATCCGCAATATTTTTGAGCAGCGGCAAAAACTGAAGGACCGTTATTTAAAGGATCACCATATTGAAGTTCGCGAACTGGTTCATTCTACAAAAGATAAAGAGTTTTTGGACACACTTTTAAGCTTCATTGATAAAGAATTAAGTAATCCCGATTTGGATGTAGACCAGCTTTGCAGCGCCATTGGTATGAGCCGGACCAAACTTTACCACAAAATAAAAGAGATCTCTGGCCAGGCACCGAATGAGTTTATCAGGAGTATCCGGCTCAAAAAAGCCATTGAAATATTAACCCATGAAGATGTTTTGCTTACGGAAGTAATTTACCGGGTGGGCATCCAAACCCAATCCTATTTTACCAAAGCATTTAAAAAAGAATACGGCAAAACACCCACACAATACATCCGCGATTTGACAGCCGAACGGAAGAATTAGCATCCCAGGATTGCTGTACACCTTATTAGTTTATATTGGGGTTGAAAATATCTTCGCAGCATCATCATCCTGGTATTTGCTGATCATTTTTTTTAGCTGAACTCTCAAACCAGCAGTAATTTTTTCATATCCCTTTTTGCCGTATAGGTTATTCATTTCGTGAGGGTCTGTTTGCAGGTCATACAATTCCCATGAGTTTACGCGTGTATAAAAACGAATGAGTTTATATCTTTTTGTTTTGATGCCGAAATGTGGTGATACGGAATGTTCGCCGTTTTCATAATAATGATAATATATTTCATCCCGACCTGTAGCTTTATTTTTTGCAAATAGGGGTAGCATCGACTCGCCCTGCATATCCTTAGGTATACCAACGCCGGCGGCATCTAATACTGTAGGCGCGATATCCAGATTCAAAACAAAATCGTTTGATTTAGTTCCGGGTTTTATTTTACCAGGGTAGCGCATTACCATTGGCGTACGGAATGATTCTTCATAGATCCAGCGTTTATCAAACCAACCATGTTCGCCCAGGTAAAAACCTTGATCAGATAGATAGATCACTATTGTATTTTTGGCAAGATGGTGTGCATCCAGGTAATTTAAAGTACGGCCAATGTTTCTGTCAAGAGCGGTTGCAGTGCTTAAATAATCGCGCATGTAGCGCTGGTATTTCCACTCGGTCAAAGCATTTCCAGTCAGGTTTCTTGCTTTCAGATCTTCATATATAGGTTTATAATAGGCATCCATTCTGTTTTTTTGTGCGCGATTCATGCGTTTAATGGTACCCTCTTTGCTTTCTTCTTCATCACTGGTAAACATTTTAAGGTCATACCCCATGATCATTGTTTTGGCAATGGTCATATCCTGTACTTTAGCCGCTTCCCGGTTTGCATATTTATCATAAAAGTCATGTGGCAAGGGGAATGTTACCGTATCAAAACGCCCCAGGTCGGTTGTGTCTGGTAGCCAGGTACGGTGCGTAGCTTTATGGCCTATCACCAGGCAAAACGGCTTGGTGGTATCGCGGGTATCCAGCCAGTTTTCAGTAACATCTTCAATTACATTGCTGGCGTAGCCATCTATTTGTTTCTTTGAACCATCCATCATCAAAAAATCAGGATTGTAATATTGTCCTTGTCCGGGCAATATCTGCCAGTAGTCAAATCCCTGCGGCTCTGTTTCCAGGTGCCATTTACCAATCCAGGCCGTTAAATAACCAGCTGCCCGCAATTGTTTTATAAATGAATCCTGCGATCCATCAAACTTGGAGTGCTCATTATCTTTAAAACCATTCTTATTGCTATACTTCCCCGTTAAAATAGTGGCTCTGCTTGGGCCACAGATGGAATTGGTTACATACGCTTTATTAAAAACAACTCCTTCTTTGGCAATTCTGTCAATATTAGGCGTTTGCATCAGCTTACTACCATAAGCACCGATAGCCTGGTAAGCATGATCGTCTGAAATAATGATGACAATATTAGGCCTCTTTTGGGCGCAACATATATCGGCTGCACACCAACTCAATAAAAAGCAAACAGCAGTAAAAAATATTTTATATGTTCTCATCGTTTTTTATTATCCGACCTCGTTATTAGTAAAACAAATCAGTACCAACGGCTTTCCAATGACCATCAGTGCTTTTCCACTCCAATTTCACTTCGGACTGTGCACCTTCTTTTCTTAAATAATTCAGCTTTATCTTGTGATACCCCGCTTTTAAATAAATATCCTGCGTTATTTTTGTATTAGGCATATAACCAAAATCTTCGTCAATCAACGTAGCCTCATGCAAACGGAAATAGGCTTTGCCGGTTGTTTGTAAGGAGAAGGTATATTTGCCATCAGCCGGCACTTTTATATATCCATCATAACATACCACACCATCTTTTTTACCGGCTTCTTTGCCGGTTATTGCGTTACCTGTCCCTTTTTTACTGGCTGTCAAATTTTGTTCAGAGATTACCCAGGGAAAATCGCCTTCATAAAATTTCCAGCTAATGCCTGCTTTTAATTCTCCTGTAATTGTATTTGCAGGTATAAGCGCGTTATCATACGGACGCGGCGCTTCGGCATCGGCATGGCGCACCTGTAATACTTTGGTCTTCATTTGCGCCTGTATACTTTCATAACCGGGTTTTAAGGCCAGGTTGTCTATTTCCTTGGGATCGATAACGGCATTATATATTTCAAAATCATCTTCAGGGGATTTAACCTGGTACCGTACCCCTACCAGATCATCCAGGCGTATTGCCTGCATTTGATCGCGTTTACGTTCCCTTCGGCTTGCTTCAAATTCCTTAAAGCCAGGTGTTTTTCCCCCTTCAAAATACTCTACATAAACCAACCCGTTTTGTTGTTTTCCTTTGCCGGTTAATGAGGGTAGCAATGAAACGCCATCCACTCTTGCCGGCGGTTGTAAATGAGCAACATCAGCAAAAGTAGGCATCCAGTCAGATAGCATACTGGGTGTATTAATCACCTTACCCGGGCTAATATGTCCGGGCCATTCGGCTATTGTAGGCATGCGTAGTCCGCCTTCCCAGCAATCTCTTTTAATACCATCAAACGGCCCGTAACTTCCAAAAAATGTTGGTTGGTTAGGCTTATAGGAAGCCGGCAAATATGATTCGATAGACGGCCCGTTATCAGAAGTAAAAATAACCAGCGTATTATCTGCTATCTTCAAATCTTTCAGCAACTGCATAACATCGCCAACGGCATCATCAATCCTTCGCGTTGCTGTTGCATAGCGCTTAAAAGTTTCGGGCCACGCTATTTCTGGTGTAGCCGGATCATTGTCATCATCATACGTGGCATTGGCGTACTCAGGATACTGATAAGAATCAATAGTACCACTTGCGGTATTGATCATATGCCCCGGCTCTCCAAGCCATTGCAGACCACCTTTTAGTCCACCACCTGCAGGATAAGCCTGTGTAGGCATTTCTATCACAGCATGGGGTGTATCATAGGCCAGGTACATAAAAAAAGGTTTTTCTGCAGCTTTACCTGTTTGCTGATCTACTATCCATTTCTTTGCGGCGGCCGTCCAAAGGTCTGCGGTGTAACACTTGTTCAACCCGGCAGATACTTCTTTATAGTCGTCCCAAACTTCCTTTTTTCCTCTATATAAACCTTCAACCGGGTAATGTTCATGCCCATCTGAATGACGCATATAGCCAAAATAATGATCAAACCCTCTTTTTAGCGGATGTGCGGGCCAGTTTGGGCCTTCCTCTTTAACGCCCTGCAGTCCCCATTTGCCAATAGCTACGGTTTGATACCCCGCTTGCTTTAAAACCGTAGCTATCGTATGGTTATTTTCTATCGCTTTGTCAAACTGATTATCCCGTACCGATGCATTCCCCTGGTTTACGCCCGTGATAAGCGATGCCCGTGAAGGCGCACAAACAGGTGCATTTGCATACTGCTGCGTAAAACGGGCGCCCATAGCGGCCATTTTGTCCAGATTAGGCGTTAGTTCATAGGGCTTGCTTCTATCGCCGGATTCTTGCCGTTGTTTTTGAAAAAAAACGCCTATATCTCCATAGCCAAGGTCATCGGTAAGGATAAAAATAATGTTAGGTTTAGATTGGGCTTTTACAGTTAAAACATTGAAAAAATTCAATAGCAATAAAGTGACTGTAGCTACCGTAGAATATTTTATTTTCATAGTTCTAAATTTAACGCTGTTTCAAATGCTAACGGAACAGCCGAAAACAAACAATTAAGTTCACATGCAAAAGCGGAAAATACAGCTTTTGCATGTGAACTTAATTAACAAGCATTAGGTACAAGCGATTTAATTTAACGCAAACGTTTGATAACGTTCAATTAAATTAATTAATCATAGATAAAACTGCCGTCGCCACGGCGGTTCATGTTTTTACCGTTACGTTTTGGCGAACCACTCCATTTTTGAAGGTTGAGGCGTAAGCCCACTAAAAAGTATCTGCTTAAGGTGCTTGATAAGGTATTGGTGTACCCGCCTTGTGGCGAAAGCGTTTGCTGGATAAAATTATTCTGATGAAGAATATCGTAAACATTAAAGGTTAGCACCAGGTTCTTTTTGGCAAAAAACTCTTTTTCGAAACCGGCATTTATCACAAACGGATTGCTGGTGATCCCGGTTAAACCATCTACATAATTTTTAGAGGCGCTGTAATTCACCTGGAAGGTTTTAAGGAAATAAACCCTTCCGTCAATTCCAAGGGAGGTGGTTCGCAGCGATGTTGGATCGGCGTTGCGCAGGGTTGTAAACGAACGTGAAACATCATACCCAATATATGGGTTTACCTCCAGCCAATCGTTCGGGCTTATCCGTGGCCCAAAACGCTCATCAAAGCGCCAGTTAGTATTGTGGTAAAGCACGCTGTTACTCATCGCGTTATTATAACTGTAGGTAACATTTCCGTTGAGCGATAGGTTGTAACGGCGATCATCAAACTGTTTGGCTATGTTGTAGCGCCCCACAATAGCGTGCGATCCATTGATATTGATATAGTGAATTTCGTTAATGGTCCTGTATTTGAACTTCGCGGGATTGGTTGGGTCGGCAGGATCAGCAGAGAGAAATTCCTTTATCTGCAAAACATTGGTGGTAGCCTGGTTACTTATAGTTGTTCCGTTGAGGTTAAACGACAAATTAAACTTTGAATTGGGCAGGTAATTGTTGTAGATTAAATTAAGTGAATTTGTAAATGTAGGGTTAAGATTAGGGTTACCAACGATAATATTGTTAGGATCAGACCTGTCTGTAAACGGCTGGATCTGCTGAAAATTGGGCTCGGTATTAGAACCGGAGTAGGCAAGCGAAATCCTTTCGGTACGCGACCATGAATACGAAAGCCTGAATACAGGAATGATCTTGAAATCGCTACGCGATGTAGAAACATTCTCACTGTTACCGTTATTGATCTTGGTGCCTTTTAATAACGTTGGCACCAGGGTTGTTCCTAATGACAAGTTCACCTTTTTGCCATTATATCGGTAATTAAACGTTGCCCTTGTTTCCGTAAAGGAGTAATTGTAGATGTTATCAAGTCTTGTCAATTCTTCTACCTGGCCGTTTGCAAGCACCGTATCCGAGATAGCTTTGTTATCATAAACAGCGGTACGCACCTGTCCGTTAAACTCAAACTGCGATGACAGGCTGATGGGTTCAACATAAGTTACACTGGTACGGTACGTGGTATTTTTACTGGTACGGTTCGTCAACAAATGCGACGCCGAGTCTTTCAGGAGGGAATCCCTTGTGGTATCAAAATAATAATGGTAATCATTATCTACGTCGCCGTTTGCCTGGCTGTTTGACCTATTGATGCTGAATTGTACAGATGCGTTACGATGAGGTTTTTTAAAGATATGCTGATAAAATACGGTGGCGCCATAATTTGGCGCACTGTTTAAATTGCTATTCACCCCGCTTACAACCGGGTGCTCAAAGCCCGTCGTGAAATTATTGATATTATCAGTTAATGAACTGCTGGAACTTGTAGCGCTGGAATAACTGAATGTTGGGGTAACCTGCAAATAATTAGCACTGTCTATACTGTAATCCATCTCAAAATTTACATTATGACCTTTGCTTTTACTTTCTCTTGTACTTTGGGATGTAAAATCAGTGGAACCCAGGGTTGAGTTCCTTTGTCCATAACTGCTGTTAACAGAGTTATTGTCGCTGTAACGATAAGCATAACTGGCAACCACCTGCAATTTCTTATTCCATTGGTCGCGGTAGTTAAAAGAGGGCGAGGCTGAAAACGTAGTACCTGGGCTGCCTCCCCGTCCTGCTCCGGCACCTACACCAGTGCCTCCTCCGCCGCCGTTAGTGGCACCACCAGCGATTCCTGTAGAAGCCACACCTGTTACCGTATTGGCTATGCGCCCAATAACGCCCAACTGTTCATTCGCATCAATACGTTGTACAAATAACTGCCCGTTATACCTGTCGTTATTTCCTGCCTGGGTGGTTATACGCCCGGTGGTACCAACCGACTTATCTGCCCGGGTTGTTATATTTAATATCTTTTGCGGATCGCCATCTTTGATACCTGTGCGGGCGGCCTGGTCGCCATAATCATCAACAACCTGTATCTTATCTACAATATCCGCAGGCAGGTTCTGAATGGCCTGTGCAACATCGCCGCCGGCATACTCCTTTCCATTTAGCTTTGCCTTTGTGATCTGCTGACCCTGATGGGTTACGGTACCGTCTGAACCAACTTCCATTCCCTCCATTTTTTTCAATAATTCATCAACAGTGGCATTTTCACGTACTTTATAGTCGCTGGCCCGATATTCCACGGTATCGGTTTTATAAACGATACTCGGCGTACCGTTGATGCTTACTTCTTTAAGGGCGTTAACCTGTGATTTTAATATGATGGGGTCCAATACCAATCGGGGAACGGCGTCATTATTTAGCATCTTTTTCACAAGCGTGCGGTACCCCATACTGCTTATCGTAAGGGTGAACGTAGCCGATCTTATATTCTTAAAAATAAATATCCCGTTTGCATTTGTAGCGGTGCTAACCGTATCTTTTGGCGATACCAGTTTAACCATTGCACCTACCAGGGTTTCATCGGTACTATCCTTAACAATTCCACTAACCTGCCGCAGGGACAACGGTGGTGGCTGAACCGCTTTTCTCACAGGTACATTTTGCGCAAAGGCACCTCCCCCAAGGATAGCGACCATTATAAGAATGAGTAATATTTTTTTCATAAGTTAGGTTTAAGCAGATTATCAGGGCAATAGGATACTTTGTCAGTCTTTCAACTAATTGTTAATTTCAAATGATACAGGATGTGATCAGTTCTTTATCAGGACGTATTTGCCCCAGAAGTCGGTCGGGCTCATCATGCTTTGCAGATCAGCACCACCGCCACCGCCTCTTCCGCCGCCACCGCCAAAACCACCGCCGCCTGAACCGCCCCGACGACCGCCGCCGCCGCCAAAACCACCGCCTGAGCCGTCATTTCCACCGCCGCCATCACCCTCACGATTCCTTTGTTGAATACCGTTCACTTTAATGTTATAAGCCAGTTCTTTAGCGTCGGCCACAGCTATATGGAGCAAACTTAAAGGTAGTGCCAGTTCATAAACCAGATTGCCTTTAGCATCATAATCCACCGCAGCCTGGATCCCGTATTCGTTGTAAATGGAAATCACACTATCGGCAATATCTTTAAATCCGCTCACAGTTATCTCCTTTGCAGCATTATGTACCTGCTGCCTCATGGCTAAAATTGCAGCCGAATCCGGTGCGCCTTGCTGGTCTCCGCTGTTACCGCGCCGGCGAAACTGCCCGCGCATAGCAGACTGACTAACCATAGGGAAGGTAATTACAAACGCATCTTTATCCTTCTTCTTTCCATCGGTATTAATGGTGAGGCTTATACCGCCTGCAATGATCTTCCGGCTGTTTATTTGGTCTGTAGATTGAATGACCAGGAAAATATTCTGGGCATTATTAGCCAAAGTGTAATAAAGCCCGGTAGATTTGTTATATGCCTGCAGGCCGCCACCCCATTCTAGTAATTTACCGTCTATTTTAACGCTGGCCGGAGCCTGTATTGCCCCTTCCTGAACGTTGTTTAACTTTTGTCCATAGGCAATTGGGCAAAAAGCTATTGTTAAGGTGATGTATAAAAAACTTCTGATGAGCATTTGTATGTTATTTTTCATGGCACATTTATTAGAGCGCTTTTATTGATTATCCTGGTAACCTATATAGGTTAATACTTTATCTTTATAGTTATCACCTACGGGTATTTCTATCTTACCCACCATCAGCCGGTTCCGTTTAAAAGAGGTGATCTTATCCAACGCAACGATGTAAGACCGATGCACCCGGGCAAAACCACTGGTGGGAAGTTTACCTTCCATGAAGTGCATACTTAAACGGGTAATTACCGGTTTGTCGGTATTTTTTAGGTAGATCTTAATATAGTCCTTCAGGCCCTCCACGTACATCACATCCGGAATATTTATCCGTACGATTGAATAATCGGCGTTGACAAAAATATAGCCATCGGCCGGGGATGTATTTACAGGAACATCCTGTTGCAAGCGAACGGAACTCAATTGGTTGGCTTTGTTCACCGCTTTTAAAAAGCGTTCAAAGGAGAATGGTTTCAGCAGGTAATCAACTACATCTAAGTTAAATCCATCAAGCGCATAATTCTCATACGCAGTTACCAGAATAACCATCGGTGGTTTCACCAGGCTTTTTAAAAACTGAATTCCCGAAATGCCGGGCATTTGTATATCCAGGAAAATAAGATCAACGGTGTCCCGGCGCAAAAACTCCATGGCTTCCATCGCGTTTTTACACAATCCTTGCAACTGCAGATACGGTACTTTGCCCACATTATCCTCCATCAGTTCAAGCGCGAGGTTTTCATCGTCAATTACAAGACATCGCATCATCAATCCAACTTTATTTTAACATCGGCAATAAACACTTTCCCATCATTTATGATCTCCAGGTTATGTTTACCAGCGTACAGCAATTCAAGCCGCCGCCTTACATTTGTTAACCCTATGCCCGAACTTTTATCCTTTGAATCGGAAACAGGTGCAATACCATTAGCCACCTTGAAATGAAGCCATCTGGTTTCCCTATTAACCTCAAGGGTTATATCTATCTGCGGATTGGTAATCAGGCCAACACCATGCTTAAACGCGTTTTCAACAAAAGGAGCCAATATCATGGGTTCAATGTAGTAAGCATTTATGTCTTCCGGAACATTGAACACAATTGTTACATCATCGCCAAATCGTAAATGCTGTAATGCGATATAACTTTTCAGATATTCTACCTCACGGCTTAACAAAACCTTTGCTTCATCGCTTTCATAAAGCATATAACGCATAAGGCCCGAAAGCTCAATGATGGACGGCTCCAGCATATCAGACTTCTTACGTGCCATTGATGCCATGCTGTTAAGGATGTTGAAAATGAAATGCGGACTAACCTGCGATCGAAGGAAACTCAGCTCTGTTTTCAGGCTTTCGTTCTCTTTTTCTTTCCTGATTTTTTCCTGTTTAGAATTATCAATAATGATGCGATAACTTATGCTGATGCCGATGATAAAAATATATGTTATGATATTGGTAAAATACCAGCCGAACCAGGCACGATCCCAACCGCGCCAATCTGGCCGGAAACCAGATCGTGGCCTGCCACCAAACCCATGATGCCCGGGACGAAAATGCCCCATATCAGGCGAGCGAACCAATGCCAATTGCCCATCAATAAAATGCGACAGGTACATGACCAGGGCAACAATTGCTATTAATGATATTATGTACAACAATATTCGGCCGCGCTTGTATAACACCGGGTACAAAACGTAGGCATTTAAATAAAAGAAACCGGCCAGGATCATATTATTGATCATCAGCTTATAATGCCAGTTACTAAAACCATTCCATGTATTTGGATTACGGAAAAGATAAGGCGAAATAATCACCAGGCTCCAGAACAAAACATGGATCACGGGTCGCAGATATCTGTTGGTATATATTTGTTTAAATGCCATTTCCATAAATGTAAGCGTTAAATGGAAACGAATTTTAAATATTAGATAAAGCATCCCGATTTTTAGACGGGAAGGTGTAATTCCACGACAAAAAAATATAACCACTCATGTTTTCTTATGAGTTTTTATTCCCAATTTGGGTAACCCCAAAAACAAAAAAGCCTGTAAATTATATAATTTACAGGCTTTTGAATACCGTTTGCTTAATTAAACGCTTCAGTAACTGTTGCTATAAAAAGCTTCACTGCGGGAGCAGGTATGGCAATTGTGCTCGTTCTGCTTAGCCTTGCTATATTTATACCCATAAAGTTGCCGGCAGCATCAAATATTGGGCCGCCGCACTCCCATGGTGTTATCCTTGCGTCATGAACAAATACGTTTTCAAACCCATCTTTCCGGATGCTTTTTCCACCTGAGAAGTGATCGGCCGGATGATCGGTGACCTTTTGGGGTGGATATTTCAGTACGATCTTTTTTATCATCCGCTCTCCCTTGCGAATAATTGCCATTGTAGTTGTATCGCCGGTACGGAATTTTTGGAGTGCTTTAAGCACATCCAGTTCATCGTTTACAGTTTTTTCATCAACAGTTAAAAGTTGATCACCTGTTAGCAGTCCGCCAGTTTCAGCCGCGCTTTTGGGCTGAATAAACGTAAACAACAATAATCCTTCCTTTTGCCGGGTAACGGCACCTAAATAGCCGTAGCTGGTTATCTTGGGTAGGGTTACTCCCACACTCCCTAAAACACTGCCCCGATACACGGAATCCGGACGGATGGAAATTAAAAAATTGCCTAAATCATTTATTTTAAGAGTATCCACAGGTAATTGCAGGTTGATCCCCTGCCCTATATTAGAAACCGGTAATAATATCGCCAGGTCATTGACCCTGTTTCGCCGGGCAACGGTTGCCTTAACAATTTTCCCGTTGGATAAAGTAATAGAAGGATCATCCCCTATCATGGAGTTTTTGCTCAGCACTATGCTGATATCCTTAAATGCTTCCTTCACCCGGATCCCCTCTAAAGAAAAAACAGCTCCCGATATGGTTTGCGTTCTGCCATCAACAATGCTGCTGATCTTTACGCAAGTTGCTTTAAAACGGTTGGCCGTCTTTTTTAAATAGCCATCCGGGTTTTCTGCCGTAATAGTATTGTTAGCCAACGGATCTGTCGACACCATATTGGTATCGGAAGGCATAGCTGCATAATTTTCTGCGCGGATTAGCGCCGTATGGTATTTGCGATAGGTATCTACCGGAACTTCATAATTAATATCCTCCAGCTTTTCAACGCCGCTATGGATGCCTATCAAACGGCCTTGCAGATCAAACAACGGGCCGCCCGAATCGCCGGGTTCCATTACACAAGTTGATTCCATAAAACCATATTTGTTCTTTAAAACAGCTATGTGGCCAAACCTTACATCGGGCCGGCGCTGTTCCAGGCTTTCAGGATAAGCTATACTAATGCAAGGCTGGTTTATTTTAAGAGATGAAGACCAACCCATTTGCGCAAATGGCCAACTGCCTTTTCCAATTATTTTAAGCATAGCTGCATCCGGCAGCATAAATGTTGGCGGAATAGTTATACGACCCAAGCCACGGGCTATACATTGCTTCCCATCTGGAAACATCACCTGGTAGGTTTTGCCCGGCATTACTACATGCGCCGCGCTTAGGATCTCCCCATCAGCAGAAACTACAACGCCACTGAACTGTGCGCTCATCCGGCTATATTGTACGGTATCATATTCCCACATAAGCACGCTGGCGGCGTAGGCTTTTTTTATTGCCGTTTTAACGTGCTCCTGTAATTGAATGGGATTTGCTTTTTGGGCCTTGACAACCGATGCATACCATAAGCATTGCAGGAAAAAGAATAATAAAAATAGTTTTTTCATTATAAGTGGTGGTGTGATATTAAAAAGTTATCCGGAAGTTTAATTCAGGGCCTGTACCATATACATAACTTTCAGGGAGATATAAAAACAAAACCCCTCTAAATAAGCAATTTAGAGGGGTTTGCGAGTTTAGACACTCATTTTGGCGGTGAGGGAGGGATTCGAACCCTCGGTACAGTTTCCCGTACGTCAGTTTAGCAAACTGATCCTTTCGGCCTCTCAGGCACCTCACCTTATTTTTTTAATACATCCCCTTTTTTCCGGGACTGCAAATATAGTAATTCGCCTTTCCCGTCAAAAAAAAAGTTCATTTTCTAATAATCTATTCGCACATGGTAAATACTCATGAGCATCCGCTTGAAAATCGTTTTGATAGTTTCAATATCTTTCAGCGTTATATTACTGTCTTTCAATTGATTCTGATCCAGTTTGTATTTCACTATCCTATCTACCAAAATGCTTATGGATTCTTCATCGGGCTCTTTTAATGAGCGCGATGCCGCCTCAACCGAGTCGGCAAGCATCAAAACACCCGCTTCTTTGGAGAAAGGAATGGGCCCGGGGTACCTAAAAATGTTCTCGTTGATGAATTTTTCAGGAAAATTCTTCAATGACGACTGGTAAAAATAATCGACCCGCGTATTACCATGGTGCGTACGGATAAAGTCGACAACAATTTCTGGCAGGTTGGCTTTGCGGGCCATTTCAATCCCTCTGCTTACGTGCCTGATGATTATCTGCGCGCTTTCTTCATAAGGCAGTTTATCATGCGGGTTAAAGCCCGAGCTTTGATTTTCTATAAAGAACAATGGATTTTCCATTTTACCAATATCATGATACAATGCCCCTGCCCTTACCAGTAACGCGTTACCGCCAATGGTATAAATGGCATTTTCGGCAAGGTTAGCCACCTGCAGCGAATGTTGAAACGTTCCTGGTGCTGTAAAGGCCAGTTCGCGCAGTAAAGGTGCATTGGTATTGGTAAGCTCAATGAGCGTAATATCCGACGTAATAGCGAAGATCTTTTCGAACAGGTAGATCAATGGATATGCCAGCAGGGTTAACAACACGCTCACCACAAAAGGCAGAAAATCCATCCAGTCGATATCAAGAAAGGTACCTTCGCGAATGAAGGAGATGCCCAAAAAGGCAACAAAATAGGTAAAGGTTATAATAACTGCCGAGATGAGGAACTGCTCGCGACGGATGAGGTTTTTAATGCTGTAAATAGAAACCATACCCGCCGTAATTTCATAGTATGCAAACTCAAAGCTGTTCGGTACAAAAAAGCCTGCTATAAGCACTACCAGCAAATGTATATTAAGCGCCAAACGGGTATCAAACAAAATACGGATGATGATGGGTACTATGCAATAAGGAATATAATAAAGATTAGTTGGCACCTGAAATTTAATAGCGGCCGATAAGGTGGCCAGCATAGCTGTAATTACTAATAATATCAAACCAACTAAACGGTTATCAGCATAAATATCCTTCCTGAAAAGGTGTAGGAATATCATCAATAACGAAATGGCTATCGTAACCAGTAAAAACTGGCCCAACAATACCAATATATGGCTTCCGTTTACACGGGCATTATCTTCAAAGGCTTTTTTATAGGATTCCAGCTTCTGGTAAATATCATCGTTAATGACCGATCCTTTGTAAACTATCACCTCCCCTTTTTGCACCATGCCGCGGGTTATGGATAGCCCATCAATTACCTCCGTTTCCATGCGTGAGGTTAAGTTATCGTCATAACTCAAATTATTTTGTACACGATTCTGGATCAGGTCCAGCAGGAAAGCCTTATCAACATCGGTTCGTTTACTGAGTATTTTGTCGCTATAAGCAAGGGCTTTTTCACGGGTAAAAAGTTCGTTAGTATTTCTGTCGTCGGCTACATTTTTATTAAGAATAGTTACCGGATAGTTTTTTGAATGCTGCAGGTACTTGTCGTTAAGCTTTAAAATACCTGTTTCATATATCTCTTTCAGCAGGCTGGTACCTGTTGTAATATAGAGTGGTTTAAAGCGGTCGTTAATGCCCGCATTGTGCCATTTTATTTCCAGATCGCTTTTAAAACCTTCCAGTTGCCTACCTTCCATAGTAGCATCAAGCTGATAAATAGGGGTTATACTTTCGTAAGCAGCTTTTTTATCATTATCAATTTCCTGCCCGGTTTTTAGTATGGCGAAGTTATAAGGCGATATGAGGTCCTTTTGGTTCCAGATACGGCCTTTTTCGTATTCATAGCCAAATTTTGCCTGCTTAGGTAAAAAAAATACAATAAGGCCGATGCTTAGCAGCATCATTAAAAATTTAACGTTGCGGGCATATTTGCGCATCAAAGCCTTTTGGCGCGAGGAGGATAGTTTTGCCATTTAATTAATTAACCAATCAAAAATAATATAAGTTTCTGTTATATGCAGTTTTTCTTGCTATTATCAATTTAAGTTTGATATCTTTGTGATATCATTTTAAAATCAATTTAAATCAATCATGGACTCTGAAAAAACAATCAATCCCCCATCAGGCTTTGCAGCATTTATTTTATTCCTGTTATTATTGGCAGCTGCAGGTGCCTGCTTTTTTATAGGCGAAGAACCTATTGGCGCAGCCATTGGCATGCTATCCATTGCTTTTATACTACCCGGCCTTGTTATTGTAAACCCTAACGAATCAAAAGTGCTTACGCTTTTTGGTAAATACACAGGCACCGTTAAAAAGGATGGTTTTTTTTGGGTAAACCCCTTCACCACTAAAAAGAAAGTATCGCTTAGAGCATTTAACCTTAACGGGCAACAGCTTAAAGTGAATGATAGCATCGGTAACCCCATTGAAATTGCCGCGGTAATTGTATGGCAGATAAAAGATACGGCCAGTGCGGTTTTCGCAGTTGAAAATTACATTCAATACGTAAATATCCAAAGTGAGGCTGCCGTAAGACACCTGGCAAACTCTTTTCCTTATGATAACCTGGAGGACGAAACCGCCACCATTACCCTGCGCGGTGGTGCCGAACAGGTGAGCATGTTACTGGAAAAAGAACTGAACGAAAGGCTTGACCGCGCCGGTATAGAGGTATTGGAGGCACGTATTTCCCACTTAGCTTATGCACCAGAAATTGCACATTCCATGCTGCAAGTTCAGCAGGCATCAGCCATTATAGCAGCCCGTCGACTTATTGTTGAAGGTGCAGTAGGCATGGTTGAACTGGCGCTTACCAAACTATCAGAAAAAAATATTGTAGAACTGGATGAAGAACGTAAAGCCGCCATGGTGAGCAACCTGCTGGTAGTACTTTGCGGCGATAAGGCCGTTAACCCCGTTGTAAACACCGGTACTTTATACCATTAATAACATGGAACAATTCAGAAGTTTCGATCAACTACGCACAAATGAGCTGTCGGTAACAAGGAATGGCTTTTTTAGGCCATCCTTTAACCTTACTGACGGTCAGTTTATTTACGGCAAATTGAGCTATGCAAGCCTGTGGAAAACGGTTACCATTTTAGAAACCGCCCAAAAAACATGGACCATAAAGCGTAAGGGCGTATTTAGCCGTACATTAATAATCACCGGTCAAAATGAAGAAGAATTGGGTATGGTGATACCCGAGGTATGGTCGCGCAGGATAAAGCTGAACATGAATAACGGCTTCGATGCCGAATTTTTGAATAAAAAATTATTCACCCGCACCTTTAGCCTGGTGAATGACCGTTATGGCGATATCCTTTCGATAAAAACAGGATTATGGAGTTTTAAAACTCCTTTTAACATTACGTTCAACCTTGATTTACTAAAAAACATACCCGATTTACCCTTGATGGCTTTATTGGGTGTTAATTTAATTTTGATTAAACAGGCGCAAAGTGCGGCCACGGCAGGAGTAGGAAGTTGATATGGCAGAGAAAAAAGCATTTGTTTTACGCATCAACCCTGATGTATTAAAGGAACTGGAGGCATGGGCTGCCGAAGAATTCAGGAGCACCAACGGCCAGATAGAGTTCCTGATGCAACAGGCGTTGCTTGCCCGTAAAAAAACTGCAAAAAAGAAAACAGATAGTTAATGGTTCATAGATAATAGTTGATAGTTCATGGCTTTATTCTTTATTGACCATGAACTATCAACTATGAACTATCATCCAATAATTTATTATGCACGCATAGCTTTTCACTTCAATCAAAATAACTAAATTTGCTTTCCAACTAAGCGGGAAACATACATGAGAGAAGTAGTAATAGTTGCCGCCACCCGTACGCCTATAGGTAGTTTCGGTGGTAGTCTGGCCGCCATAGGCGCTACCCAATTGGGTGCGCAGGTTATCAAATCGGCCGTTGAAAAAGCAGGCTTAAAGCCAGATCAGGTACAGGAAGTGTACATGGGTAATGTTATGTCGGCCAATTTGGGGCAGGCACCAGCTACCCAGGCTGCTATATTTGCTGGCTTGCCTTACTTGCCTGCCACTACCGTTAATAAGGTTTGCGCATCGGGTATGAAAGCCATTATGCTTGCCGCGCAAAGTATTGCCCTGGGCCAAAATGACATTGTGGTTGCAGGCGGCATGGAAAGCATGAGCAATGTTCCCTATTATCTTGATAAAGCACGTAACGGTTATCGCTTGGGTAACGGTCAAATAACCGATGGCCTGGTAAAAGATGGTCTTTGGGATGTTTATAACGACTACCACATGGGCTCGGCTGCTGAGCTTTGCGCGGTTGACTGCAACATAACCCGTGAAGAACAGGACGCGTTTGCCATTGAATCTTACAATCGCGCACAAAAGGCGCAGGCGGATGGCAAATTTGCAGCGGAAATAACCCCAATTGAACTCAAGGATAAAAAAGGCGACATTACTTTATTTGCCGAGGACGAAGAACCCAAAGCTGTAAAATTTGAAAAGATCCCAACCCTTAAACCTGTATTTAAAAAAGATGGCACGGTAACTGCCGCCAACGCATCCACCTTAAATGATGGTGCAGCAGCCCTTGTACTCATGAGCCGCGAAAAAGCCGACGAACTGGGAATTATCCCGTTGGCCCGCATCGTATCCTATGCCGATGCCCAGCAAGCGCCGGAGTGGTTCACTACCGCCCCTTCAAAAGCAATTCCGCTGGCATTACACAGGGCGGGGTTATCTGCCGGTGAGATAGATTATTTTGAGATTAATGAAGCATTCTCTGTTGTCGCGATAGCTAACAACCAGCTTTTAAAACTCGATCCTACAAAAGTTAATGTAAACGGCGGTGCTGTTTCCTTGGGGCATCCCCTTGGTGCATCGGGTGCACGTATCATTGTAACGCTCATTCATGTTTTACAGCAAAACCAAGGTAAATACGGCGCAGCCGGAATTTGCAACGGCGGCGGCGGCGCAAGTGCAATGGTTATTGAAAATTTATTTTAACAGATAAAAAGCCCGTTATTTAGCTATTTAACGGGCATTGCCCAATTAATTTATTATTTTTAGCTAAACCAACGACAGGAATAGTGACGAAGAAACTTTTTGCCTTTATAATCCTCCTACTGCTTTGTTTACGAACATTTGCCCAGCACTCCGATGAGAATGCGCGCATACAGCGATTAAAGATTTACCAGGATAGCCTTAAAGAGCTGGGTAAAACAATGATCAATAATGAAAACGACCTGGAGCGTAAAAATGCCAACTATCAATTTATTAAAACCCTTGTTGGCGCGTTAAAGATCCCAAATTCGTTCCTTTTCCCGTTCGATTCTGTTAAAACTATCAGCATAATCAATTCGCCGGATAATCGCTTCAGAATCCTGACCTGGCATATAGAAAACCAGGATGGGAGTTATCGTTTTTACGGTACGGTGCAACTTAACACCGGCGGGCAGTTAAAAATGTACCCACTTGAAGATTACTCGCCCCTATTGCAACACCCCGAAGATTCGGTAACCGATAACCATAAATGGTTTGGGGCACAGTACTACAAGATCATCCCGGTGTATGGCGCCAAAACCTACTATGTTTTATTAGGCTGGAAAGGAAATACCATAAAATCAACAAAAAAAGTAATTGATGTGATTTCGTTTCCGGATGGCAAACCGCAATTTGGCATGCCCATATTTGATGGCAATGGCAAGGCCCGTAAAAGGGTTGTATTCGAGTATACACGCCAGGCATCAATGTTATTAAATTATGTGCCCGAACAAAACCTCATTGTGTTTGATCACCTTTCGCCGCCCGATCCTAAATTAAAAGATCACCCCGAATCTTTTGGCCCCGATTTAAGCTATGATGGCTATAAATTAAAGAACGGAAAATGGGTTTATGTAGAAGAATTAGACATGCGCAACATCCCCGAAAATGGCAATAGCCAAAGCGACAAAGATTACGTGGACCCAAAAAAACAGGCACTAAAAGATAGAAACCAGGTTAAAACGCATTAACGTAAAAAAATTAAACCAACGTTAGCGGTTAATAATCAAAACATTCCACCCATTATTTGTAACACTTTCGGTATTAAATTCTGATTTGAAAGATTTATACTATTTTTAGCAAAATTTAGCTTTATAAAATGCAGGAAAAAACAGCAGCCCAGTCAAGATCCATTGGCAAAATACCAAGAGCAGTCCCTTTTATTATAGGTAACGAATTTGCAGAACGTTTCAGTTTTTACGGAATGCGCAGCATCATGGTTATTTTTATGGTTAGCCAGTTTTACCTGCATGATTCACCAGAAATTGGTAACGCAAAAGCTTATAACGTTTACCATAATTTCTCCACCTTGGTTTATGCCACACCGTTATTGGGCGCTTTACTTGCCGATTGGTTTTTTGGAAAATATAGGGTTATACTAATAGGCTCGCTTATTTATACAATTGGGCATTTTTTATTGTCGTTTTTTGACAAGTCACTTACCGGGTTCGAAACCGGGTTAATCATCATTGCTTTCTCGGCAGGAGCTATAAAATCCTGCGTTTCGGCAAACGTTGGCGATCAGTTCGACCATAGTAACCAGCATTTAATGAGCAGTATTTACAGCTGGTTTTATTTCAGCATAAACGCTGGTTCAATGGTGAGTTTGTTTTTTATCCCTTTAATTTACGACAAGTTTGGTGGTGCCTGGGCGTTTGGTGTACCGGGGATATTAATGGCCCTTGCTACGTTAATCTTCTTCTCAGGCAGAAAAAGCTACGTTAAGCTGCCGCCAAGGGGACTCAATAAAAACAACTTTGTATTTGTAAGTATATACGCGTTGAAATGCAAATTAGGCAAAATGCCGGCCGGTAAAACAGCCTGGGATTGTGCAGAAGTTAAATATGGCCACGAAAAAATTGACGCCATTAAAGCTGTTTGGCGGGTAATTGCAGTATTTGCGTTTATCCCTGTTTTTTGGTCGCTTTGGGATATGAACGGTGCCGAATGGGTTGTGCAGTCGCAAAGTCTTGATTTAAACCTCGGTATATTTGGCTGGAAAATTTTACCTGCACAAATACAAACCGTTAACGCGGTGTTTTTGCTTGCAATGATCCCTATTTTTAATTATGGCCTTTATCCATTGGTTGAAAAACTGGGTATAAAATTAACTCCATTAAGGAAAATCGGAGCTGGTTTATTTATAACCGGTTTTAGCTTTGTTATTATAGCCCTGCTTCAAGCAAAGATAGATCATGGTGCCTCGCCATCTGTTTGGTGGCAAATATTGGCCTTTGCCGTACTATCAGCAGGTGAGGTTTTGGTATCAATTACCGGTCTTGAGTATGCTTACACACAATCCCCTCCTTCTATGAAGAGCACCATGACCGCAATATGGTATATCACCTACTCTGTTGGGTCGTTTTTCAACGCGGTTGTTACCAAAAGTATTGCACAAAACGGAATGTTCAGCGGTTTTACGGGCGCATCTTTCTATTGGCTTTTCGTATTTATCTGCCTTGGAGCATTTATAATTTTCCTTATTATTAGTCCCCGCCTGCGTGAAAAAGCATATTTAGCTTCGGATGCGTTGGCTAATGGATTAGATATAAAAGGCAATCATACAACAGAAATTCATCCGGATAACCCAATTGTATAATAAAAATCGTTGTTTTGTGTTTTATTTATCAAACATATAAACCAATAAGTGCCCGATAGCATAGTTATTATACCAACGTACAATGAAAAGGAAAATATCGAACGGATGATCCGCAAGGTATTTTCACTTCCTCATGATTTCCATATCCTCATTATAGATGACGGATCGCCTGACGGTACGCAGGTTATCGTAAAAAATTTAATGAACGTTTACCCCGAAAGACTTTTTATTGAAGAGCGGGCGGGGAAACAGGGTTTAGGCACAGCC
The DNA here is from genome assembly GCF_900101875.1 of Mucilaginibacter pineti. Lineage (GTDB taxonomy): Bacteria > Bacteroidota > Bacteroidia > Sphingobacteriales > Sphingobacteriaceae > Mucilaginibacter > Mucilaginibacter pineti. Next base: position 996,139 of record NZ_FNAI01000001.1, read on the forward strand.
TACATTCATGGTTTTAAATGGGCCATAGCGCACCAGTACGACTATATTTTTGAGATGGATGCCGACTTTTCACACAACCCTGATGACTTGCTAAAGCTACGTCAGGCTTGTAGTGATGGTGCCGATGCCGCTATCGGTTCACGCTATATCAATGGTGTAAACGTAGTAAACTGGCCCATGAGCCGCGTATTGATGAGTTATTTTGCATCGGTATATGTGCGCTTTATAACCGGTATCGATGTACAGGATTCAACTGCGGGCTTTATGTGTTATAAACGCAAAGTGCTGGAAACCGTAAACCTGGATAAAATTAAATTTGTGGGCTATGCCTTTCAAATTGAGATGAAATACACCACCCTGAAACATGGTTTTAAACTGGTAGAAGTCCCCATTATTTTTACCGACCGTACGGCAGGCACATCCAAAATGTCGGGCGGGATCTTCAAGGAAGCCTTCTTTGGCGTAATTCAAATGAAGATCAACAGCATTTTCAGGAAATATCCGGAAGGATGATCTTGAGGTAAAAGGTTAAAGGCGAAAGGAAAAAGGTGGGAAAGAAAAAAATCATGTCCACCAACTCTAATCTCATTCATAAACTTTTATCCTTTGACCTAAAAAGATAAAAGAAACAAACCTTTTACCTTTATCCTTTCACCTTTCACCTAAAAAAAGCTAATTTCGTTGGTAATGAATGAGCACCTTGATCCCACGCCGGAACGCCTCAGCAATGCCGAACGTGATATTGAAAAAGTTTTACGTCCGCAACAGTTTGAGGATTTTACCGGTCAGCATAAAATATTAGCTAACTTAAAGGTATTTGTACAGGCTGCCCGCCAACGCGGCGAGGCGCTTGACCATGTACTGTTGCACGGCCCTCCGGGGTTGGGTAAAACCACCCTCTCGTACATTATAGCCAACGAAATGAGTGTTGGCATCAAAATAACCTCGGGCCCGGTACTGGATAAACCCGGCGACCTTGCAGGCCTCCTCACCAATCTTGAAACCGGCGATATTTTATTTATAGATGAAATTCACAGGCTTAGTCCCCTGGTTGAAGAGTATCTGTACTCGGCAATGGAAGATTTTAAGATAGATATTATGCTGGAGAGCGGCCCCAACGCCCGCTCTGTACAAATCTCCCTTAACCCTTTTACGTTAGTGGGTGCTACCACCCGATCAGGCTTGCTAACCGCGCCACTAAGGGCAAGGTTTGGTATAAATGCCCGCTTAGAGTATTATGACGCCAAGTTACTCACTACCATCGTATTACGATCTGCATCTATTTTAAAAACTCCGATTACAGATGAAGGGGCCTACGAAATTGCACGCCGCAGCCGTGGTACCCCCCGTATAGCCAATGCCCTGTTACGCCGCACCCGCGATTTTGCGCAGATAAAAGGCGATGGCAACATAGATACCGCTATAGCCAAATATGCCCTTAACGCCCTAAATGTTGATGAGCATGGTCTGGATGAGATGGATAATAAGATCCTGACCACTATTATTGATAAGTTTAAAGGCGGCCCTGTTGGTTTAAAAACCATTGCTACCGCGGTTGGTGAAGATGAAGGCACTATTGAAGAAGTTTACGAACCTTTTTTAATTCAGGAAGGTTTTTTAATGCGTACGGCCCGCGGTCGCGAAGCTACAGAAGCAGCCTATAAACATTTAGGGAAAATTAAACTTGGCGGCAATCCTTCCCTATTTTAGCAAAACCAATTAATAACCATCTACCTACAAAATATGAATAAGAACTTAAAACAAGGCTTAAAAATACTGATAGCGGTATTTATGCTGAATAGCGTTTACGTATTTAAAACCAGCGCGCAAACGGTTCCGGCTGCTACCCCTACTGTTCAGCCTGTGGATACGGCCAAGGTTAAAAAAGATACCATTCCAGCCCCGCGACCAATCCCCACTGGCCCAAAAGTTGGCATAGCTGGCCTAAACCACGATCATATTCACCTCATATTAAATGAGTTTAAGAATGGCCGGGTTAACATTGTGGGCATTGCCGAACCGGATAAAAAACTTTGGGCAAAGTTCGGCAAGATCTATAACGTACCCGATTCTCTGTTTTTTGAAGACCTTAGAACAATGTGTCTTAAACGTAAACCGGCTATTGTGCTTGGCTATAACGCGGTAGGCAAACATATTGATATTGTGGAAACCTGCGCCCCCTTGGGTATATCAATCATGGTTGAAAAACCTTTGGCTGCCACGCTTGACCAAGCAAAACGCATGGAATTTTTGGCGTTAAAGTACTACATCAACCTGCTAACCAACTATGAAACTACCTGGTACCCATCTGTAGTAAGCGCCTACAACACGGTTAAAACCGATAGTATCGGCATGATCCGCAAAATGGTGTTTCATGATGGGCATGAAGGTCCGCGTGAAATTGGCTGCAGCGAAGATTTTTTAAGCTGGTTAACAGATCCTATACTTAACGGTGCGGGGGCCCTTAACGATTTTGGCTGTTACGGCGCCAATATGATGACCTGGTTTATGCAGGGGCAAAAGCCTATTGCAGTTACCGCTATTGCACGCCATTACAAACCAACAGTATATCCAAAGGTTGAGGACGATGCCACTATAATTGTGGAGTATCCCAACGCAACCGGATTGATTGAAGCTTCGTGGAACTGGCCTTTCAGCATAAAAGATATGGAGGTATTTGGCGCCAAGGGCTATATCCACACCTATGATAAAGATAGCCTGGAGGTAAAGATCCATAATAATGTACGCAGCTTTAAGGCCTCTGCCCTTCCGTCGCCGGAGGATGCACCTGTACCTTATTTTACGGCCGCGCTTAAAGATCCTATCAAATCCCGCGACGATCGTTCGTCCCTGAAATATAACATGATAGTGATGCAAATCCTCGATGCTGCAAAACGCTCTATTAAAGAAGGCAAAAGGATAGTTTTGTAAGCTGACAAAGGATAAAGGGTGGGAACAAAGAGCAATGACTTTTTTATTCTCCCCTGGCCTTGATCTTTACATATTTTACCGAAAACAAAATTTGTAAATAATTAGGAACGCTTTATATATTATACGTTATTTTGTCGTTGTTGAATTAATTAAATTATTATCATTTTACTATGTTTAAACACGCTTTTGTATGGTTAACAGTTTGTGCGCTTGGTACAACAATTTCATGCCAGTCTAAACCTTCTGATAAATCTGCGGGTACGCCTGCAACCAATGCAGAAACACCTGCAGCATCTGGTAAACCTGTTGATAAAACAGCTATTATGGCCCGTAAACAGGTACCTGTAGTATGCTACCACCAAATACGCGACTGGAAAGCAACCGATTCAAAAAATGCCAAAGACTATATTGTACAAATAGCCGCCTTTAAAGAGCACATAAAAATGCTGGCCGATAGCGGTTACCATACCATTTTGCCAGATCAGCTTTATGCTTACCTTACTACGGGTGCACCATTGCCTAAAAAACCTATCATGCTTACGTTTGATGATACCGATCTGGATCAGTTCACTATAGCTAACCCTACACTTAAAAAGTACGGCTTTAAGGCTGTTTATTTTGTGATGACGGTATCATTGGGTCGCCCGCATTATATGACTGCAGATAACGTAAAAACACTATCTGACGAAGGCAACGTAATTGGCAGCCATACCTGGGATCATCACCGGGTTGACAAATATTCGCACAACTCCGAACTTAAAATCATAGGTAAAAACGGTAAAGTTACCACCCGTCCTGTTGATGATTGGGTTACACAAATAGATAAACCAACTAAAAAACTGGAAGAAATTACCGGTAAGAAAATAGATTACTTCGCTTATCCATTCGGTATTTGGAAAAAACCGGTTTTGCCTGAAATTCAGAAAAAAGGCTTCAAAATAGCTTTCCAATTAGCTGATAAACGCGATCCTGATTATCCGTTGATGACCGTGCGCCGTATATTAGATAGCGGTTACTGGACAACTAAAACATTCAGCAACAGCGTTAGAAACAGCTTTTAAGCGACAACGCAATAGATGAAGATATAAAAGCGCCTGTTCTACAAAAGAACAGGCGCTTTACGTTCAGATCGATTAAAGATCCTCCCCCGCCGGGCCTTTACCTTTATTTGAGGATTCCTGCTCAGTATTATCTCTATCGCAGGGTTTAAGTTTGTCTTGTTTGGCCAGTAGGGTATCCTCTCCGGTATTCTCTCCTACTTCGTCTTTATGCAAATCCGAATCATCGTTATTCCGTTTATAATCAGTGGCTTTCATAATAATATTGTTATTTATTCTATTTCTCTGCAATCCATCTTACGGCTTCGTCCAGCTCTTCAAGCCGGTATCCGCGGTATTGGCCCGGCAAAATATATTTAAAAAGATGACTAAATTCACGTACACCTTTTTGATCGGTTACTATAGCCAGTTTTCTCCATTTTGTGAAGTATTTAAGGCCTATTCCTACGTGGCCGCACCAGGCGCCTGCCGTAAAATTCTTGATATTTGTTTCCAGCACAAGTAAAAAGTTTATTTGCCCGTTACGTTTAACCTGCTCATTCAGAAGCGGCTGCAGGGCTTGCTCATAATCGGTACTGGTAACATCACCAACAGCGTGCATCCCTAAAACGTGTACCGGCAAATAATCAATGTGCTTTAGCATTTCTTAAACTTTCACTAACAATTACAAAAACCCAACCAATAATTAACAAAACCTCATTTAATTAATTTAAAGCAAGTTTTTTATACAAAACACTATAGCCCGACACCTTTCACGGAACTTAATAATCTATATCTTTGCAGTAATGCAGCAAAGCAAAATAGCATATAGTCAACTTATTAAAAATGCGGCCCTAAAGCTTGGTTTTTTGTTTTGCGGTATCTCAAAAGCTGAGTTTTTGGAGGAGGAAGCTCCCCGCTTGGAAGCCTGGCTAAAAAACAACATGCACGGCGAAATGCAGTACATGGAAAACCACTTTGATAAGCGCCTTGACCCCCGCCTGCTGGTTGACGGCGCAAAATCTGTTATATCCCTGGGTATCAACTATTATACCGATAGCAGGCAGGCAGATCCCCTGGCACCCAAGATCTCAAAGTATGCATATGGCATTGATTACCATACAGTTATAAAAGACAAATTAAGACAACTGCTCCACATCATCAACGAGAAAATAGGCCAGGTTGACGGGCGGGTATTTGTAGATTCGGCACCGGTTTTGGACAAGGCATGGGCCAAAAAATCGGGTATGGGATGGATAGGGAAAAACGCTAACTTACTGAATAAGAAGGCCGGATCATTCTTTTTTCTGGCCGAGCTCATTATAGATATGGAGCTGGAATACGACATTGCCCCCACTGCTGATCATTGCGGCACCTGCACCAACTGTATTGATGCCTGCCCTACAGATGCCATTGTAGGCCCCTATGTTGTTGACGGCAGCCGATGTATCTCTTACCTTACCATTGAGCTAAAAAACGAGATTCCGGCTGAATTTAAGGGTAAAATGGATAACTGGATGTTTGGCTGCGATGTATGCCAGGACGTTTGCCCCTGGAACCGGTTCTCAGTACTAAATACCGAACAGGCCTTTACCCCCCACCCTGATTTGCTGAATTTAAAGGCCGGCGACTGGCAGGAAATGACCCAGGATGTTTTTCAAAAAGTTTTCAAAAACTCGGCGGTAAAACGTACCAAATTTAGCGGCTTAAAGCGCAATATAGATTTCGTCAGTAATCGTCAGTAGGTCGTCAGTAGCCGTCAGTGTGTAGTCAGCACGCGTCAGTAGGTCGTCAGCAATTTTTGACGGGGTATCAGTAGCAGAAAAGCGCGATTTGAAAATTTTTGTATTTGTTAAAATCCAAAAGCCATCGCAAAATGAATTTTGCAATGGCTTTTTTCTCAAATCTCAAATCTGATATCTCAAATCTAAACCTTACCCTTTTTTAAACTTCAATGCCAGTTGTGCCAGCATATCTTCGTTAACGGGTTGGGCGGGTTCGTCCTTCTTTTTGAAAGGCTTTGGCGGATATTGAGTTTTAGTATGATCAGGTTTGTGTACTTCTCTTTTAGGCGCATCGGCATTTGGTGCCGGGGTTGCCGGTTTTGGCTGCGCGGCAGCTTTGGCCTGGCGCTCGGCGGCCTTCTTGCCGTTCCAGCGGGTGTAGATCTCTTCCAGCTTACGTTTGGTGTACAGCGGAAAATCGCCCTGCATCATCCATGAATAATAGCTTGGTTCGGCATTAAGTACATCCTCAACGCGCTTGCCTTTGTGCTTACCAAAGTTAATGGTTTCTTCGCCTTCATCATTGTAAACCATGCGGCCGGCAAAATCAACGGGCTTGCTTAGATTGGTAAACTTATGCAGTGCTTCCACATCGCCAACAACAGGGATGCTGATGTTGCCTTTTTTATCTTCCCACTGCATATTTTCGTAGCGCTCAATCTGGGCAAGCAATACTTCCATTGTAGCGCGGGTATCGGCCTCTGCCGAGTGGGCGTTCTCAATTTTTTTATCGCAATAAAACTGGTAGGCTGCTTTAAGGGTACGCTGCTCCATTTGGTGAAATATGTTTTGCACATCAACAAAATGGCGGCCATCTAACGTAAACTGAACACCTGCACGTAAAAATTCCTCCATAAGCATTGGAATATCAAACTTGTTGGAGTTATAGCCGGCAAGATCGCTTTCGCCAATAAAATCGGCAATGGCCTGGCCAAGTGCTTTAAACTGGGGCTCGTTGGCAATATGCTCGTCATAAATACCGTGTACCAATGATGATTCAAGCGGAATTGGGATGCCGGGATGTACACGCCAGGTTGTTACTTCCTCGCTGCCATCGGGGTGCAGTTTTATAACAGATATTTCAACTATGCGGTCTGCACCTATATTAGTACCCGTGGTTTCAAGATCAAAAAAAGCCAGCGGGCGTTTTAAATTTAATTTCATGTTATGGTATCAGTAATAGTACTAAGCTTATTGCAAAGGTCTTAAAAAGAATCAGCAGAATAAATTTTTTAATTTAAATAATATACCACTTTTATATTTAAATTAATGCCTTCCTATTTTATCATAATATTAAATGAAGAAAATATTACTAATAATAATTTCAGTACTTGGCGTTCAGCATTTTACAATGGCGCAGGCGGCATGGCCAACCGTTAATACCGACGACCTTAAAGCTAAGAGATACGATAAAGATACTTCGGCACACGCGGTATATTTAAATGAGTTTGGTGTATCAAGAATTGAAATGGGTAGCGACGACCGCATTCACCTTAATTACGACTACCGCGCCCGCATAAAAATATATGACCCCAAAGGCCTCAGTAATGGCACCATCGAAATTCCGATACATAATGGCGACGACAATTCAGAAGAAGTTACCGACATTACCGGCATTACCTATTATACCGATGATAATGGCCTGATGCAGAGTGCAACCCTGGACCCTAAAAAAATATTTACCGTACGTGATTACAAGTACCAAAGCACCATGAAGTTTGCTTTGCCCGCCCTGCGGCCGGGTTGTATTATTGAGTTCAGTTACAGATTATCATCGCCTTATTGGGATAATTTCCGCAAGTGGAATTTCCAGGACGATATACCCAAGGTACGGTCAGAATACCAGGTACATATTCCCGGTTTCTGGAATTTTAACGCATCATTACGCGGTTCGCTTAAACTAAGCCATACCGAGTCGGAAATTGAACGCGAGTGCTTTTCATCGCGCGGCTCCAAATGCGATTGTTCATTCATAAAATACAGTATGAATGATATCCCTGCCTTTATTACTGAAGATTATATGACCGCGCCAAAGAACTTTTTATCGGCCATATACTTTGAGCTTGTTGAATTTACCAACCCCTACACCGGCGCAAGAACCAAGGTAACAAAAGAGTGGAGCGACGTTGACCGCCAGCTAAGAATAAATGAGGATTTTGGCAGCCAGCTGAAACGTAAAGAATTGATGAAAGACCGGATAGGTGCAGTTATTGCAGGTAAAACAGACACCCTTGAAAAAGCCCAGGCCATATACGCTTACCTGCAAAAATGGTTTAAATGGAACGATTACATTGGTATTTACAGTTCTGACGGGATTAAGAAGGCTTACGAAAATCATACCGGCAGCGTGCCCGATATTAACCTTACACTTGCGGCGGCATTGGGTGCTGCCGGCATAAATGCCGACGCTGTTTTACTATCAACCCGCGAGCACGGCAATGTAAATACGCTATACCCCGTGCTGAGTGATTTTAACTACGTGGTGATAAAAACCGTTATAGGCAATAAAACCTATTTGCTTGATGCTACCGACCCATTGCTGGCTTTTGGTTTGCTGCCGCGAAATTGCCTTAATGATAAAGGCCGGGTAATTAGTCTTACCAAACCATCGTACTGGATAGATTTGAATGCGATGCAAAAAACATCCGAATCGCGGTCGCTTGACCTTACCTTGCTTGATAACGGTAAACTAAAGGGCACCATTACCAACTACTACTCGGGCTATAAAGCTTATGAGGAGCGCAGGGCCATAAAAAAATTCAATTCAATTGATGAGTTTGTGGAAAATCTTGACGAAAAATTGCCCAAAATAAAAATCATCAACTCAAAAATAGGCAACCTGGACAGCCTTAATTTACCCCTGGCCGAAACTTATGAAATTGAAATTGACGCCTACGATAACATGAATCATAACCGTTTGGCCTTTAACCCGTTTTTGTGGGATAAGATAACTAACAATCCCTTTAAACTGGCCGAGCGCGATTATCCTGTTGACTGGGGCGTACCGTCAGACACTCGTCTGATATTAACCATGCACCTGCCTGCCGGATATACTATTGAAACCCCGCCGCAGGTGGTGGCCTTTAAAATGCCAAACAACGGCGGTATGTTTGCCACCAGTTTTGAGCCCATGGAAAACGGCTTTACGTTTTCGAACATAACGCGGTTAAGCAAGGCGGTTTACTCGTCAGAAGAATATCCGTACCTTAAGGAGCTTTTCAACAAGATCATCCTTACCGAAAAATCTGACATGATGTTTAAGAAAAAATAATGAAACTATTTTTAACACTGCTATTATTCCTGGTTTTGTATAAGGGAGCAGGCGCGCAGGAAAATTACGATGTATCGCTCATATCAAAAGACCTGCTGCCTTATGCCAGCGCCGTGGTGCGCAACAAGCAGGTAAATGTGGAGGTAAAATCCCTGGATAACACCTATTATCATATAAAAACCGCCATTACTATTTTAAATAAAAATGCCGACGACGTTGCCCATATTGGCATTTGGTTTGATAAGAACCGGGTAATTAAAAGCATTAAAGGATTGGTTTACAATCAATTTGGCAAGCAGGTATCAAAATTCTCTGAAAGCGATTTTGAAGATCAGAATTTGGGTACGCAGTCGTCTTTATTTGATGATGCAAAGATCAGGCATTTTAACCCCGCCATTACCGATTACCCCTACACCATTGTGTATGAGTACGAAATAAAATCAAAACAAACCCTGTTTTTTGATGATTGGGAGGCTAATGACGATGCAGGCGTTGCGGTTGAAAAAAGCTCGTACACGTTTAGCTGCAAGCCCGATTTTAAGATCAGGTACAAGGAAATTAATATGCCCGGAAAAGTTGTTATAGCCACCAATAAACAGGGCGAGGATACGTATACCTGGGAAGTAAATAATTTAAAGGCTATTAAAGAGGAACCCTACAGCCCCAGTGCCGATAAATATTTGAGCAAGGTGAAGGTGTCGCCGGTAAAATTTCAATACCTGGGTACGTCCGGCTCGTTCAGTAACTGGAACGAGATGGGAAAATGGATAAATGACAACCTGCTGGCCAGCCGCCGAACTATATCGCCGGTTACTGTTGCCCACATGAAGCAACTTACCGAAGGTATTACCGATCCTAAATTAAAGGCAAAAAAAATTTACGAATACATGCAAAGCAAAACCCACTATATAAGCGTGCAGGTGGGTATTGGCGGTTTTCAGCCCTTTTTGGCCGATGATGTTGACCAGCAAAACTATGGCGATTGCAAGGCCCTGGTTAATTATACCCAGGCGCTGCTTAAGGCGGTGGATATAGATTCGTATTACTGTATTGTAAAGGCCGGCAGGTTAAAGAAAAGTCCGCTGGTTGATTTTGCCAGCATGAACCAGTTTGATCATGTTATTTTGTGCCTGCCATTTAAAAACGACACTACATTTTTAGAGTGTACCAGCCAAAAGATCCCCTTTGGTTTCCTGAGCGATTTTACCGACGACCGTTATGTACTGGCCTGTACCCCCACCGGCGGCAAATTGCTGCATACGCCAAAGTACACCGCCCAGTATAACCTGCAGCAATGCAGGGCCAGCTTTGTGCTGGATACTACCGGTAAAATAACCGGGCAAATGAACACCGAGTTTAAGGGCACGCAATATGATAACCGAGATTATATTATTGAGGAAGCACCGGCCGAGCAGGTAAAAAGCCTGCAAAAAGAGTATCCTATTAATAATATGTATATTGAAAAGTTCGCGTTTCAGCAGGATAAGGGTTTGCAGCCCGTTACTACCGAAACCATAAAGCTGGAGGCGCCGGACTATGGATCAATAAACGGCAATAAGATCATTTTTTTACCCAACACCGGCAACCGTATTGAACGCATTCCGCGTGAGGTAAGAAACAGGCATTTCGAAATGTATATAAACACGGGCTATACCGATGATGACGAGATTACATTTACGCTACCTGCAGGTTATCATGTAGATATGCGGCCCGAAGCTACCACCATCAACAAACCGTTCGGTAAGTTTTCGGTATCGGCCACGGTGATGGGCAATCAGCTTAAATACAAACGCAAGCTGCAGGTAATTGACGGTTATTATAACAAGGAACTTTATGCCGAATTGGTAGCCTTCTATCAATCAGTTTGGGAAAGCGACAGCAGCAATATTACTCTTATTAAAGGTAACTAAATATTACGATGCCCAATATAATGCCAACTACCATGATCAGATACAGCATAATTTCGGTACCGGCAAACTTTTTGTACTTAGTCCAGAATGAATATTCCTCTTTTTTATCGGGCATGACATTGCAAAATTATTCATTTTAATTAACTTAAGCCACCATGAATAGTAAGGAAGAAGAGGAAATAAAACACGAGTTTCAGCTGGAGCGGGTTATTCTTTTCAGCGATGCCGTGTTTGCCATTATTATAACCATAATGGTGATAGATATTAAACTGCCCGAAAGCATTATCCACGCCGATGCAAAACACATAAAGGAAGCGTTTATAGATCTGCTGCCCCGGTTTATAGCCTATGTGCTTAGTTTTTCGCTTATTGGTAATTTCTGGTACGGGCATTTACGCATGTTCAGCATTTTAAAAAATTACGATAAAGGGCTTATAATCATTAACCTGCTGTTCCTGTTCTTTATCTCGCTATTCCCGTTTTCGGTTTCACTAATCGCCATAAATTCAAAAGACATACAACTTTCATGGGGCTTTAGCTTCTATTTTGGCATCATAGCATCATTAATGCTCGTGCAAACCGTAATGGTACACTACCTTATCATACATAAAAGTAAGCTCTGCATCAACTCGCCCGACTTTGATAATATTTTAGAATGGAAGGTACAACGCATGAATTATGTTGCATTCCCCGTACTGTGTATAGCCGTAATTATAATCATGTATTTTTCATTAAACATGATATACATAGTATTTGGCTTTGCGCTATACGGTTTAGTTATCAGCAGGGTAAAAAAACGCTACTACCCCAACAACGTTAATAAGCCGCTCATAACAATGCTATTGGGCCCGCTAAAAAGGAAAAAGTTACCTGTTAAAAAGGCGAAGAAGATAGAAACCAAAACGGATACTGAATAATAAGATTTTGTCATTCCGAACGAGGTACAAGGAGGAATCTTCTAAAGCTTTGTATACGAACTATACTTATCCGATATCTTTAATGTAGAAGATTTCTCCTTGTACCTCGTTCGAAATGACAACCCTTTTATTTGTTTCAGCAATTCAATGACTTAATGACCAATGACCCAATGACTAATTCACCGCACCAATCTGTTCATTAACCGAGCCAGCGCGTGAAAAATATTTGTACAACGATGGATCGCGCAGTTTAACGATGATGACACCACGCCTTGAGCTGGCGTGTACCACATAGCCATTTTGCAGGTATACACCCACATGGCTAAATTGCTTACCATCGAAATCAAAGAAAACCAGGTCGCCCTCTTTTAGGTCTTCCTCGTATTTGCGTTTAATAACTGTTATCTGCTTGCTGGTCATCCTTGGAATGGTGATGCCGTACACCTGCTGCTCCAATAAAAACGCCAGGCCCGAGCAATCAACGCCATCCTTATCCAGCCCGCCGAACTTATAAGGTGTGCCCATCCATTGGTCAATAAAAGCATATAAACGGCCATTTTCAATATCCCCCCTGCTCACCCCCATGATCTCCGAATATTTCGAGGCGATATCGCCGTTAGGTTTTACCACTTCACCAGGCTCGCCACGCAGCACAGCCTTGCGGCTATGGCATGAGGTTAATACTATCGGCACAAAAAATAACAGGAACAGATAACAAAGGCAGCGATATTGACTCATGCCGTAAATTTATAATTTAAGGCATTATTATAGCGGGATATCTTTTTAACATATCAACAAGTGGGATGTGCAGATTTTAGATTTCAGATGTGCAGATGATGACGGATGTTCCAATTCCCCTCTTGAGAGGGGACGCGGCGGAACTGAGCGCTGGCAGGGGGTGTGTTTCGTCGGCAAGAACACACCCCTCCACCCCTCTCAAGAGGGGAATAGCACAAGGCCCGGCTTTTAATCCGACTCCTCAATGTGAAATTTATCATCTGCACATCTGAAATCTGCACATCTGAAATCTGAATCATTAATTTGTCAATCTTGTTCATCCTGTTAAACTATTAATAACGTAAGTCCGTATCTTTGTTAACATGAACACAGCCGATCTGTTGCAACGCGCTTTGCGGTTTGATTTTTTAACCCAGGATGAAGGGGTTTATCTATATAACAACGCCTCCACTGCCGATTTGATGTACACCGCCAACGAACTGCGTAAAAAGCAGGTTCCGCATGGCAAGGTTACCTGGCAGATAGACCGTAACGTTAACACCACCAACGTATGTATAGCCAATTGTAAGTTCTGTAACTTTTTCCGCAGGCCTGGTCATGAGGATAGCTACATTACCGATATTGAAACTTATAAAAAGAAGATAGAGGAAACTTTCCGCTACGGTGGCGATCAGCTCCTGCTGCAGGGTGGCCATCACCCGGATCTGGGGCTGAAGTTTTATACCGATCTGTTCAGCGAATTGAAACGGCTGTATCCTAAGCTTAAACTGCACTCTTTAGGTCCGCCGGAGATTGCGCACGTTGCCAAGCTGGAAAGCATGAGCCATTACGATGTGCTGAAAGCAATGAAAGAATCGGGACTGGATTCACTTCCCGGTGCAGGTGCCGAGATCCTGAACGACCGTGTTCGCCGCCTGATATCAAAAGGTAAATGCGGCGGCAAAGAATGGTTAGATGTTATGCGTGCGGCGCACCAGCTTAACCTGCCAAGCTCGGCCACCATGATGTTCGGCCATATAGAAACCATCGAAGAACGTTTTGAGCACCTGGTATGGATTCGCGAGGTACAGGCCGAAAAACCTGAAGGCGCGTATGGCTTTGTGGCCTTTATACCCTGGCCTTTTCAGGATGATGGCACGCTTTTACGCAAAGTGCGTGGTATCACCAATAACGTAACCGGCGACGAATACATTCGTATGATAGCCCTGAGCCGCATTATGCTGCCCAATATAAAAAACATACAGGCATCATGGCTTACCGTTGGCAAGCAGGTTGCACAGCTTTGTTTGCACGCGGGCGCAAATGATTTTGGATCGATAATGATTGAAGAAAACGTAGTATCTGCCGCAGGTGCGCCGCACAGGTTTACCGCCAAAGGCATCCAGGATTCCATAAAAGAAGCCGGCTTTGAACCCCAGCTACGCACCCAAAAATACGATTGGCGAGATGTGCCCGTAGAAATTGAAGAACAGGTTATTAATTATTAGGTTTTCTGGGGTCTGAGGTGTGTGTTCTGAGGTTTGAGTATATTGTTAAGTTATACACTTCAAGAATTTACCATCGGCACATACATCACAGCCCTCAGAACACACAAACCAGACCACACACCTCAGATCACAGCCCTCAGATCACACACCACAGAAGAAAATGGAGCAATACATAGAGGCATTAATTTTCGCGTCGGAACAGGGTATACGGATGGAAGAGATCCTGTATTGTTTGCAGGCTGCCTTTGAGCGCGATCATACTGCCGATGAGGTTAATCAAAGTCTGGCTGCCATACAGGAAAAATACAACCACGATAGCCTGGCCATTGAATTGGTAAAAGTGAACAACGGCTACCAGTTTTTAACCAAAAAACAATACCACCCGGTTATTAACCTGCTGCAAATTCAGCGCAGCAAAAAAAAGCTGAGCCAGGCCGCGCTGGAAACCCTTGCCATCATCGCGTACAAACAACCGGTTACCAAAACCGATGTGGAGCAAATTCGCGGCGTAAACTGCGATTACTCTATCCAAAAACTGCTGGAAAAAGAGCTGATAGCTATAATTGGGAAGTCGGAAGCAGTGGGTAAACCCATACTTTATGGTACCAGTGGCCTGTTTATGGATTATTTTGGCATAAACAACATTCAGGAATTACCTCAGATTAAGGATTTTACAAGCAATTCTGCAAGCATTGGCGAACAGGCAGAATAATTTTAAAATGTATTTCTAATAAAAATGATTTTAATTATTTTTACTACTGAATTAGTTATTTGAAGTAGCCAAAATTTTGATACTTTTAAAAACTGATTTAAATTTATATTGATAAAGTTTTAAAAATAAAATCCGTTACAAATGGGAGCGCCAAAAAAACCGACCACTAAGAAGATCGATAATTCAGAAGACGAAAATGATGACGACGATGATCTGATTATCGACCCAAAGAAGAAAAAAGTTGAGGATGACGATGATGATTTTGACGGCCCGTTAGATGATGACTTGGGCAGAGGTTATGATTCGTTTGAAGATGACGACGACGACGATTATTAAAATTTAAGGAAACATATTCTATTTGTAAAGCATTCAGCACATGCCCTGAATGCTTTTTTTTATATTTAGCCCTCAATGGTTATAACAGAAGTTAAAGATAAAGCATCAAAAAAAGCATTTCTAAACGTAGCCCGCACTCTTTATAGGGATGATAAAAACTGGGTTTGCCCGCTTGATAATGATATTGAAGCGGTGTTTGATCCGGCTAAGAATAATTTCCATAACGATGGCAAGTGTACCCGCTGGATCCTTACCAACGATGGCGGCCAGGTGATTGGCCGCGTGGCGGCCTTCATTAACAACAAAAAAGCCTACCACTATGAGCAGCCAACCGGCGGCATGGGCTTTTTTGAATGTATTGATAATAAAGATGCTGCGTACCTGCTGTTTGATACCGCTAAGAAATGGCTGCAGGCCAACGGCATGCAAGCTATGGACGGCCCCATAAACTTTGGCGAAAACGATAACTTCTGGGGTCTGCTGGTTGAGGGTTTTACACCTCCATCCTATGGCATGAACTATAACTTTCCATACTACCGGGCATTTTTTGAGGATTATGGCTTTAAAACCCAGTATGAGCAAATTACCAACCACCTTGATGTAAACAAACCCTTCTCGGAGCGGTTCACCAAAATTGCCAACTGGGTTATCAAAAAGCCGGGGTATGATTTCAGGCATTTTGAGGTGGCGAAGATGGAAACGTTCGCGACCGATTTTATCGAGATCTACAATGATGCCTGGCGCGATTTTGAGAACTTTGTACCCATAACCCACGCCACCATCTCCGAAAGCTTTAAAAAAATGAAGCCCCTGATGGACGAAAAACTCATCTGGTTTGCCTACATTGATGACGAGCCTGCTGCCTTTGTTATTATTTTACCCGATGCCAACCAAATGCTAAAAACGGTAAATGGCAAACTCAATCTGATAGGTAAGCTTAAATTTGTGTACCGCCGCTGGAAAGGTGTATCGCGCATGCGGGCCATTGTAATGGGGACCAAGCAAAAATACCAGAAACACGGGCTTGAATCGGCAATATTTATAAAACTTAAGGAATATGTATTGCCCCTAAAGCAATATGACGAGCTGGAACTATCCTGGGTGGGCGATTTTAATGAGAAAATGATTGCCATTCATGCAGCCGTAGGTGCTACATTTGGCAAAAAGCATTTAACAATGCGTAAAATATTTTAAAAAAAAGCCCGGCTAAACCGGGCTTTTTTTATGCTGTAGCTTTTGAATGCCTAAGCTCTTCAAACAACTCAATAACCTTTTTTTGCAGGTCGATAACTTCTGTTTCGCGGTCCATCAGGCGTTTGTTAACGGTTTCTAACTCGTTCACAAATTTTTGATCCTGTTCGGCATCGTTAAATGTAAGCAGCTGAACTACCGACATTTCAAACAACGTTGCTATTTGCTCAAGTCTTGATAAATTAATATCTGTAATCCCGGTTTCAATTTTTGAAAATGCGGGAATGGAAATATCTAATCGCTTTGCAACATCCTCCTGGCTCCACCCTTTTTGATGACGCAATAGTCTGATTTTTTTTCCAAGTGTTTTCATGTGATTCTGAATAATAGTGAAGGTTTCGCAAAAGTTAATTCCTTTGCAATAATATTTATTATCACGCTAATTATCAACTAATTTGGATAATATTTTATTAAAAAGCACATTCAAACAAAACAATCTGTAACGAGGTGTGTTTTAGGCAACTAAATACCCAATTAAGCCTTAATTTGACTGTAATTAACCCATAATTAAGCCTGTTTCCACCAAGATTATTATCATCTAAATGCAATTTGACCTGTTTAATTTAAAATAGGTGTTTGAAAACTTAAATCTATTATTACCTTTGTACTGTAATTTATTTTATTACAGATGAACGGTCAGTTTCAAATAGCCATGCACATACTTACCCTGCTTAGTAAGCAGCCCGATGAATTATTATCGTCGGCTTATATAGCGGGGAGTATAAATATTAACCCGGTGCTGGTACGTAAGGAGATCAGCAACCTGCGCAGTTTTGGCCTTATTGAAAGTAAAGAAGGCAAAGATGGCGGCTATAGCTTAGGCAAACCCGCGCACCAAATAACCCTGGCCGATGTATATGTGGCCGTTAAAAATCAATCGGCATTGGGCCAGGCCAAAAACATGCCCAACCCTGCCTGCCCCGTAGGTAAACAAATTAACGGGCACCTTAATAACCTTGCACTGGAGGTTGATACCAGCATCATAAATAAATTAAGCAAAACCACGCTGGCCGCTTTCAGCGATCAGTTCGAATAAAAAAATTTAAAACAAACTGTAACATATTTAATTACATTAAAAAACAAACATCATGAAATTAGCACTAATTGGCGCCACAGGTTTTGTGGGCAAAGCAGTATTAACCGAAGCATTAAGCCGCGGCTACGAGGTAACCGCTATAGCACGCGATCCGCAAAAAATTGAAACAACTAACGACAAGCTTACACTTGTAGCTGCAGATGTACTGGATACCGACAAGCTGGCCGAAATACTTAAAGGCCATGATGCTGTAGTTAATGCATTCAATGCCGGCTGGACAAACCCCGACCTGTACAATGCTTTCCTTAAAGGATCTGAAGCTATACAGGCTGCCGTTAAACAATCGGGCGTTAAGCGTTTGCTGGTAATTGGCGGTGCGGGTAGTTTATTTGTGGCCCCGGGTGTACAATTGGTTGATTCGCCGCAGTTCCCGGCTGAATGGAAGGCAGGCGCTACCGCTGCCCGTGATTATCTTAACGAACTTAAGAAAGAAACTGAGCTTGATTGGACATTTTTAAGTCCGGCTATTAACCTGCACCCTGGCCAGCGCACCGGCACTTTCCGTTTAGGAACCGAAGAACCACTGTTTGATGAAAAAGGTAACCACGAAATTAGCGTTGAAGATTTAGCCGTAGCCATTATAAACGAACTGGAAAACAACGCGTTTGTAAAAAGAAGGTTTACTGTAGGGTATTAAGCCCAGCCCCTTCTCCCCGTTGTCATGCTGAGGTACGAAGCATCTGTTAGCCGACTTTTGTGGCAAACTATGCTGGTCGCATCCCGCCGTCGCTCGGCTCCAACCCATAAGTGTTGGGAAGACTAAATTTTAATAAAAAGGTTGTCATTTCGATTGAGCTCGGGTGGGTAAAAGCATGGCGTGAAAGAGAAATCTTCTACGGAATGCAAAGCTCCAATAGCATAGCGAATAAGATTTCTCACTCGTTCCTCGTATCGAAATGACAACCTTTTACTCTTCCCAACACTTATGGGCCGGAGCCGAGCGACGGCGGAGTGATAGGATCAGTTTGTCATCCTGAGGTACAAAGGATCTATTCGTGAGCAAGTATAATCGCAGATTAGATGCTTCGTACCTCAGCATGACAATAATAGTGGAGGGCTCTTTACTTTATAAACTTAGCAGCTACCCACTCTTTATCTTTTTTATGGATGATGTATTTGAGGCCGTATTTACGGGCTTCGTCGGTGATGATATCCAGATCGGGCGATTCGTAGAAACCGCTGAAATAGATCTCACCATCGGGTTTTAGTGCCTCGGCGTAGCGTTCCATCTGGTCGATAAGGATATTGCGGTTGATGTTGGCCAAAATGGTATCATACTGTTCCTGCGGAATTACCTCTTTTGATCCGCAAAGCGGGATGATATTATCTATATTATTTAATGCCGAATTTTCGATGGTGCTATCATAGCAAACCGGGTCGTAATCAATGGCGGTAACACTTGCAGCGCCAAGCTTTGAGGCCATAATGGCCAAAATACCGGTGCCGCAGCCCATATCCAATACATTTTTAGCTTTAAAATCATTCTCCAGCATTAGCTGCAGCATCATTGATGTGGTTTGATGGTGCCCGGTGCCAAAGGCCATTTTAGGGTCTATCACAATCTCGTAAGGAAACTCGGGTTTTGCCGGATGGAAAGTTGCACGTACGTATATTTTATCGCTGATCTCTATCGGTTCAAAGTTACTTTCCCACACCTCGTTCCAGTTTTTCTGGGGAATGAGCGTAATCTCGTAACTAAAGGTAAACATATCCTGGTAAGGCAAAAGCTGCTCTTTAAGTACATCCTCATTAAAATCACTTTCGGGAATGTAGGCTTTAAACCCAAGTTCGAGCTCTTCAAAAGTATCAAAACCAATTTCGCCCAAGGCATTAATCAACAGGTCCTGCTGGTAATCTTCGGTAGGTATGGTGGTAAAAAGTAATTCGTAGTAGTTCATTGTTTTATAATAATTTGTTATCCCCGGCGGGGCTGAACAATCATAAGCTGATTTGGAGATACACTCCCCGCTATACTTCCCCCTGCAATACAGGTTCGGGATTATCAGGCGTTTCCGCCTTTTTAAACTTTGCGCCGTCGATAAGGTACAGCACCACGAAGGATACCACCCAGTAAACCAATTGTATTTCGGCCATGTACCACCAGAAACTAATCAGCGGCCCTCTACCCTCTGCCTGATCCCAAATCAGATAGCTGAGGCCACCCGCGAAAGCAAAACAAACGAAAGCTATGCAGGCCCCTATTATAAACCGCGCTTTAAGGCTTTTTACCGCATAATTATCCCACAGAGGCACAACAATGAGATGCTGGGTTAAAAGGCCATCAACCAGCAGCAAATAACCAAACAGGTGAAAGTAAGCCATTAAGCTATACAGGTTTCCGTTACCAATTGCATCCAGCTTCATGGGGTGAACGGGCGTATTATAATGTACCACCACCCAAAAAATGCCGAAGTCAATTAAAACCGGTAAAAGAACTTTTAATAGCCGCTTCATTTAGATTTGAGATATTAGATTTGAGATGTGAGATACATCGTCCAAATTTAACGTTTTTTAATAAGTTCTGTTTTAAATCAAAAATGAGATACGGGTATCTCATTTTTGATTTCGTAAAAGATATAAGTAAGAGGGCTGTCACCCTGAGCTTGTCGAAGGGTTGAGCGCAGAGGCCTTTACCCGCGATGCTTCGACAAGCTCAGCATGACCCATCATTGCATAATTAAACAAGGATGAAATACAAGTATCAAAAATCTCAATACTCATATCTCAATACTCACATCTAATTAATTAAACGTTTTCAAGATATCCACAAAATCACGCGATTTCAGGGAAGCACCACCTATAAGGCCGCCATCAATATCCGGGCAGGCAAATAGTTCGGCAGCGTTCTTAGGGTTGCAGCTACCGCCGTAAAGGATGGTTGTAGCATCGGCAACTTCCTGGCTGTATTTAGCAGCTATTTCCTTGCGGATAAACTCGTGAATTTCCTGCGCCTGTGCCGATGATGCGGTTACGCCTGTACCAATGGCCCAAACCGGCTCATAAGCCAATACAAGCTTTGCAAATTGCTCCGCATCTAAATGAAAAACGCCTTCGGCAAGCTGTGTTTTAATAATATCAAAGTGGGTATTTGCTTCGCGCTCCTGTAAGGTTTCGCCAATGCAAAATATAGGGCGGAGATCATTTTTTAAAGCGGTATCGGTTTTTTTAGCCAGTAACTCATTGGTTTCGCCAAAATACTGGCGACGCTCTGAGTGACCCAAAATTACGTAAGCTGCGCCTACCGATTTTATCATTTTTGCAGAGATCTCGCCGGTGTAAGCGCCAGACTCATTCTGATGCGCGTTTTGTGCGCCTACAGCTACTTTAGTGTAACCTTTTGCCAGCTGAACAAGGCTATGCAGGTGTATGAAGGGACTGCAAATAACGGCTTCCTGTGTTCCGGTTGCCTCATCTTTTACCATGTTGATGATCTCAGAAAACAGACCTAAGCCTTCATTGTAATCAAGGTTCATTTTCCAGTTTCCGGCAACAATTTTTTTTCTCATTGTGTTTATTTTAAGTTGATTGTGTTTTGTTTAGTGAGTAGTTGATAGGTTGATTAAGTGAGTGGTTCTTTTATTATAGCTGATTGAATTTATTTGATCATCAAAACCCAATCAACCACTTACTACCCTCTCTAAAACCGACGATACTCGTCTGTTAATTCAAATACTTTTTTTAATATATCCTGTTCGGTTTGGTTAAAGTCACGGTGCTCACGGCGTTCAAAAACCTTTTCGGCAGTTTCTATCATTTTTTTGATGGCATAGGTTTCAAAGCCCTGCGCACCGCCCCATGCAAAATCGGCTATGTAATTACGCGGGAAGCCTGAGCCAAAAACATTTGCCCCCACACCCACTACCGAGCCGGTATTGAACATGGTATTGATGCCGCATTTGGCGTGGTCGGCCATGATAAGGCCACAAAATTGCAGTCCGGTTTTACGGAAACGCTGGGTGGCATAGTCCCAAAGCCTTACCTCGGCGTAATTATTTTTAAGGTTGGAGTTGTTGGAGTCGGCACCAATGTTGCACCATTCGCCCAGCACCGAGTTACCCAGGTAACCCTCATGCCCTTTTGACGAATAGCCCCATATTACCGCGTTATTGAGTTCGCCGCCCACGCGCGAGTACGGGCCAACAGTGGTAGCACCATAAATCTTCGACCCCATTTTTACCTGCGAGTGCTCGCATATAGCAAACGGACCGCGAATATGACTTCCCTCCCAAACCTCGGTATTTGCCGACAGGTAGATAGGCCCGTTAGTAGTATTGAACGACGAGCATTCGGCCACGGCACCTTCCTCGGCAAAAAAATCATCACCAATAATGGTATTCGTGGCGCTTATGGCAGCACTTGTGCGGCCGTTGGTAAGCAATGCATAATCCTTACGCAGCTCAATATCATTTTTCCTGAAAATATCTTCGGGGTATGTGATAGCCACAAACGGGTTAGTGTAGTTTATAACACTGTCAAAATCTGCCCCGGTATTAAAGCTTTGCGCATCAGTGGCGTTAAGCTTAACGGCAAGCAGCTGATCGTTATATTTCAGGGCCTGGCCGGTTTGCAGTTTGTCAATGGCTTCCAGCAGATTATCATCGGGGCAAACGGCGCCGTTTATGAACAGGTTATCGGCCTCAATTTTTACAGGGAACTTGGCCTGTAAATAATCAAGGGTATGAAAAGATGTAGTACTGTTTAAATATTTGGCCCACTTCTCGGCTATGGTAAGAATACCTATGCGCAAATCGGCAACAGGCCGGGTATAGGTAAGCGGTAGCAGGGTTTGGTGTGCGTTATCGTCGAAAAGAATAATAGACATGGCGCAAAAATAAAAAAAGTCCCCCGATACGTCGGGAGACTTGTAAATATTTAATTAAACAAGCAATTATTTCTTGTTGTAACGTGTACGGAATTTATCGATACGACCTGCAGTATCAACCAGTTTCATTTTACCGGTGTAGAAAGGGTGCGAAGTATGCGAAATTTCTAATTTGATCAATGGATACTCGTTACCGTCTTCCCATTTAATGGATTCACGGGTATCGATGCATGATTTAGTCATGAAAGAATAGTCGTTTGACATATCTTTAAATACAACTAATCTATAGTTTGATGGATGCAGATCTTTTTTCATTATATATTAACTTTTTCTTCTCTTCTAAAAGAGGGGCAAATGTAATAATAAAAGTCAAAATTAAAAAGCGAAAATTAAAAAGTTTTATTTGGGGGAGGGATTGGGTGCGGCGATCGGGGTGCGGGGCGCGGGGAAGTTTGCAGTATACATTGAGCAGCAGACAGTTATACAATAGTGATACACTAACGATAACTGCCAACTGCAATCTAAAAATTTTAATTGGGCGTTGCCTGCGGCCCGTGCTATCCGCTTATACTGCACCGGCCTTAGGCTCGTGGCCGGTATCCCAATGTCATTAAGTTAAGGATTTTGTCATTTCGACCAACGGGAGAAATCTTATACGTTTTGCAAGGTTTCCGCCGATATGTATAAGATTTCTCACTCGTACCTCGTATCGAAATGACAAACTTTTTAGTTATTATTCCTTAACTTAATGACATTGCCCGGTATCCGCTGCTATCACTAACGCGGGGGAATAAAACCATGTCATTTCGAACGAGGAACGAGGAGAAACTATCTCTTGAGCGATAGCGAAAAATCTTCTTCGATATGCAATTGGACTCAGTATTTCGTTGAAGATTTCTCTTTCGCCCCCACGCCAGTGCCAATGCTTGCTCTTTCGAAATGACAAACTTTTTATATAAAATTTCGACTTACATTACCCACTACAAGATTTTCACACTCCCCCTTCAGGGGGCCGGGGGGCCTCCTGGCACAACTCAATCAGCACACCATTAGCACTTTTCGGATGAATAAAGCACACCAGTTTGTTATCGGCCCCGCGTTTGGGTTCGTCACTTAACAGTACAAAACCTTGGTTTTTAAGGCGTGCCATTTCGGCAACAATATCGGTTACATCAAAGGCAATGTGGTGAATGCCCTCCCCTTTTTTGGCTATGAATTTGGCTATGGGGCTATCGTCGTCAAGGGCTTGCAGCAGCTCTATTTTATTGGGACCTGCCTGCAGAAAAGCGGTTTGAACGCCCTCCCGGGCCACTCTTTCGGTTTTATAAACCGGTGTATTCAGCAATTTTTCGTAGATAAGGCTCGCTATTTTAATATCGGTTACGGCAATACCAATGTGCTCCACTTTATTCATGTCCAAATATTGTAAATTAATAGTCAGCTTTATTAAATTACGTATGCTTTTAACTACAATTCAATAAAAACTTGCGTATCTTTGTGATGTTAATATATTTTAGTATATGAATATCCCAATTTATTTAGATAACAACGCAACAACACCTATGGACCCACGGGTTCTGGAGGCTATGTTACCCTATTTCAACGAGAAATTTGGTAATGCCGCCAGCCGTAACCATCCTTTTGGATGGGTGGCCGAAGAAGGTGTTGACTATGCACGCGAGCAGGTTGCCAAATTAATAGGTGCAACTGATAAAGAAATTATTTTTACTTCAGGCGCTACTGAGTCAGACAACCTTGCTATTAAAGGCGTGTTTGAAATGTATAAAGAAAAAGGCAACCACATTATAACAACTGTTACCGAGCATAAAGCAGTACTTGACGCTTGCAAGCACGTTGAAAAATTGGGTGGCAAAGTTACCTACCTTCCGGTTAAGGAAGATGGCCTGGTTGACCTGGCTGTATTAGAAGCAGCCATGACGCCAGAAACCATTCTGGTATCGGTAATGTATGGCAACAACGAAATTGGTGTTATTCAGCCTATAAAAGAAATATCGGCAATTGCCCACAAATACGGCGCCCTGTTCATGACAGATGCTGTACAGGCAGTTGGTAAAATACCTGTTGATGTTAATGCTGATGGTATTGACCTTTTAGCATTATCGGCACATAAAATATACGGGCCTAAAGGTGTTGGCGCTTTATACGTACGCCGTAAAGGACCACGCGTTAAAGTTACCGCCCAAATGGACGGTGGCGGTCACGAACGCGGTATGCGCTCTGGCACATTAAACGTACCGGGTATTGTTGGCCTGGGTAAAGCCTGCGAACTTTGCGGTTTAGAAATGGAAAGCGAAGCAAAACGTTTATCAGCTTTGCGCGATAAATTGGAAAAAGCGTTAACCGTACTGGAAGAAAGCTACGTAAACGGAAACGTTGAACACCGCTTACCGCATGTTGCCAATATCTCTTTCAAATATGTTGAAGGCGAAGGCTTAATGATGGCCATGAAAGACCTTGCAGTATCGTCAGGATCTGCTTGTACTTCGGCATCGTTGGAGCCATCATACGTACTGAAAAGCTTAGGTTTATCAGACGACCTGGCACATTCATCTATCCGTTTTGGTTTAGGCCGCTTTACTACCGAAGAAGAAGTTGATTATGCTGTTGCAGTAACCCTTAAAGCGGTTACCCACCTGCGCGAACTTTCACCGCTTTGGGAAATGTTTAAAGAAGGCATCGACCTTAACTCAATTGAGTGGGCAGAACATTAATAAGATTTGAGATGTTAGATATGAGATTTGAGACTCAAACCCTGGCATCTTTTTAGAATTTAGAAATTAGAGTTTAGGATTTTCCTTAACCAATATAAAAATAAAAAAAATGGCATATTCAGATAAAGTAATCGATCACTACACTAACCCCCGCAATGTGGGCACTTTGGATAAAAGCAGCCACAAAGTAGGTACCGGCTTAGTTGGTGCGCCTGAGTGCGGCGACGTAATGCGCCTGCAGATACAGGTTGATGATAACAATGTTATCACCGATGCAAAATTTAAAACTTTCGGATGCGGTTCTGCAATCGCGTCATCATCATTAGCTACCGAGTGGTTAAAAGGTAAAAGCATCGACGATGCCATGAAGATAGACAACATGGATATCGTTGAAGAGCTTGCATTGCCACCGGTAAAGATCCACTGCTCGGTTTTAGCAGAGGACGCTATTAAAGCGGCTATTAATGATTTCCGCGTTAAAAACGGCTTAGCGCCAATTGAAAGCGAAAAAGTACACCATTAATTTAGATTTGAGATGTTAGATATGAGATTTGAGATTTCATATCTGATGCAGATCTTTAAATGGTAAGTTGTTTAAAAGATTGAGTGGAGATTAAGGCTTTTGCCTCATATCTCAAATCTCATATCTCACATCTAAGAAGAAATGGTAACTGTAACTGATAAAGCAAAAAGTAAAATAGAACACCTCATGCAGGATGGCGGGCTTGATGCCTCTTATTTTCTGCGGGTTTCTGTGCAGGGTGGTGGTTGCTCCGGCTTATCATACAACCTTGATTTTGATAACGAAGAAAAAAAGGGCGACCAGTTTTTTGAAGACCAGGGCGTTAGGATGGCGTTGGATATGAAATCGTTCCTGTACCTTGCCGGTACCGAACTTGATTTTTCTGACGGACTTAACGGCAAAGGCTTCAACTTTCACAACCCCAACGCCAGTCGCACCTGCGGCTGCGGCGAAAGTTTCTCCGTATAAAAAATTTACGCGATATACAAGAAGAGGCTGTCTCAAAAGCGAGGCAGCCTCTTTTCTTTTTCCGTAGAGACGCAATATTTTGCGTTTCCCCCTTGCAAATCAATCTGCAAAGGGTTCTGCATAGCCTTAGACGCAAAATATTGCGTCTCTACATTAGAATACCTTCTCCCATAACAATTTGTTAATGAAAGCATAAAGCAAATACAACTTTGCTTTTAACTATGTTGGTTATACTTGCAATAAACAACTATAACAAATGTTATGACAAATTCAATTCTTGAAATCACCGAAAACGAGTACCTGATAAAACTAAACAGGAGTAATTTCAACCTGTCGTTCATCAGGAGTTTATTAAAGATGGTTGAAGTGTCTAACCCAACCGAAGATAGCGACTACACTTACAGCGATGCTGTACATCACCCCTATCAAAACCACTCGGCCACTGCAGACTACTTTAGCGCCATCGACGAAAAATAAAAGGGACCCAATTTTTGGGCCCCTTTTATTTTTTTCTTTTCCTTTTCTTCTATTCTCGAAATTTATCCCAGGGAATCTTCTATTCATAAAGTCTTTTATCCTTTGTCCAAAGAGTCTAAAAGTCCCCTTGTTCCAAAGTCTTAAAACTGGCGATATCCGCCTTTTACTACTTGCTTATCCATTTGGGCCAACTGGCCTTTCATCATCTTTATCTGATCGGCAAGTAGTTTGTTCTTATCATCTTTGGCGGCTTCAGACAGGTACATCTGTGCTTCGCGTTTGTTGCGTTTTGCCATAGAGATCCCCGCAAGACTCAACTTAGCCAGCGCCGTGTTATGCGACATTTTCATACCCAACGACAATGCCTTTTTAAAGTATTTTTCTGATTTCATCGGCGCCTTGCGCGATTCTATCAAACCTATCAACAGGTTATAATAACCATGTTGATTTTTGTGCAGTTGTTTTTCATAATCAGTTATTTTATACAACCACTCCTCGGCTTTAGCCTGATTATCTTTACGCAAAAAGTACTGCGCTATGATCATGTTTTCGTTAAAGAAAAAGCTTAGCAATACAATACCGCCAAACAGCAGTGATAAAATTCCCCAGCCCCAAAAGCCAAAGGCGCAAAGTGCAACGGCAGCACCAAACAACACACACGCAACAATTAACCGAACAATATTTGACATAATTTCTTTACTATATATTAAGCGCAAATATCTGTTTATTTGTACGCTTAACCAACATCTATATTAATATTTATGGCAAACTCATTAGATCCGTCATGGCTTGAAGTTTTAGGCAATGAATTTGGCAAGGATTACATGGTAAAACTGAAACAATTTTTACAAACCGAGAAGGAACAAGGCCAAATAGTTTACCCAAAAAACAGTGATATTTTTAATGCTTTTAACACCACCCACTTTAATGATGTAAAAGTGGTAATACTTGGGCAGGATCCCTATCACGGTGCGCACCAGGCCCACGGGCTTTCCTTTTCGGTACAAAAGGGCATAGCCGTTCCCCGCTCGCTCATGAATATCTATAAAGAACTGCAAACCGATATCCCGGGCTATAAGGTACCTACGCACGGCAACCTGGAAGAATGGGCCGCACAGGGCGTATTACTGCTTAACGCCACGTTAACCGTAAGGGCAAGTACGCCGGGATCGCATCAAAAAAGAGGCTGGGAAGAATTTACCGACGAGGTGATAAAAACTATCTCTGATAAAAAGGAAGGTATTGTATTTATCCTGTGGGGAGCCTTTGCGCAGTCGAAAGCGGTGCTTATAGATGAGAAAAAGCATTTCATCCTCAAATCGCCTCACCCCTCCCCCTTCTCTGCCGACAGGGGATTTTTCGGCAGCAAGCCATTCTCAAAAACAAACGAAATTTTAAAGAAAGAAGGTAAAAAGGAAATTGACTGGCAGATTCATTAGATGTGCAAATTTCAAATGTGCAGATGTGCAGATGAAAAATAAATGTTCAGGATTCGGATCTGCCGATACTAAACAAAAAATGTGCAAATCAGCCTATTGAAGCTCATTTGCACATCTGAAATCTGCATATCTGCACATCCAACCTTAATACTCCAGCGGTACTATCGGTTCTTTTTTACTGGTAGACATGATCATCATGGTTTGGAAGGTTTTTACCACGGTAATGCGGCTAATTTTCTCCATGATCAGTTGTTCGTATGATTTGATGTCGCGCACGTAAACTTTAAGTAAAAAATCGCACTGGCCGGTTACGTGGTGGCACTCGGTAATTTCCTTTATCGTTTGTATCTCATCCAAGAATGTTTGAATGGTGTTTTTCTGGTGAAAATCTAAAGAAATTTGGATAAAGGTTTTAATGCCCAAGCCAAGTTTTTCTTCGTCAACCAGCGCATGATAGCTCTTTATGTATTCCGCGTTTTCCAGCTTGCGCACACGCTCCAGCGTTGGTGCCGGCGAAAGCCCAATCTCGTTAGAAAGTTGAAGGTTAGTTATCCTTCCGTTTTCCTGTAAAATCTTAAGTATCTGTAGGTCTATTTTATCTAATTCAGCAGCCATAGTACATGCAAATATAATATAATCCCATTTACACAAAATTATATTTCTCTTAAAACGGCAACAACAAAAATATATTTCCCAACATGCAAAATTTAGATTAGTCTAAATTTTTTATTAGATTTGTATAAATGAATACATTAGCCGAGGAAAACTACCTTAAATCCATATATCACCTCTCTATAAGTGCTGATAATGTGAGCACTAATCAAATAGCTGCGGCGCTAAATACCAAAGCATCCTCGGTAACAGACATGCTAAAAAAGCTGGCCGAAAAGGCTCTGATAAACTATACGCGGTACCAGGGTGTTAATCTTACACCATCCGGCGAAAAAATTGCCATCAATATTATCCGCAAACACCGCCTTTGGGAGTACTTTTTGGTAGAGAAACTTAACTTTAAGTGGGATCAGGTGCATGACATGGCCGAAGAAATGGAGCACATATCGTCGGCCGAACTCATCGACAGGCTGGACGAGTTCATGGGCCACCCCCGGCATGACCCGCATGGCGACCCGATACCAGACAGCGAGGGTCGTTTTAAAACAGCCGAGTTAAAACCGGTTTCGGCATTAATGGTAAACCAGTGTGGCATCATTTCGGGCGTTCGCGATCATACTTCGCCATTTTTACAATACCTGGAAAAGCAACAGCTCACCATCGGCAAAAAAATTACCATTACCGATATCATTGAATACGATCATTCGGTAGCATTAAAAACAGATACAGAAAAAGAAGTACACATTAGCCGCGAAGTGGCAAATAATTTACTGATAGCCCTATGAGCAACAACAATACTAATCATTCATTAGGCAACGTACACGGCTCGGTTGATCCAGAAAGCAAAACCGGCTGGAAAAAGATCATGGCCTTTTTAGGTCCCGCCTACTTAGTAAGCGTGGGCTACATGGACCCGGGCAACTGGGCAACCGACCTTGCCGGGGGCAGCGCCTTTGGTTATAAGCTTATATGGGTGCTGTTTGCATCAAATTTAATTGCCCTGCTGCTGCAATCGCTGGCGGCAAGGCTTGGCATCGTTCGCGGGCTCGATCTGGCACAGGCCTCTAAAAACGCTTATCCACGCTTCGTGAATTTCTGGCTGTACATACTGGCCCAGATAGCCATTATAGCCTGCGATCTGGCCGAGATCATTGGTATGGCCATCGGTTTAAAATTGCTGTTTCACCTGCCGCTTATCTGGGGGGTATCATTAACCATTACCGATACCGTGCTGATGCTTTGGCTCATGAACAAAGGCATGCGCAAGCTGGAGGGTTTTATTATTTCGATGATCTTTATTATCGGCATCTCCTTTTTGGTAGAGATGTTTATTGTAGGGCCGGATATTGTGGATGTTGCCAAAGGTTTTATCCCCAGCAATTTGTTTGGGCAGGATAAGGTGAGCCAGCAAATGCTGTACATTGCCATTGGTATAATTGGTGCCACGGTAATGCCGCATAACCTGTACCTGCACTCGTCGCTGGTGCAAACACGCAAGATAACCCGCACCGAGGAGGGCTTTAAATCTGCCATAAAATTCAACCTGTTTGATACAGTTATAGCCCTCAACCTCGCATTTTTTGTGAACGCGGCCATACTTATACTGGCGGCTACTGCCTTCTTCAAAAACGGTTATTTCCAGGTTGCCGAAATACAGGATGCCTATAAATTACTGGAACATATTTTCGGTAAAATAGCGCCCGTACTGTTTGCCGTAGCACTCATAGCATCCGGACAAAGCTCAACCATTACCGGTACCCTTGCCGGCCAAATAATTATGGAGGGCCACATTAACCTGCGTATTGAGCCCTGGCTGCGCCGATTACTTACCCGGGTGCTGGCCATAGTACCGGCCGTTTTCACCATTATTTATTTTGGCGAAGATGCGCTGGGCAGCCTTATTATATTAAGCCAGGTAGTGCTAAGTCTGCAACTGGGCTTTGCGGTGATCCCGCTTATTCATTTTACATCTGATAAAAAGCGGATGGGTAATTTCGCCATTAGTCTTAAAGTAAAGATCCTTGCCTGGGCAAGCGCCATACTCATAGTAGGCCTGAACGCCAAACTGGTATATGACCAAATTGGCGATTGGCTAAGCGGCAACAAAAATGCCGACATCTACATTTATGTTTTTGTAGTACCCATAGTAATAGCCATTGCTTTACTATTGCTGTATGTATTTTTACGCCCCATGCTATTTAAACACGCCGATAAGCCTGCCTACGTACCGCATGGCATTGCCGGCGCTATTACCGAGTTGGATGCCGTTACCTACAAGCATCTGGCCATTACCATAGATTTTTCAAAGAATGATAACGACTGCCTGCGCCATGCCATTATGCAGGGCGGTAAACAAGCCACCTATACACTTATTCACGTGGTAGAAACCGCCGGTGCCCGCTATTACGGCGGCCAGGTACTGGATAACGAAACCCAAAGTGATGCCGACAACCTCGACAAATACGTACAAGCCATGAAGAAACTTGGTTACAAAGCCGAAGCGGAGATTGGCTACGGCAGCCCCGCCACCGCCATTGCAGACATTGTGAACAAGAACGGGGTTGATTTTATAGTGATGGGATCGCACGGGCACAAGGCACTCAAGGACCTCATATTCGGCACAACCGTAAACTCGGTAAGGCACATGGTAAATGTACCGGTGCTTATTGTGAAGCCGCAGTAGCGACTGCAGATTACTCACCCGGCTACGCTGCGCTGGCCACCCTTTCTTTGCCTTCGGCGGAAAGAGGGGTTTGCAAAGTTTGATATTGATTAATAAACAAAACCTTCCCCACCCTCTTTCCAGCGAAGCTGAAGAGAGGGTGGACGCACGAAGTGCCGGCGGGGTGAGTAGAAATGGTTGCAGGTCCTATATACAAACAGTAGAGCAGATTCTTCGCTCCGCTCAGAATGACAAACTGATTATAACAACCCAAATTCGACAAGTAAAATTTTACGTAAGTTTGCAGCTTTAGCTGCCCTGAAAAATGATAGAGGATAAAGTATATATAAAGAACAAGAAAGCTTATTTTGAGTACCACATACTGGATAAATACGTAGCCGGGATTAAACTGCTGGGCACCGAAATTAAATCTATCCGCGAAGGTAAGGCAAACATCAATGATGCTTTTTGTACGTTTATCAGCAACCAGCTTTACGTACGCAACCTGCATATCTCAGAATATTCGTTCGGCTCGTTTTATAACCACGAAGCTAAGCGCGACCGCGTGCTGCTGCTCAACAAAAAAGAACTCAAAAAACTCCTTACCCGCGGCGAAGAAAAAGGCCTGACCATTGTACCCCTGGCCCTATTCATTAGCGAACGCGGCTTTGCCAAACTTGAAATTGGCCTTGCCCAGGGTAAAAAAACCTTCGACAAGCGCGATACCATGAAAGAACGCGATACCAAAATTGAAATGGACAGGGCAATGAAAAGGTAATAAGTTATCTAAGCACATATAAAAAGAAAAGAGGCGCAAATTGCGCCTCTTTTCTTTTTATAGCCATACTTTCAAGCTTAATCGCGGTGATGATGTCTGTGTTTTTTCTTTTTGGATGATGAATGTTTTTTCTCCGACTTTGATGAGGTGGACGGTTTATCATTCGATTTTGTTGACTGCGTATTCACTACGGCGGTTTTAACATCGGTAGAATCTTTGCTCAGCTGCTTCACCGTAAATTCATTGCTGCGCAGGCTGTATTCCAACTGGCGTTTGGCACCACTTGGTTTGGCATCCTTACCCGTACCGTTAAAGATCTGAAACTCGCGAATCAATTTACCATCACGAATATAAAAGTTATCATCGCCCCGGTAACCTTTGCGCTGTGAAACGTTGAGCCGGGGAAAATCAAGCTTATTGGCTTTATTATTATTAAACTCGTAAGCGTACACGTTGGTTCGGCTTATGGTATCCTTTGATCTGGCCTGGATAAGTATTTCGGGATTACCGTCGAGATCCATATCGGCATTGTACACATCTACAATATTGCCCTCCAGATCACCGGTGGTGGTAGTATATTTTATACCCGATGAATCGGAATGCAGGATCATGAATGAACCAGCCTCCAATGAGCCCCGCCCCCAGCTAAACACATCATAACTTTGCCCCGGCGAAACCTCTATCAGCTTATGGTACCTGAACGGGGCCATCAGCTGCGGTTTTTTGGGTGCCGCGGGTGTGTTAACGGTTTTTGTGTCGTTGCCGCCGCAGCCTGTTACAGCGCCGGCGGCGGCCATTAAGAACAATAAATAATAAAACTTTTTAGTCATTATAATTTTGTATCCTCTGTTAATTATACAGCGTACCGGCAATAAGCTCTGCCTTGCCCTTTACCGGTGAAGTTATGAAAACTTTTAACGTTCCGGAACCTCCCGCATCAACATATTTAAGGGTAAAACGGTGATAGCCCTTCAGCAAGGCTGTTGCACCTTCCTGTTCGGTAACGGTATGTTTGCCATCATTATCTACCACAACCTGGTCATCTATCAGCAACACCGCTCCGTTACCACTTTGTACGGAGAAGCCATAACCGCCATCAGCATCAATGTTAATAAATCCGCTGTAAATTACACCATACTTACCTTTACTTTTTCTAAAATCGGCAGTGCTGAAGGTTTTTACCGTGCCGCTATCGGTTGGTGCAAGGTTACTTAACTGACCCGTGTAATTATAGGTACCGGTGAATAACTGGTATTTTAATCCGCTTGTGGTACCTGTATAGTTAACGGCTGCCAATGGTGCTTTATTATAAACCATGGTGCGGGTTACATTGCTCCTTTTGCCAGATGGCGTTATTACAATGGTTTGCAGCTCGCGGTATTGATCGATGGGTACATTATAGGTCATGGGTATGTGGTACTCATTGTCGGTTTCGCGCGGAGTGTAGCCGTCAATAGTATAATAAACCTTGGCACCCTCCACCGGCGATTTTAGCTGCACGGTAAGTTGTGTGCCTATCATGGTGGTGTCCTTTGCACCAATAGCCACAGGCACATGGTAATCGAATCCGTTTTTATCCAGCCACGCTAAATGACCGGGTAGCCTTGTTTCAGAAAAGTCCTTAAAACTCTTATTCTCCAACGGCGACCACGCAATCTCCGATAAGGCCAGCAAGCGCGGCAGCAACATAAATTCCACCTTATTATCAGTACCTATATACTCTGTCCACAGGTTGGCCTGTACGCCCATAACGTATTTCTTTTGCTCGGCAGTAAGTGCTTCGGGAGTGGGATCGTAACTGTAAATTTTTGAGAGCGGCTCATTACCGCCAATGCTCAGCGGCTCCTGGCTTGGTTTGCCCTGCCCATGATCTATATATAAACCGTGGCTGCCGGGCGTCATGATAACATTGTGTTTTTGCTGGGCAGCAGCAATGCCGCCTTCTTCGCCGCGCCAGCTCATAACAGCCGCGTTAGGTGCAAGACCGCCTTCCAGGATCTCGTCCCAGCCTATGATATTGCGACCTTTGGCGTTCACAAATTTCTCTATCCGCTGGATGAAATAACTTTGTAACGCATCCTCATCCTTCAGCTTTAATTTTTTGATAAGCTGCTGGCAAAATGGTGAATTTTTCCAGGCAGTTTTAGGGGCTTCGTCGCCGCCTATATGAATATATTTACTCGGGAACAGCGCAATCACCTCGGTTAATACATCCTGCAAAAAGGCAAATGTTTTATCGGTAGGACAATAGATCTCCGGGAACACGCCCCATGTTTCGGCAGTTTTATAAGTTTTTGATGGATCGCAGCTTAATTCAGGATAAGCAGCTAAGGCAGCGGATGAATGGCCCGGCATCTCAATTTCAGGCACAATGTTGATGTACCTGTCGGCCGCATATTTTATCACATCACGGATTTGATCCTGGGTATAAAAACCACCGTAAGGGGTATTGTCAAATTGTTGCGGTGTACGGTCGTGATAATTGCCTATCACGGTTTGCGCGCGCATGCTGCTTATCTGGGTAAGTTTTGGGTATTTTTTTATTTCGATGCGCCAGCCCTGATCATCGGTTAAGTGCCAGTGAAAGTTATTAAGCTTGTAGGCAGCCAGCAGGTCGATGTATCTTTTAACCATTTCTACCGAGAAGAAATGGCGACAAACATCAAGCATGGCACCACGATAACCGAAACGCGGATAATCTTCTACCTCCAAACATGGCAGCTTAGCGGTAGCAGCGCGCTCGGCGGGAAACAATTGCATAAGGGTTTGAATACCATAAAAAAGTCCCGATCCTTTACCTTCAACCGTAATTTGCTGCGGTGTAATGGTTAAGCGGTAACCTTCGGCAGGCAGGTTTTCGGTACCGGCAGATGTTAGTGTGATAACGTTTGATGTACGGGCGCCCTTAATTACAATTGCCTTATTATAAGCCTGTTTATTGGCCAGGTAATCCTTAAAAAATAATACCGCCTTGTTCGATGGTGAATCGGCCTGGATGGTGGTTTCCTGACTCAGCACAAACTGACCGGTCGACTTTTTTAACGATACCGGCGCCGGGATAATCCCCGAATAAGGATCGGCATCCTGGGCATTCACAACAATTGCAAATGATGTAAGCAGGACAAACAACATTAAGGAAGCTTTTTTATACATAATCATAGGATATTGGTGGTAAATTGTGAATATAGAGTTTTTAAAAAAATATAAGAAGTTTTGAATTGCGAAAACGTTTGCATAACTTTTTATAAGCCTTGGGGGAACGCAAATTACCATGTTGTTTGGTGGCTCTGCTTGGCGGTTCGACTCACCCCGCCGGCACTTCGTGCGGCGACTCTCTCTGCGGCTTCGCCGCAAAGAGGGTGAGGACATTTTTTTCTTTCTATAGATTTCTTTAAACTCACTTGCGCTCGTTTGTAACGAGTGCTTAACACAGTTACGCGATTGCATCGCGACAATGCGTTGTAAACGCAAAAACACTTTAAGCACTCGTTACAAACCACAGGTGTTGGGAAGAGTAAAATGTTGGCATTCCCATACGAGGACCGAGTGAGAAATCTTATGCGTTATGTTATTGGAACTTTGCATTCCGCAGAAGATTTCTCCTTCGCGCCACGCTTTTACCCGCCCGGGCTCTATCGAAATGACAAACTTTTTATAAAATTCAGTCTTCCCAACACCTGTGGTTACAAAAGAGCGCAAGTAGGACACGCTTTTTTAACTATACCCCGCCCCTCTTTCCGCCGAAGGCGAAGAGAGGGTGACCAAGCGTAGCGATGGTCGGGTGAGTCCGGCGGTAGTTTACACGCACAAGCCCCCCCCAAACCGTAAACAAACAAAAAAGGCCACTTTTTCAAGCAGCCTTTCAAATATATTTCTTTTCCGATAAAGAGCTTACGCCGTTACCACATGCTCTTTGGCTGCCAGGTAGCGTTCTGCATCAATGGCGGCCATACAACCTGTACCGGCGGCAGTAACTGCCTGGCGGTAGATGTGATCCTGGGCATCGCCGCAGCAAAATACGCCTTCAACATTGGTTTCTGTTGATCCGGGGCGAGTTTTAATGTAACCGGTTTCGTCCATATGGATCCAGCCTTTAAAAATATCGGTGTTGGGGTGGTGACCAATGGCCACAAAAAAGCCCGTAACATCAAGGTCGGTATCGGTGTTGGTTACGTTATTGGTAACTTTTACGCCGGTAACGCTTTGTCCGTCGCCAAGGATCTCCTTGGTTTCGGTGTTGTACAGTATCTCGATATTGGGGGTATTCAACACGCGATGAACCATTGCCTTTGAGGCACGGAACTCATCACGGCGAACAATCATATAAACCTTGCGGCATAATTTGGCAAGGTAAGTAGCTTCTTCGGCAGCGGTATCACCGGCACCTACAATGGCTACGTCCTGTCCTTTAAAGAAAAACCCGTCGCAAACGGCACAAGCCGATACGCCAAAGCCGCTGTATTTTTGTTCAGAATCTAACCCAAGCCATTTGGCAGATGCGCCTGTTGAAATAATAACAGTATCGGCAAGTATGGTTTTTACCTCATCAACCACCACCTTGTGCGGCAAGCTGGTAAAATCTACCGAACTCACATAGCCAAAACGGATATCGGTACCCAGGCGTTCGGCCTGTTTACGAAAATCTTCCATCATTTCGGGGCCCATGATGCCCAAAGGATAACCGGGAAAGTTCTCTACATCGGTAGTTTGGGTAAGCTGTCCGCCGGCTAATAAACCGGTGTACATTACGGGTTTCAGATCAGCCCGTGAAGCATATATTGCGGCAGTGTAACCAGCCGGGCCCGAACCAATGATCAGGCATTTTACGTGTTCTAATTCTTCAGACATTTGTTGCTAAATGAGATGCGAATTTAAGGTTTCCGGGGGTATTAAGCAATAGCAGATGGTCAGTATATTGCCATTGTTTGGCGGGGTTACAGTTGATGTAAAACATAGTATATGATTACACTTGCTATCAGTAAAACTCCTATTATAAATAACACAGGGGCAAGAAATTTGGTGAACGTGTTATCAATTATAAAATGCTTGTAGTTGGCAGGATCATAAATTACACTAACACTGTCACCTTCCTTATATACGGATGGACGGCTGCCCAACTTATAAGTTTCCGTTATCCATTCTTTATCTTCTGTTAAATATCTTATTACAGGATAATACATCGATGAATTGGTTTCGTCATCTGTGCTTTCTTCAATTCTGAAAACCACGCCATTAACTTTAACACCGGTTTTAATCAGTTTCCGGCGTTCGTTAAATTTACCTGCACCAAGCACGGCCAGAAAAGCACCACCGGTAAGCAATATCAGTTCATCGTAATTTACGTTCATTGTTTTTATTTT
Source organism: Mucilaginibacter pineti (assembly GCF_900101875.1). Taxonomy (GTDB): domain Bacteria; phylum Bacteroidota; class Bacteroidia; order Sphingobacteriales; family Sphingobacteriaceae; genus Mucilaginibacter; species Mucilaginibacter pineti. The sequence continues at coordinate 1,033,482 of NZ_FNAI01000001.1, forward strand.
CGTCTGAACCTTGATTAAACAGATTAAAGGATTATCAGGATTCTTTTATCCTTGTTCTTTTGTCCTTTGTCCTTGTTCTTTCCGTCCTTGTTCTTTTGTCTGAACCTTGATTAAACGAATTAAAGGATTACCAGGATTCTTTTATCCTTATTATTTTGTCTTTTGTACTTGCTCCTTCTGTCCTTTGTCCTTATTCTTTCCGTCCTTACTCTTTTGTCCTTATTCTTTTGTCCTTATTCTTTCCGTCCTTACTCCAAAAAACCTATGTCTGTATCACCCCCACGTTAAAAGCCTTTTCTATCGGAGCGTGATTGGCGGCTTCAATACCCATGGAAATTACCTTGCGGGTTTCCAGCGGGTCGATGATGCCATCTACCCAGAGCCGTGCGGCGGCGTAGTATGGGGTGGTTTGGGTGTTATATTTGTCTGTTATTTGTTTCAGTAGTTCGGCTTCTTTTACGGCATCTACCTCTTCGCCCCGGGCTTTTAGTCCGGCAGCCTGGATCTGCAGCAGGGTTTTGGCAGCTTGTCCACCACCCATAACGGCTATTTTGGCCGATGGCCAGGCGTAGATCAGTCGCGGGTCATAGGCTTTGCCGCACATGGCATAGTTGCCAGCGCCGTAGGAATTACCTATCACAATAGTAAATTTTGGCACTACCGAATTGGCTACCGCATTCACCATTTTAGCGCCATCTTTAATAATGCCGCCCTGTTCGCTGCGACTGCCTACCATAAAGCCGGTAACATCCTGCAAAAACACCAGCGGAATTTTCTTTTGGTTACAATTCATGATAAAGCGTGTTGCCTTATCTGCCGAATCGGAATAAATAACACCGCCAAAGCGCATTTCTCCGGTTTTGGCTTTTATCACTTTACGCTGATTGGCTACAATACCTACCGCCCAGCCATCTACCCTACCCAAACCGCAAATGATAGATTGACCGTAACCATCTTTATAAGGTTCAAATTCGGAGTTATCCAGCATCCGCAGAATAATATCATTCATATCATAAGCCTTCTCCCTGTTATCAGGCAGGATGCCGTAAATCTCTTTTGGGTCGAGCTTTGGCGGGGCCGGTTTTATACGGTCGAACCCGGCTTTGTTGTAATCGCCAACCATGCTCATGATATTGCGGATAGAATCAAGGCAGGCCTTATCGTTTGGTTGTTTATAATCGGTAACACCCGATATTTCGCAATGAGTGGTTGCCCCGCCCAGCGTTTCGTTATCCACATCCTCGCCAATGGCCGATTTTACCAGGTATGATCCCGCCAGGAAAACCGAACCTGTGCCCTCTACTATCATAGCTTCGTCGCTCATGATGGGCAGGTATGCCCCGCCAGCAACGCAGGCACCCATAATGGCCGAGATCTGGATGATTCCCATGCTGCTCATCATGGCATTGTTCCTGAAAATACGCCCGAAATGTTCCTTGTCCGGAAAGATCTCGTCCTGCAATGGCAAATACACCCCTGCCGAATCTACCAGGTAAATAATGGGCAGGCGGTTTTCCATAGCTATTTCCTGCGCGCGCAGGTTTTTCTTGGCCGTTATAGGGAACCATGCCCCGGCCTTCACCGTGGCATCATTGGCTACCACCACACATTGCCTGCCCGCCACATACCCAATACCCGTTATTACCCCGCCCGACGGACAACCGCCGTGCTCGGCATACATGCCATCGGCAGTAAAAGCGCCAACTTCAAGCCAGGGTTTGTCTTTATCTATGAGATAGGCCACACGTTCGCGGGCCAGCATTTTGCCTTTTTCTTTTTGTTTGGCCGCGGCCTTTTCGCCCCCGCCCTCATATACTTTTTTTAACCTGTTGTTCAGCTCGTAAACCAGCTGCTTATTCACATCCTCATTAATATTAAAGCCGATATCCATAGTTGGTTTTTATAGGAAATGTAAGTTAGGGAAAATTACAGGAGTAAAAGTGGGTAATTTTTTTTGTGTTTTGAAGGATACCGAAAGAATATTATGCACGCATAGCAATTTTTATTTACCCTAAAATTCAAGTATTAACACCTATAAAATTGCGTAAAAACACGCTTACTATTTTCCGCCAAACCATATAGCTTTACTGTACTAAACATAACCACCCTTATTATGATCCAGAAAACCAAAAACTATGGCTGGCTGCCCGATCTGCCCGATCACCGGGATTTGCGCTATGCCGTTGTACGCCATGCTGCCTTAGCCAAACCTGTACCCACCTCTGTTGATCTGCGCACGCAATGCCCGCCGGTATATGACCAGGGCGAACTTGGTTCCTGCACGGCAAATGCCATTGGCGGCGCTTTTGAGTTTGAGCTGATGAAACAAAAATTGGCGGTATTTACCCCATCGCGGTTGTTCATTTATTATAACGAGCGTGTGCTGGAAGGCCATGTTAAGGATGATAGCGGCGCGCAGATAAGGGACGGTGTAAAATCAGTTGCCACGGTTGGTGTTTGCGACGAAGCTGGCTGGCCATACCTGGTGACCAAATTTGCCAAAAAGCCTACCAAATCGCTATATACAAAAGCTAAAAAGAACCTCGCCATACAATATACCCGCCTTAATAATACTGCTATAAACGAGCTAAAAACCTGCCTTGCATCGGGCAATCCATTTGTTTTTGGGTTTACGGTTTACCAGAGTTTTGAGGGCGATAAGGTGGCTAAAACCGGCATCCTCACCATGCCCACAAAAACCGAAAGCGCCATTGGCGGCCATGCGGTTATGGCGGTTGGTTATGACGACGCCAGGAAAGCATTCATTGTACGCAACAGCTGGGGCGACGCATGGGGCGACAAAGGCTATTTTTATATGCCCTACGATTACATCACCAGCACCGACCTGGCCGATGATTTCTGGACGATTAGCCAGGTGGTGTAGATTTGGAGGATTGAGGACTTGGGGAGCAAGGATTAAGGATTTTTCTCTTCATATGAACACGACTCACCCCGTCTGCGCTTCGCTGGACACCCCTCTCTCCGGCTTCGCCGCATAGAGGGGATGGCGCTTCGACAAGCCGTAAAGATGGGCGGCCGAAGTTTTGCTTTCCGCAGACGACTCACCCGCCCATCGCTACGCTTGGGCCACCCTCTCTTCGCCTCCGGCGGAAAGAGGGGATTGCATAGCTTGACACGCTATGTTGATAATTTAAAAACTGTCTTTACCCTCTTTGCGGCGAAGCCGGAGAGAGGGTCGGCCAGCGAAGCGTAGCCGGGGTGAGTCCTAACCTTGGTCAGTTTACGACAACCACACACCCCACCTTTTTTTGACTTTTTAATTTTGAATTTTGACTTATGTAAGATTCCTATCCCTGAACCATACCTCATCGGGTTTGGCGTTAAAGCCATCCATCAGACTCACCAGTTCAATAGGATCGGCAGCGGTAATAACCAGCTCGCGATTGGTGGGTTTCAGGAATTTTTGGTCAACCATTACGTCCAATTGTTTTAGCAGCGAGTCATAAAAGCCGCCGGTGTTCAATAAACCTATGGGGTGATTATGCAAGCCCAATTGCAGCCAGGTAAGCACTTCAAAAAACTCTTCGAGTGTGCCAAGGCCGCCGGGCAGGGTGATGATACCGTCGCAAAGGTCATTCATCATTTGCTTGCGCTGGTGCATATTTTGCACGATGTGCAGTTCGGTAAGTCCGGTGTGGCCAACCTCCTTATCCATCAAAAACTGCGGAATAACCCCTATCGCTTTACCGCCGCGACTTAAAACAGCATCGGCAATGATACCCATAATACCTACTTTACCGCCGCCATACACCAGAGTAATTTCACGACTCACCATAACCTCGGCCAGTTGCTCAACAGCTTGTTTCAATAAAGGGTCGCCATTAAAATTGGCACCGCAGAATACGCAGATAGATTTCATTTTCAATTATAATAAATTAGTCCGAAAGTAGGGAAGTCAGAAAGTCCGGAAGTTTAAGCCTTAAAAACAAAGAAGTCCGGAAGTTATCAAGTAAAAAGATATTTATCTTTCCGACTTTACCAACTTCCGGACTTTCCGACTAAAGACACCAGACTATCTAATTACCTCGTATAGTTAGGCGCTTCTTTAGTTATAGTAATATCGTGCGGATGGCTTTCGCGCATACCGGCGGCAGTGATGCGTACAAATTTTGCACGTTGTAAGTCTTCAATATTAGCAGCACCGCAATAGTGCATACCGGCACGTAAACCACCTATGTATTGGAAAATTACTTCGGCCATGTTGCCTTTAAATGGCACCCGACCAACAATACCTTCGGGAACCAGTTTGGTTACCACATCAGTTTCATCCTGAAAGTAACGGTCTTTTGAACCTTTTGCCATTGCCTCAACAGAACCCATACCACGGTATGATTTAAATTTACGGCCTTCGTATATAATAGTTTCGCCTGGAGATTCTTCAACACCTGCAAACAATGAGCCTGCCATAATTGAGCTTGCACCGGCTGCGATAGCCTTTACAATATCGCCGGTTTGTTTAATACCACCATCGGCAATAACGGGAACGCCACGGCCTTCCAGCGCTTTGGCACATTCGTAAACCGCGTATAACTGCGGTACGCCCACACCTGCAATGATCCGTGTAGTACAAATAGAACCCGGACCAATACCCACTTTAACAGCATCAGCACCGGCATCTGCCAAAGCGATAGCCGCATCGGCAGTGGCTATGTTACCTGCTATAACCTGCAATTGCGGGTGCAGTGCTTTAACAGCCTTCACCATATCAATAACTCCTTTTGAGTGGCCATGTGCGGTATCAACTACCACAACGTCAACACCGGCGTTATACAGGGCAGTAACACGGTCAATATTATCGGCAGCAACTCCAACAGCTGCACCTACGCGCAGGCGGCCAAATTCGTCTTTACAGGCTATAGGGAAGTTTTTAACTTTTTGAATGTCTTTATAGGTAATTAAACCAACCAGCTTACCATCTTTATTTACAACAGGCAGCTTTTCAATTTTGTTGCCCTGCAGTATAGCTGTAGCCTCGGTAAGAGTAGTACCTTCGGGGGCAACTATAAGGTTGGTTTTGGTCATTATTTCCCTAACCGGCACGGTAAGGTCTTTTTGAAAACGCAAATCGCGGTTGGTGATAATGCCTTTAAGCCTATGCTCGGCATCAATAACGGGGATACCGCCAATGCTAAACTCCTTCATTATCTGAAAAGCATCTGCAAGCAGCGCATCCTCCAGCAAAGTAACAGGGTCCTGGATCATTCCACTTTCAGATCGTTTTACTTTACGCACCTCGTTGGCCTGTGCCTGTATGGTCATGTTTTTGTGTAAAATACCAATACCACCGGCCTGGGCTATGGCAATTGCCAAACCTGCCTCGGTAACGGTATCCATAGCGGCCGAAATGATGGGGATGTTTAAACGGATATTTTTTGTTAAAAAAGTACTGGTGTTAACATCACGCGGTAAAACTTCTGAATAAGCCGGGAGTAGTAAAACGTCGTCGTAGGTTAATCCTTCGGCAACAAATTTGGATGGGTCTAACTGCATAGCAAATAATTATTTTGGAGTTATTATTTGCCGGGCAAAGGTAACAAATATTTCGGATTATTAATATCCGGCGCAGGATTTATTTAAAAGCGGGGAGAAAATTGCTGTTTAATGATAATTGGGATGGCTGTTTGGATATATCTCCATTTATCGCCTAAATTGCATAAGCTGTGGGTTGTGATGATGGAAAACAGACAGTGAATACTTACGAAGTTTTAAAAACTTCGTAAGTCTGGGAGCGACATAATTGGGGCGTTGCCTTCGGCCCAGGCTATCCGCTCATACGCCTGCAGGCCTTATGCTCAGGGCCGGTATCCGCTCCTATCCCTAACGCGAGAGAAGTTAAACAGTAACTTTAAAATTGTCATTGCGAGCGTAGCGCGGCAATCCCATCATAAAGGTTATACGGCTTAGAGATCGTACCTTACAGCAATGACGCCCAGAGAAGGAGAAAGGGATAATTCCGAAAATCGAAAATCCGAAACCCCTCCTAATACTTCCCTACAATCACTTTGTAAAACTCATCGAAATGGAAATATTGGTTGGCCAGTTCAATCAGTTTATCTGATGTTATATTTTTTACCGTGTCGGCATACCTGTCGTAATAATCATAATCCAGGCCGGCAAAGTAGATGCTTTTGAATTTATCGGCATGGGAAAAAACATTCTCGAGGCTGCCCAGTAGCGAGCCCAGCATATAGTTGCGCACCAGCGACAGTTCTTCGGCAGGTACCAGGTCTGTTTTCAGGATGTTCAGTTCTTTTTCAATTTCGGTTACCGCTGCTTTGCAAACATCTGCGCCAACTTCGGTAGCTATAAAAAATGATCCGCCTTGTTTAAACGAGCCCAGGCCCGAGCCAATGCCGTAGGTGTAACCTTTATCCTCGCGGATGTTAGTCATTAGCCTTGAGCCAAAATAGCCACCGTAAACGGTATTTAATACCTGCAGCGCCTGAAAATCGGGATGGTTACGATTGATGGTCGGCGTACCTATCCTGATAGCCGATTGCAGGGCATCTGATTTTTCGGTAAAGTAAAAACGTTCGGCAGCGGCTTGCAATTCGGGCTGAGTGGTATCCGCAGTAATTGGGCCGTTTGTCCAGCCTTTATCAAAGGTGTCGGTTATCAGCGCCAACGCCGTTGCATCAACCTTACCTGCAATTATTATAGAACAGTTTGAGGGCTGGTATTGCAATTTGTAATGCGCCGCCAGATCATCGCGCTGCAGGCTTTTATAATTATCAAAGCTTGCACCCAAACCGTAAATGGTATTGCCGTAAATGGCTTTGTTGAAATCTCTGCGGGCAACAATATCGTTCTTTTGCAAACTTACCTGTAGCTTTTGCTGCTGGTTACGCTTAAACGTTTCCAGTTCCTTTTCAGGGAAAACAGAATTGGTAAGCAGATCGGCAATTACAGGCAGCGTTTGGTGCAGGTGCTTGTTTAAACTATACAGCGTAACCTGCGAATTTTCGTACCCGTAATCAACCTGCAAAAACGCACCGTAAAAATCAATTTTATCGGCAATTTGCGCAGCGGTTAAGGTGTTGGTGCCTTCGGTAAGCATGGTATTAACAGCCATGTTAAGCAAGGGTTTGGCCGGGTTAAAGCGCAGGTTGTTAAATACCCACTCAATACGTACCAGTTCCTGATCGCCGCTGTTAAAACAATAAATATTGCAGCCGTTACCCAGCGTTTTATGCTCGGGGCGTATAAGGGTTATATTATCGATAGCCTTAAAATCCGGGGCTAATGTTCTGTTTAGTTCAGTCATTGGTTCATTGGTCATTAGGTCATTGTTTTTGTCTGAACCAGGATTAAGCAGATTTAGGTATTTTTAGGATTTTGATTTGCAATTGATCCTCTTTAATCTGTTTAATCATGATTGAGACTAATTCTGCTTAATTCAGGTTCAGACTAATTCCGTTTGCTCTGCCAGATAGATCAGCGTTGATGAATTATCTTTTCTGAATATGTTGTTGGCTACCTCTTTGATCTGCGCGGCTGTTACGGCCAGGTATTTTTCCGTTTCGTAGTTCAGCTGGTCGGCATCGCCAAGCAGTTCGAATGATGCCAGGTTCATGGCCTTATCAAGCAGGCTCATTTCTGAAAACACCATGGTCGATTCGGTTTTGTTTTGCACCTTGGTCAGCTCATCAGCGGGGATGGCTTCGGTCTTCACCTTTTCCAGTTCTTCCCAAAGGGCAGCTTCGGCCTGTTCAATGCTCACGTTCTCCAAAGGCTTGCCTTCCAGTACAAACATACCTTTATCCAAACTGCTGGTAATGTAGGCATGTACCTCGCTGAAGATCTGTCTGTCCTGCACCAAACTGCGGTACAAACGCGATGAATTACCGCGCGACAATATATCGCTTAACAATTCAACAGCATAATAATCATCATCAAGCCTTGCCCCCATCTGAAAAGCAATATAAACATCGTTAAGCGGTACCTTGGCGGTAACGGTTTCGCGGCGCTCGTCATGCTGCTCGGGTTCCTGCGGCAGGTTGCGGTGGTATTTTTCGCCTGCGGGGATGGGGCCAAACCATTTTTCGGCAAGTTGTTTTACCTGCTCCAAATTCACATCGCCGCCTACTACCATAATGGCGTTTTGCGGGGTGTAGTGTTTTTTAAAGAAGGCTTTTACATCTTCAATACGGGCATCTTCAATATGTTTAATGGTTTTGCCAATGGTGGCCCATTTGTATGAATGCTCCTTGTAAACCAGCGGCCGCAGCTTTAACCAAACATCGCCATAAGGCTGGTTCAGGTAACGCTGCTTAAACTCCTCAATTACCACGTTACGCTGCACCTCCAGGCTTTTCTCGCTAAAGGCAAGACTCAGCATGCGGTCGCTTTCCAGCCAAAAGGCGGTTTCAATATTGGCCGATGGCAGGGTGATATAATAGTTGGTGATATCGTTACTGGTAAAAGCGTTGTTTTCGCCGCCTACACGCTGCAGGGGTTCATCATAGCTGGGAATATTTACCGAACCACCAAACATGAGGTGCTCAAACAAGTGAGCGAAGCCGGTTTGTTCGGGGTTTTCGTCGCGCGCGCCAACATCATAAAGAATGTTGAGCACCGCCATAGGCGTAGTATTATCTTCGTGAACAATAACCCGCAGGCCATTATCCAGTGTAAATCGGTTGAACTTAACCATGTACAGGGTTTATATTAAAACAGACAGCAAATGTAAAACTTTTGTTGATATAGGATTAAGATAGATTACAGATGTGCAAATTTCAAATGTGCGGGTTACAGATGTGCAGATTACAGATTATAGATGTGCAAATGAATAGGCCGTAACGTCTTTGCGAGGTACGAAGCAATGACGTGGTTTGTTTTTTTAGACCCAAAATTCCGGTTCAGACAATACCCTTCCCCGTCAGCAGATAAGCTTCTGACGAAAGCGGGCAGAACAATGGTGGCCTCGTGTGGTTGCGGGGGCATAGCAAGTTTTGCAGAAGGGGCAGTGAATCGGGGCAAATAATTGCAGTCCGTGGTTCTGACTGATTTGCAGGGCAAAGGCCTTGTGCGGCAAAGAAGCCTCTCTGCTGAAAGCCTTTTGGTTACTTTGTGGCTACAAAGTAACTGGCCCTCCCGCGGCCAGGAGCGGGTATGCGGCCAGAAAAGCCACAATTTTCAGCCCAATGCAATAGTTTTCCATAATAACAAAATTCTTAAATTTGTTATCATATGCTTATCAGTGAACAACTTATAGTAGAGTTATCGCACACATTGGGTAAACCCAAAGTATTAAAACTGAGCCGTGTCTTAGAAGAACAGCATTTTGCGTTGCGTGATCTGATAGATATTACTTTTCATCCCGACCAGGTAATAGGTTTCCGGGCTGTGTGGATATTAGAAAATATGTTTTTGAAAGATCCGGAAAATTACCTTAACGATCTGGAATACTTTGTATCACGTTTTAAAGGGGTCGGGAACCCCAGTTGCATGCGGCATTACGCCAAACTGATCATGCACATGACCGATACCACATCACCGGAAACCATAAAGCTAAAATTAAAAACAATTGACCTGGAGCCCGTTATTGAGCAACTGTTTGATTGGATGATAAACCCCAAAGTAAAGGTAGCAGTAAAGGCTTTCGCGGGCCAGGCACTGTTTAATCTTAAAGATACTTACCCATGGATAGCCGACGAACTTGCCGGCCAGCTAAAATACCTTATGCGCAACGGAAGCGCCGGAATACAGTCGAAAGGAAAAAGGCTACTGAAGGAGTTGTAACCGTGCAGATCAGCTGCGTTGAGGGTTTGACTATTTTAAGTGTGCCGGGGTTTCGGTTGGTGCAAAGTAATACCATTACAAGTATTGCCAGGCTTTTAAAACTTCGCAACTCCTGAAAATGCAAAACCAATGATCTTATTATATGAAGCATACAACCAATTTACCCACGTTTTAAACTCTTTATAAGGCTTAATACAGATTGGGTCATCAAGTCACCGATACAACTAACCAATGCTTAATGACCCAATAATGCGAAGCACAATGAACCAATAACAAAAATAACCAAAGCTATCCCTCTCCTTTTTACCGGAGAGGGATAGTTGGCACACTAACTTATTAACTTATATAAACTATTTTTCGGGCTTTTGGCCCTGGGATTACACCATTATATTTTCCATAACGCTTTGTCCATCCAGCAGGCGTATAATACGGTGGCTGTAACGGGCGTCATGCTCAGAGTGGGTAACCATTATAATGGTTGTACCTTGTTCATTTAAATCGGTAAGCAGTTCCATAACATCGTTACCGTTGCTGCTGTCAAGGTTACCTGTGGGCTCATCCGCAAGGATAAGTTTGGGTTTGTTAACTACGGCACGGGCAATAGCCACACGCTGCTGCTGACCACCCGATAATTGCTGCGGATAGTGGTTGCGGCGGTGCATGATCTGCATTTTATCTAATACCTCTTCTACCCTTTTTACACGCTCGGCAGCGGCAACACCTGTGTAAATCAATGGCAGCTCTACGTTTTCAAAAACGGTAAGCTCATCAATAAGGTTAAAGCTTTGGAATACGAAGCCAATGTTGTGCTTGCGCAGATCGGCACGTTTACGTTCGGTAAAGTGTGCTACCTCAATATCGTTAAATACATAGCTGCCTGCATCCGGATCATCAAGCATGCCTAAGATATTAAGCAGGGTTGATTTTCCACAGCCAGATGGGCCCATAATGGCCACAAACTCGCCCGTTGCAATTTCAATTGACAGCTTGTTTAACGCTATCGTTTCTACCTCTTCTGTGCGGTAAAATTTTTCGAGATTAGTAATCTTTATCATTGGTGCCTCCTGAATCGTCTTCGCCGTTTTAAAGCGGGCCCGACTTGTTTTTTATAGTTTGTTAATTAGTTTATATCTGTTTTATAATATGATGCTTAACAGCTGCTTTTCGTTGCAGTTAAACAGTAATATTTTTTATTCATCTCCGAAGGGAGTCTTTATTCTTTACTCCTTGCTCTTTAATCTATCCTCAATTACTTCTTCAATACCAGTTCCTGGATATCTCCGTAAGTTTCATAGCTTGAGGTTATTACCTTATCGCCGGGATTTAAGCCCTGTGATACCACATAGTAATCGGTACTGTTAAGGCCGAGCTGTATGTTAACCTTATAGGCCCTTGTACCATCTTCGCTCACCTTAAATATCCAGTTGCCGCCGGTTTGCTGGTAAAAGCCGCCTTTAGGCACCAATACCGCAATTCTTTCCTCGCTTAGCGCTAAACGCACCTGCAGTGTCTGGCCTTTACGGATGCCCTTGGGTACCGCACCCACAAACTCCATATCAACCTGGAAACGACCAGCAGTTACCTGCGTAAACACCTTTTTAATAACCAGGTTATAGGTTTTATCGGCAAATTGAAAATCGCCTTTTAAGCCTGTATAAATGCGGCTCAGGTAATGCTCATCAATATCAACCCTTACCTTAAAGCCCGATTGTACGTCTATCTGACCCAGGTGTTCGCCTTTGTTTTTGCTTTGGCCAACTTCAGCATCCATAGAGGTAAGCTGCCCGTCTATAGGTGCCCTTAATGTTAAATCGGCCACTTTTTTACGCATCAGCTCCAGTGTGCTTTTCATGTGGGCATATTGCTCGCGCGATTGTACGTCCTGCTGTTTCACCATTGATGTATCCTGCGACAGGATTTGCGATGCCAGTTTTTTACGGCGAAGCTGGTACTGGTAAGTATTAAGTGCCGATTGATATTCCTGCATGCCTATCGCTTTTTGATCGTACAGGCTTTTATCCAGCTTGTAAATTCTTTCGGCTTCTTTAAAGGCAACATCCACATCGGCCATGCTGTTCAGTTTATTGATAGTACTTGTTTGCGAACTGGTGCGCGAAATTTGCATTTGCGTTTGCTCTGCATAAACCGCTGTTTCCTGGTTAGCCAGGGTAAGTTCCAGATCGGTATTTGAAAGTTTAAGGATCGGATCGCCTTTTTTAAGGTCGGCGCCATCCTCTACATATTTTTCTTCAACCCGGCCACCTTCCGATGCATCAAGATAAATGGTAGTAAGCGGCATTACCACGCCGTTAACCGGTATAAACTCCTGAAACGGACCTTTTGTAATAGTACTTATAGTGATGCGTTCAGTATCAACATCAAGTTTGCTTTTGCCCGATGTAAAATAAATGCTGCCCCCAATTAATAAAATTATGCCTGTAATGCCCGCTATTGTGAGTATCCGCTTGCTGTTCCAGGTCTTTTTTTCAATTTTTCTGTCCACTGTAGTTTGTTATATTTTCAATAATAGTTACAAAAAGATATGCCACAAATTAAAATACTGTATTTCAGTACATTAAACAACAAACCGCTATTTAGGGCGTACGCTTCTGTTACATCAAGTGTACGGTATTGATACAGTGTTCAGGCACGCCAAACCTTATGTTTTCTTAAAAAGTACGGCAACTTTTTAAAGTTAAAAAAACACCTTAATTTAGCACATTTCCGGGGTGTTTTTGCATCAATTTAGTACACCAATCATACACTGAACAGCTGTTTTATTAAATAGCCCAACGTTCAAAAAAATCTATTATCGGTGTTGTTATGAAAATTAGGTATGCAATTATTAATTTGCATGCAGGTTTATAGTAACAAAATGCCCGGCCCGCGCGTCTGCTAAATATACCGGCCATGTGCTGTGAACTATTAACTACGAACTTACAAAACCTATGATACTTAAAAAAGCTACTATTTTAATTGTTGATGACGATCCGGATGTACTTACGGCGGTTAAGCTGTTGCTTAAAACAGAGGCACAGGAAGTAATTACCGAAAAAAATCCGGAGAACCTTAACTGGCTGCTGCAACGCAACGAGGTTGACCTGGTATTGCTGGATATGAACTTTAACAGCGCCATTAACACCGGCAACGAAGGCTTGTACTGGCTGCGCAAGGTGAAAGACTGGAAACCCAACGTATGTGTAATTATGATTACCGCCTACGGCGATATTGACCTTGCCGTACGATCGCTTAAAGAAGGTGCCAATGATTTCATAGTAAAGCCCTGGCACAACGAAAAACTGATAGCCACCATAAAAGAACTTCTTGATAAAAAGGAAGGTGTAAAAACCACTAAAACAGCCGTAAAGAACACAGCCGGTGATACATCTATCCTCGGCGAATCAGATGTGATGCAGGATATTTTTCATAAGGTGAACAAAATTGCCCCTACCGATGCCAATATTTTGCTACTTGGCGAAAACGGAACAGGTAAGGATTTGATGGCTAAAGCTATCCATGAACGCTCATTACGGGCCGATAAGCCATTTATTAAGGTGGATGTTGGCGCACTTACCGATACCTTGTTTGAAAGCGAGCTCTTCGGTCATAAAAAGGGTGCCTTTACTGATGCCCGGGAAGACAGGACAGGCCGTTTTGAGGATGCGCAGGGCGGTACCTTGTTTTTAGATGAAATAGGTAACATCACTCTGCAGCAGCAGGCAAAATTGCTTACCATATTGCAAAACAGGCAGGTAACGCGCCTGGGTACAAACAAGGCCGTTGATATTGATATCAGACTTATTTGCGCTACCAACGTACCCATGCATGAACTGGCCAATGAAAACCGTTTCAGGAAGGATTTAATTTACCGGATAAACACGGTAGAAATAAACATGCCACCCCTGCGTAAACGCAATGAAGATATTGCCATACTGGCCCGGCATTTTGCCAAACAGTATGCCAGTAAATACCTCAAGCCTTCTGTTGATTTTGATGCTGCCGCCCTGCAGAAACTAAAGGGGTATAACTATCCCGGTAATGTGCGCGAGCTGCAGTATACCATTGAAAGGGCCGTAATTATGGCCGACGATCATATCCTTCGCCCGGATGATCTTATCTTTTCCATCCTGGAAACATCTACCGATAACAGCGCCGATGATGACAATATTCAACTAAGCACCCTGGAAAAAAATGCCATTTTAAGGGTAATAGAAAAACACAACGGCAACATTACCCGGGCCGCCAAGGAACTGGGCCTAACCCGTACCGCATTATACCGCAGATTGAGCAAATATGATATTTAACCGTTACGAATGGCGGCTATTGCTGCGCGTATTTTTACTGTTCGTGGTACTTTGCGCCGCGGCGTATGTTATTGTTATAGCAAAGTATTTGTACCTGGTTATCTGTGTACCGCTGGTAGCTTATGCCGTTGTGGAGATGATCCGCTTTCAGAAAAAGGCGCAGGATGAGGTTAACCAGTTTGTTGAATCTATCCACTACCGTGATTTTTCGAGGCATTTTGATGTGCGTAAGGCACCAAATGAGTTAAAGCCGTTGCGCAAGGGTTTTAATGATATCAATACCACATTTAAACTGATCAGCCGCGAGCGGGAAACGCAGTACCATTACCTGCAAAAGATTTTGGAACTGGTTGATACCGGTATTTTATCGTACGAAGAAGAAACGGGCAATATAAGCTGGATAAACGAGGCCTTTAAAAAACTCATCAGCATTCCCTATCTTAAAACCGTTCATTCGCTTGAAAAACGGGAGCCGGGCTTATACCTTGAACTGATAAAACTTAAACCGGGCGATAGCAATATCATCACTATTACCCGCAACCAGCAGCTCATTAAAATATTGATAACCGCCAGCGTTATGCGCAGCGACGATAAGTTATACAAACTGATAGCTTTCCAGAACGTGAGCGAGGCTTTGGACGAAACCGAATCAAAAGCATGGTCTAAATTGCTTAACGTGATGACGCATGAGATCATGAACTCGGTTGCCCCTATCTCCTCACTGGCCGATACGCTGAAAAACAGGCTGCAAAGCCCGGAGATTGTGAACAGCGTACAAAGCAGCGAGCTGGAAGACCTGGAGCTGGGTATCGATACTATAAAACGCCGTAGCGAGGGCTTGCTTAAATTCACAGAAAGCTACCGCAGCCTTAACAAGATCACCAAGCTTGATCTGGATAAGATCCTGGTGCGTAACCTGTTCGAAAACCTGGCCAGCCTCATGCGGCCCACCCTCGAAAAGAAAAATATTGAGCTCGAGATTATCCTGCGCGACCCTGCCCTTGCCATAAAGGCCGATATTAACCTTATTGAGCAGGTAATGATAAACCTGCTGGTAAATGCCATTGAAGCCGTAAAAGACCGAGAGGAACCACGATTAACCCTATCTGCCGAAATCCAAAGCAATAATAAAACCCTGGTTAAAGTATCAGACAATGGCCTGGGTATGCCACCCGAACTATTGGATAAGATCTTTATCCCTTTCTTTAGTACCCGTAAAACCGGCAGCGGTATAGGGCTTAGTTTGTGTAAACAGATTATGCTGCTGCATAAAGGTAATATCCAGGTACAATCAACCGAGGGCAAGGGTTCATCGTTTATATTGCAGTTTACTACGTAAAGCGACTTTTCAAAAATGAATACCTTTCGCATTTTCGCCATTTCGGGCAGCTTACGTTCAGGATCATCAAACCATAATATCCTGAAATATTTAGGGAGTTTGTTACCTGCTAATGTTGCTTATACCATTTATGATGAACTGGCGCTAATTCCACCTTTTGATCCCGGGTTGGATAATGAAACACCACCCACATCGGTAGCAGCATTGCGGCACCTTTTGACAAATGCCGATGCGGTAATTATTTGTACGCCGGAGTATGCTTTTGGCGTGCCCGGTCAGCTTAAAAACATGCTGGATTGGCTGGTATCCAGCAGTTCGCTGGTTGATAAACCGGTTTCGCTGATAACGGCATCTTCGTCCGGGCAATATGCGCACCCATCATTATTACTTACGCTGGGTGCGCTGTCGGCAAATTTGGTGGAGGGAGCATCGTTACTCATCCCCTTTATCCGCGCCAAAATGGACATCGAGGGGAACATCACGGATGACGATACTATCAAGAGTTTAAAAAGCGTTATAAATAACCTCCTAAAAACTTTAAAATTAGCCACTTATTAATAAATTTACGGTATAAACTACTCATCATGAAAAAGACCATACTGTTACTTATCGTCGCCATATTTGCTGCTACGGCAAGCACCTTTGCGCAAACTACCCCGCCATCAAGCAGCGATGTATTAACCAAAGCTTATGCGCAGGCATCCAAAGAAAACAAAAAAGTGATATTGATATTCCACGCCTCATGGTGCGGCTGGTGCAAAAAAATGGAGGCATCGTTAAACGATCCGTCGTGCAAGCAATTGTTTGATAACAACTATGTTATTGCTACGCTTGACGTATTGGAGCAGCCAGAAAAAAAGAACCTGGAAAATCCGGGCTCTACCGAAGCATTGGCAAAATTCCACGGCGAGAAATCGGGTCTGCCATTTTGGTTGGTATTAGATGATAAAGGAAAAGTATTAGGCGACAGCCAGATGAGGCCACAAGGCGCAAGCCTTGATACCCCCGGCGAAAACGTAGGCTGCCCTGCACAGGAAAACGAAGTGGCTTTTTTCACCCAGCTGCTAAAATCAACCTCAAAACTAACCGATGCTGACCTGACTGTTATTGGCAAACGTTTCGCACTTAACAAACCCACCCCGGTTGCAAAACCTGCAGGGACTAAATAATATTTTGTATGAACCTTCATTTATGAAATTTTAGAGTTTCCGTAATTCAAACACATAGTTACAATAGAAAAGGCCTTAAGAAATTCAAAATTCTTAAGGCCTGTTTAGTTTCTTAGAGTCTGTTTAAAAATGAAAGTTATTCATTGCCGTTGACTTTAGTCAACGGTGGTAAAAGGCATTATTACGGGCTTTAGCCCAATTATCCAAGCTATATTTGGGCTAAAGCCCCCGTTTTCTACTCATTATTCCGTTGACTAAAGTCAACGGCAATGAATTTTATAGCATACCCAAATAGTTTAAATCAAATTTAGACAGTTCTGAGGCGTTGTTTATTTTTTTAAAGATCAAATTAAACCAAATAGCAATTTAATTGTCTAACTCAAACTTTATAATAAACCTTAAAACAATGTGCCCATTATCATCAATAAATAGGTATTCACACCTGCGCTGTTGTTTGATGTTCTTTATTTTAATAACGGCAAACTATATAGCTTACGGGCAAAGTAAGTATGGCCTTGTTATCAGCAATTCAGCGCATTTAAGCGGCGCAATAATCAGGAACACAAATTCACATAAACTATCCATCAGCAATAGTAACGGCGAATTTTCGCTAACCGTAAGCAAAGGCGATACCATTTTAACAAGTTACATGGGGTTTAAAACGGATACAATGGTTTTCAATAATCAAAACTCTTTGCTAATTACACTTAACCAATCGCATAATTTATTAAACGAAGTTGTGATTAGGGATAATCCGATCAATCCGCTGAAAAAATTCAGAAGAAACCAGGAAGAATACAAACAAATATACCGCATTGGCGATAACAAAAATATCGTGTCGGTATTTGGTGGCGCCGGCTTTGGCGGTGTAGGTATTAGTATTGATAAACTATACAGTGCATTAAGCAGGGAAGGAAAAAATGCACGCAGGCTGCAGCGAGCCCTGGTTACCGACTATAAAGCCGATATTGTAGACGCCCGCTTTACCAAAAGTCTGGTAACTAAAATAACCGGTTATACAGGCGAGCGACTTGATATTTTCATGATAGACAACCGCCCTACTTATGAATTTGTTAAAAACGCCCCTGATTACGATCTCATAAAATATATACGACAAAAGTTGAACAATAACGCCGTTTTGAAAGATACTACGCTTGCTCCCGATAGTAAACAGGATTTAAGAATAAAGTAAAATTTACCGGGGTTAAAATTGTATGGCACTGCCAATTTGACAATTTAATGAGTTTGGAACATGCATTGATGAATGCGGTTACATGGGATAATTGCGCCATTTAAAAAACGCAAATACACGCCCTGTTTAACTTAATTAAATTAAAAACATCATACTATTATGCAAGAAAAAGGCAGCATTTCGATTCACACCGAGAACATTTTTCCGATCATTAAGAAGTTTCTTTACTCTGATAATGAGATATTTTTGCGCGAGCTGGTATCAAACGCGGTAGATGCTACCCAAAAGATCAAACGCCTGGCTTCTTTAGGCCAGTACAACGGCGAACTGGGCGACCTGCGCGTTGAAGTGGCGTTTGACGAGGCTAAAAAAACCATCACCATTAGCGATAATGGCCTGGGTATGACCGCCGAAGAGATCAAAAAATACATTAACCAGATAGCGTTTTCTGGCGCTACCGAGTTTATGGAAAAATTTAAAGAAGCTAAAGATGCCAATGAGATCATCGGTCGCTTTGGTTTAGGCTTTTACTCAGCCTTTATGGTGGCCGATAAGGTAGAGATACAAACCCTAAGCTACCAGGAAGGTGCCGAGCCTGCTTACTGGGTTTGCGATGGCAGTACCGAGTTTGAAATTGGCGAAGGCGTTTTGGCCGAACGCGGTACCGAAATAACGCTGTACATCAACAGCGAATCGGAAGAGTTTTTAAGCCAGTACAAACTGCAGGAAATACTTGATAAATACTGTAAGTTTTTACCGGTGCCAATTAAATTCGGCACTAAAAGCGAGCAGGAAGAAGACGGCGTTGACGAAGAAGGCAAGCCTAAATACATTGAGGTTCAGCACGATAATATCATCAACGATACCAACCCTATCTGGACCAAAGCTCCATCTGAATTAAAGGATGAGGATTACCTTGATTTTTACAAACAACTTTATCCTTTCAGCGAAGATCCGCTATTCTGGATCCACTTGAATGTTGATTATCCGTTTAACCTTACCGGCGTATTGTACTTCCCTAAGCTGAAGAATGATTTTGAGGTTTCTAAAAACAAGATCAAATTGTTCAGTCGCCAGGTATTTATTACCGACGAGGTAAAAGACATCGTACCCGAGTTTTTGATGCTGCTACATGGCGTTATCGACTCACCGGATATCCCGTTGAACGTATCGCGCAGCTTTTTACAGGCCGATAGCAACGTTAAAAAAATAAACAGCTACATC
The DNA here is from genome assembly GCF_900101875.1 of Mucilaginibacter pineti. Taxonomy (GTDB): domain Bacteria; phylum Bacteroidota; class Bacteroidia; order Sphingobacteriales; family Sphingobacteriaceae; genus Mucilaginibacter; species Mucilaginibacter pineti. The sequence goes on from NZ_FNAI01000001.1 coordinate 1,052,472, forward strand.
ACCAAAAAAGTGGCTGATAAATTGGCAGAACTGTTTAAAGCCGACCGTAAAGCCTACGAAGATAAATGGACCGACATTGGCCTGTTTGTTAAATACGGAATGGTGAGTGAAGACAAGTTTTATGATAAAGCCAAGGATTTTGTTTTGGTTACCAATACCAAAAACGAAAACTTTACCTTACCCGAATACAAAGAAAAGGTAGAAGCCGTACAAACCGACAAAGACGGACAGGTGGTTTACATTTACACCAACGATCCTGCAAAACAGGATGCATTTATCCAATCGGCAGGTAAAAAAGGTTACGATGTGCTGGTGATGAACTCGCCAATTGATAACCACTTTATTAGTCAGCTGGAGCAAAAGCTGGAGAAAACATCATTGAAACGTGTTGATGCCTCTGTTGCCGATAAGCTGATCAACAAAGATGAAGCGTTGGAATCTGTTTTAACTGACGAACAATCAACCCAGGTAAAAACCATTTTTGACAAGGCCATTAACAAGGCGGCCTACAAAGTTGAACTGGAAAGCCTTAACCCTGACGAACTGCCTGTTACAGTAACTATGGACGAGTTTATGCGCCGTATGAAAGATATGGCAGCCATGGGCGGCGGCATGGGCTTTTACGGCAACATGCCCGATAACTACAAGGTTGTTGTTAACGGAAACCACAAATTGATTACCCGCATTTTGCAGGAAGAAAACGAGGAAGTACAGGCACAACTATCAAAACAAGCGTTTGACCTGGCCCTGCTTTCGCAAGGCTTACTAACCGGTGCCGAACTTACCGAGTTTGTAAACCGCAGCGTTAATTTGATATAAATTGATTGATTGAGTGGTTAAAAACTAACTTAATTTAAGCTAATTGATCAATCGTAATAACAAAAAACCATCTGTATAAAGCAGATGGTTTTTTTGTTTAAATTTGATATGGAATAAACCTTCGTGCTGCATCCTTGTCTAAACATTAAATCATTTAGTTATGAAATTATTAAGGAATTTATCAATGGCGTTTGCACTTGTGTTATTAGGCATAAGTGTTGTTAACGCCCAAACTACCCGTAAAGAAAAACAAGCAAAGCGCCAGGCCGAAGTAAAATCAATTGTCGAGGCGCAAAACTATGTATTTAAGGCAAACTATGTAAACCCTATGCGCGGCGTTGGCCGTGCACTTACGTCAGAATATGACCTGGTGGTATCCAAAGATACAATTATAGCATTTCTGCCCTATTTTGGCCGTGCTTACGTGGCGCCTACTAACCCATCAGAAGGTGGTATAAAATTCACCACCACCAAATTTAGTTATGAGGCCAAGCCGGGTAAAAACGGCAGCTACAAAATTGTCATTAAACCGATGGATAAAGACATGACCAACTGGCGCGATGTGCAAAGTATGCGCCTGGATATATCTGCAGATGGTTATGCCTCATTAAATGTGAGCAGCACCAACCGCGATAATATCTCCTTCAACGGCACCATTGAAACCCGCGGAACAAGGTAGAGTGTTAAGCACAAAATTAAAAGTAATAAAAAAGCCTTGCTAAGTAAAAACTTAGCAAGGCTTTTTTATTAAGCAACGAGTGTGTTCTTTTGACTTTTTACTTTTGAATTTTGAATTGATTACGCCGAAGGCCTGTCCTCCCCGTGCAGGTTATGGCTTACCTGGCCGTGATGCAGCTTGGCGCCAATGGCCGATGAGCTATCATCCGCATAAGTACCGTAGGCGTTTACCAGCACACCTTTAAGGTTATATTTTGTTGATGATACTGCGTAAACTATCGACATATCATCGGGGTTACTTGCGCCTTCAAAACGGTAAAACTCGTCTATCTCAAAGTCGTCGGCCCCCATTTGTATATTTTGTTCTTTATCATTGATGGTATCGCCGTCTAAACTCAGGTTGGCTGTATATCCTCTTTTAAAAAGATCGTTAGTGGCATCCACTAAAGTTTCGTAATTTTTCATGGTGATGCTTGGTTAAGTAACAAACAGCCGTTATACGCTGCCTTATTATACAACCAATAAACCTTTCATGTTGTTTGGTTTAATAAGTTAATTTATTAATTGCGGCTCAACGTAAGTTCCGGCTTCCACGCCGGAATTTAGGAATTGGTAAGCGTCCACGCTTACTATACCATCACTCGGGCGTGGACGCCCATGCCAGAATCAATGCAAGCGTGGACGCCGGCACTTGCGGGTTAAAGGTGGGCTGTCATGCTGAGCTTGTCGAAGCATCCGGGCAAAGGCCTCTGCGCTCAACCCTTCGACAAGCTCAGGGTGACACCCAACACAATAAAACAAACTTCAATGTGTTTTTTTACAAAAAAAAGAGCCACCCGGTGGGCAGCTCCTTTACTATATGATAGCGTTAATTATATTATTACTTAGCCGGTTCTTCAACCACCTTAGGTATGTTCACAAAAACAAAATTGTTGTCAAACATATCAACCTTTATGGTGCTGTCTTTATCTACGGTACCGGCCAATATCTGTTTGGAAAGCTCATTCAGGATCTTCTTTTGAATAACACGTTTTAACGGACGCGCGCCAAATTGCGGATCGTAACCTAATTGTGCCAGCCAGTCCAGTGCCTCGTCGGTAGCTTCCATACTAATGCCCATTTCGGCCAGGGTTTGTTTAACCTGGTTAAACTGCAGTTTAACAATGCTATGGATCTCCTCACGGCTTAGCGGTGTAAACATGATGATCTCGTCTATCCTGTTCAAAAACTCGGGCCTTATGGTCGACCGTAACAGGCTAAACAGCTCGTTTTTGGTTTTGGCAATGATATCTTCCCGGTTCTTATCTTCCAGCGTTTGGAAGTTTTCCTGGATAATATTTGAGCCTATGTTTGACGTCATGATAATGATGGTGTTTTTAAAGTTCACCACGCGGCCTTTATTATCTGTTAAGCGGCCATCATCCAACACCTGCAGCAGTATGTTAAATACATCGGGATGGGCTTTTTCAATCTCATCCAATAACACCACACTGTATGGTTTACGCCGAACGGCTTCTGTTAACTGCCCGCCTTCATCATAACCCACATAACCCGGAGGCGCTCCAATCAATCTTGATACAGCGTGCCTTTCCTGGTATTCGCTCATATCTATCCTCACCAGGGCTGCTTCGTCATTAAACAGGTATTCGGCTAAAGCCTTTGCCAGTTCGGTTTTACCAACACCGGTAGTACCTAAAAATATGAACGACCCGATTGGTCTTTTCTTGTCCTGCAAACCTGCACGGCTGCGGCGTATGGCATCGCTTATGGCTTCAATAGCTTCTTCCTGTCCGGCTACACGTTTGTGCAGCTCATCTTCCAGGTTAAGCAGTTTTTCACGCTCGCTCTGGATCATTTTACTTACCGGGATGCCTGTCCAACGACTTACTACCCCTGCAATATCATCGGCAGTAACCTCCTCTTTTAGCATGCGGCTATCACTTTGATTAGCCACCAGATCGGCTTTCAGTTTCTCTACCTCGGCCTGGGCCTCAACAATGGTTCCGTAGCGTAATTCAGCTACTTTGCCATAATCTCCGGCGCGTTCGGCCTGTTCGGCTTCCAGCTTGTAGCTTTCAATTTTTTCAACCTTTTGGTTAATGCCATCAACCAAGTCTTTTTCGCCTTTCCATTTGGCACGCAATGAATCGCGCTGGGCAGATAGATTGGCTATTTCTTCGCTTAGCTCGCCAACCTTGCGGTCGTCTTTTTCACGTTTTATAGCTTCACGCTCAATTTCCAGCTGCATAATGCGGCGTTCCAGTTCATCCACCACTTCGGGTACCGAGTCCATCTCCAAACGTAATTTTGAAGCGGCCTCGTCCATAAGGTCGATAGCCTTATCGGGTAAAAACCTGTCGGAGATATAGCGCTGCGACATTTCTACCGCGGCAATAATAGCTTCATCCTTAATCCGCACCTTGTGGTGGGTTTCGTAGCGTTCCTTTAATCCGCGTAAAATAGATATCGCATCGGCAGTATCCGGCTCTTCAACCATAACTTTTTGGAAACGGCGTTCAAGCGCTTTATCTTTTTCTAAATATTTCTGGTACTCGTTAAGCGTAGTAGCACCTATGGAACGCAGCTCGCCACGGGCCAGGGCCGGTTTTAATATATTGGCCGCGTCCATTGCACCCTCGCCGCCACCTGCGCCAACCAGCGTATGGATCTCATCAATAAACAAGATGATCTCGCCATCGCTTTGCGTAACTTCTTTTATAACGGCTTTAAGGCGTTCTTCAAATTCACCTTTGTATTTTGCGCCGGCTATAAGCGCCCCCATATCTAACGAGTAAACCACTTTGGTCTTCAGGCTTTCGGGCACATCGCCTTTGATTATTCTGAAGGCTATACCTTCGGCAATAGCTGTTTTACCTACGCCGGGCTCGCCCACAAGGATGGGGTTATTCTTTGTACGGCGCGACAAGATCTGGATCACCCTGCGAATCTCCTCATCACGACCGATCACGGGATCTAACTTACCCGATTCGGCATATTCGTTAAGGTTACGGGCGTATTTATTAAGCGCGTTGTAAGTAGCTTCGGCGTTTTGGTCGGTAACCTTGCTATCGCCGCGTAAGCTAACGATGGCTTTTTTCAGGTCTTTTTCGTTTACACCAAGATCTTTTAAAATAGAACTTACTGTACCGCCTGCTGCCAGTATACCTAATAATATATGCTCAACAGATACAAATTCGTCCTTAAATTCCTTTAAGTATCCCTGCGCTTTTTGCAACGCCGAATTGGAATCTGATGAAAGGTAAACGTTGCTTCCGCTTACTTTTGGGTACGATGAAATTTGCGCATCGAGCGTGTCGTTAAGCCTGTTCAGGTTAACGTTTAATTTTTTTAATAAGTACGATATAACATTTTCATCAACCAGTAACAAGCCTTTTAACAGGTGTGCAGGCTCAATTGCCTGCTGCTGGTTACCGGTGGTAATTTCCGAAGCCTTTTGTACGGCTTCCTGGGCTTTGATTGTAAAGTTGTTAAAATTCATAGTGATTAATGTTAGTCAAATCTCTTGCCATTGGCCTGTGTATGAAAAAAAGTCATTCAAAAAAATAATTAAACGACACTTTGACACTTTATTATTTAGACAGCTTCTTATTAAATTTGTAAATTTGCACGCAACCTACACTTGAAATAATTGAAAGCACCGTTTTTTTTCGATAACCTCCCTGTACAATACAGATCAGCGTATAGGGATTTTTATACTTATCAAAATTTGGTTGCCATAAGGGCAGGTAGCCTGGTATTTTTGTTATTGAACATTATTGTACGTATCCTGTACCTTGTTTTCCCTATAAGCCTTACCAAAGCGCAAAACTTTCCGGAATTTAATTCAAGCAACTGGGTTTTTATTATTGTTACGCCGCTGTTTTTAATTGCTAGCAATTTACTCATAGTTGAGTATAAAAAGCATAAAAAAGCAACCGTATTAACAGCATTACTGGTATTTACATTTGCCATTTATATTATTGCCTGCGGCATGTACTCCAGCTTTATAGCAACCTCTGATCCCAGCAATGCCCTTACCCTTTACCTTATTGCACTTGGGCTAATTGCCGTTATTTGCGTGTTGGAGTATTACGAAACTATTATTTTACTGATAGCCATTGAGTTGCTTTTTACAGCGCTTTTATTTCACAGCCAAACGTCTGCCACAGAAATGGTATATAACCAGCTTATCTCGGCCATATTACTTTCGGCTTTTTATCTTACCTCGCGCTACTTTTTTGCCAATAAGGCCAACTACTACACACAAGTATTAGAGATCCGCGCCAAAAACAAAGAAATTGAACGCGCAGGCGAGTTCAAAAACGAGGTATTGAGTATGGTAGCGCATGATTTACGTAACCCTATTGCCGCGGTTGAATCCATTGCCATGATCATGGAACTGGACGATATTGATGATGATATGCAGGACAATATTAACATGGTTAAAGCATCATGCGCCAAAGCCCGTACCATTATTGATGATTTGCTGGAGGCCGCCCGTAACGAAAATATCCTTACTTTGGATACCGAAAGAACCGAGCTTAACCAACTGTTAAAAGGCATTTTAGGCGATTGGGAAACACAAAAGAACAAAGCAAACATACTTTTCACCAGCAATGCCAACCCGGCTTATGCGCATATAAATACCGAAAAATTTCACCGTATAATTGATAACCTTATCAGTAATGCGGTTAAGTTTTCAAAAGATAACGACCGTATAGATATCCGGCTGAGCAAAAACGCAAACATGGTGATCATTGAAGTGCAGGATTATGGCCTGGGTATTCCGCAGGCGCTGCTGCCCGATATATTTACCCAATTTTCAAAAGCCGGCCGTACAGGTGTACGCGGCGAGCAATCAACCGGACTGGGCCTCAGCATAGTACAACAGATAATTGAAAAGCATGATGGTAGTATTGAAGTTGAAAGTTACGAAGGCAAAGGGTCAATATTTGTTGTGAAGCTGCCGGCGGCTTAATTATTGGTCATTGGGTCATTTGCTGCGCGGCATTGAGTCATTCTATCTACTTTATCATTGGGGTCATTGATCCTACTTTGTCATTGCTAGGAACGAAGCAATCCCATAGGAAAAGTAACGAACCTTGTAGATGAGATTGCTTCGTTCCTCGCATCGGGGAGCAGGATGCCCATCCATTTATTCAAATATACTCTGGGCTTTCTTTATTGTTTTTTCAAGGTTGATGGCTTTACCTAATGCGCCTTTGAACAGGTCGCCTTCGGTTTTCAGGCGATCGATGGTGTTAAATATGGTAAAATCCTTCATGGTAAGGCCGGGCTTTACCTCGTCCCAGTGCAGGGGCATGGATACGGTTGCGCCTACTTTTGGCCGTAATGAATACGGACCGGCTATGGTTGCCCCTGGGCGATTCTGTAAAAAATCAAGGTACATTTTTCCTTTACGGTTGGCTACCATACGCTCAAGACTGGTGTAATCTGGCAACTGCTTGTGCACTATATTTACAATGATACGGGCAAACATCTGCGATTGATCATACGTGTATTTAGCATCCATCGGGATATAAATATGCATACCCGTAGAACCCGACGTTTTGCAGAACGATGGCACATTTATAGCGTCCAGTACTTTTTTCACTTCCAGCGCAGCTTCAATCACCTGGTCGAAGGTATTTTTATCCGGGTCGAGATCGATCACGCAATAATCCGGGTTATCCGGCGATTGCACACGGCTGAACCAGGGGTTCATTTCAATACAGCCCAATGACGCCATCCAAAGCAGACTGGCTTCGTCGGTACCAACCAAATATTCCTTGTGTTCTTCCTCACTTGTGGTATAAGGAAATGTTTTAACCCAATCTGGCGCCTTACCTTTTACATCCTTCTGGTAAAAACTTGGCCCATGAATACCGCCGGGGAAACGATTGAGCGACATGGGCCGGTCTTTAAGATAGGGTAAAATATACTCGGCCACCTGGTAGTAGTAGTTAAACATATCGCGTTTGGTTACCTTATCCTCGGGCCAGTAAATTTTGCTCAGGTGGGTAAACTTTAAATCGTGGCCGCAAATTTTGCGTACCTGCGTTTCATCTGTTGGGTTTAACAAGGTTTTACGCTCCTTTCCTTTTGGCGGTTTAATAGCTGCCGCGTGTTTATCTTCTTTTTCTTCTTTGGTTTTGTCTGTTACAACTTCATCCGTTGGTGCGGCAATTTCGCGGGTAACATCACTGGCTTTTTTATCAACCCGCATCCCCTGAAATGATGGATGCCTGAACACGCCATCGCTGGTTACCTCGCTAAAGGCCACTTCGCAAACCAAATTGGGTTTAAGCCAGGTGGCCTTAGCTTTTGGCGGATTGGGCCTGAAACGTGATGGCTTATTAACATCAGGAATGGTATCAAACGGACTATCTTTTATAATCAGTGGCTTAAACTGCGCCATCATTTCCTTTTGCACTTTATCAGAAAACCCGGTACCCACCTTACCCACATACTGCAGATGCTTCCCTTCATACACGCCCAATAAAAGCGAGCTGAATTGTTTAGCAGTATCCTCGTTTTTGGTAAAACCGGCTATCACCACCTCCTGCCGTTTGTGTACCTTTATCTTTAACCACTCCTTTGACCGCAGATCGGCGGTGTACGTGCTACTTGCTTTTTTGGCTATAATGCCTTCCAGCCCCATGCGTTCGGCGGCGCTAAAAAAATCGGTACCGCTGGTTGTGAATACTTTACTTAATCTTATGCGATCATCATTGGCCGGCAATACTTCCTTTAATATCGCCTGCCGCTGAATGAGTGGCAAGTGCATCAGGTTTTTACCATCATACCAAAGCAAATCAAATACGTAGTAAACAAGCTCCCCATCGGCCTCACTACGCCAGTTTTGCAGGCTGCCAAAGTTGGAGATCCCCTTATCGTTCAGCACCAATATCTCGCCATCAATAACGGCGTTCATCTCCCAGCTTTGCAGCAGCTTGTGAATGGGATAAAACTTTTCATTAAATGTTTTTTTATTGCGGGAGAGCAACTCAACCTCGCCTTTGTTTATAAACCCGAGGGCGCGGTAACCATCCCATTTAACTTCGTAAACCCAATCGGGATCGTCAAATGGTTCATCAACCAGGGTAGCCAGCATGGGTTTTATACCGGTTGGTATTTTGCTTTTGGGAGCTTTTTTTAGCAGCGCTGCAACATCGGTATTGGCTGTTTCCAATAATTCACCGGCAGGTTCTGCAGGTTCAGTTAGTTTTTTTTTTGAAGCGGCCTTTTTGGGCTTTTCTACAGTTTCCTCGTGGCCGCTGTGCCAAACTTTGTCGCTGGTTTTCTCCATGTTTTCGATGGTTTTGCCGGAGAGTACCGATTTATCTTCTTTGGTAATATCTTTTTTTGATGCAAAATCGTCGTTATGCTTTATCAGCAGCCAGGCATTTTCGCCCATGCCATGGGTTTTCACCAGCGCAAACTCGCCTTCCAGCTTTTCGCCATGGAGTTTTATTTTTAGCGAACCCGATTTTAGCTGTTGCAGCAGGTGCTTTTCCTGTTCTTTTTTGCCTTTTATCTCTTCAATTGGTTCATAAGTACCTTCGTCCCAAACTATAACGGTACCGCCGCCGTATTCGCCTTGCGGAATAATTCCTTCAAACTCGCGGTAATCATAGGGGTGATCTTCTACCATCATAGCAAGCCGCTTGGTTTTAGGATCTGTAGATGGCCCCTTGGGTACCGCCCAGCTCTTGAGCACACCATCCATTTCCAGCCTGAAATCGTAATGCAGGCGCGAGGCATCATGCTTTTGAATAACAAAAGTAAGCTGATTTTTGTCCTTACTTTTTCCGGCTTTTGGTTCGGCGGTTTTGGTAAAATCCCGCTTTTCGGCATATTTTTCCAGGCTCATGGCAGTGCTGTTTTTTAGAACAACAGCTTAATTAGAAAGAAAGTTTTGAGCCTTTAGGTAGTTATTTGCAGTCTTCTTTTGTCTGAACCGCGATTTTTAGGATTAAAAGATCACCTTGATTTTAAATAAGGCCTGTCTTTTTGAGTTTTAAAACCCGTGGTCTTTGATGGGGGGAATACCTTAAGAAGAATTATAAGAAAAGGGCTGTCATGCTGAGCCTGTCGAAGCATTGCGGGCAAAGGCCTCTACGCGCGCCCCTTCGACAAGCTCAGGGTGACAGACCTCTTTAGATAAACACGCCCCCGGCAAAATTCCGGGGACGTGTTGATATTTTTTTTACGACCGCATCACCCCTATCCTATCTCCCTTCCAATCCGGGAATAGCACATGATCGTTATCAATGCCGAGGTGTTTATCGGCAACCTCGCTGAATACGCTTCTGAAATCGGTGGTTACGGCAAGGTCACGACCGTCTTCAAGGTTTTCTACCGCGAGGGGTTTAACGTTGCCATGAACAAGGCCTCCGGCTATGGCATTGCCTAAAATAAAGTTACATGAAGCCCTGCCATGATCGGTACCACCCGTTCCATTTTGGTGTACGGTGCGACCAAATTCGGTCATGGTCATTACGGTTACATCGTCCTGGTAGGCGGCAAGGTCTGTCCACAGTGCCATCATGCTGTTGCTTAAATCAGCAACGTTACGACCAAAAATACCATTGTCGGTTCCCTGGTTAAAGTGGGTATCCCAGCCGTTCGATTCGGCAAAGGCTACTTCCAACCCAACATCCATTTTTATAAGCTGTGCAATTTGTTTCAGCGAATTACCTAAGGCAGAATTTGGATAAACAGCGTTATTTGTTGGCTTATAATTCTTCAGATCTGTTTTTTGCAGCATTTTCATAGCATCAAAGCTTTCCTTGCCTGTTTGTTGAAGCAAGCCTGAGGTTGTTTTATCATACAGATCCTCAAAACTGCGGGCTGCTAAATTGGCTCCGGATTGGTTCCCCCGCAGCTGAATAGCGAAATCCTGCAGGTTACTGATAGATACAGAAGGATTATCGCCATAAAATGAACGTGGCATGGCCGAGGTCATACTTACGGCGGTAAAGGGCGTAAGCGCGTCGTGCCCAAGCAAACCTACCGCACGATTTAACCAGCCGCTTGCGGTGCCTTTATTAAATGGCGTGCCCGATTCCATATAATCCTGCGCATCAAAGTGTGAACGGGTGGTATTGGGCGAGCCTATACCATGTACTATTCCCAACCTTTTTTCGCGAAACATAGGTTCAAATGCTTTCATAGAAGGATGCAACCCAAAACGGCCATCCAGATCAATCAGGGGCGAATTATTACCGGTTTTAGCTGCCGACATGAACAGGTTTGGCCTTGCATTTTTCAGATAATCGTCTGTAAACGGGGTTACGGCCATCAGCCCGTCCATTGCGCCGCGCTGAAATATGCAGATAAGTGTTTTTCGTTTTTTATAGGGCGAGATGATTTTTTCGCCCGCAGCTGCCTCGGCAATAAAGCCGGGAATGCCGCCCATTAAACCTACGCCCAACAGGGCCAAACCACCCGATTTTAAAAATCCTCTTCTTACCATGATCGTAATGTTTTTAATGTTTAACGTCGTTGATATTCTGGCGAACCGATGATAACGCCCACCACCTGCGATAGCATAGAATTATCACCGCCGTTGTTCTGCATCGCTATAAAGTTATTCTTCTTATTCTTCAAACCCTTGCCCCGACCTTTCATGTCGCCGCTGTCCTGCACGGCCATGTTATCCATAGTAGCTGCCTGCTGCATTTGCGCGGGCGGTGTGTTGGCGCTGGCCTCATCAACCTTTTGCATTAGTGTAGGGTCGTTAAGTAAAGGGGTTAAGTGTTTAATGGTTTCATCCAGTTTTCGTTCGGGCATGATGAGCTGGCAATAAGTTACCAGTGCCGCCTGCGCGCTTTCGGGTTCATGGTGATTGTTCAGCGCGGCTAAATCTATCCGGATACCCGGAATGCGACCCGATGCCAGCGCCAAACCAAAGTTCATGCGGTTAAGCAGCGCGCCAGTGTTTATCCAGTACTGCCCTTTATCCGGGAAACCGGTTGGGGCCTGGTAGTAATATATTTTTTCGCCCATTTTGTTTACCCAGTTGTATAACTGGTAAGGCTGGGTGATTTCGGCATGCAGACTGCGGGCAGCACCAATGGCCAGTTCAAACGGCGATTTTGTTTTCTCGCGAACTGCCGATGCGTTCCAAAATTCGGGTGCATCAACCATGGTGATCAATACCTGTTTTATATCGCCGTCCTTTTCCATAAAGGTTTTACTCATTTTATCGAGCAGACTTTGTGGCGGGTTATCGCTCACAAAACGTACGGCTATTTTTTTAGTAATGAATTTTGCTGTAGATGGGTTGTGCGCCAGCATAGCCAGCAGGTTTACACCTTCCTGGTAACCACCATCGGGACCGAAGTGCTTGCCCATAACCACTTTTTCGCTGTTATCATGGCGGTTGGAATTGAACAGAAAATCGCCGTCATGCACAAAACCGGCTTTTTCGAAACGCTGACTACTTATTTTATCCACTGCCTTTTTTACACCTTTGTTATACTGACCCATTGGATAGATAGTCCACCCGGTTAAAACCTTGGCTGCCTGTGTTACATCCTGTTGGGTATAACCGCCGTCAACACCAAGCGTGTGCAGCTCCATTACCTCGCGGGCGTAATTTTCATTGATGCCTTGCGTTTTACGGGCTTTTTGCAGTTTGGCGCGCTGGGTGGTATCTTCAATTACTGCCGTATTTTGCATTATTTGCCGGCGCATTAGTCCCCGGCCTGCCATATAATCATTATTAGCGGCCACACTGCTGAAATTGTCCAGGTAGTACAGCATAGCAGGCGATTTAGCCGTTGCCAGTAAAATATCGTTGAATTTGCCCAGGGCGTTCGGGCGGATCACATCGCGCTCATAATCCGGGATAAACTGCGCACAATCGCCCTTGGTGATAGATACGTTAAAGTGATTAAACCAAAAATCGGTCATTACCTCCTGCAACTGGTTATTGGTATAGGCCGATCTTAATACTTTTTGGTTGATAAACTCGCGATAAAGCTCCTGCTCGGGTTTCATGCCGTTATCATCCATGTATTTTTTCAATACATCTTTGTAGGCATTTCTATTTTTATTTACCGAATCCTTGTTTACTACGCCATCGCTTATGGCCATGCGCAAAACCTGGTTACCTTTGGGGTATTCGCTAACTATTTCGGCATTGTTTAATTTGAGGGCATCAAACTTCGCAAGCATCTGATTTAAGGAATCGTCGGGCAGGCTTGCCTCCAGTTGTTTATTAAACCAGCTTTCCAGACCCGATTTTACTACCTGGTCAATTTCGCCGGGCGTGGCGCCGTAGGTAAATCTGCTTAACAAATGTGCAGCGGCCTGCCTTTCGGTAAGGCCCGATAAACGGTATGGGAATTTAACCGCCTTTGCATTGGGTACGCTCATAAAAAATGAGGAGAACACCACAAAACCCAAAACCAATAAACCAATGCTAACTAAATATTTTACAGTCTTTTTCATAGAGCGATGCGATTATTTAACTATTAAGCAGATTTACTATGACTCTATATAAATGTATTGGTTTAAAGGCTGATACACATTATTTAAATTGTAAAATTGTAATTACAACTTATAGTATTTTAACCTTGATGTAAAAATCACGAAAAAGGATGCCTCAACAGGTGGCTTTTTTGCTTTACAACCGTTGATATAATTTAAATTAGCTTTATTTACCTGCACTTACAACGTATTTGTTTATGAACGAAAACCAGCAAGCTTTAACCAGCGTATTAAAAAACTTTGCCGGCCTTCCCGATAGCGATATAGCACTGGGATTAAGCCTGTGGCGTACCCGTAAAATAGCCAAAGGCGATTTTTTTAATATGCAAAGCTTTGTTTGTACCGATCTGGCGTTGATAACAAAGGGTATTTTCAGGGTATACTATGTGCCCCCTCAAACAACCGAAGAGAAAAACGTATTCTTTTTTTCGGAGAGCCAGTTCCTGGTATCGTTTCGTAGTTTTATAAACCAGTACCCGTGCTATTATTATATACAGGCGCTGGACGATGCCGAGGTGATCTCCATTAATTACAACGATCTGCAATACCTGTACACCACCCCTACCGGCTGGGAAAAATTTGGAAGGCTTATAGCCGAGCTATTCTTTAACTATTCGCAGGCCCGCGCCGAAGAGTTTTTATTTAATACCGCCGAGGAACGTTACTTAAAACTCACCAACGAGCACCCCAACATTGTTAACCGCATCCCGGCCTATCACATATCCTCATACCTGGGTATTAAAAACCCATCCTTAACCCGCATTAAAAAAAGGTTGCTGGCCCATAAATAACCGTCAATCAAGGGCGTTTTTATTATTTAATTCCCTTATTTTTAGGCAGATAATTATTAAAAAATAATTATCGTCGATTTTCACTTAGGTGAAAATTTATGGCATTTATTGCCTCCATCTTTGTGTCGTCAAATAAAATAAAACTTTAAAAAAATAACACAATGAAAACTCCTGACAACAACATCGCAGCTACTGCAAAAGCAATGCGTTCACTTTATTTTACCCGCGTAACATTTTCAGTAATATGGGTAACCCTTGTAGCCATATTCGCTAAATCATCGCCGCAAATAGCCGCAGTTTTATTGGTGATATACCCAGCCTGGGACGTATTGGGCACCATTTGGGATATCCGCATTAACCGGGGCAGTGGCTCGTCATTAACGCCGCAATATACCAATGCCGTAATTAGCGTGGCAACTACCGTTGCCGTTGGCGTGGCCCTGAGCCACAACGTACCGGCAGCAATAATAGTATTTGGTGTGTGGGCGGGCTTAACCGGCATTATACAACTGGTGCTTGGTTTACAAAGACGCAAGACTTTTGGCGGCCAATGGCCAATGATATTAAGCGGCGGCCAATCGCTGATTGCCGGCATCAGCTTTATTATTTTAGCGCATGACCCTACAAAGGGTATTGCCAGCCTGGCAGGATATTCCGCATTTGGTGCATTTTATTACCTATTGGCAGCCATCAGGTTAAACAAAACCGCCGCAATTGTTAACACTCAGTTAACATAAAATAAACCTTAGAGGTTCGGTATTGCATATTTGCATTGGTACTATCATAATTCTGTAAGTTTTATAACGCCTGAGTTATAAAACTTACAGAATTTATATTTTAAAGCAACTATTGGTATCATTATTGCATACTGTAAATCAATTGATATACAGGGCTTAGCGTGAATAATTGTCGTTTAAACATGCTTACAAAAATCATACGTAACAAGCCTATATATTATTAAATTGTTAATAGTTAAATATTATCGTTAAAACATTTGCAAAATAAAACTTGTAGCGTATATTTGCAGTGTAGTAAATGTAAGGCGCTGAACGGCAGCAACAGATGGTTCGACTCCTCCCTTACAGCTCTTCTCATAATTTAGGTTTATAATTGGTTAGAACGCGCCCTTGCCCATCAAGGGCGCTTCTTGTTTCTATACATTTTTCAAATCCTCCCATCCTAAAACAATGTACATTAAAGGTTGTATTATTGAATATAAATCAACAGCTCATGAAAAACCCGGTTACCTTAGCTTTAAAACATGCAGATGGCAGCAAAAGAATGATAATTATTGAACCTGTTTTGCTGCATAACCTAACAGATGCCGGTGTTTACAAGATCTATAAAACTTCGATTGATAATGAGTCGGAATTGTTTACCGAAGATTTGGAGATTGATGAGGGCCACCCCGCAATGGCCGATACCGACAATCCCGATTACCTGGGTACCATAACGTTTAAAGCCGGACACCAGCAATGGGATTATAACGGCGAACTGCTGAATACCGACGAACAGCAGCAGATAGCCACTTATTTATTAAATAAGTAGTCGTTAATTAACGCCCTTTACGTTCATTTTAAAGGTGTAAACAGCTTTTGACGCCGTGATGAATAGCACATCCTTATTTTTACCGCCGAAACAGATATTGGCAGTCCACGGTTCATCGATGGCGATGTGGGCTATTTTTTCGCCTTTGGGGTTCACTATGGTTACGCCATTTCCGCAAAGGTAAACGTTGCCTTGCCGGTCAATGGTCATACCATCGCAGCCCTGGGTTATAAACAGGATACGGTTACTTAGGGTTCCATCGGGATTAATATCGTATCTGTAGGTTTTGTTGTCGCCAATATCTGCCACGTATAAATTCTTTCCGTCGGCTGTGCCAATGATACCGTTGGGTTGTTTCAGTTTATCATCAACAATTACGGCTTCGTGTTTGCCTTTTGGTAAATAATATACCTTTTGCCCGTCGAGGTCGGATTTTGTACGCGTCCAGTAATCGCGCTGGTAATACGGATCGGTTATGTAGATGCCTTTGTCGCCCGGCCTCACCCAAACATCATTGGGGCCGTTAAATATGTGGCCGTTAAAATCTTTCAGTAATACCTCCACCTTCCCTTTCGGGTTAACCGACCATAGTTCCCCTTTAGCATCGGCACAGGTAATAAGATTTCCTTTACCATCAAAATACATCCCGTTGCTGCGGCCTGCGCTATCTAAAAAAACAGAGAATTTACCGTCGGTACCGTACTTCCATATTTTATTATTGGGCTGATCGGTAAAAAACACATTGCCTTTTTTATCTACAGCAGGCCCTTCGGTAAAAGAAAACTGTTTGGAAATAAGCTGGGGTTTAGTATCTGTATCATACAAACCTGCATTCTGGCTAAAAACACGACAGGAGGTTATCAGCACGAAGAATATTATAACAGGCAGCTTTTTCATATTTGATGGTAATTGGTTTGCTAATGTAACTGGTTTTATGCGGAGAAAAAAGCAGCTTCTTTGTAGAGACGCAATATTTTGCGTCTCCCGCATGCAAATCACATCTGCAAATTCGGCCTTGCAATTCCACCCTTATAACGGGAGACGCAAAATATTGCGTCTCTACAGTCCTACAAAACCATTAAAAACGCTATTTTTGCACCTTTATTAAAAATACCGTTCATAACATGAGTATTGCATTATCCGAACAGGAAATTATACGCCGCAAATCTTTGCAACAATTACGTGCATTGGGTATCAACCCTTACCCTGCCGAAGAGTTTAAGATAACCGCCCAGGCCAGGGATATTACTGAAAACTTTAATACCAAGCCTGATGCCTTTAAGGATGTGGTAATTGCCGGCCGTATCATGATGCGCCGTATCATGGGTAATGCATCATTTTTTGAGTTGCAGGACAGTACCGGCCGCGTACAGGTTTACATTAAACGCGATGATATTTGCCCTGGTGAAGATAAAACGTTATACAATGAGGTATTTAAACGGTTATTGGACATAGGGGATTACGTTGGTATTAAAGGCTACGTATTCTTAACCCAAACCGGCGAAATATCTGTACATACCCAGGAGTTAACCATCTTATCTAAATCATTAAAACCACTGCCGGTGGTACGTCGTGATGATGAGGGCAAAATTTACGATGCCTTTACCGATCCTGAAATGCGTTACCGCCAGCGTTATGTTGATTTAACGGTTAACCCTGCTTACAAACAAATTTTCATTAACCGCTCCAAAGTTATCAGCAGTATGCGTAACTATTTTAACGAGCAGGGCTGGATGGAAGTGGAAACCCCTATACTGCAACCCGTACATGGCGGCGCGGCGGCGCGTCCGTTTGCTACGCATCATAATACATTGGATATGCCTTTGTTTTTACGCATAGCCAATGAGTTGTATTTGAAACGACTGATTGTTGCAGGTTTCGACGGTGTATATGAGTTTGGTAAAATGTTCCGTAACGAGGGTATGGACCGTACCCACAACCCGGAATTTACCGCCATGGAAATCTATGTGGCCTACAAGGATTATATATGGATGATGGCCATGGTTGAGGAATGTTTAGAAACCGTAGCCAAAGCCGTACACGGCATTCCCGTGGTGCAGGTGGGCAACAACGAGATAAACTTTGCAGGCCCTTACGAAAAGCTATCTATGTATGATTCTATCCTGAAATATACAGGTATAGATGTATCGGCAATGGATGAGGCCGGTTTGCGCGAAACCTGCGCCGACCTGAAAATAGAAGTTAACCCAACAATGGGCAAAGGCAAACTGATTGACGAGATCTTCAGTGCCAAGGTAGAACATAACCTTATCCAGCCTACTTATATTACCGACTACCCTATCGAAATGACGCCGCTTGCTAAAAAGCACCGTACCAAAGATGGTTTGGTTGAGCGTTTTGAGCTGTTTGTGAACGGTAAGGAGATAGCAAATGCCTACTCGGAATTGAATGACCCTATTGATCAGCGTGAGCGTTTAGAGGAGCAATTGATACTGGCCGGTCGTGGTGATGATGAAGCAATGGCTATGGACGACGACTTTTTACGCGCCCTGGAATATGGTATGCCGCCAACATCAGGCCTGGGCATCGGTATCGATCGTTTGGTAATGCTGATGACCAACCAAAGCACCATCCAGGAAGTACTATTCTTCCCGCAGATGCGCCCCGAGAAAAAAGCCAAAGTTGTTACAGCCGAAGATTTTGTAAACATAGGCGTACCTGCAGAATGGGTACCCGTATTAAATAAAATGGGCTTCAACACTGTTGAAGAACTAAAAGCAGGCAACCCCAACAAGGTATTTAACGACCTTGGCGGGATGCGCAAAAAGTTAAAACTGGATATCGCCATGCCAACTAAAGAAGAGGTAATGGCATGGTTTGAGTAAAACTGATAGTTGCAAACACAACGCATAAATTACGGGCTATACGGGTAAAACCGCATAGCCCGTAATTGTTTATAGGTAAAGGATGTCATTTCGATAGAGCCAGGGAGGGGTAAAAGCGCGGCGCGAAAGAGAAATCTTCAGCGGGATGTATTTGTCCAAAGCATAGTTCGCTTAGCATATCGTAGAAGATTTCTCACTCGTACCTCGCATCGAAATGACATTCTTTATTTATGATAAATGACTTAATGATGCGAAGCAAAATAACCCAATGACGCGCAGCTAAACGACTAATGACGCGAAGCAAATACCTAAAACACTTCCGGTACTTTATAAAAGCGGTTATCGAAGTTCACCATGAATAGTTCGGTGGTGGCGCGGGTGATGGCGGTGTAAAACCAGCGGAGAAAATCCATGTTGATCATCTCGTCGGTTACGTAGCCCTGGTCAACAAAAACGGCATCCCATTGGCCGCCCTGGGCTTTGTGGCAGGTAATTGCGTAGGCGAATTTTATTTGCAGGGCGTTGTAGTATGGGTTTTGTTTTAACTCGTTATGCATGGCGCGCTTGTTACCCAGGTGCGCGTAATCCTTCATTACTTCTTCGTAAAACTTCTTTTGGTTTTCCTGGGTTAAGGCCGGCGAATCTGCATACAGCGTATCCAGCAATACCTTACAATCCAACACCGGATCTTCGGCGTAATCAATAAACTCTATCTGCACATCCGCAAAGCGAAAGCCGTACATATCCTCGGTTCGGCGTACTTTTTTTAGGCGGGCTATATCCCCATTGGCAATAAAGGCAGTACTGTTCTCGTCGGCATCCTTGAGCCAAAAGTAATTGTTCTTCACAATCATTATCTGGTCGCCGCCGGTAAGTTCTTCTTCCCGGTACAGGATCCGGTTCCTGATCTGCCCGTTGTAGAGGTTAGCGTTTTTGTTTGATCGGCAAATGATGAGCGTTCTGTCGTACCCATACTTGCGGTAGGCGTATTCCAAACCTTCGGGCAGGCGTTCGCCCGTCATCCTGAAAACGTCTTTATAGCCCTTGGTAACAATCTGCGGCGCGGTAATATCTTCTGTACGGATAAGATCGCGGATAGCGGTAGCATTAAACAGTATGCCAGAATCCTTTTGCTGCCGCAATACATCGGTAAGCTCGAAACCGAAAACAGTAACGCCAAACTTCCCTTTCATGATCTGGCTATCCAGTGCCGGGCTGGTATCCGAACCCACTGGCGGCAGCTGGGCGGTATCACCCACCAGCAGCAGCTTGCAGTTTTTATCGTTATAAACGTATCTGATAAGATCGTACAGTAAAGATGCCCGGTTGCCGTTAGGCTCGTCAGATATCATGGATGCTTCGTCAACAATAAAAAGCGTATCGCTGGCCAGGTTATCGCCAATGGAAAAATCACCATCGAGATTGAGCGCCGATTTTTTACGATAGATGCGTTTGTGTATGGTAAAAGCCTTTTTGCCCGAGTAATTGGTAATAACCTTGGCCGCCCTGCCCGTAGGCGCCAGCAATACCGACCGGTAATTATACTGCTTTAAAGCCTTAACCAGCGCACCCAATACCGTGGTTTTACCCGTGCCGGCGTAGCCTTTAAGTATAAAACATTCATCGCCATCACGGCTTTGCAAAAACTGGTGCAGCCTGTTAAAAAGCTCCAGCTGCTGGCCGGTTGGCTCATGCGGAAATGCCTTGCGTATATGATCTGTTACCGTCACTTTGCAAAAATGCTGATAAGTAATTGAAAAACCTTTACCCTGTTTACAAAACCAATGCAGATTTAGTTATAAATTTGAGCATGGAATTTAATGAAGATAAAAAGGAATATGCCGACGATGAATATGTAGATATTTATTCCAAAAAAGCCATTTTCTGGTTTTCGATTTTTAGTTATACATATGGCGGCATATTGTTGATCATTAACCTGTATACCGCCGGTTACAAGCGGGCGGTTAGCTACGTTTTACTGTTCCTTTTATCGTTTTACTTTTTAACCATATATGCCTTCCAGTTATCGGGAATTAAGTTAGATATGGCGATGATCAGGAAGGCAACATCGGCTACCAATCCCGATTTCGCTCAGCTGTTGCCCATGTTACAGTTAATGGGGATCACCTTTGGTTTGAATATTATAGCCGGGCTGGTACTTACACAATTTTTCTTCAAAAAATATTTCCCGGATGATGATTATTACCCTAAGCCTGTTTTACAGCCTATAATTATTTATATCATCCTGTCGTTATTTTTCATGTTTTTATTTTAACTCACGGTTCATTTTTAACGGGCAAACTGACGGTATATGCCAAAAAATATTACTTTTGTTAAACTGGCATGAGCGAACACAACTACAACTACCATGATGATAACTTTAGCCTTGATAAGGCCGAAGGTTATACTTTATTGATTCAGATTGAAAAGGCGGCTTTCACTTACGCTATCGCGGATGAAAATAAGCTGGTTGCCTGGGCCGAAAATCACCCGCTTGATGAGCTGACCGATCCGCAGGAGTTGCTTGATTTGTTATCTGCAAAGTACAAACAAGTTGTTGTAGGCTTACCATCCGGCGGTTTTACATTGCTGCCCAAAAGCATGTTTAACCTGGATCATATTACAGATCTGGCACGTTACCTTGATGTTAAAACCGGTCAAAAAGTTTTAGCGCAGGACCTTGATGCCGAAAACGTGATCATTTATAAAACCCAGGAAGACGTATTGGCCGCCGCCGAAGAATTTGGCTTGCGCAATGCGGTATTCTCTTTACAAGGATGGGTTAACGCCATTGCAAAAAACACTCCCGGCGATAGCGACCTGTACCTGGATATAAACGTCAACAACGTTGATATACTGAATTTTAAAGCCGGAAAATTACGTTTTTACAATACTTTTGAATTTAATGGCGATGATGAGCTGGCTTATTTTGCCGCTTTTGTGAGCGATGAATTAGCATTGCCCCCCTCGCTCATAAATATTTATTTAAGCGGTGATATTAATGCCGATGATAAAAGTATCAGCAGGCTGGCCGAGTTTTTTGCCCAAGTACAGGTAAACACCTTAACCGTACTGCAATTGCCCGAAGAAATAGTAGCCCACCGAATACTGTCAATAGCCGCCCTATCGTTATGCGTATCATCGGAGGCAGTTTAAGAGGACTGCGGTTAAATCCACCAAAAAACCTTCCTGTACGCCCCACTACCGATCTGGCTAAGGAAGCGCTATTTAACATACTGCAAAATCAAATTGAATTTGAGGATATTAAAGTGCTTGACCTGTTTAGCGGAACGGGCAATATTTCTATGGAATTTGCCTCAAGAGGCGCTGCAGAGGTAATCTCGGTCGACCGAAGCATTCATTGCGTAAACTACCTGAAAGATACATCGCGCCAGCATAAACTGGATAATATAAAGGCCTATAAAGAGGACGTGTTTAAATACATGCAAATGGAAACTGAGCAGTACGACCTCATATTTGCCGACCCTCCATACGACCTGAACAAAATCCCCGAGATACCGGGAATAATTTTTGAACGCAATTTACTGCTGCCCGGCGCTTTGCTTATAGTGGAGCATCAATCGTTACAAAACCTAAGCCAGCACCCCGCTTTTGTGGAGCAACGGAAATATGGCCATTCGTCGTTCTCGTTTTTCAGGGCGGCGGAATAAAGCATCCGAAACCTCGTGTTAAATGCAGGCAATTAATTTAACTTTGTAATACAATAGTTAGCTCATACCATGAAGATCGCCCTTTTTCCAGGATCGTTTGATCCGGTTACCAAAGCCCATGTTGATATTGTAAAAAGATCGGTAGCGCTTTTTGATAAGGTTTATATTGGTATTGGCGTAAACAGCACCAAACAAGGCTATTTAAGTGTAGAAACCCGTGAACAAATGCTACGGGCCGTTTTTCAGCATGACGACCGCATCCACATTGTAGCTTACGAGGGCCTTACGGTGAATTTCTGTAAAAGCGTTGGCGCCACCTACATGATCAGGGGCATCCGCACGGTATCTGATTTCGAATACGAAAAAGCCATAGCCCAGATGAACCACGCTTTGGCACCAGATATTGAAAGCATTTTTATTGTAAGCAAGCCGGGCTACTCATCTATCAGCTCAACCATAGTGCGCGAAATTATGCGACACAACGGCGATGTTGCCCAGTTTATCCCTACTGAGGCATTAGCTTATTTGTAGCCAGCTTTTCTTTATGCAACACATCTAATATAGATGGAAAGGTGTTATCAATAATAGGTTCGATATGGTGTTTCTCAAACCAGCGGGCATCGGTAATACCTTCCTCTTTTTGAGGCTTCAGCTTTTCGCGGCCTTTGCTTTCCATATTAAACCAATGCGTTTTTTTAAGCACCACCTCGCCCCGGCTAATATATACATGGTAAGTTTTACAGATCTTTTCTTTTAGCTTGCTCACTTTAATACCGCACTCCTCCTCTACCTCGCGCACAGCTGCTTCTTTTACCTTCTCATCTTTTTCTATTTTACCCTTTGGCAAATCCCACTTATCGTTACGGTAAATAAACAAATAATGACCGGGAGTATTCCTCACCAGTCCGCCGGCTGCTTCAATAACGGTAACGCTTTTTTTAACGGTTTTTAAAAAAGCCTTAGCATCGGCACACTTAATGTAAAAGAGTTTTTTGGGGTTTGCCAATATCCAGGTATAAATTATTTTCAAATCAAATACCTCAGCATCAAGCTTTTCATAAAGTTCCACATTCGCCGGTTCAGATTCCGTTAACAGGATAACCTTTTCGTTAATATAAATTCTGTATTTTTGAGCCATGTTTAATAATAATGAGATAGAACAGCAGGTTGCCGAATTCCTGCTGCAAATTAAAGCAATTAAATTACAACCTAACAATCCTTTTACATGGGCATCTGGTTGGAAATCCCCTATTTACTGCGATAACCGTGTTACGCTCTCTCATCCGTCTATCCGTACCTATATAAGGCAGCAATTAGTTGTTAGTATTCAGGAAAAATTTGGCAGTGTTGGCTGTATAGCAGGCGTTGCTACCGCAGGGATACCCCAGGGCGCTTTAGTAGCCCAGGAACTTGGTTTACCATTCATCTACGTACGTGCAAAAGCTAAAGAACATGGTACAGGCAGTCTTATTGAGGGTGATGTAACCACAACTACCGGCAAAAGAGTTGTTGTTATTGAAGATCTGATATCTACCGGAAAAAGCAGCCTGCAAGCCGTTGACGCTTTACGCAGCGCGGGGTTTGAAGTAGCTGGTCTTGCTGCTATTTTTAGCTACGGCTTTGATGTGGCTACCGAAAACTTTAAAAATGCCAGTTGTCCGTTTGTAACGCTGTCAAACTATAACGCGCTTATTAAATACGCGCAGGAAAACCAATATATAGCCGATAAGGACGTAGCCGTGTTAACCCAATGGCGCGAAAATCCATCAACCTGGGGACAGGTTACATCAAGCTAACTATTGGACTTTGGGACTATTGGACTGTTGGATTAGGGATAAAGGACTATCAATATTTTTCACTAAATTGTTTATCATTTTCATAAAAACTGGAAACTGGAAACTGGAAACTGGAAACTCACATCTCACATCTCACATCTCACATCTCACATCTCACAACTCATATCTTAAAGCATGAGCACTTTTACAAGTAAAACAAGTATCAGCAAACCTATTAATGAGGTTTATAGTTTCCTGGCCGATTTTAATAATCACCAGCAGCTAATGCCCGATACGATTCAGGAGTGGGTATCTGATGCGGATGAAGCCAGTTTCAGCATCCCAAATATGGCTAAACTATTGTTGAAGATAGACAGCCGTACCACTGATGAAGAAATTGTAATTGTTCCTGCAGCCAAAGCACCGTTTGATTTGAAATTAAAATGGTCGTTATCTTTCAATAACAACCATACCGATGTTCTTTTTACAATTGATGCAGAGCTAAGTATGATGTTGCGCATGCTCGCCTCGGGGCCTCTGCAAAAATTGGCCGATCATGAAACACAAAGCTTAAATACCATTTTAAGCTAAATGTACATGCTGTTTACTACTTAGTAAACTTTGCGTTTCTGTATATTGTTGATAGCTATCACAATATTTATGATAACTAAACCGATGATTAATGCTGCCATGACTGGTACAATTAAATTAATTAATAGAGTTATAAGTATTAAGTCAAAGGCTGTACCATTCTTTCAGTTTGATTGATTATAGCTATATAACGCTATAAAACAGCATTTAGTTTTAAGGGAACCAATATTTTGAGCAATTGCATCCACAATTGAAATATTTTTTCGGGATTATTATTATACGAACATTCCCCAATCTCCCCAAACCATAATATTGGCCTTAAATTCAGCAGAAACGAACTTTTTACCGTATTTTTGCGCCAAATTACAGGTGCAGCATGATCACGGTATCAAATCTTTCTCTTCGTTATGGTAAACGTACTTTATTTGAAGACGTTAATCTTAAATTTTCACAAGGCAACTGCTATGGCATTATAGGTGCTAATGGCGCGGGAAAATCAACATTTTTAAAAATCCTTTCGGGCGATATTGACCCTACCAGCGGCTCGGTAAGCTTTACTCCCGGCGAGCGTATGGCGGTATTAAGTCAAAACCACTATGCTTTTGACGATTTTACGGTTATTGAAACCGTAATGATGGGCCATAAGGAAATGTATGCCGTTATGAAAGAAAAAGACGCCATATACCTTAAAGAAGATTTTACTGATGCCGACGGCGAACGTGCCGGCGAACTTGAAAACCTTTTTGCCGAAATGGATGGCTGGAATGCCGAAAGCA
Organism: Mucilaginibacter pineti; assembly: GCF_900101875.1. GTDB lineage: Bacteria > Bacteroidota > Bacteroidia > Sphingobacteriales > Sphingobacteriaceae > Mucilaginibacter > Mucilaginibacter pineti. Next base: position 1,077,466 of record NZ_FNAI01000001.1, read on the forward strand.
ATGCCGCTACCCTGCTGAGCAACTTAGGTATCAAGGAAGAATTTCATTACAACCTTGTAAAAGACCTGGACAATACTCAAAAGGTACGGGTACTATTGGCACAGGCCCTTTTTGGTAAACCGGATATCCTGCTGCTGGATGAGCCTACCAATGATCTGGATATCCATACCGTAAGCTGGCTGGAAGATTTCCTGGCCTCGTACGAAGCTATTGTACTGGTAGTATCGCACGACAGGCACTTTCTGGATACCGTTTGTACCCACGTTGTGGATATCGACTTTGCCAAAATGAGCATTTACACAGGTAACTATACCTTCTGGTATGAATCGAGTCAGCTGGCTTTGAAACAACGCTCAGATCAGAATAAGAAAACCGAAGAACGTGTTAAGGAACTGCAGGAGTTTATCCGCAGGTTTAGCGCCAATGCTTCAAAATCGAAACAAGCAACCAGTCGTAAAAAAGCGTTGGATAAGATCAATATTGATGAGATCCAGCCATCGAACCGTAAATATCCAGGAATTATATTCAACAACCTGGGCCGTGAAGCGGGGGATCAGATCCTTCAGGTTGAAAATCTCAAGAAATCACTTAACGGCGAGCTGTTATTTAATAACATTAACATTACGGTAAATAAAGGCGACAAAATTGCCATACTATCGCAAAACAGTTTAGCCACTACTGCCTTCTACAACATATTAACAGGCCGCGATACCGACTATAAAGGTGCATTTAAATGGGGTGTTACCATTAACCCGGCAGACATCCCTATTGATAACGCCGAGTATTTTAAAGGCAAGGATGATAACCTGATAGACTGGCTGCGTGAATATTCACCGGGCGAAAAGGATGATCAGTTCATCCGCGGCTTTTTAGGCCGGATGCTATTCTCGGGCGAAGAAGTACTAAAGAAAAGCAACGTACTATCCGGAGGCGAGAAAATGCGCTGTATGTTTAGCCGTATGATGCTGCAACAAGCCAACCTGCTGATGTTTGACGAGCCAACCAACCACCTGGACCTGGAATCCATCACGGCACTTAATAATGGCATGAAAGACTTCAGGGGAACTATCCTGTTTACCTCACGAGATCATGAACTTGTTGAAACCGTTGCCAACCGCATTATTGAACTAACACCAGGCGGTTACATAGATAAGTTAATGACCTACGACGAATACATTAACAGCCCCGTGGTACAAAAACAACGCGAAGATTTGTACGCCATTGCGTAACTAACAAGCAGGTGAATAGTCTTACAGGCATGAAAAAAGTATTACTTGTTAGCCTATTCACCATTTCATCTTTATACGCCTATTCACAGGCATTTGAGGGCATGGTTAAAGATGCCAAAACCAATTTACCGTTGCCTTATGTAAATGTGGGCATTGTTGGTAAAAGCGTGGGTACCGTTACCGACAGTACAGGTCATTACAAGCTTACTTTAACCGGCCACGATGCCGACAGCCTGAAACTATCTATGGTTGGTTACCGGGCACTTGTTTACCAGATATCTGATTTTACTAAGGATACACAGGCACATAAAACCCTTTTATTACAACCCACCGTTACGCAGCTAAAAGAAGTAAAGGTTAACAACCATAAGTGGAAAGAAGTAATATTAGGTAATACCACGCAATCCAAATCGGGCAATGCGGGCTTCAGGGATAACAGGCTGGGTTACGAGATAGGCGCCATCATCAAAATAAAAAAGTCCCCTACCTTTTTAAAACAATTTAACGCCAATATTGCAAGCGATATAACTGACTCAGTAAAACTCCGTCTTAATTTTTACAGTGTTAAAGATGGTATGCCCTATCAGCTGCTGCAAAACCAAAACATATTTGTTATTGTAGCCAAAGGCCAGCAAAAAATAAATGTTAACCTGGAACCTTACAGTGTTTATGTTGATGACAAATTTTACGTAGGCCTGGAGTGGATACAAAATGCCAAAGGGCAAGGTGTCATGTTTTCTGCAAGTTTATTTAGTGGTTCTATCATATCCCGCGAAACCAGCCAGGCAAAGTGGGAAAAAGAAGGTATAGCAGGGATAGGTTTTAATGTATTGGCCGAATATTAAAGTCGTTTTCCGCTTACAGGTAAAGGTTAAGTGCTATATATTAAGGGCTTGACCAAAAAAAGACTAAAAATCCTATCACCCAAACCAAAAATCGAAAATAAATCCTCATATTTGCAACCCGGTAAAAAGCCGGAAACGACTCGGTAGCTCAGCCGGTAGAGCAACTGACTCTTAATCAGTGGGTCGAGGGTTCGAACCCCTCCCGGGTCACTTATAAAGCCTTCTTAGAGTAATCTGAGGAGGTTTTTTAGTTTTGGCGACTTTGATTAGTCAATATACCTATTGAAATGTTTGCACACTGTTTGCACAAGTTTGTACAGGCGACTGACCACAACAAGTGGTTTTATGATAACATATAAAATAGTTCTTGATGAAAGAAGAGCTAAAACTGATGGTAAATTTCCTATAATGTTTAGGATTACCTTTAATCGCAAAACAAGCAATTACTCGAGTGGTATTGCCCTAAAAAAAGAGCATTGGAATGCTCAAGCCTCATTAATTAACAGCACATGTCCCAATTTTAAAGAATTAAATAAAAGCGTTGCAAGCAAGTTTCTTAAAATTCAAAAGCTAATTCTTAAACTTGATGATGAAGGCACATTTTCATTTGAAACTTTTAAGGAGTTATTAAATGATCATTTTGTACCTCAAACTAAGTCAAAATCTACAGTTTTTCTAGCCTATGCCAATCAACTAATTTCAGAAATGATTGAAGAACAACGTGCAGGAAACGCGAGCGTTTATCAAACAGCAGTCAATAGAGTGATAAACTTCAGTGGTGATAAAAACCTTTTAATTGACCACATTGATTATACGTTTATAGATAAATTTAAACGTCAACTTGTGAAAGAGGGCGTGAAGCCGAACACGGTAGGCAACTATTTACGATCAATAAGGGCAATATGGAACAAGGCTATTAAATCCAAACTTGTCGACCGCTCTTTATATCCATTCCTTGACATAAGCATTAAGACGGAGCGGACAGCAAAGCGTGCGTTAAATGTTGAAGATCTGATTAAATTTTTCAACACAGAATATAAACAAAAAACTGCCAAATGGCACGCTCGGAACTATTTCCTTTTAAGCTTTAGTTTAAGAGGTGCTTCATTTATAGATCTGGCATTTTTAACAAATATTAATATTTTCAAGGGAAGAATAAACTATGAGCGACAAAAAACAGGATCTAAACTTAGTATTAAGCTCATACCCATAGTTGAAAATATATTGAATTATTACAAAGGAACTTCGGAGCATTACCTACTCCCCATATTCCCTCATAAATTAAATGAAGGCAGTGTCGAATCTAAAAAAGTATCAAGACAGTGGATTAAAACAACTAACAAATGGTTGAAACGTATAGCTATTGATTGTGGAATAGATGGTGAAGTAACTAGCTATGTAACGCGCCACACTTGGGCGACTACAGCTAAAAAACTTGGCTACTCAAATGAGGTTATTGCGGAGTGTTTAGGTCACGAGTATGGTAATAAGATAACTAATATATATCTTGATTGCTTTGATCAATCACTGATTGATGAAGTAAACGCAAAAGTGATACAGCTAATCGAATAGCGAATATTCATATGGCGAAGCTAAATGCTTCGCTATTTTTATAATTACAACTTAAATGAATTAATAAAATGAGTGACATAAATTTTGGTTGGTCAAGAATTATTTTAGATCTTGATTATGCTTTCATTAGAAAATACGACTTACATAGTTTGATAGATCCTAATATTTTCGCGCACATTGGCTCCGTAACTTTTAATCAACCTGGAAAACTTAAATATCCGTTTAAATTTCCGCCTTTTAAAAAAGAGCAAAGTGTTCCTTTTCAAAACGAATTTTTAAAGTTATTTGAATCTTTAATCGACCGTTATGATATTAAGCCTGATCCTCACTTAAGTAAATTGTTATTTTTTGCGTATGCTTATGAATCCGAAAATCAATCCAAAAAATCAGAAATACAAAAACAAAACCGACTTCGATCAAATGGGATATCGTTATTAGAACTTTTGACAGTTCCTCTACCTGAATACACTCGAGAAAACTTATGCGAAGCATTTGAAAATGACGATTTATCCCCCAAAGAAGTCGAAGATCGCATCCTAATGTATTTAGGTGTTACTTCAAATCAGCCAGAAAGTGAATTTATGCAAAATGATAGGCTTGATTGGAATAAGGTTAACAATCAGGTTTTTAAAAAGCTTTTAAGGAGAATACATGCTGATACGAATACGTCGCTCGAAATGGAAAATGGCAAGTTCTTAATTATTTCAAAAGAGATAGGAATAAAATTTAATTATAATAGAAGTGGTAACTTTTCATTTTCTTCCTTCGGTGCCAATAAAAACGTCGAATTGACGCAACTTGTATTTACATCGCTTTTTGAGGAGCAGCACCGAGAAAAAACAGATTTTTATGACGCGCTACTTGACCATGATTTTGATTCAAATGATAGCAGTAAAGGATTATCTAAAATTTTAGGACTGTGGAATAGATCAAGTCATCATACTCACAATTTAAAGAACCTATATGATCTGGTAAAGGCTTATCTATCTGATAACTGCCTAATTAAATTTACAGATGATTCAATCACTACACGAAAGACCAATGATTTCCTTTATGAGTACTTAATTTTATTGGGTTTATCGGCTAAACTTAATGACAATAGTGTTTCGCAATATACCATAAAAGGAATTAAGGAGAATTTGGATCGATTTAAAAAGAATAAGACGGCGCTACCAACATTTGCTAATGCTAAATTTCGAAACAGCTTTAAAAATTTAGATCGATAAACAAAATATTTTTGATAATCAATGAGGTCAAACTTTGTACAAAGGTAGCGCAAGTGTGAACTTTTCAATTGTCACATTATCAATTAATTATGAATATATCGCATTATCTTTGTGTCATACAAAAACAGATAATGAGGTGGAGATTCCGCTCAAACTGACCACCCCATTCCGGTTTAAAGTGACCACCCGTTCCGGGTTCAAACTGACCACCCCATTCCGGAGCAAACTGAC
>NZ_FNAI01000007.1 GCF_900101875.1 Mucilaginibacter pineti
TAATTGTCATGCTGGTTAAATAAAGGTTTGTCGAAAGTGCTTATTTATCTACTGATCCGCAATACATGAACCGGCCTTTTTTTATCCTTAAAAACCGCTGAAAAAAAGCTGATTATACCCTGTTGGGGAATGAAATTTAAATGCAGCTTTGTTAAACAAAACAATGCTGCTTAAACAGATAGAACAAACCGGCAGTTAATTATACGACGTAAGGTTTTTATTTTTAATTAAATAGCTTGTTTGATATGATAATTGTGATTTTAAAACTAAACAGCGTTACTGTTTAAAATATATTTACTAACCAATTAACGGGGAATTAACCATTCCCCAACCTAAAACTTATTTTTTAACATAAACCTTATCACTTTTTAAATTATGGACCCTTACATTGGTGAAATCAAAATGTTTGCGGGCGATTACGCCCCGGTAGATTGGTTATTATGCGACGGCAAAACCTATCAAATTGGCCGCTATCAGGAATTATATGCGCTGATACAAAATTATTACGGCGGCGATGGCTCCAGTACCTTTGCGGTGCCTGATCTGCGTGGCCGTGCTCCCGTTTGTGTCGGCCAGGCGCCGGATTTGTCATATTATGGCCTGGGTAAAAAGGTTGGCAGCGAAAAAATAATTTTATCTCAACAACAACTACCCTCGCACAATCACGGGGTTAATGCAGTTGTATTGGGAACGAAACCCGTGCCTGCTGCAACAAATTACCCTTCTGCCGTTCCTGTTGATCCGAGTACCGGCCAGGGAATAAATACTTATTCAGATGCCACGCCTGACGTTCAGTTAAATCCCGGTACCATAGCTGCTACCGGCGACAATGCTCCGGTTCAAATAGTACAACCAGTGCTGGGTTTAACATTTATTATAGCCACTAAAGGTATCTGGCCGCCAAGACCGTAATAATTATGGGTTATCAGCCAGCTATATTTTACAGTAACCAATGAAAATTGGCATTGTATCCAATTCAAAAATATGCTTACCCCTGCTTCATTATTTAAGTAATAATAAGGCAGGGGTTATGCTGTACCTGGGCAAATCGGGACAGCCAGGTTTCCATATTAATGATATTATAGCTTTTTGCAGGGCCAGGAAAATAGCCGTACACGCAGAAGAAGATAAAAACGAGCTATACCAATGGCAGCAATTGCATAGTCCGGATATTGTTTTTTTTTCGGGTTATAGCTACAAAGTGAACGTGGTACAACTAAAAGGAGTGCCAAAAGGAATATATAACATACACTTTGGGGTGTTGCCGCAATACAGGGGGGCCTCGCCTGTTTTCTGGCAATTGAAAAACGGAGAAGCGCAAATGGGGCTCACTATTCATGAGATGACCGATAGATTAGATAGCGGTGCGGTTGTTTGGGAGCAAACGATAAAGAACGAAGAGTACCATACCTACAATTATATAAATCAATTATTTAGTGAGCTGCAAGTGAGGGGAGTTGCAGAACTACTTATAAAGCTAAGCCAGGAGCAGCTACTTCATAAAAGCGAACAGGATGAAAGTCGGGGCAATTATTACGGCAAGCCACAATTGGCTGATGTAATGATAAACTGGGATACGATGGACGTAAAAGAAATATTGAACCTGGTAAAAGCCTGCACATCCTGGAATAACGGGGCAGGCACTTTGATAAACGGGCTCGAATTAAAAATATTAGATGCCGAAACAGCTTTGGCAGAAACAAATAATAAACCCGGCACAATTACCATAGCTAACAACAAGTTTAATGTGGCTTGCATAAATAACAAAGCCCTAAGCATTAACTTTTTAAATATAAATAATACTTGCATCCCGGCCCGGCATGCAGGTTTTTATGGTTTAAAAACAGGGCAAATATTTATTAGCAAAATATACGGCATTGCCGGTAAAATATAAAACCTAACGCTTAACCTTTCATTATGAAAACACTTTTACTTATTGTTAAAAAGGTGATGGACAAAGGCCGAAAATCATTTTCGGCTATAGTGCTATTGCTGATATTATTGGGGATAACCCAAAATACGTATGCACAGGTTTATTACCTTTTAAACAGCAGCACAGGTAATACTACTAACGTTGCAAACTCATTAAGAAAAGTTGATTATAATGGTAGCAATGACGGTGTAGTTACCAGTTCGATACCCAACCCCAGCTTAGTTGAGGTTGACGCACCCAATAACCGCATATTTGCCTATAGTGCCTTTGTAGGTAATAGGGTTATTAATGTCATAAATATGACGACCGGCGCGGTTATAAATACCATTACTTTGCCAGCAGGCATTCAGGTATCCGGCCCGTCTGTAACAGCAATTAAGTATGACCCCATTAACGATTGGGTATATTACGTATCCAACAGCAATACAGGTACTGCCAATGATCTGAATGCTATATACAGGTCTAAACCAGATGGTACTCAAAATACTGTCTTGGCAAAACAATTTGCTTTATTGCCGCAATGGCTGGCGCTCGATATTCCTAATAACCGGGTGTTTGTCAATGATGGACTTTTTAGCGCCCGTAAAATGCTAACTTTTGATTTGACCAGCAATACAGTAACAGCCAGCACCCCGTTAGTCAATATAGTAAATGCTATCGGTTACGACGCAGTAACCGATTATATCTATTATATAACATCCGATAACGACCAGTTGAATAGCGGTACTACCAATGGCACTGTTAATGATGCATTAAGAAAGATACGTCCCGGTGGTGCAGGTGGTGAAGTTGTGGTTAAATCATCGTTAGTTATAAGCCCTCAATACATGGCACTGGATGCAGGTAATAACCGTGCTTTTGTTTACAATGGATATTACGGCAGCTCGCAAACTATAAGATTATCTAATACCGGTATTTACGCGGTAGATCTTACAACGGGTAATACTACCTTAACGCTTGACCATTCAGGATTGCAAAATACGCCTAATTACCTTAGGGTTTATGGCCTGTTTGCCCCGGCGCGCCCTATTGTTGCAACTGCCTCAGTTTCAACTTTTTCATCCGCATCTGCAACATTAGGCGGTGATATAATAAGCAGCGATGTAAGCGTAACCGAGCGTGGGGTAGTATATAGCTCCACCAATCAAACGCCAACAATTGGCGGCAGTGGTGTCACAAAATCAGCTATCGGCAGTGGTAATGGTGCTTTCTCCGGAAGCATAACCGGGCTATCAAGTTCAACCACGTATTACGTACGCTCATATGCAACCAGTACTGCCGGTACAGGTTATGGTGATGTGGTTTCTTTTTCAACACAATCAAATGATGCCACCCTTTCGGGGCTTAGTTTAAGTAGTGGTTCATTAAACACAACATTTGCTTCGGCTACTACTTCTTATACAGCCTCGGTACCAAATGCCACAACTTCGGTAACCGTAATACCAACCCGTAACCAGGCTAATGCTACTATAACAGTTAACGGTACAGCTGTAACATCAGGCTCAGCATCAGGTAGTATAGGTTTAAATATTGGCGATAATACAGTAACCACTATTGTAACCGCCCAGGATGGTTCGACAACCAAAACCTATACTGTTACGGTAAACAGGGCCAAAACGGCACAAACAATTACTTTTGCGTCAACAGCTTCAAAAGCATACGGCAGTGCAGATTATGCTCCCGGTGCAACATCAAGCAGCGGGTTAACGGTTAGCTATAGCAGCGATAACACGGCTGTGGCAACTATAGTAGGTGGTAACATTCACCTTGTTGGGCCGGGCACTGCCAACATAACGGCCTCGCAGGCTGGCGATGCCAATAACCTGGCCGCAACCAGCGTAGTGCAGGCCTTAACGGTAAATAATGCTGCAATAACGGTAACAGCAACTGCCGCAAATAAAATTTATGGCGATGCAGATCCATCGTTTACATACTCCATAACTTCGGGTGCATTAGTAGGTACTGATGCCTTTAGCGGGACGCTAACACGCGATGCCGGTACCAATATCGGTACTTACAATATTACCCAGGGTACGCTTAATTTAGGTAACAAATACACGCTTACTTTTGTTCCGGGCGTTTTAACCGTTAATAAACGGGCCATCAGCATTCAACCTGCGCCTGCAATTAAATCATACGGCGATAATGATCCCGGCGGTTATCCTTATTATTATAGGGTGGGTTCATTGGCAAGTACTGATGGTATGACAGGCTCATATGTACGCGAGCCGGGTGAAACCCCGGGTACCTACGCGTTAAGTATAGGAACCAAACATCCCGTAAATGCCACAACAGGTGTTGACCAGACCAATAACTACGATATAACTTTTATCCCCGAATATTTAACCATCACCAAAAGGGTGATAACCCTGCATCCGGTACCCGCCACGAAAGTTTACGGAAATGCCGACCCCACCTTCCCTTACCAGTTTACTGTAGGTTCGCTTGCACCGGGTGAGGGTATGACGGGTACGTTTGGCAGAGAGCCCGGCGAAAATGTCGGTACCTATGCCTTAAATCTTGGTACAAAAAGGCCCGTCAATGCAACATCGGGCGTTTTTACTGATCAGTATTACACCATATCAATTATATCTGACAACCTTACCATTACCAAAAAAACGATTATGGTAAGCGCAAACGCACTAAGTAAAACCTATGGCGATGCCGACCCCGCTTTAACTTACGCCGCCGATGCGCTTGGTTTTAGTGATACCTTTAGCGGCACGCTAACACGCGTTGCTGGTGAAGGTGTTGGCACTTATGCCATTAGTCAGGGCTCACTTGCTTTAAACACTACTAACTATAACCTGAATTTTACAGGTTCAAATTTTACCATCGGTAAAAAAACCATCAACGTAACGGCTAACGTGCAAACTAAAACCTATGGCGACCCAGACCCTGCCTTAACCTATACGGCTGATGCACTGGCCAATGGCGAGAGCTTTACAGGTGCATTAACCCGTGCTGCCGGCGATGCCGCTGGTACATATGCCATTACCCAGGGAAGCCTGGTGTTAAATGGCAACTATACTTTAGCCTTTACAGGCAATAACTTAACTATCGGCCAAAAAGCAATTAATATAACCGCAAACGCGCAGAGCAAAACATATGGCGATGCAGATCCCGCTTTAACCTATACAGCCGATGCATTACTTGGCAGCGATACCTTTACCGGTGCGCTAACCCGTGCTGGCGGCGAAACCGCAGGTGATTACGCCATTACCCTGGGCAGCCTGACGGCGAGTAGTAATTACGCTTTAAATTATACAGGTAACAACTTAACCATTGGTAAGGTTGCTTTAAGTTACGTAGCCACCCCGGTAAGTAAAATTTACCTGTCGCCTAACCCAACTTTTACAGGTACAGTAACCGGGTTTATCAATGGCGATACACAGGCATCGGCTACAACCGGTACATTAAGTTTTACATCAACAGCAACAGACTCAAGTCCGCAGGGTAATTACCCCATTAACGGTTCGGGTTTAAATGCAGCCAATTATAGTTTTATCCAGGCAGCGGCAAATAGTTCGGCCTTAACGGTTGTTTTATCGCCCGATGCCACTTTATCTAATATAACCGTTAGCCAGGGAACATTAAACACTCCTTTTGATGCCGGTACGTTGCAATACACTGTTAATGTAGATCATAACACTACATCAATTGACCTTACTGCTGTTCTTCATCAGGCTAATGCCACTATGCTTGTTAACGGTGCAGCACTAACATCAGGTTTGGCAACTACCTTGCCTTTAGGTGCCGGCAATAATTACTTTACCATAGTGATAACTGCCCAGGATGGCACCACTACACAAAACTACCTGGTAACTGTAAACAGGGCGTTTTCAACAAACACCCTGTTAACAAACATTACGCTTAGCGGAGTTACATTAAACCCTGTGTTTGATTCAAATACTACAACCTATACGGCGTCTGTAGGTAACCTTGTAGATGGTACCGATGCTACCGCGACCACTGCGGATGTTGATGCCAGTGCACAGTTAGGCCCAGTGAAATTATCGGCAACTACGCCTTACCATTTAACATTAAATGTTGGCGACAATCCTATCAACGTTGACGGGGTTGCCCAAAACGGCGATATTAAACATTATTATATAACCGTAACCAGGGCAGCATCGTCAGATGCCAGCCTGGCATCGCTTAACACTACCGTGTTAACATTTAATGAGCCGTTTAGCAGTACTACCTATAATTATACGGCAACTGTAGCCAACAATGTAGCGCAGTTTAACTTTGCGCCTGTTGCCACAAACAACGCCGCCACTATTACATTTAATGGCAATCCCGTAACTTATTACGGCGTTACACCAACACTTAACTATGGAGTTAATACCTATAGTATAATAGTTAAATCTGAGGATGGTACGGCAACAAATACCTACACCATTACGGTAACCCGTACGCTGTCGTCAGATAATAACCTGTCTACACTTTCCATTCCATTTGTTACTACACTAAATGAACCATTTGATCCCAGTGTACTAAACTATACCGCTACGCTGGCCGATTCGACCATAACCGGTTTGCCACTTACAGCTTACTCTTATGATCCAAATGCTACCATGAAAATAAATGGTACCGCGGTAACCAGGTTTGCCAATTATACCATGACTTTACATGGCGGGATTAATACTTTTAATATAGTAGTTACGCCACAGGATAACAGTACCCCAAAAACATATACGCTGGTGCTTACCCGGGCAGGTATGCCGCCGCCGCTGTATTCGCCCGATGCTTCTTTAGCTGCAATTTCTGTTTCGGGTACCGGCTACAGTTATAACTTCAATTTCGCTTATGATGTGCTTAAGCCGCTTAACGTAGCAAATAAAATTACCGGGGTAAGGCTTCATCCTGTAACCGGCGATGTTGGTGCCACAACTACCGTTAATGGCGTTGCTATAGCTTATGACGCCAGCACCGATCTGCTGCCATTAAATGTAGGCGATAATACTTTTGATGTAGTTGTAACTGCCGCGGATGGGGTTCATAAAACAACAACAACACTGCATGTTAACAGGCTGCCTGCTGCCGATGTTAGCCTTGCTTCATTAGCTTTAAACGCCGGTACGTTAAGTCCTGCTTTTGCCGGCACAACATTTACTTATACGGCTTCTGTCCCTTATAGCTTTAGCAACTTAAACGTAACCCCGGTTGCCACCTCCGCTACTGCAACAGTTACCGTAGGCGCTACTACCATAGGCGCCGGTACGCCAAGTGCAAGTGTTCCGCTTAATACAGGACTGCCAAACCGGATAAGGGTTACAGTAACCGCTGCCGATGGCGTAAATACACAGGTTTATACTGTAAATGTAACCCGTTTAGCGCCCGATGCATCACTTGCATCACTAACCCTTAGCAGTGGTACGCTTAGTCCGTCATTTAACGGTGCAACTACAGGTTATACAGCTTCAGTTGGTAATAATGTAAGCAATGTTACTGTTAAGCCTATTGCTGTTGATCCTGGTTCGGTTGTAACTGTTAATGACATTTCGCCCGATAATGCAAACCTGGTAAACATACCTTTAACCGTTGGTGCAAATAGTATAACCACAATAATAACAGCACCGGACGGTACAACTACCCAAACATATACGGTAACAGTAACCAGGGCTGCTGCAAATGCCGGGTCTTCAGATGCCAGTTTAACCCAACTGAAGGTTAGTAATGGAACCTTAGACCCTGTGTTTTTATCGTCGACAACAGCCTACACAACCATTGTAGCTAATGGTATAAGTAATATTACAGTTACCCCTACTATAACGGCACTTCAACATGTGGTAACTACGGTAAATGGTGTAACTGTTTCACCTGTAGCAATCCCATTAAATATTGGCGCCAACATTATAAACATTACAGTAACAGCCCAGGATGGTACTACCAGCAACACTTACACGCTAACGGTTAAACGTGCAGGGCCTGGCTCGAGCGATGCGAGGTTGTCATTCGCGATGAATCCGAAGGTGGTTTTTATTCCTGCCTCAGGTGCGGCTAATTATAACTATGCTGTTTCTGTTGCAGCAGGTACAGGCAGTGTAACTATAACGCCCCAGGGAATTAATGCAAATGGGGTAATAACTGTAAACGGAAATGTGGTGCCGAGTGGTGCTGCATCTTCGCCAATTGCGCTGAATGCAGGCGGTGTAACGCTCATTAATTTGCATAGTATAGCAGAGGATGGTGTAAGCACTAAGACTTATAGCATAGCTGTAAGTCAGAATGGATCAAATGATTTTACCACCGGCTTTAAGCTGACACCATCATCGGTATTGGTGGGCGCCGCAGGCCCGGCCAATTATAATTATACCACTTCGGTTGCGGCTGGTACCAGCAGTGTAACTATTACGCCAACAACAATAGAATCTCATACTGTGGTAAGCATAGGCGGATCGGTTGTTGCAAGCGGCACAGCCTCAGCTCCGTTTCCGCTGAATGTTTCCGGCACAACGACGATCAATGCGACGGCAACCGCGCAGGATGGCACGCAGCGTACCTATAGTTTTGTAGTAAGCAGAAACGGCTCGAGCGATGTAGGGATGACCTACACGATGAACCCGAATGTGCTTTTTGTTCCCGCATCAGGTACGGCTAATTATAACTACAGTGCTTCTGTGGCAGCCGGTACAGGCAGTGTAATTATTACGCCAAAGGCATCTAATGCAAATGCGGTAATAACTGTTGAAGGCAATGTAGTACCGAGTGGTGGTGCATCTTCACCAATTACGCTGAATGCAAGCGGTGTAACACTCATTCATATGCAGATCACCGCAGAGGATGGTATAACCACCAGGACTTATAGCATAGCTGTAAGCCGCACCGGATCAAACAATTTTACCACCAGCTTTAAAATAACACCATCATCAGTATTGGTGGTATCCGCCGGCCCGGCCAATTATAATTATATCACCTCGGTTGCGGCTGGTGCCAGTAGTGTAACTATTACGCCAACAACAACAGATTCGCATACTGTGGTAAGCATAGCCGGATCGGTTGTTTCAAGTGGTACGGCCTCAACTCCGTTGCCGCTAAATGTTTCCGGCCCAACTACGATCAATGCAACGGCAACCGCGCAGGATGGCACGCAGCGTACCTATAGTTTTGTAGTAAGCAGAAACGGTTCAAACGACGCAGGGATGGCCTTCACGATGAACCCGAATGTGCTTTTTGTTACTACAACAGGTACGGCTAATTATAACTCTGTTGCTTCTGTGGCAGCAGGTACAAGTAGTGTAGTTATCACGCCGAAGGCATCTAATGCAAATGCGGTAATAACTATAGAAGGAAATGTGGTGCCGAGCGGTGTTCCTTGTTCGCCAATCACGCTGAATGCAAGCGGGGCAACACTCATTCATATGCAAATTACCGCAGAGGATGGTGTAACCACCAGGACTTATAGCATAGGTGTAAGCCGGAACGGGTCAAACAATTTTACTACCAGCTTTAAGATGACACCATCATCAGTATTTGTGGCAGCCACGGGTGCGGCCGATTATAATTATGCCACTTCAGTTTCAGCAGGTGCCGGCAGTGTAACTATTACGCCAACAACAACAGATTCGCATACAGTGGTACGCATAGGCGGTTCGGTTGTTTCAAGTGGTACGGCCTCAGCTCCGTTGCCGCTAAATGTTTCCGGCCCAACTACGATCAATGCAACGGCAACCGCGCAGGATGGCACGCAGCGTACCTACAGTTTTGTAGTAAGCAGAAACGGTTCAAACAATGCGGGGTTGACATTCACTATAAGTCCGAAGGTTCCTTTAACTGTGGTAACAGGTACAGCTACTAATACTAATAACTACAGTGCTTCCGTGGCAGCAGGTACAGGCAGTGTAATTATTACGCCGAAGGCATCTGATGCAAATGCGGTAATAACTATAGAAGGGAATGTGGTGCCGAGTGGCGTCCCATCTTCGCCAATCACGCTGAATGCAAGCGGTGTAACGCTCATTCATATGCAAATTACTGCAGAGGATGGTGTAACCACCGGGAATTATAACATAGCTGTAAGTCAAGATGCTGCCCTATCATTTTTTGCACCTTATATTACGGTTACCGAAATCGCACCAAAATCAAACGATATTGCCAGCACGGGCATCACCGTTCACCAGGCATTATCACCAAACGGCGATGGTGTTAATGATTTCCTTACTATCGATGGTATTGAAAACTATGCCGATAACCATTTATCAATCATGAACTCGGGCGGCCAGCTGGTTTACGAAACCCGGAATTATGGTGTTAACGGTAATGTGTTTGATGGCCACTCTAACAAAAGCGGTACCCTGCAAAAATCGGGCACCTATTACTATTCACTTGAATATAAAGATGGGCTCGAAACCAAACGCAAAACAGGGTATATTATACTTAAATATTAATATGCACCTATAAGCGCAGGATTATTCTATTTGCAATAACAACATAATGTCTGCTACCGGTATCAATTGCCGGTGGCAGACTTTTTAGTTATAACAGGCAACTATTTTAACAAATTAAAAAGGGTGAAATCAGCCTGGTAAACATGGCTATTTAGGGCGATATACACTATTGCCGAATCAATAAATACGGCTATAATTACTTTAGTTTTTTAAGGCTCAGGAGTATTATCATTTTTAATATAAACAATAAAAAATAACGGGGTAGAAACTGGTATTTATGTTCAAAACAACAACAATTTTAAAGCTGAGTATGCTACTGGTATTAATTACCGGCGGTAAGGCTATTGCGCAGCAACAAATTTATAATTACAGTCAATATGCTGATAACCTAACCTCAGTAAATTCGGCTTATTCATTGCTTGATAAAGCCGGATCAGTAAATGTGCTTGGGCGTAAGCAATTTATTGGGATAGATGGGGCACCAAGCAGCCTGATGCTTAATGCCAATTTCCCCATCGAATCAATAAACGGGGCTGCCGGTTTTTATGTGCTGAATGACCAGGCTGCTGTTGAACACCAGATTGAATTTAATGCTTTTTTTGCCAAAGGCATTCAGTTAACAGAAACCAATTACCTGGCTGTGGGATTAAATGCCGGCATACGCAACTACGTTGGAAACTATTCACAGCTTGACGCTTCCGATTCGCAGTTTAGGAATGATGTACGCGAAACAAAACCCAATATTGGTTTTGGAGCAATGTTGTACGGCCCTGATTATTACCTGGGCCTCTCTGTTCCCGAATTTACTATCCGTGGCCTGGGTACAGCATCAGAGCAGCAGGCTAATTACCTGCGCACGCATTATTACTTTTCTGGCGCTTACCTGGCCGATGTAAGCGATGATGTGAAAGTTAAACCTGCCACATTGGTTAGTTATGTGAACGGTTCAACTGTATTAGCTAACATTTCAGGTACCATGTACCTGAAAGAGCAATTGGGGATCGGGCTAAATTATCGTACCGATAAAAAGGCAGCAGCCATGGTATCGGTTTTGGGAAAATCATTTAAAGTAGGATATAGTTACCAGTTTGGAACATCGTCAAGTAACCTGGGGGGCGTAAATATTACTACCAGTGAAGTAAGCATCAGCTACAGATTTGGCAATGTAACCAACAGCAAGCTTTTATAAATAATATAACCTAACAGGCCAAAAAGTTGATGATTCTGGCCAATTGCAGTTTCATGCTTTAAAATGATATTGATAATCGTTATTGTTGCCTCAATTTAGCCATGAATATGGAGGAAGCAACGATCATTTTTAGTCTTCATTTTAAAAATGAAGATCATATCATCCGCACTTATCAAAACGAATACTATAGTCTGATGACTTTAATCTCGGCTATATTACCGGTTTCGGGCTTTGGTTTATGTTGCGGCATGGGTAGTTGCGGAACTTGTTTGGTTGAAATTAGTAATAAAGAACGATCCTATAAAAAACCGGTATTGGCCTGCAGTATCGCCATTAACGATCAGCTTGCTAATATGGTAGTTTTGATACCTGATAGTGGTTATTGATAGTACGTTTCATGGTATTTTGCCTTAACTGCCCTAATTATAAATCAAAGTAATGATATATTAGCACCTCGCTAATAGCTACATGGTTAATTTTTATTGGCGATCACCGGCTTATTAGCCAACCAGACCAATTAACCGCAACGACATGAATTTTGAAGCTGTAACCATTAAAGATATTGCGCGTGAACTTGGCATTTCGGCATCGGCGGTTTCAAAGGCGCTGAAGGATAGTCATGAAATAAGCGCAAAAACCAAGCTCCTGGTGTTGGACTGTGCCCGGCGGCTTAACTATCAGCCAAACCCAATGGCGCAAAGCCTAAAGCGGGGTAACAGCAAATCCATAGGCATCGTGGTGGCCTCGTTAGATAACCAGTTTTTTCCGCAGGTAATGAATGGTATCGAATCGGTGGCGTATAGCCGGGGGTACAACCTTATTATTACGCAAACGCATGAATCATTTGAGTTGGAAGTGCAAAACGTTAGGCACCTTACCAATAGGGCTATTGATGGGTTGCTGATCTCGGTATCTACAGAAACAGACGCTATAGATCACCTGAAAAGTCTGCATCAAAAGGGCTTGCCCATTGTGTTTTTTGATAGGGTTAGTGATGAAATAGATACCCACAAAGTTATTGCCGATAATTTTAAAGGTGCTTATGAGGCCACGCAGCATTTAATACAAAGCGGGTATAAAAATATAGCGCACATCACCAGTTCGCCCAATATCTCTATCACTAAAGAACGGTTAAAGGGCTACACGCTTGCCTTGCAGCAAAACAATATCCAGCCAAATGAAGCCTATATTAAATACTGCCTGCATGGCGGTAAAGACCAGCAGGAAATTGAGAACGCGCTGACCGAACTGCTGCAGCAACCCAACCGGCCCGATGCTATTTTTACCGCATCAGACAGGATAACCACCACCATATTATTGCTGCTGCACAAGCTAAAGCTGGCCATTCCGCAGGATATGGCTTTAATTGGTTTTACCAATACGCCCCTTGCCGATGTCATCAATCCATCGCTAAGCACCGTATACCAGCCCGGGTTTGAGATGGGTAAAAAAGCCACCGAAATGCTCATTGATCTTATTGAAAGCAAGCGCCCCGTTACCGAATTTGAAACCGCCGTTTTGCCAACGCAGGTATTTATCAGGGATTCATCGCAACAGAAGAAAAAGCTATAACATTCTAAGAAGCTGTTTAAATTTGATGTAAACTATTTGAGTATCCTATAAAATTCATTGCCGTTGACTTTAGTCAACGGCAATGAATAACTTTCGTTTTTAGACAGTTTCTAAGCAGCTGTTTTAATTTTTATTTGTACTCCTTTAAGCGCTAAGCTAATTTTTTTGTTTAAGGCTGAACATTAGATTGTTTCGTAATTGTATTGTCAAACATTTACCCGATGATACGAAAGTTTATAAAGTTTGTAATAGCTACAGAAACCGTTATGGTGGCGTGGAAAGCCAGAAACGGACTGGACATTTTAAGAGTATGTTTAGGGATTGTTTTTATATGGTTTGGTGCACTTAAGTTTTTTCATGGGTTAAGTGCAGCCGAAGTTATTGCCGGTAAAACAATTCTTAAATTAACTTTCGGTCATGTTCGGCCTGCGGTTTCGTTGCCTCTGCTGGCCTGTTGGGAATGTGCTATTGGCCTGGGGCTAATTACTAAAAGATGGTTAAGCTTCACATTGGTATTATTATACTTTCAAATGGCTGGCACTTTGTTGCCTTTGTTCTTCTTTCCTCATGAAACCTGGACCTCTAACATCTTTGTACCTACCCTGCTTGGAATATATCATCAAAAACCTGGTATTGTTATCATCGGGTATTGTAATTGGAGCAACTGTACAAGGTGGAAGCTTGGTGGCAAATGCTTCAGTTCTTTCAGAGGCACAATCTGCACATGAATTAATAGGAAGGTATAAACGGCGTTATAAGAAAGTGAAAGTGCCTGTTTTAAAATAAGATTTTACGCATTTAAACTGTTTGTATGCTATTCTTTGCGTCAATCCCACCCATCAGCTTACACCGCCGCCATTTCAACGGCTTTTCTTTTGCGTTTGTTCATCACAAATACGGTGTACATGCCCAATGCCGATAGCAGGATGAGGATGAGGTAGCTGTAGCTAAGGTTGCGTTCGTCTTTAGCGGGGATAAAATATACAATGGCGTAGGTAAGGAACGACAGTATCACGTATACCACGCCGCCTGCCAGTCCGCCCGCTATACCGGCGTTTTTAGGGAACTTGCTGAGGCTATAGGTGAAGTAATTATTATAGGTAAACCCGGCGCCCACATGAATAATAAACGCGAAGAAAACCATAGTATATAAATTACTTATAAAAGCCAGACTAACAATCATTGCCACCACAAATACTACCTGCAAACCCGTGTTAACAGCCAGCTTTTTGTAAAACGGACGGTTAATGGTAGCCTTGCCTATAAAGCCGCCCACCATCCACGCTAAACCTAAAATAAGGGAACAATAACCTGCCACAACGGGGGTAAGGTTCATTTCATGTTCTATAATGTAAGGGCCGGTCATGTTGTAAACCATAACCATAGAGTAGGCAAAGCAAAGCATCAGCAGCCCGATGGAAAAACTGGCGGTGCCAATCATTTCTGCATAAGTGCCAATAATGCGTTTCAGATGAAACGGGGCAGGCTGCACCAGGGTTTCGCCGCTGAAAATATATTCAAGCACAGCCATAATAAACGCAAAGCCCGCTAAAAAGTAAAAGTTTGATTGCCAGCCAAAGCTATGCTCCAGGTAGCCACCCAAAAACGGGGCAATTATTGGTCCGGCCGACCAGATGATGGTAAAAAGGCTCAGGTAATGTTTCAATTTTTCGCCTTTGTACACATCAACAAAGAAGGCTCTTTTTGATACCACAATCATAGCAACCGCAATACCGTGAATAATCCGCATTAAATAAATAAGGTAGATGTTGTGCGTTTTGGCTATTACAAGGCTGGCCAATGTAAATACCAGCAAGGCGCCCAGGCTAAATTTGTAACGGCCAAAGCTATCCAGTATACTGCCTATAAAAAGCTGGGCAACCCCGTAACTGATCAGGAACAGCGTTAAGGTCATTTGCACCTGGATACTGCCGATATGCATATCGGCACCCATGCTGGGCAACGATGGG
Source organism: Mucilaginibacter pineti (assembly GCF_900101875.1). GTDB lineage: Bacteria > Bacteroidota > Bacteroidia > Sphingobacteriales > Sphingobacteriaceae > Mucilaginibacter > Mucilaginibacter pineti. The sequence goes on from NZ_FNAI01000007.1 coordinate 15,058, forward strand.
ATATAAATATCGGTAGCAAAGCCCGATAGTGGGATAAGCGCGAAACCCAGTAAAGTAGCTATATGTTGATTTTTTTGTTTGAGCATTTTGATATACATATTTGCCTGTTTTAAAGCGATGTTTTTTAACAGACAATACAGGTGCGGGTTACCGGCCTGTATGATGGGGTTATGTTTGAACGCCGCAAATTTATTACATCGGTACGGATATTACCCCGCCCGGCGCATTAAGTTACGTGGTTATGACGGGAAGGGGCGATGACGATTTATGGTTTTGAATAAAAGTTTTGCCCTCAAAGGATAATAATATGAGCAGATTGAAAATTTATATAAAATAATACGTTTATTAATATTGGGTATTAAACTTTTACACGCTTTTTCAGCATATTAGTGCCTTAAATAAGTTCACACCTTATCGGTCAAATAACCACAACCTTATCTATATGCGTAGCATTAAATCTTTTGTTCCTGTCCTGCTTGTTTTGTTTATTGCGCTAACCTCAATAACGTCCTGTTCAAAAGGAAGTGATCCGGCCAAACCACCGGAAACACCACCGGTAGAAACCCAACCTGTATCCAATGATATTACCATCACCAATGTTTATCCTTTTGTGGCTGGCAACGGTGAAATAATAAAAATTTCTGGTACTAATTTTTTAACCGGCGACGGTACCAATAAGGTAACCTTAAATGGTATGGCTTTTGACATTCTCAAACAAACTAACACAACCATACAGGCCATTATACCTAAAATGGCAGGTTCGGGGCCAATTATTGTAACCCGCAATGGCAAAACATATAGGGGTTCATTTTTTACCTATGTATATAGAGCGGAAGCTATCACTATAGCTGGCACAGGGGCTATTGGCGCACAAGACGGCTATGGGCCAAATGCAACATTCAGCTCTCCCCAGGGTATTGCTGCCGACGATAATGGGAACTTGTATGTGGCTGATTGCCTAAATAGTGTGATCAGGAAGATAAACCTTACTTATAACACCGTTTCCACAATTCCCTTTAAACTGAACGGGAGCGATTACGCTTTGCCAGAGGAGTTAGCTTATGATCATAAAAACAATGTTTTGTACGTAGCTGATTTGTACGGTAATGTGGTGCGGGTGAATGCTGATAAAACAATTAATGCTGTTTATAAAAGCACATATCGATCTACCGGGATCACTGTTGGGCCGGATGGCTTTTTGTATTTGAGCTTAGGTACAGCAGGAACTATTATGAAGGTAAGCACGGATGGTAAGCAAGTAACAAAAATAGCTTCGGGATTGTTATCGCCAGGGCGTATAATTTTCGATAGTCAAAATAATATGTTTGTACAGGCAATATACCCAGGGTCTGGAGTGTTAGCGATATTTAGGGTAACTGATACAGATAAAATAGTGGTGGCTCAGGATAAAGCTTTTCAGGGCATTGATGTTGCGCTTGATGTTTATGGCAATTTTTACGGAACAGATTACCTAAATAATTGCCTGAAGCTCATTGATAAAGGCGGTAATGTGACAATAATTGCGGGCAATGGCTTTGCGAAGGAGGCCGATGGTATTGATTTAGCTTCGTCTTTTAAAGGGCCAATTGGCATTACAATTGATAAGCTTGGCGACATATATATGACCACCGACGGCAACAAAATAAGGAAAATAGTTGTGGAATAAACTACAATTATCCGGATATAAATTGGTTACAATTCCACTATATTTAATCTAACCAAAATTATAACCCATGTCATACCAGGGATATTTAAAAACCATAAAACAGAAAACAGGCAAGGTTCCCGCCGATTTTCGGGCGATGGCCGAAGAGAAGGGTTTTACCCAAAACGGCCAACTGAAAGCCAGCGTAAAAGCGGGCGATATTTTTAAGTGGCTTAAGGAGGAATTTCAGCTTGGTCAGGGTCACGGTATGGCCATATATGCCCTGTTAAAAGGCATCAAGAACGAGGATAGCGAATAACTACCCTTAATTTTTTATGAACCCTTTTGCTACGTACGCTTTAAGGAGGCTATTTGCGGTGGCATCTTTGCCATTCAGCAACAGCTGGTAGTAGGGTATAGCCAGTTTCCCGGCATCCGATGTGGGATATTTTTTCTGCAGCAGGGTATAGGCATCCTTGAAAAATGTGGTAAGTGCTTTGGTATTGTATTCGGTAACCGGGGTATTGTCAGATCCCTGAAGTAGCAGCGCCAGGTAGGTGTCAGCTGTGCTTTTGGCCTGGTTTACCAGTACAAAACCGCTGTGCAGCTTGTAAAAATCTTCCCACCAAATGGCGCGCTCTACCAGTTGATCTGGTGTTATAGATATGCCGGCATCGTGCATATAAATATTCTTGTTTTCCATGTTCACCTGCGTAAGGTACTCGCGCATAACCGGCGAAACATAGCGGTAAAACCAACGGGTGATAAAATCCCTGTCTTGCGTTACGTAGGTTGCGCCCTCTTCCTGGGCAAATTCAAAACCATTTTCACTCAGGAGGTTTATGTACGCCGTCATTTTAGCAGGCATGGGGTGTTTATCGCCATTAACCAGGTATTTGTTGTAATCGGCAGTGTCTTTCTGGTGCTGATCATCTAACGTGGCATTCAGCTTATCATAATAGGTGCTGAAAATAATAAATCCTGCATCGCAAATGGTAGTGTTTTGGCGGTTAAATAACAAGGTGTAGCGTTTGGCTGCCTGCTGTGCAGTCGCGGCATCAGCTCCGCTTAATGAATCTATAAAAGCTGCGTACTTATTAAGCGCCGGGCTGGTGTAATGCCCGCGGGCTTCAATTTTGTTGCTGTGTAATTTAATGGCTATTGCCGGGGTGCGCGCAGGTTTTTGTTTGCAGCAGGTAAACAGCAATGTTAATAGTATAAGCGGGGCAATATTTTTTATCATATAATGGCACAAGATAATATTTTTATGGCGAGGTTATAGCTTTGAAATTTGCCTGCACGCAGGTATATTTATCACATGAACGAAACCGCAAAATGGGGACTTATTACAACCGCGCTCCTTGTTTTTTTCCTGTTCCTCATCCCGGTAAATATTTATAGTTCGGGGCTTTATCTTATTGTAATGGTGGGTGCGGTTGCCTTAACGTTTGTGCTTGTAAAGTTACTGGTGAGCGTTTTTCTTAAAAAGCTTACCGCCATTATGAAAAATCCCGACCTTATGCCGTCAGAAAAAAGCGCGGCTGCGGCCAAAGTTTTCAATCCCTCGGGCTGTGTTGTTGTGCCGGTTATCGTGGTGTTGTTTTTTTCGATGGTTTGCCTGCTGATATGGCGCGAAGTTCAAATGGAGAAAAACGAGCTGGAAAATCATGGGCAGTTAACCCTGGCCACGGTTGTAAATGGCGATTCGTTTTCCAGCCGCCGGTTTGATTTCTCTAACCTCGTGCTGGGCTTTAAAAAGGCCGATGGTGATTCGGCATTTGTAAAACATGGTATTACTGCAAAGCAATTTGAGCAGTTTTATAAGAATGAAACCGTCCCCGTTATCTATTCCACACGTTATCCATCTATCCTTAAAATTGTAGATACACAGGAAGAGGTGGATAGATACCTGAAAAAGCTGCCCGTAAAAAAAGAGCTTTAAAAATATCAGCCTAACTCAAAAACAAATCTTCCTGTATCGGGGGGATAAAATTATTGCGCAGGGCGGTATCAAACAGCAGCTTAATGGCTTTGCGGCCTTCTTCGCCAAGTTCAATAGAGTATTTGTTTACGTAAAGCTCAATGTGTTTGTACATTACTTCCTCGCTCATTTCCTGCGCGTGGCTGCGGATAAATTCCAACCCCGATTTTGGATTGGCAAACGCAAACTCTACAGATTTACGCAGCACCCTGTTCAGTTTATGCTGCACATCCAGCGGCAGGTTACGGTTGGCAACAATGCCACCCAGGGGTATGGCACAGCCGGTTTGCTTTTCCCAATGATCGCCCAGGTCTATGATTTTTTTTAAACCCTTATCCTGGTAAGTGAAACGGTTTTCATGAATAATAAGGCCAATATCAACACGGCCTTCCAATACGGCATTTTCAATATCTGAAAATACCAGCTCAACCTTATTGGTGGCATTAGGAAAAGCATTGCCCAACAGAAAATTTGCGGTAGTGTATTTGCCGGGAATTCCGATCCTGAGGTGTGGGGTCTGGGTGCTGAGTTCTGAAAGTAGTTTCTCGGGGTCGTCTTTACAGATTAGCATGGGGCCAACGCCAAAACCCAGGGCGCTGCCCGAATCAAGCAGTACATATTTATCGGCCACGTAGGCAAAGGCGTGGTAACTTAATTTGGTAACATCCAGCTCGCGGCGAAAGGCTTTTTGGTTAAGCGTTTCCACATCATCATAAAAAACCTCAAACTCCAGGCCCTCGGTATCAATTTTATGGTGAATAAGGGCATCAAAAATAAAAGTATCGTTGGGGCATGGCGAAAAGCCGAGTGTTAGTTTCATGGTATTTGTATTTGATAGTGCGGGGAGTGAGGTGCGGGGAGCGTATTATATTCCTTGTATCATCAGGTCATACGCACCCCACTCTCCGCACCTCGCTCATCTACTAATCGTTAATGATCTTATCAATCAGATCAATGGCAAATGTATTCAGATTTTTTATGGCCAGCCCTATTTGCCAGGCCTCGCGGTTACGTTTTTCTACATAATTTGACACAGCCCTGATTTGCATACACGCCATACCCATTTGCTGGCAGGCATAAAAAAAGGCGGCACCTTCCATACTCTCCAGCTGGGGGTTAAGCCGTTCTTGCACTTTTTTAATAGATGCCTCGTTGCCATGAACGGTATTTACGGTTATGGCCCGTGCCTTTTGCAAATGAAAATTGCTGTTTACCTCGCTAAGCGAAGTGGTAGGGCGGTACGTGTTTTCGCCAAAGCCAAGGGTGGTGATGGGGATAAAATGCTCATCATCTTCGGCACCGGTTTCGGCAAAGGTATCTTCAGTTACTTCAACTACATAGCCGGGTTGTATGGCCCTGTCAAAACTGCCCGCAATACCCAGGTTAAGCACCAGGTCGTACTTGGGTTTTGTAAAATGCCTGCCCAGCGCAAAGGCGGTGGGCACCATGCCCGCGCCGGTTACCAGCACATCTATTTTGTTGCCAAAGTACTGTGTGAGGGGTTCAATTTCGGGGGCCGTTGCGGCAACTATGAGTATAAGCATGTAAAACTTTGTAACTACTTTTTTCAGTGCTAAGATAAAACAACTCACCTGTTTTTGTTTTGTATATTTGCACCCACAAATATTATGATGATATATATTACGCGCAAAGAACATTTTAATGCCGCTCACAGAATGTACCGTGAGGAATGGAGCGCTGAAAAAAACAATGAGGTATTTGGCAAATGCGCCAACCCAAACTGGCATGGACATAACTATAATTTGTTTGTAACCATTAAAGGCGAGGTTACCCACGCTACGGGGTACCTTATGGATTTAAAAGACCTTAAAGTTGTTATAAACGAACACGTTATTGAAAAGCTGGATCATAAGAACATCAACATGGATGTTGAATTTATGAAGGGCATAATGGCATCAACCGAGTTGCTTTGTATTGGGATATTTAACCAGCTTAAAGGCCCTATTGAGGTTAACGAAGGCGTGTTTTTACACTCGGTTAAACTGTATGAAACTGAAAACAATTCTGCCGAGTATTTTGGCGGATAATTTTATAAGATGAGTAACCACAACCACATTCCGGATCGTGATGACGATATAGACGGATACACCAAAATTGACCGCTACAACCCCGAACTGATTGATAACCTGTCTGCCCATTATCTTGATGTTTTAAAACAAATTGGCGAGAATCCCGAGCGCGAGGGCCTGTTAAAAACCCCCGAGCGTATTGCCAAAGCCATGCTGTACCTAACACATGGTTATGATTTAAACGCAAAGGAAATACTTGGCTCGGCCATGTTTAAGGAAGATTATAGCCAGATGGTTATAGTTAAGGATATTGAAGTATACTCCATGTGCGAGCACCATATGCTGCCATTTTTTGGCAAGGCGCATATTGCCTACATCCCCAACGGGTATGTTGTTGGCCTAAGCAAAATACCGCGTATTGTTGACGTATTTGCGCGTCGCCTGCAGGTTCAGGAACGCCTTACCAACGAAATTCGCGATTGTATACAGGAAACACTTAACCCAATAGGCGTAGGCGTTGTTATTGAATGCCGTCACCTTTGCATGAGTATGCGCGGTGTACAAAAACAAAACTCGGTAACCACCACATCGGCATTTACCGGCGAGTTTTTAAAAGAAAAAACACGCACCGAATTTTTAAATTTGATAAGCGCTAAGTTGAGTTAAGCCTTAGTTAGAATCAGGAAATAAGAATCAAGAACCAAGAGAAGAAAAAACACGGTTTTGAAATTGGAGCTTTTGTAAATCCGAAATCGAACATCCGAAATCCTAAATAACAATGAAAGCATATATTTTTCCGGGGCAGGGTGCCCAATTTACAGGTATGGGTAAAGATCTTTATGATCAGTCTGACAAAGCCCGCGAACTATTTGAACAAGCAAACGAAATTTTAGGTTTCCGCATTACCGATGTAATGTTTGAAGGTACGCCAGAGGACCTGGTTCAAACCAACGTTACCCAGCCGGCCATATTTTTACATTCGGTTATTTTAGCCATTGTTTTGGGCGATGATTTTCAGCCCGAAATGGTTGCCGGTCATTCATTGGGCGAGTTTTCGGCCCTGGTAGCTGCCGGTGCTTTATCATTTGAGGATGGTTTGCGCCTGGTTGCCGCACGCGCCAATGCCATGCAAAAAGCCTGCGAGCTGCAGCCATCAACCATGGCCGCAATTTTAGGTTTGGATGATTTTACTGTTGAAGATGTATGCCAGCGAGTAAGTGATGTAGTGGTTACCGCCAATTATAACTGCCCGGGGCAACTGGTAATATCTGGCAGTATTGCCGGTATTGATGCTGCCTGCGAAAAATTGCTGGCCGCGGGTGCTAAAAGAGCGTTGAAACTAAAAGTAGGGGGCGCGTTTCACTCGCCGCTTATGGAATCGGCACGGGTTGAGCTGGAAGCAGCTATAGTAGCCACCGAAATAAAAGCACCGGTTTGCCCAATTTATCAGAACATTGATGCAAAACCTTATACCGATCCTGCTGTTATAAAACAAAATTTAATTGCCCAACTTACCGGCGCGGTAAGGTGGACACAAACCGTAAAACACATGCTGGAAGACGGCGCTACCTCATTTACAGAGGTTGGGCCGGGCAAAGTACTGCAGGGCCTTGTAAAAAAGGTTGATATGGAAGTAGCCATAAGCAGCGCTGTTTTACCGCAATAATTAATAAAAAGGCACTGAAAAGTGCCTTTAATTTTATAAATAAACTGTTACACATCGAAGCAATTTGACTACCTCCGGAAAAATACGTTTGTTGCTTACCCTTATAGGTGTTGGTTTATTGTTTGCGGCTATTTTTGTTCAAAAAACATATACGCCCTTAAATAACCTGGCCCAAACCGGCCAAACCCTCGAGGATAACCTGCATAAAAAGGAGGTTTACGTAAACAAGCTGCTTAATGATAAGGAAAGGTTTAACGCCTTTAAAAAACATCCTAATGATGATAACAGGGCCGTTGCCGATATCCAGGAGATAACCGTTGTTAACAGGATTTGGTTTATTACCACCCGCAATAATAAGCTTGCTTTTTGGAGCGGTATAAAAGTTATCCCCGATGATCTGCAGGCTATAAATAATGGCTACTCGTTTATAAAGCAGCCCAACGGCTATTACGAAACCATCCGGAAAACCGAGGGCAATTTCTCTGTTATTTTCTTCATCCCCATAAAAACCAATTTTGCCCTTACCAACAAATACCTGCAAAACACGTTTGCAAAAGATCTGGTAACCGAGGATAATATTGACATTGCCAGCTTTGCCGATAGGGATATTTACGAGATCCACAGCGTTGATAATCATTACCTGTTTTCTATAAAGCAGCGGCCAAACAGTGTTAATTACGCGTTTATATATTATCAGCTGTTATTTTGGATATTAACCGTTATTACCCTTTGTGCCTTAATGCACAACGTTTGCTGCTATGTGGCTGCAAAGGGATACGCTTTGTTATCTGTTATTTTTTTAGGACTTTTTATTTTACTGTTCAGGTTTGTGAACCTGCATTATAACGTCCCGGATTTTACCTACAAGCTCGACGTTTTTAACCCCACCTTTTACGCCTCAAGCGCAGTTTACCCCTCACTTGGCGATTTTTGCATCAACATACTGGCTATATTTTGGTTTGTTGCCTTTATATACCTGCAACGCCGCCGTTTATTTACCGGCACGTACGGGAAAATGGCAGGCTACTTAACCGTTATTGCCTGTATATTGATACTGGTAGCGGTATCAACATCGCTCCTGAGTCTTTTTTACGGGCTGGTTATCAACTCCAGAATCAACTTTAATGTAAATAATGTGCTCAGCCTTTCGTCATTTAGTATGCTGGGCGTATTGATGCTGTGCTTTAGTTTTTTGATATTTTATTTACTGGTAGACGTTATCCTGTATTTTTGCCTCAGGCTTGAGGTACCCCGATCGCACCAGTTAGTGCTGCTGGTACTTGGCATTGTGATAACAACCGCGGTTTTTGCATTTTACAAGGAGTTTACCCTGTTTTATATATTATGGGGCATTCTTATAATTATACGCGCCCAGGGTTTTATACATAATAACGGCAAACTTAATGCCGCTACGTTTTTAAGTATTTTGGTAATATGCGCGGTTATTGCATCTATAAAACTTAACCACTTTGAAAGTATAAAGGAACAAACCACACGGGCCGCGCTGGTGCAAAAGCTGGAAGTGCCCGATGATGCCAACGCCGATTATATTTTTAAAAAGATTGAAGGCAAGATAATTGCCGATACTGCCATCCGCAATTATTTTAACGATGGTGTGCGCAATACAGATTACCTTATAAACCGGTTTCAGAAACTTTATTTTGATGGCTACCTTTCAAAGTACGAGTTTAAGGTGCATGAGTACGACGAAAAGGAGCAGGCCCTCTCCGGCGATAGCTATTCGCTTGATGTGTTTAAGGACCTGGTGCTGTACAGCTCATTTAAAGTATCAAACTATTTTTACCGCGAAAATGAGTCGTTCGGGTTTCAGAAATATTTTGCCATACTTCCCATCAACCTTGATGGCAAACAACTGGGTACGCTGGTTATCGAACTACGATCAAAACCCCTGCAGGCCGCCGGAGCTTTCCCCGAACTGCTGATAGACGGGCGCATAAAACCCGAAGATGATTTTAAAGATTACTCCTACGCCTTTTATATCGATAACAAGCTGCAAAGCCAGAAAGGAACCTTTGTTTACTCGCTCAACAATACCGAGTTTAAGGGGAATCTTAAAAACTATACCGTTACTACAACCAGCGGGGTAAACACCGCATGGTATGATAGTTTTAACAGGTACAATCACCTGATATATAAACCCAGTGCCCGTAACTTAATAGTGGTAAGTAAAGAAGATAACCCGCTGTATTACGGGGTAACATCCATCACTTTCTTTTTTGTGATCCTGTTAATATTTAGTGCTGTTGTTATTTTAGTGAGGTGGTGCTGGTTCCGCATCCGCATTCTGCAAATTCAGGATAATAAACTGCAATGGGTACTGCGGATAAACTTTGATAAGATCTTGTATAAAACCCGCATCCAGTTTTCTATGATATTTGCCGTGGTGGTTACGCTGGTAATGGTGGGCTTTATTACTTTTTTCTCTATAGGCACACAATACCACAACCAGCAGGACAAGCAAATTCGCGATAAAATAACCCGCATTGCAGCCGCCTTTGAAAGCGGAGGCTACAACAAATATATTTATAATATTAACGAAAAAAGCCAGGTTAGCTTTAATGAACTGGCCAACACCTACGCTACCGATCTTATTTTGTTTGATACCAATGGCATACCGCTGGTAACCACGCAACCCAAAATTTACGAAAATGGTTTAGTGGTACGACGCATGAACTCCCGCGCTTTCATATTTCTGAGCAAACTTCAAAAATCGGAATTTGTGAACGAAGAAAAGATAGGCGATTTGAGTTATAAAGCGGCCTACGCACCTATAATAACCACATCAAACAAAACCATAGCCTACATACAACTGCCTTATTTTTCAAATGAGGCCGACTACCGCGAGCGTATCAGCTCGTTATTAAACGTAATGATAAACGTGTACGCATTGGTATTTGTGGCCATTGGTTTATTTGCCATTATTATTGCGCGGCAAATTACGGCCCCGCTTAATTTTATACAGCAAAGTTTAAGTAAAACCATCTACGGTAAAAAGAACGAGCCGATAAAATGGTCACGCAATGACGAGATAGGGGCGCTGGTTACCGAGTACAATAAAATGATCTCGGCCCTGGAAAACAGCGCGCATAGGCTGGCACAATCCGAGCGGGAAAGCGCCTGGCGCGAAATGGCCAAACAGGTAGCCCATGAAATTAAAAATCCGCTTACACCGCTTAAACTTGGCTTGCAGCTGCTTGATAAATCATGGAAGGATAAAGACCCCAAATTTGATCAGAAGTTTGAGCGTTTCAGCAAATCATTTGTGGAACAGATAGAGAGCTTATCGTCCATAGCATCGGAGTTTTCGGCCTTTGCCAAAATGCCCGATACGCGCATTGAGCAGATAAATATTTTTGAAATGCTGGGTCAGGCGGTAACCATTTTTAAACAGATGGATAATATCAGCATCCTTTATGCCCAGCCCGAAACACCATTTATAGTAGCTGCAGACCGTGACCAATTGCTGCGCTGTTTTAACAACCTGCTTAAAAATGCCATTGAAGCTACCCCGCAGGGCAGGCAGGGTATTATTGACATCCATTACCTGATAACCAGTAAAAACGTATTGTTAACCATAAAGGATAACGGCAACGGCATCCCCGAAAACATGCGCGAAAAAATATTTGAACCCAACTTTACCACCAAAAGTTCGGGCACGGGCCTTGGCCTTGCATTCGTAAAAAACTCCATAGAAAACGCCAACGGCAAAATATGGTTCGAAACCACCATGGAAATAGGCACCACATTTTACCTGAGCTTTCCATCGGCGTAATCTGGAGGTAAAAGGTAAAAGGCGAAAGGTAAAAGGTTTGAAAAAGGGATGCGAATCTCGGAGTCGCCCGGCTCTTGCCCATAAGTGTTCGGAAGATTAAAAAATTTGTCATTTCGAACGAGGTACGAGGAGAAATCTTATTCGATATGCCTCAAAACACTGTATTCCGCAGAAGATTTTTCGCTATCGCTCAAGAGGTAGTTTCTCTTTTGCGCCACGCTTTCACCCACCTGAGCTCAATCGAAATGACAAACTTTTTATAAAATTCAGTCTTTCCAACACTTATGGGCAGGAGCCGAGCGACGGTAGCGGGTAAGCACTCGTTACAAACGAGCGCAATGACGAGTGGAATGTTTTTAACCTTTCGCCTTTTCCCTTTAACCTAACTCCGCACCATAAACTTCTTCACTGTTTCGGTAACGTGGGCAAGGTGGTGGTTGCTGTGCCAGGCGTAAAGGGCCAGGCCTTTTTTTAGGGAAACGATATCGCCGGATGCTGGGTGAACAAAGGTGCGGGCCCATTCGTTTTCGGTAAAACTTTCAAACAGGGCCACAAAATGTATGTGGATGCCTTCCAGCATTTTTAATGACGATTCTACAGGCAGGCGGTAATCGGGCAGCAGGGCCCAGTCGGCCTCCTCGTAGGGTTTTATAACGGGGTTGTTTTCAGTAAGGGCCAGTTTAAAACGAGTAATGGAATTCATGTGGCTATCGGCCAGGTGATGGATCACCTGCCTCAGTGTCCACCCGCCGGTGCGGTAGGGGGTATCCAGTTCCTGGTAATTAAGACCGGTAATGGCATGGCGCAATTTACCCGGCAGCGTGGCTATATCGTCAATCCAACCGCGCATATCCTCGCTGGTATAAGAGGCCGGCGGGGCAAATTTGCCAATGGGGTACTTCATTTGTTCGTCTGTCATAAGCATAAAAAAATTTAATTTAGGCATAATTTTATAGTAGCGCAAGCTTTAAGCTAATTTAGCGTTCTGTACATTATTTACGCCGATGATAAAAAAGCTACTTTTAGCACTGCTTCTTTTTAATTGCTCCTTAACCTACGCCCAAACCATTAAAACAGATATTTTGGTAATAGGCGGCGATGCCGGCGGCACGGCGGCAGCCATTCAAGGCGCGCGCAGCAAGCTAAAAACCTTACTCATTGAACCAGGCGCGCAGTTGTGCCAGGCCATGACTTCGCAAAGCATGGTGACTATTACCAGAGGGACGGATCTGCCATCGGGGATCTGGGGCGAGTTTCGTAAAAGAACCATCGAGTTTTATAAAAAAACGCCGGGGTATGATACCGCGCATAATGCCAGCCTGCATTTGGAGCCCTATACCGGCGCCGCCATCTTCAAAAAAATAGCTGATACGGTTAAAAATCTGACCGTAAAGCTCAATACCTCATTTTCTACCGTAAAAAGGGATGGTGATGTTTGGGAGATAACCATCAGCCAAAACGGGAAATCGCAGTTGGTAAAGGCCAAAGTAATTATTGATGCAACGCAGGGTGCCACGGTAGCGGCAAAGCTGGGCATAGCCGTTAAGTCATTTGATTTTGGGGCAGCTAACCAGCAGTCGACTTTGTACCGTACCAGTATTGCCATGGGCGATAGCTTCCCCGGGCAAGGTGCGGATGGTGTGGTGCCGGCGGGTAATTATCCGCCATATCCGTCGTATTGCATCCCGCTTAATAGTATTGTTGTAAAACAGGTTGATAATTTATTGGTAACCGCCGCGCTTATCCCCGGCGATGATATCCAGTACCTTGCCGGTCAGCTTACCCTTGGGCAGGGTGCGGGAACGGCTGCTGCTTTTTGCGCGTTTTTTAAAACCACCACAAAAAAGCTGGATCCCCGTACCGTACAAGGCGAAATACTGGATTTTAAAGGTTACCTATTGCCCTTTGCCGATGTAAAACCAAACGACCCGTACATGAGGGCCATACAACAGGTTGGCGCAACCGGCTTATTAAAAGGCTTGCCGCATACAATTAGCAATGGCGTAACCCAACTGTTTTTCATGCCCGATTCTGTAGTGAACACCGCCGAGGTTAAACCGCTGATCATGGAGATTTACACCCGCGCCTTTTTGTGGTTTAATAAGGAGAAGCCGGGCAATAAATTTACGGTGGGCAACCTCATGTCGTTCATTAGTGAGATAACGCTTACCGAGCCCAAAACCTTACAGCTTAGTCTGCAAAAAAACTGGAAAACGGAGTATAAATTTACTGCCAATTTTGATATGACCCGCCCGGTTACCCGCCGCGAGTTTGCCGTACTGGCCAACAAGTTTTTGAACCCCTTTGCCCGGAAGGTTGATTTGAATGGCAATATGGTGAATTAGGGGCAACTTCAGGTTAAAAGAGATTGTCATTCTGAGGTACGAAGAATCTACTCTGCTACTATACTTGCTCACGGATAGATGCTTCGTGCCTCAGCATGACATGCTCTATATAAAAGCTCGTCACTGCATTACCAGCATAAATTTAAAGCTTAAAAAATATTTCGGGGGCTTATGGTAACATTAATGTTAAGCGGTAATCATATACAATGGGATATATAAAAATATATATCTTAGTTCAATATTTTAAACCGCTGTTAATACTTACACCAGCTTAAAACACTGCAATATTATAGGCGTTTAAGGTTTATAATTAAACATTTTTACAATGGCAATTAATCTTCAAAAAGGACAAAAAATAGATATCGGACTGTCTAAAATGACAGTTGGTTTGGGCTGGAACCCTAACGAGGGCACGGGTTATGATTTCGACCTGGATGTATCGGCTATCATGATAGATGCTAACCGCTTTGTACCACAGGACGAGTTCTTCGTGTTTTATAACAATGTAGATTCGCCGGATAACGCGGTGCATCATACCGGCGATGATCCATCGGGCGGTAACAGCGATGGCGGCGATGACGAATCCATTAATATCGACCTTACTAAGGTAGACGCTAAAATTCAGGAGATCCTGTTTGTGGTAACCATTCATGAGGCGCAGCCCCGCAGGCAAAACTTTGGCCAGGTGCGCGATTCATACATCCGCATTATTGACGAGCAAACCGGCAGCGAAGTTTGTAAGTATGAACTGGGCGAGGATTTCTCTATTGAAACAGCCATTGAATTTGGCCGGCTTTACCGTCGCGGCGGTGCCTGGAAATTTGAAGCATCGGGCGTGGGTTATAAGGAGGATCTTGCCTTCTTTTTAAGTAAATATTTTAAAGGACAGATCATTAAGTAAGAGCCTCACCCAACCCTCTCCAAAGGAGAGGGCTTTTTTGAAAGGAACGGGGCCGTTATTAAATTAAACAATATTATTATGGCAATAAATTTGGTAAAAGGTCAAACTATTGACCTCCGTAAAAACGACCAGAGCGGCGAAAGTTATGACCTGTCGTCGGTTACTATTGGTTTGGGCTGGGATGTAAGGCAAAGCCATGGCGGCGGCGGCTTTTTGGGCAAACTGTTTGGCGGCGGTGCCGAAGAGGTGGAGTATGACCTGGATGCCATTGCTTTTTTGCTTGATAAAAATGGTAAAGTGGCCGATAGGGGTCGCACTATTCAAAAGCCAAACGGCAATAAAGTGAGTTTGTATGAGGGCGATGTAGTGTATTTCAATTCCATGAAACACCCATCGGGCAATATATGGCTTACGGGCGATAACCGTACCGGGGCCGGTGATGGCGACGATGAGCAGATCATTGTAAAGCTGGATTCGCTTGATCAGCGGATTGACCGCATCCTGTTTATTGTGGCTATATACCAGGGCCGCAAAAACAACCAGCATTTTGGTATGGTTGATAACGCTTTTATTCGCGCTGTGGACGGCAGGGGCAAGGAGATAGCCAAGTTCAGCCTGTCTGGCGATGCTACTTATAATGGCATGTGCTCCATGAAATTTGCCGAGGTTTACCGTAAAGACGGCACCTGGAAATTCCGCGCCGTTGGCGAACCACATACTACCGATAACTTTTTAGAATTGTTGAAAGAGTATTGATCTGAGGTGTGTGATCTGAGGTGTGTTGTCTGTGGTGTGAGTTCAGAGGTGTGTGGTGTGAGTTCTGAGGTTTGTTATTGGGAGATGGGTAATGAATGCACAATTCGTTATGGATTTTCATGCTACCACCATACACCGCCGACCACACACCTCTGAACTCACACCTCAGATCACAGATCACAGACCACAGGACCACACACCACAGACCTCACACCTCAGATCCCACACCTCACCCCACCGATCCCACACCCCACATCACCGAACCCAGAACCCACACCACAGAATGTTACACTATTCCTTTGATCTTTGGCTTACGCTGATAAAATCGAACCCATATTTTAAAATAGAGCGTACCAAGATCTTTCACCGGGAATTTAACCCGGCGGGTAAAAGTATTGATGAGGTAGCAAAGGCTTTCAGGCAGGTTGATCTGATGTGCAACGCGGTTAATGAAAGCACCGGCAAAAACATAGATGCCGACGAAATGTACCTTATGGTTATCAGCCTTATTAATGATAATGAGCTTAACCTTACCGGTATCGACGTAAAAAAACTATATGCCGATATGGATAAGCTGCTGTTCAATTACCTGCCCTATGTGTACTCGCCTGTAACAATTGAGGTGCTGCAGCATCTAAAAGAAAAAGGCGGCGCTACTTTTAGTTTGCTTAGTAATACCGGCTTTATAAAAGGGGCAACATTGAAACAAATACTGGTGGCATTAAAAATGGATCAATACTTTGATTTTCAGCTGTACTCTGATGAGGTTGGCATGTCTAAACCAAACCCGGCGCTGTTTGCGCTTATGCTGCAAAATATCCAAAAAGTAAATCATCCAACGGTAATTGGGTTAAATGATATCATCCACATAGGCGATAACCCCAAAGCCGATATTGAAGGGGCCGAAGCCGCGGGCGTAAAAAGTTTACTCATTAACTCAAACAACAAGTCTATTTTATCCTTAATAAGCTAATGAACACTACCTATTCATTACATCACATAGATAATGCGACCGAATTTGGGTTTTGCCCGGATAGCTATAGTCGTTTTAAATTTGGCGACGAAAGCGTGTCCAATGATTTTGGGGTGGCCCTTGCCGATGGTTTTATACGGCAGCGGCTGGCAAAGCAGCCCATTACCCAGCAAATAGTGGTTATATCAAGTCCGTATTCGTTTATCCCAACGGCTACCTTCGCCATGAAAACTGCTTTTGTACACCGGCTTAACCGCTGGCTGGCCAGGCATGGCTACCCTGTAGTGCAGGAAACCAAGGTGCATCGCACCATTACTTATAAGGAAGATTACGGCGAGCTGGATGCCGCGCAAAGGTTAAGCCTTATCGGTAACGATTCGTTTCATATTGATAAGGATTTTTTGACCGGTAAAACGCTCATTTTTTTAGATGATATAAAAATAACCGGCAGCCACGAGCGTATGATCATGAAAATGGTTAACGAATATGGCCTGCATAATGATGTGTATATGCTGTACTTTGCCGAACTGGTGAACAAAAACATCCACCCAAATATTGAAAACTACCTGAACTATCACCAGGTAAAAACAATATTTGATCTGGAGCCGATCATTAAAAGCGGCAGCTTTTGCATTAACACCCGCATAGTAAAATACATACTGAATTATAATTTCGATTGCTTTAGCATCTTTATACAAAACCAAAGCACCGATTTTGTAAACTTGCTATATGATATGGCGCTGGGCAACGGCTATCATACTATTGACGCCTACGCCAAAAACCTTAACTTTATTACCGAAAACCTATTTATAAACAACAAAACTTTAATTTAACATGGCAATTAATTTGCAAAAAGGCCAGCGCGAAGCGATAAACGCCCCCAAATTTACCATTGGGCTGGGCTGGGATACCAATAGTTCATCAACAGGCAGCGCCTTTGACCTCGACGCGTCTATTTTTATTTTAGGCGATAACAAAAGGCTGGTTGGCGATGAGTATTTTGTGTTTTACAATAACCTTAAATCGCCCGATGGCGCGGTTGAACATACCGGCGATAATCTTACCGGTGATGGCGACGGCGATGACGAGCAGATCAGGATAGACCTGTCGAAAATAGACCCTAAAGTATCAGAGATCTGTATAGTGGTAACCATCCACGAAGCCGAATCTCGCCGCCAGAATTTTGGGCAGGTGCGTAACTCGTTCATCCGCGTGTTTGATGCAGCTACCAATGCCGATATTTTGAAATACGAGCTGGAAGAAGATTTTTCGATAGAAACAGCCGTTGAGTTTGGCCGCATTTACAAAAAAGATAACAACTGGAAATTTGAAGCTGTTGGCGCAGGCATGAAAGGCGGCTTACAGGATTACTTAACCAAATACCAATAATAATATGGCAATTAATCTTCAAAAAGGACAACGCATTAGTCTTGAAAAAGAAAACGGCAGCAAACTGCAAAGCCTTTGTGTAGGTATTAACTGGGGCGCTATTGAAAAAAAGGGCCTGTTTGGTTTTGGTACCACTAAAGAAGCGGTTGACCTTGATGCCAGCTGCGCGCTGTTTGATGATACCAAAAAACTGATAGATGTAATTTACTTTGGCAACCTGCGTTCAAAAGATGGCGCAGTAAGGCACAGCGGCGACGACCTGACCGGCGATATGGCCGGTAACGACGGCCTGGATAACGAGGTAATAACTGTTGACCTGGGTACGCTGGGCGCTAATGTTACCTACGTGGCATTTATGCTGAACAGTTTCCGCGGACAGGATTTTGGTACCATTCCGTTTGCATCTATCCGCATTTACGAGGGTACGCCTACACGCGTTAATGAGGTATTTGCAACCTATGATATTGCGCACAGCAAAGATTTTGCGGGCCATGTATCAATGGTGATGGGCGTGTTTTACAAAAAGAACAGCGAATGGAAATTCAATGCCATTGGCGAACCAACCCGCGACCGCAAGCTGGAAGAAACCGTACGCACGGTAACACAAAATTATTTGTAGTCTGAGGTCTGGGGGCGGTGGTGTGAGGTCGGTGGTAATTGGACAGAAAAACAGAAACCATACCATCGACCTCACACCTCAGAAACCATACCACAGATCAAAGACCTCAGAAACCACACCACAGATCATACATTAAAAATTAAAAAAATGGAAGGCTCACCAAATAATTTCGACCCTATAAATATAACACCGGTAAACCTGAATATTACCCCGCCGCCGGCACCAGGCACAACCACGCCCGCAAAACTGCTGGATAAGGAGGGTAATGTAGATTTAACCAATATCTCATCTACCGAAGTACAAAAGTACGGCGAGGTTGCCAAAGCGCTTGACCCTAAAGATGTAAACTCGATACTTAACTATGGTACCGATGTGCAGGCATCCATGGAAAAGTATAGTAATAACTTTTTAACATCGGTACGTACCTACAATTCGGGCGAGGTTGGCCTGTTAATTAACGACCTGCTTACCGAGCTTAATTACATTGATGTTGATGAGCTGAACCAAAACGCGTTCACCTCTTTTATATCGCATATCCCCTTTGTTAAAAAGCTGGTTTTCGATGCAAAAAAACTGTTTCAGAAGTACGATACGGTTATCAACAACATTGATAAAATAACCAACAAGATAAAGGCCGGCAGGGTTAACTCGCTAAAGGATAACAGCTCGTTGCAAACCATGTTTGATAGCAATGTAACCTACATTCACCAAATGGAGGAACTCATTATATCGGGCCAGTTAAAGTATAACGAACTTACCGAGCAGCTGGCGCAGATGGATGCCAATCCATCGGCCTATAACGATTATGAAATTGCCGATCTGCGTGATTTTGTGAACCGCCTGGATAAACGCCTTGCCGATTTAAAAGTGGTACGTTTTATTATGATGCAGTCGCTGGCGCAAATCCGCGTGGTGCAAAGCAACAACACCACCATTGCCGAAAAAGCACAGTCGATAGTATCAACCACCATCCCGGTTTGGAAAAACCAACTCACCATTGCCGTTGCGCTTAACCGCCAGAAGGAAAATGTGGAGATGCAGAAAAAGATCTCAGACACTACTAACACCATCCTGCAAAAGAATGCCGAACTGCTGAAACAAAACAGTATTGACGTTGCCCGCGAGAATGAGAAAACGGTAGTATCGCTGGATACCCTGAAACGTACAACTGCGTCATTAATAGAAACCCTTACCGAGGTTAAACGCATCCACGACGAGGGTACCGCCAACCGCAAAACCCTGAACACCGAATTGCAATCATTAGAAACCGAATTGAAAAAACACGTTACCAACGCGTAGTTTTTTTGTCGTTTTTAAATGTTGTAACAAATAAATAAATCCCCGGCACGCCAAAGGCCGGGGATTGCTTGTTTTTAACCACTGACGACTGCTGACGAGGTACTGACGGCTACTGACGCTATACTGACGGTTACTGACGAATGTTGAAATAAACAGATCCATTGCTGCGGGGCGTTTGGGCAGGGCTTAATATTTTAGTAAATTTGTACTTACAAATGGATGAAAACCGGCTAAATATTTTAAATCAATCCAACCGGATGCTCAGCAAGCTGCAACTGCTTTCTGTGTATTTCGGGGACGATGTGATCTATAAAATTTACCTCCGCAGCCAAGTGATTCATAAGCTTTTTGAAGCCAATACCGAACTGGATGTCAATAAGTTAGATCTGTTTCACTTGCAATTCACCCAAAGTTTGATAGACCTGCTGCGTAAGATCAAGAAGAATAATGAGGGTAATGTGAGCCTCCTGTTTGACGAGATCCAGATAAACCGGGAGATGATAGAGCGCCTTAATGATCCTACTTATACCATAGCTAATTTCAATTTGGAGAAGCAAAGGCAGGCCTTAAAGGTGAATTTGTCGTTACGGAAACTGTTCCAGGTATTGTCGGATAGTGGGAATGATAATCCGTTATCAAAAAACATAAACTCCTTTAGCTCAAGGTTTAGCGCAGATTTTTTTTACACCGTAAGTAACGAATTAATAGAAGAAGCAACGGCCTACAACCTTGCCGATGTTTATAAAAACCCCTATGCCACCATCCAGCGCAAGCTCATGGGGGTACTATGTAAATATGATTTTAAAACTGAGTTTTACTGCGGCCTCAAATCGGGCAGCCAGGTAATTGAAGTATACAAGTTTGTAGATGCCGACCGCTATTTTCTGTATGTGCCGGCTGATAACCTATTCGTTTTCTTTGACTTAGGGAAAATTTCGGGAATAGATATGTCAACCAATCTATCGAAAAAAGAGCGATTGGTATATGAGCTGAAAGATAAAAACGATAAGCTGGAAGGCAACGCCGCCGCCATGAAAGCATTTATGCCACCCGAAATAAAGGCCCTGCTGGCCGATGATTACAAGAAAATCACCGATATCAATTTCCTGGAAAACATCAGTAATGTTGATGTACAGGCAAATATTTTAAAATCGATGCTAAATACCGATATAATTTAGTTTATTTAACCTTAACAAAATACATTACCTGCCAATATGGATTTTTTACACACAATATTAGGTCCCGACATTAAAGCCGGCTTCCTTATTATTTTAAACCTTATAGTTATTGAAAGCCTGCTCTCGGTAGATAATGCCGCCGTACTGGCCACCATGGTGCTGGATCTGCCTAAGGATCAGCGTAAAAAGGCTTTGCGTTATGGTATCATCGGCGCGTATGTACTGCGTGGTGTATGCTTGTTTTTAGCGGCCTGGCTGGTGAAGATCTGGTGGTTAAAACCAATTGGCGGCTTGTACCTGCTTTATCTGGCCTTTGATTATTTTAAAGGTAAAATTCAGGCAGCCAACGCAGGCGGTGAAGAGGAAGAAGTTGATAAAAACAAAAACTGGCTTTACCGGTCTACAGTAGGGGTTTTCGGCGTATTCTGGGCTACAGTGGCCTTGGTTGAGCTAATGGACCTTGCCTTTTCCATAGATAACGTATTTGCCGCAGTGGCCTTTACAGACCATGTGGTGCTGATTTATATAGGGGTATTCATCGGTATCCTGGCTATGCGTTTTGTAGCGCAGGCCTTTGTGAAGCTGATGGAGAAGTTCACCTTTTTAGAAACTGTGGCTTTTATAGTGATTGGCGTATTGGGTATTAAATTATCATCGTCGTTATACGTTCATTTTTATCCGGATGCATCTTTCTCCAAGTTTATGGAGGGTGAAAAGGCGGATATTATTACCTCAGTATTTACCGTGGGGATATTCATTATCCCGGTATTAACATCGTTACTGTTCAATTTCCCCAAACGCCACACCATCGAACCCGAAGTTGCCGAAGCAGCCGAGGATGTATTGGATAAGCAGTAAGGAGAGGTTAAAAGCGAAAGGTCAAAGGCAAAAGGTAGCTTCCTTTGCGCCAAATTGAAAAATGTTAAAGGGCGAGAGAGATGTGCATTTGAAAGAATGACTAATAACCCAATGACAAATGACTAAATAGAATGAACTTCAACAAAATAATAGCGTCGATATTTGGGATAGGTTTTTTAAAGGGTGGGGGCACTTATGCGGCTATAGTTACCTGCGGTGGCATCTGGCTGCTGTGGAAAACGCCTGCTTTGCAAAATCCGCTGTATTTACTGGCCATTACTATCATTATAACCCTTTGGGGTGTTTATGTAAGCAACAAGGTTGAACCCGATTGGGGCGAAGACAGCTCGCGCGTGGTGATTGATGAGGTTGCTGGTATGCTTATCTCGGTGTTGTTTTTACCGCAAACTCTTTACTTTTTGATAGGTGGCCTGGTGCTGTTTCGCTTTTTTGATATCGTAAAACCCCTCGGCATCCGCAAAATGGAAGCCCTGCCCAGTGGCACCGGCGTTATGATGGATGATGTGCTTGCCGGGGTTTACTCCAATGTTTTGCTTTGGGTGGGCTATTTCGTCTGGGTGAAATTTGGGCAATAATCCTTATTGTAAAAAATATAAAGTGCCGGCTGTGCGCATACCGGCACTTTACTTTACAGTTCCTGTTGAATTATTTTAACGGCATTACCCCGCTGTAATGAATGGTGAGCTATCCAGTGCTCCTCATGCTGGTTGATTTGCTTTTGGGTTTGCAAGGCCATTACCTTTGCTGTTAACCGGGCCATACAAATTGTTTTATTTTGCAATTGCGATCGGCTATCCATTGCCAAAACCTGTATGCCGGTAGGTATGTGGATACCACGTACTGCGGTTTCAACTTTATTTACGTTTTGGCCTCCTGGGCCTGATGACCGAAGGGTTTCAAATTTTACATCATGTGTGTTAAAGGCAATTTGCTCATCTACATTGAAAATACCCACACCTGCAAACCAATTTTTTCGTTTATGAAATTTACGGTAAGGGCTTTGGGCTATCCATTGTATAGTTCCACTCCATTCATTTATAAATATGTTTGGATTAACGCCTTGCGCCAATAGTGTTGCCGATAGCAGTGTGCCGGAAACTGTGCCTTTTTTGTTTTCAATTATAGATAGTTCTAAGCCAAAAGCTGCGGCCTGCTTCAGCATTATTTCCTGTATTTTGTAAACAACCCGACAGCACTCTGCCGGGCCTTTGCCCGCGGTTATTTGTATAATTACTTTTTTCATTTTGTTATTCATTATTCATGCGTACTATACGGGGCATAAATTTGCCCTGTATGCTTACCAGGTTAGTTTGTGCAGCCATAACCGCTTCAATGTTTTTATAGGCCGATGGATTTTCTTCCATACTGCCGCCAATTAATGTTACCCCGGCTGCTGCAAGGGTTTTCTTCAGCGCCGATCCAGTCATACTTGCCTTGGCTTCTTGTCTGCTCATTGCTCTACCGGCGCCGTGCGACGCGGAATTTAGCGAATCCGTGTTGCCCTTACCAGCTACGAGATAAGCGGGGGTAGCCATACTGCCAGGAATAATTCCGAGCTCGCCTTCATGAGCAGGTGTGGCTCCTTTGCGGTGAATTATTGCTTCTGCTCCATCTGCAAGTTTCTCCCTCCACGCAAAATTGTGGTGGTTTTCTGTCTTGTGCAGGGCTTTTAGTCCAAGTGTCTTTAGCAGGTTTGCATGAATACGATCATGACAGGCCCGGGCATAATCGCCGGCAAGGTTCATGCTCAGCCAGTATTCCTGTCCTGCTTCGGTATCAAGATTAAGCCATGCAAGTGGCTGGGCTTGCCGCGGCAACTTGCAGGTATCCATAGCCACCTGGGTATAATGGCGGGCAATATTTGCGCCCAATCCGCGACTACCCGAGTGTGATAACAAAGCCATGTAGCTGTTACCCGGTAATCCCAGGGTATTATTATCGGCCAGTTTAATCATGCCGAACTCTACAAAGTGATTACCGCTGCCTGACGTGCCCAGTTGCTTGATAGCTTTGCCATGCAGTTTTTTAAGTAGGGGCGTGGCCTTAAATCTCGAATCGTCCAAAACCTCGTGGTATTGCGCGACCGCCAAGCCGCCTTCCATACCAAAATGAGTATCGCTAAACAGCACCTTTTTTATTTGGTGATCGTATCGGTTCAGGAACTTTTCATCGGCATCAATAATGGTTAAGGTCATCCGGCAGCCAATATCCATGCCTACACCATAGGGAATTACCGCATTACGGGTGGCCAAAACACCGCCTATTGGCAAACCATAACCGCTGTGCGCATCGGGCATTAAGGCACCCTGTATGCTTATAGGTAAACTTAATGCCAGTGCCATTTGCTGTTTCGCGGCGTCTTCAATTTCATCAGCCCCATAAATTTTTATCGGGGTTAGAGTTTGCATTAACTGATATTCGTTGGCAGGGAGATCATGCTTTTCTGATATAAATGCCAATGCTATTTTGCTTTTTATAGCATCATTAACATATGTGTCCGGATTGTCGCGAATATGGATTAATATCGATATAATATCTTCGTTAGTGTGATGTTTAAAATGTTTGGCTATGGTATTTATAACAATGCTTTTAAGCCTGTTATCTACATAGCCTATACTGTCCAGTTCTTTTATTTTCAAATTGCCCATACGGGTTTTGTTTAATAGTCTGCATGAGCCCTTTATGGGGACTATGCTTATTTTGAAATCTGTGTGATTAAAAATTCATCCATCGTGTGGATATACCCATTATGAAAAGTCCCGGGCTAAAATTGAAACAGAAAATTTCGCAGACAAATAAAGCCAAGTATGCCAATCAAGAGATCATTGGCAAACCAACATTAATTAAAAAGCAATAGAAATATATTGTCCGCCTGTTTCAGGCAGTGGGTTGATGGGATATTGTGGAGGTACTTTCTTGCATGATTCCTGTTATTAGTGGTTAATATTGAGGAACTGCAGCAAAGATGTGAAAATTTATTAAAACCGCAATAATTTATTTATCTGCGATTGCTGTGGATACAAATGTAAATAGCAGCCCGGTAAATTATAGTTTCTGTTGTTTTATTAAACTTTCAAGCGCAAGTAAGTGCAGCCTGAAAGCCGCACGGCCCTTTTCTGAAGCGAGGTAACGTGTATTGGGCTTACGGCCGATAAAGCTTTTTTGTACTTGTATATATTCTTCCTTTTCCAAAGCTTTAAGGTGCGATGCCAGGTTGCCGTCTGTAAGGTCAAGCAGTTCTTTAAGTGAATTAAAGTCGTAGCTTTCATTGGCAACCAGCACACTCATAATTTGCAGGCGGATGCGGTTTTCAAAGGCTTTATCAAATTGTTCTAATGATATGTTCACGAATCGTATTTAAAATGCATCACTGTACCATAAATAATGTGCAGCAGGCCAAAACCAACCGTCCAGAAAATTAGTCCGTAACCGGGCATTAGCGCGCAAAGCAAACCTAATAAAATCTCCAGTATCCCCAATCCTTTTACACCCGAATAAGTGTAATGACTGCCTGCAACGAGGGCCAGACCATAAAAAATGAGGGTAGCTGGGGCAACAATGCCGTAATAGCCGCGGTATATTAATATAAAAGTAAACAGGCCGCCTGCCACTAAGGGGATGCTCATATTTATCAGCAAACGCTTGCTGCCCGTGCTCCAAAATGATTGCCCATGTTTTTTTGCTTTTTTAACCGAGAGCCAAACACCCGTACCGATCGACAAAATAAGTACTGAAAAGGCTACCGCAAATAACTGTAATATGGTGATGTACTCATTGTGTGGCAGGCCATATGCTTCATTTGCTATGATTTTGTAGCCTATAAACGCACCTATAATAGCGTATATGCCGGCCATTATGCCCGAGAGCCCACTAAGTGAAATGAACTTGGCCGAACGCTCCATCAGGTTGCGGATGGAGCTGAGTTCTGAATGAATGTCTTGATCTTTCATTAAAAGTACTTTGTTGTTCAAAGTTAGGTAGATAAATTGAATTTGCAATGGCTGGTTGAAATAAATTTTAGGACAGGGGGGCTATTTGTAATTTAATTTTCAGTATTTATTGAAAATACAAAATAAAATGTATATTTGTATTGTTGAAACGATAAATGAATTACAATGAAAACGCTTAAAGATCACATGGTACTATTTGATGCAGAATGCCCTATGTGCAGTGTATACACCAAAGCCTTTGTAAAAACCGGGATGCTTGATAACAACGGCAGAACCCCATACCAGGCCGTGCAGCAGGAGGCTTGCCCGGTTTACGACAGGCAACGGGCAGTCAATGAAATAGCCCTTATAAATATCAAAAACGGCGAAGTTACCTATGGAGTTGATAGTCTGTTTAAAATTATTGGTAATGCCTGTCCCGTTTTTACGACGTTATTTGCTTTCAGGCCTTTTGTATGGTTAATGAGCAAGGTTTATGCTTTTATAAGCTACAACAGGCGGGTAATTATTCCGCCCACAAAAGAAGATGCTAATTTTGCTTATCAGCCAACCTTTAAACTGCATTATCGCATTGCTTACCTGCTTTTTACCTGGTTTTGCACCGGGTTTATACTTACCGCATACGCGCATTTACTTACCCCAATGGTGCCGCTGGGAAATGCTTATCGCGAATACATGATCTGCGGCGGGCAGGTGATCTTTCAGGGATTGATTATCAGCGCTTTTTCACGCAGCCAGGTGTGGAGCTATTTAGGCAACATGATGACCATCTCTTTTGCCGGTAGCTTGCTCTTGCTTATCCCGCTGGTTTTAAGCCACTGGTTTACCGCTGGTCCGTTGTTTTACACACTTTGTTTCATGGGCGTAGCGGGCCTCATGTTCCTTGAGCACATCCGCAGAACAAAATTACTGAACCTGGGTTGGGTAATGACCATAACCTGGGTAACTTACCGCATTATTATATTGGTATTGATATTAAAACTGAACTAATGAAACCTTATAAAAAAATTGTACTTGCCGGCGGTAATGGTTACCTGGGCACTGTACTTGCAAAATATTATAAAGACCTTGCCGATGAGGTAATCATCCTGGCCCGCAAGCAGGCCCCGGTTGTTGATAACATCCATACAGCGTTATGGGATGGCCAAACAGAAAACGGCTGGACGGTACATCTTTCCGGTGCAGATATGTTGATCAATCTTTGTGGTAAAAATGTTAACTGTCGCTACACTGAGAAGAACAAGGCCGAGATCATCCGCTCACGTGTAGTTCCTACCGAATTGTTGGGAAAGGTGATAAATAAAATGACCGATCCGCCAAAGCTCTGGATCAACGTAGCCTCTGCCACCATATACCGCCATGCCGAAGATCATCCGCAGGATGAGGAAACCGGCGAAATTGGTTATGGCTTTTCCATTGATGTATGTAACAGTTGGGAAAACGCATTCTTTAAAGCCGAAACACAGCATACCCGCAAAATTGCCCTGCGCATGGGTATAGCGCTTGGCCAAAGCGGCAGCGTTTTTCCGCGCCTACTTAATCTTGTGAAGATGGGTATGGGCGGACAACAAGGCGATGGCCGCCAATATATAGCTTGGGTACACGAACATGATGTGGCCCGCAGCACCCAATTTTTGATGGATCACCCCGAACTGGAGGGCATATTTAATTGCACTGCCCCCGAAGCCGCAAGGAACGCCGATTTTATGCAGGCCATGCGTAAAGGCTATGGAATGCCGATAGGTTTACCCGCCCCGCAATGGTTGTTGGAGATTGGTGCGATAGTTATTGGTACGGAAACCGAGCTGATATTGAAAAGCCGATGGGTGAAACCAAAACGTTTGCTGGATGCGGGCTTCACGTTTCAATATGAAAAAGCCGACCATGCCATCCATGATATTTTGAGTATAAGGAAGTAAAGAACTCCCGTCATTCTGAGTGGAGCGAAGAATCTATTATACCGCTTGCATGTTTGCGAATAGATTCTTCGTGCCTCAGAATGACAATTTCTATTAAAAGGGTTGTCCCCCGCTGCATATTCAGGCGTCCACGCCTGAATAATGTTTCATGGAGCGTCCACGCTCCCGTTTTCAATGGTAAGCGTGGACGCTTACTTGCGGTACAATTCAAGGATGGACGCTTGAACTTGCAATTATCTTTCCCCCGTTTTCTTCCCCACTTCCTTTGTCATTTTCAAAGTAAGGAATAGAAGCAGACCTAACGAAACAACAATAGCTATCCATATAAATACGGTATAATCCCGCCCTTTTTTTACTACTGCCGGTGGTTGTATATTGTTTTTTATAACCGCATCATGAGTAATTAATGGCGTGTTGTCCTTTATGCTATCAGCAAAAAACTTAAGGTCATATTCTGCAGCCAAGGCAGATGAATCGCCAGTCAGCAGACGATAACTTTGTTTGCCCTCCAGGTAGCTGATTAAATATTCATCTGATTGATAAACATCGATACTTTTTATAGTTAAAGGTGGATTATCGCCATTGTTTACCTGCAATATCAGCTGGTTGGTTTTGGCCGATATCAGCACATCTGTGCTTTGGGTGGCGCTTATTTCAGTTTCTGCAACCGTCTCTTTGTAGCCGTTTATCAACTGATAAATAGTAATGTTACGCTTAAAATATTTAGGGCCGCTAATATTTAAATGCAGTTTATTTACCTGGTAATTGTCATTTAGTTTAAGGTTGATAAAAGTTGTCTTGTTGCTATCGACACGGGAGAATTGTACGGGAATTATCTGGGTATAGGCTAAAATAGCCGCATAATCTGTATAAATGCCAGCTTGTAAAAATTTGATGGGCGTTCTTCTTTTATCATTCACCAACAATTTCAAATAACGATAACTGCTGGCCGGGAACGACAGCGATTGCATATACGTGCCTTCGCTGTTTTGCACTGCTTCCTGCAAAGGAATGTTCTCCTGTATGGCAAACCATTGCTGCAGGTCGTCGCTGCCAATGAGGTTGATCTGGCGCTGTACAGCGGTATTTTGCAGTTTTATCCAAAGGCGGTCGAGCGGCAAGCCTGTTTTATTTTCTACTATAAAAGTGGTGCCTGTATCTGTTGGCAGACGGGTGGCAATGGTATTGAAAACAACAAAGCTTTTCTGATCTTTCTGCGGCAAACTGCCGGCTTGTATGTAAGGCACAAAATTACCCTTGCCATCCGCTATGCGGATATCGCTCAGATCGGCCTTTGCCTTTGCCACCAAAGCCGGTTGCAGGTTAATGCGATAAAAGCCCGTGCTATCTACCTGTTGCAATGCAGCTCCGTACTTAAAGGTTTTTTGTGCCGATGCCGTTTTTATAGACGCAAAAAACAGCAGGATTAAAACCGCAATATTACAACTCCTTGTTATCGTCTTTGTTTTTAGCCTCATCGTCAACAATAATTTTTTTAACCTTTTGGTACATGAACGATATAATAAGCAGCAAAATACCCAGGCAAAAGAACGCCGCTATTTTACCCGCCTGCGGTATATCCACAATATCGTACACAAATAATTTTATCAGCGTAAGCGAAAACAAACTTAGCGATACTATACGCATTGTTTTTAATTTATAACGCATCCCGAGCCACATGAGCGAGAAAGAAAGCAGTCCCCATAAAATAGGTAAACCGGTTTTTACATATACGGTTTCTATCCGGCCGATATCCTTTATTTTGCTATAGAACAATACATTGCTTAGCAGGCTAACTTCTAAACTTAAAAACACCACAATGCCGATACTTATAAGCCAGGTAAAGAGTGTTTTCATGCCTTCATCAAGTGTGGCTTGGCACAGGCGGATAATACGATAAAATAACAGGCCTACGAATACTGCCGATATCCAATGCGCGATAAAATGACCAGCCGGTGGTTTGTGGCCACTTAGCATATCTGTAAGCACATCAAAAAATGCCGGCATCAGCGCAAGGTAAATAGTAACGCATAGCAGCAATATGCCTAACCGTATCGGGTTTGCAAAACGTAATGCACCGGCTTTTAACGAGGCAAGGTAATAGCCGTATATAAACACCGGCGTATACAGCATTATGTATAAAATATTTAATGTAGTGCCCGGGAAGTGGTTCAGGAACTGATGGTTTATCTCCAAAAGGCCGCTCAGGAATAGCAATGCAAGGGCGGTTATGCTAAAGATGCGGTCTTCAACGGCGATGCCTTTAATTCGTGGGTTTTCGTCACGACCTATTAATATCGATAGTAAGAATGAACTTACAGCGGCAACTACTGTAGTAATAAAACCTTTGTTGGCAACAATAGTAAGTGTAATTAAATGGTCGCTGTAGATCTGGAACAGATCCATCATTAAACTGCATAGCATGGCACCCCAGATTACCAGCGAAGTGAGTTTCATCAGCTGA
This sequence comes from Mucilaginibacter pineti, assembly GCF_900101875.1. Taxonomy (GTDB): domain Bacteria; phylum Bacteroidota; class Bacteroidia; order Sphingobacteriales; family Sphingobacteriaceae; genus Mucilaginibacter; species Mucilaginibacter pineti. The sequence goes on from NZ_FNAI01000007.1 coordinate 44,845, forward strand.
ATGCCCGAGCGTTGATACAGCCAGTAAAGTAATACCGCCTCTGACGCCCAGAAAATGGTAATGCTGTTGCTGTGCAGTTGAATAGGTGCTGCCAATGAAATAAACGTAAGCGTTATCCCAATGAGCAGGTAAAGGATATTGGTATCAACCTTGCGGTTACGGAATAAGATGTAGGAGAGAACAAGGTTAACCACCGCTAAACTTACGCAGAATAATCCGCGGAATTGTTCGGCGTGCATTGCCGTAAGCAGGTATAAGCCGGCCGCAAAGTAAAGTGCCGTGTTGGTTAGCAGTATGCTGAAATCCGATGCAATGAATGTTTTGTTTTCGCGAACATTATGCGCAACATTTATGGCAAAATACAGCAGGTAAAATATGCTGGCATAAATAAAGCCATAATGGTAAGTAGGCGGGGTAAGCGTATATAAAACGCTGCCGAAAACTATTACAGTAAAGCCGAAGGATACAATATTTAGCACCCGCCATGCTTTAAAGTAGGAAATAATGAGCAGGCCAATGTTTAGTATGAGCAGGTAAATAAACAGCGCGTTGTAATTTGCATGGCCGTTACTTACCATAAACGGACTGGCAAAACCACCCACAAGGGCAATTACTGCAAGCTCCTGTTTATCATAAAGCAGCGAAAGCAATACCGCGAAAATGGTGATGACTATTAAAATTATAAACGATGTAGTTTGGCTAAACAAATTAAACTGGTGATAGGCCAGCGTAATGGTGAAATAAAACACCGCCAAACCACCACCTACCAATACCGAGCTAAAAGCTTTGTAGCTGTTGCGCATGCGGTGGGCAATGGCAATTAAAATAGCGCCGCAGCCAATACCAATGCCAACCCGGCCTAATGGGCCAACCCAGTCGTTATCAATAGCAAATTTCACAAAGTAGCCTATGGCCAGCACCAATATAGCTATGCCAATTTTATTAATGAGATTTTCGCCGATGAATTTTTCCAGATCGGGATGGCGCTCAAAGAAGGATAACTGCGGTTCCCGCGGCTTGGGCGGGTAAATATTTTGAGGTTTAGGCTGATAATTCTCGGCCACCTTTATCGGTCTGTTGATGATGGAGCTATCGTCACGTATCACGTCCGGCTGTCTTTCAACAGGGATAGGTGCAGTATCTTCATTGCCAAATGCCAGCGCTTCGACCTCAAGTTCGGTTGCTGAAATTGAGGACGGTGGTGTTGGGGTAACCGATTCCTCCACGGGTTTAACTGACGGTGTTTCCTGCACAACTGGCTTAGGAGCGTCCTCTGTTTTTTTATTTTCCTGGGCTAATATTGTTATTCTTAATTGTTCAATTATTCGCTTTAAATCCAGTATCTTTAGTTCAAGATCCTGCATGTTGCGGGTAACATTACTTTTGTTATTTAAAATTAAAATAACAACCAGCAGTAATAAAAATACGGTTAGTACATCCATATTGTAAGGTTTAGCAAGAGCCTAAAGATAGATGAATTATAAAATAATAAGCAAAATTTATAAATATCACGAAAGCTGGAGTGTTTCTTTTCCTATTCACATTGAATACTCAGCGCTGTTACTCATTTACGGTTATCCACAATCCATAAGAATGTGCCGTTTTTTGCCATATCGAAGTAAATACTTGAAATTTCTGTTGACAAAGCAAACATCAGGGGTAACTTTACTCTTGTAGTGTTTAGTGGTGTGTATAAATTACACATTTTTAATGTGCAGATATTATTAAAAATGTGATATTTACGCGCCAAAGATTACTAAATCATCCCCCGGTTTGCGCCGGGTTTACCACGTTGCCAAATTCTATACTATGGAAACCACTTCAAAACAGGTAAAAATTCTTTCTATTGACATAGGCGGTTCGCACATAAAAGCCACTATTCTTAATAAAAAAGGGGAGCTTAAAATGGATTACGACAAAATTGTAACCCCTGCGCCCGCCAGTCCCGAAAATGTTATTAAAGCTATAAAAACGCTGGTTAAAGATTTTCCCGCCTATGATAAAATATCTGTTGGTTTTCCTGGCTATGTGAAAAATGGCATCATAAAAACGGCACCTAATCTCAGCACCAAGCTTTGGGCCGATGTTGACCTTACAAAAAAACTGACCGACGCATTAGGCAAACCCACCCAGGTGGTAAACGACGCCGATATGCAGGGCCTGGGAGTGGTTGATGGTAAAGGGCTTGAAATGGTGGTTACCTTGGGTACCGGTTTTGGAACCGCGTTATTAATGAACGGCCATCTGTTACCACACTTTGAACTTGCTCATCTGCCCGTTAAAGCCGGTAAAACCTACGATAAATATATTGGCGAAGCCGCGCTTGAAAAAGAAGGAAAAGAAAAGTGGAACAGGCGGATGAAAAAAGTTTTTGAAATAATGAAAACCGTATTCAATTACGATACTTTGTATATAGGCGGAGGCAATTCTGATAAGCTTAATTTTAAGCTGGATAAAAACATGAAGATTGTAACCAATGCCGACGGTATCAAAGGCGGAGCAAGGTTATGGCTTGCCGATGAAGAAAGTGTAACTAAACGTAAAGTATCAACCCCAACAACGTAATAAAATCATACAATACCAATATTATAATGGAAAATACACAGGACATAGAAAAATTAGCAATAGATACCGTAAGGATTTTATCTGCAGATGCAGTACAGAAAGCAAATTCTGGTCACCCGGGAACGGCAATGGCACTTGCACCTATGGGGCACGTTTTATGGTCGAAGTTTTTGAACTACAACCCTAAAAACCCTGATTGGGCTAACCGCGATAGGTTTATCCTATCTGCAGGGCACGCATGTATATTGCAGTACAGCTTTTTGTATTTAACAGGCTATGACCTTAGTTTAGATGATATAAAACAATTTCGCCAGTTAAACAGCAAAACTGCCGGTCACCCAGAGTATGGCTTGGCCCCTGGTGTTGATGTTACCACTGGTCCGCTGGGCCAGGGTTTTGCAAACGGTGTAGGTTTTGCCATCGCCCAAAAACACTTAGCTGCGCGTTACAACAAACCCGGCTTCGATCTTTTTAACTATAACATTTACGCTATCACCAGCGATGGCGATATGATGGAAGGTGTTACTTCCGAAGCTGCTTCGTTGGCTGGTCACCTGCAATTGGGCAACTTAATTTACCTGTATGATGATAACCACATATCAATTGAAGGTAGCACTGATATTGCTTTTAATGAAGATGTAAGCGCACGTTTCCGTGCGTACGGCTGGCAGGTGCAGGAAGTATCAGACGTTAACGATACTCACGCTTTGGAACTGGCTTTAATAAACGCCAAATCCGAAACGCAGAAACCGTCACTCATTCGCGTTCGTTCACTTATTGCCTATGGTAGCCCTAATAAATCGGGCACTGCCGGTTCACACGGATCACCGCTTGGAGCTGATGAAATTAAACTGGTTAAAAAGTTCTTTGGTTTCGATCCTGAAAAATCATTTAACGTACCTGATGAAGTTGTAAAATACTACAACGAAAAAGGTGCTAAAGGCGAAGGAAAAGAAGAAAAATGGAACCAATTATTTGCAGACTATAAAGCAAAATATCCGGAATTAGCAGCAGAATACGAAACCGCCTTTAAAGGTGAGTTACCAGCTGGTTGGGCCGATAAATTGCCGGTATTTAAAGCAACCGATCCTAAAATGGCAACACGCCAGGCATCTGGTAAGGTGTTAAATGCTATTGCTGCAACAGTGCCAAACCTTATAGGTGGTGCAGCCGATCTTTCGCCATCAACAGAAACAAACCTTAAAGAGTATGATTCATTTACATCTGAAAACAGGGCAGGTCGTAACTTCCACTTCGGGATCCGCGAGCATGCAATGGGTTCGGCAATGAATGGTATGTCATTAACAAAAGGTGTTATCCCGTTTGGTGCCACGTTCCTGATGTTCTCTGAATACATGCGCCCGCCAATCCGTTTGGCAGCCATTATGAAGATCAGTCCGATATTTGTTTACACACACGATAGTATTGGTTTAGGCGAGGATGGTACCACCCACCAGCCGGTTGAGCAATTAGCTTCACTGCGTTCTATACCAAACTTAACCGTTATCCGTCCGGCCGATGCTAACGAAACTGCACATGCCTGGCGTGTTGCCGTTGAGAAAAAAGGCGGCCCTACTGTATTGGTATTCACCCGTCAGGGCCTGCCGATTCTTGACCAGGATAAATATGGTAAAGCATCAGATTTAGAAAAAGGTGCTTACATCCTATCTGAAGCCAGCAAAAACCCTGATCTGATCTTAATTGCAACAGGTTCTGAAGTTGCATTGATCATGGATGCGCAGATTAAATTAGAAGCTGAAGGTATCTCAACCCGCGTGGTAAGTTTCCCATCATGGGAATTGTTTGAAAAACAAGATGCTGCATATAAAGAAAAAGTATTCCCTAAAGCTTACAGGAAACGTTTAGCCGTTGAAATGGCATCGCCAATGGGCTGGCATAAATACACTACCGACGAAGGCGATATGCTTGGCATGACCACCTTTGGCGAATCTGCCCCGGCAGAAGACTTGTACAAGCACTTTGGCTTTACAATTGACAATGTAGTAGCCCGCGCGAAAGCGTTGTTGTAAAATAGATTTGAGATGTGAGATATGAGATGTGAGATTTTACTTCGGTCGAAGTTGGATCTTTGTCTCATATCTCATATCTCACATCTCATATCTAAGAGATGAATTGGAATAGTAACCTTATACAAAATCTTTCCTGGTCTTCGGAGATCATTAATGCGGCTGGCAAGCAAAAGGTGGCTGATCAAATTGCAGCTAAGGTGAAAGATGGCGATGTGCTGGGTGTGGGCTCGGGCTCCACTGTTTACATGGCGTTGCTGGCTATTGCCGAACGGATCAGGAACGAGAAGCTTAAAGTGCTGGCAATCCCAACCTCGCTGGAAATCTCGATGTTTTGCAGCAAGCTGGGTATACCACTAACTACCTTGTTTGAGAATAAACCCGATTGGCTGTTCGACGGTGCCGATGAAGTTGACCCCGACAATAGTTTAATAAAAGGCAGGGGCGGGGCAATGTTTAAAGAGAAATTGCTCATTAGTTCAAGCGCAGTAAATTATATTATTGTGGATGACTCAAAGGTTGTTAAAAAACTGGGGACAAACTTCCCGGTTCCGATTGAGGTTTTCCCGCAAGCCTTATTGCATGTGGAGGCTGAACTCAAAAAATTGGGGGCCAACAGCATTGTATTAAGGCCGGCAAAAGGCAAGGATGGGCCGATTATCACTGAAAACAATAATTTAATATTCGATTGCTATTTTAATGAGATAGGAAAAAGCATGGAGCAGGATATAAAATCGATCACCGGTGTTATTGAAAGCGGGCTTTTTATCGGCTATAATCTGGAAATTTTAGTAGCATCGAACGATTAAAAGAGTTTACATTGTTATAGCGCAACAATGATATTATGCTTACAATACACATAATATTAATTAAGAGCTTTACATAACGGCGTAAACGAATAACTTTACAACATTATCCACTAAACACATCGATTTTATCGGTTGGTTAGGTGGATCATTAAAAATATTAAAGAATAGAAATTTAAAACAGACCAAAAATGGCAACTAATAACGTAAAACAAATTCATGATTTCGGACAAAGCATCTGGCTTGATTTTATTGACCGCGAAATAATCGCTTCCGGAAAATTAAAAAAACTTATTGATGAGGATGGTGTAAGAGGCGTAACCTCAAACCCGGCCATTTTTGAGAAAGCCATTACCAGCAGCGCCGATTATGATAACGATATTAAGGAGCTTGCTAAAACAGCCGCAAACAACGAAGAGTTGTTTTTTGGTTTAGCCGTAAAAGACATTCAACAAGCTACTGAGTTATTTAAAGATGTTTATACCGAATCTGACAAGGTTGACGGTTATGTAAGCCTTGAAGTATCTCCGTTTTTAGCGTTAGATACCGAAGGTACAGCAAAACAGGCAGAATTACTTTGGAAACAAGTTGATCGCGATAACGTAATGATCAAAATTCCTGGTACACAACCGGGCTTAGCAGCAATCAGGCAGTCAATCGCAAAAGGTATCAACATTAACGTTACTTTACTTTTTGGTTTGGAGCGTTACGAAGCTGTAACCGAAGCCTACATTGCAGGTTTGGAGGATCATTTGGCAGCAGGCCACAAAATTGCACATATCGCATCGGTAGCCAGTTTCTTCCTGAGCCGTATTGATGTGATTGTTGATCCTTTATTGGAAGCAAAAGGCGAAAAAGCTTTAGTAGGCGAAGTTGCCATTGCATCAGCCAAAAAAGCATACGAAATATACAAAAGGGTATTCAGCAGCGAAAGATGGAAAAAATTAGAAGCTGAAGGCGCAAAACCACAACGTTTGTTATGGGCAAGTACTGGCAGCAAAAACCCTGCATTTAAAGATACCAAATACGTTGAGGCTTTGATCGGTCCGGATACTGTTGATACCGTTCCTTTGGAAACTGTTGATGCTTTCCGCGATCATGGTGTTGCTGCAAACACTTTAGAAGGTGGTTTAGCAGAAGCAACTGCAACATTAGCAAAACTGAAAGACTTAGGTATCGATCTTGACGCCATCACCCAGCAATTAGAGGATGAAGGTATCGAGAAATTTAACAAGCCTTTTGAAAAACTGCTTAACGCTATTGAAGATCAAAAAAACAAATAAAAATTAAACTGATGGAAGTTGCTGATCTGAAGATCCTCTTTTTTGATGTGGGTGGCATTTTGCTGTCAAACGGTTGGGGGCATGAAGCTCGCGAGGAAGCAGCCAAAAGGTTTAACCTCGACTACGCCGAAGTAAATGCCCTGCATAATTTCATTTTCAATGTATATGAAATTGGCAGCATCACGTTGGATGAATACCTTGATACGGTTATTTTTAATCACCCAAGGGATTTTGTTCGTGAGGATTTTAAGGAATTTATTTTCTCAACCTCGGTTGAATTGCCTATGCTGCAATTTTTAAAAGAGTGGAAAAAAGACTGCGGCTTCCGTATTATCTCCCTAAACAACGAAGGCAAGGAGCTTAACGATTATCGTGTACGTAAATTTAAACTGCACGAATGTTTCGACGCCTTTATATCATCGTGCGAAGTAAAAATGCGTAAGCCCGATCCCGGTATCTGGCAGTTGGCCATGGGTATTGCCCAAGCCCAGCCAAACCAGTGCGTTTACTTTGATGACAGGATGATGTTTGTTAACACGGCCCAAAAATTGGGGATCCGCTCGTTTCAGCACGTTGACCTGGCAACCACAAAAAAAATATTAGAAGATCTTAAAAAAGAAAACCTCAAAACAACATGAGCGCAACAACAGATAAATATGCCTTTGGCATGATAGGCTTAGGCGTTATGGGCCGCAGCCTGCTGCTTAACATGGCCGATCATGGCTTTGCCGTAGCAGGGCATGATAAAGATGCCGCTAAAGTAGCATCATTAAATGACGAAGCCGGTGACCTGGCCGTAAAAGGCTTTGGCGATGTTAAAGAATTTATACAAAGCCTTACAACGCCAAGGGCAATTATGATGCTGGTACCAGCAGGTAAAATTGTAGATGCGGTTATTGAGGAGCTTACTCCTTTGTTAGAAAAGGGAGATATATTAATTGATGGCGGTAACTCGCACTTTACCGATACCAACCGCCGTGTAGAAGAGCTGGAAGCTATAGGCCTGCATTTCTTTGGCATGGGTGTATCTGGCGGCGAAGAAGGCGCTCGTCGTGGCCCAAGCATGATGCCGGGTGGCGATAAAGAAGCCTACAATGTAATGAAGCCTATTTTTGAGGCCATTGCTGCCAAGGTTGATGGCGCGCCATGCGTAACCTATATTGGCCCAGGTGCATCTGGTCACTTTGTGAAGATGGTGCATAACGGTATAGAGTACGGCATAATGCAATTACTTGCAGAAACCTACGAGATAATGAAAAAAGGCCTAAAGCTGGATAATGCAGCCATCGGCAAAATATTTACCGATTGGAATAATGGTCGCCTGCAATCATTCCTGCTTGATATCACCAAAGATATATTTGCATTTAAAGCACCGGGTACAGACCATTTGCTTTTAGATGATATTAAAGACGAGGCTCGTGCAAAAGGTACCGGTAAATGGACATCGCAAAGCGCTATGGACCTGCAGGCACCTATCCCAACGGTTGATACCGCGGTTTCTATGCGCGATCTTTCAAAATACAAAGCTTTACGTACCAAGGCTGCCGGTATTTACAGTACGCAAGACCGCCAGGCTATTGAAGGCAAAGTAGAGGAATTATTAACCGCTTTAGAGCAGGCTTTCTACTTCACCATGATCATTAGCTACGCGCAAGGCATGCACATGTTGTCAAGAGCATCAGAAGAATACCAGTATGACCTGAAACTTGACGAGATAGCCAAGATCTGGCGCGGCGGATGTATCATCCGTTCAAAATTCCTGGAGAACATTTATGGTGCTTACGGCAAAGATAAAAACCTTGAACATCTACTTTTAGATGGCGATGTGGCAGCCCTTGTTGAAGGCACATTGCCCGGCATCCGTAAAATAGTTGCATCGGCAGTTAATGCGGGTATTGCAGCACCTGCTTACGCGGCGTCTTTAAGTTACTTTGACGCTTTCCGTAGTGAAAGGATGCCAAGTAACTTAACCCAGGCACAACGCGATTATTTTGGAGCGCACACTTACGAGCTGATAGGCAAAGAAGGTACTTTCCATACGCAATGGGCACCAAGCGAAGATTAAATATTAGTATCAAGTAGTTAGTATCAAGTATCAAGACAGGATGCATAGTTCAAGAAATAAAAAATCATGATACTTGATACTAACTACTTGATACCAATTGATATTAAAAAAATCATAAAATGAGCACAAGCACTAAAACAGATCCTACTATATTCATCATTTTTGGTGGCACAGGGGATTTAAATTCAAGGAAAATTGCACCGGCCCTTTACAATCTTTTTTTAGATGGCTGGATGCCCAAACAATTTTCTATTATTGGTACAGGCCGTACCAAACTTACCGACGAACAGTTCAGAGAAAATTTACATAACGATATCAACCAGTTTTCGCGTAGCGGTAAAGCCGACGACAAGAAATGGGCTGATTTTGTAAAAAATATCTATTACCAGGTATCTGATGCTACCGATGCAGAAACTTATAAAGAGTTTGGCAAGCGTATAGATAAGCACAATGCCGAGTGGAAAACTAAAGCCAATGTGCTGTTTTACCTTGCAGTTGCACCAAACTTCTTCCCGATTATCGCATCCAATATATCAAAGGCCAAACTGGCCGAAGATAAAAAACGCGTAAGGATCATCATCGAAAAACCATTTGGTCATGATCTGGAAACAGCAAAAGAGCTTAACCAATTGTTATCAAGCATTTTTGATGAGTGCCAGATTTATCGTATTGACCATTACCTGGGTAAGGAAACCGTACAGAATATTATGGCTTTCCGCTTTGCAAACTCCATTATGGAGCCTTTGTGGAACCGCAATTATATTGAGCACGTACAGATCTCTGTTACCGAGCAGTTAGGTGTTGAAGAACGTGGCGATTATTACGATGGCTCAGGTGCCATGCGCGATATGATCCAGAACCACTTGCTGCAATTGCTTTGCCACATAGCAATGGAACCACCGGTTAGCTTCAGCGCTGATGAAGTGCGCGACCGTAAGGTTGATGTGTTAAAGGCAATGCGCAGGTTTACCCCGGAAGATGTGCGTAACTCGGCCGTTAGGGGCCAGTACGGCAGCGGATGGATGAAGGGCAAAGAAGTACCGGGATACCGCGAAGAACCTAAAGTTAACCCCGAATCAAATACCGAAACTTTTGCAGCCATCAAGTTCTTTGTTGACAATTGGCGCTGGCAGGGAGTTCCTTTTTACCTGCGTACAGGTAAAAGAATGCACCAGTCGTCATCAGTTATTACCATTCAGTTTAAAGATGTGCCGCACCTGATATTCCCTACTGAGGCCGCCGAAAGCTGGCAGCAAAACAGGTTGATCATCAGTATTCAGCCAGAAATGAGCATTCGTTTGCAGGTACAGGCTAAACGCCCCGGAATTGATATGGTATTAAACGTTGTTGATATGGTATTTGACTATAAAGGCACGTACACAAACCAAGCCCCCGAAGCTTACGAAACACTAATACTGGATACTATGATGGGCGACCAAACGTTGTTTATGCGTGGCGACCAGGTAGAAGCAGCATGGGATTTGGTTATGCCTATTCTTAGTACATGGCAAAATAAAAAGAGCCTTAATTTCCCTAATTATTCTGCCGACTCATGGGGCCCGGAAGCTGCCGAGGCGCTGATTGCCCGCGACGGATTTAATTGGTTTACCTTGCCTGTAAACGGTAAAAAACACTAAATAAGTTTGTGGTGTGAGGCCGGTGGCCGGTGGTATGAAGTTAAAAATAGTGCAAATTAATTTCAGATCTCCGGCCACAGACTACCGGCCACAGACCAAAAGAATAACCTATGAATGTAAACATTTTTAACACTGCCGATGAGGTGCTTACCGCATTGGCAGATTACTTTATTAAAATTGGCAGCGAATCGATAGCTGCAAGGGGCAAATTTACCGTAGCCCTATCAGGTGGAAGCTCGCCCAAAAAACTTTATGAGCTGCTGGCTTCTACCTCATATGCTGATCAGCTCGACTGGGAAAAGGTATTTTTCTTTTTTGGCGATGAACGCAACGTGCCTCAGGACCATAAGGATAGTAACTACCTGATGGCAAAAAAAGCCTTGTTTGATCCGTTGCTGATAAGCCCGGTACAGATTTTCCCGGTTGATACAACGTTTGAGCCTGCCGAAGCCGCTTCTAAATACTGGGAGATGATCTCCGCCTTTTTTGACGATGGTGAACTGAGTTTTGATTTAGTATTGCTTGGTCTTGGCGATAACTCGCATACAGCCTCCCTGTTTCCGCATACACCAGTATTACATGATACAACCCCCGGCGTAAAAGAAGTTTGGTTAGAGGATCAGCAGGTGTGGCGTATTACGCTTAATGCACCTTTAATTAATGATGCCCGTTACATCGCATTCTTGGTTTATGGCGAAGGTAAAGCAGAAGCTTTGCACCATGTACTGGAAGATGATGAAGACATTGAAGAATACCCTGCTCAGCTCATAGATTCCATTTCTGGTGAAACAGAATGGTTTATTGACGAACCTGCGGCTGCTAACCTGCCACAGGAAGAAGACGAAGAATAATCGTAAATACAGGTTTTACCTGCATTTCTTAAAAAAAGCCGTTCCATTTAATTATGGAACGGCTTTTTTTATTTCATGTATGCGTTAAAGTACGCTTACTGCTAATGCCATAGTAGTTTAATAATGCGTAATAGTATTTGCGGTAAAGTTTGAATTTTGTAACTTTGAGTATGGTAATAGAAACACTTGAAGATTTCTACAAAAATAAGTTCGAATGGCTGCCTGATAACCTGCAGCAGAATATCGGTCATTTTAATGTTTTTAAGATTGAGGATTGCATAGGCCCCAATGCAAAACCGGTAACATATAGCCGCAGGAGCTTTTATAAAATAAGCCTGATGCGTGGTGAAAACGTGATTCATTATGCCGATAAAAGTATTACGCTCTCCGGCACTTCGTTAATGTTTTTTAACCCACTGGTACCTTATACGTTTGAAAACCTGTCCGACGACCGTACAGGCTTCTTCTGCATTTTTACCGAATCGTTTTTTGCCGAAAGATTCAGGGGCGGGTTAAGCGAGTTACCCATGTTTGCGCTTAATGCCAAGCCGGTGTATGCCCTTGATGATGCCCAGGATGAATATGTGAGTGGCTTATTCCTGAAAATGACCGAGGAAATAAACTCCGATTACGCCTTTAAATATGATCTGATCAGGAATTACGTTACCGAGCTGGCTTATTATGCCCTTAAAACCCATCCATCGGAGAATGTGTACAAGCATGCCGACGCAAAATCAAGGATAACATCTGTATTTACCGAATTGCTGGAACGTCAGTTTCCTATAGAAACGCCATCGCAGCGCTTTGCCTTGCGGTCGGCTAATGACTTTGCACAGCGTTTATCTGTGCATGTAAATCACCTGAACAGGGCTATTCGCGAAACTACCGGCAAAACCACAACTGATCATATTGCCGACCGCCTGCTGAGCGAAGCCAAATCATTATTAAAGCACACCGATTGGAATATATCTGAAATTGGCTACTGCCTGGGCTTTGAAGAGCCCACTCATTTTAATAACTTTTTCAAAAAGCAAACCCAAATTACGCCCTCTTCATTCAGGAATGTTTGAATTTTGTAACCATTGGTTTGAATAGCGTAATGCTTTCCCTTTGTTGCCATAGTACCTTTGTTTTATCAAACAAACAAAAAACATGGACAACAAAAAAGTATGGTTTATCACTGGTGCTTCAAAGGGATTTGGGCTCAGTTTAGTAAAACAATTACTGGATGCTGGTCAGCTTGTTGCCGCCACTTCCCGCAATCAACAAGAGTTAACTGCAGCAGTTGGCTCAAACAGTATTAATTTTTTACCCTTACAAGTTGAACTTGTAAATGAAAGCAGTGTATCACTTGCCCTGCAGCACACCTATGAAACATTTGGCAAAATTGATGTAGTGATCAATAATGCCGGTTATGGCATTGGCGGGGCCGTCGAAGAACTTTCTGATGAAGAAACTCGCAAGGCTTTTGATGTTAACGTATTTGCTACTCTTAATGTAATCAGGCATGTAATGCCTTACCTGCGCAAGCAGCGTTCGGGTCATATCATTAATATTTCTTCAATAGCTGGTATTTCGCCAGGTACGGGCTGGGCAATTTATGGCGCTGCCAAATATGCGGTAATTGGCTTATCAGAAGTATTGGCTGCCGATGTAAAGGAATTTGGTATAAATGTTACCGTGGTTGCTCCGGGCGCCTTCAGAACAAGTTTTCTTAATCCCGATTCGCTGGCTATCACCAATAACCCTATTGCAGATTACAGCGCTGTCAGAGAATCGCACTGTAGATATAAAAACATGGATGGTCAGCAAGCGGGTGATCCGGAGAAAGCCGCATTATCTATCATCAAAATTACATCTGAGGAAAACCCACCGCTATACCTCTTATTAGGCGGCGACTCTTATAACCGCGCCCTAACAAAAATGGATGCCTTGTACAAAGAGATCCACCAATGGGAAAATCTTACCTGCTCAACCGATTTCGACTAACTATTAACATCTGCCAAAATGGAAAATATTAAGGATAAAGTAATAGTAATTACCGGTGCCAGCAGTGGCATGGGAGCGGCCACTGCCCGCAAATTAGCAGGCTTGGGCGCTAAGATTGTACTCGCTGCCCGCCGGGAAGATCAGCTGAAAGCTCTTGTAAATGAGCTGGGCGACAATACGATGTATGTAATTACCGATGTAAGCAAACGCATCGATCTGGATAATTTGATACAGCAGGCTATTGCCAAATTTGGGCATGTGGATGTGCTTTGGAACAACGCCGGCATTATGCCTATCTCCTTTTTTGATGAAGGGCATGTTGACGAATGGGATAGAATGATAGATATCAATATTAAAGGTGTACTGTATGGTATTAACGCCGTACTTCCGCATATGCTTGAACGTGGACAGGGGCATATTCTGGCAACATCATCTGTCGGCGGTTTAAGAACATCGCCGGGTATCGGGGTTTACTCGGGTACAAAATTCGCGGTTCGCGCAATTATGGATACACTGCGCGAAGAAGTGGCCCAAACCATAAAAGTGACTACTATTTTTCCTGGTGCCACCCAATCAGAATTAGGACATGATATTACCAGCCCCAAGATAAAAGCGCTGTACGGAAATCTGGGGAATATGCCCAAAATGGATGAAGAGGCAATTGCCAACGCGGTTGTATACGCTATAAGCCAACCGGGGAACATCACCATAAATGATCTGGTGCTAAGGCCGCTTGGACAAACACGATAATCAAAAGATCAACAATTAAATCACACACTAAACATAAAAAAATGAACGATAAAAAAATATGGTTTGTAACCGGGGCCTCCAAAGGATTAGGCCTGAGCCTTGTAAAGCGGTTGTTAAGCGAAGGCTATAAAGTGGCCGCAACATCAAGAAACATTAATGATCTTAATGCCGCTGTAACAGCAGAGAGTGACAGTTTCTTACCGCTTGCAGTAGATATAAAAAATGAAGAAAGCGTACAGCAGGCTATCGAAAAAACTGTAAGTACTTTCGGGAGGATAGACGTAGTGGTAAACAATGCAGGTTACGGCTTGCTTGGTGGTTTAGAAGAACTAACTGATGCCGAAGCCCGCGAAAACTTCGAGGTAAATGTATTTGGATCATTAAATGTTATCCGTAAAGCGCTGCCTTACCTGCGCGAGCAACAATCAGGGCATTTTCTTAACATCTCGTCTATCGGCGGGTTTACCGGTAACTTCCCGGGTGGCGGCATTTATTGCGCTACCAAGTTTGCTGTTAATGGTTTTTCTGAGGCGCTTGCAGCCGAGGGAACACAATTTGGTATTAAAACCACCATTGTACAGCCGGGTTATTTCCGCACTAATTTTCTTTCTGAAGGATCACTCGTGGTACCTAAAAATCAGATAGATGCTTATAAGGATGTACGCAACATGGTAAATGTACACCAAACCAGCCTGGACAAACAACAAGTCGGCGACCCGGAAAAGGCCGCCGCGGCAATGATAAAAGTAGTAGAAGACCCCAACCCGCCGCTCAATTTATTTTTAGGTGAAGATGCCTATCAACTGGCCGGCCAAAAAATAGCGGCGGTTCAAAAAGATTTAGAAACATGGAAGGAACTAACAGTTTCAACTGGATATTAAAAATGCAAAGCAATGAGCACATAGGCGTTTGGGTAACCAAAGACGGTTATATACGCCATGAGTTTATGCCCAACGGTCGCTACATTGAGGCCCGCGGAAATGAAAAAAATGCCTATACCGGCTTCTATGCCATAAGAGGCAAACATGTAGAATACCTGGATGATACCGGCTTTACCGCCGAAGGTGACTTCATAGACGGCGTATATTTTCATGCCGGTATGATGTTGTATAAAGAATCTGCATAAGGCAGTACCAGCTAAAATATCTTTAATGTTGTAACTTCACCAGAGCTATAGCATTAAGGATATTTTTGTATTGGGATGAAAGTATTGAAGCACTTCTGTTTTCTTGCAATATGGATGGGAGCTATGTGTTGTTTCTCGTCAACACTTGCACAGGATAAAAACCCTGTAATTGCCTTTGCCAGTGATACACAGGCCCCTTTGGCTATAGAAAAGGTGATTCGCAGATCAGATCACAATACAAAAGCGACGGAACTGATATTTAAGGATGTTATAGCTACCCATCCCGCTGGATTATTTATTCTTGGGGATGTGGTATCATTGGGCTATAAAAATAGTAAATGGCAGGCAATGGATAGTTACCTGAAATTATGCAGCCAAAATAATATCCCGGTTTATGCCTCCCTCGGCAATCATGAACTTATGCTTAATGCAGCTAAAGGTGCCGAAAGGTTTCAATCCCGGTTTCCGATGCACAAGTCAACCGGTTATGTAGAAGTAATAGATTCTGTTGCGATAGTTCTGCTAAATTCTAATTTCAGTAAAATGAAGGATTCGGCTATAGCCAGGCAGGATGCATGGTACATTCAAACAATTACAGGCTTAGATAACGATGCGGCGATAAAGCTGGTGATCATTGGTTGTCACCATTCGCCTTTTACAAATAGCAAAGTGGTTAAGCCGTCATCAGCAGTTCAGCAAAAATTTGTTCCCGCATTTATCAACTCAAAAAAGTGCGTCCTTTTTCTTTCGGGCCACTCCCATAATTTTGAACGTTTTAACTTTAAGGGTAAGGATTTCCTGGTGATAGGCGGCGGAGGTGGCCCTCATCAGCCTTTACGTTCGGATAAAATAACTCCTGATATGGCAGCTGATTATAAACCCATGTTTCACTACCTGCAGGTAAAACGTAATCATGACTCCTTACAGGTTGTTTCGCGAAGGCTCAATACAGATTTTTCGGGATTTGCTAATGGCTTAACTTTTTACAGCCATAAACATTAATATTTTTAGCTGGTCAGCAGGTGTTTAAATTATGAATTTAGCAATAAAATCCATTTTGATAAAAAAGCTTGCTAATGAATAGTAGCTTTATTTAACTTTATAGAAATCTAACACCAAATCTATATGAGTCTTCAAGAACAGATAAGTTCAATATTTGTGGAGGAAAGCCAGATACCGGCCGAATTTCAGATAACAGAAGTGCATCAGCGTGAATACCTTTGTAATGGCGAAATAAAACCCTGGAACGGGCCGGTAAGCGAAGTTTATTCGCCGGTTGGCTTTTTTGGCGCCGATGGTTTTAAACGTAAACTAATTGGCACTTACCCCATTTGTACCGAAACAGAAGCTAACGATGCCCTTGATGCAGCAATAGCCGCCTACGATAACGGTCGCGGCGAATGGCCTACCATGAGTATTGCCGATCGTATTAAATGCATGGAGCGCTTTATTTATAAAATGAGCGAGCAACGCGCTTTAGTGGTTAACCTGCTAATGTGGGAAATAGGCAAATCATACGGCGATTCGGCAAAGGAATTTGACCGTACCATCGAATATATAAACGCTACCATAGATGCCCTAAAGGATATCGACCGCCAGTCATCAAGATTTGAAATGGCCGAAGGTTTGATAGCGCAGATCCGCCGATCACCGCTGGGCGTGGTACTGTGTATGGGGCCATTCAACTATCCGCTTAACGAAACTTTTACTACTTTGATCCCCGCCCTTATTATGGGCAATACCATATTGTTTAAACCACCTAAGCATGGTACGCTTTTGCATTACCCACTGTTGCGGGCGTTCCAGGAGTCGTTCCCTAAAGGGGTGGTAAATACAGTTTACGGTCGTGGCGCCGTTGTTACGCCCGGCTTAATGCAAACCGGGAAGATCAATGTGCTGGCTTTTATTGGTTCAAGTAAAGTGGCTAACGATCTGAAAAAACGCCATCCAAAAATTAACCGCTTAAGAGCTGTGTTAAGTCTGGATGCAAAAAACGCCGCCATCATCACTAAAAATGCCGATCTGCCTTTAGCGGTGAGCGAGTGTATTTTGGGTGCCCTGTCATTTAACGGCCAGCGCTGTACGGCCATAAAAATGATATTTGTACACAAGGAGGTAGCCGACGAATTTTTAAAACTATTAAGTGAAGCTGTATCCAAACTGAAATTCGGTTTGCCTTGGGATAAGGACGTAAAACTTACCCCGCTACCAGAGCCTAACAAAACCGAATATCTTACCGAAATTGTTGCCGATGCCATTGCTAATGGTGCAAGTATCATCAACGAAAATGGCGGCGATACGGTAGCCTCCTTCTTTTACCCGGCTATTGTTTATCCGGTTACTGAGAAGATGCGCTTATATCGCGAAGAGCAATTTGGGCCAGTGATCCCTGTTATTCCGTTTGAGTCTATAGAAGAACCGATAGCGTATCAGATAGACTCGCCGCATGGTATGCAGGTGAGTATTTTTAGTAACGATGCTAAGGAAATTTCCAGCTTGATAGATCCGTTTGTGAACTTGGTAAGTCGCGTAAACATCAACAGTCAATGCCAGCGTGGGCCCGATGTGTTTCCGTTCACCGGTCGTAAGGATAGTGCAGAGGGTACACTTTCGGTACATGACGCGTTAAGGGCTTTCTCCATCCGTTCATTAGTGGCTACCAAAATGAACGAAACCAATAAGCAGATACTCAATGATATTGTGAATGATAACGACTCTAATTTTTTGAGTACCAAGTTTATACTTTAAGTAGAGCCAAAGCAATATGTCATTGTGAGGAACAAAGTAATCTTACCATACATGTAGCACACTATGCATGTGGGATTGCTTTGTTCCTCACAATGACATATTTTAATTTTGTAAGGTGCGATAAGGGCATTTATTATACCTATTGATCAGTTCTACCAAAATGAGGTTGGGTACCCAGCTTAAAAATGATATGATAATGTAATTGTTCTCAAAATCTACCCCAATACCTAAACGCATAAACAGCCAGATATAAAAACGCAGCATTACCGCGCCAAATGCTAACGCGTAGCTACGGTGCATCATTTTTACATGGGCGTCTATTTTGCCATTCTTCACCAGTAAAAATGCCGATAGGGTAAAAATCACCCAAAGCGTATTCTGAATAAAAAAGGAGGCGAACACAAACCCACCGCGGTTGATAAACAGCGTCATGACATAAGCACCCGGCGCGGCAAAAAATAACACCCCAAATACATACAGCTTGCCCAGCGCCTTGTGCAATGGCCGGTTGTTATAAACCGTTTTTGAGAATTGGAAAAAGCCGGCTAATAAAATAATGCTACTGCCAAAAATATGGCAGTAAAAGGCAGGCAGATACCAGCCCGTTGCAACAGCAGTTTGTTTAAGGTGAATAAAATAAGTGTCGTGCTTAAAATTTATATACTGATAAATAGTGCCCGCGCATAAAAACAAGATCCAAAAGAACGCGAAATACCTTAATAGCCGTGCCGTAATACTCATTTAGCTGCTAAGGTAGTAGCTTTTTGTCCGTTTAATTTGCTGTTGATAAAATTGATGTTGTATTTATCTATAGTGGTGAGGGAGTCATCAACGGTAGTGTTTTTGGCGTCTTCGCCGCCATTAAACCTGTAGTCGAAAATCTCGTTCCATCTTTTGTTTTTGAATTTATATTGATAGGAAGCATAAATCTCATTTTTCATGCACTGCAAAATCTCGTTGCTTGTATGACTTAGGGTAGTTGTTGAAGCTTTTTCGCTATATACATCGTTTACAATAAGATAGCAGTTTTGCAGGTAGGAATCGTCCAGTTTTACAAATTGAGTAGGGAAGATCCGTTTAGATGCTAATGCGGTGAGTTTTCCGTTTTTTATTTGCAGGTAATGGTAGTAAGGGCCTTCCTTAAGTGAACGGATGGTATCTAACAAGCCCTGGTCAAGCTCCGATGTTGTTTTAAATTCAAATAACGAATCATTAATGGCTTTTAGCGAGTTTTCGTTACACGTACCGCTCAGTTCGCCGCCGCCTTCTGAATTGCCGAAGAAGCTGCTGGCGTTAAAGCTGAGTATCCTGTTTTGTTTTTTATCAACCAGCAATACGTTCTTGGTAGTATATAAGCCCGAGCGGCCGCCCAAGTAATCATCAACAACTGAATAGAAGGCGCTTGTAAACCAATTAGTGCTATCATCCTTTTTATCTCCATTAAAATTAATGGTAAGCGACAAACTACCCGAACCTTCACCGTCTTCATCTGTTTGTTTCCGGAGCGAGTTTGGAAGCATAATAAATTTAGGCAGTATTTGCCAATCAACCAGGTACGAAGGCGATATAACCATCGAATTAAAATCTTCGCGTGAGTTAAACTCCAGGATATTTGCAGACGTTTTCTCTGTTATCGTGAATGATTTGCCATAGGTTTTAATCTTCTGCACATTGTCGGCAATTTTAAAATCTGGTAGTTTGTCAGATATGGTAGAATCTGATTTCAGGTAAAAATAATCGTCACCATTTTTAAGCAACGCAAGGTTTTCTTCACCTTCCTTCAACGGATAGGCTTGGTCGTAATTAACGGGTACCACCAATTTGCCTTCTAAATTATAAAAGCCCTTTTTATTTCCCTTTTCAACCTCTACCAGTCCGTTAATTGTTCCGCCTACATTGTGTACCATATCATACTCAACAGGAATTATCTCTTGCAGAGCCGGGTTTACAAGGCCAATTTTGTAAACGGATTTTTTCCTTCTGTTCAATTCATCCGACTCAGGCCAGTAAAAACCTTCTTCAATAGTTCCTTTTACAACATAATAAAAAGTTTTATTGTCAACATGATTAAACCATAAAACGCTGTCGTAACGGGTTTTTAACTGCTCGGCGGTTTTAAACGCGGCCAGGGTTATCGGGCTGTAAATATCTTTTTCGGGTATGGTTTTGTTTATTACTTTGGTTTGATAGGTCGCGTAATCGGTAAGGAAGTCTTTAAGATCCACCTGCGAAAATTTGTACTGTTTGCTGCCTGTTTTATGAATGGTGAATGTTATGATAGATTTTTCTGCCGGCAGGCCTTCAAAGTGGAAGGTTGCGGCTACAACAGCCGTTGTTAATTCGGGATTTACGAGCTTGATAAGCGCATCTTCGGTATTTATGCTCAACTTAAACAACGGTTTCGATTTTCCATTGGTGCTGGTTTTACCGGTTAGCACGCTAAGCAAGGTTTTTATCGATTTATTTTTCGGATCGGAGTCAAAATATAAACTTGCCGAATCGGTATTGCCTGACTTTATCTGCGTATTAAAGGCGTTCAAGAACGCTGTGATCTCGCCTTTTTGAGGCTTGCTCATGTATTTACTGCGAATGAACAGAAATCCGCAAAGTAAAACCAGTATTACAACTATGGTTATTATGATAGGTTTAGCTTTCATAATACCAATATAGCTATTTAAATTAATCTCAAAGCAATTATAAAAAAGGCTGTTTATGAGTTAGATAGTTAAAATTTATTGAGTTGTAAAAATATATCAATAAAATCTATATCGTATAGATTATTCGTATTCGGCAGGTGCTTTAAAAACGTTATATTTGCATAAATAATAACGAAATAGCAATTATGTTAACGATAGGACAAAAATTCCCCCAATTCTCTAAAACTGCTGTAACAAGCCTTGAAAAAGGTAAAGAGTTTGAAACACTAACTTCTGAGTACCTGGTGAACGATGATAACGTTTGGACAGTAATGTTCTGGTGGCCAAAGGATTTTACTTTTGTTTGCCCGACTGAAATAGCCGAGTTTAACAAAAACTTTGGTGAGTTCCGCGACCGTGAAACCCGTTTGATCGGTGCTTCTACAGATTCGGAATTTGTACACGCAGCCTGGAGACGCGATCATGACGATTTGCGCGATCTTAAATTCCCGATGCTTGCCGATACTTCAAAATCATTAGCTGAAGACCTTGGTATATTAGAACCAAACGAAAAGATCGCTTACCGTGCAACTTTCATTATCGATCCTACCGGTATCATCCGTTGGGTATGTGTTAATGATTTAAGCGTAGGCCGTAGTGTTAAAGAAGTTTTACGTGTACTTGATGGTTTACAAACCGACGAGCTTTGCCCATGTAACTGGGAAAAGGGTCAGGAAACCCTTACCGTTTAATTAACCCCTACCGTATATTTCCCCGTACAGTTAATTATTGTGCGGGGATTTTTTTATATGCTGAAAGCAGAAGGCTTAAGGCCCAAAGCTTTTCTTATATTATCAACAGAGTCCTTAGCATTTGGCTTTATGCCTTTTGCTTTAAGCTTTAAACTAATAAAAATGAACGAAAGTACCGAAGTGATCCAGGAACTGCTGCAAAGCATTGGATTAGATAATGACTATAGAACCGAAAGCCTTACCCTGCTTGAAAAAGGCCGGTCGCGCTACCTGCGCGATCTGAAGCTGAATTTTACCAGCACCCTTACATCAGCCCATTTAACCGCTAAGGAATGCGCGTTACTGGCTTTAAGCATTGCTGTAAACAATAACAACAATCCGCTTACTGTATATTTCACCAAGTATGCCGAACAAAACGAGGCAACAGCCGAAGAAATAGCCGAAGCAGTGGGTTGCGCGTCTTTACTGGCATCAAACAATGTGTTTTACAGGTTCAGGCATTTTACCCAAAAGGAAAAATATACGCAGATACCAGCACGTATCCGTATGCAGCTGATGATGAAGCCTGTTACCGGTAAAGAATTTTTTGAATTGATGAGCCTTGCGGTATCTGCCGTTAACGGTTGCGAGATGTGCGTGAACGCTCACGAAGATTCATTGATAAAACTGGCCACCACAGAAGAGCGGATTTTTGATGCCGTGCGCATCGCGTCGCTGATTACGGCTACCGGGAAAGTAATTTTTTAAGCTGCTTACCTACTTTTAGTATAGAAAAAGGCATGAAATTTTAAAATTTCATGCCTTTTTCATAAATAGTGCTTTATTACTGAATAAAATTTGCGATTGTTAATTAAAAACTTCTAAATTTATACCTAAGATTAAACAAACCTCAGCCTGCATTATTCTTTATTAAAAGCATCTGTTCTCTGAGGGGAGTATTTTAAATTTTAATTGTTAATTTTTTTTGGGGAAAGCCGTTCCAGGTAATAGTGGAACGGCTTTTATCGTTTATTAATGCGCGTCTACCGGTATTTTAACGTTGTTTTTCTTAAATGGCTGCAGATACAGCAAAGGTATCGAGAACAGCATCACCAAACCTGAGATCCAGTAGGCATCATCATAAGTTAACAACAATACCTGTTTGGTTAAGGCGCCTTCTATAGCGCCATAGGCCATGCGTGTGGCATCTATTAATGAATGCCCTTTAGCCATGAACGAGTGTAAGGAAGCGTTAAACCTATCAACAAAGGCCGGATTAGTGGCTGTAATGTTGGTTAAAAGGTTTTGGCGGTGCACACCCTGGCGTATGTGGATGATAGTTGTTAAGGTAGCTATCCCAAATGAACCGCCTAACTGGCGCATCATATTGTTCAAACCTGTTCCCTGTCCAACTTCCGGGCCTTTCAAATCGGCTATGGCCAATGTGGTTAACGGCACAAATAACAGCGCCATACCAACACCTCTTATCACCAGCGGTAAAAAGAAGTTACTGGTTCCCATGGCCAGCGTTGAATTACTGAGCATTGTGGTAAATACAAAGAAGAGGAACATACCCGCGGTTGCCATAAATTGCGCGGGGATGCCTTTATTAAGCATCTTACCTATAAATGGCATCATGATAATGGTACATAACCCACCGGGGAACAGGATCTCGCCCGTTTGCTGTGCCGTAAAGCCAAGCAAATTCTGACAAAATACCGGGAACACGAACACCGATCCATACAGCCCGAACCCGAGAATAAAGGACGTGAACATCCCCACCGCGAAGCTCCTGTGCCGCAGGATACTGAAATTCACTATCGGGTAATCGATGCTCATTTCGCGCCATATAAATAGTATAAGGCCCAATATAGCGGTGATGGTTAATACGGTAATATACCCGGTAGCAAACCAATCTTCCGATTCGCCTTTTTCCAATATGGTTTGTAAACTGCCTACCGCAACGGCCAGCAGGGCTATACCCCACCAGTCTATTGGTTTTCCCTTTGCTTCCTTAGGTGTTTCTCGTACAAAGGTGTAGGCAAAAAACGCCGCCAACGCACCAACAGGAATGTTTACATAAAATATCCATCTCCAGTTGGAGTGATCGGTAATATAACCGCCTATTGTTGGGCCTACAGTTGGGCCTACTACGGCGCCTAAACCAAATAACGCTGTAGCAGTACCAATTTGTTCGCGCGGCCAGGTTTCTATTAATATGGCCTGCGAGGTTGATATTAAGCCACCACCTGCAACGCCTTGTAATATCCTGAACATTACCAGCTCATTTAAATTTGTAGCATTACCGCATAAAAATGAGGCAATGGTAAACACAATTATTGAGGTGATAAAGTAATTCTTACGCCCGAAACGACTTCCCAGCCAGCCTGACATAGGAAGTATAATTACGTTTGCTACAGCATAACCCGTAACCACCCAGGCAATATCTTCCAGCGTGGCGCCAAGATTACCCTGTATATCGGGCAGGGATACATTCACAATTGTGGTATCAATAAGCTCCAGCAAGGAGGCTATGATAACTGTAATGGTGATGATCCATTTTTTAAAGCCTGTTTCAGCCATTTTATATTAGATTCTAAATTTTAAATCCTGAATTTTGAATCCGGAATAGAAAATCCGAATTCACAAATCAGGGATTATCCTTTAATTACAGAAACCTTTACGCTCATTCCCGGGCGTAATTTGTCCATTGTTGCCTTATCGGCAGTTATTTTGATTTTTACAGGCACACGTTGTACAACTTTTACAAAGTTACCGGTAGCATTGTCTGGCGGTAATAAAGAGAATTTGGCACCGGTTGCAGGTGAGAAGTTATAAACTTCACCTTCCAGTTTCAGGTCAGGGTAAGCGTCAATTTCAACATCAACTTTCTGACCGTTCTTCATATCATTCAACTGTGTTTCTTTAAAGTTGGCAGTTATGTAAAGACTGTTATCATTCACTATAGAGAACAATGTTTGTCCTGCTTGTACCAATTGGCCTAACTGAACGCTCTTTTTAGCTGCTAAACCGCTTGACGGTGCTTTTATAGTTGCATAGCTTAATTGAAGTTTGGCATAATCAATATCAACCTGCTTTTGGCTTACACCAGTGTTGGTAACCTTTAACTGGCTGCGGGTTGTACCTATTTGCTCCTGGGCAGCTTTGTATTGATCCTGTGATGCACGCAGGTTGGCTTTAGCAACATCAAGATCTGCTTTAGCCTGATCAAATTGTTGCTGGGTAACTGAACCATCTTTTACAAGGTTGGCGTAGCGTGCGTAATCTTTTTGCACTTTATCCAAACGTGCAGCATTTGATGCTACCTGCGCCCTTGCGCTTGATGAGTTTGCCTCGTTGGCATAAATTTGAGATTGGTTAACGTTTATACCGGCACTTGCACCTACTTGTGCTGCCTGCGCTTGCTCTACCTTAACCTTGTAATCACGGTCGTCAATTTTAACCAACGTTTGACCAACGGTTACATGTGTGTTTTCTTCAAAATAGATAGAATCTACATATCCGCCAACGCGGGCAACTACCGGGCTTATATCGCCATCAATCTGCGCATCGTCAGTATCAATGTGTTTACCATAGTATATGTATTCTTTTATACCGAAAATGATACCGCCAACAAGTAATACGCCTAATATAATAGGGATAACTTTATTTGGTTTCTTTTTTGGTTCGTGTTCCTGTGTTTCGTGTTCCTTTGCCATTGTATTGAGTGGTTTAGTATTATTTGTTATTAATTTTTCCTGTTGATTTTAGTAACGTGTAGTAAGCAAGACCTGCATCAGCTTTAGCCAATTCCAGGTTTATCTGTGCCTGGTAAAGCAAGGTTTCCGCATCTGCACGGTCTGTAGCTGATGCTATATTGCTTTTGTATTTAGATTCGAGGATCTTATTGTTTTCACCGGCCTGCTCAATGGAGGTTTGCAGTAGCTTTATCTTATCCAAAGCCATTGTCCAGTTCTGGTAGTTTTGGTTTACCTCGTTCTTCACACGGTCAACAGTAATGCTTTTGTTTATGGTTACCTCTTCGCGCTGTATTTTAGCTTCGGTGATCTTGTTTTTGTTAGTCCATAACTTGCCAAAATCCCATGAAAGCGTCAGTCCTACAGATAATGGTGTTATAAACTGACCGCTTTTTGGTATTGGATTAGCGCTCACATCTACATAATAACCACTTGCGGATGCACCTAAAGTAGGCAGCGTGTTGGCCTTAATATTTTTGATGTTTACATCTGCATAGGTGCCACGCAAATCATATTGTTGAAATTCGGGACGGCTTGCCATTGCGGTATCAATATAATTGCTTAGCGGTGCAACAGTCCTGTCGGCTTCGGTGATCTGGGCTATAGTTAGTTGTGTGCTTTCTGGCAACCCTAACAATATATCGAGATTGTAATTGATGATACGGCGGTTAGTTTCCAGGTCTATACCATTAAGCTCGATGTTTGAGCGTTGCAACTGGAATCTTAGTACATCATTCTTAGTTACAATACCCTGATCAAAAAAGCGCTGCGATTGTTTGATCTGCGCATCAATGGTTGATAAATTTTGCTCAACTACTTTTTTGCTTTGCAACACTTTATAAAGGTTATAGTATTGGCTGATGATATCATAAGTGATCTGATCCTTATCATTATTAACATCCAAACGGGCAACCTGCGCTAACAATTCGGTTGATTGACGGGCATATTTGTATTTACCGCCAGCAAAGATCACCTGGTTTAGTGATAGGATACCTAAATAGGCATCGGCACGTTGGGGCAGGTTAAAGCTTTCTGTACCCAGGGCAAGCCTGTTGGCCGGAATTTCGGCGTGGTTGTAGCCGTAGCTTATCTTACCGGTAGGCAAGGCTTCGTCCTTAGCCTGGTTGTAGGCCGATACAGCCTGATCAATTTTGGCTTGTGATAGTTTCAGCACTTTACTGTTATCAAGGCCAAGCTTAACGGCCTCGTCTAAAGTAATTGTCCTGTCTTGTGCGTTCACGGTAGCTGTAAACAGCAGGCCTGATACTGCAAAGGCGGTACCATACCTCCAGAACGCATGCGCTGTATTTTTCAACAGTGTAAGGTGATTGGTTTTATTTTGAGTTGTCATTTTCATTAACTAAATAAGCTTTTAAAAGTCTTTTCATATAAGTTTTGAGGCGTGGCTTTAGCACCTCTTCCATAAACTTTTCGTCGCGGATATCGTGTCCTACAATAAGCGACGACATTTGCGGTGTATTAATGATATAATTCTTTGTACCAAACATGGTGGCTATCACCATGGGGATGTCGATGTCTTTATAAAAATTACCACTGTTGAGCCCTTCTTCTATTATCTTGCGAACTTCAAAAACATTCACCATTAAAATCTCAACAATTTTATCGCTAAGGTCCCAACGTTTGGTCATAGTTATTTCACGGTTAATCAGTTTCTGGAAGCAGTTGTTAACTATAATGCGTTCAACATAGTTATCAATACATTTTGCCAGTTTATCCCATGACGACATGCTGTCATCGCTGCCTATATTTTGCAGAAGGGTACGGAAAGAAGAGATCTTACGCTCAAATATAGCCAGGAAAAGTCCTTCTTTTGAACCGAAATAATAGTTGAGCATGGCCATATTTACGCCTGCCTCACTTGATATAGTGCGGGTAGAAGCGCCATCAAATCCAAGGTCCGAAAACACACGTTCGGCAACGTCAAGGATGTGGTCTTTTTTATCTATTTTATCTTTGTCCATTGTTTTAACGGCACAAAATTAATCAAACGATTGATTAGTGAAAGTCATTTCATGGGAAATGTTAATCGTTTGATTAATGATTACTGTTTAATGACAAAATTGTTTTATTCAGTTTGATTTATTTTCACATTTTTAAATAAATGTTTAAACTGTTAAATATTTCATAAAGGGCATTAGTTACACATGCCATATTTATGATACACAAAATTGTTAATCTTTATCTTTCAATATATTTGTCGCCATGAAGCGGATCAACCTATTTACAGTCTTTTTATTCCTGTCGACAATGACCATCGCGCAAACCGCGCCGCCGGCTGATCTGGGCAGTATTCAACAAAATTTCAAGAAATTAAACACACTGGGCAGCGTTCTTTATGTAGCCGCCCACCCTGATGATGAAAACACCCGCCTGTTGGCCTACCTTGCACAGGAAAAACATTATCGCACCGGTTATCTTTCCCTAACTCGCGGCGATGGCGGACAAAACCTGATCGGTAACGAGCAAAGCGAACTATTAGGGTTGATACGTACCCAGGAGCTGTTAGCTGCACGCAAAATTGATGGTGCCGAGCAGTTTTTTACCCGCGCTAACGACTTCGGTTTTTCAAAAGGGCCGGAAGAAACGCTGAAGATATGGGATAAGGAAAAAGTACTTGGGGATGTGGTTTGGGTGATCCGTAAGTTTAGGCCCGATGTTATTATATGCAGGTTTCCCACTACAGGCGAGGGAGGTCACGGTCACCATACTTCATCGGCTATACTGGCGCAGGAAGCATTTACAGCCGCTGCCGACCCATCCCGGTACCCCGAGCAATTAAAATATGTAAAGCCCTGGCAGGCCAAACGGCTTTTGTGGAACACATTTAGCTTTGGCAGTGTAAATACCACAGCAGCCGATCAGTTTAAAATTGATGTAGGCACCTATAACCCCACATTAGGTAAAAGCTACGGCGAGATAGCTGCCGAAAGCCGGAGCAATCACAAAACTCAGGGCTTTGGAGCGGCAAAGCAGCGCGGCGAGGCTTTCGAATATTTTAAAACCATATTAGGAGAGGCCCCGCAGAACGATTTGATGGAGGGTGTTGAAACTACCTGGAAACGGGTTAAGGATGGCGAAAGTATAGGCGCTTCGATTGGTATTATTAGAAAGAATTTTGATATAGAAGCGCCGGAAAAATCAGTACCGGCACTTGTGACTTTACTAAGCAAAGTCGAAAAAACATCGGATGTTTACTGGCGGGAGCAAAAAATAAAGGAGCTGAGCGAATTGATAGCTGCCTGCGCAGGCTTGTGGTTTGAAAGCTATTCTACAGAACCAACGTACGCCATTGGTGATAGCATCTCGGTAAATACGCAAGTGATAGTCAGGTCAGCTGTTCCTGTAAAAATTATAAGAACAAGTTTGTTGAACTATGATAGTGATTATGCTCCTGTCGCATATGCGAATCCTGGTAATATAAGCAGGAATGTTTTAAAGTTTTTGAACGTCAAGTTTAAAGCTGATGAAATAACTCAACCTTATTGGTTGAAATTCCCTCACGGCATTGGCTCATATAATACAGGATTCTTGGATGAAACAGGTTTTGTTGAGCAAAAAACACTTCCACAAAATTTACAAGAAACAGTATATACGGACTTTAATATTTCAAATCAAGTAATTGAAATTGGCAGACCCATTAATTACAAATTTACCGATCCCGTTCGTGGTGAAGTATACCAGCCTTTAGAAATTACGCCACCTGTTACGGCTAATATTGTAAACCAGGATTATATATTTAATGCACGGCAGCCACAAACGGTTCAGGTAAAACTAAAAAGCTTTACACAAGCCAGCGGCGATATCAGCATAAAACCGATTGCGGGTTGGAAGATAAGTCCGGAGAAAATTGATTTTGACGGCAAAACTAAAAACGACGAATGGACCGTTGCCTTTACCGTAACACCTACGGATAACAAACCAAAAACCAGCCAGCTGGAAGTGGTAACCACTGCAAACGGAAAGCTATTTTCTGTAGGCCTGCGTCGTATAAGGTATGACCATATACCAGCAATTACGCTATTCCCACCGTCGGTAGCCAAACTGGTAAATATCGACCTGAAAACTGCCGGGAAAAAGATAGGCTACATTGCAGGTGCCGGCGACTTAATGCCCGAGGCTTTACGACAGGTAGGTTATGATGTGCATATGCTATCTGAAAGTGAGATCATGAATACCGATCTATCGGTTTATGATGCTATCATCACTGGTGTGCGCGCCTATAACGTTAACGAGCGGCTAACCTACGAGCAACCAAAACTTATGGACTATGTTAAAAACGGCGGCAACCTTGTTGTGCAGTATAATAATAATGCAGGCTTAGTGGTAAAGCAAATTGGTCCATACCCGTTCAGGGTAGTTAATCAGCGTGTTACCGATGAAGATGCGGCTATCACAATTTTAGATCAGCAAAACCCAGTGTTGAATTATCCTAACAAAATAACCCAGGACGATTTTAAAAGCTGGATTCAGGAGCGTGGTTTATATTACGTGAGCGACATCGACCCGCAATACAAAGCTGTATTTCAAATGAATGATAAAGGCGAGGCACCGCTTAATGGGGCGCTGATAACGGGCGATTATGGCAAAGGCCGTTTTGTATATACCTCGCTGGCGTTTTTCAGGGAACTGCCCGCCGGTGTACCGGGGGCATACAGGTTGTTCGTGAATTTGCTAAGTAAGCCGGGGAATGCGCTTTGAATAAAGAGATAGAGGTCAAGCGAACCGCGTTAGGGATCATAGCGGATACCGGCCAATGTGCGTAAGGCCTGCAGGCGTATGAGCGGAGAGCCCGGCCGCAGGCAACGCCCAAACCGAATGGATTGTAGCCTATAAAATAAAAAACCTGTCATTGCGAGGCACGAAGCAATCTCACCATAAAGAGCGACAATGCAAAGTCTATCATCTGTCCTATGATATTGCTTCGTGCCTCGCAATATCATGTGTTATATATATTACATAACTACCTTAAATTAAATGTTGATAAAAATCAATTAATCACTATTTTTGCTCCGTTATAATACAACAATATGAAACATCACGAAGAAGAAAAAGACAACTTAGATTTTGTATACTACTTAGTAGCCCTTGTATCTGGTTTGTTTGTTGGTTTTATTATCGATAAAGGATTCACCTGGATATTTGTAGGTGGTGTTTTAGGCCTACTATCTGCCGGATTTTTCCTGAATGTATTGGTTAAAGGCCGGGGTGAAGAGGCGTGATCCTGATCTGCCGTCATTTATAAATAATTGGAACCAGTTTTACGGCATTGTAGTCGCATGGCTGGTTTTTTTAATTTTTGTATTTTGGCTCATTACAAAATTTTTTGAATGAGTTTAATTGATTGGATAGTTTTAGGTCTGACTCTTTTTGGCATAGTTGGCTATGGCATATATAAAAGCGGCAGCAATAAAAACATCGATCAGTTTTTAATGGGGAACCGTTCCCTGCCCTGGTACCACGTAGGGCTTTCTGTTATGGCCACGCAGGCCAGTGCCATCACTTTTCTTTCGGCCCCCGGGCAGGCTTATTCAGATGGGATGAGCTTTGTGCAGTTTTATTTTGGCTTGCCGCTGGCCATGATTGTGCTGTGCATAACCTTTGTCCCCATATTTCACCGCCTTAAAGTTTTCACCGCATATGAGTTTCTGGAGCAACGTTTCGATCTGAAAACACGGGCGCTTACTTCGTTCCTGTTCCTGGTGCAACGCGGTTTATCAACAGGCGTTACCATTTATGCACCGTCCATTATTTTATCAACCATACTTAACATCAACACGGTTTATACTACGCTTTTTATTGGCGGGCTGGTAATATTTTATACCGTTTACGGAGGTAGCAAGGCAGTATCGTATACCCAATTATTGCAAATGAGCATCATTTTCGCCGGTATGTTTATGGCTGGTATATTGGTGGTGAGTTTGTTGCCTGCGGGCGTTGGTTTTACCCATGCACTTAAAATGGCCGGTAAACTGGGCCGTATGAACGTGATAGATTGGAAATTTGACCTAAGCAATCGCTATAATATATGGAGCGGTGTAATTGGGGGCTTTTTTTTACAGCTGTCTTATTTCGGAACAGATCAAAGCCAGGTAGGGCGTTATTTAACTGGGAGTTCGGTAGGGCAAAGCAGGCTTGGCCTTATCATGAACGGGCTCATAAAAATTCCTATGCAGTTCATGATCTTGCTGATTGGGGTATTGGTATTTGCCTTTTACCAGTTTAACAGGCCGCCCATATTTTTTAACAATTATGAGGTAAGCAAGATAAAACAAAGCGGCTATGCCAATCAATATAACCAACTGGATAAGCAATATACCACAGCTTTTGAGCAGCGTAAAACCAAGGCTAACGACCTTATTAAAGCTTTGGATAGCAAGGACGTTGCGCAAATAGATAACGCGCAGCAAGCTTTAAAACAAGCCGATAAGCAGGCTGGGGGCATACGTAAGCAAGCCATTGGTTTAATGCGTAAAAACAATGCCAACGCCGATAGTAATGATACCAATTACGTATTCCTGACCTTTGTTACCCAATATTTACCTAAGGGACTTGTTGGTTTACTGATAGCTATTATTTTCCTGGCCTCTATGGGGTCGACGGCGAGTGCGCTCAACTCACTTGCATCAACCAGCGTGGTTGATATTTATAAGCGCATTATTAACCCTGGTGCATCTGAGAAAAATTACCTGAACGCATCGCGCCTGGCTACCATATTTTGGGGCGTGATTTGCATTGGAATGGCGCTCTACGCCAATAGGGTGGGTAATTTGCTCGAGGCAGTAAACCAATTGGGTTCCTACATTTACGGTACCATTTTGGGAGTTTTTGTAGTGGCTTTTTATCTCAGGAAAATAAACGGAACTTCCGTTTTTATAGGTGCAATTATAACCGAATGCATTATCCTGTATTTAGGATTGAACAAAATTGTAGCCTATCTGTGGCTAAATGCTATCGGCTGTATGCTGGTGATCGTTGTAGCCTTTATCATCAATAAAATTATTCAACAAAAAAGCCCAGCTGTAGAGCCGGGCGTATAATATTATATTTAGGTTAGCCTAATTAGCCTGATCCAATGCTTCTTGGTTTAGCCTTGCGTATTCATCATCCTTGCTTGCTTTTGCCAACCTGATTCCTTCGGTGGCTGCTGCTATTGCTCCAGCTTTATCGCCCATCCTCAGCAATAAACGAGATTCCCATAATTTAAACCATGAACCTTTAGGGTCAGATTTTTCGGCTTCGTAAACCCAGCCTAAGGCTTTTTCTACATCCTTATGGTTTTCGTAATAATATTGTATAGCGTTAAAATAGTAAGGCTTTCTGTCGCCTTTCATGAGTTCATCAATGTTGGCGGTTATCTTTGCATCATCATCTGTCTGGAAATGGATTGCGGCAGCCGTATGGTCCCAAACCAGGTAAAGATCAGATGATTGGGTGGAAGAGTTTGCAAAAGCCATGGTGAAAGTCTCCCTTTTTTCGGCTACGCGGATGGGTTTTATAGTAAAGCGTAAAAGATCGTCGGCTTGTTTGTAGCTGTAGGCTCCCCATTGTTTAACGGTTTTGTTTAGTATAACCGTCCATTCATTTCTTTCGGGGATAGTGAACAGCGAGTAAGTACCGGCTGGTACGTTATGGCCTTCGATGATCACCTTTTCAGTAAATGTTATGGTGGTTGCGGCATTAGCGCCTGTACGCCAAACTTCACCGTAGGGAATTATCCCGCCAAAAATCTTACGATCTTTAACATTGGGCCGCGAATAAGTTATGCTGATTTTTCCTAATCCAAAATCCTGGATAAGCGTTTGCGTTGAACTTGCCTCGGGAATGCGTGGCACCTGAGCATAGCTTTTTAAGCTCACACATGCCAACAGCACGGTAGCTAAAAGTAAGTAAGTTTTTCTCATGTTATGTTTTCGATACTAAGATACCAAATGTTTTTAATCGGGAAATATTGTATTGGAGTAATAAATTAAATAAAAGTTTAATACCGGGGAGCAAAAAGCTATAAGAAAGCGAAAAACCGAAAGCAAAAGGCTTAAAGCTAAATCAGAATATGGTAAATCAAACGCTAAATACTTTATGTGTGAAAAGCTTTTCGCTTTCTGCCTTTTACCTTCAGCGCGCTTTTGACTTTCGGCCTTTGGCTTTATGCTTTTTATTACCTTTGCAGCATGATTGACGTTATATTAAATAAGGGTAAAGAAAAAGCCGTATTGCATAAACACCCCTGGGTATTTTCGGGAGCCGTTGAAAAGGTAAAAGGCAAACCTGCCAATGGCGATGTGGTACGCCTCCTTAATGCCAAAGGCGATTTTATGGCTTATGGTTTTTATAACGATCAATCAAGAGTAGCCCTGCGCCTGCTGGAATGGGACGAGGCAGTAGAAATTAATGACGACTGGTTTCGCCGTAAATTGGGCACTGCAGTTAAAAGCCGCGCCAATGTACTGGAAAATGGCACCAATACCTGCCGGTTGGTTTTCAGCGAATCCGACTATCTGCCAGGATTAATTGTAGATAAGTATGCAGGCCACCTGGCCGTACAGGTACTAACATCTGGTATGGAACGGATGATGCCTGTAATTATTGATGAACTGCAAAAACTGTTAAACCCCGAAAGTATCTCCGATAAAAGCGACTCGGCCTCCCGGGCGCATGAAGGCTTATTGGAAACCGAAAATAAAGTACTTGCCGGCAACCCGCCGCCTGAAATAGTTGAAGTGCTGGAGAATGGTGTAGTTTACGGGATCAACATTACAGAAGGGCAAAAATCCGGCTTTTATTGCGATCAACGTGATAACCGCCGTGTAGTTGCATCGTATGCTAAAAATAAAAAGGTGTTAGATTGCTTTTGCTATACTGGCGGTTTTACCTTAAACAGTCTAAAAAACGGTGCAGCATCTGTAACCAGTGTTGACAGCTCTGCGCTGGCCATAGAAACACTGAAAGAGAATATCCTTCTGAATAAATTGAATGCAGATAAGCATACTTCCATAAAATCTGATGTTAACGTACAATTGCGCAAATTCAGGGATGATGGCGAAAAGTTTGACGTGATCGTGCTTGATCCGCCTAAATATGCGCCGTCGCGTTCGGCACTTACCCGGGCTTCACGCGCTTATAAAGACCTTAACCGCTTAGGAATGCTACTGCTCAACGAAGGCGGATTGCTGGCTACCTATTCCTGCTCTGGCGCTATGGATATGGA
Source organism: Mucilaginibacter pineti (assembly GCF_900101875.1). Classification (GTDB taxonomy): domain Bacteria; phylum Bacteroidota; class Bacteroidia; order Sphingobacteriales; family Sphingobacteriaceae; genus Mucilaginibacter; species Mucilaginibacter pineti. The sequence continues at coordinate 79,043 of NZ_FNAI01000007.1, forward strand.
AACCTTTAAGCAGGTAATTGCCTGGGCCGCGCTTGACGCTGGCAAACAAGTGCAATTCATTTACCAGTTTCACCAACCAGAAGATCACCCTGTAAGGGCTTCATTCCCAGAGGGTGAATATCTGAAGGGTTTGTTATGCCGGGTGTTTTAGGGACTTTGGAATAATGGACTTTAAGACAATTGGAACTATCTAATTAGATAAGGATTGTATAAGTCAGGAACAAAAGGCATTGCCTTGTGCGATTCCCTCCCTTGGGAGGGGCAGGGAGGGGTTTCTGCGAAGTATAAGCTAAACTGATACTATTTTAATAAGCTTGAATCAAATTCCTCAGGTAGTTTAATTGAAGAAGTGGTATTAATAATTTCTATTATCGTGCTTTCAATAGTTCTTAATACATTTATAATATCGTTTTTTATTTCAGCCTCTGAAAAGCGTATAATCCGTATCCCAAAGCTTTCTAATTTTTTCTCTCTTAATTCATCTTTATTAAATGCTTCTTCGTAATTGTGTGACATCCCATCAATTTCAATTACCAGCATTAAATTTTTACAATAAAAATCGACTATATAATTATCGATGCAGCACTGGCGATCAAAAATCAAAGCCCAATAATTTATTACCTTTAACTCATTCCATAGTAACACCTCGCCAAAAGTCATATCCTTTCTTAACTTTCGGGCTAATGCTTTTAATTTAGGATTGTATGGAATAATTTTGGTCATCAATAAATCGCTTTTAGAAACCCCTCCCTACCCTCCCGAGGGAGGGAATCGCACGAGGCCCGGGCTTTGAACGTTATTTTATAACGCTAACGTCTTGATTCTTACTTTTTTGCCTTCTTAGCTTTCATTTTTAAATTCAACATCTCTACCAATACCGAAAACGCCATAGCAAAATAGATGTATCCTTTGGGGATGTGCTGTTCAAAAGCCTCCGCCAAAAGCGAAACACCTATCAGCAAAAGGAACGATAGCGCCAGCATCTTTACAGTCGGGTGCTTGTTTACAAAGCCCGCTACGCCGTTTGAGGCCCACATCATAATGCCTACAGCTATTACTACGGCCAGTATCATGATCTCTACATGGCTGGCCATTCCAACAGCAGTGATAACCGAATCTAACGAGAATACAATGTCCAGCAGCATGATCTGGATAATGGTGCCCCAAAAGGTATGAGGTTTTACATTTTCGCCGCCTTCCTCTTCGCCCTCAATTTTATGGTGAATTTCGGCAGTACTTTTATATATCAGGAACAAGCCACCCACTATAAGTATCAAATCGCGACCGGAAATAGCCAGTTTTTCAACCCAACCGGCATCTGTAATGCTTAGTAAATGACCCAGATTAAACAGGGGAGCGGTAAGCGTCATCACCCAGCTAATGGACAGCAACAGCAATATCCTGGTGATCATAGCCATCCCTAAACCAATACGCCGGCCTTTACTTTGCTGGTTGGCAGGCAACTTATCTGACAGGATAGAAATAAAGATCACGTTATCTATACCCAAAACAATTTCCAGGAGTGTAAGGGTTATTAAGGAGATCCATGATTCGGCCTGGGCAAATATTTCTATATCCATAAGGGTTGACGCGTTTAGCCCAAAAATAACAAAACCCCTGTCGTTTTGTGACAGGAGCTAAGTATTTAGTTTAAATATATTAGGGTTTAATCAAATTTTACGCTGCCGTAGTTTGAGGTAACGGTAATTGTTTTTTCGCTAGCACCTTTTCCTAAATGACCTTTATAGTTTTTTGTAGGGTTAAATCCGCGTTCGCCGTCAGCAGGTGTTTTGCTGGTGATGTTAACATCGTGCCCATCATAATTAAAGCTGCCGTAGTGTATGGTTACATCAAAATCAGCATTATGGTCGCTCCCGATACCCAGTTTTACGCTGGAGTATGACGAGGTAACGGATAAGTTCTTTACGTTTTTATCAACCTCATTAATATTTAAACCGCCGCCAAATTTTAAGTTGATGTTACCTGATGTAGTGATCCTGCCAATTTTTGCAGAGCCGTAGCTAACATCGGCATTTAGCTTATTGCAATCGCCAAGATCCAAACTGCCATAGGCTACGTCAAGTTCGCTGTCGTTCAGGGAGCCAATATTAGCACTGCCGTACCTCACCTTTATCTGGTTGCCTGTGTGGCTTAATACTTTGGCAACAAGGCTGCCATACGAATTATTGATGTTCAGCTTGCCATCCAAATCGGGCAGGTTAGTACTGCCGTATTTGTTGGTGATATTTAAGGCGCTTTTGGCAGGCATATACACCGTGTAATTTATACTGATTGAATGCGAAGAACTACGTTTGCCGCTGAATAAGGAGCTCCATGAACCATTATTATCATCATCAGATTTGATGTAGGTTTTAAAGAAAACATCTGATCCATCTTTGCTATCCATGATTTTTACATTATCCAATAGTTTTTGCGCCTTGTCATCGTCATTAGCTACAACTTTTATCTGTACGTCAACCTTTACTTCGTTTTTTGCCCAGGTGTTTACTGTTATTTTGCCAAAACGGTTATCAATATTAATTACATCATTGCCATCAACAGAGTAACTTTTGCTGTAGTTTTTAATTTTTTCAATGCCATCATCTTTGCCGCTGCGTTTAGTGGCGGTATCCTCCTCGTTGCTGAAAAATGTAAAGTTGTTGTCGAAATCCTTAAATCCGTAAGCGATTTTAGGTGCCAGATCTGTACTAAAGCTAAAGTTGAGGCTGCTATCTAATGATTTATAGGTGAAGGTTTTTAAACTGTCGAACTTAAAGTTGAAGTTTTTGCTGAAGCTTTTGAACTTTTTCGCGCTCAGCTTCATGGTTTTTTCAATTTTAAGTTTGTTAAGGGCATTCATTTTTACCTGAAGATCTCTCATTTGAATTTTCAGATCATTCATTTTTAGCTGAAAATCCTTATCGTCCAGTTTTTCAAGTGGCTTCATGTCTGATGCAGGCGGTGCTGGCAGCGGTTTGGGCGATACGGGCGGCGCAGGGGTAACCTGTGCAAAAGTGTTTGAACAAACGGTTATTAAAACCATTAAAGCAAACAGGAATGGGTTAAATATTTTTGATTTCATTTTTTTGATCTTTTTTCATTTGGTTGTATTGCTCTAATACATTCAATTGCTGATTAAGCAACTCAGTTTGTATTTGCAAGTTCCGGATCATTGCATGTAAAACTGTTTCCTGGTTAGGGCTGGTGGCTAAGTCGTTATTAAGTTTTTTATAAGTAGAATCCATTTTGGCAATTTCTGCGCTAAACTCCTGGTATAATTGCGGATCGGCCTTTGCTGCCGATTTTAACTCGGTTAACTTGGTTTCAACCAACGAGGCATAGTGCACCTGTTGCCTTGCATATTCGGGGTTAATGGCTACAAGATCAACGCCTTTTGTTCCTTTTTGGCTTTGGAGGTAAATACCGAAACCGATACCCATTACCACAATTACCGATGCGGCCACCTTTAGCACAAAGCCGAGTGAAAAGGTTTTGGTTTCGCGCTTTTTTGGCTGTTCATCCAATATTAATTGCTGTTCAATCTTGCTCCATAAATCTGCAGAAGGTTCAATTTCGTCAAACTCATCGTGGTTATTTTTAATGAAATCTTCAAATCGCTTGCTCATGATACTTTTCCTTTCCTGTTTAAAATTTCCATTAATTTTCTTTTAGCTCTCAAAAACTGGGTTCTTGATGTGTTTTCTGTTATGCTTAGTATTTGTCCTATCTCTTCGTGATCGTAACCTTCCAGCAAGTAAAGCGATAATACTACGCGGTACCCGTCTGGCAATTGTTTCATGGCTTCTTTAACCAGCGCCACCTGGTATTGAATTTCTTCATCGTCGGCATTTTCCTCATCCGGGATATTCTCCAGATGATCGCCTTCCAGTTCAATCAGTTCCAATTTGCGTTTCCGCAGCATGTTTATGGAGCGGTTTACCACAATTTGTTTAAGCCATAAACCAAATGTAGTTTCCTGCCTGAAATCCCTGAGCTTATTAAAAGCATCCAGGAAAGCCTCCTGCAAAACATCTTCAGCTTCGCCAATATTACCCACTATCCTAAAGGCAACGTTTAGCATTGCTTTAGAATACAGCCGGTACAGCTCGTAACTGGCTTTTTTGCTTCCCTGTCTACATTCAACCACAAGGTTGTAATGTTTGTCAATATATATGGCTTCCAAATTGTGTTAAGCTTCAAGTTAAATGACGCATGGGTTTTTACAACGTTGCACGACGAGAGAAAATAATTTTTAGATGTGCGGATTTCAGATTACAGATGTGCAGATTATTCGAATGAAATTGTACATCTTTCAATCATATATGCACATTAAAGAACCATCTGAAATCCACACATTTAAAATCTGCAAATCTGAAACTATTCGGCCAGGAAGTCGTCAATAGCTTTAATGGCATTTTGATACCTGTCACCAGCAGTGCCAGAAATTACTTCATAGCGTGCTCCGAGGGCCTCAAGCTCGTTATGCCAAACTTTCATGAAGTGCTCACGCATGGTGGGGAAGTTACGCAGCGGATCATCCTGCCAGGGCAGATCGATGTTCAAGAGCAGGTACAGATCATACGGGTGCTTGGGTAGTTCATCCAGCACCTCCTGCGGGGCACTGCCAAACATTTCGTCGCTCCATATTTTTACGGTGATAAAAGTGGTATCGCAAATAAGAATTTTATTGGCCTGCGGGAGCAATTCGGCTTCCAATTGCAACTGACCATAAAACATATTGATCTCATCCTGCCAGGTACAGGGCCCGGTGAGCTTTTCGCAATAGGCGCGGGCATACTCGGGCACCGAAACCGTGTGGTAATGTGCCGCCAGAAAATCGGCCATGGTTGATTTTCCTGTCGATTCGGGACCTACTACTGCTATTCTGAGTATGTTGTTCATGGAGAATAAATTTATATCGGTGAATCGACTCACCCGACCATCGCTACGCTCGGTCACCCTCTCTTCGCCTTCGGCGGAAAGAGGGGATTGCAGGTTTGATAGTATTGATATTATAAAAAATGTCTTTACCCTCTTTACAGCGAAGCTGTAGAGAGGGTCGGCAAGCGTAGCGATGCTGGGGTGAGTCCTCGCCGCTTTGCTGCGCCAAACAACGATTACTTTTCCAGCTTGGGCACCCTGGTAGGCGTATCCTCACCGGCAACTATAGTGCGGGAGCTTAGCGCTATGGCCTTTATGGTAGATACAATATTATTTACGTCGAGCGAGCTAAATTCGTCCTTTACGGTGTGGTATAACTTATCAATATCTATCTGATCTGTTGATATGGTATGCGCTGGTACGCCAACCTCTGCAAGCGACGCATTATCACTGCGGTAAAAAAGATCCTGATCCGGGTAAGGGTCTGGATAAAATTTAAAGGCGGTGCCGGTTAGGTTCTTTTGTAATATGGTGCCGAAGTTCGATCTGTCGAACCCGGTAATGAACGCCGAATTTTTGCCAAATTTTGACGCCTTGCCAATCATTTCGATATTAAACATCGCCATTACCTTATCGGGGTTTACCTGGGTGGCAAAGTATTGCGAACCGTATTCTCCAATTTCTTCGGCGGTGAAGGCTACAAAGATAATGGTGCGGGCATTGTTGTTTAGTTTTTTGTAGTATTTGGCCAGCGTTAATACGGCGGTAGTGCCCGATGCGTCATCATCGGCACCGTTGGCAATGCTATCGCCTTCTACCGGTTTAAGGATGCCCAAATGGTCATAATGGCCCGAGAAAACAACATACTCATTGGGCTTGGTTTTGCCCGGTAGCATCCCCGCTACGTTAAATAACGGCAACTCTTCATTTTTGCTTTCGTAACTGGCATCAAATGAGGTTACATTGTCGAATTTGCCTATTACAAATATTACCGGTTGTGTGTCTTTTCCTTTAAAAGTTACGCTGCCACGGGTAACAAAATCGCGGATGCGTTTAAACAAAGCGTCAAATTTAGGGTCGACGATAACCAGCATTTTCTTTCCACTTTTTATGGCGCTATAATATTCCTGCCTGAAATTTTTGTCGGCGGTTACCTGCACAACCTGCACGTCCTTATCTGATGCCCAGGTAAACGATGTATTTCCATTAGCAAAAACGCTATCGGCGGCTATGCTTTTGCCGTTAATACTCAATGAGGTTTTAACAGGCGTACTGCGGATCATGGTAAAATTCTGCCTGAAATCCTTATTGCCGGCCAATGGTTTTAAACCAGCTTTGGTGTATTCGCCTTCAATAAATTTGGCGGCTTTTTCAATGCCCGGCGTAAAGGTTGCCCTGCCCTGCATATCATCGGCCGATAAGGTTTTTATGATGCGGGTTACATCTTCCTGGTTTATTAATTTATTTACGTTTTGTGCAAAACTGCAGGTTGATGCTGCTGCCAGAACTGCTGCTAATACTATTTTCTTCATCTGTTGTTACTTAACTTTTGACTGTAACCAATTATTGCGGAATGCTTCCTGCTCTTTACTTAAGGGCTTACCCACCTTTTCAAAGGTTACAACCTCAAAGTACGGACATTCTTCTAATATAATGGTTGTTTCGTGTGGCCCGGTTCTGTTTTTATAATTTACGGTTAGCTTATCGCCGGGTTTTTTATCTGTAAGCTGGTCGTTAAATGATTTTTCGGTGTTGATGTCGGCTCCGTTAACTTTTAAAATAACATCACCGGCGTCAAGCCCTGCTTTGTAAATGGGGGTTTCTATAGTGGTGCCGGATAACAGGGGCAAGCCTTCGGCACCAATCTGGCGTACTACTCCGGCCCGTCCGCGACCCGGTGCTGTGGATAATGGTCCGGCCCATCCCTGGCCGGCCTGGGTTTTGCGTAATACCAGGCCGGCCTTCGCCAATAGTTCCTGGTAGTTGTTTTTATCGGTACCATTAATGTAGCGCTTAAAAAAATCGGTAGCAAATTTAGAGTTGTTGGTGACTTTGGCCAGGTCAGTTTGTAAATCCCAAATGGTATAAGGCTTCATCACCTTGCCTCGTGCCAGCCACACCTGCCGCATGTAATCATCAAGGGTTAAATTAAAATCGCTGCGCAGGCGCAGGTCAAGTGCTAAAGCAATAGCGCCGCCGTAGGTATAATAGCTGGTGTAATCGTTAACATTATTGTTTGGATCCGTGGATACACCAGCATCGGCAAATACCGAATAGCGGCTCATTTGCGTTGCCGGGTATTTTGTTGCACCAGGCGTGTTAAGCACTTGGTTTACGAGGCCGGCCAGCGTATTGGTATAATCATCAAGTGTACGAAAACCGGCGCGGGTGAGCAGCATTTCGCCGTAATATTGGGTGAAGCCTTCGGCAAACCAAAGTTCGCTGCTCATGTTGGCGTGTTCAAAGTTAAAGGGCTCCAATGATTTTGGGCGGATGCGCTTTACATTCCAGCTGTGAAAATATTCATGGGCAAAAACACCGAACAGCCGGTCTTCCATTCCATCAACCTTTGGTACCGGTGTAGTGATGCAGGTAGAGTTACGATGCTCCATCCCATCGCCGGAGGCAGCCGGGTTAATATCAGCAATAAAGGTATACTCGCCATAATCATAAGCGGGCAGTTCGCCGTAAACGGCCTCTTCTTCCAGTACCACTTTTTGTATCAGTTTGCCAAAATTGTCTACAATAAATTGGTTGTCATCTGAGTGGATAGCCAGCTTTATCTTTTCAGTTTTACCGTCGGTGTTCTTGATATCCCAGCTGGTAAGTTTATAGTTCGAAAGTTCGGTAGGGCTATCCATCATATATTGAAGGTTTGGCGCGCTGTAAATGTTGTTTCCTTCATGCTTTAACTGGGTAGCAACCTTCCAACCGTATTTGTCCAGGTCGTTAAATTCAAACTTAACAGGTCTTTGGTTTTGACCAATAACCCACATAAAGGTGGCTGGCATGTTCAAGTGGGCATGGCTTGGGTCTATGCTGGTATAAGTGCCGTCCGTCCAGTTGCCAAACAGGGTATAGCTTATTTTAAGATTTTCGGGATGCTCGCCTACTTCATATACATCGCCCTCAACCTGCATAAAGGGAATAGCTTTTCCGCCTATATCTGTCACCCGTATATTATAAATGTTTTTTCCAAATTCATGCGTTGCATACCGCCCGGCCGACGAGCGGCTCATGCGTACCCTGAAAGGCCCGGAGGGTGCCTGTGGAATGGTCATGGTAACTTCTGCCTCGTGGTGTACGGCATTTGGAAACGAAATAGAATAATATATGGCCTTTTGCACATCCTGGGCAGCGGCGGCAATTGTAAAAAGCGATGCTGCAACAATTAAAAATAGTTTCTTCATGCAGTTGATGTTTAATCGCGATGAAATTACAATTAATCGGGCACAAATATTTGCTTCAAAATACAACTATTGTGCATAAAAGTTGATATTTTGTTAATGTTAGATTCATAAATGTTTATTGTGGCTGCTATTAAAAAAGGGCTTTTACCAATAAAGGGGTTTTATTATGCGTACCTTTAAAGAAATTACTGAACTCATGATCCTTTTTTCAAGAAGAAACCTGCATTACACCGATTACCAGTGGACCGCGTATACTCAAAACGACCCCCGCGTAAACGGTAAGCCGGATAATACACCTTTTGCCAAGGAGGAGGGTAATGAAGTAGTTTACCTCATAAATAAGCTCATGATACTTTGGGACTACCGTTTTGCCAACACCGGCAACAAAATGGAAAAACTGATCCACGATAAACTGCCGCCCGAAATTCATACCCAGGAAGATGTGCAGCAATGGCTTAAATCAAATTTGAAGTTTTAGTTTCTGTGGTGTGAGTTCTGGTTTCTGAGGTCTGGTGTTTGTATGGGATATCCCCAATTTTATCGCGACCCTATATTCCGAACTTAGACCACCGAAAACACACCTCAGACCACCGACCTCAGAACTATTGTTTCTTAAAATCATAAGGCGCCATTTCCACAAAATCGGCCACTTTAACCCTTACGCTTGTAACGTTTCCGTTTTGTACGGTAAACGGAAAAACGGCTTTACCCAGTGTAGGATCAGAGAATGTTACAAAAAAGCGGTTGCCGCCCAATGGTTGCAGTTTGGCAAACATTTTAGGGTGATGCTCAAAGCGAATCTCCAGGTCGTTATTCTCGCCCTGGGTAACTTCCATACTACCATAAAAATCGTTTATATACTTCCCCGTATACTTATTTGCCGCCAACATTGGGCGGAGGTTAAGCAATACCGAATCGCGGAGTTTTTTTTCTTTTGCCTGTTCAACAGCGGCATCGGCCTTATAGCTTTTCAAATACGCGTCGCTGTAATTACGAAATGGCTGACCAAAGAATGCGTCCAGAATATCCCACCGCAACGACTCATACAGCTCGTTTTGATCGGTATTGGTTAGTATAATAATGCCCAGGTTATCATATGGCGACAACGTTACCGATGATACAAAGCCATTTATACCACCGGTATGCATTATTAAACGGTGATTAAAATAATCTTGTATAAACCAGCCAAGTCCATATAATTCATAATTGTATTGATCATTTAAATGGCGAATGCTGCTAACAATAGTTTGCGGTTCTCTTGTGGCTTCAATAGCGGCGGCGGGAATCACTTGCCTTGCGCCAACCTTGCCGTTGTTTAACAAGGCCAATACCCACTTACTCATGTCATTAACAGACGAACTGATGGAGCCGGCCGGGGCAAGGGCGTCTACCTGGCAATAAGGGATGGCGGTAAGCCTGCCATCGGTAAGCGTATGTGGTACCGACCGGTTTAAAGCCTTGGGCATATCTGCCGATAAGGCAAGTGTATTGATCATACCCAGCGGTGCAAAAATATTTTCTTTTAAATAGGCCTCCCAGGGTTTACCCGCTACACGGGGGATGATTTCGCCGGCAGTTAAAAATGCAGCGTTGGTATAACCAAAATACGTGCGAAAGGGATATACCGGCTTTAGTTTGCCCAGTCTTTGTATTACATCGTTCCGGCTGAGGTTGGTATTATAAAAAGTAAAATCGCCCTCAAAGGTCTGGAAACCCAAACGGTGGCTTAGCAGATCTTTTACGATTGCTTGCTCTCCCGCCAGTTTATCAACCAGCTTAAACTCGGGAATATATTTGGTTACCTTTTCATCAAGTGATAGTTTACCGCTGCTTTGCAGCATAGCCAGTGCAGTAGCGGTAAAGGCCTTGGTGTTGCTGCCAATCATAAACAAGGTATTGATATCTACCGGGTTTGTGAGCCCCAATTCTTTGATACCGTAGCCCTTCATCAGCACCACTTTATTATCTTTTACTATACAAACCGCTATGCCCGGAACCCGCCAATTGGTTAAGGCGCGGCTTATATACACATCAAGACTATCCTTTATAAACTTACTTCTATCGGCATGTTGGGCGTTGGCGGTATTAATTAATGAAATGCAAACGATGAGCAGTAGAAGTATTTTTTTCATTACACGGTATTTAGGCAGTCTTAAAAATGCTAATTTAACGCAAAATTTACATCGGCATTGCTTAATTATTAAATAACGCCGTATTCTTAATTCAAAATATAATTATATGAAATTTAACCGTTCGGCGTGGGCCTTTCTTGTATTTGTTTTGTTCACTTTTAGCGCGAATTTAGCGCAGGCCCAACAGCATTGGACAAGCGACGGCTTCCAGTACTATAAAATTACCAACGGAGGTATCACCATATTGGATACCCGCGATACCAGCAAAAAAACCGTATGGATAACCAAAGATATGATTACCCCGCAGGGTGGAAAGCCGATAGGTATCAGGCGGTTCACGGTATCTGCCGATGGCAAAAAAGTGCTTATCAACACCAATACAAAAAAGGTGTGGCGCTATGATACCCGCGGCGATTACTGGGTGTATGATACCGATACCAAAAAACTTTGGCAGCTGGGTAAAAGCCTGCCTTCTGCATCATTGATGTTCGCCAAATTATCGCCCGATGGCAGCAAGGCGGCATACGTAAGCGGTCATAATATTTATGTAGAGGACCTGGCTGATGGATCTGCTAAACAAATAACAACAGATGGTACCGCAAAAATTATCAATGGTACTTTTGACTGGGCCTATGAAGAAGAATTTGGCTGCCGCGATGGTTTTCGCTGGTCGCCGGATAGTAAATCGATAGCCTACTGGCAAATTGATGCTACTAAAATAAAGAGCTACCTGATGCTCAACACAACAGATTCTATTTATCCTTTTGTAGTGCCTGTTGAGTACCCGGTTGCGGGCGAAGATCCAAGCTCATGCAAGGTTGGCGTTGTAAATATTAGTACAGGCGCTACGCAATGGATTAATACGCCGGGCGATGCCATACAGCATTACATCCCCCGTATGGAGTGGACTTTAAACTCGAACGAGATTATTCTGGAACAACTGAATCGTGCGCAAACCGAAAGCCGGGTTTTTATTGGTAATGTTTCAAACGGTACAACCCGTATCATCCGCGAGGAAAAAAGCAATGCCTGGATTGATGGCAAAGAACGCTGGAATGGCGGCGACCCAATGGGCTGGGAGTGGGTAAACAAGGGTAAAGAGTTTTTATGGGTAAGTGAAAAAGACGGCTGGAAACACATATATCGCATAAGCCGCGAAGGCAAGGAAACCCTTATCACTAAAGGCAATTACGATGTGATAAGCATTGATTTAATTGACGATGCCGGTGGTAATATCTACTTTATAGCTTCGCCGGATAACGCTACGCAGAAATACCTGTACCGCATAAAAATAAGCGGCGGTAAAGCCGAGCGCGTTTCGCCGGCAGATGAGCCCGGTACGCATAGTTATGATATTTCGCCCAATGGAAAGGTGGCGCTGCATAATTTTTCAAACAGTTACACGCCACCCCAAAGTGAGGTGGTGAGCCTGCCGGAGCACAAGCACATTGGCGGCACAACCATTGCTTTAAATACCGATGCCAAAAATAAGGTTGAGTTTTTTAAAGTGAAAACCGTTGATGGCATTGAAATGGATGGCTGGATGAAAAAGCCAACTAATTTTGATCCGACTAAAAAATACCCGGTTTTATTTACTGTTTACAGTGAACCCGCCGGACAAACTGTTACAGACAGCTGGGGAGCGGGCCGTAACGGCCTGTATGTGGGCAGTATGGCTGATGATGGATATATTTATATGGCTGTTGAAGGTCGTGGTGCTCCGGCTCCTAAAGGCACTGCGTGGCGCAAGGCAATTTATAAGAATATCGGCATTGTAAACATTCGCGACCAGGCAATGGCGGCTAAGGAAATTATTAAATGGCCTTTTATTGACTCAGCCCGCATAGCTGTTCATGGCTGGAGCGGCGGTGGTTCAACAACTTTAAATCTGCTGTTTCAATACCCCGACATTTATAAAACTGGTATAGCTGTAGCAGCCGTGGGCGACCAATTAACTTACGATAATATTTACCAGGAGCGCTACATGGGTGTACCCATTAATGACGAAGGGCGCGCTGCGTTTATAAAAGGATCGCCGATTACCTATGCTAAGAACCTGCGCGGTAACCTGCTATATATTCACGGTACCGGCGACGATAACGTGCACTATAAAAATGCCGAAGAGCTGATAAATGAACTGGTAAAATATAATCGCCAGTTTGAACTGATGGCTTACCCAAACCGCACACATGGTATTTTTGAAGGGGATGGAACGGTATTACACTTGCATACCATGTTCACTAAATACCTTAAGGAGCATTGCCCTCCGGGTGGCAGATAGGCAAATGATATAACCTTAAATCAACCAAATAAAAAAATCCTCCCGTAAACTACGAGGGGATTTTTTGTTTATAATTGGTTAGTAAATTTTAATCAATAAGCTGGGTTATGATTGTCTGCTCCTTCCATATAGCTTTGCGATTCGTTTTGTTTGCCATTTTTGGGCATTTCGTCGTCAAAATCACTTTTGCGGCCAAGCATGGTAAAGTTTTCGGCAACTACCTCGGTAGTGTATTTTTTAACGCCTTCTTTATCTTCAAATGAACGGGTGCGCAACTTTCCTTCTATGTAAACCAGTTTGCCTTTTTGTAAAAATTTGGCGGCCATATCGGCCAGTCCGCGCCACATTACTATGTTATGCCATTCGGTTTGTTCAACCTTGCGGCCATCTTTATTATAGGTTTCGGAGGTAGCTAATGGGAAACTGGTTACTGATACGCCGCCCTCTAAATTCCTAACTTCAGGGTCCTTGCCTAAATGGCCAACAAGGATAACTTTATTTATTCCAGACATGCCATAAATTAACGGAAAATTATTTTACAAATTAAAAATATTTTTTATTAATATAAAAATAATTCTCGGTAGTGCCAGATCCTGCAGGTTTTCAACCGAAAAGTAAGCCCAGTTTTCGTTCATATTAACCGGGTAATTATCGGTTTTAATCATTCTGACAAACAAACGCTGGTGGGTAAGGATATGCTTGTGTATGGGTGAATCTTCAATTATGTTCAGGTTATTTCCAAACATTGTTTTAACCTCCGGCAACTGAATGAGTTCATCTATGCTTAATAAAGCGGAGGTTTCAACCATCGGCAGGTCGTACATATTCGCCCAAATGTCGTTTTCGCCGCGTTTATTCATCAATATGGTATTGCTATCGGTTACTAAAAAGTAATTAAAAAAGCGCTCGCGTACTTTCAGTTTATTCAATTTAACAGGCAGGCCGGTTGTTGCATTATTGATGAAAGCATAGCAGCCTTCCCGTACCGGGCAAATTCCACATGCGGGATTTTTGGGCTTACAGAGCATCGCCCCAAACTCCATCATGGTCTGGTTATGGAGTGCGGGATTTTGCTTATTAAGCAAATCGCTTGCCGCCGACTGGAATATTTTCTTTCCCTGGGTTGAATTAATGGGCTCAAAAATGCCGTAGTAACGGGCCAATACACGGTAAACATTGCCATCAACAACGGCCTTTGCTTCATTTGCCGAGAAGGATGCAATGGCTGCAGCCGTGTATTCGCCAATTCCTTTTAGTTTTATAAGTTCGTCATAACTGGTGGGGAATACGCCATTATATTGTTCCTGCACGAGCCGGGCAGTTTTAAGCATATTGCGGCCGCGTGAATAATAGCCAAGGCCCTGCCAAAGTTTAAGCACTTCATCCTCATGGGCGGCGGCAAAATCAGTTACGGTTGGGTACTTTTCCAAAAAGCGGTTAAAGTAAGGTAAGCCCTGTTCTACACGCGTTTGCTGTAAGATTATTTCAGATAACCATATAATATAGGCGTTGGTGGTGTTGCGCCAGGGAAGGTCGCGCTTGTTACTCAGGTACCATTGTACCAGTTCGTCGGTAAAATTCATTGGTGTAAATGTAGTGAAGGTTAAAGGTAAAGAGAGAAAGGCTTTTGGAATAAGGATGAAAGGATAAAGGAATAAAGATTTTATAAAAGTAAAGGAGTATGAAGATGAAATCTATACCATAACTGCCTAATCATCAATCAAAACTTTTATTACTCGTCCCATTTTACTCTTTAGCGCAATAGGGATTGAAACGGATACCGGCCTGTGACTAAGGCCTGTGCAGTATAAGTGGAAAGCCCGGGCCGCAGGCATTGCCCATGTTACAAGATAAACGTTTTAAAATTCATAATAAAGGAAATCGTTTTACTCTCAGCTTTGATCGTTTATCTTTTTAATGGCCTGATTAATTAACCTATCCCGAGTATCCCAAAAATCAAATAAATACCTACAGAAAGTGTTCTAAAAGTCACATTCCTTCAAGTTGTAAGCGGAGCTAATTGTCTATACTTTGTAACGATAATACCTGATTTATCTACTGAACAAAAAAAATCTGTTAAATATTTCGCTTATAAATTATAAAGCGATACTTTTGCAACCCCAAAACAGTTAAGTATTTATATAATTAAATAAAAGTAAATCAGATATGACTAAGGCAGAAATTATAACTGAAATCTCATCTAAGACAGGTATCGAGAAAGTAGACGTGCAGGAAACTGTTGAGGCGTTTTTTAAAGTTGTTAAAAGCTCAATGGTAGGTGGCGAAAATGTTTATGTTAGAGGATTTGGAAGTTTTGTAGTTAAGAAAAGAGCGAAAAAGACAGCACGTAACATTTCAAAGAATACTGCCATCATCATTCCAGAGCATTTTGTGCCAAGCTTTAAACCAGCAAAAACTTTTGTTGAAAAAGTTAAAACAGGTAACAAAACAAGCAAATAATTTTTCAGAGCATGCAGAAAAAACAAATAGCAGTTGGTGTGGTAGTTTTGGCTATTATGGGCTATTTGTACAATTTACCTGTTAAAGGTTTGATAAAACCCAAAGAGGCAAAAAGCGATAAAACAAATGTTATGACAGGAAACCGCAAGGCGGCCACTGCAGTAACAGTTGATATGGTATCGGCGCCGGCCAAAGCAGCAATTGGGGCAGCTTTAGCGGCAAAGATAAACGACCTTGAAGGGCAATTAAAAAATGCATCAGGCACCGGTGCCGCCAAGCTGCAACAGCAACTGGCCGCACAGTGGGATGATGTTAACCAGCCCGCACCGGCGGCATTTTACTACCAGGCCTTGGCCCGAAAAGATAATAAAGCCCAGGATTGGTTAAATGCAGGTAATCGTTTTAATGATGCATACAAACTTACACAGGATACTTTATTGCAGCCGGCATTTGTAACCAGTGCTGCAGAGGCTTTTCAAAGCGCCTTAAAGTTAACCCCTGAAAGCCTTGAGGGCAAAACAGGATTAGGCATTGCGTACGTAAATGGCGCTGCCGGCCCAATGCAAGGTATTGCCTTGCTGCTTGAAGTAGTAAAAAAGGACCCGAACAATTGGAATGCAAACCTCAATTTAGGAATGTTTGCCATGAAATCTGGACAGTACGAAAAAGCAGTTGCAAGGTTTAAAACATTACTTGCCCAAAAAACAGAGCTTGAGCCAACATTTTACCTGGCAGAAAGCTACAAACAACTGGGCATGAAAAAGGAAGCTATAGACGCTTACCAAAAATGCAAAGAAATGATGCCCGACCCCACGTTTGGGCAGAAAATTGACGAATACATAAAGGAATTAAGGAACTAATCACATTTAAAAATTATTATTATGCCGAGCGGTAAAAAACGTAAAAGACACAAAATGGCTACCCACAAACGCAAAAAGCGTTTAAGAAAAAACAGACATAAAAAGAAATAAGCTGCTTAAGTTTTAGCAGATTTTACCTGCCTTTATTAAAGGCGGGTAACTTTTTATTATTAGTGTTTTTTTACCCACTTATTTACATACGGTTTAAGCCGTTTTAAGAAATGGAGTAGCAGTTGATAAAAGAATTAATTATCGATTCATCCCCCAATGGGGCTACCATTGCATTATTACAGGACAAACAACTCGTAGAGCTTCATAAAGAACATACCAGCAATAATTACACTGTTGGTGATATTTATCTTGGGCGCATAAAAAAAATTATGCCCAGCTTAAATGCAGCGTTTGTTGATGTTGGCTATGAGAAGGATGCCTTTTTGCATTATCTTGATCTTGGGCCGCAGGTGCAAAGCCTGTTAAAGCTTACCAAGCAAGTGCGTAGCGGGGGATATCAGTCAAAGCTTTTGGATGGCTTTAAGCTGGAAGCAGATATTAATAAAGGAGGCAAGATCTCTGAGTTATTATCAAAAAACCAACTTATACCCGTACAAATAGCTAAGGAACCTATATCAACCAAAGGACCACGCTTAAGTTCCGACCTATCCATAGCCGGACGTTATGTAGTATTAGTTCCCTTTTCGGAAGCTATCTCGATATCAAAAAAGATAAAGAGCAATACAGAACGTAACCGCCTGCGTAAGGTTGTTGAAAGCATTAAGCCAAAGCACTTTGGGGTGATAATCCGAACGGTATCTGAAGGCAAAGGAGTTGAGGAATTACAAAAAGATCTGCTTGATCTGATATCAAAGTGGGAAGTTTTCATTACCAGGTTGCCGTCTATTGAGCCTTCAAAAAAGGTTTTAGGCGAAATTGGGCGTACATCAACTATCCTTAGGGATATTTTGAATCCTGATTTTCAGCACATCTACGTAAATGATAACGGTATGTTTGAAGAAATTCGATCATACATCCATGAAATATCGCCCGATATGGAAAGTATAGTTCGTATGCACAAGCATAAGGAGCCTATATTTGAACATTTTGGCGTTGATAAACAGATTAAGGGAGCATTTGGTAAAACCGTAAACCTTGCCGGCGGCGCTTACTTGGTTATTGAACATACAGAGGCATTACACGTTATCGACGTAAACAGCGGTAACCGTACAGCCAGTAAAGAAAACCAGGAAGAGAACGCTTATCAGGTAAATAAGGAGGCGGCTAAAGAAATTGCCCGCCAGCTGCGCCTGCGCGATATGGGCGGTATTGTTGTTATCGATTTCATCGACATGCACAAACCGCAAAACCGCAAGGAGCTGTTTGATTATTTACGTGCCGAAATGCAGTACGACAGGGCAAAGCACACCATTTTACCTCCAAGTAAATTTGGTTTAGTGCAAATTACCCGTCAGCGCGTTAGGCCCGAAATGAATATTGTTACCAGCGAAGTTTGCCCAACCTGTAATGGTACCGGTACCATAAGGCCAACAATTTTGTTATTGGACGATATTGAAAATAACTTCAATTATATATTGGATGAGCAAAACGAAAAGGGGATAACCCTATGCGTGCACCCGTATATTGAAGCTTACATTAAAAAAGGTATCTACAACCGCCAAATGAAGTGGTTTGTAAAATATGGTCAGTGGATAAAGGTTAAAAGCAACCCCGCCTACCAGATCACCGAGTTCCATTTCTTCTCCAGTAAAGACGAAGAGATTAAGCTTTAGATTTGCAGATATGCAAATTACAGATGTGCAGATGTTTTAAAAAGCATCTGCACATTTTGTTTGTACCCTTTTTTCATCTGCATATTTGCACATCTGAAATCTGTAATCGAAAAACCTGCACATCAAATTATTACCTTTGCCCCATGGAAACTATAACCTGGCATGATTTTGAGCAAGTGGAGCTTAGGGTTGGTACTATTCTGGAAGCTACAGATTTCCCCGGGGCACGCAAACCGGCCTATAAATTAAGGGTTGATTTTGGTGAGTTTGGGATAAAATGGTCAAGTGCGCAAGTCACTAAGCATTATACTTTAGATGAATTACCCGGCCGGCAAATTGTAGGCGTTATAAATTTCCCAAAAAAGCAGATAGCCAATTTTATGTCGGAATTTTTGGTTACCGGCTTTGCCGATGCCAACGGCGATATTGTTTTAACTGCTATTGATAAACCCGTGCCAAACGGCAGCAAACTGATATAAATGCGATATATAAACTTCGAGGACGCACCGGCTATATCTCCCGATGATTTCTTTATGGGCGAGGCGTTAAAAGAGGCCCGCTATGCTCTTGAAGAAGACGAGATACCCATTGGAGCCATAGTTACTTACAATGGCAAGATCATCGGTCGCGGCCATAACCTTACCGAGCGCCTTACAGATGTATCGGCCCATGCTGAAATGCAGGCGCTTACCGCGGCTGCCAATTCAATGGGCGGCAAATACCTGCAGGGCTGTACGCTTTATGTAACGATGGAGCCCTGCGTTATGTGTGCCGGGGCATCGTACTGGTTTCAGGTGAGCAGGATAGTTTTTGGGGCATATGATACAAAACTCGGTTTCGGCAGGCTTAATCAAAAAATAACCCATCCCAAAACTGTTATCACCGGAGGTATCCGAGAAAACGAATGTGCCGACCTGGTGAAGAATTTTTTTAAGGCGAAGCGGAACAGACTATAATTCATGAATAATAGTTGATGGTCAATAGTTCACAATAAAGGTTAAGTGTACCACTAATGAACAATTGAACTAATAAACCAATGAACCACGAAGTAATACAAACCCCTGACAATATTTTTAGAACAAAAAGCTAAATCAACTCTTATATTTGTTCATCACAATAATTAAACTTTAAAAAAATAATTATGGCATTCACACTACCGGCGTTATCCTACGCTACAGATGCATTGGAACCGCACATTGATAAACTGACTATGGAAATTCACCATGGTAAACATCACCAGGCTTACGTAACTAACTTAAACAAGGCCCTTGAAGGTAAACCCGAAGCTGATAGCAGCATTGAGGATATCATTAAAAATATTTCAAAATTTGCGCCGGCTGTACGCAACAATGGCGGTGGTCATTATAACCACTCTTTATTTTGGACATTGCTTTCGCCAAACGGTGGCGGCGAGCCTACAGGTGCTTTAGCTGATGCTATCAAAAGTACTTTTGGTTCGGTTGCAGATTTAAAAACTAAAGTGAACGAAGCTGGTGCAACACGTTTCGGATCCGGCTGGGCATGGCTTGTTGTTACTGCCGATAAAAAACTGGTTGTTTCATCAACCCCTAACCAGGATAATCCATTAATGGATATTGCCGAAGTAAAAGGTACGCCAATTTTAGGTATCGACGTTTGGGAGCATGCTTACTACTTAAAATATCAAAACCGTCGTCCGGATTACCTGGCCGGTATCTGGAGTGTAATTAACTGGGCACACGTTGCCGAGCTTTACACAAAAGCTATTGCTTAATTCAATTAAGTTATAAAAAAGCGGCAGGATGTAAATATCCTGCCGCTTTTTTGTGAAATAAGAATAGTTTATGACCGAAGATATTCTAAAGCTGAGGGTTGAAGAAATAAAATGGGAAACACCCGATACTGCTACGTTTTACTTGAGCGAAGTATCGGGGCAGTCAATTATTTATAAAGCTGGTCAGTTTTTAACCCTAATTTTCAATCACGGTAATGAGGAGATCAGGAGGTCGTATTCCTTAAGTTCTTCACCAGATGAAGATCAGCTTGCTATCACCATAAAACGTATCACCAACGGCGAGATCTCGCGTTTTATGCTTACCAAAATGAAACCTGGTAATGTACTGAATGCGCTGGCACCGACTGGGCGGTTTACTATAAGCAATTATCAGCATGAGAAGGATATTTTGCTGTTTGCTGGCGGCACTGGCATTACGCCCATATTTTCGCAAATTAAATATGTGCTAAACCGTCCCGGCAAAAGCAGGCTTACGCTTATCTACAGTAACCAGAACGCAGGATCTGTTTTATTTAAAGAAGAGTTAATAAAGCTTGAAGCGAAAAATCCGGGAAGGTTTAAGATTATTCACCTGCTAAGCAGCGAGGCTAACCGTCTTAATCCCGATAAGGTAGAGCAGCTAACCCGAAAAATTGTAAAAGGGGATTTAACGTCAGCAGAATTTTATTTATGCGGCCCTTTCTCCTATATGCGTATGATTCGCTTTGATCTTGTTTTTATGGGCGTATTGCCCCGGCAGATCCGAAGAGAGAATTTTGTAATCGAAACGGTTACGGTTACAGGCACCTCCATAAACTTTCCACCCCGTAACATTAAAATAAAGTTCAGGAATGAGCTGCATGACTTTGTTGTTGGTGAAAACCAATCGATACTGCAGGCCGCGCTTCAGAATGGAATTTCGCTGCCTTATAGCTGCCGTAACGGTGTTTGTTCCAGCTGTGCGGCGAAATGTGTCTCGGGCAAAATAGAAATGGTCAAAAACGATGTATTGACCGATACAGACATTGCCGATGGCTGGATCCTGACTTGTACCGGGCACCCGGTAAGCGGTGATGTGGTAGTTACGTTTGGAGAGTAATTTTTCCTTAAATAAACTTGTCATGCTGAACGATAGTGAAGCATCTATTCGCAACTGTGCATATCAACATTGTAAATCGCATACAGATCCTTCGCTCCGCTCAGGATGACAAGTGATTATTTTGTCGATACTTTCATCAACTCAAGTGTTGCCTCACTACCCGCCTGTGCACAACTTCCTTTACCTTTTTTGATTTTGATTTTTTGCGTTTACCAAGCCAAATGATGAATCCTGTTATTGGTAAACTTGCGCAAATGAGGCTGGCTAAAAACGCGATGATCTTACCTGTGAAGCCCAATACCTGCCCTACATGCAAATCATAATTCATGTCGTTCATTTTTAAACCGGGGCTTTTTTGCGCATGCGTGGTTTGCTTTAATAGCTTGCCTGTATATTTCTCAAAGAGATACTCGTCGCTTTTATAATAGTGCAGACTTTGAGCAAAAGCGGTAATGCCCACCGTTCCGGCAACACTTGCGTCATCATAGATCAAAAACATTTCTGCCGACGGTGATTTGGCCTGCGCCACGGCAAAGGCTTCATCAATAATAAAACGGTTATCAACCTTTGTTTTCAATAACGAATCGGACTTAGGGGTAATCTTTTCCGACGGATAAACCTTACCCAAATTGGCGGTAGTGTAAATACCCTCACGCATCCAATCAAACGCGATAGACAGACCTGTAAAAGCCAGTATTATGGCAATACCGGTGGCGTAAAAACCCAGTACATTATGCAGGTCGTAGTTTATCCTGCGCCAGCGGCCATTCCATTTAATGTTAAAACTGCGCTTACGGTCGCTTTTGCGTTTGGGCCACCATAATACTATACCCGTTATCATGAGCACCACAAAAATAATTACTGATATACCTACTATCATACCGCCAATTTTAGGCGGTAGCAACAGGTAAAGGTGAATATATTCAACAATGATAAAGAAGTTGCGGGCCGGGTTCTCTGTTGCGGTTATCTTTCCTGTATACGGGTTAAGGTACACGTATACCATTTGGTCTTTAGGCAGGTTAACCAGTACGCCGGCAGGACGGTTGGCTCCATAATAATAAATATAGCTGGCAGTTGCTCCTTTTCTGCCCTTCAGCGCCTCTGCTTTAAGCAGGGATGGGGCCAAGTAAGGTTTGTATTGTACCTCTACTTTGCGGTAATCATGAATAAGATCCTGTATCTCATCCTGAAAACAAAATATGCAACCGGTGATGCTTACTATAAACACCACAAGCCCGGATATGAATCCGAGCCAGCGATGTATAAATAGTATGGTTTTCTTAAACCTCGTCATATATTAAAACTTATACGTGAGGCTGGCAATTACCTGCCTTAAAACTTGCGGATTAACAGTTGTGTAGCCTGTGTAATATTTTTTATCTGTAAGGTTATTTACGTTAAGTGCTAAGCGGTATTTTTCTTTGTTATAAAATACACCGGTGTTAAGTACCGTGTACGATGGTAATGTAAATACACCGTTATAAGAGTTATCAAGTATGCGATTGTCGCTGGCATAGTTACCACCAAAACCCAATCCCAGTCCTTTAACATCGCCAGCGGTTATGGTATAACTCAACCAAAAATTGGCAGAATTTACTGGTCCGGCGGTTTGTGGCCTGCGACCATTATCATAATCGCTTGATTTTTCCATTATGCTGTAATTATGTGAGTAGCCTGCAATAATGTTAAATCCGCTAACCGGGTTGGCAATAACTTCAGCTTCAAAGCCCCTGCTTTTTTGAGTGCCATCCTGTACGCTTGCATTAGGGTGGTCGGCATCACTCCTTATTTTATTTTTAACGCTAATATCATAGTAGCTTATTGTACTGCTTAGCTTGCCATTAAATACATCAAGTTTAACACCACCTTCCCATTGGTTAGCCTGCTCAGATTTAAACAGCCTGCTAACGTTTTTATCAGTGGCGGCATCATAAGCTAGGTTATAACCCGGATTGCTGAAGCCATTCATATAGTTACCAAAAACTGAAACTTTATCCTTTATCACCTGGTAAACTAAACCAAATTTTGGAGATAAGGTAGTTTGACTGAAACTAACTGAGGCTTCTCCGGTTGTTGGGTTGTCAACAGATTTGGTGTTAAAATGATCTACCCTCAAGCTGGCCATTGCTAATAAATTATCTGTAATGTTTAACACATCACTTGCGTAAGCGCTATAGTTGTAGTTGCTGTAGCGATTGTATGATGTAGTTGAAGGTACATTTTGAAACAGCGAATCAACTTTGGTTCTGTTAAAATGGTCATAGTTAGCTATTGGGCCGTTTAGGTTGATAATGTCGAAATTGTCTGAACCGTGATTAGGGTCTATGTATTTGATGTTTGATCTGTCGTTCATGAAATCTAAACCAACTACCAGTCTGTTTCTTAGTGTACCGATCTTAAAATCTCCTATAAAATTTTGTTGTACCTGTAAGGAGTTAGTATTCCCATTTAACTCCCAAACATTGCGCGAAAGATTATCGTTACCCGGAAGTAAGTAAAAATAGGTTTGAGGGCCACCACCGCTGCTGTTGGTTGTGCTTATGTTGGTTTGTGATCTCCATTGGTCGGATATTTTATAATCTGCCTGGGCGAAAAAATTTACATTACTGCTTGCATTAATTATATCGTTGCTTTGGTATGATCTTTTATAATCAAGGTTCAACTGATCGGCTCGGCTCACGCCTAAGTCGGCCATTGTGGTGTTAAAGAAATAAATTACCGGTGTTGTACCAACAACATGATTTATTTCTGCTTCAAAAGATAATTTTAATCGGTCATTAACCTGGTATGAAAAACTTGGATCAAAGGCAAAATTTTTGCTGTAGCCATTATCCTGAAACGAATTGATGTTATTATAGGCGGTATTAATTCGTAATAGCGCTTTCTTGCCCGAATCAAGCGGGGTATTATAATCGGCGCTAACACGATTTAGTCCATAACTGCCAAAAGAATAGCTGATTTCGCCCGCAGAAGTTTCAAAAGGTTTTTTAGTTACACGGTTTATTAAACCGCCGTAGGATATCAGGCTACTGCCGTATAAAGTACCCGATGGGCCTTTTATAATTTCCAGTTTTTCGAGGTTCGCAGCATCAATAGTGGTTGCAACGTTTCCGGTCATGCCATTGCGCAATGATGTTTGTACAGTGAAACCTCTTAATGTAAAATAAGCACCACCATCACCAACACGGCTTGTAGCTTGCCATAATTTTGTAATACCTGCAGCGTTTTTTATCGCGTCATCTGCAGAGAAGGAACCTTGTTCGGTTAATAACTCTTTACTAACAGTTGTATAGGATTGTGGGTTTTCCAGGTTGTTCAACGGCATCTTAGCTACATCTTCGCTTTTGCTGCGTTTAAATTTATTTACCCTGTTGCTGGCCTTAATATTAACCTCATTTAAAGCGTTAGCTGTAATATTAATTGTAAAATCAGGAACAACAACTATTGTTTGTCCTGCGGTTACCTCAATAATCTTTTCCTGGCTTGTTGTACCAACTAATGATACTACTAAAGTATAGTTACCCGCGGCAGCTTTAAATATGAAATAGCCATTGTCATCGGTAAGGGTGCCATATTTGGTTCCTTTTAATGCTATAGATACATTTTCTGCAGGCTTGTTTTCGGTAGTAAGCACTCTGCCCTTAATAGTGCCGCGTACCTGCTGTGCACTTGCTGGGGGCGTATTAATGAATAGCAAGAATGCTATAAATGGGAGAGAAAGTAAAGATCTTAAAAATTGTCCGGGTTGTTTCATTTTATTTAGACTAATTATAAATAATGGCCAAAAGTATTCCATTATGACAATTAATCCAAATTTATTTAGAAAGATTATAAATAGATGGGCGTTGTGTGCTTATTTTCAGTCTTTTAACGATGTGTGATATAGTGTATCCAATACGCTAAGCCTAAGGAATTACACTCTGGGGTATTAAATATCCATCAGTTCTTTTTTCTTTTTACTTTTCATTCGTTTGGGTACAAATTCAAGTATCTCATTTTTAAGCGCCTCAATCATACGTCGTTTTAAAAAGTTTCGCTGTATCACAATGCTTACTTCGCGGGCCGGCTCAGGCGATTTGAAGTAACGTACCCTGTCCAGTTGTTTGTCACTCAGGTCGGCAAGTGCAAGCTCGGGGAGTATGGTAGCACCGTTGTTTTGGTCAACCATGCGTTTCAGTGTTTCAACACTGCCGGTATTGTATTCAAAATGCTGGAAGCCTTTGGTTGATTTACGGCGCTGGCAAATGTTCAACACCTGTTCACGCATACAATGGCCTTCGTTCAAGATCCATATCTCCTCCATATCTATATCATCTGGTGTAATGTTTTTCTTTTTAGAAAGCTTGCTATTTTTAGATGTATAGGCCACAAAGTTTTCATAAAACACCGGGATCTCTGTTAAATTGCTCTCATGCAACGGAGTAGACAGGATGCCGCAATCTATAGTGCCTAATTTTAACTGCTGAACTATTTCTTCGGTAGTTTGCTCCCAAACTATTAGTTTTACTTGCGGATATTTCTCAATAAAACCGTGAATGATCTTAGGTAATATATAAGGTGATACGGTAGGGATGATGCCAACCTTCAATTCGCCCGATAGTTCCTTTTGCCTGTCGGTAATTATCTCTTTTATCTTTTCACTTTCCGAAAGCATGATGCGGGCCTGGGTAATTATTTCAATGCCTATTTCAGTAGGCGTTACCGGTTGCTTACTGCGATCGAATAGTTTTACGCCCAGTGTATCTTCCAGCTTTTGAACCTGCATACTTAGGGTAGGCTGCGTAACAAAGCATTTTTCGGCAGCTAATACAAAACTGCGGTATGTGTCAACCGCTACAATATATTCCAGTTGGGTAATGGTCATATAGATAAATTCTATTCAAATATAACAATTATTGATTTTTTCTATTGAATTATTATGATGAAGTTTGATTAACAAAACCAAGTGAAAATGGAAACCAATAAGAAAAAGCTGACTACCGCCTCCGGCAAGCCTTATGCAGAGAATGAGAATTCCCAAACTGCCGGCCCAAGAGGCCCCATCCTGTTACAGGATTTTATTCTTCATGAAAAAATGGCCCATTTTAACCGTGAGCGAATTCCCGAGCGTGTGGTACATGCAAAAGGATCTGGGGCCTATGGTAAACTGACCATTACACATGATATTTCACAATACACGCGGGCCAAGGTTTTTGATAAAATTGGTAAGGAAACAAAGGTGTTCTTACGGTTTTCTACAGTTGGCGGCGAAAAAGGATCAGCG
Source organism: Mucilaginibacter pineti (assembly GCF_900101875.1). Classification (GTDB taxonomy): domain Bacteria; phylum Bacteroidota; class Bacteroidia; order Sphingobacteriales; family Sphingobacteriaceae; genus Mucilaginibacter; species Mucilaginibacter pineti. The sequence goes on from NZ_FNAI01000007.1 coordinate 104,969, forward strand.
GATACAGAACGTGATCCGCGTGGTTTTGCCATAAAGTTTTATACAGAGGATGGTAACTGGGATTTGGTAGGTAACAACACCCCTGTATTCTTCATAAAAGACCCAAAAAAATTCGGCGATTTTATCCACACCCAAAAACGCGATCCGTACACTAACTGCAAAAGTGCTACTATGATGTGGGATTTTTGGTCGCTTAATCCCGAGAGTTTGCACCAGGTTACCATATTAATGAGCGATAGGGGAACGCCTTACGGGTACCGCCACATGGATGGTTTTGGCAGCCATACATTTTCGTTTATTAATGCTGATAATGAAAGATTTTGGGTTAAGTTTCACTTTAAAACCCAACAAGGAATTAAAAACTTTACCGATGCAGAGGCAGGGGACATGCGTGGTAAAGCACCCGACTTTGCACAGCACGATCTGTTAACACATATTGATAATGGCGACTTCCCTAAATGGAGTCTGAAAATACAGGTAATGCCCGAAGCCGATGCCAAAACCTACCATATCAACCCATTCGACCTGACGAAAGTTTGGCCGCATGGCGATTATCCGCTGATTGATGTTGGGGTACTTGAACTAAACGAAAACCCGGATAATTATTTCGCCCATGTGGAGCAGGCTGCTTTTGCCCCAGCCCATGTGATTGATGGAGTGGGGTATTCGCCCGATAAAATGCTGCAGGGACGCATCCTTTCTTATCCGGATGCACACCGTTACCGCCTTGGTGGTAACTACGAGCAAATCCCTGTAAATAAATGCCCTTACCTGGTGAGCAATTACCAGCGTGATGGCCAAATGACGGTTAATGGCAACCAGGGATCAAACCCTAACTATTTTCCTAACAGTTTTGACGATATTGAGGCAGACCAAAGCTACAAGGAACCTGCATGGGATTTCGGTAGTTCGGTAGGGGACTGGTATGATCGTAATGCCGAAGGTGAGAACGATCATTATACCCAACCCGGCGACTTGTACCGCTTGATGGATGCCCAGCAAAAGCAGGATCTGATCACTAATATCGTAAACTCGATGAGTGGTATTGAAGGCCCTAAAAAGGATTTGATCACCAACCGTCAGCTTTGCCACTGGTTTAGGGCTGATATTAATCTGGGCATGGCAATAGCCAAAGGTCTTGAGCTGGACCTGGCCGAAACCATGAAACAAATGCCGGTTTAGATAGATGTTAGATATGAGATTTAAGACGCTTGTGAAGCTGTCTTAAATCTCATATCTAACATCTCAAATCAAATCTTCTATTCTACCGTTACTGATTTTGCCAGGTTCCTTGGCTGATCTACATTGCAGCCGCGCATTACGGCTATGTGGTAAGCCAGCAGCTGTAATGGAATAGTTGCTATCAGCGGTACAAATGCTTCGTGTACCTGTGGTATTTCAATCACATAATCGGCCATGTTACGTACTTCGGTATCGCCCTCTGTAACAATGGCAATCACGTGGCCTTTACGTGCTTTCACTTCCTGTATGTTGCTAATTACTTTTTCATACGATGAGCTTTGGGTGGCTATAACCACTACCGGCATATCGTCATCAATTAAAGCTATGGGGCCGTGTTTCATCTCTGCGGCAGGATAACCTTCGGCATGGATATAGGAGATCTCTTTTAGCTTCAACGCACCTTCCAGCGCAACCGGGAACGAACTGCCCCTGCCCAGGAACAGGCAGTTTGTGCTATCCTTAAATTTTTCGGCAATTTCAATCACATGATCGTTGCATTTTAGTGCCTGTTCAACAAGGTTCGGAATCTCGTTAAGTTCGGTTAAATATTCAACCAACTTGCTTTGCGTTATTTTACCTCGTTGCTGTGCTATGTAAAAAGCTATTAATGTTAATACGCTAACTTGAGCTGTAAAGGCTTTGGTTGATGCCACACCAATCTCGGGCCCGGCATGTGTGTAAACGCCTGCATGGGTAGTGCGTGGTATAGACGCGCCTACAACGTTACAGATACCAAATATAGTGGCACCCTTTTCTTTAGCCAGCTCAATGGCAGCCATGGTATCTGCGGTTTCGCCGGATTGTGAAATGGCAATTACCAGGTCTTTTTCGGTAATGATGGGATTACGGTAACGAAACTCTGAAGCGTATTCCACCTCAACGGGTACGCGGGCATACTCTTCTATCAGATATTCGCCAACCAGGCCTGCGTGCCATGATGTGCCGCAGGCGATGATGATGATACGGTCGACATTTTTTAGCTTCTCGGTATATTCTTTAATGCCGCCCAGCTGCACTTTGCCCTGCTGTGGGTAAATGCGGCCACGCAGGCAATCGCGGATGGAACGGGGTTGCTCATATATCTCTTTTAACATAAAGTGATCGTAGCCGCCCTTTTCAAGCATCTCCAGTTTTAGATCAAGTTCCTGTATGTAGGGGATCTGCACCGAATTATCGATGTTTTTTATCAGCAGGTTATCGCGTTTTATATAGGCAATCTCGTTATCATTTAGGTAGATCACATTTTTGGTGTACTCCACTATGGGTGTGGCATCCGATGCTATAAAGTATTCGCCCTTGCCAACACCAATAACCATAGGGCTGCCTTTACGGGCGGCTATTAATTCATCGGGTTCGTCGGCACTCATAATAACAATAGCATAGGCGCCTATTACCTTGTTAAGCGCCACACGTACCGCTTCGCGCAAATCAAGGTTTGCCGACTGCTGGATATCCTCAATCAAATGGATCAATACCTCGGTATCTGTATCACTTTTAAAAACGTGGCCTTTGGCTGTGAGTGTTTCTTTTATAATACCATAGTTTTCGATAATGCCATTGTGGATGATGGTTAACTTACGGTTGCCCGACGAATGCGGGTGCGAGTTACGATCGCTCGGCGCACCATGCGTGGCCCAGCGGGTATGGCCCATGCCAATTGATCCGCTCAGGTCAACATCTTTTACAAATTTTTCAAGGTCATCAACCTTGCCTGCTTTTTTATATACTTTAAGCTCCTTATTTATTAAAGCAATACCGGCACTATCGTAACCGCGGTACTCTAAACGATGAAGTCCTTTTATAACAATGGGGTAAGCATCCCGGTAACCTATATAACCTACAATTCCGCACATAGTAAAATTAATAAAATGTAAATGGAGCAAAAATAATCAGCTATATAACACAGTTCACAGCTAATTATTTTAATTATTCAATAAAACCGCAGAGTTTTTAATTACTTAAAAATAAATTTTAAAAAGTGTAAAAGGCTTAAACAAAAAATCCCCATTGAGGGGATTCTTATTATTTAAATCGGTAAATCTTTTTATTTGCGAATTTTTGTGTAGATAATATTTAGCTTGATGCTGTACGGTGATTTGTCGCTGCCAACTACTTTGGTTCTGGCGGCATTTTGTACGGTAGGGCTGTAATCTACACCTGCAGCTGAGTTTATCACGGTTGTATCAACAGGCGCTATAAAGGTTCCGTAATCTTTGGTTTTCTTTAATATTAAATCCTGAATGTAGGCTGTAATTATAAAGCGGTATTCTTTTTTGGTTTTGTTATAAAACCCACCAAATACGCTTGGGCCGCCATTGCGCGGATCAGATGGCGATGAATCCTGTATATAAGTACGCTGGTTAGCAATATCCAATTGGTACATACCCAGTTTGGCCAGCGGCGCATAAGGGATAGCCGAACCCGGCCTTGGACTAATTACCAGTTCAACCCGGTTTAATACTACCGAATCTGGGTTTAGTTTTTCTAATCCAGGGAAACTAACCTTAGCCCTTAAACCAGCTAATCCTTGCAGATAAATATCGTTTTGTGAGCCGGTTGTTGAGGCAAGCGCTGCTTTAATTGTTGTTGTATAAGTATGGCGCACGGCTGCGCTATACGACGGGAAACTTAATGTAGCCACCGCTGTGTCAATAGTTGCACCATTTACAGCTTTATAAAAAACATCTATACGCGATGAATCAAGCTTAAGTTGGATGATACCGCCCGCATCTGTAGGGTGTTCCCTGTCAAGCGTAACATATAGGCCCTTTACTGCTTCAAGGAAGGTGGTATTTGAAGCCAATTGCGTACCAGTTGCATTTAGAAGATTATCATAAATAAACTTTTTGCTGAATGCTATACGCAGCTGCGGTCCAACTTTTTGTATGGTATCTACCTGGGCGCTTCTGATTAATGCAATGGTAACGCTATCATGCGTATGGGCCGTGAATGTTTTTGATCCCAATATAAGTGTTGAGTCTACCTGCCACTTTCTGTTACTGTAGTAACTGATAGCCGATGATGCTTTTTCCTTCAACTGGTATACGTTCACTTTAAAGCGTGATGCAATAGAGTCGCCATAGAAACCATCAGCGTAACGTAACACCATAACTGCCGAGTCGATAGTTAGTGTACCGGCTGGTACGGTATATGGAACGCTTGGTAAGCCCAAGCCAAGCGCTAAGTCTGCCTTGGTGCCGCCAAATTCAGGATCTGCAAAATCGCCCATTGGTGTTTTTGAAAGTCCCGAGGTTACAATTGACGAGTCAATCTCGGTACGGATGGTAATATTGGTATCAACCACCAGGCTGCCGTTGATCTGATTCGATTCATTAACACCCAGTCCTATACCATCCTGGCGTTTACAGCTATTCAAAATAAAAAGACTTATTAACAGGGTCAATAAGTCTAATCGAAAAAATTTCATATATAATATTAAGTATTATGCAACATGCACCAATTCGTCGTTGGTAATTTCGTCGTAAAAATTGTAATAATTTTCGAAATCTGCGGTAGAATCGAATTCTAAAACCGATTTATTGCTGTTTTTAACATTATTTAACACAAATGCATCGATATTCTCGCTGCCTAAAACAATACCATCTGAATATTGGATAGCGCCGGTATATAATGCCGAGTTGGTGCCTTCTTTATAAGCGTCAATATGTTCTTCGGTCATATTGCTCATTACAGCTTTCTGCGCAAAGTCAGCACTTAACTTGTCGTTAAAATCATTTTCATAAATAGAGTAAATGATTTTTGAGTGTTTAAATGTAGGATCGTCCTTATAAGTAGTTTTAAGGTAAGCAGGTACTAATGCGCTCATCCATCCATGACAGTGGATGATATCTGGTGCCCAGCCTAATTTTTTTACAGTTTCCAACGCACCTTTGCAAAAGAAAATCATTCTTTCATCATTATCGGCGTAAAACTTCCCATCCTTATCGCCAAACACATGTTTACGCTGAAAATATTCTTCATTATCTAAAAAATACACCTGCATACGTGCCGCCGGGATTGATGCTACTTTGATGATCAGCGGGTTATCATTATCATTGATAATAATGTTCATACCCGATAAACGAATCACTTCATGAAGTCTATTCCTGCGCTCATTAATATTGCCAAAACGCGGCATTAGGATACGGATTTCGTAACCCTTCTCCTGCATTGCCTGCGGAAGTTGGCGTGTTATTTCAGCAATTTTTGTGAGTTCAAGGAAAGGAGACATTTCATGAGTTATAAACAATAGCTTAGATTTACCCATCACTTAATCAGTATTTAAAATTGTAAAGAAGTCAAAAAATTTGAGTTTGCAAATATAATCATTATTATACAAACTGTCAACGAATTGTGCAAGTAACTTTTGGTATTTTTTGCGCAAATGCACACCTTTGCCAAATTTTGTAATTCAAATAGTATTGAAAATTTTTACCACCAAACAAGAAATATCAGCGTATTTTACCTATAAAAGCGGTAAAACCATTGGCTTTGTACCTACCATGGGCGCGCTGCACAATGGGCATATCTCGCTTATTAAACAGGCGCAGCAAAACAGCACCGAGGTTGTATGCAGCATTTTTGTTAACCCCACGCAGTTTAATGATCCTAAAGATCTTGAAAAATATCCGCGCCCTATAGCTGCAGATATAGCTATGCTTGAGCAGGCGGGCTGCGATGTATTGTTTAATCCGCAGGTTAATGAGATGTATGTTGATAATGAGAAATGGCATTTAGACATAGGCGATATGGAGCATTTACTGGAAGGCAAATTCAGGCCGGGGCATTACCAGGGCGTTATGCAGGTAGTAAATAAGCTTTTTAATATTGTTAAGCCTGATGTGGCTTTTTTTGGCCAAAAGGACTATCAGCAGTTTTTAGTGATCAGTAAAATGGTGGAACTATTGAAAATGCCGGTGAAGATGGTAATGTGCCCTATTCAACGGGAATCCGACGGTTTGGCCATGAGTTCAAGAAATGTTCATTTAACTGCCGACGACCGCCTTCACGCGCTTATTCTGTCAAAAGCCTTAAACTGGGTTAAGGATAATTTTAATACCGAAAATATTGCCTCGCTAAAACTACAGGCTGAGCAAATGGTAAGCAGCGAACCTGGCATCGAACTGGAGTATTTTGAAATTGTTGACGGCAATACATTGTACCCGGCCACTGCCAGTACAAAAAATATAGTAGCCCTTGTTGCTGCCCGCGCAGGTAAAACAAGATTGATAGATAATGTGTTGATAAATTAGGTGAAAGGACAAAGGTAAAAGGCGAAAGGTTTTTTTACTGCCTTTTACCTTTATCCTTTTACCTTATCACCCACTACTTTCACCTACTATTAATTATTTATAACTTTGCGCCATGATTATTGAGATATTAAAGTCCAAAATTCACAGGGTGAAGGTTACACAGGCGGAGTTGAATTATGTGGGCAGTATAACAATTGATGAAGACCTTATAGAAGCCGCTAACATCATACCCAACGAAAAGGTACAAATAGTTAATAATAATAACGGTGCCCGCTTTGAAACTTATGTTATAAAAGGCGAACGCGGTAGCGGTACCGTATGTTTAAACGGCGCTACAGCCCGTTTGGCCCAGGTGGGCGATGTGGTGATCATTATGTCGTACGCTTACATGGAAACCGAAGAAGCTCGCAACTACGAGCCGATTTTAATTTTCCCCGACGGCGATAACAAATTAATAAAGTAAATTAGCGGTACCAAATCGCAATTTATTAATGAAATCTTTTCTTGCAATCTCGCTGTTTATATTTGTAGCCATCTCCAGCTTTGCGCAACATCGAAACAAATTTTACTTAAAATTTGGCGGTACTGAAGTTAATACGCGCGATAGCGCAGACTATATCAGGGTAGTAAGTGAACCAGATCCGGGTTCCAAATTTTATAACGTAAAAGAGTTTTTTGTTAAAGGGGATATAAGAACGATTGCAAAGTCATCGGATCTTGATGGATTAACATATGAAGGATTATTCGTTAACTATTACGGCAATGGTGAAAAACGATCTGTTGTAAATTACAAGAACGGGATAAAAAATGGCAATGACTATGAATATTATACAAATGGCAGGCTTTACAGCCGGTACGTCTATCCTGAAAATTCTAATTTCTATGGTAATTACCTCATAATGGCCAACAGCGATTCATTGGGAAATGAGTTGGTAACCGATGGGAATGGCTATTATAAAGGCTACGATAAAAAGTTCGCTTATATTGAGGAAGAAGGGCTGGTTAAAGATGGTAAAAGAGAGGGCACTTGGAAATATAATTTCAGGGATTCAAAAACCACTTTAACAGAAATATACAATAATGGAATACTTATCAGCGGAATAGCGATAGACAAGGATGGTAAAAGTAGCTCATACAATGCCGAAACACAATCGGTAATCCCTGAATTTGAAGGCGGAAACAAAGAATTTGTAAAATTCCTTCAAAGAAATATAAAATATCCAGAAAGCGCTCGTTCAAAAGGTATCCAGGGCCGAGTAATACTCAATTTTTCAGTAGAAACGACAGGTGAGCTTGTTAATATAACGATTGGGCATTCTGTAGACCCTGCTCTTGACGAAGAAGCCCTTAGGGTTTTAAAAATGTCACCCAAATGGAGGCCAGGTGTGCAATACGGGAAGCTTGTGAAAGTCAAATATTCGGTTCCAATTTCCTTTGCGCTTTAATAAAGCGATAACAAATTAATAAAGTAAATTAGCGGCACCAAATCGCAATTTATTAATGAAACTCCTGCTTACGCTTTCCCTGATTTTTATAGGCTCCTTGTGTCTTGCACAACAAGGCCAAAATGTTTATTATATAAAGAATAACGGCAAATATGTAGATGTGCGTGATAGCGCTGATTATGTAAGAATTGTACGCGAGCCAGATTCTGGTACGGTATTGTATAATGTAACAGAGCTTTACATTAACGGGAAAAGAAAGCTTCTCGGTCAGTCAAAGTCTATTGTGTCAGCCCTTTATGAGGGTACGTGCCGTACTTTTTATGCCAACGGACAACGAGAATCAATAGCATCTTATAAAGATGGCGAAAAAAATGGAGAAGATTTTGAGTATTACCCTAACGGCGAGCTTTATCTACAGAAAACTTACCAGAATAACACTACTATTGATGTAAGAAATGATTATCAAATAAAAAACAATAATGACTCATTAGGTAAAGCCCAGGTTACCGATGGGAATGGATACTTTAAAGGCTATGACGATAAATTCGCTTATATTGAAGAAGAGGGGCCGGTTAAAGATGGTAAAAGAGATGGCACGTGGAAAGGTGAGTTTAAGGATATACATACTTCCTTTACGGAAATTTATGATAATGGAAAACTTGTAAACGGTACTGCTATTGAAAAAAATGGAAAAAGCAGTAATTATAGCGGAACAAGAAGAAAGGTGCCTGAGTTTAAGGGAGGAGTTAAGGCTTTTGGTAGCTTTCTTTCCCGTCATATCAATTATCCGGCAAGGGCTCGTGAAAATAATGTAGAGGGATCCGTTATCCTTTCATTCATAGTTGAAAAAACAGGGGAGCTTTCCGGCATTAAGGTTGCTAAATCTGTTAGCGCCGAACTTGACGCCGAGGCCGTCAGGGTATTAAAAAAATCGCCATTATGGACCCCCGGAACGCAATTTGGTAATCCTGTGCGTGTTAGTTATAGCATACCGATCAGCTTTATACTTAATTAAAGTGCAATCAATTATGCGGATACGCCCCGAGCCCTAATGATACCTTTAAACTGACATCAACATTGGCTGCCTTGCGCAATACATAAACCATTCTTAAGCGTACACTTGGCTCACGCACCAGGGCATCCAAAAAGTTTGAGTTATCTATATCAAGCACAATGCCATCGCCCACGTTTGGGGTAATGTCATTGCGCGATGCCACCATAACCTCCTCGCTGCCATCTGCCTTTGCCATATAAACCTTTATGGAAGTTATGTTGCCGATATTATAATCTGATGGATCCTTTGATTGTAGCTTGGCCGATATAACACGCACTTCGCCAACCCTGCCTGCATTATTGCCGTCTTTTGTAAAATCCTGGTCAAAGCTGTTGGCGGTACTCAGTGCTGTATGGCTTTCGCCCACCCTGGCCGATGCGGGAATTACCATAACGGCCGTATAAGGAAATGTTGACTTTACGATAGACTGCACCATGGCGCATGAACTGGCAAAAATGCCAATCAGCACAAAACAAATTCTTTTCATAACAGCTAATTCAGGTTTACCGGATATGCCAATTTAATAAGTTTTTAGCTGGTAAAAGCCAATGCGGCCATAAATATTTTGGCTATTACAATATAAACCGTTATCGATTTAAGATATCACTTTAACAAAAATTTATATTTTTATTAAAGCACCGTAAAACGAATATATAATGGTTTTTAAAGCATATTTACCAAATGTTGCCGTTGCAGAGATCGCTTTGACCATACAATGATTTATGCCTTAAAAGAACATATTAACATGTGTGGTCAATATTTTAAAAAAATTGAGTAAAATGTTTGTGTAAATCCTATCTTTGCACCCCGACGCTGAAGTCGGGATTTCTTGGCTTTCAGCGCATAGGAACATAGTTATTGATCACAGTTGGATTACTGACTTACAACTTTTTACTAAAAAAAGCCCATGCCCAAAGACACTTCCATCAAATCGGTTCTCATTATTGGCTCAGGCCCCATTATTATTGGCCAGGCATGTGAATTTGATTACGCCGGCTCACAGGCCGCACTCTCATTAAAAGAAGAAGGTATTACCGTATCCATCATTAACAGCAATCCTGCTACTATCATGACGGACAAGGTTATTGCAGATCATGTTTATCTGCTGCCACTTGAACCCGAAAGTATTGAGAAGATATTACAAGAACAACAGATTGATGCCGTACTGCCTACCATGGGTGGCCAAACAGCGCTTAATCTTTGCATTAGTGTTGCCGAACTTGGCATTTGGGAAAAATACGGTGTTAAGATTGTTGGTGTTGATTTAGACGCCATCGAAAAAACAGAGAACCGCGAAGCTTTTCGCCAGTTAATGGTTGATATAGGCGTAGGCGTTGCTACTTCAAAAATAGCCAACTCATTTTTAGAAGGTAAAGAAGCTGCGCAGGAAATTGGTTTCCCGCTGGTTATTCGCCCAAGCTATACGTTGGGTGGTAAAGGCGCAGGCTTTGTACACAAAAAAGAAGATTTTGATGCCGCTTTAAGCAAAGGCTTACAGGCATCACCTACTCACGAAGTATTGGTTGAGCAAGCTGTTATAGGCTGGAAAGAATACGAATTAGAGTTGCTGCGTGATAATAACGACAACGTTATCATCATTTGCTCTATCGAAAATTTCGACCCGATGGGGATCCACACGGGCGACTCGATAACCGTGGCCCCGGCCATGACGCTGAGCGACCGTTGCTACCAGGATATGCGTAACCAGGCTATCCGCATGATGCGCGCCATTGGTAACTTCGCGGGTGGCTGTAACGTACAGTTCTCGGTTAACCCTGCTGATGAATCTATCATCGCCATTGAAATAAACCCGCGTGTATCGCGCTCATCGGCGCTGGCATCAAAAGCAACCGGTTACCCGATTGCCAAAATCGCTGCCAAGCTTGCTATTGGTTACAACCTCGACGAAATAGAAAACCAGATCACTAAAACAACTTCGGCTTATTTTGAGCCTACTCTGGACTACGTAATTGTAAAAATCCCCCGCTGGAACTTCGATAAATTTAAAGGCGCCAATCGCGAGCTTGGTCTGCAAATGAAATCGGTAGGTGAGGTAATGGGTATTGGCCGCAGCTTTATTGAAGCGCTGCAAAAAGCCTGTCAAAGTTTGGAGATCGGTCGTGCCGGCTTAGGTGCCGATGGTCGCCAGAGCCGCAACCTCGAAGAGATAATGTACAGCCTGGAGCATCCAAGCTGGGACAGGTTATTCCACATATATGATGCATTAAGCTTAGGCGTACCAATTGAATCGGTACGTAAAGTTACGAAGATAGACCGCTGGTTCCTGAACCAGATAATGGATGTAGTTAACTTAGAAAATGAACTGCGCCGTTATTCACTGAACAACATCCCCGAAGATTTCTTCTTCACCCTTAAACAAAAAGGTTTCTCGGATACACAAATTGCCTACATACTTGGTAACGTAACCGAAGAGGATGTTTACCAGCGCAGGAAAGAATTAGGTATCAAACGCGTTTACAAAATGGTTGATACCTGCGCCGCCGAGTTTCCTGCAAAAACGCCTTACTACTACTCAACTTATGAAGGCGAGAACGAATCCATTTGTTCCGACAAAAAGAAGATCATCGTATTAGGATCGGGCCCTAACCGTATCGGTCAGGGTATTGAGTTTGATTACAGCTGCGTACACGGATTGCTTGCAGCCAAGGAATCGGGCTTTGAAGCCATCATGATTAATTGTAATCCTGAAACGGTATCTACCGACTTTAATATGGCCGATAAGCTATACTTTGAGCCGGTTTACTGGGAGCACGTGCGTGAGATCATCGAACTGGAAAAACCTTACGGTGTAATTGTTCAGTTGGGTGGTCAAACTGCCTTGAAAATGGCTGAGAAAATGCACGAACACGGTATCAGGATCATCGGTACCTCGTTCGATAACATGGACATCGCCGAAGATCGCGGTCGTTTCTCAGACCTGTTGAAAGAACTGGAAATTCCTTACCCTAAATATGGTGTTGCTGAAAGTGCCGAAGAAGCACTTGAAGTTGCCCACGAAGTAGGTTACCCGGTATTGGTTCGCCCAAGCTACGTATTAGGCGGGCAGGGCATGAGCATCGTAATTAACGACGAGGACCTGGAGAAAGCGGTTGTTAGTCTGCTGAAAAATCTGCCAGGCAACCGCGTACTGATTGACCACTTCCTTGACCGTGCATCCGAAACCGAGTCTGACTCGATAAGCGATGGCGATGATGTACATATCATTGGTTTGATGGAACATATTGAGCCCGCAGGTATTCACTCGGGCGATTCATTCTCGGTGCTGCCACCGTTTGACCTATCGGATAATGTGATTGGCCAGATGGAAGAATACACCGCTAAAATTGCAAAAGCACTAAACGTTATTGGCTTGCTAAACATTCAGTTTGCGGTTAAGAACGATAAGGTATACGTTATTGAAGCCAACCCGCGTGCATCACGTACGGTGCCTTTTATAGCCAAAGCCTACGATGTGCCATACATTAACATAGCCGCCAAGGTTATGCTGGGTGTGGCCAAGTTAAAAGACTTTACTATTGAGCGTAAACTATGGGGTTATGCCATTAAAGAGCCGGTTTTCTCTTTCGATAAATTCCCTGAAGTAAACAAGGAACTGGGGCCTGAAATGAAATCGACAGGTGAGGCTATCCGCTTTATCCCTAACCTGCAGGATCCGTATTTCCGCCATTTGTACAAAGAGAAATCAATGTATTTAAGCAAATAATTAAAACATTAAATTGCCCCTGTTGTAATTTAATGGCTAATAACATTTTCCTGTAACTATGGTTACAGGAAAATAATTGTTGAATTTAGGTACTATAGTTTGAAAGTTAATTTGAATAATACGCAGGCATTCAACCTTAATAATGTTGATCCTGAAGATATAGGTGAAGTTCTTGTAAAAATTGAAAGATCATTTAATATCCATTTAGACGATACATCATTTAAAGATGTAAAAACTTTTGGCAAGCTTTGCGACATTGTTGTTGAAAAAGTGAAGCAGGTAAATAACGAAAGCTGCACCACGCAGCAGGCATTTTACAAAATACGTAATGCCATAAATTCCACAGTTTCTCCACCCAGGGAAATGGTAAAACCCCAAACTAAATTAGCAGATATTTTTCCGCGCGATAACCGTATTGAGGTAATTACCGAAATTGAAAAGGAAATGGGCTTTCAGCTTAACCTGTTGCAACCTAAACAGGGAGTAGTAGCTGTTTTTGGGTTTGTGTTACTGGCATCAATAGTTGGCTTCTTTTTTGAACCCATAATGGCTGCCGTAGGAGCAATAATTGCTGCCGCGGGACTGGCCCTTGCTGGTAAATTTGGCAAGGAACTTAAAGTTAAAACCCTCGGCGATTTGGCCGAGCAAGTTGCAAAAGAGCACCACATAAAATGCCGTCGCGACGCAGCTACCGTAAACAAAATGGAAATCTCGCAAAAAATAAAGGAACTGTTCACAGCCAATCTTTATTTGGAGCCTTCTGTTTTAACACGTGACGCTAAGTTTTAACAACTATCAGTTTTGACAATATAGAAAGCCGCGGACCCAAAGACTTTGGCTTTTTTGTGGCTATATATCCACCATTAACCCCTTTACCTCAAACACAATCCTTTTTTTAGGGTCGGTTTTTACCTGGTGTTGTTTTTTACCGGTAACAGTATCGCCGGCCATGTGCTGAAGATCATCAGCTATGAATTGTTTGGCGGCAACACCTTCAATAATTACAGTGCGCCCGGCAAGGTTGGCAGGGATATTGATATTATAATCGCTAAAATGCGCGGCTATTATTCTACCATCGCCGGCATCAAGTTCAAACCAGCCACCTTTTTCCTTAGTCACCCTGGTAACCTTACCCTCAATGGTGGTGCTAATGCGTGTTTTTTTACCCATAAAGGCTTCTATCTTTTTGGCATCCTGCAAAGCCATGGTATCTGGGCGTTTGCCGTAAACCATGCCATGCGGCAAGTGCACATGTTTTTGCGCCGATACCGTGACGGTATAAAATAGTAAGACCAGTAATGGGAATACTTTCATAATGTTGATTGTTACCTTACAACACTTGCATTTGCAAATTGTTGCCCCAAATAACAATTGTATTTTATGTGTTACATTTAATTGCTGAAAGGCCGCTTTTGCCTGCGCAAAGCGTATTTTTACCACCTAATTTAATACAAGGCATTTTTTATTGTTAATATATGTTAAAACAGGCAGGTTTATTAGATAAGCTGTAGCATGTTCAGTTAATTTGCCGTAATTATACATACTAACTTTTCAGTACTTATATACATGAACAAAACCCTAACTAAAACTGCTTTACTTGCCGCTTTTTTATTCGCTATAATTCTGATAGGAACAGGATGCGGTAAAAGCGGAAGTGCTACGCCAAGCGCTATACCTGTTTTATCCACCACACAGGTAATTATGGATGCCGCCGATACCAGCGGCCACAGCGGGGGCTTTATAACCGAAACACTTACAGATGGTATATCTGCCTACGGCGTTTGCTATAGCACAACCAATCAACTACCAACAACTGCCGATACAAAAACTACAGATACGGTTAACCTGGTAAGTTTTGCCAGCAAATTACATGCACTTGCAAATAATACCACCTATTATTTGCGTGCTTATGCTACAAATGTAGCGGGCACAGGTTACGGTAACGTAATAAAATTTACCACTGGCGGCAACATGACCGCTTTAGTTGGTACCGTAAGCTCATTGGCTGGTAATGCCTCAACAGGCTTAACTGATGGTGACGGACAAAACGCCTTTTTTAACAGTCCGCAGGGAATAACTACCAATGCAGCCGGCGATATTTACGTGAGCGACTCATTTAACAGTGCTATCAGAACGGTAACATCTACCGGAACAGTAACAACATTAACAGGTAACGGAACAATTGGCTATGTAGATGGCTTACTTGCAGATGCTCGTTTTTACGCACCACAGGGTTTAATAATTGACGGAGCAGGCACCGTGTATATTGCCGACCTGGCTAATAACCTTATCCGTAAAATTACAGCTGCCGGTGTAGTAAGCACCCTTGCCGGAAGCGGAACAACAGGTTATACCGATGCAACAGGTGTTAAAGCTGAGTTTAATAACCCATGCGGTTTAGCATTTGATCTTCAAGGAAATATTATAGTTGCCGATAGGGGTAACAACCTTATCCGCAGGGTTACACCGGCGGGTGTAGTTACCACTGTTGCAGGTAACAGGGGCGCGGGTTATGCTAACAACACAACGGCTACCAGCGCTTCATTTAACAGGCCATCTGGTGTTACAGTTGATGCTGCTGGCAATATTTATGTAGCCGACCTGCTTAACCATGCCATACGCAAAATTACCACCGCTGGTGTAGTATCTACGTTATTGGGTGGACCAAGAGATCTTACAACGGTTGGATATCCGGGTGCCGTAACTACCAATGCAAAAGGAGATATGTTTATAGTTGATCAAAACGGCCGCATCTTAGTGGTAACAGCCGGGAATGTATTACTGCCTTTAGCCGGAAAATCACTACTCGGTTTTGCAGACGGACAAGGAACAAGCGCATTATTCAGTGCTCCACAAGCCGTTACGGTTGATAAGAACGGCGACCTTTGGATCGCCGATAGCGGAAACAACCGCATCCGTAAACTGGTATTGCCAAGCGGATTATAAGCAGATTTTTTGGAGCAAGGAGTAAAGACTTTTGGACTAAGGAAGAAGACTTTGTTATAACGCGCTACAATAAGAACATAATTGAGTTTAATAAAAAGGTCGGGCATAACCCGACCTTTTTGTTTTAAATCCTTTCTCCTTATTCCATCAATCCTTACTCCAAAAACTATCCAAACAGCAATCCAAATACTTCTTCAATAGTGCTTACAATTTTTATATCGATATCATAGCGCGACAAATCCATACGCTTCTTATCCTGTCCGCCAGATGGCAGGTTGTATTTGGAAATAAAGATCTGGTTAAAGCCTAATTTCTGGGCCTCGGCAATGCGCTGCTCTACCCGGTTAACCGCTCTTATCTCACCTGAGAGGCCAATCTCGCCTGCGAAACAGGTTTTAAATGGCACCGGCATATCTTCATGGCTTGAAATAATGGCTGCCGCCAATCCCAGGTCAATAGCCGGGTCTTCCACTCTTATACCACCGGTAATATTAAGGAACACATCTTTTGCTGCCAGCCTAAAACCACAGCGTTTTTCAAGTACAGCCAGTAACATGCTCATACGTTTGGTATCAAAACCGGTAGCGGTACGCTGTGGTGTTCCATAAGCGGATGTACTTACTAATGCTTGTGTTTCTATAAGCATCGGGCGCATGCCCTCTAAAGTTGCCGATATAGTGATCCCGCTCAAGGGCTCATCGCGGTGGGATAATAATATTTCAGATGGGTTAGATACTTCACGCAAGCCTTCGCCCAGCATCTCGTAAATACCCAGTTCAGATGATGAACCAAAGCGGTTTTTGATGGTGCGCAGGATGCGGTAAACATGGTGCCTGTCGCCCTCAAACTGTAAAACGGTATCAACCATATGCTCCAGGATCTTTGGTCCGGCAATCATGCCGTCTTTGGTGATATGGCCTATCAGGAATACGGGGGTAGAGGTTTCCTTGGCAAAACGCAGCATCTCGGCTGTACATTCGCGCACCTGCGATACACTGCCCGGCGTAGATTCAATATGTGATGAGTGCAGTGTTTGTATAGAATCAATAACTACCAGGTCGGGCTCTAACGCTTCTATCTGCTTAAAAATGTTTTGTGTTGATGTTTCACAAAGAATAAAACAGCCATCGCCAATAACGCCACCGGCGTTGGGATGCGCTAAACGCTCGGCTCGCATCTTTATCTGTCTTTCGCTTTCTTCGCCAGATACATACAATACCTTTAGGTTAGGCATGTTGAGTGCAAGCTGCAGCATCAACGTAGATTTTCCGATACCCGGTTCACCGCCGATGAGTACCAAT
Source organism: Mucilaginibacter pineti (assembly GCF_900101875.1). Classification (GTDB taxonomy): domain Bacteria; phylum Bacteroidota; class Bacteroidia; order Sphingobacteriales; family Sphingobacteriaceae; genus Mucilaginibacter; species Mucilaginibacter pineti. The sequence goes on from NZ_FNAI01000007.1 coordinate 121,933, forward strand.
GAACCGGCTACAATACCCCCACCCAAAACACGGTTAAATTCCTTGTCTGGAGTGAGCATACGGTGTTCCTCGCTAAAAGTAATATCGGCAACCTGAACCGGTTTGTTGGCACGCTGCATGGTAGTTGATGGCGATACCTTCCAGGCAGGGACAGATGTATTACCCTTGTCAATCACTTCTTCTACAAAGGTGTTCCACTGCTGACAGGACGGGCATTTGCCCAACCATTTAGCCGATTCAAAGCCACAGCTTTGACAAAAGTACGCAATTTTGGATTTTGCCATAATTAATAGATCCGTTACAGATGTGCAAATGTGCAGATTTTATTACAAATGGGATGGTTTTTTGCTAAAAATATTAGGAATTTATTACTGGGCTTTATGTAGTTTAACTCAATTTGCATATCTGCACATCTATCTTCACATTTGTATCCTAAACAAAAATTAAAATGGGGTTAAAAATTGCCATTGGCGCAGATCATGCCGGCTTTGATTATAAACAGGCATTAACGGAGGTTTTATCATCGGTTGAGTTTAAAGATTTCGGCACTTATTCAAGTGCATCGGTCGATTATCCCGATTTTGCCCACCCCGTAGCTTCGGCAGTTGAAAGTGGCGATTTTGATTTTGGCATATTGGTTTGCGGCAGCGCAAACGGTGTGGCTATTACAGCTAATAAGCATCAGGGCATCCGTGCTGCCATTTGCTGGAATGAGGAACTTGCCGTACTGGCCCGCAGTCATAACAATGCCAACATTGTTTGCATCCCTGCACGTTTTACCAGCATTGAAGAAGCCAAAAGTATAGTGACGGCTTTTTTAAAAACCGAATTTGAAGGCGGTCGCCATGCAACGCGTGTAGGAAAAATTTCTTGCTAAATTGACTGGCTAACGATATAAAAGACAAATAAATAAGAGTTAAATCGTGTTGATTTAATCTCTACTAATTATCACCTCATCACATGAAAAAAATATCATTACTGGCATTTTCTACCGCCTTTGTATTAAACGTAAGCGCCCAACAAAATCCGGTTGCTATGAAATACGCTAAATTCATTACTGCCGACGATGCTAAAAGACACCTGAGCATTTTGGCATCGGATGAGTTTGAAGGAAGGGAAACCGGCAAACCGGGCGCCGAAAAGGCCGCTAACTATATAGCTGCTGAATTTAAAAAGCTGGGTTTGCAAGGCCCGGTAAAAGGATCGTACTTTTTAGATATTAATTTGGCTACAAGTGTTTTGAAATCGTCTTTCTCGGTAAATGGACAGGCTGCTTCAAAAGAAGAGGATTTTTATGCCTACAGTCCCGAAGCCGATAGGGAAATTACCGCTACTGAGGTAGTGTTTGTTGGTTATGGCACCGAGAGCGAAATTGCCAATACCGATTTGAATGGAAAAATATTGGTATGGATAAATGAAGATAAGGCCGCTGAAGGAAAGCCTGCTAACACCGGTTACCGAGCAACGGATGCACGCGAGCGCATCTTGAAAAATTTAAAGAGTAAAAATCCTTCAATTATAATTGCCGTTAACCCGGAGATTGCTGGATTGTTAAAAAGGAATAAGGACCGTCTTTCTGCTGGCCGTTTAGGGGTAAAACCCGAGGTTAAAGCAGGCGAAAAAAAGACCGGCGTTTTTTGGATAACCCCTACACTGGCAGATCAATTGGTTAAGTTGAGCGGGAAAACTTATGATGAGCTTAAATCAGCTGCAACAGCAGGTGTAGTACTTACACAAACAATAAAAGCGGCTGTTACGCTAAATTATAATACCGAATATACTCCCGTTAAGGCCGTGGACGTATTAGGCTTTATGCCGGGCCGTGATCCTAAATTGAAAGATGAGGTGCTGGTTTTCTCCGCCCATTACGATCATATTGGCTTGGTTACTAAACCAGGCGCTACAGATAAAGTAAACAACGGGGCCGATGATGATGGATCTGGAACTACAGGTATCCTTGAAATAGCCAGGGCTTTTTCGCAGGCAAAAAAAGATGGTCATGGTCCGCGTCGCAGTGTGTTGTTTTTAGGTAATGTGGGCGAAGAAAAAGGTTTGCTTGGATCTGAATATTATACCGACCATCCGGTTTTTCCGTTGGATAAAACCATTACCGATTTGAACATTGATATGATTGGTCGTGTGGGCGAAGAATACATTGGAAAGGCTGATTCTGCGAACTATGTGTACGCCATAGGTTCGGCAATGTTAAGTAAGGAGTTGCATGAAATTGGCGAAAAGGCCAATAATACTTACACCAAGCTAAATCTTGACTACAAATACGATGATCCTGCCGATCCTAACCGGTTTTATTACCGCAGCGATCATTACAACTTTGCCAAACACGGTGTGCCTATTATTTTTTACTTCAATGGTGTACATGCAGATTACCATCAACCCGGCGACGAGGTAAGTAAGATCAACTTTCCGTTGCTGGCTAAACGCGCACAGCTGGTGTTTTACACTGGCTGGGAACTGGCTAACCGCGATAAGCGTCCGGCGGTGGATGCTGTTAAGTAGTTGAATAAGTTGCTCAGGAAATACAAAAAAAGAGGCGCACACTTGCGCCTCTTTTTTTGCTGTGTTTAAAACTTATTCAACGCAATAAGCCACTCACTTAATCAACCCACATAAAAAAATCCTAAATTCGCAAATATGGGAAGCACTGCGGAAGAGTTTTTGATAGCCTCTGAAGAGAAAGCATTTGATGTGGATCACCGCCGTATTATCAATAATAATATTGATAAATACAGCACCTCTGTGGCCCGCGGACTTTCGCGCATTACCAATCTCGATAACGCAAAACGCAAAGGCCATGTAATTAAGTGGAAGGTGATGGAAAACCTGGATAAATTTTTACCAGAGTTTGAAGCCAATTTTCAAAAGCGCGGCGGCAAGGTTATCTGGGCAAATGATGCCGAAGAAGCTAACCGCGAGATCCTGAACATAATTCAAAAAGCCAACGCAAAAACGGTAGTAAAATCCAAATCGATGGTTACCGAGGAGATTCATTTAAATGAGTTTTTGCAAAGTAATCAGGTCGAATCGCTGGAAACCGATTTGGGCGAATACATTGTTCAGTTGCTGGGCCAAAAGCCATACCATATTGTTACCCCTGCCATGCACCTCAGCAAAGAGGATATAGCCAAATTGTTCCACGAGCGGTTTGGTACCCCTGCCGATGCTACGCCCGAACAACTTACCCAAAAAGCCCGTGAACTGCTGCGCGATAAATATTTAACAGCGGATGTGGGGATTACCGGAGCTAATTTTTTATTGGCAGATACCGGCAGTATAGCCATCAGCGAAAATGAGGGAAACGCGCGTTTATGCACTACCTTTCCTAAAATTCATATTGCTATTGTAGGTATTGAAAAGATCATCCCGTCCATTGCCGATCTTGACCTGTTCTGGCCTATGCTGTCAACCCACGGTACGGGGCAAAATCTTACGGTATATAACACTATTTTAAGTGGTCCGCGCCAGCCCGATGAAACAGACGGACCGGATGAAATGTATGTGATCCTGCTTGATAACGGCCGCACCAATCTGCTTGCGCAAAAGGATCAAAGGCAGGGGCTATATTGCATCCGCTGCGGGGCCTGCCTTAATGTATGCCCGGTTTATAAAAACATTGGTGGTCATGCTTATAACACCACTTATAGCGGCCCCATTGGTTCTATAATTACACCCCACACCAAGGGGATGGATGAATTTAAACACCTGAGCTATGCATCCAGTTTATGCGGCAGGTGTACGGAAGTTTGCCCGGTAAAAATAGATATCCATAAAATGCTGCTCCTTAACCGTCGTGATTCCGTGACAGAACACTTGGTGACTACTAAAGAGCGCTGGGGGTGGGCTATCTGGAAAAAAGGAATGTTGAAACGCAGCTTCGCTGATTTTTTTGGTGGCAAAATGAAAAACTTCCTGCTGCGTACCTTCTTTAAAAGTACCTGGGGTCATTTAAAAGATATGCCTACCGTTGCCGATAAATCATTCAGCAAACAATGGCAGGAAAGAAATAAAACCGAAGAATAACCAACCCTTCATGCGAAAAATTATTTTAAATCTTGCTATTAGCCTTGATGGGTTTATAGAAGGCCCTAACGGCGAATATGACTGGTGCTTTACCGATCAGGATTACGGTATGACCAATTTCATAAACAGCACAGACGCTATATTCATAGGGCGTAAAAGTTATGAACTACTGATGGGTACCGATCCTGAAATGTTTGCGGCGCTTAAAATGTACGTGTTTTCAAATACCTTGACCCAGGTTGACGGTAACGCAGAAATTATTGGCGATGCAGATTTTAAGCGAAGGGTAGAGGAGCTAAGGTATCACCAGGGAGGAAACATATGGCTTTTTGGTGGCGCCGAACTGGTGACTGCATTTATCAGGTATAACCTTATCAACGAGTTTCTGCTATCGGTACATCCCGTAATATTGGGCGGTGGCAAGCCGCTGTTTACCGGAATTGAGCGTACCGAGCTGATGTTGCTTGGCAGCGAGCAATTTTCAAGTGGCCTTGTTCAGCTTCGTTACACTATAAAGCCAAACTTTGATTTAAGTATGCTGGATATTTAACAGCCGTTATATCACCAATAAAAAAGGGTGTTGCAGTTAAATGCAACACCCTTTTTTATTGGGATTGATTTGCACCAAGCTATTTTATTTTCCTCGCAGTTACTCCCTCGTTGGTTATCTTAACCGGTTTAATGGTGCCATCCTTGTCAAAATACATCTTATCAATACACATTACCCGGTGGTTGGCATCGGTTTCGGTTAATGGCCTGCGGTGATAAACAATATACCATTCATCAGTTCCTGGTACATTAATTACCGAGTGATGACCTGCACCGGTTGCTATACTGGCATCCTGTTTAAGAACGGTAGCTATACGCTTAAACGGCCCGAAAGGAGAATCGCCGACGGCATAAGCCACGCGGTAATCCGGTCCGGTCCAGCCGCCTTCGCTCCACATAAAGTAGTATTTGCCCTTACGTTTAAACATTACCGGGCCTTCTACATAACCTTCAGGCGTGATTTTTTTGTAGGTTACCCCATCGTCAAAAGGTACAACACCTGTAAAATCATTTTTAAGTTTTACGATGTTACATTGCCCCCATCCGCCGTATATCATGTAGTACTGGCCATCGTCGTCTTTAAAAACAAACTGGTCAATAGGCTGGGCTTTATTGATGATTTGGTCTACAAGTGGTTTGCCCAGGTAATCCTTAAACGGTCCGGCAGGGTTATCGCTTACCGCTACGCCGATACCGCCTTTTTCGTTATTATTCTGAATGTCGTTGGCGCCAAAGAAAATATAATATTTCCCATCCTTCTCGGTAACGGCCGGAGCCCATAATGCGCGGCGAACCCATTTTACACCGCTGGTATCAACAATATGCGGATGCTTTGTCCAATGTATCAGATCGGGTGAGGAAAAGGCATCCATGTAAACCTGCTCATCGTATTTGGCCGAGTAGGTTGGGTACAGCCAGTATTGTTTATTGAAAATTTTAGCTTCAGGATCGGCGTACCAGCCTTCCACAACTGGATTGCCCGATGTCTTTTTGTCCTGTGCAAAAGTTGTAACCGCGGGTGCTGCAAGTGTTATACCCAGCATCGCTTTTAAAAGCATCTTTTTATACATGCCGTATACGTTTAACTGTTTCTTTTAGGTTTGTTATTATTCCAGCGCTTGTTTGGCCTGTTGGGCTTGCGTTTATCGTCAGACTGGGCCGATTGTGGGGCAGGCTGTATAGATGCCAATTCATCGGGCAGGCCAACAACGCGTATGGCCCTATCCATCAATTGCTCAATGTTTTTAAGCTTGCGCTCATCGCGGTGGTTTACAAAAGTTATGGCGGTACCTGTGGTAGCAGCACGTGCTGTACGGCCAATGCGGTGAATATAATCCTCCGGATCGCCGGGAACATCGTAATTTACCACAAGATCAATACCTTCCACATCAATACCGCGCGATAGGGCATCGGTACCAATAATAACAGGCAGCAATTTATTCTTGAATTTCAGCAGGATTTCTTCGCGTTCTTTTTGTTCCAGATCAGAGTGAAAGGCCATCGCGTCTATCTTTATAGCTCTAAGCTCTTTATAAAGGGATTTTACGATCTCTTTTCGGGAGGCGAAGATAATGGTGCTGGTATAGGCTGAATCGCGCAGGATCAATTGCAATAAAGGTGTTTTCTGCTGATCGTGCAAACGGTAGATCTGCTGATCGATACCAACTGCCGGCTGCGAAATAGCGATATTTATTTGCTGCGGATCTTTCAGAATAGCCTTTGCCAATGAACGGATGCGCCCCGGCATGGTAGCCGAAAATAGTAAGGTTTGGCGTTCTTTAGGCAGGTAGCTGATAATCTTCATGATATCGTCAGAGAAACCCATGTCAAGCATACGGTCGGCCTCATCCAATATCAAATGGGTTAAATGGTTAAGCTTAAGCACGCCCGATGTAAGGTGGGCTATTAAACGGCCTGGGGTAGCAATAATAATATTTACATTATTTTGAATACCGCGGCGCTGCTGCTCATAGGCCATACCATCGCCACCGCCAAAAATAGCTATGGAACTTACACCTGTAAAATAGGCAAGGCCTTCTACCTGCTGATCTATTTGCTGGGCAAGCTCGCGGGTGGGCGCTAAAATAAGCGCGCTGGTTTGGTGCTTTGCTGTGCCGGTAATATGGTTTAAAACCGGCAGTAAATATGCGCCTGTTTTACCGGTACCGGTTTGCGCGCATGCAATTAAATCCTGGCCTTGTAAAATAGCCGGAATGGCCATTTCCTGTATAGGGGTAGGGGTGGTGAACCCCATACTTTGTATGCCTTCGAATAATTGCTCGTTGAAATTAAAATCCTGAAATGTCACTATATGTTGTTGGTAAATTATGCAAGGTATGCAAATTTAATGGGATATGGTTGGCCCCCTCTAAATCTCCCCCTGTTGGGCAGACTTTTAAACAGATTGTTAAAATTTAAACGGATATTTTAAATCCCTCCCTTCTGGGGAGTGTTTGGGTGGGGCTATCACGAGTGTATATAGCTTTTCAGTTGCTCAATGGTTTCTTCCTGCCTCAGGATAGTTTCGGTTACCAGGTCATTGATGGAAACTATGCCGCATAGTCTGTCGGCCATAAAAACGGGCAGGTAGCGAATGTTGTTTTCGCTCATGATGTGCATACAGGTTTCTATGGAGTTTTCGGGCACTATGCGGGGCAACCCTGTGCTCATGATTTCGCATACCGAAGTTTCGTGCGATGATTTGCCTTTCAGAATCACCTTGCGGGCATAGTCGCGCTCGGTCATCAAACCAAGGTAATTGCCGTTTTCGGTTATTACAACCGAGCCGATGTTTTTTTCGGACATCAGTTCTAAGGCTTCCAAAACAGATGTGCCGGCATCAATACTAATAGCGCCGTTACCTTTACGGGCGAGGATGTTTGAAACTTTTATCATGATGTTGAGGTTTATAGCTTGGGGATTGGCTTTAACCAAATATAACAAAATAGCATTAAAAGCAAGGCTTTTATATGTTATAAATATCAACAATTCAATAGTTTAATAAAAAACTAACCTGGCGCTGCAATCGGCCTGCAAACCTAAAATACATTTACGTTTGGTTGACATTGAAATTGATGCTTATATCTAATATTGCAGCGCAATTCTTAACAGTATATTAACACCACGCTGCTAACGATGGGCTACAAAACACAACAGTATCGATCAAAATAATACTTACGCAATTGATTACTTTTTTACATTTCAAAGGAGCCTTAAACAAAGCCTCTCTTAAATATATCAGCCTTTGCTTTATCATTTGCGTGGCTTTTGCCGGCAGCGCCGCGGCATCTTCAACCAAAACTTTACGTGCAGATACAATTGCCGATTCGGTACAGCTTAAACACCGCTTCATCAACAACGAATTCGACGATATTTATACCCAAAACCTGCGTTTATCTGTTGGTGGTAACGATTATTTTAACCCGGTAAAAACCCAGCTCACGGCAGATCTTGCACCAAACTTTATTATGTACAGCACGCCAAAATCGCGTTTTTTTGCTGTGTTTACGCCAAGGGTGAAAATACGCTTGCTGGCCGCAAGGGGTGCGCCGGTTAAATCACCAAGCTTTATGCCGGGTGCTACCGTGTTTTTCAGGGTTAATGAAGATACATATAATCCAAAATTCTTCTCATTCGGCTATTCACACCATTCCAATGGGGTGAGGGGGCCATCGCTTAATCCCGATGGCAGCTTTAATCGCGATAGCGGAAAATTTACGACCAACTTTTACACACTTACCTATTATATGGGTAAGCGTACCGATAAAAAAGACTTGGTTATAAACCGTTATGATAACCTGGGCCTTGAAGTACACGCCGGTTTGTTCAACTTAGGCCTGTCTGAAGGGCTAAAAGGTCATTATGGTTTTATCCGTGTTAACGGCAGCCGCATGTACAACTTTGATAAGGCTTATGATGATCCTTTGGAGAAAGGTAAAAAGATTTACAAAAACTGGCAGCGCCTGCAGTTCGACTTTACCTACATTGCCGATAAGTATGATAACTACTCGGCCACTGACCTAAAAAAGCGTTTGAATGTAAGCCTCAAATATTACTACTCGTTCCCCTTTATGCAGGGTACAGCTCTGATGGTTGGCGGTGGTTATCGCGGGCAGGATGATTATAACCAGTTTTTTGAAGACAGCTATGGCTTTGTTACTATAGGTTTGGCCGCAAACCTCTCAATGGGCTTTCATCAGCGCTAAGGTTTGAAAAACAGGGCTATCCGGTGTATAGCCATATTTTTACAAAGCCATTCACAGCTGTTTATAATTTATTTTTCATATAATCGTTTTAGCATTAACAAAAAGCAGATATATTTATCCCAACCTATTTGTTAGCTTTTTTATTCTAAAATATTATTCATGAAAAAACTCGTGTTAAGCCTTATGGCTGTTTCTGCCTTGCATTTTGCAGTATCGGCACAAACCAAACCTTTATTTGACGGTAAAACAACTACCGGCTGGCATATCTTTAACAAAACAGGTGCAGGTGGCTGGAAGGTTGTTGATGGTGCATTACAGCTTGACCCTGCTGTACCGGATGGCGGCGATTTGATTACCGATGGCGAATACGAAAATTACGAGCTTACATTAGAGTGGAGCATTACCAAAGAGGGTAACAGCGGTATTATTTTCGGTGTTAAAGAAGATCCTAAATTTGGCGCAACCTACCAAACCGGTATTGAAATGCAGGTATTGGATGATATAGGTGCCGATGATAACAAGCAAACCAATCACCTTGCGGGTTCATTATATGATTTAAAAACGGCCTCTGTAGCTGCAAAACCGGCCGGCGAGTGGAATAAAATAAAGCTGCGCAAAAAAGACGGCCATATTACCTTTTGGATGAATGGCAAACAATCGCTTGATATTCAAATGGGCAGCGATGAATGGAAAGAGCTTTTAGGTAAAAGTAAGTTCAAAAACTGGAAGGATTTTGCCGCTTACCCTAAAGGACACATAGCCCTGCAAGATCACGGACACGTGGTGTCATACCGTAAAATCAAGATCAAAGAACTATAGTGTTTTTCAACATAGAAAGTTTAGCATCCAGTGCTGGCTATATTTATAGTGATGAACCAATTTTTAGTTAATTATTTTGCGCGTATTTAACGTGCATCTACCTTCGTAATTCAGGATACATTGAGATAATATGAGCGATCTGCAAATTAAAAAATCATCCACTACTTATGATGTGGTAATAGTTGGTTCGGGCGCGGGCGGCGGTATGGCCGGTTACGTTTTGGCGAATGCCGGTATTAAAGTGCTTATGCTGGAGGCTGGTGCCTACTTCGACCCTCAAAAGGATTCACAACAGTTAAAATGGCCCTGGGAATCGCCCCGTCGTGGTGCGGGTACCACCCGTTACTTTGGCGATTTTGATGCTGCCTTTGGCGGATGGGAACTGGATGGCGAACCTTATACTACAAAAGACAATACCGAATTTTCATGGTTCCGCTCGCGTATGCTGGGCGGGCGTACCAATCACTGGGGCCGTATATCCTTACGCATGGGCCCGCATGACTTTAAAAGTCGCGACGGCCTTACCGATGATTGGCCTATAACTTATGATGAGGTTAAACCATACTATGATAAGGTTGACCGCATGATAGGTGTATACGGAACGGTAGAAGGTTTGGAAAATGAACCGGATGGGATATTTTTACCTCCGCCAAAACCAAGGCTTAATGAGCTTTATATTAAGCAGGGTGCTAAAAAAGCAGGTGTAACTGTAATTACAGGTCGTGGATCGGTATTAACGGAAGCATTGCCTGGCAATAAAGACCGTGGCGCATGTTTCTTCTGCGGGCAATGCGGCCGTAGCTGTAAGGTTTACGGCGATTTCTCTGCATCATCATGTTTGGTTATCCCAGCTGTTAAAACCGGCAATCTTAAAGTAATTACCAACGCCATGGTGCGTGAGGTACTTACCAATAAAGAAGGACTTGCAACAGGTGTATCCTACGTAAATAAAGAAGATATGCAGGAGTACCAGGTAAATGCCAAAACGGTGATACTTGGTGCCAGTGCAGGCGAATCGGCCCGTTTGCTGCTTAACTCACGTTCAGCCGCGCATCCGGGAGGGTTGGCCAATAGTAGTGGTGTTGTAGGCCGTTACTTGCATGATTCAACTGGTTCAAGCGCTGGAGGCTTCCTTCCGCAGCTGATGGACCGTAAGCGTTATAATGAAGACGGTGTAGGAAGTGTACACATTTACTCACCTTGGTGGCTTGATAATAAAAAACTTGATTTCCCGCGCGGTTACCATATTGAATATGGTGGCGGCTTACACATGCCATCATACGGTTTCGGGGGCGGTATCGAGAATATGAACGGCATGGTGCCAGATCGTAATGGTAACAAGAAGGAAGCCGGTGGTTATGGTGCATCGTTAAAGGATGACTACCGCCGGTTTTACGGTACGCAGTTTGGCATGGCCGGTCGTGGTACTGCCATTGCCCGTTATGATAACTATTGCGAGATAGACCCTAATGTGGTTGATAAATTTGGTATCCCGGTATTGCGTTTCCATTATAAATGGGCACCAGACGAGATAAAACAGGCCAAGCACATGCAGGAAACCTTCCAGGAGATCATGCACAACATGGGTGGTATTTATGGTGGCCCGCAAGGTCCGGAAACCAATTATGGTTTGGAAACACCGGGTAAGATCATTCACGAGGTTGGTACCGTGCGCATGGGCGACGATCCTAAAAAATCGGCCCTCAACAAATGGTGCCAGGCGCATGATTGCAAAAACCTTTTTGTGGTTGATGCCGCTCCGTTTGTACAGCAAGGTGATAAAAACGCTACATGGACCATCCTGGCCCTGTCTATGCGTACCGCCGAATACATTTTACAGCAAAGAAAAGCACTGAACATATAACAAGCTAACCCAATAAAAATATTATGAACAGACGTGATTCCCTCAAAGCATTAGGTTTAAGCGCCGTTTCTGCAGGATTATTACTGGAAGCCTGTAAAACCGAAACAAAACCCGCAGCAGCAGAAGCTGCTGCCGCCACCGAAGGCGCAGCCGGCAGGCAGCCTTTTGAAATTGAGCGCGATAAAAAACTGAACGGCGAGAAGTTTTTTACAGCCGCCGAAATGGAAACTATTACTGTGCTGGTAGATATTATTATACCTAAGGATGATAAATCGGGCAGTGCATCAGATGCTAAGGTGCCAGATTTTATTGAGTTTATTGTAAAAGATATGCCAGATCATCAAACCCCCGTACGCGGTGGTTTGCGTTGGTTGGATCTGCAATGCCTTAACAGGTACAGTAAAGTTTTTACAGATTGCTCACATAACCAGCAGATAGAACTGATAGATATGATTGCCTACCCTAACAAGGCCAAGCCAGAAATGGCGCAGGGTGTATCATTCTTTAACCGTATGCGTGATCTTACCGCTTCGGGATTTTTTACCAGCCAAATGGGTGTTAAAGACATCGGCTACGCAGGTAACTCCCCCGGCAAATGGACAGGTGTGCCTGAAGATATCCTGAAACATTACGGTATGGAAAATGTGTAATCAAAAACAAAATTAAAATATGAAAGGCGCCTAAAGCGCCTTTTTTGTTTGGATTAATACAGGGAAACACAAAACAGTATAATAAAATTTTGTCATTTCGAACGAGGTACGAGGAGAAATCCTATACGGCTTTGAATACGGACTTAGCATACCGCAGAAGATTTCTCTTTCGCGCCCACGCTCATGCCGAGCCTGCTCTATCGAAATGACAATGGCGATTTTCTATTGAAAGTATAAAAAAGTATTTTCTATCTCAAGTAAACGGCATCTTCCTCGCCATCTTCATCAAGTACCACATCAACATGTTCTTTAATAACAGTGGATAGGGCTACACCTGCAAAATCGGTAGTTACGGGGAAGCTTTTGTGGTTGCGGTCTATGAGAACGGCGGTACGCAGCTTTTTAAGCGGAACATCAAGGAAAACACCAAAGCCATAGGCCAGGGTTTTGCCGCTGTTGAGCACATCGTCAACCAGTATCACCACTTTATTGCTGCATTCCTGTATGTCGAAATTAATATTGGCCTGCAGGGTACTGCTTTGTTTTTCGAGCTCAATGGTTAATAACCTGCTTTTAAAAGGCGCAATGCCATCAAGGATGGTTTTTAAGCGCCCGGCAATATGGTTGCCTCGGGGCAGGATGCCGGCTATAAGTATTTCTTCCTCGTCGAAATTATCTTCCAGTATCTGGTAGGCAATACGGTCAAGCTTTTGCTGTATCTGCTGCTGGTTTAATATCAGGAGTTTCTTTTCGGACATGGTAGCTTATTGAAATACTACGGTAAATATATAAAATAAACGTTCCAACAAACGCGTCAAATGTTACTTCTTATATGGAACGTAAACAAAATTAGCACCTTCGGGCACTACCACAAAAACGCACATAAAATCATTAGGGTTTTTGTAACTGTTGATGAAGCGATCCTTTAATTCGGGTTTGATAACGCCGCGTTCGGTAAATTCTTCAATCGTGGAGGCGTGGATGCTCCAGTCGGAGTTAAGGTCATGCCTGTCCAGTATCAATTCACCTAATTTTAATTCATGCTGATGGGCCACAAATATGGGGTACGATGATAGCCCTTCAACCATAATTTCAACAGCTACCTCGTGGATAGATTCGTTAAAAAATTTCAGGTCGCGCTCCAAACTCAATAACGGGCTATCTGCCGCCGGTTTGGGCTGGTCGCTGTTATTATCCGGATTTAATAATTCTTCGGGTTGCATAGTTGGGGTAATAAATTCTAAACTTTAATTTCTAAATCCTAAGAAAAAACTCTAAATAATAAATCCTAAATTCTAAAAGGAAAAATTCTAAACTCTAAATAGGAAAATAATAAATCCTAAATTCCTAAATCGAAATTCCGAATTCCGAAATCAATTGCTCTTCAGCACCAATAGCACCACATTTTCTACGTGTTGGGTGTGCGGGAACATGTCAACGGGTTGTATTTTTATCGTATCGTATTTTTCTTTTAGTACTAATAGGTCGCGGGCCTGAGTGGCGGCATTGCAGCTTACATAAACAATTTTAGGCGCTTCAATTTCCATTAGGCGGGCAACCACATCCGGGTGCATCCCCGCGCGCGGCGGATCGGTAATGATTACATCGGGCTTGCCATGTTCCGCCACAAAATCGGCAACCAGTACATCCTTCATATCGCCGGCATAAAATTTTGTGTTGGTGATATTATTAATGGATGAGTTTACCTTGGCATCTTCAATGGCGGTTGGTACATACTCCACACCAACAACTTCGCGTACGTGTGCGGCAATAAAGTTGGCGATTGTGCCTGCGCCGGTATAAAGGTCATAAACCAGTTCATTACCTGTAAAGCCTGCAAAATCGCGGGTTATTTCATACAGACGCAGGGCCTGGATGCTGTTGGTTTGATAAAATGATTTTGGCCCAATGCGGAATTTGATACCGTTCATTTCTTCGTGGATATATTCGGGGCCTTTAAAGGCTACCACATCCTGGTCAAAAATGGTATCATTCTTTTTATGGTTGATGATATATAACAACGAGGTGATCTCAGGGAAACGACCGTTAATAAAACTCATCAGCTTATTAACTTCATCCTCTCCTACATAAGCAAACACCACTATAACCATAACCTCACCGGTTGACGAGGTGCGTACGATAAGATTGCGTAATGCGCCCTCATGGTTACGCAGATTATAAAAAGAGTAACCATGCTCGATCACAAAATCGCGGATGCTGTTACGCAGATCGTTTGATGGTTCGGCCTGCAGGTAGCAATGTTTTACGTCGAGGATCTTATCAAAACGGCCGGGGATATGGAAACCCAGCGCGTTCATATTAAGTGTTTCGTCTTCTTTACTTTCTCCATCGTAAAGCCAGCGTTTATCGCTAAAGGTGTATTCCAGTTTATTGCGGTAATAGCGATCGGCAGGGGATGGAATAATATCCATAATGCCATCCACATCAATTTTGGCTATCCGGCCAAGGGCATCGGCAACAGATTTTTGTTTGAATTTCAATTGGGCAGCATAGGTCATGTGCTGCCATTTACAGCCGCCGCAAGTGCCAAAATGCTCACAAAAAGGCGTAACCCGATATTCGGATGCTTGTTTAAGATTGGTGATCTTGGCCTCGCCAAAGTTCTTTTTGCTGCGGTAAACCTGTACATCGGCAATATCGCCGGGAATGGCCTTGTCAACAAAAAGTACAAAGTCATCGGCCTTACCTACGCCCTTGCCTTCTTCGGCAATATCAATGATCTGTACGTCTTCAAAAAATTTCTGTTTTGCAACTTTATTCATCAGGCTGCAAAGGTAGCTAAAAAAGAAGAATCAGTATAAAGCAAAAGGGTAAAGGCGAAAGCTTAAAGGTAGCTGCGTTAGCGCGTGGCAGTTATTTGTTAAGCAAACAAGCTCAATAAATAAGTCACAATATCGGTTGCCTGCTCGTCCTTTATCTCAAACTGCTCATCTATCTGGTTCGAAAAATTTGTTAGTTCACGGCTCATAGTAATTTTATTTACTATGCAAACATAATATTTATTATACTAAAAACCAAATTGGTATATGGTATAGGCATTAATGAGCTCTGACAGTTACATACAGACTATCAACTTTTAGCTTATAGAACCATGAACCACCTGAAATGCAAATGCAGTTACCCACCATTAAATAAAAAAAATCATCATGAATACTAATCGACGGGGATAAAAACAATGCAAAGGTTCCTACCGTTAATAATGCCCCAATCAATGATATTATAGATTTGGATTGTTTTATTGAGGATGCATGTAATGTAGTTATTTTAACGGTCAGGAAGAAAAGAACCCAGGTAAAAAAGGAGAACAGGCTGCCAAAGAAAACACACATGACATAATTAGAAAATTGATTGGAGATAAGTGTACCTAAGTCCTGGTAATTTTCTTTAAAAGAGGTAACTACGATGTATATTAAAGGAGCTAAAAACACGCTGGTTAGCCATATTTTTAAGCTATAGATGAATGAATTTGAATGCATGAGTTTGATTTGAGTAATAAGTAAGAAAGGAATTATTATCTATTTACGCCGGATAAGAAGATTATCATTACAAGCAAAATAAACAAAATAGGCAATGCACACGAAAACCAATAACCCAGCGCAAAAAGCTTTTCCCTAAAAAGCTGGTTATTACCTGTGTTAAAAGTGCTGTCAATAAACCAACCCAATGTGTAAAATACATTTGCCAGGCCCATCATAAATAAATAGGCAACTCCCTGAAAAGCTATTCCAAATATTGTTTCTTCAAATTCTTCATGCGGCGCTATTATTATCTCTCCGAGGATGCAGTAAAGCAGAAAGGCAATAAAACCGGCAACAATTAAGCCTATATTATATTTGAGTCTTTTTGCCCACCACCATTGCCTTGTTGTTTGCGATATTTCGGTATTCATTGTCTTTCTTGCTTTAGCTTCATTGCTTTTAATTTATTGTTTATCCCAATTTATCTTACGGGAGAAATACATGAGTGTAGCCACAATTACAAATAAGCCTATGCTGCCAAACAGCAGGGATAGCTCTTCCAACTGGATGATGATATAGATGAAACCATAAAATATCGATAGTATCAACGAGAAGGTTATGGCCACGATATTGTTTTTTAATAACGACGCGGTGAAAACGGCTATTAATGCTATGGTTGAAACAGAGGATATTAAATAGGCCCAGTTGTAGCCAACCTGTTCAGAAAAAGACAGCAACAAGGTATAATACACCACCATAGCCGCGCCAATGAGCACATAATTAAATACATGTACCCTTTCATTCTTTATCATTTCGGCCAGGAAAAGCGATATAAAGGTTAGCAGTATAATTAAGGTGGAGTATTTGGTTGTGCGCAAAATTTTGCGGTACTGATCTATCGGCAGCTGCAGTTTTACTCCAATTGTGGCCGCTTTTATATCTTTTTGATTGGCAAGTACTTGATTGCTGTTTAGCCATTGCTGCGGAAAGGGCCTGTTGTAATAAAGCATATGCCAGCTGGCGCTAAAGCCCTTTTCGTTTATATTTTTACTATCGGGCATAAACCGGCCAAAATCCGGCGAGCGCCAATCACTGCTTAATTCAACATCGGTGGTTTTGCCGGTGTGCAGAAAATTAAGTTCGTTGCTGCCTTTAAGATTTAGCAGGTAGCTAAAGTTAAATCCCTTGTCTTTTTGTAAAGGAAAGTTTATCTGCAGCCCTTTTTCAAAAGGAATTAAATCGTCCGCGGCTACATCAGCATTGTAATTTTGCCCCTGTATGTTAATAACAGGATTGTTTTTAAGTCCCTTAATATCTGATATGCTAAAGACCAGCCTGGCCTTATCATATAGTACTTCTGCCGGGTCTATCCCCGCTTCGGAAAGATTGGGTTGAGTAAAATCGCCGGTAATAGCCACCTGCGCGTTATAACCGGTTGCATCATAAACACCTTTTTGAAAAGGCTCGGTTTTAACAGCGGCTTTTATGCGCAGGTTTTGCGGCAATAAATAAAGCATAAAAATGGCCTCATGTATAGTGACTTTTTTTTGAGCGTCGGTTTCAGTGATCTGCTTTTTGTAGGGCAGCATTAATACGGGGCCTTGTATCAGTTGGGTATCAGCCCAATTTTTAATTACGCTTCCTCTTTCGGTTTGCTGATAACCTTCTCTTTCGATAATCAGGCTTTGTATCCAGCTTGAAGGGATCAATAAGAGAAGGATTAGAAATGCGATTATACCTAATTTAATAAGTACAGAATCTGTGTGCCAGCTTGGTTTTTGTGGTTGTTCTCTCATGATTTTAGTTTTTAAAGTACTTTGTTTTTCAAAGTAAATAATTAAAAATTAAGAGCCGTAAGGGCTCTGTTTGTATTTTATAAAAGTACTTTGTTATTCAAAGTAAAGTATAATAATTTAAGATTGCAAATATTTTACCGGAAAGTTCAATATCTTTATAAATGACCATCCAGGAACAAATATATAATTGGCTAGTAGCAGGACTGCAGCAATCGCCGGTGAAGTTTTCTGAGGTGTTTTATTATGACAGACGGGACAATCAGTTCTTTTCAATATTAATGACCGATTATTTTTTATTTGAAAGTGATGGCGAGTTAGCCAAAGATGCAATATCTACCTATTCGGCAAGCACTTTGAAACAACTTAAAGATAGGGTAGGAAGAATTAATATTGATACCGATATAATTGCCTTACCCAGACTTGGCGATACCGAAGACGATTACCTGCCGCAGGCCGATAACTTTTTAAACTTAAATGCTATTAATATTGATGAAACAACCATTTGGGAGGTTGAAGAAAGCGGATCAATAACCCTCAAAATAGAATAACCCTTACACCGAAATAGCCGCCTTAACCAAATAAGGCAAAATTTCCTTTTGGAATGACACAAAATTCTTACGCACATCTGAATCGCTTACCGAAGTGAATGCGAAACTGAAAACAATGCTTTTACTGCATTTAATTAAAAACCGCAGGCGCTGGTGGTAGGTTTCGTGTTTGCGAATGCCGGGTAGCTGGATGAATGAGGACATTAGCAACTCTTCCAGCTCGTTAGACAGGTTTTTTAAGAAATCTTGTGAATTGGTAGATTCACGGATAAAATCCCAGCCGATAAACTCGTTACACACGGTGTAAGACAGGCGGCAGGTTTTCATGATGAGGCTGTTGAGGTGCGCTTCCTCATCCATATCGGGCGTGTTGCTTTGCACCAGGTCATCAACGCTGGCTTTTATATAGTCCATAAGCAGCACATGCAGCACGGCTTCTTTACTGTCGAAATATTTGTAAATGGTAGCCTTGGCAATTTTTGCTTTTTTTGCAATTTCGTTAACGCTGGTTTTATGGTACCCGAATTTGCGGAAAAGATCCTGCGCGGCCCGCTTTATACTATCTTTTATTTTATCGGCTTCCATTATTTAATTTACAACTTGAATTGTGAACTGCGTTGTTATAACCTGGTAAGATTTAAGCGAACGTGTAGCCGGGGCTTTTACAGGTGTTCCATCCTCTAATGAAAATTTAGAACCACTGCATGCATCAACAACTTGTAAACCTGTATCGTCAACAGATACGGCACATTTTTTTTCGGGTTGATAACTGCTGCACCGGTCATAAGCCACATACCGCCCGGATATGGTACGGTAAATGATAAGGCCGGCTATACCATAACCATTAACGTAAACATAGCCGCCCGGACTATTAAGCGCGCTATATCTAGGATTTATATCCGCCTGAAAATTTACCGGCACATTAGGTACATTATCGGTAGCCTTACCGCACGAAAAATAGCATAAGCAAATAAATGCTACTATCATGAGCTTCCTCATAACATTTCGGTTTGAAACTGTTTCAGGAAGCGTACGTCGTTCTCCGAAAATAAACGCAGGTCGCGGATCACATATTTTAGGTTAGCAATACGCTCCATACCCATACCAAAGGCAAAGCCGGTGAATTTTTTACTGTCGATGCCGCAGTTTTCCAAAACATTAGGGTCAACCATACCGCAGCCCAATATCTCAACCCAACCGCTGTATTTACACATGTTACAGCCAGCGCCCTTACATATGGTACATGACACGTCCATCTCTGCAGACGGTTCGGTGAACGGGAAGTATGACGGACGGAAACGCACTTTAGTACCTTCGCCGTAAAGTTCCTGTACAAAGTGATAAAGTGTTTGCTTCAGATCGGCAAAGGATACGTTTTCATCAACATATAAACCTTCAACCTGGTGAAAAAAGCAATGTGCACGGGCAGATATTGCCTCGTTACGGTAAACCCTGCCCGGCATAATAGCGCGGAACGGTGGTTTGCCATGTTCCATCATACGCACCTGTACCGATGAAGTATGCGTACGTAAAGCAATATCATCCTTACCGGCATTCTTTTTAATAAAGAAGGTATCCTGCATATCGCGGGCTGGGTGCTCTTCTGGGAAATTAAGTGCCGAAAAGTTATGCCAGTCGTCCTCAATCTCCGGTCCTTCGGCAACCACAAAGCCCAAGCGTTTAAATATATCAATGATCTCGTTACGTACTAACGACAGCGGGTGGCGTGAGCCAACCTCAAAGCCATCGCCGGGAAGGGTAAGATCAAGTTCTAAGTCTTTAGTCTTTGGTCCTGACTCTGTAGCCTCTTTCAGTTCAGCATATTTGGCCTCGGCCAGTTGTTTAAACTGGTTAAGCACTTTACCAAAGGTGCGTTTTTCTTCTGGTCCAACGGTTTTAAACTGCTCAAACAAGTCTTTAATAATTCCCTTTGTACCTAAAAATTTTATCCGGAACGTTTCCAGTTCATCAGCATTTGCCGGTGAAAAAGCATTGATCTCGGCTGTATATTGATCTATTTGAGCTTGCATTATAGTTTGATAACATTTTGTGTAATTGTAGGTGGTGGCTTAGCCGTTTCCGCCCGCAATTACAAAGATAATTATTTAATTACTTTTAACTCTTTACCCACCTTGGTAAAGGCAGCTATTGCCTTATCTAAATGATGCTGGTCATGCGCTGCCGAGATCTGTACCCTGATACGTGCTTTGCCTTGCGGTACTACCGGGTAGTAAAAACCAATAACATAAATGCCTTCTTCCAGCATTTTGGCTGCAAATTCCTGTGCCAGTTTAGCTTCGTAAAGCATAACGGGTACAATTGGGTGTACGCCCGGTTTTATATCAAACCCCGCTTCAGTCATTTTTTGGCGGAAGTATTGGGTGTTGCTTTCCAGTTTATCACGCAGTTCGGTGGTTTCGCTCAGCATATCCAATACCGCTATTGATGCACCTGTAATTGCCGGCGCAAGTGTATTTGAAAACAAATACGGGCGCGAACGCTGGCGAAGCATATCAATGATCTCTTTACGGCCAGAGGTAAACCCGCCCGAAGCACCACCTAATGCTTTACCTAAGGTGCCGGTAATGATATCAATTTTGCCCATTACATTGTGGTGCTCATGAGTACCGCGACCGGTTTTACCCATAAAGCCGCTGCAATGGCTTTCATCAATCATTACAAGGGCGTTATATTGTTCGGCAAGGGCGCAGATTTTATCAAGCTGGGCTATGGTTCCGTCCATGCTGAATGCACCATCGGTTACAATAATGCGGTGACGGCAGCCCGCTGTAATTTTAAGTTTTTCTTCCAGGTCGGCCATGTCATCGTGTTTATAGCGCTGGCGCTGGGCCTTGCAAAGGCGTACACCATCAATAATGGAGGCATGGTTCAACTCATCGGAAATAATAGCATCCTGATCGTTAAATAATGGTTCAAAAACACCGCCGTTGGCATCAAATGCTGCCGCATAAAGGATGGTGTCCTCGGTGCCTAAAAAATCAGCGATCTTTTTTTCAAGTTCTTTATGTATATCCTGCGTGCCGCAAATAAAACGTACAGATGATAAACCGTAACCGCGGGTGTCCATAGCATCTTTTGCTGCCTGTATCACTTTGGCGTTACCAGATAAGCCGAGGTAGTTGTTGGCACAAAAGTTAATTACTTCTTTACCGCCCTGCACTGTAATATCAGCACCTTGTGCCGATGTAATGATGCGTTCTTTTTTATATAACCCGGCGTTTTCAATGTCTGTAAGTTCCTGCTGCAGAACTGGCTGTAGTGTATTATACATAGATATTCTTATTTTGAGGAGGCAAAATTAAACATTAACAGGCATTTGATAAGGCTTATTGGTGCTTAATTTATTTATTAAGGTCAGAATAAAACATTTTACCCCCAAAAAGCATTTATTTCATTAACAACATATGAAAAAACTCCTACTATTATTTGCTATTGCGTTTTGTAACCTTAGTGTGTCTGCGCAGCAATATCTTTTATCCGGGCGGATAACAGATCAGAACAATAATGTAATTCCGTTTACATCTATATATATCCGTAATTCTACCTATGGTACTACCGCCAACGAAAACGGAGCGTACCAGCTTAAACTGGCTCCAGGCACCTACGATGTAGTATATAGGTTTGTAGGTTTTAACGAAAAAACGGTGAAAGTAGCCGTAGCCGATCACGATCAGCAGCTTAATATTCAGATGGATGCGGAGGTTTTCGGTACCGAAAGGGTTGCGGCAATTTATCGTAAAAACCGCGATGCTGCCGATACCATCATGAAACAGGTAACCAAAAAGCGGAAATATTTCCTGGAGGAAGCTACGTCCTATTCAAGTGCGGTGTATATAAAGGGTATTCAAAAGCTGCTTAGCGTGCCAAAATCGCTGTTATCCAAAGAGGTTATGCGTACGCTTGATCTCGATTCTAATGGTAGGGGGATACTTTATCAGTCGGAATCATTGTCGGAATATAATTTTCAAAAGCCGGATAAAATACGTGAAATAACTATTGCAAACAGGTTTGCGGGCCAGAATACTGCATTCAGCTATAACAAAGCATCAGATTTGCAGGTTAATCTTTATCAGAATGTTTTTACCATAAATGGCTTAAGCACAAGAGGGTTCGTTTCGCCGGTAGCAACTAACGCTTCGCTTTTCTACAATTACAAGCTACTGGGCGTATCTACCGAGAATGGGCGAACCATCGACAAGATACAGGTGATACCTAAGCGTGCGCATGGTCAGTATTTTCAGGGTAATATTTATATAGTAGAGGGCGATTGGCGCATTTACAGTGTAGATCTTTACCTCACCAATAAAATGAGTAACCTCAACCTGGTTGATACACTGCAGGTTAATCAGCAATACATACCAATTACAGATAGTGTATGGATGCCTGCATCGGCGCAGCTGAGCTTCAAGGGGCAGGTTTTGGGCTTTAAATTTGGCGGATATTACGAGGCTATTTACAACAATTACAAAATTAACCCAACGTTTCCCGAAGGTTTTTTTACCGGTGAGGTGCTAAAAGTTGATACCACGGCCAATACTAAAAATGCAGATTATTGGGCAACCGCGCGCCCTGTACCGTTAACAAGGCAGGAAATTCGCGATTATCACAAGAAGGATAGTGTGACGGCGTACAAGAAAACAGATCAATATCTTGATACACTACAGCATACTAAAAACCGCATCAATTACCCTGGTTATTTGATATTTGGCTATAACGCAAGTAACCGCAGCGAAAAGGACTCATTGTACGTATACCCTTTTTTACAAACGTTTTATTACAATACCGTTGAGGGTTTTGGTATAAATGCCAAGGTGAGATACACAAAGGTTATTGATGATTTTCATTCCCTAAGCATCACACCCGCATTACGTTACGGGTTTTCAAACAAAACACTGAGCGCCAATATTTATTCGGAATATAAGAACGATCCGTTCCATAATGCCAAGTTTTTTACCGGGTTTGGCAGCGATGTGCTCGACTTGAATAACGTGGGCACAAGGTCCTTGTATTTTAATACTTTAAGTACTTTGTTGAGCGAAAATAACTATGTGAAATATTATCGTAGTCACTATGGTTTGTTTGGTTATCAGCGCGAGGTTGTTAATGGGGTTTTACTATCGGGCAATTTGGCCTATGCCAGTCGCTCGCAGTTATATAATACCGCATTGGGGCATCTTAAGGATGTGAAAGACAGGCAGTTTACCTCAAACAATCCTTTGGCTCCGAATGGAACACCACCAGATGATCATTCGTTTTTATTCCCGGAAAACCAGGCGCTTACGTTCTCGGCATCCGCAGCATTTACATTCGATCAGCGGTATGAAACCCGGCCTACTGGTAAATTTAATTTGCCTTCAAAGTATCCTACGTTAACTATAAACTACCGTAAAGGCATTAAAAACGCCTTGGGATCTGATGTAGATTACGATTTTGCATCGGCAGATATTTCCCAATATAACATCAGGATAGGGCTAACAGGTTTCTCCTCATTTAAGCTTACGGCAGGTGGTTTCTTTAATGATAACAAACTATACTACATGGACTATAACCACTTCTTAGGTAACCAGGGCTTAACTTTTGATCCAACCTATGTAGGTAGTTTTCACTTCCTGCCGTTTTATACTTACAGCACAAACGGCGGTTTTATAGAGGCCCATTACCAGCATAACTTTGCCGGATCTATATTTAACCATATCCCCTTTATGCGTAAGCTTAAACTGGAAGAAATCATAGGTGCGAACTACCTTACCACCAAAAATAACCGCAATTACAGGGAGTTTTACGTAGGTGTGCAACGCCTTATATTCCGGGTTGACTATGGTGTGTCCTACGCCGGTAACCAGAAATATATCCAGGGATTCAGAATCTTTTACGGCATAAGGTAATTTTTGAGGTGAAAGGATAAAGGCGAAAGGTCAAAGGCTTCTTTTATATCGAACATCTGTTAAGGATTAAATTAATCCCATCCCATAAAAATTTAATAAACCCCGGCACTGCAAACTACATGCAGTGCCGGGGTTTATTTTTATATCGATAAATTATTACAAACCTAAAATAACAACCAAATGAAAAGAGTAAAAAAATTCTGTTAAGTGGCCTTGCAATTATGCTGTTGATTACTGCTACAAGCAGCACTATGTATGCAACTAGTGCAAATTCCGTAAAAAGCCCAAAACTTACCCATGGGCATAAACCCGGTAAGCAAAGTGTTAATACCTGGTGGTTTTGGCATATAAATGGTGTAAATGATTGTGCCGCGTGGCTACGTGCATCCAGCGCTCTGCCATATTCATGCGTTTCATGTGCCCCATCATGGTATTGGACAGGTACCATAGCAGTAAATACGCATGTTTATCAAAATACTACCTTAACACTCCCGGTTGCAGCCGGCACCTATTTTGCATATGGCCCTACCGGCTACGGCCCTTATGACTACATGATAGTGGTTGATAGCACTGGGAAGGTTATCACTTTTAATAAATGTTAAAAAAATAATAACCGAAAGGGTATTCAAGTTCAATGCCCTCTCGGTTATCCTTATCAAAAACGCCTGCATTATTCGCAATTTGTTACTTTGATATCTTTTCACTTCATTATTGGGAATTCAACATTCGAAGTTCGATATTAATGCCTTTCGCCTTTGCCCTTTTACCTTTCACCTCAAAACGTTATCTTTGCCGCTCATTTAACACTGTTTGCAACAGTATCAATGGATTATGGCAATATATAATACACTACTGTACTATTGTTATTCAACAATAGCCGATGCGGAGCAATTTGCTGCCGATCATTTAAAATTTTGTAAAAGCCTGGGTTTAACCGGTCGCATTATTGTGGCCACCGAGGGACTCAACGGTACCGTATCCGGTACTGCCGAAGCTTGCAAAACATATATGGATACCGTACATGCCGATGAGCGTTTCGCCAATATCGATTTTAAGATAGACGAGGTAGACGCACCATCATTTGTAAAAATGCATGTACGTTACAAATCTGAGATTGTGCATTCGGGCCTGCGCGATCCAAACCTAATTAACCCTCAGCAGCAAACCGGCATCCATCTCGATCCAAAAGAGTTTCTTGCCATGAAGGACAGGGACGATGTAGTGATACTCGACGTGCGATCAAACTACGAGCATTCATTAGGTAAATTCAAAAATGCGGTTACGCTTGATATAGAAAATTTCAGGGATTTCCCCGATATGATAAATCAGCTTGCCAAGTATAAAGACAAAAAGATTCTTACCTATTGTACTGGCGGCATCAAGTGCGAAAAAGCATCGGCATTATTACTGCATGAAGGATTCCCAGAAGTTTATCAGTTGCACGGCGGTATCATTAAATACGGTAAGGAAGCCGGCGGTGAAGATTTTGAAGGCAAGTGCTATGTTTTTGATAATCGGCTTTCGGTTGATGTAAATAACGTTAACCCCGTGGTGATATCAACTTGCCGTAACTGCGGTAAAACCACGCCCAAAATGATAAACTGCGCCAACCCCGAGTGCAACGAGCATTTTACCCAGTGCGATGAATGCGGTACTCAAATGGAAGGCTGCTGCAGCGATGCCTGCCAAAGTCACCCGCGTAAAAGAGTATATGATGGCACGGGCTATTATGTAAAAGTACCGCAGCCGGTAAACGTCAGCAAAAAAAATAACCTGCAACCGGCCGATTAAGCCATTGCGGCACCATAATAAAAGCTTACCCACACAGGTAGGCTTTTATTTTTTAGGCAATTCAAACTCTATTTCGTAAAATTGGTTTGCTTTTCAGAAAGCCGATGTCCTTAATAAACCCATGCGTAAAATAATACTGACCATCCTTACCCTATTTTACATCGGCACCGTTTACGCTGCTGGGGTTGATATAAAAAGTATAGGGGTACCGTATGTGCAAAATTATACCAAGGCCATGTACCAGTCTGGTAACCAAAACTGGGCCGTAACGCGAGATGAGCATGGTATTATGTATTTTGGTAACGACGAAGGCTTGCTATCATTTGATGGCAAATACTGGCAGCTTAACCATATGCCCAATGGCCTTATAGTACGATCGGTGGCGGCCGATGGTAAAGGCAAAATATACTCGGGAGGCTTTGGCGATTTTGGTTATTGGGAAAACAATGATAAAGGGTTTTTAAAATACCATTCGCTGGCAAACCTGGTGTCGAAAAAATACCAGCCCATTAATGAAGAGATCTGGAAGATCTACGTAGATGGCGATAGGGTGCTATTCCAGTCGTTTGGTACCATATACATTTACAGCAAAGGTGCGGTAAACGTAATAAAAGCCAACAAACCACCTTTCCTGTTTTTGTTTAAGGCAGGCAAACGCTTTTTTGTGGAGCAGGTAGCATCGGGCCTGTTCGAACTTAAAAACAATAAGCTGGAATATATTGAAGGCACCAACGTGTTGCCCAGCCGTGTGCTTAGCATATTGCCCTTCGGTACAAACAAATACCTGATAGGTACTGCAAAGGACGGTCTTTTTATATTTGATGGTAAGCAGATAAAACCATGGCTAAGCCAGGCCAATGAATTTTTAAAAAGCTATCAGCTCAATAACGGCGCGCTTATAACGGGCAAATACTTTGCCTACGGTACTATTTTAAATGGCATTGTAATAATTGATACCGCAGGTAATGTGGTACAGCATATCAACAAATCAAGCGGATTGCAAAATAATACCGTATTAAGCCTGTTTACCGATAGCGAACAAAACCTTTGGGCCGGGCTGGATAATGGGATAGACCGTATTGAAGTTAACTCGCCCCTGTATTTTTATTTTGATAAAACGGGCCGGTTTGGTACCGTTTACTCCAGCATTATATTCAACAACAAAATATACTTAGGCACTAACCAGGGCTTGTTTTACAGCGATTGGCTACCGGGGGCCGGTAACCAGTTGCTGCAACCGTTCGATTTTAAGCTTATCCCCGGTTCGCAGGGACAGGTGTGGGAACTATCCCTGCAGGATGGCCGCCTGTTGTGCAGCCATAATGATGGCACCTTCCAGGTAAATGGCAGCTCTATCACCAAAATTACCACGCTAAGCGGCGGCTGGACGATAAAGAAGATCAACCCATCGCAACTCATGCAGGGCACCTACACAGGCTTGGTTATATTCAGCAAAAACGCGGCCGGCGATTGGGTTTTCGATCATAAAATAACCGGTTTTGGCGAACCTTCCCGGTATGTAGAGCAGGACAATAAGGGACAAATTTGGGTGAGCCATGCCTACAAGGGCATTTACAAGATTACCCTCAGCGCCGATTTAAAGCGTGTAGTATCTCAAAAATATTATGATAAAAGTTCGGGCCTGCCCAATAGTTATAATGTAGGTGTTTTTAATCTTGATAACCGCGTGGTGTTTTCGTCCGACTCTGGTTTTTGTGTGTATGATGATATTACCGACAGGTTTTATAAATATCAGCAGCTGAATGTTAAGCTGGGCACCTTTGCCTCGTCCAACAAAATAATTGGGGCAATTGGTAAAAAGTACTGGTTTATTAATCACGGCCGCGTGGCACTGGCAGATCTTTCGGTGCCGGGCAAACTCACTATCGACTCCAACAAGTTTAGTATGCTTAACGGCCAGATGGTGCAGAATTACGAGAACATTAATCTTATCAACAACCTCATGTATCTTATAAGTGTTGACGATGGTTTTGTAATGCTCAATGATGCCGATGCCTCACAGCAAAGCCAGATGAAGCTGCCCGGCGCGCTGATCCGCAAGGTAGAAAACATTACCGATAAGGTTACCGTGATAAGCGAAAACAGTAACATGTTCAATGAAATTGAAATACCATATACCCAAAATAACATCCGCATTACTTATACGCTTCCGTATTATCAGCAGGCAAAAATAAAGTTCCAGTATTATTTGGATGGATATTCCAGGCAATGGTCTGACTGGACACAGCAGAGCCAGAAAGAGTTTACCAATCTTGACCAGGGTACCTATCATTTTAAAGTGCGCGCCAAAACCAACGATCAGAACATATCCGAAATAACGACCCTTACCTTTATAATACTGCCGCCCTGGTACGCCAGCAAAATAGCCCTGGTATTTTATGGCTTGCTGCTTATACTATCGTACTATTTGGTACGCTATTATTACCGCATAAAACTAAAGCGACATCAAAAACGCTTGCAAATAAAAATGCAGAAAGAGAAGGAGGAGTTTTTAAAACAGGAAGCCATAACCAACGAACAGCATATCATCAGCATCCGTAATGAGCAGCTACAGGCTGATCTGGCCGGTAAAAGTCGGGAGCTGGCCAACTCGGCAATGAACCTGGTTTACAAGAATGAGCTACTCCAAAAAATAAGTGAAGAAATCCTGCATTTGAAAGATAACAGCGGCAAAAAGCTGGCCGACGATCAACTGCGCCGCATCCAGAAAGTTATTGACGAGGGTATGAATGATGAGCGTGATTGGAACATATTTGAACGCAGTTTTAACGAAGCCCACGAAAACTTTTTCAAGAAACTAAAATCCGATCACCCCGATCTTGTACCCAACGACCTTAAGTTGTGTGCCTACCTGCGCATGAATATGAGCAGTAAAGAAATGGCATCACTGCTAAACATCTCCTTACGTGGTGTAGAGATAAGACGCTACAGGTTGCGTAAAAAGCTCAATCTGGAGCATGATAAGAACCTTGTTGAGTTTCTCATCGAGCTATAACACTACATCATTACCTCTCAAGGCACTATGCATGCATAGTGTTTTGTACTTAACATGTGTAGTACGTGTGGCATACACTAAGTCGTTTTAAATTTCTGGTAATCAATTATTTGTAAAAATAATATTCTTGCTTTGTGAAAGTACTTTTGCAATGATGTATTAATGTAGAGTGCTGTTTTTTGGCAAACCTGTATTATCTGTTCAGATTTGTAAACAAATAAACCAATTATTTCAAATCCGTATTTATTATTAACCACTATGAAAAGAATCTTTACTATTTCAGGAGTGCTGTTATTGTTCTTATTTTCTGTTACCAGTGCATTTGCTCAAAATGTAACCGTAAAAGGAAAAGTATTTGACGTTGCTACAGGCGAGCCTTTGATAGGCGTATCCGTAGCAGTTAAAGGAACAACAGCAGGCACACAAACAGATGTTAACGGTGCGTACACCCTTAGCACTTCCCCCACCGCAACCCTTACATTTAGTTATATAGGGTACACTGCAAAATCTGTAGCAGTAAATAGTCAAACCACTCTTGATGTGCGTTTGCAGGCGTCGGCCAACGAATTGCAACAGGTAGTTGTAGTTGGTTACGGCACACAACGCAAGCTTGATGTAACCGGTTCGGTGGCATCAGTAAAGGGCGAAGAGATATCAAAACAATCATCAACAAACGTAGTAAGCTCCTTACAAGGTAAAGTTGCCGGTGTGCAAATTACCAACGCGGGCGGGCCCGGCTCATCGCCGCAAATCCGCATCCGTGGTTTAGGAACGGTTTACGGTAATGCCAACCCGCTTTACGTGGTTGACGGTGTATGGTTTGATGACATCAGTTTTCTAAACTCAAATGATATTGAAAACATGAGTATCCTGAAGGATGCATCAAGCGAGTCAATATATGGTGTGCGTGCTGCCAATGGTGTTGTATTAATTACCACCAAAAAAGGTAAAGGTGCCCCATCAATCAATTACAGCGCTTACGCAGGCTGGCAGCGTGTTACCCATCAGCCAAAACTGGCTACAGGTACCGAATATGCTACACTTATTAATGAACTTAACGCCATAAACGCACCAACAGATCCTATTACATTTCCGGATGTAAATAAATTTGGAACAGGTACCAACTGGCTTAACGACGTATTGCGCGATGCTTTTACCATGAAACATGATATAAGCGTGAGCGGCAGTACCGATAAATCAACTTATACTTTTTCTGCAGGTTATTTGAAACAGCAGGGTGTAGTTAAGAAAAATGACTACGACCGTATTACCGTTCATATGCAGCAGGATGTACAGGCAACAAAATTCTTAAAATTAGGTTACAATGCAGTTTTACAGGGAAGTAAATCAACAGATGCTCCCGGCGATGTAATTTATAAAGCCTTTACAGCCGCACCAATTGTACCGGTATTTTATGACGATGGAACTTATGGCGATCCGGGTGATTTTCCTTTAGGTAATGCTACCAACAACCCGCAGGCTCAGCTTGATTTTTATAACCATAAATCAAACGGCTACAGGGTTACCGGTAATATGTTTGCCGATATTAAATTCGCGCCGTTTTTAACCTTCCACACCAGCTTTGGTGGCGAGTTTGGACAGGCCGAAACAACAGGTTATCTTCCTCTTTATTATGCTACATCTACCCAAAATAACAGAGCCCCCAATCATAGTACTTTGACAGTTACAAGGGCCGAAGTCCGTAACTGGATCTGGGAAAATACTTTAACCTTTGATAGGACCATCGCTAAAGATCATCACCTTACTGTATTGGTAGGTCAGTCTGCACAGCGTTACAAATCGTATAACCTTAATGCTTCGGCCCAGGATGTACCTTATACAAGTTCTGGCGATCTTTACCTGCGTTTAGGATCACAGGACACCAGATCTATTGATGATAGCGGCGATCTGAGCACTTACCAGTCATTCTTTAGCCGTGTTAACTATTCATTTAAAGACAGGTATTTGTTAAATGCGTCCATACGTGCTGATGGTTCATCTAAATTCATTGGTGACCAACGCTGGGGCTATTTCCCATCAGTAGGTGCCGGTTGGGTTATCAGTAATGAGGAGTTTATGAAAAATCAGCAGATTTTTGATAATTTAAAATTGAGGGGCAGCTGGGGTAAAATAGGTAACGCATCTGTACCTGCAAATTTATCAACCCAAACAGTAAATACTTCGGCGGGCTTTACAGCAATTTACAATGGCGCGCCGGCAACAGGTGCAAACATTACCGCTATAGTGCCTCCTACAACTTATTGGGAGCGTGGCGTTGGTACCGATGTTGGTTTAGAAATGGGTTTCCTGAAAAGCAAACTAACCTTCGAGGCTGATTTTTATAACAAAGAAACGCAACAAGCCATCTTCGCTATACCGGTATTAGGCTCATTAGGTACCGATGGTGGTACCATAATTGGCAACCAGGCAACTTTCCAAAACCGTGGTTTTGAGTTTACACTGGGTTGGAGAGATAACATCAGCAAAGATTTTTCTTACAGCTTAAACGGCAACTTAAGTATCAACAGTAATAAAGTACTTAATACCGTAACGGGTGCCAACCCAATTTATGGTGGCGGCGCGGCAGCAACAGGCGGCCAGTTAAGTACCCGTACCATTGTAGGGCAGCCAATTGGCGAGTATTATGGTTTAGTAGTAACCGGCGTTTTCCAGAATGCAGCACAGGTTGCTAACTCTCTTCAAAAAGCGGATGCCAAACCAGGCGATTTTATATATAAGGATTTGAACGGCGACAAAGTAATTGACGCTAAAGATCGTACCGCTATCGGCAATCCAAATCCTAAATATTTATATGGTTTTAATACTACATTTAACTATAAGGCATTTGACCTGAGTGTTGACTTTCAGGGTGTAGCCGGTGTTGATGTGTATAACGCCAACAAAGGTTTACGTTACGGGGCTGAAAACTTTACACAGGACTTTTTTGATAACCGCTGGCATGGCGAGGGTACATCAACAACGTACCCATCTGCAAACGTTGGCGGTGGTAATAACTACAAACCAAATACATTTTTTGTTGAAAGCGGCAGCTACTTCAGGGTAAGAAACATGCAGTTAGGTTATACCCTTCCGTCGTCAATAGCTTCAAAACTATTTTTAAAACGGGTTAGGTTATATGCCAACGCGCAAAATGCCTTAAACTTCTTTAAGTATAAAGGCTTTAACCCAGAAATAGGCGGCCAGGGCGATCAGCCTGGTATTAATGCAGGTATCGATAATGGTGCTTATCCATTGTACGCTACTTACAACTTTGGTATCAATGTTACATTTTAACAATTAAAATATTCAGTTATGTTTCGCAACAAACACAAATTTGTAAATGCACTAAGTATTAGTGCGCTTGCAATCACGATAATTACGCAGGGCTGTAAAAAAAGCTTCCTTGACGTACCACCGCAGGGGCAACAGGCCAGCACCGAGTTTTTTGTTACACAAGATGATGCAACAAAAGCCGTAAACTCCATATATGGCAACCTAAGGGAATGGAAAGAAACCGCGTTTGCACCAATGGCCGTTGAAAGCCTTGGATCTGACGAGGCCGAAAAAGGCAGTACCCCCGCCGATGCCAGCTACATGAACGCCTATGATAACTTTACCATTAGCGCCACTGACGGGCAGCTACAGGATTTTTGGAATGGCCAGTACCAGAGCATCAACTTATGTAACCAGGTATTAGATCATATAGCGGCTATCACTATGGATGAAAACCTGAAAAATCGTTACATAGCCGAGGCAAAATTTGTAAGGGCATATAATTATTTCAGATTGGTACGCGCCTTTGGCGACGTTGTGTTAAGACAGCATGTGGCAAAAGATGCCAGTGAGTATAACCTGCCAAGAACACCTAAAGCCCAAATTTACGCTGCCATTGAGCAGGATTTAACCGATGCTGCAGCGGTGTTACCACAAGCTTATGGTTCTGCCGATATTGGCCGTGCTACTAAGGGTGCTGCATTGGCACTGCACGCAAAAGTTGCCATGTACCAGCAAAAATGGCCCGATGTATTGAATTACACTAACTTGGTAATGGGCCTGGGTTATTCCCTGTTTCCCGATTTTGAAAAGTCATTCCGCATTGCTAATGAAAATAATTCCGAATCGGTTTTTGAAATTCAGTGCCAAAGCTTGCCAAGCATTTCCGGCGCATCAACAAGCCAGTATTCACAAATACAGGGCGTGCCGGGTGCATTAAACCTGGGCTGGGGTTTCAACGTGCCTACTCAGGCATTGGTTGATGCTTTTGAGCCTGGCGATCCGCGTATGGATGCTACCATTATTTTCAGGGGCGAAACAACCCCCGAAGGTGATGCCATAGAGCTTACAGGTCCAAACCCGAGGTACAATCAAAAATCATACGTTCCAAAAAGCGTTCCCTTTGTTCAAAACCAGGGTGAAGATCAAAATGTGCGGGTTATTCGTTATGCCGAAGTACTGTTAATGAACGCCGAAGCAGCCAACGAAACCGGCGATGCAGGTAAGGCTCTAACTTCATTAGAGATGGTACGTGCACGTGCTAGGGCTGGTAACAACGCTATCCTGCCAAAAGTAACCACTACAGATAAGGATGCTTTGCGTTTAGCTATATGGCATGAGCGCCAGGTTGAGCTGGCAATGGAGTTCGATCGTTATTTTGATGTGATCCGTCAGGGTCGGGGTGCGGCTATTTTTGGTACTAAAGGTTGGAAAGCAGGCAC
Source organism: Mucilaginibacter pineti (assembly GCF_900101875.1). Lineage (GTDB taxonomy): Bacteria > Bacteroidota > Bacteroidia > Sphingobacteriales > Sphingobacteriaceae > Mucilaginibacter > Mucilaginibacter pineti. Next base: position 155,309 of record NZ_FNAI01000007.1, read on the forward strand.
TAACGAGGTTTGGCCTATCCCACAAAACGAGATCGACCTGAGCGCGGGTGTAATAACTCAAAACAAAAACTATTAATCATTAATGTGATCGTCATGAAAAAATTATATATAAGTATGGTAATTGCCGCGGTTGCGGGTATGGGGTTATCATCATGTCAAAAAAGTTACGACCCTAAAAGCTACGCCCCAAAACTGGATATTGGTGGGTTTACCAGCTCAAATGATGTGGCAAAGGGAAGTTTGGTAGGTTACTGGAATTTTAACGGCAACCTTAAAGATAGTATTTCAAACTCAGAAGGTGTAGCTACCGGCACCAAATTTACAGATGCCGGCATAAAGGGCCAGGCATTGCAAGGTGCATTAGATAGTTATGTGCTGGCAACTCCAGGTGCAGGTATTACCGGGCTGCAAAGTTTTACGGTAACCGAGTGGATAAATACAGCTCCACCTACAGTCGGCATAATAGGTGTTTTTTCGCTTGCAAAAACAGATGCCTTTTGGGGTAACATTGATGTGTTTATTGAAAACAACAGCACTGTTGATGCAGCCAAAGTAAGGATCCACATTTATGGCGGCGGCGATGACCGTACATTTGCGACAGATGGAGTAGCCAACTTATTAGGTAAATGGGCTAACCTCGGGTTTTCATATGATGCTGGTACATCTACCTGTAAACTGTATGTAAATGGTTCAAAGGTAGCCACTGCAAAAGTTGATAACCTAACCGGCCCTTTAGCATTTAACCATGTTGGTAAAATTGTATTTGGCTGCGTGCAGTTTCAAACTACGCCAAGCCAAACAACGGCTACCGGCAAGCAGGATTGGGCAAGTTTCTTAACCGGCCAGCTTGATGAGGTACGTGTTTACAACAAAGCCCTTACCGATGCAGAAGTGAACGCGATAGTAAAGCTTGAAGGTAGAAAAAAATAGGTTTAATTGATTGGTTACGGGGTTGCCCGCCTAAGTGGGTAACCTCTTTTTAACCATCATTTGAATTGTAATAATTGTATAAGGTATATAGTAATAAACATGAAGTATTTAAAGATTTTTGGTGGAGTGTGCGTGTTAATTATGCTGTATGCCTGTAGTAAGGGAAGCAAAACTACACCCGATCCCGCGCCTCCGGTTGCCCCTGCCTCTTTCAGCTTTAACGCTATAAGGGTTAACGGGGTTAATAGCGGTTTTAAATACATTAATGTAAATGCCAAACCGGTAATAAAACTTTCGTTTTCAACTCCGGTTAACCGGGCATCGGTAGCGGGAAGCGTTGCTGTAGCCAGTAATACAGGCGAAACCGCGGCCTATACTGCAACTTACCAAAACGGCGACAGCACCCTTGTTTTAACACCAACATTAAAGCCCATTACGCAGTATACTGTTAATATATCAACTGCGCTAAAATCGGCAAAGGACGGCAACCTGCAATCGGCATTGTCGGTGCAGCTTACCACGGCTGTTGATAGTACCAACAAATTTGCAACAATTACAGACGATCAACTACTGGATTTGGTTGAAAAGCAAACCCTAAAATATTTTTATGATTTTGGGCACCCCACCAGCGGCCTGGCGCGCGAGCGCAACACCTCTGGCGATGTTGTAACTACCGGCGGCTCGGGTTTTGGTATTATGGCTATTGTGGCCGGTATCAACCGTAATTTTATAAGTCATGCCGATGGTTTGGCACGGATGCAAAAGATAGTTGGCTTTTTAAACACCAAAGCGCAAAAGTTTCACGGAGCTTTTCCGCATTGGTTAAACGGCAGCACGGGCGCGGTAGTACCATTTAGCGCGCAGGATAACGGTGCCGACCTGGTAGAAACTTCTTACTTGATGCAGGGCCTGCTTACCGCCCGCCAGTATTTCAGCAGCAGCAACGCCGCGGAAACCCAGCTGCGTACCGATATCAATACCCTTTGGAACGGTGTGGAGTGGGATTGGTTTAGGCAAGGCAATCAAAACGTATTGTACTGGCATTGGAGCCCCGATCAGGGTTTCGCCATCAATATGAAAATTACCGGGTGGAATGAAGCGCTTATAGTTTATGCTTTGGCGGCATCGTCAACAACGCATTCAATTACAAAGGCTGTTTATGACGAGGGCTGGGCCAATAATGGTGCTATGAAAAATGGCAACACTTATTTTGGCATACAATTACCACTTGGTCCGCCACAGGGTGGCCCAATGTTTTTTGCGCATTACTCTTTCTTAGGCATCAACCCAAAAGGGCTAACAGATGCCTATGCCAATTACGAAACACAGAACAAGGCACATGCCATGATCAATTATAATTACTGCGTTGCCAACCCCAACAGTAAAGGCGGTTACAGCGCAGATTGCTGGGGACTTACCGCCAGCGACATACAAGGCGGCTACACGGCCAGTTCGCCAACTAATGATGTTGGGGTAATTGCGCCAACGGCTGCAATAGCGTCGTTACCTTATACGCCAACACAATCAATGCAGGCTTTAAAATTCTTTTATTACAAACTTGGCGATAAGCTTTGGGGGCAGTACGGCTTTTATGATGCCTTTAACTTAACCGATCCGTGGTTTGCAGATTCATACCTGGCCATTGACCAGGGGCCCATTGTAATTATGGTTGAAAATTACCGCAGTGGCCTGCTCTGGAATTTATTTATGAGTGCTCCCGAAGTAAAAACAGGCATGAAAAGTTTAGGGTTTGCCGGGCCTAACTTATAACCTTTTATAAAATTCACATGAAACGAATATTATTAACCCCCGCTATATTACTGCTTGCTGTTTGCTGCATGGCCCAAAAGCCCGCAAAGAATACAAGCGAAGGCATTAAGCCCGTAGGCATTATAAAAAACCTTAGCGATAGTGCTTTGCTTGATGTGGTACAGCGCCAAACGTTCCGCTATTTTTGGGATTTTGGGCATCCCGTAAGTGGCCTCGCCCGCGAGCGCAGTAACAAATCATTTGATTATGGCGATGAGGTAGTAACTACGGGCGGTTCGGGCTTTGGCGTTATGGCGCTTATTGTTGCCGATAGCCGCAAATGGGTTACGCATGAGCAGGCGGTTGACAGGATGGTTAAGATCGTTAACTTTTTGTTTAAGGCCAACTCATTTCACGGGGCTTTCCCGCACTGGATGAATGGCGAAACCGGCAAGGTAATTCCCTTTGGACGAAAGGACGATGGTGGCGATATAGTAGAATCGGCCTATTTATTCCAGGGTTTATTATGTGCCCGCCAGTACTTTACCGCCAACACGCCAAAGGAGCAGCGCATCCGCGATGTGATCAGTTGGATGTGGGGCGAAATGGAGTGGGACTGGTACACCCGCGATGGTAAGGATGCGCTATACTGGCATTGGTCGCCAAATAATGGCTGGGCCATGAACTTTCCTATCCACGGGTTTAACGAATGTTTAATAACCTATGTGCTGGCAGCATCTGCAGAAAGATATCCTGTAAACGCCAGCGTTTACCACAAAGGCTGGGCACAAGGCGGCTTCTTTAAAAACGGCAAAACCTATTATGGCTTTAAACTACCGCTTGGGTTTGATTATGGCGGTCCGCTGTTCTTTTCACAATACTCGTTTCTGGGCCTTAACCCAAAGGGTTTAAAAGATGAATATGCCGATTACTGGGAGCAAAACAAAAACCATACGCTGATAAACCACGCCTACTGCGTAGAAAATCCGAAGAAATTCAAAGGCTACGGCGAAAACAGCTGGGGGTTAACCGCCAGCGATAATTATGAAGGCTACAACGCCCACTCGCCAACCAATGATCTGGGGGTGATATCGCCAACGGCAGCACTCTCGGCATTCCCATACACGCCCGAATATTCCATGAAAGCACTGCGTCATTTTTATTACGATCTGGGCGATAAGATCTGGGGCGAATACGGTTTTACCGATGCCTTCAGCGAATCGCATAACTGGTATGGCAAATCGTATTTAGCCATTGATCAGGGCCCAATTGTGGTAATGATTGAAAATTACCGCACCGGCCTGTTATGGAAACTTTTCATGAGTTGCCCCGAAGTACAGGGCGGACTAAAAAAACTGGGTTTTGAAAGCCCAGCATTGGTTAAAAAGTAACGGCCTCACCCCAACCCCTCTCCAAGGGAGAGGGGCTATGAAAACAAACTACTAAAAGAGCTAAGCTCAAAGTCCTCTCCTTTGGAGAGAATTTAGGTGAGGCTTTTCTACATAAATTAATATCATATATGTACCTTAAAAAAACCATAGGATCGGTTTTAATGGCTGTGCTTGCTTTAAACGGTACTGCACAAACCAAACCGGCATCGTCAAAAACAAAAATGGATCAGTTTATAAGCAGCCTGATGCAGAAAATGACGGTTGAAGAAAAAATTGGTCAGCTTACGCTTTATACCAGCGATCTTGACGTTACTGGCCCAACCATTCGCGCCGGTTATAAAACCGATATAGAGAATGGATTGGTGGGCGCTATTTTTAATGCCTATACACCGGCTTATACCCGTAAGCTGCAGGACCTGGCGGTTAAAAACACCCGCCTTAAAATTCCGCTGATATTTGGTTATGATGTTATTCACGGGCATAAAACCATATTTCCTATTCCGCTGGGCGAAAGCGCCAGCTGGGATTTAAATGTAATTAAGAACGGCGCCCGCATTGCTGCCGCAGAAGCTGCCGCCGATGGATTGCAGTGGACCTACGCCCCAATGGTTGATATTGCCCGCGATCCGCGCTGGGGCCGTGTTGCAGAAGGTGCCGGCGAAGATGTTTGGCTGGGCAGTCAGATAGCCAAAGCGCAGGTGCAGGGTTTTCAGGGTAGTAGTTACGATGGTAATACCATATTAGCCTGCGTTAAACATTATGCCGCCTACGGAGCCGCAACTGCCGGCAGGGACTATAATACAGTAGATATAAGTACCCGCGAGCTTTGGGAAACCTATTTGCCGCCATTTAAGGCAGCTGCCGATGCAGGCGTGGCATCGTTCATGACCTCGTTTAATGAAATTTCAGGTACGCCATCAACAGCCAGTAATTACCTTACAAGGGATATCCTCAAAAAGCAATGGAACTACCCCGGCTTTGTGGTTACCGACTATAGCGGTATTGCCGAAATGGTACAGCATGGCAACGTAGCCAACGAAAAAGAGGCAGGCGAAGCGGCCATAAACTCGGGTGTTGATATGGATATGCAGGATGCCGTTTACCCTACTTATCTAAAAAAATCCATCGCCGAAGGCAAGGTAACTATGGCTACTTTAAATGATGCTGTTAAACGCATCCTGGAAGCTAAATACAAACTGGGCTTGTTTGCCGATCCGTATAAGTATTGCAACGAAGAAAAAGCTAAAACCGAGATCATGAGCGCCGCTAATTTAGATGCCGCCCGTGATGCCGCCCGTAAATCATTCGTGTTGTTAAAAAATTATCAGCAGGTATTACCGCTAAAAAAATCAGGTACTGTGGCGTTGATTGGTCCGCTGGGCGATAGCAAGCGGGACATGATTGGCAACTGGTCGGCAGCTGGCGATTTTTCTAAGGCTGTTACGCTGTTGCAGGGTATGAAGAATGTAGCCGGCGCATCGGCAAATATTGTTTATGCGCAGGGTGCCAACATCACCGATGATAAAGACATAGCCCGTCAGCTTAATGAGCATGGCGGTGGCATCACCGCTTTGAATGCCGATTCGTTATTGAAAAGCGCGATGGAAATTGCCCAAAAGGCCGATGTTGTAGTTTTGGCCATAGGCGAATCGCAGGGGATGACCGGCGAAGCTGCCAGCCGTACAGATATCAGCATTCCGCAAAGTCAGCAAAAACTGATGCAAGCTATTTATACGTTAGGCAAGCCGGTTGTATTGGTACTGATGAACGGCAGACCGCTTACCCTTAACTGGGAAGAGGCCCACATCCCCGCCATACTGGAAACCTGGTTTTCTGGCACCGAGGGTGGTAATGCCATTGCCGATGTGCTGTTTGGTAATTACAATCCATCGGGCAAGTTAACCATGAGCTTTCCGCGTAACGTAGGGCAGATCCCGATTTATTACAACGCTAAAAACACTGGTCGCCCGGCAGATCCTGCTAATAAATACTCTTCAAAATACCTGGATTCGCCGGTTGATCCGCTGTATCCGTTTGGTTATGGGTTAAGCTATACCACATTCAGCTATTCGCGCCCAACGCTCGATAAAACTACTATGAAGGTTGCTGATAAACTGAATATCAGCGTAACGGTGAGTAATACCGGTAATTACGATGGTGAGGAAGTGGTGCAACTGTACATCCGCGATCTGGTAGGGTCGGTTACCCGCCCGGTGAAGCAGTTAAGGGGTTTCCAGAAAATATTTTTGAAAAAAGGTGAATCAAAAGAGCTTAAGTTTGTTTTAACTAACAACGACCTGAAATTTTACGACATCAATATGAAATACACCAGTGAGCCTGGCGATTTCAAAGTTTTTGTCGGCCCAAATTCAAGGGATGTACAGGAAGCGAATTTTAAACTCATAAAATGATCAAAACAAAACTCATAATAGGAATGCTAAGCTTATGCTTGGCATTTTCTTTTTCAGCCCGTGCGCAAACTCTGACGGCATTTGAGAGGGGCAGTTTTATAGTTAAAGGCGATACCCTGCCATACCGTTTGCTGTTCCCCAAGCACTTTAACCCAGCCAGAAAATACCCGCTGCTGCTTGTGCTGCATGGCGCCGGCGAGCGCGGCAATGATAACGAGGCCCAGTTAAAATATGGCCCGTCGCGGTTGCTGCAGGATAGTGTGCGTGAAAAATATGATGCTATAGTGGTGTTCCCGCAATGTCCTAACAATAGTTTTTGGTCAAACGTAAAATTCTCGCAGGATTCGGTTACGCATAAAAATAAATTCCTTTTTCAGGTTGATGCGCCGCCTACAAAAGCCATGCAAATGCTGATGGGCCTGGTAGATCAATTTTTAGATAAACCCTTTGTTGATAAACATAAGGTGTACATAGGCGGCCTAAGTATGGGCGGCATGGGTACGCTTGAAATTATTGGTCGCGAGCCCAAGAAGTTTGCGGCAGCTTTTGCCATATGCGGCGGCGATAATACCAATAACGCACCTAAATACGCCAAAAAAGTTCCCCTCTGGATCTTCCACGGTGATCATGACAGCGTAGTGCCACATGAACATTCCGAAGCGATAGTAACCGCCTTACAAGCAGCCGGCGGCACGCCTCGCTTTACGCTATACCCCGGCGTTGACCATAACAGCTGGGATAATGCCTTCAAAGAACCCGAGTTGCTAAGCTGGTTGTTTTCACATAGTAAGTAGGGAGAATAGGGGGGATTTACTTGCGCTCGTTTGTAACTACAAGTGTTGGGAAGATAAAAAGCGTTGTCATTTCGAACGAGGTACGAGGAGAAATCTTCTACGATATGCAATTGAACTTAGCCTTTCGTAGAAGATTTCTCCTTGTCGCTCACACGCAATTCCCATGCAGGCTCGTCGAAATGACAACCTTTTTATTAAAATTTAGTCTTCCCAACACTTGTAGGTACAAACGAGTGCTTAAAGTGTTTTTGCGTCTGTGACGCTTATAGGCGATGCAATCGCGTAACCTTGTTAAGCACTCGTTACAAACGAGCGCAAGTAAAAGGTTGTATTGTATCTCGCAATGATGTTTGTAGAGGTACAAATAAAATACGCTTATTCCTCAGTTGCCTTTGGTGGGATATTTTTCATGTTGAACCGGGGTTTGTAGGTCGGTTTTGCGGCCGGTTCATCAGTAGGTGACACCGCATCAGATTTATCCTCTGACTTTTCAGTAGCTTCCGGTTCACTTTCCGCTGGTTTTGGCTTCATCATCGCCGCGTTAAAGCGTGGCTTGAATGCGGGCTTTGGCGTCAATGCTTCTTCGGCTGCTGCAACAGACGACTCGGCTGCAATTTCAGGCTTATCTTCAATAGGTGCTTCGCCTTCCGCAGGCTTTGGCTTCATCATAGCGGCGTTGAAACGGGGCTTAAATGCAGGTTTAGGCGCTGGTGCTTCTTCGACTGTTGGAGTTGACGGCTCGGTAGTAATTTCGGGTTTATCTTCAATAGGTGCTTCGCCTTCCGCAGGCTTTGGCTTCATCATAGTGGCGTTGAAACGTGGCTTAAATGCAGGTTTAGGCGCTGGTGCTTCTTCGACTGTTGGAGTTGACGGCTCGGTAGTAATTTCGGGTTTATCTTCAGCTGATGTTTCGCCTTCCGGAAACTTAGGCTTCATCATCGTTGCATTGAAACGTGGTTTAAATGCAGGCTTGGGAGCAACTGGTGTTTCATCCGCAGGAGTTACTTGCTCTTCGGTTATCTCTGGCGACGCGCTATCTTCCGCAGGTTTTGGTTTTACCATGCCGGGATTGAAGCGAGGTTTAAAGGCAGGCTTGGGCGTGGCCGTTTCTGCAGATGATACGGTTTCTTCTGCTTTTGCATCTTCCGGTTTTTCCTCAGCGGGTTTGGGTATACCCGCTGCCCTGAATTTTGGAGTAAAACCTATTTTTGGTGCCGGAGTGCCAGGTTCAATGAGACTTTCGGTAATGGTTTGCTCGGCTATTGGATTTTGGATATGTACCTTTTCAGTTTTTATTTCGGCGGCAATAGGGAAGCGCCGCCTTAACTTATTGAACCAGTATTTTTTGGTATGGTCGAAACTTTTTTCGCCCATTTGCTCAAAGTGATCTTTAAATTCGGCAAACAGGGGCTGTTCGGCCTGTTGCAAGGCCGCCAGATCTATTCGCTTCTTTTTAAAAAACTCTTCGAAAACCATGTTTCAATTTGAAAATTTGGTGATTTGAAGATTTGAAAATGATGCGTAATCTTCAAATTAGCACATCTTCAAATTTTCAAATCATTATGAAGTTGCCACATCCACATCCAATTGATTAAAGTGGATGCCTTTGTCGGTTTGTTTCCAGTCTTCGCGTTCCTCGTCGGTTGCGTTAAGCAATTTCGGGAACCACTCCAACGGGAAAGCCTGTTGCTTACCATCGGCTTTTTCAACAAAAAGCAAACCGTTGGCAAAGGTAACCTTTATCTTTTTTTCTTCCTTACGTGAGCTGAATAATGGCATGTGCTAATTTGAAAATTTGGTGATTTGAAAATTGTCTTTTTTATGAAATGCTAATTTAGTTTAGGCATTTTCAAATTGGCACACTTTCAAATCTTCAAATTAAAACTTACTCCGCCATATTGTGGTAAACCGCCTGAACATCGTCGTCTTCTTCAAGGCGATCGATAAGCTTCATGATGTCTGTAACCTGTTCTTCGGTAACTTCATGAAATGACTGCGGTACGCGTTCCAACTTGGCCGATTTTACTTCAACGCCAGCTTCTTCCAGTGCTTTTTGCATTTTGCCAAAATCTTCAAACGCGGTGTGGATAACACCAATATCATTTCCTTCTTCGTCGGCCTCCACAAAAAGGTCTTCAAGGCCCGCGTCGATCAATTCAAATTCAAGTTCTTCCAGGTCGCGGTTGCCGGGCTCAAAAGTGAATACCGATTTACGGGTGAAAATAAAATCAAGCGAACCTGTTTTGCCTAATGAGCCGCCATACTTTGTAAAATAGCTGCGCACATTGGCAACGGTGCGGTTGGTATTATCGGTAGCGGTTTCCACCAAAACGGCTACGCCGTAAGGTGCATACCCCTCGTATACAAGTTCTTCGTAATCTTTTTCATCGCGGCTGGTTGCTCTTTTAATGGCAGCTTCCACCCGGTCTTTAGGCATATTAACCGCCTTTGAGTTTTGTACGGCCGTACGCAGGCGCGAATTGGTATTAATATCTCCGCCGCCGGCTTTTACAGCCATTACAATTTCTTTTCCTAAGCGCGTAAACTGCACGGCCATTTTGGCCCAGCGCTTAAACTTTCTTTCTTTGCGGAATTCAAATGCTCTTCCCATAAATTTTTAGTTCATTGTTGATGGTTCATGATTTATGGCTTTTACCATAAAAAAGAACCCGCTGTATGCTTGTTATACAGCGGGTTCAAAGATAATATTGTTTTATATAAGTTTTACAAAACGGAGGTTAAAACCTTCAACCTTTCACCATTGTAGATTCTCTTATAAAATTTTTTTAAGGTTATCCAGCATATCGGCTGTCATTTTGGACAAATCATACTCCAATTGCCAGCCCCAATCCTGCTGGGCGTCGGTATCATCTATTGATTTTGGCCAGCTATCGGCAATAGCCTGGCGTGGGTCGTTATCGCTATAGCTGATCTCGAAATCCGGAATATGTTTCTGAATTTCTTCGGCCAGCTGGGTAGGTGTAAAGCTGATGCCCGCCAAATTATATGACGACCGGATCTTGATATTTTCGGCAGGTGCATCCATCAATGAAATGGTGGCTCTTATGGCATCTTCCATATACATCATGGGCAGGGCGGTGCCAGCCGATAGGAAACTTTGGTATTTACCTGTTTTTAACGCCTCGTGGAAAATATGCACGGCATAATCTGTAGTGCCGCCTCCGGGATTAGCTTTCCAGCCTATTAAACCGGGGTAACGAATGCTGCGTACATCTACGCCGTATTTAGCGTGGTAATATTCGCACCAGCGCTCACCGGCCAGTTTACTGAAGCCATAAACGGTATTGGGGTCCATTACACAATACTGCGGTGTATTAAACTGCGGTGAATGCGGACCGAACACTGCTATAGAGCTTGGCCAGAAAACTTTGGCGGTTTTAAACTCAACGGCAAAATCAAGAATGTGCAGCAGGCCGGTCATGTTTAAATCCCAGGCCATTTTGGGTTTTTGTTCGCCTACGGCCGATAGTATGGCGGCTAGCAGGTAAACCTGCGTGGGGCGGTGTTTATCAAATATGTGGTGCAGATTATCCTTATCAAGCACATTTATTAATTCAAAGGGGCCGCTGTTGCGGATGGCGTAAGCCGGATCATTTATATCCGATGCTATCACGTTTTCGGCTCCGTGGATACCTCTAAGTGCCATTACCAGTTCAGTTCCGATCTGGCCGTTGGCGCCAATCACTATAATCTTTTCGCCCATGTATTTTTGAGTTTGGGCAAAGGTAAAAATTTGGTTGAAATGTTAACGGTTTAACAGCCTGTTTACGCAAACGATTGCTCATTTGTGGCACCTTTTTTTAACCAATTTATAGCTAACGGCATATTAAATTAACTACCAATCTGGTAGAATATGCAAAAAATGTGCATATTTGGAGTTTAATCATTTATTATATAACAAATTAACTCAATGAAAGTCGCAGTAGTAGGTGCTACAGGATTAGTAGGCACCAAAATGTTGCAAGTTCTTGCAGAACGCAACTTCCCCGTTACAGAATTAATTCCCGTTGCTTCAGCAAAAAGTATTGGTAAAGAAATTACTTTTAAGGGTAAGCAGTTTAAGGTGGTTTCTGTTGAGGATGCGATTAAGATGAAGCCGGATGTAGCTATTTTTAGCGCTGGCGGCAGCACATCATTGGAGCAAGCACCGCTTTTCGCGGCAGCAGGAACAACTGTTATTGATAATTCATCGGCCTGGCGCATGGACCCTACCAAAAAACTGGTAGTGCCCGAAGTAAATGCCGATGTACTTACTGCAGATGATAAGATCATTGCCAACCCAAATTGCTCAACCATACAAATGGTAGTGGCCTTAAAGCCGCTGCATGATAAATATAAAATTAAAAGAGTAGTGGTATCTACCTATCAATCGGTAACCGGTACCGGCGTAAAAGCTGTTGACCAGTTATTTAACGAACGTAAAGGTATTGATGGCCCTAAGGTTTACCCTTATACTATCGACCTGAACGTAATACCGCAGATTGATGTGTTTACCGAAAACGGTTACACCAAAGAGGAAATGAAAATGATCCTCGAAACCAAAAAGATCATGGGCGATGACAGCATTAAAGTTACCGCTACCACCGTGCGCATCCCGGTTATGGGCGGCCACTCGGAATCTGTAAATATTGAGTTTTTACATGACTTTGATTTGAGCGAAGTAAAAGAACTGCTGGCAAACTCGCCGGGTATAGTAGTGGTAGATGATCCTGCCAACCTGAAATACCCAATGCCGCTTGACGCACATGATAAGGACGATGTTTTTGTTGGCCGTATTCGCCGTGATGAAAGCCAGGACAATACCCTAAACTGCTGGATAGTATCAGACAATTTGCGTAAGGGTGCTGCCACCAACGCCGTGCAAATTGCCGAATACCTGGCCGCAAAGCACTTGATAGGCGCGCCGGTTGAGGCATAAGGAGCCTCAACCAACCCTCTCCAAAGGAGAGGACTTTAAAAGATAATTTGAATAGGCGTAGTCAGTTGATTATCCCTATTTTTATTTACAAATATTTACCAATGAAAACCTTTATTATCATCCTCACTTTTTATGGGTGTATGGCATCTGCAAGTGTTTTTGCGCAAACTCCGAAGGCTGTTGAGGCTGATTTACTTAATGCCTTTAAAAAGATCAATTACTGGGATGAGCAAAAGAATAATTCCGGGGCGGATGACTCTCTTAATAAAGCCAATGAAGTATTTGGAAAAAAATTAGCTGATTATACAGCAAAATATCCATTTACCATAAGCCAACCTTTTGATTTATTAAAAAAGGAGCATTTGGATATTTGTACTTCTTCTGACGGATTATTCCGGATATATTCATGGGATACATGGTTAGGAGGATCGATGCATATTTTTGAAAATGTGTTTCAGTACAAGGTGGGTAATAAAACAATGTCGGTATTTCATCCTTTAAAGTGGGGCGGCGAAGTCGTTTCTTATTGGTTTCCTAAAGTTTATACCCTCAAAGCAAAAGACAAGACCTATTATTTAGGAATTTATGGTGGTATTTTTTCAACTAGGGATGCCGGTACAGGTATACAGGTTTTTACTATTGAAAACGGCCGTTTAAATGAAGATGTAAAGCTCATCAAAACATCAACCGGCTTGCATAGTAAGTTATATTATGATTACGATTTCTTCTCGGTAGTTGATATAAAGTATGAATTACGGCCAACAATTACTTTTGATGCAGCAACCCAGACGATCAAATTGCCCTTGGTTGACGGAAAAGGTAAAGTGACATCTAAATATATCACCTACAAATTTACGGGCCAGTATTTTGAAAAAGTAAAGAGCTAAAAAACAAATACTTGGTTATCAATTATAACTAATATCCATAAGGTTTGCTTTTTTTACCTATCTTGTTACCAATGAAAACCTTTACGCTGATAGTTGTTTTCTGCTGCTGCCTTTTTTCGGCCAGTGTGTTTGCGCAAAACAGTCCGCAGGCTATAGAGGGCGATCTGCTGCGCATATTTAAAAAAGTAAACTATTACGGTGCGCATAAAAAGGAATGGAAAGCTATCGATTCGTTGCAAAAAATGAACCGGATGTTTGCATTTAAGCTTAAATACTACACCACCAAGTACCCGTTTACCATTACCCAAAACTTTACCGAATTAATAAAGGAGCGCCTGGTTATAGCCAGTTCGGCAGATGGTTTGTTCCGCACCTACTCCTGGGATACCCGGCTGGGCACCACGGGTTATAGTTTTAGCAACGTGGTACAGTACAAGGTAAAAGGCCAAACTACCGCTTTGTTAAAAATAGACAGCGCCGATAAAAAGGCTGCACCATCGTTCTGGTACTCCAAAGTGTACACGTTTGCCGCGAATGGCAAAACCTATTACATGGCTACGTTTAATACTATTTATTCGGCTGCCAGGGCTGCGCAGGGGTTAAGGATATTTGTTATCGAAAATGGCAAGCTCGTTACTAATCCGCCGCTTATAAAAACACCATCGGGTGTATACAGCCAGTTGCATTACGACTATAATTTTCCATCTATTGCCGATTGGACCTCATTCCCGACCATCAATTTTGATAAGGCCACCAAAACCCTCAGTACACCGCTGGTTGATTACAGCGGCAAAATGACCCGCAAGTTTATTACCTATAAATTTAACGGTCGCTTTTTTGAGAAGATGAAATAGGTAACTTAGCCGTATGATCTCCTTTGCCCACCGTGTTTTTATGGAAGTTGCCGCCAACCTTAGTTTCAGTAAGGCGGCGCAGGTGTTGTTTGTAACGCAGCCCGCCATCAGCAAGCACATTAAGGCGCTTGAAGATCAATATAAAGTGCCCCTGTTTGAACGCAAGGGAAACAGTATTTTACTTACCGAAGCCGGCAACAAACTCAACGAATACCTGCAACAGGCTACCGAAATTGAACGCAAAATTGAATATGACCTATCGGTATTAAGCAACCTTTCGCAGGCCGCCGGGCATTTGCGATTGGGTGCCAGTACCACTATTGCGCTGTATATATTGCCCTCCATACTTTCAGGTTTTCAACGCGAATACGCCAATGTAGATGTGCAGTTGGTAAACCGTAACTCCGAGTACATATTGAATGCCTTGCTCAATCACGAAGTTGATATTGGTATTATTGAGGTTGATAACAAGCTTACCACGGTATCTTATAAACCATTCATGAGCGATGAGGTGATCCCGGTTTGTTCGGCTAAGAGTCCGCTGGCGGGTAAGTCATTAACGCTTAAGCAATTTGTGAAAACGCCGCTGGCTGTACGTGAGCGCGGCTCGGGTACGCTTAACGCGGTGCTTAAATCGCTCTCGGCACTGCACATAAAGCCTGCCGATCTATCTGTAAAAATACGCCTTGGTGGTACCGAAGCCCTCAAAAACTTTCTGCTGGCCGACCAATGCCTGGGCTTTATGCCCCGTCCATCCATTATTCGTCAACTTGCGGAAGGCGACCTGGTTGAAGTACCAATTGAAGGCCTTAAAATTACCCGCGATTTCTTCTTTATCCGCAGAAAGGGGACTGAGGATTACGGGTTGACGAGTAATTTTATAAACTTCGCGTTGGGACATATAGCGGGGAAATAAGAAATATACGAGCACAGCAAAGTGGGGGTGAGTAGTAGCCATAATGCTTTTTTCTTAAGGAATACCGCTATCTTTACTCATGCCCCCAAAAAAAGCTTTGATAGTTGGTTCCGGAATAGCGGGGATTGCCACTGCAATTCACCTGGCTGTTAAGGGCTATGCTGTTGAGGTTTTTGAGGCCAATGCCGGGCCAGGTGGTAAGCTTACCCAATTTGAGCAGGAGGGTTACCGGTTTGATGCCGGCCCCAGCCTGTTTACCATGCCCCAATATGTTGATGAGCTTTTTAAACTGGCAGGAAAAACGCCTGCCGATTTTTTCCGGTACCAGAAATTGGATGTAGTTTGCCAGTATTTTTACGAAGACGGTACCACGCTAACCGCCTATGCAGATGCGGATAAATTTGCCGCTGAGGTCAACAGGGTAACCGGCGAACCTATGGAAGCCATAAAAAAATACCAGGCCAAAAGCCGGGATATTTATAGCATCACCAATCACGTTTTTTTGGAGCAGTCATTACACCGGCTTAAAACCTATTTAAGTTGGGATACCTTACGGTCGGTTTTAAAGCTGCCGCGGATAGATGCGCTCCGTACCATGCACAAAGCCAACGAAGATTTTTTTAAGGACGATCGCATGGTGCAGTTTTACGACCGGTATGCCACCTACAATGGCTCCAACCCATACACTGCCCCGGCAACGCTTAATGTTATCCCGCATCTGGAGCAGCATTATGGTGCGTATTTTCCGGAGGGTGGCATGTACAGCATCACCAATAGTTTGGTTAAGCTGGCAACTTCGTTGGGTGTTATCTTCCATTATAATTCGCCGGTTGATGAAGTGGTTTTAAAGGATCTGAGAGTTGAAGGTTTAAATGTGAAGGGCGGGTTTATCCCAGGCGATCTGGTGATATCAAATATGGATGTATGGTTCACGTACCACAAACTATTAAAGGCGCATCCGTCGCTATTTCCCAAAAAGATATTAAGCCAGGAGCGTAGCAGTTCGGCATTGATATTTTACTGGGGTATAAAGAAGCCGTTCCCGGAACTCGATCTGCATAATATTTTTTTCGGTACCGATTATAAGGCTGAGTTTGACCATATCTGGAAGGAAAAAGATATTTATCATGACCCTACCATCTACCTCAACATCAGCTCCAAATATAAAACCGATGATGCCCCCGAGGATTGTGAAAATTGGTTCACGATGATCAACGTACCCGCAAATACTGGTCAAAATTGGGATGAGCTGATTGCCACAGCCCGCGAAAACATCCTCAAAAAACTTACCCGCATTTTAGGCGATGACATTGAAGAACTGATAGTATGCGAAAGCATCCTCGATCCACGCAGTATTGAAAGTAGAACATCATCTTACCAGGGTTCGTTATATGGTACCAGCTCAAATAGTCAGTTCGCGGCATTTTTAAGGCACGCTAACCGGTCATCTAAAATTAAAAACCTTTACTTTTGCGGCGGCAGCGTTCATCCGGGCGGCGGTATTCCGCTTTGCCTGCTTTCGGCCAAAATAGTAAGTGAATTATTGTAAGGATAGTGTGTTCGCGCCGGTAAATAACATATTAAAACATGGAACTTCAGCTTTTTGACAAACAAGTTTATATTGATCGCCGTAAGGCTTTAATGCAAAATATTGGTTCGGGTATTATCCTGTTGCCCGGTAACGAGGATAGCAGCATGAGCTATAAAGACAATTGTTACCCCTTTAGGCAGGATAGCAGCTTTCTTTATTATTTCGGACTGGACGTTCAGGACCTGGTAGCCATTATTGACACCGATACTGGCGAAGAAGTGATTTTTGGCAACGAGCTAAGTATAGATGATATTATATGGACGGGGGTGCTACCTTCGGTACGGGAAATGGCCGGGATGGTTGGTATTACCAAAACCCAACCCTATAATGAAGTAACACATTACATTCACAAGGCGGTTACCGCCGGCAGAAAGGTGCATATTTTGCCGCCTTACCGCCCCGAAACAAAAATAAAACTGGCTTCATGGCTCAACGTGAGCCTGCAGGACGTTGCCGATCATGTATCTATTCCGCTAATCAAAGCGGTTATAGCCCAGCGTGTTATAAAAACACCTTTAGAAGTTGCCGAAATGGAGAAAGCGGTTTCCATTAGTGTGGATATGCAGCTGGCTGTTATTAAAAATACACGCCCTGGTATTAAGGGCTATGAGCTGGTGGCCAGGGCAAATGAAGTGGCCATAGCGGCAGATTCGCGCCTGGGATATCCCGCTATTATTACGCCGCGTGGCGAAACCCTGCATACCCATTACTACGGGCATACGTTACAAGATGGCCAGATGCTGCTTTGCGATATTGGTGCCGAAAATCCCATGCACTATGGGGGCGATCTTACCCGTACCGTACCTGTTGGCAATAAATTCACCACCAAACAGGCCGAGCTTTATGAGGTGGTGCTTGCTTCAATGAACCATGCTATTGATATGCTGAAACCCGGCGTACGTTATTTAGATATTCACCTTGCAGCCTGTCAAAAACTGGTAGAGGGGCTTTCGCAGGCCGGTATTATGAAAGGGGATGCTGTAGATGCTGTTGCTGCAGGTGCGCACACCATGTTTTTTCAATGTGGTTTGGGCCATATGCTGGGTATGGATACCCACGACATGGAAAATCTGGGCGAGCAATATGTTGGCTACAGTGATAACCTGCAAAAAGGAACTGTTTTCGGACTGAAATCATTACGCCTCGGGCGAGAATTGGAAGCAGGTTATGTGCTAACTATAGAGCCAGGCATCTACATTATCCCCGAACTGATAGATCGCTGGCAAGCCGAAAAGAAATATGTCGATTTTATTAATTACGACGTACTGAACACCTACCGCGACTTTGGCGGTATCCGCATAGAAGACAACTTTTTGATCACCGATACCGGCAGCCATTTATTAGGTAAATACCTGCCGAAGAGTTTGAAAGAGATAGAGGGGTTAAAATAATTATAATATTTTAAGGTAATATTCATATAATATATTATCTTGGATTCGATATTTGAGCAATCTAAACCTTAATAATGAAGCCGTTATTATATATTAATAATTTTCGTGGTTTTAAAAATACTTTCCTACAATTGGAGCGAGTAAATTTTTTTGTTGGTGAAAATAGTACGGGTAAAACCTCCATTTTAAAACTCGTCAAGATTCTCTCCGAAACTGAATTTTGGTTTAAAACCGACTCTGACCATTTCAGAAAAGAATTTGGATACTTTTCAGAGATAACAACGGAAAAATCTTTTGAAATAGGTTTGTTTTCTTTAATACCACAAAAATTTATACATCTGAAGTTTGTTGATAGTCATGGTTTCGCCAAATTGAAAGAAATTAGACAGATTGATTCAAACATAAATATGTTTATATGTCTTACTATTAAAGGTGCAGAATATAAATTCAAAAAAGGAAATTATGGAGATTATTTTAAAGACAAACAATTAGAAAATTTTAAAGAATGGATTGAGAGTGATAATTTAATTGACGAAAAAAAGAATATTAATAAAACACTCAAAGCTGTAAATCTCCCTCTAATACTTCAGATACATCTCGTTATAAGTAAACATCTTGAAGAGGAATCCAAATCTTTTGATGTTCCCTCTTTAGTAGGGCAACTTGCATGGTTGGCACCGATCAGAACAGAGCCAAAAAGAACATATGATGATTATGAGTTAAACTTCTCCCCAGAAGGCACACATGTACCATATATCTTAAAGAAACAGTTATCTAATAAACGAACCAAACAAAGTAAAAAGTTTGAGGAAATTCTCAATCGTTTTGGGGAAGACAGTGGATTGTTTGAAAAAATTACTGTTTCTCAGTATAGCAAATCTAATTTGTCGCCATTTGAGATAAATGTAGTGTTAAATGGAAAGGCTTTAAAAATTATAAATGTTGGATATGGGGTTTCTCAAATTTTGCCCCTGATAGTCGAAACTGTCATTAGAAGTGACGATAGTTGGCTTGCAATCCAACAGCCCGAAATTCATTTACACCCAAAGGGGCAAGCGGCCTTTGGCGATTTGCTTTTTAAATCAGCTTTAAATGACGGAAAGGGATTTATTGTTGAAACACATTCGGATTATACTATCGATCGATATAGGCTCAAATTAAGTAGACATTCGAGTGAAGAAAGTCAAATAGAAAGAGATAGAATTGAAAGTCAGGTAGTTTTCTTTAATCGCACAAAAGAGGGCAATAATTTAAGTGTCATATCTATCAATCCAAATGGTTCTTATTCTGAAGATCAACCAAGGGAGTTTAAAGAGTTTTTTATCAGGGAGGAATTAGCACTATTACAGATATAATATGTGTATTGTTATTGATACCAATGTTTTAGGTCCAGTCTTTAATAAAAAAGATGCTTATCATTTAAATTTTGAGCCTGTTTTAGATTGGATTTTTAATGGTCAGGGTAAAATAGTTTACGGAGGATCAAAATATCTTTCTGAGATAACTAAATATGGAAAATTATTCGGTCTTTTAAATTCAATAAATAAAGCTGTTTATATTGAAAATGGTATCGTTGATGACTTAACGCAAAAAGCGTCGGAGAAAATAGTGCATAAAGATTTCGACGATCAACATTTAATAGGTTTATTGTTAGCTTCTGGTTGCAAATTAATTTGTACCAATGACGAGCGGGCTTTTCCATTCATTCAGCACCGATTATTTTTTAAAAGTTCGAAAGAACCTAAAATTTATCATACAAAAAGGAATAGCAAACTTTTAAACCCTAAATATATTGCTGAATGTTGCGGGCATTGTCGGCCATCAAGTAACGACCAAAAGGATTATATAAATAGTATCTTGAGTATAATCACCAAAAATTAAGTCCATCTATAGAGGACGCCATTGATGTTTTTTTAAATGCTTTGTTTTTTGTTGTAATTTCAATACTCTATCTTATATATGATTTTCCCTTACCATTTTCTCTAATGCATCAATCCATGTTGGTGAATCATTGAGGCTCTCAACAAGTTGTACACGGTCGCCGCCTAAGGCTTTAAACTCATCGCCGTACTCGGTGGTAACCTCGTAAACAGTTTCAAGGCAATCGGCAACAAAGGCCGGGCAAAATACCAGTAGGCTTTTCTTTCCTTCGCCGGCAAGTTTGGCTACAATTTCGCTGGTGTAAGGCTGTACCCAAGGGTCGTTACCCAGGCGGGATTGAAAGCAGATGGTATATTTTTCCTTCGGGATATTCAGTTTTTCGGCAATAAGCTTAGCCGTATGGTGCGATTGTGCCGAATAGCAAAACTTATTGGTATCGGTAAGGGTTTGGCAGCAATCGTTTACTTTTAAGCAATGTTTGTGGGTATGATCGGCTTTAATAAGCTGCCTTTGTGGTAAACCGTGAAAGCTGAACAATACGTGGTCAAAACTTTCGGGATTGTATTTACGACCGTTTTCGGCAAAGGTGGCAATCATCAACTCATTATCATGAAACGAGTTTACAAACGAGATATTGGGTTTGGTAGGCCATTGCAAAATCAGTTCCATCACCTTGTCATACACCGAACCTGTACTGGCCGAAGCGTACTGTGGAAACAAGGCTATTACCTGGATCTCATCAACCAAGGCATCTTTTAAACGGTTCAGGGCCGATTCAATAGTAGGGTTTTGATAACGCATAGCCAGTTCAACCATGTACTCATCGCCCAGTCGCTGCTTCAAAGCCTCGTGCTGTAAAATGCTATAGTGCATTAATGGCGAGCCCGTAGTTTCGCTCCAGATCTCCCGGTATAATTTGGCCGATTTTGGCGCCCTGAACGGAACAATAATGCCCCGCACCAACAGGGTACGCAATACGGGGTTAACATCAATAACCCGCGGATCCATCAAAAACTCATTCAGATAGGTACGCACATCTGCCGTCGAAGGGCTATCAGGGGTACCTAAATTCACCAATAAAACTCCTTTTTTGCCCATAATTATATCGGCAGCAAAATTAAAATAATTTATCCCCCTAACCCCCTAATGGGGGAATAATTTACAAAAATGTGATTAGGATCATGAAATTGAAGAATGTTAAATATCGAACACTGAATAACCAACAATGTCGAATAACGAAGTAAAACAATGTTACAAACGAACGCAAGACAGAATATTTTGTAAATTCGTTAATTAACCTTATTAAAATGAAAGCTGGGATTATCAATTTTTTGCAAAACGATGTAGTGGCCGGTGGCTTTTATTTTAAGGCAATGTTTAAGTGGTTGCAGATTGCAGGATTTATTTTGCTGGTGTTTCTTTTGATTTATTTTATAAGAAGAAAGCGAAAATAAACAACTCAATTTATTTGCTTTATCCTTACCCTCGCCACAACTGCCACCATGGTGTTCCAGGCGAATCATGGTGCTCATAATGATAACCAAAAAAGTAGCAGCTAAAAAAAGCCACCACATGGTTCCGGGGCTGACTGCGGGCAAAGTATTTATTGTCGTGCTCGCCTTTGTGCGGCTGATAGGTACCGAAGTAAAACAGTTGCAACGTGCTCAATAAGGATGGTGCAACCCAAAACATCAGCAGGTTTGGCTGCGGAATCCAAATTTTTAGAATGTTGAATAAGGCGGCCATCACCACAATTTGCCATATAGAAAGATAATTGCGGATAAACCTTACATACCAGTTCCAGAAACCGCCGTTATGATAGTCTGGATCATCATCGGTGTGTACGTGGCTGTGGTGCAGGTGGTGTTTGGTATAAAGTTGCGGGTACCAGAATGAGGCATATAAAAAAGTACACAAGTAACCCACAAAGTTGTTTAAGCTGCGATTTGGAGATACCGTTCCGTGCATAGCATCGTGCGCGGTAATAAATAGCCCGGTATACAAATGCATTTGCACCAAAACCAACAGGTAAACCAGCGGATTGGCAAAACTAAAGTGCCATTGCATCAGCAAAATAATAGATGTAGCCCAACAACCAATAACCAATAGGGCAACCAATAAACCTTTATTTGAGGGAGATTTTTGCATGTAGTTTATACCATAGCAAAAAGCATGCTGTTAAAAACTTTCAAGGGCTTCCTTAACCTGCTGCATCAGCCACATTGGGGTTGATGTAGCGCCGGCTATGCCAATAGTATCGTTTGGCGAAAACATAGTTTTATCCAATTCGGCGGCAGATGATATAAAAAAGGTGTCCGGATTATGCTTGCGGCAAACCTCAAACAATACCTTTCCGTTTGATGATTTACGGCCAGATACAAAAACTATCTTATTAAAACGTGTAGCAAACTTGGGCAGATCCTTATCCCGGTTTGATACCTGACGGCAGATGGTATCATTCGCCTTCAAATCATACCCGCGTGATATCAGCTGGTCTTTTACGTTGTAAAACTTGTCCATGCTTTTGGTGGTTTGGCTGTACAGCGTAATGTTGTGCGGCAGTTCCACATCCTCTAATTCGGCAATATCCTGGAAAACCAGCGCCTCGTTGTTGGTTTGCCCTTGTAAACCGATAACTTCGGCATGGCCATGCTTGCCGAAAATTAATATTTTCTCCTTATTATCAAACGACGTTTTAATCCTGTTTTGCAGTTTTAAAACTACCGGGCATGATGCATCAATAAGGGTAATGTTGTTTTCTAAGGCAGTGCGGTAGGTATCGGGCGCTTCGCCATGCGCGCGGATGAGTACCTTTTCGTTACGCAGATCCTTTAGCTGGCTGTGCTCAATAATACGCAGGCCCTGCGCTTTCAGGCGTTCTACCTCTTCGTCGTTATGCACAATATCGCCCAGGCAGTACAGATAGCCGTCTTCGGCCAATATTTCTTCGGCCATGTCAATGGCGTAAACCACCCCAAAGCAAAAGCCCGAATCCTGATCGATAGTAACCTGTAAGTTGTACGCTCCCATTGCGATACAAATATACCGTTGATTTTTGTGAATGTTCTTATCTCCTTTATTTTTTGACAAGATTTAGGGAATTAAAGGATTGACAGGATTCTTTATATAGGAAGAAATTGAGGCAAGGGCTTTGTACGATTCACCTCTTGAGAGTAATAGCCCATCAATAGACATTCCGAATATTAAAGAACATGGGTAATCCCCTCTGGGGACAAATACACTTTTTTCTATTAAGCTACAAACAGGTAGTCCCTCCAGGACATAAAAAACTGCTGTCTTCTATCAATATTGGAATACTTCCATGTCCCGGAGGGACTATCTGTTTGTAGAAAAAAGCATCATGTAGATTATGCCCTGTAAGGGTTACCCATCTGTCTTTTCATGGGCTATTACTCTCTTGAGAGGGGCGGAGGGGTGTGTTTCGCGCCGTAGAACACACCCCTGCCATCACCCGGCCCGTCGCGTCCCCTCTCGAGAGGGGAATTAGAAAAACCAGGGCAACAAAAGCGTAGGGTAAGTGCGATTCCTTCCTTGGGGAAGGGGGAGGAAGGGGTTTAGCAAATTATGCAGGTCAATGGCAATGCCTTCGGCCCGGGCTGTACACTTATACTACGCGGGCCTTATCCACATAGGCCGGTATCCGTTTCCCTCTCTATTGCGGGGAAATTTAAGAAAACACGTAAATAGTTATCTCTCTCTTAATTCAATAACCCCAATGCCATAAAAAATATAAACTCCATAAATAACAGCGCCACGGCCACTTTGCTTTGCAGCTTAAATTTAAACTGTTCAAAAATAAAAAGCATAAAGGCGCTTACAAAAAACCAGCACACATAATTTTTTATGGGTACGCTGCCGTTTGTCCAGTGCCAATAGTCAAAACGGATGGCAATGGGTTCAATCAGGGAATCGAGGATAACGAGGATTATGGCTCCCGATAGTATGCGAATGAAAATATTTTTAATACGGCTGCGTTGCAATAGAACCCCGGTGGCATAAATTAATAAAAACCAGTTTACGCCTATCATCAATGGTATTTTAAATAGCCGGATGCCCAGAGTTTCGCCGTAACCGTAGCTGCCAAACAACCAGCCAGTGTGTACGCCAATAAGTTCGACAGTAAAGCCAAGTACGAAGGTGAGCAGAAAAAAGAGCAGGAATTTGGCATCAACTTGGTCATGGCTGTAAATAATAACGCCCGCCATGAGCAATAGATGCCAGGGTACCAGGTTTAAAAACAACAGATCGATTGAGGAAAGGGAAAAACCTATCAGCCCTACCACATGAAACAATACAATAATGGTTATGGCTATCCGCGTTTTTAGTACCGAGGCGGGGGAGGTAAACAGGGAGTTCAAATATTGCGCCCTTTCCACACGGTGGTTTTAGTAATATGTTTTTGGATAGACAAGAAAGCTATAATGAGCATATTGAGCATTTGAACAGGGTGCAAGATAATATTATAAACCGCGTTTTGACCGGATGATAGCGAGATCATGATGCGGGTAAGTATAATTAAGCCCAACATGAACAGGATGAGCGGCAGGTTAAGCGTCATCATGATCATCATGGGCCCGCCTATGGTTAGGGTGATGTAAACAATAAAACCAATGATACTGTAATTAAACGCGGCCAAAAAGTTCTTGCTGAAGCCGTTCATCGCTTCTGCGTAATTTTTGTACATGCGGCAGTAGATCATACCGTTGGCCAGCAGGGCTTCGCCGTTGTAGGCCTCAGCTTTTATGAGGCGCATGATTTCCACATCCTCCACTACTTTATTTTTGACCAGCTTATGCCATTGATGCTTGTGGTAAATGGCGGCATCAAATAACATAAACTGCCCACTGGCCGCCGCTACGGCCGCATTTTTTACCAGGTAAATAAGGCGGACGGGCAGTAAATTAAGCAAAATGAAGTGCATCAGCGGCACCACCAATTTTTCGCCCAGTGTATCCATTTGCTGGTTGGTGAACAGACTAAGCAAGCCCAGCTTGTTGAGGTACATGCGGTACACCGCGCTGTTAATAAGGCCGGGTTTCACTTCTTCATCGGCATCTAAAAACAACAGGTATTTGCCATCGGCCTGTTTGGCCAACTGGTGGCAGGCATAGTTTTTACCCAGCCAGCTGGCCGGGAGAGTAGCTCCTTTTATAACTTTAAATTGGGGATGGCTGGCGGCAAACGTGGCACAAATGTTATAGGTTTCATCGGTCGAGCCGTCGTCTAAAACAGTTACATCGTAATTTTGGTAGTCCTGTTCATGGATGGATTGCAGCAACGTTAAAATATTATCAGCCTCGTTTCGGGCAGGTATAAGTATAGATACCTTATCGTTATAGTGTTTGCCAACCCGCCGCAGTTTGGGGTTGGATATAAAGTTGAACAACGTTACCGAAAAACGCAGAATAATAAAGAAGAGGGTAATTAATATAATTGCTGTCACTGCTTTTTATATATCAAATTCGGTTTCTGTTTGTAAATGTCTGGCGCCGTTATAATGCTCCTGGTAAGATTTTTGCAATATGCTTACATCTTTATTCGCATAGTTTACTGCTTCGCTTTTTAAATAAACGGTGGCGGTGGGTTTTAGGTGTTTAAAATGCTGAATAAATGTTGCGGCAAATATCAGCTGAAAATCTGCGGCTGCATTGTTAATTATCCGGCTTATCCCTTTTTGAAACCGGATGGTGTTTGTAAAGTTTGGAAAAAGCCTGCCCTGTGGAAAAATAAGTACCATGTTGCGCGGGTCTTTCAGTAGTTTTGCTGCATAATCAAGTGATTGGATAATGTCGCGGGAGTTTTTGTTGATGGTAAATGCCCCGGCGTATTTCAAAAAAGGCTGTTCACGATCAGTTTCTTCCAGCATCATTACATGGAACTTCTTTTTAAAAAGTACATCATTAACGGTATACAATATCACCGAATCCCAAAAACTAAAATGGTTTCCAATTAACAATATGGCTTTGTTGTTATCGGTTGAGATGGTATTGAACAGCAACTCATTAAAATGCCGTTTAACCAGTCGCTTTAAATAAAAGCGGATAACCGGGCTGATAAAGAAGTTGCTCTTGTTGTGAACCATGCATGGGTAAGTTAATCAATGTAACGGATAACATCAATCAGTGTTCCATATTGATCTGGTTTTTTAAGGCCTGCTTATGGAAATTGTTAATTCGCTCCTTCAATTCGTCGAAAGTTACCTCGCCGGCCACGCCGCAATCAAACTGGTGTACATAGGCGCGAGGTTTGAGGCTTTCAAAATAATCAATCAAAATACAGTGATACACTATTTGGCAGGGGCCTTTAATTTGCTCAATGAGTTTGTAAACCCCTTTTTCTACATGGATATGTGTTTCGTGGTTGCTGTAAAGTTCGCCCTGCGGAAATATCACGATCATATTACGAGGATCGTCAAGTAAACCGGCCGAGTAGGTAAGGGATTCCAGCAACTCGCGCGACCCTTTTTTTATGGAGTAAGCACCAATATAACGCAAGTAGCTGCGGGCATCAAACTGATCCTGCTGCATCATTACATGGTAACGGCGTTTGAGGTTGTAAACGGCGGTCCAGTTGGCAATAAAGCCATCCCACCAGCTAAAGTGGTTGCAAAGCATCAGCACCGAATGACCGGCTTTGGGTTCAAAGGGCTGTATGTTAACCTCCTTAAAATTGCGTTTTATCCACCAGCGCACATAGCCAATGTATAAGGCACTCCAAAATTCTTTTTTTCGGGTTGGAACCATGTTCTTTCGTTGTAGAGACGCATATTTGCGTCTTCATTTTATTTTGCCAGGTATTCATCCAGCGCTTTTATCACCAGCCAGTGACCCAGTGTCACCTCATGTACTTCGGCATCATCCAGCATCCCTATAAATGGCATCGCCGCCGATTTTGGGAACAGGTGATCATGCCG
The DNA here is from genome assembly GCF_900101875.1 of Mucilaginibacter pineti. Taxonomy (GTDB): domain Bacteria; phylum Bacteroidota; class Bacteroidia; order Sphingobacteriales; family Sphingobacteriaceae; genus Mucilaginibacter; species Mucilaginibacter pineti. The sequence goes on from NZ_FNAI01000007.1 coordinate 181,977, forward strand.
GCCAAATATAAGCAGGCATTTTATTTTATGCTGATTGATAAGTGCTGCTACCGCTGCCGCATCTGGCTTTAGCAGGCGAATCAAATTTAAAGTATAATAAGTATCCAGCCGTTTTTGTTCGGTATCAATTTCATTATAGGCTATCTGGTAAAGGCTTTCATCAATTAAGCCTGTTTTTTTTACTGTTTTTAATATAAAAGGCGCCAGCCATTTGCTTTTGGTAGCCCAGCTAAACAACGCCCGTCCAAGCGGATTGTGCAATATAAAATGCAAACTTTTATATACCGACAAGCCATCGGGAGCCATTAATATTATATCATCAATAAGGTGCGCGTATTCTTCAACCAGTATAAGTGCCAGGTTTGCACCAATGGAGTAAGCCATTACAGATATGCGTTGTTCGCCATAAATGTTAAACCACTCCTGCATATAGCTGCGCACCATGTTTTTGGACATGCCAGCAAGAATTTGTTTCTCGGTCCAGCCATCTAATTTGCTATCGCCATGAAAAAAATGGTCGAAACCGTAAATGTGGTATTGGGGCAGAATGGATTGTTCCAGCACATGAAATTGTTTACCCGTCATGCCGTAACCGTGAAAGGCCAGCAGCGGTTTATTACCGGTACCATATTCGTGAAAATGCACTTTACCCAGGCCGGGCAGCTGTAAATAACCCATTAAGGCAATATTAATAAAAAAACCTGTGTGATGCTTGGGTGCGGGGTTATTTAGGGGGCACTCACCGCAGATTACTTACCTAAGCATCCTCATAATTATTTCGGTAGCGCCAATGTTTTCCTCCACATATTCACGGACTTTTTTGCTGGTGATATTGTAAAAAGCTTCGTCGGTAACCAGTATATCAACAATGCCTTTTAGCTGGGCCTCATTGGTAATGCTAAAGCCAGCTTTTATGGAAATGAGTTCGCGAGCTTCGTTAAATTTCTGGTAATTGGGGCCAAAGATCACCGGCAAACCAAAAGCCGCAGCCTCCAGCGTGTTGTGAATGCCTACTCCAAACCCACCGCCTATGTAAGCGATATCGCCGTAGGCATACAGGGATGAAAGCATACCAATGTTGTCGATGATCAGTGTTCTGAGTTCTGAGGTGTGAGGTCTGAGATCCCCATTTTGAATTTTGAATTTTGAATTTTGAATTAGTTCAGAGTACCGCAAGGTAGAATCCTTTGGTAGTAAATTCAGCAAGTTGTTTATTTTTTCTTCGCCTATTTCATGCGGGGCAAAGATGAATTTCCAGTCGGGGTATAATGCGGGTAGGGTAGTCAGCAGGGTTTCATCCTGCGGCCAGGTACTGCCGGCTATAAATAGTTTTTGGCCGTTCTTGAACGCTGCTATGCCGGGTATTTCTTTTGGTTGCTGCGCGTTGGCCCAAACCCGGTCAAACCGGGTATCGCCGCTTACAGTTGCATTGGTTATACCTATGTTTTGCAGCAGTTGCTTTGATTGCTCGTCCTGTAAAAAAAAGTGGGTAACAAAGCTTAATATTTTACGGTTTAAGCACCCATACCATTTAAAAAACACCTGCTTAGGCCTAAAAACACCTGAAATTATATACAGCGGAATTTGTCGTTTGTGGGCCTCGGTAAAATAGTGATACCAGTACTCGTACTTGGTGAAAATAGCCATCTGAGGCTGTATCGCCTCTATAAATTTATGGGCGTTTTTGGCGGTATCAAGTGGAAGGTAGTACACGGCATCGGCAAGCGGCGTGTTTTTTCTTATCTCGTATCCCGAGGGTGAAAAAAAAGTAATCACTATTTTTTTACCGGGATGCAAGGCGCGCATGGCCTCTAAAATAGGGCGGCCCTGTTCAAATTCGCCAAGTGATGCAAAATGAAACCAAATACTATTGTTTAAACATGCAACGGTTTGGTTGTTACGGCCAGTTATCCATAGGCTTGCCTTCTGGTTAAAAAACGAGGCAATGTAAATGATAATGTAGTAAAACCGAAGCCCAATATTATATAATAACATCAATTTTAAGTATGAATGATTATCTTAGCCGGGCATAAAAGTAATAACAATAATTAAGTTATGATGTTATATATCCGGTTGCTGGTTAAAGAGGATAGTGCGGTGGATGGCCGGTTGCAAAGGAGTTTTAACCTATCAGACTATTTTAGCCATCATCAGGATTTATTCGCAACCATATTTTATACACTTAATTAAAAAGCTAAATAATTAACATGCCAAACCGTAAACGAATATTGATCACCGGAGCGGCCGGCTTTCTGGGTTCGCATTTGAGCGACAGATTTATAAAGGAAGATTACCATGTAATTGGTATGGATAACCTTATTACCGGCGATCTGCGTAATATAGAACACCTGTTTAAGCTGGAAAACTTCGAATTTTATAACCACGATGTTTCTACATTTGTGCACGTTCCCGGCGATCTTGATTACATCCTGCACTTTGCATCGCCGGCAAGTCCAATTGATTATTTGAAAATACCTATCCAAACGTTAAAAGTAGGATCATTAGGTACGCATAATTTACTTGGTTTGGCCCTGGCAAAAGGCGCAAGGATGCTTATAGCCTCTACATCTGAAGTTTACGGCGACCCGAACATTAATCCGCAACCCGAAGAATATTGGGGAAATGTTAACCCGGTAGGCCCGCGTGGGGTTTATGATGAGGCAAAGCGTTTCCAGGAAGCTATTACTATGGCTTACCATACCTTCCACGGTTTAGAAACCCGCATTGTGCGTATTTTTAACACCTACGGTCCGCGTATGCGGCTGAATGACGGTCGTGTGTTGCCTGCATTTATTGGCCAGGCGCTAAGGGGCGAATCATTAACCATGTTTGGTGATGGCTCACAAACCCGTTCGTTTTGTTATGTTGATGATTTGGTTGAAGGGATTTACCGCCTATTGCACAGCGATTACGCGCAACCTATGAACATCGGTAATCCAGATGAAATTACCATAAAACAATTTGGCGAGGAGATCATTAAACTAACCGGTACCGATCAGGAATTAATAAGCCTGCCGTTGCCAACAGATGATCCTAAGCAACGCCGCCCGGATATTACCAAAGCCAAAGCAATTTTAGGCTGGGAGCCCCAAATATCAAGGAGCGAAGGTTTAAAAATAACATTGGATTATTTTAAATCGCTGCCCGAGAAAGAGATTCACCACAAAGATTTTTCGTACTACAATAAAAACAGGTAAAACGAGGTTTCTTTAAAGATTTGTACTTTATAATATACTACTGCAATGAAAATATTAGTAACAGGGGGCTTGGGTTTTATAGGCTCCCATACTGTTGTTGAACTGGTAAATGCCGGTTACGAGCCTGTTATCGTTGATGATCTATCTAACTCCGATCCTAAAATATTAGATCAGTTGGCCAGGATCATAGGTTACAAACCTGTTTTTCATAAGCTTGATCTTTGTGATGAGGCAGGTGTAAAGGCCCTGGCAATTGCCGAGCCTGATGTTGAAGGTATTATCCATTTCGCAGCCTTTAAGGCAGTTGGCGAATCGGTTGAGAAACCATTAAAATATTACCGCAATAATTTTTACTCGCTTATAAATTTACTGGAAGCTTATTATGGCAAACCATTAAATTTTGTATTCTCATCAAGCTGTACGGTATACGGCCAGCCAGAAGTATTGCCGGTAACCGAGTCGGCTCCTATACAGCCGGCACAATCGCCGTATGGCAACACCAAGCAAATAGCCGAAGAAATACTAAGAGATATGGTAGCATCGGGTACCGACTATAAAGTTGTGGCCCTGCGTTATTTTAACCCGGTTGGCGCGCATGAAACAGCCCTTATTGGCGAGTTGCCTATAGGTGTGCCGCAAAACCTGGTGCCTTTTATAACCCAAACTGCCATTGGCAAACGCGAAAAAATTACCGTTTTTGGTAACGATTACGATACCCCGGATGGTAGCTGCGTGCGCGATTATATACATGTGGTTGATTTGGCAAAGGCACACGTTGCCGCGCTTAAATTAATGGAAAAGGATGAGTTTAAAGGTTACGATGTGTTTAATATCGGTACCGGCGAAGGCAATACCGTACTTGGTGTAATAAAAGCTTTTGAACGCGCAACAGGCGAAAAAGTAAACTATCAGATAGGTCCGCGCCGCGCAGGTGATGTGGAAAAAGTTTGGGGCGATGTAACAAAATCAACCAAAAAACTGGGCTGGAAAACTGAGCTTGGTCTTGAAGCCATGATGTCATCGGCCTGGGAGTGGGAAAAATATATTTCACAAAACCCTTTATAAATCAATTATAACGCGGATACTGCAAGTTTTTATCGAATTTCACGAATAGTGTTTAATTATTTCGTGGAATTCGATAATTTCATATTTGATAAAATCCGTGTCTGTTTAATAAACCTATCAGCAAATGCAAAAGATCATTATTACGGGTGGTGCAGGTTTTATAGGATCACATGTGGTACGCCGCTTTGTGAAAACCTACCCTAATTATACCATTATCAATTTAGATAAGTTAACCTATGCAGGTAACCTCGAAAACTTAAGAGATATTGAAAACGAGCCTAATTATAGATTTGTAAAAGGCGACATTGTTGATCTTGAGTTTATTAACAAATTTTTTGAGGTTGAAAAACCCGACGCGGTGATTCACCTGGCGGCAGAATCGCACGTGGATAGATCCATTGTTAGTCCGCTGGAGTTTGTGATGACTAATGTTGTTGGTACCGTTAATCTGCTAAATGCCGCCCGCGATACATGGAAGGGCAAGTACGACCAACATCGTTTTTACCATGTATCTACCGATGAGGTATACGGCAGCCTGGGCGAAGAGGGAATGTTTACCGAAGAAACCGCTTATGACCCGCATTCGCCGTACTCGGCATCAAAAGCCAGTTCAGATCATTTTGTGCGTGCTTACCAGGATACTTATGGGTTAAACGCTGTAATATCAAACTGCTCAAACAACTATGGCTCATATCATTTTCCAGAAAAGCTGATACCGCTGGCCATTAATAATATTAAGCAAAACAAGCCTGTACCTGTATACGGTAAAGGTGAAAATATACGCGATTGGCTTTGGGTGGAAGACCATGCAAGGGCTATTGACGTAATATTCCACAATGCTAAAGCCGGCCAAACCTATAATATTGGCGGCCATAACGAATGGAAAAACATTGACCTTATTAATTTGTTATGTACCATACTCGACAAGAAGCTGGGCAGGGATGCAGGTGAGTCGGCTAAGCTGATAACGTATGTTACAGACAGAGCCGGGCACGATTTGCGTTATGCCATTGATGCCACAAAGCTCAAAAATGAACTTGGTTGGGTGCCAAATATAACCTTTGAAGAAGGGCTCGAAAAAACTGTTGACTGGTATTTAGATAATGAAGCGTGGTTAGAGAATGTAACCTCGGGTCATTACCAGCAATATTATAACGAGCAGTATACTAACCGTTAATTATATGTTCGGATTTTTTACGAAGAAGAGAGAGAAGAGGGAGATTACTTTCAACTATGAATCGCTCATGGTTGATATGCACTCGCACGTGCTGCCTGGTATTGATGATGGCGCTCAAACGCCCGAAGAATCAATAGTATTAGTACGTAAAATGATAGCGCTGGGGATAAAGAAAATTATTGCTACCCCGCATATCATGATTGATTATTACAAGAACACACCAGAAACCATTGGTAACGCACTTGAAATTCTAAAAGCCGAATTAAAAAAGGAAAATATCGATATCCCCGTTGAAGCGGCTGCCGAGCACTACTTTGATGAAACATTTGAAGCCCGTGTAAATGAAGGCAAGTTGATGACAATGGGCGATAACTATGCGCTGTTTGAGTTTTCATTTATTAATAAACCGCCAAATGCCATCCCGGTAATTCAGCGCATGAATGATTTGGGCTACAAGCCAATCCTCGCGCATCCCGAAAGATATCCTTACATGGATCTGGAGCAGTATAAAAACCTGCATGGCTGGGGCTGTAACTTTCAGATGAATTCCATTGCCTTAACCGGCTATTACGGAAAAGATGCAAAAAGGCTTGCCGAAGAAATGGTAGATAATAATCTTATTGATTTTATATCAAGCGATATGCACCATCCCAAGCATGCCCAGGCCTTTGAAGATGCGCTGCGCACTACCTACATGGAGAAACTACTGTTTGATTATCCGCTGAAAAATAAAATGCTATTTTAGGATAGAAACAAGAGGTAAGAATCAAGAATCAAGAAAAAAATGCTAATCAAAACAGCTGCAACTTTTGATTACAGGGTCATTTTTAATTAAGAATATAATAGTAAACGACTAACCGAAGCTGTCTTAATTCTTGATTCTCACTTCTTAACTCTATTTTCCTACTCGTATCTTAACGCCTCAACCGGATCCAGTTTGGCAGCTTTTTTTGCAGGATAGTAACCCGACACAAGGCCGATGAAGGTACATAACAGTACTGCAAATATTATCCATCCCCAGGGAACAACAAACGTTCCGCTTATTTGAACGGCTATAAGGTTACCTGCGGCCATACCCAGTAAAATTCCGGCAAATCCACCTATAAGGCAGATGACTATCGCCTCAATTAAAAATTGCTTGCGTATAACTGCCGGCGTTGCACCAATAGCCTTACGCACACCAATTTCGCGCGTGCGCTCGGTTACCGATACCAGCATTATGTTCATAAGACCTATTGCAGCACCAATTAAAGTTATAAAACCGATTGCAAAACCGGCAATGGTAATGCCAAGCAATTGCGATGATAGCTCCTGTTGGATGGAGTCGCTACGGGTAATTTCAAAGTTGTCCTGGTTGGCAATGTTTAGTCCGCGTATGTTTCTGAACAGGGAAATAGCTTCGCCAATAGAGGCATCCAGCGCGCCGGGTCCGGCTACTTTAACCGTAATAGTATAGGAGATGTTGGGTAAAGTATCTATTTGTTTGGCTTTAAGAATGGGGATAACACAAAATTTATCGCCACCAAATGAGCTTGATCCTTTTGATGCTATTACACCAACGATCTTAAATTTATTATCGCCAATAAAAACTGATTTATTGATAGGGTCTTCGTTCTTAAATAACTTCTTTTTTATTTCGTCGCCAATAAGCACCACGTTGGAGCCATGTTCCAGTTCAGATGTTGAAAAGTTACGCCCAAAGGATAGCTTTTTACCACTGGTAGACAAGTAGTATTCGTTTGAGCCAGATATGGAAATATTGGGACTGGTTTTCTCGCTGCCGTATTTGGCAACTGCAGTGCCGGTAACATCTAAATTTATGGCTGCCTGTACGGGTAATTTAAAGGTCTTTTTAAAGCGGTCGGCCTGATCGTAATTAATGGATGGATATACCTTGCGGTGCCCGCCATTACCAAAGTTTAAGCCTTCGCCCCGGTTTTGGATGGTAAAGGAGTTGGCCCCCAAGTCGGCAAAGGCATCGTTGGTAAACTGCCTTATACCCTCAATTGCTGTTAAAATGCCAACCAACGCCATAATACCTATAGCGATAATTAACGAGGTAAGCGACGTACGCAGCCTGTTGCCGGCTATGGACTGTAACGCTATTGATATGTTTTCTCTGTACGAGGTTTTAACCGGCATGGACGTAAAAAATAAAAGCTTTAACCGTTTGACAATGCACCCTGCCAATTTGTTACAGCAAATTAAAAAGAATAAGGCAAGGTGTTAAGATACAAATATCGACTAATACACTTTTGAAATCTTCAAATTTTACACAAATAAAAAGGCAACCCAACGGGCTGCCTTAAGTATATTCAAAAAAGAATAAATCCTTTATCCTTGCTCCAAAAGCTATACCGAGAACGAAGTTCCGCAACCGCACGTACTGGCGGCATTGGGGTTGTTAAAGGTGAAGCCACGTGCGTTTAAACCATCCTGGAAGTTTATTTCCATACCCATAAGGTACATGCCATGGGCTTTGTGCATAAATACCTTTATGCCATCAATCCAAAATTCCTGGTCGCCCTCTTTTTTCTGATCGAAACCAAGGATATAGCTCATACCAGAGCAGCCGCCACCTTCAACGCCAATGCGCAGACCAAAGTCGTCACCAATCTCTTGCTGATCCTTTAATTTAAAAAGTTCTTTAACGGCTCCTGGTGTAAAGGTTACCGGTGCAATTTCAACAGCAGTACTCATCTTATTTTTATTTAACTATACAAATATAAGGTAAAATGTGGATTTTTGCTTTTGTCAGTTTTTTATGACCTCTGCTTAACACTTTATAAACATGCTTCAAATTGCTTTTTTATTAGATATTTTAAAATATACGGTAGCCGGCATAGGGGTTGTATATGTAGCGTTCTATCTTTTTAAACCTTATCTGGATAAATCAGAGGGAATACAGCTGCTGGAACTAAAGCGTACCATCAGTAATCAAACCCTGCCATTACGCCTGCAAGCCTATGAGCGTGTTGTGTTATTTATTGAAAGAGTAAACCCTGCAAGCCTGCTTATCCGGCTCAACGGATCGGCCAATACAGCTGCCGAATTGCAAGCCATAATTATTAACGAAATCCGCAACGAGTTTCAGCATAATATAGCTCAGCAAATTTATGTAAGCATAAAGGTGTGGGCCGTAGTAAAACGCGTTAAAGAAGATACCATAAGTGTTGTAAACAATGCCGTAAAGGCGTTGCCGCCAGATACCACCGCGCTTCAATTGAGTAAAACCATACTCATACATTTAAGTAAGCTGCCGGATAATCCTTATGATATGGCGCTAAGCCTTATAAGGCAAGATATGGAAGAATTATTTTAAGCATAATGGCCGCCAAAAAATTCAGCACCACATCCGGTATCGAAATAAAGGAGGTATACACAGGCCCTTCTAAAATGGACGAACTGCCCGGTGAATTTCCCTTTACGCGCGGCATCCAAAAAGATATGTATCGGGGTAAAGCCTGGACAATGCGGCAGTATGCTGGCTTTTCAACCGCCGAAGAATCAAACAAACGTTACCATTACCTGCTAAGCCAGGGCACTACCGGTCTTTCGGTTGCCTTTGATCTGCCCACCCAAATAGGGTACGACAGCGACCATGAGCTTGCTGAAGGCGAGGTGGGCAAAGTTGGTGTAGCCATTGATTCGTTAAAAGATATAGAGATATTGTTTGATGGTATTCAGCTGAAGGATATTACCACCTCCATGACCATTAATGCCACCGCGCCAATATTACTGGCTATGTATATAGCGCTGGCAAAAAAGCAAGGTGCCGATCTGCAGCAGATCTCGGGGACTATTCAGAACGATATATTAAAGGAGTACGCCGCTCGTGGTACCTATATCTATCCGCCCTCGCAATCCATGCGGTTAATAACAGATGTGTTTGAGTATTGCAGTAAGGAAGTACCCAAATGGAATACCATTAGTATTTCGGGCTATCATATTCGCGAGGCCGGTTCAACTGCCGTACAGGAACTGGCTTTTACGCTGGCAAACGGCAAAGCCTATTTAAAGGCCGCATTGGATAAAGGGCTTGATATTAATGTATTTGCCAAGCGATTGTCGTTCTTTTTTAATTGCCATAACAATTTTTTTGAGGAGATAGCCAAGTTTAGGGCGGCCCGCCGTATGTGGGCACATATTACCAGGCAACTTGGTGCTACAGAAGCCGGGGCGCAAAAGCTCCGCTTTCATACACAAACGGGTGGTTCTACCTTAACAGCACAGCAGCCGCTCAATAATATTATACGCGTAAGCAACCAGGCACTGGCCGCCGTGTTGGGTGGCACACAATCGTTACATACCAATGGATATGACGAGGCGCTGTCGCTGCCAACCGAAGCTGCTGCCAAAATAGCCTTGCGTACCCAGCAGATCATCGCTTTTGAAAGCGGCGTTACTGATACCGTTGACCCATTGGCGGGATCGTACTTTATAGAGGCTCTTACCGATGAGATTGAAGCCGCAGCACAATTATATATAGATAAGATAGATGCCATGGGCGGTGCCGTGAAAGCTATTGAGCAGGATTATATTCAACAGGAAATAGCCGCTTCGGCCTACCAGTATCAAAATGACATTGAAAGCGGCGAGAAGATATTGGTAGGTGTTAACAAGTTTACCCAAAAAGAAGAAGCCGCTACCAATTTGTTCCGGATAGATGATTCGATCCGCAAAATGCAAACCGAAAAGCTTATCGCCCTTAAAAATATCCGGGACAATAAGGCGGTTGAAAAAAGTTTACACCTTTTAAGAATATCTGCACATGAAAGCGTAAATCTGATGCCCCTGATTGTACAAGCGGTTGAAAATTATGCTACCTTAGGTGAAATCTCGGATACGCTGCGCAGCGTGTTTGGAGAGTATTAAATACAATGTGGCTCAAGGATTAGTGTGTATGCCTTGCCACAAACCACAAATAAAATTTATCGGGCACTAAGCCAGTACTTTAATTTTTTAGTTGCCAGTACATTGCCGGCTGGCTCAACAATTGCTTTTGTTTAGGCGTATAACTGCCTACTTAAAAGTATGTTTTTGGGGAGCTAAATGCTGGATTTTCAAAAAGAAAAAAATTTAATTAAAAAATAATACAATTGCGATTTTTTTATTCGGAAAAGCGTGTTATATACAAAATTTATATTGAAAACCAGCTTTTGTTGATAACTTGAGAAATGTTAAAAAAGTGAAAATTTAATTTTTTTATAAGCTTTTTTTGGCAATATTCGATGTTCCGTAGCAGTCCCAAAAGATGTTGGCTGAGGGGTTGGAAATCAAATAATTACTAATATCTATATGGAAAAAACTTGTACTAACGTTTGGAATAGCTGCCTCCAGATCATAAAAGATAACATACCAGCACAAAGCTTTAAAACTTGGTTTGAGCCAATAAAAGCTTTACGCATGGAAGGAAGCGTCTTAACCATACAGGTACCAAGTTTGTTTTTTTACGAATGGCTTGAGGAACACTACGTGGGTTTGCTGCGTAAAACAATTAAAAAACAATTGGGCGATGAAGGACGTTTAGAGTATAATATTGTTGTTGAGCAATCATCATCAAGTAAACCATATACGACTAATATGCCTTCGAACGGAAATGGTGCCGAGTCAAAGTATCAGTCGATGCCGATACCGATCTCGATAAATAAGGACATTAAAAATCCTTTTGTAATACCCGGCTTGAAAAAGCTAAACGTAGATCCGCAACTGAACAGGAACTACACCTTTGAAAATTTTGTTGAAGGTGATTGTAACCGTTTAGCACGGTCTGCAGGTTATGCAGTTGCTGCAAAACCAGGCGGTACTTCATTTAATCCTTTAATGATTTATGGTGGCGTAGGTTTAGGTAAAACACACCTTGCCCAGGCCATTGGTAACGAAATAAAACGCTCACTGCCTGATAAGCTGGTGCTTTACGTATCATGCGAGAAATTCACACAGCAATTTGTTGACGCACTGAAACACAATAACATTAATGATTTTGTGAACTTTTACCAGGCCATTGATGTACTGATCATGGATGATGTGCACAACTTTGCCGGTAAAGAGAAAACACAGGATTTCTTCTTCCACATATTTAACCACCTGCACCAAAGCGGCAAGCAGCTGATCATTACATCAGACAAAGCCCCTAAGGATCTGGCCGGTTTAGAAGAACGCTTGTTATCCCGTTTCAAATGGGGCCTCTCGGCCGATTTGCAGATCCCCGATCTGGAAACCCGTATGGCCATCCTTAAAAACAAAATTTATCAGGACGGTATCGAACTATCAAATGATGTTATTGAATACGTTGCTCATAACATTGATAACAACGTACGTGAACTGGAAGGTGCAATGGTATCGTTACTGGCACAATCAACCCTTAACCGTAAGGAGATTGACCTGAACCTTGCTAAACAAATGTTGAAAAACTTTGTGAAGAACTCATCAAAAGAAATTTCGATGGAGTATATACAAAGCCTGGTTTGCGAATACTTTGAAGTGCCAATTGAAATGGTGAAATCACAAACCCGCAAACGCGAAATTGTTCAGGCCCGCCAAATTTCCATGTATCTTGCAAAAGCACACACCAAAAGCTCATTAAAATCAATAGGCCATTTCTTCGGCGGTCGTGACCACTCTACCGTTATTTATGCCTGCCAAACTGTTGAAGACCTTATTGATACCGACAAGAAATTTAAAGGTTACGTTGCCGACATCCAAAAAAAGCTAAAAATGTCATAACTGACCTATTAACCATATTGCTACGAAGCCGTGCATTTTTATGCAGGGCTTTTTTTGTGCAAAAAAGACTGTAGGGGTCGCCGATTTAAGCTGAAAATACCAGAGCTTAAACTTTTTTAATAGTTTTGGATATACCGCCTAAATTATCGTTATGCCTAATCATATTGCAAAAAAAATACTGTTTATCGGCTTGTTTACCTGTAGCCAAAGCCAGATGTATGCGCAAACAAAGGCACATGAGCTATCCCGATACGCTACAGTCGATCCGTCGTACAATGCGTTGAGTAAAACACCGGGCACAATGAACAAAGCTGGTGCTCCCTGGATTTACGGTTACAGCGAATTGGAAAGCTGGCGTTTGCAGGTAATGCAAAAAGAAAATAAAGATGCAGCCCTAAAAGTTGGTTATCCCGGAGATTATCATTTAGCCTATAAAAATGTTTCCTTCCGGCTGCAAAACAAGAGCGATGCAATAATTAACAGTTTAATATTTTATACCACCGGCGATGTGAAGGTTGTTGTTAACGACCATATGGTTATTTACGATTCCAAAGCGAAAACGAGTGTTCATAGCATCGACCTAACAACCGGCATATCGGTTAGAAAACTACAAGTTAACCTGTCCACAACCGGCGAACCAGGATGCTTGCTGATTGAAAATGGTCCGTTCAGTACAAGTAACAAGGCATGGGCTTGGCAAGCAGGGAAAGAAGAATGGCAACCTGCATTTCAATATCTACAGTTAAGTAACGGCCGGTTGCCGCATGAAGGAACTTTACAACAGATACATTTAAACACAGTTTCGCAAGCTGATAAGATAAGCGATTTCGGGAGGGAATTATTGGGATACGTATATGTTCAATCAACTACCAAGCCCATAATTGGGGTGGGCGAATCTGTAGCGGAGGCCCAGGATACTTCGAAACAAAATTTAGAGCAAACTGCAGAATTGATTGATGTTGGCTCCGGTAGCTGGCGTTCAAAAGTACCATTAGCATTCAGGTATGTTAAGGTTTTTACGCCGAAGGATGCAGCAGTTAGCTGCGGAGCGTTATATTATCCAGCACAATACAAAGGTGCGTTTTCCTGTTCCGATTCACTGCTTACAAAAATCTGGATGAACAGCGCCTATACCCTGCGGCTTTGCATGGACGATTTTTTGATTGATGGTGTAAAACGCGACCGCCTGCCCTGGGCCGGCGACCTCGCCATGAGCATGCAGGCTAACGCTTTTTCTTTTGCCGATCGTGAACCCGTACGGCGCAGTTTATTGGTTTTGGGTCGTGCCGGTATAAAACAAAAAGATATTAATGGCATAGTTGATTACTCACTTTGGTGGATAATTTCCCAGGATATGTACCAGCAATACTATGGCGATATGCCCCATTTAAAACGCGAATGGTCGCGGATTAAAGCTGCCCTAAACGTGTTAAATTCCAGGTGCGATTCGCTGGGCTTGCTAAAAGCAAAGGACACATGGTTGTTTGTTGATTGGGTAGACGCTAATAAAAATACCGCACTGCAAATTTTATGGTGGTGGGCACAAAACAGCGCCGCTAAACTTGCCAGCCGTATGGGCGATACCAAGACAATGGAGCTGTACAATAAAAAATCGGCCCTGTTAAAAGATCAATTGCTAAAACTGGCCTGGAACAAACAAAAAGGTGCCTGGATGGACGACCCATATCATCCGCAAAAAATTTCAAGGCATGCCAATATTTTTGCCGTTATCTCCAACATGGCCGATAGATCGCAATACAAACAAATAGCCTCAGTTTTAAAAGGCAGCGAGGCCGATAAGGTGGGTACACCCTATATGGCCGGTTTCGAAAACATGGCGCTAAGTCGCTTAGGTAACGAGGTGCAATCGCTAAACAACGTTAAAAGCTACTGGGGCGGTATGCTTAATAACGGTGCAACCACCTTTTGGGAGGCCTATGATGCCAGCCAAACTGGAAACGAAAAGTTAGCATTTTATGATCGCCCTTATGGAAAAAGCTTGTGCCACGCCTGGAGCTCTGGCCCAGCCGCGTTTTTGCCATCAGAAATTTTAGGCGTAAAGCCCCTTGCCGATGGGTGGAAAATATTTTCCATAGCCCCGCAAACAGGCTCCTTAAAGCAGATAAATGCCACTGTACCCACCCCGCACGGCAACATCCTGTTTGAAATTATAGCCCAAAAAATGCAGGTACAAATACCCGCCGGTACAAGTGCCCAATGGAAAGGAAAATTATACCCCGGTCCAATCGTTCTAAAAGGGAATGTTGAATAATAATGCGCAATATTCATTCATCAACGTTTCGAACTCCCTTCTCGAGAAGGGGTGCGGGAGATACGAGCGCAAGCGCGGATGTGTTTGCCCTGTCGGCAGTTTTTTTACTTTTGAATTATCACCCCACCAGCCATTTACTCTTGGGTAAATAAGAAAGTATTTTGATGCCGATATAAACCGTGATAAAAGTACTCAGTGCAATAAGCGGTATTTTGATAGCGGCGGTTTCAAAATACTTGTCGAGTGTTGCGTGCCAGGCATTAAGAACCATAATATGTGCAAGGTAAATGCCATAGCTTTTAGCGGCTACGTCAAGCACAAGTTTCATAAGCGGTGCGGATGGGTTTTTAATGGTGACGTTTTTAAATAGCAGAAATACCCCGGCAGTCATCATGGCTACGTTTATGGTTTCGAAGCCCCAGGTAAGTTCAAGTGTGTTCACATATTTTTCGGTGGGCAGGCGATGTAAAAAGCCAAAAGTGGTAATGGCGTACCCTGCAATTATCAGTGCTACACCCAGCACGTAATGCCCCGGGCGGTGCTGCATATGGAAACGTTTAATATAATTTGCCAGTACCACGTAACCTAAAAAGCCCGAAAAATAATACAGCATGGGTGTGTGGTTCCAAAAAGCCTCGCCCCAAATTTCGGGGAAAACCAAATGGATATACGGCAGCGAAAAAGCAATAGCCCACAATGCCAGATAAAACTCCATAACACCCCGACTGGCAGATTGTACCCAAGGCGAGACTATAGGTGCAATAAGGTAAAGTCCCAGCAGCATATATACAAACCACAGGTGACCAATCTCTACCCCGTAATTTACCGGGATCTTAAGGATGTTGATTAGGGCGGTCTGCAGATCTATCTGCCCTATAAAGTAGTAGTAAAAGGCATAAAGTATACACCACAAAATAAAGGGGATAGCCACCCTGCTCATGCGCTTTTTAAAAAACGCCGGTGTATCACTAACCGGGAAAAGGTAAAACCCCGAAATCATCACAAACAACGGAACGCAAATCCGGCATAACGAATTGTACCAGCCCACCCAATTAGCATCGGCGGTGTTTAAGGTAAGGCCCATGTTGCCTATGTAATAAAATTCGCCGGTGTGTATCTGTATCACCATATAACAGGCAATCACTCGTAAAATATCCAAACCGTAGTTGCGTGCAGGCTTAACAGTAGTCATTAGGGAGATAAAATTAATGTGGGTTAAGGTATCAAAATTTTTATAAATATGGGCGGTGCCCATAGGCAGGGTAGTTAATTTGTCATCAAAAATATAGCTCCTGCATAAATGCCGTACAAATGCCGTATACATGTCGCCATAAAAATTGGTGCATAAAAATACCTTTGTAATGTCAATGAGCAATTGATTTTTAGATAAACCAATTCAACCTTAATTATTATCCCATTAATGAAAAAACTACTATTTACTTTGTTATGCCTGCTGACCTTAACTCAACTTCAAGCCCAACAAATTGCTATTAAAAATGGCGACGAATTTGCCATAACTTTTCATACTACTGAAACCGGTATAAAATTACCAGGCTACGATGCTTATACTTTTCAGTTTAAAATGCTCGATAGAAATGCTGCCGAATGTAAACTGCAATGCACTTTATTAAAAGTGAAACAATGGCATAAAGGCTATGGGACGCAAATAAATTCAGATAGTATCCGTAATACCAGTATGAATAATTCGGCAGTATTAATACCTTTTAGCATACTGCAAAAAAACTTCACGGTAATAGTAAGCCCCAAAGGTCGGGTAATAAGGTTGGAGGGAATTGACGAATTAATAACCCAGGCGGCCCAAGCCTGGCATTTAAAGGCCGAGATTCAACAATATCAAAAAGCCAGTTTAGAGGCATTTCTTTTACCCACTCTAAAAAGGATGTTCTTTGAACTGCCTGGGCAAAAGATCGCTTACCAATCAAGCTGGGTTAATAACGAAACCAAAGCAGACTATCAAGTAACTGCCGTAAGAGGAGCATTGTTAGATATTATCACTACAAGCCCAAACGTTGCCGGCGAGGAGTTTTATACCTTTAACACGGTTACCGGCTTGTTGGAGTATGCCCGCAGTACTTATAGTTTAACCCAAGCCGGGGTTTCCAGGCAGTATAATTATAACCAAAGCATTAGTTATGGGAAAAGCACCGCACCTACAATTGATACTGCCTGGATAAATATGGCTGTACAATTCAGCCACTGGAGCGATGCTTTTAATACTAAATCAATGCGCGTTGATTCGGCCAAAGCTTTCGGGTATTTTAACGGGCATGATGCCATATATAAAAATGATGCCCATTATAATGCCGGTAAACTAAGCCTTGTACAACACCTGGAAACAGAGAACGCAGATATGACCTATAGTGACCTGCTCACCAAAACACCAAATAGGTTTTTGAAAGATAATCCTATTCACCTGTCAAACAAGCTGCAGCAGATGTGGAGTATAAATGCCGATTCTGCTTTCAATTTGGTGCGATATCTTAATAAATATCCTGATTTTAATGACTGGCTGCAGCTATATGCCCGTGATTTTATTGATGGCGACAATGCTGTTTCCAAACAATTGCTTACGCTGCTTAATGCCGATAAGAGTATGAATTTGCAGCCGCAGATCAATGCACTCTCTGTTTGGGTAAATGCCAAAAGTAATATTGATAAGCCGCAGGTTTTATTAAACAGCTACAATAGTTTCATGCATATGAACGATGTATATATGAAGAGCGGTAACGGTGCCCGCTATGCCCTGCTTATTTATAAAATGCTTGTCGACGCAAAACAAGATAAGGAAGCAGATAATTTGCTTTTAAAAACAACACAAAACCTGGAGCGCTATGCGGTTGATACCCTTAACGAACTCCGTTTTGCCGATGAAAATATCCTTTCGTATGCGTATTACTTAAACTACCAGTCTGTAAATAAAACAGATTCCATTAAGGCATTGCAATATCTCGCAAAAGCTGCACAGCATTCGTCGGTAAAAAAATACAGGGCTACGCTTTCAAGTTTATCTGATCCTCTTTTTCTGGGATCAAAGAAAAGCTACCGAGAAGAATATATAGATAAGCTTTTTGCGCATGGCGATAAAGAAACAGCGTTAAAACTATTTGCCGACCACATCAATGCCGATCCGTCGAAACTGCAGGATATGGAAAATATATATCAGGCAAAGTTTGAGGGGCGCAACTTTAAGGATTTTTTCCGGGGCAGTGTTATGAATGCCTGGCCCGATGCGCCGGATTTTACACTAACAGGCTTAAACGGAGAAAAACGTACCCTTGCCGATTATAAAGGCAAATGGCTGGTGCTTGATTTTTGGGGAACATGGTGCGCGCCATGCCGAAAAGAAATGCCAAAAGTTAACGAATTTAACAACGATCTTTTACAAGGCAAATATGCAGGAGTAACGCTATTGGGCATTGCCTGTAACGACAATGCAATTGCAGTAAAAAAATATCTCAATGAAAATAATTTCGGCATAACCGTAGCTATGGGCGATAGTAAGATTTCCGGAAATTACCGGATAAAGGAATACCCCAGTAAAATACTGATAGCGCCAAATGGCAAAATGATTGAAACCCCGTCGGGATCAGATTGGCAGGATGTTATTAAAATGATGAAGGAGCTATATGGAGCTAATTAGCTATCAGTTTAACTAACCATTTACCCGGCGCACATACCTTCTTGCTCCCCCGATAACATAACAATTTGTAAAGGTTGCACTAATATTGTTTTGGGATTTTGCAGGGGTATGAAAAAGCTTATCACCCTATCCGTTTTATTGATTTTTACAGTCGCCGCGCAGGCACAGCAAGCCGACCTGGTACTTACCGGCGGCAATATTATCACCCTAAAAGAAAAGGGGCACCGTGCCCAGGCAGTTGCCATAAAAGATGGTCGCATACTGGCTATTGGCAGTAATGCCGATGTTTTAAAGTATGTGGGCAAGGCAACCCGCAAAATTGAATTGAACGGTAAAACGATAATTCCCGGTTTTAACGATGTGCACCAGCACCCGGCGCCGGTTTATCCCTTCAGCGCCCCTTATGCTGTTTTAAAGCTGGATACAGTAAGCTCTATGAAAAACCTGTTAACGCTGCTGAGGCTTAAGGCTGCCATTACCCCAAAAGGTATGCTGATCAGAGGGGTAGGTTATAACGAAACCAAACTTGGCGGGCAGCCCATTCGAGATAGTTTGGATAAGGCCTCAACAGATCATCCTATCCTTATATCGCATGTGAGCGGTCACCTTTCTGCTGCCAATTCACTTTTGATGGACCGGAGCGGTATTACCGAAGCTACTAAAGACCCTGACGGTGGTTTGTTTGAACGATACCCCGGTACCAACAAACCCGACGGGATCTGTAAAGAGTCTGCAGCTGGTGCCCTGCGTAAAGCTAAAAATATACTGTATCCGCCAAACCCTACGCCTGCGCAGGAAATGGAGGGCTTTCGCCTGTATTTTAACCAGGTTTTGGCAAGCGGCGTTACCAGCGTTGGCGACGCCTGGACAACACCCGAAAAGGTAAAGATCTACCAAAAGCTCACCGCCGAAAAATTTCCTATGAGGCTTAACCTCATTATAGGTGTTGATTATCTTGACCAGGTACTAAGTGGAAAGATACCCCAGATGCAAACCGATTTCTTAAGAATCTCGACCATAAAGGTTATTCACGGTAATTCATTAAGCGGTAAAACGTGCTGGCTGTATGAACCTTATGATATGATAAACCCGCTTACCGGCAAACAGGATTATTACGGTATTCCCCCGGCACGCAGTCAGGCCGGTTTGGATAGCCTGTTCCTTAAAATACATAGCTTCGGCTGGCAAATTGCCTGCCACTCCAATGGCGACCGCGAAATAGATATGGTGATAGCGGCTATTGAAAACGCCCAAAAAGTAAATCCACGCCAGGATGCCCGCCATCGTATTGAACATTGTAGTATCACCAATCAAAACATCCTTGATAAGATAAAGCAGGATGGTATAGTGCCCGTTTTTCATTGCTATATGTATGAGCTTGGTGAAAAAATGCTGGTTTATGGTCCCGAGCGACTTAAAATGCTGCATCCAACCCAAACCGCGCAACAAATGGGTATTACCTATGCTTTGCATTCTGATGCACCCATCTCTACTTATCCGGCCATGCTGAGGCTGGGCAGTGCCGTTACCCGCAAAACCAAAGAAGGGGTTGTAATTGGCGCCAACCAATGTATCGATGCCGAAGACGCTATCAAGGCTTATACCTACGGTGGGGCTTATGCCACTTTTGAAGAAAAAAAGAAAGGATCATTATTACCCGGCCAGTTTGCCGATATGGTTGTGCTTAACGCCGATCCCACAACCATTAACCCCGATGATATCAAGGATATAAAAGTAAACACTACGATAGTTGGTGGTAAAATAGTTTATCAAGCTGGTAAAAAGTAATGACTAATAAATCAATCTAAATTCCTTATGAAAGCCCGGTTTGCAAAAGTTTGCCGGGCTTTTGTATTGTCTGTATTGTCGTTACCTCGACGTTAAAAAAATCTGTACTTCTGCACATCCTTGTGTAAAAACCGTTATCTATCCAATTAAATCCCCAAATGTTGCTATCAAATCCCAAAATGGTATTGTAAATTTGCAGCACATCTAAAACAACACTGTGACCGGAGAAGGAGATAGTAAGCCCAAAATCGATTCCTTTGCAGCATTGCGATATAAAGATTTCAGATCTTACATTGGCATGCGCTTTTGTTTCACCTTTGCATACTCTATGCAGGCCGTGGTTATCGGCTTTTATATTTATCAGCTTACAAAAAGCGCTTTTGCGTTAGGTCTTATTGGTTTGTGCGAAGCTATTCCTGCTATAAGCATTGCGCTATACGGCGGTTACATTGCCGATAAATCCGAAAAACGAAAAATGCTACTGCTGATATTCAGCGGTGTAATAATTACCTCGGTAGTAATGTTTACCGTTACGCTGAAAAGCATGAGCGGGGTTATTCATGCCGGTTGGATAGTGCCGGTTATTTATGTAATGATATTTTGTAATGGTATAGCAAGGGCGTTTTATGGTCCGGCAACTTTTACTATTTATGCGCATAGCATCCCCAAGGAGCTTTATCCCAATGGCAGTACCTGGAGCAGCAGTAGCTGGCAGGTAGCATCTATTATCGGACCAGCCGCCGGTGGACTGATCTATGGTTACTCTGATAAGCTTTTTGGCATTGCCGGTATTACTGCAACGTTTGCCTGTATCATATTTTTCCTGGTGGTATCGCTGGTGCTTGTTGCGCTGCTGCGTAAATATCCGGCTGTATTTGTACCAAAGGAAAGCATCTGGAAAAGCCTGTCGGAAGGTATCCACTTTGTGTTTCATAACAAAATGATGATCGGTGCCATGAGCCTTGATCTGTTCTCTGTATTTTTTGGCGGCGCCGTAGCGTTATTGCCCGTATTTGCCAACGAAATATTGAAAGTAGGTGCCGAAGGCCTGGGTATTATGCGTGCTACCTCATCACTGGGTGCCGTTTTGACTATGTTGGTTATGACCCGTTTTTCGCCAATGGGTAAACCCTGGCGTAATTTGCTGATAGCGGTTACAGGTTTTGGTCTGTCAATTATTTGCTTTGGCTTATCTAAAAGTTTTTACCTGTCGCTGGTATTTATATTTACCGAAGGCGCATTTGATAGCATCAGCGTAATTATCCGCGGTACAATTATGCAGCTTTTAACGCCTGATCATATGCGCGGGCGGGTATCGGCTGTAAACCAAATGTTTATTGGGTCATCAAATGAAATAGGCGCTTTTGAATCGGGAACGGCTGCCCGTATAATGGGCGCAGTGCCTGCAGTTATATTTGGCGGCAGTATGACTATGCTTATTGTTGGTATTACTTATCTTAAAACCAAGAAACTTATACCGTTGTCTTTAAACCAGATACAACCGCCAGCCGCTGAAATTGAGCCGGTTGTGTAACAGATAAACTTTTATAGCGTCTTACTGTTGTCAATGAGCCTTATCATCAATAAGGCTTTATTATTTTCAGCTTTAAATTTTTTTAAAAAACCAATTATGAGGATTACAAAATGGGCTATGGCAGCCATTCCTGTTGTTATTCTGGCATCATGTGGCCAAAATAAACAAGAATCGGCCGCGGGCGATGCCCCAAAACGGACCGTGTTTTTTGATAAAACAGGTATGGACACTACCGTAAAGCCGGGCGACAACTTCTTTTTGTATGCCAGCGGCAACTGGATGAAAAAAACGGAGATCCCGGCTTCACAAACAGGATGGGGATCGTTTTATACCTTGTATGAAGATAACCAGAAAAACCTGCACAAGATTTTGGAAGAAGCTACCAAACAGGACAATCCTGCGGGTAGCAAAGAACAGAAGGTGGCTGATCTTTACACTAGTGGTATGGATACAGTTGCTATTGAAAAGCTGGCTTATCAGCCAATTATGCCTTTGCTTGTTAAAATAAGCGCGGTAAAGGATTATAAACAGCTGATTGACCTTGCAGCCGATGGCTACAAAGATGGTGATGGTTTTTTACTGGGTTTCTACGTATCGCCCGATGACAAAATAAGCACCCAGAATATAGCCCACTTTGACCAGGCCGGTTTAGGTTTGCCAAACAGAGATTATTATTTTAATACCGACTCGGCAACTGTTAAAATACGCGCCGAATACGTAAAATATATTGCCAAGCTTATGAAGCTTACAGGGGTTGATGCAGCCATAGCCGATAAAAAGGCCGCCGCTATTTTGGGCCTCGAAACACTGATCGCAAAATCGCACCTTACACCAACTGAGCTACGCGATCCGGTTAAAAATTATAACAAATTCACCATTGCCGATTTGCAAAAACAGGTTCCGGATATTGATTTGAAGGATGCTTTTAAACGCCTTGAACTTAATGCCGATACTGTATTGGTTGGTCAGCCTAATTACTTCAAAGCTTTGGATGCCTTGCTTAAATCGCAGCCGATTGATCTTTGGAAAGATAAGGTTGCATTTACTGTGCTTGATAACTCAGCAAGTGGTCTTAGCAAACCTTTCAGAGAAGCCAGCTTTGAGTTCCATGGCAAAGTATTAAGCGGTCAAAAAGCCCAGCAGGAACGCTGGAAAACCATTGTTGAATCTGTAGACGGTGGTTTGGGCGAGTTATTAGGCCAGCTTTATGCCGAAAAATACTTTACTGCCGATGCTAAGGACAGGATGCTTAAACTGGTTAACAACCTGCAAAGCGTTTACAAATCGCGCATTGAACAGTTAGATTGGATGAGTCCTGCAACCAAAGCAAAAGCTATTGCCAAGCTGGATGCTTTCACCAAAAAGATCGGTTATCCTGATAAATGGAAAAACTACGATGATGTAACCATCAGCAAAGATGCTTATTACAAAAATCTGCAGGCAATATCACGTCACAACTACAAACAAATGATTAAAAAGGTAGGCAAGCCGGTTGATAAAACCGAATGGGGGATGACACCGCCAACAGTAAATGCTTACTACAATCCAACATTTAACGAGATAGTTTTCCCGGCAGGTATATTGCAGTTCCCTTTCTTTGATAAGGATGCCGACGACGCGGTTAACTATGGTGCCATAGGTGCCGTTATAGGTCACGAAATGACCCACGGATTTGATGATCAGGGTCGCCAGTATGATAAAGACGGCAACCTTAAAGACTGGTGGACGCCAGAAGATGCCGCCAAATTTAAAGCCCGCGCGCAGGTAATGATAGATCAGTACAACAAATTCACCGTATTGAACAACCTGCACGTAAACGGTGCCTTAACACAAGGAGAAAACCTTGCCGATATTGGCGGTATTGCCATTGCTTACGAAGCATTCAAAAATACCGAACAAGGCAAAAGCGATAAAAAGATTGATGGTTTTACGCCAGATCAGCGTTTCTTCCTGTCGTTTGGCCAGGTTTGGCGCATAAAAACCCGCGACGAAACCATGCGTATGCGTATCAGCGTCGACCCGCATTCACCGGAGATGTACAGGGTTAATGGTCCGCTTTCAAACACCCCAGCTTTCTACAAAGCGTTTGACATTAAACCCGGCGATAAACTTTACCGCCCGGAAAATGAGCGCGTGAAAGTTTGGTAGATATCAAAGGACGCAAATATGCGTTTCTACTTAATGAAAAATGCCGCCTGGAAACAGGTGGCATTTTTGTTATATTGAATTTGTCATTCTGAGCGCAGCGAAGAATCTATTCTGCGATATGCTTAATCGACAAGCAAAGTTCGGTAATAGATCCTTCGTACCTCAGGATGACAGGATGACAAGGAACTTTACCCCAAAACATCCTCTACCCAAGCTTTACCCCAGTCCTCAATTTCCTGTGCCGACCAAAGCGATGGGTAAAAAATACGTTTCTGGAAACGCGGAGGAAGGTACTTTTGCCAGTTGGTACCACCGGTTGCCTTAATTTCTTCGGGTTCGCGGTTAAGGTAACGTACGGCCGATTTATAGTGAGAGAGCGGCCAGTTAACGTTTACATTCACATCTAACTGTTTTAATTGGGTTTGCAGTTCTGGCGTTAGTTGTCCTTCGGCTTTAAACTTAAGGGCAAGGGTATTAAAGTTATGATTTGCCGCGGTATGCCCTAACTCAATAAAGGTTTTGGCGTACTTTTTTTCGAACTGTTTTAGCGTAAGCGTTTTTTTACCGGTAGATAGTTCGGTAGCACCAAATTTCCAATAAATGTATTCAAACTGATCTTCGATAGGGGCGTTGCGCAATTCCTCACGTTTATCCTTGGCTACAAGGTTTACAAAATCAGTAGCGTAGATCTCTATCATCCGGTACTGGCCCGATTGAAAACCGCTTGCCGGCAGTAACGACATCCGGAATTTAAGGAATTGTTCCTTCTCCATACCATCAACCATAATTTCAAATGATTGGGTAAGCGCGCCAAAATAACGGTTAATGCGTTTAAGCCGGGCTGTGAAAAATTCTACCGTTAAGGAGGCGGCTTCTGCAATTTGGTGGCATTCATGCAATGCCAGTTTAAAATATAGTTCGGTGATCTGGTGGTAAATTATAAAGATCTCCTCATCCGGGAATGGTGTTTTAGGGCTTTGCAGGCTTAGCAGGGTATCCAGGTGTATATAATCCCAATAGGTTAAAAAATCGGCATAAAGCAGGCCATCAAGGTATGATGTCATGTCCTGACCCATCGCTTCATATTTTTCCTGCAGGCGTTGCAGACGTTCCTCAATTTCGGGGTGGAAATTCATGATCAAAGGTAATAAAAATGGCATCAGCCCATATGATATTATGGTTTACGGGATTACAATATCTTCAAAAAAATACAAACCTTTTCAAGCGATACCTGTCTTATAGCTAAGTAACAATGTACAGAACTGATAGAATAATTAGCGACGGATAATTGTGAAAAAATCATCAATATAAATCCCCATTTAACCTTAAAACACATGAAGATCACCAAAATACTTATAGGCGTTGATGATAGTCCTTACGCGCATCACGCCGCGGCATACGGTTTTGAACTGGCACGTTCCCTTAATGCGGCCGTTGGCCTTGTGCATATAGTTGAACCGGTTATTTTCCAGCAGGAAAGTGTGGATACCATATCGGGAGTATCAATGGATAATGCCATAGCTATCCAGGAAACCGAAATGATGGAGGTACAAAACGAGCAATCGTTAGTTATCATCAACAGAACAATTAAAGAGTTTGGCGAAGGTATGGAAGTGGCAAAATTTACACAATACGGTATAACTACCGATGGGATAATTGCCTGCGGCAAGCAGTTTGGTGCCAATCTTATAATAATTGGCACACATCGGCGCTCGGGCCTCAACCGCCTGTTAATGGGCAGCGTAGCCGAACATGTGGTACGTTATTCTGAGATCCCGGTATTGGTAGTGCCTTTTGTAGAATGAGGTTCGTGTTGCGAGTTGAGGGGTTCGTGTAGCTTCGGCAACGATAAATAGCAAAGCCCGTGAATTTGGATCTGAACCCATATCATACCCGAACCTCGCAATTGACAACCCGAACCCAATTAATATAGCAACCTGAACCTTATAGTATGCTCAATAGCTTTTAACTCGTTAAGTACCTGTGTGTCGTAGCCGGTATTTACATCAGTAATTACATAGCCTATTTGGGCGTTGGTTACCAAAAACTCGCCTACTATGTTGATGTTATGGCGGGCGAAAACTTCATTTATTTTAGCCAATATCCCCGGTACGTTTTTGTGGATATGGATAAGACGGTGTGCATTGTTAACACGTGGTGGTTGCAGATCCGGGAAGTTGCAGCTGGTATGCGTTTTTCCCTCGTTCATAAAACCCATAACCCTGCGCGGTATAAAATCGTTATTGTGTGGGTTGTGCTTAGGGTCGTCAAATATAATAATACCGCTTTCAGTGGCTGCATCGGCCAGTTTGCGATTGCACTTACCAAAAATTCCTATCACTTTTAACCTGCCAGCGTTGATGATCTGCTCCGGGTTTGGCTGGTTTTCTTCGTCGCAAAATAAAACGCCCGCTTCTTCCAGGTATTTTTCTTCGATGCTTTCGCGATGGCGGATGTTGTAACCCTCTTTTGCCATTTGTGCCGAAGCATCCTCATCAATATTACCAACAGTTAAGCATTTGATGCGGTTTTTAGGGTAGGAAATGGCACGAGGTAACTTATTCAGATATAAAAACTCATCAAAACTTGGGGTAATATGATCAGCTCTTTCAGTTACCGATTTGCGTTCGATGTTCTCGGTAAAAGCAAAGAATTTCTTGATCATACCCGATTCCTTCAACTGAAAATCAGAGTAGCCATCGCCAATGCCGTAAATATCGCCGGGTAGCTGTAGCTCTTTTAGCAATTTTACCTTGCCACCTTCTTGCGAAAGGGGATTGGAGCGATCGTATCCTATAATATTACCTTCTGCATCAAACTCAAAAGTATTGGCGTAAATATTTTCCTTTTTGATGTGATATTCAGTAACCACTGGTGTAATAAACTCCTTAAATCCGCCGGAAACGATCAAAACTTCGTCCTGGTGGTTTTTAAAGAAAATGGTATTGCGGGAAAATGAGGTTGAAACCTTTTTCTTAAGATGCGAGATCAGCTGCTTTAAATGGTCGCGGTTGGCCTCTAAAAGTTTAACCCTTGCCTCTAAACTTTGCGTAAAGGAGAGCTTGCCTTCCATTGACGCATTAGTCAGGTCTTCTATTTTCTTGTAGATACCTTCTCGGTCGGGGTGGTTTTTGAGAGAAATGCGGGCCAGTTCGTCAAGGGCCTCCACTTGTGTAAACGTGCTATCGAAATCAATAATAAAGTACTGCTCCATCTTGGGTGCAAATGTGCAAAAAATTTTGTTGATAGGGTAAGTAGAGTTTATTTAGTGATGAGATAACTCGAACGGTTAATTAAAGCTTACCGGTATCAATCAGGTTAAAGCTTTTTTTGAAATAAGTTCTTTTCTTTTTTCTTAAAAAATATTCAAGGGGCTTGTCATACACAAGTAATGGAATAGTAAAGCTTGTTATAAGGATTCTTTTGTTATTTGAAGTGTAAATAATGATATAGTTGTAACGGCTAAATTTATCCAGATCCTTCGACTCATATAGCTCTACTCGTTCTATTTCATTACTGTTGACCAATGTGGTGACGTTTCCTTGCACCATAGTTAGTATAAGTCGATCTTCACTTATCCGAATCTGCTTATCCGCATCTAATTTATTATATTGACGAACAACCTTTGTTACATTATATTGCAAGTAAAGCAAGTAACCGGGTACGGATGAAATCAGTAATGCAATTAACAAATGATCTGCAAGTTTAATAAAGCCATAGCAAATTAACGTTGAAAGAAGGATCTGAATTATTACATCAAATACCGTTGATCTTTTGTTGAAGCAATATTCTTTGGCGGTCTGCATAAGGGTAGGGTTACTACTTCAACACCTCACAAATTTCTAAAATAGTTTCGCTTACCGGTTTAAACTCAATGCCAATTGCTTTTTTGATTTTAGAGTTATCAAAATTACGGGTTATGGAAGCCGCTTGTGCCGATATTTTGTCAATAGCAGGATCGCCGCCGGTTAAGGCAGCGGCTACGGCTGCGCCGCGCCAGGCAACTTCCATCATCCAGGGTTTGGCTAATTTAGTTGGCGGGTTAATGCCAAAGCCCTGCGCAATTTCGGTAGTTATGGCTTTATAAGTGTAGTTTTCAGCGCTGATGATGTAACGTTCCGCAGTAAGTGGGCTGTTCATGAGGGCTATCATGCTTTTGGCAACATCTTCTACATCAACAAAACCGGCACTGCCGATGGTATAAAATTTAAGTCCTTTGCGTACGGTTTCAAATAAAGCGCCGCTGCCGGCTTTGCCCGCGCTGGGGCCTATTATAAGGGATGGGTTTACGACTACGGCATCCAAACCTTCGGCAATACCGCGCCAAACTTCCATTTCACTTTCCAGCTTTGATATGGCATAGCCGTCATTTTCGGTAGATTCTTCCAGGTGATGTTCTTCGTTGGTAAGCTCACCCGGTTTGGCAATACCGATAGCAGCTATGGAGCTTACATGTACCAGTCGAATACTTTTTTCGACACATAAATCAACCAGGTTAGCCGTTCCGGTTACATTAGTGCGGATCATCTGTTTTTTATCAGCCTCTTTTAAGGATACCCACGCCGCGCAATGGTATACCTGGGTAACGCCTTGCAACGCGTTTTCCAAAGCAAACATGTCCATTATATCGGCATCAACCCATTCAATTTTTCCGTTGAGGGGAGCGAGTATAGCAGGTATTGCGGAAGTGTTCCTTTTGGTACAGCGGATACTTTCGCCAGAATTAACCAGCAGCTTTGCCAGTTCGGCCCCTAAAAAACCTGTTGCGCCAGTAATTAAGATCATATTAATTTGAAAATGTAAAAGTGCACAATATCATTTAATTTGAAGATTTGAAAATGGGCTGATTTGAAAATCGCATCTTTGTTGAAAATAATGAGCATTTGACTTATTTTCAAATCTTCAAATTGGAACATCTTCAAATTAATATTAATGTCCTTAGCTGATTTTTTTACGCCTATTGATCTTAAAAAGATAGCTCCCAAAAAGGGCTATTATACCAGCCAGCTTGGCGATAAAATTGTGCATTATTCTGTCGATTTTCCAGATCTGGAAGAGAAAACAGATATGGCCATCATTGGCGTACTGGATGACCGCAATGCAACCGGCAACCCCGGCTGCTCGCTCGGACCGGATTATGTGCGCGAAAAATTGTACCTGCTTAATGAGGGTGCTTACACCGTAAAAATTGCCGATCTGGGGAATATCCGCGCCGGAGCTACCGTTACAGACACCTACTTCGCCCTAAAAACCGTTGTTGCCGAGTTGGTTAAGAAAGATATCGTTCCCATCATCATCGGCGGCGGACAGGATCTTACCTATGCTCAATACCTGGGTTATGAAGAATTAGAACAAAAGGTAGACCTGGTAGTTATCGACTCGCACTTTGATCTCGACGAAGATGAAACCCGCGGCGGGTTAGAAACAACCTCACAATCATACCTCAATAAAATATTTCTGCACGAGCCCAATTACCTGTTCAATTATAGCAACTTGGGTTATCAAACCTATTTTGCCAGTCAGGATAGCCTTCGGGTAATGGATAAGTTGTATTTTGATGTACATCGCCTTGGCGAAATAAGCGGCAACGTGGCCGTAACAGAGCCCGCCATCCGGAATGCCAGTATGATAAGCTTTGATATAGGTGCTATACGATCATCTGATGCTATGGGTAATGGCAACGCCACACCCAATGGTTTGTACGGCGAAGAAGCCTGCCAGCTTTGCCGGTACGCGGGGTATAACGATAAGTTAAGCTCAATAGGGTTTTACGAATTTAACCCCGCGTTTGATAGTAATGGCCAAACTGCCACATTGCTGGCGCAAATGCTTTGGTACTTTGTTGATGGTTTTTATGGTCGCAAGCGCGATTTTCCGCTCAACCCCAAATCGCAATACCTTATTTATAAAACCAGTCTTAAGCATGAAGACCAGGAAGTGGTATTCGTAAAAAGCAAGAAAACCGACCGTTGGTGGATGCAGGTGCCTTACCCAACAGGCGGCTCGCGCAATGAGCGTTTTCACCTGGTGCCCTGCAGTTATGACGATTACAAGACAGCCGTATCCGGCGAATTGCCTGACCTTTGGTGGCGCACTTATCAAAAATTAAACTGATAAATATAATTACATCAGCGTTTTAACGTTATCAATTCTTATAGTTTTAATAATCCTCATGAAGAAATTATTTTTTTATATAGCCGCCGTGCTGCCCGCAGCGGCATTTGCCCAAGGCTCAGATACTTTTACGTTGAACGGTAAAGTGGGTAATATAAATGCCCCCGCAAAGATTTACCTGATATATACACTTGGTTCAAACCGGGTGGTTGATTCGGCAGATGTTACCAATGGCGCATTTAGCTTTACGGGCGGTATTTTAAACCCGGTCAACGCTACACTGGCGGTAGATTATAAAGGCATAGGCCTTACCAAATATGCCGAGCAAACTTATCCGAACGGTCAGCCAGTAAAGGGTACCGATAATTTGAATTTTTTCCTTGAAAAGGGCACACTTACACTAACAGGTAAAGATTCTGTTTGTAATGCCCAGTTCACCGGATCGGCCATAAACGACGATAATAAAAAATTGACCAAGCAACTGGAAGCCGTAAACGTAAAAGCACAAAGGCTAATGGCCGAGGCCAAAGCAGCTACCCCTGCCCAACAACAAACAGAAGCTTTTCAAAGCGGGATGCAGGCAAAGTATAAAGTCATCCAAAACGAGCAAAAAACAATCCTTAAAAGCTTTATAACATCAAACCCTAACAGTTATTTAAGTTTGATAGCTCTGAGTTCAGTAAGCGGCCCTGCGCCTGATCCTGCCGAGATAGAGCCTTTGTACAATAGCTTGTCACAAACGCTTAAAGATTCTGAAGGTGGTAAAAACATCAGAAAATCATTAGATGCTTTGAAGGTTACGGCCATTGGTTCAATAGCTCCAGATTTTATTCAAAACGATGTGAACGGTACACCTGTTAAGCTTTCATCTTTCCGCGGTAAATATGTACTGCTGGATTTTTGGGCATCGTGGTGCGGCCCCTGTAGGCAGGAAAACCCCAACGTTGTACGCAACTACAACAAATACAAAACCAAAAACTTTACCGTATTAGGGGTATCACTGGATAAACCCGATGGTAAAGCAGCCTGGCTGGCGGCTATTAAAACCGATGGCCTGGCATGGACACAAGTATCCGACCTGAAATTCTGGAGTAACGAGGCGGCGGCCCTATATTCGGTATCATCTATCCCACAAAATTACCTTATCGGTCCCGATGGAAAGATAGTTGCCAAAAACCTTCGTGGCGAAGATCTGGATGCTAAGTTGCAGGAGCTATTTGGAAAGATATAGTTTGATTAATTGAGTAGCATTGGGTTGAATAATTGAGTTTTCAACCTAAATCAAGTACCCAACGATCGATTTATAGCCAATTTCCCTATATTGCATTATAAATTATTATTGATGAAAAAAATAGCTTTATTGGCAATAGCAGCATTACCTGCTTTTGCATTTGCACAGGAGGCAAAATATACCGTACAAGGTAAAATAGGCGAAAACAACGCGCCTGCTAAGGTTTACCTTGAATACCGCGCCAAAGGTAAAACCGTTATTGATTCGGCTGTATTAACCGGTGGCAAGTTCCATTTTGAAGGTGTTACAGAGGGCACAGCGCCTGTTAACGCTTATCTGTTATTCAACGCGAAAGGCAATGGTACTAACAATGCCGAAGATTATCGTGCTATTTATCTTGAAGCTGGCACTATTAACATTACCACTGCCGATTTGCTGGCCAATGCAAAGGTAGATGGTCCGAAAACAAACCAGGAAAACGAGAAATATCAGCTTGCTCAAAAGCCAATAGCTGATGCGTATAAAGCTTTGGAAGCGAAGCAAAAGGCAGCAACGCCAGCGCAGCAGGCATCCCCTGAGTTTATTAAACAGTCAAAGGCTGATGAAAAAGCTATTGAAGACAAAAGCACTGCTATCGACAAAAAATTTATTCAGGATAATCCTAACTCATCCATCAGTCTGAACGCACTGGAATCATATGCTTACAGTGCCGATTATGTAGATATTGCACCCTTATATGCCGGACTATCGCCAGCTATAAAAGCAACCGAAGCTGGAATAAAATTTGGCGAGCGTTTACCTAAATTAAAAGCTGTAGCCTTGGGCGCAATTGCACCTGAATTTGCCGAAGCCGATACGGCAGGTAAAGAGGTTAGCCTGTCGTCATTCCGCGGTAAATACGTGTTGATTGATTTTTGGGCTTCATGGTGCGGTCCCTGCAGACAGGAAAATCCTAACGTTGTAAAGGCTTTCAATCACTATAAAAATCAAAAATTCACCATTTTGGGTGTATCGCTTGATCAGCCGAATGCAAAGGATAAATGGCTGGCTGCTATCCACAAGGATGGTCTTACCTGGAACCATGTATCTGATCTTAAATACTGGGATAGTAAAGCCGCTGGATTGTACGCTGTACGCGGCATCCCCCAAAACTTTCTTATAGATCCTAATGGTAAGATCGTTGGCAAAAACCTTCGCGGCGATGACCTGGAAGCAGCATTAGCCAAAATTTTTGGAAAAATATAATATTGGTCATTTCGCTGCGCTGTCATTAAGTCATTTGCTTCGCAGTCATTAGTCCTTAAATATAAAGGGTGGATAAGTTTAACTTATCCACCCTTTTCTTTTTTTTCTAAAACAATGACCTAATGACAACGCAGTGAAATGACAGCGCAGCGAAATGACCCTAAAGTAAGTCGAACCCTATATCTTTCCTGAAATACATACCGTCATAATAAATGCGGCTTGCATCGGCGGTAGCTTGTTGCAGTGCGGTAAACATATCGTTTTGCAGGGTGGTTATAGCCAAAACACGACCACCGGTGCTGATCACACCGTCCTCCTGGGTGCTGGTGCCCGCGTGGAAAACTATAGAATCGCGCACGTTTTCGGTGCCGGTTATTACTTTGTTTTTAAGGTATTCGCCTGGGTAACCACCTGCAACCATTACTACAGTTGCGGCTGTTTTGGGCGATATAATAAGTTCCTTTTCGTTCAGGTTACCTTCGGCTACGCCCTGCAGCAGATCAACAAAATCACTGTCGATACGGCGCATAACGCTTTCTGTTTCAGGGTCGCCCATGCGGCAGTTGTATTCAATAACCCAAGGCTCGCCCTCGCTGTTCATTAAGCCAATGAAGATGAAGCCTTTATAGGGGATATTATCCTTTTTTAAACCCTCTACCGTAGGGATAATCACCTTTTCCTCCACCTTTTTCATATAGCCCGCATCCGCAAACGGTACCGGCGAAACAGAGCCCATACCGCCTGTATTCAGGCCGGTATCACCTTCGCCAATACGTTTATAGTCCTTGGCTTCGGGGAGTATTTTATAGTTGGTACCATCGGTCATTACAAATACCGATAGTTCAATACCTTGTAAAAATTGCTCAACCACCACGCGCGAGCTGGCCTCGCCAAATTTGGCTTCGGCAAGCATTTGGGTAAGTTCAAGCTGTGCCTCTTCCAGGGTAAGGCAAATGAGTACGCCCTTGCCTGCGGCAAGTCCATCGGCTTTTAGCACTACGGGTAAACCGGCGGTTGCAAGGTAGGTAAGTCCCTCTTGCAGAGTGTCTTTCGTGAATGTTTTATATGCAGCAGTGGGGATATTATGCTTCTCCATAAACTGCTTGCTGAAATCCTTACTGCCTTCTAACTGCGCGGCATGTTGCTGCGGACCTACAACCGGCACGCCTTTCAACTGCTCATCGGCCAGGAAAAAATCATGGATGCCCTTTACCAGCGGCTCCTCGGGGCCAACAAGTACCAGGTCAATCTTCTCGCTGATTACCAATTGTTTAATGCCCTCAAAATCGGTAACTTTTAGGTTAACGTTGGTGCCATACTGGTGCGTGCCGGCATTACCGGGAGCAATAAAAAGCTTTTCGCATTTGGGGCTTTGGGCAATTTTCCAGGCGAAGGCACTTTCCCTTCCGCCCGAACCAAGGATCAGGATATTCATGGCGACAAAGATAGCTTTTTTGCTCTTTTGTTTTTGCGATGAAAAAAGGAGTTTTAACTGTGCGTTTTATATTGGTATAAAATCCATATTCACATTTCGTCAGTATGCCGTCAATGGGCGTCAGTAGTGCGTCAGCAAGCGTCAGTGTGTCGTCAGTCGGCGTCAGTGATGCGTCAGTAGATTTTGGGGCTTTTTTTGAAGTTTATTTAATATGAGGGGTTAATATCCTTCCAGAAATTCATCGATCTTGTTCATCCTCCTGCGCTCTTTACAAAACAAGCGCAAGGTGATGATAACCAACATACGGTCGGATTATAACTAAAGCCTCTTGGTACTATCGGTTGCAAGGGTTATATTGCTTACCGTATTCATTATATATGTTGATAACCGATACCATTCACACACTCCAAAACTTACCTCATAACGGTTTAACCCTGCACATGGGGGCAAAGGCCGGCCTTATAAGTGAATGTGAGGCTACATACGGCATAACATTACCTGATGATTTTAAGGCATTTTATAGTTTTAGCGATGGACTTGAAGTTGATGAAGATATATTTAATATAATACCTCTTACAGAAATTATAGAAAACAAAGACCGACGCAAAAAAGCCCCTCTGTACATTGCCGAGTACATGATATACATTGACATGTGGCAATTGGAAATAAACCCGGATGATTGCAACGATTATAAAATTATTATTGAGGCCAACGGTAATAAGCTGGTACTCACTAATTCCCTGTCTGAATTTATCGATCGGGTTTTAAAAGGGAACGTGTTTGAACCTGGTGGTTTGTATGACTGGCAGTTAGAAGTTGAAAAACAGCCAATTTATTCTACAAAACCAAGTACAGCCAAATATATATTAACGGTTTTTTATTACGCGCTCAGGTATGGGCTGATCTCAAGAAAAGAAGTTGTTGAATGGTCCGACCAGATCATTCAACATGAAAATGAGCCGGAAAGTTTTTTTATAGATCTGTCATTGAGTCATGATAAAAATGAATTGATAAGTTGGCTTAATTCTGTTCGTGTAGAAGAAGATAGTACTGTAGCAAGAGCTATTTTAGGGTTATTGTATCACCGGCTGTCGGCGGGCATTATTACTACTGCTGAGGCTATCACTGTGATAGAAAAGCATGGTTTTTCAGATCGTTTAACCAATACTGAACACAAGTATATAGATGATTTCGCTGATAAAGCCTGGCTTGATACCTCTGCGATCGATGATATCGGATTAATACAGAAAGTGTGGGATTTTCTTGCACATTATAAAGAATTTGAAATTGCGAATTATAAGCACTGGTATGGTTTTAGTGTTGGTATTAGCTATAAATTTGAAGGCAGTGAGAAAAAATCAACATCCGAATATCCTACTCATAAAAATAAGCCTAAAATAAAATTATGGATGGCAGATGCCGTGTTTTATACATTATTTGCAGTCTCGTTTATTATAACGTTAACAACTTATAATGAGGAAAAGCATCACGTATGGATCTTCCTGATTTGTTATTTACTGTTTAAAAGCAGGAAGTGGTTCGTGAAAAAGTTGACCGGAGTAGCGGTGAGATATTAGTACTTGCGCTCGTTTGTAAAGAGTACTTAAAATTCTCCTGCTTTTTTCGTGATACAATGGCGTGACTGTGTTAAGCACTCTTTACAAACGAGTGCAAGGTGAATGGATATCGGCGATTACTCACCCCGGCTACGCTTCGCTGGCCGCCCCTCTCTCTTCAGCTTCGCTGGAAAGAGGGTAAGAACATTTTTTATCTTTTCTCTAATCTTAATAATCTCAAACATTGCCTGCTCCCTTTGCGGCCCGCCACAGAAAGGCACTCGTGCGAAGTGATGATGGAAATCCCCCCAAAACAAAAGAGCAACCCTTTCGGGCTGCTCTTTTCACCAATTAATTAAATATAAACTATTGCGCTTCCAGCGTCCACTGTTGGTTAGGGGAGCCGGTTGTGCCTGATAGTGCGTAAAGGATAAGACGGGTGCCGTCGGCGGTGCTGCTGGCCGGGTCGTCTATGATATAGTGGTTTGATAGGTTGCTTTGGATGTTGTATTTACCGCTGCCTATGGAGAGCAGGTTCCATTGCTGGTTGGTGCCATTGGTAACGGTGTACTGTATAAGGTTAACGCCGGATGTTTGGATGCTGCCCGATACATCAATGGCTTTAGTGCTGTTGCGGTTTACCAGTACGGTTGCCCCGGCCTGGCTGCTTAGTTGCCATTGCTGCGCATAGCTGGTGCTGCTGGTGCTTTGCACTATATAGGCGCTGTTAGCTGTGCTGGTGCCCTCAATGGCAAGGTACAGGCCGCTGTAAACGTTTTTAATTTTATACCATGTACTACTGCTGGTAACAGTAAATGCCGAAGTTATAGCTGTGGCTACATGGTTAAATATATCGGTAATGGTTACACGGGCCGTATAGTTACCTGCGGCAAGGGTGGCAGTAATGGCGGCCGACCGTTTTTCTGGCAGCACCTGATCCACAGTTTGCACTACGGTACCGGCCGAGTTCAGGATCTCCACCTTTGATGATAGCTGCGGACTTTTAGTAGCATCGGTGATCCAACTTACGTTGATTGTGCCAGCCGTGTAATTTGCTGTAACGGCTGATACCGCGCCTGTGGTAAGTGTTGGCGCAGTGCCCTGGTTGGTTTGCACGGGCAGGCTGAGTGTACGGCCGGTACCAAAACCCGCTGATGGCGTAGTGCTGCCGCCATGCTGCATAAAGTAAGCATCTTCGGTGGCGTCATAACCGGAGTTAAATGCCAGGTCGTACGCGCCGTTGCGGGCCTCGTCGCCAGCATTTGCGCTAAAATTACGACTGGTGTGTTTTTCCCAAACGTTGCTGGTGTTCAGGCTCCAGCAATCTTTAAAAAATGCTTTGCGTACAAAGCTGCCGTCCCAGGCGGTATTGCTGCCGTCCCAGTTTTCCAGGAAAGCGTCATCACCAGATCCCAGGAAGTTGGTACGCGTGGGTATGGCCAGCGTTGTGGTATGGAACCAGGTGCCGGTGCTTATGTTTTGTATAAAGGTGGCAATAAACAGCTCACCGTTATATTTCCATGCACGCAGGGCAATATTATACCAGGTATTGAGGCTCCACTGGTAAGGGTTAATAGTTTTCGAACCATCACCCTCGCCGCCAAACCTGCTGGTAACGGTGGTTGGTGCAGCATAGGCTACCCGGGATAAAATGCCCCCGGCGGTATTAGGGTCCCACAAGGAGGAGATCAATATATTCGGTGTGCCGAAGGAGTTATCAGGTGTTTGCTGTAAACCCGCATAACCGCCGTCGTACCCATGAACCTCAAAAAATTCGGTATTGGCAGATTGCGTGATTTTTACCTTCTGAATTTTGGCAATACCATCCGAAGGAAAATAGAAGGTAAGGTGCTCAGACGGGGCCGCGTTACTGGTAGATGCTACTACTTGTTTACGGGCGTTGACTTTTACTGTTTTTTCGGCACTATCTATCTGTGCTGTTTTGGAGCACGACATTAAACCGAATAACAGGGTGATCACAAACATTTTAGCGAGTGTTTTTAGGTTTGATTTTTGCATTTTACGATTTTTTAGCGGTTATGTTTAATAGTTGAGTTCAGCAGGCATCAAGAATGGTTTTCTGTATCAGCACCGGCACATCTAAAAAATTATCGGGTTTAAAATGCTTTATTTTAAGCCCGGGTATATAAAACCGCTCTCGTCGTTTTTATATAAATTTACATGACCTGGGGTTAATTATTATGAAAATTACTACGCAAACGTTTGTGTGGGGGAGGTGCGGGGATCGGGGTACGGGGTGCGGGGTGCGGGGGGAGTAGTGGCTTTGTATGGTGGCGATTACTCACCCCGCCGGCACTTCGTGCGACGCCCCTCTCTTCAGCTTCGCTGGAAAGAGGGTGGAGGATATTTTTTATCTTTTCTCTACTTTTGATACTTATCAAATCCTGCAATCCCCTCTTTCCGCCGAAGGCGAAGAGAGGGTGACCAAGCGTAGCGATGGTCGGGTGAGTTGTAGCCTTGGTTAGTTTACATCATAGGAGGAAATTGTCGCAATTGGGTTCACTAAATTCCCCTCATGAGAGGGGGCGCGATGGATGTGCAATGGGAGGGGTGTGTTCTGCGTCGCGAAACACACCCCTCCGCGCCTCTCAAGAGGGGAATCGCGCGGGGCCTCGCTTTTGTATCTGGTACGATAGCGGTATCTTTAACCATCATCTTCGCAATATGATCATTAAAGCCATAGATTCATCACTGGTTAAATACCGTTCAAATTTCTCATTGATTTTAAACGATGATTTTAGCCATACCTGGGTATTGAGAACCACAAACAGAACTACCCAGGGTAAAACTATGCCTTACGGTTTAACGCTGGATTGGAACATCTTTTACAAGGAAAAAAATACCGGGAAAAAGATAATTACCTGCGATAGCCGGTTTTATATGGAGTTTGATGTCGAAATTGAATCTAAAGATCAAACAGATCTCGCGGCTTATTTGGAAACAATATTTTCCCAGGCTCAAGGTTTTATCAAAACAAATTCTCCCCAATATTATGATCTGCTTGCACCGCTAAAGCCCGACTTTGAAGGTTTAGCTAATCACTATATGTGGGATATTGTTCAATTTGGTTGTTATAAAGGTGGGCAAGCATAGTATTACCGACGGATTGTATGATATGCAGCGTTCGTATGCTGGGCCGTATAAGATCTCTCACTCGTGCCTCGTTTCGAGATGACGTTTTTTATAAAACAGAATTATATAACCTTTGCGGTGCGTTTTTTATTTCTTTGTTAAATCGGTGCTAATTACTACGCCATAATCTTTATCGCTTATGCCATAAATGCTGATCAGCTCTGCCTTAGTTAAAATTTTTATTCCTTTAAACCGTTTATCGTTTATTCCCGCTAAATCGCCTTCAAAATTTTCTTTTAACACTTTGTCATTAAGTATATATTGAATGGCAGCATCTATTCCAGGATCTGTAATAAGTTTTGCGTATTCGGGCGATTTTGACGAAAAATATTTCTGATATCTACTTTTTGCAAAGTTTTTTGTTTCAATAAAAAATAATCCGGCGGTACTGTTCGATCCAAATCTCTTGGTTATAACAGAGTCTTTTATAACATCAAGAGAAGCAATATCCGTTGGGTTTATTTTCTGGAGGTCTGATTTGTGAACTCTAATCCTGTCAAGATAATAAACGCCATCTTTATGTTTTTCTGCATCATGATACAATGCATCGTGGTACCAGGCATCATTATACCAGGTGTCACGATACCGGGCATCACGATATCCTGCATCGCGAGCTCGGATTAGCCCGCACGATATAGTGATATCAACGCCCTCAATTGGTTTATTCAGGTAAAATTGCTTGTCAATGGGAAATTGCGGCTTTTTGTTTTTGTTGATTTTTACGTAAAATGATATGGTATCATTTGAAAATTTCCAATATTCCGAACAATCCCTTGATTGCCATTTATCTTTAAATTGAGGGTATAGCTTAAACAGATCCTTTAAAAGAAACTTTTTTAAGTCAATAAAATTTCCGTCGGGTAATTTTCCTTTAAATTCCCTTGTAAGCCTTATTTTGCTGATAAAGGCAGAATCGCGTTCTTTTTGAAAAATTATCCCGGGCTGCGCATTTGTGTAATAGCCTTTGCCGGCCAAAAATTGTTGATCCTCTCCAAAGCAATTTTTAGATAAATCCATTTCCTCAACGTCTGTTTCTTTTAAGTCGGGATTTGATTTTCTTAAATCAGCTATAGTGGTGCTGCATAAACAAAAGCCATTAATGGTTATTCTTTTTGCTAAGGCGGTATCACGTAACTGCGCGTAACTAACGTAGTGAAACAGTATTGTGATAATTATGGCTAAGGTTTTTTTCATTTGTTGATTGTGATTGGGCAATGCAAAATAGATTTTTATTACCGCAGTTGCAATTGTCACTCTTACCCGTTTCGGGATGATATTTTTTATTATTCCCCTCTTGAGAGGGAAATCGCACGGGCCGGGCTTTATTTTTTCTACACAATCGTTTGCAATTTGCTGACTGCTAATTTATTACACCACAAAAAAAGCGACTGGCTCATCGCCAATCGCTTTTTGTCTTTATTCCTTGCTCTAAAAATCCTTGTTCTAAAAGTCCTTGCTCTTAAATCCCGAAGGCAGCTTTCACTTTATCAACGTAATCAAGTTTTTCCCAGGTAAAGAGTTCAACTTCGCGTTTTAGTTCGCTGCCATCATGGGCTATAAAGGTTTTTGTTACTGTTTCGTTCGGTTTACCAAAGTGACCGTATGCTGCTGTTTCGCTGTAAATAGGGTTGCGCAGTTTAAAACGGGTTTCAATGGCGTAAGGGGTCATGTTAAAAATCTCCTCTACCTTGGCGGCAATGGCGCCGTCATGAAGGTCCACTTTAGCAGTGCCGTAAGTGTTTACGTAAATACCCATTGGCTGGGCAACGCCTATGGCGTATGACACCTGTACCAATACCTCGTCGCAAACGCCGGCTGCTACCAGGTTTTTGGCAATGTGGCGGGTTGCGTAAGCTGCAGAACGGTCAACCTTTGATGGGTCTTTACCTGAGAATGCACCACCGCCGTGGGCTCCTTTACCGCCGTAGGTATCCACAATAATTTTACGACCGGTTAAGCCTGTATCGCCATGCGGACCGCCGATTACAAATTTGCCTGTTGGGTTAATATGGTATTTTATCTGATCGTTAAAAAAGTGGGCGTATTTAGGGTATTTTGCCTTAACACGCGGAATAAGGATGCTGATAATATCGGCACTGATCTTGGCCAGCATGGTTGCTTCCTCATCAAAATCATCGTGCTGGGTTGATATAACAATGGCATCAATGCGCTGCGGTTTGTTATCGTCGCTATACTCTAAAGTAACCTGCGATTTTGCATCCGGGCGAAGATATTTAATGTCGGTATTTTCTCGGCGGATTGCGGCCAGCTCTAATAATAAAGCGTGGGCAATATCCAAAGCAAGGGGCATATAGTTGTCGGTTTCAACAGTAGCATAGCCAAACATCATCCCCTGGTCGCCGGCGCCCTGCTCTTCGGGTGCTTTGCGTTCAACACCCTGGTTAATATCCGGTGATTGCTCGTGAATGGCCGATAGCACACCGCATGAGCTGCCATCAAACATGTATTCGCCTTTGGTATAGCCAATTTTGTTGATCACCTCACGGGCAATCTTCTGCACATCTAAATATGCTTTTGATTTTACCTCGCCGGCCAAAATAACCTGCCCGGTAGTTACCAGGGTTTCGCAGGCAACTTTTGAATTAGGGTCGAATGCTAAAAAATGATCAATCAGCGCGTCTGAGATCTGGTCGGCAACTTTATCCGGGTGTCCTTCAGATACGGATTCGGAGGTAAATAAATATGGCATATAAATCTTTTTTTACAATTAACGAAAAACAATAAAGCGGGGATTTAAACGGTTCCTTGTAAAAAGAAGCATGGGTTTAGCACTTTTTTACGTGGTTGCAATCCGGCACCGGGGTAATCGGTACAATTAAATCATTCCACTTTCGGGTAGCAAAAATAAAACAAATTTTACAAAGCCGAAAATACATTTACTTTTGATGGTTTAAATAATACATATAGTTGAAACGTAAAGCGTTATTTATAATAAACCCAATTTCGGGCGGGAAGAGCAAGGAGGGGGTGCCTGAGCTTATTGAGGAATGTGCTGCAGGATTTGAGCCGGTGATAGCTTACAGCGACGGCGTATCGCACGCGCGGGTTATTGCAGGTGAGGCAGTTGGGCAGTTTGATATAGTGGTTGCCGTAGGCGGCGATGGTACGGTAAACGAGGTGGCATCGGCCATAGTAGGTACCGATACGGCGCTGGGTATAGTGCCATTTGGCTCAGGCAACGGGCTTTCGCGCTTCCTGGGCATCCCAATGGATCCCCGGAAAGCTATTGAAAACCTGGGCCGCGGCACGGTTGAAGCTATAGATTCGGCCATGTTAAACGGGCAGCCGTTTTTTAATATGGCGGGTATGGGTTTTGATGCGCATATCAGCGAGATATTTTCGCACGGTAAAAAGCGCGGGTTTATCAGCTACATCAAATCATCTATACAAGAGGTGGTAAGCTACGATTCGCAGGGTTACCATATTGAAATTGACGGTAAGGCGATTGATAAAACGGCATTTATGCTCAGTATAGCCAATTCATCACAATACGGTAACAATGTACATATATCACCAAAGGCCACGGTACAGGATGGCTTGCTGGATGTTTGCGTGATAAAACCCTTTCCGTTGTGGCGTTTTCCGGAGATGAGCATGCGCATGCTGCTTAAAGCTACCGAAAGCTCCAGGTATGTAGAGATCATCCGCGGAAAAAAAATTGATATCACCCGTGAGCGTACAGGCCCTATTCACCTGGATGGTGAGCCGCAGATGGCCGGGAACGATATACATATTAATATAGTACCAAATTCGTTAAAGGTTATAGTAGGCCCATCCTATAAAAACTAATATTATGGCTAAAAAGAACTTTACAGGCATCATGTACTCTACCGATCCTGATTTTGAGTACCAGCAGGAGGGAGGGGGGGCCGCGCAAACCCTGCCGCCGCAACAGCAAAACCTCAAAATATACCTGGATAGAAAAGGAGGCAGCAAACTGGTTACCCGGGTTACCGGTTTTATAGGTGCCGATACCGATCTGGAGGCCATTGGCAAAAAGCTAAAAACTAAATGCGGCGTAGGCGGCTCGGTAAAAGATGATGAGATATTGATACAGGGCGATTTCAGGGATAAGATACTTGCCCTGCTGCAAACCGATGGCTATAAGGCTAAAAAGGCCGGGGGATAAGTAATTTAACGTTTTTTAACATATGATAATACGTTTTAGCTGTACCTATGCGTAAACTATACACTAAAACAAATATCAAGCGTTAACGTTAACTACCTACGCAACATTAAAAAACCTACTGTAACACCTTGGTGACAGAAATTTTATACTGCAAGACTTGCTATTATTAAAAAAAATGGTTTTCATTGCAAATAATTGTGTTGCCAACACACAATATTTAAGCGTTTAGGCGTTATTTATATCCAATTGGCAACAAAATGTAATTCGGTATTAAATAATTGTAAAGAATAACATAAAAGATTTTTTTATTTCATTAAAATTCTATTTTTGTTATTCGCTAATGAAGCACACATTTAACTAACTTATAAAATAAACAAAAACTAAAATTAAATTTAAAAGTAATGGCAAACGCACCAACAAAACCAACTACTCCTGTTAAAGAAAGCTCAAGTGCATCGGGCTTGTTTGCGTCTTTAACTATTCCAATTTGCCTGGTTGTGGCAATCCTGATTTTTGTATTCATCCTGGGCGATCCAAGCCACTTTAAAGGTGGTGACGTAAATGGTTACCCATCAGATCCATTTGGACAAGTTCATAGCGGTGGTGTAATTGTACCGGTTATCATGTCGTTCCTATTAATGGTTATCGTTTTCTCTATTGAGCGTTTTGTTGTTATCAGTAAAGCATCTGGTACTGGAAGTGTTGATTCTTTTGTTAGAAAAATACAATCTTTCCTTAACGCAGGTAACATAGCAGCAGCAGCAGCTGAGTGCGACAAACAAAAAGGTTCTGTAGCAAACGTTGTAAAATCGGCATTAAAGAAATATAGTGAAATGGACGCTGAGCCTAACCTGGATGTTGATCAAAAAACTTTAGCTATCCAAAAAGATATTGAAGAAGCAACTGCATTGGAAATGCCAATGTTAGAGCAAAACTTAACTATCATCGCTACATTAGTATCTATCGGTACATTAACCGGTTTATTAGGTACGGTTGTGGGTATGATCCGTGCGTTCGGTTCATTAGCGGTATCAGGTGTACCTAACCAGGTTGAGCTATCTTCACACATCTCTGAAGCGTTGATCAATACTGCATTTGGTATCTTAACATCAGCTATTTCAATTGTAATGTACAACGTGTTTACATCAAAAATTGACAAATTAACTTACGCTATTGACGAAACCGGCTTTAGCATCGTTCAAACATTTGCTGCATCACACAAAAATAAATAAGAATATTTTAGTGCTTGGTTTGCGCTAAAAAACAACCGTTTAAGGCGTAAACAGTTAAATTAATACACACTATATATTTTTAAAAATTTTTAATATGGCAAGGATAAAAGTTCCAAGAAAGAGTACAGCTATTGACATGACCGCCATGTGCGACGTGGCGTTCCTGTTGCTTACTTTCTTCATCATGACTGCAAAGGTGCGTACCGAAGATCCGGTTCCGATTGATGCACCTAAGTCATCCATACAGCAGCCCGTGCCCGAAGCTGATTTCCTGACCATTACTGTTGGTGCGGATAAAGCGTTTTTTGGGCTTGAAGGTACAGATTTACGTAAACAAACTTTAACACAGGTAGGTGAGCTTTATAAAGAATCCTTCACTCCTGATGAGCAGACAAGGTTTTCAACTATCACCTCTTTTGGTGTTCCGGTACTTCAATTGCGCCAGTTTATTGCATTGAGTGCAGATCAACAAAAGAAATACAGCCAGCCAGGTATCCCGAGAGATTCTGTTAGCGCAGAACTTTTTAACTGGATTAAGCAGGCCCGTATAGCAACCAAAGCTTTGCACAACAAAGAATTACGTATAGCTATAAAAGGTGATAGTAAAGAGGCATACCCTGTTATAAAGGATGTGATAGCTATTTTGCAAAAGCAAAAAGTTAACAAGTTTAGTTTAATAACAAACGTTGGCAGCGATGCAGGTGCAGCTGTCGCTAAATAAAGAATCATGGCAGAATTAGATACCTCCGGCGGAGGCAAGAATAAAGGCGGGAAGGTTAGAAGTA
Organism: Mucilaginibacter pineti; assembly: GCF_900101875.1. Lineage (GTDB taxonomy): Bacteria > Bacteroidota > Bacteroidia > Sphingobacteriales > Sphingobacteriaceae > Mucilaginibacter > Mucilaginibacter pineti. The sequence goes on from NZ_FNAI01000007.1 coordinate 226,446, forward strand.
AAAAGCAATCTACCCGTATCGATTTAACCGCGATGGTTGATTTGGCTTTCTTACTTATCACATTCTTTATCATGACTACCACATTGGCAAAACCCAAAGCAATGGATTTGGCCATGCCTGATAAGGATGAAAAGATCAAGGATGAAAAACCTATTGCTGCATCACGCTCATTAACCCTTTTACTTGGCAGCGATGACAAGTTGGAGTGGTACATTGGTGAGCCAGGAAAATCAGCACCAGAAATTATTGGTTACGGTAAAGATGGTTTACGTAAATTGCTGGTTGAAAAAGGTAAATCGGTGCAGGAATCAACTGGTAAATGGATGTTTGTTTTAATAAAACCAAGTGATAAATCTGTTTACAAAAACATGGTTGCCGTGCTTGACGAGATCAATATAACCAATGTACAGGGTTATGGTATTGTTGACATCACACCATCTGAAATTGCGGACTTGAAAAAGAACAACCTTTACAACGATACTAAATAATATTACACAACGTTATTAATAATTAAAGCCTTACAGAATGTTTGGATCAAAATTAGACATATTAGATCAGAAATGGATCGACGTTGTTTTTAGTAGCAGAAATAAGGCCTACGGGGCTTATGAACTGAGAAGAGATAACTCCAAAAACACCAACAAGGCGCTTGTTATAGCCATTGTTTTGTTTGTGGTTATAATTTCTATTCCTACTATCATCAACAAGATCAAGGGATTAATCCCCAAAGCTGACCCAAAAGTGAAGATAACAGACGTAGTGCTGTTACCTCCGCCACCAGTGGATCAAACTAAAAAACCACCTCCACCGCCACCAGAACCACCTAAACCAAAGGTGGATCAGATTCGTTTCCCTCCTCCGGTTGTAAAACCAGATAACGAGGTTAAGGAAAAAGATCCGCCAACGATAAAGGAACTTGCAGTAGCCGATCCTGGTCAGAAAGATCAGAAAGGTGACCCTAATGCCGATATCAGGATTGATGAGCCGGTAGGTAACTCAGATATTAAGCAAGTGGTTGAAGAAGATCCGAACAGGATTTTTGCATCAGTTGAGCAAGTACCGGAATTTCCGGGAGGTAACGAAAAATTTGGTTTGTTTTTACAAAAAACCATTCGTTACCCGGCCGTTGCCCGTGAAAACGGAACACAAGGCAGGGTAATTGTAACTTTCGTTTGCGAACGCGATGGTTCATTAACCGACATTAAAGTAACAAGAGGTATTGGCGGCGGTTGCGATGAAGAAGCAGTACGTGCATTAAAACAATCACCAAAATGGAGACCTGGTATTCAAAACGGAAGGCCTGTTCGTGTACAATATAGTGTACCGGTAAGCTTTACCCTGGCCAGCGAAGAATAAAATAATGTCAACAGATTTTAATAAAGAGCAAAAATCGCCCAAAAGGCGGTTTTTGCTTATTTTAGGAACAGCCGCATTTATTTGTATTGTCATTTTTGGCTTAATGATAATATTTTGGGACAGGATCCCGCTACAGCTTCAGCCATACCAGCGCATACTTTTCGGAGTTTTAATAATAGGTTACGGTATCCTGAGGTTCTCGAGGTTATTCAAAAAAGACAAGTATGATGAGGAATAAGATTAACAAATACGCGCTTTTAGCGCTTGCTATGGTTGCGGGCTTAACAGCCTGTAAGCAAAAGGCGGTTAAGTTTTCTACCAAAGATACTTTTCAATCAGGTGAGATAACCCTTGTAGCCGACGAATCATTTGCACCAATTGTAGGCCAGGAGATGTACGTTTTTAAAAGCCGAAACCGCGATGCCAACCCCACAGTACTTTACCGTACCGAAAACAGGGCGGTAAACATGCTCATGAATGACAGTGTAAGGGCCGTAGTGTTATCCCGCGATCTGGATACTGCCGAACGTAATGCTTTAATAAAGCAACAGCTTAGTGTTGAGGTAGTGCGTTTTGCTACAGATGCGGTTACTTTAATAGTAAATAAAACATCTGCAGATACCGTAACTACCGTAAATGAATTAAAAAAGATGCTGAACGGTCAGGCGGGTGTAAATAAAACTATTGTTTTTGACAACCCAAACTCAAGTTTGGTAAGGTATTTGAAAGAGTTTTCGGGTAATAAGGAATTTAAGCAAAAAAACATTTACGCGCTTAAATCAAATAAAGAAGTTATAAAATACGTAAGCGAGCATCCGGATGCCATTGGTATTACCGGTTTTAGCTGGCTCATTGATCCGGATAAAGACTATGCGGATTACGTAAGTAAAGTTAAAATTGTTGGCGTAAAAGACGAAAACAGCAAGAAGTACCCCAACGAGTACTTTAAACCATCGCAAGAATCGCTTGTCTTAAAACAGTACCCTTTAAGCCGGGGCCTGTATATGATCAACTGTTCAAGCAAGGTAGGTTTAACAACCGGTTTTACTACGTTTTTAGCCAGCGATGTAGGACAGCGAATTATATTAAGATCGGGATTATTGCCCGATTCGATACCCCCAAGGGAAATTAATTTAAAAAGTAAACTATAATTTTAAAGATGAAAATGATCAGTAAAATAGCTAAAACGACATTAGGACTGGTACTTATTGGTTCATCATCAGTTTTTGCGCAGAGTTTAGCCGATGCCAAGAAAGCTATTGATGCCGAGCAGTATCAGAAAGCCAAGTCGATGCTTAAAAACCTTACGACCACGCAGGCCGATAAGGACGAAAATTTCTTTTACCTGGGTTGGGTGTATGTTAAACAGGACTACTCCGATTCGGCTAAGGTTGCCTTTAACAAAGGTATTGCCGTAAATCCAAAATCAGGATTAAACTATGCCGGTTTAGGTGCCGCTGCTTTTATTGATAAAGACAGGGCTACCGCAACCACCAATTTTAACCAGGCTATATCACTTGCAGGTAAAAACGTAAAACCGTTTGTATATGTAGGTAAAGCATATTTATTGCCGCTTACTGCCGATGGTAAAGTAACAAAAGACGATGCCAGCGCTGCCCTTGCAGTATTGCAAAAAGGTAAAGTTGTAAACCCTAAAGATGTTGAGCTGCTGGTTACCATTGGCGATGCTTACCGTTCACAGGTACAAAGCAACGAGGCCTACGCCGCATATTCTGATGCTGCCACGCTTGATCCTAAAAACCCTAATGCAAAAGTTGCAACAGGCGTACTATGGAAATTTGCCAACAACTTTGATGGTGCAGAAACACAGTTTAAAGATGCTTTGGCTATTGATCCTAACTTTGGTCCCGCTTACCGCGAATGGGCCGAAACAGATCTTCGCTGGGCTACAACCGATCCCAAAATGGCATCGGAAAAAGTAAAGCAAGCTGCAGATAATTATAAAAAATACCTGAGCTTAACAGATCTTTCTGTTGAATCAAGAATGCGTTATGCCGACTTCCTGATCCAGGCTGGTGATTTTAAAACTTTGCAGGTAGAAGCTACCGCGCTTTCGCAAGCTGCAAATTCAAACTCAAGGGTATATCGTTACTTAGCTTATTCTGCTTACGAAAACAAGGATTATCCTGCCGGTTTAACCGCTATTAATACCTGGTTTCAAAAAGCCGAGCCTAAGCGTATCCTTCCGCGCGATTATTTATACAAAGGTCGTTTGGAGATAGCTTCAAATCAGGATTCAGTAGGTATCAACACCCTGAAGAAAGCTTTGGAGCTTGATAGCACACAAACAGATGTTTACAGCGAGATAGCCAAGTCGCTTTTCCGTCAAAAGAAATATGTTCAGGCTGGTGATGCTTACAGGACGGCAACACTAAAAGCGGGTCGTAGCGTTAAGTTAACAGATTACTTTTACGAAGGGATCAGCTACTACTATGGTTATGATGTGAAATTGCCTAATGCCGATACACTGATAGTGAGAGCAGATAGCGCTTTCAGTTACGTAATGGCAAAGAGCCCTACAACTGCCGATGCTTATTTATACCGCGCCCGTGTTAACGAGCTTAAGGATAAAGACCGTAACAACATTGTAGGTTATGCCAAACCGTTTTATGAAAAATATATCGAAGTAGTATTGGCTAAAGGCGCACCGGATGATAAAACCAAAAAGGCCCTTGCCGAATCATACGCTTACTTAGGTACTATTTACGAGTTTAAAGAAAAGGATGAAGTGAAAGCGGCCGAGAACTTTAATAAAGCAAAGGAAAACGATCCTGCAAATAAACAGGCAGCAGCTTACTTTGCTAAAAAAACCAAGTAATTGAATTGTTGTTAAGAATATGAGGCAAAGCGTAAGGATTTGATAACCTGGGCAGCTTAATTCTTAATTTTAAATAAAATAAAAAAGGCCTCTTGCAAAAGAGGCCTTTTTTATTGTTTATCCATTACTATATTTGCAGCATGGAAGCAGCACAAAGTTTACCGGTTAATTATTTACCCATTATATTTCAAATGATAGTGGCCCTGGGTTTTGTGGTAACAACAATGTTTGTAACACACAAAATTGGCCCTAAGCGTAAAACTAAAGATAAGCTTACCCCTTTTGAGTCGGGTATTGAGGTTGTGGGTAATGCCCGTACACCTATCTCCATTAAATACTTCCTGGTAGCCATACTGTTTGTATTGTTTGATGTGGAGGTAATTTTCATGTATCCATGGGCCGTTAATTTTAAGGCAATGGGCACAAATGGCATGATAGAAATGTTCATTTTTATGGCCACACTTTTATTAGGTTTTATATACGTAATTAAAAAAGGCGCATTAGACTGGGACTAATCGGCCCCACCCAGCCCTTCCCAAAAGGGAGGGCTATAACATCTATGGTTCTTTGATAATTACTTTAAAAACAGGGTTTTCAAAAGTCTCCCCTGTTGGGGGAGATTTAGAGGGGGCTCTTACTAAGTTTAGAACGATTCTAAATATAGCCTCAACCTGTGCATAGTGTACCTTTTACATCGTTATTATTGTAAATTTGCCGTCACTATCCTGCTTTACGGATAGTGATTTTTCTATTAATATAGTTCAATGAGTGATATTCAAATAGTTGATGCCCCTGCTGGAGTAGAAGGCGCCGGATTTTTTGCTACCTCGCTTGATAAAGTAATAGGTTTAGCACGCTCAAACTCATTATGGCCCCTGCCGTTTGCCACCTCATGCTGCGGCATTGAGTTTATGGCTACAATGGCATCTCATTATGATCTTTCGCGTTTTGGAGCCGAGCGTTTAAGCTTTTCGCCACGCCAGGCCGATCTGTTAATGGTTATGGGTACCATCGCCAAAAAAATGGCCCCGGTACTGCGCCAGGTTTACCTGCAAATGGCCGAGCCACGTTGGGTTATGGCTGTTGGTGCCTGCGCATCAAGCGGCGGTATATTTGATACATACTCTGTATTGCAGGGTATAGATGAGGTTATCCCGGTTGATGTTTACGTGCCCGGTTGCCCGCCCCGCCCAGAAGCTATTATCGATGGCTTTATCAACATTCAAAAGCTGGTACAAACAGAAACGCTTCGCAGAAGAAACGAACCTAAGTACCAGGAATTATTAGCTAAATACGGAATCCAATAATGGCTAAGATACCCAACGAAGAGCTTTTAAAAAGAATTGCCGAAAATTTCAGCGACAAGGTAACCACAGTAGGCGAACCTTACGGTTTGCTAACCGTTGAAACCACCCGCGACCAGATCATCGGTCTGCTTACTTTTTTAAAGACCGACGCAGCCCTGAAGTTTATATTTTTAACAGATATTACCGCAATACACTATCCCGAGCAGGAAGGCAAAGAGATTGGCGTTATATACCATTTGCACAGTCTTACCACCAACACCCGCATCAGGATAAAAGTATTTTTGGCCGATGGTGATGTGCACATCCCAACAGCTACCGTACTTTGGAACGGTGCCAACTGGATGGAGCGCGAAACGTATGACTTTTTCGGGGTTATATTTGACGGCCACCCCGATTTGCGCCGCATTTTAAATGTGGATGATATGACCGCTTTCCCGATGCGTAAGGAGTTTCCGCTGGAAGATCCTAACCGGGTTGACAAAAAAGATTACTTCTTCGGAAGATAACATATATAGATTTTAGATTTGAGACATGAGATTTGAGACCATTTCCTTTACAGGTAGCAATTCAAAATCTTATATCTCACGTCTCAAATCTCATATCTAAATTAACAATTTATACTGATGCAAAATCATCCTGTATATACAGATAACGATCCGCAAAACGAGCTATCGACCCTAAACCTGGGCCCAACACACCCTGCAACCCACGGTGTGTTTCAAAACGTGCTGCAGCTTGATGGCGAAAGAATTGTAAGCGGCGTATCAACCATTGGCTACATTCACCGCGCGTTTGAAAAAATTGCCGAACACAGGCCGTTTTACCAGATAACCCCATTAACCGACAGGTTGAACTACTGCTCGTCGCCCATAAACAATATGGGATGGCATATGACGGTAGAAAAACTGCTGGGCATCACCACCCCAAAACGTGTTGATTACCTGCGCGTAATTGTAATGGAGCTGGCCCGTATCTCTGACCACATTATTTGCAACGGTGTATTGGGTGTAGATACAGGTGCTTTCACGGGTTTCCTGTACATGATGGAATTCCGTGAGGCTATTTATGAAATTTATGAAGAGGTGTGCGGAAGCCGCCTTACTACCAATATTGGCCGCATAGGCGGTTTCGAACGTAACTTTAACGCCATTGCCTTTGCAAAGCTGCGTAAGTTTTTAAAGGATTTCCCTAAAACCCTTAAAGAGTTTGAAAGCCTGTTTAACCGCAACCGTATTTTTGTTGACAGGACCAAGGATGTTGCCGCAGTAACGCCCGAAGAAGCATTAAGCTACAGCTGGACGGGGCCCATTTTGCGTGCCACCGGTGTTGATTATGATGTAAGGGTAATGGAACCATACTCGTCATATGAGGAGTTTGAGTTTGAAGTACCCGTAGGTCCTAACGGTGATGTTTACAGCCGCTTTTTGGTACGTAACGAAGAAATGTGGCAAAGCATGCGCATAATTGAGCAGGCGCTAACCAAACTGGAAAAAGAACCAACGGATATATTCCACGCGGATGTACCGGAGTTTTATCTGCCTCCAAAAGAAGATGTTTATAATAACATGGAAGCCCTCATTTATCACTTTAAAATTGTGATGGGCGAGATCCCGACACCAAATACCGAGGTTTATCATTCTGTAGAAGGTGCCAACGGCGAGTTGGGCTTTTATTTAGTGAACGATGGCGGGCGCAGCCCATACCGTTTGCATTTCCGCAGGCCAAGCTTCATCAATTACCAGATGTATGCCCCAATGAGCCGCGGTATGTTATTATCAGATGCAATTATTAACATGAGTAGTTTAAACGTTATAGCCGGAGAATTAGATGCTTAGAGTTGAAGATGCTCAGGTTTCGGTTGAGTTTACGCCGGAACTGCTGAATAAATTTGCCGATATAGTTTCCCGCTATCCAGCCGGAAAACAAAAATCGGGCTTGCTGCCTATACTGCACGAAACCCAGGCCGTTTTTGGCTGGTTAAGTGTAGATGCTATGGATAAAGTTGCCAAGTACCTTGATATTTTACCTATCGAAGTGTACGAGGTGGCATCATTTTATAGCATGTACTTTTTAAGGCCGCAAGGTAAATACGTGCTGGAAGTATGCCGTACCAGCGGCTGCTGCCTGGTAGGTGCCGAAAAGATCATGGATCATATAGAGGCCAAACTGGGTGTTAAAGAAGGTGAAGTTACTGCCGATGGCCTGTTTAGCTGGCGCGGTGTGGAGTGCCTTGCAGCATGTGGCTTTGGCCCCGTACTGCAAATAGGCCCTGAATATACTTTTTACGAAAACCTTACCAATGAATCGGTTGATACACTGATTGGGAATTTGAAAAAAGGAATTAAGGAATAAGGACTTTTGGGACTTGTTGGACTTTAGGACAAAAGGACTTTAAGACAAAGAACGAAAGACTGTAGGACAAAAGATAAAAGATCTCGCTCCACCTCGTAATGACGGAGGCGGAAATAGAGTTTAGAGTTTCAACATTAGAATTTTAACCTTTAGAGTTTAGAATTTTAAAAATTAGATATTAGAATTTAGATATTAGAATTTAAGACAAATGGGTCGCAAATTACTTTTAGAACATATAAACGTACCCGGCATCAACACATTTGATGTTTACCGCTCAAAAGGCGGTTATGCATCTGTGGAGAAGGCACTGAAAACCATGTCGCCCGAGGCGGTGGTTGAGGAAGTGAAGAAGTCGGGCTTACGTGGCCGCGGCGGCGCGGGTTTTCCTACCGGGATGAAGTGGAGCTTTTTGGCCAAGCCAGAGGGTGTGGCACGTTACCTGGTTTGCAACGCCGATGAATCTGAACCCGGTACTTTTAAAGACCGTTACCTGATGACCTATATCCCTCACCTGTTAATTGAGGGGATGATCACATCGAGCTTTGCATTGGGCGCCAATACCTCATTCATATACGTTCGTGGCGAAATGATGCCGCAGATCCGCATACTGGAAAGGGCCATTGCCGAAGCAAAAGCAAAAGGATTTTTAGGAAAAAACATATTAGGATCTGGTTACGACCTGGAACTTTACGTACAACCCGGCGGCGGCGCTTACATCTGCGGTGAAGAAACTGCGTTGTTAGAGTCGCTGGAAGGCAAACGTGGTAATCCGCGTATAAAACCACCATTCCCGGCTATTGCGGGTTTGTATGGCTGCCCAACAGTGGTAAACAATGTTGAATCAATTGCGGCAGTAGTGCCCATCATAAACGAAGGTGGCGACGAATATGCCAAATTAGGTATCGGCCGCAGTACAGGCACCAAGCTTATCTCTGCCGGTGGTAACCTTAAAAAACCGGGTGTATATGAAATAGACCTTGGCCTGCCCGTTGAAGAATTTTTATACAGCGACGAATATTGCGGTGGCATAGCCAACGGCAAACGCCTAAAAGCGGTTGTTGCAGGTGGTTCATCGGTGCCAATTTTACCGGCTAACCTTATCCTGAAAACCCTTAACAACGAACCGCGACTGATGAGCTATGAATCATTGGCCGATGGTGGTTTTGTAAGTGGTACCATGATGGGATCTGGCGGTTTTATTGCTTATGACGAGGATGCGTGTATTGTACGTAATACCTGGAATTTCGCCCGTTTTTACCACCATGAAAGCTGCGGACAATGTTCGCCTTGCCGTGAAGGTACCGGATGGATGGAAAAAGTATTACACCGCCTGGAGCATGGTCATGGTAAAATGAGCGACATGGACCTGCTGGTTGATGTATCTAAAAAGATTGAAGGAAACACAATTTGTCCGCTTGGCGATGCGGCAGCCTGGCCTGTAGCCAGTGCTATCCGTCACTTCAGGGATGAATTTGAATGGCATGTAAGCAACGGAGCCGAAGCGGTAACAAGGAACTACGGACTGGCACATTATGCCGATCCCTTGCCTAAGCCCGAGGTTGTTGCATAAATAAGTCAAAATTAAAAAGTAAAAATTCAAAAACAGGAAGCATTGATTGAAAAGCCTTATGACATCAAACACAGATGTTATCAATTCTCGAAAGAGTTAGTGCAATTCATATCAACAGCTAAATACGAAAGAATATACTTTTCAATTTTTGACCAGCTGCTGAGAAGTGGAACTTCGATTGGAGCAAATATAGTAGAGGCAAAGTCGGGCAGTTCGACTAAAGATTTTAAGAAGTTTTACATTATAGCTCTTAAATCTGCCAATGAAACAAAATACTGGCTATGTCTATTGAGAGACACGGTATTGCAAACTGAAAAAGAACAACTAAATAAGTTGCTGAATGAAGCTGATGAAATATCCAAAATCATCGCATCTATTATCATCAACCTTAAAAGTGAATAATTAGGTCCGTTCAAGAGTAATTTTTGACTTTTGAATTTTTAATTTTGACTTAAAAGATGAAAGTAACCATAGACGGTATACCCGTTGAAGTAGAACCAGGAACAAGCATACTTAATGCCGCAAGGCAAATAGGTGGTGATATTGTGCCGCCTGCTATGTGCTATTACTCCAAGCTTGAGGGCAGTGGCGGTAAATGCCGTACCTGTTTGGTACAGGTGAGCAAAGGGTCTGAAAAGGATCCGCGCCCTATGCCAAAGCTGGTAGCAAGCTGCCGCACAACGGTAATGGATGGCATGGAAGTGAAAAATATCACCTCGCCCGAAGTTATTGAGGCCCGTAAGGGTGTGGTAGAAATGCTGCTGATCAATCACCCGTTGGATTGCCCGGTTTGTGATCAGGCTGGCGAATGTCACCTGCAGGATCTTGGCTTTGAGCATGGCGCTGTTAAAACCCGCTATGAGTTTGACCGCCGCACGTTTGATAAAGTAGATATTGGCGATAAAATACAGCTGCACATGACGCGCTGCATCCTGTGCTACCGCTGCGTTTTCACTGCCGATCAGATCACCAACACCCGTTTACACGGTATCCTGAACAGGGGCGATCATTCAGAAATTTCAACTTATATCAGCAAAGCGGTTGACAACGATTTCTCGGGTAACATTATTGATGTTTGTCCGGTAGGGGCGTTAACCGATAAAACCTTCCGCTTTAAAAACCGTGTGTGGTTCACCAAACCGGTTGAGGCACGCCGTGATTGCGATCACGAAAAATGCAAGGGAGAAGTAACGCTTTGGTACAAAGGCGAAGATGTTATCCGGGTTACTGCACGCAAGGATGTTTATGGCGAGGTGGAAGACTTTATTTGCAACACCTGCCGCTTTGATAAAAAGAAAACTGCCGACTGGGTAATTGAAGGCCCCCGTAAGGTATCGCATAAATCGGTTATCAGCTCAAATCATTATGAGTTTACGCCGCTGCCGGTTGTTAAAACCAACCCGGTATTGATGGAAGCGAACAAAGAACAATTTGAAAGAGACACACGCTTATAATGGGATTAGCAGATATATTAATAAAATTTGGACTGATACTGATCATTTTCGTTATCAGTTTGGTGATGGCCATGTACTCAACCTATGCCGAGCGTAAGGTTGCCGCATTTTTTCAGGATAGGATAGGCCCTAACCGTGCAGGCCCATGGGGTATTTTACAACCTTTGGCCGATGGTGGCAAGATGTTTTTGAAAGAAGAGATCATCCCAACCAACGCAACGCCATTCCTGTTTATCGTTGGCCCTTCACTGGCTATATTAACGGCTTGTATAGGTTCGGCGGTTATCCCGTGGGGGCAAACAATGCTTATCGGTGGTTACCCTGTTGATTTACAGGTTACCGATATTAACGTTGGTGTGCTGTACATCTTCGGTGTGGTATCATTAGGCGTTTACGGTGTAATGATAGGCGGCTGGGCATCAAACAACAAATACTCGTTGTTAGGTGCTATCCGCGCGGCCTCGCAAAACATCAGTTATGAAATTTCGATGGGTTTATCCATCATCGCTCTGCTGATGCTTACCGGTACTTTAAGCCTGCGCGAAATTGCAGAACAACAGCATAGCTGGCACTGGAATGTATTACGCCAGCCAATTGGTTTCATCCTGTTTATAGTATGCGCCTTTGCCGAAACCAACCGTACCCCATTTGATTTACCCGAGTGCGAAACCGAGCTGGTAGGTGGTTATCATACCGAATACTCATCAATGAAACTGGGTTTTTACCTGTTTGCAGAGTATATTAATATGTTCATATCATCGGCGGTAATGGCTACCTTATACTGGGGCGGTTATAACTATCCGGGTATGGATTGGGTTGCAGCGCATACAGGACCGGCCCTTGGACCGCTTATCGGCGTTGGCATCTTCTTTATAAAGATCATCCTGTTCATCTTCTTTTTTATGTGGGTACGCTGGACAATCCCGCGTTTCCGCTACGATCAGCTGATGGACCTGGGCTGGAAAATATTGATACCATTGGCTATTGCCAATATTGTGCTTACCGGAGTTGGTAGCACATTACTTACACATTTTGGATATTAAAATGGAATCATTAACCAATAAGAAAAAGGTACTGGAAGTAAAGCCGCTCAACTTTTTAGAGCGTGCTTACCTGCCTGCAATTGCAAGCGGTTTGGCCACTACCATGAAGCACTTTTTCAAGAAACCGGTAACTATCAGTTATCCTGAAGAAAAACGTGAATTTTCTGAGAACTTTCGTGGTATGCACTCGCTAAAGCGCGATGAGAATGGTAAAGAACGCTGTACCGCCTGCGGTTTATGCGCGCTTTCATGCCCGGCCGAAGCTATCACCATGACTGCGGCCGAACGTCAGCCGGGTGAGGAAAATTTGTATCGCGAAGAAAAGTACGCTGCTGTTTACGAAATAAACATGCTGCGCTGCATTTTTTGCGGCTTGTGCGAAGAAGCCTGCCCTAAAGAAGCCATTTACCTGGATGGCGATATTGTACCTGCCGATTACCTGCGTAAAGATTTTATTTACGGTAAAGACAAATTAGTAGAGGCGCCCTTAAATCAATAAAGAAGTTTTATACCTTTGCCCAACTCTTTTAAGAGGGCATAGGTATTTTGTAAATATAAACATGAGTACATTTTACTTCATCGCATTTTTGTCCATATTCTTTTCGATATTGGTTATCTCGGCCAAAAATCCGGTACATAGTATCCTTTATCTTATACTTACCTTTTTTACGTTCACCATACATTATATTTTAATGAACGCCCAGTTTTTGGCGATAGTTAACTTTATAGTGTACATGGGCGCTATCCTGGTATTGTTCCTGTACACGCTGATGCTCATTAACCTTAATAAGGATAGCGAGCCGGTTAAACCGTTCATGATAAAGTTTGCGGGTGTATTTGGCGGTGGTATACTGGCGGTAGCCTTAGCGGCTTCGCTTAAATCACTTGGCGCATCTGATCCCGTGATACTTAAAAACCCCGATCTGGGCCTGGTGAAAAACCTGGGTAAAGTATTGTTTAACGAATTTTTACTGCCGTTTGAAGTATCGTCGGTATTGCTGTTATCGGCAATGGTTGGCGCGGTATTACTGGCTACAAAAGACCCTAAAACTGCTGCATAATGGAAAGTTTAACAAATACCATACACGCGGTGCCGCTTAATCATTACATATTATTAAGCACCATTATTTTTTCGATAGGCGTAATGGGCGTATTGATCCGCCGTAATGCTATCGTAATATTTATGTCGGTTGAGCTGATGCTTAATGCGGTAAACCTGTTGCTAACCGCGTTTTCCGTTTATATGGGCGATGCAAGCGGTCAGGTTTTCGTATTTTTTATTATGGCGCTTGCCGCCGCCGAGGTAGCCGTAGGGCTGGCCATCATTGTAATGATCTACCGTAATACAAACTCGATAGACATTAACGTGCTGAACAGGCTGAAATGGTAATGCCCACCGGCCTCCTGAAGGGGGAGGGTATAAACAAAGTAATCAAGATTGCTCAATAGAGCAGATTTATATATAAAACATAAACAAACAAAACTTTTAAAGTCTCACCCTTTAGGGGGGAGATTTAGAGGGGGCATACATAACATGGATAAATTTATCTGGCTTATTCCCATATTACCGTTAACCGGTTTTATTATTAACGGACTTGGCCGCAATTCATTTTCAAAAAACTTAATAGGCTTAATAGGCAGCTTACTGGTATTGGTATCTTTTGGGTTAAGCATTGCGGTGTTCTTCCAAATAAAAGCAACGGGCGTACCTATCAACGTTAATTATTTCGATTGGATCAATGCAGGCCCTATCAAAATCCCCTTCGCGTTTTTGGTAGATCAGCTAAGTTCAATTATGCTGCTTATCATTACGGGCGTAGGCTTTCTTATCCACCTGTATTCAATAGGTTATATGCATGACGATGAAGGTTTCGGCAAGTTTTTCGCTTACCTTAACCTGTTTGTGTTCTTTATGCTTTTACTGGTATTAGGCTCCAACTATATTGTAATGTTTGTAGGCTGGGAGGGGGTAGGTTTATGCTCATACCTGCTTATCGGTTTTTGGTACAGCAATCCAAGCTATGCCGATGCCGCCAAAAAAGCCTTCATCATGAACCGTATAGGCGATCTTGGTTTCCTGATAGGTGTGTTCATTATATTTTATGCATTTGGCAGTGCAAACTTTGCCGATGTTTTCCCTAAAGCCGCTACCATGAAAGTAGGCACAGGTACACTTTACCTGATTACCTTTATGTTGTTTGTAGGTGCTGTTGGTAAATCGGCACAATTACCATTATTTACCTGGCTGCCCGATGCAATGGCGGGCCCAACCCCGGTTTCGGCATTGATACACGCTGCTACCATGGTAACGGCAGGTATCTACATGATAGCCCGCTCTAATATATTCTACAGCCTGTCGCCAGATGTTATGGAGATAGTGGCTATAGTAGGTTTGGCAACGGCTTTATTCGCCGCGCTTATTGCACTTACCCAAACAGATATTAAAAAGGTACTGGCTTATTCAACCGTATCGCAGTTAGGTTATATGTTTTTAGGTTTGGGTGTTGGTGCTTACACAGGTGCTTTCTTCCACGTATTAACACATGCTTTCTTTAAGGCATTATTGTTCCTGGGTGCAGGTTCTGTTATCCACGCCATGGGCGGCGAACAGGATATGCGCAAAATGGGCGGTTTAAAAGGAAAAATAAAAATCACCTTTTGGACAATGATGATAGGCACCATTGCCATATCGGGTATCCCCCCATTCTCGGGTTTCTTTTCAAAAGACGAAATTTTAGCACACGCTTTTGCGCACAGCACTACATTTTACGTAGTAGGGGTGTTTACAGCAATGCTTACCTCTTTCTATATGTTCCGGATGATGTACCTTACTTTTTACGGAAAATTCCGCGGTACACATGACCAGGAGCACCATGTACATGAGTCGCCGGCTACCATGACCATACCTTTGGTGGTATTGGCTATACTTTCAATAGTAGGTGGTTTTATTGGTGTACCCGAAGTATTGGGCGGTCATCATGAATTAGGTGCTTACCTTGCACCAGTATTTAAAGCATCTGAAGCAATATTGCCAAAAGGCGAGCTGACAGCCAGTACAGAAAAACTGCTGATGGGTATTTCTGTAGGTGTTGCCCTTGTAGCTTTAATATACGCTTACATTAAATATGTGAAGAATGGCAGCCTGCCGGTTGCCGATACCGAGGAACGTCCGGCTTTAACCGGATTGTCATACAATAAGTTTTATGTAGATGAGCTGTATGATTTCCTGGTACGCAAGCCGCTTGATTTCCTGTCAGACTTTTTTTACAACATTGTGGAGCGCCTGGGTATTGATGGCCTGGTGAACGGTGTTGGTAAAGGTACTATTGAAACCAGCAAGGGCCTGCGTTTATTGCAAACAGGTAACGTAGGTTTCTACATATTTATAATGGTATTGGGTATCATAGCTGTATTAGCTTACAGCATATTTGGATTAACTAAAATATAAACGATAAGCGTTTACAACATAACATGACTGTTAGTATATTAATTTTTTTACCGGTAGTAGCCGCAGTTATAGTAGCCTTATTAAAAAATGAGGTTGCCAAATACGCCGCGCTATTTTTCTCCCTTGCCGAACTGGTAGTAGCCGGCATATTTTTAAGCCGCTTTGTACCCGATGCGTCAACGCAGTTTGCTATTGATGTTCCGTGGATCTCCAGGTTTGGGATTTATTTTGCCGCAGGTATAGATGGTATCAGCATGATACTGGTGTTGCTCACCACCGTGCTTGTGCCGCTTATTATATTATCAACCTATAAGCACGAATACAAAAATGCCAGTGCGTTTTACGCCCTCATCCTGTTTATGCAGGCTGGTATGCTGGTTGTATTTACCGCATTAGACGGATTTTTGTTTTACGTTGGATGGGAAGCCGCGCTTATCCCTATCTACTTCATCTGCGCCCTTTGGGGTGGCGAAAACCGGATCCGCATTACACTTAAGTTTTTCATATACACGTTTGCAGGTTCGTTGTTTATGCTGATAGCTATTATCTATCTGTATTTGCAATCGCCCGATAAAACTTATGATCTGCACCAGCTTTATAACTTGAAGTTAAGTGCGGCGCACCAGTCGATCGTGTTCTGGGGTTTCTTTGTGGCCTTTGCCATTAAAATGCCTTTGTTCCCTTTCCACACCTGGCAGCCCGATACTTATACCGAAGCACCTACAGGTGGTACCATGATGTTATCTGGTATTATGCTAAAAATGGGTATCTATGGTGTTATCCGCTGGTTAATACCAAACGCGCCGATTGGTTTTATCCATTACCAGGTATTGATCATCGTACTGGCGGTAATAGGTATTGTTTACGCATCTATCATAGCATTTAAACAAAAAGATGGTAAGCGCCTGGTAGCTTATTCATCTATAGCACACGTTGGTCTTATAGCTGCAGGTATATTTGCCTGGAACGCGCAAGGCCTGCAAGGTGCCCTGATACAAATGCTTAACCACGGTATTAACGTGGTGGGTATGTTCTTTATCTGGGATATCATTAGCAGGAGATTAAACACACGGGATATCAGTCAGCTTGGCGGTATTGCCAAAGTGGCGCCGCAGTTTGCCATAGCGTTTTTAATTATAGTATTGGGTACAGTAGGTTTACCGCTAACCAACGGTTTTGTGGGCGAGTTTTTATTGCTGAACGGCGTATTCCAGTTCAGTGCTAATCATTACCACAACCTGGTGCTGGCAGTTATTGCAGGTACAACCATCATATTAGGAGCGGTTTATATGCTGCGGATGTACAAAAATGTAATGCAAGGCGAAACAAACGAACTAACCGCCACCTTTACAGACATCCACGGATCAGAGAAACTGGTATTGATTATCATTTGTGTACTTATCATTGGCTTAGGCGTATACCCAGGCCCGGTAATGCATTTATCTGAAGCCGCAGTTGATAATTTGGTGAAGATGTTAAATACGAAACTCATATAGTAGAGTTTTATAAACAGCAAATAAGAATTAATAAAAATATAGCGCTTACGATTTAGAATTTAGGTTTTACAATTTACGGAGCTTTTAAAAAGAAGAATGAATACTTTAATCATCATATCTGTTTTACCAATAGTGCTTTTGTACCTGGGCTTATATAAGGCTACCAAGGCTTTATTGCCGGTTACTGTTATTGGCTTATTTGCGGCGTTGGGTTGCGCAATTGCGTCTTATTCAAAACCTGATGTGGCACAGCCAATTTATCACGGTATGATGTTGTTCAACAACTTTTCGGTGGCTTTTTCGGCGGTAACTATTATTGCCACTATTCTTATCCTGATGCTGTCTGGGGGATATTTTGAAAAGATCAGCAGGAATGTGGCCGAGTATTATGCTATCATCCTGTTTTCATTGGCGGGTATTATAGTGATGGTATCCTTCAATAACCTTGTTATGCTGTTCATCGGTATCGAGATCATGTCGGTAAGTTTATATATCCTGGCAGGTATCAAGAAAAGCGATTTTGCCTCAAACGAAGCCGCTTTAAAATACTTCCTGATGGGGGCATTCTCCACAGGTTTCCTGCTGTTCGGTATCACGCTTATCTATGGTTCATCGGCCTCATTTGATCTTGACGTTATCCGCGACTGGGTAGTTTCCCATCCGCATATTAACCCAATGTTCTATACGGGTATCGGACTGATCATTGTTGGTCTATGCTTTAAAGTAGGTGCAGCCCCCTTCCACTTCTGGACACCGGATGTATACGAAGGTTCGCCAACGCTTATTACCGCGTTCATGTCTACAGTAGTAAAAACAGCCGGCTTCGCAGCGTTCCTGCGTTTGTTTTCGGCCTGCTTTGCGCCATTGTCAGACTTTTGGGTGCCTATCCTGCTGGTTATTACAGTGCTTACCTTGTTTATTGGCAACATAACCGCCTTATATCAGCAAAGCTTTAAAAGGATGCTGGCTTTCTCCAGTATCTCACATGCAGGCTACCTGCTGTTTGCTATAGTGGCATTAGGCGCAGGCTCTGCAAACTCGGTATTTATTTACGCTACGGCTTATTCAATTGCTTCTATCATCGCCTTTGGTGCGCTTATACTGGTACAACAGCAAAACGGCAGCGACAACTTCGAGAGCTTTAATGGCCTCGCCAAAAAGAACCCTTTCCTTGCGTTGGTACTTACCATAGCCATGCTTTCATTGGCTGGTATACCGCTTACTGCAGGGTTTATAGGCAAGTTTTTCATGTTTAGCGGCGCGTTGGCCAAGTACCAGGTTTGGCTGGTTATTATAGCTGCGGTGAATGCTATCATCAGTATCTTTTACTACTTCAGGGTTATTGTTGCCATGTACTTTCGCCCGGTTGACCGTGCCGAAGTTACGGTGCCAGCCTACTATAAAGTGGTATTTGTACTGTCTGCATTAGCTACCATCATTATCGGTATCTATCCCGATTTTATTGCCAGCTTCATTTAATCAATAACTGATAACTGCAAATTGATATAATATTTGTAGTTTTACAGATATAGTGAATGGAAAGTTTTTGGGAATACCTTCAAAATTTAACTGACGCTCAGTCTATTATAAGCAGAGGTGGATTTTATCTCTTGCTTATTGTTGTATTTGCGGAAACCGGTTTGTTTTTTGGCTTTTTTTTACCGGGCGACTATCTGCTGTTTATGGCAGGTCTTTTATGCGCGGCAGGAAAGGTTGATGTTACTATATCCACGTTGGTGTTATCGCTTATTGCAGCAGGCATATTAGGAAACTTTACGGGTTATTGGTTTGGCTACCGAACGGGGCCAGTGCTGTTTAATAAGAACGACTCGCTGTTTTTTAAGAAACGCTATGTGGTGCTTGCCAGCGACTTTTATGAAAAGTACGGCGGCATGGCCCTCATTTTAGGCAGATTTTTCCCGATAGTTAGAACATTTGCCCCTATATTTGCAGGCGTTGTTAAGGTTAACGTAAAAAAGTTTGCCTTATTTAACCTGATAGGCAGCTGTATATGGGTATGTGTTTTTACCCTTGGCGGCTTTTTCTTAGGAAAAAGGTTTCCGCAATTGAAAGATTACCTGCAGTATATTGTATTAGGATTAATATTAGTTACAACAATTCCGCTTGTTGTTGCTTATGCAAGGAAGAAATATTTAGAAACAAAAGAAAAGAATTAAAATAATAACCATATCTATACTAATGAGTACGCAACACCCCTGGCACCAGGTATCACCTGGCGAAAATGTTCCTGAAATTGTTAACGCGATAATTGAGATACCTAAAGGCTCAAAAGCTAAATATGAAATTGATAAAGACTCTGGTTTATTAAAGTTAGATCGTGTTTTATTTTCATCGGTAATGTATCCGGCAAATTATGGTTTTATCCCGCAAACTTATTGCGATGATAAAGATCCGTTGGATATCCTGGTACTTTGCTCTATCGACGTATTTCCTATGTCTATCATAGAGGCAAAGGTAGTAGGTGTAATGCACATGGTTGATAACGGCGAGCAGGATGACAAGATCATCGCGGTAGCAAAAAATGATATGTCGGTAAATTACATTAATGACCTTAATGAATTACCTCCTCATGCCATGACCGAGATTGTTCGTTTCTTTAAGGATTACAAAAAACTTGAAGGTAAAAACGTAACTATTGAGCATTTGTTAGGCGTGCGTTACGCGCATAAAGTAATTACTGAAAGTCAGGAATTGTATAAAGCTACTTTTCCAAATCAGCAATAATCATAAATGGACCCCGCGCATTACGAAATAAGTACCTTTTATTTAATTGCAACCGTTTTCCTGGTATTGCTCAACGGCTTCTTTGTTGCCGCGGAGTTTGCTATGGTGAGAGTTAGGGGTTCTCAAATAGAGATCAAAGCCAAAGGCGGCAGCGGCGTAGCCAAAGTTGCCCGGGGCATACTGCATAATTTAGATGGTTACCTGGCTGCCACGCAGCTGGGTATTACCATTGCCTCACTTGCACTCGGTGTTGTTGGCGAGGAGGTTGCCACAAACATTGTTATCCGCGCTTTTTTGGCCGTAGGAATAACGCTTTCAAGCGGGTTTATCACCGCAAGCCACATTTTAGCCTTTACATCTATTACGGTACTGCACATTGTATTTGGTGAGCTTGCACCAAAATCAATAGCCATACAAAAGTCGGCACGTACGGTACTTGCGGTAGCACTTCCACTTAGGTTTTTCTTTGTTTTTTTTAAGCCGTTAATATGGCTGCTGAATGGCTTTGCCAATTTTATTTTAAAATTATTAGGCATAAGCACTTTAGAGGGCGGCGAAGCACACCATAGTTCCGAAGAATTACAGTACCTGCTGGAGCAGGGAAAAGAATCTGGCGCGCTGGATTCAAACGAGCACGAACTTATCCAAAACGTGTTTGATTTTAACGAGCGGGTAGTTAAAAACATTATGGTGCCCCGTACCAAAATATCGGGCATTGATATTGCATCAACCCGGCAGGAGCTGTTGGATATGATCATCGATGAGGGTTACTCGCGTATGCCTGTTTTTGATGATGTGATAGATAAGATAGTAGGGATTGTACACGCAAAGGATATTTTACCGCTGCTGGCCCGCAACGAGGAGATCGTATTAAAGAACATTATCCGCAAGCCATACTTTATCCCCGAAACCAAAAAGATCAACGATCTGATGGCCGAGCTACAGCAAAAACGCATCCAGATAGCTATTGTGCTTGATGAGTTTGGCGGTACTGCAGGTATGGTTACGCTGGAAGATATTGTAGAGGAACTGGTAGGCGAAATTCAGGATGAATACGATGAGGAAAAACCTATTGTTGAAAAAGTGAACGACCGCGAGTTTATCGTTAACGCCCTTGCACCAATATATGACGTGAACGAACACCTGCCGCATGATCTGCCTGAAGACGGCGACTTTGATACCGTAAGCGGCTGGCTGGGCCACATATTTGGCAAGATACCTGATGTTGGCGAGCAAAAAGAATCAAACGGTTACAACATTACCGTACTGCGCAAATCAGATCAGAATATCGAATCAGTTAAACTCGAATTACTGATTAATGAAGAAGATGCTGTAGATTTACATTAAAGCCGAAGGCGGAAAGGCAAAAGGTTAAAGGTGAAAGGCACTCAAGCCCTTTCTTCTTCGCGCTGTTTTACCTTTTACCTTTCGCCTTTACCCTTTTACCTCTAAGTAAATGCATCTATTTTACACACCCGATATAGCGCCAACCCATCCCCAGTATTTTCTTAGCGAAGAGGAGAGTAAGCACGCCATCCGTGTACTCAGGCTTGAAGCCGGCGATAAGGTGGAGCTGATTGATGGTCGTGGCGGTTTCTACAATGCCGAGATCAAAGATGCGCACCCAAAGCGCACCATCCTGGATATTACATCGGTAACTACTGAATTTAACAAGCGGAACCACTATCTGCACATAGCCGTAGCCCCCACAAAAAATATTGAACGTACCGAGTGGTTTTTAGAAAAAGCCACCGAAATTGGTATCGATGAAATTTCGCTGATCATTACCCAGCGGTCAGAACGTAAGGAGGTTAAGGTAGACAGGCTGAACAAAATTATTACCGCTGCCATAAAGCAATCGTTAAAAGCGTATCACCCCTTGTTGAATGAGCCAATTAAGCTTAATCAATTGCTTACCCAACCTTTCGACGGACAAAAATTTATTGCGCATTGCGAACCGGGCGAAAAGTTAAGCCTTAGTGGTCAATTACAACCCCACGGAAAATATTTAATATTAATAGGCCCCGAAGGTGATTTTACACCTGCCGAAATTGAGCTTGCTTTGGAAAGTGGTTTTAAACCCATAACTTTAGGAGAAAGCCGCCTGCGTACAGAAACCGCAGCGCTTGAAGCCTGTTTTGAAGCAAACTTTTTAAACCGGATATGAGTAAACTGAGGTACGTTATAGTCGCCGTTACTGTGCTCATGACCATGAGCGGCTTTCACGCGCCTGCCTATAAAATTGCCCGGATTAAATATAACGGCGGCGGCGATTGGTATGGCGACCGTACCGCGCTCCCCAATCTCATTAAATTTTGTAACGAAAACCTGAAAACCAATTTTGAGGCCGATGACGAAATTGTTGAGGTTGGCAGCGCCTCGTTGTTTAATTACCCTTTTACCTTTTTAACCGGGCACGGCAACGTAATATTTACCGATCAGGAAGCACTTAACCTGCGCAAATACCTCATGGGCGGCGGCTTTTTGCATATTGATGATAATTACGGGCTTGATAAATTTATTCGCCCGCAAATGAAAAAAGTATTTCCCGAGCTTGATTTTGTGGAGCTGCCCGTTAATCACCCCATTTATCATCAGAAATACAGCTTCCCTAATGGTCTGCCCAAAATTCACGAACATGATGGCAAACGCGCACAGGGTTTCGGCTTAATTTACAAGGGAAGGCTGGTGTGTTTTTATACCTACGAGTGCGATTTAGGCAATGGGTGGGAAGATTATGGCACCTATGCCGGCGATACCCAGGAAAGCCGCATAAAGGCGCTTAAAATGGGTGCAAACCTCATTCAGTATATTTTTACCCAGTAGTTTTAATTTGTTAATGGGATTAGTTTAACTTACAAATAAAACATGTAACTTAAACTACACAAAACCCGTACAATAAATCACCAGCATTAGTTCACCAAACCTGCAACACATGTACCAGTTAAAAGTAAACGGCAAGTATGATTTTGAAACGGACAGACCAGACGGTGAACTGCTGATAAATGGCGCCAATATCATTGCCGATGTTAAACACATAAACGGAGGCCTGTACCACATCATCCAAAACAATGCATCCTATAATGTGGAAGTAGTGGGTTTTAACAACGCCGAAAAAACTGCCGAAATAAAGGTTAATAACAACACCTATACCATTACAGCTAAAGATCAGTTTGATTTGCTGTTGGATAAACTGGGTCTTAGTAGTTTGAACAGTACCCGGATAAGCGAAATAAAAGCCCCAATGCCGGGCATGGTACTTAAAATATTTGCTGCCGAGGGCGATGAAATAAAAAAGGGCGATAACCTTTTTGTATTAGAAGCCATGAAGATGGAAAATATAATTAAATCGCCTGCCGATGTTACTATCAAAAAAATTAAGATAAAACCCGGGGATAAAGTGGAAAAAGGTCAGATTTTAATTGAGTTTTAAACTGATTTCATTAAAATATTGTAACAAATGCAATAATTTTTTACGATTTACGTTGCTTTTTGCCTCATTATTTAATAACTTACTTCTTTTAACTAACTTTTAACTTTATGAAGAAAAATTTACTAACAGTTTTGCTGGTATTTTCTTGTATTTCAATTGTTTTTGCACAAAACAGTGTTATAACAGGCAAGGTAACAGATCAAAAAGATGGTTCGCCCTTGCCGGGGGTAAGTGTAACCGTAAAGGGAGTATCCGGTACCGGAACTCAAACCGGGGTAGATGGCGCGTACAAGCTTTCGGTTCCTTCAACCGCGAAGGTGTTGATCTTTAAATTTCTTGGTTATAAAGAAGCCGAAGCGGCAATAAACGGTGCCACGCTAAACATCCAGTTAGGTGCCGATTCTAAGCAGCTATCAGAAGTAGTGGTAGTAGGTTATGGTACGCAAAGTAAACGTTCGTTAACCGGTTCGGTGTCAAAAATTAAAGGTTCAGATATTGAGAATATTCCTGTACCAAGTTTAGAGTCGGCCATACAGGGCCGTACGCCGGGTGTTTACATCCAGGCGCAAAATGGTAAGTTAGGGCAGGGCATCCAGGTACGTGTACGTGGTGCTTCATCGGTATCGGCCGGTAGTCAGCCATTGTATGTGGTTGATGGTTTGCCTATAACAGTTGATGATTTTTCAACTAACGGCGCATCAACCAATCCATTAGTTGATTTAAACCAGAACGATATAGCATCCATAGAAATACTTAAAGATGCATCGGCAGCCGCTATATATGGTTCAAGGGCATCAAACGGTGTTGTATTGGTAACTACTAAAAAAGGTAAGGCGGGCGCCACGGTTATCACCTATAACCAGTACTACGGTTTCAGTAGCCCAACAGGCGAGCGTAAGTTTTTAGACGCTAAACAATATGTTACTTTCTTTAGAGAGGCAGCCAAAAATGCTGGTGTTTCTTCCACCAAAATTGAAGCCAGGCTCCAAAGATATTCAGCAGGTAATGATGATTATAAAACCTATAAAATAAATACCGACTGGCAAAAACAGATCATTCAGCATGCCCCGGTACAAAACTATAACCTCGTGTTTTCTGGCGGTACCGAAAAAACCAAGTTCTACATATCGGGCACCTACAATAACCAAACAGGGTATTTGCTCGGCAATTCACTTAATCAATATAGCTTCAGAACAAATATTGAAAACCAGGCCACTAACTGGTTAACCGTGGGTGCAAATCTAAGTTTATCGCGTACGCGCAATAACCGTTTAGATAATGACGATCAGTTTTCAACTCCGGAGCAAATCACCGCCCTTGCGCCAATTACTCCCCCGATCGATCCGCGTACAGGATTAGTGAGCGGGGCATTGGATCCAACGACAGGTAATCCTAATAATAATTATCCAACTTATTTTAACCCTATACTAAACTCCATAAGCAGTTATTATAAGTCAACAGATTTCAGAAACCTCGGGAACCTTTTCGCGCAGGTAAAGATCCTGCCCTCTTTAAGCTTCCGGTCAGAAGTTGGTGTTGATATATTAAATACGGGCGAGGATACATATAATGGCAGCCTTACCCTTCGTATTGCATCTACTCCTAATGGTTTAGGGGTAAACTCATCGGTAACTTCGGTAAATTTTAACACTAATAACTTTTTACAGTTCACAAAAGACATTGGTAAAAGTAATATAGATGCAGTTGGTGGTATTACCTATCAAAGGCAACAGAATGATCTTAACTCGCTTACAGGCAGTCAATTTCCAAGTGATGCCTACAAAAAATTAAACAGTTCTGCCGATATTCTTTTAGGGTCCAGCACATCGACGGCCTATTCGCTGCTATCTTATTTTAGCAGGGTAAATTATAAATATAATGAAAAGTACCTGTTATCGTTAAGCGGCCGTGTTGATGGTTCGTCGCGGTTTGGGGTAAATCACCGTTACGGTTTTTTCCCGGCGGGTTCTGTTGGATGGGTGATTTCCGAAGAGGGATTTATGAAAAAACAACAGCTGATCTCCGAGTTAAAACTAAGGGCCAGCTACGGCTTAACAGGTAACTCCGAAATTGGTAACTTTCCTTCACGCGGGTTATTCAGCGCGTTTGGATACGCAGGTATAGCCGGCTCAAGGCAAACCCAGCTTCCTAACCCCGATTTGAAATGGGAAACTACAGCACAGGCCGATTTAGGGTTGGAAATTGGGTTTTTCAACGGCCGTTTATCTGGCGAGTTTGATGTATACCAGAAAAAAACCCGCGATTTGTTGTTGAACGTGCAGGTACCCGGTACCTCGGGTTTTACAACCATAACTCAAAATTTGGGTAAACTGCAAAATAAGGGTATTGAATTGCAAATAGATTCAAAGAACCTGGTAGGAGATGTTAAATGGTCAACCAGCGTTAACTTCTCTATTAACCGTAACAAAATTACCGATCTGAAAGGACAGGTAATCACCGGAAGCGGCGATGCGGTTAACCGTGCGGTTGAAGGTCAGCCATTGGGTATTTTCTTTGCACCTGAATTTGCAGGTGCCGATCCTAACAATGGCGACGCCCTTTATTATGTTAATAAAACCCCTGGCGACAGAACTACCACAACAGATTACAATTTGGCAAACCCAGTTGTAATTGGTAACCCAAATCCTAAGTTTATTGCGGGCTTAAACAATACCTTAAGCTATAAAGGAATTGATTTTAGCTTTTTACTGCAACAGGTTAATGGCAACCAAATATATAATGGTGCAGGCCAGTACATGTCAACCAGCGGCGATAACGGTTATGATAACCAAACTATTGATCAGCTAAACGCCTGGACAACAAAGGGCCAGATAACCATGGTTCCGCAGGCGCGTTTAGGTGCCAGCACAGGTATATCCCCAAGTTCAAGATATATTGATAACGGATCATACGTGCGGTTAAAAAACATTGTGCTTGGATATAACTTTCCAAAAGCAATGTTAGCCAAGGCCAAGCTGCAAAGTGTAAGGGTTTATGTGCAGGCAACCAACCTGGCCACCTGGACAAAATACAAAGGTTGGGATCCTGAATTAAATTCCGATGCCTTTTCGGGTAATATAACTCAGGGCTATGATTTTTATGCCGCTCCGCAGGCTAAAACAATAACTTTTGGTGTTAACGTAGGATTTTAATTTAAGCTGAAGGAAAATGAAAAAAATTAAATATACAATAATAGCATTAAGTACATTAATAGTGCTATTCAATACCAGCTGTAAAAAACAGCTGGACATTAAGCCCGAGAGTGACGTAGAGGCTGATTTGGCCATAAAAAACTCAAAAGATGTAGAGGGTGTACTTATAGGTGCTTATACTGCTGCCGGACTGCGTGGCATTTATGGTGGTCGGCTACAGGCTACCACCGAGTTTTTGGCCAATGATGGTGATTTTTCCTTTTATGGTACTTAT
Source organism: Mucilaginibacter pineti (assembly GCF_900101875.1). Classification (GTDB taxonomy): domain Bacteria; phylum Bacteroidota; class Bacteroidia; order Sphingobacteriales; family Sphingobacteriaceae; genus Mucilaginibacter; species Mucilaginibacter pineti. Next base: position 252,915 of record NZ_FNAI01000007.1, read on the forward strand.
TCTGAATACACGGAATTGTCTAGCCAGGCGCCAACCATAACCAATGCCTTTATTAGTGATCTTTGGAATGCAGGCTTTAATACAATTGGGGTGTGTAATACTGTTTTGGCGCATCTTGATTTAGTAGATACCGCTAAAGGTAAAAGAGTAAGGGTTGAGGCCGAGGCTAAATTTTTAAGGGGGATGACTTATTTTGACCTGGCCCGCTCATTTGGCCGTGCCTGGAATGATGATCATGGCTCGCCGACTACGAACCCAGCCGTACCTATTGTATTAACACCAACAACCACAATACCCGGCATACAAAAGCCAAGCCGTAGCACTGTTGCCCAGGTATATGCACAGGCTATTTCAGACCTTACGGCAGCAGAGGCTAATCTGGAGGTAGCAAAATCCACCTATGCAAGTTCTTCGGCCGCATCGGCAATACTGGCAAGGATTTATCTTACGCAAGAAAACTATACCCTTGCAGAAACAGAGGCTACCAAAGTTATAGATGCGAAAAATAACGGTAATATAATTTACTCTTTGGTGAATTTATTTGCCGATGAGTTTCAATATCCCGGTCAGGCTACGCACGTTTTTAATACTACGGAAGATATTTTCGCAATCCAAATGTCAAGCCAGTCGGGATTTAATGCACTTAATGAAATTTTTGCCAGCGCCGATTTTGGTGGCAGAAGTGAAACCTATATCAATCAGCAGCATTTTGATAGGTATGAAACAGGTGATGACCGTTTAAATGAGTTTTATGATGAAGATGGTCTGGGTGATATATTAACTTCAAAATTTAATAACCAATACGGTAACGTTGTTTTAATACGCCTTGCCGAAATTTACCTGATAAGGGCCGAAGCGAGAATCAAAAAAGGAGCTGCTGATCTTGTGGGTGCGGCAGCGGATATAAACATTGTACGTAAACGCGCCAAATTGGAAAATACAACAGCAACATCAGCAGTAGACCTGTTTGAGGCTGTTAAGCACGAACGCAGGGTTGAGCTGGCATTTGAAGGCTTTAGGTTGTTTGATTTAAAGCGGTATAAAGAGTCAATCCCAGCTTATGATAGCAATGGCGACCCTGCAGGTACTATTGACTGGGATTCGCCAAAACTGGTATATCCGATACCCAAACGCGAGCGTGATACAAACCCCAACCTAACCCAAAACGAAGGTTATCAATAGGCAAACGCCGTGTGTTCATAAAATAAAGGGGCTGCCCGGGATATTCCGGGGCAGCCCCTTTATTTTTTAAGGGAGACAGATGAAAGTTTGTTTAGGAGGTTTGTACTTTAAACCGCCAACCATTAGTTAGCAAAGCCTGTTTTTATTCTTCCAGGTATGTACACAGGTTATTGAGGATGGCCATGTGGAGTGCAAAGTCGGTTTCTGCCTTATTATAGGTCTTGGGAAGAAAAATAGTGTCATTTCGAACGAGGCACGAGGAGAAATCTTATACGGTACGCTATCGGTGCACCGTTGCCCTTAGATGTTTTTTAACCACCGCTAAAGAAATAGTTTCAATTTCTCGTCAAGGTTTTAACCAAAGCTTGTTCTATAACAATGACCGCTTTTTTATAAAAACTTAATCTGCCGGGAGGCCTATCAATAATATTAATCGCAAAAAGCTATAAACAAAACAGGCCGTTCAGCATTTGAACGGCCTGTTTTGTTATTGAATAAAATAGCTATTATTTAGCTTTATATGCTTTTGCTTTTTTAATAGAGTAGTGTGGCTTGCCTACAGGGTAAATTTCTGGTGCGCCAACAAGGGTCATCGCGCAGCGGAAACCAACTTCGGCGCTTGATTCATCCTGATCCATAAAGCGGCGGGTTGCTGGGTTTAACCAGTAAGCCATATCGTTCCATGAACCGCCTTTGTAAACCTTAGAATGGTCATTAACCAATGTTGTGGTGCCGTAAAGTGCGGTATTAACACTATCTTTTTCACCCCTGAAATCGGGAGAGTAAGCTTTACCAGAGTTTTTTGGCGACAATGGGCCTGCCGGAACTGTGCCTGCTGGTGTGGTTGTACCCGGTACACCGTTGGCAGTTGCGTTAGCAGGTGCGTTTGGATCTGCAGGTACCTGACCCTGAAGCGCCAAAAGCTCGCTGTACTTTAACTTTTTATTTGATTTGGCCGGATCTTTAATCGGTTTGCCATATTTATCCTTCGCATATTGCCCTTTTGAAGCATCGTCAATGCGCTTGTTGGTATACTCGTTACCGCGGAAAGGGTTAAAATCTTCAACCTCTTCAAATGAAGTTTGGCGATATGTATCCTGTACCCATTCATTAACGTTACCTGCCATGTTATACAAACCAAAATCATTTGGTGCATAGGCACGTACCGGGGCGGTAATATCTGCCTTATCATTCAGGTAGCCACCCACACCGGCGTTATCTCCGCTACCGCGTTTAAAGTTGGCTAATATTAAGCCACGGGTTTTACTTTTTGCAGATCGTACGCCTAAGCCATTCCAGGGGTACATTTTACCGTCGTCGATATTCTCAAACTGCGTATTACCTGCCAATGCCAGTGCAGCATATTCCCACTCGGCTTCAGATGGTAAACGGTATCCTTGTTTCAAAATACCATCTTCCATACGTACAGGCCTTACTGCCTTACCACCTTTGCCGGTACCGGCCTGGGCATTAGGACTAAGGTTTGGCATCATTTTTTTACCATCAACGCCGGCACCTTTCATCTGGCCGTTCAAATAAATATCAGTGTTAAAGGGTTGAGAAGTAGTTGCTGCAACAGGTGCTCCTTTTTTGCCACCGCCGCCTACATCTTTCCAGGCAACCATTCTGCCGGTTTCACGTAAAATATTTTCGTTGGTACGGTCGGTACGCCATGAGCAGTACTCCTGTGCCTGATCCCAGGTTACACCAACTACCGGGTAATCCTGAAAAGCAGGGTGACGCAGGTAGTTATCAACGTAAGGGTCGTTATAGGATAATGGTTTACGCCAAACCAAAGTATCTGGCAGGGCATTGTAATATAGTTCGCGGTCATCCGGAAAGGTAATGCTTATCCAGTGCAGGTAATCAAGCCAATCCTGGTTAGATACTTCTGTTTCATCCATATAAAAAGATGGTACGGTTACCCTGCGGCGTACGTTATTATAGTCAAAAGTAACATCCTGGTCTGCGCTGCCGCCCATTACAAAAGTACCGCCTTCGATAGGAACCAAACCTGGGCCCGGCGAAGGATGTGTTTGCCTGAAACGCTCATAACCGCCATTATTTTTGTTATTATAAGTGATCCCGGTTTTTTGCGATTGCTGGGGCTTACTGCAGCTGCTTGCTACGGCGGCTACAGCCAACAGTATTAAAGCAGATTTAGTAAAAAGTATTTTCATATTTTTACAGTTATATTAAGACGTAAATTTAGAAAAAAATGGATATAATGCTAATGCTCATAAGCCATTCTTCAAAATAAAACAAACAATTATTAATCATTTGAACGAAATTTTGATGAATTTAGTTGCACCGATTTGCATTTTTTGATTTGACATTGATAAAATTGTTCCTTGAAAATCCAAAGCAAATTATAAGCGTATATTTATCAATTAAAATTATAAAGCTAAATTACCCCAATGAAGTTTTTTACATTCCGAAGTATTGCCTATACCGCTTTGCTTTTATTGCCATTGGTAAGTGCCGCGCAAACCCCTACGGGTACAACCCCTAACGGTAGTACAACCAACGCTATACCAATTCAGGTGCCATTTTTAAACATCGCACCTGATTCGCGCTCTGGCGCTATGGGCGAGGCCGGTGTGGCGCTTTCGCCCAGCGTAAATGCAAACTTCTGGAATCCATCAGCACTTGCTTTTTTGGAAAGTAACGATGCGGTTTCGCTTTCATACAGCCCATGGTTGAGGCATCTGGTGCCAGATATCAGCCTGTCGTACTTAAGTTATGCGCACAAAATAGATGATCGTAATACCATTGGCGCATCGCTGCGTTATTTTAACTATGGCTCTATTCAGTTAACGGATGATAACATTAACGACCAGGGAACCTACACCCCCAATGAGTTTTCATTAGATGCTTCGTTTGCACGTAAATTTGGCGATAACTTTTCCCTGGGCTTAACTATGCGTTACATTCACTCCAGTATTTCAAGTGTATCGTTTGCCACGGGATCTGGCCAGGTAAGTAAACCGGGTAATGCTTTAGCTGCCGATGTATCCATGTATTATAAAGCCCCTTATGGCGATAACAGCCTGTTTACTTTTGGCGGGCATATATCAAACATCGGCACAAAAATAAGCTACAGCGATAACGGCACTAAGTATTTTTTACCTGCCAACCTCAAGCTGGGCGTTGCCAACACCTGGAACCCCGATGAAAATAACCAGTTTACCCTTACTTTTGATGTAAACAAACTCCTGGTACCAACTCCGCCGCTGCGTGATGCAGATGGCAATATTATTAAAGGGAAAAATGATAACGTATCGGTTCCGGCGGGTATCTTTCAATCATTTGGTGATGCACCGGGCGGCTTTAGCGAAGAGCTGAAAGAGCTGAGCTTTTCGCCGGGTGTTGAGTACTGGTACAACCAGCAGTTTGCATTAAGAGCTGGCTATTTTTACGAAAATCCCAACAAAGGCGACAGGCATTACCTTACCCTGGGTTTTGGTGTTAAGTATGATATTTTTGATTTCGACTTCTCGTACCTGGCAGCCAGTCAGCAAAACAGTGCTTTAGCTAATACGCTTCGATTTAGTTTATCGGCAAGCTTTGGTGGTACTTCAAATGTGAATAAACGGTAAATGGGTAAAATTAAGGTAGGTTTTGGGTTCGATGTACACCAGTTAAGGTCACAACATCCATTTGTTTTAGGAGGTGTAAACCTCGAGCATCATTCGGGCGCATTCGGCCACTCAGATGCTGACGTATTACTGCACGCCATTTGCGATGCCCTGCTCGGCGCTGCCAATCTGCGCGATATTGGTTTCCATTTTTCCAATACCGATGATAGGTGGAAAGGCATAAGCAGCCTGGTATTATTGCAGCACGTAGTAGTGCTGCTAAAAGAAAAAGGTTTTACCATTGGCAATATTGATGCGATGGTATGCCTTGAGGCACCAAAAATAAATCCGCATATCCCGGCCATGAAAATCCACATTGCACAGGCCGCTTCCATCAGCGAAGAAGATATCTCCATAAAGGCAACTACCAATGAACAACTTGGCTTCATCGGCCGCGAAGAAGGCGTGGTGGCTTATGCCGTTTGTTTGATAGAAAGGGATTAATCCGGTAGTCTATTATAATTGCATCAGCTTACGTTTTTTATATCTTTGAAAACTTTAAGCGGTAAATACACCGCTTTATCCCTAACCAGACTACACTTATGAAACACGGATTTTTGATTGATATGGACGGTGTTATTTACAGCGGCGAAACTTTAATAGAGGGCGCCGATAAATTTATCAATCGCCTGCTTGAAGAAAATATACCGTTCACTTTCATGACCAATAACAGCCAGCGCACCCGGCTGGAAACCGTGCGCAAACTAAACCGCATGGGTATTCAGGTTACAGAAGATCATGTATATACCAGTGCTATGGCAACCGGTAAATTCCTGGGCGACCAGGGTTCAAACGGCACCGCCTATGTTTTAGGCGAGGGTGGTTTGTTAACCAGCTTGCACGAGAATGGGATCACCCTGGTAGATTCGGACCCTGAATTTGTAGTGCTTGGCGAAGGGCGCAATTTTACTTTAGAGATGGTGCAGCGCGCCGTAGATATGATATTGGCCGGTGCAAAATTCATCACCACCAACCGCGACCCATCGCCCAAGAAACCCGGCTGGAACAACCTGGGCATTGCCGCAACCACCGCCATGATTGAAGAAGCTACAGGTCGCAGGGCATTTGTTACCGGTAAACCAAGCCCCGTGATGATGCGTTCGGCCCGTAAATATTTAGGATTAGAAACTGCCGAAACCACGGTTATTGGCGATACCATGGAAACCGATATACAAGGCGGCGTACAAATGGGCTATAAAACTATCCTGGTGTTATCGGGTATAGCCCAAAAAGAACATCTTGGTCATTACGCCTTTAAGCCCGATCTAATAGTAAGCTCGGTTAACCAAATCGATCTTCCTTTAAAGTGGTGGTAGGCTGCACCTGAAATTTCTGATCATTAAGTAAAAGCAGTTTTTTGTTTATATATTGGGCTAACCATTTATAACCTCCTTAATGCTTAAACTTTATCGTTTTACTTTGGCTGTAACAATTACTGCGGCCCTGTTTACCTCTTGCAAAAAAAAAGCAGAAATTATTCCCGAAGTACCTCCTGTACCTAAGGATGCTACCAAAACACTTACCGCTTTCAGCTTCCCCGCAGGCAAAAATCCTACATTAAAAATGACCGGCGACGCCGTTATGATTGGCGATACTGTGTTTATAAGCACCGTAGCCGGTACCGATTTAAGCGCGCTTACGCCCACGTTTACGTTTAAAGGCAGCAAAATTACCGTGAATGATACCGCACAGGTGAGTAATGTTACCGCACGCAGTTTTTATAAGCCAGTTGTTTACACGGTAACTGCCGAAGATAATTCCACAAAAAATTATGTGGTTAAGTTTACAGATTCGGGCTTGCCGGTGGTGTATATCAACACCAATAACATAGCTATTAATAGTAAGGATAATTATGTTGCCGGCTCGCTTAAAATTATAGGCGATGTTGCGGGAACTGTTTTGTATAATGGTACTACGCAAATAAAAGGTCGCGGTAACTCAACCTGGACTATGGCCAAAAAGCCGTATAAAATTAAGCTTGATAAAAAGGCATCGATACTGGGCATGTCTGAAAGTAAAAACTGGGTGCTGCTGGCCAACTATGCCGATAAATCGCTCATTCGCAATGAGCTTGCATTTGAATTGAGCAGACATTCGGGTTTGGTATATACCACAAGTTCGCGTTTTGTTGATGTTATTTTAAATGGCGACTACGTGGGCAACTACCAGCTTACCGAACAAATTAACCAGGGTAAAAACCAGGTTAATGTAGAGGATCAGGCAAAAGGGGCCAATACTTTGCCCGATATCTCTGGCGGATATATGGTAGAGATAGATGGCTTTGCCGATGGCGAGCCGGTGCATTTTTATACCAATAACAATATGCCGGTTACTGTTAAATATCCCGATGATGGTGATATTAACCAACAACAAAAAGATTATATACAGCAACATTTTCAAAAATTTGAGGATGCTCTTTTCGCCGGCAATTTTACCGACCCGGTTAACGGTTACCGCAAATATTTTGATGTAGATTCATACGTGAACTACTATATAGTAAGCGAGGTGATGGGTAATTCAGATACTTTTTGGAGTACCTATATGTATAAGAAAAAGAACGACGACAAGATCTATACAGGTCCGGTTTGGGATTTTGATATCGCCGCCAATAACGACGACCGCTTAGGCGATGCCGTGAACCTGCTCATGTACACTAACGCGCATGATCCCAAACAGTGGATAAACCGTCTAATGCAGGATCCGGGTTTCAGGCAAAAGATCCGCAATCGTTGGAATGAGCTTAAGCCCTACATCACCACCTTTCCCGGTATAACAGATCAGTTGGCAAAAAAATTGGCCGTATCGCAAAAAAGGAATTTCGAACGCTGGGATATCCTCTCGGTAAAAGTGTACCTGGAATATCATATTGCAGGCACTTACCCCGGCGAAGTAAAATATGTTAAAGACTATTTAACCAACCGAATAAACTGGCTGGATGGTAAGTTTAACAGCAATGATTATCAGTAGCGCGTTACCCGAATGCCAAAATCGCTGAATGATTTAACAAAATTGCTAAGTAATTAATTTGCTGTTCGGCTATCTTTGGTTAAAATCATCATAAACCAAAAGAAAGCATGAACAAAAAATATTTAGCCCAGGCATTTATGTTAGGCTTATTAACTACGGCGTGTGCGGGTACAGCGCAGGCGGGTAGTTTAAAGGATTCTGTAGCAACCAAATCACGGGTACATGCCGTTGTGGAAACCTCCCGTACTGCGTGGTGGGAAAAGGCCCGTTTTGGCATGTTTATTCATTGGGGCGTTTACACTATCCCGGCCGGAGTTTATGATGGTAAAGAATATCCTGGCCTTGGCGAATGGTTGATGCATGATGCAAAAATTCCGGTTGCTACCTATAAGGACTATGCTAAAAAGTTTAACCCTACCGAATATAACCCCGAGCAATGGGTAAAAATGGCTAAGGCCGCCGGTATGAAATATATTGTAATTACCACTAAACATCATGATGGTTTTGCGTTATTCGATTCCAAAGCAAGTGACTGGAATGTGGTTAAGGCCACTCCATACGGCAAAGACCTTATTAAGCCGCTTGCCGAAGCCTGCCGTAAACAAGGCATGAAGCTTGGCTTTTATTATTCGCAGGCAAACGACTGGAATAATAAAGGCGGTGCAGCTGCCGATGGACATTGGGATAAGGCACAGGATGGCAGTTTTGATGATTATATAGATAAGGTGGCTATTCCGCAGGTGCGTGAAATTTTAACAAACTATGGCGATGTAGCCGAGCTATGGTGGGATGTACCTACCGATATGACCAAAGAACGTGCTGCCAAATTTTTACCGGTGGTTGCCTTACAGCCCAACATTATCACTAACGACAGATTGGGTGGCGACGATAAAGGCGACCTGTTTACACCCGAGCAATACATCCCGGCTACGGGTATAAAAGGTTTGTGGGAAACCTGCATGACCATGAACAACACCTGGGGTTTTAAAACTAACGACCATGATTGGAAATCGGGCAAATCCCTTATCCGTAATTTAATTGAAACCGCATCAAAAGGTGGTAACTACCTGCTGAACGTTGGTCCCGAGCCTACGGGGAAATTCCCTGCGCCTATTGTTGAGCGTTTAGCCGAGATTGGTAAATGGATGGATGTAAACAGCGAATCTATTTATGGTACCACGGCAAGTCCGTTTAAATACCTGCCCTGGGGTAGGGCTACCGAAAAGGCCGAAGCTAACGGCAATACCACACTTTACCTGCAGGTTTATACCTGGCCAACCGATGGCAAGTTGCTGATCCCGGGTTTGGATAATACAATTTTATCGGCAAAGTTTTTGGCTAATGGTAAAGCCCTAACCACCGGCAAAGCAAATGATCAGCTGTTTGTAAATGTACCAACGGCGGCACTTGATGAAACTTCGACAGTAATTAAATTAACCATAAAAGGTAAGCCGCAGATAAAAGAGTTTGTGCAGAACCCGGAAGCTGATGGCTCTATAGTTTTACACCCCGAACTTGCCGATCTTCATGCCAAAAAGGGCAGTCACTCTATGAGTGCTGAGGGTGGCAACAACCAAAACCTTGGTTTCTGGACAGATCCAACATCATCTGCATCATGGAAAATAATGGTTAATAAACCGGGTACTTATACGGTAGAAACATGGGTGGCTATGGCCGGTCCATCTACCAAAATAGCGCTTAGCTCAGGAAACGAAACTATTAAAAAGGAAGTTACCAGCACCGGCGATTATGGCAATTATAAAAAGGTAGAATTGGGTACCATCACCCTTTCAAAAACCGGCCTGACAACCATATCCCTAACCGGCGAAGAAGCGGACTGGAACCCCGTGAACGTGCGTAAAATAGTATTGAAGCCATAATCTGAATAGTATTTTGTAAAGCCAAAAAAGGGGTTGCCGTAAACGGTAACCCCTTTTTTGGTTTAACGTAGAGACGAAATATTTTGCGTCTCCCGTATGCAAATCCACCATGCATTTCCCAGACCTGCATAGTGGGAGACGCAAAATATTGCGTCTCTACATTCATCAAACATGTTTCTTAGTACCCTCTATATTAGGCAGAAAACCTGTGAGTATCCCTATCAACGGTAAAAACGCGCAGATCTTAAATACATAGGTAATGCTGGTCATATCGGCCAGTTTACCTAATAATGCCGATCCTAAGCCGCCCATGCCAAATGCCAGGCCAAAAAATAAGCCGGCAATTAAGCCTACTTTTCCCGGTACCAGTTCGGTGGCATAAACCAGTATGGCGCTAAAGGCCGATGACAGGATAAGGCCTATAATTACGGATAAAGCACCTGTCCAAAAAAGGGAGGCGTAAGGCAGCAGGAGGGTAAATGGGGCTACCCCTAAAATAGAGATCCAGATTACGTATTTGCGGCCAAAGCGATCGCCAAGTGGACCGCCTATGAGGGTGCCCAGTGCAACAGCACCCAAAAACGCAAACAGGTATAACTGCGATTGCTGTACCGTTAAATGGAATTTACCGATAAGGAAAAATGTATAATAGCTGGTTATGCTGGATAGGTAAAAATATTTGGAGAAGATAAGCACCAGTAATATCCCCAATGAAAACAGTACCCTGCGTTTAGAGAAATGATGCGCCTGCTCGCCGCTTGCCGATTTTTTGATGCGTGCGTTCAGGTTTAAACGTTCGCGGTACCATTTTGATATGGTGAGCAATACCATCATGCCAACAAATGCCACCAGGCAAAACCATATCACATAAAATTGCCCGTGCGGCACCACAATAAAGGCAGCCAACAGTGGACCAATAGCACTGCCTGCATTGCCGCCCAACTGAAAAATGGATTGTGCCAGCCCTTTTTTACCACCCGATGCCAAATGAGCCACCCTCGACGATTCTGGGTGAAATATGGAGGAGCCAATACCTATTAAACTTACAGAAAGCAGTAAATGGTAAAAGCTATTAGCCAATGATGCCGCCAGTAAACCTAACAATGTAAAGCCCATGCCCACAACCAATGAATAGGGGCGCGGCTTTTTATCGGTATAAAAACCTACAAATGGTTGCAGCAGCGATGCCGTGATCTGATAAGTAAAAGTGATAAGACCTATTTGCGAAAAGGATAAATTGTATTTGGTTTTTAAAATAGGGTAGATGGATGGGATAACTGCCTGCAGCATATCATTTATCAGGTGCGAAAAGCTGATGGTAAACAGGATCGAGAACACGGTTTGTTGTGCAAATTGCGCGGGATCGGCAATAAGGGTAGCTGTGGAAATTGTTTTTTTCATGCGTATTATAATTATATATCAGATCATCTGATGAATTTGGATAAAAAATTATTGGTGCCCATGGCCTATGATCTCGACAGAAGTATTCCAGGCTTTTTTAGGGTCTTTTTCGATGATACATTTTAACAACTGCTTGTGCAGGGAATAGGTTTTAATAAAAATTTCCGTATCAGGATAAATACTCAGGAACCATTTTTTTAAATGTACGGCGGTAGCCTTATATAAATCGACCAGAATCTCATTTTTGGATGCCTCGGCTATAGCTATGTGGAAATTAATATCTGCATCTATACATTCATTTATCAAGCCATCAAGGGCGGCCTGTTTCCGGGCAGTTAAGTAACTTTTAATAGTTACAATGTCCTTCTCTGTGCGGTTTGCGGCCGCTTTTTCGGCAATTTTGAGTTCCAGCAATTGCCTCACTTCATCAAGATCCTGTATACGGGCCCGCTTCATACGCTGTTCCATAGGCTCGCGGTTTTGGCTTGCCTGTTCTACAAATGTGCCCACGCCTTGTTGTACACGCAGCAAGCCCGAGTTGGCCAGGCTTTTGATAGCTTCCCTAATGGTCGAACGGCCCACGCCGAAACTTTTCATCAACTCTGGCTCAATCGGCAGCTTTTCATCTGCCTTATAATGGCCTAAAGAGATCTGCTCCATTATCCTGGAAGCAACCTCATCGGCAAGTGATTTTTTAATAATTGTATTATTCATCGTATCATCTGATGAATCAAAAGTAAAGCATTATTTAATTCGATCCAAGAAAATATAAAAATAGTAGTACCGCATGACGATTCTTATTGACGTGCCCTAAATAGCTGAAATGTTAAATACAGTTAAATCATCATGGAGTATTTTTAATGAATATTTAATAAAGTATCTTGTTGACACAAAATCTACCCTATGAAACGCGTCTTGTTACTGCTTTTTGTTTCTATCGCCTCCGTACATTGTTTTGCCCAGCAGCCTTTATCTAATGATAAGGGTGGTACCACGGCAAAAAATTATTACCAGGAAATTCCCTACGAGGATATCAATGGTAAAATGATCATAAACGTAACGGTAAAGGGCAAGGCTTACCGGTTTTTGTTTGATACCGGCGCTCCTGTTTTAATAGGCAAAGAATTTATAACCATTGCCGATGCCATACCTGTACAGGCAGGACAAGTTACCGATGTTAATGAGGCAAGCAGCGCGGTTTCGATTTTGCGGGTACCAGGCCTTACATTGGGTAATGTTGAATTTAAAGATATACAGGCCCCCGGCTACCTGCCCGATTTTTATAAATGCTGGGGCGTTGTGGGCAGTATTGGCAGTAATTTATTGCGCACCTCCATTGTACAGATCGACAGTAAAAAACACGTTATCATTTTAACAGACCAGCCGGACAAACTTTCACTTGCCGGTAAGCAAAGCATCCCGCTAATTTTAGATACCATACAAAGCGATCCTAAAATAAAAGTTATTTTGGGCAATAACTCGGATATGACACTGGGTTTTGATACCGGGGATAACGGCTTTCTGCGAATCCCTGAATATTATATGACTGGACTTAAAAAATCAAATGTTTTTAAGCTGCTGGCCAAAGGATACGGCGCCAGCCAGGTAGGTACATCGGGGTTGGAGAAGAATAATGAAAAATACATGTTAACCTTCCCGGTTTTTAATGTGGGCGATGTGAAGTTTAAAAATGTGATAGTGGCTACCTCAAAAAATAATATCCCCGGCATTGGCGCAAAACTGCTGGATTACGGGATAGTGACCTTGGATTTCATAAATAGTAAATTTTATTTTGATGCCACCACGCAGTCGCTTGACCTGAATGAAAAGCAATGGCCTTTTCAACCAGGGTTCGCCGGTAATCAGCTTACCGTTGGTGTGGTGTGGGAAAAGGGCCAAAAACTGGTAAAGCTTGGTGAGCAGATTATTGATATCGACGGCACCCCGTTCACAAGCGTTGACCTTTGCTATCTCATAAATAAAAAGGCCATACTGCAAGGCAAAGAAAAAGCCACCGTAACCGTAAAATCGGCCACCGGCGAATTGCGCAAGGTGGAAATGCAGAAGGAGTTTTTGAAGTAAGAGAAAATACTATTGCTGCCGTTATTCAGCAGCAATAGTTGTTAGTGCCTTACACAAAATTTCAATCTCTTCATCGGTATTATAATAATGTACCGATGCTCGTACGATTGTGTTGAGGCTGTGCTTGTTCATATAAATAAGGGTTGATTTTGCCAAACCTACCGATACATTGATGTGCTGCGTGGCCAGTTCGGTTTTTACATGTGTACTTTCTATCCCTGCTACCGAAAAGGTGACAATGCCACATTGCTGGCTGCCGGTATCGTGTACGGTTATACCATCAATGGCCGCTAATTTCCTGCGCATGGATGCCGATAGTAACTGGATGCGCTGCCAGATCCTGTCGACCCCTAAGTTTAGTGCATATTCTACTGCTTTGGATAAGCCAAGGGTTAGTGCACGGTTTTTTTCATGCAGCTCAAACCGGCGGGCATCATCGCGCATTTTAAAATCGCTTTCGGTGATCCATTGCGTGCAAAAGCCATCTAACAGCAACAGTTTTAATTTATCCTGAACAGCTTTTCTTACATATAAAAAGCCCGTGCCCCTTGGTGCACGCAGGTATTTGCGACCGGTAACGGCCAGCATATCGCAATCAATTTCACGTACGTCAACAGGTATTTGCCCAATGGACTGGCAGGCATCAACCAGGTATAATATATTGTGTTTGCGCGCTATTTTGCCAATGGCCACCACCGGGATCATGCCACCCGCTGACGAAGCCGTTTGCGTAACCGCAATGAGTTTAGTTTGTGGTGAAATAGCTGCTTCCAAAGCCTGTAAAGGGAAATTACCATGCTCATCATTGGGAATCACCTTTAGCTCCACACCGTAGGTTTTCTGCACGTTTAAAAAACCTATGAGGTTGGAAACGTACTCCATTTCGCAGGTAATAATTACGTCACCTTTGTTAAATGTTATGCCGTTAAATGCCAGTCCCCAGCCTGCGCTTGCGTTTTCAACAATGGCTACCTCGTCAGTATCGGCGTTAATTAAGCGGGCAATCAGGTCATAGGTATTGTCCAACTCGGTTTTATATTTAAGCTCGGTTTCGTATCCGCCAAAGGTGGCTTCTTCCTGCAGGTAATTTACCATGGTTTCAACCACCACGTTAGTGGGCAGCGATGCGCCGGCATTATTAAAATGGGTAACCTGGCTTGTTCCGCGGGTTTCGGCACGTAGTTGTTGTATTTCCTGTTCGGTAAATGGGGTGGGTGTCATGGTTGGTGTTAAGTGGTTTAATTAAAAAACTATTTCCATCATAATATCTGCACGTTTGTAAGTGCCGGTTTCAACCGGAATTTCGGTAAAGCCCAGTTTATGATAAATGTGTATGGCATTTTTAAGTACCCGGTTTGAAAAAAGAACCAGCTTCTGCATCCCCATTTCGCGGGCCTTGTCAATGGCCGACTGGCATAAAAACTGACCGGCACCACCGCCATGATAAGTTTTATCAACGGCCATCTTCGTCATTTCATAAACACCATCTTCCATATAACGCAGGCCTACAGTGCCAATAATGTTTTGGTTTGATGTGACAAATAAAATCTTGCCGCCATTTTTCAGGATAGCTTCTTCCGGGTGCTCCAGCATCCATTTATCAAAGGGTTCTACGGTAAAATATTCTTCGAGCCAGGCCTTGTTTAAATTTTCAAAATAGGGCTGATACTCGGGCTGGTAATCAATTAATTGCAGTTCCATTTCTCTGTGCGTTTTATTAAAAGCAAAGTAAAAGCATATTTATATGGCAAAACAGATGCACAATTGTTATTTTTGACCATAACAGATTTTTGCATGGAAAACGTAATGCACACCGCCGAAGCTGATTTTTTGTATGCCCAAATTGCATCGCGCATAGCGCAGCAGATACAACAAAACCTTTTAAAACCCGGCGACAAGCTGCCCTCCGTACGTGCGCTAAGTCATGAACAGGGCATCAGCATAAGTACAGCTTATAAGGCCTACGTGGAACTGGAGAATATGGGGCTCATAGAGGCCCGGCCCAAATCTGGCTATTACGTTAAATTTTTACCGGCCCGTTTTACAAAACAACCTGAGCATAAGCATCCGCCTGAAAAAATTGCGCAGGCCAGCGTTGCCGAAATGATAGCTATGGTTTACCACAACATGGCCGAGGAAGATGTTTTACGCTTGTCGCGCTCGTCGCCATCTATAAATTTAATACCGGTGGCCAAGCTTAATAAATCAATGCTGGAAGCCATGCGCAAAAGCCCTACCGGCAATGTTAATTACGAAAAATTACAGGGGAATACCGAACTGCGCAAGCAGGTAGCCAAACTGGCGTTTAACTGGGGCGGGCGCATTACCGAAGAGGATGTGGTAACTACGCAGGGCTGCATGGAAGCACTGGTGTTTTGTTTGAGAGCCGTTACCAATTCTGGCGATACGGTGGCTATTGAAAGCCCTACTTATTTTGCCATTTTTGAAATAATGCAAAGCATGGGCCTCAACGTACTTGAAATACCGGTTGACCCTGTTACCGGCGTAGATATTGAATACCTTGAACAAGCCATTACCAAGGTTGACATTAAAGCCTGCCTTTTTGTATCAAACTTTAGCAATCCGGTTGGCAGCTGCATGCCCGACGCACGAAAACAGCAGCTGGTTACCCTGCTTGCCGGTAAACAGATCCCCCTGATAGAAGATGATATTTACGGCGAAATTTATTTTGGAAAAAGCCGGCCACGCACCTGCCAGAGTTTTGATACCGAAGGTTGGGTGATGCTATGCGCATCGGTTTCCAAATCGCTGGCGCCGGGGTATAGGGTGGGGTGGTGCATTCCGGGGCGCTTTAAGGCGCAGGTTATCAATATTAAAATGATGCATACCATCAGTTCGGCCACGCCAACGCAAGCGGCAATAGCCCATTTTTTTGAAACCGGCCGGTACGACCTGCATATGCGCAAACTGCGTAAAGCGCTATTTACCCAATGTCTGCGGTATAGCCAGGCAATTGCCACCTACTTTCCGCCGGGTACTAAAATAAGTCAGCCCCAGGGTGGTTATGCTTTATGGATACAGCTTCATGAAAAAATTAATGCTTTTGAGCTTTACCAGTCGGCTATGGCACAAAACATCAGCATAGCACCCGGGCAAATTTTTAGTACCGATGCCCGGTTCAGCAATTTTATCCGCATCAGTTTTGGTATTACTTATGATAGCGTGATAGAGGAGGGTATTAAAACGCTGGGCAAACTAATAGCCGATAGTATTTAATTCTTCCTGAATACTTGGCCTGTTTCCATTGTTTTGATTACTAAGAAACGGGTCTAAAAACGAAAGTTATTCATTGCCGTTGACTTTAGTCAACGGTAATAAAAGGCATTATTACGGGCTTTAGCCCAATTATCCAAGCGACATTTGGGCTAAAGCCCTCGTTTTCTACTCATTATTCCGTTGACTAAAGTCAACGGCAATGAATTTTATAGCATACTCAAATAGTTTAAATCAAATTTAGACAGCTTCTACGAAAAAGGCAATACAAAACCATCCCATGCTATATGGATGCAGCACAGGATGAAAGTTATGTTTAATAAAATTTATTTTACGGCTATAAGGTCTACCATTTTTATCACCGGATCTGCCGATAATAATTCCGGTGCCTTTGCCATAAGGGCATTGGCTATTGGTCCGCTCAGGTGCGCGGCACGACCGCTCTCTGCCTCAAACGTATCAAAAATACCAAACGACGATGGGCCGAACTGCAGCGCGTACCAGCTGATTGTCTGTTCTTCGGCCAGGGCCAAAGGCAATGCGCTTTTAAGGAAATCTGCTAATTCCTGCTCTTTTCCCGGTTTGGCCTCTAAGGTTGCCAGTAATGCTAATTTAACCATGGTAGTGTTTTTTAAAGGATATACGGAATTAGTCGGTGGTGCGGTGCTAACCTTACAGAATAAAAGTAAAATTTATTTATGCCGAATGATCAAATAATCCACACCCTCATTTTCGTTTTTACCATTTGTTAAGTGGATGGGGCCTTAAACCCATGACCTTTGTGGTATAATAAAAACAAACATCATGGAAAATAAAGTAAAGGCATCTTATTCATTAAAAAATAAACGCGTTGTACTATTGGGTGCAAGCGCCGGAATTGGTTTGGCCACCGCACAGGCCGCCGCCGCCGAGGGTGCGCAGGTAGTTATTGTATCGGGTAATCAACAAAAAATTGATAATGCACTCACCGAATTGCCGGCTAACAGCGAAGGTTACGCCATAAATTTAAGCAGCGAGGATAATATCAAAAACTTTTTTAGCACACTGGGCACATTTGATCACCTCGTATACACCGCCGGCGAAAATCTCACACTCAACATTATTGCCGAAACCGATATTGAGCAGGCACTTAAATTTTTCAACCTGCGTTACTGGGGTGCGCTTACTGCCATTAAATACGCGTCGCCATTAATTAGTGCCGGGGGCTCCATTTCATTAACCAGCGGTACGGCGGGTACGCGCCCCGGCAGCGGCTGGGCTTTGGCCAGCAGTATATGTGGTGCTATTGAAGGTTTAGTTAGGGCTATGGCCGTTGAACTTGCGCCCATCAGGGTGAACAGCGTAGTACCGGGCGTTATCCAAACCGGCCTTTGGGATAGCATGAATGATATCGACAGGAATAATTTTTATAAAACTATGGAAGATGCCCTGCTGCTTAAACGCATAGGCCAGGCCGAGGATGTAGCGCTTGCATTTGTGTACCTCATGAAACAGCAATTTGGCACCGGCCAAAATATTATGATTGATGGCGGAACTGTATTGGTTTAATTATTCGTTGGCTAAAGTATACTAAAAGGAGAATCCTGAACACTAATAGCGCATAGTGTTTGGGATTCTTTTTATTTAGGATATTGGCATTTCATTCCATTGAATTAGCATAAAGAATTGTCATGGTGACAAATAAAATTATAGTTTTACGGTGTAAACAAAATCAATTACCAATTCTTTATGAGAAGAATACTCCTTATTGCTGCGCTGCTTTACACATCTGTTGTAAGCGCGCAAAACCGGCAAGCGCCTGCATACCCGCTTGTTACACATGATCCGTATTTTAGTATCTGGTCTGATAATGATACGCTTAACGCCTCCACAACCAAACATTGGACGGGTGCCAGCCAATCATTAAACGGCATCATCAGCGTAGATGGCAAGCTGTACAGCTTTTTAGGAAAAACAGAAAAGGTGTACAACACTGTTTTGCCCGCATCAGACGAAAGCAACTACACCGCCAAATACACGCAAGACAAACCGGCCGATGGCTGGGAAGCTGCCAGGTTTAATGACAACACCTGGAAAACAGGCGAAGCCCCATTTGGCTTTGATAAAGGCGATACCAAAACAACCTGGAAAAGCAAAGAGCTTTGGGCCCGCAGAGCTTTTAACATAGAAAAGCTGAGCTCAAATAATTTATACCTGAAGATAAACCACGATGAAAACGTTGAGGTTTACCTTAACGGCAAATTGGCCTACAGCAAAGTGGGCTGGACGGATAATTTTATCTATGTACCCATCAGCAAGTCGCTTTTACAACAGGGCGAAAATACGCTGGCCGTACACATCGTTAACGTAACCGGCGGCCAATGGCTTGATGTTGGTTTGGTAGAAGAACCCGATAATAAAGACATTGCCAACATACAGGCGGCAAAACAAAAAAGCCTTCAATTTAACGCCACCCAAACCATATATGAGTTTACCTGCGGCGCAACGGATCTTAAGCTAACATTTACGTCGCCTTTGCTGCTGGATAACCTTGATCTTTTAGCAAGGCCGGTATCTTATATTTCGGCTAAGATCAACTCCAATGACGGGGCAGATCATCAGGTAAAACTATACTTTGGCGCTTCAACCAATATTGCGGTGCATAATACTTACCAGCCGGTAAAAGGAGTTGCCTACACACGTAACGGTCTTGAAATTGTAAAGGCCGGAACCATGGAGCAGCCCATTCTGAAAAGATCTGGCGATAACGTAAGGATAGACTGGGGTTATATGTATGTGGCCGTTCCGCAACAAACAAAGGCTATCCAAAATGTGAGCACCGAATTAAACGCGCTTAAATCACTGGTTGATGGTAATGCCGCCGGGCAAACTGAGCTATACGGCAGAAAGCTGATGCTGAATACCGTTATTCCGGTTGGTACGGTAGGTAAAAACGTAGTTGAGCAATATGTGATGATAGGGTACGATGATCTGTTTTCGGTTCAGTACTTTCATGATAACCTGCGCCCATGGTGGAACACTAATGGCACCGAAACTATTGAAAATCAATTGTCCCTTGCCTCACAGCAATACGCCGACGTGATGCAGAAATGCGAGGCTTTCGACAAAAAATTATATGACGATGGTGTTAAAAGCGGCGGCGACAACTATGCTAAACTTTGCATAATTGCTTATCGCCAGGCTATCTCGGCCCACAAGCTGTTGAAAAGTCCTGAGGGCAAAATGCTGTTCATGTCTAAAGAAAACTTTAGTAATGGATCTATCAATACGGTCGATCTGATCTATCCATCGGCACCGCTGTTCCTTATTTATAACCCCGATCTGTTAAAGGGGATGATGAACAGTATTTTTTACTACAGCGAAAGCGGTAAATGGACCAAACCTTACTCGGCCCATGATTTGGGAACTTACCCTATTGCCAACGGACAAACCTACGGTGAAGATATGCCGGTAGAGGAATCGGGCAATATGATCATTTTAGCTGCCGCGATAGCCAAAGCCGAAGGCAATGCCAGCTATGCAAAAGCACACTGGCAAACCCTTACAACCTGGGTAGAGTATTTGGCGAAGGATGGTTTCGACCCTGCCAATCAATTATCGTCTGACGATTTTGCGGGGCACTTAGCCAGGAATTCAAACTTATCTGTAAAAGCCATTGAGGCCCTGGGCAGCTACGGAATGCTGGCCGATATGCTGGGCGAAAAAGCCGTTGCTAAAAAGTACCTGTCTACCTCAAAGGATATGGCAAAACGCTGGATGAAAATTGCCGATGCAGGCGATCATTATGCGCTTACCTTCAACAACAAAAACACCTGGAGCCAAAAATATAATATGGTTTGGGACAAAGTGCTCGATTTAAACCTGTTCCCTAAGGAAGTTTACAAAAAGGAGATCAACTTTTACCTTACCAAACAAAACGAATACGGGCTTCCTTTGGATAGCAGGGAAACGTACACAAAATCTGACTGGGTAATGTGGACCGCAACTCTGGCCGATAATCAGAAGGATTTCAAAGCCCTTACCGACCCAATGTACAAGTTTGCCGTTGAAACGCCAGACAGGTCGCCGTTAACCGACTGGCACCGTACAACCAATGCCCGCCGTATGAACTTTACGGCCCGCAGCGTTGTAGGCGGTTATTTTATAAAAATGCTGGAAACCAAATTGAAAAAATAAAGGTCCTGCTTTAAATGTGTGTAAAACCCTCCCTGCTTTATTGGCAAGGGAGGGTTTTGTGTTTTATAGCTATATTGAGCATAAGCAAACGTTTGTGTAATGTTCAAGGCTGTAAGTAATAGCCTTGGGTAATATATTTACTGTATGGACCTAACCAGTTTTATTACCCGTCATATTCGCCGCGTTTCTTTATCGCAAGGGCGAAGAATAGTATCGCTTACCATCGCGATAGCAGCATGCTCTAATTTCGCCTTTGCGCAGGGCAATAACGCCATTGTACAGTCGGTGCCCGATATTAAGGCGGTGCAGCCAGGCGATAAACAGATCGTTTTCCCGGCAAGCCCCGATGGTTACCATTTGCTGTTTAATGGCAGCGACCATTTACCCGTTGTTGATAGCAGCGGGCATATTGTAAATCCCCTGGTGGCGCAAAAAGTAAACCTGTATTTTCAGCTGGTTAGTAACGTGGTAGATACGGTTAAGTACGATGTTTCAAAACAAGTACTTATCCCGGGAAAGTTTGCGGATAAAGGCGATAATGCGCAGCCCTTTGTTATCCCCGCATTGCGCGAATGGCATGGCAATACAGGTAATTATATATTGAAGCCGGGTGCCCGCATCGTTATCGGCAAAGCCAACAAAGTGGCCCTGCAAAAAATAGCAGCCATTTTAAAACGGGAGATAAAAGAACAAACAGGCTTTGATTTAGCTGTAGCAGTCGGCAGGCCTAAAAAAGGAGATGTTTTTTTAACGCTAAACGAGGCAGATAAAAGTATTGGCGAAGAGGGTTACTATTTTAAGGCCGATGACTATATCAGCATCAGTGCCATTAAATACCAGGGATTGTTTTGGGGTACGCGTACCTTGCTGCAATTGCTGGAGAACAAAACCACCATCCCCAAAGGCATAGCCCGTGATTATCCCGAATTTAAAGTACGCGGATTTGTGCTGGATGATGGCCGTAAGTTTTTTAGTCTGGCGTTTTTGAGGGATTATGTGAAATTCATGTCGTACTATAAGATGAATGATTTTCAAATCCACCTGAATGATAACGGATTCAGGAAATACTTCGGTAATAAATGGGATAGTACCTATTCGGCCTTTAGGTTGCAAAGTTCCACCTATCCGGGTCTTACCGCTAAAGATGGCTCGTATACCAAACAAGAATTTATTGCGCTGCAGCAATTGGCAACGGATTATGCCGTACGTGTTATCCCCGAGATTGATGTGCCTGCTCATGCGCTGGCGTTTACAAAGGTGGTCCCGGAAATTGGTAGCAAGCAATACGGTATGGATCACCTCGATCTGCACAATCCGTTAACTTATAAAGTAATTGAAAATGTATTTAAAGAGTATCTGGGTGGCAAGCACCCTGTATTTACAGGCAACGAGGTACACATAGGCACCGATGAATATGCCAAACCGGAGGCGGAAGCTTTCCGCGCTTTTACCGATCATTTTATTAAATATGTGCAGGGTTTTGGCAAAAATGTAAGGGCTTGGGGCGCGTTAACCCACGCGGCGGGTAAAACTCCGGTAGCAGTTAAAAATGTAACCCTGAATACCTGGTACAATGGCTATGCAAATCCCATCGAAATGAAAAAACTGGGCTACAACCAAATAAGCACGCCCGATGGCTGGCTGTACATTGTACCTGCTGCCGGTTATTATTACGATTACCTCGACCTCAAAAATCTATATGACAACTGGACGCCATCTATTATTGGCGATGTAAACTTTCAGCCCGGTGACCCAACCATTATCGGCGGTTCCTTTGCCGAATGGAATGATGTGGTTGGCAACGGCATAAGCGAAAAAGATGTACATGATCGCGTATTCCCTGCTATGCAGGTGTTATCACAAAAAATGTGGGCCGGCAGGCAGTCCATCACATCATTTGAGGATTTCAATACTGCAAGTAAGCAAACAGGCGAGGGGCCATCGGTAAACATCCGGGGTAAGATCAGCAGGGATACAAATGCGACGATATCGTTTAACCTTAATAAAGCGGATAAGCGTGTACAATTGCATAACGCTCATTATACTACGGGTGAGGGTGCATCCTTGTCATTTTCTGGGAAGGGTAGTTTTGCAACCTTGCCTTATAAGGAGATAGGTTATGATTATACTGTTTCTTTTTGGATAAATGCTGCAGCAGATAACGCGGCAGATGCAGCCATCTTCAAATCATCCAACGCAGTTGTGAAACTAAAACAGGCGAGTACCGGTAAATTAGGTTTCTCCAGGGATGGTTATGATCTGGATTTTGACTACACCATTCCAGAAAATATATGGACGCATATTGTAATTTCTGGTACCAGCAAGGGAACAAGCCTGTATGTAAATGGCAAACTGCAAAAGAAACTGTACGACAATTGGATCCAGTTTACGGATAAGGAAAAAACAAAAACCCGTAAGGTAGAAACCCTGGTTTTTCCGCTAAATAAAGTTGGCGGTTTCCATGGCAAAATACGCGGCCTGCAAATATGGAGCAAGGCACTGGCTGATCAGGAAATTGACGGCAATAAATAAATACAAAATTCCGGCCTTTAAGAGTTCTCCCGGTATTTTACGTTGGTTAGCTTATTTGGTTTCAGGTATAGGTAATCGTTTTTAAAATCGAGGATCATATTAAACCGCTTTAAAAGATCATTGCCCAGGTAATTCATTTCAAAACCCATTGGGTTTTTGCCGCTTAAAAGAAGTGTAGGGACATTGGGAAGGTCGAAACCATTGATCTTGAAAAGTGGTGATAGCACACTTCTGATTTCATATTTTGCGCCCGTTGGGTCATGAATTATTAATGATTTGATCAGTTTTAGATTGGTAGGAAAGGCTTGTTTTGCTACCCAGCCGCTATCTAAAATAAGGGCCTGCTCAGATCCGGTATCCATTGAAAAATTGCCGGTGTATATTTTGTTGGCTATTTCAAAACTGCCCTTAACAAAGGCAAAAGAATGGGTAAATTCCATTTTTGATTTAACATAGCCATTTAATTTGCCTGGCATTTTTGAGTGAATAATTAAAAGATTGCTGTCGTAATTAATTTCAACCTGTTTGCCTTCAAATACGTTAAAGCCAATGCGGCCGTCCATTTCATGCGCTGTTATGTTACTGGTTAAAATTTCGGGGTTATCAAATATCAGGTTACCAATTTGCAGCTTAAATACCTTGCTCAAATTCCTAAAATTCGGTTTTACTTTACCGGCCAAAGCATCGGGTTGATTGGCCAATAGTTTTGTCTTCTTTAATACTGCATCCCGCGTTAAATGAAAATCGAAGGAGCTGACATCAAAGTGAAGGTTTAGCGTGTCGGTATTATTAATTACAGCTACTATTTTAATGGCGTTATATGCGGTAAGGGTAAAGGGAATGGTATCTGCCTTAACGCTGCTGCTTTTTAATTTGCTTTCGGGAGGGATAGCGCTGGCAATTTGCGTGTAGCAGGAGTCCTTACCGTTTAGCAATACCACAAAGTTGAATTTTGTTCCCGGTTTCACTTTAACCCTTATCGAATCTATATCGGTATAAAAAGTAACCCATTTGGTTTCCCTGGTCCTATCGGCAGTAAAAACATCCAATTTGGTTTGGGGTTCAAGCGTCCAGCTGTTTTTCTCAAAGTTACCTCCATCATTAATAGAAGCTTTTTGGGCGGTAGCCTTAATAACCGGCAGTTTTGATTGCCCAAAAGCAGATTGAACACATAAAAATGAGATAACAAGGAGAAAGTATTTCATAGGGAATAAATTAATTACGCATTGTAATGCCCTTAAAATTACATTCAATTATTCTACAAAACAAGTAAAGACGAGGCTGCCGATTAAAAGCAGGACGGTAAAGGTTGCCGGTAATGTGGTGTGGCTTTATATTGCGGCATAAAACCAATTACATAACCTGCGCATCAACATAAACTCACCAGGTTTATGCCGGTGCCTATCAACTAAATCACTATGTCGCTGTTAAGAAACACCTGTTTATACCTGCTTTTATTTTGTTTTGTAATAAACGGTGTAAAAGCCCAAAACAGCACTGCCGACCGCACGCAGATCCCGACAGATCTCAAGGCGCTTGAAACCGGTTTTATAACAGGTGCCGACACCATACAAACCAGTGTTTACTGGTATTGGTTATCGGGTAATGTTTCAAAAGAAGGGGTTATAAAAGACCTGGAAGCCATGAAAAAGGTGGGCATCAACCGGGCGTTCATAGGCGATATCGGTTTAAATGATGTGCCCTATGGTAAGGTGAAATTCCTTTCGGATGAATGGTGGGATATTTTGCATACCGCGCTTAAAACAGCTACCCGTTTAAATATCAAAATAGGAATGTTTAATGGTCCGGGGTGGAGCCAGTCGGGTGGGCCTTGGGTTAAGCCGGAGCAAACTATGCGTTACCTTACCTCGTCGCAGGTAATGGTAAAGGGGCCATTATTATATAATAAACAGCTGGCAAAGCCGCAGGCCAATTTTCAGGATGTAAAAGTGCTGGCATACCCCGTGCCTGCCGATTATGATGCCGATATCAGCCTGCTAAAACCCAGCTTTTCTTCAGAACCGGTTATAGATTCATTGAGCAATTTAATGGATAATAACCTGGCGACGGGCATTCACCTTAAACAAGGTCAAAAATTTTCGCTGGATATAAATACGCAAAAGCCGTATACGGTGCGCAGTGTAACGGTATCAACCCTGCATCAGGCGGTGTATATGGAGGGGGATATACAGGCAAAAATTAATAATGCTTACGTAACAGTTAAGCACTTTGTAATTGACCGCCGGAGCCCGGCGGGTAATTTTGGTTTTTTGTCCTGGGCCAAATCAGTTATTGCTATCCCTGCTACCACATCGGCAAGCTTCAGGATCTTGCTTACAAACGTATCGTCCAATTCGGGGATAAGCGAACTGAAGCTATCATCTACCGCCATGGTTGAAAACATTATGGAAAAAACACTGGCCAAAGCGTGGCAAACCGAAGACCTGATCTGGAACGCCTACCTATGGGATGCACAACCCAATGAAGCATCCAGCTATGTGATTGACCCTGCAAAAGTGGTAGATGTTTCTAAATACATGGCTGCCGATGGTACGCTGAACTGGAAGATCCCCGCAGGGAACTGGATCATTGAACGTACCGGTATGACGCCAACCAACGTGCATAACGCTCCCGCAACACCCGAAGCCACCGGTTTTGAAACCGACAAAATGAGCAAGGCGCACATCGCTGAGCATTTTGAAAACTACCTGGGGCAGGTATTGAAGCGCATCCCTGCAGAAGATCGTAAAACATTTACCGTGGTAGTGGCAGACAGTTATGAAACAGGCAGCCAAAACTGGACCGACCTGCTGATCCCGGAATTTAAAGAGAAATATAACTATGATCCTACGCCATTTATCCCGGTTTTACAAGGCAAGGTGGTTGGCAGCGCACAGTCGTCAGATCGTTTTCTGTGGGATCTGCGCCGCTTAATTGCTGATGATGCTGCGTTTAATTATGTGGGCGGACTGCGCGAGGTAAGCCATAAACACGGGCTTACCACATGGCTGGAGCCCTACGGTTATTTTGGGTTCCCGGCGGAGTTTTTACAATACGGGGGCCAATCTGACGAGGTAGCCGGTGAGTTTTGGTTCGACGGTAGATTGGGTACATTAGAGAACAAGGCTGCCTCTTCGGCGGCACATATTTATGGTAAGGTTAAGGTATCTGCCGAGTCGTTCACTTCGGCGGGTGTTGCCTGGCGTGCAACCCCGGCAAACTTAAAGGCCCGTGGCGACCGTTTTTTTACGGACGGGATAAATAATACCCTGCTGCACGTTTTCATCCACCAGCCAGATGATGAGCCTAAGCCGGGCGTAAGTGCATGGTTTGGCACCGAATTTAACCGTGGGAATACCTGGTTTTTTGATATGGATATTTTTGTAAAGTATCTTAAACGCTGTAACCTGATGCTGCAACAAGGGCAATATGTTGCCGATGCCGCATATTTTATTGGGGAAGATGCCCCTAAAATAATGGGTATTACCGACCCTGAACTACCTAAAGGTTACTCCTTCGATTATATCAACGCAGATATAATTAAAGGTACACTGACCGTAAAAAACGGTAAACTTGTTTTACCAAACGGTATCAGCTACAGTATCCTTGTTTTACCTAAGCAAAAAACCATGCGGCCGGAGTTGCTGCTGAAAATAAAGGAACTGGTGCAAAACGGCGCGGTGATATTAGGGCCGAAACCCGAGTTTTCGCCAAGCTTGCAGGGGTATCCGCAGGCAGATAAACAGGTGAAATCTGTTGCCGATGAATTATGGGGTAATGCAGATGGGGTTACCAATAAGGTAAATCATTACGGCAAAGGTTTAGTATTAAACGGCATGGATATGCAGCAGGCGCTGAACCTGGTTAGGGTAATGCCCGATTTTAAAATAGCCACCGGCGATGCACCCCTTTTTATCCACAGGCAGTTAAAAGAGGGATCGGTATATTTTATTTCCAACCAAAAAAACGAAGCGGTTAATATTACGGCTACCTTCCGCGTAGCTGGAAAGCAACCCGAGTTGTGGGATGCGGTAACGGGTATCACTCGTACGTTGCCATCATTTACACAAACCGATACCACAACCACGCTGCCCATTAAGCTTGCCGCTAACGGAAGCACATTTATTGTTTTCAGGAACAACGGTACAAAGGGCGATACCACAAAAGCCAACTACCCGGCGGTTGAGAAAAGCATTGCCATCACCACACCATGGACAGTAACTTTTGACAACAAAAGGCGCGGACCAGCGAAACCAGTAGTATTTAATACGCTTACAGATTGGTCGCTCAATGCAAATGATAGTATAAAATATTATTCGGGTGCGGCTTTGTATCGTAATAGCTTCCCGGTAAAGAAAGTAGATAAAGGCGTAAACTATGTGATTGACCTGGGCCTGGTAAAGGATATTGCCAAAGTAACGCTTAACGGGATTGAGCTGGGCGGATGCTGGACACCACCATACCAGGTTGATATTACCAAAGCCCTTAAACCGGGCTCAAATAAACTCGAAATAAGGGTGGTAAATACCTGGGCCAACCGTTTACTGGGTGATGCACTGTTGCCGGCAGATCAACGGAAAACAACCGTAGTGCTTGGTCCCGACCCAAGGGGCGGTTTGGAACAATCGGGCTTATTAGGGCCGGTTAAAATTGATTTGGTTAAACAATAGCAATGGCTAAAAATGGATGCCGGTGTATTCATTTTGGCTACAACAATAGTGGATTAGGTTAAGTGTGCTCCTGTTTTGTTGCGGAATTTTGTGTTATTAAAAAACATCAAAATGAAAATCATAGTAACAGGTTCATTAGGACACATTGGCAAGCCATTAACGCAGGCGTTAGTGCAAAAAGGACATTCGGTTACGGTTATCAGCAGTAATCCCGAAAAGCAGAAAGAGATTGAAGCCCTGGGCGCAAGCGCAGCTATAGGCTCGGTAGAGGACGTTGATTTTTTAACGGCCACCTTTACCGGTGCCGATGTTATACATGCCATGGTACCACCCAATATTGGTGTGCCAGATCCAATTGCACGGCATCAAAAAATAAGCGAAATTCTCGTGCAAGCTATCAGTGCTTCGGGTGTAAAACGGGTGGTTTATGTAAGCAGTTACGGTGCCCACTTGGAAAAAGGTACAGGGCTGATTGTTGGTCACCACCATATGGAAAATGCTTTGGAGGCGTTGCAATTGGAATCGCTTACACATCTGCGCGCTACTTACATTTACTATAATGTATACGCTTACGTAGGTATGATAAAAAAACTGGGTTACATTGCCGCAAATTATGGTGATGACGACCTGACGATATTGGTATCGCCCATAGATATTGCCGCCGCCGCAGTAGAAGAGATAGAAGCTAAAACCACAGGCCTGAAAGTAAGATACGTAGCAAGCGACGAACGTACCTGCAATGAAATTGCCCGCGTTTTAGGCCAGGCTATAGGTAAACCCGATTTAAAATGGGTAACCATCAGCAACGAGCAAATGCAAAGCGGTATGGAAGCAAACGGTTTATCAGCATCGGTTGCCGCCAACCTGGTTGAAATGTATGGCGCCTGCCATACCGGTTTATTGCATGAAGATTATGACCTGCACAAGCCCAAATTGGGAAAAGTTAAGCTGGAAGAATTTGCAAAAGAATTTGCCGCGATATTTAATCAAAAATGATGAACTTGTAATATGCCAAACGCACAGCTTCACCGTATTAAAACCATTACCGAGTATCACCGCGTTATGGGCCTCCCCAAACCGGAGCACCCGTTGATCAGTGTGATAAATATGGAAACCATTACGCATATGTTTGGCGAGGAGCCAACAAATTTGATCTTTGATTTTTATTCCGTTTCATTGAAAAGGGATTTTGGTGCCAAGATCAAATACGGGCAGCAGGCTTATGATTTTGATGAAGGCATTATGTTCTTTATTTCGCCCGGCCAGGTTTTTAGCATTGAGGTTAAATCGGGCACTGTATTAAAAAGATCGGGATGGATGTTGCTCATCCACCCCGATTTTCTTTGGAATACCTCTTTGGCTAAAAATATAAAGCACTACGAATTTTTTGATTATTCGGTAAACGAAGCCTTGTTCCTTTCAGAAAAGGAGGAGGCAACGATTATCGACATGATGCATAGCGTTGAGCAGGAATACCAATCCCGGATTGATAAATTTACCCAGGATGTGATGATAGCCCAGTTGGAGCTATTGTTTAAGCATGCCGAAAGATTTTATGACCGCCAGTTCATCACCCGTAAAATAAGTAATCACCAGATACTGTCGCGGTTGGAGGATCTGCTTACTGCTTATTTTAACGGCGAGGAAATTACAAAACACGGGTTGCCTACCGTTACCTATCTCGCGCAGGAATTAAATGTATCGCCCGGTTATTTAAGCGGATTGCTAAAGTCACTTACCGGCCTTAATACGCAGCAGCACATCCATCAAAAGCTCATTGATAAAGCAAAGGAAAAATTATCAACCACCGGTCTGTCAATAAGTGAAATAGCGTACGAGTTAGGGTTCGAGCACCCGCAATCGTTCAGTAAATTATTCAAAACAAAAACCAATCTTTCCCCGCTGGAATTCCGGCAGTCGTTTAATTAAACAAGTCAACCATTTCTTGTAAAAATTAAACTTTGATTTCCTGTTAAGAAAGATAAGGTTCCCGATGACTCCGCCGGATCTTTATAAACGCCTTAATGAACATTAGGATCGATCACTTTTTTCAGTGCGTCGCCGGTGATTTGGTAAAATGGCGGACCTGCCAACAGGGTTATTTTTTTCATCGGCTTAAAAGCAGACATTCCTTTACCTTTCAGATATATTTGGGTGTGGTATGCTCCCATTGCACCTTTAAGCACATTTTCTGCAATCAGCGCCGTGGGTGAATCAACGCCTCCGTCTTTCAGATCGCTGGCGTGGGCATAGCTGGTTACACCTAACCGAAGGGCTTCCCGCATGCCAATGGCACCTACGGTTTTCATCATTTCAGGATCGAATTTCTTTCTGTCGCCAAGTCCTATAAGTAAAAGTTTTTGTGGGACAATTGTTCCGTTGGGTATATCAATTAATAAGGTTTCAAAAGCGTGACCCGCAAATTGGCCGCTTTTCCTTAATTCGGTGATCATGCCATTTAAACCTTTGTCCAGGTGAGCCATGCCGTTTGCTTCCAGCGGCAGCGCAGGTGGTGTAAAAATATCATTTTCGGTATATTCAAAAACACAAGCAATTTGTAAGGGTGTTTTTTCGGCTGATGGGCTTTGTACCGTAACCGCAATGCCAATCCCATCCATATTACCTAAAATAATGTGCGTTCCAACTGCTGGTAAAACCGCTTTAGTTTGCGCAAATGCTACAGCAGGCATGCTGCACATCGCAAAAAGTATAAACACACTATATAAGTATAGTTTGATTTTTTTCAGAAGTGTTGTCTGGCGATTGATAATGGCTTTCATGTGGTGTTTTTTAAAGTTGATGAATTGCTTTGCTAACTCCAACAAATTTAACCCGGTATCAGGTAGATAAACATGACCTGGATTAAGAAATATAAACAGGCGAAACATAAAGTTCTGTTAACATGCCTATCGTTATCTTGCAAAAAGGATTTGCTTTCTACCTATTCAGAAGTGGGGAAGAAAGTTTTTTTATAGCGGTATTCATTTCTTAATATACATCAAGTTAAGCGGCAGAAATAAACAACAGATTTGTATCAACAAAACAAACAAACACACTGTTCAAAATTTATCACCTTTAAATTAAAAAAACAATGAGCACGATCACCACAAAAGACGGAACCGAAATTTATTACAAAGACTGGGGAACCGGACAACCATTGGTTTTTCACCATGGCTGGCCATTATCAGGCGATGACTGGGATGCGCAAATGATGTTCTTCCTTGAAAAGGGATACCGGGTAATTGCCCATGATCGCCGCGGCCACGGAAGATCGAGCCAGGTTTCTGGCGGACATGACATGGATACCTATGCAGCCGATGTAGCAGCACTAACCGAGGCGCTTGATTTAAAAGATGCCATACATATAGGTCACTCTACAGGTGGTGGCGAGGCCATTCATTATGCAGCTAATTTTGGAAAAAGCCGCGTAGCCAAAGTGGTGCTCATAAGCGCGGTTACACCATTAATGGTTCAAACTGAAAACAATCCGGATGGTGTTCCAATGGCCATATTTGATGAAATACGCCAGGGTACCGCATTTAACCGGGCGCAATACTTTGAGGATTTTACCATTCCGTTTTATGGCTATAACCGCGAAGGCGCTAAAATATCGCAGGGGATCAGGGATAATTGGTGGCGCCAGGGTATGATGGGCAGCGTTAAAGCGCATCATGATGGTATCAAAGCTTTCTCAGAAACAGATTTTACAGAAGATCTTAAAAGCGTGGATATTCCCGTGCTGGTCCTGCATGGCGAAGATGACCAGATTGTACCATTCCCTATTTCGGGAGCAAAAGCAATTAAGTTATTGAAAAATGGCAAATTGATTTCCTACCCTGGCTTCCCTCACGGAATGCCGGCTACAGAAGCGGCTACCATCAATAAAGATCTTTTGGCTTTTATTCAAGCTTAAAAGAGAAGGGTATCACCCAAACAAAAACGCCTTCAACGAAAGTTGAAGGCGTTTTTGTTTGTAACCGACGCGTTTATAAAAATAAATTACACACAAAATAACGATGCTATGTTTTTTTAGACGAAGGTTTCCACAACTTAATATATCTTTGGCATCAAAATTTACAATAGTATTTTCATGGCAAAGGCATCTGAAATTAAAGTAGGGAACATATTACGTTACAATGGTGAGCTTGTAACTGTTACAGAAGTTTTACATCGTACACCGGGTAAAGGCGGAGCGTTCTATTTAGATAAGTTTCGTAATATTAAAACAGGGAAAATTGTAGAGGCCCGTTTAGCTACCGACGAGCAGGTGGAAATTTGCCGCGTAGAAACTAATGATTACCAATATCTTTATGAAGATGGCGATTTCATGGTAATAATGGATAACGTTTCTTTTGAGCAGTTTAATATTCCAAAAACGTTATTTGGCCAGTCGGCAAGGTTCCTGAAAGAAGGGATGGACGTTATAGTTTCCTTTGAAAGTGAAGAGCCAATTATGGCGCAGGCACCCAACTTTGTTGAGTTGGAGGTTACTTACGCCGAGCCAGCCGTTAAAGGCGACACATCTTCTGGTGCCCTTAAATATGCCACAACAGAAAATGGCGTTGAAATAAAAGTGCCTCTTTTTATAAACCAGGGCGACAAAGTAAAAGTAGATACCCGCACCGGCGAATATGTTGAGCGTGTGAAATAATAATTATCAGTTATAAATTGACAAAGCCTCAAATCGAAAGATTTGAGGCTTTGTGTTTAATAGGTATTCGAAACACGCATGAACTTTAACGACGGCAATATTTATTTGCTTAAAAGCTTTTCTGTTTTGGTTAAAAACTTTTCCAGGGCGTCGTTAATATTCAGATCCATGCGGTTGGCAAGAATGGTTAGCCACCAGATACATTCTCCTAATTTGTGTTCCAGTTCATCCTTTGTATCGCCTCCCTTTGGCCAGCGGCCTTGCTGCGACATAGTTAACCGGCCCACTAAGCCGGCATCCGTTAAAATGCCAAAGCGTCTTCCTCAACTGTCCATTCGCTGCCGTGGTGTGTTAATTCCAACTGATGATAAAGTTCCCTTATCTTTTTTGATCTTTCTATTACTTCATTCAGTTTAATGTCATTCATTATAAATATTGTTTTTAGGATGGGTAGCATAAAACGATGCTGCTATTCAAAGTTCGTTTATTATGTAGCAAGGTGGAGAAATTGAGAAAAAAGAATAGCCTGAAATATAGAGGCTTTGACACAAGGTAGACATACTGGGCAATCACGACTATTTAATAGAAGATTTGCACTTATTAACAGATATGCGTAATTATGATAATTAGTAACTAAGTCATTTAAATGAAAAATACATTTTTCCTTAAAGCTCAATTTAACGCCAATTTCGGTAAGGAGATGGCATCCGCAGCATCAGTTTATGAACAGAGAAAAAAAAGCGATATAGATGACTATGCATTGGCCACTTATGATTTTGTTTTTATTTCAGATGAACAAGATAAACTTACAAGATTAGGGAATTTCCTAAATGCCAATTATGGTTATAAACTGAATACGATAAAAAAGCAAAATGATTATTGGGAATTAACTGGCGATGCAACGGAGTTTCCGGTTGATGAAAATAATTTAATGTATTGGGCGCTTGATCTGTATTGTAAAGGTTATGAGTTTGATTGTAAGCTTGATGGTTATGGTGCAATGGGCGATCCTAAAAATCAAAAGTTTCCGGACATGGAGATCAATAATGATGACCATTATTTCGAACTTGCTATGGAAGCCTATAATAAAAGGAATTTAGGAATGGCAATAATTCATTTCTCTACGGCAATAAAAATAAATCCTGAAGATCCTAATTCATGGTATTCAAGAGCCATCATGAAAGATGAGTTACATACCTGGAAGGCGGCACGGCGTGACTATGATAAAGCAATAGAATTGGCCCCAAATTTTGTTGATGCAATAATTAACAGGGCGGCAAATAAAGATGAAGCTGGCGAATATGAGGAAGCCATACAGGATTATACGATGGTAATAGAATTGGACTCGCAAAATGAAATGGCCTATTTTAATAGAGGAAATTCAAAGCTTAATAAAAAAGATAATAAAGGAGCTTGTGAAGATTGGAATAAAGCAAAAGAATTAGGCGCAAAATATGCCCAGAAACGAATTGACGAACATTGCCAACAAAAAACGCTTCAACAAAAAATTACAGGCTTTTTCAGAAAGTAGACACTATTCTGCAGTTACAGTTTTATATGCTTGACAAAGGTTAACGGCTCGCATATTTCTTTTGCTGCGCCAGCTCGGTTGGCCTCATTCCGAATAGTTTTTTGAAAGCGAATGAAAAGTGGGAGAGGTCTTCAAAACCCAGGTCAAGATAAATTTCGGAAGCTTTTTTATTCTTTTTTGCTATAAGGAAATGTGCCTCCTGCAAACGCTTTTGAACCAGCCAGTGATTGGGCGTGGCGTTAAATATCGTTTTAAAATCCCGCTTGAAAGCCGATAAACTTCGTCCCGTTAAATAGGCAAACCGATCAATGCGCACGTTGAATTTAAAATTGCGGTTCATAAACTCTTCCAGGTTTATTTTTTCGGGCATGCCATAGTTAAAAAAAAGTCCTGCAAGTTCCGGTTGATTTTTTAGCAGTATGATGAGTAATTCTTCATATTTCACATCTTCAAAAGCCTGGTCAATTTTTCCTGAATTATTGGTATAGGGCTTTAATGAACGAATAAAATCGGGGATCAATTCCGTCGGGGTAATTTTTACGAATGTATCTGCCGAATCGAATTTCACAATTTTTAGTTTATTCTTTTCCTGAAAGTGTCGCAGAAACTCTTCTTCGTAGCAGAAAATAATCCTTTCAAATTCTGCATCGCCATTATCATTATTGTATTTGGCTAAACGGTTTTTCCGCACAAGGCAGTATTCGCCTGTTGTTAAGGTATAACTTTTATTTCCGTCGTAACCGGTTACCGATCCTTTGGTTACATACAAAAAGACATGATCTGGAATAAATTGCTCCGGGGAAATTTTAGGCTCAGTAAAGCATGGTTTTATTTCGGCTGCACTCATTTTATAATGCCGAATTTAAGCATACTTTCCATTGACGCCAAAATAGCTTCTTCATTATTTGCTATCGGTATCCAACCAAATATTCTCTTAGCTTTTGCATTGCTCACATTGCGGTTTATCTTTAAAAATAAAACAGCCTGTTTTGCCTGCGGGTTAAATAACGCAGTTATAAAAAGCACCCAGTTGGGCAGCGTTTTAGTATTAACTTTTTTTGCCGCACCGGGCATTTTATTTTTAAGCAATGCAGCAATTTGGGGCATGGATATTTCACCATCTGCCGATGCGATAAAGCGTTGCCCATTGGCATCCGGATTAGTCATGGCACGGATATGCAGATCGGCCACATCGCGGATATCAACCACATTTAAAGGGATATTTGGAACGGCTTTCCAGGAGCCACTTAATATCAATTTTAACAGGCCAAAGCTGGGTGATTTGCCTGGGCCTAAAACCGGGCCGAAAATGGCAACGGGGTTAATTACCGTTAATTCTAAATTACCCTCGCTTTTCTTAATAAAATCCCAGGCGGCGCGTTCTGCCAGTACTTTTGATTTTTCGTAAGGTGATAGGCCTTTTTCATTCGGGTCTGTCCAATCTGCCTCGGTTGTTTCGGTGCTCCGGTCTTTGTTACTAAAGCCAAGTGCGCCAAAACTGGAGGTCATTACAACACGTTTTACCCCTGCGTTTCGTGCGGCCTTTAACACCCGAAGCACGCCGTCGACGGCAGGACGGATCATTTCGTTTTCGTCTTTTGATGCTAAATGAGTTGGCGATGCAACCTGCAATACGTACGTGCAGCCTTTCACGGCTTCGGTCCAGTTATCATCTTTTGTGAGGTCGGCTTTAATAAATTTAAGATTATCAAAAGAGGTAATGCCGCCTGTTTTCAGCATTTCAATGACTTCATTTTTTTTATTTATGGATCGAAGGGTGGTTTTTACGCTGTAACCTTTCTGTAATAATTGAAGAATACAATGTATGGCAACGGCACCGGTACCGCCTGTAACTAAAACTATTTCTGAATTTTCCATTGTTTAAATTTTTATAAGGCAAAGTTGCCTGTAAAAACTACAGTCAATTTGGTTCAGAAGTCCAGGTTTACTGGTTTGAAAGGTTCAAATATCGGATTGCATTATCACTAATTTACCGAATACTTCTTTGGTTTCATACCGATATGCTGCTCAAAAACTCTTGAAAAATGACTTAGGTTTGTAAATCCCAGTTGGTAACCAACCTCCGAAACTGTCATTCGTTTTTCTTTCAGCAATTTGGCAGCTTCCTGTATACGTGCAGTTTGGTAATATTCAAATACGCCTTTGCCAAAGGTTTGTTTAAATAATTTCCGGAGTTTAGGTTCGCTCATATGAGCTTCTATGGCCAGTACAGCTATATTCGGTGGCTGGTCTAAGTGCAATTGCAAACGTGATTTAATAGCATATATGGCTTTTATATCGTCAATATGCATATTGCTCGTTGGAACAGCATCCCGTTGCATAAGTAAAGCAAAAGTATAGCACAAGAGTTCTTCACATTTTAATTTATAAAAATGACTTTCAAGCCCTTCAGGAACGGGCTGATGCAGAAAATCGCCGGCGGTTTTGATCATTTCGGCCGAAATGCCGGTTTCAAATACAAAATTGTCCCTGGCCGCCAAAACACTTGCTACCACGGGGTGATTTATTGCCCCAAAAAGCTGATGAAGATACTGCCTAGAAATAGCAATTGTCACACTTCCAAAAATAGTATTTAAAGGCATAGCTATAATGGAAGAAACGGCGTGCTTGCAGATCATTACATGGGCTTGTTCCGTTAACAATTGTTTTTCGGATGGTATGAGTGGGGGAAAAATTCCGCTGAGCAAAAAAACAATATCGTCTTGCCCTTCAGCCAGTTCATTTGTCCGCATAATAAAAACATCCTCTTTGAGGTAATAATTACGCACCATCATCCTAAGATTGTTTCCCCAGGAAAAGCCGGTGATGTACCCCTCTCCTTTGCTTTCGGGGATGCGTATAAACCGTCCGTCAATGGTGGCGCCTATAGCCCGGGCGAATTCCTTCGTAATACCCGACCCATTATCAGTAATTGATATTTTCATTTGCGACTATTTTAATGTTAAATACGGCTATTTTATTTGTAAAAGTAACACCAATTTTGTTGTCAGAAATAAAATTTATTAATTAATACAAAAGAAATGTTGTTAGATAACAAGCATGTAGCCATTATAGGCGGTGGCCCGGGTGGTTTAACACTCGCAAGGCTTTTACAGCTTAAAGGTATAAATGTAAAGGTTTATGAAAGAGACTACAATGCAGATGTACGTGTGCAGGGTGCAACACTGGACCTCCATTATGAATCGGGCCTGAAAGCGATTGGCACGATGGGGTTGACGGACGTTTTTAAAGGCACTTACAGGCCGGGTGCCGACAAGGGGCGTGTGGTAGATAAGCATGCAAAAATAATCTACGACGAGCATAATCAAACGCCTAATGAAGCATTTAACGATGATTTCAGTAATGAATGGTCCAGACCGGAAATTGACAGAGGTCCCTTAAGGAATATGCTGTTAAATTCTCTCTTGCCTGGTACCGTTGTTTGGAACAGTCAATTTATAACCATGACGCAGGTTGATAATGTATGGAAACTTGAATTTAAAAATGGCACAACAGCTATAGCGGATATCGTAATAGGAACAGATGGTGCAAATTCTAAAATCAGGCACTATGTTACGCCTATCAAACCCTCTTATTCGGGTGTTACAATTGTGCAGGGGAATATACCCGATTCGGAGACAGCAGTACCTAACATCCACCAATTGTTAAAAGGCGGAAAAATCTATGCTCATGGGGATGAAAAGTTTTTACACATATCTTCAAAAGGTGATGGAAGCCTGGATTTTTACGTCAGTTGCAAAAAGGATGAAAATTGGATGCAAAACGGCGGGATAGATTTTTCAGATAGGAAACAAGTATTGGCATGGTTCAAACAAGAGTTTCCAGGATGGCATAGCCTGTGGCTTGAACTGCCTGAAAACGCAGGCTTGCCTCTTCTCATACGTCCGCAATATTGCATGCCCTTTGACCAAAACTGGGAGGCGCATTCCAATATAACTCTGCTGGGAGATGCCGCTCATATAATGCCACCCTCCGGCGAAGGCGTGAACCTGGCCATGCTGGATGCTTTAGAATTGAGCGAGTGCCTGGCGGGCAATGATTTTAAAACTATACAAACTGCCATTGCTGCGTATGAAAAACCGATGCAGGGAAGAGCCGCAAAAGAAGCGCAAATATCGCTGGAAATGACAGAATGGATGCATAGTGAAGACGCGCTCGCTAAGATGACCCAAATGCTTAATCAAACTGAATAAATTAAGTTAGCATGGCCCATATCAATCACCAGCAAACCAGCGGGCGGCCGCCTTTTTAAGTTGGTTGCTATCCGGGTAGGTATCTGAAGACCAGGCTATAATTCCATCAGGGCGTATTAGTACGGCGCTCAAGCCTAATTGTTCTTTCGCCGGGCCAGAAACATACTTTATTCGGCCGCCATAATCACTCGCCAAAGTTTTAAGTGAATCATTGTTATCAAAATCAAGTAATATCCCTTTGCCATGGTGCATTAGCTCACCAATCTTCACACCGTCTTCCAGCTCAAAATTGGGAGTGCTGCGGCCTGCCAATGGGTGGTTGCTGCCAAGATTGTAATGTGTAGAAATGCCCCACACCCTTCCTGCAAAATAGGTGGCACCATCGCGCGTAGCAATAAGGTCGCGGATAAGAGCGTGCAGCGCGCGGGCATGCGGATTTGGTTTCATGATGGCAACCTGCGCGCGCGACCAATCCAGCACCTGTACACCAATTGGGTGCCGTTCGGTATAATAGCTATCCAATAAATCTTCCGGAGCTTTCTCCTGTATAACCGCGGCAAGCTTCCAGCCAAGGTTCATTGCATCGCCTAATCCAAGGTTAAGCCCCTGGCCGCCCAAGGGTGCGTGAATGTGCGCGGCATCGCCGGCTAAAAGTACCCGTCCGTTGCGGTAGGTTGTAGCCTGCCTTGCGCGGTCGGTCCACGTGGTTGCTATATGGAGGGCAGTGATGGTAACGTCGGTATTCGAGATGCGGCGCAGCATTTCCTGAACGTGTTCAAGCGTGATGGGCTTTTTTGAATGATGAAATGCCCCGCCATCAAAATCCTGTATGATTACGTACCCCGGCTGAGATTGCAGGTACATGCCCGTTGGTGTTACATTTCGGCCCGGGCTTAGCTTCTCCGGGTCGGCAATGTCAACTTGTGTAGTGTAGCCGGTAAATTCCGGCTCTGTACCGGCAAATTCAAAACCGGCCGCCTTACGAACAACACTACGGCTGCCATCGCAACCAACAAGCCATTTACCCTGAAAAGATTGATCGCCTGCCTGAACAGTAACCCCGGCTTCGGTTTGATGGAAACCAGTAATGGCGAGCCCGCGCTTGATCACAACACCCAGGGATGCTGCGCGGCGGGTCAGCACGGTTTCAAGCTCCTGCATTTCAGAAATTAAACTGGTATCGGTAGCACCTGGCAGGCGATACTTCCACTGTGAGGTGTCAATATCATCTTCGTAAAATACAATACCAGCAAAGTGCCCTCCCTGCCGGTGGGCACCTGGTTTGGTGTTTAAGTGGGGATTTTTAAGGCGTTTATGTATTTCCAGTTCTTGCAGTAAATTACGGCGGTATAGCGCTTCAACAGAAAGTGCATTAAGTCCCCGTATCCCGAAAGGAATTTGCTTTAAGGGTGAGTGCGGGTCTTCCGCCTTTTCCAGTATCAGAACTGAACATTTAGCCAGGGCAAGTTCACTGGCGAGGAACAGACCTACAGGACCCGCGCCTGCGATTATTACATCGTATACTGAATTATTTTGTGTGGATTTATTGCTTTGAATTATTGTGTTCATATTAGTATTATTGAATACACAAAATTCAGAAATACCGCTGTGTTAGGCTTGTATAAACGCGACAAAATCGTTGCCCACGGCCTGCTTTCTTTTCTTTGCTTTTCGCGCGAATGCCGCTGGCGTAGTGCCACTGTAGCGTTTGAATTCTCTGCTTAGGTGAGATTGATCTGTATAGCCCAGCTCATGGGCTAAGCCTGCAAGATTGGTATCCGGGTAAAGCCATAACCGGTTTCTTACCTGCTCAAAGCGTATTAAACCCGACACATCTTTAACAGAATAACCAGAAGATTGCTTGAAGTTCCTTTCCAATGTACGGACAGTAGCATGAGCCGCCGCTGCTACCTGGCTTACCGGCATGGTACCGTTTGCCTGCCTCATGGCAACTCCCGCTTTAAATAACATACTGCTGGTAGCAATCCCCGATCGTGCATTCAGCAGATATTGTTTTATCTCTGCCAGGGCTTCCTCTATTTTACCGGCTTCCATATAATTATTTAATATGGATTGAAGCCGGGCGATAGGATGTTCAAATATGCGCACCCCTTCTTTACCTGACGGTAGTCCGAGTAAATCGAACACCGTCCAGGGAAAGCACCTGATACCAATGATCTCTAAACAATTTTTCGAATAAAAAACAACCGGCTGATTGAGCAGCCCCATCATAAACGGCGAAGGCAATGGCTGCAGTTCTCCATTTGAGGCAATACTGCAGCCGCTCCCGAAATGAAAAATAATTTCGGCGTAACCATCAGGTTGTACCTCAAAACCCGATTGTAGCTCTCCATACTCCCGTCTGTTGTACCAAAAGCATTTTATGGTATCCCGTAACTCTTCAGGAGATTCAAATTCTTGATGGTGCATTTATAAAGGTAAGCAGGTTTGGCGTACAGCGGCTTAATTTATTTGTAGAAACGTAAGCGTTTTACCAGTGAGTATTAAATGGGAAGCAAAACAATGGGATTGCTGTCACGTAAAAAAAGCAGCGAAACAACGGTTTATACCGTCGCCTCGCTGCTTTTGACCAATTTATTAAACCAATTATTTTTTACCGAACACTTCCTTTACAGCATCAAGATAATCATAGCCATGCTGCTTATCCGGTTCCAGGTAACTGCCTTCTGCCCATTCGTTCCAGGCATTTATGGTGATCAGTTTAGGCTGGTCTGGATGAGCATCTGCATACGCTTTGGCCTGCAGCAGAAAACGTTTAAAGTCTTTAGGGTTCGCTTCGGTTACCATGCCCTGTAAAGCCCCCGGATATCGCGGATTGGGATCCCAGCTAATAGAAACATGCGGAAAGAACGGCACCGTAAAGTCTTTATTGAATTTGGCCCAGCCCTCAATCGCTTTATCTCCCCATCTGTCGTATCTATCCATCGGTACGTAATGGCACCATTGGTAGTTAGTGAGGCTTTTGAGCCCCAGATTTAAAACTACATTGTTTTGGGTGCTTGTTTTATCACCAGGTGTGGCGGAAAGCCCGCTTGGTATTGCGCCCCATAAAACGCCCTGCAGGTGCAAACCCGGAAAGCCGGCTTCTTTCGTTTTTTGGGTGAAATACGCCAGCGCTTCCTTAGCAGCATCAATACTGCCCAAGCCATTTATAAACGTTGACAGCTCATAAATGCTAAACACGGGCTCACCGTTGATCTTGTAATAATTGGGCTTGCTGAAATAATCCTTGATTATGTGCGCTACCATCTTATCAAATGTAGGCCTGTCAACCCCGCCGTGCCAGTATATCTTGCTCTTATCGTCAGTAGTATAATCCAGGTAACTGCTATGATCATGATTGGCCCACATGAGGTAAAACTTCATTTTATTATTATTTTTTGCGCCCAGGAAACCTTTATCTACTCCATTTTCCAGCCAGGGCTTCCCATCATACCAATACCAGTCATATATAAACACATTTACGCCATGCGATGTAGCTGCATCTATTTTTTTTTCCATCACTTTTGGATCGGCCTCATTGGTATAGCCCCACAGCGGAACGTGCGGCTGGTTATGCCCCGGGAATTTTGGTTTTGCATTGTAAATGGCTTCCCATTCGCCTTTGCCATCCTTAAATACACCTATATCCTTAAACCGGGCATCGGGTTGGTAGGCTGGCCATACATAGGCCGCTACATCATATTGTTGCTCTGCGGGCTGTGCATGCGCAGCCATTATGCATGTTATAAATGCAAGTGTTGTAAATAAATACTTCACAAATTTTTGTTTTTTCTTGTTTACTTCCATAGTATTAAAATCAGTGCCCTATATAAAATTTATTCGAAAAATATTTTTGTCCAAAATTGAACTCCCTATTTATAGCCGGGGTTTTCAACTAATTTGGGATTGTTACTTGTTCTGCCTACTGTTAATGGAAGATAATAATTTTCTTGCCTGAATTGCGGGATATTTGATGTACCATCCACGTTATTAATGATCTGTATTTGATATTTTCCTGTTGCACCGTCAAGAATGTACCGGATACCTGACCAGCGGATTGACAGGTCATGAACAGCGGTACGCCATCTCCTTACATCCCAATAACGCTGCCCTTCAAAAGCGAGTTCAACCTTACGCTCATGATGAATATTATCTCGCGTTAAATTGTCCAATGCCGCAATTCCGGCTCGCCCCCTAACCTGGTTTATGGAGTTCAGCGCGTCGGCTGTATTCCCTAACTCGAATGCAGCTTCGGCATTGTTTAACAGAATTTCTGCATACCTGAAGATCAGCCAATCCTGGGCAGAGGTTGACCAGCCGCTGTTGGCCCCGGCCATGTTATCATGGCTTTCATCTAAATATTTCAAAACGCCTATACCGGTTCCCTGGTAATCCTGATCGCCGGTAGCGGCAATGCCGTTGTATGCACCATCTGTTTTTATAGATCCGTCGGGCAAGCGGATACCCGCATGAAAATCGAGCTTATTCCCTTTCCAGCTTGTATTTTGCGTGTAAAAGGTAGCGAAAAAACGAGGGTCTTTATTGGCCCACAGCTCATCCGTTGTCATTAATTTGTTTTGGATAGCAACACGATCTAATGTTCCAGGAGTTCCGTCCACATGATCAAAGGATTCGGCCAGCTCAAGATATGCTTGTTCGTATAACCCACGACCCCAGGCTTGCGGCCTTGGGCAGTTGAAGAAATCAACACCCCAACCGTTTCCGCCGGTCGCCTCATTAGCATTATCATGGCGTTTGGCAAAAATTACCTCGCTATTATTTTTAACCAAAAAGATGTTCCTGAAATTGGTAGACTTGTTTGCATCAGCATTGTAAAGGGCATATTTAGCGCTCTTGATAATGGCCTGGGAAGCATCATAAGATGCCTGGTAATAGGCTTTGGCCGCTGATGCAGGTATTCCTACAACGCCATTCAATTCTACTGTTCCAAATTGAGCTATGCTTCCTGCATACAACGCTGCGCGGCTTTTCAAGGCGAGAGCGGCATATTTGGACGGTCGTCCTAAATTGTCAGCGCTTACCACCTCGGGTAAATCACTTGCACACGCGTCAATCTCGGAAATAATAAAGTCATAAACGGCTTGTTCAGTTGCTCTTGGCGGAAAAAGTGTTGCCTGATCTTCATTGGCATCCTGAACTTTGGTGATCAATGGAATGCCTCCGTATCGTTTAACCATAGAAAAGTAGCAGAATGCTCTTAAAAAACGCGCTTCGGCCAGTTTTGATTTTACCTGATCTGCAGGAAGCGGGGAAGATGGCAGTTTTTCAAGAAATTGATTGATCTCGCGTACGGTGTTATAGCCCCACCAGTCAAGTACACCTCCGCCAATATTTAAATTGCCATA
This sequence comes from Mucilaginibacter pineti, assembly GCF_900101875.1. Taxonomy (GTDB): domain Bacteria; phylum Bacteroidota; class Bacteroidia; order Sphingobacteriales; family Sphingobacteriaceae; genus Mucilaginibacter; species Mucilaginibacter pineti. The sequence goes on from NZ_FNAI01000007.1 coordinate 296,442, forward strand.
TTTAAAGGTGAATGCGTTACTTGGGTTCCAGTCCCTGAATTGCGGAAAACTTTCGTCAGATACGTCATTGATGTCAAAGGCATGCCAGCTTCCGTCGCCATCAGTAGGGCCATTTGCATTACAATCATTTCCCAAAACAGGCATATCATAATAAATTTGCGTAAGGTATGCGTTTATCAATGCCGGATCTTTGAAAACGTCGGCATCTGAAATAATACTGAGCGGTTTTTTATTTAAAACTTCTTTGTTGCAAGAAAAGCATGCACCAATGCTGATAAGGATCAGCAGCGAAATAACTTTTTTCATAATCTTTAATTTATAAGGTGACATTTAATCCAAATGAAATAGTTCTCTGTTGAGGATAGTAATACGCTGCCTGCCCGGATGGGGCCTCAGGATCAATGTCATATTTTTTGAGTGGGTTAATAGTTAACAGGTTGGTACCGGCAAGGTAAACCCTCAGGTTACGGATATTTGCTTTAGCTAAAAGGCTTTTTGGCAGATTGTAGCCAAATGCCAGTGTTTTCAATCTTAAATAACTTGCCTTTTTAAAGTACAGGTCGGATAATAAACTATTTGATGATGCTCCGGAAATTCGCGGAGTGGCATCAGCCGAATTGTTTTGTTCCGTCCACATGTTTTTATAAAAGGCCTGGGAATAATTTAATCCTCCGTGATACAGGTAAACGCCGCTGTAATAGTTAAATGCGCCTTGTAAAAGAGATTGCAGATCGAAGTTTTTAAATTTAAGATTGATGGAGGCCCCGGTCATCCAGTTGGGTACTGTACCCGTACCTATTTGTTGTTGGTCCCGGTAATCTAACTGTCCGTCGCCGTTCTTATCAATATATTTAACATCTCCAGGGCGCAGCGCGGCATTGCCGCCCGGATATTTGAATTTTAAAGCGTCAATTTCCTGCTGACTGGTAAATAAGCCGTCGGCCAGATAGCCAAACGTACGATCGACCCATTGCCCTGATTGCCTGTTTAATCTTGATTGATCCGGGTCTGTATAAACCTGTTCTTCATAATGAGTCCACTTTGCACGTGACCATGATAAGTTTGCTGAAATCTGATAACCCAATTCGCCAATATTGCCGCTGGTGCCCAGTGTTAACTCAAAGCCGCGGTTGTTTTGGCTATTTAAGTTCTCGGCAGGAAGGACAGCGCCGAAGGTATTTGGCAGCGTTTGTATCCTGGTTGCAGGTATTCCTGAAAGGGTACGATAAAAGACCTCGGCAGTTCCAAACAACTTTCTTTGTAAAAATGAAAAATCAACAGCTGCGTTGTATATATTAATTTTTTCCCAGGTAAGATTTGGGTTAGCCAAACCTGTAGATAAAATGCCGGCCTGCGTACCATTACCAATAAGCCATTGCCCGTTAAACTGATAGCCTGTGAGGTATTGAAAATCGCCTACATTGTCAATACCCGAACTGCCGTAACTTACCCTGAATTTCAGATCATCTATACTCTTTATTTTTTTGATAAAATCTTCCTGATCCAATCTCCATCCCAATGAAACACTTGGGAAGTATCCCCAACGCTTATCCGACTCAAATTTGGCAGACGCATCTGCCCGTAAAGTCGATTCCAAAAGGTATTTATCTTTATAAGCGTAATTTAAGCGTCCAACGTAACTTGCGCGCCCCATTTTTGCTGCCGAACTGTTAGCCTGGCTTGTGGTAACTAAACCTGCATACAGTTCTTCAATAGCTGGTGTTAAAAAATTATCTCTGCCGGCCAGTATATAATTATAATCGTTATCTATGGCTTCGTATAAGGCAAGGGCCGTAATATGGTGGTCGTTATTAAAAACGTGGTCATAGTTCAAAGAAAGCTGTCCGGTTATATTGCGGGTCTGGCTTTCCTGGTAAACTAATTTAGCCTGTGAACCAAGTGATCCTGCCAATGTATAGGCCTGTGTTGAATAATCGTAGGTGTAAAAACTATAAGGCTTGGAGAAGTTTTTGTCGGTAAAATAGGTCTTATCATAATTTATGAAAGCTTTGGCGCTTAAACCACTCACAGCAGGTATTTTGTAATTTAGCACAAAGGTGCCTTTCACATTTTGTGTGTTCTGCTTATCATAACCTGCTATATCTTCGTTGGATACAAGCGCAATACTACCCACCCCCTGACCGTTGGCAAAAGAATTTTTAGTTGGATCGGGCAATGTGGCGGGATAGATAGGCAGGGAGTTCCATAAATCCTGCCATAAGGTATTGATACCTATACCCTGGCCGCGCACCGGCTGCGAATTGGCATCACTAACAGCTGAAAGCAGGAGTTGAATAGACAGGTTATTATTAACCTTGGCATCTAAGTTAGATTGAAGATTGTACCTGTTGTAATTGCCGCCGTTTGTTTTCCACATAGGCGACTGATTAAGATAACCGAAAAAACCAAAATATTTAAGTTGGTCGCTGCCGCCGCGTACCGATAAGTTTTGTTGCGTTTGCGGAGCCGAGGATACAGTAGCCACTTTTTGCCAGTCGGTATTAGGATAAGCAGGGTCATTACCTGCGTAATATTTCTTAATCTGATCTGGCGTATAAGGTGCTGGTTTTCCCTGGTTAGTGTAAAACAAGTTGGTAATTTCTGCATACTGACCTGAATTAACCGGCTTTGACATCAACGTATTACTTTGTAAAGTATATGATGAATTAAATGTAATGTCAGGTTTTCCTTCTTTACCGTGTTTAGTTGTCACTAATATTACACCGTTACCAGCACGCGCACCATAGATAGAAGCCGCACCATCTTTAAGGATGCTTAACGATTCTATCTGGTTGGGATCAATATTGTTAAAGTTTGATTCAACGCCGTCAACAATCCACAGCGCCTGACCAAAACCACGAATGCTGATAGATGCCTGATCTGCACCAGGCTGTCCGGTTGATTGTTGTGAAATGAGGCCGGGCAGTCTCCCTGCAAGTGAGTTGATGGTACTGGCAACGGGGGCCTGGGTCAATTCATCTCCTTTAACAGAGGCTACCGAGCCGGTTAGGGTTGCCTTTTTTTGCGTACCATAACCAACTACAACCACATCGCTAAGTGTTCCGGTTAGTGGGGCGAGCGTTACATTTATTGATGTTTGTCCTGCAACTGGTACTTGTTGGGTAGCATAGCCTATAAAACTAAAAATAAGTACTGCATCATTCTTTAATCCCGAAATGGTATATTTTCCATCGGTACCAGTTACTGTGCCTTGTTTTGTACCTTTAACCGCAATACTTACACCGGGCAGGGGCTGCCCCTTTTCATCGTTAACCTGCCCGGTTACGGTAACAGCTGGTGCGTTGGTACCTTGTGGGGTAGTTATTATATTTTTGCCCGTTATAATTACATTCCCGTTTTTTACAACATAGGTAAAAGGCTGGCCTGCAAAGCACTTTTCCAGCACTTTTTTTAAAGGCAAATTTGTTACATCAATACTTACGGCGCTGCCTTGATTTATCAGCAGTTCATCATAAAGAAAATGATAACCGCTTTGCTTGCCAAGGTCATCAAGCAATTGCTCAAATGAGATGTTCTTAACCTTTAACGTTATATTTTGCCCATAAGTAGCTGCTGATACATGTAACAAAGTACACATACAAAGCACAATCGTTAATTTCATCTTTAAGAATATATCAGGTTTATTGCAGGAGAGGGCCCTACAAAAAAAAATTGTAAAATTTTTATACATTTGAATGTTAGGTTTATTGGTAATTGATTGTTAACGCGATCGTTCCATTCATCTGGCGCAGCTCCCATCGCTGCAAAACCAGGGGCGGTGCAACGTCCTTGGTTTTATCAGATATTTTTAAGTAACATTATTTACATATAACTTTTATCCTCCTTCCTTCAATTTTAAATTTTGCTATTCCGGTTAGTTCCACATAATTCAATAGTTCGTTTATATTTTCGGCGCGGGATACAGTACCACCCAGAACCTTATTATTTACATTGCCGCTGTACTCCACATCTACATTGTACCATCGTGCTATCTTGTTCATTGCCGTTTTAATGTTCTCTTTTCTGAAAGAAAAATAGCCGTTCTTCCAGGCAACTGCATCTTCTACATTAACCTTATTGAGAATGATATTATCGGCTGTTCTATCCGCCACAGCCTGTTGGCCAGGGACTAACATAGCATGAGCGCTTTTGGAGCTTAGCGCCACAGAACCCTCCAGCAACGTGGTATTTACCGCCGGTTCATTTTCATAAGCCATTACATTAAAATGTGTTCCTAAAACCTTAATGTTCACATTTTCGGCAGCGACAGTAAAGGGGGCGTTTTTATTTTTAAAAATTTCAAAATATGCCTCTCCGTGTAACTCAACATGTCTTTCATTACCAACAAATCTGCTGGGATATTTTAAGGAAGATCCTGCGTTAAGCCATACATCACTCCCATCAGGCAAGGTTATCCTGTACTGGCCTCCTAAGGGAGTTGTAACGGTGTTATAAGCTATTTCCTCGTTTGTTTGGCTTGCACCAGTTACCTTATAAGAGATCTGCCCGGCTGCATTTTTGGTGATCACCGTGTTTCCCTGTACAGCCAGTGTGCCTTTATTAGCGCCATTCAGCAGTATTTGCTTTCCGTTACCGAGCGTTAACGTGGCTACATTGGTTCCCGGTAATATGACTTGTTTTGAGGTAGGGTGTAGGGTAGCTATGTTAGGGTTAGCAGTTGGCCGGTTAACTATATAAATACCGGCGGATACTACAATAACAGCCGCCGCGGCAGCTGTTATTATGGGTTTTATAAACCTGTAAGTACGCTTTTTATATTGAATTTCATTATTCAGGCGTAATAATATGCGTTCTCTTGCACTTTCCTGATCGTCAGGATATTTGGCATCCTGCGCGGTTATGGCCTCGTACAGATCAAAAAGTTCCTGCTTTTCAAGGTCGTCAATAGAGCCTGCTATATACTTTTGCAGTAGATCGTTAATTTTTTGCTTACTCACGGTGTAATTGGTTTACAATTACATGTTACCGCGAAAAGCAGCATACCCTACATGCCATTTTAAAATTTATTAAAAAAATTATTTAGGCCTGCTTGCCGGGGTAGTTTCTTTTGAAATTTTCAGGTAATATTAGGGCACAATAAAAATTTCAGTGTTTAAACGTCAACTTATAGATTTTTAAAAAACTCATGCGAAATGAGCGCTACAAGACCGGCAGCTTCGAGGTTACTGCGGATTATTTTTAATGCGCGGGTGAGGTTGGCTTCCACACCTTTTTCTGAAATATTCATTTGTGCGGCAATTTCGGAATTCTTCATACCCAACTGGCGGCTATATTTGAATACCAGCTTACATTTTTCAGGCAGATCATTAATTATTCCATTAATGTAATCCTGTAAAAAAAGCGCATCTAACTTCTCCTCATCCAAGCTCACTTCCGAGAAATTAAAGTTCATTTCGGCTAATTTACATCTGCGGTGTTCTTTACGGTAATTCTTAAACACAACAAATTTAATTTTGGTAGCCAAAAATCCGCCAACGTTCAATATTTGAAAGTTGTTTTTTTCGTTCCAAAGCGAAATGAAAACTTCGTGAACAATATCTTCGGCCAAAGCCTTGTCCCTCGTATGGTTCCAGGCAATTAACACCAGTTTTTCCCAATACCTTTTATAGATTTCTGTAAACGCGGCGTGATCGCCTTCCTGTAAAAGGTTCATCAGTTCCTGATCGGAAAAAATATTAGGGGGCGTCATGGCTGTTATTAGTGAATTAATATTGGGGTTAAACTAATATTCCTAAAACTTTTTAACTGGTTATTTTCTTGGTATGGTATTATAACAGTAATAGCAGTGTTCATCCGGCTAAAACCTGCGGATACACCTGTGCATTAATATTATAGCGGCAAATAACGGTTTTCGCTAATCTGCGTTGCTGAAATAATTGGTTATAACGAAATTATTTTTTTCATTTTGAATAACCATCCTTTACTGTCTTTGATTTATCAGGGTTTGAGCCCCCTATTTGAGTAATTTTTAGCAGGACAAAATGACCTATTTTAATTTATACAGGATTTGATTGGGATAACCCTTTACCACACTTGTGAGTTTGCTGGCTGTTGTGTCTGTCCCGAGCGAGGTTGGTGTGTATTTAATATTCCAGCGGTTCAACTTTTCTTCCGTAGCACGTTTAAACCAACCATAATCTACGTCGATAGGCCTTTTGGTATCATGTATCTTTTGCAGTTCATTTCTTAAGTTAATGGAAGAAACCGTTTCCCACCTGATGTGTACCGCAGCTACAATAATGCCGTTTATTCCTATGCATATTGCAAACAGCCAGGCCAGGCTATTTATCGTTACACCTCGCAGGTTGCTATTGTGTGCTAAACGGTTTGCATTATATACCCACCACAACAATAAAGGCAATAACGGTACCAGCCAAAGCATAGGGAAAAAACGAGGCCACCAGAAGTGATTACTGAGCGACAGGCCGCTACAGAGTCCAAGTAGAAAGATTGCAACAGGCAATCGGGATGCTTTTACCGCAATTAAAAGCACCGCGAGGGCAACGGTTGCCAATATTAAAAGAATACCAAAGTAAGGCCCGAACCCACTCACTCTTGTTTCGTGAAAATGGTAGGCACTCCATGATTTAGGGCTCGTTAAAAAAGGGTTTGCCAACCGTGCAGTGTCTTCGCCATTGTATGGGGCATTGCCGGGGTAACCAAAGTTGGCATATATTAACCGCATGGGAAGGCTTTTACCTTTCATGTTTTTTGGTGTTTCATAAGCTTCATTATCGTCAATGCCTTTATCAAACACACCAGGGTACTGTTTAGAACCCATCAATGGATATAAAGGGTGGCCACGGTTAATCAAATTGGTGATGTAAGGGTTAAAACCAAATATGCATAATGCCATTACACCGGCTATTATATGAGATAACACGAAAGTTTTAACCAATTCCCGTTTTTTAATAAGGATATAGACAAAAACAAAAAACGATGAAATCAGCACAAAAACCAATCCGGTAAACTTGATATTCACCAGGCAGCAAATGGCCATTACAGCCAGTAACAAATACACAAGTTTAGGAGTACGAAGCCAGGAAACAACTGAAGCCAGATAAACAACCAGGAACAAATAAAGGTCGCCATCGTTGAGATACGTGGTTATTTCACTCCAAATAACCGGGTTAAGTAAAACCAGCGCTGTAAAAACTACAGATTGCCATGGCGGTAGATTAAAACTCCTGCAAAGCGGATAAACAACCCCGAAAGCGGTAAAAAGTGCTATCACATTATAAGCCTTACCCACTTCTACAGAACCAAATAAGCGTGTAACAGCGGCAGCGAAATACCATGAATTTTTAGGGAAATGCAAAATGGACAAATGGTTTAGCCCATCTGGTGTATTTAATGGCTTGTATAAAGGGTTCCAGGTTTCTGCAAGGTTATAAACAGCAGCCTGCTGATACCACTGACCATCCCAGGAAAGATCAAAATAAAATCCGGCTATTAGCAGCGAGCCTGTAATGATCAAAAGGCTAAGAAGTGTTGCTATCCCTAATGATTTTTTATTTATTGCCAGCCAGTTGGCGGCCAAAAAGTTCAAACCAATAGCAATTATGATAGACATTGGAAATACGAAAGCGGACAATGCGGTATGAAAAAGGTAAGTGACTGTGACGAACAAATGAACTACACAAATTATACTTAATAAGATTTGAGCGGTTAATAAGCCAATTCTGGTGAAATTGGTGTCGTTTATCTTTATCATCTGGTATATGATTGTGGTTTATAGGAATTACCGCGAGCTATCACATAAACCGAATGTTTAAGTAGTTAAAGCTTTACATACGGGTGCTGGAATATGGATCGGGTCAGCTATAGTATTAATTATTTTTATTTAATGCATCCTGTACTGTATGGTAAGATTAAATGGCCTCTTATTGTAGTATATAGTTGACTTAAATAAGTGCGACCGCTCAATGCTTCTGTAAGTTTCTTTAAATTCCGGGGGTATAGAAGATAACTGGAAAAGCCCCCTTTCTAAAAATTATTTATCTTATTTATAAACTATTTTACCATGGAAAAACTATTTATTAAAAAATGAAGTTAATTTAGTGGTTTTCCAAAACAAAATGCCTCAATTACTTTAACATAGCAATTTAAGGCATCCTGGCTAATGTTATAATGACCCTTTTGAAAGGAGGACTGATTTGAAACCGCAATTAATAGACATCAATTTATCAGGCAGGAAAACAATTCAAATAAAAAAATTGGAAACGCTTAACCTTGTAAGCCCTTTTCATTTTCATAATCTTTGTGAACTGGTATGGATAGAGAAAAGCCATGGCAAGCGTATAGTAGGTGATCATATTGACAATTTTGAGGATGACGATCTTGTACTGATGGGACCCAACCTGCCCCATATATGGCTAAATGACAAGCTTTTTCAACAGGAATCGGCAGCTAATATTGTTAAATCCACCGTTATATATTTCCCTGCAGATTTCCTTTTAAATTTAACGGATGAACAAAGTATCTTGAATCCGACCGAAGATCTCATCCTTCGTTCGGCAAGGGGCTTGCGGTTTTATGGAGAAACGAGCAAGAAGATAATAGATATATTGTCTAATATTTCGGAAAAAGAGGGGTTCAAAAAAATAATCCACTTCCTCCAGGCAATTGAAATTTTGTCGGCATCTAATGAATATAACTATTTGGCAAGCGTTACCTTCAAAAACTCTTATGATGAAAAGGACACGAACAGGATCAATACGGTTTACAAATTTCTAATGCAAAACTTTCATCGCGATATAACACTTAAGGAAGTTGCTGATCTGTGCAATATGACCACAAATTCATTTTGCAGATTTTTCAAAGCACGCACACAAAAATCCTTAACACAGTTTTTAAATGAATTGCGGATAGGTCATGCCTGTAAATTATTGAGAAATGAAGAGAACGCTATTGCTAATGTATGTTATCAATGCGGCTATAATAATCTTACCAATTTTAATAAATTCTTCATGTCAATAACAGGCAAAAGGCCCTCTGAATATAAAAAGCAGTTGAAAGCTAAAGCTTAAATTTTTTAAACAATGAACAAAAAAAAATCCTTTATCTTTTTTACTTTAATTTTTATCGCCTTGTTGGGTAAGGGGCAACCAAGCAACAAAAACCAAGCAAAAGATTGGCTTATCAACAATATGGGTTATGTCGCTTCTATAACAAAATCAGAAAATGGGAAAGAACTTATTCTGTCAAATGGATTGTTGAAAAGAGTTTTTAGGATACAACCCAATGTAGCATGTGTCAGCTACGAAAACTTAAGTAACGGACAACAGTTATTACGTAATGTAAAACCCGAAGCGGTATTAACCATTGATGGAAAAAAGATCAATATAGGAGGATTATATGGCCAAAAAGAACATGCTTACCTGTTGCCTGAATGGATTGACTCTTTTACCGCTAATGAAAATGATTTTCAGTTTAAATACTATTCAGTAGCTGAAATTCAACCCTACATTAAATGGAAACAAACATTTTGGGCCGGCAATATCAAGAAAGCCACAGGGAAGGTACTTACGCTGAATTTTCAGTCTAATTCATTAAAAGGCATTGATGTAGCCATTCATTATGAATTGTACGATGGGATACCGTTGATTGTAAAGTCACTATCTGTAAGTAATAATAGCGATCATTCCATAATTATAAACAAAACCGTTAATGAAATATTGGGCTTGGTTGAAGAGGAAAGCGCTGTAGTGGGTACTCCCGAACAAATGAAAAAGCAACATGGCATTTATATAGAAACAAATTATGCGTTTAACAATTCTATGCGTTATGATCTTAGTGATCAAACCACTCATTGGAAAACAGATTCGGTTTATACATCACAAGTAAATTATAGTTATCAAACCCCCTGCCTGTTGGAGGTATATCCTGACAAGGTTACGGCCGTTAAATTGCAGCCAAATGAAGTTTTCAACTCCGTACGTACCCATGAGTTATTGATTGATAGTTATGACAGGGAAAGACGCGGACTTGCCATAAGAAAAATGTACACTACCGTAGCACCCTGGACTGCAGAGAACCCCATATTTATGCACCTGGTAAGCCGTAATGACGAACAAGTAAAAAACGCTATAGAACAGTGCGCTTCAACCGGTTATGAAGCATTGATACTTAGCTTCGGCAGCCACTGCAATATGGAGGATACAACAGCGGCAAATATTAATAAATGGAAAAAATTGGCACAATTTGCCCATCAAAAAGGGATAAAAATTGGCGGCTATTCGTTATTTAGTTCCCGCCGCATTAGTGATAATGATGATGTTATTGACCCGGCTACCGGCAAGCCCGATGTTGCAGCGTTGTTTGGGAATGCGCCATGTATGGCAAGTAATTGGGGGTTAGCTTACATTAACAAACTGAAATATTTTCTTGAAAAAACAGGTTTCGATATTTTCGAAAATGATGGTCCATACCCGGGCGATCTTTGTGCCTCAACCTCACACCCTGGTCATTCAGGATTAGGCGATTCTCAGTGGAAACAAATAGAATTACAAAAAGGACTGTATCATTGGTGCAGTGAACATGGCATTTATGTTAACGCTCCTGATTGGTATTTACTTGATGGAACAAATAAAATTGCTTTGGGATATCGCGAAGTAAATTTTTCATTATCACGCCAGCAGCAAAAGATACTGAATCGCCAGAATATTTTTGATGCAACCTGGGAAGAAAATCCTTCAATGGTTTGGGGATTTGTTCCGCTCACCCGTTACCAGGGCGGCAGTGAAGACGCTGTATTAGAACCGCTTGGAAATCATCTGAAAGATTATGAACAATTAATGATGCAGTACTATGGCGCCGGTGTGCAAGCCTGTTACAGAGGACCACGTTTGTACGATACCGATAAAACAAAACAGTTGGTAACCAACACCATAGGGTGGTATAAAAAATACAGGGATATTCTTAATTCCGATATTATCCACCTCAGGCGCGCAGATGGACGGGACTGGGATGGTATTATGCACGTAAACCCAGATTTAAAACAAAAAGGCTTAGTAATGTTGTTCAATCCAACTAAAGACAAAATTACCAGGGCGATAAAGGTGCCATTATACTATTCGGGCTTAACCACCACTGCTACTATAAAAGAAAAAGATAGGGCGGCAAAAAAATACAACCTTAACAGAAATTATGAAGTTGAAGTAACGGTAACAATTGAACCTGAAAATTATACATGGCTGGTGGTAGAATAGTAACATTTTTATTTTCAATAAAAGGAGTTTCAGAGAAATAGGGGTATTAAATAAATGATCAGGATATACAAAACAGCAGCTTCCTTAACTGGAAAATTTTAAATTGATAAATATGTGGGTTGCTCCAAAACAGAACTTTTAAGGTTTAACTTGTTTTTATTGTCCATAAATACATTATGTATAACATAATGATGTTCAATTATATATGGCGTTTTCGTGTTCTTTTTACAGTTATATAACTAAATCCATAGGATTAGTAGATTATATAATTTATATTTGCCGCAATTAATCAGCATTATGAAAGCATTTTTACAGCAATACTCCACACTGGTAAAAGGCAAACACCTCGTCCGTAACAATTCGGCAAGTCGTTTTTATTGTTGTTGCTAACCGCAACCCTTTAAGCTTTTTGTAATTAACGCATACCACAGATCCCGGAAAAGGGTCTGGATGATTTCGTGCGCTTTTTTTCACCTAAAATATCCCTTCAAAATGAAATAAAATCACATCCATAAAAAACCGGCAGGTTTCCCCGCCGGTCGTATCCGATAGAAAGACAGCCTGTAACGCCAATCACGAACTGTCCCTATCTCCGCTTTTATCAACAATTACTTATTAACAAAAACGATTTAAATATATGGATTTATATTTCCATGCTAAATGCTATTATAAGCATCCGCTGCGCAGTTTTTTTTATGGTGCGGCCTTTTTGCTGCTGCTGATACCTTTTGGCAGCTTTGCTCAAAATAATGACCCGGCAACCATTAACTCCCGTTTACACGGAACGGTTATAGATGCCACCACTAAAGAAACCCTCCCTGGGGTAGTAATCAAAATTAAAGGAACAACCCACACCGTTGCTGCAAATACGCAAGGGGCATTTGATTTTGTTACCGGCCAAAAACTGCCCTATATCCTGCAGTTGAGTTTTATCGGTTATGAACCGCTGGAACTGGAAGTAAAAGAAAGCCCGGTGACCATCGAACTTAAACCATCCACCAGCCAGCTGAACGATGTGGTAATAGTTGGCTATGGCAGCCAGAAAAAAGCTACACTGATAGGCTCCGTTGCACAGGTTTCTGCCAAACAGATCAACGACAGGCCTGTAACCTCCTTATCCAATGCATTAACCGGTCAGCTGCCAGGCGTAACCGTCATCCAGCGCAGTGGGCAACCCGGCGCAAGCGGCGGTACTATACAGGTAAGAGGGGTAGGTTCCTATGGTGCCAGCCCTGCAGCATTTATCCTTGTTGACGGCATCCCGGTTAACTCATTTGATAATATCGACCCGAATGATATTGAAAATATTTCAGTTTTGAAGGACGCATCTACTGCGGCCATTTATGGCTCGCGTGCCGCAAACGGGGTTATCCTGGTAACCACCAAAACCGGGAAGAATACTAACGGTAAGATCAATATAGGGTATAACGGTTACACCGGGACCCAGCGAGCCACAGCCTATCCCAAGTTCGTTAATTCCTGGGAATATGCGGCTCTATTAAACGAAGCGCAGCCAGGTTCTTATACAGATGCGCAGATCCAGAAATTTAAAGATGGATCTGATCCGGATAACTACCCGAACGAGAACTATATTAAAGATGTGTTCAAGAAATCTACGCTGCAAACCGGTCACAACTTTTCTTTTTCAAACAGTACCCAAAACACCCAGTACCTCGTTTCTTTGGGTTACCTGTACCAGAATGGTATTATACAAAAAAACGACTTTAGCAGGTATAACCTCCGGGTAAATATGACTAACAGTTTTGCGCCTAACCTGAAACTCACCACACATTTATATGGCGGCCAATATGTTGATAATGAACCCGCGCCTCCGTCTACACTTGATTTTACGGATATGCTGGGCGATATCAGCAACGTGATCAGGGTGCCTGCCATATATCCCAACCGCTTAAGCAACGGTGATTATGGTTCGGGAATTGTGAGCAAAGGCACGCCGGTTTCTTACATCGATAACGACTCTTTCTATAAAGATAAACAAACCGATCTGCTGGCTAACCTGCGCCTTGATTGGGAAGTGATCAAAGGGCTGAAACTGTCCGTTATAGGTGGTTATACCGAACTCAATGATAATAACCAGCGGTTTTTGGCCAATCAGCGCCTAAACGCTACCATCACCTTAGGCCCGGGCAGCCTTACCCAGCAAAGCGGCGTAAACACATACAAAACCCTGCAGCAGCTGGCAGAATATAAAAAGAAGATCGGCGATCATGAATTCGGTATCCTGGCGGGGCATTCCTATGAGTACACCAGCACCAGTACGTTATCTGCCAATCGTACAGGCTTCAATAGTAACGACCTTACCCAGCTTAATGCCGGTGACGCCAGCACCCAAAAAAACAATGGCACTGCGGCGGAGTATACGCTCGACTCTTATTTTGCGCGTTTAAATTATAGTTTTAAGGGTAAATACCTGGTAGAGGGTACTGTGCGGTATGACGGTTCTTCACGCTTTCCCAGCGATTCAAAATATGCTACATTCCCGGCTGTTGCTGTGGGCTGGCGTATTTCTGAAGAAAATTTTATCAAAGATAATTTCGCATGGATCAGCGATCTGAAACTGAAAGCATCTTACGGCAAGCTGGGTAACCAAAACATCGGTAATTACGCTTATCAAAACGTGCTGACCTCCGGTTTTAATTATCCTATCGGTGGCGCCTTGTCAACAGGTGTAGCCAACACTACCCTGGTTGACCCTACCATTCATTGGGAAACCACCCGTACCAAGGATATTGGCTTGGATGCTGGCTTCCTTGGGGGCAAGCTGAATGTGAGCGCTACTTATTTTGACCGTTATACGTATGATATTCTTGTAAGCCCTTCATCGAGCGTATCTAAAGTGCTCGGGTTTAACGTGGGCGTTCAAAATTCAGGTAAGTTAAGTAACAAAGGTTGGGAATTTACCGCCGGTTACCAGGATAGGGCCGGAGATTTTTCTTATGGTATAAGTGCTAACCTGAGCATCATTAATAACAAAGTGCTTGACCTCGGCGTTGGAAATATTTTACAACCGAACGGATTGGTAGGTAACGGCTCTACCTTATTCAACGGCTACCCGATGAATGTTTATTACGGCTACGTGGCCGATGGCTTATTCAAAGATGCCAATGATGTGGCTACCTATGCCAACCAAACCAGCATTAATCCCAAAGTGCAGCCGGGCGATATCCGATACAAGGATATCAGCGGCCCCAATGGCGTGCCGGATGGTAAGGTTGACGCTACCTATGACCGCACGGTATTGGGCAGCAACATTCCAAAATATAACTATGGTTTCAACCTGACGGCCGGCTACAAGAATTTTGACTTCTCTGTTCTGTTGCAGGGTGTTGGCCATGTGAACGGGTACCTTGACGGCTATGCAGGCTGGGCATTTTATAATAACGGCAACATTCAGCAGTGGATGGCAGCAGATCATTGGAGCACCGCTAATCCTAATCCCAATGCAAAATACCCGCGCCTGGAAGTGATCACGAACCAGGGTACGGCCAATACCCTCACCTCATCATTTTGGATGTTGAATGGCAGTTATTTGAAAGTGAGGAATATTCAGGTTGGTTACAAGCTACCGAATAGTCTGCTACAGCGAATCCACCTGCAAAATGTACGGGTATTCGCTACCGCACAAAATCCATTATCGTTCAGCAAATACCCCAAAGGCTGGGACCCCGAGGTTAATACATCAGGATCGTATTACCCGATACTGGCTAATTATACGTTTGGTTTAACCGCAAATTTTTAATATCCGATGAAAAGAAATACTTTATATAAAATACTGCTTACTGTTTTACTAACAGCAGGTTTGTTTTCTTCCTGCCGCAAGGAGCTGGATAAAACACCGCTTGACCAGTTTTCCAACACCACCTTTTGGACCAGTGAGGCCAATGTTATGCTGGCGCTTACCGGTGTGTACCGCGGAAACATACAAATGCTCACAAATCCTACCGGTGCCGAATATTCTGCTACGGACTGGTGGTCTTACCACGGGCTGCTTTATCTGGAGTTTGCTACAGACAACGCTTATGACCGCAGAGGTGATAATTCCGGTTTGAATACACTTACCAACGGAGCATTAACCAGTGCCAATGCTTATATCAACAATTACTGGACACTGAGCTACGCCCGCATTGCGCGCTGTAATTATTTCCTGGAGAATATCGGCAAAGCGCCGATTGACCCGGCGAAGATTGCCCGGATGAGTGCAGAAGCCCGATTTATAAGGGCAACCCAGTACTTTTATTTGTCGCAGTATTTTGGTGCTGTTCCATTGGTTACCAAGGTGCTTACGTTAACAGAAGCCAATACCGTAAGCAAAGCCGCCAGGCAACAAATAATGGATTATGCCGAGGCCGAGCTAAAAGCCACTGCCGCAGTTCTGCCACGTTTTGCACAGCTGACGTCTGCAGAGCGTGGGCGGGCAAGCGCGCAGGTAGCGCTGGCATTTTTGGGAAGGTTGTACCTCGGCGAACAGAAGTTCAGCGATGCGGCTACAACTTATAAACAGATCATTGATGACAATGAAAATATCATAGATCCAAATTTTGAAAGTTTGTTTAACGGCACAAATGAAACCAGCTCGGAGATATTGTTTGCCACCCAATACCAGCAGGATCTGGCGCCAAATGCCATGCAGCAGCATAACTACCCGGCGGCGCTTGGCGGTTATATGCTTGACTGTCCTTTAGGCAGCCTGGTGGAGTCGTTCGAGTTTAATGATGGAACTCCGTTTTCTTACACAGATCCGCGTTATGTAGCTTCAGACCTTGGCCAGAACCGCGACCCGAGATTGAAGTTTACGGTGTTGTATAATGGTCGTCCATTTAAAAACATCATTTATGACAGCAATCCAGACCATGCAAGTTCTGTAGATCAGTTAACAACCACCAAGCAGGCTACACGTACGGGTTTCGCACTAAAGAAATTTAACAGCGAGGTATTCAGCGGGGGCGATTTGCAGAATTCCGGTATCGACCTGCCCATCATCCGTTATGCCGAAGTTTTGCTGAGTTACCTGGAGGCTAAACTGGAAAACGGGGATGCCATTGATCAGTCGCTCCTAAACGCTACTATTAATAAAGTAAGGGGAAGGGCAGGGGTGAATATGCCTGCGGTCACCGAAACTAATCCGGCGCTGTTACGGGTGATCTTAAGAAGAGAGCGCCGCAACGAACTGGCACTGGAAGGTATCAGGTACTGGGACTTGCTAAGGTGGAAAACTATTGGCCAGGTACTAAACGGCGATTTTTACGGAGCCCCATTCCCTAATGCGCAAAACCTGCGTAAAAAAGGTACAACTGTTGATCCCTTTGGCAGATGGTATGTAACTTCAAAGGCGTTCCGTGTAGGCCAGGACGAATTTTGGCCGGTGCCTCAAAGTGAGGTTAACATCAATCCTAATTTGAAATAATTAAACCATCTACCTATGCAAAAATATTTTAAATTCAAACATCAAAAACGCCTGGTAATGAATAAAGGATTATTAGCTTTTGCGCTTGTTACGCTATCATACGCGGTGAGTGCCCAGCCTGTAAAAAAGGGAACACAAAAATCTCCCAATGTCATTTATATTTATGCAGATGACCTGGGGTATGGTGATCTCAGTAGTTATAGTGCCACTGGTATTCATACACCTAACCTGGATAAACTTGCCGCATCGGGTATCCGGTTTACTAATGGTCATTGTACATCGGCAACCTGTACACCATCCCGTTATGCACTCATGACCGGTAAATACCCATGGCGTAAAAAAGGCACAGGTATATTACCGGGCGATGCTGCGTTAATTATTCCTACAGATAAAACTACGCTGCCTAAACTGTTTAAGCAATCGGGCTATCATACGGCTATTGTCGGAAAATGGCACCTCGGCCTTGGTGAAGCTGTGGCCAAAGACTGGAACGGCGAAGTAAAGCCCGGGCCCAACGAGGTAGGGTTTGATTATTCTTTTATCTTCCCGGCCACGGCCGACCGTGTACCAACCGTTTTCCTGGAAAATCACCAGGTGGTTGCACTGGAAGCAAAAGACCCCATCTCGGTTGATTACAAGAATAAGGTAGGGGACGACCCAACCGGTAAAGACCACCCCGAACTGCTTAAATTACAATCATCACCGGGGCAGGGGCATAACCAAACCATTGTTAACGGAATTGGCAGGATAGGTTATATGAGCGGCGGAAAGCTTGCCCGCTGGACAGATGAAGAACTATCGCCCACCTTTTTAGCCAAAGCTGAAGATTTTATCAGGGAAAATCAGCACCACCCTTTCTTTTTATATTATGCTTTAACGGAACCCCATGTGCCAAGAATGCCTGCAACAAGGTTTAAGGGTAAAAGTGGTTTAGGCCTTCGCGGTGATGCTATCCTGCAGCTGGACTGGGCTGTTGGCGAGATCCTGAACCAGCTAAAATTACTCGGTATTGAAAAAAATACTTTGGTAGTGTTTAGCAGCGATAACGGGCCGGTACTTGATGATGGGTACGAGGATGAAGCAGTGGAACGGTTTAAAGGTCATGCGCCTGCAGGCATACTGCGTGGCGGAAAATACAGCGTGCTGGAAGGCGGCACACGTGTTCCTTTTATAGCGAGCTGGCCCGGCACCATTAAACCGCAGGTATCACCTGCATTAGTCAGCCAGATAGACCTGCTATCCTCGTTTTCAAAATTGCTGAATCGCCCCATCCCGCAGGGAGATGCCACAGATAGTGAAAATGTACTGGACGCCTTGTTAGGCAAATCACAAAAAGGCCGTTCTGTACTTATAGAGCAGGGAATAACAGAGCTGGCTATTGTTAAAGATGGCTGGAAATATATAACTCCCAATAATGGTGAAGCTTATATGCCACTTGTTGGTATAGAAACAGGTAACCTGCCAGAACCACAGCTATATAATTTAAATGTAGATGCTGCTGAAAAGAATAACCTTGCAGCTAAATATCCTGAAAAGGTAAAAGAACTGGCCGGGCTGCTGGATGCTGCCAAACAAAAGAAATATGGGATTTACCGGGAACAAAGATGAATATATTGAATCCTAAGACAAATACGTGGTTGTTAATAGTCAAGACTTCCATACTGATAATAGCCCTTGCGGCACAAAATTTTAATGTTAATGGGCAGGTAAAAAAACAAGTACGTGCCTTACCCCGCATCAAAGGTGAAAAGCCGAGGAACGTGATCTTTATTTTATCAGATGATCATCGGTATGATTTTATGGGCTTTACAGGTAGGGTGCCCTGGCTAAAGACACCAAATATGGATAAGCTATATGCAGAAGGAGCGTGGTTTAAAAATGCCTTCGTAACCACTTCGTTGTGTTCGCCCAGCCGTGCTTCCATACTTACAGGTGCTTACTCCCATGTGCATACCATAGTGGACAATAATGCCCCCGAGCCGCCTAACCTGACTTACTTCCCTGAATACCTGCAGAAAGCTGGTTACCAGACGGGATTTTTCGGCAAGTGGCATATGGGCGATGACGACGACCATCCGCGCCCGGGTTTTGATCAATGGGAAAGTTTCCGGGGGCAGGGTGTGTATTATAATCCAACGCTCAATATTAACGGAAAACGGGTTACTTACGGCGACTCCACTTATATCACCGATTTGCTTACCGAGCACGCACTGGGCTGGCTGAAAAAAAGGGATAAATCTAAACCGTTCTTTTTATACTTGTCGCACAAGGCGGTACACGCTCCAATGCAGCCTGCAAAACGGCACCGGGGGCTTTACAAAAACCTGAAATACACCCTGCCGTCAACCTACTACCAAACCCAAACCGATGCTTATAAAAAACTGGGCTGGCCCGAGTGGGTTAAGCAACAGCGTTACAGCTGGCACGGGGTAGATTATATTTACCATACCCATCAATCAATTGAAGAATTGGTACAGGATTATTGTGAAACTTTGCTGGCGGTTGATGAAAGTATTGGCTCGGTGATGGATTACCTGAAAAAGGAAGGGCTTGACCAGAATACCCTGGTGATTTATATGGGTGATAACGGCTTTAGCTTTGGCGAACATGGCCTGATAGATAAGCGCCATTTTTATGAAGAGTCTGCAAAAGTGCCATTCCTGGTACGCTGCCCGGCGCTTTTTAAAGGAGGGCAGGCGATTAGCAAAATGATTCAGAATATTGATGTAGCGCCTACCATTTTACAGGTAGCAGGCTTGCAGAAACCAGCCAGTATGCCGGGTAGTTCAATTATACCCCTGTTAAAAGGAGATTCGACCAAATGGCGTAACAAGATCTTTTATGAATATTATTGGGAATACGATTTTCCGATGACGCCCGTTATTTACGGTGTGCGAACAGATAAGTTCAAATATATCCGAAATCAAGGCGTATGGGATACCAATGAACTTTATGACCTGGAAAAAGATCCCGCAGAAAGCATTAACCTGATTGATAAACCAGAGTATACAGACACGGTAAAAAAGCTGGCCAATGAACTGTATGACTGGCTGGAACAGACAGGCGGGATGCAAATTCCTATTAAACGTACGGTTAAACACCCTTTTGGTGATTACCGGCATCCTAAAAACGACTAACGAAGTAAGTTAAAAATGAAGTACCGGATAGTTTATATTGCGTTATTGTTATCAGCGGCAGCGTGCAAAGAAAAAAGCAAGCCTGCTGCCGCTGTTGTTCAAGCGGCAGTACCTTTAAAAAAAGGTGTTTGCTGTGAATCAAATATTCCTTCCCGTTTTCCTTCGCCGGCAGGCAATAAGATGGAACCCTTGGCCAGTGGTCAGGTAAAGCAGGGACATGAGGGTATGGTTTTTGTTAAAGGGGGAAGCTTTGCAATGGGTGCTGATAATAAACAGGCCGCCGCTGACGAATATCCGAAACATAAGGTAGCTGTAGACGGGTTCTGGATAGATAGGACCGAGGTTACAAACGCCGGGTTTGAAAAATTTGTTAAAGCCACCGGGTATGTTACCACTGCAGAAAGAAAACCGGATTGGAACGAACTGAAAAAACAGTTGCCACCAGGTACGCAAAAGCCCGATGAAAGCCTGCTTGTTCCGGCTTCGCTGGTTTTTAGTGCGCCCGATCATGCTGTTGACCTGAATGATTACGGCCAATGGTGGACCTGGAAGACCGGTGCAGACTGGAAGCACCCGCACGGGCCGGGAAGCAGTATAAAAGGCAAAGAAAACTACCCGGTTGTGCATGTATCATGGTACGATGCCGCCGCTTACTGTAAATGGGCCGGAAAACGATTGCCAACCGAAGCAGAATGGGAATGGGCCGCGCGCGGCGGCTTAAAAAATAATATTTACCCATGGGGCAATGAACCGGTAGACGAGGGTAAGCCTAAAGCTAATACCTGGCAAGGACACTTCCCGGATAAAAACCTGGTGAAAGATAAGTTCTACGGGCTGGCGCCTGTTTCCAGTTTTCCTGCTAATGGGTATGGATTATTTGACATGGCCGGCAACGTGTGGGAGTGGTGTGCTGATTATTATAATAACAGTTATTATGCCACGGTTAACAATCCTGCGGGGATCAAAAACCCGCAAGGGGCCTTAAAAAGCTTCGACCCTGATGAACCTTATGCGGTAAAGCGGGTGATAAGGGGAGGCTCTTTTTTGTGTAATGATAGTTACTGCTCTGGCTACCGCGTATCCCGCAGGATGAAAAGTACCGAAGACAGCGGGATGGAACATCTTGGTTTCCGTTGTGTAGCAGATTAATGTTCTTGTCTTTTATTTGAAAATTAAGGTGGCTCACTATGTATGGTCGGTCGTGAAGCAGTTTTTTATTTTGCCGGATTCTTAAGCCTGGCCGAAGTAATATTGATGGCTTTTTAGTTGTATACTGCAGTCCGTTACGGCGTATTTGATGCTCAAATTACAATTGGTTTCCGCTTAAAATATTCAAGAATTAGCTATAAAAGTGTAAGCAAGTATAAACTTAAAGCTAATATGTAAAGAATCCCTTTCTTTAAAGATTCCTTACATATTAGCTGAACAAAGTTATTTTATTGATGGTAGTTGGTTTCTTATACCACAGGATGATCAAAAATAAAATTGTTGATTATAAGGGCAGGCGGTTACCAGCCGTAATTTTGTATCAAATCAGGATCGATATTTATTTCTGTTTGCGGTATCGGCATCAAATAATGCC
Organism: Mucilaginibacter pineti; assembly: GCF_900101875.1. Classification (GTDB taxonomy): domain Bacteria; phylum Bacteroidota; class Bacteroidia; order Sphingobacteriales; family Sphingobacteriaceae; genus Mucilaginibacter; species Mucilaginibacter pineti. The sequence continues at coordinate 317,817 of NZ_FNAI01000007.1, forward strand.
TATCTAAAAATACGCGTTGCTGGTCAACAACTACTTTATAAAAGACTGCTACACCGGCTTCCTCACTGTTCGGATCCAAACCTGTAGAACTAAGTTCGGCAGGTGTAGGTCTGGCATTTAAGCCATGCATATCGCCGTTATCGGTTGTTTTTGCGATCATCCAGCGGCGCACATCCCAAAAACGTTGGTTCTCAAAGGCAAACTCCACGCGTTTTTCATTCTGAATCCTTTTTCGCATACCTTCCTTTGTATTATCGGCCGCTATTATGGGTAATCCCGGCATCGATACTCGGTTCCTCACCGCATTCACCGCGTTGTATACATCGCTGGTAGGTGCCGATAAATATTCATTCATAGCTTCTGCATATATCAAATAAATTTCAGCCAACCGTATTAACGGGAAATTTCTGTTGGCATTACCGCCTCCCTTTAAATTAACAGTAGGATCAGCCCATTTTCTCCAGTTGTAACCAGTTTCACAATTTGTTCCGGGTTTAGGCCAGCCATCACAGGCACCGCCATTGTTTCCAAACCAGGCAAATTTGAGTGGCCTTGAGTTATTGGCATAATTCCATACACCATACTGAAAGAAAATGGTAGCGTAAAAACGGGGATCCCTGTTTTTATAGGTATTGGAGATATTGGAAACGGAGGTGTTGGCAACGCCATCCCACAAGGTGCCGTTCCAGAAACCGGTGGTTTGATAGCCCGATTGCTGGTCTGTAATAGGACGGCCATTGTTCATTTCATAAGCATCTACCAGATCTTGAAATACACTCATTTTGCCATTGCCGTTAACCGCTTTGGAATCTCGCCCGTTTGGCATAAAAGTACCTTCAAAATCACGGTTACCACCGATGATCAACGGCAGAATTGTTTCATCATAATTCCTTGTAAAAAATAACTGGGCATAATTATCAACCGGATTTGAATGATTGGGATTAGATAACGAATATGTATTCAGGTCTAATACCGCCTTGGCGGCATTTGCCGCCAGCAACCATTTGTTATTATCATAAGTTTGTGAAAATAACTGGGTGCCATCGGCATTTTTAATGCTGGCGTACATGGTATTGCCATTAAATAAAGGACTGGCAGCATATAACAAGGTACGTGCTTTCAACGCTAATGCCGCGCCTTTGGTGATACGCCCATAATCGCTGGAACCACTGGCGTAAGATAAGGGAAGTATCGTTGCTATCTCATCACATTCTGAGGTGATATATTTTACCACATCGTCAACAGAATTTCTTGTAATTTTTGTTGCCGAAGGATCAGTGGTAGTTAGCGCTGTATTAATTAACGGTACAGCTCCATACCTTCTGAATAGTTCAAAGTATTGATTGGCTCTCAGAAACCTCGCCTCGGCTTTGTACAGCGGGATTCGGGGCTGGTAATAATCAAGCCGGGAAGCCGGAAGGGGTGTTTGATCAATATTTGCCAGGAAAATATTTGCTGAACGAATGTATTGGTAAGCCCCGGTCCAAATATCAAGGGCGTTATTGGTTGCATTCCATGCACCCGAATTAAAAGCTAACTCCGGCACATTTTCCCAATGATTTTTACATTCGTCTGTGCAGGCCCCTAAAACGGTTCCGCCACCGTGTATAAACTGTACATCGCCACTGTTTAATGAAGCATATAAGTGTGCCCATGCACTTTCAGCATTTTGGATATTACTAAATACTGCCTGCTGTGTAACAAGCTCTGTGGGTACTACATTGAGATATTTTTTACAAGATGCAGCCAATATGCAAGCGGCAAATATGAAATATATGTATTTATTCCTTTTCATGTCTGTTATGTTAAAATGTAAACCTTAAACCGGCATTGATTACCTTTTGCTGCGGGTAAGTCCCCGTGCCGTTGTTCCCTATTTCAGGATCAAAGTTGAAGTCTTTGAGTTTGCTATAGGTTAACAGGTTAATACCATTTACAAAAAAGCGTGCGTTATCAATGCCTATTTGTTTCATCCATTTCTTAGGCAGGGTATAGCCAAGTTCAACCGTTTTTAAACGGATATAGTTGGACGAGTAGATCCAGAAGGTGGAAGCTTGCTGGTTGTTCACATTATCTGCAGATGAGATACGCGGAAACATGTAATTACCATCCGGGTTTGATGCCACCCAATGATCATTGGCTGCCTGTACCAGTGCACTGGCAAATCTGGAGAAGGGATAAATGCCTGGTCCTGAAAGTAATGTAGATCCTCCAAGACCGCCCTGGAACAGCACACTGATATCGAAATTGCTATAATGATAGCCTAATGCAACACCAAATTGCGAAGTAGGATTGGCTACCTTACCTGGCAAATACCCGGCATCGAGGCTGTTGATAAGACCATCATTGTTCAGATCCTTATATTTTATGTCCCCCGGCTTGGTAACGCCGAGGCTTGACTGAGATGGACTATTGTCTATATCTGCCTGGCTTTTAAATAAGCCCAAAGCTGTATATCCGTATATTTCATTAATGCTTGTGCCTTTAAGTGCTTGCCATTCGCGCCCCGGGTAGTCTGGTTGTGCATAAAACAATATTTTGTTATGTGCATAGGCATAATTAATGGTGATGCTATAACCCTGGTTTTTGCTGATTTCCTTCCTGTGTGTAAGAGAAATTTCATAGCCTTGATTTTGCGTAATTCCCGCATTTACAGTGGGTATTTGTGGTAGACCGATAAAGGCCGGGATCAACTGCGACGTCGCGAGTATATTGGTGCGGCGTTCTTTAAACACATCCGCAGTCAGGGAGATTACTCCTCTCCATAAACTCAGATCAAGCCCAATGTTTAATTTCCGGGCCTTCTCCCAGGTTAAAAGCGTGTTGCCGGCCTGGCCTTCCAGGTATCCACCATAACCATTGCCATTATTATTTAAACCAAAAGTATAACCACTGCCTTGTACCCAGGTACTTAGATACAGGAACCTGCTTGATCCTATTTTATCATTACCAACAATACCATAAGAACCCCTCAGTTTAAGTTGATCTATAAAACTAAGCGATGGGTTATCCTTTATAAAACTTTCGTTAGATGCTATCCAGCCTGCAGAAATAGCGGGGAAGAACCCGAACCGGTGACCAGGCGCAAAGTTCTCCGATCCGTTATAACCGAAATTAAATTCAGCAAGGTACCGGTCATCATAAGCATAAGCTGCACGTCCTAAATATCCCTGATATTTATAGGGTAACCCATTTATGGCATTTCCTACCCCGCCGCCAACGGCATCAAAAAAGCTCGATTGGTTATAAATTGCCATGGCTTTAATGGAGTTTTTTCCAAAATCCCTGTCGTAGTTAATATAGGCTTCCAGTACAGTACGGCGTGAGCCGTTTGCATTTACATCGTAGCTTAATGTGCCATTGCCGTTGTTTACGGTAACATAATGCCCGTTTGCAGCTAAATCTTCCACGGTATCGTCTACACCGGGGTTCAGTAAGTATTGATAAGTGGTATTGGATAAACCCCTGTTTACGTTTCGGTAATTGTCGTTATCAAAAGACAATCTTACACGGGTGCTTAGTCCCTTGGTTACCCAGCCCAGGTCCCATTTGAAGCCTGCGGTAGACTGAAGTTCAGTTTCGAACCCCCTGTAGTAGCCTGATTGGGTCAGATCAACATAGGGCGACTGATTGGTATTCGGCACGCCGCCTGGTGTGCCATCCGGATTAGTTACCGGATAATACCAGGCCGGCGTTTGTTTCATGTCATTAAAAATCTGGGATGCGCTAACACCGGGATAATTCCGGTCGTAAACTATTGCGCCCAGGCTCAATTCCATTGACAGATTTTTAGTAAGGTTTAGGTCTATATTCGAGCGAAAATTATACTTGTGGGTTAAGGCCTGTATATCGTATTGGCTTACTGTATTTTCGTAATTATATAAGCCATTTTGCTGAAGGTAGGATAGGGAAATAAAATACTTTGCCTTATCGGTACCGCCAGAAACATTTAAATTTCCCTGCGATAAGTAGGAAAATGGTTTTAATATGGTTTTTGTCCAATCTACGTTAGGGTACAGATACTGATAGGCAGGATGTGTCCTGTCGCGATATTTATTGATTAAAACATCCGAGTATGCACTGGTATCTGCAAAAAGACCATCATTTATCAAGCCTTCTTTATAAAGCTTCCGGCCGGTATAGGAGTCAACATATTGCGGCAGCGAGGTAGGCGATTGCCAGCCATTTTGCGCAGTGGCGGATATACGCGATGCGCCGGCTTTTCCTCTTTTAGTGGTTACCAATATAACCCCGTTAGCGCCCTGGATCCCATAAATAGCGGTGGATGCAGCGTCTTTTAAAATACTTATGTTTTCAACTTCGTTGGCGTCTAAACCGCTAAAATCTCTTTGTATCCCATCTACCAGGATCAATGGGTTCGAATTGTTTGTAGTACCAAAGCCCCTGATGTTCAAACTTGCCCCATCGGCGCCCGGCTCCCCACTATTTTGAACGGTTAGCAAGCCGGGTAAGCGGCCTGCCAAAGCATTATTCAAATTGGCAACCGGGCTTTGCTGTAGCTCTTTGGTGCCGATAGCTGCTATTGCTCCTGTAACGCGCTCCTTCTTTTGGGTTCCATAACCTACCACTACAATTTCCTGTAATGACGCTGATGGAGCTAACTGAATATTACCCAGGTCTTTTTCTGCCGAAATCTCCTGAGTTATATATCCCACGAAGGAAATGATCAGTTTAGTATTATCCGGTATGTTTTTCAGGGTGAATTCACCGTTGTCGTTGGTTACAACGCCCAGGCCTGTTCCTTTAACTTTTACCGAAGCTCCGGGCAAGGGTTTCCCGGTTTCATCTACTACTACACCTTTAACATCAATATTTATTGCCGAGGCTTGCTCATTTATAACAGACTCCGGTGTTGGTGGGGGAGCGGTAAGCCTCTTAATAACAATGGTTTTATCAGCAAAATTATATGAAAGCGACTGACCTTTTAAACACAGATCAAGAACATCTTTAAGGTTCGCATCTTTCACGTTAATAGATACCGGATGGCTGTTCGTGAGGAATTTATTTTTATAAAAAAAGGTATATCCGCTTTGCTTTTGGATTTCCTTAAATAGTTTTTCGAGTGATGCGTCGTTTTCTGACAAGGTTATTTTCTGGGCAAATACCTCCGCCTTAACCTGAATAGTAAAAACTATCGTTAATAAAATGATAAGTTTCATTAGCAAAAATGATCTTCGATATAGAAACAGATATTCATAGATTTTTACACTACGTAAATAAATTTTCATAGTTTAGTTATGTTTTTGGTTTGATAATAGGTGAACTTGTAGGTTTTCTGAAATCTTGATCCAGGAACTTCTGCGCAAGCAGACATTGCCGGTTGTGTTAGCGCACCTCCGGCATTTTTTATTGAATCAAAATGTGTTTGTCTTTTTATAAGTATTCTTTTTTCTTCATATTCATTTAGGATTTTGGTTAAAAATTGGTTGTTTTTTTTATAGGTAATAAATATTGGGGTTTATGTGGCCAGAACGCTTATCATGGAGAAACGATAACCTTTCTCCCATCTACTTTTAAATTTATATCATTTAGTTTCAGGATTCTTATCACTTCGCTGATATCAGAATTCCTGGCAATTTCACCGCTGTAGGTATCATCTGTAACCTGACCCTGATAAACTACCTCTACATCGTACCACCTGGCAATTTGCCGCATAATTTGTTTAAGATCCGCCTTTTTGAATAAGATGGAACCACGCTGCCAGGCAATGAAATCATTGCCGTCAACAGGTGTTTTAGAAAACTGATCATTTTTAAAAACCGCTTGTTCATTCGGCTTAATGGTTATAATGCTTTTATCGGGGGATAACGGATTGGCCTTGCTATATACCTTCACCAACCCTTCGAGCAGGGTAGTTTTAACGGCATCTTCGTCCTGATAGGCATTAACATTGAAATGAGTTCCTAAAACTTGTACAACCTGCCCGTTACTTATCACCTTAAACGGTTTTGCGGCATTATGGGCAACTTCAAAATAGGCTTCGCCGGTTAAATTTACAACCCGTTCTTTCCCGGTAAAATCAACTGGAAACTTTAATGATGTAGCCGCGTTTAACCAAACTTTTGTTCCGTCTGCTAATACCAATTCATACTTTCCTCCGCGCGGTGTAGTCATCACATTAAATATCTCAGTAGAATGGGGTTTTACTGAAGCCTCTCGTCTATAAGTAACAAAGCCGTTTTTATTCTTATCCACAGATACATTATTTTGAGTTAGCAATGTTCCGTTTTTTGAATCATCAAGCGCAATGTTTCGCCCGTTAGCCAGGGTAAGAATAGCCTTATTGCTGCCGGGCTTTATGCTGTTTGCAAGATCATGGCGCGTATTGTTTTTCAGCGTGTACAGCAATCCCCCCAGAAAGATCAATATGCACGCGGCGGCGGCCGACCAGTAAAATGGTCTGATCCTTTTTATTTTGGCCTTATCTAATCTCTTATGAAGATCATCCCTGAGCTTGTTTTCTATTATTTCCTCATCACCAAAAACAGGTAGCCAGGGAATATCTGACAAGTCGAAGCTGTCCCGATATTCTTCAAATAATTTTTGCTCCTCGGGGGTAGCCTTTCCCGAAGTACAACGTTCGTGCAATTTTTTAAGTTCCTTGTAGGTCATGGATATAACTGGTATATATGTAGACAACTAATTAAACAAATACTCACATACTTTAAAAAAAAAATATTTGCTATGATCTGACATCTGATTAGTGAGCCACGAACAATAAAAATTATTGCTAATTGTGTAATTAAATTTTACATTTAAGATCGATTTAAATGACCAATTCTTTACCAACAGACGACGAATTATTTGCTGCAGTTAAGCTCGATGATAAAAAAGCTTTTAACTCGTTGTATGAGCGGCATTGGGCGGCGGTTTATAAAAAGACCTTTTTTTATTTACATGATACCGAGGCCTGCATGGGGATCGTGAATGATATATTTGTTAATATATGGGAAAAAAGAGGATCCCTGAACATTATTACTTTTAAAAACTATCTGACCGCGGCCGCGCGTTACCGCGTTTATAATTTTATAAAAGCTAATAACACATCACGATTAACCTATGTTGAGGATTATGAAAGGCTTGCTAATTTAAGTGCTGTTTACAATGATGCCGAGAATAATTTCCAGGCGGTTGAATTAAACAATGACCTGGGGCTATTATTAGGGAAGTTACCTGCAAGGTGCAAGGAAATCTTTCTTTTAAGCAGGGTAAACAACTTAACTAATACAGAAATTGCCCTTAAGTTATCCATCTCAAAAAGGACTGTCGAAAATCAAATCTCATTTGCATTAAAATATCTAAAGCCATATTTTAAGCATTATACCACTATAGTTTTTGTTGTAAAACTGATTTTTCAATATACAAAGTATCGTCCATAACAGAACGGTCCAATCAGATGATTGGACCGTTCTTGCTGGTTTTCTTAGAAGCTTTCTAAAAACGAAAGTTATTCATTGCCGTTGACTTTAGTGAACGGTAATAAAAGGCATTATTACGGGCTTTAGCCCAATTATCCAAGCGACATTTGGGCTAAAGCCCTGGTTTTTTACTCATTATTCCGTTGACTTTAGTCAACGGAATAATGAATTTTATAGCATACTCAAATAGTTTAAATCAAATTTAGACAGCTTCTAAAATAGTTTGCTAATTAATTTTGTTTAAACCCCAGTGATTTTAGGTACCATGCCTTATCAGATTCGGTTAAGTTCATTTTTTTAGAATTCAAAGGTATATCATCATAATTCTTATTAAACGCTTTGATCAGTTGGTAGAACCTGGCGGGATAATATGCTAAGGCTGCATTTAATTCTTCGGCGCTGCCAATAGCTGATGGAATAAGCAGATCAGCATTTCTGTATTTCAACCCTACAGTAGCGGCAGAAAGGTTTTTCATTTTTTCGATCAGGCCATTGTTGATATCTGCATATTCGGACTTACTGTAGTTTACCATTACTTCGGTTTTACCAATACATTTCACTGCCGGAATATTAATTATAGCACATAGCTGGCTGCCATCATATCCCCAGTTTAAACCAGTTGGCTTTATGGTATAAGTTATAGGCTTGCCGTTCACAAAAACCGATACCGGCATTTCTGAGCCATAAAGTTTTACCTGGTAATCCTTGGTTGCAGCCATGCCTTCATAGCTGCCTGTTCTTGGCAAAACAGTTACTTTTAATGATCTGTCTTTAATTACAGATCTAACTTCAGTGAATGTGTAATGCTTACTGTAATCTTTGCTATCGCCGGCGTCTTCATAGATTTTAGCCGATGAACCATTGCCGCCGGGGAATACACCGATAACCAACTGATGGGGATTCTTTTTTAGGTTTTTGACATCGTTATACATCGGGATAATAGAGCCGCCCTTAATATAAATGGGATACTCTAATAACGAAAACTGACGATTTGTTACCTGGCCACCCTTTAATAATGTACCTGTATTCCATTCGTACCATTCGTTTCCGGCGGGCAACCATACCTTCACTGTAGAATATCCATCAACCATCGGGGCACCGATGGGCACAACCAGCATATTATCACCGAACTGGTACTCCCGTGAAAAATCATATGCTTCCTTGGCGTCTGGGTATTCGTCATACATTGGCCTGCAAAGTGCCAGGCCTGTGTCATATGTTTTGCGGGCCATGGTATAAATATAAGGAGCCAGCTGGTAACGTAAATTAATGGCATTGCTAAGCGCTTCAAAATAGGTCCCTTTAAAATTCCATGGTTCTTTATTTAGCTGCGGGTTTTTGCTGGAGTGGGTGCGGAATATCGGGCTCAACGCACCGTATTGCGTCCACCGGGTGTACAATTCCGGGTCAAGTCCCTGGCCGTGCATGGCCTGATGCCCACCGATATCATGGCTCCAGTAATCATAAAGTACATTTGAGGCCGTGTTGGTAAAGTAAGGCTGGTATTCTAATGATTTCCATGTAATAAATGTATCACCCGAAAAACCGGTCTGGTAACGATGGTTGCCTAAACCTCCCCAACGGTGATAAAGCATAGGTCGCGAGAGAGAATTACGCTCCATGTCAGAAAAAAACATGTAATTTATCCACCAGGTATTGTTTAATCCCTGTATCACCTTATCATTTTGCCATTGCTGCCAGTCTAACCACCAAAAGCCCACGCCTTGTTTTTCCAGTGGATGAAGCACCACGTTAAATAAGTTTTGCATAAACTTTTTGTCTGATCCTACATAAGGAATTGTTCGGTGACCGGCCGTATCAAAATTTATATTTGTGGCAAACGTTTTATAGGATGGCTCTGCGGGGTCGATACCTGAAGCAGGGTGTAAGTTCATAGTTACTTTGAGGCCTTCATCCGCGGTCCATTTTAAAAATGGTGCCGGGGCTGTAAACAGGGCATCATCAAATGTCCAGCCTGTCCAGCCGTCTTTATTCAGGTTTTTGTGCCAGTCCATATCAATCACCAATACGTCTAACGGTAAATTATACCGGTTGAAATTGCTGACTAATCCCCGCAATTCATTATCAGAATATCTCCAATAGCGCGACCACCAATACCCAAAGGCATAGCGGGGGGGCATAGGCACTTTTCCGGCAATGAGCGTAAAATCATACAGTGCTGATTTATAATCATGACCGTAGCCCATAAAATACCAATCCTGGTTATCGTGCTTTGGGCGCTCCATTACCCAGGGCCAATCGCTTTTATCAAACAAAAACGACTTCGAATCGTCCAGGAAATACCATCCGTCTTTAGATAATAAACCGTTTTCGAGTTCCAGGTGCTTTTTTCCGTACACATCCGAGTCGCCATCCATATTATCTAATGTTCTGGCAGTGCCCATCAAATTTTCCTTTTGAACTTTACCCGGTACCCAGGTAAATGCGTGCTGCGTGTTCTTCACATACTTTACCGACAAATTAGACGGGCCAAACCTGCCTGAATTTTCCTTATAGCTAATTTCTATCGCCTTGGTTTTGATGACCAGCCAGCCATCAACAACAGCCTTTGTAAAATAAGGTACGGGCAGGTTACGGTTAACTACCACGAATGAATTATAATTATTGAATGCGCCAGTGCTGTCCCATTCCATGCGAACAGTCTGAGGTGTCAAAACGGTGAAGCGGATATTATTTCCGCTTTTGACAATGGCATTTTGGTTTGCCAACGGGGAATCCTGTGCCTTTACTATAGAATAATTAATTAAGAAGGCAAAAATGACTGAAAATGTAATGTATCTATTCATATGTTATAACTGGTGTATACCTACAGACAACTATTTGGACGGATATTCACACACTTTTTTAATAAATAAATTTTAGTTGCCATGATTTTGCAGCTGATATTTTTAGTTATAGCGATGTTCCTGTTTTTACACTGTTTATTTTCAGGAAAGCCGATGGCAGCGAGCAAAATACGCCGGATAATATTTAATGAACAGGCAGTACGTTTTGCCTGTTACGTCGTCATGTAATAAAACCATTGTTGTTTTCTCTGATAAAACAGCACAACTGTTACGGAAATGCGAATTCAATTCCAGGCAAAGCCTCGAGTCAAGGAACATATCTGACAGCTTAATTATAAACCAATTTAAGTCTACACCATATGAGTACAAAGAAAACAACTCCGGTTTTGCTGGCTATTTTCGTCGTCGTGACCTTAATATTGTCTTGCAAAAAATCCGAAACTCAGGAGGCGGCCAGCAGTCCCGTTTCTGTACCTGAAAAAAAAACGACGTTTGCAGATGGTCCATGGGTCAGGCAGTTCACTGAAAATTTTGACGACGCGTCAAGTTTTGACAGATGGACACGCACAAACCGGGCAGATTATAACTCCAGCATCTGTAACTATCAGTGGTCCAATCCAACAATTGGAAATTACGATTGGCGAAGTGTTTTGATACTTACCGCAGGCGGTTCTGGTAGCTACTATACATCCGGGCATGTTAAATCAAATTATTCGTTTAAGCCTGCCAATAATGAAAAATACAGGGTAAGCGCCCAGATAAAATTAATAGCTATGAATGGCGCCACTTATTTGGATTTTAACCAAACGTACGGAGCATGGCCCGCTTTTTGGACCGTACAGGAAACCGCCTGGCCAACAAAAGGCGAAATTGATATTATGGAGGGTTATTCCTTTGGCGGTAATGCAAATTTTGCGAGTAATTTGTTTTACGGGAATTCAAGCGGCAATAATCAACTCGGTAATACATGTCAGCGGCCTTTTTCGGTAAACTCGGGCTGGCATATGTATGATGAATACTGGCAAAACCAAAACGGGGTGGTAACAGTAACCATACAACTTGATGGCGTTACCGTTTCTACTTACACTAATTCAGCAAACGGTAACCTCCAACTGCAAAATTTTGGCCCGCATAATATTATCCTTGATTTATGTGTCGGTTCAAACGCCAACATTGGTATTTTCAACAATGCCTCAATTAACCTTTACAGCAAAACTATGATGTGGATTGATTATGTAACAGTGGATAAGTGTACAATATAAGTTTAGTTAATATATAAGTGATAAGGTTGCCGGGGTTCCGGCAGCCTTTGTTGCGTTAAGAACCCTGCGGCTTTTAAGATATTTCTTTATTCAATTTTTAAATAATATAATTGCTAAAGCAATTATTATCGCCTTACAATCTCTTACGTGCCGGCAACCAACTATAATGACAGTGACAATGGCATTCTGCAAAGGATAGTTGCGGGTGATGAGCTTGCATTTCAACTACTTTACCAAAAAAATTTCGACCGTGTTGCGAAGTATACCTTCAAGATATGTAAATCTGAAGCGGTAACGGAAGAAATTGTGCAGGATGTTTTTCTAAAACTATGGCTAAACCGCACAGCAATAGGTCATGTTAAAAATATTGAAGCATATCTTTTTTCTATAGCCCGAAATAAAACCATCGATTTTCTTCGCCGGCTTGCGTTAGAGACAAACATTATACAAACGCTGAGTACCCAACTGACCGAAGTGCACAATATAGTTGATGAAAAACTGAATGCAGACTCTTTATTACTAATAGTAAACGAAGCATTAAGGGGCTTATCCGTACAAAAACAACAGATATTTGAGCTGAGTAAAATACAAGGGTTTAGTCACGATGAAATATCAGAAAAATTGCAGCTTTCAAAAAGCACTGTAAAAAACCACCTTTCTGAAACATTAAAGCACCTGAAAAAATACATTTTCAACAACCCCAAAAAAGGGATTCTTATTGTTTTGTACCTTTTCAAAGCTGTTTTATAAAAATAAATTAATTAAGGCAGTACGATTTCTATTCTCCATCGTCATCCAACTATAAACCATAACTGCCGCTTGGTAAGTTTGCAATTTTTAACCCTTTTTATATGACTACTGATCAGTCAAGATTACAGGATCTGTTAACCAGGTATGCTGAAAACAGCTGTACCCGTGAAGAGTTATTAGAACTTTTTACAATGATAAAAGATGCTGGTGGTAACGAATCCCTGAAGGAAACATTAGCACCCATTTGGGAAACGATAGGTGCCGATGACAAAATACCTGATCTTGACAGGGACAGGATCTATGAAAATATTATGTCAGGCACTCCGGTGCGGCAAATGCACACATCACGCAAGTGGATAAGGTATGCCGCTGCTGCCATTTTATTATTTTCAGCATCTATAGGTTTCTATCTCTTAAACAGGACATCTGCACCAGCACAAAGTGGTTTATATGCAAAGAAAACTGTTAGTGAACATGAGCACAACAAAGCTGTTTTAACATTGTCTGATGGCTCACACGTAACATTGAACAGTAAGCGGTCAGGTGTTATAGCTACTCAAAACCAGGTACCTGTTAATCAATCAGCAAATGGAGAAATAGCTTACCAGCCGAATGTAATTCCAAAATCATTAAAGCCGACATTCAACATACTTGCAACACCTTTGGGCGGCCAATATGCAATTACCTTAATTGACGGAACAAAGGTATGGCTGAATGCCATGTCTTCTTTAAAATATCCTGTGACATTTACCGGAAACGAGAGAAGGGTAGAACTTTCGGGAGAGGGTTATTTTGAAGTAGCTAAAAATAAAAGCATGCCCTTTATTGTGACCGTTAACAATAGTGAGGTAAAAGTATACGGCACCCATTTTAACATTATGGGCTATGCCAGCGAAAATAGTACCGGCGTTACCCTATTAGAAGGATCAGTAAAAGTTACGAATGACAGCCGCAGTAAAATGTTGTTGCCCGGGCAGCAGGCAGCAATAAAAGATCATATGATTTTGATTAGCCCGGCCGACGGAGAACAGGCAATTGCCTGGAAAAACGGAAATTTCAATTTTGCTCATGAGCGTATAGACGTTATCATGCGCAAACTTTCGCGCTGGTTTGATATTGATGTAAGCTATCAGGGTGAGGTTACCCGTGAAGGATTTGTTGGCACCCTGCCACGATCAACGGACTTAGCTCAAATATTAAAAACATTAGAATTAACCGGGCTTGTACACTTTAAAGTAAATGGAAGGAGCGTGACCGTTATGCCATAAACTTTACTTTCCCGAGTCGGCATATCTAAAAAAGCAAACCCGAAACGCAGCGAACGTTCCGGGTTTAGTTAAGATTTCTGCTGATATATCATTGAGAACCAATATAAACGAATTCAAAAAACCTTAATATTTCAAATATATGAAATTTTATGAGCTACCCTCGTGTAGGCTTTCTCCGTTCACCCATAAATTTTTCCTGGTTATGAGATTGTCTTTACTTCTTCTTGTCACTGTAATGCTGCGGTTCTCGTACGCGGCTAACGCGCAGAAGGTTACGGCTACCTATCAGAACGCCCCATTTTCAAGTGTTATAAAAGAGATTGAGCGTCAAACCGGCTATCATTTTCTTTATACCGATGAGATGCTTACCGGCGCCGGTCCCGTTAATGTTCATCTTAAAAATTCGGCTCTTAACGATGCGTTAAAAGCTGTTTTCGAAAATCAGCAGTTAACTTATGTAATACATGATCAAACAGTTGTTATACAAAGAAAACAGGTTGCCGTAAACAATAACCTGCCACAAACAGTAAAAGGCAAAGTTATTGATAATAAAGGCCAGCCCATACCGGGCGTTACTGTAAAGCTTAAAGGCACCTCTACATTGGCAATTACCGATAACCGGGGTAATTATTCTCTTACCTTCAATTCGGAAAATGCCGTTTTACAGTTCAGTTTCGTCGGCTTCATCAGTCAGGAATTACCTGTAGCTACCAACCAGCAGGTTATAAATGTTATACTGCTTGAACAAGTAAAATCACTTGCAGATATCGTGGTTATCGGCTATGGCACGCAAAAACGTGAAGACATCAACGGCGCTGTGTCATCAATAAAAGCCAGCGATATTGCCAATACACCACAAACCAGTATAGACCAGTTGCTACAGGGTAAAGTGTCGGGGGTAACCATTACACAAAATTCCGGTGCACCGGGCAGTAACACCTCCGTGCATATCAGGGGCATCACATCTTTGCAGGGAAGTAATGAACCGTTATACGTTATTGATGGTGTACCCATTTCTGGCGATGCTAACAACTATAGCACCAGTGGGCGTTCGCCTTTGCAAAGCGCCAATGTAAGTACCGGCACCGAAGAAACAGCGGTGAGCCCTTTATCTCTGATCAACCCTAATGACATTGCAACTGTTGATATATTAAAAGATGCATCAGCAACGGCAATTTATGGAAGCAGGGCATCTAACGGCGTAATTATTATTACCACAAAACGCGGTAAAAGCGGGTCGGCAAGAATCAGTTATGACGGTTATGCCGGTTTTCAACAACCTGCAAAATATCTTGAAATGATGAATCTGCAGCAATATGCAACCCTCCATAATGCAATTGCTCCGCTGTTTGGAGTTACACCTAACCCTCAATTTGCAGACCCGAGTCTTTTGGGTCCTGGTACTAATTGGCAGAAAGCTATTTTCAGGAATGCATCTATGCAAAGCCATCAGCTATCCGTTTCTGGCGGTGCAGACGCAACAAATTATTACATTTCAGGCGGCTATCTTGATCAGAAGGGAATGGTTATCGGGTCTGATTTCAAACGTTACACTATTCACACCAATGTAAATGGTAAAATAGGGGACTGGTTTGATATTGGTACGTCAATAAATGCCAGCCGTACAAATGAAAACACGGTGTTAAGTGATAATACTGGTATTATATACAATGCACTGTTAAACACGCCCGACCTGCCTGTTAGAAATGCCGACGGCTCATTTGCAGGTCCCCTTTCTTACCAAACAGGTGCGGTTATAAATCCCGTTGCGCAGGCACTTAGTATAACCAACAATCTTATCCGGAATAAAATAAACGGGAATATCTATAGCGACATTCACTTTTCTAAAGACCTTGTATTAAGATCTGAAATAAACGGAGATTTTAACTTTACAAACAATGTTTTTTTTAATCCCTCATATTCCTGGGGCCAGTTATATAGTAACCTTACTGCTACTTTAAATGAATTATCTACACAGAATTCATATTGGGGATGGAAAGAATACTTAACCTATACCCATACCTTTAAATCCAAGCATAGCTTAACGGCTTTATTAGGGCACGAGTTGTCTGAATTTAATTACAATGGGGTATCTGCCTACGTTCAGGGATTTTACAGCAATGATATTCATACTTTGAACCTGGGAGATGCCGCTACCGCACGGAATAGTGAATTTAAAGGCAGCGGGGTACTTGAGTCGCTATTTGCCCGGTCAATATATACTTATAATGGCAAGTATAGCTTAACTGCCACCATCCGTGCAGATAAGTCCTCCAACTTCGCAGCTTCGCACAATGTAGGTTATTTCCCTTCAGTTGCTGCATCGTGGCGTGTTTCCGACGAGCCGTTTATGGTTAACCTTCAACAGGTCAGCAGCGTAAAATTGCGCCTGGGCTACGGAGAGGTGGGTAACCAGGATATTCCCGGTTACTTGTATGGTACATCATTGGTTACCACGCCTACAGGTTTGGGTACCGGCTTTTTTTATAATAATTTCTCCAATCCGAACCTTACCTGGCAAACATCTATACAGACCGATGCAGGTATTGATTTTTCTTTGTTTAAAAGCCGTATTAATGTTGTTTTTGACTGGTATAATAAAACCTCGAAAAACTTTTTATTTCAGCAGCCTCTTCCGGGCTACATTTCGGGCGACCAAAATTACCTGGGCGGCATAAACCCACCCTATATCAATGCCGGGAAACTGAGTAATAAAGGCTTTGAGTTTAGTATCAACTCTAAAAACATCCAAACATCCACAGTTAAATGGGAAACCACCCTGATTTTTTCTCATTATAGCAACAAGGTAATATCGCTGGCCAATAACAGTGGTCCGATAATCGGTACTGTTATTAACGGGTTTCTACATCTTCCAGTTACCCGTACGGTTATCGGCGGCCCTATCGGCGAGTTTTACGGTTACAAATCATTGGGGACATTTAAAACAGATGACCAGTTGAGAAACGCCCCTCTTCAGTTCGGGCAACCAGTTGCCAATTCACCGGCAGGAACATGGCTTGGTGATGTGCAGTATGAGGATATCCATAAAGATGGCGTAATAAACGAAAAGGACCAGACAGCCATAGGCAATCCAAACCCTAAGTTTACGTATGGTATTACCAATAATTTCTCCTACAAGTCATTTGACCTGAGTTTATTTCTGAACGGATCTTATGGTGCAAAGATCCTCAATTTACTTAACAGGACCATAGGCGGGTTATCATCTATGTATCAAAACCAATTGGCATCAAAAGCAGATTTCTGGACGCCGCAAAACCCTGATTCTAATATTCCGGCACCTAAAGGTGGTACAAGCAATGCCAACCTGGTAATATCAGACAGGTTTATCGAAAGCGGATCATACCTGAGAGTACAAAATGTAAACCTGGGCTACAGGCTTCCTATAGAATGGATCAGGAAGGCAAAACTGAGCCAGTTCAAAGTTTACGTTAGCGTTCAAAACCTATATACTTTCACCTCTTATAAAGGCTATGATCCGGAAATTGGTTCGATGAATCAAAATGTATTTCAAACCAACATTGATAACGGACGGAACCCTATACCCAGAACTTTTACAGCGGGTATTAACGCCACGTTTTAACGAAAAAAATAACAAATCATGGAAAGAAAATATAAATATTTAACCCTCATAACCGTTATTTTAAGCATCACGGCCTTCAGTTGTAAAAAGGATTTTTTTAACCGGCCACCTGAAGCTTCGCTCACCCTCGAAACTTTTTATAAGACTGCTACCCAGGTACAGGCAAGCACCACTGCTTTATACGGTACGCCCTGGTTTAACTGGAATAATCAGGTTAGCTGGGCAATTGGCGATATGTATGGTGGCAATGCCCGCTCTTATTCAAGTGATATATTCAACTACGGCAACTTTTCAGTTACTGCGGATAATAATCTGATTGATAACGGATGGAACTCGCTGTTTACCGTTGTTGCACAATCAAACGCGGTAATCAATAACCTTAAAAATGTACCTGCCGATGTACCGGCAAATGTGGTCAACAATGCGTTGGGAGAAGCTCACCTGATGCGTGCACTTGCTTATTTTGATCTTGTAAGAGTCTGGGGAAACGTACCCATAATTGAAAACAATCTGGATCATATCAATGATTTTCAGCTCAATACAAATCCGGTGGCCGATGTTTACAAATTCATTATTAATGATTTAACCTTTGCCGAGGCCAATTGTGTACATATGGTCAGGAACGGTTCGTCACAGGCGCAGGGACGTGTTTCAAGCGGTTCGGCATCAGCCCTTTTGGCGAAGGTTTACCTATACATGCAACGGTATGCCGATGCACGTACTGAAGCGGAAAAAGTAATTAACAGCGGAGAGTTCAAACTGTATGGCCCAGGAGCCGGCGATGTAAACGGAAAGACTTATAATGACCTTTATAAAACTGCAAACAATAATAATGAAGAGTCAGTAATAGCGCTGCAATGGGCCGGCGGTGCACCTTTTGGTCGCGGCAACTCGATTCAGGCTTCCTTTGCTTACAGTTCAGTCCTTACAGGTACGGGTGATGGTTATGCTGTTGTAGGACCGACGGTTGACCTGCAAAAAGCTTACGAACCGGGCGACGAACGCCGGTACGCCACGATTATGCTGGCGGGCGATTACTATCCTAACCTGACCCAGGCATCTGGCGGTTATACAGTACCAAGTAACGTAAATGCACAGGATTCAAGAGCAGCTATGAAGAAATACGTGGTAGGTACTCCTGCTGATAACGGTGGTATAGGTGCGCAATTTTCCACTGGTAATGTCACCTACGTGATGCGGTATTCTGAGGTATTACTGATCGAAGCTGAGGCTGTTCTGGCGGGCGCTGCCAGTACAACAGACGCCGCTGCCCTTGTGCCTTTCAACAGAGTGAGGCTGAGGGCCGGGTTGAACGCTTTACCTACGGTTACGCAAGCCAACTTAATGCACGAGCGGCGGATAGAATTCGCTATTGAAAGCGATTACTGGTTTGACCTTTACCGGTTAGATGGCTGGGATGCTATAATCAATAAACAGCACCCTAAAGCAATAGCGATTATCAAAAACCAATTAAGGGGAATTTACAGCGCTAATGTAAGCCCGGTATACTATGCGCAAAATACAGAGGTGCCGACTAATGATAATTTTGTTTTCCCTTACCCAACTATTGAAACCGCGCAAAACCCCAAGCTTTTGTTACCTCCGGTTCCTTATAATTTTAAATAGAATTAAACATTATAGAAAATGAAAAGTAAGAGATTTCAATCAGGCCTATACATGCTGTTATGCTGTATGGTTGCCATTATATATTTCGGCGGATGCAAAAAGGATAACAGCGGTGCGGCTCCCCAGATTACCCGGGTAAGAACGGTTGCCAAGGATACCGTCATTAATAATGTAATCCAGCGTATAACGCTTGATTCAAGCATCGCCATAACCACCACCCGAAGCATAAAGCAAGATTCTACTGTAATTTCAGGTGGGTTAAACGGCTTATATGCTATTTTAGGCCAGCATTTAGCCACTACAACAGCAGTGAATTTTAACGGGCAATCCGCTTATTTTAACCCCGCGCTGGTTACCGACAACAGTATTATCGTATCGATACCACTTGATGCGCCTTGGGGAGCGGGGGTATCCAACACGTTAACGGTAGTTACAAAATACGGCAGCGTGAGTGTTCCGTTTACCATCCTGCAGCCTGCACCTGTCATTACCTCTTTCACGCCTTTGTACGCGTCGGCCGGAGATATCATTACCATAACCGGTACCACCTTTAACGGAGTAAGCGCGGTGAAGATCGGTGCAACAGCTGCCGAAATTGTTGGTACGCCAACCCCTACTCAAATACAAATCAAGGTTCCTTCGGGCGATGTGCAGGGCTTTTTAACCGTTACAACTCCTGGCGGTACAGCCACTTCGCCTATGGCATATGGATTTAAACTTGTGGTATATGACGATGTACTTGCCAATGGCTGGTGGGTTGGCGGATGGGGTGGTGGTGATCACCCTATATTCGACAATACATCACCGGTATTAAGAGGTAACCATTCTGTGGCCGTAACTTACACCGGCGGTTATGCCGGCTTTCAGATAGGGAACGGAGGAGCGTCTATAAGCCTGACCGGAATGACTGCAATTAAAATATCAATTTACGGCGGCCCCGGCACAACGGGGAACATACTCCGTATTTCCATTGTGGGGCCCGATAAGAACGGCCATATGGTAAGCAACACCAACACTCCGCCGGACGGGGTTAACGTCAGTATTACGGAAGGCAAATGGCAAACATTTACTATCCCGCTCAGCCAGTTCGGTACTGGCCCTGTTGAAGTACAGCAGATCATCGTTCAGGAACTCAGCGGAGTTTCACCCGAAACGATTTATATTGATGACATCGGTTTCATATAAAACCGAAGCCGCCTGAACGGGTTTTTACCAGCTGTTCAGGCGGCTTAAATTTTTAACTGATCCCCCCTAATCTTAATTTATGCTTAATAAATCTCACCTAATAAATAAAATAAAGCAGGTCAGTATATTGACAATAGTTATTTTAACCTTTAAAATTAACAAAAGCAATGCCCAGGCTGCTGTTCAGGATTCATCCAACACCTACAGCTTAATCTGGCACGATGAATTTGACGGCGACGGCGTTAACCCGTTACTGTGGAACTTTGAAACCGGAAACCTTGGCACAAACCATGAAAAGCAGTTTTACAAAGCTGAAAATGCGACCGTAAAAGATGGTTTTTTAGTTATAACTGCAAAAAAAGAAAGTGTGCAGGGGCAGCCTTACATTTCGGCCAGGTTAAACACCAAAGGGAAATTTGCAATACCTAATGGACGGATCGAAGCTTACCTGAAATGCCCCATGGGTAAAGGGTTATGGCCCGCCTTCTGGATGCTTGGCAATAATATAGACGAAGTTGGGTGGCCGAAATGTGGGGAAATAGATATTATGGAACATGTTAATGCTGACAGTATTGTATACGGAACAATCCATTGGGACAAAAACGGCCATGAAATGTATGGGATCAAAGCAGCTACCACTCCTGGCGACTTTCACTTATATGCAGTGGAATGGGATAAGAATGAAATAAGATGGTATGTCGACAAAATCAAAATCGGTGTTTTCAGCATTAAAAACGGGATAAATAACACAGGTGTGTTTCGCCAGCCGTTTTATATTCTTTTAAATTTTGCCGTTGGAGGCGATTTTCCCGGTAGGAATACGCCAATAGACGAAAGCCTGATCCCGGCTAAGATGGAGATAGACTATGTTCGGGTTTATGAGATTATTCCCAGGGTTAAATAAATAGGGTACCAGCTTACTTTTTTGAATGACAAGAGTATTTATAGTCGCTAAAAAATAATCCGTAACTATCTGGTTTGTAATGAGTTATTTTAGACTGGGTAACCGGAGCAGGATCGAATAGTTAAGTGTTTGTATTTCAGTGCTTGCTGCTATATCTTATAAATCAATAAGTCCTGTAGGAAAATAAAAAAGCCTTGAAAGTTCTTGATTCTCAATAGAGAAGTTCGAACTTCAAGGCTTTTTACTTGAAAAGTAGAGTTGAGCGGCAAAACTTCGACCCGTTATAAAGATATATATGCGGTAATGGATGCAAAAGGCCTGTATCAAAATAATTTCTCTTCTAATAAGTCTTTCCAAACGATATAGCCTTTATGATCATTTGTGTAATTATTTACGATGTGACTAAATTGCTCAGGATTAGTTTTGAGACAGTGCTGTCTTGTCGTGCGGATTTGCATCAGCAGTCCATCTATCTTAGTTTGCCGTGACTTGGTTTAGTACCCGGCTTTTTTTAATACATCCTCTATTTTTGTAATTTTTAGATTGAACTATAATTCGTCATACAATGCTAGTTAACCAATCTGTCATAGCCGATATTCAAGCCATTATTCATGATGCTAAAGACAAGGCGATTACGTTGGTTGACCATGAGCGTACATTAATGTATTGGCAAATAGGGCAACGCATTTTCGAGGAGGAACAACAAGGGAAAGACCGGGCGGATTATGGCAATTACCTCACTAAATTTATTGCTGATCAATTAGAGCCGAAATACGGTAGTGGATTCTCGAAACGGCAGATAGAATTATTTCGCCAGTTTTACCGCACATTCCCAATGCGAATACACTGTATTCGCAATTGAGCTGGAGCCAATATAAAGTCGTAATCCGGCTTGATAGTCAAGATTCACGCGATTTTTATATAGCGGAAACTATAAAGAACAATTGGACGGTGCGCCAATTAGAACGGCAAATCCATAGCAGTTTGTGGGAAAGGTAGTTAACGGGCAATGACAAAGATAGCGTATTGGCTGTGGCTCGAAATGAAAAGCAACCATCCGATGCTAAAGAGATAATTAAAGATCCTATGTACCTTGAGTTTTTAGGTTTACACCGCGAAGCATCTTATTATGAAAAAGATCTGGAGCAAGCTATTATTACACATTTGCATGATTTTCTATTAGAAATGGGTAATGGGTTCGCATTTGTAGCAAGGAAAAAGAGGCTGCATATTGAAGGCGATGAATTTTTCATTAACCTTGTTTTCTACAACCGGCTTCTACAATTCTTTGTAGTTATAGAAATAAAGACCACAAAATTCACCCGTCAGGACATTGGTCAGCTATAGATGTATGTAAACTACTATGACCGGTATGAAAAGAAAAACTTTGAAAATCCCACCATCGGCATTCTATTATGTGCAGAAAAGAAAAATGCGGTTGTAAAAATTTCCTCCCGAAAGATAACAAAACCATTTTTGCTAGCGAGTATAAATTGTATTTACCTACCGAACAGCAATAAATTGAAGAAGTCAAAAAAAAGATTGAAAAGCGGGGTTAAGACTCTTGAAATATCCATGCCACACTAAAAGCCGAGCTGATGTAAGGAAATCAACCAGAACCGATTTATAGATAAGCGGAGTGTTTTTAAAGGGTTTCGGTTTTGTCCAAACCAAAATAGGCATTCGTGAAATAAATCAATTTAAGGGTTAACCACCATGCCCAGGCTGTCAATGAAAGAATCATAGTCTCCTACAATTTTGATAATCTCAAAATTGGCGGGTAATAGCGTCGTGCTTTCGAAAAAGACTCGGTTCCCTGCAACATGCTGTTCAAATGCGGACAAAAAAGAGGATTTTCCTGTGCCATAGGCACCGATCAAATTAATTGAACGAATGCCGGAACGGTAATTTGAGGCAATGGCGTCAAATACCGCTTGAACATTTGACGTTATAAAATAATCCGAAAGGTCGATTGGTCGCAGGGCGATATTAACCGATGGTGAAAAATTACTGTTCATAATAACCCTCCAATATTTCCCAACGGTCTAAAGTGTTTGTTATTTGTAATACGCGGTTGCCAGCCGTTTCGCTAAAAGTGATAGACTCGCGGTAATCGGCAGCCAAGTCCTGCAACCGGCGCTCCAGAGCGCGTTCGCTGAATCGAAAAACGGAACCAGGTGAGCCAGGTGCTTCCAAGAGGTCATTGAAACCAATGGTACGTGGCGTTTCTCCGAAACGATCAAGGATCGCAAATAATAATAATTCGTCCGGCAGATCCG
Organism: Mucilaginibacter pineti; assembly: GCF_900101875.1. GTDB lineage: Bacteria > Bacteroidota > Bacteroidia > Sphingobacteriales > Sphingobacteriaceae > Mucilaginibacter > Mucilaginibacter pineti. The sequence goes on from NZ_FNAI01000007.1 coordinate 340,938, forward strand.
GCTGTTCCTGCCGCGCAACCCGGTACCATTGTACGTTCCTTCCCTCGGTGTTTTCTTTATAATATACCGTAATCAGATTTAGGTCTATAAGCAGGTTGGCGGTTTCATCTTCCAGATCCGCTTTGCCGTCATTCGATCTGACATAGGTGCGAAGGAAGACCGTCGCATCCGACTCATACGTCTTATCACTAAATAGCCTGATGTCTTCGCCTTCTGTCTTCCTTTTTAAAAATGCGATCAAATGGTCTTTCGTGAATTCGGTGCGTTCTTTGGTGAACTCATTAAAAAAACTGTGGAAAATAAATACCTTTTCCCTGCTGACAATCGCATATTGCAATAACCATAAGGACGCGGTATCCTCCAAGAACGGATCTACTCCTCCAAATAAAAAGTCACCTAAGCGCGTTGTGTTTTGTGCATCACGATCATAGACATCAAAGCCTCTTAGCCAAAAATTGATCGCCGTAACCATATTCCTCCCTACACCCAACCGCACAACAGCTTCGTTGACAGAACTATCGCCAGGCAGCTGCATAAGGTCGTAACCTTTCTTTAGCCAAAATGATCGGCAAACAAATGTTTCATGACCTGAAAATCCGATCTTCATTTTTTATAAACGTTAAAATAAAAAAGGAGCAAAAGCCCCTTACCCATCATTTAGTAAATTAAAGAATTTGAAATTTACCCCATTTAGTGATGTGTTTTTAATATGTACAAACTTATCCAATATAGTGAAATATACACTAATTATTTTATGCACATTCATCGACCAAGAAATGATCTCGACAACAAAAAATACTTTTGGAATGCACATTTTGAGTTTTTACGATAACTGTAAGCGTCAAAAATGGAGTTAGTAACTAACTGTATTTTGGCCACACAATTCCCAACTGCGGCCACCTTTTTGCTAAAAAATCCGTATCTTTATTTAAGCCAAAAGAAAAGCTAAAAACCGTTAACAATACGTTAACAGAAAAAAGAAAGGCAGTCACGATCTAACGTAACTGCCTGTTTCTGAGGTAGCGGGAGCAGGACTCGAACCTACGACCTTCGGGTTATGAGCCGTAATTAAAGAATTGGTATTTTAATAAAGTCTTTTCGTTTGCAACTTGCATTCAATCAAGTAATTACTGGGTTTTTTGAATCGCATTTTGTATCTTTACTATTAGCAAGAGCAACTATAGATTTTGTTAACAATACGTTAACAGAAATGAAAAAGCCTGCTACGATCTCTCGTAACAGGCTGATTTCCAAGTAGAGTCGAGCGGCAAAAGTTCTAACTTTCATGGTGATATTGAGGCTATTGTAGATGCTAAAGACCTGTATCAAAATAATTTCTCTTCTAACAAGTCTTTCCAAACGATAAACCCTTTATGATCATTTGTATAATCATGTACGATGCGACTAAATTGTTGAGGATTAGTTTCAAGATATCGCTGTCTGCCATTTGTTCGTATCTGTCCAAGCAGTCCATCTATCCGCTTTGTACTTCTTTCAAGTTCATAAATTGATTTAGCAATATGCCATATATAAGTAGCCTCTTCGGTATCCAGAGTTTCCCAAACCAAGTGGTACTGATTATTCCCCGACAGCAAGAACACAAATGAAAAGGGCTCTAATACAAAACGGAGCTTTAATATAGATCGTTCATGTTTTTGGGAAAGGTAACGGAGATGACGATGATGCTTATACTGCTTAAGAGCCAGTATGTTTTCCAGCAGATCATCCTCGTTTGTATAAATCAATTGTTCACTGCCGCCTTGCACTTGCCCGACATCCAATAGATTTTCTTCACCTGCCGGGATGCCTTTAATGATTTCTTTATTTAAGAACCGGAACTTTACACTTTCAATGACTTCGCGGTTTATTTTATCAAGATCACTGGAGGATGCTGATTTAAATACCAGCCTGTTATGCTGGAATGTGGCCCGGATGTTTACAAATACCGTTGTGTTTTTGAGAAACCGGATAAAATATGGTTTAAGTACGGTAAACTCTGGCCTGACATTGAGATTCTCTATTTCAAACTCAACTTTTTTATTATTAAAAGCAGCTATGAGATGTTTAAAAGCAATACTGCCAAATTTAAATTCCAATTGTTCGATGGGCACTTCAATTTTCTCATTTATTTGACCGCTTACTATTTCACTTTCATCTATCGGATTTGTTAGGCCACTTTGATCGAGCTTTTTATAATACTGGTTTCTCTTTTGAAACAGTCTTTCCAGGTAGCTGATCTTGTGATCGCGATAATCGTAAATTACAGGTGATACTTCTGATCGTTGCACTCTGCCGATATATTGAATGAGCTTACCCTCAAAAGCGAATGGATAAACTAAGAACAAGCATTCTATATTTTGAACATCAGTTCCTTCACCAAAATACTGGCCCGTTGTAATCAGCACCTGAAAGTCGCCTTTATTTATGGCTGCCCATTTAGACTTTTTACTTAAGTCAGAATCTTCGCCACTTAATGCAATGGTATCGTAATGCTGTTTTAAATATTGTTGTAGAGAAGTGATGTGCTCTTTCCGCTCCGTGATGATAACAGCTTTCTTACCGGTATTTAGCTGTGAAACCACATCATTTAAAATAAGTTGATTCCTTGCTGAATCATGGATTAAAATCTTAAAAAGTGTTTCGAACTTATCTGTTTTGGTGTTGAAGGGAACAAATAGGTCGGTATCCCTAATGATGACTTGTGTCCCTGTTTGATTCTGTACATCTGGTGCTTTAACCTCATGGATAATTTCGCCCAAATGAATAAATATTAACTTACCATCGTTATACTTTCTAAATGGTGTAGCGGTAAGCCCGTACATATAGTAACTGTTCAATTTTCCAATAACTCTTTGGTATGTTTCCGCAGGCACATGGTGGCATTCATCAATAATAACGGTACCAAAAGCATTTATTAGTTCTGTGGCTTCCGTAGATTCCAAAGCTTTTTCCATACTTTGGATCATTGCTACAGTAATGTGTTTACCGGGCTTGTTCTTTCCTTGCCCGATACGTCCAATATCCTTCTTAGGAATCCCCAGGAATGATTCTATACGTTCCATCCATTGGTCTGCCAACTGTTTGCGGTGAACTAAAATGAGGGCTGGTTGCTGCTTGTCTTTTATAATAGCCAAACTCAATACCGTTTTCCCGGAACCTGGCGGAGCGACAATAATTCCGAAATCTTTTTTAGCGGCAGCTTGTTGCGCAGGTAACTGATACTCACGTAATGCTATAGAGCCTTTAAAACTAATTGGTTCTGCTTTCCCTCTTTGATCTTCGAGTGTATAATCAATTTGCTGCTCTTTACAAAAACGTAATAATCTACCAATAAATCCACGGGGAATTGAAATAGACCCAGCGGTTTCATTCAATAGCTTAAAGTAACGCTTAACACCAAATGTGTTTTTATTAATGTTCTTTTTTACTTGATATTCATTGTTTGCAAAGTTTAGCTCTTCTTTCAGAAAACTAACAAGTGGAACTGGCAAGCCAATGCGGCTAATGTGAATCTCATTATTTAATGCAATTGTCAGCTTTTCCGCAGTAGGCTGTTCCTTTTGAAATAGTCCGGTTGAAAGTTCGTCGTGATCGGTTTGTTCTTTGTAGATGTAATTGAGTTGGCTTATCGTTATCCTATTAATCGTCTTTAAAAACACCCATTGGTCATCAAAGGGCTGTAAGGTTTCAGGATCAATGAAACTGCTATTGCCATCACTTAAGCTCGTTTTGTTTAAGGGTAAAGCAATAAGATTCCCCAAGCCCTTTTTTGAATGGTAATCCTGATTGGGGAAAAGACGGTCGAAACTTGAGTTTTTATCGAACACCGAAATTAAGTTGGAAGTTCCGGGCATATGTTACACCCTATTCCGTGGCAAAATTGACCACCTCTTTGCTGGCATAGAAGTGCAGCAAATGCTAAGAAAGCATAAC
>NZ_FNAI01000004.1 GCF_900101875.1 Mucilaginibacter pineti
AAACTTATAAGTTATGCCGTATGACCGCACCGGAAAGTGGCCTAAATAACCAGCCAGTCTATCCGGTGCGGCATAATCATTCACGCGGCATTATGACCTTTATGCCGATATCGGCATAAGGGGCATGCCACCGGCCACCCCACCAGGCTCGACAGGAGTGTCATGAACCATTTTGGAACTCCTGATTATGCCAGGGAGGAACTCCGCGCAGAAATTGCCTCAATGCTGATCGGCCAGGAATTCAAGATCGGCCACGATCCGGGCCAGCATGCCGCCTATGTCGACAACTGGGTGCAGATCCTGACCGATACCCCATTTGAGATCCACTCGGCCGCCGCCGATGCGGAGAAGATATTTTCTTATCTGATGGATATCGAGCGCAAGCGTGACCTTAAAACTGAAGCCGCAGTCCAAGTGGAGGCTCAAGGTAAGACCGTTGCCGATGCTAAGCACCTGTCCATCGGCGATGAGATCGCCTACAACGATTCGGTGTACAAAGTCCTCAGCCACATCAAGCAGGGCAGGCTCCGCATCGAAGATACAGGTACCGGCAACCAGTTTACCCTGTCCCGAAAGGACGGGCTGTACAGTTCCCTGCTTGCCGCGAAAAACGGTACCGCTCCGCAGGCCCATCAGGAACAAATAGTCGGGGAAGAACCCGAACAGAATTATTCAGCCACCTACGGCATCAGACGATAACCTTTATTAAGCCACATTATGGAAACAATTTTTGTAGAAGAAGAACTGCCGGTCGCTGACCTGCAAAAGCTGGGATTATTTAGGGATGGTAAGATCCTGCTGGAACCCGATGCCGTGCAGGCCCTGCTCTCGGGCAGGCGAACGGAACTGATCGGGCTTAGCAACTTGCAGGCCGATGGCTTTGTCATTGAAAGGCTTGATGCCAAACTGTCCCTTGACAGATCGCCCGACGGGATCGTGGTGGTAAAAGCGCATCCCATTTACAAGGATGCACAGCCGCATCCACAATTGAATGAGCATGAGGCCGCTGTGCTTTCGGAAAAGGGGCTGGCCAGTATTCGGAAGGTCTATGGTAACCCGCCTGGCAAATCGGCGACCTATGTGATCGAGTACGATCCCGAAACCAAGGAATTTGTATCCTATCGGCCCGAGCAGGTCAAAGCGCCGGAAAAGGTCAATGGGGAAAAGCTAACCGATAAGCAAAAGGAGGATTTCAGGAACGGTGACCTGGTCACCCTTTCCGACGGTACCAGGTTCCAGCACCGCGCAAGCGTCTCCAAGGGAATCCTGTCCGACCGCAAAGCGCTTGTACTTTCTGTGCTTTTGGATGGCGGTATCTCTTACCTGCTGATCACCGGCATCCGCAATCTGATCGGTGCGAATACCCCGCAAAAAGAAGCCTATACCAAGGGCTACAAGGAGGCTTTGGAAGATATGCAGCGTCACCAGCGAAGCACGGGTGAGCTCCAGGCCCAGCAGCTTGCCGACGAAAACCACAAGCGCGGTTATAGCAGGGGATCATCCAGGTAATGCCGCACGAGCTACCTGGGCCGGTGCCGGATTATTTCACGCCTTATTTTAAGAATGAAAATGGGTGCCTGGTCTTCGACTACCTGCATAACGGCCGGGCGGTTGCCCGTGAATATTGGAGTAATGGCCGCAATGCCATACCATCCGGGCCGGGGCTGTGGATTTCTGGAAGTGCCGTGCCTGGAATGGTACGGCACCTCTTCCTTTTCCATTCCGCTGCCGAGGCCATCAGTTTTTGCGGCCTGCGGCCTGCCTTGCTGGAACAGGCTGCTTCCAATGCTTTTGCGGCATTGGGTCTTTTGCCGGAAGCACAGCAGCTCAGCTGGCTGGCTGCGACCTACCCCCACTCGAAACTGCACCTTGTTTTCGGAGGGGATCTGCTTGGTGCTATAACCGACTGCAAGACCGCCATGTGGCACAAAAGCAAGGACGTGCGATTTTCCCTAGCTGGTGGACAGGTTCGCTGGCGCTGGCACGGCGGGTCTTTTGAAATCCCCGAGCATAGTTTTTCATTCCACCGCTTTCAGCAGGAATGCGGCCTGCGCCTGGGCTTCCGTACGCACAAGCCTCCAAGCGGGCTGGAAAGTTTCAAACAATTCATTTACCCTTATGATACCTGAACAATTTAAGCAGAATACAGAGCTCAATATTGAGGTGTACGGGCATCCGGTAAGCGTAAAATATGCCTTTTACTACCCCGAAAAACGCATCGATGATCAGGCCGATCCGCTGGTAAGCCACATTGAATACCGGGCGGAATCTGCTATTATAAGCGAAACCGGCTACCGGTCGCACTTCTTCCACACCGAGGCACTGCATTATTGTATGTTTAAATCCATCCAGGAACTAGTGATTAATATTGCCGAGGGACTGGCGCGTGAACAAGGCTACCAGCCACCGGCACCTACTCACCAGCTGCGACTGTTTTAAATCATTTCTTAACCTTCTAACCCCAACTTATGAACTGCAACTTACCCGGTTGCCTCCTGCAATGGAAAGGGGGCGGCAATGGCTGACTATTGCTCTAACACGGTCACCTTCATCGGTGACAACCAGCCCGACGCTTTGGAATACTTCATGGATATGGGTTATGACTCGCCGCCATTTGAAGCCATCCTCGTCGATGACGACTCGGTGCATTTTGAATCCAGGTGGGTGCCGCCGATCAAGGATCTGATCGAAATCGCCGAGCTGTTCGATGTCAACTACAAGCTGGCCTACCGGCTTCCCAATGAGAGGGCAAAGGTCAAATACGAATATACCTGCATGCAGAACGAAAAGCTCAGCAAGCCAGCCGCCATCCTGCGCGGCCAGATCGCAAAGGCAATAGCACCAAATGATCTTGAACTGCTGGAAACGGCAGTGCAGGAGCAGGCGGAGCGCGGCGCTTTCAACAACTATGAACGGGCTATCCTTAACCAGCTTTTGGGCAAACGTGCCGTGGTGCTCAATGACCAGGCAAAACAACCCGAACAAAGTGCGTCACCTGCAAGGCGATTGGGTCGATAGACCTTATCGGACAGCATAAACCTATAACAATATTATGAGAAAAGTACGATTAAAAACGCCGATCAGCTATTACGGCGGCAAGCAGAAGCTTGCCGCCAGTATCGTTTCGCTGATACCGAAGCATACCTTGTACTGCGAACCTTTTATTGGGGGCGCAGCAGTATTCTTTGCAAAGAAAGCCTCGAAAGTGGAGGTCATCAACGACACCAACCGGGAGCTGATCAATTTCTACCGGATCGTCAAAGAGGATTTTGTCAGCCTGGAAAAAGAAATACGCATCAGCCTGCACAGCCGGGATCTGCACCGCAAGGCTTCGGTAGTTTACAACAACCCGGACATGTTCTCCGAGATCAAGCGGGCCTGGGCGGTATGGATACTCAGCACACAGGGCTTTAGCGGCCAGCTGGACAATTCCTGGGGCTTTGATATCAGCACCAACACGACCACCAAAAAGATAAACAGCAAAAAGGATGGCTTCACCGAACAGCTGGCCGTCAGGTTACAGAACTGTCAATTGGAATGCGCCGACGCACTCTACGTGATCACCAGCCGGGATACGCCTACCAGCTTCTTTTACTGCGACCCACCTTACTACAATTCCGATTGCGGGCATTATGATGGCTATAGTGAACAGGACTACGAAAGCCTGTTGTACCTGCTCAGCAAGATCAAAGGCAAATTCCTGCTGTCTTCCTATCCATCACCATTACTGGAAAAATATACCAAGGATAATGCCTGGCACAAATGGTCGATCAATTCAAAGGTCTCGGTAAATGCAAAAGCAGGAAACCCAAAAATCAAAACAGAGATGTTGACGGCAAACTACCCGATAGGAGAACAGCTCAAGGCGATATGAAAAGGTACTGGTACGGTAAAAGAAAAAATCAGAATGAACGTCTGCGGTATTGTTGACCAAACCACTCATTAAATAGCTGCTCACGCTCTTTTTTTATCCTGTTCCTTTTACGCCTGGCAGCAACGTATAAAACAAAGACCAACCACACTGTCGCAGCAATGGGAATACCGAAGCCGGAATTTTTCATGTCGATGCCTGCCAGCAGAGCGCCGGTACTCACAACACAGATAAAACAAAAAATCACGAACGTTTTCATAATAAACAGTGGGAAGATTGTATCCCAAATTTACGAAAACCTGTGCAAAGTTCCTCATTATCTGCGGGTTATATCTTCCGCCCGTCCTTTTTGGGACCGTAGCAATTCAACGATTAATATTTATAAAAACCGATCTGACCCGTCGGGTCTTTTCGGTTACAATTTTAAACAGCTTCAACCAATGATAGATAAAGAAAAATCCGAGTTATCAAATGAAACGGGGCCAACCAGAGGGGTCAATTTCACTGAAATACGCATCATAGGGTTTCAATAAAATTAAAAATAGCATATAAATAAAGTATTAAAATAGTTCAACGAATAAACACAATCTATTGATGAACCAGCAATAGGGATATAACAAAGGAATAGAGAAAAGCTATTCAAAAAATTCAAGTCTATAATACATCAAAGGCCAATTCAACTACGTGTTGGCCTTTTCTTTTAAGTAAGTACTATGAAAAAAACTATGATAGAAATCTATAATATAAACATAAACGAAAGTCCTCAAGTAAAATTTCCCAAGATTATCAGAAAGGTGGATTACAATGGAAAATAAAATTGAATCAACTGATATACAACAAAATAAAACAAATAATAGTGAGGGAGATTTTTCAGTCCAAGAGTTAAAATTGCTAAATTTGATAGCAGAGATAATCGTTAATATTTCAATAAGAGAGAGTTATGAAAAAGGCAATTAGATACCTACGCTTTAGTGACAGGAAACAGAGTAACGGGTCAATTGAGAGACAGGAATTATATACAGGGCAGTGGATCAGGAATAATGAAGTCGACCTAGTAGATACATTTATCGACAGGGGCTACAGCGCAAAAACATTTGACCGCCCCGATTTTAAGAAGCTTCAGGACTTTATTGCCAAGCACCATAAAAAAGTAGACTACCTTATTGTCGACCAATTGGATCGCTTCAGCAGGAACGCTAGCGAGGCAATGGGGTACGTTAAGAAGCTACAGCAGACTTACAGCATACAAATAGTAAGTGTTACTGAAGGTATTACTTTCGATTACGACACTCCGGGTAGCTTCTTCCGGGCAGGACTACAATTGCTGCTGGCAGAAGAAGATAACATCAACCGAAGTATTAAAGTGCGCGGCGGCATTTATACCGCAAAAGCGAAAGAAGGTAGGTATATCTATAAAAATCCTCCTTTTGGTTATTACAAAGAGGGAGAGCGTAAGGACAGAAAGCTTGTAATTAATGAAGCTGAAGCCGCCATAGTTCGGTTTATATTCGACTCTTATCTTCGAGATATCCCGCTTTACATTATTGCCGAGCAAGCAAGAGAAAAGGGTTTTAGACGATCAGGTAATGTAGCAATCCAGCGTATTTTAAGCTATCCGCTCTATGCCGGTATGCAATATGTGGAACCATTCAAAAACTACCCTGGCGGTATATTTCCAGCCATGCACGAACCAATAGTAGACATTGCTACTTGGGAACAGGCGCAGCGAAAGCTAAAGAAGCCTGAGAAAGAAAAGGTGGTTGTAAGCGAAGAAATGCCACTAAGAGGGGTATTAAAATGTGAGTGCGGCAAAATTCTGACAGGCGCACCGTCCAGGGGCAAGCTTGGCAAATATTATTATTATTACAAATGCGATAAAACCAGGCATCTGAATTTAAGTGCCATTCGGGCGCATGACCAGCTACAGCAGGTATTCGCGCTCATGAGTTTACCGGACAAGGCCCTCAGGTTGATCAAAGGCAATTCCGATCAAATCTTTGAAAACAAAATGGTGGAAGATAAACGTCTTGTTGCCGAGAAGAAAAAGGAACTTGAGGCTGAGGAAGCAAAGCTCTTCTCAATCGAAGAAAAGTGGATTTCCAACCAAATAACACACGATACCTATGAAAGATGGTTCTCTACCATCAACAACAATAGGATCGCATTAAAAGGCTCAATAGAGCGCCTAAGCGGTAACCAGGACAAAACATACAGGATCGTTAAAAACAACCTGGAAAAGCTGTCAGACCTTGAATTTATCTTTATTAAAACCAGCGCTTTAGAAAAACAAGAGCTTGTAAGGCTGGGGTTCGAGCAAAATCTCTACTACCAAGGGGGTATGTATCGAACCCCGACAATGGTAGAGTTACTATCCCATAACTCACATAAAATGAGAGAGTTGCATTTGTTAGATTATACAAAAAAGCGGGGGCTCTATGAAGAACCCCCGCTCAGCGGAATGGACGGGATTCGAACCCGCGACCCCATGCGTGACAGGCATGTATTCTAACCAGCTGAACTACCACTCCGTTTGGGTTTGCAAATATACGCACCATTTTGGTTTACACAAGTTCTTTTTTAAAATTCTTGTTTAAATATGCTTTTTGTGTGTTTAAATTGTTTTTTAAGGCATTTTTTATGCTTTTTCAGGCTTCATAACCCTCTCTAAATCAAAGCAGATTGATTAACAAAAGCGCAAAACGTCGTTTTTTACTGTTTTAAAAAATATTTTTTTTATTTCACCTCAAAGGTAAAATATTGGCTACCGGCATGGCCATCGGCGTCTATTCCTTGTACTAAACCTATGTATTTGCCGGTTTGGTCGGAGGTATAGAACGACAATTGGCTCTTGTTTGTATCGCCTGTATTGATGTTAGGCGCCCAAAACAACAGATTTCTGAAATCCGGCACCCGGCTTTTTTCTGCAGCATCGGTATCATATAGGGGCGAATAAAACTCCCTCTGCAGTTGCATCCCTTCGTAATCAAGTATTACTGCATGCGGATCCATTTCAACACCGCCGAGATCGCCTTTGTAGGTGGTGAAGCTCAGGATTCCTTCCGATACTGATGCGCCGTAAAAATACCGGTCCCTAATCACTTCCAGTTTTTTAACCTTTAGCGGATCTATGGCCAAAACCTTATCTATGTTAAATACGGGCACATCATCAAGCAGCACCAGCGGGTCGCCTTCTAAAAATCCCCTCTCATTCAATACCTTTATGTGAAACCTTTTTTGCGATCGTGTTACGTTTACCTCCCTAATGTATTCGCGCAGCACCTCTTCCATGGTAGTAAAGCGGGTATAGTTATCTAACAAATAGGTTTTATAGGGCTTGCCGTAAAAACCGGCGCTATCAACCCCGCCATCATAAAAACGCTTTATTTTATTACCGGCATACATATTTTGTACCTGCGTGCCCAGGCTGCGTTCTTCCAGACCTTTTTGCATACCGGGGGTAAGTATTAGTTTGGGTTCGGTGTATTTTGAGTATTGTTCCGAAAACGAATTTAAAACATCAATACGGTAACCTGTATCGCGTTCGGTATTGGTTTGAGCCACAATTTCGCCCGGACCAAACAGTTCTTTGGTGTTAAATATCAAACGGCCCAATGAATCGCTTTTGGCGGTATACAGCTGCACCCTTTTGCCGGGAACACTCAAATAGGCCACGATATCCTTTGCGGCGCTGCCGGTGGTGGTATTAACTATTTTTGCGGTAATTAGATGATCATTATACTCGGGTAAAAAGTTAAACGCGGGTTTTCCATTACTGAGCACGTTGCTCCACAGAAACCTGCGCCACCCTTGCGATAGCATGAGATTATCCAGCGCTTCATCGGCTTCGGAACCGGTGTTTTTAAAGTAGTAGGCAGCATCTTCTATAGCGCCCCGCAAATCCGACCGCAGCCATAAGTAGCTATAAATATCCCCGGTATCTGTTTGCTGCAAAGAATCAACCCGGTAAACCGACATGGAGAGGTTTGCGGGCGTTAGCTTACCCGCAGGGTTCGTTGCGGCAACATTAACGCTCACTTTTTTACGGGTACTGTATTGGGGCTGATCTGCACTCCCTTCAATTAAAAGCTGCTGCTTTGGCCGTTTAAAATACAAACGTTCGCAAACCGGCTGCCGGGCGTTGTTAAAAATCGTGATGTGCGATACACCCTCGCCCAATTTATTTTTGTCCATAGTGAAGCTTGCCGGGCCGCCGCTAATAACAGCGCTTAATGCTGCCGTAACCGTTTGCTCTGTATGTGCTAATAAATAAACCTCGCCGGCGTTTGCGTTGTTACTATTTACGGTGATACTGAGCTGGCCGCCATTATCTTTTAACTGCATTACAAAACCGCTGCTGCTAACTGTGGGCAAGCTGCTAATAACCGGACTGCCACTGCCCGTTTTAATAATAGCTTTATAAGTATTGCCTGCAACAGGCGTAAACACAAAGCTGCCTATCCCATACCTTAAAGGCCGAAAGCGCGCTACCGTATCATTATGCTGATCTATAACCGCTCCGCTATATGCAGTTAATCCTTTGCCATTGGGAGCAGTAACCTTAAAAGCCACTTTGCTGCTGATGCCTGCTACCAAACTACCGCCCTCGGGAAAAAACTGCACATCATAGGCGGCTGCTTCCTTAACCAGCACATCCGGCGATTTCAACGGGTTTATTATGGTTAGCTGCTTTTCGAAATAGTAATCGGCACCAAAATTCTTCATCCAATTGGTGTAGGCTCTCAGCTGATAGTTGCCGTTACTTACAGATACCGGTATGTATAACGAGCCGCTGCCTAAGCCGTTTTTCATGGCTATTTTGGCTTGTAGCAATGTGTTGTGATCATCATCCAGCACATCAACATAAACTACCTTGCTTAAATTAAATAGCTTGTGGGTATCAGCATTAACACAATAAACCTTTAACCATAAAATTTCGCCGGGCAGGTAGGTGCTTTTATCGGTATGTACAAATACTTTTTCCTGTACGGTTGCCTGCTGGTATTGGTTAAAGCTTTGGGTTAGCTGTGCTGTTGCCTGTGCAAAGCAATTTGCCTGCAAAGCCAGCAGTACCAAAATTGGTAAAGCTATAAGTTTGGCAACATCATTTATTTTTCTCATACCCAAAACAAGGTTTGTTTTATTGTTTTTATTTTTCTTTCCAGAAGGATGGCGGCTGAACCCGGCCCCGGATACGGCAATCAGCGCAATCAATACTTGTAAATGTATAACCAAGAATATCACGCATTGACGCTATTTGTGTAAGGGCAATGGCACCGCCTTTAATAATGTTAACTTCTACATCGTTCACACCTAACTTATTTTTAAAAAGGGCTGTATCTGCCGAGCATTGAAAAGGGTATACCGGAGTCCATGTTTGGGGTAGTTGGCTATTATCAATAAATATTCTTTTTGATTGTACGTTGGTTACGCTTATGTACCCTATCACCGGCTCGGCAGGGTTACTTATACAGTGAATATTACCCATCAGCTGCGATGGCTGCGCGTCAAAAATACTTCCTAATTGCTCTGTGTTTTTTTTAATGTTTTCCCAAAAAGCATAGGCCTCTTTGGTTAGCGTGTACTGTCTTACTAAAATGGAATACCGCAACTCTATTTTTTCCGATTCGGCCGGAATGGTGATCAGTGGTGCCTGATATATCACATCCTGACCAAGTTTTGCCGATGAACCAATAAGTATATTGCTTGATACGTCACCTGTAAAGCAATAAAATGTTTGCTCATCGCTGGTTCGTTGCCTCAACTTGTTCGAATCCTGATCGACTATATAATTCGACTGGAACTTGGTGTGAAAACGCCAGGTTTCGGCAAAATCCCAGCGGTAATAACGGCTGTTGTTAGTGACATCGTGCGTATTAACGTATAAACGCAGGTTATTTCCCTCGGGTATAAAACCAATGCTATCAATAGGCAGAGTTGGTTTGTTTGCCGTATAGTCTGATGCGTATTCCTTCCCATCGGGCGTTTTTATATGCAGCCGATATTTTTTGGTGGGATCGAGGTTCATGGGGCCTATGGCGTACTTCCCGCTGCCAATCTGCAGCAGGGCAAATGAATTGCCCGCCTCGCTTTCAACAGTAACTTCACAATTATCTACACCTGCCGTACTTATAGCATCGGCTATATTAACAGTGCGGGTTAGTTTAAAAATGGTTGAATCATTACCGGTATTTATCACGCCTTCTACCACCAGGTAATTATTATTACTGCTGATAACCGGTGGATTATATGGTTTTTTACAAGCCGCGTACGTAGCCGTTAGCAATATAACACACCATATATATTTATTTTTCATTATCATTTTACCTTGTTTTTCAAGTATGCCTTCGCGCTTCATGTATTTATCCTCCCTCCTCATTTTAAAACCTGATGTTATAATTAATAAATGGTATTGGTTTGGCAAAAATGGAGAGCTTAAACCCACTTATTACGCCTGCGCCCGTTGTAAAATAGGTGGAATAAGCATTTTGCCTGCCGGTAAGGTTATACACCCCAATAGTGAACGAGTTATGTGTTAACTGGTGCACTTTGTGGTTACCCTCTATATTCATAGAAAAATCTGACCGGAAGTAATCTGGGATGCGGTACTGGTTCCTATCCGAATAATAAACCCGCTCCGAACCTGCATAATAGTATTTGGCTACAGGCAACGTTATTGGTCTGCCGGTGCTATAAGTAACGTTTAACGATACGCTGAACCGGTGCGAAAACCTGTAATTACCTATAAAGTTAAAGTCATGCGGCTTATCAAAGTTAGCAGGGTAATAAGCGCCGCCGTTTATCAGTTCGCCCGCGTTGGGGTCGGTTTGTCTTAAAAATGTGCGCGAGTAGGTATAGCTTATCCAGCCGTTGGCTTTACCGGTTGTTTTTTTAATCAAAAACTCAACGCCGTAAGCTTTGCCCTCGGTGCCTAAAACATCGTTTTCGATGTGATGATTTAGCACCAGGTTGGCACCGCTGCGGTAATCCAAATAATCTCTAAGCCGTTTATAGTAAACCTCAACAGAGGTTTCAATGGTGTTTGATTGCAGGTTATGATAAATTCCTAATGATACCTGGTCGCCGTATTGGGGTTTAATGTTAGGATCGCTCAGTTGCCAAACATCCGTTGGGGCTATGGCTGTGGTATTGGAGAGCAGGTGAATGTATTGCCTTAAAGTATTATAGCCCCCCTTTAGCGACAGGTTATCACCCAGGTTATACCTTGCCGACAACCTTATTTCGGGCCCCGAATATGTTTTTATTAATTTGTTGTTACCATAGTTGGTACTGTCAATAAAGTTTGATGGCGTTTTGGGCAGATTGGGTGCATAGTTGTAAACATTTTGCGGCCCCAGGTAATTATACAGCGAATACCTAACACCGGCACTAACCGAAAGATCGTCGGTAAAATCATATTTATCGCCCAGGTAAATGCCACTTTCCAGCGCTTGCTGCGCAGGTACAATGTCTGGCTGCACTAATGATTGCGGGGAATTGGGCTCATAATTACCCGGATGCAGTTTATAGTAAATACTGTTTAAGCCAAAGTTAATGGTGTTTTTGCGGTTGAGGTAATAAGTAAAATCGGCCTTAAAGTTTGTTTGGTTGATATCAAAATTGAGCTTATAGGCATTTACAGGATTATCAAAACTGGCAATATCATATTGATAATGATCTACCCCGGCGGTAAGCACGCTAAACAGTTTATCATTAAAGTTGTGTTTCCATTTGATATTAGCGTTGCGGTTGCTGTAACTGTACGCGGTATCGCTGTTCAGCTTAAACTTATCTTTGCTGAGGTAGGTTGTTATATAGATGTTGTTCTTATCGTCTATCTGGTGGCTTATATCGAGGTTAACATCGTAGAATGAGGCCTGACTGTGTTTATACTCTTCGGGCAGAAGTTTAAGCAGCCAATCAGAATAAGTGGTACGGCCACCGAGAGAAAACGATGTTTTATCTGAAATAATTGGCCCTTCTACATTAAGCCTGCTGGTGATAAGCCCGATACCTGCCGAGCCGGTAAATTTCTTTTTATTGCCCTCGCGATTAGTAACATCTAAAACTGAAGATAAACGTCCGCCAAACTTTTCGGGGATGCTGCTTTTGTACAGTTCCACGTCTTTTACAATATCCGGGTTAAATGCCGAGAAGAACCCAAAGAAATGTGATGGATTATAAATGGTAGCATCATTCATCAGAATAAGGTTTTGGTCGGCCGAACCGCCGCGTACATTAAAACCGGTTGTGGCTTCGCCTACAGATTGTACGCCCGGCAGTGTTAATACTACACGTAGTATATCGGCTTCGCCAAATACGGTGGGCACCTGTTTTATGCTTTTTATATCTAAGCGATTTACGCCTAATTGTACGTTCCTTACATTGGCTACTTTTTCTGCCGATATTTTTACCTCCTTAAGACTGGTAACCTGGTCATGCATTTCAATGATCATTTTACCATCGGAGTAAAGTACTATTTGCCGGCGGGTATCACGCATTCCCAAACCACGAACGCTTAAAATCTGCCTGCCCTTTGGCAGGGTAATGGTGAAATAGCCAAACTGATCTGTAACTACGCCGCTTTTGGTATTGGTAACATAAATACTGGCCCCAATTACTGATTCGCCCGATTTGCTATCACGTACATAGCCGGATATGGTAGCTTTGCCCTGGCCTATCACATTGGTTTTATTGCCTATTTCGTACAGCTTATTTTCGGTTGTGGCTTCGGGTACTTTTACCTCTTTGGTATCGTAATCGGCTATGGGCTGGGGTATGGTATTTGCCGGCAGGTTATCGGTTTTGCTGCCAAAATATCCGGCTGCAAGTCCGGTTTGTATGGCGCGGCCTTTTGTAAAAAACACTTGCCCCCCGGTTATGGCGTATTTGAAACCGGTATTTTTAAAGGCCATACCCAGTACGGCATCCAACGGCAAATTATTGGCTTGCAGCGTAACTTTCAGGCTATCAAACTGCATGGGGTCATAGTAAAAATGATACCCGGTTTTAGCTTCCAGATCGGTTACAAACTGTTCAATACGCACCTGTTGAAAATTTACACTAACTGATTTTACCTTAGTTTGCTGGGCATAGCCAAACTTTAGTAACAGCAACAGGCAAAAACTCAGAAAGTAGATTTTTCTCATCGGCATGTATTATTTCCGTACGTGGTATTGGCCAAATGGCTACCGGCATACAGAATTATTGTTTAGCTTAAAGGCCTTTTTTGAGGGCTTTGGGTGTTATAATTGGTCGTACCGGGCGGCTATTAATGCCATTGCTTTATCCGGATTGTCTTTATACTTTATCTTGTTGGCTTTTATGTATTGCTGCAGTTCTTTTTTCTTATCCTTTAAAACGTTCAGCAGTCCGCTTTGCCCGCCTATGCTATAATAGGTATTGCCCTTTTTCAGGTAATAGTATTTATTCTGCGTAAAAAAGACCTCTATAGTTGTTGCTGTTGACGAGGTTTGGATATTCTTTGTCCACTTTACAAGCGCCTGCACGTTTCCTTTGTACACCTCGTCATAAAATCCTGTTCTGATAGGCGAACTTGTATTAAGTGAGTCTGTAGTTATATACACAAAGTGGTGGTTAAGCAAATCGAAACTTTGTAAACGCTCGTTAAGCAGGGCAAACCGCGAGAAGTTATTATATAGCAAAACAGCCACTATATCCTTATTCATATCATACATCATGGGTACGTTGTTGTACACTATGCCATCATACACAACTTCGCCGGGCCTGAATTCATAAATATCCTGAAAATAGGCGTTCCCTTTTATAGTAGGATCATAGAGGTTATATTCGGGGCCATTGTATAAACGCGACTGCTGACCAATTGCAGCATTAAAAAAACCTACGGCCGGTGAAGACGCCATAGCTTGCGCAGTGCTATCGCCGGAGGCTGCCTGCCCCAAACAATAACTGCAACAAAAAAAACTGACGATAAAACAAATACCGGGAAGTAGTTTATTCATCATTTAGGTTCGGTTATAAAAATTGAATTTACGTTACTTTATCCTAAAAATCAAATATTGTAATAAATACACTATCGTATTAATCAGGGCACAATAGCTTCTTATAATATCGTTGGTTATCAATACATTATTACGCAGGTTTAAAACTGTTTGCTACAGCACTTGTTAAATAATAAATCCATAGCCATGACCAACGCCTTTGAAAATATTCCTGAACAGCAAAAAGGGGAACAAACCGATTTCATTCACTTTGCCGATGCGGAAACACGACAAAAAGCGCACAACCTTTTCCTGCTGGCGAAAGAGCGCTTAAAAGACATATCCAACTGGCACCAAATCAGCGGACCAGGGTCATCAAAATTTTCACTTACCGATGCGCAGGGCAATGAGCTGTACCGCATGGCCCAAAAGGATGATTATTTTTATATCGACCTGCCGGCGCCTGGTTCTATTGCAGGCAGCGGGCTTGATTGGGTTATGATTGAATCTATAGAAGAACATGAGGATGCCAATGCCGAAAGTGAGTTTATTACCATTACCGTGCGGCCCGTGGTAAACCCCCGGAAGCCGGATACCGCCATAGCCAATTTTTATGACCATAGCGCCACCAATACCTTTATTGTTGAACGCTATCTGAATCACGTAAGCGCCGCGGTACACGGCCGCAATGAAGTGCCAAACACTAAGGATACTAATATTTTTGATACCATACGCAATACCATTATTGCCTTAACCGCAAGTGTAGGCTTATCGGGCCCGCAATGGAAAGCTTTGGTAGAGGGTTTGTTGAAGGAGTAATGGAATTTAAGCTAAGCTATCCGGTTTACCTAAAAATAACGGCAAACAAAAAAAGGGCCGATCTTATGGATCGGCCCTTGATATTTTATGTAAGTGTTATTACAATTTACGTTTTACTTCAACATTTTCGTAAGCTTCAACAATGTCGCCAACTTCAATGTTATTAAAGTTTTGGATGTTTAAACCGCACTCGTAGCCGGTTAATACTTCCTTAACATCGTCTTTAAAGCGTTTCAGTGAAGCAAGCTCGCCAGTGTAAATAACCACACCATCACGAACTATGCGGATCTTGCTGTTACGGTTAATTTTACCATCCAGCACCATACAACCTGCAATGGTACCAACCTTACTGATTTTGAAGGTTTCGCGGATTTCAACATTCGCAACAATCTTCTCTTCAAACGTTGGTGCAAGCATACCTTCCATCGCCGCTTTTATCTCGTTGATAGCGTCGTAGATGATAGAGTATAACCTGATATCGATCTGCTCAGCCTCGGCTAATTTACGGGCACTGCCTGACGGACGAACCTGGAAACCGATGATGATTGCATCTGATGCAGATGCCAGCAATACGTCTGATTCGGAGATCTGACCAACTGCTTTTGATATAATGTTAACCTGTATCTGCTCGGTAGATAGTTTAAGCAATGAATCTGACAATGCTTCGATTGATCCATCCACGTCACCTTTAACAATAATGTTAAGTTCCTTAAAGTTACCAACTGCCAAACGGCGGCCAATTTCATCAAGAGTGATGTGTTTCTGGGTACGCAAGCCTTGCTCACGTTGTAACTGTAAACGTTTGTTTGCAATTTCACGTGCTTCCGGTTCGCTTTCCAGCGCGTTGAATTTATCGCCCGCTGTTGGTGCGCCCTGCATACCCAATACCTGTACCGGCGTTGATGGCCCTGCAGATTCAACCCTTTGGCCGCGCTCATTGGTCAATGCCTTAACACGACCGCTGTAACAACCTGCCAAAATAGGATCACCCACTTTTAACCTGCCCGCCTGTACCAATATAGTGGTAACAATACCGCGGCCTTTATCTAAAGCTGCCTCAATTACGGTACCTACGGCACGTTTGTTAGGGTTAGCTTTAAGTTCAAGCAATTCGGCTTCAAGCAATACTTTTTCTAATAACAGTTCGACATTTAAACCGGTTTTGGCCGATATTTCCTGCGACTGGTATTTACCGCCCCACTCTTCAACCAAAATATTCATGGCAGATAGTTGCTCACGGATCTTATCCGCATTGGCACCCGGTCTGTCTATTTTGTTAAAGGCGAAGATGATTGGTGCACCGGCAGCCTGCGCGTGGTTTATGGCCTCGCGGGTTTGCGGCATCACGCTATCGTCGGCAGCAATTACTATAATTACAATATCTGTTACCTGTGCACCCCTTGCACGCATGGCGGTAAACGCCTCGTGACCCGGTGTATCCAGGAATGTTATTTTTCCTTTATTATCTGGCAACGTTACTTCATAGGCACCAATGTGCTGGGTAATACCCCCGGCTTCGCCGCCTATTACGTTGGTTTTGCGGATAAAATCCAGCAATGAAGTTTTACCATGATCCACGTGACCCATTATGGTTACAATTGGCGCACGGGCTACCAGATCAGCCGGATCATCCGGTTGGTCAAGGTTGGCTTCTTCATCCTGTGGTTTTACAAACTCAACCTGGTAGCCAAACTCATCAGCAACAATGCTTAGGGTTTCGGCATCCAAACGCTGGTTGATAGACACAAACATACCCAAACTCATACAAGTTGAGATAATTTGTGTTACCGATACATCCATCATCAATGCTAACTCGTTTGCCGTAACAAACTCTGTAACTTTTAACACTTTTGATTGTGCATCCTGCTCCATTGCCAGCTCTTCGGCAGTTGCGGCAACGTCATCACGTTTTTGACGACGGAATTTAGCACGCTGTGCAAACTTACCAGACTTACCTGCTCCGCTTAAACGTGCAAGTGTAGCCTTGATCTGATCCTGGATATCTTTTTCTGATGGTTCCTCTTTAGGACCGCTGCTTTGTGGTGCATTGTTACGGTTACCTCTAAAGTCCGGACGGTTACCGCCGCCTTGCTGAGGGCCGCCGTTTCCTGGTGCACCGTTGGTACGGTTCCTGAAATCGGGACGGTTAGGGTTAATGGTACCACCGCCCGAAGGAGGTGTACTTTGGCCCTGCTGCGGATTGTGCGGATGATTACCACCGCCACCACCTTGCTGTGGATTACCCTGGCTATCTTTACGTTTCCTTTTGCGTTTATGATCTGCCGCGCTGTTGGCGCTTGATGATGATGCTACAGGGTTACGCTTAGGCGCATTTACAGGTAACTGTATTTTTCCAATAATTTTGGGGCCGGTAAGGCGCTCGGCATTGGCACGTATCACATCATCCTCCGGTGCTTCTTCAACAGGCGCAGCGGGTGGTGGTGTTACAGGTGCCGCAGCAACAGGAGCAGGCGCGGGTGTTGGTACCGGTGCTGGTGTTACAACCGGTGCCTTTGGTTCTTCAACCTTTGGCGCTTCGGCAACAACAGGTGCTTTTGGCTCCTCAACCTTTGGTGTTTCAACAACAACAGGTTTCGGTGCTTCGGCCACGGGCTCTGGTTTTGGCTCGGGAGCCACAACAACAGGTGCTTTAACCTCTTCGGCTTTTGGCGCTTCAACAACAGCAGGCTTTTCGGCCGCTGGCTGTGGTTTTGCATTCAGGTTATTAAGGTCAATTTTACCAATTACCTTAACACCCGGCAAAACGTCATTGCGCTCTTCGGTTTTTTCGGGAGCAGCAGGCTCAACCGGTTTTGGTTTTTCGGCCTGTGGCGAAGCATAATGACCGGTATTCTTGATCAGGATCTCTTCGTTTTCAAAATCGCGTGAACGGCGATTTTCTACAGGCTTCTCAGGAAACGGTGCAGTCTCTTCCTTCCTGATCTTTCCAATACTTATCTGCTTGGCTTCCTCTTTAATACTTTTGTCAACAGCAAATTCCTTCAACAGTGCATTGTACATGTCGCCATCCAGCTTCGCCATAGGTTGCTTATCAACCTTATAGCCTTTTGTAGCCAAAAAATCGACAATGGTACCCATACCAATGTTGAGTTCTTTTACCGCCTTAATTAATTTTATTGATTTGTCTTCTGACATTTATTATGTTTTCTCTGCTAATTATCGCAAAAATACGATTTTAATTTTGGTTATTATGCTTATTCAAACTCAGCATTCAATATTGATAGCACTTCTTTTACAGTTTCTTCTTCCAAATCTGTACGTTTTACCAATTCTCCTACTGTTAAAGCCAATACCGATTTCGCTGTATCTAAACCAATACGTTTAAATTCATCGATGATCCAGCTGTCGATCTCGTCAGTAAATTCTTCGATATCCACATCCTCATCATGCTCATCAGCCTCGCGGTAAACATCTATTTCATATCCTGTCAATTTACCTGCCAGTTTAATGTTATGACCGCCGCGGCCAATTGCCAACGATACCTGATCGGGCTTTAAATACACTGCAGCCGTCTTTTTATCATCATCTAACTTAATAGAAGTGATTTTTGCAGGCGATAATGCACGCTGTATATATAGCTGAATATTGTTTGTAAAGTTAATTACGTCGATATTTTCATTCTTCAATTCACGAACGATACCGTGGATACGTGAACCTTTCATACCTACGCAGGCACCAACCGGGTCAATACGGTCATCATATGATTCAACGGCTACCTTTGCTCTTTCGCCCGGCTCACGAACTATTTTTTTAATAGTGATCAATCCGTCGAAAATTTCTGGTACTTCAAGTTCAAACAAACGTTGTAAAAACTCTGGCGCTGTACGCGAAATAATAATTTTAGGGTTGCTGTTCAGCATATCTACCTTATGAACAACCGCTTTTACGCTATCGCCCTTTTTAAAGTAATCTGCCGGTATCTGCTCTGTTTTTGGTAATAAAAGCTCATTGCCTTCATCATCCAACACCAAAGTTTCTTTTTTCCAAACCTGGTAAACTTCGCCGGTTACAATTTCGCCCACGCGATCTTTATACTTTTTGAAGATCTCGTCTTTCTCCAGTTCCAGAATTTTTGAAACCAGTGTTTGGCGTGCCGCTAAAATAGCACGGCGACCAAAACTTTCCAGCGTTATCTGCTCAATTTGCTCGTCGCCAACTTCAAGGTCGGCATCAAACAACTTGGCTTCGGCCAGTTCAACTTCCAGGTCATCATCCTCACTAAAACCATCTTCCATAACCTTACGGGTGCGCCAAATTTCTAAGTCACCGTTATCGGTATTTACAATTACGTCGCAATTTTCGTCTGTGCCGTATTTTTTCCTGATCATGCTCCTGAAAACATCTTCCAGCACGCTCATCATCGTTGGACGATCGATGTTCTTGAAATCTTTAAATTCCTGAAAAGAATCAATTAAATTAATATTGCTCATTTTCCTACTTGAATGATATTAAAACTTTTGTTTCTGTTATTTTATCAATAGGGATAACGCTTTCAACAGTTTCGGCCTTTTTCCCTTTTTCTTTTATTTTTTCTTCAATTATAATGGCATCCTCGGTTAATCCCGATAAAACACCTTCTCTTTTGGTGCCATCGGCCATTTTAATAGCCAGTGAGCGCCCTACGTTTTTGGCATATTGCCTTGGCGCCGTCAGCGGAAAATCAATCCCCGGTGATGATACTTCAAGGTTATACGCGGTTTCAATTACATTTTCCTCTTCCAGATGGAAGCCGACATGCCTGCTTACCTGCACACAATCATCAATACCAAGTCCGTTATCGCCATCAATAAGCACAATCAGCTTACCGTTCGAGTGCATTTTAATATCCACTATAAACAGGTTTGGCTTATCGGCTATCTTTTCTTCTACCAGTTGTCTTACTCTTTTTTCAATATTCATTATCCTGATATTTCCCCGCCTTTGCAGGATGAATAATTTTTAATTGATAAAATAAAAGAGGGGACAAATGCCCCCTCTTTTATTAATGACTGCAAATATACATATTATTTTTTGATTTTCAAGTGCCCCGGAGCGGTTTATTGCTTAAAAATCAAATCGGTATAGTGTAAACTTCCCAGCTTGTTGTGGCCGGTTATAAAATCGGTTGGCTTACTGGCGGCATCAAATTTATAGTACCGCAAAAAATAGGTTTGCCCCGCGGCAAAAGGCGTATCGGGCGTAAACACAACCGCGCTGTCCTTAATAGCAT
This sequence comes from Mucilaginibacter pineti, assembly GCF_900101875.1. Taxonomy (GTDB): domain Bacteria; phylum Bacteroidota; class Bacteroidia; order Sphingobacteriales; family Sphingobacteriaceae; genus Mucilaginibacter; species Mucilaginibacter pineti. The sequence continues at coordinate 19,880 of NZ_FNAI01000004.1, forward strand.
AGGTGCCGGGCTGCACCGGCTGATAGTTTTTCAGATCAGTATCGGCAGGCATTTTATAAACCGGCATGAGGCTTTGCCAAGCCGCGCCCGATGAATCCCGACCGATATCCTGCAGCACCAGGTAATCCATACCTGATAGTTTGATGGAACGTTTATCGGGTGTGGGCATCAGACTAACCTTATTGGCAGGCGGCATGTACATGGTACAGCCCGTACATAGCAGCATAAGCAACGCAAATAGTTTATTCATAATTTAACTTGGGTTTCATTTGGTGATATTCAAAATTAAACAGAAATTAACAGATTTAAACACTTAGACGCCCCTTAAAACCAAATCTTATGACCTCGAAAAACCTATGGACCATTATTATAAAAATAACCGGTATTTATCTCATTTGGCATTTTACATTTTTGTTACCCCAGATTTTAACCGTAATTATTTATTTGGGGCAAGACAAAACGCAATTGATAAGCACCGCAGTGGTACTTGTTTCCGAAATAGTTATTAATATCATATTGCTTTATTATTTTCTTTTTAGAACAGATTGGGTTATCCTAAAATTAAAATTGGAAAACGGGCTTGATGAAGAAACCGCCAAACTAAATATAGATCAAACAAACGTTTTAAGAATAGCTATAATTATATTGGGTGGCGTATTATTTGTTGATGCCATACCGTTGCTTTTCAATTATCTTTTCGCCTACTATCAACACGGCGACGCGTACAATGGATTTAAACAGAACCCATCATCGCCGTGGGTATTGTTTGCGTTCTTAAAAGGCATCATCAGCTTTTTTATGGTAAAAGAAAATAAATTGATTGCCAATTTTATTGAACAGCAAAAAAACCCATCAGAACCACAACAGTAAGGCGAGTCGCTAAATTTAATTTAACACCAAACAAGAAACGGCCGGGATATCCCGGCCGTTCTTATTTTACTGCTTCCTCAGCGTTGTTTCAAATAGTTTAAATATCCGTTTATACTCATCGGCCCAGCTGCTGGGTTGTTCAAAGGCGTGGTCTTCTACCGGGTATGATGCCAGCTCCCAGTTGTCCTTGTGCAGCTCAATAAGCTTTTGGCTCAGGCGAATGATATCCTGATAGTTCACGTTTTGATCTATCATCCCGTGCAGCATCAGCAGGTTACCTTTAAGTCCGTTGGCAAAATATATCGGCGAACTTTTACGATAGGCATTTTCATCGGTAAAGGGCTCATTTAAAATATTGGCCGTGTACTCGTGGTTGTAATGCGCCCAATCGGTAACGGAACGGATGGCGCCACCCGCCGCAAAAACATCGGGCTCGGTAAACATGGCCATCAGCGTAATAAAGCCGCCGTATGAGCCGCCGTACAAACCTACGTGCTTAGGATTTACACCATATTTATCAACAAGATATTTCACACCATCCACCTGGTCGGTCAAATCTTTGCCGCCCATGTGACGGTAAATGCCCGTACGCCAGTCCCGGCCGTAGCCCGCGCTGGCGGTGTAGTCAACGTCAAGCACAGTATAGCCGTTATCGGCCAGCATATTGTTAAACATATACTCGCGGAAGTAATAGCTCCATGAATAGGTAACGTTTTGCAGGTAACCGGCACCATGTACAAAAACAACCGCAGGCTTAGCCGGGTCTACTTTTTTAGGAAGATACAGGCGCGCGTATACATCGGCACCGTAACGGTTTTTAAAGGTGATGATCTCCGGATCGCGCCAAGGGTATGAATTGTATTCGGCAGATACCGAAGTGGTAACTTTAACCGCTTTTGCACCCGGCTTGTTGGCCTGTACGTACAGTTCCCATGGCTTGTTGGAGTAAGAGTAACGGATAGCCAGCCATTTTTCATCGGGCGAAAGTGATACTTCGTTGCCGCCCTTCATGCCTGTAATTTTAACCGGACTGCCGCCGCTAACCGGGATGCGGTAGAAATGCGTTATCCCCGGATGATCGATATTGGCGGTAAAGTAAAATGTTTTTTTATCGTTGGAGAGCTTTAGGGTTTGCACTTCCCATTTGCCGCTGGTTAGCTGTTTTTTGGTACCGGTATTTACATCAACAACGTAAATGTGCGAGTAGCCGCTTGCTTCGCTCTGGTAATAAATATTGGCATTATCAATAAAGCCAATATTCCCCCCGCCGTTATCTATACCCGGCCCGCCTATCCATGCTTCATCACGCTGGCGGTCAAGCAGTGATAGCCTGCCGCTTGCTGCATCAAGGCGCATGATCCAGCGGTCTTTATTATCCTGGGAGTTGATAACCACCACGGCGTTTTTGCCGTCTTCGCTCCATACCGGAGGGTCGATAGTTACCTGCCTGTCGGCGTTGGCTTTCTTAAGTTCGGCCAGTTCTTTAGGGTAATCCTTCACGTAATCGGGCAGGTCTTTTATCCCAAGGATGTCTTTAGTATTAACCTTATAAACCGTATCGCGCTGCCTGTCATAAACAAACATTTCTGAAGTTGATGAGGCGCGGCCCACTTTAGACCGGTTTGGAATATCCTCTGTATAGCCCGATTCGGTAACGTAATTTGGCACAATGGCCTCTTTTACATCGTCGGCAGTTTTAATAAGCAGATAGGTTACAAACCTGCTATCCGGACTTAGCTTAACCCGGGCTACCCTTTTATCGCCAAAAACTAATTCTTTTAATCCCTTAACCTGTAAACCGGCGTATTGCGCGGAATCAAGTTTCGCTTGTTTGTTCTCTTCCTTTATAATGTCAAAAAGTTCAAGCTGCTGCTTTTTAAGCCAAACATCCTGCTGGTTGCCGTCGGAAGGGCGTTTTCTGTCGCCGGCCGATTTTACAAAGTTAGTGAGCTGCTGCAAGCCGCTTCCGTTAAGCTTCATGGCAAAAAGGTTGTTGCCCTGGCTGTATATTATTTCGCTTTCATCACCGCTGAAAGCCGGGCTGCCTTCGCGCTGCTCGGTATGAGTTAGGCGGTTAATTTTGCCCGTTTTAAGATCTTCAATAAAAATATCGCCATTTTTTTCAAACACCTTTTGGGTTAGCTTTTTATTGAGGCTGCCGCCATAAGGCGACGGCAAATCTCGCTGGGTTGCAAGGCTTACCTTTTGTGGTTTAGTATCTGTCGGGGTAATGGTAAACAGATCGTTAGCAGCGCTTACATCCGGGTTCCAGTTAAAGTAGATATTTTTACTGTCGTTACTCCAGCGGATATTTGAGGGTGATACACCGATCCATTTTGGATCGCGCATAATTTTTTCGATGGTGAGTGTGTCCAGTTTTTGGGCAAACGAGGCGGTGCTGCAAGTAAGCAATAGTGCAGTAAATAGTTTTTTCATGCGGATATTTTAAGCCGTTTTGTAAGTTACGCCATGCAATTTAGCAGTTTAACTAATCATTGCTAATTTTAACAGCTTTATTGTTACAAAAAATGGAACTAAACGGAAACGGATTTACTCTACGCACCTGGAAATCAGACGATTCCGAATCGTTAAAGAAAAATGCCGACAATACCAATATTTCTGATTTCCTGTTCGACAGGTTTCCATCGCCCTATACATTGGCCGAAGCGCACCATTTCATCGGCCTTAAAATGAACCAGGATCCGGTTACCAATTTCGCCATAACCATTAACGACGAAGTTATTGGCGTAATAGGTTTGGATTTGAGGGAAGATGTTTACAGTAAGGCCCCTTTACTTGGCTATTGGTTAAGCGAACACCTTTGGGGTAAAGGCATCATGCCGCAAGCCATAAAACTTATTGTTGCGTATGGGTTTGCAAATTTCCCCATTGTACGGATACAGGCGGGCGTGTTGGGCAACAACCCAAAATCTATGCGGGTACTGGAAAAAGCAGGGTTCACCAAAGAAGCCGTTTTAAAGAACGCCATTATAAAAAACGGGATAATTTTAGATGAGCATATATATGCCATCCTAAAACCCGAGTAAAAGAAAAAGAGTGGATTCTAATCCTTGCTCCAAAAGTCCTTGCTCCTTTGTCCAAAAAGTCCTTACTCCTTCTCCAACTCCGGCGAATATTCACCACGACGGGCTGCATTGTTGATGCTGGCGCGTTTATAAAGAAGTTGCTGGGCTACGGCCACGTTCTCATCCTTCCCAGCCCAGTATTCCATAGCCGGCTGCTGTACCGCACGGGCAAAAGAAAATGTAAGCGCCCAGGGCAGTTTATTTTTGTATTTACTGTGCATGGCGCTTAAATGTGCGCTGGCATCCTGCGCCGATTGTCCGCCCGAAAGAAAGGCCACACCCGGCACTGCTGCAGGCACGCAACGCAATAGGCATTTCACGGTTTCATCAGCCACCGTATCCACATCAGCTTGCACCACTGCATTCAGACCGGAGAGTACCATATTGGGTTTTAATATCATGCCCTCCAGGTAAACACGCTGGGCTATAAGCACCTCAAAAACTATATGCAGCACACGCTGGGTAACTTCAAAACAACGCTCGATGGTATGGTCGCCATCCATCAGCACTTCGGGTTCAACAATGGGTACTACCCCCGCTTCCTGGCAAAGTGCGGCGTAACGGGCAAGCGCATGCGCGTTGGCATATATGTTGGCATCCGTTGGGATATCGGCAGCAATGGTAATTACGGCGCGCCATTTGGCAAACTTTAAACCGGCTGCGGCGTAATCTTTTAAACGCTCTCGCAGGCCGTCAAGTCCTTCGGTTATTTTTTCACCGGGGAAAGCAGGCTGATCTTTGGCACCTTCATCCAACTTAATACCCGGGATGATGCCGCCTTTAACCAGCAGATCGATAAACGAAGTGCCATCCGCCGCCGACTGCTTTGTGGTTTCATCAAACAAAATAGCCCCGCTAATACACTCGCCCAGTTTGGGAGTGGTTACAATCAATTCGCGGTATTTGCGGCGGTATTCTATAGTTTGCGGAATGCCGGCTTCGGCAAAGCGTTTGTTGCAGGTGGCAACGCTTTCGTCCATAGCCAACAGACCTTTATCGCCTGCCATTAGTTTTTGTGCGGTTTCTTTAAGAGCTTGCTTATCCATTGTTGTAAAGGCTGATATGTGCTATAAAGAACGTTATTCAATCCCCCTTTGTTTGCAATGGAAATGCAAGAAAAAAGGTACGTTTTAAGTTTGTGTTAGTTTACTTACAGTGCCCGGTTATTCGCCGCTTTTTTATGATATTGACGGTTTGATTTAAAAAAAACAGAGAATAAAGTCGTAAAATAGCAGAGACATTTAAAAGATCACAAGTGAGAAATGGAATTAACGACAAACATTATTGCCAAAAAATGTGATACGGTTTTAGATGAGCTATTATTGTTTGCCGACGACATAATTTCATTCGGACCTAGAATAACCGATAACCGACTGGAATTATTTGAGAAACTGCTTGGCTTTGAATTTCCGTTTGATTTTAAATATATAATGAAAAAGCACAACGGCATTTCATTAATGGGAACAGGTATTTGCGGATTAGATAATGAATTACTACTCGGCTCATCTCTTGATGAGATGTATAAATTTGAGCACTTTGAAGTGTACAATAAAATGCCCCTTGAATTTTTTCCCTTTTCGCCAGATGGGTTTGGCAATCACTATTGCTTTGATCTATCAAAACTTAGTGATGGAACATGCCCTGTTGTTTTTTGGCAGCATGATATTATTTATAATAATGATGAGGTAGAGGTGTGTTATTTGAATTTAACTGCCTGGATAAAGGAAGTGATGATTGATTGGACACTTGATGATACCAATTATGATGGAACGAGTAAATAATCTATAAGGTCTTTTATCAATCGCCCAATACAGGCTCGCCATCTCCTCCAAAATGTACTAAAAAGATTACCGTTACCGGTTCCCTTAGTACATATAAAACCATAACTTTGCCCCTGCAAAATTTAATACCATGAGTTTCAGAACCGAACATGATACTATGGGCGAGGTACAAGTACCTGCCGATAAATACTGGGGAGCACAAACAGAACGTTCACGCAATAATTTTAAAATTGGTCCCGAGGCTTCTATGCCTAAGGAGATCATAGATGCGTTTGCTTATCTGAAAAAAGCCGCCGCCTATACTAATACTGATCTTGGCGTACTAACCGCTGAAAAACGTGATCTGATAGCACAGGTTTGTGATGAGATATTAACCGGTGCGCTGGCATCAGAATTTCCGCTGGTGATCTGGCAAACAGGCTCGGGCACGCAATCAAACATGAACGTGAACGAGGTAGTGGCCAACCGTTCGCACGTATTACAGGGCAATAAACTTGGCGAAGGCAAAACCTTCATCCACCCGAATGATGATGTAAATAAATCGCAATCATCAAACGATACCTACCCTACCGCCATGCACATTGCAGCCTATAAAATACTGATGGATGTAACCATCCCTGGTATTGAAAAACTGCGCGATACTTTGCAGGCAAAGGTTGAAGCCTTTAAATCGGTAGTAAAGATTGGTCGTACCCATTTGATGGATGCTACGCCGCTTACTTTGGGCCAGGAATTTTCGGGCTATGTATCGCAGCTGAACCACGGCTTAAAAGCATTAAGGAATACGTTAGATCACCTTTCTGAACTTGCTTTGGGCGGTACAGCCGTAGGTACAGGCATCAACACCCCCAAAGGATATGATGTAAAAGTGGCTGAATACATTGCCCAATTCACAGGCTTGCCATTCATCACCGCCGAAAATAAATTTGAAGCATTGGCGGCACATGATGCCATTGTTGAAAGCCACGGCGCGCTTAAGCAAATTGCCGTTTCATTAATGAAAATAGCTAACGACATCAGGATGCTGGCATCTGGTCCGCGTTCGGGGATCGGGGAGATCCATATTCCGGATAACGAGCCGGGATCATCAATTATGCCGGGCAAGGTTAATCCAACCCAAAACGAAGCCGTTACCATGGTAGCCGCGCAGGTTATGGGTAATGATGTAACCATTTCTATAGGTGGTTCAAACGGTCATTATGAACTGAACGTATTTAAACCGGTTATGGCTGCTAACTTTTTACAGTCGGCCCGTTTAATTGGCGACGCCTGCGTATCGTTTAATGATCATTGCGCAGTTGGTATCGAGCCGAATTACGAAGGCATTAAAAAACACCTTGAAAATTCACTGATGCTGGTTACAGCCCTTAACCCGCACATTGGGTATGAGAATGCTGCAAAAATTGCCAAAACAGCATTAAAAGAGGGCAGCTCGCTCCGCGAGGCGGCAATTGGTTTAGGCTTGCTAACCAACGAACAGTTCGATGAGTGGGTTCGTCCCGAAAATATGATAGGCTCATTAAAATAAGAAGCCTCACCCCAACCCCTCTCCAATGGAGAGGGGCTTTTTATTTACTGAATAGCGCTCTACATATGCAAAAGATCTTTCGCCTTTTACCTTTAAGCTTTAACCTTAAAAGCGCCTTTTATCTTTTACCTTTCGCCTTTTACCTTCTCTTCATCAGTTCCTGCACTATGAACCCCAATTTGCAGAAGCCCGGCGAGAAATATATTCAGGGCGAATGGCAGCAGGATTCGGTGCCGGCGCAAAAGCGGCTGGTGGCCTATTCGCTTTATACTTTAAAATTCAGCTGCGACTCGTTTTTTGTGAAGATAAGCTCATACAGCAAGGTAAATTATGGTGCCGATACCTGCATGAACAGCGGGCATTGGGCCGAATACATCAGGGGCACTTATTCGCAAAAGCAGGATACACTGCACCTTAAAGGTCAGTTTTGTAATGCAGATGGTAGTTACAAGGATGAGAAGGGCTGTTTCCGCTCGGGTGATTATGAAGAGTTTTTTAAAGTAAAACATCCTGCCGATTCGGTTATTCAATTCCTGAGCACATCAAACGTTATACCTATCAACGCCCATTTAATAAAAAGAACAAGCTGCGTTCCGAAGCCATTATAGGCCGCAACGCCACCATTAAATATTAACGAACAATAAATTCAATTATGAAAACTACCTTTTTCAAAAAGATCATCCTGTTTGTAGCCGTATGTTACATCCCGCTGCAAAGCATGGCCTGGGGCACTAACGGTCACCGTATTTGCGGACAAATTGCCGATAGTTATTTAAGTCCAAAAGCGCGTAAGGCTATTGAAGCCATCCTGGGCAATGAATCCATCGCCATAACCAGCAACTGGGCCGACTTTATAAAATCAGACCCTACTTACAAATATCTGTATAACTGGCATTTTGTTGATTTCGAAAAGCCGTATACCTACCCGGATATGATGGCATTTTTAAAGCAGGACACCGCCGTAGATGCCTACACCAAAATGAACTTTTTAATTGCCGAACTTAAAAAACCCGGCATTACCAAAACAAACAAGCTGCTTTACCTGCGCATGCTGATCCATATTGTGGAGGATGTTCACCAGCCCATGCACACTGCCCATGCCGATGACAAAGGCGGTAACGACTTTAAGGTACAATGGTTTGGTAAGGAAAGTAACCTGCACTCGGTTTGGGATAGCCAGCTGATAGATTACCAGCAATTGAGCTATACCGAGTATGCTACCATGATAAACCATACTACCGCCGCCGAGCGTGCAACCCTGCAAAAAGACCCAATAAGCAAATGGCTTTTTGAAAGCAATCAACTGGCCGAAAAGCTTTATACCGATATTAAACCCGGCGACAACCTGGGCTACAAATACAACTTTGACCACATAGCCACCTTAAACCAGCAAATGCTTAAAGCCGGCGTTCGCCTGGCAGGTTTGCTGAATGAGATATTCGGATAATAAGCCAAAAGCTTAAGGCTTAAAGCAAAAAGCTTTTGGCCTTGAGCTTTTGGCTTTAAGCTACAAAAATGAAAATACTAATGGTTTGCCTGGGCAATATATGCCGTTCGCCGCTGGCGGAGGGGATTATGCAGCACATGGCTACGCAAGCCGGTTTAAACTGGGAAATAGATTCGGCAGGTACAGGCAATTGGCATGTTGGCGAAGGACCGGACAGGCGCTCTACACGCGCTGCACACAATCACGGGGTGGATATCAGCCAGCAAATCTGCAGACTGTTCAGGACGAGTGACTTTGATTATTTCGACCATATTTTTGTGATGGATAAAAATAACCTGAGCGATATATTAAACCTGACCCGTAATGATGAGGATGCCAAAAAAGTAAAACTCCTTTTAGGTGATAAAATAGTGCCCGACCCATATTATGACGATACCCAGTTTGAACCCGTGTTTACACTGATTGAAAGCGGGTGCAAGGTTATTATCAAAAAGCTAAACGGGTAGCTTTTACACTACCCTTATCGCTTTAAACATCGGCAACTCCTCGCCATACCAAAAGGTGCTGCCGGCACGCTTAAAACCGGCTTTTAGCAGTACTTTTTGTGATGCTGTGTTGTTGGGGTGGGTAACGGCACAAATCTCGGTAAGACCAATTTCAACCAGCCCGTAATGAACCAGTGCTTTTGAAAGTTCGGTAGCTATGCCCTGCCCCCAGTATTTAAAATGAAGGCGATAGCCAAGCTCAATACTGTTTGCGTCAGCTTCGCTGGGCTTTAGCATACAAACACCAATAAAGTCATTATCGGCAACATTAAACACGCCCCATCTGCCCAGGCCAAAACCAGCTTTATATTCTTTTAATGTATCCTTAAATACCTGTTTGCTTTCCTTTGGGCTCCGCTTCTTTACGTATTGGGTGAGCCTGTCGTCGGCATCCATCAACAAGGACAGGGATTCGTCTTCGGGCGTAAATTCACGGATAAGTAAGCGGGGCGTTCGGGTGATAATGTTCATGGCCTCCAAAAATATACAATTCGCCTATTTTTAAGTACCAGTTACAGTAAAAAGCGTGTCATTTAAGCTAAAAAGCACTAAACAATAAAAGCTGCACAAAGGCAGCTTTTATTGTAATTATATCTTGTTGTTTCATCTGCACATTAGCATATCTGAAACCTGTACATCTATTCTACGGCTTCGCCTCTTTTAAGCCTTCTTTTTTCAACTACTGCCGATACCATTATACCTACTTCGTACAAAACAAACAGCGGGATGCTTACTACGGTCATGGTCATCATATCTGGCGTTGGGGTTACAACCGCGGCAATAATCAGGATAATAACTATGGCGTAACGCCTGGTATCGCGCATGAATTTGGCCGTAAGGATACCCAGGCTTGATAATATGTAAACCAAAATAGGCAACTCAAATACAATACCGGTTGCCAGTGTGAGGGTAGATACCGAGGATAAGTAAGAATCAATATCAAACTTATTCTCGATAAGCGGACTAACGGTGTAGCCCGAAAGAAAGTTGATAGATTCTGGTGTAATTACGTAATAACCAAACATCACCCCCAAAATAAAAAGAAAGGTAGCATAAAAAACAAAGCCCGATGCGGCCTTGCGTTCCTTTTCATGCAGGGCCGGGCGTATAAAGCGCCAGATCTCAAACAATAAATACGGGAAACCTAAAGTTACGCCGATTAATAACGAAGAGTTGACCTGCAGCGTAAACTGCCCCGCCATTTCGGTATTAAGCAGGTGGATATTTATCTTATCGATACAAAAACCGGGGCGGTGAAAGTAATCACCAATATTGCAAAGCATCCGGTAAGTCCAAAAGGTGGGCTTGCTTGGGCCCATAATAACTGTATCGAAGATCCAGTCATAATAATAAAACGCGAAGCAGGTAAGTACTACAACAGCTATCGAAGCCCTTATCAAATGCCATCTTAAAGCTTCGAGGTGATCGAAGAACGACATTTCGGCTTCCATCGTTTTGCCTTTATCCTTTATGGCTTGAATTAATTTATTGTCGCTCATTGTATGTTAAATACCGCTGTGTAAACGCTATTGTGCTAAGTACGTTTTATTATATGAAGATAGTTTGAATTTATTTTTAAAATTCAAAGGTTTCCATAAACTTGGTGGTAAAGTTACCCGCGCGGAAGTTTGGATCCTGCAGTAATTTTAAATGGAAAGGTATAGTTGTTTTAACACCTTCAATCACAAATTCGCTCAGGGCACGCTCCATTGTGCTTAGGGCCTCATCGCGGGTTTGTGCCACGCAAATTACCTTGGCAATCATTGAATCGTAGTTTGGCGGAATAACATAACCTGTGTACACATGGGTATCTATACGCACACCATGCCCACCCGGCGAGTGGAAGTTGGTGATCTTACCCGGTGACGGACGGAAGTTATTGTAAGGATCTTCGGCATTTATACGGCACTCAATGGCGTGCATTGTTGGCTCGTAGTTTTTGCCCGATATAGGGATACCGGCGGCAACCTTTATTTGTTCTTTAATAAGGTCGAAATTAATTACCTCTTCGGTTACCGGGTGCTCAACCTGGATGCGGGTGTTCATTTCCATGAAGTAAAAGTTGCGGTCTTTATCAACCAAAAACTCTACTGTACCGGCACCCTCGTATTTAACGGCTTTGGCACCTTTAATGGCGGCCTCGCCCATTTTTTTACGCAGCTTATCGGTCATGAACGGCGATGGAGATTCTTCAACCAGTTTCTGGTGACGGCGCTGTATAGAACAATCGCGCTCAGATAGGTGACAAACCTTACCATACTGATCACCAACTACCTGAATTTCGATGTGGCGCGGATCCTGAACATATTTTTCAAGATACAAACCATCATTACCAAAGGCGGCGCCAGATTCGGCACGTGCAGAATCCCATGCGTTCTCAAACTCTTCATCTTTCCAAACAATGCGCATACCACGGCCACCACCACCGGCGGTAGCTTTAAGTATAACAGGGTAGCCTATTTTATTAGCTATCGCGATGCCCGATTTCACATCAGCAAGCAAACCTTCAGATCCTGGCACAATTGGTACACCGGCTTTTTTCATGGTTTCCTTTGCCGAAGCCTTATCGCCCATTTTGTTGATCTGATCGGCAGTGGCACCAATAAATTTGATTCCATAATCGGCACAGATGGCAGAGAACTTGGCATTTTCTGACAAGAAACCATAACCCGGATGGATAGCATCGGCATTGGTAAGCTCGGCAGCCGAAATAATGTTCGGGATATTTAAGTATGAATCGCGACTTGGAGGGGGGCCTATACAAACAGCTTCATCGGCAAAACGTACATGAAGGCTATCGCGGTCGGCAGTTGAATATACAGCTATTGTTTTAATACCCATCTCTTTACAGGTACGGATAATGCGCAGGGCTATTTCACCCCGGTTAGCTATTAATATTTTTTTAAACATCGTTTTTGAATGTGCAGATTACAGATGTGCAGATTTCAGATGATAAAAAATGCAGATGATATAATGATTAAATCAATAAGATTCTTCATCTGCACATCTGTAATCTAAAATCTGCACATCTACTAAATAGGTTCTACTAAAAATAAAGGCTGGTCGTACTCAACCGGCGATGAATTATCAACCAGTACTTTAACAATACGGCCAGATATTTCTGATTCAATTTCGTTGAAAAGCTTCATAGCTTCGATGATACAAACCACACTGCCGGCTTTAATTTCGTCGCCAACATTTACAAATAATGGTTTTTCAGGACTTGCAGAGCGGTAAAAAGTACCAATCATCGGCGATCTTACCGTAAGGTATTTTGACAGATCAGGAGCAGCCGGTGCAGCAGGCTCGGTTGGGGCAACGGGAGCAGCAGCAGGTGCGGCAGCCAATACAGGCGCAGTTTGTGCCGGGATGCTTGCGTGTATAAGCTGTGGCTGTGTCTCGTTGGTTTTTATAGTGATCTTAAAATCTTTTTGCTCAATTGACACTTCGTTTACGCCAGATTTCGACACAAAGCGAATAAGGTCCTGAATTTGTTTAATATCCATATTGGGGATTAATTGGTTTGGGACAAAGTTTAATTATCTAAGTTATGCAAATGTGCATTCTGAAGTGCAGATGTGCAAATTTCAGATGTGCAAATTAACCTCTTATTTTTTATATGATAAAATTAACGTTTATTATGATAGAGATGTTTTATTTTTCTCATCTGCATATTCATACCGGCATGTTGGCCATTTAAAATCTGCATATCTGAAATCTGCACATTTAATACGCCCATCTTAAATAAATGGAACCCCAGGTAAAGCCACCGCCAAATGCTGCTAATATAAGGGTATCTCCTTTTTTGAATTTACTTTCCCACTCCCAAAGGCACAATGGTATAGTACCGTTTGTAGTGTTGCCGTAACGTTCAATGTTTATGATAACCTTATCATCGCTTAAGCCGGTGCGCCTTGCAGTTGCATCAATAATACGTTTGTTGGCCTGGTGGGGTACCAGCCATTGTACATCTTCGCCTGTAAGGTTGTTGCGTTCCATAACCTCATGGGCCACATCGGCCATGTTGGTTACTGCAAATTTAAATACAGCCTGCCCTTCCTGGTAAGCAAAATGCTCACGGGCATCAACTGTTTCATGTGTGGCCGGCCTTACAGATCCGCCTGCTTTTTGGTGCAGGTAACTTACGCCCGAGCCGTCACTTTTTAATATCGAATCGATAATACCGTTGCCTTCGTCATTTGGTTCAAGCAATACGGCACCGCAGCCATCACCAAAAATGATGCAGGTAGCGCGATCCTGGTAGTTAGTTATCGACGACATTTTATCGCCGCCAACTACTAATACTTTTTTATGTTTACCACTTTCAATAAACTGCGAACCCGTTGCAAGACCAAATATAAAGCCCGAGCAAGCGGCAGAAAGATCATATCCCCAGGCATTTTTTGCGCCTATTTTGTTAGCCAAAATATTTGCCGTTGCCGGGAAAACCATATCGGGAGTGGTGGTACAAAAAATAATAAGGTCAATTTCATCAGCGCCTATTCCGCGTTTTTTTAACAGGGCCTGCACGGCAGGTACTGCCAAATCTGATGTGCCCAAGCCTTCGCCTTTTAATATGCGGCGCTCTTTAATACCGGTACGGCTGGTTATCCACTCGTCATTTGTATCAACCAATGTTTCCAGTTCCTGGTTGGTTAATACATAATCGGGAACGTAGCCGTGTACAGCAGTAATAGCGGCATGAATTTTACTCATCTTTTAGTTTTTTTACTGAAAAGCTTGTTTAATTTTATCAACCAACTTGCTCTCTACCATATTTTTTGATAGCAGCACCATGTTTTTAATAGCCTCGGGGCTTGATATGCCGTGACCAACAACAACAGGGGCATTTACACCAAGTATGGGACTGCCGCCGTATTGTTCATAATTGAATCTGTCAAAAAACTCATCTTTAAACTGTTTTTTGCGGGTTATAACATAAAACGTTTCTGCAAGCTTTAATATTACATTACCTGTAAAACCATCGCATACAAAAACATCGGCCCCTTCACTAAACAGGTCGCGGCCTTCAACATTACCAACAAAATTAAACAGGGTGGTTTCTTTCATTAAAGGATAGGTGGCCTGACAAAGAATATTACCTTTCTCTTCCTCCTCGCCAATGTTCATGAGCGCTACCCGCGGGTTATCAATATCATATACCGATTGCGCAAATAAGCTGCCCAATACGCCAAATTGCACCAGTACTTCGGGTTTGCAATCGGCATTGGCACCTACATCTAACAAAATACCCAAACCTCCTTTAAGTTTGGGTACAATAGTAGTCATGGCCGGGCGTACAACACCCGGTATAGTTTTTACACTAAACATAGCACCTACCAGCATTGCGCCGGTATTGCCTGCCGATGAAAATGCCTGTATTGCACCCTCTTTAAGCAACTGAAACCCAACCGAGATGCTCGAGTTGGGTTTTTGAACAATAGCTTTTGTAGGATGCTCGCCCATGCCAATTACTTCTGTTGTGTGTACAAACTCGAAGTTATCGGGGCTTACATTATTTTCCTGAAGAATAGTTACAGCAATTTCTTTATCGCCAATAAGCACCAGTTTTTGGCCGGCAGACAAAGCCTTATAAGCTTCGATTGCTCCTAAAACTGTTGCTTTGGGAGCAAAATCACCGCCCATAATATCTAAGCCAATCTTCATTCTAAGAAAATTAAACTTATGCTACAGCTGCTTTCTCTATCAGTACTTTACCGTTATAGTATACGTTACCATCAACAGTATAAGCTCTGTGTGGCAAATGTACAACACCAGTAGTTTGGCAAGTTGTTAAAGTTGGAGCTACAGCTTTGTAGTGAGTTCTACGCTTATCTCTTCTTGATTTGGATATTTTACGTTTTGGATGTGGCATGATCCTGCTTTTTTATTATTTATTTATTTTTTTGAGTACATCCCACCGTGGGTCTGTATCCTCAGTTTGTTCTTCATTTCCCGAAAGCGCATTAAGCTTATCGAGCATTTCTTTATCACAAGTTGAGTTGTTACCCTCATTGTCGCACACTGCTATAAATGGCATGGCAACGTTTATGTATTCATATATTAACCCCGCAAGATTGATCTCGTGATCATTTTTGCTAAGGGTGATGATTTCGTCATCCTCATCAATTGGCTCCTCGCTGAACTTTGCAATCTGCTGTTCGGTAATATGCAGCGGTTGCTGATATAGCGCCAAACACCTGTCGCAATTAGCTTCAACAGTGCCTTTGATGTCAAAATTCAGGATGATCATCGTCTCCTGTTTATCCAGTTCAACCTGGCATTGCAAGTTAGCCTTTTTAACCAGCGAATATTCAAACTCGCTAAAAAAAGCATCGTCAACAACAAAATCAAACTGGTGTTTCCCCAGTTTAAGACCCGTAAAAGGGATCGAGTATGTTCTAAGCGATTTCAATGAGCAACAATTAGCCCGCAAATGTATGGAAAAATACCATAAGTGGAAAGTGTTTTTGAAAAAAGGCGAAAGGGTAAAGGTGAAAGGCAAAAGGTGGGGAAGTGCAGGCTCACAAACGGCTCGTGTTACCGGGTAATAAATAAGCGCCGGGTGTTGAGTTAAATATCCCTTATCGGATGCTAAGCATTTTGTACAATTTACGAAGCGCCTTATCACCAAGCGGTTGCTGCCCCGCCAGGAAAAGCCTTATCTCTTCTTCAGTGGCAATAAACGGCGTTAAATATTGTGGTATTATTTCCAGCTCTTTCATCATATACTTAACAACATTCAGCATATCTATTTCTGGAAGGATAAGTTTGCTTTGTTCGTAATGCACTATTAAAGGGATCAGTAATGCAAGTTCATCAAATTCTGGCACACCAGGTAGTACATTAAAGATTTCAACGGCCCTGTTTAGCGCGTTTTCGTATTCGGCTTTGGTTTTAAAATCAAGATCGCTTTCTATGTAGGATGTTTCAGCCGTTTCTACTAGTTTTCCAGCGGGATAAATTTCTTCTGGCTCAACTATATTATCGGGATGCCCTGGAACAGGGACCTCAATTGACATCTCAAAACTCACTTCAACTTCCCATGAGTCAGGATGCAAAATTTTGTACTCGTCACGCTTTGCCTGTTCACGCGCAAGTTTTTCATCTATTGAACCTGCCCATAAAATACACGTAGTTTTAAGCGCATAATTGCCCTGGTATTCTACCTGGTATCCTCCAGTAGCCAAACCTGCTCCCCCCGTCCAAAACATTTCATGGGGTGTATGTTCAAGTTGCCGGGCCATCGATTCATTTTCTCTTGCAGGAAATTCCCTTAACCAGTTTAAAAACGCAGTTTGAGCTTCGGGATGCAGTTCAATATATTCGGCTATTTTATTTTTAGCGATCAGATACATAGTACTTTTATTGGTGAAATATCGAGATAAAGCTTTGCTTAATTATCGAAAAGGATCCCGGTCATTTCCTTATAGTTGTTCAAGAAATATTTAGTGACCATAAAGTGTTCTGTTTCTTCGTATTTAACTTTTTTGATCCCCGTTTCATCAAGCTGATAAATAGTGGCGTTAGGATAAGCCAGCAAAATAGGCGAATGAGTAGCAATTATGAATTGAGAGTTTGCATTAACAAGGTTATTAATGGCAGATAAAGCGGCTAATTGTCTTGAAGGAGATAATGCCGCCTCGGGCTCGTCAAAAATATAAAGCCCGTTTCCTTTGAGCTTTTTTGTTAAGGTAACCATAAATGATTCGCCATGAGAGCATTGATGTAAGGATTTAACGCCATAATATTTCTCAAATTTCTCTTCGTCGCTAATTTCTTCCATGTAAGTGGCCACATTATAATAGCTTTCGGCACGTAAGAAGTAATAGTCTACAGGTTTTTTAAAGCTTTTTACCCCCGTTAAATAACCAGATAACGGCGATGCATTGTTATGTGTTTGAACCTGCACATTTTTAGTTCCGCCCTCAATACCAAACCCCATATTTAGTGCAATTGCCTCTATCAATGTTGACTTTCCGCTCCCGTTCTCCCCAATAATAAAAGTTACATCCGGGTGGAATTGTAGCGACGACAAATTTTTTATAGCAGGGATATGAAAGGGGTATTGGTCAAAAGATGAGATCAAATCGCGTTTGAGCAATATTTCTTTTAAATAAGGTTTAGCTTCCATAGTGTTTGATCCGGAAATGTGCAGTGCTACTCATGACATTTATAAAAGGCTGTCACCCTGATTTCTAACCCATCGAGTTCAATATACACAAAAAACCTTTCGCCTTTTCCCTTTATCCTCAAGAAACTATATCTTCAGCCTAATATTTATCTTATCCAGCAGGCCGGTTAGCCATACCATAACAAAGGCAAAAACAATACACTTAATGAGGCCGCCGGTTCCCTGGCTCAGGTATTCGGGGTACCCTATATTGCTCATTTCATACATTGGGTAAAACAAAAAAGGCACTATGTAGCAGGTGAACGTGTTGGTGCCCGCCGGTTCAACTATTTTAAACCACTTATATTTATGTTTAAAATCAACTATGAAAATAAATATGGCATAAACAATGAGGCTTATACCAGTACATATGAGCACCCATGATGGCGTATCCCTAACTTTTGAAATGCCGCCGCTAAAGTAACGCACTATAAAGCCCATGTTAAACAATATGATGGCCATGAGTATAAGGGCTGCCCAAAGCATTTTAAGATCGTTGTTGGCCTTAAGGCGCATGTACAACACTGATACAAATACCCCGGCCATAGTAAACGCCTGCATGGCGCCGTTGCCGGCAATCCATACATATTGCTGCAAACCGCTTAAAAAATTCAGGAAACCGAAATGAAAATCGATATTGAAGAACATAAAGAACATCCACGCCGCCAGCTGTATCCACAATGAACCGCCCGAATAGTAGTAAATAAGCGCACACACCAGGTACGACCAGCCTATTAACCCCAGTATGCCCCACCACGTAAAATGCAGCCAGGTATGCCCAGGATCAGTAGTTTTGTATAGTATGCTCATGGTAATGAGCAGCGCCACACCGAAACCTTGCAGCAGGTATCGCTTTAGGTGGCTGGTATCTTTACCATAATCTAAAAATATAAAGAAAAAGCTGAACGTTACCAGGCTTTCCCACACGGGTTTTGGCAGCGCGGTGGTAAGCTCATTATAGGTTTCCATATTGGCATGGTAAAAACCTATAAATATTAACGCAAATGAGCGTGTTGCTATGCGCGACAATAGTTTGTAGTTACCCCGCTTAAGCCTGTTTTGAAAGGCAAAGGGTATTGATAAGCCCACTATAAATAAAAAAGCGGGAAAAATGGTATCAGCTAAGCCCAATCCATCGGCATTTTCGGCAACATGTTTAAGCCATTGTGGTGTATTTGGAATGCCATCAAGGTCGTTCACAAATATCATGAGCAGCATAGTCACAGCACGAAATGCGTCTATTGAACGTATACGGTCCGGGAGTTTATTCATTAAGGGAGTAAATGTATTAACAAAGCAAATGTTTTAACTAAACGGCAATAAAGTTGAAACATTATAATTAGCTGACGGATTTTAATCCCTATCGCGACTTAGCTTGGTAAATACCAGCGGATTTTCGTTTAATTCCAGCGTTTCCTTGCGGTGCTTTACAATATGAATTGCAGTAAACAAAGCCTCGCGGAAAGAGATCTCCGAAGCCATATTTTTACCGGCTATATCATACGCCGTACCATGATCTGGTGAGGTGCGTACAAAGCTCAAACCTGCGGTAAAATTCACACCCGTTTCAAAAGCTATTTGTTTGAAGGGGATAAGCCCCTGGTCGTGGTACATCGCCAGCACGGCATCAAACTGCAAATAGGTTCCGTTGGCAAAAAAACCATCGGCCGAGTACGGACCAAATGCCAGCACATCGTTATTACGCGCCTCTTCAATAGCAGGGATAATAGTATATTTTTCTTCGCTACCTATGAGGCCATTATCGCTGGCATGGGGGTTAAGACCCAGCACGGCAATTTTTGGCTTACGGATCCAGAAATCGTTTTGCAAGCTACTGTTCATCAACTTTAGCTTGGTAACAATTTTATCAACAGTAATACTTTCCGAGATCTTTGAAACCGGGATATGACCGGTAACCACGCCAACACGCAGGGTGTCGCTCACCAAAAACATTAATGATTCGGCAGCGCCATCGCGTTGCTGCAGGTATTCTGTATGGCCGGGGAAATTAAACTGGTCGCTTTGGATATTATCTTTGTTAATAGGCGCCGTAACAAGAGCATCTATATAGC
Source organism: Mucilaginibacter pineti (assembly GCF_900101875.1). GTDB lineage: Bacteria > Bacteroidota > Bacteroidia > Sphingobacteriales > Sphingobacteriaceae > Mucilaginibacter > Mucilaginibacter pineti. Next base: position 39,382 of record NZ_FNAI01000004.1, read on the forward strand.
CTTCCTTTAAATCATAAGTAGCTCTTTCTAAAGAGACAAAAGCGTATTTGCCTCCTGCTTCGGACACTACCCCGGGCTCAATTTTCACGTCCTCTTCCCAGCAGTTGATCATGTTGGGTTTTCTGTATTGCACCTGCGACGGATCGTTGATGACCGTAAAATTAAGCTCGCTTACGTTGGTAGCCCTGCGATGAAACGATGCAACCTTGGTATGGCCATAAACAATAGGCGTGCAATAATCATAAATTTTACTGTCGGCCAGGGTTTTAATGATGATCTCTAACCCTATACCATTCACGTCACCTATGCTGATACCTACTTTAATTTTATCGCTCATGTTATTGTTTATATGATTACACCTGTATTTTGTGATTGCACCGATTTAGATGATTTCACTGATTAACAAGTGGTTGATTTATTACTCATTTGAACTAAAAGTTATGGTTTTGGCCTAACCTTTTACCTTTAACCTTTCGCCTTTTCCCTTAAATTCACCTGCAAATAAAAGATTTGTTCCTGATTAAAGCACAAATATGATTTAATTTGCTCAAATATTTGATTAATAATGACGTTGGTAAGAGCAAAAAAACATTTAGGGCAACACTTTCTTACTGATAAAAATATAGCAGCCAAGATAGTCGACAGCCTGAAACCGGCCGGCAGGTACAATCATGTACTGGAAGTTGGCCCCGGCATGGGTATCCTGTCCGACTTTCTGTTGCAGAAGCCCGAATACGAAGTGTCGTTGATTGATATTGATGAAGAATCATACCATTACCTGCAAAAAAAATATCCGCAATTAGGCAGCCGGTTAATTAATGCCGACTTCCTGGCGATGGATTTTAACGTGGTTACCGACAAGCCCTTTGCCATTATAGGCAACTTTCCTTACAACATATCATCACAAATTCTTTTTAAGGTACTTGATAACCGCCAGCAGGTTATTGAGGTAGTTGGCATGTTTCAGAAAGAAGTAGCCGAACGCTGCGCATCCAAACCCGGCAGCAAAGAGTACGGCATCCTGAGCGTATTCCTGCAGGCTTATTATAAGGTAGAATATCTGTTTACCGTAAAAGCAGGCGTGTTTAACCCACCGCCAAAGGTGCTATCGGCCGTGATCCGCCTTACCCGTAACGAGGCCGCTAATTTAGATTGCGATGAAAAATTATTTTGGCAGATAGTGAAAGCCGGTTTTAACCAGCGCCGCAAAACCCTGCGTAACGCCATATCATCGCTCATCAACAAAGAAAAAATGACCGATAACCCTACGCTTGATCTTAGGGCCGAACGTTTAAGTGTGGATGATTTTGTGAAACTGACAAAGGAAGTGATGGCTAACAGGGGGTAATTTTATCTTACCTTGTCATCCTGAGCGTAGCGAAGGATCTGTTCGTGGCCATGCAAGTGACCAATGCAAATCACATAATAGATCCTTCGCTACGCTCAGGATGACAAAATTTAAAAAAGAAACTCCCGCGAGGTTAGCGAAGCGTAACTCGTGGGTTATATGGTGTAAGCCTCCGGCTTACCGTCAGCTGAAAGCTGAAACCATGCGCCCCACGAGTTGCAAGCTCGCGGGAATGTTAAATTACATCTTCAAAACTTCATTCTCCTTCCCAATCCTTACGGTAAGCATCATGGCGTTTAAAACGGTAAATGCTATTGCCGTAAAATAAAGATGAAAAGTTAACGGGATAACTGCAATCTCGCAGATAACGATGATATAATTGGGATGTTTCACGTATTTGTAAATGCCGCTGCTAACCGGGCGCGTGCCGGGCACTTTGTATATTTTTGTATTCCAGTAATGACCAAGGGTAGCTATCACAAAAACCTTAACGGTTATCAGCACTACAAACAGCCCTAAAAGGTAATAATTGGCGGCAGTTGCTGGTCGCCATAAATATTCTGCTATGAGCGAAATAATGAACAGGGTGTGCATGGAAACCATGTAGGGATAATGCTCCTTACCATACTCAACCGCGCCATTGGCCAGCAGCCATTTTTCGTTTCGGGAAGAGATAAAAAGTTCAAACAGGCGCTGCAGGATCAGGAAGCTGATAAAAATTATAAATACCATATTTAGTTTTGCATTTTTAACAGCACCATTTCGCTGGAAAAACCCGGCCCCATAGCCAGCATTAACCCATAACCATCCTGAAACCCCGAGTCGATAAATTTTTCCAATACGTATAGCACCGTTACGCTGGACATATTGCCATTATCATTCATTACCTTGCGGGTGTTGTGCAAAAAATCACCTTCTACATTCAACGCATCAGCATAGGCTTCTAACACTTTTTTGCCGCCGGGGTGAAATATAAAGTTTTTGATATCGCTTAGCTGCAGATTATGTTTTGCCAAAAAAGCTTCAATATCGGCGCTGATATTCTGATGAATAAAGGTGGGGATATCTTTAGAAAAAACAACTTTGAAACCATTATCCTGAAACTGCCATCCCATTACCTCCAACGAATCGTAATATAACTTACTGCTGGCAGCCTGTATTTTTACTTTCTTACCCTGCTGGGTATGATTATCACCCTTAACAATAACGGCCGCCACACCGTCAGAAAACAGGCTCGAGCCTATAAAATTACTTTTGCTGTAATCACTTTTTATCAACGTAAGCGAACATAGCTCCACGGCAACCAATAATACTACTGCATCGGGATTGGCTTTGGCCAGCGTGTTTGCCTTGGCCATACCCGAAACGCCTCCCGCGCAACCAAGTCCCCAAACCGGCATCCGGTTAATATGCGGATCGAGCTGCATTTGGTTAATGATCTGCGCATCCAGACTTGGTGTGGCCAGGCCGGTTGTTGATACAAACAGGATATCGGTAATATCAGCCTTATTTATTCCTGCCTTAACTATTACCTCAGTTACCGCCTGTACCGAATAATGCAGCGCCCATTTTATATACTCGTCGTTACGTTGTTCAAACGTAGTATTTTCGGCGTAGTAGCTTAAGGGCTTTACAAAATTGCGGGTAATAATTTCGGTATTATCAAAGGCGTGTATCAGGCGGTCAACCTGCGGAAAGTCCGTTGCAAACATGCGCCGGGCCTGCTCTTTTACATCCTGTTGGTAAGTTTTATCGGGGAGGTCTATTTTTGATACTGCTGCTATATATGGCATGAAAAATTTGGTTTAACTGGCTTTTTGCCTGGCAGGTATTAAGCTGGTATAAGTTACACATAATCAGTTCAAATTGCCGGGGTATTATTTTATTAGGTTACCTGTATCACCAGCGGCACTACCTGCATCTTTTTAACAGATTCGGCCATGCGTTTAATGAAAAGGTAATTGGCTGTACCGCCTATAACAGCACCCACAACGGGCACCAGTCTTTCGGCCGTACGTGCGCCAAGGTTCATGATAATTTTTTCGGCGATTCCTTCCATCATTGTTTTAGTAACGGCTACACCTGCCTCTACCTTAAATGAGGTAGCAACAAGTTTCATAAACTCTTCAAAACCCATTTGGTAAGTGCCCCGGTTATAGTACATAATGGCCATAGTTACCCTAAATTGCTGACTAAGCAAATTCACCACATCAACCGGCATACCTACTATCATGGTAAGCATACCGCCCGTGCCTGAAATGGCTCCCGAGCCTGCTGCTATGTAAGCACATTGGTTAATAAACTTGTCTAATCCCAGCTTATCAACGCTTCTTTTCACACTTATCTGGTCTATATGGTCAAAAATGCTTTTAAAACCATCGTGCGACAGCTTTTCGGTGTAATGTTTAAGGCCGGTGCCTATGCGTTGTAATTTTAATATTCTCATCACGTTTTGCATTAAATTATGCAGCTATTAAACGCCGCGTACCAGTATATTGCTATTCCCGTGCCAATTTATATTACGGCTGGTTTGGCAGCAGGGTTGCTTTGGTCGGTATTCTGTAATAAATACGTAGTTTACCGCCAAAGGATTTAACTATCAGCCACATTTAGTAAATTTGTGGTTTAAATAAAATCGAGGTAAATACAATTGAAAAATAATATTCTTATCGTTGATGATATCCACTCCATATTTATGGAACAGGCCGAAGCCAAAGGCTATCATTGCGATTACCGCCCGCTCATTAAACCAGATGAGGCCATGCAAATCATCAACAATTACCAGGGATTGGTTATCCGTTCGAAATTTAAGGTAGATAAACAAGTGCTGGATGCTGCAACAAACCTGCAGTTTGTGGCCCGCGCCGGCGCAGGCATGGATAATATTGACGAGGCCTACGCCGCCCAGAAAAACGTAACGCTTATTAATGCGCCCGAAGGTAATTCAGATGCGGTTGGCGAGCATGCCATTGGCTTGCTGCTATCGCTGATGAACAACCTAAATAAAGGTGATGCCGAAATACGCAATGGCAGCTGGCTGCGCGAAGCTAACCGTGGTTACGAACTTAAAGGCAAAACAGTAGGCATTATTGGTTACGGGCACATGGGCCACAGCTTTGCTCGCAAGCTATCGGGCTTTCAGGTTGATGTGATAGCGTACGACAAGTATAAAACCGGCTTTAGCGACCGCTATGCCCGCGAGGTAAGCATGGAAGATATTGTAAAGCACAGCGACGTACTGAGCCTGCACATCCCCCTTACACCCGAAACCAATGGCCTGGTTGATGATGAGTACCTGTTCCACTTTAAAAAGCCTATATTTTTAATAAATACCGCCCGTGGTAAGGCCGTTAAAACGCAGGCCGTGCTCAACGCCATTAAGGCAGGTAAAATTTTAGGTGCCGGTTTAGATGTGCTGGAGGTTGAAAAATTCCCTGCCCTGGCCGATCAGCAATGGTTTGATGAACTGCGCCAAAGCGGCAAAGTGATCCTGAGCCCCCACGTAGCCGGCTGGACGTTTGATTCGTACCGCAAGCTGAGCGAGGTAATGGCGGAGAAGCTGGTGGAAGTGAGGTGAAAGGCAAAAGGTTAAAGGCGAAAGGTTAAAGGTTTTTGATTGATACAACAACCAACAAGCGCGATTTTGCAATAGGGATAGAAGCGGGTACCGGCCCGTGCGTAAGGCCTGCAGGCGTATGAGCGCATAGCCCGGGCCGGAGGCATTGCCATTATTGATATTAAAACATTCCCAGCCAATCCCCCATTGATTCTATTGATCAATCAAATCATTGAACAATCAAATCTTTAATAGCAAGCGATCACCTCTCCATAAATTTCATTCACGATTAAATCCTCGCTATCATTTTACCAAGAAACAATCCTATCTTATTGAACTAATAACACTTTGCCAACTATAATTCACACAAACTTTCAATCATCTGCACATCTGAAATCTGCACACCTGCACATCAAATAAATTTGGATATTAAAACTTAAATCGCTTATCTTCGTTCAATACAAAAGCAAGACTATGTAGGCATGGCCCATATAGTCTTGTTTGTTTTTATAGTCATAGCGTCCTTCTTAACAAAAGGGAGGGCGGTTTTTTTTGGATAACCAATAAAATAAACAATAATTAATTTAAGTGTTATGGCAGAGGTATCATACTTTACCAAAGAGGGTTTAGAAAAACTAAAAGAGGAATTACAGCGGTTAAAAACAACCGGGCGCTCGGATATATCAAAAGCTATTGCCGAAGCCCGCGATAAGGGGGATCTTTCTGAAAACGCCGAGTACGACGCGGCAAAAGAAGCGCAGGGTTTGCACGAAGCCAAAATATCCCAGATGTCGGAAACGCTGGCAAATGCGCGATTACTTGATGAATCAAAACTTGATATGTCGAAAGTTTTGGCGCTGTCTATTGTAAAAATAAAGAATTTAAAAAACGGCGCTACCATGAGCTACCAATTAGTAGCAGAAAGTGAAGCCGATATGAAAACGGGTAAAATATCTGTAGCATCGCCAATTGCAAAAGGCCTTTTGGGTAAAAAAGTGGGCGAAAAAACCGAGATCACCGTACCAGCAGGTAAAATTGAATTTGAGATCCTGGAAATTAGCAGGTAGTTTTTTGATTTGAAGATTTGAAAATTTATATACATGAGCATCTTTTCAAAAATAATAGCCGGCGAAATACCAGCGCATGTAGTAGCCGAGAGTAATGAATTTTTGGCTTTTTTAGATATTAGTCCGCTGGCCGAAGGGCATGTGCTGGTGATACCCAAAAAGGAAGTTGATTATATTTTTGATCTGGACGATGAAACGTACCTGGGCCTGCAGATCTTCGCCAAAATTGTGGCTACGGCTATAAAGAAAGCCATCCCTTGTAAAAAGGTTGGCGTAGCCGTAATTGGCCTTGAGGTACCACACGCCCATATCCACCTTATACCAATGAACCGGGTAGATGACCTCAACTTTTCGCGCCCAAAACTAAGCCCAACGCCTGAGGAACTAAGCGCTACTAAGGATAAGATAAAGGCGGCGTTTTAGATGAAAATCCACCGGTTTGACATTGGTACCTATAGTGTAGAGATCGATTGTGCCCCTCCCCCATACAACCCGAAATCAACAGGTAACGCGAATGTTTATAACGCTCTTTATTTTGTTGAATCCGAATACAGACATCCATCTGTTTACCAAATAAGTACGTTCCTTTCTGATAACCTTTTAAAAAGGATTCTCATTGGCGCAATGGGCGGTGCTACAACTGTACATGAAAATTCGTTTATTACAGAAAAAGACAGGCTTGTCATTTGCTGTTCAGACACCATATTCTGCTTACAAACTCCCGATCTGTCGTTACTTTGGAAAACAAAAGCCGATGATGTCACTTGCTTTCAGATCTTTAAATATCAATCAGACTACATCATTCATGGTGAAGTAGAAATAAGTCGTTTAAGCCATAACGGAGATATTTTATGGCATCAGGGAGGTGCCGATATTTTTACAGAGGAATTTAAGATTACAGATAACTATATCTACGCTACCGATTTTGGGTACAGGAAGTATATGTTTGATTTCGACGGTAACAATATTTCATAGCTACTATTTGCTGCACATCCAAAAATCACACTATCCGCTTCGCGTTATCCTTAACAAAGGTATCCCAGCCCGAATATGATTTTTTGCTGCCGCCAGATTTGGTGCCGGTAGTAATACGCTGGAATGAATGACAAACGGCGACTGCCAGTCCGTCGGTGGCATCCAGAAAATCGGGAGTTTCTGTAAACTTAAGCAGGGTTTGCAGCATGGCGGCAACCTGCTCTTTGGTGGCATTACCGTTGCCGGTTATGGATTGCTTTATTTTACGCGGCGCATATTCGGTGATAGCTACGTTGCGCGATAGCGCTGCAGCCATTGCCACACCCTGCGCCCTGCCAAGCTTTAACATTACCTGGATGTTTTTACCATAAAAGGGAGCCTCGATGGCCAGGCAATCCGGGTGATAGTTATCAATAAGGGCTACCGTTTTTTCAAAAATGCGTTGCAGTTTCAGCATGTGGTCGTCAAGCTTTTCCATCTTTACTACGCCCAGGGCAATTAGTTCAATCTTGGGACCAGTTTCCTTCACGAGGCCATAACCCATAACGGCTGTACCAGGGTCGATGCCTAAAATTATACGTTCTTTGGTGTTTGCTTGCTGCACAGGGTAAAGTTAATTATATCGGGGCTAAAAGCAGAAGGTGTAAAGCCGAAAGCTCATTTTAATACTCAACTGAGTGAACATTAACGCAAACCATTTTGCAAAATGGCGACATATTGCTCCCGGCTTATCATCCGTGCGCCCATGGATTTCAGGTGATCGGTATGTACCTGGCAATCTATCAATTCAAACTTATTAGTTTGGCACAAATAAATAAGCGCAGTTTTTGAAGCATTACTTAAGCGGCTAAACATGCTTTCGCCGCAAAATACGGCACCTGCCTGTATGCCGTATAGGCCGCCCACCAGTTGGTCGTTTTCCCATACCTCGATGGAATGGGCGCAACCTTCATTATGTAACTTAATATACGCCTCCTGCATATCATCGGTTATCCAGGTGCCGTCCTGCCCTTCGCGCGGAGCTGTGGAGCAGGCCTTTATAACATCGGCAAAGCAGGTATCAACGGTAACCCTGAACCTGCCCGACCGTAATACTTGCCGCATTGACTTGGAAATTTTCAGCTCCTGCGGATACAGCACAAACCTTTCATGCGGCGAATACCACAATATGGGCGAATCATCACTGTACCACGGAAAAATGCCGTTTTGATAGGCCAACAGCAGGCGATTGGTGGACAGATCGCCACCTACAGCCAAAAGCCCGTCTGGCTCTGCCAGATCGGGCTCGGGAAATAGTAAACGTTCATCAAGCCTGAATATCATCAGGCACAAATTTACGCTTTGCGGCGGATCACCAGTTTTTTATTTTGCGCTTTAGCAACAGCATCCATATAAACCTGCATTTCGGTGTATTTGGCCGCCGGGATAACCTGGTTGGTAAGGTTAAACTTAGCAGTGCTTACTACCTGGTTTTTGCCAGCATCATAAGCATACTTAACATCATAAGTACCATACGTGAATTTAAGCGACTGGCTGGTAGGCAAAGTTTCTACCTCGAAACCTGCAGGCAGATCAATTGTGGTAATACATGTTTTTAGCATAGGTGTACCAAAATAGTAATCGCTCTTTCTTTTTTCCAGTACAGGCACGGTTACCTGCCACAGGTCAAACACTTTTGGTTTATAAAATTGTTTATCACCCGTGGCGATATCACAAAACTTATCATACTCCAGGTCAATATCAACCTCCTTTACGCCATCTTTATCAGTAGTAGGCGTAAAGTTAAATACCGATGGCTGCTTAATACCCAGCATTTGCATGAGGTATTGTTTTTGCTCATCGTTTTTTAACGCGGCCATACCAATATAGTCGTCCCTGTAATCACCAGTGCTTAAAATTTTCAGCTGCGCTTTGGCGCCGCCGTCGGCATCCAATTTAATAGTTACAACGGTGTTAAGCTGGTTATCTACATCGGTACTTTTGGGGGTGTTAACCAATTTGCCCCCGTCTTCGGTAATTAATAGCGCGTTCCTGTTTTCGGTGAACTTGCCTAATTTTCCAAATTGCTGAGTGCTGCTGGTACATTCAAGCCAGGTGGTATCGCCCTTAAAAGGGATACAAACAATGATATGGTTCGACAGGTCATTAGGAAAAGCAGCATCATAAGGCTCTTCATTTGAACCAGCCCTTACCTTTGCATAATAGGCAGGGATGTTTACGGCTTTCAGCATAGCACACATATAGTTTGCCAGTGCCTTACAATCGCCATATTTTTTTTCGTCCACAAAAGCAGCCGGGAAAGGTTTTAAACCACCTATTCCCAATTGTATGCTTACGTAACGCATATTTTGCTGCAGGTAATTGTATAAATATTTGGCCTTTTCTTTATCTGTTTTTATATCGGCGGTCATTTTTTGTAGTTCCTCAACACGCTTAGGGCTCAGGTTACATACATCGGCATTTAAACCTTGCTGCCATTTTCCATAATTTTGCCACGTGCTGATGTTCCCCGGGATGCCATAAAATTCAAAGTTATTGGCAGCGAAATAAATCCTGGGCAATACCCGCCATGATTCGGCGCCATCTTCCAGCTTAAATGCTTTTAAATTTGTCACCTTCCATAAATAACTGTCTGTTTTATCAACAGTTGTTTTTTGTGGTTTTGCCGATGTATTTTTATTAACATACCTGAAACCAGCATCACTGGCAATTGAAATATGATAGTAAGTATTTTGAACAGCTTGCTCTGACTCCTGGATATCCCACGAACCAAGGTCAATTAAGCTTTTAAGATCCTCCTCAACTATAAATTCAACTGTAGTTGGGTAGGTAACAACGGTATGCTCAATGGCTAATATCCTGTCATCGGTAACTATCGATTCATTGTCGACCGCAGCACGGTCATACATATCGCTTTTGTGGTATTTTTTTGTAAGGGTACCATCAGCACTGTAAACGCGCATTTCGAATGAGCCCACCGAGTTAAACTTTTTGTTATAGTGAAGGATCATCCGCGCGGCATCATTACCTTTTTCATTTAAAATAGTGATGATGGCATGGTTTTGAACAAGGCTTTCCCGGGCCCTTTAATCTCGTAATCTTCCATATTGTACCGCACCACTGAGTTTGCCTCTTCCTTTAACGAATCGGGTATAGTTGATGCTATGTACAGGTCCTTGGGGATGTTTTTATCCTGGCTAAAGCCCTGGGTAAAAAACAGGCATAAGGCCGCCAGTGTAAACAGCGGCCTTTTAAAATATTGGGTTGACATTATTTATCAGGATTTTTTTAATACTATCTGTTCGTTAAGCATCTCGTACATCTTTTTACAAAACTCGCGGAACTCGGGGTAATTTTCCTTGAAGTACATGGATTGTTTATGGTCTACATTTAACCTAACCATTATCTGCCCTTCATCGGCGGCAACAAAACGTTTAAAGGTTATGCTTTTATCGGGGATAGCCATATTTATGCTTTTGGGCAAAGCCTCAACTTTATAACCGGCAGGTATTTTAAAAATACCCGTGATTGAATAATTATCGCGGTAGCCAAAATCAATATCGGTACTGCGGTCTTCACTCAAAAATGGGTTCTTTTTAAGATCGGTAAACAGGTTGGAGTTAAAGTAAATGTAGTTATCGTCGCCCCCGGTAAGGTCGAGGTTAAAATCGAATTTTTGCCTTAATGGTAAGGTATCTACATCCATACCTTCAAACTTAATTGATGATATTTTCATGCTGTTGTTATCATCACGCATGTAATCGATATATTTTTTTTCACCGTCGATTTTATACTTACTTACCAAATAGGTCCGGTTGTAGCTAAAGCTGCTGATATCTGCCGTACCGCTCATTTTACCTTCGGGCTTTATTTCGGCGCTTATTAATACCACCTGCCTTACCGGTTTTAATTCCTGTAAAAACTCAAGCTTATAGCTATCGGTTGTCTTATCCATGCTTAAACCAAACGAGTTTAAATATTTACTTGGGGTTTGTGTGTAGCAATTGTATTTATCGGTAGCATCAAGCACGTAATTTTTAGCGCTATCAACCGGGATATAAACCACCATGCTATTAAACTGATTTATCGATGGATAAACAGGGTTTATACGGCCATTTTTGCGCGTGCTTACCATCATTGGATGTGCTTTTACCCCTGCTTTGGTAAGCAAGTGGTATAACACCATATTTATCTCCGCCGAGTTACCCGTCTTCTTTTCCCATGCTTTTGGCATCCCGTCATAACTGCTAATTTTATACAGGTCGTTCCACTTCATGGTATTTTTTACTTCACCAAAAATGTAGGCAATTTTCTCATCGTCGGTTTTCATGGCTTTGGCTTTGGTAATGATAACCTCTTCGCCAGCAAGTTTGCGGTTAAGCTGGCCGCCAAAATCTTCGCTGTCCATCATATTCACCCCAACTTTTCCCCATGAATCCTGAAAATTCGGAGAGAAATATCCCGGGATCCTGATGCTTAATAACTGAAATAATATGCGCTCAGAATTATCGTTTCTCGAATCCATATAAGGCTCGTCCTTCAATGACGGGATATTGGCCAGGGCTCTTGTAAGTGTATTGGATGATGATGTTTTATTGGTTACATACGGCGAATGCACATTTGCCAGCTCTTTATAGGTTAATATATCGGGCGTGTTTGTACTCAATTCGCTGTAACGGGTTGGCAGATCGCCCTGGAAATACCAGTCCGGAAAATCCCAAACGTTGTTGACCGTAAGGCGGTATTTATATTCAATGATACATCCCGGCTTTACATTCGGGAACGAGAATACGAGGGCCGATCGGGTTTTGTCAACCACTTCGGTAAAAATTTGTTTTTTATCTACCTTAATAATTTCAACAGCACCATTGGTTAAGTTAATGGTTTGCGCCTGCAGACCGGTTATATATTCGCCATGATCATAGCTATAATATTCAATGCGGATGTTGGCTTCATCTTTACCATGATCGTTAAATATTTTAATGCGTTTATGTCTTTCTGTAACGATATTGTACTGCTGATCGAAGTACACACTGGCTTTATCAAAAAGTACTTCGGCGTTGGCATCTTTTTCAAAATCGCATGATTTCATTTCAAGATCGGCATTGTCAACCTTGCCAAATGCCATGGCAACAGGGATAGCAGGTGTTTGGGCGTTTGCAGTTAACGCCATAGAGCCCCATATTATCAGGGCAAAAAATTTGTTCATTGTGATAAGGATTTAATCAGGACGAATATAATAATATGTGAATGGTTTAATAATAAATAATTAAAACAATTTGGCAAACTAATTGTAAAGCCTGCCGGGTATGTTTTTATTATCAAGATGCACAGAGCTGCATATTTCCATACGCTGTAACAAATAAAATGAGAATTTTAATTTATACCTTGCTTACTGTTATTTTGGCACTTATAAATTGTAAAAGCCTGTTATTATGTGCCATTTACAAACTGGCACTTTGATTGTTATACTATAGTTAATGAAGCAAAAATTTTATGATACTGCTGTGAAGCAGGAAAAAGCTGTATTGGTAGGCGTAATGACACCGCATGTTACCGATGAGCAGCAAAAGGAATATTTAGAGGAGCTTGAATTTTTAGTGGCTACCGCCGGTGGCGAAACCGTGCGGAGTTTTACCCAAAAGCTGCAGCGTCCGGATAGGGCTACGTTTGTAGGCTCGGGTCGGTTAGAGGATATTAAGGCTTTTGTAATAGAAGAAGAGATTGATATGGTGGTGTTTGATGACGAACTAACACCCTCGCAGCTGCGTAATATTGAAAATGAACTACAGGTAAAGATCCTCGACAGGAACAACCTGATACTTGATATTTTTGCCAACCGCGCACAAACTGCGCAGGCCAAAACCCAGGTTGAACTGGCACAGCTGCAGTACTTGTTACCCCGCCTTACCCGCCTATGGACTCACCTTGAGCGCCAAAAGGGTGGTATTGGTATGCGCGGCCCTGGTGAATCGCAAATTGAAACCGACAGGCGTTTGATCCTTGATAAAATATCCCTGTTAAAGGATAAGCTGAAACAAATAGACAAGCAAAACGAAACCCAGCGCAAAAACCGTCACCAGATGGTGCGTTCGGCATTGGTGGGATATACCAACGTTGGTAAATCAACCATTATGAACATGATCTCCAAATCGGAAGTGTTTGCCGAAAACAAGTTATTTGCCACGCTTGATACTACCGTGCGTAAAGTGGTGATAGAAAATGTACCTTTCTTGCTTTCAGATACGGTTGGGTTTATCCGCAAGCTGCCTCACCAGTTGGTTGAGTGCTTTAAATCCACATTGGACGAGGTACGCGAGGCTGATATTTTGATACACGTGGTTGATATCTCCCACCCCAACTTTGAAGACCAGATACGCACCGTTAATGAAACCCTGAAAGATATTGGCGCTATTGATAAACGCATGATAACCGTTTTTAATAAGATAGATGCCTTTAAGCCCGAGCAGCACCAGCTTGAACAACAGGCCGAGCCGCTTACCTTAGATGATTTTAAACACAGCTGGATGGCCAAGAACAACAGTCCGGCCATATTCATCTCGGCTACTAAAAAAGAAAACGTAGATGAGTTCAGGGATTTGCTTTACCAGGAGGTGAAGGCGATACATACAGAGCGTTATCCTTACGATCAATTATTGTATTGATAGAGCGTTGAAACATAATATATTTTACAGCCCCTGTACCAATTAATACGGTACAGGGGCTTGTTTATTTTAAACAGGCATGATTCATAATAGTACTTTATCGGCATATTGCAAAACCGTACTGTAGCGTTTTAATAAACCGCAGCGTAATGCTATTATAAACCTTTATAAACCATGAAAAAGTTTTTACTTATCAGCCTGCTTGTATTTGCTTTTGGCTGTAAAAAAGATGCCGCCAGCAACATTAGTTTAACGGGCACCTGGGAGTATCGCGGTACGGCGTGTTATTGCACACCTGCTACTGATACTACTGCCATAAAGCCCGGCAACGGAAACCTGATAACCTTTACAGCATCTACTTACAAACGTTACAATAAAGGTACACTGCAAAAAAGCGGTACCTATACCATTACAAAAGACCAGGCTAATAACCGCATTATTTACGATGGCGGCGCCGACTCAGAAAAAGTATTTTTTAAGATAGATCAAAAAAAGCTAACCTTTTACGGCCCCGTACCCCTGGCAGCAGATGGCCCAGAGGAATATTACGAACGGATAAAAAATTAAGGTTCTCTTTTGGTAGTGGTTACCCAGGCATCAAGGGCCGACAATTTGGCTCCATTGTCTTTAAACCATTGCAGGTTTTCTTCTTTATTGGCCGTTAAACTTATAAGGCGTACAAAAGCTTCCATATTATCTGTAGCCGCAAGCTTTTTAAAATAGTCGGAATAAAAACTTTTATAGAAAGCATCTGCGCTCTTGGCACCAAAATTATCAGATATGCCAAAAACACTCTTTAACTGTAATGTTAATGAATCTGTTTTGCTCAGGCCTGTCTTATCGGTAGTGGCTGCTAAAATTGCAGTAGGTAAAAGCAGATTAGGACCATCAACATCTTTTTGAGAGAGTGTTAGCGTTACACTTTTTTCGCCCGTTTTTTTGATACCGTGATTGAGTATATTTTGTACAAACTTATAGGCTTCTACAGATCGTTGGGTTTGCGGTTCGAGGATCAGAAAGCTGCACCACGCTAATAACGACGCACCAAGTTTTTGCTGATTATAAGTAGCCAGCGCATATACCCGCTGACTGCTGGCATGTTTAGGATCGAGTTTTATGGCATCAATGGCATTGGCTTCGGCCTCGGCATTTTTGCCCTGGCGCAGGTATAAAATACCCAGGTTAAAATATAACCGCTGATATTCAGGATCGGCCTTTACACCTTTTTTATAATAATCTATAGCTTTATCGGGTTGTTTATCGTCATCATAAATACTGCCCAGCAAATCATACGCTCCGCCCGACTTAGGATTTATCTGGATCAGTTTTTCAAGAATAGGGATGGCTTCCTTTCCCTTTCCGGCTGTAAATAAGGTAAAAGCCAATTCATAATGAGCGCTTGGGTTTTCAGGGTCGATCTTTATCGCCGCGTTGTATTTGGCAATGGCATCATCATATTTCCCGGCATCGTGCAGCGCAACACCCTCTTTTATTAAGGCTTGCGCATCGTTATTACCTTGCCCAAAGGCAACTACAGAAAAGGCAGAAAATAAAATAAGCAGCAGATATTTGTGATAGGTTTTCATATCTAAATGTAGTTACCTTTTAACCAAAATAAAAAATCTTAAAATTTTCTTTCAGCCGTTTGTACCCAGGCATCAAGCGCCTTTCGTTTATCATCATTTTGCTGCAGCCATTGTATATTGGCTGTTTTATCGGCACTTAAACCTATTAACCTTGCAAACGCAGGCATATTGCCCGATTTTGCAAGCGCGTAAAAAAACGCCGCATAGTAATTCCTGAAGAAATCATTCCCGGTCTGCTTTTCGGCAAGCTGACCAACGGCCGTAAATACCGCGTTAAGCTGAGCCTCCAATGCAGCCGTCTTTTGCGCCACCATAGTCGCCGACAAAGCCTTGTTGAGCGCGGCGTTACCGGCATCTAAAGGTGTAACTTTTCCGCCGTCGGGTTTTAGCTCCCCTCCTTTTAAAATACTTTGTATATTGGTATATGCTTCGGCGGCCTTAGCACCATCCGGCTCCAGCAATAAAAAATTGCAAAGGCCCAGCAGGGCAGCGGCCCGTTTATTTTGATGAAATGTTACCAGCCCATACAACCGCTGGCTGTTGGCATGTTTAGGATCAAGTTTTATGGCCTCAATGGCGGCCAGTTCGGCATCGGCATATTGTTTGGCGCGGAAGTAGGCTATCCCCAGGTTAAAATATAAGGGCTGGTAATCGGGCTTAATTTTAATTCCTTCTTTGTAGGCATCAATAGCCTGCTGCGGTTGGTGGCTGCTATCATAAATACTGCCTAAAAGCTCATAGGCTGGTCCGGTAAAATTACTGTTGGCTTTGGCAACCTTATTTAAATAGGGAATGCCTTCTGTACCCCTGCCAGCCGCGTTTAAACTGTAGGCCAGCTGGTAATTTGCCTGCGCGTTTTCCGGCTCGGTTGTTAAAGCTTGTTTATATTTTTCAATGGCACCTGCGTAATTCTTGTCGTTATTTAATTGTATGCCCTCTTTAATAAGCGCTTTAACATCAACATCCTGGGCATTAACACCCAATGCCAGTAACAAAAACGGGAGGATAAGCCGTAGCCTTGTAACAATATTCATACTTAAACATACAAAGACTATTAACTAAAAGAAAAAAATAAAAACTTTAATTCATACCTGCGTTATAATTTCTAATTTTCGCTTTCGTTTTAGAGTGAGATTTTTACATATGAGATTATTGTACAAGAGTGTTCTTTCCTTTGCTGCCGCCCTGTTGGTTTTAACTGCATGTTCGTCAAAAAATAAAGATAAAGACCAGGCCGCTTCGTCGCCAATTAACAGCAAACCGCTTGATACCACCGCCTTGCTGGCCTACAACCCCAAAAATGCCGATAAAAAAATAGATGAGGTAATGAAGGAACTGCACCGCACCCGTGGCTTTAACGGCAATGTGCTGGTTGCAAAAAAAGGCAAGATCATTTATGAAAACGCTATAGGCTGGGCTGATTACCTGCATCGCGACAGCCTTAAATTAGGCTCGCAGTTTGAATTAGCCTCCGTAACAAAAACCATGACCTCCACCGCTATTTTAATGCTGATGGAACGTGGCAAGCTCACACTTGATGATGATGTAAAAAAATTCTTTCCGGATTTTCCGTACGATGGCGTAACCATCAGGCTGTTACTTACCCATCGGTCGGGCATGATGAACTATGTATATTTTGTTGATGATATATACCGCAGTCAGCACCTTAATCAAAAGAAAGGCCTCACCAATGCCGATGCTATGAAAATGATAGCTCAGTATAAACCGCGGCCATTTAATGTACCCAATAAAAGGTTCCTGTACAACAATTCAAACTTTATGGTACTGGGCTCCATTATTGAAAAAGTGAGCGGAATGTCATACGCGCAGTTCATGAAAGAGAATGTGTTTAAACCGGCCAGCATGTCGCATACCAATGTGTACTCCAAGGCGGTTTATGATAAAATACCTGTTGACGTTGTTGGGCACGATCGCGGCCAGTGGAAATACTCGGTAGCCCAGAACTTTTTGGATGGCCCTGTTGGCGACAAAGGCATTTACAGCACCGTTGCCGATCTGTTTTTGTTTGACAGGGCTTTACGTGCCGGCAGGTTATTAAAGCAAGCCACGCTTGACTCGGCCTATGTACCGCGCAATCCCATGCTGCATGGCCACTTTAGTTATGGTTATGGCTGGCGTACGTTTACCGCGCCGGGGCAGGAAGTTATTTACCACACCGGTTGGTGGCATGGTTTCAGGCACATTTATTTGCGCGATATGAAAAACGATATCACTATTGTGTTGTTATCTAACTTAGCCAACGGCAGCTTGTTAAAACTCGACGATCTGTTTAAGGCTGCCGGTATGCCGGTAGTACGCAAAAGCGCCTACAACGGTAACGGCGATACCAGTGATGATTAAGGTTTTTAGATTTCAGATGTGCAGATGAAACGAATTAATTTCAGATGTGCAAATTACAGATGTGCAGATGAAATCAATTGGTACGACAATTGTAAAATTTAGGCTTTAATTCATCAAAATAATTATTCATCTGCATATTTGCACATCTGAAATCTGCACATCCGCATATTTGCACATTTAAAATCAAAACTCATGTTTGATAAAATAATGGAAGCCCAGCAAAAGGCTGGCGAATCAAAAAAACGCCTAGATGCAATTACCGTAACAGGCTCGGCCGAAGGTGGTAAAATTGTGGTAAATGCCAACGCCAATAAAGTTATCCAGTCGGTACATATAGACAGTGTTTTTTACGCCGATGCCGACAAGGAAGAGATTGAAGAATTGCTGTTTGTAGCCATTAACAAAGCAATGGAACAAGCCGATAACATTAGCCAAAGCGAAATGGCTGCCATGACAAAGGATATGTTTGGCGGCATGCCGGGCTTAGGCAGCCTGTTCGGAAAATAATTTCTGAGGTCGGAGGTGTGTGGTGTGAGTTCTGAGATCAGTGAGTAAATTACAGAACTCACACCACAGATTCCACACCACAGAACTCAGACTCCAGACCACAGATTCCACACCACAGAATAAAAAACACTACCATGAAAACTACGTTCTACGGACAATCAACCTTTGAGATAGAAACAAGCGGTATAAAGCTGCTTTTCGATCCTTTTATAACGCATAACCCACTGGCCAAGCATATTGATATCAATAGCTTAAAGCCCGATTATATCCTGGTATCGCACGGTCATGGCGACCATGTTGCAGACCTGCTTGAAATTCAAAAAAAGAGCGGCGCTAAAGTTATCTGCATTGCCGAAATTGCCAACTGGCTTAACAGCAAAGGTGTAGATAATGTACACGGCATGAACATTGGCGGCGGTTTTAATTTCGATTTCGGCCGGGTTAAAATGGTAGTGGCCATCCACTCCAGCACCATGCCCGATGGTTCGCCGGGTGGCAACCCTGCAGGATTTGTACTGTCAATTGGAGGCAAAAAATTATACTTTGCCGGCGACACCGCCCTTACCTATGATATGAAATTACTGGAAGACGAAAACCTGGATTGGGCATATTTGCCAATTGGCGATAACTATACCATGGGTGCCGATGATGCTATTAAAGCTGCTGCTTTCATCAACTGTAAAAACATCATTGGTATGCACTATGATTCGTTCCCGGTTATTGAAATTGACAAGGATGAGGTTACAGAAAAGTTCATCAAAGCAGGCTTAAATTTAAAATTACCCGCCGTAGGCGAATCTGTTGAGCTTTAACCATCAATAATATCCTTTGTGCGAAGCAATATGATTTGTAAATCGTATTGCTTCGCACTTAATTAAACGGCTGATAACTGCTCTCGCATTACAGCCACTCCTCCAAAGCAATTTTAAGTATTGTTATCAATTCCGAATCGTTGAATTGATAGTTGTCCTCAATGTCCAATACAATCAGCTGCTTGTGCATAACATCAAAGCGTTGTTTCAATAACTCTTTGTGTTTACGCTCCATAACAAACACCACATCTGCCCTATCAATCATTTTTTGATTTACGCGGATGCGGGCCTTATCACTTGTACCGGCAGAAAATGCCGAATGTTCGGGATGATCTTTAAATAACAATTCGGCCGTGGGACTGCGCCATTGATTTTTGCTGCAAATGAAAAGGAGATTAGCCAATCGGGGTTAATAAAATTTAGGTTAGTAATTCTCTACACTGTAAAACTTATAAACAATGCTGAGCGCGAAAACCAATATAGATATGTAAAATATCCTTTTCCCTTGCTTTCTGTCGTTATCATTATAATCATAAACGCGGGTACCATTGGGCAACGTTTTTTTGCTCGTTGACAGATACCAGCCTATAAAAGCGCCCAATACCCCGCCTGCCAGCGCAAATATATAACCAACAATTATCCAGGAATTTTGCGGCGGCGCAGGATTGGTTAGCTCTTCAATTCTTCTGGTTTTTAAATCGGCTACTATCTGTTCATTAATTTCAACGCCGCGTTCTTTAAGAATTTTGCGGGCCAGCTGATAATCAAACGAACCCCACTCATCGGCCTTGGCCAAAATCTCTACTAATTCCTGGTCGGTAAAATCAAAAAGGTAGTAATCCTTACCAACGTTATTAATGTCCTCGGTTTCGCTGTTATTCAATAGTTCGGTTACTCTTGTAAAATCTTCACCCTCAATTTTTACAGCGTACTCCCTGGTATTGTTATAGGCAAATGTTGGGTTAAATGCCTGCGCGCTTTCCTCAACTTCGTATAAAATATGATGCTCATCCAATAGCTCAGTTAAAGCATTGGCAAGGGCAATATCATCGAATTTTTTAAAAGTGATCAGTTCAGGTTGCATAATTGGAAAAGTATTAAATATAATTTACAGGCCGTTTCTGGGCACCCAGGCCTGGCTTTTTATAAGCCATTTGCCGCTAACAAAACGAAATACAAATGTAAACGCGCCCTCCTCTTCAAAGGGGTCGCCGTTAACGGTACCTGTATACTCAACTGGTACTACCACGTAGGCTACTTCTTCGGTTTGCTGAAAGACCTTTATCTTCCTTACGTTCACCTTAAAATCGCGGATCTTATAGCCCTTTACTGCTTTTTCTACAGAATTCACCCACTGTACGCCGGCCAGTTGCCCGTTCCAGGAATAGGGGTCCTGCTCATCAGTAATTACTGCGTTAGGGGCATACATATCAGCAACTTTATTAATATCAAAGGTGTAGGAAGCTTTTAGTACTTGGTTTATCACTTTTAAAACCTCGGGCTTAATGGTTTTTATGGTGTCGTTTCCCCTTATCTCTACGGCAAATGTTTGCTGCGCGGTAAACGCTGTTATAAGCGCACAAAGGCACAACATTGCTAATATCTTTTTACTCATAACCTCAGTTAACCCTATTTAGCCGCCTTTTTTAATGACTAAAACCATAGTAAAAATAACGAATACAACGTTTATAGTTGTATTTCTTTCTTAATTTTTATTCGACCCGGTCGGCAACGTAATGATCTATCCAAAGTATTTTGCTTCCATCTTCATTAAAACAAAACATCCAGCCACTCTTGTTGCCATTTTCAGGATCATCCAAACCAAAAATCAGGTATTTATCCATATCTGTTCCCCTTAACTCGTTGTTATATGAAGAAGGAAAAAACCTGCCGAAATAACTCATTGAAGACGTATAATCAAATTTCACCTTGTTCAAAATCAAATTATCTATTGTATCCTTCCTAAAATCCATCCGTTTAAACACTAAAGTATCATGGTATTTTTCATAGGTTAATCCTTTAACATAACAATACGTCATTTTATTTCGATAAAAGGAATCGTTAATAGCATGATCGGGCTTTACTATACTATCTGGCTTGCACAATCTGTTTGTTACCTGTTGCACATGAGTTATCATTGGCAGCAGGCCGTTGATCTTAGCCTTATTCCAGTCAATCTGTTCTATTTTTTCTTTAGTATCAATAGCTTGTTTCACCGGTTGGTTGCAAGCCAGTCCTGCAAATAAAAGCAACCCTAAAAACCGCTTCATCTTTTTACTTTTTCGCAGCCATATAATCAAGCGTTAAGTTGCACAGGGCTTTTACACCGAGGGTAAATCCGCTTTCGTCAATATAAAAATCAGGGGTATGGTGCGATGGCGCTTTCTCCGGATCTTCGCCTTTGGGCATACCACCTAAAAAGAAAAATAATCCCGGTACTTTTTCCTGATAAAAGCTAAAATCCTCGGCACCGGTTACGGGTGGACGCAGCAGCACATTGGCCGCCCCTGCTGTTTGCTGCAGGCTTGGCAGCATTTTTTGGGTAAGCGCCACATCATTAAAAGTAACCGGATAATGGGTGCTGTAAGGAATTTTTACCGTGGCCGTAGCGCCCTGTGCCTCGGCGGTTTTGGTAGCTATTTGCGTTACCCTGTCAACCAGTAGCTTCTCATCTGCGGCTGTGAACGAGCGCAGCGTACCCAGCATTTCAACGCTTTCGGGAATAATGTTTGATCGGTTGCCCCCTTTAATGGAACCAATGGTTACCACTGCCGGGTTTTCGGTTACGTTTATGTTGCGGCTTACAATGGTTTGCAGGTTATTGATAATTTCCGCCGAAACAACTATCGGGTCAATGCTCGACCACGGGTAAGCCCCATGCGCCGAACGCCCTTTTACGATGATCTGCATATCGTTAACACCCGCCATGGTGCCACCGGGGCGATAGGTAAGCTTGCCAACCTCTGTCTGCGAGTTAATATGCAGCCCAAAAACCACATCAACCTTTGGATTTTCCAGCACACCTTCCTTAACCATTTCTTCGGCGCCACCTTTTTGTCCGGGTTCTACACCTTCTTCGGCCGGCTGAAATATAAATTTAACAGTACCGTGCAAATCCTTTTTCATGCCCGACAGGATCTCGGCAACGCCCATCAATATCGCCATGTGCGAATCATGACCGCAGGCGTGCATTACCCCAACTTCCTGGCCGTTATATGTTGTTTTTACTTTAGATGCAAAGGGTACGTTGGTACGCTCAATAACCGGCAGGCCATCCATATCTGCACGCAGGGCTACTACGGGGCCAGGTTTACCGCCTTTCAATATGCCAACCACACCAGTTGTAGCAATCCCTGTTTTCACTTCAATACCTAATGATTGCAGATGTTTGGCAATAATGCCCGAGGTGCGTACCTCATGGTTGCCCAATTCCGGATGTTCATGAAAATCCCGTCGCCATGTTATAATTTTATCTTTGAGCGCATCGGCTTTAGTATTTACCTGGCTTCGTAGGGGATTATTCTGCGCAATCGCCGTGAACGAAAGCATCGAAAAAAATAAAATGGGGCTAATTTTCATCACAAGGTTTTATAACAGTTAAGATACTAACAAAACCTTGCAATTTATAACTAACAAATAATAAGATATTTAATGACTATCCATTATTAGCAGCTCCCCTCTTGAGGCGTAATAGCCTATCAATAGACATTCCGAATATTAAAGAACATGGGTAGTCCCCGCTGGGGACAAATACACCTTTTTTTCTATTAGGCTACAAACAGGTAGTCCCTACAGGACATAAAAAACTACTGTCTTCTATCAATATTGAAATACTTCTATGTCCCGGAGGGACTATCTGTTTGTAGAGAAAAGCATCAAGTCGATTATGCCCTGTAAGGGTTACCCATCTGTCATATAATGGGCTATTACTCTTTTGAGAGGGGAATCTCACTTACCCCCTGCTTTTTTCAACTATTTTCAATAGTGAATAACATCTCTCAGTATTATTTAGCGCTCACGAGATCAATATCAAATACCAATATTGCATTCTCGGGAATAGGACCGCCGCCTGCTGCCCCGTAGCCCAATGCCGATGGTACAATTAGCAAAATATTACCGCCTTCTTTTAAATGTGGGATTCCTATTTGCCAGCCCTTAACAAGTCTTGACAGTGGCGAACTGTAACCGTTGGCAGCATCAAACTGCGGACCTTCAATAAGCTTGCCCACGTAGTTAACCGTAACAGTTGAATTTACCGTTGGATAAGCCCCGGTACCCTGCTTTTTTATCTGGTAATAAATTCCGGACGGATCTTTAACCGCCTTAATCATGGGATTATTGGCGAGATAAACACGGATAAGGGAATCGTCTATACGGGCCTGCTGCACCATACCGGCAGATGGCCCCCGGTTACATGATGCAAGCGCTGTTAAACACACAAATGCTAATAGTATGATATTTTTTATGCGGATATTATAAAGGCGGGTAGCTGTTTTCATTATTAATAAATTATAAAGACTAACGGTTCGAAAATACAAATAAACCAGGCAACGCCAGGCAATGGAGGTGCTTTTTGTTTAACAGTAATTTATTAACAAATAAATAATATTGATTTATAGCTTTTACGGTTTATAGGATATTTCTAATCAAAAATGCTTTGTTATATTTGCGCCAACTTAAAAAGCTCACATTCAGCTAAAAAGTTAATATCAGCACCTGTCAATTTGTACGCCCTGTTGCAACAATTGATTCATACAATTTATGATAATAACCATAGCCTTATCAAAATATAAAATTGAAAAAAAACATCCTTGCAATCAGTGCCATTCTCCTGTTCTTTTTGCAATCCTATCAAACTTTAGCCCAAACCTGGCAGCCACTTGGCCCAAGCGATAAGGAACAGGTATCAGATAATATAGCGGCATCTACCAGTATGACCTTTTTTAACGCTATCCCTTACGTGGCTTATTATGGCGGCGGGAGTCAGGGCGCTATTGAAATAAAACGACCGGCAGCAAGCGGTTCAGGCTGGGAAATTGTTGGCCGGCATATAAATGTAACCAATGTAGGTGCCAACATCTCATTGGTAGTAAACAATTCAAGACTTTATATAGTCTACACGTCCGACAATATAAACATAGGGCGCGTAACCGTAAAACGACTTAAAACCGATGGCAGCGACTGGGAGCTCATAGGTACCGAAGGGTTTTCGGCCGGGCAGGCAGCTTATGTGTCGATGGCATTTAGTGGCACCACTCCTTACGTTGCCTACCAGGATGCGGTAAATGGTTATAAAACCACCGTAATGAGGTTAAACACTGCTGGTACAGGCTGGGAGGTAGTTGGGAAAGTTGGTTTTGGAGCAGATAAAGTTTATTATACCTCCCTTGCATTTAATGGCACCACCCCTTATGTTGCCTACGGCGAAGGTTCAAATCTGCAGGCCAAAGTAATGAAGCTTAATGCAGCCGGTACCGATTGGGAAGCCGTTGGGCAAACCGCCTTTTCGTCACAGGCTGCTTCCTATATTAAATTGGTTTTCAATGGCTCAACGCCTTACGTGGCCTATGAAGAAGGCAGGCAAAAAGCTACCGTAAAAAAACTTAACGCAGCAGGAACCGCCTGGGAAACCGTGGGTACGGCCGGATTTACGCCAGGCATCGCCACAGAACTCTCTCTTGCTTTTAACGGCGGTATACCCTATATTGCTTATGCAGATTACCCCAATGTATCGAGGCTAAACGTGGTAAAGCTTAATGCAGGTGGTACAGACTGGGTTAATGTTGGCCGAGCCGATTTTTCATCGGGTGCGGCATCTTTTGTAACACTGGCCTTTAACGGGGCTGTTCCGTACGTTGGGTTTTCAGATCAGGGTTATGAGCGCAAGCCCCGGGTTATGAAGTTAAACACCGCCGGTACCGATTGGGAGGCTTTAAGCACCTCGGGCGCTTCGGCTGGGCTGGCTTTCGGTACTAATATAGTTTTAAATGGCAGCACGCCTTATGTGGCCTATCGTGATAATGGTAACAACAACGAAATTTCGGTCATAAAATATAATGCAACAAAATTAGTTTGGGAAAGCGTTGGCAATTCAGGCTTCGCATTTCCTATAGGTTCCATCAACACAGTTCCCCTGGCCTTTCAAGGCACTACGCCATATGTTGCCTGTTTAGCAGGTGCAAATTCGGCCAAGGCTACGGTTATGCAGCTAAATAAAGCGGGCACTACCTGGGAAACGGTTGGCCCGGCGGGCTTTTCTTCCGGCAATGTTACTGGCCAGTCAGCCATCGCCGTTAGCGGAACAACACCATATATTATTTATAACGACCAGGTGGTGAACGTTAAGCGCCTCAACGCAGGCGGCACAGCCTGGGAAACAGTAGGCAATCCGTTCACCGTAGCCAGTACCGGCTATGTATCAATTGTTTTTAAGGGAACAGTACCCTACATTGCCTTCGGCGATGCCGGGAATAGCGGCAAGACAACGGTTATGCGACTTAACACTGCCGGTACCTGGGAAGTTGTTGGCACACCAGGCTTTGCTTCGTCGAGTTTTTTATCGCTGGCTTTTAGCGGCGATATCCCTTATGTTGCCTGTGCCGGTGCCAGTCTAAAATTATATTTGTACAGGCTTAAGGCCGATGGTACAGGATGGGAATCAATGATCACGCCTTCATCATCAGATAGCGGTGTTGGTTTTATTTCGCTCACGTTTGACGGCGAAACCCCATACATATCTACCGTTAGGGATAACAACGGTGCAAGCGTGGTTACCTACAATGCCGCCGGTACCGATTGGCAGGATATAGGCGGTTATCAGATCTCATCTGCAGATGCGCTCAATACCTCCATGACCATACTTGATCATAAACTATACCTGGCTTATGACAGTTATGGTGTTTTCGTAAAAACATACGCACTGGCCAATGTGCAATCCGCCGCGCCTTTACAGGCAGGCGCCGGAAGCACGGTAACCTTAACCGGCACCGGTTTTACCGGCGCTACCGCGGTAACCTTTGGCGGCGTACCTGCACAGTCATTTAAAGTGGTATCCCCTACCAGCATTACTGCTGTTGTGGGCAACGGTGCATCAGGCGATATCAAGGTGGTTACGCCATCCAATATAACCACTTTAAAGGGATTTGTTTATGCGGGAGCACCTTCGATAAGTTCATTCACTCCGACTTCGGGCGGTAAAAATGTTAAGGTTACCATCACGGGCAATAATTTTACCGGGGCAACCGCAGTTAAATTCGGCACTATTGCGGCGGCGTCATTTACTGTAAATTCGGCTACCAGTATTACCGCTACTACCGGCGCAGGTGCAACCGGCAAAATATCAGTTACCACATCGGGTGGCACAGCTGCATCGGCGGCAGCGTTCACCTATTTCGATGTGCCTGCGATCAGCTCATTTACGCCGGCACAAGGGGCATCCGGCACAAAGGTTACCCTTACAGGTACTGGCTTTACAGGAGCTACCGCTGTTACCCTTGGTGGCGTACCAGCAAAAAGCTTTACCATTAACTCGGCAACAGAAATAAGCGCCATGGTTGATGATGGCGGCAAAACCGGTAAAATAGCGGTAACTACACCGGGCGGCACGGCTACATCAACGGCAACGTTTACTTTTTTAACAACCCCGGCACCAACCATTGGGGCATTTCAACCAACGCAGGCATACGCCCGCCAATCGGTTTATATTACAGGTACAGGGTTCACCGGGGCCTCGGCAGTGAGCTTTGGCGGAACACCGGCGCTTTCATTTACCATCAATTCACCTACTGCTATTACGGCTATAGTGGGCCTCATTGGTTCAACAGGCAATGTTACGGTAACAACACCTACGGGTACAGCCACGCTTAAAGGCTTTACGTTTATTCCGGCACCTGTTGTTACTTCATTTAAACCAGTTGCTGCCACAACAGGTACAACCATTACCATAACAGGTAAAAACTTTTTAAACGTAAGTAAAGTAGCTTTTCAAAATGTAGATGCATCGGGGTTCGTTGTGCAATCCGAAAACCTGATAACAGCCGTTGTTGGCAGTGGGACAAGCGGAGCGGTACAGGTAACAGCGCCGGCTGGCATAGGATCGTTAGATGGCTTTACATTTGTGCCGAAACCTTCAATTAAACCCGCAGGCAATATCGCCATTGAAACCGGGGCCAGTATAACCTTAAACGCCACGACGGGTACAGGTAATGCTTATCAATGGGTTAAGGATGGCAAAAACATAACAGGCGCTACCCAGGCCACTTATAATGCTACAGCCGCGGGCAGCTACGTGGTAAAGGTCACCAATACAGGTGTTACCGTAACATCCGACCCTACCACCGTAACCGTTATTTTCGATCTTCCGGCTACCAATTTCAAAGTATCCGCAACCAGCGCTACCTGCAAAGGCGAAAACAATGGCATCATCAATATAGCCGCTGTACAATCTGAAAACTACGTTGCTTTGGTTAAGGGGCCGAATTACACAAAATCATTCACGTTTAGCAATAATACGGCTATAAATGACTTATCGCCGGGAACCTATAATGTGTGTATTACGGTTACCGGGCAGCCCAACTTCCAGCAATGTTTTGACCTCGTGATCACAGAACCCAAAGACTTGGCGGTATACTCATCTGTAAATAAAACCACCAATAGCTTAGACCTGGAACTTAACGGCAGCGACAATTACGCGGTTGAATTTAACGGAATGGTTTATCACACCACAGAAAGCTCGATGTCCTTACCGCTGATGAAGGGCAGCAATAAACTAATTGTTGCTACGGATAAACTTTGCCAGGGCATTATTGAAAAAATCATCAACGTGAGCGACAGCATGGTGCCTTATCCTAACCCTTTTCAGGATATTTTAAATGTTAACCTGGGCGACGACGTTGTTGCCAGCTGCATTATCAGGGTTTATAATATTGCCGATGGCCGGTTATTATCGCAGCAAAAATTCGGCAATCAATCCGGGGTTATACAGCTCAACCTGTCGGGATTAAGAAGCGGCACATATTCGCTCAACATGTCGATGGATAACAGGGAATCGGTTTTCAAGATCATCAAAAAATGAGAAAGTTATTAACTATTATAGCTATAAGTATTATTGCCGCCGGTTGCGGAAAAGGCAGTAAAACAGACACCACGCCGCCGGCACCTGCGCCAGCCAAAGCATCGTTACTTTTCCCGGCTAAGGATGAGGTTTGCAACCAGGGGACTGTTATATCGGCCACTAAAAACAAAGTGGTTTTTAAATGGAGCAGCGCCGACAATGCCGATAGCTATTCTATCATCATAAAAAACCTGCTAACAGGTGTAAGTGATACGGAAACAGCTACCAAAAACCAGTTGGAGGTTACGCTTGACCGTACTGTTCCTTATTCGTGGTATGTGGTTTCACAATCATCAAAAAACACAACTACGGTACAAAGTGATACCTGGAAATTTTACAATTCGGGCCCGGGTGTAACTACTTATGCGCCATTCCCGGCAGAAGCAGTTTCGCCGCTTAACGGGGTAACCGTAGCAGCAGATCCCGGATTGGTTTACAGTGCATCATGGAAGGCAAATGATGTTGATAACGATATCGTGAATTATGATTTTTACTTAGGGACCTCTGCCTCGCCTTTATTATTTGCAAGCGCTGTAACAGATCCATTTGTAAAGGGTTTCCCGGTTAAAAAAGGAACGATCTACTACTGGCGCGTGGTTACCCGCGATGCCAAGGGCAATACCTCTTATTCTGATATATTCCAGTTTAAGGTTTCCTTATAAGTAGGGCAACTAAAGTACGTTTAGCGCTGTTAATTCATTGGCCAAAGCATCTGCCGAGGTAAAGTGAATGGTTTTGATCCCGGCTTTTTCGGCGGCTAAAACATTGCGGTAATTATCGTCGATAAACAGCGCTTCAGCTGAATTTATGTGGTAACGATCAAGCATGATCTGGTAAAACTCCGGGGCGGGTTTCCGCATTTTTTCTACACCCGAAACTACTATGCCGTCAAACCAGCCAAGGAAATCATAGCGCGCCTGTGCCACCGGAAAAGTTTCGGCCGACCAGTTGGTAAGCGCGTAGATCTTATACTTACCACTTGCCTTCAACTGCTTCAAGATTTCCACGGTATCATGAAAAGGCTCACCCAGCATTTCTTCCCAACGGCTGTAAAAGGCGCGGATGTTGGCTTCATGTTGGGGGAATTGGGTAACCAACAGTTCAGTACCATCCTGTAATGAACGACCAGCATCCTGTTCCTCGTTCCAGTCGGATGTGCAAACGTTGGCCAGGAAATCTATCATTTCCTGCTCGTTGTTAAATATAGTGCGGTACATGTAATGCGGATTCCAGTCAATTAAAACCGCACCGAGGTCGAAGATTATAGTGGTGATCATTTTTTATAGGTGTGCTCGTAAATTTTAGCGCCGGTTACTACCGAATCTTTTAATGAAATGATCAGCCGTTTCACATATCTTGGCTTGCCGGGCTTAAAATAATAATCAATATCGTAAGTCATTTCGGTTGTGCTGCTCAACTGCGGGCGGTGCAGCAAATGAATTACTTGCTGATATTTAAGGCCTTTAAGCTTATAGTTTTGCAGCAAGTCGTCCACCATGCTTGGGCGGTAGGCAAATGTAAGACCATCCCCCTCATCCCACTTATCCCTGTCGAATTTTGCAGTTCGTTTACAGGCGGCAAATGAGCCAATAAGCAGGCAAAATATAATGATTGCGTTTTTGTTAAGCATTGATTTGATTTTCACAGATCAAATATCCTTTAAATTCCTGAAATTGATTAATCCTTTTTCCATTCTTTAATATACACATTGCTTACTATTGAATCTTTATTGAATGTAACTTCTAAATTCTTTGTGTAAACAGGATCAATATCATTCCCAAAATCCATCACTATTTGATAATAAACACTCAAGGAATCATGACCTTGCGGTTCGTCTAACAGTTCTATTAGTTGCTTATATTTTAGCCCCTCTATCTTATAATTTTTAACGAGATCGTCAACAATGCCGTTACGTTCCGGGTAATCCCAATCTTCTTTATTATTCCATTTTTGTTTATCAAAAGATTGCTTGAATACTACTTCGTGACAACCTTGATTGACCAATAACGATATCGATAAAAAAAATAAGAGGACTCCCTTTTTCATTATTTACTTCGCGTTCAACAAATAACCCTTAAAATCATCAAAATCCTTACTTATAGCAATGGCCAGTTTTGTTTTTGATGCCAGTTCTTTAACTGATTCGGGCACATTAATTTTAGCAGTTATCTCGTCACTGAAAACATCCGGAAATTTACATGGATGGGCAGTTGAAAGGAACACACCGGCAGTATCGGCACTGCCATGATCATGCTGATAATCTGTTAGGGCCTGCCATGCAATAGCGGTATGCGGACAAACCACATAGCCATAAGTATCAAAAACCCAATTGATGGCTTTAACGGTTTCTTCATCATCATATTTAAAACCGATCACCAGGTTTTTCAACTGCTCCATATCTGCCTTAAATAAATCGGCAATACGTACCCAATTGCTCGGGTTGCCTACGTCCATAGCGTTTGATAAGGTAGCCACCGATGGTTTGGGCTGATAAACGCCGGTTTTTAAAAACTCGGGCACGGTATCATTGGCATTGGTTGCCGCAATAAATTTTTCAACAGGTAAGCCCATTTTCCAGGCCAGTAAGCCCGCGCCTATATTGCCGAAGTTACCGCTCGGTACCGAGAAGATAACTTTTTTAACACCTTGGCTCAACAGTTGAGCGTAAGCATTAAAATAGTAAAATGTTTGCGGTACCAAACGCGCTATATTGATGGAATTTGCAGATGTTAAACGAAATTGCTCATTCAGTTCGGCATCGGTAAAGGCTTGCTTAACCAGTGCCTGGCAATCATCAAAAGTACCGTCTACTTCCAGCGCGCGGATGTTTTGACCATTGGTAGTTAGTTGTTGCTCCTGTACACCGCTTACTTTTCCTTTAGGGTATAAAATGGTTACCCTTGTATTAGGTACACCCAAAAAGCCCAGCGCAACGGCACCGCCGGTATCGCCACTGGTGGCAACCAATACGTCAAGCTGTTTTTCGCCGTCTTCCAGAAAATAGCTCATTACACGGCTCATAAAGCGTGCGCCAAAATCCTTGAATGCCAACGATGGCCCGTGGAAAAGTTCCAGTACGTGTACGTTATCGTCAAGCTTTACAACTGGGGCTTCAAAGTTGATAGCATCATCAATAAGTGCTTTCAGATCATCGGCAGGCATGGCATCGCCAAGCAAATTTTTGGCAACTTCAAATGCAATTTCGGGCAGGGTATATTTATCCAGGTTATTGATAAAATCATCACTTAAACGCGGGATGCTGATAGGCATATACAAACCTTTATCCTGCGGCATGCTGTTAAAAACCGCATCTTTAAAAGATACTTCTGATAAGGTGTTATTGGTACTGTAGAGTTTCATTTTTTGATTTCGGATTTCGGATGTTCGATTTCGGATTTATTTAATTTTTCACTTCCATTTTGTCTTGCTGAACGTAGTAAAGAATCGATTCGGCGATTAGATCCTTCGTTCCTCAGGATGACAAAGTGGGCTGTCATGCTGAGCCTTTTGAATTTTCACTTTTGACTTTTGACTTAAAACTTATCCTATCACCTTAGGTCCGGCATCGTTTATAGTGGATACGTAAGTGTTGGAGCCTATTTTTAAATTGGTTAAATGCTGCTGTAGTTTTTGGGTGATGCGTTTGGCTGTTTCCTCGTCCCTTGTAAAGGCAAAAACCGACGGACCAGAGCCGGAGATACCAAAACTCACCGCACCCAATTCCAGCGCCATTTCACGCATTTTATAAAAATCGGGGATGAGCATGGAGCGTACAGGTTCAACCAGTACATCTTTCATACTGCGTCCAATGAGGTCAATATCGTTCATGAACAATCCGCTTACCAAACCCGCTATATTACCCCATTGGGTTACAGCATCCTTCATCTGGATATTTTTGCGGATAATCTGGCGGGCCTCCCTTGTTGGCACATCCACATCGGGGAATACGATAGCGCACCATAAACCGGCGGGATGCGGCAGCCTTACCACATCTAAAGGTTCATAACTGCGGATGAGTACAAACCCACCAAAAAGAGCCGGGGCTACATTATCTGCGTGACCATGACCGCAAGCCATTTCTTCGCCTTTCATAGCAAAGGGCAGCAATTTAGCCGGATCGGCAGTATCACCCAACAATGTTTTTATGGCGAATAAGCCCGCTACCGTACTGGCCGAACTGGAACCCAATCCGCTGCCGATAGGCATTTTTTTGTGCAATTCGATATCCAAACCAACATCAGTACGACCGATGCTTTGCAGGTAATGCAGTACGCTCACGCTCACCGTATTTTTAGCCGGATCCATTGGCAACCTGCCATCATCGCCGGTGATTTTGCTGATGGTGATACCCGGTTTATTGGTCATGCGCATAATAACCTCATCGCCGGGCTCATTAACCGCGAAACCCAGTACATCAAAACCGCAAACCACGTTGGCAACAGTTGCCGGGGCAAAAACGTGAATGCTCTCCCCTCCCGCTGAAGGGGGTGCTAACTGCGGGGAGGTGTTTAATTCTTGTATCTTATTATCTTCCATTTTTTTATATCATTGTCGCTTAAGTAAACAAGCGAGGGCGGTGCGATTCCCCTCTTGAGAGGGGTGGAGGGGTGTGTTTTGCTTGGTATTCTAATCGTAGAAACACACCCCTACTAACGCTCTTGCCTCCCGCCCCCCCTCTTGAGAGGGATTTAAAAATCTCTTAATTCGCCCCTAAATTTATCAGATCAGCAAATACGCCGGCGGCGGTTACTTCGGCACCTGCGCCGGGGCCTTTTACTACCAGCGGGCGTTCTTTGTACCTGTCGGTAGTAAAGGAAATGATGTTATCACTGCCGGATAGCATATAGAAAGGATGGTTTTCATCAACCATTTGTAGGGTGATGGATACCTTCCCATTTTCCAGCTTGCCAATGTAGCGCAACACTTTTCCCTGGCTTGCAGCCTGGTCCTTTAGTTTGGCAAAGTGTGCGTCCTCTGTTTTAAGGGTGGCGTAAAAATCTTCAACGGTACTGGCTTCAAGACTGGCTTGCGGCAATACGCTTTGTATTTCAACTTCGGCCTCTTCCATAGCATAACCGGCATCGCGGGCAAGGATGAGCATTTTGCGCATAAAATCCTTACCGCTCAGATCATCGCGCGGATCGGGTTCGGTATAGCCCTTTTCCTGGGCTTCTTTTACCACATCATGGAAATTGGCATCGTCCTTAAAATTATTAAAGATGAACGATATAGTTCCCGAAAGTATAGCTTCGATACGCTGCACCCTGTCGCCGCTGTTCATCAGGTTTTTAAGGGTGTTGATGATAGGCAACCCGGCCCCCACATTGGTTTCGTAAAAGAAATCGACCCCATGACGGCGGGCGGTATCCTTAAATGTACGATACTGCTGGTAACTGGCCGAGTTACCAATTTTATTACAGGTGATCACCGAGATATTAGCCTTAAAAACTTCCTCGTAAAAACCTACTGGCACCGGGCTGGCGGTATTATCAATGAACACGCAATTAGGCAGATTCATTTCTTTCATCCGGTTAATAAACTCCTGCAGGTTGGCTTCATAAGGCGAAGCCTGCAGATCATCCTGCCAGGTATCTAACGAAATACCGTCGCTGTTGAAAGTCATTTTGCGGGTATTGCTGATGCCTGCAATTTTCACCTGGATGCCGTTATGTTCTTTCAGGTATTCGGTATGTGCGCTTAGCTGGTTAAACAGCGTTTTACCTATGTTACCTGTTCCTAAACAGAAAGCGTGCAGGGTTTTGGTAAGCTGCACAAAAAAGGCATCATGTACGGCGTTCAATGCTTTTGACAGATCGCTGGCGGAGATAATAACCGAGATATTATACTCAGACGAGCCTTGCGCAATCGCCCGCACATTTACCCCGTTACGGCCCAGCGCATGAAACAACTTGCCAGACATGCCTGGTGTTTGCTTCATATTTTCGCCGACTACGGCTAATATGGCCAGGTTTTTCTCGATAACTAAATGCTCCAGCTTTTTGGCTAACAACTCTAATTCAAACTCCTGCTCAATTACAAGCCTGGCCCTTTCGGTATCCTGCGGCTGCACTGCAAAGGTGATGCTATGTTCAGATGAGGATTGGGTGATAAGGATGATATTAATCTGTTCCCTTGCCAGTAACGAGAATAAACGCCCGCTAAAGCCCGATTTACCCACCATACCGCTGCCCTCCAAATTAAGGATGCTGATATTGTTGATGGACGAGATACCCTTGATTGGCAAGGTTGAAGCCTTACAATCATGGCGAATAACGGTACCTTCAAACTCTGGTTCGAAAGTGTTTTTTATAACGATGGGGATCTTCTTCAAAAACGCCGGGATCATAGTTGGCGGATAGATCACCTTGGCGCCGAAGTAGGATAACTCCATAGCTTCAGTATAAGTAAGTTCGTTTAAGGAGAATGCTTTTTTCACCATACGTGGGTCGGCGGTCATCATGCCGTTAACATCCGTCCAGATCTGTATTTCTTTGGCATTAAGGGCTGCGCCGAAGATAGCTGCGGTGTAGTCGCTGCCACCCCTGCCCAGAGTGGTGGTTTGCCCTGCCTCGTTACCTGCAATAAAGCCGGTTACAAACAGCATTTTGCCTTTGTTTTCCCGGTAAAGGTTTTGGATGAGCAATTCGGTAAGCGCGGTATCAACCTTGGCGTTGCCAAAGGAGCTATCGGTTTTAATTACATCTGATGCATCAACAAAAAGTACTTCCTTAAAATGCTGGGCGGCAATTTTACTCACCATAATGGTGGAGCAGCGCTCGCCGTAGCTAAGTACCTGGTCGCGGGTTTTGGGGGTAAGCTCGCGTAAGGTTAGTATGCCCTGCAGCAATTCCTCTAACTGGTTAAAGTGAATTTTTAAACGGGTAAAGGCCGGGTTTTGATTTTGCACATCAAGCAGGGCTTTCACCACTTCAAAATGGCGCCTTTCCAGCTCGGCAAGTTGTGCGGTAAACTCTTTGCCGTTGGCAGCATCTTCGGCCATTGAAGCAAGCAGGTTGGTTACCCCACC
Organism: Mucilaginibacter pineti; assembly: GCF_900101875.1. Taxonomy (GTDB): domain Bacteria; phylum Bacteroidota; class Bacteroidia; order Sphingobacteriales; family Sphingobacteriaceae; genus Mucilaginibacter; species Mucilaginibacter pineti. The sequence continues at coordinate 74,398 of NZ_FNAI01000004.1, forward strand.
CATTGCTGATAATACAACTACCGGTTTATCCTCATTATTAACTTCGTCTTTTAAGATATTTAAAAGTGTTTGGATGCTTGCCACCGACCCAACAGATGTGCCACCGAATTTTAGAACTTTCATTTTTGGTTTAGTATCAATATTTAATAAAAAAAGCCTTCCTCTTTGCGGAGGAAGGCTTTCATTTGGTTTCTTGCTATGTTTTACACCATACGATTATCTTCCTCCGGGGTTTATGCCGGTGGTAATAATTGATGTAATAATGGTGTTGTTAATTGTCATATATATTATGTCTGTAAAGTAAGTAGAATATTTTTTAATTAGCAAGGTTTATTTTACTTTTTATTAAAAACGCATAGTACGCACTTGTATTAGACCGTTAAATAAAGCGATGGCAAATTAATTATTACTTTTGGGGCTGATAATATGCAGGGATTAATCACAAAATCAACAGGAAGCTGGTACCAGGTACAAACCCCCGATGGGCAACGGATAGATTGCCGCATAAAAGGTAAGTTCCGGATAAAGGGTATCACCACCACCAACCCATTGGCTGTTGGCGATGTGGTTGATTTTGATATGGAGCCCGAGCAGGAAAGCGGCGTGATAACCAATTTACAACAGCGTAAAAACTACATTATCCGCAAAGCTATTAACCTGAGTAAGCAGGCGCAGATCATCGCTGCCAACCTTGATCAGGCTATGCTGGTGGTTACCCTGGCGTCGCCGCGCACCTCTTTAGGTTTTATCGACCGCTTTTTAGTTACTGCCGAAGCCTATGATATTCCCGCCCGCTTGATCTTTAACAAGGTTGACCTGTTTAGTGATGAAGGACTGGAGATACTGGCCGATCTGAAAGCCGTTTATGAAAAAATAGGCTATCCCTGCTATGAGGTATCGGCCCTGGAAGGCACCAATATTGATTTTGTACAGGAATTATTGAAAGATAAGATAACATTGTTCTCGGGCCATTCGGGTGTGGGTAAATCAAGCCTTATCAACGCCTTGCTGCCCGATTTAGATCTGCGTACGCACATGGTATCTGAATGGAGCGACAAGGGGATGCACACCACAACCTTTGCCGAAATGTTCGAGCTGCCGCAGGGCGGTTTTATTATTGATACCCCCGGTATCCGCGAACTGGGTGTTATCGACATAGAGAAAGCTGAACTAAGCCACTTTTTCCCCGAAATGCGCTCACGCATGAACCAATGCCGCTTTAACAACTGCCGCCACATTAACGAACCCGGCTGCGCAGTATTGGAAGCTTTGGAGGAAGGCGAGATCGAACTATCCCGCTATGAAAGTTACCTGAGCATTTATAATGGCAATGATACGAGATCGTAATTAATACTCAAGGGGTTAGAATCAAGAAATAAAACAAAAAATCCCTTTCACTCGTCTCTGATGGTGTAAGTATTAAAAGGCAGATCAAAAGCAGAGGTTAGTGCTATTCCCCTCTTGAGAGAGTAATAAAGAGGAATAAAAACTAAACTACGGACGATTGTGTTAAGTAACGTTGATAATCCCGCGTTTAATGGCATATATAACCAGGCCAACAAGGTTTTTCGATCCGGTTTTCTCAAACAGGCGGGCGCGGTAACCTTCCACGGTGCGCACGCTCAGGAAAATTTTATCGGCAATTTCCTGGTTTGAGCATTCTTGGCAAACCAGTTTGAGCACCTCAATTTCGCGTTCGTTAAGATCGGCTTTGTTATGGGCAATGCTTTCAGAATGGTCATTACCAACCAGCTGTTTTATTAGGGTGATAGAGAGGTGTTCATTAAAATAAAAACCTTTGTTATGTACCGTTGATACCGCTTCGATGATCTCCTCGGGTTCGGCATTTTTAAGGAGGTAGCCAGATGCTCCGGCCTTCATCATATCAACAATGTACTTATCCTCATTAAACATGGATAGGGCCAGAATTTTTATATTTTTAAAATGCTGATGTACGTAGGTTGCGGTTTGTATGCCATCCATTTCGGGCATCTTAATATCCATCAGTAAAACATCTGGGGTACGGGTAGCTAATAAGCCTACAAGCTCCTTCCCGTTTGATGCTTCAAGTATAAGATCAAAGCCTTCACAATCTTCAAGGGTGGCTTTTAAACCGTTCCTGAAAATTTTATGATCATCTACTATGCCTAACTTAATTATGCTCATTGTCAACAAAATGTCAATAAATATAGTTTAAAGATACAAACTATGCTATTTTTAATTTAATAGTGGTAAGTGTGCCACTTAGCGGTTTACTATAGATATTTATATCGCCATTTATTAATTGTACACGGCTCTCCAGGTTCTTTATTCCGAAGCCTTGTTTTACTTCACCCAGATTAAAGCCAACCCCGTTATCCTTAAACTCCATTACCAGCATCCCGGCATCGTGGGTAATAGTAAAATATATAACTGTAGCATCCGAGTGTTTAATGGCATTGCCAAATAGTTCCTGCGCAATACGATAAAGCGCAAGCTCAATATCATGCGGAAACCGCTGATCGGCTATTTTTTTGCTGAACTTTACTTTGATGTGCGTTGTTTGCTCTACCTTATTACTCAGGGCCTCCAGCGCAACCAGCAGCCCGTAATCGGTAAGTACAGGCGGCAATACATTATGAATAATATTGCGGATCTCCTGAATACATTCGTCGGTAAGCTTACGCGTATCCATAAGCAGGGGCTGGGTAGTTTCGCTGATGCAATTCTTATCCAGCCGGTGCAGGTTAAGCTTTATGGCAGAGAGTACCTGACCCACACTATCATGTAAATCTTCGGCCAGGCGCTTGCGTTCGCTTTCCTGGGTTTCAAAAACAGCGCTCATGAGCTCGCTTTGCCGCTCGTCATGTAAGGCGCGCAGCTCTGTTTGGTTCTTGATCATTTTACGCTGGTAAATTATCACAAAGAAGAACAAACAGGTAATAAGTACAACAACTACAAGCGTACCTATAATAAGTACAGGTATCAGGCTGTTTTCTGTGGTTTGCAAAGTAATCCTACTGAAAATAATATATTGGCAATTATGTTGGTTATACTGTTAATTACTAAATAGTTTTTCTGAACATCAACCGGTATTTGGGTAAGGATCATAAACAGGAATATGTTAACAGATGAATAAAAAAGCACGCCTGCGTTTATCCAGAACAAGCCCTGTTTTTCGATATCCACAAACTTTAACGGATTTAACAGCTGGTAAAAATATATAAGCGAAAGTACGATTAAAGAGATACTTAAGGCTGTATTTGAAACTGTAGGGTACTGATGTATATCATGATTAAAAGCAAGCATTATTGTCAGCGTAATTGCTGCAATTGCCAGCGTAACCTTTTTAAGTACGGCGTTGTTAAACAGGCAATAATAAATGAGCGTATAAAAAACAAGTGACGTAGCTACGTTAACATGCATCATAGGCATGTTGTTCTTTTCGCCCAGGTTCACCATTATCCACATAATGGGATCAAAAGTGCAGGAGATAAGAAAAAACAGGGCCGCTATTTTTAATACTTTATCAAGATGCTTATAATTATAAAGTGCAGCAAGCACTGGTATAAATCCCGACATCGTAGATACAAAGGCCAATGTAACTGTAATATCTTCAGACATATACCTTACAATTATAATTTATAAAACCTTTACAGGTTATTAGTTACCTGCTAACCCGCCTTTAGGGCATCCTCCAGAGCCGGGGCAAGGATAGGATTGATCGCCAAGTACGTTGGTAACGGGCGCCGTTGCCGATAACTTAAATGTTTTTATACTTTCCGATCCGCCTGCAACATCCTTGTGCGCATCGCCTGGTAATTGGTCTTCACCATCGGAGGTAACTCCTGTTATAACAAATTTCTTTTCGCCTTCGGCATTGGCTACCACCTTAATAAAAAAGTTGCCTACGTTTACAAAAAACTGCTGCCATCCGGTTAAGCGCTGGCTATTGGCATAATAAATGCGAATGCCCTTGCATCCGTCCTGGTTTAAAATGGTGTTGAGGATCTTTTCTCCAAAAAATTGAGATACGGTTTCATTGGGATGACGGTGCCTGTGGTTGGCTGTCCAGCTTGCTGCTTGTTCAAAATCAATAGGGCCACCCTCTTCGCCGGTGATAACTGATCTGTTTTCTTGTTTTTCCATGATTTAATAAAATAGTTTAGGGTTTTTACTTGGGATAAAACTAAGATAATTAAGTTATTATTTCAACATGGCGGCAAATTCCCCTACAAATACCGTGTATGGCAGGTTAGTATATAAGTATTTTATTATCAGTGCAATATATCGAATGCCGAAATAAAACACCTACTCATATTGCGTATTTCTACGTATCATAAACTGTATTTGTACGTTCGGGAAAATGCACGGTTTTTAGCTGTAAACAGGCGTTGCGGCGGTTAAAACAGTCGTAATATGTATGAGCACTCATATAAAATGAAAACGATTACCAGTACAGCGTGAAATGTACGATTGCTCACCCGCATGGCTACCAGGCACAATAAAAAATGACTAATGTTGCGGATAGGGTATTCAATGGAGTAATGGTGAAGATAGGCCGCTCCTTTTATCCAGGTATCAACCAGATCCATCAGGTAGCTTACACCCAGTATTCCGAAGATCCATTTGCGGCGGGAGTAAAAATAATCCTCGTAATCCTTATAGTCTTTAAGATCCTCTGGGTATAACAGGGCGCAAACGCTGTAGTAAATAACAATGTAAATGATGATAAAGAAATACTCAGCAAAAAGCCAGTGCTTAATATCGTGCAGGTTAAATTCCCACCACCAGAAATGCAGCAGTAATAAAAACAAATAAAACGACCATAGCGAATGCACCCAATAAGGCTTGTTACGATCGGGATGTTGAATTTGCTTAGCTGCCCCCTTTAGCAAATGGGCAATGCTCAAACTCAGGATAATACCGATAACAGATTTTATATGACTAAATACATCCATAAATTGGTGATATGAATATATAAGAAATTAAAAAGATATACAAATCTGCTAAGCCGGGAAACAGCTATGAAAATTCGGCTAAAGCCATTGCCCAATCTTACGTTATCCGTCCCATAAATGGGGACGGCAATGAATTTGGATTTTATTTACTCTATCCCTTTTATTCATTGCCGTTCGGCTTCAGCTAACGGTTAATTAAGCGCGCCTGAAATGGCTTTAGCCAAAATTTCTGGCGCATTTAGATGTGTTTCTAAAAAATAGCCTCGGCTATCCGTTTAGTAGGACCGGCGTTGCTCATGGTATAAAAGTGAAGCACTGGCACGCCAAATTTTATCAGTTCGCGGCATTGGTTTATCATCCACTCTACACCTATGTCTTTCACATCTTTTTCGGTTTTGCAGCTGTTAACTGCATCGCAAAGATCTTCGGGCATATCTATATGAAAAGTTTTGGCCAGGTTGATGAGTTGCTTTGAAGTGGTAACCGGTTTTAAGCCCGGAATTATAGGTACGGTAATACCATTTGCCCGGCAGTTATTTACAAAGTCGAAATATTTTTGGTTGTCAAAAAACATTTGGGTAACAATGAAATTTGCACCCATATCTACCTTTTGTCTCAGGTATTTAAAATCTGTTTTCAGGTTTGGCGCTTCGAAATGTTTTTCTGGATAGCCGGCAATACCAATGCAGAAATCTGTCTTAAGACTTTCGTCGTTATGCTCGTGCAGGTAAATACCGTTGTTCATGTTTACAACCTGCTTTAACAGATCGGTAGCATAGTTGTGGCCGTTTGGCGTAGGCACAAAGGAGGCATCACCCCGGCGAGCATCGCCGCGAAGTACCAGCACATTCTCAATACCCAAAAATTGCAGATCGACCAGCCCGTTCTCAGTTTCGTCTTTAGTAAAACCACCGCATAGCAAGTGTGGTACAGTATCTACCTTGTATTTATTCATGATAGCCGCGCAAATAGCAATGGTGCCCGGGCGTTTACGATAGCTCAGTTTTTCCAGCAGGCCGTTATCGTGCTCTTTATAAATAAAATCCTCGCGCAGCGATGTAACATCAATAAACGGCGGCTTAAACTCCATCAAAGGGTCGATAGCATCATAAATACCCTGAATGCTCTGCCCTTTTAGTGGGGGGATCAATTCAAAGGAGAATAGTGTTTTGCCGTTGGCGTTGGCGATGTGTTCGGTAATCTTCATGTTCTGTGGACTGGTTCGTGGTTTGTGAGGTCTGAGTTAGTTACTCTCAAGTTTCGATTTATAGTAATTAATTAATCCGGACAAAGTTTTTCTCACAATTTCAATTTGATTCAGTAACAAGTTTAGCGTTTCTTCATTTATGAAACCAAGATCTAAAGAAAGAAACAGTTGTGTTTCCAGTTCGTAGGCAGAGCCGCGAGCTATATAAAAAAATTGCAAAGAATCTTTACGATGATTTCGCCCTGACCCTTCAGCAATATTTGAAGGAATAGAAACAGCTGCTCTTTTTATCTGCGATTGCAACGCGAAAATTTCATCTTTTGGGAAGTTGGCTAAATTCTCGTAAACAAGTTTTACTAAAACTCTTGCTTCTTTCCAAACATCAAGATCTTTATAAGTCATTCTGTTTTTGTTTTTTCACACACCTCACACCTCTCATAACACACCTCAGATCAATAATTAATATTCGGCCCAAGCCATCTTTCTACATCTTCCAAGGGCATATTCTTTCTTACCGCGTAATCCTCCACCTGGTCTTTACTGATCTTGCCCAATCCAAAGTACCGGGCTTGCGGATGAGCGAAATAGAAACCACTTACAGCGGCCGCCGGTGTCATGGCCAGGCTTTCGGTAAGGTGCATCTTGGCGTTGTCTTCAGCTTTTAACAGATCGAAAAGTGTTGTTTTTTCAGTATGATCCGGACAGGCGGGATAACCCGGTGCCGGGCGGATTCCCTGGTATTCTTCCTTGATTAAATCGTCGGTACTTAGCTGTTCTCCTTTGCTGTAGCCCCAATGTTCTTTACGCACCAGTTCGTGCATTTTTTCTGCAAAGGCTTCGGCCAGCCGATCGGCAAGGGCTTTGGCCATGATGCTGTTATAGTCGTCATGATCGCGTTCAAATTCGGCCACCAGTTCGTCGCAGCCAATACCGGTGGTTACGGCAAAGCCGCCAAAGTAATCGGGCACTCCGCTTTCTTTCGGCGCTATAAAATCCGACAAGGCATAATACGGATCGCCTTTAACCTTTTCAGCCTGTTGGCGCAGCGTATGGATGCGGGTTAAAACTTGTGTGCGACTTTCATCGGCATATAATTCAATATCATCGCCCACGCTGTTGGCAGGCCAAAAGCCTATTACGCCGTTTGCGTGAAGCAATTTTTCTTTTACTATCTTCTTTAATAGTTCCTGCGCATCGTCAAAAAGTTTTTTGGCTTCGTCGCCCACAAACTTATCGGCAAATATTTTTGGATAGCTGCCGCGCAGTTCCCAGGTATGGAAAAATGGTGTCCAATCAATATAAGGCAACAACTCTTCCAGCGGGTACGATTCAAATACCTTTGTGCCGGTAAATGCAGGCTTAGGCACAACATCCCCATCCAGACTGATCTGGAACCTGCCTTTGCGAGCGTCATCAATGGTGACAAAGCGCTTGTCTGATTTTTTATTCAAATGCGCTTCGCGGGCTTTAGCGTACTCATCTTTGATGCCCTGGATATAGCTATCGCGGTTATCCCTGTTCATTAAGCTGCTGCAAACCGTTACGCTGCGCGATGCATCCAATACGTGTATGGCAGCGCCGGAATAATTTGGCGCAACTTTAACCGCCGCATGAATGCGCGAAGTGGTAGCCCCACCAATGATAAGCGGAATAGTAAAACCTTCGCGTTCCATTTCCTTAGCAAAATGCACCATTTCATCAAGCGATGGGGTAATTAAACCGCTAAGACCAATAATATCTACGTTTTGCTTTTTAGCTTCTTCGATGATCCTTTGTGCGGGCACCATCACCCCAAGGTCAATAACCTCGAAGTTGTTACAGGCCAGCACCACACCTACAATGTTTTTACCAATATCGTGTACATCGCCCTTTACGGTGGCCATTAGTATTTTACCAGCATTGGCGCGACTGCCGCTACTATCTTCACCCGCATCAATAACGCGTTGTTTTTCCAGTTCGATGAAGGGCAGCAGGTAAGCCACCGCCTTTTTCATTACCCGGGCCGATTTTACCACCTGCGGCAAAAACATTTTACCGGCTCCAAATAAATCGCCTACGATGTTCATACCATCCATTAGCGGGCCTTCAATTACTTCCAGTGGCTTGGCGTAAGTTTGGCGGGCTTCTTCCACATCATCGTCCAGGTATTCAATAATACCCTTTACCAGCGCGTGCGACAATCGTGCCTGAACGGTGCCTTTGCGCCACTCTTCATCACGCACTATCTCTTTACCTTTGCTTTTAATGGTATCGGCATATTCAACCAGGCGCTCGGTGGCATCGTCGCGGCGGTTAAGCAGCACGTCTTCTACCAGTTCCAGCAGTGTTTTATCAATTTCCTGGTAAACCTCCAGCATCCCGGCGTTAACAATACCCATATCCATTCCGGCGCCAATAGCGTGGTATAAAAATGCCGAGTGCATAGCCTCGCGTACTACATTGTTACCCCTAAAGGAGAATGATATGTTACTTACCCCGCCGCTTACTTTGGCGTAGGGGAGATTTTGTTTTATCCAACGGGTAGCTTCAATAAAGTCTACCGCGTAGTTATTATGTTCTTCAAGTCCGGTTGCAACGGTTAATATGTTCGGGTCGAAAATGATATCCTGGGGCGGGAAACCAACCTCATTTACCAATATATTGTAAGAGCGGCCGCAGATCTCTTTACGACGTTCCAATGAGTCGGCCTGTCCGGTTTCGTCAAAGGCCATTACAACCGTTGCTGCGCCGTAGCTCAGTATTTTCCGGGCCTGTTCTTTAAACTTTTCTTCGCCCTCTTTAAGGGAAATGGAATTCACGATGCCTTTTCCCTGGATACATTTTAACCCGGCCTCAATAACCGTCCATTTGGAGGAATCGATCATGATGGGCAGCTTGGCAATATCGGGTTCAGAAGCTACAAGGTTCAGGAATTTTACCATCACCGCTTCCGAATCAATCATACCCTCATCCATGTTAATGTCGATAACCTGCGCGCCGCCTTCAACCTGTTGCAGGGCAACGGCAAGGGCAGCCTCGTAATCCTCGGCCAGTATCAGCTTAGAGAATTTTGGCGATCCGGTGATGTTGGTACGCTCGCCCACGTTCACAAAAATGCTTTCGGGGGTAATAGTTACCGCTTCTAAACCGCTCAGGCGCATGTATGGCGCAATTTCGGGTAGTCGCCTTGGCGGGTATTTGGCTGCTTTTTCGGCAATACATTTGATGTGCTCGGGCGTGGTGCCACAGCAACCACCAACGATATTTACCAGTCCGGCTTTTATAAAATCATCTATCTGGTGCGCGGTTTCATGCGCGGTTTCGTCATACTGTCCAAACTCATTAGGCAGGCCCGCGTTTGGATAGGCAGAGATATATACATTCGCTTTTTCGGATAGTTCGGCAAGGTGAGGCCTCATTTCTTTGGCGCCCAATGCACAATTCAATCCTACCGATAGCAGGTTGGCATGGTTAATAGAGTTCCAGAAAGCCTCAACAGTTTGCCCGGAAAGCGTACGACCAGAGGCATCGGTAATAGTACCTGAAATCATGATAGGCAAATGCTTGCCCGATTCTTCGGCGTAACGGTTTATGGCAAACAAGGCCGCTTTGGCATTCAGCGTATCAAATATGGTTTCCACCAGCAGCATATCGCTGCCGCCATCTACCAAACCCCTTACCTGGGTGTAATAAGCCTCGGCAAGGTCATCAAATGATACGGCGCGATAACCAGGGTCATTAACATCTGGCGAGAGCGAAGCGGTACGATTGGTAGGACCAACAGCACCCGCCACAAAACGCGGTTTGCCGGGATTTTTTAAAGTATATTCTTGTGCTACTTCGCGGGCCAGGCGGGCGCCTTCATAGCTCAGCTCATAGGCCAGCTCTTCCAGCTTATAATCGGCAAGGGAAATAATTTGTGTGCTAAAGGTATTTGTTTCAATAATATCTGCGCCAGCCTCCAGGTATTCGGCATGGATGGCTTTGATAATATCGGGGCGGGTGATATTCAAAAGGTCATTATTTCCCTGCAAATCACTCGTGTGATCTTTAAACCTTTCCCCGCGAAAATCCCGTTCGGTTAGCTGGTACCGCTGTATCATGGTACCCATAGCCCCGTCAATAACCAGGATGCGTTTTTCTAATTCTTGTCTAATGTCCATTTTTGAGATGTGAGATATGAGATGTGAGATGTGAGATCAAAATGAATTATCACAGCAAATCAATTCTCATATCTAAATAAAAAGGTATTAATTGCGACAGATGGAAAAAGCGGAGCTATCTCAAATCTCACATCTAATATCTCAAATCTAAATATAGCTTACATCGAAAAGTCGGGTGTTATCATGACTTTCGCTTATCTTTCCCAGGGCCTTTTGGCTGGCTGAGTAGAATGTAGCACCTTGTGAAGCACAGGTTGCTAAGACATCGCAGGGTCTAATCCCTCCGTCTTTCTCCATAAGCACTGCAAAGGTGCATAATAAAGCGATAAAATGCAATAGTTTATCTATCCCTGAATGTGTATGCCGCGTAAAATTAAAGCCTCACCCATATCCTCTCCTTTGGAGAGGATATTCAAGATTTTTGAACCCCCCTTTTCCCTTGGAGCATAATAGGCGTGAAAAGACATTGTGGAATAAAAGAACGTGGGTAGTCCCCGATGGGGACAAATTCATTATTTTTCTATTAGGCTACAAACAGGTAGTCCCTACGGTACATAAAAACCTGCTGTCTCCTATCAATATTGCAAATTCTTTTATGTCCCGTAGGGACTACCTGTTTGTAAAAAAAACATCAAGTGGATTATGCCCCGTAGGGGTTACTCATCTGTCTTTTCATGGGCTATTACCCCTCTCCAAGGGAGAGGGGTTGGGGTGAGGCACAAAAAAAGCCGCCTTTGCAGGCAGCTTTTCATAATAAGATCTTAAATGACTATTATCTTCTTCTGCCGAATAAACGCAGGATCATCAGGAAAAGGTTGATGAAATCGAGGTACAGCGTTAATCCGCCTAAAAGCGCCAATTTACCTGCAGATGCATCACCATATTCTAAACCGGCACCAATACGTTTCAGTTTTTGTACATCATAAGCAGTTAAGCCCACAAATACAGCTATACCAACATAGCTGATCACATACTCTAAAGTCGAGCTATGCATAAACATATTAATTACAGATGCGATGATAATACCGATAAGGCCCATTATCATAATTGAACCAAAGTTGGTTAAATCAGTACTGGTTGTGTAACCGGCTATTGCCATTATACCAAAAACCACAGAGGTAGTAGCAAATACGCCAATAACAGAGCCGCTTGTATAAATCTGGAGTATATAGCTTAAACTAACACCCATAACTGCTGAAAAAGCGATAAACAGCAATGCCGCAACACCATATGACAATCGGTTAAAACCAAAAGAAATAATTAAAACAAAAGCCAGCGGCGCAAACATTACTATTGTACCTAAGCCGGTGTTACGGCCTGTGGCCGGATCCCTAAGCATTTCATATAATGCCTGGTTTTGTGAAAAGACAAAAGCGCAAAAGGCTGATAAACCTAAAGCAACAAACATCCATAAAAATACATTAGCTATAAATTTACGTGATGCATCCTGCTCATTTACTTGTATTACGTTTTTATAAACGTATTCTGAATCTTTAATTTCCATTTTATATTAAAATTAATATACGAATATACGAAGAATCCGTGAGTTTAGTATGAAGAGGGATTTGTTGGGAACAAGGATGAAAAGAACAAGGAGAAAAGACCTGTTGGGAATATGATCTGAAGGAGTAAGGAACAAGGACTCAAATTCAAATCCTTATTCCTTGCTCCATCCGTCCTTTATCCCTTCGCAGCCGGCTCACTTTTTTTTAGGTTCCCCTGGAGCTCGGGGTTCTGCGGGGGGAGGCTTTTCACCTGCCGCTCCACTTCGGTTTGCTGAACGGATACTGCGTAATCGGCCGGTTCAATATGGCTGCCCGATGCTTCGGCATAAACCTGCGTAAATTCGGCACCGATGTACAATATGGCCGATGTATAATAGATCCAGACGAGGATAACGATGATGGAACCTGCCGCCCCATAGGCCGATCCTTGCGCTGTGTATTGAATATACAGGCTAATAATGTATTGACCCAGCATAAAAAGCAGGGCGGTAAAGAATGCACCCGAACGCACATCGCGCCATTTAATTTTAACATCGGGCAAAAATTTAAAGATGATGCCAAACAAAACGGTAATTACTACCAGCGTAATGGCAATGTTTATCCCCTTTAATAATAGCCCGGTTACTGCGGGTATAAAATCCTGGAGCCGGCTGCTTAACGCGTCCATAACAAGATTAATAGCAAGTGTCGCCAGCAATAAAAAACCAAGGCTTATTATCAATGAGAATGATACAAACCTGTTTTTTAATAACTGCACCCAGCCACGTTTTGGTTTGGCCTTTACCCGCCAGATCATGTTCAATGAATCCTGTATCTCAATAAAAATACTACTGGCACCCAACAGCAGCGTGATGATACCAATTACCACCGCAATGCCCGATTTACCCGAGAGCGCCAGGTGCGTTAAAATATCCTGAATTTGATGGGCGGCACCTGCCCCCACATAATGTTCAATTTGCGGATATAGCCTGTTTGAAGCGGCATCCTGTCCAAAAACAAGGCCAGCTACAGATATTACTATGATGAGCAGCGGAGCTATGGAAAACACGGTATAATAGGCCAAAGACGCGCTCAGCTTTAAGCCATTATCGGAAGAAAAGCCACTGAAACTGGCAATTAATACCTTCCAAAGCTGTTTTGCGTATTCTTTGCTGAAAACTTTCATGCGTTATTTTTTTAATTATTGATAACCGGCTTATGACTAAGCAATTTTAGTGCCTTTAAAAACCTGGTGAAGTAAAAACCGCTTAAAAAAATTATTTACAATGCCGAAAACGGGATATCCAGCAATTCATAATTATGCCAGCCGTTAAAGTCATAATGCCACCACTCGGTAGGTAACACGGTAAAGCCATGCGCGCTCATAATAGTTTTAAGCAGTTCGCGGTTGGCCATTTGCAGTTTGCTGATGCCGGCATAATTGGCGCTGGCTTTTTTGCTGAAACTATCAAATCCCGTTGGCATATCCAGCTCTTTACCGGTTTTAATATCGATGAGGCTTAAGTCGATAGCGCAGCCGCGGTTATGTTTTGATCCCAGCCGCGGATTGGCCACAAAATTGGTGTCGGGTGTCATCTCATAAAACTTTACGGTAACGGCATACGGACGGTAGGCATCGTAAATTTTAAGGGCCAGTCCGCGGGTGTGTAAGTCGGCCTGTACTTGTTGCAGGGCTTTGACTACAGGCAGACGGGCATAAGCCTTGGGCTGCAGGTACATGCGGCGGTGCATGAAGTTATTGATTGTCGCATAGCGAATGTCCAGTACAATATCTGGGATCAATTGTTTGATCTCTATTAATTGTTTATCGGGGTTGTTTTTTACCTCCCGTGTATAAGCTTTAACACCGCTGATCTTTGTACTATCGATATACTTATAATGCTGCGCCTGTGCACCTATACCTGCAATAATAAGAACAAGTAAAAGCGTTAAGCGGCGCATAGGATTTTTATTTAACGATTTGATACAATAAGCAGGTCGAGATCTTTACAAGGGATGCCGAACCTCTCGCCAATGTGTTTATTGGTAAGCTGCCCCTGGTAAATATATACGGCGTTACGCACACCCGATTTTTGCCAGATCACGTTTTTAATGCCGCCCTGCTCGCCAATATCCAATAAAATTGGTGCAAAAATGTTGGTTAACGCATAAGTTGCCGTACGTGCCACGCGCGAGGCTATATTAGGCACACAATAATGTATTACATCATACTTGCGGAATACAGGATGGGTGTGATTAGTAACTTCCGAAGTTTCAAAACAACCGCCCTGGTCAATGCTCACATCTATCACCACCGAATCTCGTTTCATACGGCTCACGGTAGCTTCTGATATAATGCAGGGGCTTCTGCCGTCTTCGGCCCTTATGGCGCCAATGGCTACATCGCAAGTGGTTATGGCTTTTTCCAATACAATTGGCTGCACAACAGAGGTAAATACCCGGCTGCCAATATTGTTTTGCAAACGGCGTAGTTTATATATCGACGGGTCGAAAACCTTTACTTCGGCACCTAATGATATGGCGGTGCGCGCTGCATATTCGCCAACCGTACCTGCGCCCAATATTACAATTTCGGTAGGGGGTACACCGGTAATGCCACCCAGCATGAGGCCCTTGCCTTCAAAAACATTACTTAAATATTCGGCGGCGATAAGTATGGAGGTTGCTCCTACAATTTCGCTCATGGCCCGTACTACACTTAACGAATTACCCTCATCTCGCAGGTGCTCAAAGCATAGCGCGGTAACGTTCTTTTTCATGAGGGCAAGCAGGCAATCGGCCTTTAACGTAGCCAGCTGCAGCGCCGAAATGAGGATCTGGCCAGATTTCATGAGCTCAATTTCCTGCAACATGGGTGGCGCTATCTTTATAATAATATCGGCTTCGTAAACAGATTTTGTATCGTAAACAATATGTGCGCCCTGTTCGCTGTAGTCCTTATCGCTAAAATTGGCGGCCTGCCCCGCATTGCTTTCCAGCATTACATGGTGACCGTTATTAACCAATAAAGCTACGGATAAAGGCGTTAGTGGGATACGGTTTTCCTGGAAGGAGATCTCCTTGGGAATGCCGATGTATAGCTTGTCTTTTTTGCTTTTTACCTCCAGCATCGACTCTTGTGGCTGCATCATGGCCTGCTTGGCAATGTCTGAAAACCCGCTGTATATCCCTGAACTCATTGTATGTTATTTTTCTGGCTGATGAAGATAAGAAAAAACGCTTTATGATTTTACTAAATATTTTCAATTTGGACGAGCCTTGAGCCATCACCGGCAACCGTTATCCGCACGTTGCTATAGTGTGCAGGCAGCAGATCGGGAATGCGCTCGGGCCACTCAATAAAGCAGTAAGCTCCGGCATAAAAATATTCTTCATAACCCATATCCAAAGCTTCTGTTTGGTTTTTGAGGCGATAAAAATCAAAATGATAGATACTTTCCTTGCCAACCTGGTACTCGTTGACAATAGAAAACGTAGGACTTGTAACCACATCATTTGTGCCTAAAAAGCTGCACAACTCTTTTATTAACGTGGTTTTACCTGCCCCCATATCGCCATAAAATAAAAATATACGGTTGTTGGCCGAGCCTGTAATAATAGCTTCGGCGGTGGATGGAAGATCTTGTAATGATTGAACGGTTATAAGCACTTTGATAAAGATTTGAGGTTTGTCATCCTGAGGAATGAAGGATCTGACGGCGATATGTACTGCGCCGAATAGATGCTTCACTGCGTTCAGCATGACAAAACTTTATTAGTTCAAAAATAATCAAATATTCTCAACCAATCTTCTCTTAACAGTCATATAGACTATTTGAATGGTTTGCCTTTAGTAACGTAACAAAAAAGTCCCCACTGCAAGGCGGGGACTTTCAATAAATAAATTAGTTATAGTTAGGATTTTTTACCACCATTAAAGCCAAACGGCACTACAACTTTAAAGCTGATGTTGCGGCCCATGTTGAATATACCGCGCTGTACGCCCGGAGCGGTTTCCGGGTTATCAAAATACTTAAGTCTGCTCATGTTGGATTGATAGTTTACATTGGCAAGGTTGGTGCCTTCGATAAACAACTTCAATACCGGCTGCCCTGCTTTGTTTACAATATTGCCGCCAAAGCCAGCGCTTAAAAGGTTGTAACCCGGTGTAGCGGTTTCTGTACCGTATGCTGCAAAAAAGCGGTTTTGTGCGCTGTAATGATCAAAGCCTACAAACGCGTACAGGTTTTTTACATTGCCGAAGCCACCATTAAAAGTTCCGCGCAATTCAGAGTGGGTATGCAGCGGTGGGATAAACGGCAGGTATTTAAGGCTATCGGCAACAGGGCCGCCATTGCCTTTGTTTTCGCCGTAGGTAAGGCTCATGGCGTTTTCAAAATGCAGCCATGATACGGGGTGAAGATCTACATTCAGTTCGCCGCCGTAAATGCGGGCTTTGCTTTGCACATAGGTAAAAGTGGTATATCCCTGGGTAATTACCGGGTTGCCGCTGGCATCTAAAACCTGCTGCTGGTAAATGTAGTTGCTGATGTCGTTATTAAAAATTTCAACACTGGCCGATATATTAGGCAGGGTTAAAAATGCGCCCAGATCTTCCTGCAAGCTAAACTCGGGTTTAAAACTGCGGTCGCCTATGTGGTAGATCTGTGAACCCGGGTCTGGGCCATTGGCCGAAATTTCGGCAATACTTGGCGCCCTGAAACCACGGGCAATATTACCTTTAAATAAAAACGCGTCAGATACATTGTAGGTAGCGCCAAAACTGCCAGAGAAACCTGAGAAGGTTTTGCTGAACGCATCAAACTGTGATATTACATTCGGGGTGCCGGTTGGGTTACTGCCGGTATACAATTGCGGGAAACCGTTGGCTCCCAAGGTATCTACATAAGCGGCGCTGTTTTTAAACGACCGGATATCAAACCGTCCGCCTGCAGACAGATCGAGCTTGCCGTAGCTTTTCTTCACTACAAAAAACGGCCCTATATCAAATTGATGATAAGCGGGGATAGGGAAGTCAGTAGCATCGCCAATGGTATTATTCTGGTATTGACCGTTAACGCCAAAAGTGGTTTCGTAATCATTACCCAGGTTAAAGTTATATTTAACATCGTAAGTATAGGTAGTAAGGTGCAGGTTTAACCCGGCAATATCACCTGCCTCAGGGTGGGTATATTCGCGTCTGTGGCTAAATTGATAGCCCAGGTTCACGATAAGGTTTCCGCTGCCTAAAATAAAGTTACTGTTATTGTAAATACGGTAAAGCTGTACGTGCTGGTGTAATACCGGGATCTTGTACGAGTTTAATTCCGACTCGGGAACTATAGTTGTGGCGCCGTCCTCGGTTATTTGGCGGGTAAATTTGCGGCTGATTGAATCGCGGCTGCCGTCGGGTATGGACTGCTCATCATCAAAAACCGACGCGTGCAGGTAAGAGTAACCCCATGATTTATTAAGGCCAACCATTAAACGGGCATCTTTTTCTTTGTAGCTGGTGGCAAATACGCGGCCATCAACCTGGTTTTGGTAATCTTTGGCTTCCTTTGCCGATACTACCGTTCCCCATACAAAGCCGTTATTGTTGCCCTGTAGCCTGAACGATCCGTTTAGCAAGCCCTGGTTGGTGCCGTAAATTCCCTGTACCGATCCTAAGATCTTTCCATCCGGAACTGGCGCAGGTGATATAAGGTTAACCACACCACCAATAGCATCCGAGCCGTAAGTTAAGCTGGCGGGACCTTTTATCACTTCAATACGGTCAATTGAGTTTTGATCAACCTCAATACCGTGTTCATCGCCCCATTGCTGGCCTTCCTGGCGGATACCATCCTGAAGGGTAATTACACGATTATAACCCAACCCGTGGATAAACGGTTTGGAAACATTGGGCCCTGTGGTTACCGCGCTTACGCCCGGCAGGCTTGCAATCTGGTCGATAATGTTACCCGATGCCGCGCGTTGGTCAAGATAGGCTTTGCCCACGGCAACCATTGGCACGGGGCTGCGTTTTATTTCGGTAGCCTTGCTTACGCCGGTAACTATAACCTCACCTGCTTCCAGCGCTGATGCTTTAAGTACCACATCAAATACTGATGTTTTTGAAAGATCAACCTTTTGGTTAAAAGTAGAGTAACCTATATAGCTTATCTGGATTAGGTAAACGCCTTTAGGTACATGGTTAAAAACATATTTACCATCGGCATTGGTAATAGCGCCGGTATGCAAATCGGGGATGCTTATGGTAGCACCTATAATGGGTTTGCCATCGGCCTTGTCGGTAACTGTACCGGTAAGGCTGCCGGCTACATCTTCAACCGTGTTTTTTATAACTATAGCGTGGGCATTTGAAGCAAAAGAAAAACTTATAACAAGCGTTAGCAAGCAACTAATCAGCTTTAATTTCATAATTAAAATTTTAAGGGGATAAAATAAATACCGCTGTAAAAAGGCGGTGTTGTTTTGAGAAATAAAAAGGAGATATTATGAAATTGCAGGGGGAGCCCGGCCGGCAGCAAGCACGAGGGATATGCTTACAAAATTGTAATGACAGGCTTTAAAAACATAGCCTATTGCAGTTTGTGGAACTACATATAAAGGGGTATCTATAACAGCGTTATGGTGATGCATAGCATCGCACATATAACATTTTTCGGTAATTGTTTGGTGCTGGTGGCCGTAATTAACATGGGCCGTTTTGGTGATGCCTTTTACAAGTAAATGCTGGTGTGTATAAACCATGCTTTGCCCTGCAATAAAGCAAACAAGCAATAGCCACGAATACAGAATATTTAACCTGTTTTTTTTCACACCAAGCGCATCTTTATGGATGGTTAACGCAAAAGTAGTTAATAAAATTGCATTTTTAATGCAACATTGTAACAATATCGTTCATTTGCCAAATTGGCAACGATTCTAAAAACAGAAAGTTGGGTGTTTACCGCCAACTTTCTGTTTTTGCGTTATCGCTATTATTTAACGCTATTGAATGCTTGCTTATTTGTTAACTGGCTTTGCACAACCTGCTTGCCAATACTATTTAATATATAAATTTGACTTCCTGGCGCCAAAACAAGCTTGTTATGATCAAGTGTATTTAAAGTGAATGGAGGCACAATTATAAATTTTTTTGTACCTATATTTCCACCAACATAAATGACTGGATCAAGCGTAAAAACGGTATCTGATTTACCGCCGGCTAAAATTATGTTATGGTCAATAAAATCAAAAATATTGCCGTTGGCATCTGCAGCAAATGATACCATCGGTAAATCGGCATCAGTAGCGTTATCTACCTCATAGCTTGCCGTACCAGGGTATACACGTAAAGCATGTACAGATGTTGAACTGCCGGCGGTTAACTTTACCTGGTAAATACCTTTTTTGTTGTACACATGTCTGGGGTTTTGTTCGGTTGAAGTTTGCCCGTCGCCAAAATCCCATTTGTAGCTGTTTGAACCAGTTGTACCATTACTGATGGAAACAACCTCGTTTATGTAATAGTTTGTTTTTGGGGTGGAAAAAGAGGCGGCCGGGTCTTTTGAACAACCGGTTAATACGGCAAACGAAACGAATGCCAGGAGTAAGGTTTTTTTCATTTAATTGTGATAACAGGATTGGGTAATATTATGTCATAAAGGTATAACAATTATGATTATTCACTGTCTATTACACACGTATTTTTAAATAAACTGTAAATATTATTTATCTCTGTATTAATGTGGTCTTCACCTGGCAATTTATACAGTTTCGTTTTCTCTTAAAATATACCTGGTTATAAAAAATCAGCGATGATGGCTATTTTCAATAACTAATGAACCATTGAGCCAATGAACCATTATCTTTACCGCCATGAAACCTGCTGAAATTAATTTAAAGTGGAACGCATTGCAGCAACGCATTGCCGATGATTTTGACAACGAAAAGCCCGATATAAAAGTAATGCTGTTTTTGATTGGTGTACAGGAACTTGGCCAAGGGCCCAAAAAGTTCAGTAAACGCCAAAAGGAAGAACTCATGCACATTGCCAATTGTAAACTGATGAGCATGATGGGCTTTTATGAACTGGAAGGGCAAGACCAGGATGGCTGGCCGCACTGGAAACGCATAAAGGTAATTCCTAATTATACATTGCTTGAACAGGAAATGCTCATGAAATCGCTCATCATAAGCTATTTTGAGGAGCTGGATGCGGGAGCGGTTGATTGATTTTAAATCGCTCTAAAAATTTGTAAATTTCCCACATACTTTAAAAGCAGATCATTCTGAAAATCCTTTAACTCTATAAATCCTGATCCAAAGATGAAAAAAGTATTTACCCTTATTTTGTTATTTCTTTGTGTTGGTGCAGCCTTTGCACGGCCGCCAAAAAACCAGTATGTGCGTATCAGTACGGTTTATGGCAGTGTGATCATTCGCTTGTACAACCAAACCCCGCTGCACCGCGATAATTTTATAAAGCTGGCAAAAAAGGGTTTTTACAACGGCACGCTTTTTCACCGTGTGATTCAGAATTTTATGATACAGGGTGGCGATCCCGATTCAAAAAATGCAATGGCCGGCCTTGAACTTGGCAATGGCGACGTAGGTTACACGGTGCCTGCCGAGTTTAGGGATAGCCTGTTCCACAAACGCGGCGTACTTGCTGCTGCGCGCGATGATAACCCAACCAAGGCATCAAGCGGCTGCCAATTTTATATAGTAGAAGGCAAGCGTTTTACCGATGGCAAAATGGATACGCTGGAAACCACCCGGCTTAAAGGGCATAAAATACCGGCCTGGCAACGCGAGTTTTATAAAAGCGTAGGTGGTAGCCCTCATCTTGATCACAATTATACAGTTTATGGCGAGGTGGTTTCGGGTATTGATATGGTAGACCGTATTGCCGCCGTAAAAACAGATGAATGCGACCGCCCGGTGACTGATGTAGCCGTTACTGTTGATGTATTGAGTAAAGGCGAATGCAAGCAAATGGATAAGCTGCTGAAGCTGTAGATAAATGATCCTGAAAAGTTAAAAATGAAAATTATAACATATAACGTAAACGGTATCCGGTCGGCAATTAGTAAAGATTGGCTGGCCTGGTTACAGGCTACCGATGCCGATGTAGTTTGTCTGCAAGAAATAAAAGCAACCCCCGATGTACTTACCGACCTGGGTTTGGTAGATCAGCTTGGGTATAAACACTACTGGTTCCCGGCCGAAAAGAAAGGGTATAGTGGTACCGCCATTTTTTGTAAACAAACACCAAAACATATTGAATACGGTTGCGGCATTCCAGATTTTGACCGTGAAGGCCGTTGTATCCGGGTTGATTTTGACGACGTATCGGTAATGAGCGCCTACTTCCCGTCGGGTTCAAGCGGCGATGAACGGCAGGTGTTTAAATACCGCTTTTTAGATGAGTTTGGTAAGTATCTCACCCTGCTAAAAGCTACCTATCCCAAACTGGTAATATGCGGCGATTACAATATTTGCCATCGCCCTATTGATATTCATAATCCTAAATCAAACGCCAATTCATCCGGCTTTTTACCTGAGGAACGTGAGTGGATGGAGAAATTTATAGAGAGCGGTTTTATTGACACTTTCAGGCACGTAAACAAAGAGCCGCATAACTATACCTGGTGGAGCTTTAGGGCTGGCGCAAGGGGTAAAAACTTAGGCTGGCGTATTGATTATGCCATGGCCAGCACCGAGCTGGAAGCTAACATAAAAAGAGCTGCCATATTACCCGAGGCCAGGCATTCAGATCATTGCCCGGTTTTGTTGGAATTGGAGTTTTAATGCTATAGAAGCAGGTGTGATATCAATAGGAGTCATCGCTTTAGTAGCAATGATCGAAAAAACACTGTTGTTTTATAATTACTTTTTCTACAGTATCACTTACCTGAATTTGGCTGATAAACCCACTATTTAAAAATATAGAAAACCCAGTTTTTTATTTTAGGATAAATTATTAATTCAACTAAATAGGATAAAATAAAAAGAATAGCAAACGAGGTTATCATTTTAACAATTCCATTTGTGATAAAATTTAAATATATGGGGTCTACCACAATGTAATTATGTGAGATATACATAAAATAAGATATCGGGGCAAATATTTGAAATGGCTTAATTATTATATTGAAAAATACCCATTTGAGTTTTCTCCAGATAACGCTTCCTCCGCTTATAAATACAGATGAGATGAAATGTCGAAATTCTAATTCCGGATGTTTGCCTGAAGATATAGGTATGTGTTTATAATCCTGCACATAAATCATATTAAATTTCATAATGATTGTATTAGCTATTAGCAACAAAAACGGATAAATCACAGTTCTGTAATCCTTTGATAAATAAAATTTGACTAAGCAAGCTCCCGCCCACCATATGGAGAAATATAAAAATATCCTATTGGGAAAACATGGATATATACAGTAAGAGACTGCCGCCAAAGTAGTTAATATTATAACAAATTTGTTTTGGTAAATGACAGGTACATATTTGTCTAAAACAAAATAAATCATATAAAACCACCATTCATACGAAAGTGACCATAATGGATCATTATTCAAAAATGGCGAACAAATAACATTTGGTTTTGATTCGGGTAAATCTTGTAGCATTAAAAGATTACCCAATAGGTTTTTAAAGTCTATTTTTGCAAATCCATGAATGCTTAGTGATGCTACGATGTAGGAAAAAATAAAAGCAAAAATTAACGGGATATAAATTCTGGTGAACCTTTTTAAAAAATAAGATTTGAAGGATTTATCCTTTGTATTGTCATGAGAATATTTTATAACAAAGCCAGATAATATAAAGAAAACTATCACGGCCTCTTGTCCAAATCCAAAAATGGAAGTAAGCCCAACACCAAATACTCTTAATTTATGATACATGAAAGCCTTATTTAAAATTAAGTGGTGGAGTATAACATAGATGGAAGCTAATCCTCTTACCGCTTCAAGTTTATGTAGTTTCATGTTTTATTATAGTTTGTGAGTATTATGGGCTTAGTTTTAATTATTGTAGCTAAAATGTATTTTTGAAATTTTTAGTTATGCGCCGACTGCCACAACTGATATCGAGGCCCTAAGGTAAAAATTAGATTTGAGATGTCGGATATTCGATTTTTAAAAATCGAATATATTGAGTAACATATAATAGTTTGACTGCCATTTGTCTCAAATCTATTATTTATAGGTGGAGAAGAACACCTTTGTGTACTCGATTCTCAGAGCCTCTATTTTACTTATGATACAGCCCCTGCTTTATATTGAGAAAATTAACATGCTAATCCCACTCCCCCTTCGGGGCGTTAGGGAGCTATGCCCTATGCCTTCACCCGTTCTACATAAGAACCTGTAGCGGTATCAACCTTCACCTTATCACCAATGTTAATGAACAATGGTACACGGATCTCGGCGCCTGTTTCAACGGTTGCATTTTTTAGGGCACCGGTTGATGTATCGCCTTTAACGGCAGGTTCGGTATAGGTAATTTCAAGTTCGGCACTGCCCGGGATAGTACCCATAATAGGTTCTTCGCTTTCAAAGGCTACAATTACGTTCATACCTTCTTTCAAGAACTTTACAGCACTGCCAAATAATGCTTTTGGTACATTATGTTGATCGTAAGTGGTGTTATCCATTACCACAAGGGCATCGCCATCTTCGTATAAATATTGATAATCGCTGGTTTCAACACGGGCTATGTCAACTTCTTCGTCGGTACGGAAACGGTATTCAACCAGTTTGCCCGATTTTACGTTACGCATACGGGCCTGGTAAAATGCACGCAAATTACCGGGGGTACGGTGCAAAAACTCCTCTACCTGCACTAACTCGCCATTAAAGCGAAGCACATTTCCATTTTTTACATCTGATGCTTTGGCCATACAATAATATTGAGGCGCAAACTTAGCTACTTATGGGGAAAGAAACAAGTGATTGTATAACCTCTATCGGGTTGATTAGATTTACTTTAGTTCATGAGAGTAAGCCAACCCGGGCCAGGTTATCTCGGACTAAAACACTTTGTAACAATAAATTAAATGGCGATAACAATCCATCAGCTTATCTTACGTTTCACATTTATGCGAACATTAAAACTGATAGGCAGATTTCATTTGGGATTTTTTTTGCCTGATTTTTTAGTGACGTTAAGTTGCCTTGGATTGCTTGGTTTTTATGGCACCAAAGCACATGAAATATTGAGCATATTAGTTTGGTATAAAGTAATATCAATGACATTTATACTGTATGCAGCACTACAGTATAAAAAGAAGGAACTTTATTACTATCAAAACCTTGGAGTTTCTAAATTAACGCTTGCTGTATTTACCACTATTGCAAACTTTATGCTATTTATGGTTTTGTTTATCACCGTTTATCATTCACTATGACCCACGTACTGCGTATTGATAGCGTCGAATTAGAATTTGATTTGCGGAGGATACTTTCTGACGTGTTTATTAAATGTACCACCAATGAAATCATTGGCCTGTTAGGCCGGAACGGGGAGGGTAAAACAAGTTTAATGAATGTGATTTTGGGTAATATTAAAGCCACCAATAGTTTTATAAGCTTTGATGATGTAAAGATTACCGATGCCTTTAAAAAACCTCACCTGTTAATGTATTTGCCCCAGTTTAATTTTATACCGGCATCCTTAAAACTGCGTACCGTATTTGATGATTTTGGCCTGGAGTACGCACATTTTGAAAGTAAATTTCCGGAATTTGGCATGAGGTTTAAATCACGCGTGGGTGAACTTTCGGGCGGACAAAGGCGTGTACTTGAAATTTATGTTATTGCCAAATCTGCCGCTTTGTTTGTAATGATGGATGAGCCATTTACCCATTTAAATCCATTACAAATTGAAAAAATGAAACTGTTTTTACAGGAAGAAAAGATTAATAAGGGCATCATAGTTACCGACCATATGTATAACCATATTTTAGATATCAGCGACAATGTTTATATACTGGCTAATGGTAAAACCCACCTAATGCAATCAAAAATGGATTTAGACAGACTCGGTTACGCCAGGATAGGTCAAGCCTAAGCAACCAATCTTAACTATTTGTAATCCACAATATTTAACCGGTGGTTGCAAAAGCTGTATTCCTGCTCCTGGTTGGAGCATACTATGGTAAGCCGACCGGCAGCAAATTGTTGTACGAGGTTTAAATACCAATCTACCCCCTGTATATCAAGGTTTGAGGTTGGTTCATCGAGCATGAGCATAGGGGTATCGGCACAAAAAGCCAGGATCAGTTTAAGCCGCTGTTTCATGCCCGACGAAAAATATTTGATGAGCTTGTTTTCGCTTTTGGGTAGATTAAGCAGGTTTATAACTTCCTTTTTATCAACGCCCGGCTTGTAGTTTTTAAATTTAAAGTGAAAATCAATCATCTCACTGAGCGTAAATTCTTCAATTACTTCAAGGTAGGGTGCGGCAAGGCTTAAGTGGGTAAATACCTTGTCAATTTCTACAGGTTTATCATCAAAAGTAAAATCAATGGTTCCCTCAGATGGTGCCAAACTCCCGTTTAATACCTGTAGCAGTGTTGATTTACCCGAACCATTCGGCCCAAGTATAGCATAGGATTGGCCGGTAGTGAACGTATGGTTCACCCCCCTGAAAATCCAGTCGCGGTTAAAGCGGCGGCCGATGTTTTTGAGGGTGATGTTCATGAGCAGTTCATAGTTGATGGTTCATAGATCATGGGTTGGCATTGGTTCATCGCTGTTTAAACAGGCTTGTTTTGCCTATGAACCATGAACTACCACCCATGAACCCATTAAGTATTCCCAAATCCCTTCATGATACCCCTTTGGGAGTTTTGCAGAAAGTTGATGATCTCGTCGCGTTCAACGCTGGGAGTAAACTCGGCCTCGATGATATCAAGGGCCTTGCTTACGTTATATTTTTTCAGGAACAGGATACGGTAGATCTCCTGAATTTCGTTAATGGTAGCTGCGGAAAACCCTCTGCGGCGTAAGCCTACGGAGTTGATACCCACGTAAGATAATGGTTCGCGACCAGCCTTTGTAAACGGCGGCACATCCTTACGAACCAACGATCCGCCAGAGATCATGCTATGCGCACCTATCTCCACAAATTGATGTACGGCAGATGACCCGCCTATAAAGGCATAGTCATAAACGTTAATGTGCCCTGCAAGCTGTACCGCATTGGCAATAATCACGTTATCGCCAATAACACAATCGTGTGCTACGTGTACGTAGGCCATTAGCAGGCAATTGCTGCCTATGGTGGTGGTGTTTTTATCAAGTGCGGTACCGCGATTAAGAGTTACGCATTCGCGGATGGTGGTATTATCACCTATAGATACGGTGCTTTGCTCGCCTTTGTACTTTAAATCCTGTGGTGGTGCCGATACAACAGCTCCCGGGAAAATACGACAGTTTTTGCCTATGCGGGCACCGTCCATTATTACCGAGTTGGAGCCGATCCAGGTGCCCTCGCCAATTTCAACATCCTTGTGGATGGTTACAAACGGTTCAATAACCACATTGTCGGCAATTTTTGCCTGTGGATGTATATATGCTAAAGGCTGGATCATGCTTCTGTTCCTTTTACTTTTACAATTTGTGCCATTAATTCAGCCTCAACAACTACCCTGTCGCCAACCATACCTACACCCTTCATGGTGGCAATGCCCCGCCTTATTGGGGCCAGCAGGTCGCAAACATAAATAATGGTATCGCCAGGAACAACTTTACTTTTAAAGCGGGCGTTTTCTATCTTTAAAAACAAGGTAAGGTAATTTTCCGGATCGGGTACGGTATTTAATACCAGGATACCGCCGGTTTGTACCATACCTTCAATTTGAAGTACACCGGGAAATATTGGTGCACCCGGGAAATGGCCCTTAAAAAACTCCTCGTTAATGGTTACATTTTTCATGCCCACTACATGGCTTTTGGTAAGTTCCAAAATCTTATCTATCATTAAAAAAGGTTGCCTGTGTGGCAGCATACCCATAATTTCAACGGTATCAAATACCGGTTTGGCATTAGGGTCGTAAACTTTAACCTGTTTACGGCTTTTTTCTTTTTTAATTAATGCTTTTATTTTTTTTGCGAAGGCAACATTGGCCGCATGGCCCGGGCGCGCTGCCATAATATGGCCTTTAAGCGGTACGCCTACCAGGGCCAGATCGCCAATCATATCCAGTAGTTTGTGCCTTGCAGGCTCGTTCTGATGGCGCAGTTCAATATTGTTAAGGATGCCTTGCGGGGCAACATTGATATCTTTACGGTTAAATAGTTTGGCAAGGTGGGCAAGCTCTTCTTCGTCAACCTCTTTATCAACCACAACAATGGCATTGTTAAGGTCGCCGCCTTTTATAAGGTCATGCTTAACCAGCATTTCCAGTTCATGCAAAAAGCAAAAAGTACGGCACGATGCAATTTCCTTTTTAAACTCGCTTATGGTGGAGATACTGGCATGCTGACTGCCCAGCACCTGCGAGTTATAATCAACCATGCAGGTAAAGCGGTAATCGTCAAGCGGCATTGCAACCATTTCTACCTTACGGTCGGGCTCGGAGTAATGTATATTGTACGGAATGTGGTAATATTCGCGGTCGGCATCCTGCTCCAGCAGGCCGGTTTCCATAATAACGTCAACAAACTGGATAGAGCTGCCATCCATAATTGGCGTTTCGGGGCCGTCCATATCTATCAGTACGTTATCTATTTCCATACCAACCAAAGCGGCCAGCACGTGTTCAACCGTATTAACAGTTGCACCGTTTTGCGAAATAGTTGTTCCACGCGATGTATCGGTTACGTTATCAACATCGGCGTCAATTATAGGCGAACCCGGCATATCAACACGGCGAAACTTATAGCCGTGGTTTTCTGCAGCAGGGTTAAAAGTCATGGTTACACGCTGACCTGTGTGTAAACCCGTGCCCGAAACTGATACCGGCGCTTTAATAGTTCTTTGTTTTACATTCATATTATTGGTCATTGGGCATTAGTCATTGATCATTGGTGAATAGTTCATAGTTGCCACCTGTAAAACCAAATGACTAATGACTGGTGACTATTGACTTCCCTTTTTTAATTCTTGTATAATTTTTTCTAATTCGTTTATTCTTTTTTCCAGCTCGGGCAAACGGCTTATCACCACGTTTGAACGCATATTGGCGTTATAGGGTACCGCGGGTGTGCCGGCCCATTTTTTACCTTCCTCGGTAACGGAACGGCTTACGCCGGATTGTGCCTGGAATTGTGATCGGTTTGCAATAGTAATATGCCCTACCAAACCAACCTGGCCGCCCATAATTACGTTTTCGCCAACCTTTGTACTGCCGGATATGCCGGTTTGTGCTGCTATAACGGTATTAGCGCCAATTTCTACATTATGGGCTATCTGTATAAGATTATCAAGCTTTACGCCTTTGCGAATAATGGTTGATCCCATAGTGGCCCTATCGATAGTGGTATTTGAACCAACCTCCACATCATCTTCTAAAATAACGTTACCTATCTGCGCTACTTTGGTGTAGGAGCCATCGGGGTTTGGCGCAAAGCCAAAGCCGTCGCTGCCTATCACCGCGCCCGAATGTATTATTACGTTATTGCCTATCACACAATCAAAATAAATGGTAACTCCCGAAAACAAGGTAACATTATCTCCTATAGTTACATTGTCGGAAATGTTAACATTAGGATAAATTTTACAGTTGTTGCCAATTTTAGCATCCTGGCCTATGTATGCAAATGCGCCGATATATAAATCGGTACCTATTTGCGCAGATGGGTGTATAAAGCAGGGCTGCTCGATGCCTTTTTTATTGAGTTTAAAGGTATTGTATTGCTCCAGTAACACCGAAAAAGCACTGTAAGCGTTCTCTACGCGGATGAGTGTGGCCTTAACTGGTGCGGTAAGCTGCAGATCGTTATTAACAATAACCACCGAAGCATTGGTAGTATATAAATACTGCTCATACTTGGGGTTAGCCAAAAACGACAAACTGCCTTCGGTTCCTTCCTCTATTTTAGCCAGCTGATGAACTGTTACAGCGCCATCGCCTTCAACAGTTCCGTTAAGCAGTAAACTTATATCCTGGGCAGTAAATTGCATCGACAAATTTAAATGTTAATATTAAAGCAACAAATTATTAATTGGTAAGTGTTTTAAGGAGCGGAGATTGAGGTGCGAGGTGCGTTGATCGATCAAGTTTTTATTCATTTCTTAACCCCAACTGCGCACTTCGCACTCCGATCTTCGCTCCACAGCCTTCACAGCAACTCTTTACTATAGCAAAGTATGTATTTTTTTACCGTTTTTGCTAATGCCTCTAAATTAGAGTTATCACTCGCGGTTGTAATGTCATTAACATGGCCATCCTTCATTAATATGCCTATGTTGCCATCACCGGCGGTATAGGCATTGTTACGTATAGATGTGGTAAAAACAAAGTACGATGCATCATGCTCGCTTACATTATACTTTGTCATGGCTTTTTTAATAAGTGTATCTACAAAAGCCTTATCGGGGCGCTTGTTTGAAATATCTACATGGTAAAGGTTACGCTGCACCAGGTTTTTTGATAAGGTGGAGAGGATAAAATCGTTATGCCCGGCCCACACTTTTACCGCCGCCATAATATCTGTATCATCCAAACTGGCAAATGTTTCCAGGTGATGATCTTCGTTCATAAAGGTGTCCCTGCTTATGTGGCCTTTAATGAAATGTTTTAGGGCAGGTGTGGCAATTAAATCTTCGCCCTTAAGGGTAAGCTCGCGGCAGCGTTTAAAGATCTTAACCAGCAGTTCCTCACCGGCAATTACGGTTTTATGCAGGTATACCTGCCAGTACATTAGCCTGCGGGCTATCAGGAATTTCTCTATCGAATAAATGCCCTTGGCTTCTACCACAATATGATCATCCTTTATGTTCAGCATTTTTATGATCCTGTCTGAACTTATTACCCCCTCAGATACGCCTGTAAAAAAACTGTCGCGGTTAAGGTAATCCAGCCTGTCCATATCCAGCTGACTGGATACCAGCTGATGCAGGAACCTGCGCGGAAAAGTATCATTAAAAATACTGATGGCCATGGTTAACTTACCATCAAATTGCTCGTTTAGCTTATTCATCAGCATAGATGAAATATCTTCATGGTCTATGCCTTCAATTATGGTACGCTCCAACGCATGCGAGAACGGGCCGTGGCCTATGTCATGCAATAATATGGCTATGGTAACGGCTTCTTCCTCTTCGTCGCTAATGTTATGGCCTTTGTTGCGCAGGGTTTCAATAGCCATATCCATGAGGTACATTGCGCCCAGGGCATGATGAAAGCGGGTGTGCAGCGCGCCGGGATAAACGAGGTGCGTCATCCCTAATTGTTTGATATACCTTAGCCGTTGAAAGTAAGGATGCTCTATGAGGTCAAATATCAGCTCGGTTGGGATGCTGATAAAACCGTAAACCGGATCGTTAATTATTTTCTTTTTGTTCAATGCGGATTATAATTGTGCAAAAATGTAAAACAAAGGTAAAATAAGCGCCCGATGTTTGTTAAATTTTGTTAATACCTTTACTATTTAACAACAAAAGGCGCTCTTTGGGGTTTAAGGAGGGAATGTCTGAACCAGAATTTATAGAATTAAGTATTACCTGAATCTGTTATCGCTGTACTGTACACCCGCTAATAATTCTATAAATTTGCTTAATTCCTCAAAATTCAGGCTCTGAACCATTCACACTATTTTTAATCAGATACCACTATGCAAGAAACAACCATTTTATGGGCCGATGACGAAATTGACCTGTTAAGACCTCATATACTTTTCTTAAGCGAAAAAGGCTATAAAGTAACTACGGTTACCAATGGCAATGATGCTGTTGACGCTTTCAAAGCCGGCTATTTCGACCTGGTTTTCCTTGACGAAAATATGCCGGGCTTAACCGGACTGGAAACCCTGCAGCAGATCAAAAACATCAACAATGATGTGCCCATTGTACTGATCACCAAAAACGAGGAAGAGTACCTGATGGAAGATGCTATCGGTTCAAAAATTGATGATTACCTGATAAAGCCGGTACACCCCAAGCAAATACTGCTTACCATTAAAAAACTTACCGAAAACAAACGCCTGGTTACCGAAAAAACAACCATGGCCTACCAAATGGATTTCCGTACGCTGGGCATGACGCTGAACGATAACCTAAGCCATCAGGAGTGGGTAGATGTTTATAAAAAACTCATTTACTGGGAACTTGAGCTTGAAAAACTGGAAGACGCCGGGATGCACGAGATCCTTACACTGCAAAAAGCCGAAGCCAATGTTCAGTTTTGCAAGTTTATTGAGCGTAACTACTTAAACTGGATAAAATACCCGGAGGATGCGCCTACCAGTTCGCCGCAATTGTTTAAAAAGAAGGTATTCCCTAAACTGGATGGTAAAGGTCCGCTGTTTTTTATACTGATAGATAACCTGCGGTTTGATCAGTTTAAGATCATCAACCCCATTATATCAGAATATTTCAGACTGGAAGAGGAAGATACTTACTACAGTATTTTGCCAACAGCAACGCAATACGCACGTAACTCTATTTTCAGTGGCTTAATGCCTTTGGATATGGAAAAACGTTTTCCAAATATGTGGCAAAACGATGAGGATGAAGGTGGTAAAAACCTGTACGAATCGGAATTTGTTGCCGATCATTTAAAACGTGTACTACGCAGGGATTGTAAATACTCGTACCACAAAATTCTGAATATTGACGAGGGCCGGGCACTTAATGAATCTGTAAACAACCTTATGGGCAATGAGCTTAACGTGGTGGTTTACAACTTTGTTGATATGCTTAGCCATGCCCGTACAGATATGCAGATGATTCGCGAGCTGGCCAGCGATGATGCGGCTTACCGTTCGTTAACCTTGTCGTGGTTTGAGCACTCGCCGTTATTTGACCTGTTGAAATACCTGGCTTCGAAGCAGGTAAGGGTAGTGATCACAACAGATCATGGTACCATCCGCGTTAAAAACCCAAGCAAAATTGTTGGCGATAGGAATACCAACACCAACCTGCGTTATAAACAAGGTAAAAACCTTAACTATAACGCCAAAGAAGTATTCCACATCCGTAACCCGCACGATGCTATGCTGCCCAAGTTGCACCTGAGCTCCAGCTTTGTGTTTGCCAAGGAGGATAGCTACTTTGTGTACCCTAATAACTATAACCACTTTGTTAATTTTTATAACGAAACCTTCCAGCATGGGGGCATCTCGTTAGAGGAAATGATCATACCGGTAGTAACCTACGGACCGAAATAGGCCCGACCTATCTAAATAGAAATTAAACGCCTGCTGGAAATATCCGGCAGGTGTTTTTGTTAGAGGCTATTTGAAATTTGATTTATTTAAGTTAATAAAGAATTTCATTGCCGCTGACTTCAGTCAACGGATAATGGTCGTAAACCGTGGCTTTAGCCCAAATGCCACCTTGATAATTGGGCTGAAGCCCGCAATAATGTTTTCCAGTACCGTTGACTAAAGTCAACGGCAATGAATAACGTTCATTTTAAAAAGGCTTCTTAGTTATGACTGTTATGCGGCTTCCTCAAGTAGCTATAACACATAATTTGCTTTTTTGTACATTTGCGGCATGGCATCCATCAAACCATCCGTACCTAAAGGAACCCGTGATTTTTCACCAACAGAAATGGTGAAGCGTAACTATATTTTTGATACCATTAAAAGCGTTTTCCGCAAATACGGCTATCAGCAGATAGAAACACCTACGATGGAAAACCTCTCTACCTTAACCGGTAAGTATGGTGATGAAGGCGATAAACTGATATTTAAGGTGCTGAATAGCGGCGATTATTTGGCTAAGGTAAGTCCCGAAAAGATGGCGGATAAAAACTCAAATCTATTAACTTCCGAGATTTCCGAGAAAGCCCTCCGTTACGACCTCACCGTTCCCTTTGCCCGTTACGTAGTACAACACCAAAATGAAATAACCTTTCCGTTCAAGCGTTTCCAGGTGCAGCCGGTTTGGCGTGCCGACAGGCCGCAGCGCGGTCGTTACCGTGAGTTTTACCAGTGCGATGCCGATGTGGTCGGCTCGGCTTCATTACTGAACGAAGCTGAGTTTATATTGATATATGACGAGGCTTTAGGTAAGCTTGGCTTAAAGGATTTTAGCATAAAAATAAATAATAGAAAAATTCTATCAGGAATTGCGCAGATTATAGATAAAGCTGATAATATCATTGATCTGACTGTAGCCATTGATAAATTAGATAAGATCGGGCTGGATGGCGTTACCAAAGAATTGCTTGAACGCGGCTTTACAGCAGAAGATATAGAGAAAATTAAGCCGGTTATTTTGCTGCAGGGTACCAATACCCAAAAGCTGCAAAGCCTGCGCGAAGCCTTAGCCGGATCGGAAATTGGGTTAAAAGGCTGCGACGAAATAGAAGAAGTATTTGGCTACATCAAAAACTGTCCCCTGCAAACCGCCACGCTGGAACTGGATATTACCCTGGCCCGCGGACTTAACTATTACACCGGCGCCATCTTCGAAGTAAAATCAAACGAAGCTGTTATGGGCAGTATTGGCGGCGGCGGTCGTTATGACGATTTAACCGGCATGTTTGGTTTGAGTGGCCTAACAGGTGTAGGTATTTCCTTTGGTGCCGACAGAATCTATGATGTGCTGGAAGACCTTAAACTTTTCCCCCCAGCTACCACCCAAAGTACCCAGGTGCTTATTTGCAATTTCGATAAAGAAGGTGAAACCTACGGCTTGCCGTTATTGCAGCAGCTTCGCCGCCAAAACATAAATACGGAGCTGTACCCCGCCGGCGCCAAGATCAAAAAACAGCTCGATTACGCCAACAATAAAAACATTCCCTACACGGTAGTTATAGGCAGCGACGAAATGCAAAGCGGCTTATTAACTTTTAAAAACATGCTTACCGGCGTACAGGAAAAACTTACGGTTACTGAGATTGTAGGATATTTTACAAATTAAACTACTTTACAAATTTATACCTATTGTCATCCTGAGGAACGAAGGATCTATTCGCAGACTTACATATCATATATTAGATTCTTCGTTCCTCAGAATGACAATGTCTATTAGAGATTGCTTCGTCGTTCCTCCTCGCGCGGACAATTATAGGATAGCTACTACTATCTAAAAGAAAAACAAGTAAGTAACGTGTTTCAAGGTTCGGCGTAGTTTTTCAAGTGCTATGCTTACCTGCCGCTCCACCGTTTTTGGCGATATATTAAGTTGGGCGGCAATCTCCCGGTACTTGAGGTCGCTAAAGCGGCTAAGTACAAATATCTCCCGGCATTTTTCGGGCAGGGTATCTATGGCCGCCTTAATTTGCTGTACCAGTTCCTTTTCTTCGTAGCCGCTTTCTACGGTACTGCGTACTTCGTCAAATAAATTATTCTTTTCGAGATAGCTAACGTAAAGGTTCTCTATTTTTTGGTGTTTAAGGTAATTAAGACTGCGGTTTTGTACCATCTTAAAAAGGTACGACCGTACCGAGGTGGAAAACGTGGTTTCATGCCCCCGCTCCCATAAATCTGTAAACACATCTGCAACAATCTCCTCTGCAACCGAAAGGTCATTCACAAAACGATTGGCAAAAAGCGTAAGCCTGGTATAATAAAGTTTAAATAAAACTTCAAATGCCACGGTATCGCCCTGTGTAAGTTTGGTAATTAAAATTTCGTTGGCTTGGGTAATCATTTATTCATGCGATGAATTAAAATGCGTTACTTTTTAAAAACTTTTAACAAGTTAGATAAAAAACTTTAAGCTTCAAATTTAATATGGAAATAATGTTAAAGTAACCTTTATTATTCTGTAGTTGGGTAGCATGCCAAAATAAATTTTTAAATAAATTTGCGCATTGAATGGTTGCGTTTATATTTGCAATCAAACGGTTGCAAATTATGAGAAGAGATATTTTTCAGGCCATTGCCGATCCTACCCGCAGGGCTATCCTGAGTTTGCTGGCTTTACAGGCCATGACGCCCAACGCCCTTGCCCAACATTTTGACAGCACCCGGCAGGCTGTATCTAAACATATACAAATCCTTACCGAGTGCGAGGTGCTTAACCAGGAGCATATTGGCAGGGAGATCCATTACCATGTAAATCTCCAAAAAATGAAAGAAATAGACCATTGGCTTGAAGGCTTCCGCAAACTGTGGGAAGACAAGTTTAACCAGTTAGACGATTTATTAAATAACCTTTAACAAACAATTATGAAAAACGAAACAATCATTAGCAAAGACCTGGCTAATAAAAAACTTCACATCACCCGTCATTTTGCCGCCCCGGTAGCAAAAGTATGGAAAGCCTGGACAGAGAGCGAGCTATTAGATAAATGGTGGGCGCCAAGGCCGTGGAAAGCCGAAACAAAATCCATGGATTTTACAGAAGGCGGCTTCTGGCTTTATTGCATGGCTGGTCCCAACGGCGAGCGTTCATGGTGCCGGGTAGATTTTACGAAGATTGATGCCGGAAAAAGTTTTTCGGCCGTAGCCAGCTTTTGTGATGAAGACGGTAACCTTATCAGCGATTTCCCTAAAATGTATTGGTTAAACGTTTTTGAACCTGCAGAAACAGGGACGAAACTTGAAGTGGACCTGAGCTTTGATAGTGAAGCCGATCTTGAAAAAATTGTTGCCATGGGCTTTGAAGCAGGCTTTACTATGGGGCTTGGTAACCTTGACGAATTGCTTGAAGCATAGTAATTATATACCTCTTATAATTTTAACAACGGCCGGTTCAGCAATGAGCCGGCCGTTTTATAGCTCATGATGTTATGCAAATAAGTTAATGATTTGCTACAAATTTCCCTGATTGGTGTACAGTACCATGATCCTGATTTTACGGCGTGTTTTTTCAAGCCTGAAGCCAATATCATCAATGGATTTCAGGAGGCCTTCCTTAGTCCGCATCTCTACATTGGTTTTAATATCGTAGCGCCCGGCAAGGCCGGTTTCATCTATAACCGGCAAGTTAAATTCATTACTGAGGTATAGATCGCTAAAATCGGCCAGGGTAGCACCTTTGCCATCAAAGCCCTGCCCGCTAAAGCCGTAGGTGAGTGCAGTTAGTTTGGAGGATGGAAGGATGACCTTGCCTTCCTCTTTTAGCTTCAATACATATACATCGGTATTGCGCAGCTCTATCCGGGCTTTTACCGGCATTGATTGCTGCAGCCTTTGCTGCATAATGATATAAAGACTATCTTTCTGCTCCGGTTTAACCAAAAGGTCAAAACAATATAATAAGTTTTTGTCCTCATAATTATCATATTTCTTAGTCGAACCTTCGTATACAATTTGTTTTGATGAAACGATTTTATATGCGTCTTGATACATGTTAAGTACCCCAACATTAAAATAAGTTATCCGTCTGCCACCAAACACACCACTGTTGGGCTTTTTTCCCATGGCTCGATGATCTGTCATATACGAGCGGATGGTGAAATTACTGGCCAATAAACTATCTACACCAAACGGGTCTTTATCAGTACTGTTAAGCCTATTCTGTACCTGGCCATTTGATTTTACCTTTTCGCCTTTAATAAGCCTGTTAATGATTTTGGTATTTACCGAATCTGTTTTTAAAATTGCGACAATTTCATGTTTGGCGTTAACCACAACGCACTGGCCAACATAGGCCAGGTTAAGCATTTGGTATAAGAGCGAAGCAGTATCAGTAGCAAGCCAAATTTTAGACGGTTTTTTGGCAAGATATTTCTTTATTCTACCAATAGGTTCATTGGATAACCCGATCACCTGGATATGCTGGCCGAACTTTGATTGCAGCTTAGCGAGGGAATCCATTTCCGGAATACAGGGGCTGCACCAGGTTCCCCAAAGATTAATTACAAATAGTTTGTTAGATTGATACTTGTTTAAGTTCAGTTCTGTAATAGGTGCATTGATAATAGGGCCGATAACAATATTCGGAAATTTGTCGCCTGCTTTAAGTATATAGTTTTGAGCGCCTGCTTTAATTGCGGTAAGCAGAATAGCGGCTATCAGAAATTTTTTCATATTGTGAATTGTTTTGTGATGCAAAACTGCTCATCCAAAAAACAAAAACATGTTATAGGATAGGTTAATTTAGGTTATATTATGTTAACACGACCTGGCGATTAAAAGGTAACGATTACATTTGATCATGCAAAAAAACACCCGGTATATTCTGGCAATATGTATAACCGCTGTTGTAACCGTTTTACTGTTACAGTTTTATTGGATAAAAAACTATTACAAGATTAACCGATTCACTTTTGAAAAGGAAGTTAACATGGCGTTTGAAGATGCCCTCAAAAAAGAATTTAGTTTGCGTTGCGATACCATACAGCAACTTATTGCAAACAAGCTAATGGATACAACAGAGTTTAAAATCACCAGTGAATATGATGATAAAAAAAAACGCTACATATACACCGTTGCCAACGCACATAATCTGCATGATAAATACCAATCCTCGTCATTTTCTACTAAAAAACTTAATAAAGCACTGTTGCCAAAAGATACGATATTTAGAAGAAAAATAGCCGAAAGCTTTGCCTATGCGATGAGAAGCGAGGATCTTGAAAATCATATTGTTTACTACCACACCCAAAATCTCGGAAAGTACGCCGTAGACAATATTGAAAAATACAACTTTGATACTACCCGTTTAAGACCTGTATTGATACACTATTTGGCCGAGCGGCAAATTAATGTTCCGTTTAAATTTTATTTACGTGAATCAGACAGCACCTTTAATCGGAGTCATTTTAATCCCAAGCTAACCAGGCTTTATCCAATCATAACGAAAGCGTATCCAACCTATAAGCAAAACAGTAGTGAACAATATGTAAGAGTACTTTTTACAGATCCTTTTTCTTATATAATGGCACAAATGGGTTTAACACTTATTGGTTCAATTTTTTTGATCGCCGTAGTAGCTTCCAGTCTTTTTTATTTGTTGCGTACGGTATACCGCGAAAAGAAGGTATCTGCCATTAAAAACGATTTTATCAGTAATATCACGCATGAGTTTAAAACGCCAATAGCTACAGTATCGGCCGCTATTGAGGCCTTAACCAGTTTTGATGTACTGGACGACCCGGAGAAAACGCGCCGTTATCTCCATCACTCTAAAAACGAGCTGAATCGCCTTTCGGCCCTGGTTGATAAGGTATTGAATATCTCGCTTTATGAAAACCAGCAGTTTGATATTAAGCCTGAGCATTTAAATGTAGATAATACAATCAGCGCAATCCTCAAGGAATGTACCTTAACCAGCGCACGGCCAGTAAAGTACACCTACGTTAATCTATCAGGTGTTACACAAGTTTACGCGGATCAACTCTACTTTCAGCATACCCTCATCAATGTGATTGATAACGCTATTAAATATTCAGACAAGCAAATTGATATACAAGTGGAATGCACCCTGCGGCAGGGGCATTTGGTTATTGCCGTTAAGGATAGCGGCACTGGCATCAGCGCCGGAAATTTGCCGCATATTTTCGAGAAATTTTACCGGGTCCCATCCAGCCATCACCATACCAAGGGGCATGGACTGGGGTTAAGCTATGTGAAAAGTATCATTGAAAAACATAAGGGCTGGTGTAAAATGGAAAGTGAATTTGGAAAAGGCAGCACTCTTTATTTAGCCTGGCCGTTATGATACAGCAACACGTTTTACTGGTAGAGGATGAGCCGGTACTTGCGGAGATAATCCGCGAAAGCCTGCAATCGCGCGGGTTTGTAATTACGCATACACCTTCGGCCATCGAAGCCATGGTTCTATATACCCGGCAATCGTATGACATTCTTATCCTGGATGTGATGCTGCCCGATGGCAATGGATTTGCTATTGCCAAACAGATCAGGAATAGCGATATAGCCACGCCTATTATCTTTCTTACCTCGCGCTCACTGCCGCAGGATGTGGTGGAGGGTTTTGAAAGCGGCGGGAACGATTATTTGAAAAAGCCCTTCAGTTTAGAAGAACTGATCATCCGCATGAAAGCGCTGATGAATAGCAACCGCCTGGCTATCAACATGAACACCGGATCAAAAAATAGCCGCCTGGGCGATTATACTTTTCAATATCCTAAAGGAATTTTAAGTTATGCCGGTAATCAGCATGAACTCACTACCCGCGAGTGCGAAATATTGCAAATGCTAATTGTTAACCGTAACCAGATGTTGAGCCGTAGTACCCTGTTAATGACCTTTTGGGATAACACCGATTATTTTAGTGGCCGCAGTCTGGATGTTTTTATTACTAAACTGCGGAAGTATTTAAAAAACGATCCATCAGTAAGTATCCTGAATATACGCGGTCAAGGGTATAAGTTGATCTGCACAATTGATTCCCTGTAATCTTAAAAGCAATATAACGTAAGTAATCAACTGATCGGGGGTTGTTCGGGAAGCCGACTTTATTTTATTGAAATTATTTTCTAAACGTTTGAGGGTGTGGCTACCCTTTAGTTGTCCTTGCATTAATATTAAGGATGGATAACGAGCAAATAAAACTGTTACTGGTAAAATATATAACCCGCGAAGCCAACGATGAAGAGGTAGTGCAGGTTAAGGATTGGATACGTGCGCACCCGGAGAACGAACAGTACTTTGCCCAACTGTACGAAACATGGCAAAATATGCTATACCTTAATCCCAAAGTTATTGATGAGGATAAGGCGTTCGAAAAATTTGGGCCGGTAATAAACCCACAGGAAACAAAATACAGGCAATTATATAAATGGACCAAAGTTGCAGCGGTTATAGCCCTGTTTGGTGTGCTGTCATTTATATTGATACAGCATTACGCCCAAAATGCGCAAAGCATTCGGCAGGTAGCGGCCAATAAGGGGGGCATAAAAAAAATCATTTTAAGTGATGGTACGTTGGTTTGGCTCAATGCGGGCAGCAAGCTTAAATATAATACCAACTTTGGCAAAACCAACCGTTCGGTTTACCTGGAAGGGGAGGCTTTTTTTGAGATTGCTCCCGGTAAAAAGACTGTTCCGTTTATTGTGAATACCAAAAACTATACGGTGCGGGATATCGGTACAAAATTTAACCTGAAGGCTTATCCAAACGATCAGTTTTTTGAAACAACCGTAATTAAAGGTGAGGTTGCGGTTGAGGGCAATGTAGATAACAACGCTCACGAAATGAACCGCATTTTTGTGAAACCGCGCCAGGTGCTGCGCATCTATTACCATCCACCTGCCGAAAAGTACGCTTACAAGCCCAATGACAATAAGGATCTGGAGAACCTGAACGAGATCCAGGTTTTACAGGTAGACTCAGGCAAAATGGACAGGTATGATGGCTGGAAAAACGATGTACTGGTATTTGACGGCAACACCCTTGGTGAAATTGCCAAAGTGCTGGAACGCCGCTACAACGTAAAAATAATTATGGACGATGCTGACTTGCAAAACATCCGCTACTCGGGCAGCTTCAAAAATGTGGGGGGTATTGATAAGGTGCTGGCTATAATAAAAGGCAATACCGCTATAGATTATACCATAAAAGGCAACACCATAAACATCACAAACGATAATAACTGATCTGCTAACCTTAAAAACAAGATACCTTATGATAAAAAACTGACGCTCTCTATCAAAATAAAAAACCCGTGTGCGCTAACACTACGGGTTATAAGATCAATAGCTAATACCCTACGCTTGGGGAAGCATCGTATTAACTGATTAAACACACAAATTTATGATAAATTTTGACAGAAAATCTGTAATGGCTGTGCATGCATGGCAAAAAACGATTAAAATTATGAAGCTTGTTACTGTTTTACTCTTCACCGGAATAATGCACTTACACGCTGCCGTTTACTCGCAAAACGTTTACAACTTTAACGTAAACAATATATCTGTAAAACAAATGTTTAAGCAGATTGAAAAAAACAGCAAGTACACGGTTTTTTACCGGCTTGATCAGGTTAACCTTGATAAAAAGATAAATGTTGAGCTGCAGGATGCCAGCATTGAAACGGTAATGAAAAACGTGCTCCAAAACCAGCAGCTCACCTTTCAGGTGGTGGATGATATTATTATCATTAAACCTGCCGATGGCAAAAGCATAGCTACTGTTACCGTAACGGGGGTAGTAAATGATGCAGCAGGATTGCCATTGCCCGGCGTAAGCGTAAAACTAAAAGGCACATCGCTGGGCACCGTTACAGATGTAAGTGGCAAATATAGTTTAACCCTGCCTGATGGCAGCGGCACGCTGGTATTTAACTTCATAGGGTTTACCCCGCAGGAGGTAGCCGTTAACAACCAAACCGTTATCAACATAAAACTGGCCGAAGAGTCAAAGGCTTTAAATGAGGTAGTTGTGGTTGGTTATACCACTCAAAAGAAAAAGGACCTTACCGGCGCGGTAGCTGTAGTGAACGTTAAGGATCTTAATAAACAGGCTTCGTCATCGGTAAATACACAGTTGCAAGGGCAGGCATCGGGTGTTACCGTTACAGGTTCGGGCCAGCCGGGC
The DNA here is from genome assembly GCF_900101875.1 of Mucilaginibacter pineti. GTDB lineage: Bacteria > Bacteroidota > Bacteroidia > Sphingobacteriales > Sphingobacteriaceae > Mucilaginibacter > Mucilaginibacter pineti. The sequence goes on from NZ_FNAI01000004.1 coordinate 115,744, forward strand.
GAGGAGCCGCAGGTACACATCAGGGGGTTTAACACCTTTGCTAATAATACACCACTTTATGTGGTTGATGGTGTACCCACTCAGGACATCAGCACACTTAACCCTAATGATGTTGAAAATCTTCAAGTGTTGAAAGATGCCAGTTCTGCGTCCATTTATGGTTCACGGGCGGCTAACGGGGTTATTATTATTTCTACTAAAAAGGGTAAAGGCAAGGTAAGCATTCAGTACGATTCCTATTATGGTTCGCAGGTACCTAAGGGCGGCAACGTATGGCATTTAATGGATCCGCAGGGAAATGCCGATCTGAAGCACCTGGCATTGGTTAATACAGGTACCGACGATTTTACCGATGCCCAATATAATCCATCTGGCACCGGAACTAAATTTACATTGCCAGATTATATTTTACCGGCAGGCGCTAAAGCCGGATCGCCGGAGGTTGACCCGTCAAAATATTATGTAAACCCGTTTTATACTAATGCAAACGACCTTAATTCGTTTTATCAGATAGTTAAGGCCAACAAAAAAGGGACAGACTGGTACCACGAGCTATTTAAAACAGCGCCCATGACCAGCCACAACCTCACCTTTAGCGGCGGCAGCGATCAGGGCAGTTATTTATTTTCCCTCAACTACTTTAATCAGCGCGGTACGTTGATTGAAACTTATCAAAAACGCTATACTATACGCTCAAACAGTACCTATAATTTAAACAAACACATTCGTGTAGGCGAAAATATGGCCTACTCGGTTACGCAAAACCCTAAAGTGGGCGCGAATGATCCGGATGGTGTAATTACAATGGCCATAAGGGAGCTTCCAATTATCCCCGTGCATGATATCATGGGCAACTACGCGGGCAGTGCGGGTAGTGGCCTGGGCGATGCAAATAACCCGGTTGCTATTCAGGAGCGTACCAAAACAAGTGGCACTACAGATTATCGCCTGTTTGGTAACATATTTGCCGAGGCTGATATTTTGAAAGGACTTACCCTGCGTACCAGCTTTGGCGGCGATCTGGCACAAGGGAACAGTCATGCCTTTAACTATCCTCAATATGAGAACATAGAGAACACGACGCAAAACAGTTATAACGAAGATTCATACAGCAATTATAGCTTTACCTGGACAAACACACTTACCTATCAAAAAACCATTAACAAGCACGACTTAAAATTTGTTGTTGGTACCGAGGCCAGCGAAGATCATAACAGTGGTTTGGGTGCAGGCAGAACTGGATACTTCAGTTTTGATCCAAATTATGTGAGCATTTCAACAGGATCTAATGTCAATCCTGCCAGTTATAGTTTCCGCGGATCAAATTCTCTTTTTTCGGAGTTTGCCCGGTTTGATTATACTTATGATGATAAGTATTTGTTTAACGCAACTGTTCGTCGTGATGGGGCATCGCAGTTTTCAAAAAGCCATCAGTATGGTGTTTTCCCTGCGTTTAGTGCAGGATGGCGCTTGTCGCAGGAAAGCTTCATGAAAGGTATATCATGGATAAATGACCTGAAAATCAGAGGCGGCTGGGGTATCATGGGTAACCAGTTTAACGTAAACTCGGCCAATGCATACACTACTTATAATACAGATATTGGGCAGTCGTACTACCCAATTAACGGCGGCAAGACTATTGTTCCCGGGTTTTATCAATCACAGATAGCAAACCCCAATGCTAAGTGGGAAAAGGACGTAAATACCAATATTGGTTTTGATGCATCACTTTTTAACGAAAAAATATCCATAACTGCCGATTACTACCGCAAGGATATCCGCGACCTGCTGGTTGCCGCAGAAGTACTTGGTACAGTAGGTAACGGAACAGTACCGGCGGTAAACATTGGTCGCATGAAAACAGATGGGCTTGATGTATCGGTAACAGGTAACTTCCCGGTTAAAAAAGACCTGAGTTTTACCTCAACCCTTACGTTTACAACCTACAGCAATAAAATATTAAAGATAACCGATAACGCCACTTACTTTGATAGTGATATAGCCAGGCGTTTTGATACCAAGATTGTACGTAACCAGGTTGGTCATTCCATAGGCGAGTTTTACGGATACAAGATAGTTGGTTTCTGGAACAGCCAGGCAGAAATAGATAAAGCAGATGCTGCAGTACAAAAGGCTACCGGTGACCCATACGCGTTTTACCAGGAAGAGGGCCTGAAACAAGGTCGTTTTAAATATGCTGACGTTAATGGCGATGGCATGATAACCGATGCCGACCGTACTTCAATTGGTAACCCTAATCCTAAAGTTACAGGCGGGCTAAATTTAGGTGTAACCTATAAACAGTTTGATTTTAGCGCGTTGCTATACGGTTCATTCGGCAACCAGATTTTTAATAACGTAAAATACTGGACAGATTTTTACTCATCATTTGAAACAGGTAAAAGCTACACCGCCCTAAATGATTCCTGGACGCCTACCCATCAGAATGCAAAGGTGGCAATTCAGGAATCTGAGGCAACCATAAGTACCAACGAAGTGGCAAATTCATACTTTATTGAAAACGGTACTTATGTGCGTTTGCGTAACCTGCAGTTGGGTTACACCATTAATACCCCGGCGTTTAAAAAGGCTGGGATCCAAAAATTAAGGTTCTATGTATCGGCAACCAATTTGTTCACCATAACCGGCTACAGCGGCGTTGATCCGGAGTTAAGCGGCGGCACTACCAACTTCGGTATTGATGAGGGGTCGTATGCAAGTCCGCATACATTTTTGTTCGGAGTTAATTTTTCATTATAAATATAACAGTTAATAATTATCATGATGAAAGCTAAAAAACTTATTACGCTAACGTTGCTAAGCGCACTCGCTCTTAGCGCGTGTAAAAAAACATATTTAGATAAACCTATCACCGGCGCGCTTGAACCGCAGTTTTTAGAAACCGAAGCCGGTGCCCAGGAATTACTTATTGGAGCCTACGCCGCTTTAGATGGGCAGCAAGGCGGCGATGCCGCAATTGGTGGCGGTGGCTCCTGGGAAGCATCGCCAGATAACTGGATCTATGGTGGTGTTGCCGGTGCCGATGCATCAAAGGGCAGTATTCCTAATGACCAGGGCCCAATAAACGGTATTATGAAATTTACCGTTGATGCAAGCAATAACTTTTTAAATAGCAAATGGAAGGCAGATTATGAAGGCATTTCCCGTGCAAACCATACGCTGGCAACCGTTGCCAAGGTTACACACATTGAGGCAGATAGCAAGACGAACATCATAGCGCAGGCTAAATTTTTACGCGCCCACTACTATTTCGATCTGAAGAAGATGTTTAATATGGTGCCCTATATTGATGAAAACACAACCAATTTTAATCAGCCTAATGATAAGGATATATGGCCGATGATTGAGAGCGATTTTAAATTCGCGTACACAAATTTGCCGCCAACCCAACCGGATGCAGGCAGGGCAAACAAATGGGCAGCAGGCGCATACTTAGCTAAAACATTCCTGTATCAACATAAATACGATTCGGCAAAAGTGGTTTTTGATGCCGTTATACTGCAGGGCAAAACTGCCAATGGTCAAACATACGCCTTGAATGATCGGTTTAATGACAATTTCAGAACGGTGACTAACAACAGTGCCGAATCTGTATTCGCGGTACAGGCTGCTGCCAACTCTGATCCGAATGGCCCGTCAAATGCAAATAATGGCGATATGTTGAACTTCCCCTATGGCGATCTTAGTCCTTTTGGCTGCTGCGGTTTTTATCAGCCATCAATTGACCTGGCAAACCATTTCCGTACAGATGGTAATGGCTTGCCTTATTTGGACGATTACAATAGCCACGCGCTAAAAACTGACATGAAGATCCCTTCGGCCGATGATAGCTATACACCCGACGACGGAAATATAGATCCAAGGCTCGACTGGACAGCCGGTCGCCGGGGTATCCCGTACCTGGATTGGGGTGTGCATCCCGGTGCAGGTTATGTGCGTGATCAGCGATATTCTGGCCCGTACTCGCCCCTGAAAAATGTTTACGGGCAGGCCGAGCAGGATGAAAATGGCGATAATACCTCATGGGCGCCGGGATCGGGCATCAATGTAAATGTGATTCGTTTTGCCGATGTGCTGCTCATGGCTGCCGAAGTTGAAGCGCAGTTAAATAACCTGAGTAAAGCCGAAGAATATGTAAATGACGTACGCACCCGCGCCGCCAAACCCGAAGGTTTTGTACATAAGTATATAGATGACAGCGATCCAACCGGTGGTTTTACAGATGAACCCGCGGCAAACTATAAGGTAGGCAATTATCTGCCGGGTGCTTTTTCAAGCAAGGATTTTGCACTGAAAGCTATTTATTACGAACGTAAAATTGAACTGGCTATGGAAGGCCACCGCTTTTTTGACCTGGTAAGGTGGGGCATTGCGGATATCGAGCTAAATACCTATTTCAATTACCAGGGCGCTATAACCATTGATGTTAAAGGCGGCCGTTTCACAAAGGGCCGTAACGAATATTTCCCTATTCCCCAAAGACAGATTGACCTGAGCGGTACCAGTGGTAAAGCAGTGCTTAAACAAAACCCAGGCTATCATTAATTAAAACCCTAATATCTGCCGGTATAATTATGCTGGCAGATATTTAATAAGCCTATTACACTCCTGAATTTATAGTCGAATTTCTATAAACCAATTTATGAACAAATCAGCAACACGATTTTTATCACTTGATGTATTCAGAGGCATGACCATCTGTTTTATGATCATCGTGAATACACCCGGCAGCGGTGCCGATGCTTTTGGCCCGCTTAACCATGCCGCATGGCACGGCTTTACACCAACCGATCTGGTGTTCCCCTCGTTTTTATTCGCGGTGGGTAATGCCATGAGCTTTTCCATGAAACGTTACCTGGAGCTGGGTACATCGGCGGTACTTACCAAGATATTTAAGCGTACGGCGCTTATTTTTTTAATAGGTTATTTGATGTACTGGTTCCCCTTCTTCAGTTTAGATCATGGGCATATCACGCTATCGCCAATTAGCAATACCCGTATTATGGGGGTATTACAACGCATTGCACTCTGTTACTGTTTTGCATCACTCATGATCCATTTTTTGTCGAAACAGTCGGTCATTATTTTATCGGTACTGTTTTTAATAGGCTACTGGGTTATCCTGCTGGTTTTTGGCGATCCGGCCAATCCGCTGAGCATGACAGGTAACGCGGGTATTTTCCTTGATAAATTTGTATTGGGCGACAGCCACATGTACCACGGCGAAAAAATAGCCTTTGATCCCGAAGGGATACTAAGTACCATACCTGCAATTGTAAACGTGGTTATCGGTTATTACGCCGGCAAATTTATTCAGCAAAAAGGTAAGGGGTACGATGTTATAGCTAAAATGCTGCTTACCGGTTGCCTGCTCATCTTCCTGGCCTTGTGCTGGAACATGGTGTTCCCGATCAACAAAAAATTATGGTCGAGCTCATTTGTGCTGATAACAACCGGGTTAGATTTGGTGATCTTGTCGTTCCTGGTATATGCGCTGGAAATTAACGATTGGAACAAAGGAAACTGGACCCGCTTTTTCACCATATTAGGCAAAAACCCATTGCCGATATATGTACTATCAGAAACATTGGTGATCCTGTTTTGGATGGTAACCGTAAAACCCGGCCTTAACCTGTACGATTGGATCAACAGCAGTTTTTACCAGGTAATAGCCCCCGGCGCAATCGGCTCGTTGCTGTTTGCCATTAGCTATATGTTGGTGTGCTGGTCGGTAGGCTGGTTGCTGGATAAGAAGAAGGTGTATATAAGGGTGTAGTTTGTACGCCATTTCTTGAACAAGATCAATAGCTGTTCGTTATTTGGCTCATCGCCCTAAAAAGAAGTTTTGTTGGTGGTTCCCCTCTTGAGGGAGTAATAACAAAACCTTCAATCGTTATAAAAAGGAAATGCCCCTGTTATCAACAGGGGCATTTCCTTTTTAACACTTAATAAACTTATTTCTTTTGCTTATCGGCAAAGGCAAATACTTTTTGCAGCAAAGGTGTGCTACGTGCGCCTAAATTCTGACGAATATTTAACTCTTCTTTTGCAATCTCTATGAACAAACCGTCAATAGCTTTTTGGGTTACGTAATCGCTGATATCGGGATTGATCTTTGATACAAATGGCACTTTGTTATACGCCTGCGCTGCATCGGTATAATATTTTGTAGCACCTACTTTGTTAAGGCTTACCTCTATAACCGGCTTAAACTTGCCCGATAGTTGTAGAGTTGTTGTTTGTTTAAAATACTGTGTGGCGGCATCTTTATTACCCAATAAAATATTGGTTACGTCTTTCAGCGTCATTTGCTTTATGGCGTTAACAAATATGGGCTTAGCCTGTACAGCGGCATCTTCAGCAGCATGATTAAGCGATGTAATAACATTATCGCAAAGGCTGTTTAAACCAAGTCCGCGTAAGGTTTTCTCAGCTTTCTGAGCTTCAGGCGGAAACAGGATCTTTACTTCGGCATTCTTTAAAAACCCATTTACAGCCGAGAGCTGATCTGAACTTTTACCGGTACCTATTTCAAGGGCCTGCTTAAGTCCGTTACCTATTTCTAAAGTTGATGGGTTACCCAATTGCTGCGTGGTGGCGTTAGCAACCTGGCTAAGCGTATCGCAGCTTGTTAATGTAATAAACAACAGCAACGCTGTTAACGAAAGTATCTTTGATCTCATAGTGTGCAATTTAGCAAAAATGAAGCCAACAATAAGTTAGGTTACCCTATAACGTGTAACAAAGCAAATATACCCGCGGCAATTAAAGCCGAAATTGGAATGGTGATGATCCAGGCCCAAACCAGGTTAAGCGTTACTCCCCACCGTACGGCAGATACACGTTTTGTTAAACCAACACCTATAATTGAACCTGTAATTGTATGCGTGGTTGATACCGGGATACCAAATCTTTCGGTGATGAACAGGGTAACAGCACCGGCAGTTTCTGCACTTACACCTTCAAGCGGGGTAACTTTGGTGATTTTTGACCCCATAGTTTTCACGATCTTCCATCCGCCAGACATGGTACCTGCCGCGATAGCGGTATAACAGGCCAAGGGAATCCAATCTGGCATAGGCGAACCCGGCAGGATAACTTTTGCGGCGATTAGGGTAACATATAAGATACCCATTACCTTTTGCGCATCGTTGCCACCATGTGCAAAGCTTAATGCAGCAGCCGAGATCAATTGCAGGCGTTTAAACCAGCGTTCGGCCGTGGCGGGCCGGGCTCGTTTGCAAATGTTCAATATTAAAATAGTGATGATGTATGCTATGAACAAACCGATGAACGGGGCCAGCACTATGTAAGCAATAATGGTAAGCACGTATTGCATTTCAATAGCATGCAGGGCGTTTGCACCCATATAAAGAGCGTTAGTCATCCCGGCACCTGCAAAGCCACCTATAAGGGTGTGCGATGAGCTGGAAGGGATACCAAACCACCAGGTAATTAAATTCCATGATATGGCGGCAATTAAACCGGCAAGTATTACATGCAGGGTTACATAATGCGCCAGTACAATTTTTGAAACCGTGTTGGCCACTTTATGATCCTTAATAAAAAAGTAAGCGGCAAAGTTAAATACGGCAGCCATCAACACCGCCTGAAACGGGGTTAATACTTTGGTTGACACTATGGTGGCTATAGAGTTGGCCGCATCGTGAAAGCCATTTGTATAATCAAATATTAGCGCAAGTACAACAATAACAACAAGTAGGGAGGTAACCATTTATAGATGATTAGGTATGCTTAAGCGTTTTTAACTAAAATTGATTCCATAACGTTTGCAGCATCTTCGCACATATCGGTAGCGGTTTCAAGTGCGGCAAGTATTTCTTTATATTTTATAAGGCGGATAGCATCTTTCTCGTAAAGGAACAAGTCGGCAACGGCGCGGTCAAATACATAATCGGCCTGGTTTTCAACGCTGTTTATCCTGATGCATGAATCGGCAATGTTACGTACGTTACGCAAGTCCTTCAACTCGCGAACCGCTTTCTCCAGGTCGATGCTTGCCTGTAATATCAGGTCAGACAGTTTGCGGATGTGCTCATTAAAATCATCAATTTTATAAAGGCTCATGCGGTTGGCAGCGCCTTGTATATAATCGGCCACATCATCAATAGCTGTAGCTAAAGCATGTATATCTTCACGATCAAATGGAGTGATAAAGTTTTTACCAAGTTCCAGGTATATCTGATGAGTAAGCTCATCGCCTTTGTTCTCCAATTTATCAATCTGCTTAAACAGCTCCTCGCGGGTACCTGGGTTATTGGAGTTAACAGCTTCAACCAATACAGTAGCCATGGTAACTACATTGCTGGCGGCCTGCTCAAATAAAGGAAAAAATATTTTTTTGTCCTTTGGTACAAAATACTGGAAGATACTGTTTAATGACATAATGCTTTAAATTGCGGTAAAGGTACGGTTGCTATGTTAAATTAATGTTAACTTTTTAACACTGGTATGTGAGGGAAAGGTAAATTTTGTTTCGCCAGTTCTACAGTAAAGCCAAAGGTTGAGCCAAGCCCCTCGGTACTGCGCACATTTATGGTTTGTTGGTGTGCTTCAATAATGTGTTTTACAATGGCCAGCCCCAAGCCCGAACCGCCTATTTGCCTTGAACGGCTGGTATCTGTACGGTAAAAACGCTCAAACAGGCGGGGTAAAAACTTCTCTTCAATCCCTATGCCATCGTCGGTAACTTCAACCAAAACCTGGTCGTGCAGTACAAAAATGCTTACGGAGGTGTTGCCCTCCTCTTTCCCGTATTTAAAGGAATTGTCGATAAGGTTCACCAACACCTGGCGTATCTTTTCGCGATCGGCGTATACAATGATGCCGTCGTCATATTTTTGTTTAAATACCAGCTTGATCTTGTATTGTTTACCCTTGATCTCCAGTGATTCAAACACCTCTTTTATCAGGTCGTTGATCTTGAATTTGGTGTAATTGATAGGAATTTCGCCCGATTCGAGTTTTGAAATCTCATCCAGATCTTTTATCAGATAACTAAGACGATCCACATTTTTAGAGGCTTTATCTAAAAACTGGCGGGCAAGTTCGCGGTCGTCAAAGTCATCATCCTGCAGGGCTTCAATATAGCCTTGTATGGCAAAAAGGGGGGTTTTAAACTCGTGGGATATGTTGGACAAAAAATCGCGGCGAAATTTTTCCTGCTTGCGCAATTCATCTATTTCACTTTTCTTTTGTTTGGCCCACTCCTTTACTTCCTGTTCAACATCATCAATGGGGTTGGCGCTTACGTGTTCGCCCAGGGCATCGCGCAGATCGCGGCCCAGTTTTAAATTATGAATAAGCTTATAGATAAGCTTAATACGCGAGTAAATGTACTTTTCAATGAGGTAATAAAAAACAATGTAGCTTACAACCAGAGTGGCCGTAAACGTTATCATAACATCGTACCACTTGTGCTGAAAATAGAAGTTAACGGCCGATAGCGTTAATGCAACGCCTACGGCAGTAATTAAAACAAGTACCCGCAAATTCATAATCGTAAAGTTACAATTTACCTGCGACTAACTGCCTGTTGCACACGCCAAAACATGTTAAATTAATGTTATCAATTTACACCCCTTAATATTAGCGGATAAAATCAACCCCGAGCGGGAGAGAAAGCTGCTACTTGCTTACCTCGGTATTAATGTTAACAGTGGCTTCGTTTGATAGCACCATGCTTTTACCTCCTATCCCAAAATCCGACCGTAATATTTTAAAGCTACTGTTAAATACTCCGGCATTATCGGTTTCGGTGTAGGTAAAGGGCACTTCAATAACCTTGGTTTTATCCTTAATGGTTACGCTGAAATCGCCTGTATAATTGTTGCCGCTTTTATGTTTAAACGATACCGATTTAAAGGTGATCTTAGGGTATTTGGCCACATCAAAATAATCCTCGTTTTTCAGGTGATCATCGCGCATGGTATTATCAGAGTTAACGGTGGCCGTTTCAACAGATGCTTCGATAGTGCTTGTGGCCAGATCGGTAGGTTTAAATTGTATGCTTGCCTGTAAACCGCTAAAATTGCCGCTGGTGTTAATACCCAGGTTTTTTATTTTAAAGGTAACAGTTGATTTTGTAACGGTTGATTTTACCTGCGCAAAGCTGGTGCCTGCTAAAACGGTAAACATTAGGGCGATATATATTTTCCTGATCATTTGTGTAAGTAACGTAGTTTTTTGAATTTAATGATTTGGGCGATAATTTTTTTTCTTAAAACTCTACATGCGCCCTTATCGACAACACATTCACCGGACCACGATCTTTATTATAAGCCGGGTTCATGATAAACTGATAATCGGGCGTAAGCCAGAATTTCTTTTGATAGGCGTTAATTTTATAATAAAGTTCGGCTATAAGCTCATGGCTGTAATTGAGCTTGCCATCGCCAATAATAAAGCCGTAGCCGCCGGCAGCAAGGTAATCGCTGTGGGGTTTTGATAATCCGTTGGCAATAAAGGCAAGCCCCAGTTCATCGTCGCCCCGTTTCCATGACGAGCCCTTGAGCACACCACCAAAACTTAACGACCGGTCTATCTCTGTAAAATACCAGGTTTCGGTATGACCATCGTTATAGCTTAGCTTGGCAAATACGCCAAAATCCTTACTCAGATACTGGTCTGCACTTATACCGAAACCATACTTATGTTTCCCGTACACCAGGTTTGTATCAACCACCGGGTTAACCGGGTTTGCAGCAAGCGCATCGCGGTAGTTGCCCATTTTGCCGTTGTTCCTGAAACCCAGCACCCGCACCGTTCCCTTGTTACCGTTAAGCAGATAGCGCCGCTCATACTCCAGCGTTTGGGTATTTGCCTTACCTATCTTAGCATCCCAGATAGCACCGTTTGCTTCCGTTGTTGACATGGTGAAGGCAAAACGCAGTGTCCAGTTTGGTTGGCCAAGTTCAAGGTGGGTGCCCATAACATAGCCGCGCGTGTTGGCGGGATAATCCCATGCGCCGTTATCCATCAACGCCCAGTTCATGAACTGCGACCGTGGGTCATGACTAAATTCGTTACCATCGTAAAAATCGGCCATGCCAAATTTACCTACCGTTACAGAAAAATAGCGCTTACTTTTAAGGCCACCTAACTGGTTGGCATCATCGGCAACGGTATCTTTTTCTTTACCCCACTCAAATTTTTGCTTAAAGTAGAGGCGGGCTATATAAATTTTAGGCTCGGCACCGCCAACCCTAAAAGTTTCGCCGTTAGGAAAACCGGCCACTCCCAAAGTTTTGCTAAGGCCCGAACCGCCCGATAGCTCCGGATTAAAATAGGCTTCGGCACCTTTCCATAACCTTGCGCCGCCAAAAAAAGTAGTTGTTAATGAGCTTTGCGTTTCTGATTTGGTGAGCAGGCTGTTATCGCCAGTATAATCGGCAACAAAAGATGGTTTATACTGGGTAATAATTGTTTGCTGGAAATGAAAATTGAAGCGTTGCTGTTTAACTGTATCCTGGGCCCGGGCAAATACAATTACATGAAGCAGGAGGGTAATAATTAGTAAGTGTTTTTTCATAAATATTGCATTGTGGTTAAGCGGTTATTATTCGCCGCATTCCATAAAAAACTGGTCGAGATAAGCCACCATAAAATCATGGCGCTGGGCTGCAAGTTTACGCCCGGTTTCTGTATTCATTTTGTCTTTAAGCAGCAACAGCTTTTCGTAAAAGTGATTAATTGTAGGCGCGGTGGTGTTCTTATATTCTTCCTTGCTCATGTTAAGGTTGGGTTTCACTTCAGGATTGTAAAGTTCCCTCCCCTTAAAACCGCCATAAGTGAATGCCCGGGCAATACCTATAGCGCCTATGGCATCAAGGCGGTCTGCATCCTGTACTATGGCTAATTCTGTTGATTGAAAACTCACCTTATCAAAACTGGCCTTGAATGATATATGCCTGATGATCTGCTGTACGTGCTCAATAATAGCGGCATCGGCTTTTTGCGCCCTTAAAAATTCGCCGGCAGTACGCGGACCGATCTCCTCATCGCCGCCGTGAAATTTGCTATCGGCAATATCATGCAGCAGCGCGGCAAGTTCAACGGTAAGCATATCGGCGTTTTCTGTTTGTGCAATGAGTTTGGCGTTTGTCCAAACGCGGTGAATATGCCACCAATCGTGGCCACCTTCGGCATTTTTTAGCGTTTCACGTACAAACTGTACGGTAGCGTCAATTAAATTATCGCGATTCATGGGTGCAAAGATATGGGAAAAGGCGAAAGGCGAAAGGCGAAAGGCGAAAGGCGAAAGGCGAAAGGCGAAAGGCGAAAGGCGAAAGGCGAAAGGCGAAAGGCGAAAGGCGAAAGGCGAAAGGCGAAAGGCGAAAGGCGAAAGGCCGGGTGCTGCATAAATGCAGCACCCGGCCTTTCGTGACTCTTTATATTTCGCTTTAAGCTTTGGGCTCTCTGCTTTTAGCCTTAAGCGGCTACAACTTTTTCGGTGTTAATGAGGTCATGCACATCAACCTCCAGTATGGCAGCAATCTGGAAAAGCCGCTCTACAGTTATTTTAGTATAACCGAGTTCTATTTTACTGTACGCGTTTTGCGATATATGCAATTTAGCCGCAAGGTATTCCTGCGTATAGTTCAGCTGCTCCCTTGTGTTCCTAATGTTAGCTGCAATTGCTTTTATTTTGAAATTCAGCATCTCTTTCATCCCTTTTGATATTGTTAATATCATAATTAACGAGATAATACGTTCCCCGGATTTCGTTTTTTTGATTTTAGCGATAATATTTTTCAAATATTTATTTTTTAAGTAGCCAGTAGCCAGGTTTTGTTTCCTTAAATGCAACAACCAACAGGAATTACTTAAACAATGGGGTTGTGGTAAACAAAAGTTTTTAATGACGAAAAAACTACTTCTGCTTTTGAAACTTTATTTTAACAGTAACGGTTTCGGGCGTGTGTTTGGTGTTACTTATCCAGTCGGGGCCGGTTTTTAGCAGTTCCATGGCTTTTTGGTCGGCAATGGTGTTAAGGCTTTTCTTAACCTTCATGTCGCTTAGGGAACCATCAGCATTTACGGTAAACGTTACGCTTACGGTACCCGTGGTTCCATCGGGCAGGGTGGCGTTGGTTTGCAGGTATTTTTTGAGATCACTCCACCCCTTTTCCGGATGAGCGGCCACATAAACAGATTCATCGCCTTTGACAATTACAACTTCACTTAGTGAACCTTCATATGGTTTAAGCGCCACTTTTAAACTATCGCCGGCTTTTGCACTTACCTGCGTGTTCTGGTAGCCTATGTATGCAATATCAAGGGTTTCTTTATCGCCGGGAGCGGTGGCCGGTAAAGCAAAATAGCCTTTTGTATCGGTTACAGTGCTCCTGTTTGTTCCTTTAACGCGTATGGCGGCACCAATTAAAGGCATCCCATCGTCCTTTGAAATAATAACACCGGCATACCGGGCCAAATCTATTGCCGAATGCGTTTTAGGATCAGTAGGTTCAATCTTTAGTCCCTCAACCCTACCCTGTAATTTCGAAGTAATTGTGGAATTTTTGAAATTCCCGTATGTTTTTGGCGGTGTAGTGGAGCCAAAGGTGAGCATGGTGGTATCGGCCACTACCTTTTTGTTTTGGGTATAATTATTTACCACAGCCTCGCTTAGCATCGATGTGTTTTTATCGTATTCGGCCTTTGTTTCGGCAATAACAGGCGGTGCACCACCCACGTTACCGGTAGCCGGGGTAGCATTATCTGCGGCCGAAATCTCCTGCTGATATACCGATTTTTCGCCGGGCTTTACTTGCTTTAATGCGGCAGGTTTTTTATTAAACTGAGCAAGCACCGGCGCGGCGGGTATTACGGGCTTCTGCAAGCTGATAGTATCCTTCAATACTTTTTGGGATTTTTTATAAAGGGCTACATCTGCCGTCTGCCGCTCTAAAACTGGTGATGATGATGGCGTTTTTCTCATCCACAAGCCGCCAATGGTTAGCACCAAAAGTACGGATGCCGCTATTGACCATGCCCTCCATGCTATAACACGGCCTTTCCTTTCCTGGGTACGCTGTTGCAGGCGTTCATTGAGTTCCGCAATATTTGGTTGCTGATCTTTGCCTGCGGCCTCGTAACCTTCCAGCGCATCCATCAAAAAAGGATCGTCCAACGCCTCGCGCTCCAGCTTGTGCATAGCTGTAGCATCAAGCTGCCCGTTAAGGTACTTCCTGATTTGCGATATGTTGGCCTTTTTATTGTCCACTGTGTTTATCCAGGCAAATTTTTAAATTCCGTTTGCCGTTTTGTATATAGCTTTTTACCTCGTTTAAACTAAAGCCGGTAACATCGGCAATTTCTTTATAGCACTTCTCCTTTAAATAAAACAGATCGATGCTTTGTTTTTGCCCGCCGGTAAGTTTATCAATACATCGTTCCAGGGCTTTGTATACCTCTTCGCGGTTATTGTCTTCAGGATGCAAAAGCGGGGTAAATTCCATAACATCGTCTAAATTCACCAGCTCCATCTTTTTCGCACTGCGTAACTGCATTAAACAATAATTACGCGCTAATACATACAACCAACTTCTGAAGGTATTGATTTCATGCTGTTTAACTTTTATAACCAATTCTTCAAATATGCCCATAACCGCGTCTTTTGCGGCTTCTTCATCTTTGAGGTATTTTAAACAAACACCGTAAACCAGCGGCATATATTTTTCATATAGCCTGCCTAAAACCGCCACATCGCCGCTTTTACGGTACGTGCCAATCAGTTCTTCGTCGGTTGATGAGCCTTGCTTGTCTGGTTTAATAAAATTGGTCATTAAAAGCCTGCAAAATAAATTTTTTTACCGGCTTATGGAAATTAACACCATGTAACATCCTTATTAAAAATTGATGAGGATATGAAACAGCTATTAGTTATTTTAATGTTCATTGGCCTAACAGGGTTTACGCCAAACAACAGCCGCCACATAAGTGGTACCGTTTATGATGATGCCAACACCGCTTTACCGGGTGTACTTGTAGTGGTTAACGGCAGTAATATTACCACACAAACAGATGCGAAGGGCCATTACGCCATTGATGTGCCCAAGGGTAAAACAATGCTCACCTTCAGTTTCCTGGGGTTTGAGCGGCAAAGTATTACGATAGGTAAAAGCAATGTGGTTGATGTTTACTTTAAATCCGCTACAAGTCAGCTGAGCGAAGTTGCGGTTGTAGGTTATCAGGCTCAAAAAAAGATGTCAATGACGGGCAGTGTCAGCGTTATTAAACCTGCATCGGGGGCTACTAAGCAATATAACTTTAAAAACGCAGACAAAAACAAATCCACCACAACCTTTGGATACGCAGATGCAACTATAGGCAACGCCGCCCCGGTAGCAGAATACAAGCCTGCAATAGCCGATGATGAAAGCTACAAAGGCATTACCGAAAACACATTTAAAACCGCCGTTAATGAGCCGCTATCTACCTTTTCTGTAGATGTTGACGCAGCATCATACAGTAATGTTCGCCGTTTTATTAATGGCGGTCAGTTGCCGCCTGCCGATGCGGTGAGGATTGAGGAAATGATCAATTATTTTAATTACAACCTGGCCGGTCCAACAGATAACGAGCCTGTAGCCATCCATACCGAACTTGCAGCCGCACCCTGGAATACCCAACACCGTTTGCTGCGCATCGGCATAAAGGCCAAAACAATTCCTACTGATAAACTACCAGCCTCAAACCTGGTGTTTTTAATAGATGTATCGGGGTCAATGAATATGCCTAATAAATTGCCGCTGGTAAAATCGTCATTAAAAATGCTGGTTGATAAACTGCGGCCGCAGGATAAGGTAGCCATAGTAGTTTACGCAGGCGCAGCCGGTGTGGTACTACCCGCAACCAAAGGCACCGACAAGGAAACCATCAACAATGCTATTGATAATTTAAGTGCGGGCGGCTCAACAGCTGGTGGCGAAGGTATAAAACTGGCCTATAAAATTGCCAAAGATAACTTCATGAAAAATGGCAACAACCGCGTAATGCTGGCTACCGATGGTGATTTTAACGTAGGTGCATCAAGCGACGATGACATGGAAAAACTAATAACCAGCGAACGTGAAAGCGGCATCTCCCTATCGGTTTTGGGTTTTGGCATGGGTAATTACAAGGATAGCAAAATGGAAACCCTTGCCGATAAAGGTAATGGCAATTACGCCTATATTGATAACATAACCGAAGCCCGTAAAACACTCATCAGCGAATTTGGCGGCACCTTATTTACCATTGCCAAGGATGTAAAGCTGCAAATTGAGTTTAACCCGGCAAAAGTGCAGGCCTATCGTTTGGTAGGCTACGAAAACCGGGTAATGGCCAAAGAGGATTTTAATAATGATAAAAAGGACGCCGGTGATATGGGATCGGGCCATACGGTGACCGCTTTTTATGAGATAGTGCCCGTTGGCGTTAAGGATGATTATTCGGGAAGTGTAGATCCGCTTAAATACCAGAAACCTAAACCGGTTACCTACGCAAGCGCATCTGATGAAATGATGACCATCAAATTCAGGTACAAACAACCAACCTCATCTGTAAGCAAGGTGAGCCAGGTGGCCGTATTTGATAAGCCACTCGACCTGAAAGCTACCTCAACCGATTTCAGATTTGCTGCCGCCGTGGCCGAGTTTGGGATGCTGCTGCGCGATTCGCGGTTTAAACAGCACTCCACTTATGACCAGGCTATAAAAATGGCCCGCGCCGCTAAAGGGGATGACCACGAAGGTTACCGGGCCGAGTTTGTGAAACTTGCCGAAAGCGCAAAATTGCTCAGCAAAAACCCGGTAACAGCAACCGTTAATGAGGCCGGAGATGAGTAAGCAGATAAGCTACATTGCGGCCAAATGCCGGGTATGCAAGATGGAATAAGCGGCTATTGAACACCCGTTATTACTCCCTCTGCATCAACAGGATAGCCAAACAGCGATGGGTTTTTATACCATCGCTGTTTTATTTAAAAAGTATACGGTTAATATGGTAAATGTATTAGGATTAATGCTTTTTGATTTTGTAAATTGCAGTGAAATCCAATAAACCTCGATCCAAATCTTATGGAAACCTACAACAAAGTATGGCGGCTGTTTTTTGCTGTTGCATTAATAGCCATTGCTGTTCAGCAATTTATATGTAGCGGTTTCAGGCCGGTAATTATGCCGCCCCAGCCACAGTGGTTATCCAGCAGTACATTTGCCATGTGCGTATCCAGCATATTGCTGATCCTGCTTTCTTTTGCCATTGTTTTTAACATAAACGCGCATGAGGTGGCGGTTTACCTGGGTACTGTATTTTTAATAATGCTGATACTTTTCCATATCCCCAATCAAATAATAAGCAATTTGCGTTTCCTGGGCGGCTGGAGCGATGCTTTTAAAATGCTGGCTTTAAGCGGCGGTTCATTTATAGTGGCGGCGTCTATTCCCGGCACCCCTGCCGATGCACTGGGCAGGTTCCTGGAAAAACTGGTACCACTTGGACGCTACTTTTTTGCCACTACTATGATCGTTTTTGGCATTGAGCATTTTATGTACACGCAATTTATTGAAACACTGGTACCAACATGGCTCCCTGGCCATATGTTCTGGACATACCTTGCTGGCGTAGCGCTGTTTGCTTCGGGCGTGGCTATAGTCCTCAACATAAGGGTAAGGCTGGCCGCCGGTTTATTGGGGCTGATGATATTTTTATGGATAGTAGTATTACACATTCCCCGTGCCATTGCCGACCCAACCAGCGGCAGCGGTAACGAATGGACCAGCGTTTTTGAGGCACTGGCTTTCAGCGGTGTTGCGTTTATATTATCCGGGCAGGCAGTAGCATCAACCAAAACAGCCCCCCAGACACAGGTAATAAACAACCAGCATTTAACAGAAGAAATTTAGCAAACACGGGCGTTTCATAAAAAATTCATTTCAATCGCCTACCTTTATAAAATGTCATCCCACCATATTATCCGCGAAAAACAGGAACCTGCTTTACTGATTTTGGAGCTTGATAATTTTCCGGAGGAGATGCTTGGGCAGTTGCTGGAGTGGAGCCCCACGGTAATAACCACACCCCACACGGCCGAAGTATTGAACACCTTAGGGATAAAGGTTGACTGGATAATTGCCGACAGTAACAATACCGATCTGCAATCGGATGTTAAGATTATGCCGGCTGGCAATAATACATCTGCCGGTGCAGCTTTAACGTATTTAATTGAACACAACTATCCCGCGGTTAACATTATCACAACCGGTACAGCGCTGGATGAGCTTTTGCCATTTGCAGGTAAAATAAACCTGGTTATTATTAACGCCAGGCAAAAAATATACACTGTAACAACGGGCTTTAGCAAATGGAAACCCGCCGGCGAACAAATTGACTTGTTATCAACAACTAATACCTTACACCACAATGGCTTACAACAAACTGCGACAAACAGCTATCAAACAACACACGATGGCTTTTTTACCTTACAATTTGATGAACCGTTTGTAATAATTGCCGAGCAGCTGTAATTAAACGCCCGGCAATTACGTATATATCATAAAGCATTTACAAAGCCATATTTATTGGTGTGCTTTTTGTATAATAATAATTAAACGGCAATTAAACCGTTTAAACATTTATCAGTCTATATATTGTACATCAGCGAATAAAGGCTGATTGGTTAAAAAATTTTCATCATGAAACGTACATATAAAAATTTATTCTCATTTGCTTTAGCTGGTCTGTTGACCATGTCTTTAGCATTCACCGCTGATGCACAACGCAGAGGTAGCGGTGGTGGTGGCGGCGGCGGTGGTGGCTCAAGACCATCAGGCGGCGGCGGTGGCGGCAGCGTATCAAGACCTTCGGGTGGCGGTGGTGGCTTTTCAAGGCCTTCAGGTGGCAGCGCAGTAGCCCCTTCACGCCCATCATCGGGTGGCGGCGCGGTAATTTCGCGTGGCAACCAAAGCATAGCACCCCAGCATGTTGCCAGCGGCGGCAGGCCGACAGGTTCTTCCATAACCCCTCAGCGTGGCAATTATGGCAGACCAAACGTGACAAGCACTGCTCCACAACGTGGCAGCAGCTACGGTAATACCCGTTATAGTAGTGTAGACAGACGTTCATACAACGGCGGTCGTGGTACTTATTACAGAAACGGCAGCAGCTACGGATACGGACGTCGTGTAAGTACTGGTGGCAGCAGCTATGGCCGTTATGGTGGTCGCGGTGGTTATTTCGGTAATCATTATTACTATCAAAACCGTGGATACTATAACTCTTACTACTTGCCAAGACTTGGCTTTAGCATAGGCTTTTTACCTTACGGATACTATCCATTTTACTTTGGCGATTATCAGTACTACTACAGCGATGGTTTGTATTACACACAACAAAACAACCAGTATACTGTAGTTGAACCACCGGTAGGTGCCGAGATCAAATCGTTACCATCTGATGCACAATCTATCACCATTAATGGCGAGCAGTATTATGAATCAAACGGTGTTTACTACCAGTCTATCACTAAAGATGATGGTACCCAGGCTTACGTAATTGCCGGTAAAGACGGTGAACTGAATACCGACCAGGGTAATGGAAATGGTAACTACGATCAGGGTCCGCAAATTGGCGATATTGCCAATCAGCTACCGCAGGATTGCAGGAAAATAAAGATCAATGGCGAAAAATTATATGTTTCTCCGGATGGTTTTTACTACCAGGAAGTTACCGACAATGATGGCAACGTAAGTTACAAAGTTGTAGGTACCCCATCTGACGAACCAGACGGACAGAACTAAAAACTAATAAAAATTCAAATACCAGCAGGCTGTTTCATTTATGAAGCGGCCTGTTTTGTTTTACAGCCGTATCTATTAAATGTTATAAAAGTATTAATGCCGATGGAGAGCAAATGGCTAAATTTACGCTTACGTATGAAATTTATTACCACGCTTTTTATCCTCTTTACATCGCTGGCTGCCCGGGCGGCAAACCCTGCCGATTCATTAAAGCTTTACGCGGCCGACAATGTTAATATTGAATACGTAGGCCGGGTAGATGTTTCAAACCCTATGCAGCCCCGGATGTGGGCGCCAGGGGTATACATCAGGGCACGGTTTAAGGGCAGCAAATGCGAGTTGCTGATAAACGACCAGGTGATGTATGGCAAAAGCCACAATTACCTTGAAATTGCTGTTGATAACAATAAGCCTTATCGCATACAAACCACCGGCAAAACCAATATTATTACCGTTGCCGAAGGGCTCACCAATGGTACACACACCATACTGATCTGTAAGGACACTGAAACCCACATCGGCTATATTGATTTTCTGGGGATCAGGTGTGCAAAGCTGCTTTCTCCGGCACCGCATCCTAAACATAAAATTGAATACATCGGCGATTCCATTACCAGCGGCGCAGGTATGGACCAATCCACAACACCATGTGATAAAGGTGAATGGTATGATCAGCATAACGCCTACATGACCTACGGGGCCCGCACAGCGCGCAACTTAAATGCCGACTGGCAGCTTACCTCGGTTGCGGGCATTGGCCTTGTACACAGCTGCTGCGATATGGATGTGTTGATGCCGCAGGTGTTTGATAAGGTTTACCTGCGTAAAGATTCCATCACCTGGGATTTTAAACGCTACCAGCCCGATGTGGTTACCATTTGCCTGGGTCAGAACGATGGCGTGCAGGATTCGGCGTTGTACTGCGGTGCCTATGTTAAATTCATTAATACCGTTAGGAAAAAGTATCCCAAAGCCGATATTGTATGCCTTACCAGCCCAATGGCCGATGGCAAATTAAACGCCGCACTAAGGCATTATATTACGGCCATTACAACTTATGCTAATAACAATGGCGATAGCAAAGTGTACAAATATTTCTTCTCCCGGCAATACCACGGCGGCTGCGGCGGGCATCCTACAATAGAAGAACATGAACTTATCGCTAATGAGCTAACGGCTTATCTGAAGCAGTTAAAGCATTGGTAGGATAAACACAAGTGTTTGAAAATTATAAAAAGTTTGTCATTTCGATAGAGCCCGGGCGGGCAAAGCGTGGGCGCGAAAGAGAACTATCTCTTGAGCGATAGCGAAAAATCTTCTCCGGGATGCTAAGTCCCAATAGCATGTCGTATAAGATTTCTCCTCGTACCTCGTTCGAAATGACAAAATTCGGCCGTCAATTTATTTTTACAATAACGTGCAGGCAATTCAACATTAAACGCCTTGTTTTGTTGTAATACTTTAGTCTGTAATTCCTATGAGCGAGATACTGCATATTCTTAACGGCGATGATACCCTGCATGGCTTTAATCAAACCGGCCTGGATGGTGATGTAATGGTTTGGCGCGAAGTATTATCCGAAGGCCCTTTGGATGAGAATATCTCGTCGGGTAGTTTTTGGAAGGCCCGCTCAAAATGGATAGGCGAAACATTTCATGAACCGGCAGAAGACTATCAGCATAAAATGATCGACGAACTGGGCAAGCTAAACCAATCCTACACCGAAATTAATTTGTGGTTTGAGTTTGATTTGCATTGCCAGGTGAACCTGCTGGGCATGATGCGCCTGCTTAGTCAAAAAACAGACATGTCGGCACCGGCGGTATACCTTATTTGCCCCTGCGACTATCCCGGCATGGAAGATTTTCGCGGCATGGGCCAGCTTAACGGCGACCAGCTGGAAGACCTTTACGATGGCCGTGAAAGGCTCAGCGACTGGGAGTTTGAGTTGGCTACCGAAGCATGGAACATATACGTTGCCTGCGATGCCGCCGAACTGGAACAATGGCTTAACGAAAACTCCTTTTGGGGTGTACTCCATTTACTGAAACCCGCCCTGCAGGCACACCTGAAACGCCTGCACCTTAATGCCGATGGCTTAAATCATATCCAGGAAACCTTATTGAACATTTACAACAGCGGCGCCAAAACCCGCCCGGAGATATACGAAAAATTTTGGCTCACCGAAAAGGTATACGGCATGGGCGATAAAGAAATTGATATTTATCTTGATAGCTTAAAAGCTAAAAACCTAATAGCCATATAATCCTCAATCGTTAAAAATATAAAAAACAAAAAAGCCCCCGTTTTGCGGAGGCTTTTCTTGTTTAGCGGTTATGCTTATTGCTGCGGTGTTGCAGCCGGTGCAGCCTTATTTTCGGGAGCTTTACCAATCAGATCCATAAACTGATCCAGTTTTGGTGTGATGATAATTTGGGTACGCCTGTTTTTGGCTTTACCTGCTTCTGAACTGTTATCGGCTATCGGGTTGTACTCGCCGCGGCCGCCTGCTGTTAAACGTTTAGGTTCAACACCATAGGTGGTTTGCAAGGTTTGCACTACCGATGATGCCCTTAAAGCACTCAGATCCCAGTTGTTGCGGATGTTTTTCATGGTGATAGGCACATTATCGGTGTTACCTTCAATCAATACATCGTAAGTGCTGTAATCTTTAATGATCTTGGCAATCTTGCTTAGCGTTACGCCTGCCTTGTCAGATACTTCATAACTGCCAGATTTGTACAGCATGTTATCGGCAAGGGAAATATAAACCACGCCTTTAAGCACCTGTACATCAACATCGCTCATTTCTGACTGACTTAATGAACGGGTAAGGTTATTGGTTAACACCATATTAAGCGAATCACTTTTATTTTTGGCATTTACCAGCTGTTGAATGTATTTGTTTGAGCTGTTTATCTCGTCAACCAGTTTGGAGATATTCACATTTCCCTGGCTGCTGGAGTTTAAACATTTGTTTAGCGCCTCTTGTAAAGCCTTTACGTTGTTTCGTTCAGATCCTAACTGATCTTCGAGGTTTTTAACGTTGTTGGTTAATACCGCAACATTACGTTCGCTCATAAGATACTTGGTGTTAAGGTTGCGGGTATTGCTATCCAACTGATTATAGCTGGTTTGCAGATCTTTGTATTTCTTGGTACTTACACAGCTTTGGCTTGCTACAGCTACCACAAGCAGCGCCAGCATAGTTATTCGGATTTTCATAAAATTTATTTTTGTTGATTAAAAGGTTTATTGTTAGTTGATTAACTCAAAAAAGACTATAAAGTTTTATTCATGTTTTTAAAGCTTACGTTAAAGATACCAAACCAATCTGGTATTTGTAAACAAACGCTTTTTTAGTTAAAACAAATATGATGCGCATCACATAAAAAAAAGAGGCTGCCATTTTACGGGCAGCCTCCTTATCAAAATCAATCAAAATTCAACAATATAAAACCTTAGTTTCTGTGACCATTACCATGATCGCGGTCATGATCATCATGATGGTCGTTCCTTTTATCTACGTGAACATCTTTGCGCACAACAACCTTGCGGTCGTTTCCACGGCCTGTCCAATGGTTACGGTATTTAACCTCTTTAGTATCGCGTATAATGGTTTGATCACGACGGCCTTTATAGTTTGCATACTTTGTACGATACACATTGTTATGAACCCATGGCGTACGGTCATTAACTACTACCTTGTAGCTATGGTATACATCGTAATTGCCATAACGGGCGGGTAATGCGCTTGAACGTGTCCAAACGTTATTATTAAAGTATACATATTGATGCGCATTTACATCATAGTATGAGTCGATATCCGGCATGTAATAATAGTCGGCACGGTCATAACCTGTAGGGCCCCACTCGGGCTGGCTGCCAATGTTAATGCTTAAACTAATTTGAGCACTGGCTATTTTTACTGATAAGCAGCTAAAGAAAATGGCTGCTGTTAATATGATCTTTTTCATTTGTGTTATTGTTTTGTTTGCAGGTATGACAATAACCAATGAATAAAGTTTAAGCATTACCAGTTGCAACAGGTAACTAATCAGTTACAATAAAATTTAAACGACTTAAATATCAGATAATCAACCTATTGTTCGTCGGTGTCCTTATCGGCAACTTTTTTACCTGCCATAGCTAATACGGGTTTACCAATAACTTTGTAGTTACCTTCGCCTTTAAGGATGGATGCCAGCTGGGTTTTATCCTGCATGGTTTTCACTGCCTGGGCAAGTTCATCATCGTACTTAAAGTTGGCTTCGTAGCGGCCCTTTTCGTAATAATAGCGGGATGAGATCTCGTTTTCCAACACCTGTTTTATTTCGGTTTTGTGCAGCTGCAGATCATTCTTTTTGCTGGCCATCAGTTTCGATTTCAGGATATCGTATTCGGCCTGTATCTCGGGGAATTGTTTTTCCTTGGTAGCCTCTGTTTTAAGGCTGTTGAGTACTTTTTCGGAATTGGTGGTGTAGCTATAGTTTTTATCAGACACGTATTTTACAAAATCACCGTAATCCGTATCAGAAAGGGTGAACGTGCGCGCATCGTTTATTTTAGCGTGTTTATCACGGTAAATGGTAGCGTAATCAAATACCAGCAGCTTGCCTACCAGTGCCTGTGTTACGTTGGCAAATTTTTCCTGCTTAATAAAAATATCGGGGTAAATACCGCTGCCGTCGTAAACCGAGCGGCCATTTTTCGTTTTAAACTCATGTATAAGCGAATCGGCTACTTTTACTACGCTGCCATCGTCCTTACGGTGGGTGTAATCAAGCTCCTGGATGCAACGGCCGGACGGTACATAGTACTTGGCGATGGTAATTTTCACCAGGCTGTTATAAGGCAGGTTAAACGTTTGCTGTACCAACCCTTTGCCGTAACTGCGCTGACCAATAATAATCGCCCTGTCCAGATCCTGTAATGACCCGGCAACAATTTCTGATGCCGATGCCGAATGACTATTAACCAACACTACCAACGGCAAGTTAGGCTCAAGCGGCGCGCTTACGGTACTGTAGGTAAAATTTTTATCCTTTACTTTTCCCTTTTGCGATACGATCTCTACATCCTTTTGTACAAACAGGTTCACAATTTTAACGGCTTCCTGCAAAATACCGCCCCCATTTGAGCGCAAATCAAGAATAATACCGTTGGGATTGTTCTTTTTTATAGACACTAAGGCATTGGTAACCTCGCTGGCCGAGTTTTCCAGGAATTTATCGAGCTTAATGTAGCCCATATTACCGTCAACCATGCCTGAGTATGATACATTTGGCTGCTTAATTTCATCGCGGACGAGGTTTTTCTCAAAAGGCTGACTTACGTTGTCGCGCTTTAAAAGCAACTTTATGGCTGCACCCTTTGAGCCTTTAAGTAAAAGGCTTACCTGGTCGTTATTTTTACCGCTAAGGTCAATATCATTTATTTTCAGGATCTGATCGCCGGGGCGCACATCGCCTTTTTGGGCGGGGAAACCGGCAAACACTTCAGATACGTAAACTTTGCCATCGCGGGCAAAAATACTGGAGCCTATACCGCCGTATTGTGTGCTTACGTAATGCAGTTTATAATCTTCAATTTCCGATTCGGGAACAAACTCAGTGTAGGGGTCCAAACCGTCCAGCATGGCATCAACGCCGGTTTTTACCAGCTTGGCCGAGTTTATATCATCAACATAATTAATGTTAACCTCTTTGTATACCGATGCAAAAACATCAAGGTTCTTCGAGATCTGGAACAGGTCATCATCAAAAGCCAACGCCCCCGCGGCCAGTACCACTATACCGGTAAATAAGCCTATCTTTCTGTATCTTTTAGTGATCACCATATCCTTATTCTTCATTAAGCTTATAAAAATACGAAAAGCTTATCTGCATTTGCAAACTAACCTATGCCTCCGTTAACAATTAAAGAGTATAAAATTGACCCTAATACAAATCCTGAGCATACAAATATGAACGCATTTATATACCAGTTTTTTATAAACCAGGGTTTATATGCAATGGTAGTAATTATGCTAATAATAAAAAGGGCAAGTATAAAGACTGCAAATTCTAATAAAATATAACCAAATCCATTTTGTTGAACTTGCGAGCTGCCATTATAAATAATAAAAAAAGAAATACAAAGGCAAGCAAAAAACAACCCAATTAACCAGGCATATATCTTAACCGGAGCATTATTTATTGGCTTGATTGTTTCGTTCATAACTGCGGGATTTCCCATACCGAATAAGTCTTTAACAGTTAGTTACTAAACCCCTACTTTATACAAGTAAAAGCGCTTATTTACAGCCTGTTATTATCAATATTCACCAAAGCTTTTTTAAGGGTGAATACCACATATTCCCTGTTACGGTTCACGAGGTCCATAAGTTTGGTTATCAGCGCTTCTTCCTGGCCTTCGGTGTATTTTAACTGCTCGTCGCTCAGGTGGTTGTATTTACGTTGAACTTTAATTTTTACGCGTTCCCAATCCTTATTGGTAATACTGATCTCAGCCATGATTAAATTCTTTTACGCAAAAATATAAAAAATACGCATCAGGCAACGTTTAAATATTTGGCTCGTCAATTGATAAGCAAATGCAGGCTTATCACATAGGCTTGTTTTATAAACTAAACCGGAGTTGCTGTACCATCAACAAAAAGCACCGGCTCCGTTAAAATTAAAAATTATGAAAAAGTATCTGTTAAGTGCCGCATTACTAATTGCTGTAAGCATTAGCGCAAAGGCACAATTCTCATTAGGTGTTAAGGGAGGGGTCAACTTTTCAAAGATCAATACCGATAATTTAAAAGAATCAACACTTACCGGCTACCAGGCTGGTTTATTTGCCCGGGTTGGCAACAGCCTGTACCTGCAGCCCGAACTTTATTTAAGCGGAACGGGTGGTAAATTTACATCGAGCGATAACGGGCAGGACTACAATGCCAAGGTTAGGTTCACCAATTTAAACCTGCCGGTACTGGTTGGTAAATCATTTGGCGAAAAGGATCTTAATTTTAGGATAATGGCCGGCCCGGTTTACACCTACATTTTAGACAAAAATGAAAGCCTGAGCGGTAACGCATCCGGCGCGGTGGCCGATTTTGGGAATTACAAAAATAGTACCCTGGGTTACCAGGTAGGCGCCGGTGTTGATATCGGCTCCATAACCGCCGATCTGCGTTACGAAGGCGGCCTAACTAAGGTCAACGAAAACTTTGGCCAGCGCCAAAACCTCTGGGCTTTAAGCGTAGGGTTTAAGATATTCTAAAAGGAAAGGGTATAATGCTTTTTGACCCTACGTGCTGGAAAGCGCAGTTTTAAAAAGTTTGTCATTTCGAAACGAGGTACGAGTGAGAAATCTTATAAAACTTTGTATGCGGACTATATTTAGTCGATATGTATGAAGTAGAAGATTTCTCACTCGTACCTCGTTTCGAAATCACAATAAAAAATAAAGGGGTTTATACTATATGTATAAACCCTTTTTTAATTTCTAATTGAAGACACCGAGTTTATCCGTTTTTAACAGGCTCCATAGTGAGGCGACCGTTGTAAACACCGCCGGTTTCTACCAAAAGGGTTTGGGTCTTTATTTCGCCGGTAATTTTTCCCGAGGCTTTTATTTCTAATGATCCGGTTTGGATATCGCCGTTTATGGTGCCGTACACTACAATTTCTTTGGTAATGATGTTACCGGTTACCAGGCCTTTTTCGCCAAGTATCAGGCCCTCATCTACTGTAACATCGCCGGTTATTTGTCCGTCTATACGGGCATAAGCGGGTGCTTTTATACCGCCATCAATAATGCAACCTTCGCTTATAAGCGTTGATATAGCCTGCAGATCAAGCGCAACTTTATCTTTTTTACCGAAAATAGCCATAGTTTTTTTGTATCAAGTAACGAGTATCAAGTATCAAGATTTTGGATTCTCCCAACTTGTCGCCAATTCAATTTATGTTCCTTTTGGTATCGGGCATTAGTATAAAGTGACGACTATCAGGTATTTAAACAGAGTAAAAAAATCGTGATACTTGATACTCGCTACTTGATACTACCGCTACCTTACTTATTAAGCGTTAAAAAATTAACCGGATTTACAGGTTTGCCGTTTTTACGCACCTCGTAATGCAGGTGTGCCCCGGTAGAGTGGCCGGTTGAACCTACCAAACCAATTTTATCGCCCACGTTTACATCCTGCCCCTCTTTTACCAGGATGCGCGAAAGATGCCCGTAAACCGTTTGAAAATTGTTGATATGCTGTATGCGGATACATTTACCGTAGCCATTGCTCCAGCCCGCGAAAACTATTTTACCGCTGGCAGTACATTTTACCTCGTCGCCCTTTTTGCCCTTAAAATCAATACCGGGATGAAACTCAGCATTACCAGAATCAAACGGATCGCTGCGATAGCCAAAAAATGAGGTAAAAGAAGCGATACGCGGATAACCCATAGGCGTAAAAGCGATGGTACCCATTAACTGATTAAGGTAATTGTTGTATAAAGAGTACACCTCTTTATCGCTTAGTTTTTCGCCTTCGGCATTGTTATCGCCCCCAAGGCCTTTTGTTGAAAAGCCTTTTAAGCCGCGCCTGCGCAGGTAATCATTAATGGTTTTCAATTTACCCTCAATGGCCTTAACGTATGATTGCGCACTGCCTGGTTTAACACCGGTTGTATCTGCAACAACTACGGGCGTTGCAACTTTAAGTTTGGTTATCTGTGCCAGCAGCGCCTGGTTTTGCTGCGCCTGTTGTGTATTTTGCGATCTCAGGTAAATAATACAACCAACCAAAACCACTAAAACCGTTGCTGCGCTTGCAGCATAATGGCCAAGCCTGTTGAGGTGTTTTGTTTTTATTTGTACAGAACGTGTTGGTTGCTGGTTTTTGTTAATAATAACAACCGTACTGATATCAGATGTTTTTTGTTTCATCAAAATCAAATAATTAGGGTTCGCAATATAAGTAATACTGTCAACAAATCAATACTCATTCTAAATAAACACCTTATTGCCTGATGCTTAGTTGAAAGCAGGTTAGTCAGCAGATTGTTATTATTGCGTTTTTTAAACGCAAACTGTTAATCATTTCTTATTTTTGTTGTTGAGAAAATCTAAAAAAGAAACATATTATGTATCCAGAATATTTAGTTGCCCCAATGCGGGAAGATTTAACCAGAGTGGGTTTTGAGGAATTAAAAGACGCTGAGGCTGTAAAAAATGCCATTGAAAGCGAAGGTACTGTATTTATAATGGTGAACTCGGTGTGCGGTTGCGCTGCAGCAAATGCACGCCCGGCAGCACGTATTGCCGCGGCTAACGAAAAACACCCTGATAAATTAGTTACCGTTTTTGCAGGCATGGAAAAAGACGCTGTTGATACTGCACGTAATTATATGCTGCCTTATCCTCCATCGAGCCCGGCAATGGCTTTGTTTAAAGATGGCAAGCTGGTACACATTATTGAGCGCCATCAAATTGAAGGCCGCCCTGCCCAAATGATAGCCGATAACCTAATTGGCGCGTTTGAGCAATACTGCTAATTTTTCAGGTTAAAGGTAAAAGGCGAAAGGTTAAAGGTTTTAAACCCTTAGCTTTTCGCCTTTTAATTTATATAGTTTTTCTAGTTTACCTTTTGCCCTTTTCATTCGGCCTTTCGCCTTTGACCTTTATCCTTTCACCTCCTTAAACTATTCCGTCTTCAGGCTTTTCACGGGGTTCATGAGGGCGGCTTTGATGCTTTGGTAGCTTACGGTGAGCAGTGTTATGGTGATAGCTGCCAGGCTTGTGAGCGCGAAGATCCACCAGGAGATCTCCGAATGGTATTGATAACCCTTTAGCCAGCCGCTCATAAAATAATATGCTGTTGGCGATGCAATTACCAGCGAAATTATGATCAGCACCACAAAATCTGCAGATAGCAATCGCCATAAGTTAAATACCGATGCACCCAATACTTTGCGTACGCCAATTTCTTTGGTGCGTTGCTCGGCCATAAAGGTGGCCATACCAAATAAACCAAGACAGCTTATAAATATAGCCAGCATGGCAAATACGCTGGCCAGTTTGCCTACCCGCGTTTCCTGATCGAACTTTTTGGCGTACTCATCATCAGCAAACTTGTAGTCAAACGGGGCCGATGGAGCGTATTTTTCAAACACCTTCTGTATTTTATCAAGCGCGTTATGGGTGCTCATATTAGGATTTATCCGTAACGATGCAACACTTGCCGCGTCGCGGCTGATATAAAATATGGTTTGCTTAACAGGCTCGTACGGCGAACTCATCAGCATATCTTTAATAACGCCCACCACGGTTACATTATGTCCGTCAGATTTAAGTATTTCGCCAACCGGATTTTTTAAATTCATGAACTTCGCGGCGGCCTCATTTATCACTATCGATGTAGAATCTGTTGCCAGGGCTTTTGAAAAATCGCGACCGTCCTTAAACTGCCAGCCAACGGTTTTACCAAAATCATAGCTTACACCTATGGTGGCAAAATCATCCTGCATACCTACGGGTTTGCCGCGCCATTCAAAACCGCTGCTATTGCTCCAAACCTGTGTTACCGGGCTTTCCGATTCGGCCATTTGCACAATCGCGTCAGATTTCAGCAGTTCGTCACGCACGGCATTGAAATGGTTGTGAATATCCTCTGTTTTTGATACCACGTATAACAAACCATCTCTGCTGTAACCAACCGGCCTGTTCTTGGCAAACTGAATTTGCCTGAAAACCACTACCGTACCTATAATAAGTGTAACCGAAACCGTAAACTGCATCACCACCAGCACCTTGCGCGGGATGGCCGCAAAACGCCCCACCTTAAACGTGCCTTTCAATACCTTAACCGGGTTAAAAGACGACAGGTACAAAGCAGGGTAACTACCAGCAACCAAGCCAGAAAGGATACTGAACGAAAGCGTTGTTATCCAAAACCACGGATTAAACCACAATACCGATAGCTTTTTATCGGCCACGTTATTAAACCAGGGCAGTGCAAGCTCAACCAGCACTATAGAAAACACATAGGCAAACGCAACCACCAGTAACGATTCCATAAAGAACTGGGTAATAAGCTGCGACCGGATGGAACCCACCGCCTTGCGGATACCCACTTCTTTAGCCCGTTTCTCTGACCGGGCTGTACTCAGGTTCATGAAGTTGATACAGGCCAGCAGCAGTACAAATACGCCGATAATGCCAAACATCCACACAAACTGAATAGGACCGCCGGTTACTATTCCGTTCTTAAATTCCGAATAGAGGTGCCATTTGTTCATGGGATATAAAAAAACCTGAGGCTTAAACTCAGCACCCACTTTATCGCCCTGGGCGGCAATATTTTCCAGTTTTACGTTTTTAATTTTTGCCGATACTTTGTCTATATCCGCATTGGGTGCAAGCTGCGCAAATATCTGCCATGAGTTGTTGCCCCAGCGGGTTGATGCCCGTTGTACCCAGGGTTCGCTGCTAACGTACAAATCCCAGGGTGCTAAAAATGTAACCTCCCTGAAACTGGAATTGGTGGGCATATCTTCAAATACACCGGTTACTTTTACGCTAAATTTACTGTTTATTTTCAGCACCTTATTTATTGGGTCGGCAGTGCCAAAAAGGGTTTTAGCCAGGGTGGCCGATAACATTATAGATGATGGATCTTTAAGTCCGCTGCGGGTACCACTGAGCATCTTAAGGGTGAGCATATCCGGTGCTTCGGGTTGTGTAAAGTTCCCCCGCTGCGTAAATTTTTTATCTCCGTAAGAGATGATGTTCTCCGTTGTCCAGGTAGAAAGTACTACATACTTAAAATCGCTCATGTATGATTCGCGCAGCTTTAAACCCAGCGGGATGGGGTCGGCGGTTTGGGTTAGCACCGTACCGTTAAAGGTTTGGTGCTGCATTACCTGCACTATACGCTCATGATTGCTAAAATACCTGTCGAACGATAACTCGTCATAAACCCAAAGCCCTATAAGCATGGCAACCGCCATACCTACCGATAGGCCGGCTATATTGATAAACGAATGTGCCTTGCTTTTTACCATGTTGCGCCAGGCAATTTTCAAGTAGTTTTTTATCATGATGCATTATGTTCTAAAAATCAACTTATTAAAATCAGATCTCCCAATTTACTCATCACATAGTAATATACGTGCCAATATCACAAGTAATTGAAAATGTGAATATTATAAACAATTATTTATTGAAACCGTTCGTATTCGAACAATCATGTGTCCGGTTTTACCGGGATGCGCGCTTTATTTCTACGCAGAAATAAAAACGTGCCGCTGTAACATTTTTGCTATTTAAAGGTCTTTACTATTTACAGGTAAAATACGTTAATTTGGCCTGTATTAAGCGTGACTGCTTCATTTTTACTAATAACTATATGATCAATTTCAACAAAATTTCGTCCTTTATTGTTGCGAGTGTGGTTACCGTTGGCGTTACTGCCGCCCATGCGCAAACCGCTGCCCCGGAAAATCCGGCAATGCAAATTTACCGCGAGGTACCCAAAAAAATCAACGACCTGGTACATACCAAGCTCGATGTACGTTTCGACTACAAAAAACGCTACATGTACGGTAAGGAATGGGTTACACTGAAACCTCATTTTTACCCTACCGACAGTCTTAGACTTGATGCCAAGGGCATGAACCTTAAAACTATAGCGGTAGTTAAAAACGGTAAAAACATCCCCCTGAAATTTACCTACCAGGATAGTTCATCGGTAGCTATCCAGCTTGATAAGGTTTACCACAACAACGAAAGCTACACCATTTATATTGATTATACCGCAAAACCAAACGAGCTTAAAAGCCACGGCAGCGCCGCCATTACCGACGATAAAGGTTTATACTTTATAAATCCCGACGGCACTGAAAAGGACAAGCCAACCCAGATATGGACACAGGGCGAAACCGAAAGCTCATCGGCCTGGTTCCCTACTATTGATAAGCCAAGCCAGAAAACTACCGAAGAGATCAGCATGACGGTACCATCAAAATACGTTACGCTATCAAACGGCCGCCTGGCATCGCAAAAAACAAATGCCGATGGCACCCGTACCGATACCTGGAAACAGGAATTACCGCATTCGCCATACCTGTTTATGATGGCCGTTGGCGATTTCAAGATCTATAAAGACAAATGGCGCAACAAAGAGGTTAGCTATTACCTGGAGCCTAAGTACGCGCCGTATGCCAAGGAGATCTTCGGTTTTACACCCGAGGTAATTGAATTTTACTCCAAAACTTTAGGGGTAGATTATCCCTGGTACAAATACTCACAAATTGTAGTGCGCGATTACGTGAGCGGTGCAATGGAAAATACATCGGCCACGTTGCATGGCGAATACGTGCAGGCTACCCCGCGCGAATTGATAGATGCTTATTATAACAATGGCCGCAGCACTATTGTGCATGAACTGTTTCACCAATGGTTTGGCGATTATGTAACTGCCGAAAGCTGGAGCAACCTTACCGTGAACGAATCATTCGCCAACTTTAGCGAAACCATTTGGGCCGAACATAAATACGGTAAAGATGCCGGCGACGATCATAACTATGGCGATATGCAAAGCTATTTAAGATCGCCTGGGGCAAATACCAAAAACCTGGTACGTTTTAATTATGCCGACAAGGAAGAGGTTTTTGATGTGGTTACCTACCAAAAAGGCGGTCGTATTTTAAATATGCTGCGAAATTACTTAGGCGATGCCGCTTTTTACAAGGGCCTTAACATCTACCTTAAAACAAACGCCTTTAAAAACGGCGAAGCCCAGCAACTACGCCTGGCTTTTGAAGAAGCAAGCGGTTTAGATCTTAACTGGTATTTTAACCAATGGTATTACGGCGCCGGTCACCCGATACTGGATATCAGCTATAAGTGGGATAATGCCACCAAAACCGAAACTGTTTATCTGCAGCAAAACCAGGATGGCCAAACTTTTAAATTACCAATGGCTGTTGATATTTATGCAGGTGGCACCAAAACACGCCACAAGGTATGGATGAACAGCAAAACCGACAGCCTTACTTTTAAACTATCGGCCAAGCCCGACCTGGTGAATGTGGATGCCGATAAGATCCTGCTTGTTAAAAAGAACGACAAGAAAACACTGGATGAGTATGTTTTCCAATATTTTAACGCCCCGCAATATTTAGACAGGTTTGAGGCTATTGATGCCGCGGCGGATAAGCAAACCGAAAAAGGCGCGCAAAAAGTACTGATTGCCGCGTTAAAGGATAAATACTATGGTTTACGCATAAAAGCGATTAAGGCCTTAAACATGACCAATGATGATGTGCGTAATGCAGCACAACCCGTACTGGCATACCTGGCGCAAACAGATGATAATACCCTGGTACGCGCAGCCGCAATAACTACCCTTGGCAAGCTTAAGGCACAAGGTAATATGAATTTATTTAAACAGGCATTAAACAGCCAGTCATACGCAGTACAGGCGGCTGCACTAACGGCTATTAACCTGCTTGATCCGGCGCAGGCTTTGCAAGTTGGTAAAGGGTTGGAAAAAGATAACGCTGGCGTGCTTACTACCGCATTAATAAATGTATACGCGGGAAGCGGCACATCAGCACAGTGGCCTTTTGTATTTCAGCATTTTCATGACGCAAGCGTACAAAGCAAGTTTAATAACCTGCAAAAATTTGCAGAAATGACCGGCAGGGTTGATAAACCAGCCTATACGCAACAAGGTATTGCCGAAATTAAAGACCTCGCCATAAAATATAAAAGCTATGGTGTAGATAAACCAGCTATTAAATTTTTAACCGATATTAAAGCACAACGCGTACAGTTAAAGGATGATGCATCGGCAAAAGCCGCCGACGAAGCTATACAGCTTATAACAGATGCAAAATAATCAGGATAGATGTGCAGATGATTATCGCCTTTGTTATAAGCAATACCTTTATTTAATTTTAGAGAAATTAAAAACAATCGGCAGTTAAATTGTTTAACAGGTATAAAACATAAACAACTATGAAAAAGGCACTTTGTATGATCGCTTTAGCAGCGATCTCTTTCGGGAGCGTATTTGCTCATGGTACAGTGGTAAAAACAGGACATGAAACAGCCCAAACAGATACCACTAAGAAAAAAATGAAGAAGATGAAAAAGATGAAGAAAGATACCACCATGAAGAAAGACACCGCAAAAATGAGATAATCATCTTCGCATCACCACAAAAAAGCCTCCGCTAAAACGGGGGCTTTTTTGTGGCATCAATTTTGGGCATATGGCATTGTTGGGCAAAACGGTTAAACTATCCGGGCTATCTATAGTCATACCCATACAAACTATACAATTACGTTATGAAAAAGATCATATTAGCAGCAGCCGTTTTATTGGGCTGCATATCCATTCAAAAAGCCGAAGCACAGGTTAGCGTTAGTTTAGGGGTTAATATTGGCAGCCAGCCTGCCTGGGGCCCTGTAGGGTATGATTATGCCAACTATTACTACATGCCCGATATTGATACCTATTACGATGTACCAACCCACCAGTATGTGTACTATGATAACAATGTGTGGGTACACCGCGCTTACTTACCGGCACGTTACCGTAATTATGATGTTTACGGCGGTTACAAGGTTGTTATAAACGAGCGTAACCCATGGGTTAGAAACAATATTTACAGAACAAGATACGCAGGCTACAGAGGCCGTCATGATCAGGTGATCATCCGCAATAGCCGTGATGTTAGGTATGCCAATTACTGGAGAGGTGGCCATAGTTATGGTAACCCACACTATGCAAACCATAGCAGGGGCAACTATCGCCCGGGCAACCGTTATGGCAACAGGGACCAGCATTTTGCCGGCCGTGGTAACCCAGGTCGTGGAAACGAGGGTCACGGTAACCCAGGCCGCGGTAATCAAGGCCATGGCAATCCTGGTCGTGGCAACCAGGGACACGGTGGTGAACACCATGGCGGCGGTCACGACAGGCATTAATTATTATTGTTGTTTTTAAATACAAAAACGGGCTTCTCTTAAAAGGAAGCCCGTTTTACGTTATATTTTCTGTTTGATGCTATTTTGTTTTTGCGATACTCTCTGCCGCTGGCACCTGCCAAAAATTAGTGGGGTTATTTGTTTTGTAATAGGTAAAAATAGCGCCGTTTAGGGCGTTGGTATGTTCAGATTTGTCTGGGCTTTGTTTAAAATAGTCAAGTGGCAGAAGCGTAACATAAGCTAATTTTTTGTCTTTTACCTTTGTTTCTAAATCATATTCGCTGTTAAGGGGGCACTCCAGCATATACAGGTTTTTGGCCATGTAGTAATACAAATAGTTTTCTATCACAACAGATTGCTTATGGTTCCAGTTTGCATCGGGATTAATAATAAGCTGTTTTCCATTTACCAATCTTTCCCTCACTTCTTCAATACCCAGTAAATCACCTTTTTCGTTCATAACGTAGGCATCGTTTGTAGGATCTATCCAGATCCATTTTTTTAGCGAATTGACATACACCGTGTTTATCACATGGCAATCCAAATCTATACCCAAACTGTCCTTAGGCAGGCAGGTAACCAGGCGCGATTTTATACCTAACGATAAATAACATTCGTTTAATACAGTTGCAAGCCCCCGACAATTAAGGCCGCGGTTATCTTTTTTACAAACCGCGATCATGTTCATGGCATTCATAACTTCGGGATTGCCATGGCCGCCATCATGCGGAATGATATTATGAACCCAATGCAGCAGGTTTATTATTTTAGATGCATCGTTACCGGTACCGGCAACCGAATCAAGTTTAAAAGCTTTGCGTAATGATACCAGATGTGGGTTATCGGCCGATTGATAGGTAAATTTAGGGATCTCGCGCTTATCGCTTAAATTATACTTCCCCCCCTTGTTCAGGATGTACATATAATCACCAATTTCGCGGGTTGATAGTACCAGCGTTTTAAACCGCGCCTCATTGCGGATATTATCCAGATCGGCATCTGCCTGTATATGCGCATAATCGTAATAGCCTTCTTTAATGGTTTTCTCCAGGTAATCCAACGCCTGCTGTTTTTTATTAAGGAGCGAATAGGTACAGCACAGGTTATAAAAGCTGTTCATATAATACCCGCTAAAATCTTTCTTTACGCTATCGCTTAAATTATTGTATTCCTTCAAAGAAGCGGCAAGCAGTTTCTCATAGGTTTTGGCGTCGCGTTTTTGATAGGCCTGGTTAAACAGACTATCCTGCCTTTGGGCAAAGGTGGCAAATTGTTTTTCCTTAGCTGTTTGGGCTTTTAGGGTACCGGCGCAAAAAAATAAAATACAAGCAAAGATCAGTTTGAATTTCATAATCAACAATTTAACTGATAGACGATTGATTTACAAAAACGTTACAACCATAATTGTATTTTAACAATAATAAAATTGTTATGGCTTACCGGTTACCTTGGCCGATTCTTCCAGCTCATTATCAATCTGATCGTCGAAATAAAGGCGGTATATGGCCCAGTCGTTTTTAGCTTTGTAAAACATAAAAGTAAACCTGATAGGCTGGTTTTGGTGTTTGGCTAAGTAGCTGTACAATACCAGGCTGTTTGTCGCCTTACGCTGTACCAACAGTTCCTTCCCTACATAGGGGCCAATATACCCACGGGTGGTATCAATTTTGGCTATCAGTTTGGTAAGGCTTGATGGATCAACCAGCGGATTGGTTTTAAAAATTTCGATAACCGCTTTAGAGGTGCCGTCATTTTCATAGCTTTTAAAAAACTTGTCAATAATGCTGGTAACACCAACTACGCTGGCAGGTGCTTTTGCCGGGGCAGTTTGCGCGGATGCGGTATTGCCTAAAATACAAGTAAATAAAACCAGCACGAAGGTTTTAAAAGCATTACGAGGGAAGTTTTTCATATTGATAGAATTTGCTGTCTAAAATAGTGATTTTATATAAAAATGCCTTATATGTTAATACGCTTTAATACATAGCTCATCACTTTATTAAATTGAAAATTTAATTTATCATATTTGGCAAAATAGTTTAGTTATGATAAATCATATACTTATATTCAGCTTAAAATCAACCGTCACAATTAATACCAATGAAACTAATCTTACCTGCATTAATCCTGCTTTTTTTTACCAGCAATGCCATCTGTCAAACAACAATAGACTTTAAAGCAATTGGCGACTCTTTATTCAGAAGCGCAGATTATAATGGCGCGATAGTTAACTACACGCAAGGAATAAATAATGTAAAAAACGATAAATCCGGTCTGGCTGAATTGCTTGATAAACGGGCTTTAGCTGAGTTAAGACTTGAACAACATGACAAAGTGATAGCCGACGAAACAGCGGCTATCGCTGAAAACCCTATTTTAGGCGATGCCTACTGGAACCGGGGCCTTGCCTATGCAAGAACCGAAAAGTACCAGTTAGCTATCGATGACTATAATAAGGCAATATTAACTTTCAAAGGTGACAACGAACGTCAATCTAAGTTGTATGATAACCTTGGTTTGAGCAAAGCAGAATTAAAACTTTATAAAGATGCTATTGACGCTTATAATCAAGCGCTGTCACTAAACAGCAAAAATGGAAAGGTTTACTGGCATCGGGCTATTGCATTTAACGGCAACAAGGATTATCAGCTGGCTATTGATGATTACACCATGGCTATGTTTTATAACCAGGAAAATACGCAGGAATTGGCAACTTTATATGATAACAGGGGGCTCAATAAAAGATCATTGAAAAAATACAGAGAGGCACTTAATGATTTTAATACTGCATTAAGATTAAATCCCCAAAGAGGTACCGCCTATTGGCACCGGGCCTATACCTATCATTTAAATAGCGATCATCAATTGGCTATTAATGATTATACTACCGCTATACCTTTTTATAAAAACAGCAAAGAACAAACAGCACAGCTTCTGGAAAGCCGTAGTGTTGACGAAATAGCCGCCTATCAACCACAAAAAGCAATTGATGACGTTACAAGCGCAATTGAATTGTATCCTAAAAATGGTTTCACATACTGGACACGAGCAAATATTTACGCGCAAACGGGAAATTACAAATTATCCATAGATGACTATAATAAAACGATGGAGTTTTTCAAGGATAATAAAAAAGTGCTGTGTAATTTACACGCCGATATTGCATCAGACCTGTACATCACAAAAGACAACAAAAATGCGCTCAAGGAATGTAACACGTCCATCGAACTATATCCCGATTTTTGTTTGCCATATTTTACCAGGGGTAAACTCTATTTAAAAAGACTGGAAAATAAAGATCTGGCCATAAAAGATTTTAACAAGGTACTTGAGTTAGATACCACGAAATCAACGGTGGCTTATATTTTTTCGCAATTTTATCTGGGTCATGCCGATACAGCACTTGGAAAGCTACAGGAGAACATTTTAAAAATCTCCAATTCCGACGATTTGATTAGGCAATACTACAACTTTGCATGCTTGTATTCCCTCTTAAATAAACCGCAGGAAGCTAATATTTATTTGAAAAAAGCAGTCGATGCGGGATATTCAAAGAGCTATGCAGCTGACGACGAAGACTTTGACAATATTCGTAAAACGCCAGATTATATAGCTTTAATGGCCAATTTAGGGCACTAACATCTACCGTTTTTTCAAAAACTCCGTACGCAGTACAATGCTCATGCCGTCTATCTTGCAGTCAACCTCTTCGTCGTTATCTGTAAGGCGGATTTTTTTACCAGCGTGCCCTGCTTAAGGGTAGTGCCGCCGCCTTTTACCTTCAGGCTTTTCATAAGCGTTACCGAATCGCCGGTATTCAGGATATTTCCGTTGCTGTCTTTAACGTTTGATGTTTCCATTGTTGGAGGTATAAAAAATAAAAAGCCCGGTATTTTACAATCCGGGCTCAAAAATTATATTTCATTTTAGCAGGGTGGCAGGCAAAAATCCTGTCTGTCCTGTAAAATCCTTAAATCGTGTATTACTTGGTAACGTATAATACTTCCTTAACGGCTTTAATTACGCGCTCAGGGTTTGGCAGGTATTCCTGGATCAAAGTTGGTGCGTAAGGCAAAGGCACATCACCACCCATAATACGCAGTATAGGCGCATCAAGGTAATCAAAAGCATCTTTCTGTACTTTAAAAGCAACCTCGGTAGCAATTGAACCTAAAGGCCAGCTTTCTTCAATAATAACCAAACGGTTTGTTTTTTTAACCGAATTGATAACAGTTTCATAATCAATAGGGCGCACGGTACGCAGGTCAATAACCTCGGCGTGGATACCTTCTTTTGCAAGTTCGGCAGCAGCAGCGATAACCACTTTCATGATCTTGCCAAAACCTACCAAAGTAACATCAGTACCTTCGGTTACAACTTTAGCTTTACCTAAAGGTATGTAGTAAGTTTCTTCAGGCACTTCGCCTTTATCGCCGTACATTAATTCCGACTCCATGAAAATAACCGGATCCGGATCTAATATGGCTGATTTCAATAGTCCTTTTGCATCATACGGGTTTGATGGTACAACCACCTTTAAACCCGGGCAGTTTGCATACCAGTTTTCAAAGCACTGGCTGTGCTGTGAGCTTAGCATACCCGCGTTACCGGTTGGGCCGCGGAAAACGATTGGCACCGAGAACTGGCCGCCGCTCATTGACATGATTTTGGCAGCACCGTTGATGATCTGGTCAATGGCCACTAACGAAAAGTTAAAGGTCATGAACTCAATAACCGGGCGTAAGCCATTCATAGCCGAGCCTATACCGATACCGGCAAAGCCCAATTCAGAAATTGGCGTATCGATAACGCGTTTAGCGCCAAATTCATCAAGCATACCCTGACTAACTTTATAGGCACCGTTATATTCAGCAACCTCTTCACCCATCAGGTATATTTTATCGTCGTTGCGCATTTCTTCGACCATGGCCTCTCTTAGCGCTTCTCTGAATTGTATTTCTCTCATTATATTATATAAAATGACGTTTTTTTGCGGTAGCAAATATAATCACTAATGTGTAAAAAGCAATGCCATAAAAGCCGATATAAGTTTAACCTTATTTCACACTTAAATGGTTTGTTTTTAGGTAAATTAGTATTTCCAAACATAATGCTGTTACAGCTTATGAAACATCAAGCCTAATGAATAAATTTAACCTTACGCCATTATTAATTTTGTTGCTGCTTGCCTGCTTTTTTAACGCACAAGCACAAATATCTATCCTCCAAAAAACAATTGATAAGATACAGGGCTGTAAAAGCATCAGTTACAACGCTGTAGAAAAGGGCGGCAGCCCCTTTAGCGACGAGTTTTTTACCATAACATCACAAATAAGCTTCGCATCGCAGGCCAATAAGGCGTTGCAGCAACTCTACAATATAAGCTTTGTTACCACAAGCGATAAGGGTTTTAACTATGCTACGCACAACATTTTTAACGGGACGGATCTGTTAAATATCAGCCTTACCGATAAAACCTATCGCCTTAAAAAGAATTATACCGATGGTAATATTGATAACAGTTCGGTTTATCGCCTGGCGGCAGATTTAAAAGGTTATTTAAAAAACACCAAGCATGCCATAACGCAGGCAAAGGACAGTACGGTTAACGGCATTGCCTGCTACCACATCGCCATAAAAAGCATTGATTCTGCCGGTAAAGCCAAAGATTCTTATAATAATTTAGATGTATTCATCAGTCAGAAAACCTTTTTACCAGCCTATTGGAAAAGCGACCAAAAGGGAGTACTGGAAAAAGGCGGCATGCCCATAGGAACATTTAAAATTCAATGGGAAGTTACCGCCACCAAATACAAGCTTAACTCCGTTACACCCGGCACATTTGCCCTAAACATACCCGCAGGCATTACCGAAGAAAAACCGCCTCTGGCCCTATTGAAAAAAGGTGCCCCCGCCCCCAACTGGAAACTTACCGGCACCGATGGTAAAACCCTGTCGCTGGCGGATTTAAAGGGTAAGGTTACCTTGCTTGATATCACTTCAACAGGCTGCGCAGCCTGTATGTTGTCGGTAGCGCCATTAAACAACCTGCATGCTAAATATAAGGGTACCGATGTTGCCGTAGTGAGTATTAACCTTGATGATAAACGGGAAGACATTATAAAGTTTAAAGACAGGAACAAGGTTACTTACCCGGTTTATGTTAACGGTAATACCATTAAAGCAGCCTATCACGTGAGTGCTATCCCGGTATTTTATATTATAAATAAAGAAGGGGTAGTGAGCGAAGCCTATGAGGGCTTTTTTGAGAATTTTGAACAGCAAATGACCGTCAAGATAGATTCGCTGCGGTAGTTTTTTTAGCCGAAAGTTTACTACCTTGCTTATCTAACCTGTCATAAATGAAATTTCCATCCCTGAAAAACCTTGCCGAAGGCGCGGTATCAACCATAAAACGATATCCATTTGAGGTATTGTTTGCTTTGGCCGGTACCATAGCCGCTACTACCCAAATTGAGCTGCGCCAAATTGCCCGTGAAAATGAGGGCTGGTGTGTACGCGTTATGATGATAGCTAATTTGGGCTTACTGCTCAGTTTATCGGCCACGCTTTACACGCAGAGCGTGGCAATGGCCAAAAGCAAAAGTTTGGTATTGAAGGTAATCGTAGCCATTTTTGCTGCCCTCCTCATCCTCATCATCGACCCCACGCACCGCTCGGCAGATTATACCCGCTTTTTTCTGATGAGCCTGGCGATGCACTTGCTGGTAGCTTTCGCGGCCTTCACGGGCAAGGGACAGTTACAGGGTTTCTGGCAGTTTAATAAAACTTTGTTCCTGCGTTTTTTAACAAGTGTGTTATATGGCGTGGTATTATTTGCCGGTTTGGCCGCGGCAATTGGCGCCACTAACTTCTTGTTCAATTTTAAATTTGAATGGGATACCTACGCCGTACTATGGGCCTGGATAGTGGGCATGTTCACCACCCTGTTTTTCTTAGCCGGCGTACCTGTTGATACCCACGCGCTTAACACCGACGAAAGCTACCCGAAAGGCCTAAAAATATTTACCCAGTACGTACTCATCCCGCTATCAACGGTGTATGTTATTATTTTATTGGCCTACGAAATTAAAATATTGGTGCAATGGAATTTGCCTAAAGGCCTGGTATCAAACCTGATATTGGGTTACGCGGTATTTGGCCTTTTATCATTATTGCTGGTATACCCCATCCGTGAGCATGCCGAAAACAAATGGCTCAAAACTTACTCGCGCAGCTTTTACTTTTTATTACTGCCGCTGCTATTGCTACTGTTTGTAGCCGTTGGCGCAAGGGTATTTAGCTACGGCATTACCGAATACCGTTACTTTTTAATTGTATTGGCTTGCTGGCTACTGTTTATTTCTGTTTACTTCCTGCTATTTAAAAAGCAAAACATTAAGCTTATCCCTATCTCTTTAAGCGTTCTTACGCTGCTCTCCATTTACGGACCGCAAAGCGCGTTTACGGTATCCATGTACTCGCAGCGGCGGGTGGTGGTAAAGTTTTTTGAAAAACACAACGCATTTAAAAACGGAAAAATAACTTTTGTAGATAGCACCAAAATAAGCAATAAAGAGGGCAGCAGCGGCGTAGCCAACCTGCAATATTTTATTAATAAGTATGATATTGTTTCGTTGCAGCCTTACTTTACCCGCAACCTGCAAAAAATTTCCGACTCGTTAGGAAAGGTAAAAGATAAACCCATCGGCGAAAGGGAAATTACCCGCTATGCCCTGTATGATGAAAAACTTGAATGGATAAAGAAGCAAGTAGGCCTTAGCCATTTTTATCCATATTATTCCCCATCGCAGGATACAGTAGCAGACTTTTATCGCTTTACGGCAAATGAAAACATCACGGTAGTTAAAGGGTATGATATTATTTTGAGTAACGATAATTCTGTTGATACTGTGATCAATAATTACAACGGCATAAAGATCATGCAAACCAATTTGAATGACCATGTTCATATATTAAAGCTCAATGGTGAAGTCTTTAGGTTTGATGTATCAGAACTTGCCAAAAAGCTACTTGCCGATTCTGCAAAACTTAAAACATACAAACTTCCTTCGGATAGATACAATACAGAAAAGCAATATTCACTGCCCAC
This sequence comes from Mucilaginibacter pineti, assembly GCF_900101875.1. Taxonomy (GTDB): domain Bacteria; phylum Bacteroidota; class Bacteroidia; order Sphingobacteriales; family Sphingobacteriaceae; genus Mucilaginibacter; species Mucilaginibacter pineti. The sequence continues at coordinate 159,666 of NZ_FNAI01000004.1, forward strand.
TACCATGCTTTCGTTAAGCCAGGAAACGCCGCGGTATAGGGTACTATTCTTAGTTAAAAACTGTGACGTTAATGCCGCTGATAAGAAAAAATTATCAGTAAACAGCAGCTTCGGCAATTACCTTATACAACAGAAGTAAGTAAAGCGGTGCCCTATCGGCTTTAGTTAAAAGTTGTTAAAGTACTCATGAAAACAGCGGCCACTTTTTTATATTTGTAATGTGTTGATATAAAATAAGATACAACCTATGCGTTACCTGCTTACTTTTATCATATTAGGCATCTGCTTTACGGCAAAATCGCAAACCATTAGCGGTATAGTAACCGATAAAACCACGGGCATGAGGCTTACCGGCGCATGGGTTACCAGCACCAGCGGATCGGCCATAAGCAACTTGCAGGGCGAGTACAGCATCAGCGTAAAAAAGCTTGCAGATAGTATTAAGGTAAAAATGCCGGGTTATAAATCGTATGTGCGGGCCGTCAATCCATCGGCAGAGGTTTACCTGAAAATTGAGCTGGAGCCCCGCGTTATTGAACTAACCGAGGTTAGCATTACCGGCAAACGCGACAGGGTAAAAGATTCACTGAACACCCGCCGCCTGTTTGCGAAGGACTTTAACAGCGCGCCGCCAAAATTCACTGATATTTTTGGATTAGCGCAGGGCACTGGTCCGCTGGACGTGGCGGGGATAACCATTCATCCTTCGCAATTAGTGGCCCTGCTTACTTATAGGCGTAGCCGCGCCTATAAATTTAAAAAAGTGCTTATTAGAGATGAGCAGCTGAAATACGTAGAGAGCCGTTTTACTACCGAGCTGGTAAGCAAGCTTACCAACCTCAAATCAGACTCATTAGATGATTTTATTGACCAGTACCGCCCGCCTATAGCCCAGGTAAAAAAAATGACCGACTATGATATGGTGGAATATATAAAGGGCAGCGCCCTAAAATTCAGGGAAAGCAAGTAGGCTTTACCGTTTTATTATGCCGATTGCTTTTTAGGGCTGGCAATGGTACGCATAAAACGCTTGCGGTAATTAAGCGGACTAAGGTGCATCTTAGCCTTAAACATTTTGTAAAAGTGCGATACATCGCCAAAACCGCTTTCGAAAGAAATTTCGGAAATAGGCTTATCCGTTTGCACCAGTTGTTGTATGGCGTAATTAAGGCGGTACTCAATTATGGTTTCCATGAAGGTTTTGCGGGTAACTTTTTTAAAGTATTTACAAAACGCGTTGGTAGTCATATTGGCAATGCTGGCGGCGGCATCAAGCGAAACCTGTTTACGGAAATTTTCAACCAGGTAAGCAAATACCGGGTTTATGCGCTCGCGCTCGGCAGTTGTACGCTCGGCTATAACACGGTGCTGATCCAGCAGTACATACTCATCTGAAGAGGCCATGCGCTGCAATACCTCCAGCAAGCCGATCAAGATCCTGAAGTTACTTTTTTCTTCTACCAGGTTAAGCAGCATCTGCTTTACCTCGGCCTGCGTATCCGAATGAAAATAAATGCCCGAGCCGCTTTTTTGGAAAAGTCTTTTAATGTGCAGCAGTTCAAATTTGTTAAAAAAATCATCGCCCAAAAAAGCGTCGTTAAACTGTATAACTATGGCGCCGGCGTCGCTGGGTAAAACGTCCTTGCCTTCCAGCTTCCAGCAATGGGGCAGGTTGGGGCCAAGCAGCACCAGGTCGCCGGTTACAAAATCCTCCATGTGGCTGCCAACGTAGCGTTTACCGCTACCGTTTAAAATACACGTCAGCTCGTACTCCTCATGAAAGTGATAAGGGGCATCAAATGCCAGCTTATCAAACTTCCTTACCAGGAACGATTGACTGTTTGCAGGTTGAAGAACTTCGTACGATGCTTTAATCATTGCATATATTAGCGTGAACGTTATTAATAGGTAAATTTCGGATAAAATAACCCATAAACATACCATTCATTTCATTTTTTTTGCTATAAAGTTAAACTTCCTTTGAATAAAACCTAAAAAAATATGAATGCTAAGGTTTCACCATTACCGCAGCTGGATAATTTCAAAAGGCTGTCGCCCCAAACCATCCTGGAGTTTCGCGAAAAAGGGCATACTTTGGTTAAAAATATATTGTCACCGGCTGAAATTGAGGCCTATAGACCCGTGATTGTTAACGCTGCCGACAGGTATAATACTGAGAAACGCAAGCTCGAAGAAAGAGATACCTACGGCAAGGCTTTTTTGCAAATCATGAATTTATGGCAGGTTGATACCGATACCAAAAAGTTTGTTTTTGCACCGCGCATGGCTAAAATAGCCGCCGATTTAATGGGTGTAGAAAACGTAAGATTATACCATGACCAAGCCCTTTTTAAAGAACCCGGCGGCGGCCCTACGCCGTGGCACCAGGACCAATATTACTGGCCTGTAGATACCAACAACACCGTAACTATGTGGATGCCCCTGGTTGATATTAACGAGGAAATGGGCATGCTCACTTTTGCATCCAACTCGTACACTAACGGCGCTGTATTTAATCACGAAATTTCCGACCAATCCGCATCGGCATTTGATGATTATGTGACGGAGAACAACTTTCCCATAAGCCGGGCCAAAAGCATGAAGGCCGGCGATGCTACCTTTCATCGCGGTTTTACTATACACAATGCACCGGGTAATAACTCTGGCAAAAGGCGCGAGATAATGACCATTATTTACGTTGCCGATGGCGCCCGCATCACCCCACATAAAAACGAGTGGCAAAAGAACGATCACCAAAAATGGCTGATGGGCAAGCCTATTGGCTCGCCCGTTGATTCGGAGCTGAATCCTAAATTGTTATAAAACATAAAAGCCATCGTAAACGATGGCTTTTATGTTTTACTATTCAATTATTTTCACGTTCCGTATTCCGGTGTGGTTACTTCGCTTTCTTCAAACTCGTAATCGGTTAGCGGCGGGCATGAGCAAATAAGCGTTCTATCACCATAAGTATCATTAACCCTGCCCACTGACGGCCAGAATTTGTAAGCAGCCACGTACGGAAGCGGGAATGCTGCTTTTTGACGACTGTATGGGTGCTCCCACTCGTTACCCGTAATTACCGAAACCGTGTGCGGTGCATTTTTCAACGGGTTATCTGTTTTATCAAGTAAGCCGCTTGCAACATCAGCAATTTCATGACGAATAGCTATCATGGCATCGCAAAAACGGTCAAGCTCATGCTTAGGCTCACTTTCTGTTGGCTCAACCATCACCGTACCCGCAACCGGGAATGATACTGTTGGCGCGTGGAAACCGTAATCCATTAAACGTTTTGCTATATCAGTAACCTCAATGCCGAACGATTTAAACGAGCGGCAATCCAGGATCATTTCGTGCGCGCAACGGCCATTGGCACCGGTGTATAATACCGGGAAATGCTCCTGTAACCTTGCCTTAATGTAGTTGGCATTAAGGATGGCGTAACGGGTTGCGTTGGTTAAACCTTCGCCGCCCATCATGGCTATGTAAGCGTGTGAAATGATCAGTATAGATGCTGAACCCCATGGAGCAGCAGAAACCGCGTGGATAGATTTACCCCTGTCGATATCAACCACTGCATGGCCCGGTAAATAAGGAACAAGGTGTTTGGCTACACCGATAGGGCCCATACCAGGACCGCCACCGCCATGCGGTATACAGAAGGTTTTGTGCAGGTTAAGGTGGCAAACATCCGCGCCAATATTAGCCGGACTGGTTAAGCCCACCTGCGCGTTCATATTAGCACCATCCATATAAACCTGGCCGCCGTTCTGATGTATAATATCACATATCTCGATGATCGACTCCTCAAATACCCCGTGGGTAGATGGATAAGTAACCATTAAGCATGATAGTTCGTTTTTGTATTGCTCGGCTTTGGCTTTCATATCGGCAACATCAATGTTACCGTTGTCATCGCATTTAACAACCACTATTTTCATGCCGGCCATTGCTGCCGATGCAGGGTTGGTACCGTGTGCCGAAGATGGGATCAAAGCGATGTTGCGGTGATGATCGCCCCTATCGCGGTGATAGGCGCGGATAACCATTAAACCTGCATATTCACCCTGAGCACCTGCGTTTGGCTGCAAGCTCATGGCGGCAAAGCCAGTGATTTCGCTCAGCCAGTTGTTGATTTCATCAAACAGCTGCATGTAGCCACCAACCTGATCGGCCGGGGCAAACGGGTGGATCTTGCTAAACTCAGCCCAGGTAACCGGTACCATCTCGGTGGTAGCGTTTAGTTTCATGGTACATGAACCAAGTGCTATCATAGAGTGACAAAGCGAAAGATCTTTTGCCTCTAACGACTTAATGTAACGCAGCATTTCATGCTCGGAATGGTGCGTGTTGAAAAGGCTATGCGTTAAATAAGCTGATGTACGCTGCAATTCGGTTGGGATAACTGTTTGCAGATCGCCTTTAAGCTCATCAAAGTTTACATCGTTAATGGTTTTGCCTATTACTTTGGCGAAAAACCTTACAATGTTTTTAATATCATCTGGTGATGTAGTTTCATCAACAGAAATGGTAACAACCGAACCTTCGTAATTGAAGTTCATTTCGTTGTTTAACGCCTCTGAATGGATAGGACCGGCTAAATGCGCCACATCAAACTTCAGGGTATCAAAGTACGATTCGTTTAGTTGCTTGTAACCCAACTCGCCAAGGGCTTTAGCTAACAATACGGCTAAACCGTGAATGCGCTCGGCAATCAGCTTAACACCCTGCGGACCATGATATACGGCATACATACCGGCCATAATAGCCAGCAATGCCTGCGCGGTACAAATATTTGAGGTTGCCTTATCCCTGCGGATGTGCTGCTCGCGCGTTTGCAAAGCCATGCGCAAAGCGTAGTTACCGGCGCTATCAATAGTTACACCAATAATACGGCCCGGGATAGCGCGTTTGTATTCGTCTTTAGTAGCAAAAAATGCTGCGTGCGGACCGCCGAAACCCATTGGTACACCAAAACGCTGGGTTGTGCCAACAACAATATCGGCCCCCCACTCGCCCGGAGGGGTTAACAGCACAAGGCTCATGATATCGGCAACAACGGTTAGTTTGATACCTTTTTCATGACCTGTGGCGGCAAAATCGGCATAGTTATAAACCGCACCATTACCTGCAGGATATTGCACAATGGCACCGAACATATTTTCGTTAAGCTCAACCGTGCGGTGATCACCAATTTGCAGTTCGATACCGTAAGGCTCAGAACGGGTCTTTAAAATATCTATGGTTTGCGGAAACAACTCTTCCGAAACAAAGAAAATATTGGCATTTGTGTTTTTACGCAGACTATATTGCATAAACATAGCCTCGGCAGCTGCAGTACCTTCATCAAGTAACGATGCGTTGGCAATTTCCATCCCGGTTAAATCAACAACCATAGTTTGGAAATTAAGGAGGGCTTGTAGCCTGCCTTGCGCAATTTCGGCCTGGTAAGGTGTGTATTGGGTATACCAGCCCGGGTTTTCCAAAATGTTGCGCTGAATAACACCCGGCACAATCACATCATAATAACCCTTGCCAATAAATGATTTAAACACCTTGTTTTTTGAAGCGGTTTGCTTCAAAGTGTTCAGGTAGTCAAACTCGCTTTTGGCTGCCGGTAAGTTGAGTGGTTTTTTTAGCCTGATCTTTTCAGGAACGGTTTGCGCTATTAATTCATCAAGCGTATTAACACCTATTGTTTTTAACATTTTTTCGGTGTCTGCCTGGTTTGGCGCTATATGCCTATGCTGGAATTTTTCCTGGTATTGCGTATCTAATTTCATGCTTTGCTGCTTAAATATTATCCCGCCCAAATTTACACAATAAAGAATTTTTATTTTATAACTAAAGGTATATTGGTAAATTTTTCTGCAAAAGATGTTATTTTTATAAAAAAAATCTTAATCATACCATATTCGCTCATTTATTAAGAAAAATTATCCTAATGGAACCTATAGACGAAATTGACAAAGGCATTTTACGCGAACTGCAAAAAAACGCCAAGATCACTACTAAAGAACTGGCCTCAAAACTAAACCTTACTATTTCGCCAGTTTATGAGCGGATAAAGCGCTTGGAAAACATGGGTTTTATTAAAGAATACGTTGCTATCCTGAATAAAGAAACGATTGGCAAGGCCTTCACCAGTTATTGCCAGGTATCTATGCGCTATCACGAAGAATATATCGATAAATTTGAAGAAGAGATCTTAAAACTCGACGAGGTTCAGGAATGCTACCACATAGCCGGGCAAATAGATTTTTTGTTAAAGGTAAATGTAGGCAGCATTGATGAATATCATAATTTCATAAGGTACAAACTGTCAAAAATCACCAATATTGGGATCTTAAACAGCGCCTTTGTTTTAAAAGAAATTAAAAAGACCTATGCCTATAATATTTAGCCCCGAAAATACTTAAGCTAATTGGCGCAAATACATCTGTATGGTGTTTTCCAACCCGTAATATAACGCATCACTGATCAGCGCGTGGCCAATGCTCACTTCATCCAGCGCGGGTATATTTTCGGCAAAGTATTTAAGGTTATGCAGATCGAGGTCGTGCCCGGCGTTTATGCCAAGACCTGCTTCCTGGGCTACTTGGGCGGCCTCTATGTAGGGGGCAATAGCGAGTTCTTTACCTTGGCGGAAATGCGTGGCGTAACCTTCGGTGTATAGTTCAATACGGTCGGTACCGGTTTTGGCGGCGCCTTCAACCATTTTGGCAACCGGATCAACAAAAATAGAAACCCGGATACCGGCCTCTTTAAAAACCGCTATCATATCTTTCAAGTAATGATAGTTGGCAATAGTATCCCAGCCGTGATTTGATGTTATCTGCCCCAGTACATCGGGCACCAGGGTTACCTGCTCGGGCTTGTTGGCCAGTACCAGGTCAATAAATTTTTGCTCCTCGCAATTACCTTCAATGTTAAACTCGGTGGTAACTATCTTTTTCAGCTCAAACACATCATTGTAACGGATGTGCCTTTCATCGGGCCGGGGGTGTACAGTTATGCCTTGCGCGCCAAAACGTTCACAATCTTTGGCAACTTGTACCAGATCGGGATTATTACCACCGCGCGAGTTGCGCAGGGTAGCTATTTTATTGATGTTGACAGATAAACGGGCCATGGCTCAAAGTTAATACATCATTTATACAATTATAAACCTATTATTAATTGATAAGTTTATATTTAAATCATGAAACCTAAAACCATTATCATCGAGATTTTAATTGTAGCTGCAATTTTCGTGATCACCTGGTTGCTGTTTACGCATTACGTAAGCAATACCACGCTTGATATTGATATGAAAGATACTTATTTTGTAATTCAACCGGCACCAATTATCCTTACAGCCGGCTTATTAATTATAACTCTTGTTTATCTTATTAAAGAAGGCTTTAAGCGTTATAAACGCAGGTTTCAAAACATTATACTGCTGGTCGCTAACTTTTTAGTTCTTGTAAAACTCTACCCGTACACGGTGTTTGCAAGCACGCTGTCATCTCCCGGGTGGACGATTTATCCGCCTTTATCGGCCTTAGGTAAAAACATTCCGCCAATAAGCGAGAAACTTTACCATCATCTTTTTGTACTGATGCTGATTAAACAAATCCTGCCTTTTATTGTCGTACTTTTTATGTTGATATTGGTAATCACCGCCGTTATCACCGGTAAAAACTGGCATACCCAACCACATGAACAAACTACCAGCTAAAACACTTTTAACCGTATTTATTTGCTTAACGGCGTTCTGCGGGGCTGCTTATTCGCAGGCCAATTATCGCAAAATAGACAACTACAAACCGTTTTACGGCTGGGCGCACCATTTTCCGCAGGATTATATGATACTGCGCCAGTTTGATAACGAGGGCAAAAACTATCTTTTACTGGTAAACCCGCAAACGCTGGAAACCCGGATAGACGAACGCAGCTTTTACGATGTGAAACCAATGGACGTAGCCGCCGCCCGCGATTTTTTTAAAAGTACACCCTACCAGAAAGCCTTGCGCCGGGCCGAAAAACAATCGGTAACGATACAGGATGCCGGGATAGAAAGCGGTTTGCCCAAAGAAACGGGCATTAACTTAACCGCCGATCTATGCCCGTCGCACCGGCCGTTGGACAGGCGCATTTTTACCGATATTTTTAATGAATTTAAAAAGGTAGAGCGACCCGTTCCCGTTGCCCTTTCCGTTACCGGTGTTTGGATGCGACAGCACCCGCAGGATTTGGACTGGCTTAAACAAATGCAGCAAAAGCATGAAATTTATATTACCTGGATAAATCACTCCTTTAATCACCACGTAAGTTTAAAGGCCCCGCTAAAGGAAAACTTTTTACTGGAACCCGGTACAAACATCAGTTATGAAGTGCTGGAAACTGAAAAAGCAATGCTAAAGAATGGCCTGCTTCCATCCGTGTTTTTCCGCTTTCCGGGGCTGGTGTCAGATCAGCAATTGGTATATAAGATCACAGATTTTGGCCTCATCCCCATTGGTACCGATGCCTGGCTGGCCAAAGGACAACAACCCCAGGCAGGCAGCATTGTGTTAATACACGGTAATGGTAACGAACCAACCGGCGTTAACGATTTTATAAAGCTGCTGCAATCCAAAACACGCTCCATAGCCGGCAAGCAATGGCTGTTATATGATTTGCGCGAAAGTGTGGATGAGGAATTTGAGGGAAGTAAGTAATGTAGACTTTAGTTTAGTTAATTAACCTGTTCTCCATTAGAAACAATAGTCTATCATAAGATAATCCGTTTACCTTTTCCCTCCAAACGGGAGGGGCGCGTTGGGTTGTGAAGTAGCAGGGAGGGGTTTATTCGCATTGTTTACGCAGAAACCCCTCCCTACACCCTCCCGTTGGGCAATGTCATTAAGTTAAGGAATAATAACTAAAAAGTTTGTCATTTCGATACGAGGTACGAGTGAGAAATCTTATACATATCGGCGGAAACCTTGCAAAACGTATAAGATTTCTCCCGTTGGTCGAAATGACAAAATCCTTAACTTAATGACATTGCCCAACGGGAGGGAATCGCACAACCTCTACTTTTTTATAGTTTGTGCCATCATAATTATTATCAAAAAAAGGAATTGAATATACGTTGTAATCAAATCAGCTATTATGAAATAAATCCGTTCATCTATTCATTGCCGTTGACTGAAGTCAACGGATAAAAAAGCGATAAGCTGGCTTTAGCCACAATAAACTGCATTCAGGATACGCACAACACCGATTCGTCATAATTAAAAAACCATTTGCAACTAAACATACTAACCAGTATGTTTGCATTACATACCAGGCAGTATCTTTTAATGACAAAAGCAGAAACCACCCGTTTGGGCATCCTTCAAAAAGCATTTGGGCTGATATACCGCAATGGTTACCAGGCTACCAGCATTGATGATATTTTGGTTGATAGTCCGGTTACCAAGGGGGCTTTCTTTTATCACTTTAAAAACAAGGAAGAAATGGGCCTGGCCATGATACAGGAGATCATGTATCCCGGTATGTATGATGTGATGATAAAACCCCTCGCCGGTTCGGCCAATCCGGTGCAGGAAATTCATTTAATGATGACCAACCTGTTTTTAAAAGTGCCGTTTTTTGAAGTAAAGTACGGCTGCCCCGCCGTTAACCTTATCGACGAAATGGCACCTCTTAACGCGGCCTTCCATAAAGCCCTTGGCAAACTTATTACCGAATGGCAACAGGCTATGGAAACCAGCCTCGGCAACGGAAAAGCCGCAGGCATCGTCCGGGCAGATGTTGACCCCAAACAAGTGTCCTGCTTTATAGCGGCCGGCTATAGCGGCATCCGTAATATGGGTAAGCTTTTAGGTACACCTTGCTACACCTCTTACCTGCACGAACTAAAAAATTATTTAACACGGCTTCAATAAAAAAATTTAAATAAAAACATACCATTTAGTATGTTTTAAAATATAAACATGATGAATCTCTTTACCGTACTATTATTTTTTCATTCGCTTATCCGGTGGTTTGTACTGGCAGGCTTGCTTATCGCTATTTGCCGGGCTTACCGGGGCTACACCAAACGCCTCCCGTTCGACAAAACAGATAACGCCCTAAGGCACTGGACTGCCACCGTAGCGCACATTCAACTAATGCTGGGTATTTATATGTATACCCAAAGTCCTACAGTAAAATCATTGTTTAACGGCATTGCCAGTACCAACAGGGTAAGCGAGCCGGTTTTCTTTGGCGCTATACATATTGGTATGATGCTGGCTGCTATTATTATTATCACCATTGGTTCGGCCAGGGCCAGGCGGCAATTAAACCATCACGATAAATTTAAAACCATGCTGATATGGTTTGGAATAGCACTGGCCGCAATATTTATAGCTATCCCCTGGCCGTTTTCGCCGTTAGCCCACCGCCCCTATTTAAGATCATTTTAATAAATTAACTACACATGAAAAATCTGTTTAAAACAAACGTTGGCCGCCTGCGCATCATCGCTTACCTGGAAGGGTTATCGCTATTGATACTGGTTTTTATAGCCGTACCGCTTAAGCATTTTCAGCATAACCCGGCCATGGTAAAAACTATGGGGCCTATTCATGGCGCCCTGTTCCTGCTGTTTATCTTTAACACCATAAGCGTTGGTACAGAACAGCGATGGAAATTTAAAACCACCACCTGGAAGGTGCTGCTTGCCTGTATTATCCCCTTCGGTACGTTTTATATTGATAGTAAGATACTGGGGAAGGTGAAGGAATGAGCAGGAAACAAATCCATCGTTCTCATTTTGACTTTTTCCTTTTGAATTTTGACTTTAAAAAACTACCGGATAATAGTTACACTGCCCGACAACGATTTGCTGCCATTTTTAAGGTTAACAATATAATAATACGTACCCGGCGGAAGTTGCTCGCCCTTAACGGTACCATCCCAGGCCACGCCGTAACCGTTAGACAGGAAGAGCCTTTGCCCGTAGCGGTTAAATATTTCAACCGTATTATGAGGGTAAGTACTCAGGTTTTTTATTACCCAGGTATCATTCGCACCATCGCCATTGGGCGAAAAGCTGTTGGGTATTATCACAGCTTCGCCTTCTACAGGCGGTACTATTACCGGCGATGGATTTACGGTGATAGAAAATGTAACCGGTTGGCCTCTGCAGGCATTATCGCTGAGTATGGCCATGAAATAACCGCTCTGACGCGTTTGAATTTGTCCGGTAACTTTATTGGTAGTTGCATCAATAACCGATATATAGTTTGACACGATGTTTGATACATAAACTTTGCTACCATCGCTGTTAACTGTTACACCTACAGGATGGTCGCCAACATCAATAGTGGTTATAATTCTACGGGTTGCTGTGTTAATTACCGTCACTCTATCTTCGTCAATATTTGACACGTACAGTCTGGAACCATCAGGACTTATAGCCACCCAATCTGCCGCAGAAACCACATCAATTTTATAGGTAACCCGCCTGCTGGCAATATCTACCACGGCAATATCATGTGAGTTATAATTGGCTATATAGAGCGTTTTATTATCCGGACTTATCACTATGCTGTTTGGGCCTACACCTGTAACAATACCGTATTCAAAAAAATTGCCCGTAGTATTATAAAATTGCAACAGGTTTGAAGTTCCACTGATGATGTATAAATATTTACCATCGGCACTAATAACCATACTATAAGGGTTTATACCAGTATCAACAGTTTTTATGATGGCGTAATTTGCTGTATTTATAATATTTAAATGACTAAAGCTAAAATCGGTAACATAAAGCCTGCTGCCATCGGGACTTATTGCGATACCTGTTGTATTAAACCCCGCCGGAAAAGTAGCGATTATTTTATTTGTACTTGTATTAATTACCGATACCGTACCAGAACTCTGATTGGTCACATACAACAGACTTTTATCCGGGCTGAACACCATCTGAACGGGATTGGAATTTGTCTCTTCTGTTATTGTTTGCTCTACTTTATTTGTGACAGTGTTTATAAGAAAAATTGAATTTAGTGCGGAATTTGTCGCATACATATAACTCGCCGGCACCGGGGTAACCGTAATATGTGCCGTAATGGGGATTGTACCCGTATTTATGGCTGTAAATTTGTCGATATTACCTGTACCTGAGGCTGGCAGGCCAATTGCAGGGTTATCGTTGGTCCAGGTGTAGGTGTTTGCTGTTCCGCTGAAAGCTACCGCGTCGGTCAATTGCCCGTTTTGTTTGGTTTGATCGGCAATGGCGTTTACAATGGGCAACGCGGTAATGTGCCCGGTTACCTTCGCCGTTTGGCTTACTGCGCCCGAAGTTAAAGTAACATCGCCGGTGATATTACCCGCTGTAGCCTGCGCCGATGAACGAACGTAAACAGTTACGCTGGAAATAAGCCCCGAAATTTGCGCAAGCATTAAACTGTTGCTATAAGTGCCGTTGGCAGCAAGCGAGATTTCAAAATTACCGGGAGCTGTAACTGCTACATCGGCCGACAGGCCACTTGCCGAAACCGTAAACTGCTGCACCGCCGGACTCACCGATGCCATACCCTCACAGGCAGAAATAGCACCCGTTACATCGCCAACAATAAGCTGCGGTGCCTGATTTGTTGAAAATACAGGATTTATACGCTCACCTGCCTGCACACAAATACTTGCAAACAGTCCACACAACAACAAAATAGCAATAATTAAACGCAGGTATTTTTTCATTTAGCTTAATAGCCGTAAATATAAAATAACATTGGCTACTCCCATTGTTATTTTAAGGCGGAGAAAATAAAACTATCAAATTGCCGATACGCCTTGAGCCCGGGCTGCGTAATAAACAAAAAAGGGACATGGCCTCAACCACATCCCTTTTGAATTTTTCCTTTTGAATTTTGACTTAGTATCTGTAGTATTCCGGTTTAAACGGACCTTCAACAGTTACACCGATGTATTCGGCCTGATCCTGATCCAGTACTTCCAGCTCAACACCAATTTTTGCAAGGTGCAGGCGGGCTACTTTTTCATCAAGATGTTTTGGCAGGGTGTAAACTTTGTTTTCGTAAGCGCTGCCATTGGTCCAAAGCTCTAACTGGGCAAGGGTTTGGTTGGTGAACGAGTTACTCATTACAAAGCTTGGGTGACCGGTTGCACAACCTAAGTTTACCAAACGGCCTTCGGCTAAAACAATAACGTCGCTGCCATCGATGGTATATTTATCAACCTGTGGTTTAATTTCAATTTTGGTATTGCCATAAGCGCCATTTAACCAGGCCATGTCAATCTCATTATCAAAGTGACCGATATTACAAACAATAGCCTTATCCTTCAAAGCACGGAAATGCTCTTCGCGAACAATGTTTTTGTTACCTGTAGCAGTAACCACAATATCGGCTTCTTTAATAGCGGTGCCTAATTTTTTAACCTCAAAACCTTCCATAGCTGCCTGTAAAGCGCAGATAGGGTCAATTTCGGTAACAATAACACGCACACCAGAGTTACGCAAGCTATCGGCAGAACCTTTACCTACATCGCCATAACCGCAAACAACGGCTACTTTACCGGCCATCATTACATCAGTTGCACGGCGAATAGCGTCAACCAATGATTCGCGGCAACCGTATTTGTTATCAAATTTTGATTTGGTAACCGAATCATTAACGTTGATAGCAGGCATTGGCAATGTACCGGCTTTCATACGCTCATATAAGCGGTGTACGCCTGTAGTGGTTTCTTCAGATAAACCTTTAATGCCTGCAATAAGCTCAGGATATTTATCCAATACCATATTGGTTAAATCGCCACCATCATCAAGTATCATGTTTAATGGTTTGCGGTCTTCGCCAAAAAACAGCGTTTGCTCAATACACCAGTCAAACTCTTCGGCGTTCATACCTTTCCAGGCGTAAACAGAAGTACCGGCGGCAGCAATAGCAGCAGCGGCATGATCCTGGGTTGAAAATATATTGCATGACGACCACGTAACTTCGGCGCCAAGCTCAATTAGTGTTTCAATTAAAACAGCTGTTTGAATGGTCATGTGCAGGCAGCCTGCAATACGCGCATCTTTTAAAGGTTTGCTTGCGCCAAACTCTTTGCGCAATGCCATTAAGCCCGGCATTTCTGCTTCGGCCAATTCAATTTCCTTGCGGCCCCATTCGGCCAGTGAAAAGTCTTTTACCTTGTATTTGGTGTAAACGGTCTCTACTGATGACATAGTTTCTTTTTTATTTTCTGCAAATTTAACTTATAAGTTTATCAAAATGAAATGCAGGCGTATTGTTGTAAAGAATTGCATATTGTGCTATTTCACACCTAACGCAACTTTTTTGCACACCAATTGCTCGTTTTTTGTTTACCCGCAGATAATAAATGACATAATATTTTACAACTATTAGTGCTATTTTTAATAAAATATAGGCTAATTAACATCCGTTATATTCATTTATAAACCATTAGTTTAAATTTATTCAACAAAACAGATAATTAACCCACTGAAAAACAGTGATTTTTACCCTTTATGCATTTTTTTTCAACTTCTTTATAGTTAAAAATTTGCATTGCTCAATTTTTCAACTGTCATTTGTACGCGCAATTAAAAATCACAACTATTAGTTGTATAACCTTTTAATTATAGTTGCGTATAAAGCATATCGATTAAACGTATTATGACAATTAATAGCAAATCCGTTAGTGTATTATTGGTTGATGATGATGAGATCAATAATTTCATCTCCATTAAATTAATAAAGAAAGCTTTATTAAATACCGAGATCATGGCCTGTTTAAATGGGAAATTTGCCATTGAGCAATTAGCTGATATTCAAAGACAGGACCCTAATAAACTGCCCGACTATATTTTGCTGGACATTAACATGCCCATCATGAACGGCTGGGAGTTTTTAGACGAATACAAACGCCTTAACCTCGACCCGCTTGGTAAAAGCAAGATTTATATCATATCATCATCTGTTTTCAGCAACGATATCAACAAGGCACGTTCATACCCGCTGGTAAAAGATTTTATATCCAAACCGCTCAACGTAGAAAAAATAAAAGAACTTTTTGACGTTCAATCGTCCAATTAAAAACCGATTATATACTTTATAAAAAAAGACGCACAGGATGCGTCTTTTTTTGTGGGGTGTGGTTTGTGATGCAAGTAGCAGAGTTACTCACCCGACCATCGCTTCGCTCGGCCACCCTCTCTTCAGCTTCGCTGGAAAGAGGGTTGGATTGGCAGATATCAAAAAGGTAATAAAGAAAAAACTTCTCAATCTACTTGCACTCGTTTTTAACGAGTGCTTAAAATGTTCTTGCGTCTGCGACGCTTCTTCGCGATGCAATCGCGTAACCGTGTTAAGCAATCGTTATAAACGAGCGCAAGAAAAAAGAGAACAGCATATAAAAACAAAAAGACTTCTTCACCCTCTTTACGGCTTGCCGTAGAGAGGGTCGCCGCACGAAGTGCCGGCGGGGTGAGTAATCGCCGGCAATCCTATGCCGGCGTCACCGTAAAATGTTCGCCGTCTTCGCTGCTTACATTACCAATGGCAAATGATTTGGAATGATAAAACAGGCAGGTCCACCCTTCTTCGGCGGCCAGCTTTCCGTATTCCTGGCGCAGCTGCATGGCTTTGCGGCCATCCATATCATATTTGGCTATAAATTTACGGATCAGTTGCTCGGGCTCGGGTAGTTCATCGCCGCCAAAAAGCACTTTTGTACCTTCTATATCAATCCAAAACACCTGGTGAAAGGGGCAATGCCCGCCAGATAGCTCGTATCTTATTCCCGGTATCAGTTCGCCGCTGCCTTCTACAAAAGTGATAGTGGCACCCTGCGAGGCCTCAAAAATTTCTTTATGGTATGATGATGATTTACCGGCCAGCCCGGTTTCCCATTCCTGTTTCTGAATTACGTGCCTTGCCTGCGGAAAGCTGGGCTCCAGTTTGCCGTTACGCTCAACCACCAAACCACCCGAGTGGTCATAATGCAGATGCGACATGAGCACCAGCGTTACATCGTCAGGATCAAAGCCCGCGTTGCGGATGTTCTGGTGCAGCAGCAGTTCATCACGAGTATCTTTAAAACCCAGACCGGTGTCCAGCACAATAAGGTCATGATCTGTTTTTATTAAAAAAGGATTTACGTGAATAAACAGCGAGCCCGGGCGATCTTTAGCGCTATCCAGCTCGGGATTAAAAGGAATAAATTTTTTGGTTGCATCAACCGAATATGAGCCCTCTCCTAACGCGAAAATTTCCATAGCAATTTAATATAGTATCAAGTAGTGAGTATCAGGTATCACGACAGATGCCATCTATCTAATACCAGATTAAGTATAGTCAACAGTATCAGAGCAGTTGTATTTTTCATGAAGCATTCAAAAAATCTTGATACTTGATACTCACTACTTGATACCGTATTTTAATTATCTTTACTGTTTTATAAGCTACAAAGATATGAATAAACGTTGGGCGGTAAGGGAAAATGCTGATGAAGCGCTGGTACAGAAATTAACCGCCGACCTTAACATTGATACCGTTTTAAGTACCCTGCTGGTTAACAGGGGCATAAGCTCTTTTGAGGATGCCCGTTACTTTTTCAGGCCCGACCAACGCCACCTGCATGATCCGTTTTTGATGAAGGATATGGAGGAAGCCATTATCCGTATTGAAACAGCAATTGCTGCCGGCGAAAAGATTTTAATATATGGCGATTATGATGTGGATGGCACCACGGCCGTTGCCACTGTTTACGGTTTTTTTAGTAAGCAGTATAAAAACATGGAATATTATATTCCGGATAGATACAAAGAGGGCTATGGTATTTCTACCCAAGGGATAGATTATGCTGCTCAAAAAGGATTCAGCCTTATTATAGCGTTAGATTGCGGCATCAAATCAATTGATAAAATAGATTACGCCAACACTTTAGGCATTGATTTTATTATTGGCGACCACCATTTACCGGGCGCTGAGTTACCCAAAGCAGTAGCCGTGCTTGATCCTAAACGGGCCGATTGCGAATACCCTTACAAAGAACTATCGGGCTGTGGCATTGGCTTTAAAATAATACAAGCTTATGCCGAAAAGAACGGAATTACCTTTGAGGCTGTAGCTCAATACCTGGATTTGGTGGCTATTAGCATTGCATGTGATATTGTACACATCACCGGCGAAAACAGAGTACTGGCCCACTTCGGCTTGCAAAAAATAAATACCGATCCATGTATCGGCGTAAAAATATTAATGGAGGTAGCCGGCAGGCCCGCGCCTTATACCATATCTGATGTTGTTTTCCTGCTTGGGCCGCGCATTAACGCTGCCGGGCGAATTGATGATGCCAAACACGCCGTTGAGCTGCTTATTGCCTGGGACGAGAACGTAGCCAAAGCAAAGGGCCTCATGATAAACACCCGCAATACCGAACGCAAGGGCCACGACGTAAACATTACCGACGAAGCTTTAGGGATGATTGATAATGACGAGGGGCTTATCGGCCGCAAATCTACCGTGGTGTTTAATGAGCACTGGCACAAGGGTGTTATAGGCATAGTGGCATCGCGGCTTACCGAAAAATATTATCGCCCCACCATTGTTCTTACCCAATCAAACGGGCATGTGGCAGGTTCGGCGCGGTCTGTACTGGGTTATGACCTGTATGAGGCACTTTGCGAGTGTAAAGATCTGCTCATTCAGTTTGGCGGGCACAAGTACGCAGCGGGCCTAACTATGCACCCCGAAAACGTGGAAGCCTTTAAAAACCGGTTTGAAGAAGTGGTAAGTGCCACCATATTGCCCGAACAATTGATACAGCAGATACAAATTGACGCCGAATTACGTTTAAGCCAGATAGAACCAAAATTTTTCAGGATCTTGAATCAGTTTGCACCTTTTGGGCCCGAGAATATGTCGCCGGTTTTCATAAGCAAAAATGTGTATGTTAGCGGTAACGCGGGGCTGGTAGGTGCTACGCACATAAAAATGGGCGTAATGCAGGAAGGATCGGCAGTGTTTGATTGTATTGCCTTTAACCACGGCGAATACCTGCAACAAATAAAGCCGGGCGTACCGTTTGACATTTGCTACAGCATTGAAGAAAACGTATGGCGCGACAGGCGCAACATACAATTGAATATAAAGGGAATAAGTGTTTAAGTCACAATTAAAAAATCAAAAGTCAAAAAATTTAAGGCATTTGAATAACCGATACCATCAAAAATTTAAAGTTGAACCGTAGGTGTTTTGACTTTTTAATTTTGAATTTTGAATTTACAAATGATACTACGAGCAGAAAATTTAGTAAAGAAATACAAGCAGCGTACCGTTGTTAACGATGTATCGTTTGAGGTGGCGCAAGGCGAAATTGTGGGTTTATTAGGGCCAAACGGCGCAGGCAAAACCACATCATTTTACATGATCGTGGGGTTAATAAAACCCAACGAAGGCACTATTTTTCTGGATGATAAAAACATAACCGGCGATGCCATGTACCGCCGCGCGCAAAAAGGCATTGGCTACCTGGCGCAGGAGGCTTCTGTTTTTCGCAAGCTTTCTGTTGAGGATAATATTAAGGCGGTGCTTGAAATGGGCAAAATGAGCAAAGAGCGCCAGCGCGATAAGCTGGAGGAGCTTATTGACGAATTTAGTTTGCATAAAGTGCGAAAAAACCGTGGCGACCTGCTATCGGGTGGCGAGCGACGCCGTACCGAAATTGCCCGCGCCCTTGCCGCCGAACCTAACTTTATACTGCTTGATGAGCCATTTGCCGGGGTAGACCCTATTGCGGTAGAGGAAATACAGGCAATGGTTGCCAAGCTAAGGCACCGCAACATCGGCATATTAATTACCGACCACAACGTACAGGAAACCCTTTCCATTACCGACAGGGCCTACCTGTTGTTTGAGGGCAAGATCCTGGAATCGGGCGTGCCCGAGGTGCTGGCCGAAAACGAAATGGTGCGCAAGGTATACCTGGGTGCAAACTTTGTTTTAAAACGTAAAGTATTTCCTCAGTAAACGTATATGACTATCTTCAACTCTGTATTTACCTGGTTCATGAAAAAGCGTATCCACCAGATAGAGCTTTTCATGAAATACCCGAATGAAGTGCAGGAGGAGTGGTTTGAGCAGCTTATTTCATTTGCTGAAAACACCGAGTGGGGCAAAAAATATCAATACAAAAGCATCGAAAACCTTAGTCAGTTTAAGGAACGTGTACCCATACAAACCTACGATACGCTAAAGCCCTATATTGAGCGAATGCTCAAGGGCGAAAAAAATGTACTGTGGCCGTCAGAGATCCGCTGGTTTGCCAAATCATCGGGTACCACCAGCGACAGGAGCAAGTTCATCCCCGTAAGCGAAGAGGCCCTGGAAGAATGTCACTTTAAAGGCGGCAAGGATTTGCTCACCATCTATTTTAACAATCGCCCCAATGCCCGGATGTTCACCGGCAAGATCCTTACGCTCGGCGGCAGTCACCAAATAAGTCAGTTAGGGGCCGAAACATCTTTTGGCGATCTATCGGCAGTGATCATGAAAAACCTGCCCCTGTGGGCCGAATTTCACCGTACCCCGCACCTGGACATTGCCCTGCTGGATAACTTTGAAGAAAAAATTGAAAAGATAGCCCAGGCCACCATAGATGTAAATGTAACCAGCCTGAGCGGTGTACCCACCTGGAACCTGGTACTGTTTAAACGCATCCTTGAAATTACCGGCAAAAAAAACCTGCTGGAAGTATGGCCCAACCTCGAAATGTATTTTCACGGGGCGGTTAACTTTACCCCCTATCGTGAGCAGTTCAAAAACCTCATCCCCAGCGATGATATGTATTACCTGGAAAATTATAATGCCTCTGAAGGTTTTTTTGGCATCCAGGATACAAAAGAACCCGGCGATATGCTGCTGATGCTTGATTACGGCATTTTTTACGAGTTTTTACCGCTGGAAAACCTGCACCAGGAAAACCCCGATACCTGCACACTTGATGAAGTAGAACTGGATAAAAACTACGCACTTATTATTAGTACCAATGCCGGCTTATGGCGGTACATGATTGGCGATACCATTAAATTTTCGTCGCTATTGCCCTACCGCATCCAGGTTACGGGGCGTACCAAACATTTTATAAATGCGTTTGGCGAAGAAGTGATCATTGATAATGCCGAACGCGCGCTGGAAGAAGCCTGCCGCCAAACCGGGGCCATCATACGCGAGTATACCGCCGCCCCCGTTTACTTTAATGGTAACGACTGCGGCGCCCACGAATGGATAATCGAGTTTGAAAAGAAACCTGCCGAATTTGAACGCTTTGTTGACCTGCTTGACGAAACCCTGCGCCGCATCAATTCAGATTATGATGCCAAGCGCTTTAAGGATATGGCCCTGCGCCGCCCCATTGTTCGTCGCGCACCCGAGGGTACCTTTTTTAATTGGATGAAGGAAAAAGGCAAACTGGGCGGTCAGCATAAAGTACCCCGCCTGGCTAACGACAGGGAGTATGTAGATGCTATTTTGAAAATCATGGAGTTGGTGGGTTAGGAATTGTTTAGAGCAAGGATAAAAAGATTAAGGAACAAAGACAAAGGTTTTACCCGATACCGGCGCGAGCCTTCAGTCCGTGACTTAGCATGGTACAGCTTTCAACCGACGCATGATTAAGCTGGAAGCTTAAACCATGCTTTCACACGGGTTACGCTACGCTAAACCCGCGCGAGTAGACGTGGGTGGTATTGGATCGCCTACCTTGTCATTGCGAGCGCAGCGTGGCAATCTCACCTGCAAAGATCATCGCTTGTCTCCTTGGATTGCCACGCTGCGCTCGCAATGTCAAGGAGCAAAAAATGACGTGGTGGAAAAAACAACAAAGGCCTGGGATTCCCCGGGCCTTTGTAATATCTCGCTACATAGTGCAAATTAACCGCCGTGCGATTCTTCGTGAATCTCTTCTTCGCGGAAAAGTTTGGCGCTGAAGAAATCGTTGTTCATGCGGGCGATGTTGGTAAGCTTAATTTCTTTAGGGCACTCGGCTTCGCAGGCACCCGTATTGGTACAGCTGCCAAATCCTTCTTCGTCCATTTGGGCCACCATTGATTGTACACGACGGTAACGCTCTGGCTGGCCTTGTGGCAACAAGCCTAACTGGGTTATTTTTGCCGATACAAACAGCATGGCCGATGCATTTTTACAGGCTGCTACGCAAGCACCACAACCAATACAGGTAGCTGAGTTGAAAGCCTCATCGGCAATAACTTTAGGGATAGGGATGGCATTACCATCGGTTGATACACCTGTATTTACAGATACATAACCACCGGCTTGCTGTATCCTGTCAAACGCCGAACGATCAACAGCTAAATCCTTCACTATTGGGAAAGCCGAAGCGCGCCAAGGCTCAATAGTAATGGTTTGCC
Source organism: Mucilaginibacter pineti (assembly GCF_900101875.1). Taxonomy (GTDB): domain Bacteria; phylum Bacteroidota; class Bacteroidia; order Sphingobacteriales; family Sphingobacteriaceae; genus Mucilaginibacter; species Mucilaginibacter pineti. The sequence continues at coordinate 181,087 of NZ_FNAI01000004.1, forward strand.
CATCATGAAAGGTGCGCATGTGCAGCTGGCAGGTGGTAATAGCCTGCTTTGGCCCGTGCGGATGACCATTTATATATAAAGAACACATTCCGCAAATACCTTCGCGGCAATCGTGGTCGAAATTTATAGGCTCATCGCCTTTCAGGGTAAGGCTTTCGTTAACAACGTCAAGCATTTCCAGGAATGACATATCGGGCGAAATGTTTTCGGCCTTATAAGTCACAAATTTACCCGCCGTTTGCGAATTTTTTTGACGCCATACTTTCAGCGTCAGGTTCATATTTCCGTTCATTCTATTTAGATTTGAGATATGAGATTTGAGATATGAGACATTTTATCTTATCACTAATTCAATAACACCTTTTGAAATGCATAGTTCATTTTTGCAATTCTTCAATCTGTTTGAGTAAGTCATTCAATAATTCATCTTGTAATAAATTTAATTTATTTGATATAATCAACTGTGTTTGTAATTCATAAGCAGATCCATTTGCCATACTTAAAAAATTACAAAAATCCTTTTTTGAATTTCTGCCAACTCCTTCTGCAATATTTGAAGAAATCGAAATGGCGGCTCTTCTTATCTGATTCGTTAATCCAAACCTTTCATCGGGTGGATATGCTGTAGTTGCTTTGTAAACATCTACCGATAAATCAATAGCCTTTTGCCAAATTTTCAATTCCTTCAGATTATGCATTCTTTTTAGATATGAGATGTTAGATATGAGATAGGAATTCCTTAAATCTCATATCAAATAAGATACAAAATGTGTTTAACCGGAAAAATCTCAAATCTCATATCTAACATCTCATATCTACCTACGCGTAATTCCTTTGTGATAAATGTACCGATTCAAATACCAATTCCTCTTTGTGCAACTCTTCGGGTTGGTTTTCACCTTTAAATTCCCAGGCTGCTACAAATGCAAAATTCTCGTCATCGCGTTGTGCTTCACCGCCTTCTGTTTGCGACTCAATCCTGAAGTGACCACCGCATGATTCACGGCGCATTAAAGCATCGTCAACCATCAGTTCGCCAAGTTCAATAAAATCAGCAACACGACCGGCCCTTTCCAGCGAAGCATTTACTTCTTCGTTTTCGCCAACAACCATGGCGTTTTTCCAGAAATCTACTTTTAAAGCTTGTATCAAACCTTTTGCTTTTTTCAAACCTTCTTCGTCCCTTGCCATTCCGCAATATTCCCACATAATGTGGCCCAGATCGCGGTGATAGTGTTCGGCTGTTTTGGTGCCTTTTAATGCCAGCAGCTTATTTACATGGTCAAGTACATCCTGTTTTGTTTTTGCAAAAGCGGGGTGACTTTCATCAACCTTTTTAGGGCCAATCTTCGCCAGGTAATCGCCCAAAGTATAAGGGATTACAAAATAACCGTCAGATAATCCCTGCATTAAGGCAGATGCTCCTAAGCGGTTGGCACCGTGGTCGCTAAAGTTACACTCGCCCAAAGCATAAAGGCCCGGTACGTTGGTACTTAAGTTATAATCAACCCAAAGACCGCCCATGGTGTAATGCACGGCAGGGTAAATACGCATTGGTTGTTTGTACGGGTTCTCGTCGGTAATTTGGATATACATATCAAACAAATTACCGTACTTGGCTTTAACCGTTTCTTCGCCAAGGCGCTTGATAGCATCGGCAAAGTCAAGGAATACTGCAAAGCCCGATGCACCAACACCGCGACCATCTTCAACCATTTCCTTAGCGTTACGTGAAGCCACATCACGCGGAACAAGGTTACCGAAGGCAGGGTATTTACGTTCAAGGAAGTAATCGCGGTCGTCCTCCTTAACCTGATCGGCTTTAAGGGTGCCTTTGCGTAATTGCTCGGCAATGGCGGCTGTTTTTGGCGCCCAAACCCTGCCATCGTTACGCAACGATTCAGACATCAGCGTAAGCTTTGACTGATGATCGCCAGATACCGGGATACAAGTTGGGTGAATTTGTGTATAGCAAGGGTTACTGAAATAAGCGCCACGTTTGTGAGCCCTCCAGGCAGCCGTTACGTTTGAACCAATAGCGTTTGTTGACAGGTAGAAAACGTTGCTGTAACCACCTGTACATAATAATACCGCGTGGCCCGCGTGGGTTTCAATAGCGCCGGTGATCATGTTACGGGTAACAATACCTTTGGCATGGCCATCTACAACTACTACGTCCAGCATTTCGGTACGGGTGTACATTTTTACTTTTCCGGCGTGTATCTGGCGGTTTAATGCCGAGTATGCGCCTAACAGTAATTGCTGTCCGGTTTGGCCGCGGGCGTAAAACGTACGTGATACCTGCGACCCGCCGAATGAGCGGTTATCAAGTAAACCACCGTACTCGCGTGCAAAGGGAACACCTTGTGCAACACATTGGTCAATTATATTAACAGATACTTCGGCAAGGCGGTACACGTTACCTTCGCGGGCACGGTAATCACCACCTTTAATGGTATCGTAAAACAAGCGGTAAACACTGTCGCCATCGTTCTGATAGTTTTTTGCTGCGTTAATACCGCCCTGCGCCGCAATTGAGTGGGCACGGCGCGGACTATCCTGAAAGCAAAAAGATTTTACGTTATAACCCAGCTCGGCCAGTGAAGCCGCAGCCGATGCACCTGCCAAACCCGTACCTACAACAATAATATCGTATTTACGCTTATTGGCCGGGTTAACCAGCTTCAGGTCAAATTTATGCTTGCTCCATTTTTCGGCTAATGGGCCTTGAGGAATTTTAGCATCTAAACTCATTTCTTATCTAATTTATATTTAGTGAGTGGTTGATTGGGTGAGCGGTGAGTGGTTAATAACCCGCCTGTTCAAACTAAATCAACCTTATCTAACTTAATCAACCTTTATTTAGCGTACACAAAAAAGTAGTACACCGGCATTGCGGCAAAAGCCAACGGAATAATCACCGCGAAAAACCATGTACCTATGGCGTATACTATAGGTGTGTATTTACGGTGTACCCAGCCCAGCGTACGGAAAGCACTCTGAAAACCATGCAGCAGGTGAAACGCAAGCGCACCCATTGCTATTACATAAAAAAGCACGTACCACCATTGGCTAAAGCTATATACCACACGGGCATGCAGGTCTTTTAACCTAACTATTTCTACATTGTTTTCGGTAGATACCGAGTGGTTAAAATCTGCAGATACCGGGGTATAAGCAGACTCGGTTGTTTTGCCGGTTGCCAGATCTGTGCGGTACTCCTTAAAAGCAACAGTGTTGGTATATTTATACTTAAACCAAAAATCGCCCATGTGTATCACAATAAACAAAAACAGGATAGAACCCAACAGCCCCATGTTTTTTGATGACCATGATGCAGTGGCCTTTGGCTGTACAGCATAACCTACCGGCCTGGATTTACGGTTTTTAACCGTTAAAATAAGGCCGTAAAGGGCATGCACAGCAATGGACAGGTACAGTAAGTACGCTATTACCTCGATAGGTGGAAAATGTGTTAAAAAATTGGCATACACATTAAAACCAAAACCATTGTCGCCGCTAAACAGCAGCAGGTTACCCCCAACGTGTACTATAATAAAAGTACACAAAAACAAGCCTGTTAAAGCCATGATCAGCTTTTTTCCCAGCGACGAGTTAAAGGTTTGTTTAATTTCGCTCATTATAAAATAGATTTAATATAGGCAAAAGTATTTATTAAAAGCCAAAACAAATAAATGGTTTAGGGGATTTGCACGCGAATTAGCTATTTAGAATCAATCTAAGGCCTATTTCATAATTCTAAGCGGGTTTGTAAGGTAAACCTGTATATTAGGACAATCTAAATTATTATTAATGAGAACTTTCACAATTGTTTTAATGGCCCTGTGTTTTGCGGGCTGCACCAAATACCCTAAAGTTGAGTTTGACGGAACTGCCAACGGCGTAAAAACCGGGGTGTTTATTGTTAAAGATTTGCAAGGCCATGCCGTGTATGGCGGCCCTATACAAGACGGCAAATTTCACGTGGCCCCCATTGGCCTGGAAACCCCGGGTTACTACAACATGGATATTATTGATGATGCTACCAAGGCCGAAGGTCATCCCCCTTTTGAAGTTTACCTGGAAGATGGCAAATACACCATTACCGCCAATGCCGATAAAATTTCCAGCTATCCCGGGATTGTTTCTACATCAAATATACAAAACGAGCTTTCGGGCTTTTATACCCTGGCTGATAAGTTGAACGGCGACATCACCAAACAAGCAAACGCTCTGAATGCCAAAATAAAAAACAAAAGCACCGACAGGCTATCGCAGGAGCAACTGGTAAACCTGCTTAACCAGGTATCTGATCTGGACGCTAAAAAGACTAAGATAATGCCGCAGGTACTGAGTGCCTTTATTGAAAAGTACCCACAAAACGTTACCGGCGCACATATTTTGCTGAAACAGCAATACGAGGCAGATCCGGTTATGTACTATAACTTTTATAAGAAATTTCCGGCCGCTACCCAAAACAGCGAAGAAGGAAAAGAAATTGGCGAAAAACTGAGCAGGCTGGTTAAGCTGGTACCAGGCGCGGGCGCACCCGTTTTGGCCGGCAAACTGTTAGATGGCAGCGCATTTAACCCTGCGGCCATGCATAAAAAAATATTTTTGGTTGATTTCTGGCGCTCGGCTAATGAAATGACCCGCCGTAACCACGTACAGATTGCCGATATGGTGAAAGATTTTGGTGCCCAGGGCTTCGGCGTGGTAAGCGTATCAATGGATACCAAACCCGACTGGTGGAAAAGTGCCGTTAAAGAAGATGGCATGACCTGGCCGCAACTATCGGATTTAAAAGGTGATGATTCGCCAAATACTTTAAACTGGAGCGTAACCTCATTACCAAGGTATGACCTGGTAGACGGCAACTGGCACATTATTGAGCGCGACATCGCTTTTTTAAGCGTGTATGTTACCGTGCAGGATTATTTAAAGAAACATTAGGCAATAGCGATGACCTTATCCTTTAGTACTGCAAATATTTTATCGGTTTGCTGGCTGCGGATAGCCACCCGCCCGGTAAACTTGCCAAACGAGGGTAAAATGGCCTGTTTGCTGCCAAATGCAAAGCAAGGCAAGGTAATGTTTTGCCTGGCCTTGCCGCTTAAATTTACGCCGGGGTGTATATGCCCGCAAAGCACATAGCCCCCGGCTTTTTGCAAGTCCTCATCGGCAAGTGGATGATGCAGCATCAGGAAAGGAGCGGCCAATAGCTGGTCGTGCAGTTCAATGTTGAGGTTTTGGTAGTGACTGTCGGCAATGATATCGTGGTTACCCTTTATCAGAATAATTTGCAGGGCCGGGAACTGGCTTCGCCAAAGGATGAACCAATCCCAATCGTTATTCATATCACTATGGAACAGATCGCCCAGGAAAAGAAGTTTTTGGGGATGGTATTCATGGATCAGATCAGACAGGGTGGCGAGATCGCTTTGCTCCATATCGCGCGGTACGGCAATACCCGCCTTGCGAAAATGGCCCACCTTGCCAAAATGCACATCGGCAATGATCAGCATTTTTTGTTCAACCCAATAAATAGCTTTCTGAGGGATCAATAAAAGGTTTTGCCCAAGCAATGTAAATGAAGTAGCCGCACCAATCGTCATAGACGGGCAAAGTTAAAAATTATTTTGTGGGGGTGGGGATTGCCGATTCCTAAACTGAGTATCTAATCATTACCTTTAATTACATTTCAACATTTACTGTAAATGAAAGCATATAATTTCGAATATACCAGGCAGGATATTGGATACCTGTTGTTTGTGTTATCCTTTGCAATAATAGGTTTAGGAATACTTTTATTTAAGAATTTATTTAACGATTTATTACCAGCCGGTTTTGTGATAATATCCCTTATAGCTGCAGGGGTAACATTCTTTTTATTAAACAGACATCGAATTAAAAGAACAGGAATTGCAAAACTTTCTATGAGCGATTTAACAATCGAACTAAATCAATCGTTGTATATTAATTTTGCCGATCTGAAGTACTACTATATATATGATGGAAAAAATGGACCTGCTTTTACCCTGGGGTTTATAAACGGATCCAAATTCAAAATAGCGGCTAACAATAATTTCTGTAATGTCGATCTGATCATGGTGTTTCTAACTGATTTTCGATCAGCGATAGAAAACTATAACGCGCAAAATAATGCAAACATCATTCGGTTGGAATCTATATGGGCCAGAAAGTACGCCCCGCACATTTTAAGTGTATTCACCGTATTAATAATACTCGGGTTTTGTTTTACACGTATGCCTGTTTTGATACTGCCAATAAGTTTTAGTGCATCCCTGCTTGTAGGCTGGATTAGGTATTTTCAATTGAAAAGCAAAAATAAGCTTGTTGATTTTTGATTGTGAGGATCAGATATTTTCGCTTGCTTACCAAGAAATTATGGCAACTTTAATTTACAATACGACAGCTGAAGCATACGCGGCACGCGTGCGCCAGCGAAGGTGAAATTACATGATTTGAATCCACATGATGGAACCCAGCAAAAGTGGAATCAAAAACAGCAGGCCAATTGAAGTAGCTTTAATTATTAATCGCCTTTTTGGAGAATAATTTTTCAAATATATCTCAGATAACATAAGATGCTTTTCACTGTCAAAAAAATAGAACTTAATTAAAAAGAAAACTCCAAAGCCTAGTATACTGAAAATAATGAGAAATACACTCTCTGGTAAACTATCTTTATTAATCAAATCTCCTGCAATAACTTTTGCAAACATTGCACCAGAAATAGCTACAAATAATGCAATCGCAAAAGACGTCTGAAACCATGGAACTACCTGTCTTCCTCTTTCTTTCATTGCGCAAAAGTGGGTATAAATACTTGTTAAAAATAAATCAATAATTTTCATATTATTTCTCTTCATTATAATGATCTCTAATCAAATCTGTTCCTGTTGTGAGCACAGCGTATCCACAAGTACCTCGGGGGCAAATAGTGCAACACCAATTGTCCCTAAACCTTCTACGAGGTCAAACCAATAATGCTTAAAATCCGTTATCCCTTGATAAATCTTATGTCCAGTTGAAATCGAGCAGCAACAGTAATCAGAGCGCATAAGCCCGAAACTTTATCCAAACCTAATATTTTGGTATCATCTTTAGCTATCGAGTAAGCAAATTTCTGTGCTCCTTGTAAAAACCCATCTGTTGCTGTCATACTCATATCGATGGCTCCGTTAAGATCTAAAAGCTCATTCAATCCCTTTTTTTCTGCTTTATTGAAAAGTATTGCCGATTTAGTGGCGTTAAATTAGTTATATGCTGCCCGGACCACTGCTAGGAGCGATTGTAACAATGGTGTTTTCTAACCCGCGCGGGGTTAGCATAGCGTAACCCGTGTGAAAGCATGTATTAAGCTTCCAGCTTAACCATACGCCGGCTGAAAGCCGACACCATGCCAAGTCACGGGCTGGAAAGCCCGCGCCAGTAAAAGGTAAGAACCTCTCAATGCGCCGTAGGTGCTACGTGTTTGTAGAAACTATAATCAAAATCCGTTTTGCGCCGTAGGTGCTACCCCTCACAAACCGAACACCAAGTGCCCGGATAACAATCATTATTGCACATTCCATATTATCCCGCCTTTCTTATTACTTTTACAATAACCAATAAGGTTATACATGAGTAATACCTTTAACCGCCCCATACGCGTATTAGTTGCCAAAGTAGGGCTCGACGGGCACGACCGCGGCGCACGTATCATTGCTACCTCGCTGCGAGACGCCGGCATGGAAGTAATTTATACCGGCCTGCGCCAAACGCCCGAAATGGTGGTGAACACCGCCCTGCAGGAAGATGTGGATGCCATTGGCATATCCATACTCTCGGGTGCGCACATGACCGTTTTCCCCAAGATCATTAAACTCATTAAAGAAAAACAGATGGACGATGTACTGCTTACCGGCGGCGGCATCATTCCCAATGAAGATATGCTGGCCCTCAAAGCACAAGGCGTGGGCGAGCTTTTCCCGCCCGGTACCAGCACGCAGGATATTGTTAAATACATTACCGGCTGGGTGCATGAGCACCGTAACTTTTAATAGCTTAACCTATGGAATACCCAAATTTACTGATAGCCACCACAGGCCGCATACAAACCATTACCATAAACCGCGAAAGCAAGCTTAACGCCCTCAACAAAGCTACCCTTGCCGAGCTGCACACCGCCTTTACCCATGCTTTTAATGATGCGCAGGTTGGCGGTATTATTTTAACCGGCGCGGGACCAAAAGCATTTGTGGCCGGGGCTGATATCGGCGAGTTTGCGGGTTTGGATGCAGAAGCCGGCACTGCCCTGGCCCGCGATAACCAGGCAAACGTTTTTAACCTGATAGCCAATGGCAGCAAACCGGTACTGGCCGCCGTAAATGGTTTTGCACTGGGCGGCGGGTTGGAACTGGCGATGGCCTGCCACATCCGCATAGCATCTGACAATGCCAAAATGGGTTTGCCCGAAACTACGCTTGGTCTTATACCCGGCTACGGCGGTACCCAGCGGTTAACCCAACTGGTTGGCAAAGGCAAGGCATTGGAAATCATCCTGACTGCAGATATGGTTACAGCTGCCGACGCCCTGCAATTTGGCCTTGTTACCAATGTTACCAGTCCTGACAACTTGCTGGCAGTTGCCGAAGCGACGATTACAAAAATAATACAGCGTGCGCCGCTGGCATTAGCTGCCGCCATCCGCTCGGTTAATGCGGGCTTAACAGATGGTATTAACGGTTACGAAACCGAAATAAGGGAATTTGGCAAATGTTTCGGCACCCAGGATTTTAAGGAAGGTGTTGCTGCCTTTTTAGAGAAACGCAAGGCAGATTTCAAGGGCGAGTAATATATTCAGTTAATATTATTAGTGTTAGGGATAGCAGCGGATACCGGCCCGTGGCTAAGGCCATGTGCAGTATGAGCGGATAGCCCGGGCCGCAGGCAACACCCAAAGTATTTGAATGAATTGGGAAGTTGCTTTGTAATTACCTGAAAATATTGTGGGGTCAAGCATATATGAGGCCTCACCTAAATCCTCTCCAAAGGAGAGGACTTTAATAGCTAAGCATGTGTTTTTAAGTTCTACTCCTTTGGAGAAGGGTTGGGATGAGGCTAAAAGCACCCGATTGTTAACACCCAACCCGGCCCAATTAACAAACTTTTGCCCCACCAAACCCAATTCACGCAGAAAACCCAATTTCAACAGGCAAAACCCTATGTTAAGCCAATGTTAATTCTGACAAATAAAAAGCAAATATTACCCTATTTTACACTCGGCTGACCAAAATACCAATCGGGTCAAAAATTAAAATACTATTAATCAATCGATTAAATGAACATGACTTTTGGATGAAAAATCATATATGATTTCATGCTTTAATTTGCTCTGTGTTTAAAACAAAAACATATATCAAAAACACACAATTGTTATGAAAAATTCATTTAAAATCTCAGCCCTTATCGTTGCTTTCGCTGGTTTAGCATTTAGCGCAAAAGCACAAACAACAACTACTACTACCACTACTACATCAACAACTACTCCAGGCGGCATCCGTTACAGCATTGGTGTTGATGCAGGTATTCCTACAGGTAATTTCAAAAATGGTTACAAATGGAACATAGGCGGTTCATTACAGGCAGATATCCCGGTTGCAAGCCAGTTATTTGTTACTGTTAACGCTGGTTACAACAACATTTTTGGTAAAAAAGATGTAGCAGGTACAGGTGTAAATGTTCCAAACGTACAATTATTGCCAGTTAAAGCAGGTTTAAAATACTTCGTAATACCTAACTTTTATGTACAGGGCGAAGCAGGTGCAGCATTTTTGCTAAACAAATCTGATTTCTATAACGACAAATCAACTGCGTTTGTTTACGCTCCGCAAATTGGTGTTCAGTTCCCTGTAAGCGCAAGCAGCTTTATTGATGCAGGTGTTCGTTATGAGGCTACTACCAAATACAGCAGCAACTTTGATGGCAGTAAAGTAAACTTTGTAGGCATTCGTGTAGCATACGGGTTTTAATATATGACCCTACTTATACCTATAAATAAAAAGGGCGGCCAATCGGTCGCCCTTTTTATTTATAGCCTATTTTAAGGCGTGTGAACAACAATTTAAACAAAATCTCCTCAAATTAGCGACAATCTTTGTACCTTAAGCCCTTTAATACATTTACCAATCACCTGTAATTGCTGATATGAAAAAAATCCTCATCATTGATGATGAAGTTAATGTAGCCATATTGCTATCAAAGTTTTTAATACGCAATGGCTTTGATGTAAGTACCGCATCAAGCGGCACAAGCGGTATGGAAGCCCTTAAAAATGGCGAGTTTAACCTTGTTTTATGCGATTTTAGATTAGAAGATACTGACGGGCGCGAGATGCTGAGGAATATAAAAACTCAATATCCAAAAACCGGGGTAATTATTATAACAGGCTACTCGGATATAAAAATGGCCGTGGAACTCATTAAAATGGGCGCTTACGACTACATCACCAAGCCCCTATATCCCGACGAAATATTAAACACCATTAACAAAGCTTTTGAAACCCACCATGCGCTGGTTGAGGATGCCGATAGCCCCGCTGTTATTGCTGATAAATCAAAAAGTAAAGAAAACAAAAAACAGGTATACGCCAGTGAATTTGTTGCCGGCAGCAGCCGGGCGTCAAAAGAACTGGTAAGGCAAATTGAACTGGTAGCCCCTACCAACTACAGCGTTATAATTTTAGGCGAAAGCGGTACCGGTAAAGAGTCGGTAGCTAAAAGCATCCACCTCAACAGTCCGCGCCATAACCAGCCTTTTATAGCTATGGATTGCGGTTCGTTAACCAAAGAGCTTGCTGCAAGCGAGTTTTTCGGGCATGAAAAGGGTTCTTTTACCGGCGCTTTATATACCAAAATCGGTCACTTTGAAATGGCCAACGGCGGCACCTTGTTTTTAGATGAGGTAGGTAACCTATCCTACGAAATTCAGGCAGCCCTGCTGCGCACCGTACAGGAGCGCAAGGTTAAAAGAATTGGCAGCACCAAGGAGATAGACCTGGATGTACGCATTATAATTGCCACCAATGAAAGCCTGCAAGATGGCATCCTTAAAGGAAAATTCAGGGAAGATCTGTACCATCGCTTTAACGAGTTTACCATATACATGCCGCCGCTGCGCGATCGTGGAAACGATATTATGCTGCTGGCCGAGCATTTTTTAAAAATTGCCAATACCGAACTGGGCCGTAACGTAACCACGTTTTCGCAGGAGGTTATTGATTGCTTTATGCACTACAGGTGGCAAGGCAACATCCGCGAGCTTAAAAACGTGATAAGACGTGCAGCTTTACTGGCCGAAGATAACGAGATAACCATGAAGGCCTTACCGCTGGAGATCTCTAACTTTAAAACGCCTGTATTTGAGCAGCAATCATCATCGTCATACACACAAACCAACGATGTACCTGAGGTGAAGGAAAACAGGCATGATCTTAAAAACGCCGCCCTTGAAGCCGAGTATGAAACTATTATTAAGGTTTTAAGAGAGGTGAACTTTAACAAAACAAAAGCCGCCGAGATCCTGAACATCGACAGGAAGACGTTATACAATAAAATGAAGGCCATAAACCTTAAATAAAATGGAACAGTTGCAAGAGGAAAAGAACGGTGACGAGGAATTGCGCAAATTAAAGCATGATATTAAAAATCAGCTTTCAAACATCCATTTGGCATTGGAACAGTTGCGGTATGAAATTCCAAATCCTAATACCGATTGCTTGTTTTATATGGATACCATCTCCATAAGTTCGCACAGGATAAATACCCTGCTTAAAGAAACCGATTAGGCTTTTTTACAGCATATAATGTTTACCAAACGCCAAAACTTTTTGGCGTTTTTTTGTTTATTGTAACAAAGGCGAATTATGGGCGACTAATGTAAGAACATGCCATAGTTCCTTGGTATTCATATTGATGCAGCTATTTATTATTGACCGTATTTACTAACCCTTCATGTCTATTTTTAATTACAAGCAGCGCAACAACATTATCCTGGTAAGCATTATTGTGCTGGGCTGTTTTTTGCTTTATGCCATAAGCGGCCTGTTCAGCTCTATACTGGGGGCTATTGTGCTGTTCACTATTTTTAGGCCGCTGTATATTAACCTGGCCGAAAAACGGGGCTGGAACAAACCGGCAGTGGCGTTACTCATCATATTTACATCGCTCATAGTTATCGTTATACCCTTCCTTATCCTGAGTATAATGGTGGTTGGTAAAATATCCAGTATAAATATCAGTCAGCTGCCTATTGACCAATGGACCTCAAAAATAGATGCCTTTGCCGCAGCTAATCTTAACCAGCCGCACTTTGCCGAGGATACCTTGCAAAAGCTGGGCAATATTGCTACCGGCTTGTTCCCATCTATATTAAGCAGTGCTGCCAGCATCATATTAACATTACTGGTGCTGTATTTTCTGCTTTATTTTATGCTTACGCAGATGCGGGAGTTTGAGGCGGGCATGTTAAAGTACGCCCCGTTCAGAGAACAGCACGCTTTAAAGTTTGCGCAGGCCCTGCGCGATTCTACCTACTCAAATGTGTTGGGCCAGGGTATAATAGCGCTTATCCAGGGAATATTGCTGGCCAACGGGTTCTGGATCTTTGGCATCGGCGACCCGATATTCTGGGGGGTTATAGCCATCTTTATTTCGTTTTTACCGGTTGTTGGGGCGCCAACGCTTTGCATCCCCGCAAGTATTATACTTTTTGCACAAGGCCATAACTGGCAGGGCGTATTACTACTGGCCTACGGCCTATTGTTTATCGGCAATGTAGATAACGCCATAAGGATGATCATCAACAAGCGCATTGCCAACACCCACCCTATTATATCTATTATAGGTGTGTTTATAGGTTTGCCGCTATTTGGCATATTAGGCCTGGTTTTCGGACCGGTACTTTTATCGTACTTTTTGCTGCTGCTTGAAATTTATGAAACCAACCGCATGGCGGCCGACAGGCTTGAAAGGATAAAGTTAGGGCCAGAAAACTGACAATGCCTGCATACTTTTGTGAACACACGAACGCGTACAATAACAACATAAAAAACTATTTATACAGAAATTACAATCAAATAGCGTAATTGATGATATTTGGCAGGATATTTACTCTTAAACAAACAATTGTTCAACTTAAAATTATATTACAATGAATGATAACTCAAAAGTAGTTGTTGCATTGCTTGCTGGTTTAGCCGCAGGAGCAGCTTTAGGAATTTTATTTGCACCTGATAAAGGTAATGAAACACGCGATAAGCTTACAGAATCATTAAAGAACCTGGGCGATTCTATAAAAGATACCGCCGCGGCCGAAATTGATAACCTGGTTGGCTTAAAAGACAAAGTGGTTGAAAACATTAAATCAAAAATAAGGGGCGCCGAAGAAGAATATCAGGACGACCTGGAACACGCATAATTAAGGATTAAAGAGCAAGGATTTATGGAGCAAAGAATAATGATCGTTAAGTAAGCAGATCATTTTCTGATCGATAATCCATAAATCCTTGTTCCTTGCTCCCGAACAAATTATCGAATTATATATACATCCTATGGAAGCCAAAAAAGAAACACCACCACCATTACCACCTATAATTGACCAGTTAAAGGAGTACGCCGAAACTCGCTTTAAGCTATTTAAATATGAGGCTATAGAAGGTGGAACTTCAATTTTAGCAAATATAATTACCGATGTTGTTGTGATTGTAAGCATGCTGATTGCATTTATGTTTGCCAGCTTTACTTTAGCTTATTACCTGGCCGATGTGTTAAAATCAACCTGGGCGGGCTTCGGGTGCGTAGCATTAATTTACGTTTTCATTGCACTCATCATAAAGTTCAACCGGCTGAAATTCGAAAAGTCGATAGCAAACATCTTCATCCAAAAAATATTCAAAAACTAACAGCATGGCTTTCCAAATAAAATCGATACATGATCTGCAGGATGAGATCTTTAGACTAAAGACGGTTGAAGACCAGCAGAGCGTGCTTTTAAAGGCCCGCTTCAGCAGTCCTTCGGCTATATTTTCATCCGTTTTAACCCTGTTCCCCCGTTCGCATGATACCGATGGTATTAAAAACCCAGGTCTTTTTCATCCGGACATCATCAACCTTGTTTCGAGGTTTGTAATTCCGCTTACCTTAAATAAAACCATTTTTAAGCATTCTAACTTTATTGTTAAAACGTTGGTAGGCCTGGTATCGCAAAAGGCATCCAACTATGTTAATGAAGATTCCGTTTCGGGCGTATGGGGTACTGTTAAAGGTATTTTTGAAAAATTCACCAAAAAGAAGCCAAAGCATACCGATAAACCGGCATACAGGCAGCCCGACTTGGGCCCGGCCATATAAAGCTATTTTAACTGCCTGCCCGCTCAATTAGCAGAAAAAACTATTTTTGCACTTTATTTAAAAATTAAGTGGGAAAAGATAAGTTAAAACGCTTTGCCGAAATTGATACCTTCAGCAATGTATTACAGTTAGATGCCGGCAAGCCTTTTAAAGGTGCTTGGAGCAGGGATTTTTTTAAAAACGACAACCCGGTAGTACTGGAGCTGGCCTGCGGCAAAGGCGAGTACACCGTAAACCTTGCCCAACTATTTCCAGATAAAAACTTTATTGGTATTGATTACAAAGGCAACCGCATTTGGCGTGGTGCTAAAACTGCTATTGAAGATGGTGTGCCCAATGTAGCCTTCCTCCGCATCCAGATAGAAAACCTGCTTGATTATTTTGCCCCCGGCGAAGTAGACGAAATCTGGATAACCTTCCCCGATCCGCAGCCGCAATTGAGCCGGGAGAAGAAAAGACTTACCTCGCCGCGTTTTTTAAACAAGTACATCGAAATACTAAAAACCGGTGGTTGCGTAAATTTAAAAACCGACAACGACGGCCTGCATGCTTACACTGCCGAAAAGATTGACGAGCTAAAATTGCACCTGCATATTAAAACCGAAGATCTTTACCATTCTCCTTACGCCAACGAGGTACTATCAATAAAAACCTACTACGAAAAAAAATATTTGAAGGATAACAAGAACATTAACTATCTTAAATTTTCGTTCGCTTAATTACAAAAGGGCTGTCATGCTGAGCCTGTCGAAGCATAGCGGGTAAAGGCCTCTACTCGCCCCCCTTCGACAAGCTCAGGGTGACAGGCCCGCTACATTGACCATTTCAATAACATAGTGTAAAATTATACAAGACTTTCACCATGGAAGACATCAACTTTTTTGATAAAGTTTACCAGGTTGCCCGCTTAATACCAAAGGGCAGGGTAACTTCCTATGGTGCAATTGCAGCTTACCTGGGCACAAAGGGATCGTCGAGAATGGTGGGTTATGCCATGCAGGCTGCAGGCAAGGCTAAGCCGCCCGTACCGGCACATAGGGTAGTTAACAGGCAGGGTTTGCTTACTGCAAAATTCCATTTCGGCGGCAACACCATGCAGGAAATGCTGGAAAGCGAGGGTGTAAAAGTTATTGACGACCAGGTACAGGATTTTAAAACCCACTTCTGGGACCCTATGATCGAGCTGGCTTTGTAGGCAGTTTATAGCAGTATGCTGTTGTACCAGGTAACCATCACCAATAATTCAACCAGCGGCACAATTACAGCCGTTGTTTTATAACCGCTGGTGTAAAGCCAGCGAAAAGTGTAACTGCAAATTATTATGGGTATAGCTATAGTCAACAGCCAAAATAAAGCTTCAAAAAACACATAATCAGTTTCGATACTTCCGGGCATAGCTAATCAATAATTTGCAATAACTCCATCCTGTTACCAAAGGGATCAATAAAAGAAAACCGGATACGCCCGGCAATATCGGGCTCCTCCAAAAACTTCAAACCGTAATTCTCCAGGTGTTTGCGCGCCGCAACAACGTCGGTTATTTCAAACGCGGTATGGCGGGATGTATAGGGCAATGCCGCTTCTACTCCTATATGCAGTTCCATATCGCCAATACCAAACCAATACCCGGCCGATGAAAATCGGGGTCTTTCTATTTGCTGTAAGCCAAGCACATTGGCATAAAACAATCGCGCCTCCTCCAGTCTTTGAGGCGGTACACAAATGTGAATATGGTTGGCACGTTTAAAGTTGATCATGACTATTACAATTATAAGGCTTTTGGCTATTAAATGCACCGCGCGGCGGCTCTTTTAAAACATCCCGATTTCATATCTTTGAAAAAATGGAGCTTTTATCTGTAGGCCAGCACATAGTGCAGGAAATTAAACAAACCAGCAGTCTGGAGTGGATAGGTGCCGTAACAGGTATTGGCTGCGTTTACCTGGCCGCCAAACAAAGCATCTGGAACTGGCCCGTTGGCATCATCAGCGTACTGGCCTACGTTATTGTTTTTTACGAAAGCAAGCTTTTTGGCGATGCCGGTTTGCAGATCTATTTTTTAGGTACGGGGATATACGGCTGGTATTTTTGGCTCCGGAAAAAAGAACGACATGAAAAACCGGTAACCAGTTTAACCCCGCGCCAATACATTTGGGTTATTATAGCTACGCTGATATTATCGGGCCTGCTTGGACTTTTTCTGCATAAATTTACCAGTACCAATGTACCTTATATTGATGGCTGCTGTACGGCCATCAGCTTTATGGCCCAGCTGCTCATGACCCGCAAGGTACTTCAAAACTGGGCGCTATGGATCTTTGTAGATATTTGCTACGTGCCGCTATACATTTATAAAAGTTTGTATGTAACGGCCATCCTATACGTTATTCTGCTGGTACTGGCCTGCCTCGGCTACATCGACTGGCGACGGGAGTATAACAAGATCAAGGCGGAGGGCGATAATGCTTAAAATTATACTATTTACTGGCTTGGGCTTTCAGCCATAAGTGTTCGAAACCCTAGAGATTTATAAAAAGGTTGTCATTTCGACGAGCCCGCATGGGCGTTGTGTGTGAGGGGTAAGGAGAAAGCTTCAACGAAATACTGAGTCCACTTGTATTTCGCAGAAGATTTCTCCTCGTACCTCGTCGAAATGACAACCTTTTTTATTTGTTCGAACACTTTTGGCTTTCAGCCCGTGACTTAGCATGGTGTCGGCTTTCAGCCGACGGGCAATATGACATCCTTTTTTAAGTTTGTCATTCTGAGCGAAGCGAAGAATCTAATCGCCGACATGCAAGCCGTATAGCAGATTCTTCGCTCCGCTCAGAATGACAATATTTTTAAATATCTGCACATCTGTAATTTGAAATCTGCACATCTGAAATCTAAAATCTGCACATCTATCTCACACTTCCTTGCGCATCACATAATCATTCATGAAGTATTCGCCTATGGCAATATCTTCCATGTAGGCTATTTTGAAACCCATTTTTTGATAAAAATTGCGGGCGTTGTTGTAGCGGTTCACGTTTAGTTCCAGCAGTTTTTTGCCGGCTTTTTTTGTTTTTTGAGCAACTTCGTTTATCAATATTTTGCCATATCCCTTTCCCTGGGTTTGCGGCAGGCAATACAGCTTATGCAGCTTATACACATCGGGATTTTCATCGCGGGGCGAGTATGCCGCAAAGGCCACCGGCACATCACCCTCCAATAGTAACAGGTAGGTTTGGGTGTTTTTCGCTATCTGCGTAGTAATTTTATCTGTAGCGTAAATTTCGCCCAGCATAAATATTATCTGCTCAGTAGGCAATAAGGGTCCGTAGGTTGCCCACCATGTTTTATCGGCTATCTGGCGGATGGTTTCAACATCATTTATGGTTGCTTTGCGTATCGTATACATGTTATAATAGTATCTTCATTAAAATAACTTTTTTCCTCCCATATCATACAAAGGTGCAATATGGTTTCTACGGCTTTTTGCATATCCTGTACAGATACCCATTCCTGTTTGCTATGAAAAGCGTGTTCGCCGGCAAAAATATTGGGACAAGGCAATCCCATGAATGACAGGCGCGAACCATCGGTACCGCCCCTTATACTGCAAAGTTTGGCGGTTAATCCGGTACGGTCAATAGCCTCCATCGCGTAAGCCACAATCTGCGGATTTTCATCCAGCACGCCTTTCATGTTGCGGTATTGCTGGCTGGTGGTTAGGGTATATGACGATGCCGGGTACTGCTCCAAAACCGCATCGGCAGTATGGCGGATAACATTGGCATGACCCTTCAACTTCTCCGCATCAAAATCACGGATGATGAAGTCGATAGTCGCCGTTTCTACATGACCCTCCATGCCAACAGGATGTACAAAACCCTCCATATCCTCAGTATGCTCTGGCGACAGGCTATCCGGCAACGCCGCTATTATCTTGCCCGCAATTTTTATGGCACTTTCCATTTTGCCTTTTGCAAAGCCGGGGTGCGCACTTATTCCGTTTATGGTAAGCCTGGCACCATCGGCACTAAATGTTTCATTTTCCATATTGCCCGCGCTTTCGCCATCCATAGTGTAACCGGCAAAGGCGCCAAGTTTGGCAATATCTACATGATCTACCCCGTGGCCAACCTCTTCATCGGGCGTAAATAATATGCGGATGTCACCATGCTTAATTTCGGGATGGTTCATCAGCTGATAGCAGGCATCCATAATTTCGGCAACGCCTGCTTTGTTATCCGCACCCAGCAAGGTAGTACCGCTGGCCGTTATCACATCATTGCCCAGTTGGTTTTTAAGATCGGTGTGTTCTGTTAGTTTGATGACCTGCGTGTTATCATCGGGCAAAACAATATCCTGTCCCTGGTAATTTTTATGCACAAGGGGCTTCACGTTTTTACCGCTGCAATCGGGCGCGGTATCCACATGCGAGCAAAAGCATATCACGGGCACCTGCTTGTTGGTATTTGAGGGAATGGTGGCGTATACATAACCAAATTCATCAATATGCGCATCACTTACACCAATGGCCAACAGCTCATTAACCAGCAAGCGGCTCAGGTCTTTTTGCTTTTCTGTTGATGGGAAGGAAACCGAAGATGGATCAGATTGCGTATCGATAGTAACGTAACGCAAAAAACGTTCGGTAACTGTAAAATTTAGTGATGAATTAAAATTCATAAGTTTATATTAGTGAAATTTTTTTTACCCAATTTTGAACTTCCTGGTTAGCATTGTAAATATTGATTAAAAAATAACATTGAAAAAATATATTCTGATTTTTGTTTTTGCTTCTGCTTCGCTCGTGGCGAAAGCCCAAAGCGGTTTTAATTATTACGAGTGGGGTGTTGGCGCCGGAGCAAGCATAGTGCGACCCTATGCCGACTTAAAAAAACAATATAACGACCTTGCCTTCAACATAAACCTTACTTACAATTATAGCCCGTATGTGCCCATAGCACTTGAGCTACAATTAGGTACCCTACGCGGCGGAGGCGATGCCATAAGTCTTGACAAAGACACCCGAAAGTTTAACAACAAATACAAAGCGTTAATATTAAGAGGCGATTTGATGGCCGGCGAAATAATTGATTATGCCGATAATGACTTTCTGAACGCTATAAAAGATTTTTATATAGGTTCTGGCATTGGGGCTATCAATAACAATGTAAAGGTTAACCGATATAGCCTTATCGATCCTACTTATAAATTCCCGGGCAAGGATAAAAGTGTTGAGCTACTTATTCCTTTAAGGTTTGGATATGAATTTAAATTGTACGATGCATACGATCAAAACTCGTTTAATATAAGCATTACCTATCAGCATAATATTACTTTTGGGGAAGGATTGGATGGCTATAACGATCCGCCCGATAAATTCAAGAATAACGCCCTTGACCAGTACGCGCAGGTTACCATAGGTTTTAAATATAATTTTGGTAATACAACCTCCTATACCAAGTTAATCAGAAGTTTCAGGTAAGTGAATGTAGAAGAACTGCGCGATTATTGCCTGCAAAAACCAGGAGCAACAGAAGGTTTTCCTTTTGGCGAAGATACCCTTGTTTTTAAAATAGCCGAAAAGATTTTCCTGCTGATAGGCTTGACCCAGGCCAACCGCTTCAACGTTAAGTGCGATCCCGAGCTTGCCGTTGACCTGCGCGAGCGCCATCCCGAAGTACAACCAGGCTACCACATGAACAAAAAAATGTGGAACACCGTTTATATGGACGGCTCGCTAACCCGCAAACAGCTCTGTGAAATGATTGATCATTCATACAAAGAAGTGGTTAAAAGTTTACCCAAGAAAATTCAGGCTGAAATAGCAGAGCTGGAATAACTGCGGGAAGCGCTTTGAAAACTAACCAAGGCTACTACTCACCCCGGCTACGTTTCGCTGGCCGCCTCTCTCTACGGCAAGCCGTAAAGAGGGTGAAAACGTTTTTTCTGTTTTACATAATCTAAAATCTCAAACATTGCCTCCCCTCTTTCCGCCGAAGGCGAAGAGAGGGTGCCCGAGCGTAGCGATGGGCGGGTGAGTAGTCTGCGGTTAATACTCTCTTGCGCTCGTTTGTAACCACAATTGTTGGGAAGAATAAATTTTAACAAAAAGGTTGTCATTTCGACGAGCCTGCATGGGAATTGCGTGTGAGCGACAAGGAGAAATCTTCTACGAAAGGCTAAGTTCAATTGCATATCGTAGAAGATTTCTCCTCGTACCTCGTTCGAAATGACAACGCCTTTTATCTTCCCAACACTTGTAGTTTGTAACGAGCGCTTAACATGGTTACGCGATTGCATCGCGAAGAAGCATCGCAGACGCAAGAACACTTTAAGCACTCGTTACAAACGAGCGCAAGTGTCTACTTTATATTATCTCCACCAAACCCGCCCCTCTTTCCAGCGAAGCTGAAGAGAGGGTGCCCGAGCGCAGCGATGGGCGGGTGAGTAATCTGCGAGCGATACAACACGTATTTTTTTTCATTTACATTCAATTGTAATCGCTTGGTTCTATCTTAGCAGAAAGATTATCAATGAAAAGAGTACTATCCATTTTGTTTGCCTGTTTTATAGCCTTGGGTGCCCATGCGCAGTTAACCCCGTTTGAGCAAAGCAAGGATAAAAACTATACGGCTACTTATGCCGAAGTGATCAGCTATTACAAAGCCCTCAATAAGCTGTATCCGCAGCAAATGAAAATGATAAATTACGGCACTACAGATGTAGGTAAGCCGCTAACACTTATTGTACTTTCGCGCGATAAGGTCTTTGATCCGGCGCAGATCAAAAAACTGGATAAAAGGGTACTGCTCATCAACAACGGCATACACCCCGGCGAGCCCGAAGGTATTGATGCCAGCATGATGCTCACCCGCGATCTGCTTAAAAGCAACCAGCTGCCCAAAGATGTGGTGCTTTGTTTTATCGCCCTTTATAATATTGATGGTAACCTCAACCGCGGCCAGAGCAGGGTGAGCCAGAACGGACCTGTTGCCTACGGTTTCAGGGGTAATTACCGCAACCTTGATCTTAACCGCGATTTTATTAAGGCCGATAGCCGCAACGCCCTTGCCTTTACGCAGATCCTGACCGCCTGGCAGCCCGAAATTTTCCTGGATAACCACACCAGCGACGGCGCGGATTACCAATATGTGATGACGCTGATTGAAACCCAAAAAGATAAACAAAACCCCATCCTTGCCGATTATACCGCCAAAACGCTTACACCATACCTGTACAGCCACATGAAAAAAAGCGGCTACGAGATGATTCCCTATGGCGCGGGCGAAGAGGGATTGCCGGATTCAGGCATTGTGAGCTTTTTGGAAACACCGCGCTTTGCAACCGGCTTTACCGCCCAACATAACATCATTAGCTATATTACAGAAACGCACATGCTTAAACCCTTTGATAAGCGCGTATATGCCACCTATGATTTTATGCAACACCTTATTACTATTAATCAGCGTGATGCCAAGCTGATAGGGCAATTAAAAAAACAGGCCGATGCGGCCGTTACACAGCAAAAAACATTTGCGCTGAAATGGGAGGTTGATAAGGATAAAGTAGATACCATTACCTTTAAAGGCTACGAAGCAGGCTACAAAACCAGCGAGGTAAGCGGATTGAAGCGTTTGTATTACGACCGCAATAAACCCTACACCAAAACCATAAAATACTACAATACCTACAAAGCAACTGCCACAGCCGATAAACCTGTTGCCTATGTAATACCGCAGGCCTGGGGTAAGGTTATTGATCTGTTTAAATTAAATGGTGTTAAATTGCAACAATTGGCGCATGATACCACGCTAAACCTGCAAATGTATTACTTTGGCGATATCAAAACACCAGCAAAACCATTTGAAGGACATTACCTGCACAGCAGCGTACAGCTTAACCCCGTTGATATGCCCGTGAAATTTTACGCCGGCGATTACGTGGTATATACTAACCAGGCCATTAACCGTTATATTGTAGAAACGCTGGAACCACAGGGTGTGGATTCGTTTTTTAGCTGGAACTTTTTTGATTCTGTTTTGGGCGAAAAGGAATATTTTTCTGATTATGTGTTTGAAGATATTGCCGCCACCCTGCTAAAAAAAGACCCCGCCCTGAAAAAGAAACTCGACGATGCCAAAACTAAAGATCCGCAACTGGCCGGCAGCGCCGCGGCACAGCTTAATTTTGTTTACCGCAATTCGCCCTATTTTGAAAAAACTTATATGCGCTACCCGGTGGGCCGCCTGCTAACCAATACTAAACTCGATTTAAACTAAATGGAATATCTTACTTATACACCCGTAGCGTCTATCATATTCGTTATCACCATCATCGTTTCCCTCCTTGCTTTTTACAATCAAAACCTGTATGGTAAGCTCATGCTGCACCCATACAACGTATCGCGCGGACATTATGTTTATACCGTTATAACCAGCGGCTTTATCCACAAGGATATGATGCACCTGATATTTAACATGGTGTCTTACTACTTTTTTGCTTTTACATTAGAACAAACCATCGGGCACTGGCAGTTTGGGCTGCTGTATATGGTAAGTCTTATTTTAAGCGATATGCCATCGGTATTAAAGCATAAAGAAAACTACAGTTATTACAGCCTTGGCGCTTCGGGAGCGGTGAGTGCGGTTATATTTGGAGCGATATTGTATTTCCCTTTAACCCCAATGGGTATTTTAATACTGCCTATACGTATGCCCGCATTTATCTTCGGGATTTTGTACCTGGTTTATTGCAGCTACGCTTCTAAATATTCAAGAGATAATATTAATCACGATGCCCACTTATTTGGTGCGCTTAGCGGCCTAATGATCACTTTTTTACTTAATCCCCCTGTATTGTCCGAGTTTTTTCACCAGATCAGCGGGGCAGTTCAATCGTTTGGGCATTAACAAAATCGCCGTTGGCATCAAATAAAAAGCTCATCGGTCTTTCCGGGTCTTTAATGATCTCGAACAGCAGGTAGCCCCAGTTTTTCCAGAAGTTTTCCAGCACCTGGCCGTAAATTTTGGGCACCCAGTCGTCAAAAAGCGGCTTGCTGCTGAGGCCTCGCAATGGGGCGGCTTCAATGTAAATAGTATCTTCAACGGGCATTACATCATACTCGGGCAGGCGGTTAAACAGGTAGGCCGAGTAAAACAGGCGCGCATTCACCTCTTCAAACTGTATAGGGTGCAGGGTTTGTCCTTTTATTTTATCCATCACCTCTTTATGGTAGCTGGCGTTTGCACCGTTATCCTGCAGGCAAATAATCAGTCCGAAATCTTTTATCCGCAGCGAGAAGGTAAGCGTGTTGATCTCGTCGCGGTAGCCAAATACATCACCGGCGTTATCAACCTTAAATAAAAACACGCTGAAGGGGTTAAAGCCGTCCAGCTCCAGCGGCAGGTTAATACTTTGCAGCATCAAATGCAGGTTACTGAATTTGTGGATGATGGATTGCGAAATATTAAACTCCTCTCCCTGCGCGTGCTGCTGCCTTATACCGGCCTGTATCTCATTAAAAATAATACCGTACAGCAGTTTGCCCGCCCATTGAAAAAGCTTTAGTTCATCCAGTGCTTTTACGCCCTCGTAACCGGCAGCAAAGGCGGCGGCTACTTCGGATTCCAGCGGCTCCAGGAATTGCTCGTTCACGGCAGCACTGCAAGGTAGTTTGAGGTCTTTGTAAGTGGCCATGCTTTCGTCAAGCAGTTTAAAGGGCTGGTCTTCCAGGTTGTAACGACTCATGAGCCATTGCGGAAAAACCTGGATCTTTTCTTCCTCGGTATTTAAGGCCTCCCCGGTAAGGAAACATTTGTTATTGCTGAAATTAAACCGCTCGAACGGTGCATAAATTTGTGCCGGCATAGCGGCAAAGATAAGGATGAATATAGATGTGCAGGTGTGCAGATTTCAGATGTGCAGATTTTTTACTTTGAAAGGATGAATACAGATGTGCAGGTGTGCAGATTTCAGATGTGCAGATTTTTCTTTGCCTGAAGCTGAATGAAAGAATTAAAATCATTGCACATCTGAAATCTGCACATCTGAAATCCGCATATTTGCATATCTGAAATTATGGAACTGACATATCAACCTTTCGAACTTCAATTAAAACACGCTTTTACCATAGCCAAATTTTCGCGCACAACAACGCCCGTTATGCTGGTGCAGATAAAACACGAAGGCAATACCGGTTACGGCGAAGCCAGTATGGTGCCTTACATGGGCGAAAGCCACCAAAGCGCTACTGATTTTTTGAGTAAGGTTGATATTGGCCGGATTAGCTATCCTTTTGATTTTGGGTCGATAATTGATTATTTGGATAGTATAGCCTCCGGCAACCCGGCAATAAAAGCCGCTATTGATATTGCGTTGCATGATTTGGACGGCAAAATAAAGCAGCAGCCATGCTGGCAACTATTGGGCAGCAACCCTGCGCTGATGCCAGTTACCAGCTTTACCATCGGCATTGATACGCCCGAAATGATCGTTAAAAAAGTTAAAGAGGCCGAAGGCTTTAAGGTGATAAAAGTAAAGCTGGGTCGCGATACCGATAAGGAGCTCATCGGCACTATTCGCTCGGTTACCGATGTGCCACTTTATGTGGATGCCAACCAGGGCTGGACAGACCTGCAGCAAAGCCTTGACATGACCTACTGGCTGCAGGAACAAGGCGTACAACTTATTGAGCAGCCCATGTTAAAAACCGACCCCGACAGTAATGCCTGGCTCACCGAACGCAGCCCCATCCCCATTATTGGCGATGAAGCTGTACAGCGTTTTGAGGATGTGGACAAGGCCAACGGCGTGTACACCGGTATCAACATAAAACTCATGAAATCGGCAGGCATTTATGAGGCTACGCGGATGATAAAACGCGCCCGGGAACTAAACCTGAAGATAATGATTGGCTGCATGACCGAAACCAGCTGCGCCGCCTTAGCCGGCCTTGCCCTCGCCCCCCAATGTGATTGGGTAGACCTGGACGGTCCGTTTTTGGTAAGCAACAACCCCTACCAAATGCCAGAATTTAAGGATGGGAAGTATGTGTTGAATGAGGACAGTGGTTTGGGGGTGAGGGTGTAAATTATGTCATCAAACATAAAAGACTTACGAAGTTTTAAAAACTTCGTAAGTCTGGTAAATCTTCATTCATATTGTCCAATAGTCCTTTTATCTCAAAAGTCCCAAAGTCCAAAAATCACTTAAACCGCAACCCGTGAAAAGCCCCGGCAAGCAGGGTTTGGTAGTTTTCCTGGTTGTCTGACAGGAAAAAGCAATAGGCATCGGCAACGTTCTCTTTGTGGATAGTTATGGCCATGCAGTATTTATAGTCGCCGGCAAACTCGTGCGCGGGTACGCAAAAGGTGGTTGCACCCCAGTCGGCACTAAACTCGTTTTTAACGGCGCCCGGGTCAAATTCCTTTATTTGCGGGAGTTTGCCGCCGCCGACATTCATTACGGTAGCCATGAAAGCCGTTGTATGCAAATTATTCGGACTAAGATTTATATCTCCCGGTTTTTTATTCTTCTCCTGCCCGGCAAAGCGCATCAACATGCTATCCAGCGGCCTTATGGTATACCTCACCTCGAACGCCTTATCTTTTGATTTTAGCGCGTACTCGTAATTCATCTGCCCGTTTTTAACAATGGGAACTTCCACCATGCCCTCTGGCGGCGTAAAAGTTAACTGAGCGCGGGTAAGCAATGCTGTAAAATTAGCCGGCAGGTTATCCGATTTAAATGAGGCCAGTACAATAAAAAGAAATACTACTGATACAGGTTTAATACGCAGCATAATAAAAGGTTTATGCTATAAATATCCGCAATAAAAACGGATATAAACAAAAAGCCTCACCCTGTTTTTAACAAAGTAAGGCTTGTCCCATTCAATGACTTAATGACTAATGACCCAATGACTAATTTACTTATCACTCAGCATTATCGGCGTATTCTTACCGCCGTTAAGGATGATCACTTTGGCATTTGGCGACAGGGCTATATCTTTTTGCGCCTTTATCATTTCATATTGAAGCTGCTTGTCTGACAAGCCGGTGGACAGGATCTTTTGATAATCGGCAATACCCTGGGCTTCTACGCGTTTACGTTCTGCTTCCTGGCGTTCCTTTTGCAGCACGAACTGCATTTTCTGCGCGTCCTGCTCGGCATTTATCTTTGATTCGATGCTGGCCCTTACCGATGCGGGCAGGGTAATGTTGCGCACCAATATCTGTTGCAGCTCCAAACCGCGCTTGGCAAAGTTACCGGTAATGAACCTGTTTATCCTATCCTGAAATTCCTGGCGTTTGGTAGAGTACAGGTCTACAGCGGCATAATTCACCGCATTATCACGAATGGCAGTACGCGATACCGGGCGAACTATTTTTTCTAAATAATCTTCCCCGATATTCTGCATAATGTAAGGAGCCTTGTCTGGGTTCACTTTATATTGAACCGATAGATCGATGGTAACCTCCAATCCGTCAGATGAAAGTACACGGATGGCATCATCGCCCTCTTTTGAGCCTTCGTCTTTAACGCCGCTCATGGTATAGGTTTGCAGCTGAATATCAAACGTAGTGATCTCCACCACCGGGTTTATAATGTGCAAGCCGCTTTCCAGCACGTTGTCCTGCACCTTACCAAACAGCGTTTGTACGCCAACCTTACCCGGCTCAATAACCTTAAACATAGATAGTAAAAGGCCTATTACCACCATTGCTATACCTACCAAAGTGGCCGTACGACTAAAGCGATGGGCAGGCTCGGGTGAGTTTTTGAGTACTATACCCACCACGAGCACAATAACTCCTAATATTGCTATAAACATGCAATGAAGCTACATCTTTTTTTGCGCTTCCCTTACGTCTTTTAACAATCTTATTTTGAAGACTATAACAAGTGCCATAGCAAATATGGCGATAGCCATGTATGTATAATTTTTAGCACTATATTGCTGGTAGGCAACAAACGCACACAGTACTATACCTATGGTATACAGCACATTAAGCACCAATTTAAAACCCATGATTAATAAACGCTAAGGTCTGGATCAATTTCTGCAGCCCAGGCTAAAATACCGCCCTGCAGGTTGTATAAATTGGTAAAGCCCTTTTGCTCCAATTGCATAATGGCTGCCGCACTGCGTTTGCCGCTGCGGCACATTATCACTACGGGCTTATCTTTATAAATTTTATCGGCCTCAATTAAAATGCCGCCCAACGGTATCGACTGGCCGCCAAGGTTTGATGTTTCATACTCAAAATCTTCCCTAACGTCAATCAGTTGAAAATCTTCGCCTTTATCAATTTTTTCTTTTAGTTCCTGTACGGTTATCTCGTTCATGTCAAATAAAATTATCATCCAAAGGTAGCTTTTTTTCTATATCAAATAATTACGGTTGTTTTTTGTAACAATCAATGCCCCTGTGCGTTTCATATATAATTTATAGCCAATTAGCTAAAAAAGGCTAATAAGCCATAAATTTGGGGCTGTTCGGTGTCAAAATTTTACACAGCATTGAAACACCACTGTAAAACATAACATCATACGGATGAAAAAAGTTACACGCTTTTTCTGGTTTTGCTCAGGAGCGCATATCGATACCTTAAAAAAATACCCAATTGAGCATAATAAATATGTGGGCATTGGGGCTACTATATTCTTTACCGCGCTGTTCGCCTCACTATCTGGCGGGTACGCTATGTACTTTGTTTTTAATGGCGATGCTTTCGCTGTAGGTTTCGCCATACTGTTTGGATTGCTTTGGGGTACGGCCATTTTTAACATGGACCGCTACATCGTATCAAGCATTAATAAGGAAGGCAGTACCAACCAGCAGATCTTACAGGCTTCGCCGCGTATTTTACTGGCCATAATGATTGGTGTGGTTATCTCGCGCCCGCTGGAGCTAAAGATCTTTGATAAGGAGATCCGTCAGAAATTAAAAACATCGTACCTGAAAGGGCAGCGCAGTAAGATAGATACCCTCGAAAAAACGTATAATCAGAAATACGCCATGGAGCTGGGTAAAAACACCGATCTGAAAAAGGAAAAAGATTCGCTCGAAAAAGATATCAACCGCTCGCGCTTCCAGTTAAACCAGGAAGTTTTTGGCGATAAAACCAACCAAACATCGGGCATTACCGGTTATGGTACCTATGCCAAGCAAAAGCAAACGGTATTGCAGGAAAAAGAGGCCCGGCTTAAAACCGTTACCGATAACCTGGGGCAAATGGATGAATACCTGAGCCACCGTAAGGATTACGAGGGCTTAAACAGCACCCGTTTATTTAACGACCATCAGTTGGATAGCCTCTCAAACGTGGCCGGTTTTAGCGACCGTAACTGGGCGCTGGGGCAACTGTCTTATAACGCTAATGGCACCCGCGATCTGGATACTTATATGGCCATTTCATTCATCGGTTATTTGTTTATTTTGTTTGAATGCCTGCCGGTGTTTGTGAAACTGA
Organism: Mucilaginibacter pineti; assembly: GCF_900101875.1. GTDB lineage: Bacteria > Bacteroidota > Bacteroidia > Sphingobacteriales > Sphingobacteriaceae > Mucilaginibacter > Mucilaginibacter pineti. The sequence continues at coordinate 209,972 of NZ_FNAI01000004.1, forward strand.
TGTCGCCAAAGGGACCATATGATACCGCCCTTGCCAAAATTGCCGAAGCCAATATTTACATGGCCGGTAAAGAAAAAGACCGCGATATAACCGTTACCGACAACACCTACGATCATAATTTAGATACCGACATACAACGCCGTAAAAAGATCATTACCTCACAATCTGACTATGATTTTGAGCGGCATAGCTATGATTAAATATAGCGTCATTGCGAAGTACGAAGCAATCTCTAAGTAAACGGCCTGTCACCCTGAGCCTGTCGAAGCATGACACCCCTATATTTAATTTCAGCCTCAACAGACGAAGGTTTTAAAACTTGCAATAACGCTATTCTATTTCCACGCGGGGATAGGCGTTTTCTTTAAAGCATTTGCCACAGCCACCACGTTGGCCGCCACCATTTTCCCTGTTTCCCTCGACCATTCTTTCCTGAAATCAGATTCGAGATAGGAATTACCAGGGCCGGGACCATTGTTCCAGTAAGTGTATGATTGCGGGGCTATGGTGAAGCCAACATCCATTAGTCCGCTGGCAATTTCAGTAACTACGTGGCGGGCGCCGTCCTCTTCGCCGGTTACTACAAAGCCGGCTACCTTATCGTAAGTAATGGGGCGGCCTTTATCATCCCGTGCCGGATACAACCCGTTAATACGCTCCATAACCCGCATAGCCATACTGGATAGTGTACCCATCCAGGTAGGTGTAGCCATAATAAGTATTTCGGATGCCAGGAGTTCTTTTAGTATAATGGGCCAGCCGTCACCATCACCCAGATCAGATTTGATGCCGGTTTTCACGTCGTAATCGGCAACGCGTATCATGTGGGTTTCAACGCCGAGGCGTTCCAGTTCCTTCACAACTATTTTAGCCAGTGCCTCGGTATTTGAGGGCTCGGGCGATGGCTTTAACGTGCAGTTTAACACCAATGCTTTCATATTGGTGTAACGAGGGAAAGGATGGATTGTTTAGCCTCACCTATATCCTCTCCAAAGGAGAGGACTTTGAAGATTCCCGAAACTAATTTTTATTCCCTCCCAACGGGAGGGGTGCGGATGGATGCGCGCAAAGGCAGGGAGGGGTTTCTGCGTGCAATATTCATATTCCCAGCCGGTTAAACCGCTACCTCCTCCTTCCCCAGGGAAGGAATCGCACATGGCCCATGCTTTTTACAGCAAGTTCAAGCGTTATAGTAAGCGTGAACGCTTACCTTTTACTTAGTTCAGGCGTGGACGCCTGAACTTGCAAGCTAAGTTTTTACCTCCCTCTCCTTTGGAGAGGGCCGGGGTGAGGCTACCGGGGTGAGGCTTAATGATTCTCTTCCTCGTCTACCTTAACAGCGGCAGTAAAGGTTTGGCCTACGCCAAAGTAATCTTCCAGCTCGTTCAGGGTTGATGAACTGGTAGCTATGTCTTTAATAATTACCCCTTTTTCCATCAGCAGGATGCGGTCGCACACGTCGGTAATGTGGTTTAAATCATGGCTGGATACTATGGTGGTAATTCCTTTGCTTTTGTTAAGGTCTTTAAGCATGTTCTTTAACCTGAACTGCGTACTTGGGTCGATATTGGCGAAAGGTTCATCAAGCATCAGCAATTGCGGGTTTTGGAGCAGGCATGAGGCTACCCCCACCTTGCATTGATTCCCTTTTGAAAGATCGCGGATATATTTTCCTGTCCGTAGGATCTCGCCGTTAAAAAAGTCGCCCAGCTGCGCCAGTGTTTCATCAACCTGGGGCTGACTTTGCTGGTGCAAACCGCCAATAAAGTAAAGATATTCTTCGGGCGTAAGGTAATCTATCAGAAAGCCTTCATCAAGGTATGATGCAGTGTAGCTTTTCCAGCTTTCGCTGCCGGCAACAACCTCCCCGTTTGACAGTACCTCGCCGGCTTCGGGCAGGATCAGATCAAGGATCATGCGGAACAGCGTAGTTTTACCCGCACCATTATTACCTACCAGGCCAATACTTTCGCCTTTGGCAATAGTTAGCTGCGGTACATTTACAACCGTAACGCCGCCATAAACTTTTTTAAGGTTTTTAATTTCTATCATATTATTTATTTCTGAAGCCCTCGGCTATTTTATATCTTTTTGTTTTGTAATCAGCTTCCAGCTGTTTAATCCAGTAATTGCGGGTTGTTATTGCTATAATGGCAATTACCGCCAGTACAGCCAAGCCAATATTGCTATGTTTAAAAAACGCGAACGGACCATAAAACACGTAGGGAAGAAGAAAAAGCGGGAAGCTCAGCAGCAGCTGTGTAGCACCAACACCTTCCCAGTTCATGGCTGCGCCTTTACTCAAATCGATACGTTTATAGTTGCGATTGGCAAAGAATAGTACGATGGTGGCCGTTACGCCAATGTTCCACAAGTACATTACAAAGTGAATGACCAGCACATTCCACCCAAAATAAACATAAGGTGTAGTAAGCAAAAACGCAACGGTGGAAACTATGGTAAACAGCAGGTACTTGCCTTTTAAAAAATCGGCAAAATCTATTTTACCAACCAGCAAACCATCAAAGTGCGATGCCTGCCAGCTAAACATAAACTGCCCATAGTTTATAATGAAAATACCCGTCATAAACAGACCTACAAACACCTTAAAACCATCGCCATAAGCGGCATTGGTATAAAATATCAACCCGTAAAACATAAAGAACAAGCCCATGATAAGCGCTGAGCGCGAGCGCTTGTTCCGCAATATCAGTTTAATTTCATTAGCCGTTAAATCGCCAACCTTGCCAAAGCGCGATAGGTAAGGAATATCTGTACTACTTTTGTATGATTTTATTTTGTGCGCGGTAAGCTGCTCCAGGTATAAATTATTCTTGAGGTACAAAAAGTTAAAATAGTACATGACAACCCCAAGCAGCAGGGGCAGTAAGGCCAGCGCAGGCACAGTTATCAGGTGACCAAAAAACAGGTACGAGATATTTTGGATAGAGAACAGGTGCCACTTAAAATCGCAGGTGGTAACCAGTACAAGTACGGCCGCCGCTATCAGGAATATCCAGCCGTTCATGTTGGATTTTCTTTTGATATACAGTGCCAGATAGTTATTAAATATGCTGAGCCCAATAATGGCAACACAAAAGGCCAGCGCCACGGGCATGCCTAAATCATGGGCAACAATTTTAAACACAAAGGGGAAAAACAGCACAAAGGGCCAAAGATTAAATACCGACAGCACCCCGCTTAAAGCCAGGTAACGCACAATTGAATTTCTTTTTACCGGCAAATGCAGATATGGCTGCACCCTAAGCGTTGATAGTTCCTGCAATTGAAGGCGAAAAAGCAAATCGAACAGAAAATAAATGAGGATGATGCCGCAAAATGACTTGATCAGTTCTTCGTTAGGGAAAACACTTTCCAGGATCTTGTTTAAAAACAGCCCAACAAACAGCACATTCAAAAACAGGTAAAGTATTAAAACACCCATTACCACGCGTATGGCAATGCTTTTGCCGGTGTTTCTTGATCGCCAGAAAGCTTTTAACTCATGACTTATAAAGGTAGATATCATGTATGATGAGGATATGTTTGGGTTGAAGATAGTAAAGAGATGTGAGATATTAGATGTGAGATTTTAGATAAAGGAGCAAAGATGTTTTTTTCCTGATTCTCATATCTCACATCTAATATCTCACATCTCTCTTAATACTTATACCTATCGCCCCAGAGTTTTTTTAATTTCTCTTTTGATTCATTTTCTTTGGCATTGTTACCGGGTTGGTAAATTTTAGTTCCGCGGATGGCATCGGGCAAAAAGTCGAGTTCGGCAAAGTTGCCCTCAAAGCTGTGGGCATACTTATAATCCTTTCCGTAGCCTACGTTTTTCATGAATTTGGTTGGCGCGTTGCGCAAATGCAGCGGCACGGGCAAATCGCCGGTTTGGCGTACCAGCGCCATTGCCGCGCCAATAGCCGTGGTGGCCGAATTACTTTTGGCCGATGTTGCCAAATAAATTGCCGTTTGCGACAAGATCAATTGCGATTCGGGCATGCCTATTTTATTTACCGCCTCAAAACAGCTTTGGGCCAGCAGCAATGCATTGGGATTGGCGTTGCCAATATCCTCCGATGCCAGGATGAGCATGCGGCGGGCAATAAACAGCGGATCTTCTCCGCCAACTATCATCCGGGCAAGCCAGTAAACCGCGCCGTTAGGGTCGCTGCCCCGCATAGATTTTATGAAGGCCGAAATAATATCATAATGCTGCTCGCCGGTTTTATCATACAGGGCCATGTTTTGCTGTACATGTTCCAGTACCACCTCGTCGGTCAAAACTATCTCGGGCGAATCAAAGGCGTTCACCAGCAGCTCGAATATATTAAGCAGCTTACGGGCATCGCCGCCGCTAAGGCGCATAATGGCCTCATGATCTTTTATGATGATGTTCTTTTCTTTCAGCACCTCATCTTCCTTCATGGCCTTTTCCAGCAGGTTCAGGAGGTCTTCCTCGGCCAATGGCTGCAAAATATATACCTGGCACCGCGACAGCAAGGCGGAGATCACCTCGAACGATGGATTTTCTGTAGTGGCGCCAATAAGCGTAACAATACCGCGCTCCACCGCTCCTAACAACGAATCCTGCTGCGATTTGGAAAAACGGTGAATTTCATCAATAAACAATATGGGTAAGATTTCGCCCTGCTCTTTTAGCAACGATGCTTTTTCAATAACCTCCCGCACATCCTTCACCCCCGAATTTATAGCACTCAGCGCGAAGAAGGGCCTGTACAACGATTGCGAAATGATATAGGCCAGCGTAGTTTTACCCACCCCCGGCGGCCCCCAAAACAACATGGACGGCAGCGCGCCCGATTCAATTGCCTTGCGTAAAACCGCACCCGGCCCCACAAGGTGTTTTTGCCCCACATAATCATCAAGTGATTTGGGGCGCATCCGTTCGGCTAAAGGGGGCAAGTTGATCATAATGGTAAAATTCAGAAAAGTAAATGCTAAATCCTAAAAAAATTAGTAAATTAATCGCCATTAATATTACACCCGTCATTGCGAGGCGCGAAGCAATCTCAAACTATTAAGGTCGACTTTGCTAATCGGGGATTGCTTCGTGCCTCGCAATGACCCGCTTTTGAATAACAACCCAATGCTCAAACAGTTTAACCACACCAACTACCATAGTATTTGCGATAAGCTCGCTGCCGATGATCCCGACCTTGCTGGTATCATCAGCGCGCATGGGTATCCGCCGTTATGGTCGCGGCCAAATACGTTTGAAACATTGGTGCATATTATTCTGGAACAGCAGGTTTCGCTGGCTTCGGCGTTATCAGCGTTAAATAAAATGCGCGAGCGGGTGCAGGAAATTACCCCGGCAAGAGTGCTGCTGCTTACCGACGAAGAATTTAAAGCCTGCTATTTTAGTCGGCAGAAAACCACGTATACCAAATACCTGGCCGAAGCTATCCTTAGCGGACAAATAAACCTTGCTGAACTGGAACAATTACCTGATGATGTGATCCGCACGAAACTTACCGCCCTCAAAGGCATAGGCAACTGGACGGCCGATGTATACCTGATGTTTGTGTTGCAACATGCCGATATTTTCCCCATTGGCGACCTTGCCGCCGTAAATGCCCTGAAACGGGTAAAAGGTTTATCCAAAGAGGCTTCCCGTGAGGATGTGATGGCCGTAGCTGAACGCTGGGCGCCATATAAAACTATTGCGAGTATGCTGTTGTGGCATTATTATTTGGCCTCACCTAAATCCTCTCCAAAGGAGAGGACTTTATAAAAGCACATCAAAGACTTACGAAGTTTTAAAAACTTCGTAAGTCTGACATAATTTAATCTTTAACACTAATCAGAACCCTCTCCTTTGGAGAGGGCAGGGTGAGGCTACACGTTAAACAACCCGTTGCGTTCCTGCTCCTGATAGTTTTGTACAGTTTCTATGGCGTTATCAACCACGTCGCTTAGGGCGGTAATGAAGGTGCCCGGTTTGGCGAGGCTCATGGCGTGTTTAATGGCGTCAATTTCTTTTGGTACAACTTCCAGTTGTTTGTTGGTATCAACAGAATAGATCCCTTCTTTTAACAGGCTTAAAATATTATCGGCAGTACGCCCGCGCAGGTGTTTTTCCTGGCGAAGGATGATGTAATCAAACATTTCTGCCGCTATTTTGCCCAGCTCGCGGATGTCCTCATCGCGCCTGTCGCCGGTGCCGGCTATGATACCAATCTTAAACGGCGAATCGATATGTTTCAGGAACTCGCGAATCCCGTTAAAGCCATCGGGGTTGTGCGCAAAATCAATCATGAACCTAAAATCCTTAAACTCAAAGATGTTCATCCTACCCGGCGTTTGTGCTGCCGAAGGAATAAAGGTTTCCAATGACATTTTTATATCCTCGGTTTTAAAACCGTATAAGAAAGTAGCCAGGGTTGCGGCCAGCACATTCTCAATCATAAATGGTACGGTACCACCAAACGTAAGCGGAATAAGGATGGTACGCTGCACGCGGATCTTCCAATCGCCTTTTTGTATGGTGATAAAACCATTTTCGCAAATGGCAGCTATCCCACCCTTGCGGCAGTGCGATTTAATGATGGGATTATTCTCGTTACGACTAAAGTAAGCTATGTTACAATCGGCTTTGTTACCAATGCGTACACAATGTTCGTTATCGGCATTTAAAACGCCCCAGCCATCTTTTTTAACAGCATTTAGCACCACACTTTTTACACGGGCCAGATCATCAAGGTTATGAATATCTGATAAGCCGAGGTGATCTTCCTGAATATTGGTAACTACGCCTATATCGCAAAAACCAAAGCCCAGGCCCGAACGCAGGATGCCGCCGCGGGCCGTTTCCAGCACCGCAAAATCAACCGTAGGGTCCCTTAAAATAAATTCGGAGCTTACCGGGCCGGTTGTATCGCCCTTTAGCATCATGGTATTCTGTACGTAAATCCCGTCAGACGTGGTGAAGCCCACCCTGTGGCCGTTGTTTTTTACAATGTGCGCTATTAAACGGGTGGTGGTGGTTTTACCGTTGGTACCCGTAACCGCAATAATTGGTATGCGCGACGGGCTGCCCGCCGGATAAAGCATATCTAATACATGCCCGGCTACGTTGCGGGGCAAGCCTTCGCTTGGTGCAATGTGCATCCTGAAACCCGGTGCGGCGTTAACCTCTAAAACTACACCGCCGTTTTCGGTAAGCGGTTCGTGCAGGTTCTCGGCCATGATATCAATACCGCAAATATCCAGACCAATTATCTTGGAGATACGTTCGCAAATGAAAATATTTTGCGGGTGCACATGGTCGGTAACATCAACAGAGGTACCGCCGGTGCTAAGGTTAGCGGTCGATTTTACAAATACTTTTTCATCCTTAGCGGGTACAGTATCAAGAGTATAGCCCCTTTTTTCCAGCAAATCCAAAGTATCGCGGTCGATGCCGATAAGGGTAAGCACGTTTTCGTGACCGTAGCCGCGGCGCGGGTCAAGGTTTTCTTTGTCGATAAGCTGCTGTATGGTTGATATACCATCGCCCTTAACATGGGCCGGATCGCGCAGGGCGGCGGCTACCATTTTATTATCTATCACCAGCACGCGAAAATCGTACCCGGTAACAAAGCGCTCCACAATTACCCGGCGCGAAATTTTGGCGGCATGCTCATAGGCTGCAATAGCTTCTTCTTCGGTTTTTATGTTGATGGAAATCCCCCTGCCGTGGTTACCATCCAATGGTTTAAATACCAGCGGGAAACCTACCTTGCGGATAGCTTCGCCCACACCCTCAAGGGATGATATGGTAATGCCTTTGGCCACCGGGATGGCCTGCTCCTGCAGCATACGCTTGGTTTCGTCTTTATTGCTGGCAATATCAACGGCTATGCTGCTGGTTTTCTCGGTCATGGTGGCGCGGAAACGTACTTGATTTTTACCGTAACCCAACTGCACCAATGATTGATTATTAAGCCTTATCCAGGGAATATCCCTTGCAATGGCTTCTTCTACTATTGATCCTGTACTTGGGCCAAGGCGGGTATTTTCACGAATTTCGCGCATTTCCTGTATGTCGGCATCCAGGTTATAATCCTCGCCAATGATCAGGGCTTCGGCAATGCGTACAGCCGCTTCGGCGGCAAAAACGCCCACCTTTTCTTCTAAGTAAGCAAAAACCACATTATATACACCCTTGGTTTTGGTTTCGCGGGTACGACCAAAGCCGGTATCCATACCGGCAAGGGTTTGAATTTCGAGTGCTATATGTTCAATAACGTGCCCCATCCAGGTGCCGGCAACTACGCGCTGAAAAAAACCGCCCGGTACACCCGGCGAACAGCGGTGGGCGTATAACGATGGCATCAATTGTTCTAACCGTTCATAAAAGCCGTCAATTTCGTTGGTGGGCTTGTGCTCCAGCTCTTGCAGGTCAAGCCGCATTTGTATTAATTTTTTGCGGCGGATGCTCCAGATATTTGGGCCCCGCAACACTTGTATATTCTCGATCTTCATACTTGGCTTTACAAATTTTTTAAACGGCTTAATTTCCTTTAAAACTATAAAACTTAATAGTCTAAATAAAATATTTAAGCCCTAAAGGCATTATTTGTTTACAACAGTCTGCGTTTGTGATGCTTTTTTTCTTAATTTGTAATGTGGTGTTGGTTGATTGGGTTAGATTAGGTTGATTTAGTGGACAGTTTACCACTTTAGTTAGTAATAAAATTGATTTTAACGCGATCAACCTTATCTAACCCAATCAGCCCGGTCAAACTAAAAACAATAAGAGCATGAGTGTCCCGAAAGGAAAACTGATTATTATAGGCGGCGCAGTTGATATGGGCAGTAATGTTACCATTCAGGAGCATATAATGCAGCCCGATCATATTAAATTTTTTGAACAGGGCATTTTAAAGCGCATCATCACCGAATCTGCCAAACACGAAGGCTCGCTTATTGAAGTGATAACCACCGCCTCGCAAATTCCCGAGCTGGTAGGCGACGAGTACATCAAAGCATTCGGGCAGCTGAATGTTACCAATGTAAATGTACTGCACATAAAAACCCGCGACGATGCAGCCAACAAGGAATACCTGGATCGTGTACGCAAAGCAGATATTGTAATGTTTAGCGGCGGCGACCAGCTACGCTTAACGGCAATTTTTGGCGGAACTGAATTTTTGCAGATCCTTAAACAACGTTATAACAACGAAAACTTTGTAATAGCCGGCACATCGGCAGGGGCAGCGGCGGCATCAACCCACATGATCTATCGCGGGCAAAGCAACGAGGCCCTTATAAAAGGCGAAGTGCAGATAACTGCCGGCCTTGGTTTTGTTGACGGTGTAATAATTGATACCCACTTTGTACAACGCGGCCGAATTGGACGTTTAATGTATGCAGTGGCCACCAACCCCGGCATATTGGGCATTGGCCTGGGCGAGGATACCGGCCTGCTGATAACCGAAGGCAACTGCATGGAAGCCATTGGCTCGGGGTTAATTATTTTGGTTGATGGCAGGAATATTGTGGCAACTAATATATATGATGTTGAGCTGGGGTCGCCGGTATCCATCGAAAACCTGAAGGTGCACGTAATGTCGATATTTGATAAATATGATTTAGCGCAGCATAAGCTTATCATCAAAAAAACAGCTAAGGTTGAAGAAGGTGTTTTTATAACCGCACCGGATAGTAATTTATTGCAGTAATAGCCTAACCCTTTATTTTGTCCATTTACCTTTGTTAGAAGTTACAAGCGACGGGAATGTGCGATTCCTTCCCCGGGGAAGGAGGAGGAAGGGGTTTAGCAAACAGGCAAATTCCCTGAAGAAACTCCTACCTGGCATAACACAAACCAACGCGCCCCTCCCGTGGGGAGGGAATTAAAAACAAAGGCATCAAAAAGAATATTAATCCTTTATCATTTGTCTTTTATCATAGCAGATGAACAAAGGCTATTAAATCATTTCAAAATGAAGATCATTATACACGGCGGTTTTTTCAGCGAATCGCAAACCAACCACGAAATAAAGCAGGCCAAGCAACAGGCTTTGGCAGATATTGTGCAGGCCGGTCATAAATACCTGCAAACCCATACTGCTGCCCAAACGGTGGTGTACACGGTTTGCCTGCTGGAAAACTGCGATCTGTTTAATGCCGGTACCGGTTCGCAAATTCAAAGCGACGGTAAAATTCGCCTCAGTGCTGCATTAATGGATGGTAAAACCCAAAAATTCTCGGGCGTTATCAATATCGAGGATGTAAAAAACCCCATTTGCATTGCCGAAAAGCTGATGGTTTATGACGACAGGGTTTTGAGCGGCAAGGGCGCCAATGATTTTGCCACCAATAATGGCATTGCCTACTACAATCCCGAAACACCGCAGCGCCGCCATGAATATGAAAAAAAACTAAGCGATTCTATACGGCTGGGCACTGTTGGCTGCGTAGCGCTTGATGTTTACGGCGATATTGCGGCGGCCACCTCTACCGGCGGCAAAGGCTTCGAAATTCCGGGCCGGGTGAGCGACTCGGCAACTACGGCCGGCAATTATGCCAATGCCCATGCGGGCGTTTCCTGTACCGGCGTTGGCGAGGATATTGTAAGCGGCTCTGTAGCTACCAAAATTGTTACCCGCGTTACCGATGGGATGCCTATATCCGCAGCCACCGATAAAACACTTGATGAAATGAAACCTTATGATGGCTTTGCCGGCATAATAGGTATATCAGCCGATGGTCATATTTACCATGCAGATACCCACCCATACATGGTTTGGGCCCTGCACGATGGAAATATGGAGGTTTTTGAATAAAATGAATGCAACATTATTGCAGGGTTTGCGTTAAATTGAGCTTAATATAACAATAATATGGTAAAATATTTACCCTGCTGAGGGTATTGTTTAACTGTAATATAAAGTTATATTTGTTTACTGATTAATTTATTAAACCCAGACAACAGATTTAAATGAGATACTTTTTACTTCTTATCTTCTGTTCCGTAAGTATTTCTGCATCCGCGCAATGGTATAAAAACCCCATTGAGGCTGTAAAATACGCCTTTAAAAAGCATACGCGCTACCCCATGATTGCCAATGTGCAGGATAACTCTGTAAAGAAACTGGCACTGGTAAAGCTCCCGAATGATAAGATCACCAAAGCTGTTATTGACGTTAACCCGTATGCCCTTTTCCTGATGGAAGCATCGGTAATTAAAACGGCCCAGCATAATATGCGTTTCCGGATTTACAATGCCGCCAGCTATAACTTCAGTGATCTGGCGCAGATGTACCTCAAACAAAACCGGCTGTCTGAAGCCAAGTGGTACCTGCTGCAAAGCCTGCAGATCTCGCGCCAGCAAAACGACGACAGGCACACCGTTACCAATCTTATGGGACTGGCCACCGTTAAAGCCGGTTATGGCGATTATATACAGGCCAACCAGGACCTTGCCGAAGCCCGTACCCTGGCTGCATCCCGCGGTTTAAACAGCGATGTAACAGCCATTGAAAAACAAATACGGTTTTTACAGGACAATAAACTGAATCCCAAAGCCGAAATACGCTACGCCGAAACTGCCGACGCCGGACCAAAACCCGCCAATAAATAATTTTTTTTGTAGAAGATTTACCTACCTCGCTATTAAAGTACAAGTGTTGGGAAGACTAAATTTTAATAAAAAGGTTGTCATTTCGACGAGCCTGCATGGAAATTGCGTGTGAGCGGCAAGGAGAAATCTTCTACGAAAGGCTAAGTTCAATTGCATATCGTAGAAGATTTCTCCTCGTACCTCGTTCGAAATGACAACGCTTTTTATCTTCCCAACACTTGTAGTTATTAATTAAAGGGGTGAACCAACTTTTATTTTATTTCGTATAATACTATGTGATTGTCACTTTTTTTGTAACAATAGCGTAAAATGCAACACCTTGTATACTACAAGTAAAACATTATCGTATAATTGTTATTGTTAATTAAGAGGCAGCAATTACCACTGTCTCTTTTTTATTTTACATTAGCAATTTAATTACAGGCACAAGTATTGATGTTTTACACAAATCCCGATTTAACTACAGTAAAAGATATGTTTAAGAAAGTATATTTATTATTGGTGCTTGGCGCTGCTCTCGCGTGCAAGGCATCGCCATCAAAACCAATTAAGGTACCAGGTTCAAGAGATTTACAGCCCGATGAGCAGCAGGTAGCCGTTTGTAAGCAAATTGCAGGCCTTATCACCAATTTCAATTATAAAAAGGTAGCACTTAACGATTCCATATCCGAGATAATTTACAACCGATACATTAAAACGCTGGATGAAAACCGCAGCTACTTTTTAGCGTCTGACATTAAGGATTTTGACAAATACAAAGATGTGCTTGACGATGATGTAAAGGTGGGTAACCTTAACAATGTGTTTTACATTTTTAACGTTTTACAAAAAAGATATATCGAGCGTATAAATTATTCGCTGGCGCAGATCAACAATAACTTCGATTTCACCAAGAACGAATCATTTGTGTACGAGCGTGAAAAACTACCCTATCTTGCTACACAGGCCGACATGGATGCCATGTGGACACAGCGTGTAAAATATGATCTGCTGAACCTTAAACTGGCATCGGCAGATATGACAAAGAATAAGGAAACACTTAAAAAACGTTACGAAAACCTGTTGTCGCAAGCCAATAAACTATCCAACCAGGATGTTTTCCAACAGTTTATGGATTCCTTTACCGAGGCTATAGATCCGCATACCAATTACTTTAACCCATCAAACGCGGCCCAATTCAATATCGAAATGTCGCGCCAGTTAGAAGGTATCGGCGCTTCGCTGCTTGTGGTAAATGAATATGTGACTATCAAATCAGTTGTACCGGGCGGCCCTGCCGATAAAAGCAAACAGGTAAACGTGGACGATAGGATTGTTGCTGTTGCCCAGGGTAAAACCGGCGAGTTCCAGAACATTGTTGGCTGGAGGGTTGACAATGCCATCGCCTTGATTCGCGGCACCAAAGGCACCGTGGTTAGGCTGGAACTATTGGCAGCCAATGCAAGTGCCGGCAGTAAACCAAGAACAATTGAACTGGTGCGCGAAAAAATCATTTTAAAAGATCAATCCGCACAAAAAGAGATCCGCACTTATAACAGTAACGGCAAAACGGTTAAAATAGGTGTAATTTCTATCCCTGCGTTTTATATCGATTTTAATGATTACAAAGCCGGTAACCCCAACTATAAAAGCACTACACATGATGTAAAGCTGCTGTTAGATACCCTTAAACAACAAAATGTTGATGGTATAGTTATCGATCTGCGTGAAAACGGCGGTGGTTCGTTAATGGAAGCCATTGAACTTACCGGCTTGTTTATAAAAACCGGACCAGTAGTACAGGTTAGGGACACTAAAGACCAGGTAGATGTAAGCCGGGATGATGATCCTTCAATTGCATACTCGGGCCCAATGGCGGTATTGGTTGATCGTTTCAGCGCATCAGCATCAGAAATATTCTCGGGCGCTATACAGGATTATGGTCGCGGTCTTATTGTAGGTACGCAAACCTATGGCAAAGGATCGGTACAAAACGCTATAGACCTTGACCGCATCATGGGTACGCCGATAAAAGATAAATTAACCCAGTTAGCCGGCAGGGTTGCAGGTACCCAAAAAGTAAAATCAGGCGCGGTATCAACCGGCAGTCAAAGCACTTATGGTCAGCTTAATTTAACCATTGCCAAGTTTTACCGCATCAGTGGTAACTCTACCCAGCATAAAGGTGTAACGCCTGATATCAACTTCCCATCATTAATTCCATTGGATAAATATGGCGAAGATACCGAGCCGTCGGCCATGCCTTTTGACAGCATCGCTAAATCTGATTACACCAAAGCCGGCGACTTTACAACCGTATTGCCGCAGCTTAAAAAATTACACGATCAGCGCATGGCATCAAGCGCCAGCTACAAATACATGCTGGAAGATATTGCCGACTATAAGAAACACGATGCTGACACCAGCGTAAGCTTAAACGAGGCCGACATGAAAAAACAACGCGATGAAGATGAGGCAAAAGCCTTTAAGCATAACAACGAGCGCCGCGTAGCCTTAGGTTTACCAGCACTTAAAAAAGGCGATAAAAAACCAAAGAACGAAGATCTTGACTTTGTAAAACGCGAAGCCGGCCAGATCATTACAGACTATATTAGCCTGGAGCCAAAACTTACCAGCATATCAACGCAATAAGCCTCAGCCGTAAATAATTTAAAAAGCCCCATCTGAAAACAGATGGGGCTTTTCGTATAGTTGTTGTCATTGCGAGGCACGAAGCAATCTCATTTGCAAAGCTCGTCACCTGTCCTGTGAGATTGCTTCGTATCTCGCAACAATGACGGTGTGGAGAATTCCTTTAACCTCACCAGAAGTATACAGCACACATAGTAAGCCCAAGCCACGATCCTATATAAATCATACAAATTGCAAAATCGATGAAGGTCACCTTTTTGTTTTCAATTAAATCGGGGCCGCCCCCTTTCGCCGGTGCAACAAATTCCCGGCGCTGTATTTTACGGCTGGCGTATCTTAATAATTGAAATAGTAAAAGCAGTGGTATAGTATTAACTAATCCTGCCGAAGGATTTCCACGGTACATTTGTAATTCAAGGTCGCCTTTGTAAATAAAATAAAGGATCAAATGCCCAATACCAAACCCAAACCAAATTAGATATGATCTAAAATTTCTTAGTGACACATACATGAAAAAATACAAAAACATTTGTGGCAACCCACCATACATTATGATGGTAATCTGTTTAGTATCACCGCTACCTAAGTAGCAGGTAACAATAACACCAAGTGTAGCCAAAGCATAAATTACAGCAACAGTAAATTCCCAGGGTTTAAGGTCTTCGTAATAAATAAATGGTTTTTTAATTTTAACTTTTCGCATTTAGTGGTAGGTCCGTCAACAAAACTATCAATTCAAAATGATAGTTTTCAGAATAGTTGGGGGATACAAGTATGATGACCACACGTATAATCATATTGAGCTGTACTTATCTAAGAATAAATCCCGCCGCCGCCCGGCCTCTCTCCGCCGCTCGGCTCCAGCCGAGTGGTATTACAAGGCCTCCGGCCTGTTACGATGCACTGCGGCGAAGACGCCGCGTAATAGCCATCACCCGGCAAGAGCCGAGCGATAGCGAATGATTAGCCCCCCCAACTCCGCCGCCCGGCTCCAGCCGGGTGGCAAATATTACAAGGCCTCCGGCTTGCTACTATTAAATGGTTTTAGTCGATAAATTTCAGGGAATAATGCGTTATATATTGTAAATAATACACTATGGTTTAAATTATTAACTGAAAAAATAAATTTAACAGAAAGCTAAATATTACTACCTTTAATTTCAACCAATTTAAAACCAATAAAAACCATGAAAAAAACCGCTATTTTACTAATTCTTCTATCTTCTGCTTTTGTTAGCCTTAACAGTTTTAAAAGTGTGGCTGTTACCGACAAAAAAGTTAATTCCGCCTTCACACAGACAATTAAAACCGCAAATTTTGGCTACACAGTAGGACCAAACTATCAGGGTGTTATAACCCTAAAGTATGGACCAACGGGTGTTTACACATCTGTAACAGCAGTACTAACCGGCGTAGCCAACATGCAAATGACACTTGTAAGCCATAGCCCCGGTACATTTGACAATGTTGACCAATGGAAAGGTGATTATGTAGCCGCCGACGGTACAGAATATATAGTTACTTTTTCTGTAACAGGGGGTAATGGCAACTGGCAAATAAGCAACGTTAGCCCTTCAACTATAGTATAGTAGCATAACGATTCTTAAATAATTGATAAAAAGCCCCATCTGAAACAGATGGGGCTTTTTGGTGGGGATACTTTTTCCTTATCATACCTCAAATGGCCCGCCACCCCTTGTCGAAGGATCGCGCGCAGAGGCATTTACCCGCTATACTTCGACTGGCTTAGCATGACAGCCTCTCCCCGTCGCTCGGCTCCTGCTCATAAGTGTTCGGAAGAATTGAAACAATTGCAACCTGTGCCCTGGAGGGGCTACCTATTTGTAGCAAATCATGTTAAAAAATTTTGCGCCGTAGGTGCTACCCAAAATTAACAGGCCATCACATTCAAGGGTAGCCTCGATGAGGCAATAAATAATTACGCTTGAATCGCTACAAATAGGTAGCTCCTGACGGAGCAGCTAATCTTCCGAACACCTGTGGGCTACTGCCGAGTTGGCAACGGCTATTATACTGCGGCGAGGATGCCGTGTAATAGGCATCACCTGGCAAGAGCCCACAAGTGTTGGGAAGATAAAAAGCGTTGTCATTTCGAACGAGGTACGAGGAGAAACTACCTCTTGAGCGATAGCGAAAAATCTTCTACGATATGCAATTGGACTTAGCCTTTCGTAGAAGATTTCTCCTTGTCGCTCACACGCAATTCCCATGCAGGCTCGTCGAAATGACAACCTTTTTGTTAAAATTTATTCTTCCCAACACCTCTCGGCAAAAGCCGAGCGATAGCGAATGATTAAAAATGATTAATGAAGCTGAAAGCAGCGACCATGCTAAGTCACGGGCTGCAAGCCCGCGCCAGTTATAACTAAACTCGCGCCAGCAAATGGGCTAAAAACCGCGTCAGTAAATGAAATATATGCCAGAAAGTCTGTCATCCTGAGCGTAGCGAAGGATCTATTATACGTCATGCACAGTTGGATAAGCAAATTTAATAGCAGATCCTTCGCTACGCTCAGGATGACAAATCAGATTTTCCTAAACCCTACCCCAAAATCTCCTTAATATCATCGGCCGAAAGCGACTTGATGAAACTTTCTTCGGTGGTGATGAGGGCGCGGCTTAGGCTTAGTTTGCGCTGCTGCAGGGCCAGGATCTTTTCCTCAACCGAATCTTTGGTGATGAATTTATAGATGAACACGTTTTTGGTTTGGCCAATGCGGTGCGTACGGTCAATGGCTTGCTGCTCCACGGCGGGATTCCACCAGGGGTCAAGGATGAAAACATAGTCGGCCTCGGTAAGGTTAAGGCCTACACCACCCGCTTTTATAGATATCAGGAATACCCTTGTTTTTGTATCTTCCTGAAACTTTTTCACTACATCGCCGCGGTTTTGGGTACTGCCATCCAGATACACATAAGGCACACCTTCACGATCGAAATGTTCGCGGTAAATAGTAAGCTGTTTTACAAATTGCGAGAAGATCAGCACTTTATGGCCGCCATCAAGCACGTTGGCCAAGGTGTGCACCACGTTTTCGAATTTGCCGCTATCGCCCTCATAATCCTTGTCGATCATGATGGGGTGATTGGCAATCTGCCGCAGCTTAATTAAGCCCTGTAATACCTGGATCTGGGTTTTAGCAAAGGTGCCGTCTTCCAAACTTTTCAGTAGTTCGTTACGGTATTCTGATTTTACTTTTTCATATACCGATGCCTGTTCCTCGCTCATTTGGCAATAGAAAAGGTTCTCTGTTTTCGGCGGCAGCTCGGTAGCTACCTGCTCTTTGGTACGGCGCAGTACAAAGGGCTTTATGAGGGCCTGCAATTTACGGGCCTTGTCCTCATCCTTTTTCTTTTCAATAGGTGTTACAAACTCGTTCTGGAAAAACTGCTGACTGCCCAGTAAACCCGGGTTAATGAAACTCATCTGCGTCCAAAGGTCGTTAACCGAGTTTTCTACCGGGGTACCGCTCAATATAAGTTTAAAGCGCGATTTAAGCTGTTTAACCGCCATGAATGATTTGGACGACGGGTTTTTAATATTCTGACTTTCATCAAGGATCACATAATCAAAAAAGAAACCCTTAAACATTTCAATATCTATCCGGCTGATGCCGTAGGTAGTAATTACCACATCGTAATTGGCAAAAACATCTGCCGAGCGGTAGCGGAGCGTACCGGTATGCACCATCAGCCTAAGCTGCGGAGTAAATTTTTTAGCCTCGTTAAGCCAGTTGTAAATAAGCGAGGTAGGCATAATTACCAGCGACACGCTTTTGCCGCCTTCGGTCTCGGTAAACTCCTTGTGTTTTTGCAGCAGGGCCAGGGTTTGTATGGTTTTACCCAAACCCATATCATCGGCCAGGCAGCCGCCAAAATGGTAGCTCTTTAAAAAGTGGAACCAGTTGTAGCCCGCCTTTTGGTAGGGCCGCAAATTACCGGCAAAGTTCACAGGCATATCCACCTCTTCCAGCTCCTCAAAATTGGTGAGCTTTTGCAACTTGCGGGTCATGGTTACATCGGCCATTTCGCCATCGGCAAGATCATTAACCAGGCCTATGTGGTGCCGCCGCAGCTTCAGGTCATTACCACCCTCGCTAAAGTGCAGCAGGTTGCCGTATTGCGAAAACCATTTTTCGGGAATTACCGCAATCTCGCCGCTGGGCAGCAAAAATTCTTTTTTATGGTTGAGGATGTGGTTTTTAAGCTGAATAAAGGGAATCCGGTACGGCCCGAACCATACAATGGCATGAATATCAAACCAATCGTTATTTTCCTTTACCTCCAGGTCAATTTTGCTGTTGCCAAAAACATAGCGCTTTTGCCCTTCGGGTTGTTCCAGCTCAAAACCAAGCTCAATAAGCTGGTCGTGGTGCTGGTTAAGCCATTCAAAAACCGAGAAGGAATGATCGGCATCCTCATCATGGTGATTATCTACCTCCAGATTCTGGAACAGGGTTGATACCGTTTTAAGGCCCATTTGCTCCAGCAGTTGCATTTTATTTTTTTCCCAGGTAGTTGATCTTTTTATGCGATGGAACAGGTATTCGTCGCCATTTTTCTCCATCCTTACAGATACATGCCTGCCATCGCCGTAAGGGAAAATATAGCCCGCATATTTAAAATACAGCTGCAACTGCGATGTGCCGCCCTCTACATAAATAGGTTTCAGCAGGGCCTGGGCATCATACTTTTCGGTATTGATAGTAAAACCCTCGGCGTATACGTTATGCTTTTCAATAAGCGGGGCAACAAATTTTTCAAAGTACGATTGCTCGGATGATCGCGGAATGGCAATGTATCGCTTGTTTAAAAAAGGTATCAGCTTTTTACCCTCAATCTCTTTATCAAAATAATACAGCGTATCGTCAAGCAGCATCCAGGCCGGATGGTTGCAAATAACCTCGGCATTTTTAAACATGAATTCAATGCGCATCCCCTGGTACTTAATGGTAGGGAAATACCTTATCTCCTCCTCGTTACGCCTGAAATGGAACAGTACCGATGCCGGTTCGGTAGCTATCTGCAGCTTTTTTTCGCCTGGATAGCCCTCCTTGCTCATCTGGTAAACCATTTTGGTACCCAGTAGGTTCAGCGCTTCGGCCATACGCTTTTCCATTTTGGGGCGGATGGTTTCAAACAGTTGCTCGTTAAATATCTTGGCGAAAAACTCAAACGGGCGGATAAGCTTTTTGTGAAACCGTTTGATCACGTTGCCCTGCTCCATTTCCTCCAGTATTTTTATGAGCTTGATATCGGTATCATCAATACAGTGCACAAACTCCTTGGCGGTGTTGCTGAATAAACGCTGGTGGGTTAATGAAAATTCTCCGTTTGGATTAAGCTGAACAATGTGCGGCTCAATTACATAACCGAGGTACTCATGCCGGGCAATGGCATAAATGATTTGGCAGGGTTTGGTACTATCGACTCGCAACATTAATTTCAGATAAAAAATTAATAGAAGCTACATCAACAAAAAATTCAAACCTAATGAGAATTTGCTGCAAATGGAAACGTTTTGCATTTTTTATTGTTGACCTACCAACCCACCGCCAAAAAGCCTCCTCAAAACCGGCTGACGGCGCGTGACAACCTACTGACGACGACTGACGCCCTACTGACGCCCGCTGACGGCTACTGACGAAATAAATTATCAACTTCAATAAGCCATGAAAAAACCGATATAAATCTTTACAATTGACGTTTTTAATTATATATTGACAACCAAAATCGTTAAAAAACAACAAATACATTAAAATAATTGCAAAAAATTTAAAATAATTTGCGTTTTTATCAAAAACACTTTATAAATTACATTTTTAAAAAATAACTGATTAATAAAATTCAAATCGCACTAATTTTCTATGGAGGAATCAGCTTATTTTGACAAATACGACCCCATTAGCGGTGTTTGGGACGAAATGTATGGCGCAGATAACAATGTTCGTGAGCATTATCGCAAGGTAATTGAATATATTTCAAAAGAATCGGCGGATGACCTTAATAAAAAGGAAGAGCTGGCCAAAAGCCTTTTCATGAGCCAGGGCATCACCTTTACGGTGTACAATAGCGGCGAAGGGATAGAAAAAATATTCCCCTTTGATATCATCCCGCGCATCATCACAGCCAGCGAGTGGGCCTTTGTGGAAAAGGGTATAAAACAGCGACTTACAGCGCTAAACCTGTTCCTGAAAGACATTTATCATAACCAATTCATTGTAAAAGATGGCATAGTACCTATTGATATCATCTATTCGTGTCCCCATTTTCTGCGCGAAATGTACCAGTTAAAGGTGCCTTATGATATCTATGTACACATCTCCGGCATCGATCTTATCCGCGATGAGGATGGCACTTTCTATGTGCTGGAAGATAACCTCCGCACCCCTTCCGGCGTAAGCTATATGCTTGAAAACCGGGAGATTACGAAACGCTTATTCCCCGATCTGCTGCCTCAGTGCGGCGTACGCAGCGTAACAGAATACCCTACAATATTGTATAAAAACCTGCTGGCACTATCGCCCAGACAGATCTCAAACCCTACTATAGTACTGCTTAGTCCGGGTATTTTTAACTCGGCTTACTTTGAGCATACCACCCTCGCCCGCCTCATGGGTGTGGAGCTGGTGGAAGGCCGCGACCTGGTGGTAAATAACCACAAAGTATACATGAAAACCACCACCGGCCTGCAACAGGTAGATGTTATCTACCGCCGGGTTGATGATGAATACCTTGATCCACTGGTATTTAACCCATCGAGTATGCTGGGCGTGGCTGGCATTATGGGTGCTTACCGTAAGGGCAATGTTGCCATTGTAAACGCCATTGGCACCGGCGTAGCCGATGATAAAGCGGTTTACGTATACGTGCCCGACATGATAAAATACTACCTTAACGAGGAGCCTATACTTAAAAATGTACCTACCCACCAGCTTGGTAACCGGGATGAGCGCGATTACGTGTTTAAAAACCTCAATAAAATGGTGGTTAAAAAAACCAATGGCAGCGGCGGCTACGGCATGCTGATGGGGCATGCGGCCTCTGAACAGGAAATTGACGACTATAAAAAAGAGATCCTGAAAGATCCGCGCAACTTTATAGCGCAGCCAACAATTAGCCTTTCGGCGGCGCCATGCTATATGCAAAACTCCCTTAAACCCCGCCGCATCGACCTGAGGCCCTACGCTTTATATGGACCAGATGGCATAGAAATAGTACCAGGCGGATTAACCCGTGTGGCCCTTAAAGAAGGTTCATTGGTGGTAAACAGTTCGCAGGGAGGCGGCAGTAAGGATACATGGGTGCTAGCGTAAGCCCCCCGGCCCCCTAAAGGGGGAGGGAAGAAAGATAAAAGACGAAGGACAAAAAGAAAAAGGACCAATAACACCCAACTTCGAATTTTGAATAATGAACACCGAAGTAAAATTTATTTCATTATTCGATGTTGGAAATTCGATATTCAATATTAAAATCATTCCCCCTTCAGGGGGTTAGGGGGCTCATATGTTAAGCAGGGTTGCAGCAAGTTTTTATTGGTTAAGCCGTTACATTGAACGAAGCGATGGTATGTTGCGCATGTTAAAAATTAATTACGCCTCATCGCAGGATACGGTTCAGGAATTTACATGGGAACCCGTGATCAGGATTTTTGCCGGCTTGGATGAGGCTGAGGCTGATAAGCTGGATAATGATAGCCGATCGGTATTAAAATACATGGTTACGGGTAAGAATAATCCCAATTCCATCCTTAACATTATCACATTGGCGCGTGAAAACGCCCGTGGTGTACAGGAACACATCACCAAGGATCTTTGGCAATGCCTTAACGAGTATTACCATACGGTGAAAGATTCGCGCCTGGAACGCTCCCTGCAGCGTGAGGACCCCATTGGCGTACTTGATGTTTTGATAAAACAGGTAATGCTTTATTACGGCACTGTGGAGATCACGATGGAGCGTGGCGAGGGACGAAGCTTTATGAACATAGGTAAATACCTGGAACGCGCGATTCAATCGGTGGACATCCTGGATACTAAATTTAGCTCGATAAGTGATAACCCCGATCTGCTAACCGATACTACTTATTGGAAACACCTGTTGCTTTCTTTAGGCGGCTATGAACTGTACCTTAAAACCTATCGTGAAGGCTTTGAGGCTGAAAACGTGCTGGAGCAGGTGGTTTTAAACAATGACTTTCCGCGGTCGGTTATTTACTCGGTTAATAATATCCAGCGCTATTTCGACAGGTTAAAAAACGATACCAACGTTGACAATTACCGGGAAATGTCGTTCCAGATAGGGCGATTGCAAAGCCGGATCAAATACAGTTCGGTAAGGAGTATAAGAGCCGAAGGGCTGCATGTTTTCCTTTCGCAAATACGAACGGAACTTTATGGAGTAGGTAATTCCCTTAACGAGTACTACTTCGCAAACTCATAATTTCAATTTGAAAATTTGAGGATGATAATATTAACCCAATTTGAAATAAGATGAGTTGAAAACATAGTGAGTTGCAAAAGGCATCTTCAAATTTTCAAATCATCAAATCACTTAATTTAAAACATCGTGCCTGAATTTAAAATACAACATGTAACCAAATACACCTACGAGGGCCTGGTGCGCGATAGTGCTAACCAGATCATCTTATTCCCTATAAAGGATGAGTATCAGGATGTAATAAAACAGGAATTGCATATTACCGGTAATCCTGTTGTTGATACTCATATTGATTATTATGGCAATGAGGTAGGCAGCTTTACTTACAGCGATAAGCACTCGGTAATGCTTATTAACTCACGACTTAGCGTTGTTACCAAACAGCGCCCCTTGCCTGTAAATGATATTTTCCCCGAGCAGCAATGGGAATACCTGAAACAGATTCAATACATGGTGCCTTACATTGATTTTCTGAAACAGGAATATTTTGAAGGCCTGCCCGACCTGCAGGAAATTGTGAACAAGGAGCGACTGATGGACGAAACTCCATTTCAGATAGCCTTGCGTTTTTGTAGTTATGTATATCAGAATTTTGAATACATAAAAGGCGTTACCACAGTTGAAACCACTTTAGATGAGGTTTGGAAGTTAAAAGCAGGTGTTTGCCAGGATTTTGCCCACATTTTAATGGTGATGCTGCGCTTGCTAAAAATACCGGCCCGATATGTAAGCGGCTATATATGCACCCATAGCAGCGCCATGCGCGGCGAAGGTGCCACCCATGCCTGGGCCGAAGCCTATATTCCGGATTACGGCTGGCTGGGTATCGACCCTACAAATAACTGTATAGCCAATGATACT
Organism: Mucilaginibacter pineti; assembly: GCF_900101875.1. GTDB lineage: Bacteria > Bacteroidota > Bacteroidia > Sphingobacteriales > Sphingobacteriaceae > Mucilaginibacter > Mucilaginibacter pineti. The sequence goes on from NZ_FNAI01000004.1 coordinate 233,523, forward strand.
CATGTACGCCTTGCGGTAGGTCGTAATTTTTCTGATTGTTCGCCGGTAAAGGGAGTTTATAAAGGCTCATCGGGCCATAAACTTGAGGTTGCCGTAAACGTTGAAGATGAAAATGGATCGCCTTACGAAGATAAGGCTATTCATGACGCCCCGGTGTTACAAGCCGTAACTGAACTTTCAAAAAACAGCTACCAACGATATATGGAGATAGTTCAGCAGCAACAACAGCAACAATGATGTGCAGGTGTGCAGATTTCAGATGATTGATTTTTATTTTCTTTGATAAGAAAAAATGCTTGGGGTATTTACCTTATCAGTTCAATACCCCAAGCATTTTTTATCTGCACATTTGAAATCTGTAATTTGCACATCTGTAATCTGCACATTTGAAATCTATAATCTGCACATCTGATTACACTTTCTTCAACGCTGTCATCAGATCCGGTATTTTGGGCACCTTTTCAAATGTCTGAGATAACTTGCCGTTCTTGTCGTAAATAGCAATGTATGGGGTATTGTGTACATTGTAATACTTCTGTACAAAATAGGTATAACCTTCTGTTCCAATGGTTATGTTATGGTATTTAGCCAGGTCAAAATCACGCTGAAAAACCTGTATTGCTTTAAGCTGCAACACAAAAGTGATCATCACAATTTGCACATCTTTTAACTTTGGCAATTCCGATTTCATGTCATACATCAGGTGTTGGCAATGACTGCAATCCGGGGCGAAGTAAATCACCATCACTGACTTATGCTTATTAAGATTGGCCGGGGTAACATAAACACTATCAGTAGTTAATATATGATACGGAGGAATGGTGGTTTTACCAACCGGACTTTGCGCCTGGCTACAGCCCGCGGTAATAATTAAACAAAGCAGTAAGTATATTTTTTTCATTGTATTCATATAAACTTTCGTTAAAGCATAGTTACGATATTTTTAACTTTCCAGCAATTCTATCTGCCAGGCAATATGCTCTTCAGTTACAGGGAATAACGCGTTTTCACGCACTGTATGATAAACGGCCTCAAATAAACCGTTATAATTACCTTTATCTGACGGTACCCATTCTACAGTTTTACTATTATCGGCGCCCATCAGCACCAGTTTGCCTTCGCTTCCCGCCGGCTCAATACCAAATTCCGGATCGTCGGGCATCATTCCGGCATCCAGTTGTGCTTCCTGTACATCGGTACGTAATTTCACAAAACTCCCAAGCGTTCCGTGAATAACAAAACCTGGCAGTGCTTCGGCTATAAGCAAACCCGATGTAAGGTAAACATGTAGCTGGTTTGGATAAGTTAAATGAATGTTGAAATAGTCATCAACCTGTGAACCTGGCCTGTGCGTGGCAGTAGTTTTTATGTAGCTCAACGGCCGACCAAAAACACTAATGGCATTGTCTACAAGATGTGCGCCTAAATCATACGTTAGCCCATTACCCGGTGTACCCTTAGTTTCCTTGAATTGCTTTACGCCGATAGGCATCCGGTACCTATCCAACCGAAAATGAACCTCGATCAATTCACCAAGCCGGCCACTTTCAATAACTTCCTTAACAGATATAAAGCCGCTATCGTACCGGCGGTTTTGATAAACCATCACCTTCAGGCCAAGCTTTTTACTCAGATCAAATAAGGCCTTTACCTCGGCAGATGTAACCGCAGCCGGTTTTTCAATTAGTACATGTTTGCCGGCATTAAGGGCCTGTATGGCGTAATCAAAATGGGTATTGTTGGGCGTGTTAACTACAATGAGTTCTATCTCGGCATCGGCCAGTAACTCATCTATGGCGTTATAACTTATTACATCCGGATATTTTTTGACTGCTTTTTTTTCATGGCGCTCAACCACCGCCTTAAAGGTAAATCCCGGATTGGTGGTTAAAAACGGGGCATGGAATACCCTGCCCGACATGCCGTAGGCCATAAGCCCAGTTACTATTGGTTTTGCTGACATAGTGTTTTACGTAGGTAATCTTCCGTCAAACTTGAGAAAAAGATTTTAGTTTGATGAATTAAGCTGCAATTAAATACAATTTAATCTAAAATATCATTTTATATGGGTCAATACAAGCCGCCTTACAAAAAAAAAGGGGGGAGATAAATTATCTCCCCCCTTCAGTCGCGTTAAATAAACGCTGATTATTTCATGCCTTTTTTGATAGCTTCAATTTCGGCCAGGTGCCCTTTTATGGTAGGTAATGTTTTTTCGGCAAAAGCTTTTAAATCAGCGTCCTTGCCGTTTTTAACAAAATCTTCAAACATTGAGATCGTTTTTTTATGTCCGTCGACCATTGCATCAACATAGGCTTTATCAAAGTCGCTTGCTGATTTAGCAGCTAAATCGGCTTTCATCTTTTGATGGTCGGTATCTGGTTCAGTTGGCAGGGTGATGTTTTTCTTTTTAGCTATTTCCATCAGCTCAGCATTTGCTTTTCCATGATCTGTAACCATCATTGCTGCAAATTCTTTCACTTTGGCATTAATGGCTTTTTGTGAAGCCAGTTCGCCTACTGCTACTTCGGCCATTCCGCCATTGGCAGCCGAGGTCGCAAATTTAGCGTCGTCTTTATCAACTGCAATACCGGTTACGCCAGTGGTTGTAGTATCTTTTACTTTGTTCACACTGTCGGCTGTGTCCTTAACTGCACCTGTACTGTCGGTACTGCCGCTTTTGCCGCCGCCTTTACAGGCCTGGAACGATAAGGCAGCAATTGCCATCATCGCTATTAAACTTAATTTTTTCATGGTGATGTTTTATATTGTTTTTATAGTTAACAATTTTTACACAAATAGGTTTTATTTTCTTATTTGTAAAGCCTCACCCCTGCCCTCTCCAAAGGAGAGGGAGTAAGAAGCTAAGTTTAAAAATGCAGCTTTAAACTATTCAAATCAAAAGTCCTCTCCTTTGGAGAGGATTATTACATGAGGGCTTCGCCGTTTAGGTGAGGCTAACCTTCCGGTGAAGCCAAAAACAACACAAACGTTTGCAAAACAACACCAGCTTAATTTTCTATTATGACCGTTTAAAACCCCGTTTTAACACACCGAAAAAATGTTGTACTACCCTAAAGTTTTATTATTTTTGAACACATTAAAATTAACAACATGAATTTTCCCGCTGAATTAAAATACACTAAAGACCACGAGTGGATAAAAGTTGAAGGCAATGTAGCAACCGTAGGCATTACCGAATTTGCACAAAGCGAGCTTGGCGATATTGTTTACATTGATATTGCTTCCTTAGGGAAAGAAGTTGGCAAGGATGAGGTTTTCGGTACAGTTGAAGCCGTTAAAACCGTATCTGACCTGTTTATGCCGGTTGCCGGAACTGTTAGCGAGCTAAACCCCGCCCTTAACAATGAGCCCGAACTGGTAAACTCTGATCCGTATGGCGAAGGCTGGATGGTAAAGATCACACTTTCTGATCCATCATCTGTTGATGAGCTTTTATCGGCCGATGATTATAAAGCCGTTATTGGCGCTTAAATGGTATCAACACTAAAATATCACGGGCCCGCAATTTTGTGGGCCTTATTTATTTTAATTATTTGCTCTGTTGACCTGAGCGCTGCCGGCGAATCGACTGCTTTTTTTCCCGGATTTGATAAACTAACACATTGCGGTTTGTTTTTTACAATGGTAGTATTATGCTGTAATGGCATTATCAGGCAACAAAAACCCAAATCATTCTCGTATAAACAGGCACTGGTAGTGATGGTCGCTTTTGGTTTATTTGGCGGATTAATAGAGATACTGCAATTAGAGGTCTTTACCTGGCGCGATGCCGATTGGAACGATCTATTTTGCGATGTATTGGGTGTATGTATGGGAATGTTTGGTGTTATGCTCACCGTTACAGCAATGAGTCATGAAAAAAAGTAGATTTTTAATAATAGTAGCAGCTATGCTAATCGGCAGCATATCATCATGCGGTATATTTCATAAAGGCTGTGGCTGCCCGCATTTTGGCGTTATAAAAACAATTCCATTTGAAAATTTGAATATGTGCTAATTTGAATATGTCATCAGATTTCAATAAATAGCTTTATTCATTTTCAAATCTTCAAATTGTCAAATCAAGCTTCATTCTTATTTGGATTTAATATAAATAAGCTTACATTTGCTCTGGTTAAAAAACACACGATGAAGCTTTCACAACTTGAAATAGGCGAAACAGGAATTGTAAAGGAGTTTACCGATCTTGAAATGTCGGTAAAATTGATGGAAATGGGTTGTTTACCAGGCGAAGAAGTAAGAATTTCGCGTATTGCTCCCCTCGGCGATCCTATCGCAATTCACGTTTCGGGTTACCAGTTAAGCCTGCGTAGATTTGAAGCCTCCACCATTATTTTGCAGTAGTTTTTGTAAGCATTGAAAGCCGATATAAGAGTTGCACTTGTAGGAAATCCAAACACCGGTAAATCAACACTCTTTAATGTTTTAACCGGTTTAAATCAAAAAATAGGAAATTTTCCGGGGGTTACCGTTGATAAAAAAACCGGCTTTTGCCAGTTGCCAGATGGCCGTACCGCCGAGATCATTGATCTGCCAGGTACTTACAGCATCTATCCAAAAAGCCAGGATGAATCTATTGTATTTTCTGTTTTAGCTGATAAATCCAAGGGGATGATTCCCGATTTGATTGTCGTGATCCTGGATGCATCCAACCTAAAACGCAACCTGCTGCTGTATACCCAAATTGCCGATATGAAAATCCCGGTGGTTGTGGCGCTTAACATGATAGATGTATCTGAAAAAGCGGGTATCATTATTAATGTCGATCTGTTTGCCAAAAAACTGGGCGTGCCCGTCGTTTCCATTTCGGCGCGTAAAGTAAAGGGTATAGACCAACTAAAAACCACCATTGCATACGCCAACAAAATAGCTCTGCAACAGGATACTATTGATGTGGAACCCATAGCACCACAACTGATTGCCCGCATCCAGGAGGAGCTAAATATAGCTAACCCTTATTTTGCCCTGCAACTGGCGCATCAGCACGAAACACTGAAATTTTTATCGCCTGCAGAAAGCGACCGTATTGAGGAGTCTGAAAAAGAGTTTTCCTTCCATTCGCAAAAGGCACAGGCTACAGAAACCATTGCCAGGTATAATTTCATAAACGACCTCCTTTACGACACAGTTAAAAAGCCTGAAACAGCACAGGCCGAAACCCTGAGCAATAAAATTGATAAGATACTTACCCACAAGATATTTGGCTTTATCATATTCTTCGCCATACTAATATTCATATTCCAGGCTATATTTTCATGGTCGTCCTACCCTATGGATCTGATATCAGACCTGTTTGTACGGCTGCAAAGCACTGCTACTAAAGTACTACCTGCCGGCCCATTGGCCAGCTTACTAATTGATGGCATAATAGCAGGATTAAGTGGTGTACTTGTATTTATACCGCAGATAGCCATTTTATTTGCGCTCATTTCTATTTTGGAAGATACGGGCTACATGTCGCGCGTTACGTTTATGATGGACAAGGTAATGCGTAAGGTTGGCCTCAACGGCAAATCGGTAGTACCACTTATTGGTGGTTTTGCCTGCGCGGTACCATCCATCATGAGTACACGCAACATCGAAAACTGGAAAGATCGTATGATCACCATCATGGTTACGCCATTGGTGGCCTGTTCTGCCCGGTTACCGGTTTATACCCTTCTTATCGCTTTGGTGGTGCCAAACCGCAATGTTTGGTGGATATTTAATTTGCAGGGCCTGGCTCTTACGGCTATGTACCTGCTCAGCATTGTATCGGCAGTGATTGTTGCCTTTGTAATGAAATTCATCCTGAAAGCCCGCGAACGCGGTTACTTTATTATGGAACTGCCTGTATACCGTATGCCTAGGTGGAAAAACGTAGCATTCACCATGTATGATCGTTCCAAAACCTTCGTTTTTCAGGCGGGTAAGGTGATCATTGCGGTATCCATTATTCTTTGGGTGCTAAAATCCTATGGACCCGGCGATAGGTTTGCAAAGATAGATCAGCAATACAGCCAGTCACAATACACTAAAACAATGACGCCCGATAGCCTTACTAAAGTCGTTGCGTCTGAAAAGCTGGAGAACTCTTACGCCGGTGTGTTCGGCCATGTGATAGAGCCTGCAATTAAACCATTAGGCTTCGATTGGAAGATAGGCATAGCACTCATCAGCTCATTTGCCGCGCGCGAGGTTTTTGTTGGCACAATGGCCACCATTTACAGCGTAGAGGGCGATGCTGACAAGCTGCAATCTGTACAGGAAAAAATGCACGACGCAAAAAATCCCGATACCGGCAAACCCGTGTTTACGTTAGCTGTTGCGTTCTCGCTTATGATGTTTTACGCTTTCGCCATGCAATGCGCCAGCACCGTTGCCGTAGTATACCGCGAAACAAAAGACTGGCGCTGGCCCGCAGCGCAATTTGCCTACATGACGGCGCTCGCCTATACCGCCAGCATTATAGTTTATAATTTGTTGAAATAGATTTAGTCTATAGACCATTGGGCGCCAGCAATCGTAAATATTGACAGTTAGTCCACAATTCATCAACCTTTCGCCTTTTACCTTTCACCATAAAACCTTAATTTTGATATAGAGGTAGAAAATTGGATAAAGTAAAAGTTTTAGAAAGATATCTTCCGCCGGATGCGGCTCCCCTTATTGGCCGCTGGATAGATTACTTTAAATGCGAGTTTAAAATTTCGCGAAACCGCGGCACTAAATTTGGCGACTACCGTTCGCCTTATGCAGGTAAAGGTCACCGTATTTCGGTGAACTATGATCTTAACCCCTATGCTTTTTTGGTAACCACCGTACACGAGTTTGCACACCTGCATACCTGGAATGAGCATAAACAAAAAGCAAAACCGCATGGCACCGAGTGGAAAAACAACTTCAAAAAAATGATGCAGCCTTTTTTTGAAAAGGAAATTTTCCCGGCCGATGTTAAACACGCCATCATCAATTATTTGGATAACCCCGCCGCGTCCAGTTGTTCCGACTTAAACCTGTACCGCTCATTGCGCAAATACGATGCGCCGAAAGAAGCGGTTACTACTGTAGAAAAAATTCCATTTAAGGCGTTATTTAAAATAAAAGGCGACCGCGTTTTCCGCAAGGAAGAGCAATTGCGCAAGCGTTTTAAATGCGTAGAGATTAAAACGAAAAGGACTTACCTTTTCAGTCCCGTTGCCGAGGTGGAATTGGTGGAGGAATAACCGCCTGTTACGAAGTAAAGTGATACAGGAAAACAACCTCGCCGGTAAAAGCCGGTTTTTTCTGATCTTCAATTTCAAGTTCAATTGCCATAGTTGCTTTAATAACACCACGCAGGTTTAATAAACCGGCAAGTTTAACCTTAAGGCGCACACGGCTGTCAACAAGTGCCGGCTGGGCAAAGCGCAGGTTTTCAATACCGTAGTTAATTTCCATTTTCAGGTTCCGTATCTCCACTATCTCTTTCCATAAATAAGGGATCAGCGATAACGTAAGATAACCGTGGGCAATGGTGGTTTTAAACGGACTTTCGGTTTTTACACGTTCAGTATCCGTATGGATCCATTGATGATCCAGCGTAGCATCGGCAAATTTGTTGATCTGTTCCTGGGTAATGGTATGCCATGACGATACCCCCAACTCCTTGCCAATTTGCTCCTCAAACTCGCTAAAACTATTAATTACTATCATTGATTATGCTTTTATACTTTTCAGCCGGCAAAGTAATTACAAAAATTCCAATATCGCTTAATTTATTCTGTTCCATCGCCCAACAGGGCCTTTAAACTGTCCAGCGTATCGGCTTCTTCCTTGGGCTTATCGTGCCTCCATCGCAATATCCTCGGAAACCTCAGCGCGATGCCCGATTTATGCCTGCTTGATCTGTTGATTCCCTCAAAGCCAATTTCAAAAACCAACTCGGGTTTTACGGTGCGCACCGGACCAAATTTTTCAATGGTGTTGCGTTTTACAAAGTAATCAACCTTATTTATCTCGGCGTCTGTTAAGCCCGAGTACGCTTTAGCAAAAGGCACCAGCTTATCGCCATCCCAAACCGCAAAGGTATAATCGGTATACAAATCGGCCCGGCGACCGTGGCCTTTTTGGGCGTAGATCATCACCGCATCTACCGATAACGGATCGATCTTCCATTTCCACCAATCGCCACGGCGGCGACCAACCTGGTAGGCCGCACTTTTACGTTTCAGCATAATACCCTCTGCAATCATAGCTCGGGATTGCCCCCGAATATCGCCCAGCTCATCCCAGGTATTAAATTTTATCAAGGCCGAGAGTCTGAAAACTTCCGGGTAGAGTGTCTGTGCCTGTAGCTGTTCCAGTATCACCCGCCTTTCGGCTTGCGTTTTTGCGCGGATATCTTCGCCATTATATTCCAGGCAATCATAAGCTATAACCGCTACCGGGCTTTCTTCCAATATTTTTTTACTAAGATTTTTGCGGCCGATACGGGTTTGCAGCACATTAAAGGACATCGGCAACCCATGTTGAAAACTCAGAATCTCGCCATCTATCACTGTACCATCGGGCAGGGCATTTAAAAAGGGATGCAGTTCGGGAAATTTTTCCGTCGCCAAATCTTCGCCGCGACTCCAGATAAAGATCTCGCCGCCGCGTTTTATCATTTGCGCCCGGATGCCGTCCCACTTCCACTCGGCCTGCCAGTCAGCTGCGTTGCCTAACGCAACACCAACTTCAGCGGGTGTTTTTTGTTTTTCGGATGTTTCTTGTATGGGATAGGCGAGAAAAAACGGATAGGGTCGGGATATATTTTCCGAGGCATCCTGCTCTTCCATCAATTGGGCAAACTGCAGGGTTTCCGGCATCCAGCTACCCATTATGCGGTGGGTAAGCACTGCTGCCTCCAGTCCCGAAATATCTGCCAACGCCTTAATCACCAGATTTTGCGACACCCCTACCCTGAAACTGCCGGTAAGTAATTTGTTAAATACAAAACGTTCCTGGCTGTCCAGCATAGCCCATGAACTTAGCAGCCACTCCTTTTTTTCATCCTCGGTTTTGTTATTAAGGTTATTGATCTCGGCTATCCACTCGGTAAGGGTTTTACTACTGCTTTCGGTAGTTTGGGGCATCAGCAGGGCCATGGTTTCAGCAAGGTCGCCCACTACGTGGTAACTTTCCTCAAACAGCCACGCGGGTATGTTCGATGCCTCTATGGCCCAATTACGTACCAGCGTAGAATTGATCTGCCGTTTGGGTTTGCGCCCGGTGAACAATGCGAGCATGTGCATTTTATCGGTATCGGGCACGGCCATAAAATAATCCTTTAAAACTTTAACCTTTTCGTTGGTTTTGTTGGTTTCATCTAAGGAAAGGAAAAGTTGGGCGAATGCTTTCATGATGGGGTTCCTCCGGCCTCACCTAAATCCTCTCCAAAGGAGAGGACTTCTTTATTTGCATTTCTATTATCTTGTTCATGGGCTTCAAGCCCCCTCTCCTCCGGAGAAGGTTGGAGTGAGGCTTCCTCTTCTTCCCCGCCATATAACGTATGTACCTCATGCGCGTCAAAACCAATGCCGCTTAAATACCGGGCGAAGGTGGCGGTGTACCCGTGGGTGAGATAAACACTTTCGCAGCGGGTGGCATCAATGGCGCTGATGAGGCCATCCCAATCAGCATGGTCTGATAGTACGAACCCACGATCGGCAGCACGGCGGCGTTTGGCACCACGGATAGCCATCCAACCCGAACAATAGCCAAAGCTGTATGGCTGAAACTTCCGCATCCACGGCGTACCTACCGATGAAGGCGGCGCTATAATGATACCTTTTCTAACTTCCTCTTTTATTGATTCCTGTGTGATCCTTTCGGTTGGGTTTAGCAACACCCCATTACGGCGCAGCGCTTCGTTTGTATTTTCAATTACGCCATGGGTATAAACTTTGCCATTAAACAGATCGAGGTTTTGTAGTATGCGTTGCGCCTTACCCAAGGAATAGCCAACTAAAACGGTTGCAAGGCCATTATGCAGGTTGCTGCGCCACCAGTTGTTAATATCCTCAAAGATCTGCACCTGTGGTTTCCAGGTATAAACCGGCATACCAAAGGTACATTCTGATATAAAGTGGTGGCATTGTACAGGTTCAAAAGGTGTAGAAATGCCGTCGTCCTCCGTTTTGTAATCGCCGCTTACTACCCAAACCTCACCCTTATATTCTACCCTGATCTGCGCCGAACCGATTACATGACCGGCAGGGAACAGGGAAATACTCACACCATTCTTCATCACTGTTTCGCCGTACTCCACTGTCTGCAGCTGAATTTCGCCAAGGCGATAATACAACACCTCGCGCGACAAATGATGCGCCAGGTAGTGTTTATGCCCAACGTAAGCATGATCGGCATGGGCATGGGTAATTACGGCATCGTCAACAGGTTTCCAGGGATCGATGTAAAACTTGCCCTGCGAACAGTAAATGCCTCTGTCGGTAAATTCAAGTAACGGTTTTTTGGCCATGGTACTATACATAACCTTTTGGAGGGCAATTAGTTTTGGATGGCGATGCTAACAAACTTATTGCAAGCATTGCAAAGTCAGCCTGTATTAGTGGTGATTAGATCCTTCGCTGTGCCCAGGATGACTGGCCGTAAAAATACGAAACCCATAAGACACAAGAGCAGGCTATTAGCCTGCTCTTGTGTCTTATGGGTAATGAACAAACAATTCTGTCAATTCTCAAATTCTGATCAGACAAGCTTACTCAACGCTTCCCTAACCCTTGGTACCAATTGCTGAATATCTGCAAGTGTGCTTGCCCCCACCGATGCACGAAACCAGTTCATGGACTCGTCGTTACCAAAGGCTGCAAAGGGAACCAGTGCTAATTTTGCTTCTTTAATAAGATAAAAATTTATATCCGCAGCGCTGTTCAGCACTGTACCATCTGGTGTAGTTTTGCCGGCGTAATCAATTTTCAGGGTAAGGTATATGGCACCCATCGGTTCAATGGAATCAACGCTAAACCCATCGGCTTTCATAGCCTGGAAACCTTCGTGCAGGGTATCTAAACTGGCTTTTATTTTACCTTTTAAATCGCCCAAATAAGCATCAACCGCCGGGGTATCTTTTATAAAATGTGCCATGGCAACCTGCTCGGCCTTGGGCGACCACGCCCCCATGTGCCCAACAATGGCTTTCATATTGTCGATAATATTTGCCGGGCCAAAGCCCCAGCCTACACGCACGCCTGTAGCTGCAAAACATTTTGATGCGCCATCAATAAACACGGTATAATCTTTAAGCTCGGGGCGCAAATTAACCGGATCGTAATGCACAAAACTGCCAAAGGTTAATTGCGAATAAATTTGATCATATAGTAAGTACAATGGTTTTTGACCTGCCGGTCTGCTTTTGTTCTCGGCAATCACCAGGTCGCAAATTTCTTCGAGATCTTTTTTGGCAAACATGGTACCGGTAGGGTTTAGCGGTGAACATAATGCCAGCAGCGTAGCACCTTTTAAATGCGGTGCTATCTCATCTGCCGTAGGCATAAAGTTATTTTCGGGTTTGGTTTCAACAATGATCGCTTCGGCACCTGTAAGGTCGCTGTAGTGATTATTGTTCCATGACGGTGCCGGGAAAACCACCTTATCGCCCGGATCAACCAGTGCTAAAAAAGTAGAATATATAAGCGGACGAGAGCCGCCGGATATTAAAATTTCGTTGGGCTTATAATGCAGGTTCATCCTGCTGCTTAAAAAAGCCGATACACTTTCGCGCAGGTTAAGCATACCGTCTGCCGGCGGATAGTTGGTTTGATTTTGGTTATAAGCCTCAACAATACCATCCTTCAAATCAGCCGGAATGGGATAAATATTCGAGTCAAAATCGCCAATGGTTAGGTTAGCTATGTTTTGACCTTGTCTTTTTAATTCGTTGATCTCGCCGGCAATCTTAATGATCTCGGAGCCACGTAAATTTTGAGCTAATACAGAAACATTCATTTGGTATATGCTTTATGAGCGGCAAAGATAGAACTTTTTGGACTATGGGACTATGGGATTTTCTGGACTATAAGACTTATTGAACTATTGGACTTTGGATAAAAGACCGTTGGACAAAAGATAAAGGACTTATTGTTGAATATAAAAAAAGCAGGCCGTAATCTTATCGATTACGGCCTGCTTTAAATATTAAAAATTCTTTTATCCTTTCTGAAGTCCTATAGTCCAAGAAGTCCAGTAGTCCCAAAAGTTCTACAAATAAGCTTTCCTCAGCCTTATGATGTGCATCCAGTGCATCAGTTTCATTACCGGGTAAACTGGGTCTATCTCGAACCATTTCGCGCCGAAGTTGGCGTTATTGGGGCGTTTGTGGTGATTATTCTGGAACAGCTCGCCCAGCATTAAAAAGTCAAACGGAGTAGTGTTTTTTGATTTGTCGCCGTTATCAAAATTGGCGTAACCATATTTATGACCGCACCAGTTAACAATAGCACCGTGAATAGGGCCCATTAAAAAGTGGATAGGAATAAGTAAAAACATCCACCAGCTGGTAGCAAAAGCTACATAAAAAGCAATGTATAATACGCCGAAAGTAAGGCGCGATATCATTGATGAACCAATGAAATCGACAGTGCGCCATTCTGGGATATTTCCCTTAAAGCGTTCCTCAGGTTCTTTTAATTTTTTCTCGTGCATACGGTAACTTTTGGCAGTGTAAACCATCATCTGGAAAACATCCCTGAAAAAGTGCGGTGAATGCGGATCTTTCTCGGTATCGCTGTAGGCATGATGCTCGCGGTGCATGATAGCGTAGGCCCGCGGGTTTAAAAACGACGAACCCTGGCAAATGAAAGTAAGCAGGTAAAATGTCCCCTCAAAAAATTTGTTGGTAGTGAACATTTTGTGTGATGCATACCTATGTAAAAAGAACGTTTGGAAGAATAGCGACAAAAACCAGTGCGCTATAAAGAATATTATGATTATCACTGAATTGAAATTAGAATAATAGAACTCTTATTTATAATGTTTCCAAAGATACGATTAAAACCCATAAAAAGTTTTGATGCGCACAATAGTTATGAAGTTATGATGAAGAAAAGCCGTCCTCATTATACAGGAACGGCTTTTACCCGCGAAAATTATTTTCGTTGAAAATTAAACAACCGCAATTGCTGTGCCTCGTTTTAAACCACCGACTGTAAAAGGGAGGCGGCTTCACTTTCGCCAACAAATTTATTCCGTACTTTTACCGCATGGCAAAAGTTAAATCCTTTGTAAATAATCCTTACCAGGAAAACACCTACCTTTTATATGATGAAACCGGCCAATGTGTAATTATTGACCCCGGCATGTATACCGCTACCGAACAAAATGTGGTGGTAAATTTTATAAAGGATAATAATTTAACCCCCGTGCTGCTGCTAAATACCCATTGCCATATTGACCACGTACTGGGCAATAAATTTGTATTTGATAAGTACGGACTAAAACCCAAATTCCACATTGGCGAATCGGATACGCTGGCGGCTGTTGTATCTTATGCCCCGCAAATGGGTATCAGGTACGAGGTATCGCCCCTGCCCGACGAGTTTTTATCTGAAACCGGTAGCATTACATTTGGAGATACAATCCTGCACCTCATATTTGCGCCCGGGCATTCACCGGCATCGTTATGCTTTTATGATAGGGAAACCAATATTTTAATTGGCGGCGATGTGTTGTTCAGGTTAAGCATTGGCCGGTCTGATTTACCGGGTGGTAATTTCACACAATTGGTGGATAATATAGAGAACAAATTGTTCAGGCTGCCCGACGATTGTACCGTTTATCCCGGTCACGGCCCCGAAACAACTATCGGATACGAAAAACAAAACAACCCTTTTTTAAATTAAGTGATAACTTACAGCTCACAACGCAACCATAATTGAACACCTCTATATACATAGCTAAAAGATACCTGTTCTCGGGCAAAAAAATGCACGCCATCAATATCATTTCGGGCATATCTATGCTGGGGGTGCTTATAGGCAGTGCAGCCCTGATCATTATCTTATCGGCGTTCAACGGGCTGGAGGAGGTGATCCTGTCGTTATACAGCAATTTTTCGCCCGAGATAAAGATCGAAACACGCCTCGGAAAAACCTTCGACCCAAATACGCCTTATTTTAAATCGCTGCATAAGGATGAGCACTTGTTTTCCTTTACGCAGGTATTGCAGGAAAAAGCCCTCATCAGGTATGGCGACAAACCGCTGATTGGTAGCATCAAAGGCGTAAGCGACGATTTTTTGAAAAATAAACAGCTGGATAGTACGGTACAAAACGGCTCATTCACGTTAAAAAATAATGGGCAGTATTTTGCGGTTGTAGGGGCAACCATACAGGGCAACCTGGGCATTAACGTACATGACGCGCTCGCGCCTATCCAAATATATTCGCCCCGGCGAGGTGTGGTAAATTCGGCCAATCCGCTAAATGAGTTCGAGGTACGGTCAATAAATCCTTCGGGCGTGTTTGCCATTCAGCAGGAGTTTGATGATATTGTGGTAACTCCAATTGAGTTTGCCCGTGATTTGCTGGATCAGCCTGTTGAGGTATCATCACTTGAGCTTACCTATAAAAAGGGTACTAACCTGGCAGCCGTACAAAGTAAAATTGAGGATGCCATTGGCAGCAAGTTCACCGTAAAAAACCGAAAGCAGCAAAACACCGAACTGTATAAAACCCTCACTTTTGAGCGTTGGTCTATTTACATGATACTTACCTTTGTGCTTATTATAGCAATATTTAATATAATTGGCTCGTTAACCATGCTGGTGATTGATAAGCGTAAAGACATTGCCATTTTAAGCGGACTGGGTGCCAATAAACGAATGATACAGGGCATTTTCTTTTTCGAGGGGATGATGATATCGGCTATTGGCTGTATTGCGGGTGTAGTATTGGGACTGGTATTTTGTATTGCGCAGCAACATTATGGCATGATAAAAATGGGTACAAAAACGTCAATAATTGATGCCTACCCTATTGCCATAAAACTATCCGACTTTGGTTTGGTATTTTTAACAGTAGGCGCCATTGCTGTTATAGCATCAGGAATAAGTGCACGATTAAGTATTAAAGGGCTCGATGAAATCAAACAGGATTTGTAAATTTGTTTATATGAGGATAAGGTATATTAAATATTGCGCGCTTGTATTTATTTTTATTGCTGCATGCTCATGTAACCGTAAAGCAGACAAAGGAGATAAACCCACCATTTACAAAGGGCTGTACAGCTTTGGCCCCGAAATAAAGTCATTTAAGGATTGTGACAGCGGCCGTGAGTTTTGGGTTACCGATAGCTCGTCGCAGCTGGAGCTGCAATACTCTCAAATGAACTTCGAAAAACCTTATGAGCCGGTTTATGTTGAGGTAGAGGGTATCAAATCAAAATCGGGCAAGGAGGGTATGGGATCTGAGTATGACAGTACCCTGGTTGTAAAAAAAGTAGTAAAAATAACAAAAGAGATACCGCAGGATGTTTGTAACTAAGCTTTAATAAAAGCTTTTTATTAATCCCGGTTAAACCAATCAATTTAAACTCATCTGCCTAAGTGGCGTAACTAACTATCATGGAATCAAAACGTCAGCAAAAATTTGCCGGAGTAATACAGGAGGACCTTGCCGCCATATTTCAGCGCGAAGGCATGAACTATTTGCCCAACACACTGGTAACCATAACCAAGGTACGTGTAACACCCGATCTTGCCATCGCCCGCATATTTTTGAGTTTTTTTGGTAATACAACCAACGTACAGCAATCCCTGCAAACCATTAAACTGCATGCCTCCGAAATTCGTTATAAATTGGGTGCACGAATCAAAGACCAGGTGCGCATCATCCCTCAACTTGAATTTTTTGTAGATGATACCAGCGAATACGTTGAGCGTATGGATAAGATCTTTGATAAGATAAGTAAAGAAGAGCGCCAGCCCGATACCGAAGCCGAATAATTTTATCCGGATGGATAAGCACGCGCTGTTAAAAAACTATTTACAAAACAACCCTGCTGCCATTGGCAAAGTGGTTGACTATAAAGCCGGCACCGACCGGCTTTTTCCGTTAGAGTTTACCGCAACCAATACCGAACTAACCACCGAAATTATTGCCGATGCCCAAGCATTTAGCAACTGGATTAGTAACAAGCTAAAAGTCAATAAAGCACGCTACGGCATTGGTGGTTATCTGGAACATCGTACCATTTATGCGGTAAGCGCCCATTTTGATACCGAGGATGAACCCCGCCGTTTGCACCTCGGGGTTGACATTTGGGGACCAGCCGACACACCCATTTATACCCCATTTGATGGCAAAGTACATAGCTTTCAGGATAACAATAACCTGGGCGATTATGGCCCCTGCATTATATTAGAACACAGCCTGGATGGATTAACACTGTACAGCCTTTACGGCCACCTGAGTCGCACAAGTCTGGAAACACTAACCGTTGGCATGCCTGTAAACAAGGATCAGCAAATAGCCACCTTGGGTAACAACATCGAAAACGGCCAATGGCCGCCGCACCTGCATTTTCAACTGATGTTTGATATGGAAGGCAAGTGGGGCGATTACCCCGGCGTGTGTAAATATTCGGAGATGGAAAAGTACAAGGCTAATGTGCCCGATCCGGGTTGGGTGCTGGGTTTTTAAAATTCCGCCAATAATTAATTCTTGCTTATTCGGCCATTTACCCGCAATTCCCTTAAACCTTATTGCAATTTAATTGTCGATATTTATACTATGGTTAAGCGTTTGTTTATAAGTGTGTTGATGATGGCGGCAACCGCAGGTTATGCCTTCGCCCAGCCGGCATTCAAAGGCGGGCAATCTGCCCTGCTCGATTTTTTGCGGACCAAGATAGTTTACCCCGAATACTCTCGGCAAAACTGCATAGCAGGTACTATTGATGTTGCCTTTAAGTTAGATAAAGATGGAAAGGTTATTGAAGCAAAGGTTGCGCAGGGTTTAGGGATCGATCTGGATGATGAGGCGCTGCGCGTTATTAAACTTACATCGGGCAAATGGACGGTACCTGCCGATTATGTGAGCACTACCAGCATCATACAACCCATACGCTTTGATGCCGACCAAACCCGCTGCGGAACCACCAAAGCGATAGACATGCAAGCAGCCATTAATGATTATAAAAACCGCCAGGAGCTGGAAAACGCTGTTACCAACTTTTACATTAACAAATACAAGGGTACGGCCGATCTGTCAAAAGAGCCCACCATCATAGCCCTCAAAAAACAATTGGGCTTTGATGATGAGCTGATAAGCGACATGCTAAAACAAGCCAACGAAAAGCTAAAGCAGCATGATAATGAAGGCGCATGTACCGATTGGACCTTTATTCACAACATAGGCAGCGACAAGGCCGATAGCTATATTGCCAAATACTGTACGCAGTAACAAACCCTGAAAATAGTAACGAAGGAAAATAGGCTTACAAACAGTGAACTTACGCGGCTACGCTTACCAGCTCAACCTCTTTCAAGGCTAGCAGCATCAAGCGGCCCTGGTATTCTACCCATACATCGGCGAAGCCATTGCCGTCATAACCTAAAAATTTCATGAATGGGTAGCTGATGTTTAAATTTCTCCACCTTTTACCAATGTACTTAAGTAACTGTCCACGTTTTAAAGTTGTGTGCTTTGCCATAAGTTTTAGTTTTAAAGTGAAACAATAAGCTAAGTTAATTAACATTAGCGATAATTTTTAACCGATTAGAAAACAAACTTTCGTTTGTATCGTGTTTATTACATTAACGGCAGTGTATCCGTTAACTCTTATATTGAACTGTCAATATACAAAACTTTTGTTATTTATCCTTGCACCTTTCAATTACTTCCAAGTAATAAGCCTCATAAATTGGCAGTATGGTAGATAGGTCGAACTCCTTAGCACGGGCCAGGGCATTCTCTTTAAAAGTTTCCAATCGGGCCTCGTCTTCAAGTATATAGATAGAGCGTTCGGCCATGCCGTCAACATCGCCAATATCACGCAGAAAACCGGTAAGGCCATCAACATTAAGCTCAGGCAAACCGCCTGCATTGGTACTTATTACCGGCACTTTACAAGCCATAGCTTCCAAAGCTGCCAAACCAAAACTTTCTGATTGCGATGGCATCAGGAACAAATCAGCAACAGAAAGAATTTCTTCAATAGCATCCTGCTTACCCAAAAAGCGCACATTTTCGGTAACACCCAAATCGCGGCAAAGCTGCTCGCAGCCCGAGCGTTCGGGACCATCGCCCACCATCAATAATTTCGATGGGATCTTTTTAACCACTTTGGCAAATATCTTTATCACATCCTCGGTACGTTTTACCTTACGGAAGTTGGAGGTATGCACCAGTATTTTTTCGCCCGATGGAGCAATGGCTTTTTTGAAATGATCTTTTGCTTTAAGACTAAAGCGCGTAAGATCAATAAAGTTGGGAATCACACGTATTTCGTTCTCTATTTCAAAAAACTTAAAAGTATCCTCCCTCAGATTTTCAGATACGGCAGTGACACCATCTGATTTATTGATGGAGAAGGTAACCACTGGTTTAAACGTACGATCTTTACCCACAAGGGTAATATCGGTACCGTGCAGGGTGGTAACTACGGGGATATAAATGCCGTAGGTCATTAATATTTGCTTGGCCATAAAAGCCGCCGAGGCATGTGGTATGGCGTAATGAACGTGCAGCAGATCGAGTTTTTCGTGCCTTACCACATCCACCAGCCGGCTGGCCAGGGCCAGTTCATACGGCGGAAAATCAAACAGGGGATAATTATTTACCGACACCTCGTGGTAAAACAAATTTTCGGAAAACAGATCTAACCGGGCCGGTTGATTATAGGTTACAAAGTGAACCTGGTGACCGCGGTCGGCAAGGGCCTTGCCCAATTCAGTGGCAACAACTCCGCTTCCGCCGAATGTTGGATAACAAACGATTCCGATTTTCATTAAGCTAATTTTATCTTTAAAGCTAACAGATATACCGGGGGCAATTTTTTGGTGATTCTTCGGCGGGATGCCCCCTGCTATTCCATTAAATGTTTTATAATGCGCTGCAAGTTTAACAGCAATTTATGGCAAATGTGTTAACACTGTGTAAAATGATTTAACTTCGTTAACCCGCATATTTGGGTGATCTATCTACAAACTATCAAGGCGATGGAAAACACTATCAATTTACAAATCAACGGCATACAGCACATTGGCATCCCGGTTACCAACGTTGTTGCGTCGCAGCAATTTTACGAAAGACTGGGCTTTATTAACACGATGGAACGGCCCTTTGACCACAATGGCGAAAAAGGCACGTGCATAATGATGCAACGTGGCAACATGATCCTTGAACTTTACCAGTTTCCAGAAAGTGCGCTCGGCGACATCCGAAGCCGCAAAGATGGCCATGTAGATCATGTTGCCTTTGACGTAAGCGATATCAACGAAACTTTCAAAGTGATAAGCGAAGCCGGCTTCAACGTGCTGGAACCCGAGCCTGTTTTTCTGCAATTTTGGAAAAACGGCTGTAAGTATTTTTAATATTACAGGACCGGATGGGGAGCGATTGGAATTTAACCAGCTATTGTGATTTATTTTACACGCACCAACTCCCCCCTCGCGCGGGTTTAGCGCAGCGTAACCCGTGTGAAAGCAGGGCATAAGCTTCCAGCTTATCCTGCGGCTGAAAGCCGCAACCATGCTAAGTCACGGGCTGAAAAGCCCGCGCCAGTAAAAAACTCCGAAACCCGAAATCAAATTCCCTTGCTTATCGCCTCATAAACCACATCCATTATCCGTGGCCTGATGTTGAGGCTGGATAGTTTGTTACTGGAGGCCGATGGGTTTACCCGGTTTGATAAAAATATATACACCAGGTTAAAACGTGGATCAACCCAAACGCAGGTACCGGTAAAGCCGGTGTGCCCGTAGGTTTGCTCCGATGCCAGGCGCGATGGATAATGGCGCTCGGCAATAGGGTCCCATCTGTCAAAACCCAAACCGCGCCTGCTTACGGCCGATTGCTTGGAGGTGAACAGATCAATCACTTCAGGTTTAAAATATTGCTTGCCGCCGTAGGTACCCCGGTTAAGCAGCATCTGGTAAAGTATGGCCACATCATTGGCGCTGCCAAATAAACCCGCATGACCGGCAACGCCTCCCATAAGGGCAGCAGTCGGGTCGTGCACGTAACCATCAAGCAGGCTACGACGATATTCCTGATCATTTTCGGTTGGTACTATCTGCGCGGCATTGAAGCGGTATAGCGGTAAAAATCCGGCAGTCTGCATCCCCAGCGGATTATAGAATTGTTGCTGTACATATACGTTTTCGGGGATGGAGGTAATGTTTTCTACTACTTCCTTCATAAATAGCATACTCACATCACTATACACATACTGGCCGCGGGTGCGCAGCGGCGAGTTCAGCATTTCGGGCAGCATTACATCCTTATAATAGTTGGCCCGTAAAAAATAATGCTCGGATACTTTTGTTGGATAAGCAGCCGATGAATCGGTGCTATGATCAGTTGGCTTTACTTTTTCAAAGCTCTGAATATCGGGGATCAATCCTGCCTGGTGCAGCAGCAGTTCGCTTATCTTAATATCGTTCTTGTTACTTTTTTTAGCCAGCGGAACATAATCGCCAATAGTATTTTCCAGGCTTAGCTTTCCCTGGTCGGTAAGGGCCATAGCCTCTATGGTGGTAGCCGATATTTTGGTCATAGATGCCAGGTCGAAGATATCGGTTATCTTATCGGGCACCTGCGTATCGTAGGTATGGTTACCATAAGCCTTATTGAAGATCACCTTACCGTCTTTAGCCACCAAAACAACGCAGCCGGGAGTGGCGTGTTGGGCAATGGCTTCGCGGGCAATGTTATCTATGCTTGCCAGGTCGCTGGCGTTGATGTTGGCCTCTTCGGGCACTGTGTATTGCAGCCTTGTTTTATCAGTAATAAAACCCATACCCGATGCAAATTGCGGCGAATAAGTTTTAGTAAGTTTTTGCGTAATAGGCAAGCCGCCAAAAACAGCCTGCGCAGCATAATACGCCGATACCGGCGAAATCCGCTCGCTCCAGATAATTGGTGCGCTGATATTGGTAAGTTTACCAAACACCGTGCCTGCGCCAAATACTGCAACTATTACATTCTTTAGTTTTTGGTTCCCGTTAATAAAATCTGCCAGCTGCGGATTATTCAGATCGGCTTCGTTTAATTGTATAATGATGGTATTATACCACATCAAATCGGCAGATAGATCGTTAAGGGTCTTGGCGCCTGTATAAACATTACCGTCAAAGGTTTGCACCTTGCTGTATTTGTTAAGCAGGCTATCAAAAGCAGTGGTATATTGGTTGCTGAAATGAACGCTGGCTATTTTAAGCTGATCGAGATTTTGCAGCGGAATAAGGTATTTACTGTTATTGAGTAACACGGTTGAGTGTTCAACCAACCGCTCTTCTGCAATGTAATTTTTACCGGTAAGGGGCGGGTTTTGCGCACAAGCCGTATTAAATATTGAAAAACCCAACAACACAAAAGCAACACTGCCCCACTTACTTTTTATCATATACTTTTACTCCGTTTATATAAGTTTTGATCACTTTTACATTTGGCAGATCAGCGCCTTTTGCTTTCATAATATCTTTATCCAGCAGCACAAAATCGGCATATTTACCGGGTTCGATGCTCCCTTTTTCCTTTTCTTCAAAGTTGGCTTTGGCTGCCCAAATAGTCATCCCCTTGAGGGCTTCGGTACGACTAAGCGCGTTCTCCATCTGGAAACCGCCGGCAGGATATCCCTTGCGGTCCTTACGTTCAACTGCTGCATAAAACGTGTACATGGGGTTAATATTCTCCACCGGAAAATCGGTACCCAGGGGCAACCAGCCATTCTGACCTAATAATTTTTTGTAAGCATAGGCCGATTTCAGGCGCTCTTTACCCAGTCGCTTGCCCGCCCAATACATATCTGATGTGGCATGTGTAGGCTGCACTGATGGAATGATGCTATTATCGCCAAAATATTTTACATCTTCCGGCGATACCACCTGCGCATGTTCAATACGCCAGCGGCGATCGTTTTTACCTTTCAATACGCTGGCATAAATTTTAAGCATAACGCGGTTTGCCGAATCGCCAATGGCATGGGTACACATCTGGAATCCTTTGTCATATATCAATTTGGCAACCTGCTCAAAGTGGGCCTGGCTACTTAGCAAAAAGCCTTTTTTGTTTGTTGAATCAGTATAGGGTTTGAGCAACGCAGCCCCGTATGATCCCAGTGCGCCATCGGCATAAACTTTAAACGCCCTTACATTTAAACCGGGAGTTTTATAAACGCCGTGTTTAAAAAGGTATTCGTAGTTCTCCTGCCTGTCGGCCAGCATCATGTAAATGCGCATTTTTAAGGAGCCTTTATGCTGCAGATCGGCAATGGTGCTGATCATGGCATAAGGCAGGCCGCAATCATCAACGGTAGTTAACCCTACAGCAAAGCAATTTTGTTGTGCCGATAGCAGCGCATTTTCTACCATCGGCGCGGGAGGCTCTGGTATTTTGCGGGTTACTATGCCCACCGCGTTATCAACCAGTACGCCGGTAAGCTTGCCCTTAATAGTTTCAATTTGGCCACCGTTAATAGTTTGACCTGGTTTTACGCCTGCAATATTAAGCGCGGCCTGGTTGGCAATAACCGCATGGCCATCAACCCGGCTCAGTATAACCGGCCTCACCGGAAACAGCGAATCGAGCTTGGCCTTATCCGGAAACTCCTCTTTTGCCCAATCGTTCTGATCCCAGCCGTTGCCAATGATCCAGCCATCAGGGTTGCGGGTTGAGTACGCACTTACAGAGTCTATGATCTCGCCCCAGCTTTTGGTACCCACCAGGTTAACCTCCTGCAAGCCCATACCGTACTCATAAAAGTGCGCATGCGCGTCAATAAAACCGGGATATACGGCGGCACCGTTGGCATCTAAAACCTCACGGGCAAAATATTTTTGCTCCAGCGTATCGGCATTTCCAACCGCTAAAATTTTACCACCACTTACCACGAAGGCGTTAGCGGTGCTAAAGTTACTGTCCACCGTATAAACAACGGCGTTTTTAACCAGCAGATCAGCATTATATTCTTTTTGTTTGCAGGCCGCGGCCAAAAGCAACAGCACTGGCAATAATTTTTTCATAAAGTAGATTTTTTGTGGGACGATGGAATAAAGAGTAAAGAACAAGGAACAACGATAATAGTGCGAAGGCAAAAGACAGTAAATCTATGAGTTGTCCTTTTTATATCATCTTTATCCCTATTATTTGTTCTATTATACTTATTCTTTGCTCCGTGTTGTTATCATCCTGTACATATACAATTACCAAATCATAAAGTTATGCCTTCAAATATTTAATTTAGCATCGAAAACGAAATTGAAGGGAATTTTTTTAAAATGTCAGATATAATACAGCTTTTACCGGATGCCGTTGCCAACCAGATTGCCGCGGGCGAAGTGGTGCAACGACCAGCATCTGCCGTAAAAGAATTGGTGGAGAATGCTATTGACGCCGGGGCCTCAAAAATACAGCTCATTATAAAAGATGCCGGTAAATCATTGATACAGGTTATTGACGATGGCTGCGGCATGAGCCCTACTGATGCCCGCATGTGCTTTGAGCGCCACGCCACCTCCAAAATACGCAAAGCCGATGATCTGTTTGCCATACGCACTATGGGTTTCCGGGGCGAGGCCATGGCATCCATAGCGGCCATTGCCCAGGTGGAGATGAAAACCCGCCGGCATGAGGACGAGCTGGGTACGTGCATTTTTATAGAAGGATCAGAAGTGGTGAGCCAGGAGGCATGTTCGGCCAATGTGGGTACGTCTATCTCCATAAAAAACCTGTTTTATAACACACCTGCCCGCCGTAACTTTTTAAAAAGTAACCCGGTGGAGATGCGCCATATCATTGATGAATTTCAACGCGTAGCACTTGCCAATCCACAGATATTTTTTACGCTGCATCATGACGGCCAGGAAGTTTACCACCTGCCAGGAGCAGCGTTAAAACAACGCATTGTACACCTGTTTGGCAATAATTATAACCAGCGTTTGGTACCGGTTGAGGAAGATACCACCATTATTAACCTGCGTGGCTTTGTTGGCAAGCCCGAGTTTGCCCGCAAAACCCGCGGCGAGCAGTTCTTTTTTGTGAACTACCGCTTTATCCGTGATGCGTATTTGAACCATGCTGTACTTACCGCTTTCGAAGATCTGCTGCCGGATGATAGCTATCCCATGTATGTATTGTTCATTGATATTGATCCATCCAAGATAGATATCAACGTACACCCCACTAAAACCGAGATCAAATACCAGGACGAGAAAGCTATTTATGCCATTATCCGGTCTGCGGTAAAACGATCGTTGGGGCGGTATAACATTACGCCAAGTTTGGATTTTGACCAGGAGAACAGTATTGAGCACCTGATAACGCCCAAGCCTTTTGAGGAAATAGTAGCGCCAACCATATCCTTTAATCCGGATTTCAATCCTTTTGCTGCCGAAAAAAGGCCGGCGAGAGAATATCCCACCTTCCGCAATAGCGATGAGCACCGCAGCAACCCCATCCCGCATAACTGGAATACGCTTTACGAGATAACCAAAAAGGAAACCAACCTGCAACACCAAATGCACGAGGAGAAACTGATAACGGTTGATGAACAGGAAGTAAGCAAGCCCAGCGAACGGCAGTTGTTCCAGATCCATAACCGGTTTATCCTGTCGCAAATTAAATCGGGCTTTATGTTGATAGGGCAACAGGCAGCCCATGAACGCGTTTTGTACGAACGTTTTTTACAGCAATTGCAAAATCATTCGGGCGTAAGCCAGCAGAGTTTATTTCCACAATCGGTAACACTAAACGGCAGCGATTTTGAGTTATTAAGAGAGCTTTTGCCCGATATTAAGGCCCTCGGTTTTGACATTAGGGAGTTTGGTAAAAACACCGTTGTTGTTGAAGGCGTACCGGCCGAATTGCACAATGTTGACGAGCATGAACTACTGGAACATTTGCTGGAAGGCTTTAAAAACAATATGGCCATTTTAAAGGTAGATAAACGGGATAACCTGGCACGCTCGCTGGCGCGCAACGCGGCCATAAAAACTGGTACCAAATTATCGCTGGAAGAAATGAATCAACTGATAGACCAGCTTTTTGCCTGCCAAATGCCAAACCAGGCATTGAATGGTAAGCCCGTAATCAGTACATTTACATTGGCCGAATTAATTGAACGATTTGAAAAATAGCCTGCGGGCTTTACTTATACTATGAACGGATTTAACCAGTCGCCTTTTGCTAATATACCACCGGTTGTAAAAAACCTGCTGATCATAAATATCCTTTGCTTTATACCCGTTTTAATATTTGACAAGGGGGCAAACGGCCCAAATCCAATTGCCGACAATTTTGGTATGTTTTATTTCAATTCGCCAAATTTCAGGCTATGGGAAGTAATTACCTACATGTTTGTACATGGCAATCTCGCACATATCTTTTTTAACATGTTTGCGTTATTTTCATTCGGCCCCATTGTTGAGTACGCCATCGGATCAAAGAGGTTCCTAAGCTTTTATTTTATTTGTGGCATTGGTGCTATTGCATTTCAAATGCTGGTACAGGCTTATGAGGTACATGCTATTACAGGCGGCATCACCATTAATCATCCGGGGCTTGATTCATCTTACCTTGCATTTGGGCAAGAAAAAGCTATAAAGCTCTACGGTATTTACCATACATCCATAGTGGGCGCATCTGGTGCTATATTTGGGTTGCTAATAGCATTTGGGATGCTTTACCCAAATATGGAGCTCATGATCATGTTTATTCCGGTGCCTATAAAAGCAAAATATATTATTCCTATTTATGTTGTGGTTGAGCTATTTTTAGGTGTTGAACAATTTGCCGGCGATTCGGTAGCGCATTTTGCCCACTTAGGCGGTGCACTTATAGGCTTTATATTGGTAAAAGCCTGGCGATTGCAGCATACAGACAATTTTTATTAACAAACAGGAGTTATCAAATTAATAACTATTTATTTTTATGAGTACCCTTTGGCAAAACATTCAATACAAAATGCTGCGGTCTGGCAATAAGTTAAACCTGCTTATTGGTATTAACGTTATTGTTTTTTTGGCTATAAATATACCGGCTACGCTTGAGCTGCTGCTAACCTCATTTAGCAGACCCAGTATGATATCTTTTTATGCAGATAAATACCTACAGCTACCCGCGCACCTACCCACGCTATTAATCCATTTCTGGACGCCGCTTACTTACTCGTTTATGCACGCGGGGATATTACACATTCTGTTTAATATGCTTTGGTTATACTGGATGGGCCAAATATTTGAAGAATACCTGGGCAATAAGCGCACTATCGGTTTATACATATTAGGCGGTTTATCGGGCGCCTTGTTCTTTCTGCTGGCTTATAATTTACTCCCGGCCTTTACCAGTGTTAACGCGGCAGCAGAAAGCACCATAGTAGGCGCATCGGCCAGTGTTATGGCTATTGTAGTGGCTACGGCAACGCTGCTACCCAATTACACCATATCATTAATACTTATAGGCCCAGTAAAATTAAAATGGCTGGTGCTGGTTATTTTAGTAATAGACTTTTTAGGAACCGTAGGCCCCAATGCAGGCGGCGAAATTGCCCACCTTGGCGGGGCCTTGTTTGGCTTCATCTATATAAAACAACTACAAAAAGGGCACGATTGGATAGGCGGCATCAGTAACCTGTTTAAATCACGATCTAAACTAAAAGTGGTGCCCGGCAACTCAAATAAAAACACCGTAGAGTTTCCTCGACAGGAAGAAATAGACCGTATATTAGATAAAATATCACAATCGGGCTATGATAGCCTTAACAAGCAGGAAAGAGAGATCCTATTCCGCGCAAGCAAAAATGAGAAATAACAAAAAGCAGAGTTTTATAGGTAAAGTATTATTATGGATAAACCTGTTGCTTTGCGTTGCTTTATTGATCAGTTATCTTGCACCACACGTTAACCCGCAAAAGTACTGGATAGTTGCCTTTTTTGGCTTGGCCTACCCCGTTTTACTTGTTTCAAATGTAATTATGCTTGCGCTTTGGCTGCTGCGCAGGCGGTGGCTGTTCCTGTTATCGTTCGTTACCATTTTAGTTGGCTGGAATGTACTGCTTAACAATGTAGGCTTCCGCACGGGAGGGCCGGATGTTGATAAACCTACCCGGGCAAATACCATGCGCATCATGACCTATAACGCGCATAACTTTAAACGTTACGGGGCTACTAACGATATATCAACCAAGCACGAAATACTAAGTTTAATAAGCCAGCAACAGCCGGATATTATAGGCTTCCAGGAGTTTTACACCAAAAATAAGGGCCAGTATGAAATGCGCGATTCTATTATAAAAATAATGGGGTCAAATAACTTTTACTTCGAGCCCTTTAATTTTAACAACACCGAGGCTATAGGCATGGCTATTTTTTCCAAATTCCCTATCATTTCCCGGGGGATAATACACCTTTCCGAAAAAAAATCAGCAAACCAATGCCTGTTTGTCGACGTGAAAAAAGGCGAGAAAATATTCCGTGTATATAGCGTACACCTGCAATCGATAAGGTTTGACCCCGAGGATTATAAATATCTGGATAGCGTTTCAAAAAAAGGCAAAACAGATATACGGTCGACCAAGCGGCTGGGCGGCAAACTAAAAATAGCTTTTATTAAACGGAGCCAGCAAGTAGTTATGATTAAGGACCATGCCGCAAAGTGCCCCTATCCCTACCTTATTACCGGCGATTTTAATGACACCCCCGCTTCCTACGCGGTAAACCAAATGGCCGACGGACTTAAAAATGCCTTCCGCGAAAAGGGTTCTGGTTTTGGCCGCACCTATAACGGCGATTTCCCTAACTATCAAATAGATTATATTATGGCCAGCCCGCAGTTTGATATAGTCACGTACAAAGTAATTGAAAAGAAACTATCAGATCATTACCCGTTGCGCAGCGATGTGGTGCTCAACTAAAATAGCGTCAGGATGTAAGCGTCAAGAATCAAGACAAAGTTTTAATTATTTTACCTTCTCTTGATTCTTGACGCTAATCTCTTGATTCTTATTGATAGCTTAAAATCTAAAAAATCGTAAGTTTGCACTCATGAAACAAAATTTATTTGTTTACAACACTTTAACACGTAAAAAAGAAGAATTTAAGCCTTTGAATGCCCCGCATGTGGGCATGTACGTTTGCGGCCCTACTGTTTACAGCGATGTGCATTTGGGCAACTGTCGTACTTATATATCTTTCGACCTGATGTTCAGGTACCTTACCGCTATTGGATACAAAGTGCGCTATGTACGTAATGTAACCGATGCCGGCCACCTGGAAGGTGATGCCGGGGATGAAGGTGAAGACAAGATCTCTAAAAAAGCCAAAATAGCCCAGCTGGAACCAATGGAAATTGTACAGAAGTACACCGTTGGCTTTCATGATGTAATGCAAATACTGAATACCTTACCGCCAAGTATTGAGCCTACCGCTACGGGCCACATTATTGAGCAGATAGAAATGGTAAAGCTGATACTGGAAAACGGTTATGCCTATGAAGTAGATGGCTCGGTATATTTTGATGTAGAAAAATATAACAAAACAAAAAATTACGGCATTTTAAGCGGCCGTAACCTGGAAGATCTGCTGAACAATACCCGTACACTGGGCGGTCAGCAGGAAAAACATGGCAAACTTGATTTTGCCCTGTGGATAAAAGCCAAACCCGAGCATTTGATGAAATGGCCATCACCCTGGGGTGTTGGGTTTCCGGGCTGGCACCTGGAATGCTCGGCCATGAGCCAGAAATACCTTGGCGATCAATTCGATATTCACGGCGGCGGGCTCGACCTTGTACCCACGCACCATACCAACGAGATAGCCCAGCATGTAGCCTGCTGCGGTAAAAACCCGGCCAATTACTGGGTGCATACCAATATGCTAACGGTTAACGGACAAAAAATGTCGAAATCATTAGGTAACAGTTTTTTACCGCATGAGCTTTTCAGCGGGGAAAATTCTATCCTTAACAAAGGCTACAGCCCTATGACGGTGCGATTTTTTATGCTGCAGGCTCATTACCGCAGTACCCTTGATTTTGGCAACGAGGCAATGGAAGCATCAGAAAAAGGCTTTAAACGCCTTATGAATGCCTACGCACTGCTTGATGGATTAAAGGCATCCAACAGCACCGAAATTGAGATTGAGCCCCTCATGGCTCGTTGCTACGCCGCCATGAACGATGATTTTAACAGTCCGGTACTTATTGCCGAATTGTTTGAAGCATCGCGCATTATCAATTCGGTACATGATGGCAAAATGAAGATAGATGCTGCTAACCTCGAGCTGCTTAAAACCCTCATGCATACTTTTGTGGAGGATATATTAGGCTTAAAAGACGAGCAGGCCGACAACGATGATCTGCCCAAAATCCTCAACCTCATTGTAAGCCTGCGCAACGAGGCCAAGTCAAATAAAGACTATGCCACCTCAGATAAGATCCGCGAGGGCCTATCGCAAATAGGTTTCCAGCTAAAGGATAGTAAAGAAGGAACGCTCTGGAGCAAAAGCTAATAAAAAGCGGCAAGTGATAAATCACTTGCCGCTTTTCATTTACAACGAGTTATAATAGCCAAACAATTTAGCCAGATCGGCATCGCTTTTATAGTCTATACTGTTGGTCTTTAGGTAGGTTTGCAGTTGGGGCTCTTTATCCTTAAATGCTGCAGCTATTGTTTTTTGTGTGGGTTTTATCTTGCTCATCTGCCCGTTAATCAGCAGGTAATAGCTATCGGCCAAAACAAATGTTTGGGTTGATGTTGCCGAGTTAAAAGCTTTACTAATTTCTATCTTCTTCTTATAATGTTTTAACAGTTTGACTTTGCCACCTCCAATAACCTGGTAATAGGTTGCAGTGGTTTGATTGTCAATGGCGGGGAAGCCACTATCAAACACCAGCGGCAACAGGTTGCTTTCATCAATTTTAAAAGGATTTAAGGTGAAGCTTTTAACGACGTCAATAAAGTTTAAGGAAGATGTATCCTTTGGATTTTCAAATGAAAGCTCATCCTTTGCAATGTTGTACCTGAGTTTAAGGGTGCCTGTTTTACCGTTGCCAAGCACAACCGAGCCTATAACCCAATCGGGTATCAAATAAGGGTTACCTTCTATCTCGGTATCGCTTTTTTCCATATAGGGCTTGCCCTCAATATCATTTGAAAACTTAACCTGGGCAGTAGCGGTGAAACCACCCAATACCATACACGTGAAAAAAAAGAATATGCGATTTTTCATGGCGAAGTAATTTTTAAAGATTAAATACAACAACAGGCGCTATTTAAAACATTATTAACAATACCGAGTTAATTAGTTTTTATATTTAAACGTACCAAAATAAACATGGGTATGCTAATATAAGTAAATTTCAATTTGAATTTATTCATTGATTGGCACAATTTTTATATGTTTAACGCTGCTTAAATACAATTAATTACAGGTGTTTTCGTTTCAGGTACAACCCAACAATACACCAGTAATGGGCAAGTGCTTACGTTTAATGAAAGCCACAATTACACATCGACTTAAAATTTATTACTAAATTGCCCCAAATAATACATGAACATGAAAAAATTATTATTAGCTGCTACATTTATAAGCTACGGCACATTTGCATTTGCGCAAACCGGCCCAGCCCAGGTAAAGAAAGTAGTTAGTGCCGAAGACGCTTTTAACAAATTAGTTGAACGTAAGGGCATGAAGGATGCCTTTTTATCTGTTGCAGATCCTGAAGGTATAGTTTTTAAACCCGACGCAGTTAAAATAGTAGATTTTTATAACAATATTGATAAACAACCCGGTAAATTAAGCTGGAAACCAAACTTTGCCCGTATATCATCCAATGGCGACCTTGCTTTTACCGCAGGGCCGTACGTGTTTAGTAACGGCAAAGGCGAAGATGACAAAGTATTTGGCGACTACGTATCCATATGGCGTACCGATGCCGATAATAAATTCAAATTGCTTATTGACCTCGGTATACAACACCCAGAAAGCGAGCTAGAAACACCTACTGATTTTAAAGATGCTGAGGTTGCTACAAAAACAGCTCCAAGTAAAGACCCATTCGCTGCTAAAACTATTATCATAAATACCGATAAAATATTTAATCACTCTTTAACCCTTTCTTCATTAGCTGGTTATAAGGAGTTTTTAAGTCCGGAAGCACATTATTACTTCCCCGGCTTTGAGCCGATGGTAGGATCAGACGTGATCATGAAATTTATTAATAACCAGGCAATCACCATTACCGCCGAAACTACCGATGGGGGTCGTTCATCAAGTAATGACCTGGCGTACACTTATGGCCATGCCCGTATTACAAAAGGCAACGTGGTAAGCAATTACAACTATGTACGCATTTGGGAGCTTGATAAAACAAAAAAATGGGATATTCTGCTGGAAGTTTTTGCAGCTATTGAAAATGAATAAGCAACTATAAAGATATTTTTAAAGCGATAAGTTTTACTCATCGCTTTTTTTGTGGGATTAATTGCTGTAACTCGCGACAGCTATTCAATACGTCATTGCGAGGTTTAAAATCCGTAGCCTCTGAAGCTTGAAATGACATGGGAAATTATAAAAAAAAGGGCTGTCATGCTGAGCCTGTCGAAGCATAGCGGGCAAAGGCCTCTACGCGCGACCCTTCGACAAGCTCAGGGTGACAGGCCCTTACACATAACTTGTCGTGGGTAGGAACGAAGCAATGACGCGGTATTTAAAATGCCTGCTCGATGTCAATAAAAAAAGCCCGAAACTGAGATCAATCAGCATCGGGCCTTCCATATAATTTTACGTCTGCTTATTCCTCAACCATTTCGCTGTTGGGGCTGCTCAATTCCGGCACTTCATGTTTAAAGTAGCGTTTCTGGTATATTAATATCATGATAACGCCTACGCATATGGCCGAATCGGCAAGGTTAAATACCGGGCGGAAAAACTCAAATGGCTCACCGCCAAAAAATGGAAGCCATGATGGATACGTTCCTCTGAACAGCGGAAAGTAAAACATATCAACCACACGCCCATGAAAAAGCGGCGCATATTTGTACATGATACCGTAAAATGTAGAGTCGATAATATTCCCTACCGCGCCGGCTAAAATAAGCGCTACGTTCATGACCAATCCGCGGTGATATTTATGCTTTATAAGGTAAACCAAGCTATAAACAATACCGCAAACGGCAACAATCCTAAACAGTGTTAAAGCAAGTTTGCCGGCATCGCCGCCCCACTCCATACCAAACGCCATACCGTTATTTTCGGTGTAGTGCAGCATGCCGTGGCTGCCAAAAAAGCGAATTTCTTCGCCCATATACATGTGGCTATGCACCCAGGTCTTGATGATCTGGTCGGCAAGAATAATAAATGCAGCAGTTAAAAAAGGTTTGGTGTAAGCAGCCTTCATTTATTGCCTTAATTTTGCTTCCATTGTCATGGTGGTATGCGGCACGGCACGTAAACGCTCCTTAGGGATCAGTTTACCTGTTTCGCGGCAAATGCCATAGGTTTTATTTTCAATACGTACCAACGCAGCTTCCAGCTGATCGATAAATTTTTTCTGACGGGCAGCTAACTGGTTTATTTGTTCTTTTTCCAAAGTGGCAGAACCATCTTCCAAAGTTTTATAAGTACCTGCTGTATCATCAGTTCCGTTTGCATTTGGCGAACTTAATGAGGTTGCAAGTGAATTTAATTCTTCTTTAGCAATACGCAGTTTATCCAGGATGAGTGCTTTAAATTCCTGCAGGTCTGACTCAGAGTATCTGGTTTTTTCGTTTTCTACTTTCATTTATATTTTACTAATAACAATCAAAATTTCTTGTCCATCAATGGTGATTAAATCACCATCATTTAATTGGGAATCAAGCACTATGCCTACCGCCAAAACTTCGGCGCAAATATAGGTTAAATTGCTTTTTACCGCTTCGCTGATATACGGGTGATCAAAAACACGAACATCGACCTTGTCCGTCACCTCAAAGCCCTTGTCCTTACGTAAGTTTTGGATTCTGTTTATCAGCTCGCGGGCAATACCCTCTTGTTTCAATTCATTGGTTATGGTAACATCCAAAGCCACCGTTAGTTTGCCCTGGTTTGTTACTTGCCAGCCCGGTACATCTTCTGCAATGATATCTACGTCAGTATCAGCTATTAAATATTTACCACCAAGTACATTAATACTTTCGTTTACCTCTAATTCGGCAATATCATCATTTGTAAAGTTATTAATAGCTTCTGCTACCGCTTTCATATCCTTACCCACCTTTGCACCCAATGCTTTAAAGTTTGGTTTTATCTTCTTTTTGATGAAACCCGCGGTGTCGGTAATATACTCAATATCCTTGATGTTGGTTTCAGATAATATTAAATCTTTTACCTGATCTACCTGCTCCTTAAAGTTTTTATCTAATATAGGCAGCAGGATTTTACTTAGGGGCTGACGTACGTTTATTCCAATTTTTTTACGCAGCGATAACACCAATGATGATATATCCTGTGCCATCTGCATACGTTCCTCCAGCGCGGTATCCACCAACTCGTTATGGTAAGTTGGGAAATAAGCCAGGTGTACTGATTCAAATTCCTCTTTACCCGTTATCGAGTTTAAATCGTTATATAACCTATCGGCAAAAAACGGCGCAATTGGCGACATTAATTTAGATATAGTTATTAAACATGTATATAACGTTTGATATGCCGATAACTTATCATCAGAGTTATCTGATTTCCAGAAACGGCGACGGCTTAAACGGATGTACCAGTTGCTGAAATGCGCGTCAACAAATTCCTGTATGGCGCGGGCGGCCTTGGTTGGCTCAAAATCGGCATAAAAATCATCAACCTCGCGGCTAAGGGTATTTAATAATGATATGATCCAGCGGTCAATTTCGGGGCGTTGGGCCAAATCTATCTCCGGTTCGGTATATTTAAACTTATCGATGTTGGCATACATCGTAAAAAACGAATAAGTATTGTACAGCGTACCGAAGAATTTGCGGCGTACTTCATCAATCCCTTCCTCGTTAAATTTAAGGTTATCCCATGGGGCGGCATTGCTTATCATGTACCAGCGGGCTGTATCAGCGCCAAACTGCTCAATGGTAGCAAACGGATCAACGCCGTTACCCAGGCGTTTAGACATTTTGTTGCCGTTTTTATCAAGCACCAATCCGTTCGATACCACGTTTTTAAACGCTATACCTTTATTGCCAACCTGTTCGTTAACAGCTTTTACCTTGTCGCTGGCTTCGCTTAGCATAACGGCTATGGCGTGTAGCGTGAAAAACCAGCCACGGGTTTGATCAACACCCTCGGCAATAAAATCTGCCGGGTAGGCATTTTTAAATTCTTCTTCGTTTTCAAAAGGGAAATGCCACTGCGCGTAAGGCATAGCACCGCTATCAAACCAAACGTCAATAAGATCGGGCTCGCGCAGCATTTTGTTGCCTTTTGATGATACCAGCACCACATCATCTACATACGGGCGGTGCATATCTTCCAGCCTGAAACTCTGCGGCATAAAACCTGCAGCGGCAGCAAGGTCTATCTCTTTATTCAGTTCCTCTATTGAGCCGATACATTTTTCTTCGGAGCCATTTTCCTCGCGCCAGATAGGCAGCGGGGTACCCCAGTAACGTGAACGCGACAGGTTCCAGTCAACCAGATTTTCCAGCCAGTTACCAAAACGGCCGGTACCGGTAGATTCAGGTTTCCAGTTGATGGTTTTGTTAAGCTCAACAAGTTTATCCTTAACAGCGGTTGTTTTTATAAACCAGCTATCCAACGGATAATACAATATCGGCTCGTCGCTGCGCCAGGAGTGCGGGTAGCTGTGTTCGTATTTTTTTACGTCGAAGGCTTTATTCTCTGTTTTTAGTTTGATAGAGATGAGCACATCTGTGGCTTTAAAGCCAGGCTCGGCGCGTTCTTCGGCAGTGTAGTATTCTTCTTTAACGTAGTAACCTGCAAAATCGGTAACCTCGTCAACAAAGCGACCTTGCTTGTTCACCAATGGTACTTCCTTGCCTGCTTCATCCTTCACCATTACTGATGGCACATTGTTCTCTTTACAGGCCCTGAAGTCATCCGCACCAAAAACAGAGGCAGTGTGCACTATACCTGTACCGTCGCCGGTAGTAACAAAGTCGGCAGGGATAACGCGGAAAGCGTTTTGTTCCAGATCTTCATTACTCACGTAAGGCATCAGTTGGTGATAGCGCAGGCCAACCAATTCAATACCTTTTATCTCGGCTCTTATTTCCCATGGAATAATCTTATCGCCGCCCTTATAATCCTGAAACGATGCGGTTTCACCTTCGGCTTTAAAGTATTTGCCAACCAAGGCTTTTGCAAGCACTACACTCACCGGTTCAAACGTATACGGGTTAAAAGTGCGAATCTTTACGTAATCTATATTTTCGCCAATGGCCAATGCGCAATTTGATGGCAGTGTCCAGGGGGTGGTTGTCCATGCCAGTATAGTGGTATCCTCGTTTATATCTTCAAATAAAACCGGGATCAACGGATGCTGCTGATCGTTCTTTAAATGAAACTGAGCTACTATGGAGGTATCCTTCACCATTTTGTAAGTACCCGGCTGGTTCAACTCGTGCGAGCTTAAACCGGTACCCGATTTGGGTGAATATGGCTGTACGGTATAACCCTTATACAGCCAGCCTTTTTTATAAAATTCCTTCAGTATCCACCAAAGGCTTTCAATGTATTCGTTTTTGTAGGTGATGTACGGGTCATTAAGGTCAACCCAATAGCCCATTTTTTCGGTAAGATCGTTCCAAACATCGGTATAACGCATCACTTCCTTGCGGCAGGCATCGTTATAGTCTTTAACGCTTATCTTTTTACCTATATCATCTTTAGTTATTCCTAAAGCTTTTTCAACAGCCAGTTCAATAGGTAGGCCGTGAGTATCCCAGCCGCCTTTGCGTTTTACCTGGTAACCTTTTAGTGTTTTATAACGACAAAAAATATCCTTTATAGAACGCGCCATTACGTGGTGAATGCCGGGCATACCATTAGCACTCGGTGGCCCTTCATAAAAAGTGTAAGGGTTACTTGCCGGGCGACTGCTGATACTTTTTTCAAATATGTTGTTCTGTTTCCAAAACTCCAGTACTTCTTTGCCTGTTTGCGATAAGTTTAACTGCTTATATTCCTTGTACATGTATATTTTTTGCCTTTTATCACCTCTTTTTTAAGAGGTTGCAAAAATACAGAATTTATAAATGATTTTTTTAATTTAGAAGAGTGAAAAATAAAGTAAAGCGTACTACAATATTGCTACTGGTGGCATTATTCCTGTTTTTGGCAACGACATTAGTCCCTGCTTTACAGAATTCTAAATGGAAAATAATTTTACAAGGTGCCGCCACCGGCCTTATCATGGCTGTTGTTGTGGTTTTAATTACTTTAATTATAGATTATTTGAAAGAGAATAAAACGAAGGTGTAGGTAAATTATATTTTAGACCTTAGTCCACGTATTCAAAGCGCCGGTGTTACCATGAAAAAATATCTATTTATTGCCTTAATGCTCATTAGCAGGCTATGCTTTTCGCAACCTGTTGATATAAACACAAGGCCCGCCTTTGAACTAAAGCTATTCGTTAGTGATTCCAACTTTTATAAGGCGGCAATGCCGGCCACCTCTTATGTCATTCAAAACAAAATAATCCAGATTTTTCCCGGCGAAGAAATTTTTATTGAGGCAGATATAGTTAAAGACAGTCTGGTAAACCTCAAAAGGGTTTCTGCAATTGTAAGTAAGAAAAAAACGTTAACTATTTCTTTTACCCAAATATCTGAAGGCAAGGCACACAAGCAAATGGAATTGAGGGTTAGTAATCCTTTTTCAAAAAATCTTGAATACAGTGCGCAGATGAATTTAATGAAACAGAAAAGATGGGTAAAAACTGATGTTTTACCTGTAAGAGCTGGGATACAATCGTTTGAATTCTGGCCCGATGTTATCACAACTATGGCCCTTTCTGATCTTTATTTAAAGGATTAGTCCCTAAAAAATACTCCTGTTTGCCCCGCCATCAACCTGTATAGTTGTACCACTGATGTAAGCTGCTTGTTCAGAGGCCAGGAAGGTTACCAGCGCAGCCAGTTCTTCGGGTTTACCTATGCGGCCAAGGGGGATGCTTTTGGCTTTGTCTTTTATGGCCGTTTCAGAGTCTATATCCTTTGGCAGGGTATGTTTTATACGGTCGGTTAAGATCAATCCCGGCGCTACATTGTTTACCGTGATATTATAGGGGCCAAATTCGTCGGCCATTAGTTTAGCCATGCCCACAACCCCCATCCGCATACTGGTTGATAGTACCGAATTACCCAGCACCGCCTTTACCGAACCACTGATAATATTAATGATACGCCCGCTGCCGGATTGTTGCATATACGGTAACACAAGTTTACTCAACCGGGCTACGCTAAGCAGGTTAAGGTCGAAGGCTTTTTGCCATTGTTCATCATCAAAGTTCTCAAACTTATCAAACGGCGGCCCACCGGCATTATTAACCAAAATATCTATCCTACCATAAGCTGCGGCAGCCTTTTTTACAAATTCGGCTATCTCATTGCCTTTTGAAACATCAACCGGGATAGCGATAACCTCATTACCCGTAAGCGCCTTTATTTCGGCAGCGGTTTGGTTTAGTTCCTTCTCATCGCGCGAGCCAATGATAACCTTAGCGCCTTCGGCGGCTAAGGCTGTGGCTATTGCCTTTCCCAAACCCTTACTGGCTGCCAGTACAAGGGCTACTTTGTTGTTGAGTTTAAGATCCATTTCAGATATAATTTAATATAAAAAGTAGTCATTTCGAACGTAGCGAGAAATCTTGTACGATATCAAAGTTCGAATGCGGGGCCGTATAATATCTCTCACTCGTGCCTCGTTTCGAGATGACACTTTTATATGATACTCTTACTTGATAGTAAGACTTACGCTATATCAATCCCTTTTGCTTTCTTCCTATCTGCCCGTTTTTCTAAACTTAGTAAAAACGCGGGCAGCAAGGTAAGGTTGCTTATCATGGCTACTAGCAGAGTTATGGACAGCAGTGTGCCCAAAGCCACCGTACCGCCAAATTTTGATACCACAAAAACACCGAAACCAAAGAATAGTACCGTGGCTATAAATATCATACTCACCCCCGTTTCGTGGATGGTATCGGTAACAATTTGCGAAATACTCTTTTTGGTGTTACGCAATTCGTGACGATAACGGGTAATAAAATATATAGTTTGATCGCTGGAAATACCCATAGCTATACTAAAGATCAATATGGTCGACGGCTTAAGCGGAATGCCGCAAAAACCCATGAGGCCTGCAGTAATAATTAGCGGCACCAGGTTGGGCAGCAAAGATACAGCTATCATTTTAACGCCACGAAATAGCACCCACATTACCCCGGCAATCAAGATAATGGCCCAGGCCAGGCTTTCGTAAAGGTTTTTAAGCAGATAGTTGGTGCCTTTTATAAATATGATACTGCTGCCGGTAAGCTCCACATGAAACTTTTTGGGGTTGAAGATAGAATCAATCCGCGGCTGTAGCTCGGCAAGTACCGAGTTCATTTTTTTCGATCCGGCATCTATCATTTCAAAGGTTACGCGGGTAACCTGGCGGGTACTGTCAAGATAGCTATTGAGTGTATTGCCGCTTTTGCCCGAGTTGCCGGCATAATTGAGAATAAAGTTTTGCTCCAGGCCATCGGGCAGGCGGTAGTAATCTTTATTACCCCCGTAAAATGCCTGAGTGCTAAATTTAAGCACCTGCACCAAAGAGATAGACCTGCTAAATTCGGGGTAAGAAGAGATGAGGGTTTCCAGTTTTTCTACCTTACGGATAACACCAAGGTTCATCACCCCGTTTTTGCGTTTGGTATCAATACTTACCTCCAGCGGCAGCACTCCTTTAAAACTCGATTCGAAATATTTAAGATCGGTTAGCGCTATGTTGTTTTGCGGCAGGTCATCAACCACATAACCATTGATATTTATACGGTAAATGCCCACTGCCGATATCGCTATAAGCACCAGCGTACCAATGTATATCCACCTGCGTTTTTTGTGCACCAATGTATCGATACAGGTTAGTGTGGCTACCATCAGCTTGCTATCCTTTATACCTGTATGTCTTGCTTTTGGTGCCGGCAGGTAGCTAAAAATAATGGGGATAAGTATAAGGCTTAGCGCAAAAGTAGCCATGATGCTTACCGATGCCACCATTCCAAACTGCACAAGGATGTCGCTGTGGGTAAAGCAAAGTACGCTGAAACCAATGGCCGTGGTAATGTTAGCTACGAATGTAGTGATACCAGCCTTTTCAATAGCTATACCAAGCGCGCCCAGTTTATCGCCCGATAGCTCATATTCGTGAAAATATTTATTGAGGATAAAAATTGTGTTCGGGATGCCGATAACCACAATAAGCGGCGGAATAATGCCGGTAAGTATGGTCATTTCGTACTTTAACAGAACAAGTACGCCCAGGCTCCAAACCACGCCTAAAATTATAATGATCACCGGGAATATCACCGGGAAAAACGCGCGGAAAAAGATGAGCAGGATAAGCGCCGATACCAATATCGACAAGCCTAAAAACAGCGACATTTCATGCGATACCAAATTACCCACCACATTGCGAATGTGCGGCAATCCCGAGTAATGCACTTTAATGCCGGTGCGTTTTTCAAACTCCTGCCCGGCTTTTAATATTTTGTTAATAATAGGTACCCGCGCCGATGAAATAAAGATCTTATCATCAAAGGTTACGGCCATTAGCGTGGTTTTACCGTCCTCACTTAAAATAAGGCCTTGGTAAAACGGCAAGTTTAAAAGCTGCTGCTTTACACTATCAACCGCTTGTTGGGTTGCCACCGGCCGGCTCACCAATGGCTTTATTACAAAGCGGTGCTGCAAGGTATCCTTCTGCAAATCGTAAATATTTGCTACCGAAATTACTGCTTTAATACCATGTACCGTTTTTAAACTATTGCCCGTTTTATACCATTCGTTAAAAACAGCCTTATTAAATATCTTTTCGGTTGATACAGCCAGCAGCATAGATGATGCATCCTGTCCAAAGGTTTGTTTAAACTGGTTGTACCGTATAAAAGCCGAATCGGTAACGGGCAGTACTTTACCACCGGTAAAGGTTACTTTAACCTTAAACGCCTCGTAGCCCATCAAAGCACTCAATGCCAATACTGTAAAGAGTATCACAAGCCGGTTTTTGAGGATAATTGAAGCAGTTTTTTCCCAGAACATTCTTTACAATTCTAAAACGAGGCGCTAAACTACGAATTTAGATTTACCCGCCCCGCCAAGAACTTTACTTTGTGACAATGGGTTAACCCGGTAAAGGCTAAAGGTTTATTACTAAAAAGCGGGTTCCCCGCTTTTTAGTAATAAACCGCCCCGCTCGTGTGTACTTATGTCGTTCGTTCTTGATGGCGCTTAAAAACTAAACAATAACACGTATTTTTGTATATGAAAAAACTGGTACGCAGTTTTGGTTTCGCGTTTAAGGGTTTGAGGTATACAACAACTACCCAGCTCAATTTCAGGATTCATTTGGCAGCGACGGTTTTGGCCGCGGCAATGGGTTTTTTGCTGCATATTGCCACAAACGAATGGTTGTGGATAACCTTGGCCATTGCTTTGGTTTTAATTACCGAACTTATAAATACCAGCATTGAAACCCTAACCGACCTGGTATCGCCAACCTATAATACAAAGGCGGGGCATGTAAAGGATGTATGTGCCGGGGCTGTAGTTATTGCCGCCTTGTTTGCATTAGTTACCGGCCTGGTTATATTTTTACCTAAACTTATTTTGCTGGTACACCATGCTGCATAAAACCCGGGGCATTATATTTAAAGCTACCGATTACGGCGAAAGCAGTGTAATTGTACAGATCTTCACCGAAAAATTTGGGCTGCAATCCTACATCATCAATGGGGCAAAAAAACCAAAGGCTAAAATAGGCCGCAATATGCTGCAGCCTTTGCATTTACTTAACTTGGTGGTTTATCATAAAAACACCGGCGGCGTGCAGCGCATTACCGAACTTAAAAATGCCCCGGTGCTGCTCACAATTCCTTATGATGTAGTAAAAAGCTGCATTGCCATGTTTTTAAACGAGGTGTTGTACAAATCCATAAAACAGCAATCGGCGGAGGAAAATATTTTTGATTTTGTGTTTAGCGCCATCGAGTGGCTTGACCATCAAACGGGTAGCGTTGCCAACTTTCATCTGCTATTCATGGCACAGCTAACCCGTTATCTCGGTTTTTATCCTGACAGGGCGCTGGCCGGTAACGCCGATTATTTCGACATGAAAAATGGCATCTTCAGTAAATTTAAGCCCGATAGCGTTTTGTATCTGTCGCCGCCGCATACGCAAAACTTCAGCAAGCTACTGTTATGCAATTTTGAGGATATGCAGCAATTAAAGTTGAGTAACGACGAGCGGCGGTACCTGATCCAGAAACTATTAGAATACTACGCCCTGCATATCGAAGGTTTCGGCAACATCCGGTCGGCGGATGTATTGGAGGAAGTATTATCGTAATGTATAAACCGGTGCAGCGAAACGTTCCCGTGTCGCCCAAAAACACTTCGCCGCACCGGCAAATTCTTAGGCACCCTGCTGTTCCAAAACATGCTTCTTGATAAACTCGATGCTTGAATCGGGCAGGTTGTTACCGCCGGTTTGGGTTAAGTTGCCATCGGGCTGTATGGTAAGTTCGGCGTTGATATTGTTATCTATAAAAACGTGCAGTTGATTTTGTTCTTTCTCCACCCGGCAGGTCAGATCCCGACCTCCAAAATGAAGCTGAAACTCATATTTGCCATCGTTTGCAGCAGGCGAGGTATCTTTAGGATCGATCATGATGGTGGTATTTATATAGATAACACCATAACTATGCCGATGTTTTTTTATTGGCAAATAAAATGCCATTGTCTTAAAGCAAAAAAGAGAAAACCAATGGCTTTCTCTTTTTTAGTTTGACTGACCTCATTATTTACCATAAAGAACTAATTGGTTAGATCGATAATAACAATTATTACAAATATATGCACTATAGGGTTAGTAGACTAATTATTTAATCAAAATTTAACATTCTTTTTTGCTTTTTATTTGATCTGCAATGATTTAAACCATCAAATCACTTTCGGTTATCAAAAAATTTATGAACGGCACCTCCTTTGTTTTTAGCACTCCGGCAATCTTTTCTATGAGATTTAACTCCGCAAAGGGTTTCAATACAATATCATTTACCCCGCTTCGCATGTAGTTATCCCTATCTTCCTTAAGCACATTTGCAGTAAGTGCAATAATAGGGGTTTCGGCCCTTAGCATGTTTTTGTTTTTGCGAATGTTGGCGGTAAGTTCCAAACCGCCCATTACAGGCATCAAAATATCGGTGAGTACCAAGTCATAATTATTGGCATTAAACAGCGCCAGCGCT
The DNA here is from genome assembly GCF_900101875.1 of Mucilaginibacter pineti. Taxonomy (GTDB): domain Bacteria; phylum Bacteroidota; class Bacteroidia; order Sphingobacteriales; family Sphingobacteriaceae; genus Mucilaginibacter; species Mucilaginibacter pineti. Next base: position 276,215 of record NZ_FNAI01000004.1, read on the forward strand.
TCCTGCCCGTTATAGGCCTTATGGCAAGTAATGCTCCATTTTTTTAATATGGTACTTGCCAGCAATACGTTAAGTTGGTTATCATCGGCCAGCAAAACGTGTTTGTTTTTAACTGCGCGGGCCAAATCCTCTTTACTTACGGGAGTTTCAACAACAATATCATTTTTATTGGCAGGCAAAAACGGCAGCTCAAAGCTAAATACCGATCCTTTTCCCAATTCGCTTATTACGCGGATGCTGCCGCCCTGTAGTTCTATTATTTTTTTACAAATAGCCAGACCAAGCCCTGTGCCTTTACGGTGCGTTACCTTTTGCGCGTCGCTCACCTGTACAAACTCATCAAAAATAGCGGGCAAATCTTGCTTTTTTATACCGATACCATTATCTTTAACCCTCACTTTTAATGCTGCTTGCCCGTCTGTTTGGGTCATGAGCCTTGCATGCAGTAAAACAGTTCCGTTAGTGCTAAACTTAATGGCATTTACCAAAAGGTTCATTACTACCTGTTTAAGGCGCAGTACATCGCCGGTAAAACAGGTGTTTTTATCAAACTGTAAATTCATTTTTAGTTTGATGCCTTTTTTGGCGGCCTGTATACTCACGGTGTTTAATACATCCTCCAAGGCTTGATAAGGCATAAAGGGCTGACTTTCGAAGTTAATCTTGCCGGTTTCGTATTTAGAAAAATCAAGGATCTCGTTAACCACCTCCAGCAGCATTTGTGATGAACTGCGAATGGCGTTTATCTGCTCGGTTTGCTCATCATCAAGCCTGGTCATGCTCAATTGCTCAGAAAAACCAAGCACCGAATTTAAAGGTGTACGTATCTCATGGCTCATGCTAGCCATAAAACTGCTTTTGGCAACGGCATATTCTTCGGCTTTTTCTGAATGATAAACCAGATAACGCCCGTTATGGTACAACTTCCAGATATTGTAAAGTACGACAACCATAAGTATAAACAGTGCTGCTATGGTTAATTTAGATAGATAACCATACTCATTAAACACATCGCTCACTTGGTCGGCTAATTCTACTTTGCTTTCCCGGGCGTAGTTTTGCTCAGCAATTTTATATTGCTTAAGTGATTTTATTATCTCCGAGATAAGGTTATTATTAATCCGCAGTATCTCGCGCTCGCTGTTTTTAAGATTGGCATTGGCGTTAAAAAGGCGAATATGATCTTCGGTTGGTTTAGGCCTCAGATGGATGTACTCAGTTCTTACCTGTTCTACTGTTTTAATCTGTGTATCTCGCTTAATGATCATCGCATCGGCAGGTTTCTGGTCTTTTTGTTTGCCCGAAAATGCAGCCACTATCCGCCCGAAGAATTTTTTCCGTTCGGGTGCTTTTGCCGGCAACTTAATGGTATCTATGTGTATTGTTGAGCTTGTTATTTTAACAACAGGCATAGCCACGGTCGTTTTCTTAACCGATTGCATTTTTTCGGCCTTAATAGATAGCTTTATAAGGCTGTCTGTAAGCTGTTGAAGTTTTAAATAATTATCTGTTTTGGCGGCTTTTTCACTAATAAGTTTGCCCAGTGTAGCCGGGGTAAGGTTGGTTGAATATTGCTGATCGGACTTTACCTTTTTCACGGTGGCCGATACCTCCTTTATTTGGATGGCAAACTTTCTTTTGTACTCCTTATCGCCGGTTAAAGCATATAAATGAATGTTATTATCGGCGCTATATAAAATAAGCAAACAGCTATCAATAAGCGATGAATTTTCGCGGGCCGAGATAAGTTTTCCGATACTGTTTTTTAAATTTTGCGCCCTGTGATAATGCAGATACAGATAGAACACGCCCGAGAAAAGAACAACCAACAAGGCGACAATTAATCCGTATCTTTTTATAGGTATTTTATTTACTCCTTTAATCATAGTGATAAGATATATTACCGTTCATACTAAGCTTATGAATGATAATCAACCGTTGCATTATGCATTAATTCAACGTTTAATTGTTAATTAACTTAATATGAAAGCTTTGGTTTTTAAAGATTTAGAGCGTAAAGTTGTGCTGGGCGTAAAAAAGCAGGCTTAATTATATCATAGGCCCGTTTCAACAAATTTGTTACAAAACAGCAAATCAGTGCATTTAAAAGATATCCATCTGGTAAATTAAACGGTATGAATGCACATCTTAATTGCGTTTATTTGCCGAATAATAAGTGATAACTACCGCTTGCTCAATGACCAATAATACTACCCTATCATTTCGGCTCCTTTGTTTCAAATAACAAAACAATGAAACAGAGAAAACTTTTAATGATAACCCTGGGGATGCTATTCCCGCTGTTGTTATCGGCCCAAAACCCATTCCTTAAACTAAAGCCCGGCGACTGGTTTAAAGTGCAGGTAAACATTAACTCCCGCGAGGGCCAAACAATTGGCGCCGGCTCATCCGTCGAAGACCTGATGACTAGCGAACAGGGCAAAAGCCAATACGACATTAGGTTCGTATTAAATAAACAATTAGCGAACGGGCATGAATTGTACAATGCTACGCTTGAGCGGCTAAAGTTTAAGCGTTATTTCGCCGATAAATGGTATGGCTATGACAGCTATTATCCCGCTTACCTGCAAGGCAATAGCGATACACTTTCGCGGATAACCTTAGGGGTTGAAATTGACGCGCAAGGCAAGGTTATTAAGATAGATGACCATAAAAAGCCCTACCCACAAATTATGATAACGGAGATAAGCCCAAAAAAGGTGATCAGCAATATGTCTTCACAAAGCTATGAGTCGCTTCCACCGCCGTTCCTAAATAGTCTTTTTAACATTATTGCCACTACTATTAAAAAGGGCAATATGCAGGCGTTAAGTGGCAAGCCAATCAGTGGATTAAAAGATGTTGTATCAAATAAGGCTATCGAAAGTGATATCTCCATTCTACCTGTTGCCGCATCGTTCCCGGTACGTAAAAACGTACTTATTACCGGTAAAATATTGCACCACCTTACCGGCAATAATAAGCCAGAAATTTATACTGACTTTGGCACTATAAAAATTAATGCCGACGGAACTTTTAAAACTGAAATACTGCTTACCGAACCTACAGCCGTGTTATTTATTTATGGGCAAAACCCGCTAAACACTATAAAACCACTCGTAAAACCCGGTGATACCTTAACCATTACTGCCGATGCTTTGGAACCACAAGATGCAGAAACAGTAAAGAAACTTGTTCGCGGCCCTTACTTCAGCGGGCCCTTTTTGGAAACGGTTACTTATTCAGGATCGGGAGCTGCCGATGCTGCCGCACAAAAACCACTATATCAACTTTATATGCAGCAAGGCAACCAGTTTCCGGATATGATGGCGGCTTCAAAATCAATGGATAGTTTTATAGCCTTCCAGGAAAAAGGCAAAAAGGATTTCGACGCTTTGATCAATACCCTTAAAGGCAAAGTTTCAAAAACCGCTATCGATTATTATACTAACGAATGGATTTACTTGCAGGCCGAAGCCAGATTATACGTGCTTTATCATAATAATTACCTGTACACTCCTCAATCTGCTGCATCCTTTGAGGGTTTTCCAGCCAATTACTTTTCAGACATTGACAACCTGCCGGTATTGATGAATGATTATCCTAACAGTGATTGGTATAAAACCTGTTTCAATTGGCTGGTGCTTTACCGCAGCGCAAAGCTTAAACTGATTAACGGTGGTCAAAACGGTTTCCTGACAGATTATTCGGCATGTTTGGCGTCATTTAAGGGCTATGCGCTTTACCTGGCACTTTCAAAACAGTTGGACCAGGAATTACATGCCAGCCACTTTAAAGACCTTGCTAAACTTAAACCATACTATCTTGATTTTATAAATAATTGCGGTGATACCACCCTTACCAAACCTATCATAGAAAAATGGAACACACTGGCAGCCTGGGAACCCGGTAAGTCATCTCCATTAAACATAACATTCAAAAACGGACAAAAACTCGATCTGGAAAAATTTAAAGGGAAACAGGTATGTGTTATTATAAACTATACCTCGCCCGATGACCTGAAACAGTACGAACCCTTTATCAAAAAACAAGATCCCGAAAAAGTACAGTTTGTAATTATACAGCTGGCCTCGCGGGGATATGGAGCTATGACCATTGACGGCTCGTTTTTAAAGAAGCCCAATATAAGTTATAACGAGGTTGATGGCAGCCCGCTAAACATGAAGGGAGTTGAGATTTACGGTGGTGAATCAAGCGTATACTTTTTTGATAAGTGGTTACGGGTAGTTGATGATATACCTAATATTGGCAGCAACCTTTTCATGAACAACGAAACCAACAAGTCCGAGATTGATTACGAACGGCTTGACAAGGCCTTGCAAAAAGCAACCGCGGTAACACGGTACAGCAAGGATCAAAAAACAAAATTTTACACAACTTTAGGATGGGGCGCAAGCTCCATCCTTTTGGCATTTATAGCGGGTTATCTGATTTACAGGAATCGCGTAGCAAAAATAAAACGCGAACTAAACGTAAAACAACGCATAAAAGAGTTGGAGATAAAAGCAATCCGCTCGCAAATGAACCCGCATTTTATCTTTAACGCCTTAAACTCCATCCAGTCGCTTATCAACAGCAAACTGTATAAGGAGGCCAATATCTACCTCGAAAAATTTGCTTTGATGATGCGTAAGGTGCTTAACAATTCGGAGAAAAGCATGGTTGCTTTATCCGAAGAGCTGGACGCCGTGACCTTGTATTGCCAGTTAGAGCAGTTGCGTTTTGATTTTGATTTAAACATGCAGATAGCCCCCGGCCTTAATACCGAGCTGATTGAGATCCCCGGTATGATCATACAGCCACTGGTAGAGAACGCCATTATTCACGGCCTTGCACAAAAGGGCGCCGAGGGAAAGCTCGAAATTAATATATTTACCACTGACAATAACCTGAGTGTAATAGTAAGCGATAATGGCCCGGGATTTAATGGCAACCCTGTTAACCCAAATAGTTTCGGACTTAAACTGGTTAACGAACGACTAAGTATTTTGCAGGCTGATGGCCACAAGGCACAACTAATTTTGGCTAACCAGGATAATGGTACAGGCGCTATTGTTACACTTACACTCCCAATTAACTAAACCGTGGTAATTAAAAGTATACTGGTTGATGATGAGCCAAAAAGCAGGAAAAACCTGCGCCTGCTATTACAGGAATATTGCCCCGGCGTTGAGGTTATTGGCGAGGCCACATCGCCCGCCGAAGCTATTAAACTCATCAGGCAGCTACAACCCGACCTGCTTTTCCTGGATATTGAAATGGGTGCCGAATCGGGGTTCGACCTCTTGCGCTCGTTAAACGGGGCGCAAACCTTCGAGGTTATTTTTGTAACCGCCTTTGATAAATATGGCATCCAGGCGGTTAAGGCCTGTGCTATTGATTACCTGCTAAAACCTATTAATATTTTAGAACTTACCAGCGCGGTTGATAAAGCATTGCAGCACATTGGCCCAAAAAAAGAAAACCTACGCCTAAAAGAACTGATCTCAAACCTCGACCGTGGCGAAGACGAACAGCGTATTGCTATAGCCATGGCGGAGAAAATTGAGTTTGTAACCATCAACAACATCATACGCCTGCAAGCCGAGGGCAACTACACGCACATTTATCTTAACAACGGCAAAAAATATATGGTGAGTAAAACCTTGAAAGATTATGACGACCTGCTGGTACCGTTTGGCTTTTTACGCACCCATCAGTCGCACCTGGTAAACTTCAAAAAAATAGCATCCTATGTAAAAACCGAAGGTGGCTTTATTATAATGAGCGATGGCAGCCAGGTACCGGTATCGCGCATGAAAAAAGACGAGATCCTTAAAAAGATCATGATATGATAAACAACCGAATATGAATTAAGTCGGGATTTTGCATGTTCATCACATTTTTGGGTAGCTTCGTCACATTTAAATATTAAAAAAAATACGCTTTTGTACCATTGTGCCATTAAATAACCAAACCCACAAAAGCCATGTATAAACAACTAAACATGAAATTAAAGAACGATGTTGCCCGGATTGAATTCTGGATAGTGACGGGCATCATCCTCACTTCCCTGCTATTCACAATAGGCGATGAAATTCGTGTAACCGACCTTAAAAACAATTACCTAAGCGGCCTTATTGTACCCATTTTATTTAACTCCATTGTTACTTTTATTAGTTACCTTTTGCTCTGTTTTTATGTGGAGCCGGCTTTTGAAAAGGAAAACCAGCCAGCAGCATCCAATACGCTTTTTGTATTTATTTTCATCGGTGCCTGTACTATATTGGGCATTATAAACCTATACTTTGCCGCCTTACTGGCCATAAAAATATTATTGTTGTTGTTTAACAGAAATACCAGGAATAAAGAAAACGCCTTATACTACGAAGCAGCCTTACTTACCGCATCATGGATACTCCTTGTAGTAGGCTCGCTATATCTTTCGTTACCCGAAGCTGTTAAATTTTACATCATATTTGCCGGCCCGGCAGCCATAATAATATATCTTTATTCGGTACACAGGTTATTACCAAAACTTTTTATCCGCAATAAGGGCTTAGGGAACTACGCTGGCCGTATGGTTTTATTAACCCTTTTTTCGTGCTTAATATTAACCGGTATCGGCTTTTGCTTTGAATACCCAAACCGGATGTTCAGCACAGCAACTGCCATCTTCTCATTACATGTTTATACCGATGGAAATCAAATAGCTGTTATCGTGATCGGTAATTTTTTTACACAGCTATTATTGGTAATGCCCATCTCATGGAATATACATAAAAGCCGCAATGCCAGACAAGATGAAGAGATTAAAACCCTTAAAACCGAGTTGGGCAAATCAGATGCTAATCTCAACTTCCTTAAATCGCAGATAAACCCGCACTTTTTGTTTAATGCCCTTAACACACTTTACGGCACTGCCCTGCAGGAAAATGCCGAACGCACTGGTGAGGGCATTCAGAAACTTGGCGATATGATGCGTTTTATGCTACAGGAAAACACGCAGGATACCATCCGCCTATCGCGCGATATTGATTACCTCAACAACTACATCCTGCTGCAAAAGCTGCGCACATCAACCTCAGAAGATGTTACCATTGAAACACAAATAGAGGAATATACCGGCGATTTAATGATAACGCCCATGCTGTTGATCCCCTTTGTGGAAAACGCCTTTAAACATGGTATCAGCCTGCAAAACCCGTCACACATAAAGGTAACACTGCAAACCAAGGATAATACCCTTTATTTTGATGTACATAACAGCATTCATATCCGCCCCGATAACGACCCTGAAAAAGGGCAGAGCGGTATTGGCCTCGAAAACGTAAAACAACGCCTCAGCCTGTTATATCCCGATAGGTATGACCTGGTGATCCGCCAGAATGCCAAGGAATTTTTTATTCACTTAACAGTGCAATTAATATCAAATAGCTACATTTAACTAATGATAGCCATTGCCATTGACGACGAACCCATAGCCCTTGATGTTGTAAGATCTCATGCGGCTAAGGTTCCGTTTGTGGAACTTAGCGCCACTTTTACGAATGCTTTCGATGCGTTGACCTACCTGCAGCAGAACAAGATAGATCTTATTTTCCTGGATATAAAAATGCCCGATATAAGCGGGATAGATTTCCTGCACAGCCTCACCAATCCGCCTATGGTGGTGTTTACAACCGCCTATTCGGAACATGCCGTAAAAAGCTTTGAGCTTGATGCTATTGATTACCTGTTAAAACCCTTCTCGCTATCGCGATTTTTAAAGGCCTGCAATAAAGCGCAGGAGCTTTATACCCTTCGCAATCGCCAGCCCCAGACCGAAGAACCGGCATCCGTATTTATAAAAGACGGCTACGAGCAAATTAAAGTAATGCTTGCCGATATTTTATTTATTGAGGCGGCTGGCAACTACACCAAAGTATACCTCGAAGGCGATAAACAACTAAGCACCCGCGTAACCATAAGCGATATGCAGCAGCTGCTCCCCTCACCACGGTTTATCCGCACGCACCGCGCATTTATAGTGGCCCGCGAAAAAGTTACCCGGTTTGACAGGGCGCAAATAAACATCGGCAACCATACCATCCCCATTGGGGCTACGTATACGCAATGTTTACAGGAGCTTTATTGAACGTGCTTTAACGGAACACAACTATTTAAACCTTCTTTTCAAGCGTCATGGCTTGTAATGCCTGTTCATTCAACAACTTAATATTTTTGCCGGTTATGGCAATCAAATTGTTTTGCAAAAACTCCTGGGTAACTTTAAACAAGGTTTCGTAGGCAACGCTGGCATATGATGAAAGGTCCTGCCTGGTAAGTTCAATATTAAGGTAACCATCGGTATTTAGTCCAAATTGATCTTTAAGTGATAACAGCGCTTGCGCTATGCGCTCTTTTACGGGCATATGTGCCAGGTTGCGCATCCGTTTTTCCGATTCATTCAGCTCATTGGCAAAAAAGCGCATCAATTTATAGGTAAACTGGTTGTTTACATTTAATGACGATTCAAAAAAATCCATTTTAAGGTAGCAGACAACCGATGGTTCAATAGCCGTTGCTGATATGGGATAAGATGTGGTATCGGCCAAACCCAAATGCCCTAAAATATCGCCTTGTTTTGCAAACCGTAATATGAGGTCTTTTTCCTGATCCCAGCGTTTATGTACTTTAATAATGCCGCTATATACAAAGTAGATCCCGGTAACATTATCCCCTTCCTTAAATAACTGTTGCCCTTTTTTTACAACAAAGTTTTCCCTGTTTGCTGCAATAGCGGGTAACCAGTCTTTTAAACAGTTCCGGCACAAAAAGCAGGTGTTTAAATCACATATATGGGTTGTTTTTGTCATAAAATTTTGGCCTGGTTAACGAGTGCAATATTAATTATTATATAGTCAATTAAAAGTTAAACACACCATATCCCCTCCATAAAGCCACAAGTGCCGATGCAAATATCGCGCTTCAAATACATTGTTTAAACAATAAAAATATAAATAAAATTGCAATTTAATTAATTTTAATATTGTATAAACAATATTTTTAATAAAATTTCAATTGCTAAAACATTTAATAATGTATACTTTTGCAAAATCAAAACAACATGTTATTCTCGTAACGGCAGGCAATCGGTTCTGCACCATGAAAAATGAAAAAACACAACATCGGGAACGGAATCCCCATTTCGCCCATATTAAACTCCTTTGAGCCATCAGTAAACAACTCAAAAAACAACTGGGCCACAAAAAAGCGCCTGCTATTTATTTCCTGCCTTTCAATAGCAGTAGCTGTAGCTATAAGCCTTATTGCAAAAGCGTTGATCTATCTTATTAACTTGGTAACAAATATTTCTTTTTACGGCTTGTTTGAGTTTGGCTTCCACAGTCCGGCTGGTAATCACCTGGGCTTGCTGGTTATTATTATACCCGCCATTGGCGGTATATTGGTTGGTTTAATGGCCGTATACGGGTCAAAAGCCATCAGGGGCCACGGTATACCGGAAGCCATGGAACAAATACTGGTGAATGGCAGTAAGATAAAGCCATCCATTACTTTTTTAAAGCCTATATCATCGGCTATAGCCATAGGAACCGGTGGCCCGTTTGGAGCCGAAGGCCCCATTATTGCTACCGGTGGGGCATTGGGTTCAACTTTGGGGCAGCTGTTCAGGATCTCATCAAACGAGCGTAAGATCATTTTAGCATCGGGTGCTACGGCGGGCATGTCGGCCATCTTTGGTACACCCATAGCAGCTGTTTTCCTGGCCATTGAATTATTGCTATTTGAGTTTTCACCAAAATCAATTTTACCGGTAGCGCTGGCGTGCATAACCGGGGCTGCAGGTCATCATTTATTGTTTGAAAGCGGCCCCGTATTTGCCATGCCCGATCTTGCTACACCATCAAACCTTTCATTGGCTGTTTATAGTTTTATAGGATTAATTATAGGGTTTTTATCACTGGGAATCACCAAAATTGTATATCTTATTGAAGATAGCTTCGAAAAACTCCCCCTTAACTGGATGTGGTGGCCGGCAATAGGAGGTTTGGCTGTAGGTGTTATTGGCTATTTCGCGCCACATACACTGGGCGTTGGATACGATAATATTACCGGCATCCTATCGGGCAAATGGCCGTTAACCCTTATTTGTACCTTATGTCTTTTTAAATTCCTATCGTGGGCTATTGCCTTGGGTAGCGGCACATCGGGCGGTACACTGGCGCCTTTACTAACTATTGGCGGCGCAGCGGGTGCCATTATTGGCACCCTGATACAGACCTGGTTTCCGCAGGCAGGTATCATTATTCCAATGGCAGCGCTTATTGGCATGTCGGCCATGTTCGCGGGGGCATCAAGAGCTTACTTAACCAGCATTACCTTTGCTCTTGAAGCAACCATGCAGTCGCACGCTTTACTGCCTTTATTAGGCGCATGTACTGCTGCATACATCGTTTCGTTTATATTTATGGAAAACACCATCATGACCGAGAAGATAGCCCGTCGCGGTGTTTTCACACCCGACTCCTTTGAACCCGATATTTTACAAAAAATAAATGTGGCAAGGGTTATCAACGGTAAAAAAACAATACTGAACGCGTATGCTACTATACTTGAGGTAAGGGAATTGTTAAAGAACCAAAACGTTCAGGACAGTTTCCTGGTAACAACAGACAACGATAACAGGTATACCGGAACGGTTAAATTATCAGACATTTACAAATACCGCGAAAACCTGGAAACCTCATTAAGGGAAATCACACAACCTGATCACCTGTCGGTTCAAAGCAATGATAACCTGCGTAAGGCTGTTGAGCTGATGTCTGAACAAAAGGCCGAGGTGCTGCCCGTTCTTTCGGCTGATGATCATAGGGTTATAGATGTGCTATCATACCGCGATATAATACTGAGCTACAAATATCACATACAGGATAACGACCAGGCAAGTACTTTTATATCATTAAAACGCAAACGCATTAAAATGATGCTGAGAAACAAAAAAGCAAAAACAAGAGGATAAGCCTATCCTTAATAACACAAAAAACCGCCCGGATAAACCGGGCGGTTTTTTGTGTTGTTTAACTGATCTACCTGGTCTGATCGCTCCTTTTGGTAACGCGCACCCAATCTACCAGCATTTTTACTTTGTTGTTTTTCACCATGTTGGCAGTTGATTGCGGCATGCCCAGGTAAGGCGTTTTAAGGTTATTTATTTTTACCGGATAGGCTCCGCCCAGGGCATAATTCAACATCAGGAACTGGGGGGTATCATACGCCCACTTACCGTAATGTTCAACCATGTGCCTGTTGATACGGAACATCAGTACGCCGTCGTATTTGAACAGCAGGCTGTCAGGTGTCCAATCCACAGCGTAGGTATGCCATTGAGTTACGTCATTATTTGGTGGGAAGTACTGGCGGTTTACAAAAGGGGTTTCGCCGCTGTAGCCGGGACCATGTACAGCTGCACTGGCCCAGTCCTTTTCGCCAACGTGCTCCATGATATCAATTTCTCCGCAGGCTGGCCATTCGCCGTTAGTACCCAGCATCCACCAGGCCGGCCACAGACCAGAACCTTCGGTAACCTTGATCCTTGCTTCGGCGGTGCCGTAGGTAAACTCAAATTTATCTTTTGTATTTATCCGGCCCGATATAAAATCGAAACTTTGCCCATCCTTGGTTTTAAAGCCTGGTGCCGAGCGCGGCTGCAATACCAACGCACCATTGGCGGCACCCTCAGCCTGTGCGCCATGCGCTATAAATATTGTTGCCGATGAATCGACATAAGCCTGTAGTTCATTATTGAAATGCATACCGGTTACCTCAACGTTCCACTTGGCATTATCCAGCTTGTTACCGTTAAAGTCGTCAAAAAAAACCACCTTTTCATTGGGGCCTGCGGCACTGGTTTGTTTTAACGGCGAACATGATGCCAGCAATACAATGGCACCCAAAACACCCAGTATACACTTGTATTTATATTTGTAATGGTTCATAATAATCAGGGAGTTAAAAGCATTTGCATGCCTCATTCTTTACAAAAAACCCAATACCATCCCTCTGATGCTTATTCTGTATAAGAAAAAGACCAGATCAAAAGATCAGACAGATGGTATTGGGCCGCTATTAATTACCGGTTAACCTTATGTAATCAATTTCCATAGTACCGCTGGTAAATGCAGGATCAACTGCTCCCCCGAAAGTACCGCCCATTGCTACGTTTAAAATGATAAAGAAATTATGGTTAAAAGGTACCGCGCTGCTGTTGGCAAATGTGAAATACACATTGCCATCCACAGACATTTTTATGGTGCTTGGCGACCAATCCAGGGCGTACACATGAAACTGCGTTGTAGCATTTTCAATAACGATTGTTTTACCATTGGCATTACCGCCCGAGTGGCCCGGATAATGGAACGTACCGAAGATCCGGTTAAGGTCGTTACCCTTGTGTTCCATAATATCCATCTCGCCGCAGGCCGGCCACGGGTTGGTTGCAAAATCATCACCAAGTGTCCATATAGCGGGCCATGTACCGCCACCGGCAGGCAGCTTAGCCTTAATTTCCAGCTTACCATATTTAAACGAAAATTTACCTTTTGTAAGCATCCTGGCCGATGTGTAAGCACTGCCACCGAAGTTTTCCTTTTTAGCGGTTATTTTCAACGTACCGTCTGATACAATTACGTTATCGCTGCGGTTGGTGTAATATTCCAATTCGGAATTACCCCAGCCATTATCGCCGGTACCTGTATCATAAACCCATTTTGTTGGATCAGGTGCGCCGGGCGTGTTAAACTCGTCAGACCAGGTTACAGTTTGTGTTACCGTGACTATTACCGATGTGGATTTCGACAGCGTTGTACCGCCCGAACCTTTAGCCACTACGTTAACCGTATACGTACCCGATGCCAGATATTTATAAGTTACCACACCCGATGGTACAGTTTGATAAGTGCCGTCGCCAAAATCATAGTCATAGCTAACCGCGTTATTCGCCGAAGCTGTGAACACAACATTGCCACTATTATCAGTATTAACCGTTGTATTAATGCTGAGATTTGTGGGTGCAACATTAGTGTTTGCTGCACCATCGCTACCACTTTTTTTGCAATTGGCGAATACTGATACCAGCATCGCTAAAAAGGTTATTCGTAGATACTTCATTTTATTATTTTTTTACTTGTAATTTCTGATACCAGGCCAGCTTATCAATACCAATGTTTCTTAACGTTATGGTGTTGTCTGTATAGGCCATGATCTCGTAGGCTGTACCGCCGGTACCGAAGTTTATTAATCCGTTACCAGGAACTACGAATTGTATGCGTGTTGAGTTTGCACTGGTTGAACCTGATGTGGCATTCATGAAGGCCAGCTTTTTAACGCCGGTTTCATCTATATCATAACAGTTATCACCACCCGATTTACCGTAGAAAGCAGTAGCCGCCGCGGTAAAGAATGAAGCGCCTTTATTATCTATAGACATGGTGATGCCGTTACCTACCTTGGTAAACGTAATTTCATCATCATATAAACATGCAGCACGCTCATTTGGCGCAGCCGAATAATAATCAGACTGGTACGTATCCGCCGGACCAACACCTACGTGGCCTACAGTTTCGTTTGCAGTTTGCCACACTTTTGAGGCATTACCGGTTAGCGCTGTCATCATTGCTTCGGGGATGGTAAAATCAACAAAAACAGTAATTTTTTTACTGACGGTTGATGATGTACCACCGGTGCCCACTGCGCTTACGGTAATGGTATAATCAAATGTACCCGGGCTGGTGTAGCTATAATTAATGGTGCCTGCAGGTTCCATTATAACGTGACCGTCGCCAAAATCAACCTTATAAGTTATGGCGTTTTGGGCTGCAAGGGTAATGGTCACAGCGCCGTTGCCCGTGCCATTTGGCGTGGCATCGGTTACACCGGCAACTTTTGCTGTTAAGCTTACATCGGTTGGGGTTTTTATATCACCAAATGAATATTTGGTTTTTGTACAGCTGCTTAAATTAATAACAGCGGCCATAAAAATGAGTGCGATTGCTTTTATATTAATTTTCATGATCAATATTTTTGAAATTAATTAAGTGTAATATCATCAAACAGCCAGGTATAATTTGCAGATCCATCTCCCATGGTTCCGTTATCAAATATGAGTACTACTTTCTGGTATGATTTTGACACATCTACGGCGCTGTAATCAAACGTAAGCAGTTCCCATTCGCCGGCTTTGGCGGTGGTTACTTCTTTCTCATAGCTGGTATTACCGTCTGTTAAGTTCTCTACCTTTAACAATACCTTAGCGCCTACCCTTGGTGAGTAAACCTTCATGGTAAACGTTTTCTTTGTCGAAAAATCAATAGGGCCAGGCATGGCAATATAGCTGCCGCCATAGGTTGCGCCATTACTTTTTACCATTTGGCCAACCTTGGTGCTGGTATTAATACCTGTAGCGTGCGGATTGTTGATGATTGTAACTCCACCGCCGTTAAAATCGGTAAAGGTATAATCAATTATAGCCGATTGGAAAGTAAGCGGGAACCCCAAAACGGTAGGCTCTACATTTCCCAGGAATTTAACATCGTCCCAATAGAATTTTTTGCCGGAGCCCGCTACATTAAAATCAAAGAAGATGGAAGCCTTATCATAAGTAACCGCGCTGTTAAATGCCGGGGTACCCGATGCAGGATTGCTAAAATCAAAGGTTAATGTTTCCCATGCGTTTGCAACCGTGGTATTAACATCCGTTTCTACCGCTTTGGTGCCGTCGGTATGGTCTTCCAGTTTCAGTTTGATATCCAAACCTGCTGCTGGCGAATAAACACGCACGCTCATTTTCATGGCACCTGCGGCCAATGGTACTTTAGTTGCAAAGCCTAAATTTGTACCGATGGTAGTACCGGCCCATGTTTGCGCACCACTTGGTTTGGTGGTTAATTTTACTTTGTTGGTAGCATTTGTTGGGTCGACAGCCTCGGCGGTTACGTTATTACCAAAATCAATTACCGAGTAATCAACATTGGCTTCGTCAAACGTAACAGGCAGGCTGATCTGTTTAATGGCAACTACCGTTTGCAGGTCGTCGGCGTAATAAGCCTTACCATCGCCGGCTACGCCAAAGTTGAAGAAGATAGACGCTTTATCATAAGTATATCCCGCGTTTAAGGCCGGTGTACCTGCTGCCTGGTTGGCAAAGTCAAACACCAGCGTTTCCCACTTATTGGCTACGGTTGTTTTAACATCAGTTTCAACGGCGTGTGTACCATCGGCATGGTCTTCAATTTTTAGTTTGATATCCAGACCTGCCGCCGGTGAATAAACGCGAACGCTCATTTTGGTAGCACTTGCACTTAGCGGAATTTTGGTTGCAAAGCCCAGTGCGGTACCAATAGTGGTTCCGGCCCAAACCTCTGAACCTGCGCCCTTAATGGCTTTCAACACCTTGTTGGCCGGGTTTGCCGGATCGACAGCTACAGATGATATGTTACCGCCAAAATCGCTCATGGTGTAATCGTAGTTAGGGTCATCAAACGTAACCGGCAAATCTATCTGCTTGCCAACTTTAACGGTTTGTTTTACCTCGGTTGTTGCAGCACCACCGCTTAAGGCTACTACTCTAACTTCATAAGTACCCGCGCTTGTATAAGTATGCGTTATGTTCTGTCCCTGCAAAACCGAATGTGATGGTTCTGGTGAGGTTGAAGTTGAATCACCATAGTAAACTTTAAACAGCGTTTCATAATCAGCAGTAGCCGAAACGGTTACGGTTAAGCCGCTGGTAGTAATAGTAGGCTCAACGTTCTCGGGCGCTTTAAATGAAACGGTTAATGGCTGCGTCATTTCGGCGGTTTTTCCTGTAACATTATGGGCTACTATTTTAACCGTGTATGAACCCTCGGCATAGGTATGCTGGGTATTTTTACCTGCATAAACCTTTGCTGGTGTGCTGCTGGCATCGCCATAATAAACATCGTATACCGATGCGCCTTCGCCATTTGGCGTAATGGTTACCAGGCCCGAGTTATCCTGTGTAATGTTATACATTACCGATAGTTTGGCCGGGGCAGTAGCGCCATTTATAAAAGCCGTATCGGTATAGGTTTCCTTTTTACAGCCCACAATAACAGCGAGTAGAAATGCTATGCTAAAAATATATTTTATTGCATTCATGATCTTTAATTTTAATGGTTAATGATTAGTATCCCGGATTTTGCGCTAACCCAGAAACCTGCACTTCTAACTGCGGAATAGGGAATACTTCATTTTTACCCGTTTTAAACCCTGTAAGTTTTGTTGCTGCCTGCCCGGTTCGCACGAGGTCAAAAAAGCGATCGCCCTCCATAGCCAGTTCCAACCTTCTTTCATCCCAGATGGCTTGTTTTAAGGCAGTGCCGGTTACAGTAACCTGGTGGTTATCATCCTGAAATGCACGGTGGCGCACCTGGTTAATATAGCCTTGCGCTTTTGTATCATCGGGGGCGCTTGCACGATTGTTGGCCTCGGCAGCCATCAGCAATACTTCGGCATACCGGATGGTCCTGAAGTTATTATCATAGTTCAGCTCCACTTGGCCGGATGTTTCGCCTTTGTATGGCAAATACTTTTTATTGTAAAAACCGGTATTGCGGTATGGGGCCACCTGGTAATCGATATTCCAAGCCGGAGGGGAATTTTGCTTGTAGGCTTCCATGTTAAATACCGTAGCATCTTTACGCTGATCGCCGGGGGCGTAAGCTGCTGCCAATTCCTGTGTTGGCATATCGGTGCTCCAGCCTGCTGCATATGGGGTTGTACCGCTTATACCACGCACACCGTTTTGCTGTACGTTATAATTACCCTGTCCGCGTGTTGTACCGCCCCAGTTGTAGTACGGCGAACCGTTGGAATACTGAATTTCGAAAACAGATTCCGGACCATTTTCGCCGGCAAGTAAAAATATCGAATCGAAGTTCTGAACTAATGTAAATGCGCCCGATGTAATTATCGGCTCTAAAATAGCTTTGGCCTCATCAAACTTACCTTCATACAGGTAAACCTTCCCTAATAATGCCATAGCAGCATATTTGGTTACTTTACCCGGTTGCGCCTGTACAACAGCCACTGGTGGCAATACGGCAATAGCACTTAGTAAATCTGTTTCAATTTGTTTGTAAACATCGGCTTTAGGGGCTCTTTTAAGACTCCTTGAATCGCTTAAGCCTAAACGCTTATCGGTAAATAAAGGCACATCGCCAAAAAGCTTAACCAATGTAAAGTAGTAGTAGGCGCGTAAAAAGGTAATCTCGCCGTACAGGGCGCTTTTACCCGCGAAATCAACAGTTTGGCCTGCCAGGTTTTTATCCTTGTATTGCGTTAAATAATTGGTGCGGTTTATGCCTTCATAAGCAACCTGCCAAAGGTCTGTAAGGGTACTGTTCGTAGCATCCAACGTATAATCGTCCATTTGCTTTAATGACGCCACATCATTAGGACCTTCGCCGGCACTTACCGAATTGTCTGAAGCGATATCGCCGGTAGGTACAACCTGATTTAGCCATTGTAGCGGTGTGTAAGCGCTGACGGTCATGGTACGATAATCGCTTTCTGATTTCAAATAATCCAGCTCGGTGATCTTAAACTCATCATGCGGATCATATTGTATGAATTTTTTGCATGCTGTAAGCGCGGTTAGTAACACTACCAGGCCCATTAGCTTTATGTATATCTTTTTCATTTTAATAGCTATTTAAATGATTATAATTTAATATCAAGCCCAACAGAATAAGTTCTGGCTATAGGGTATGCACCACGGTCAATACCGCTCTCCAATATTCCACCTGGTATTTCAGGATCAAAACCGGAGTATTTGGTAAGGGTGAGCGCATTCCTTACCTGTGCAAACAGCCGTACCGATTTAAAGGTGTTTTTGATAAGTGATGTTGGGAAATTATAACCCAGTTGCAGGTTTTTAACCTTCACAAACGTGCCGTTCTCTACATATCTGTCGGATACGCGGGCGTTATTGTTGGCATCATCAAACGAGTTGCGCGGATAACGGGCATCATTGGTGCTTCCGGGTCCGGTCCAGCGGGCTAAGATGCCGCGGAATTTGTTGGTGTAGGTACCGTTACGCTCGTAGGCGCGGTAAATATCGCCACCTATCGAGGCGTAGGTAAACGCGGTAAAATCGAAGTTTTTGTAGGAAAGGTTCAAATTCCAGCCGATGGTGAACTTAGGGAATGGATCGCCTATTTTGGTTTGATCGGCAGATGTTATCTGGCCATCCTTGTTTACATCTACATAACGGATATCTCCCGGCTGGGCATTGGCCTGTGTTGGTGCAGCGGCAATTTCGGCAGCGGTTTGGAACAAGCCGTCTGTTTTATAACCATAAAAATAGCCCGGGGTAAACCCTTTTTCAAATACAGTTACCGTTTGCGATTGGCCGTTAAAATAACTGCCGCCCACAACCCTCGCGGTACCATCTGTGTTGGTTGCTGTTACTATGTTTTTAGCAGTAGTAAACGTAAACGAGTTGCCAAGTTTAAAATCCTGATTTACGGTTTCGTTGTAGGTTAAGGTAATATCAACGCCATTGGTTTTGGTTGAACCTATGTTGGCATCAGGGATTGGTACTGTACCCAGGTATAAGGATGCTGATGGTTTAAACAAAAGCCCTTTTACCTTTTTTTCATAATAATCTGCTGATAGGGAAAGTTTTCCTTTTAACAGGGTGATATCAAAACCTATGTTTGATTGTGTTTGTACTTCCCATGCAAGGTTTTTATTTTCTGCCGATGCAACTGTTGAACCGGGATAAAATACATTGCCATAGGTGTAACCGTTGCTATTGGCTGTTGGGCCATAATCCGGGCCGCCGGTAACGATCTGTACAGATTGTGGTGGCGTATTTTCGTTACCCGAGGTACCGTAACTACCTCTTATCTTTAAATAATCAATGAATGACACGTGGAAAAAATCCTCATTGGTTGCAACCCAGCCCAATGAACCTGCATAAAAGTTTGCATATTTATTGTTGGCGCCAAAAGCAATAGAACCGTCGCGACGGCCTGAAAATGAAGCTAAATAAGTCCCTTTGTAATCATAATTTAAACGTCCGAATAGTGAATTATTTGTGTGAAAACCCTGGTAGTAATATCCACCTGCCGCTGTAAGGTTATCGGCATTATTGACACCTGTGGCAGCGGTATAGTCTGCAAATTGCCAAGAGTTAAAAGGAACATCCTGCCTGTTTGCACCAGCAGAATTGTTAGTTGTTTTGGCCATAGAAAAACCAACAACGGTTTCAAAGTGATGATCTTTGAAAACATCGAAATTGTAATTGCCAAATGTTTCCCAGGTGTAATTGTAATTACTGTCTTTTGCCTGTGCTACGCTATTATGCGCGCCAATAACCGTTGTGCCATCGGCCTTCATGGTGTTGTCAACATTGTTTGGCCCGTAAAACACAAGCGGTGTAAATGTTTTAGAGGTGGCATCGTATTTACGGTAACCGTAGCGACTGGTTAGTGTAAGTCCTTTTATTACCTGGTACTGCAACTCAAACTTACCATATAGCTTATTACCTGAGTTTTGATTGTAAGTATTATCCAGCTTGGTAAGCGGGTTATAAATTTCAGACAGAATAGTATTACTAAAACCGTATTTACCCGGTGTGCCTGCAACATTATTTAAAACAGGTACAGTTGGGTCGAAATTCAAGGCACTGCCCAGGATGCTGTTAAATGAGTTTTCCTGAATGCCTTTTGAGCTAAGGATAACATCTGTAGCGTTTACAATGAATTTTACCTTTGAACTCAAATCGAAGGTTAGGTTGGCTGTAAAGTTACCCCTGTTATATCTCGATTTATCATAACCGCCTACAATACCACCCTGGCTGGTGTAACCGGCGCCTAAAAAGTATTGCATTTTATCGCTGCCGCCGGTAGCAGATAAGTTGTGAACCTGCAATGGTGCGGTTTCAAATACCTGATCCTGCCAGTTGGTACCAACGCCAAGTTTAGTAAGGTCGGGAAAAACCACATCGCCACCTGCTGATACGCTGGCTTCATTAATTATAGCGCCATATTCGGTTGCGTTTAACACGCCTACTTTATGAGCTACTTCCTGCACACCATAATTAGCATTCAATGAAATAACCGTTTTTTGATTTTTTTTGCCCGATTTGGTAGTTATCACGATAACCCCGTTACCGCCCTTAACACCATATATGGCAAGCGTGGCGGCATCCTTTAATACGTTTACCGATTCTATATCATTTGGGTTAATGGAGTTAAAATCAACCTGATCCTGCGGCGATCCGTCGATCACAACCAGTGGGGCACTCCCTGTAAATGATGGGATCCCCCTGATAACAAGTGTTGGTTGCGAACCGGGTGAACCACCCTGGATGACAGTTACGCCAGACGCGCGTCCTTGTAAGGCATCGTCTAAACGTACCGGTGCCGCCTTTGCCAGATCGGATGCTTTAACGGTTGATATAGCGCCCGAAACATTAGTGATCTTTTGTGTACCGTAGCCCATCACTACTACTTCATTCAATGCACTCGCCGGACTATCTTCCATCGAAAAATTCACTTCACCGGCTTCGGTCACCTTCTTTTCAACAGTGGTAAGGCCAATAAAGCTTACTACTATGGTTGCGCCACCTTGCGGCACCGACAGGCTGTAAAAGCCGTTAACGTCGGTTAGCGTACCTGTGGCTGTGCCTTTAATTTTTACAGAAGCGCCGGGTAATACTTCTCCTGTTGCTTTTGATGTTACTTTTCCGCTTAAGCGAAGGTTTTGCGCAAAGGCCCCGTTCACAAAGCACAAAAGCAAAGCGATGCCCAGACAAAACTTGAGTTTTAATTGCATACTATGGTTTAATTTTGGTTTATAATTAAGTTTATTAACTGCCAATGCCGGTAGCTGAGCCGCATTTACAGGCGCGCCATTGGTAAGCGCTAAAGCATGTATTTTCAGGGTGGAAATTCCGGGGCCATGCTGGTCCTTATTCCGCCCAGATACATGCAACTGCGGCTGTTTAAAAAACAGGCTGCAGTACAGTATTCTGTACACATATACATAATAGTTTTTTTAATGAAAGTTTATTTGCCGAAGCATTGGTTTATGAAATCAAATGTATGTTTAGGTTTATCAGAAATGAAATATCGCACTACATCACTACCACACAGTTTCAAAATTTCGTAAATTCATTATTATAAGCCTTGTTTAGCTGCATAAAAATGATGTAGCTTAGCCAATACCGCCTAATTATGCCGTTAAGAGCCTTTTTATTTGTAATTGTGATACTTGCCAACGTGCAGGTTTTGTTTGCGCAGGCCTACATCGGACAGCGCGAAACTATTAATTATGAAAAAAAACAGTACAACGCGGGCACCCAAAACTGGAAAATTAAACAGGATGCGCAAGGTCGTATGTATTTTGCCAATAACGAGGGCGTACTGGTTTACGACGGCGCTTACTGGCAGCTTTATCCCCTGCCTAATAAAACCATTGTATGGTCAATTGAATTTGGAAATGATAAAAGATTGTATGCCGGCGGCCAGGACGAAATAGGTTATTTTTCGCCGGACAAAAACGGATTGCTGACTTTCACTTCCTTAAAAAATCTGCTGCCCAAAGCCGATCAAAAATTTTCAGATATATGGGATATCGTTTGTAATGATGGCGATATATTTTTTCGCTCGCGTACCCGTATTTTCAGGTACAGCAATAACCAGATAACTATTTATCCCGCATATTCGGCATGGTTGTATATGGGGCTGCATCAAAAACAGCTGATAGTGCACGATGAGCAAAAGGGGGTACTTGTTTATAAAGATGGCAGCTGGGAAACCCTCATTGCCAAAAGCCTGCTACCTAATGGCTTTTATATTACCAGCATATCGCCTTTTAATAAAACATCAAGCCTCATTACTACCGCCAAAAACGGGGTGTTCATTTTAACCGGTAACCAGCTAAAACCCTGGGTATTTAATGGCCTTGGGATAGATAACGGTCAGCATTTTTCCAATGCGGTTCAGTTAGATGCTAATAGCTTTCTTATCAGCACTTATTCAAACGGTATTTACCAGGTAAACCGGGATGGTACCGTTGTTGATAATATCTCCAAAAAAGATGGCTTGCAAAACAGTAATGTGCACACCCTGCTTATGGATAATAACCATAATATATGGCTGGGACTTGATAATGGCATTGATTTTATAGCCTACAATAATGCGGTTAAGCACATAAACCCCACAGTTTTTAAGGATGGCGGCGGTTTTTCTATGGCAATGTATAAAAGCAGCCTTTACTTCGCACTATCCAACGGTATTTATCAGTTACCGATAAATCCCATTGCCGATCTGAGTTATACACGTAATAATTTCCGGAGCCTGTCTGAAGGCCTATCATGGAATTTATCGGTTGTAAATGGCAGTTTACTGGCGGGAAGCGATGATGGTTTTTCGGAGATAAAGAACGACAAACTTGTCCCTGTTGATAAAAGCGGTGGTTTCTGGCTTTTTCATTCGCTATCGAAAAAAGCGGATAGCTCGTTAATCGCAGCCGGTAACTATTATGGCGTGCGCCTGTTTGAGCATAAGGACGCTGCCTTTATTGATAAAGGCAGTGTCGGCAATTTTAAAGAGTCGGCTCGTTACCTGGAGATCGACAGTAATAATACCATCTGGACATCGCACCCCTATCGCGGCGTTTATAAGCTGAGCCTTAACAGCCAGCAGGCAAAAGTGTATACACAAGCCGAGGGCTTGCCATCAACCCTCAACAATTTTGTTTTTAAGATCCGTAACCGGGTGGTTGTAGCTACCGAAAAAGGTGTGTATGAATACAACCGCAAAACCGACAGGTTCATGATCTCGGCCGAGTTTAAAAGCATTTTTGGCACCCGTAGCCTGCGCTACCTAAAGCAGGACCCAGCGGGTAATATTTGGTTTGTGCAGGGTAAAAGTATGGCCGTGGTTGATTACTCGCATCATAAGCCCAACATTATCAATTTCCCCGAGTTAACTGGGCGTATCTTGAGCGGCTTTGAAAACGTGTATCCAATAAACGACAACAACGTTTTTGTAAGCGGCGAAAATGGCTTTTATCATATCAACTATGCTAAATACAAGGAAAATATCCACCCGCTGCAAATTTATATCAGGAAGGTAAAAGCCATAGCCAATACAGACAGCCTGCTTTTTGGTGGCTACTTTGGCCATGTGAATGACGATGGCCGGCAATCGGCAGCCAGCACGCCATCATTAAGCTACTTATGGAATTCCCTGCATTTTGAATACTCATCGCCCATTTTTGAGGAACAGTCAAATGTAGAATACAGTTATTTCTTAGACGGATTTGATAAGGAATGGTCTGATTGGTCGAAAAAATCCGAAAAGGACTATACTAATTTACCAGCAGGCAATTACACCTTTAAGATAAGGGCGCGCAACCATCAAAATAACGAATCGCCGGTGAGCACATATTCGTTCACCATTAATCCACCCTGGTACCAAACCTTGTGGGCTTATGGCATTTATATATTGCTGGTAATTTCCCTGCTTTATTTTTTTTATAAGCTGCAGGAAAAACGCCATGTACGCAACCAGGAAAAAGAGCTTTTACTACAGCGCCAAAAGAACGAGGAAGAACAAAAACGTATGGCTTACCTTCACCAGTTGGAACTGGAAATAGCCGAAACCGAAGTTGTTAAACTTCGCAATGAAAAGCTGGAAACTGAAATTGAATACAAAAACTCCGAACTGGCATCGGCAGCGATGAACCTGGTGCAAAAGAAAGAGTTTTTGTTAAAGGTAAAGGAAGAACTGCAGCGCCTCAACAAATCCGGCCAGGACATGGTAGATGCTGTAGAGATTAAAAAGATCCTGCGTCTTTTATCAGAAGAGAAAAAAATAAACGAAGAGTGGGAGCAATTTTCGGTACACTTTAATAAGGTACACGCCGATTTCCTTACCGTACTTAAAGAGCGCTACCCTACCATTAACCAGCAGGAACTTAAATTGTGCGCCTACCTGATCATGAACCTATCCAGCAAGGAAATTGCCCAGCTGATGGCCATATCTGTACGCGGGGTAGAAATAAGCAGGTACAGGCTCCGTAAAAAACTGCTTATTCCAACAGAGGTAAACCTTTTCGAGTTTTTATTTGATATTCAGCGGGAAATAATGAAATAGGGCGACGCAATTTGTCGCAAACAAAAAACCCTTCAAAACTTAACTTGAAGGGTTTATAGCAGTATATTTCCTTTATCTCCAGAATAGAAATCCTGACTTTAAAAACGTTTAAATGGTAACCACCAGCCGCTGCCCGTTTGCTACTTCCAGATTCCATAGCTCAGCGATGTTTTCCAGCTTTACGGAGGTGGTTTCCACTTTTAGCCTGCCTGTTGCCGCCAGACGAAACATCTCTGGCAAGATCTCGCTAAAAAGCAAACCAACCTGCTGTTTGGACCATGCACCCAGGCCGGAACCTGTTAACTGCAGATCAACACTACGGAGATTTGCCGCGGATAATTGGATAACATCGCCCGTCATACTGCCTACAGATACGTATCTTATTTTATTGGTAAAGGAGCCTTTGCCTTTTAGGCAGGGCAGTATCATTTCGGCAGTGTGTCCCCATAGATAATCAACGATGATATCAATAGGCGTTTGTGAATGGATTGCGGCAATCTGTGCTTTAAAACGCTCATCGTCCTGCATTACAGATACGATCTCATCGGCACCCAGTGATAAAAGATCATTGAGCGAAGTTTGGTTTCTGCCGGTTACAATTACTCTTTTTGCTCCGTAATGTTTGGCTATCTGCACCGCAACGCGCCCTGTAAAACCCGTGGCCCCATTTATAAACACCACATCGCCGGGCTGAATGTCTGCTTTAAACTTAAGCCCCATTGCCGCACCGATAACGGCATTTGGCAAAGCTGCCGCTGTAGCATCATCTACCCCATCCGGCAGTTTTACAATCCGGTCTTTTTCTATAGTTGCTTTTTGAGCCAGCGTGCCGCTTACGCCCATGCCGTATACTCTTGTGCCATCCTTCAGCAGGCAAACGCCATCGCCGCCAATTACACGACCGTTTTCCTGCGGTGCATCGTTTGAATAATGCTTGCCGGCTGCCCGTACCTTATCAAAGTGTTTAATGGCTACTGCTTTTACCGTAACCAGCACTTCGTCGCCGTTTTGTGCTACCGGTTCCGGAAAATCTACATATTGGGGTAATTCC
Source organism: Mucilaginibacter pineti (assembly GCF_900101875.1). Classification (GTDB taxonomy): domain Bacteria; phylum Bacteroidota; class Bacteroidia; order Sphingobacteriales; family Sphingobacteriaceae; genus Mucilaginibacter; species Mucilaginibacter pineti. Next base: position 301,460 of record NZ_FNAI01000004.1, read on the forward strand.
CCTTTTTGATATATTACTGCTGCTTTCATTTTCTTTCCTTTTTTTGTGTAAACAAAATTAGATCAGGAAGCAGTCCCGTAACGATAACATATGTTATCAAGTTTAGAAATGTAACTTACCTTTTGCCAGTTTACTTTTAATACGGCTCAGGTGTACGGCACTTACACCCAGGTAAGAGGCAATGTAATGCTGCGGAACCCGCAGTACAATATGCGGCCGTTCGACTAACAGGTTGTTATAGCGCTGCTCGGGCGTATCGCGGATGAAGGAAACAAATTCATTGATGTAATGCGTTTGTCTTTGGGTAAACATTTTTAACACAATTTGCAAAAAATCCGGTTCGGCACTCAACTCGGCCATCAATTGAGTAACGTATTCCCTCGGCAGCAGGTAAATAACCGATGGCTCAATGGTTTCTATGCTAAATACACTCGGAATATTATTAACAAAGCTATCGACCGAAAAAAGCCCTTCATTTTCGAAAAAGAACTGGATAGTTTTATCGTCGCCGTTATTATTAAAAAAAGCCCTTACGCAGCCTTTCTCAACAAAAATATAGTTCTGCGATATTTTGCCCTCGTAAAGCAAAATGGTTTTTGCCGGTACTTCCAGCCGTTGCTGAAATTCCAGATACTTATCCCAATAGGGATTTAATTGCGGAAACTTATCTCTGAAATGAAATAGCATGGTTGTTAAATGATATGGTAAGGTTACTTAATAACTACTACATCAGCCGGCAAAAATGTTATTTTTTTATTTCGTAACAGAGTTCTACCATACCACTACTGTGGGCCGTAACGTTTTTTAGATGTAACGCTTTTTCTTGTCTTATTTGATCAAAAAACGGTATTCCATCACCTAAAATAATGGGTAGAATTGATTGCCTTATTTCGTCAGCTAAGTTTAAACGGATGAAATCTCTGCTAAGTTCAGCGCCACCTACAAGCCAAACATTTTTATAATTCGGTTTTAACCGTTCATTCACAAGTTTGTTTAAATCGCCCGAATAAGTTTCGATATTCTGCCTGTCAACGGGCAGTTCTCTATGAGTTAATACAACAGTGGGCACATCTCCGTAAATCCATCCATAGGATTTTGAAAGCTCCAAGGCGTGTTCATATGTCCGGGAACCCATTATATAACAGTCTATCTTTTTAAGAAACTCCGCCGCCTCTTGCTCCGTAATGTTAATTCCGTTCTCGTAGCTATCCGATGTTTCAAACCACGAAATGCTATTGTCTTTTTTGGCAATATAGCCGTCAAGACTCGAAACCATATGTATTGTTAAGTTAAACATATTTCTCGCCGCTAAGTACTATTTGCAAATGTACGTGATAAACTAAAAAAGAAAAGCCCGGCATCTCTGTCGGGCTTTTAAAAGTGTGGGAGTTACTGGGTTCGAACCAGTGACCCTCTGCTTGTAAGGCAGATGCTCTGAACCAGCTGAGCTAAACTCCCTTGCTTTTGGGTCTGCAAATATAGAATCTTTGATCTATTGTTCAAAAAAAAATTTACATTTTGTTTTAGATGGCTATTTATTAACCAGTTATAATTAAAAGGAATATAATTATGTGTCCTTTATAAGCTTACATGGCTATATTTTGGCCCGGCCGGGGGTCTTCAGGTAGGATTTCCATCTCCGGGTAACTGATATAGTTGGCGTACCACTGTATTGCCCCTACCAGGTCAAGGGCATCTTCGGCTACTATGTTGATGGTTTCAAAGGCAAATAACTTACTATTTGCGTACCCATATAGCTGAATTTCACCATCATCGGGACTAAAGCGCTCGTCATCAAGGCAAAAAACCCTAACCTTCAATCGAGTATCCCTCGAGTGGATTACATCCTGGCAAGGATTTTTAGGGTCTGTGGCCAATAAATAAACATTGTAGTCCATAATTCATTAACAACATTTGTGACGTATGGTTTCTGGTATGTTCACTTATTTAATTGGAGTTATCGCTGTATATAAACAGTGAGATGTGACGTTACCCATCTAAATATCAACCCATTGTGCAAGTATTGCCCATTATCCGGGGAAGTAATTCCACGTTAATTTATCTCATTAATTAAAAAACAGCCAAAAATACTTAATAGGCCTGTTTTGGCATTTGGCATTGCAATTGAATATTACTTTATACCCTTCTCAAAGGGTTGTTTTTCATAGGTAGATGTAGGGCCGAAATACTGCGAGAGTCTTTCGGCCTTTTTTGTGCAAAACTTTTTCAATCTAAACTCCCCACCATCCCGCAACAACCTTAACGGTTGATACACTTACACGTCTACCTTGCTGTTCCATAGCCTTTTCATTTAAATTTTACTCCTATTAAAAGTACTCTGATTAAGAGTGAGTTAATTATCAACATTTTACAATCCGATGAGTTTCTATACGCGTATGTCATACTAACAAAGCAAACCAATCGAAACACTTTTAAAATTTAAATTTCTATGAAAACAGAATCACAAGAAAACATAACCGGCGCAAATATGGCCCGGAGATCGTTTCTGCGCTACGCCGGTATCGGGGCCGCCTCAGTTGGCCTTTTAGCTACTGCAGCCTGCCATAAAGATCACAAAGTAATTACCAGTAACGGTGTTGATATTGGCGCAACAGGAGATTTAGCCATCCTTAATTATGCTTATGCTTTAGAGCAACTTGAAGCAGCATTTTACACTCAGGTAATTTTAACGCCTTATTCTGGCATCTCTTCCAGCGAAAAGGAGATGTTAACTTCCATCCGCGATCACGAAATTTTACACCGCGAGTTTTTTAAGGCTGCATTGGGCGTAAATGCCATTCCAGGCCTAACTCCTGACTTTAGCTCAATTGACTTTACTAACAGGGCTGCAACGCTTGGCGCAGCCAAGGCTTTTGAAGATACAGGTGTAAAGGCTTATGATGGCGCAGGCTATTTAATTGGCGGTGGGGTTTATCTTACATTAGCTGGTAAAATTGTTTCAGTTGAGGCAAGACACGCTGCTTTAATAAGCAACCTACTTGTACCAGGATCATTTGCAGCCTCCGATCAGGTTGACGGAACCAACGGATTGAATAAATCAGCCTCGATAGCCGAAGTATTGGCAATTGCCAATAAATACCTGAAAACTAAAGTTAGTGCATCAAATTACAATTACGTAGCAGCTTAAACCAGAAAACGCCATGAATTTATTTAATATAATAGACGAAATTGAAAAAATTGATCCGGATTTTACCGACAAGTTAAACCCTCGTCGTGCCGCGATTAAAAACATTACCAGCTTTGGCTCAAAGGTAGCCTTAGCCGCTGTGCCTTTTGCTTTAGGTACAATGATAAAAAGATCAGTAGCGCAAACAGCTGTTCCTTCAGTTGTTGATATTTTAAACTATGCGCTTACCTTAGAATATCTTGAAGCCGGATTTTATAATGCCGGAGTAGCAGCGCCAAACTTGATCCCTGCCTCTGACTTAAATTACATTAAGGATATCCAGGATGATGAAAACAACCACGTAACATTTTTAACCAATGTTATAAAATCGGTAGGTGGCACTCCAGCGACTGTACCAGCAGTAGATTACACAGCTGGCAATGGAAGCGGAAACGGACCATTTAAAGGATTATTTACAGCTGGTAATTACAACTCACTTTTCCTTAAAGTAGCCCTTGCGTTTGAAGATACCGGCGTTCGCGCTTATAAAGGTCAGGCCGAAAACATTTTAGCCAACAAGGCAGCAGCCGGTGCCGATCTGTATAAAACTGTTTTAACTGCTGCTTTATCTATTCACGCAGTTGAGGCCCGTCACGCATCTGCAATACGCCAGATTATAGGTGTTACACCTTGGATCACCAGTACTGCATCAAAAGGTAATGATACCGGCGTAGCCTTGGTTGATGGCAACTATGCAGGCGAAGAAAACGTTACTCAAGGTGGCGTAAATGTAACAACACTAAAAAGCTATTCAGCATCTACTACTTCTGTTGCTGTTGCAACCGCCGCATTTGATGAGCCATTGAGCATGGGCCAGGTATATGATTTACTGTTGGGTTCATTTATTGTTAAAGCTACTCCATAAGCTACATTGTTTTCAAATATTAAAAAAGACCGGGGCGCATAACAAGCGATCCGGTTTTTTTATGTGCTTATTTGTTAAGCGCTTTTACCCCAAACCTTATCAGGGCATCCGCACCTATATACCCTTCGGAGCCGTAAACAGGTTTACCTTTAGGCGTAAATATAAGCAATGTTGGGTACGCTCTTAAACCCCATTTAGCGGCAAGCTGCGGGCCATCGCCTTTTTCCATATCCATAGCTACATTTATAAAGTTACCATTATAAAACTCGGCCACCTTTTTGTTTTTAAAGGTTGTTGCTTTTAGCATTTTACATGGCCCGCACCATGTGGCATAAGCATCAACAAAAATGTATTTGTTTTGAGCCGCTGCCTGTTTCAAAGCTTCGTTCCATGAATTTTCAATAAAGTTTATTTGTGCCGATGGTTTAGGAGTAGGTACAGCAATATGTTCTGCTTTATCTGTTACCGGGAAAACCGTTATCAATAATACCGTTATTATTGTACAAGCTAATGCGGAAAGCCAATATTTCATATGATTTGCGAAGTTAAAAAACATAAAAATAGCACATATAAACTTTATATGTGCTATCTGCAATTTTATAAGATGTTTAACAATTACTGATCAACAGGACGGGCAACGGGTCTTTTTTCCTGCTGCTGCTTTTGCTGCTGCTGGCGTTGAGCCTGTTGTTGAGCCTGACGTTGTTGTGCTTGCTGTTGTTGGCGTTGCTGTGCCTGCTGCTGCTGTGCCTGTTGTTGTTGCTGGCGTTGCTGTACCTGCTGTTGCTGCTTGGCCTGCTCCTGTTGTTGCTGACGTTGCTGTAATTGCTGTTGCTTAGCCTGCTCCTGTTGTTGCTGACGTTGCTGCACCTGTTGCTGCTTGGCTTGTTCTTGTTGCTGCTGGCGTTGTTGTAACTGCTGTTGCTTGGCCTGCTCCTGTTGTTGCTGGCGCTGCTGTGCCTGTTGTTGCTTAGCCTGCCCCGCCTGCTGCTGACGTTGTTGCAATTGCTGCTGCTTAGCTTGATCTGCTTGCTGCTGACGTTGCTGCGCCTGCTGTTGTTTAGCTTGATCCTGTTGCTGCTGACCGGTTTGTCGTCCCTGCTGTTGTTTTTGTTTAACTTGCTCTTGTTGTTGCCTTGCCTGTTCCTGTTGCAGCCTTACTTTATTCTGATCAGTAGCTTGGGCGTTGTTTGGCTGCCTGGTTGGGCGTGCCCCGGGTTGTACAGCAGGTTTAACACCACTTTGTCCGGGACGAGTGTTTTGATCCGGACGTTTGTTATCGCCCTGTGCTGGTGTTGGTCTTGCCCCTGCTTGTGCAGGCCGGGTATTTGGCTGATCGGGACGTTTGTTGTCTGGCTGTCCCGGCCTTGTTGCGGTGGCTGGTCTGTCGTGATTAACTTTAACCAATTTTTCATTATTACTTTTTGCAACTGCCGCCAACCTTGCCGCATTATTGCGGTTTATAGTTGCCTGGCCACCTTGCCTATTGGCGATGCCTTCGGTTGGGTGCTCTTTCCGGTATTCGTTACCGTTTACAACCCTTGCCGGGCGTGCATCGGCAGTTTTCCGAATTTGAGGACGATAGACATTCAGCGTGTTATTGGTAATAGTTGTATTGCCTGTGTTTCTGCTGGCATTACCAACTTTATATACCCTAACGTTTTCTCTGGTAACTTTTCTTATTTCGGTAATACGCGGCCCTGTTACGTAGGTACGGTTATTATACACGTAAGTGTTATTTATAATAGTTGTTTGGTGTATAATATTTACTACCCTGGCATGCGGCGCATAGTAATTATAAATGTTTGGCCGGCCAATGTAAGCCTGGGGGGCGCATGTCCAGTAAGAATCGGGCACACGATAGTTATTGCCAAACGAAAGACTGATGCTAATACCTGGTGTTAACGGAGCCCAGGCATAATAGCCACCGCCCCTACGCCAGTTAACCCATGCCGGTGCCCATTCATGGCCCGGAATCCATTCCCATCCATAGTAATCATCATAGCGCCATCTGCCGTAGTGAAAAGTTGCCCATCCCCACGGATAATCTGACACCCAGGTATTGCCATAGTCTGTTACTACCCAGTGCCCGCGTGAGGCATATGGCCTAAAACCATCTTCGGCATCAGGAATCCAAACGTTTCCGTAGGTAGGGTCATCAACCCAGGTACCGTAAGGATCAAGCTCGTCATAAAATTCCTGGTCTGATACATAGCCACCCTCCTGGGCGTGGCTCTTATTTGGTACGGCCAGCATTATCAAAAATGCTATTACGCCTAAGCCGCATATTTTATTTAAATATTTCATTTTTTCAAGGTTTTATAAAAGTAGTTCGTGTAGTATGACAGAACAGATTATAAAACGTTTAAATCAAAAATTGTTTTAATGAGTTAGTATAGTTAGCACTATTATATTGTTACACAAAAACTTTTTATCGCCGGTTATCAAAAGCTATCTTAAATTTTGAATAATTTTGCCTTCTACCATATACATTATACTATGAGCACAGTAAATATTCCACGGTTGGATCTTAACTCCTATATAAACGGCAACGCTGCCGATCGTAAGCAGTTTTCTGACGATATTGGCCGCGCCTTTAACCAAACAGGTTTTGTAACCATCACCAACCACGGCCTCAGCAAACAACTTATTGATGAACTGTATGCACAGGTTAAAACCCTGTTTTCATTGCCTGACGAGATTAAATTAAAATACGAGATCCCTGGCCTGGCTGGTCAGCGTGGTTATACGGGTAAAAGTAAGGAAACTGCAAAGGGTTTTAAAACACCCGATCTTAAAGAATTTTGGCAGATTGGCCAAACAGTTACTGATGGAGCTGTCATCAAAGACCTTTATCCCGACAATATAGTAGTTGATGAGCTGCCGTCTTTTAACAGCACCACACTTGATGTTTACAAAAAACTGGAAGGTGCAGGCAAACACCTGCTCCAGGCTATTGCTGTTTATCTGAACCTGCCAGAAAATTATTTCGACGATAAGGTACACAACGGTAATTCCATTTTGCGTACACTGCACTATTTCCCTATTACCGACCTGGACTCGGTACCGGATGACGCCGTACGCGCCGGCGCGCATGAGGATATTAACCTGATTACCCTGCTTATAGGTGCAAGCGCCGATGGGCTGGAACTGCTTACCCGCGAAGGCGCATGGTTCCCGGTTAAGGCACATGGCGAAGACCTGGTGGTTAACGTAGGCGATATGCTGCAACGCTTAACTAACAACAAACTAAAATCAACCACGCACAGGGTAGTTAACCCGCCACGCGATCAAATGAAGAACTCCCGCTATTCGGTGCCCTTTTTCCTGCATCCTAAAGCTAATATGGATTTAACCAGCCTTGCTTCATGTATTGATGAGGAGCATCCGAAATTATATACTGATATCACCGCCGGCGAATACCTGGATGAGCGGTTGAGAGAAATAGGGTTGAAAATGTAATTCTACCGAGCCCGCTTCAAAATGAAGCGGGCTTTTTTATTGCGAGGTACATTGATGCAAATAAGCTATATTACGCTTAAAATACCACATGGAACAAACGGCAGTTAAAAGCGATAATACCATTATATTAAAAGGACTTATCCTTACGGGTGCATTGCTATTGGCTGTTTTTGCGGGTGCACAATTTTTATCTGCATTAAAATTATCCATGGGATTACGCTTTTTTATAACTCGGATAGTTTTCTGGGTATGGCTGGCAATCATATACATTTACGTAGCTAAAAAAGAACGGCAGCCTTTTTTGCTATGGCCCGAAAAAGCCTACTCCTTTGGCTTTTATATTTTATCGGTTATTGGGACCCTATTATTTATTTTAACCCTGGCTGCATTAACGGTGGTGATATTACGACCATTGGGTTTGCTTAAAGCAAGTGCGGCATTTTCGCTGATGCGTAATTTTAGCATACCCTTAAAATTACTCGGCATTATTACGGCTGGCGTTGTAGAAGAACTCATTTTCAGAGGGTATATGATTCCCAGGCTTATGAAGTTTTTTAAGAACGAACATCTGCCAATTATAATTTCAACGCTGCTTTTCGGGTTAATGCACTATGGCTACGGCACGCTGATAAATGTGTTGATACCCATAATAATAGGCTTTGTATTTGCCTATCATTATTACAAATACCGAAACCTGAAGGTGCTTATTATTTGTCATTTACTGATAGATCTTAACGCGCTGTTTACAACACTCGGAAAGCACTAAAAACCTCCTTTTAGGGCTTTGATGTCATAAACAATTCCAGCTTGCCGCCTTTTACTATATCTTTAAAGCTAATTGCATTTTCCGTTAAAAGCTTTCCGTTAAGCCTGGCCGACTGGATATAGATATTTGTGGGCGAATTATTATAAGCCTTTATCTCGAATACCTTTCCCGCATAATAGGCCGGATCGAGCTTAATTTTGATGTGTTGAAACAACGGGCTGGTAAGGTCAATTTTCAAGTCGGGCGATGTACCGCCGTTCATTTCAAAAAGACCCAGTGCACTGGTAACAAACCACGCCCCCATTTGGCCTTCATCTTCGTCCCCATTCCAGCCAACATATGGCGATGCATCATAAAATGTGCTTAATATTTTACGGGTATAATACTGGGTTAAATGGGGCTTGCCAACATAGTTAAACAAATACGGGGCCTGCATATTTACCTCGTTACCCTGGTTAATGTAATACTCGGCAGATTGCCCCATGGTGCGGTCAAGCGCGTGCGCGGCGAATTTTTTTGATTCCGATTTTTCAAAACCTGTTTTTATCCGTTTCAGCAATACATCCTTATCAATAAACTTTACCAGTCCCGGGATATCATGCGGCACGTACAGCGAGTACTGCCATGAATTGCCCTCCACAAAATGATTTACCGAAAACAGATCGAAGTTTGGTTCGAAGGAACCATTCTCGCCTTTTGGGCGTACATATTTTAGCTGCGGGTCAAATGCATTTTTCCAGCTTCCCGAGCGTTTTAAAAAAAAGTTATAATCGTCGTTTTTGTGCAGCAGCTGCGCCATTTGCGCCACACACCAATCGTCATAAGCATAATCAAGCGTTTTGGAGGCAGCGCCTTTTTCATAGGGCACGTACCCAAGCTTAGCATAGTCGGTTATTTTCGGATTTCCGGGATACCCTCCGCAGGTGTTTTGCGGCTCAACGGTAACATTTTTTTTCATAGCCAGGTAGGCCGTTCCGGCGTCTTTTTTAACTATACCTTTCAGGTAGGCGCTGGTCATAAGTGCCATTTCATGCGATCCTTCCATAATGCCTGAGTACTCTATTCCCGCCGGGCCTTTAGATAACCAGCCTGTTTTCTCGTACATTTCCAATTGTGTACCAACTAACTGATTTACAATATCCGGCGTAGTTAACGACCATAGCAAATTCAAATTCCAAAACGTATTCCAGTAAGCATCGCCGCCAATCATGGCTTTTCTGCCTGCCGGGAGCTGCTGTACGTTTTCACAAGCATCGGTGTATTTGCCGTCGGCATCGCTCATGATCATTTTAGCGGTAAAGCACCTGTAAAAATTGGTATAAAATTTTTTCTTATCTATTTCCGTACCGCCATCTACCTCAATGGTTTTTAAAATATTGTTCCATGCAGCGCGGTTATGTTTCACTAAAGCATCAAAATCCCAATTAAACCCGGCCGATTCTGTTTTTAAATTGCCGCGTGCCTGATCTATGCTCACAAAGGAAATACCCGTGCGCACAATAACCTGCTCCTGTTTTGAGGTTGGGAAAGTTAGGTAAGCACCTACATCCCTTGCTCCTTTTACTTCGGTATTACTGCCGGTTTCCCGCTGATCTACCCAACCGCTAAATTGCTGAAACGGCTTGCTAAACTGCATCACAAAACAAAGTGTATAATCATTAAACCCCGCCGATGAGGATTTAGCATAGCCTTGTATTTCGGTGTTGCTTACCTTGGTAATTACCGCGTCCTTTAAGTCGTAACCATATTCGGCAGGTACATTTAAACTTACCATAAAGCGATTTGTGCTGTCTTTAGCGAAGGTTATACGCTCGTAGCCCGCTCTTTCTGTAGATGCAAGCTCTACCTTTGCCTCAGGATCTAACAAATAAACAGAATAATAGCCCGGTGAAGCATGTTCATCCTCATGCCTGAAGCGCGAATGATAGCCCGCGTTTGCCCCTTTAAATGGTTCATCGGCGCCACCGGGTTTTAAGGTCAGATCGCCATTGGCGGGCATAGTGAGCAGACCGGCCATTGTCCACCCGTGCAAAAAGCTAAAGCCATGGATACTGCCAATAGAATACTCATAACCTCCCTGCCAAACACCCTGCTGATTATCCGGACTTAACTTTACCATGCCATTTGGCTGCGTAACGCCGGGGAACAGCATCCACCGTGAATTTGATGTACCAATAAACGGATCAACATAATCAACCGGCTGCTTTACCTGCGCATAGCAAAAAAATTGTGTGCAGGATATTGCAATTGAAGCAATTAATGTTGACAAGGATTTAAGCGTGGATGCCATCGGTTTTAGCTAATGTTAGGTAAGTTATAATGATTTGAATAAAATCAAATGTACAAATGTATGTACATAAAAACAAATACATTTTTAAAATACAACGCTGCTGTTCAATAGGTGCTATTGATTTAAATCACCTATAATCACACGCAATTAACGCTTCCTAAGTGTTGGGAAATTACTTTTTCATTTCCTCTTTAATCGCCCGTAAAAATTCATTAGCATGTTGGGAGCCAATGATGTATAACAGGCCATCCCTGTCGGTAAGGTGAATGGCGTCGTTACCGGCTGTATAAAAACGGATTGTTCCCTTGGTGTGCAGGTTATAAACAGGGTTATTAAAAAGATAGCGGCTGTAGGAGCCCTTCTCCACTTTCACAATGCCGTTAAGGTCAATCTTTACGAGGCGGGTTGTCCACAAGCCATTAAGAAGAATGCTCTTATTTTCAACCTTTGTACGGAAATGGAGCAGAAACCCCATGATAATAGATATAATAATGATGGCAAAACCCACAACAACCAGCAAATCGCCGTTACGCTCGCGTTCATCGGTAAAAAAATAGGCTGCAAAGCAAAACATAGCCAAAACCAAGCGAATGGTAATGGGTATAAATTCCCTGCCGAGGTACTGTTTTTCTACAAAGGCTGTTTTATCGCTCATCTTAGTTTATACAATTCGAAGATAGTAACTTTTTTAGTGTTATTATTTACTTTATACCTTTCGTCGGCCCGGTACCCGGCAACCCACATTACTTCGTCATTTCCATTTACCAGTATCGGAATTTCGTCCTTTTGATGCAAAGGTACTTTTTGGTTGATAAAATAATCGCTCAGTTTTTTCTTACCCTTCATGCCCAGCGGATAAAAATAATCGCCTTCCTGCCAGGCACGCAGTGTAAGCGGGTAAACCAGCAAAGCAGCATCAATTGATGTGGCCATAGGATTATCTTTAATAATTAAAGCACTGTCGTCATGCAGCAAATTCAACTTGTACCCATCATAATGCACCTCATGGTCCGTTTCATTTATGCTGATGGATTGCTGCCCGCCAATGGTTCTTTTTTTGAGAATCAGCCTATCCCGGTCAAGCACCAACAAATACCCGGCCGACTCAAATATGCGGCCTGAATGCTTATCCAAAACCGACAACACATCTTCAACGGCAGTTTCATTAAAACCGTATGGTTGCAGTAGTTTAAACAGCAGCAAGCCTGCAGGGTTTAATTTTTTAATATCCTCAATTAAAAAATAGCTGTCGTCAATGCCCTGCTTAAGTATGGTTCTTCTTAATTCTGTAAGGTGATTTTCCAGCAATTGTTCCAGATCCCTGAAATGCTTGAGGGTATTTTCAAAAGTATTTTCAAGCGATGGGTTAAGCTCCTTTAGCCTTGGCACCACCTCCAGCCGTATTTTATTACGCGCATATTTTGCCGATGCGTTGGAGCTATCCTCTACATAGGATATTTTCTCCTGCTCAACAATGGCGGTTATTTCTTCGCGTTTCAGGAACAGCATTGGGCGTACCAGCTTACCGTTTACAGGTAAAATACCGTGTAAACCGGCAATTCCGGTGCCGCGTGTAAGGTTCAACAATATTGTTTCAATAGTATCGTTTTGGTGGTGTGCAAGCGCAATATGCTGGTAACCAGCCTGGCGGCTCAGGGTATCAAACCATTGGTAACGCAATTCGCGGGCTGCCATCTGGATAGAGATCTTTTTATCGGCTGCATACGCTTTGGTGTCGAAATTGATAGTGTGGAAGGGCACGCGCAACTGGTTGGCCAGGCTATTGCAAAATTCCTGGTCGCGCAGGGCTTCATCGGCACGCAGCTGAAAATTGCAATGGGCAATAGCAAAATTATAGCCCGCGGCTTTTAGCAAATGGGCCATTAAAACCGAGTCCATGCCACCGCTTACCGCCGCCAGGATGTTGCTGTCGCCGGTAAATAACGCGTTTTGTTCAATAAAATCAACAAACTGTTTAGTTGGTAGCATTCATCAAAATTATTAATTTAATAACCCCAACAAAAAACTAATTTTGCCAACGTGAGGAAATACGTTTTAAGCTTATTATTATTGACGATAGCGGCCACAGTTATGGGCCAAAAAAAGTCGATCGTAACCCTGATACAATCGGAACGAAGCGTGAGCTTAAAGATGAATGGCCGCGATGTAATAAAGGTGTATAAAGGCGTATTTAAGCAGGACTTTTCCACCTTACGGTCAGACAGTGCTTACTTTTATTACAAGGAAAATGCTTTTGATGCGTTTAGCAATGTAAATATTAATCAGGGCGATACGCTCAACATCTACTCAGATAAGTTAAATTACAACGGTAATACAAAAATCGCCATCCTTACCGATAATGTTAAAATGGTTGACAGGGATGCTACCCTCACTACCAATTACCTTACCTATAATACAGCCACCCGTATAGGCACCTATACCAGTGGTGGCAAGCTTATTAATAAGGATAACGTACTTACGAGTAAAAATGGCTACTATTTCGCCAACTCCCGCGATTCGTATTTCAGGTACGATGTGGTACTTACCACCATCGATGCGCTTATAAAAACAGATACGCTGCGGTATAATACCGGCACACGAATCTCCTACTTTTTAGGCCCAAGCAACATCTACGGAAAAAAAGACAACGACACCCTTTACACCGAAAACGGCCAGTATAACACCGTTGTAGAGCAGGCGGCTTTCGGCAAGCACAACCTGTATAAACAAGGTACAAAATCATTAAAAGGCGATAGTTTATTTTATGATAAGCTTAAAGGCTATGGTCGCGCCGTTAAAAATATAACCTTTATAGACAGGGAACAGAAGATTACCCTGAAAGGCGATTTAGGTACTTACTTCAGGGCCGATGAGCGCACCGTTGTTACGCAATACGCCTACGTGGTAATGACCACCGAAGAAAAGGACACCACCAAAATAGATTCGGTTCCTCCACCGGCACAGCTTGCTAAAAACAAGGAGCTAAAGCCGCCACCAAATACTATGCCTGTAACCAACCTATCCAAAATGGTGCAGGACCTGAAACCGAAAGGCGTTGTTATAGCAAAAAAGGATTCGGTAAAAGCAGATTCGACTATTAAGGCCTTATCGGAACAGGCGAAAAATATGTCGACCGATGAAATAACCAATATGGCTAAAATGGGGCAGGCGCTCCTGCCAAAGGGAACCATCTCCAATAAAGATTCGGCGCAGGTAAATTCAGCTATAAAAGAGTTAGCCAAACAAGGTAAAAACAAACCTGCCGATGCGGCGAAGATCACCAACATGGCCAAACTGGGCGAAGCCATTAAGCCTAAGAAAGGAGCAAATACAGCAGCCGTTACAACTTCTACTACCGCAAAACCGGCAGAAAAGGTAAAACGCGACTCGATATACATGACGGCAGATACGCTGGAAACCCAGATAATGACTTACAAAAACCTGAAGGCTTACCAGGAAAAGCAACGGGCTTTCAGATATGTGGACACATCCGAAGCGGGGAAAAAAGCGGCTGCTTTGGCAGCAATTAAAAAGAAACCCACATCATCAAAGTTTTTAGTGGCTGTTCGGCCGCGAATGCAGATGGATACTACCTATTTGCATAAGCTGTTCTTCGGCAAGCCAAAACCTGTTAATGATTCGCTGCAACGTAAAAAGGATGCTTTGGCGGCGGTAAAAAAGGCTAAACAAGACAGTGTTGCCCGTGTTGCCCGTCAAAACGATCCTGTTTTTGCCACCCACGAAATCAAGCTGGCGGATACTGCCAGGGTAAGAATCCTGATAGCACACCATAACGTAAAGATCTTTAAATCGGACCTGCAGGGAAAATCCGACTCATTGTTTTACAGCGCCAGTGATTCAACTATACGCTGTTATGTAAAACCAATGTTCTGGACGCAGGACTCCCAGTTATCGGGCGATACCGTTTACCTGCAAATGCGCAATAAAAAACTGGACAATATAGAGTTGTTCCCCAATGCGTTTATTGTTAATATCGAGAAAAAAGATTCGGTACACTATAACCAGGTTGGCGGAAAAAAAATGCGGGGTTTCTTTAAGAACGACAAGCTGGAAACCATGTACACCGTAGGCAATGCCGAAAGTATTTACTTTAAACGCGATAGCGGTAAAGTTACGGGGATGCAACGATCGCTCAGCAGTCGTATAAGGGTAACATTTAAAAACGGACAGGCTATAAGAACCAAGTTTGAAACCAAACCCGAAAACAAATACCTGCCAATGAGCAAGGTTACGGAGGATGATAAATTGCTAAAAGCCTTTATCTGGAAACCGAAGGACAGACCTATATCAAAAGAATCCATCATTCCATCCAGACATAAAAAACCTGCAGCGGCAAAAGGTAAGTCTGGCTTGCAGGCACCGGGTGGCAAACCAATAAATGGTGCGGCTGCCGATAGCTTGAAAGGCCATTCGTTAAAAGGAGATAGCCTTAAAACTGATACTACGAAACTGCGTCCGCTAAAAATGACAAAGGATTCGGTTATAAAGGGAGGACCTATAAAAGCTGTTAAAGATAGCACGGTTAAAACCGGCAGTCCGGCAACATCACCCAAGGCAATTAAGGATACAACAATAAAGACAAACGGCACAATAAAGGCAATCAAGGATACAGTTGTAAAAACCGGGGACAAGCTCCCTGCAGTAAAGGCCGTTAAGGATTCTACTAAGAAACAATAAAAGTTTGTATCGGTTAATTGCCAGTTGCTACTTTTTGCCCAGCTTATACTTTTCTATTTTTTGCCGCAGATAGGTTTGCCGGCGCTTTGCAGCATCTGCTAAGGTGTAGGAATCTGCTGATTGGCTGTCATCTAATTTAGATATCCCGATACGCTGCGAACCGTAAATACCCGAGTGCCCGCTAAAAAAGTATGCTGTAAAACAGGCCACTGCAAAAAAGATAGCATATTGCCCGCCAAAGAGTTCAATGCCCATAAAAGTGCATGCTAACGGGGTGTTGGTAGCCCCGGCAAAAACAGCTATAAAACCCAGCGCCGCGAAAAGACCTACTGGTGCATCCATCAAAACGGACAGGGTATTGCCCAGCGTTGCGCCAATATAAAATAACGGGGTAACCTCGCCCCCCTTAAAGCCCGTAGCAAGCGTAACAGTGGTATAAATAGTTTTCCAAAGCCAGCTCCATGTGTCGCTCCCGCCTGCATGAAATGCCGATGGTATCGTGACCGCTCCTGCATGTTCAGCATCGATACCTAAGCTTAGATAATCGGGTTTACCCAAAATGGCAGTGAGGCCTATAATGATCAATCCACCAATGACCGGAATAAGCCAGGCTATTGGGATCCGCTTTATAAAAAAGGTTTTGATACCATGAACCAAACTGGCAAACAGATAACTGGCCAATCCGAATGCTATGGATGCTACGATGATCTTGACCAGCAATAAAACATCAAACGAAAAATAACCCGAAAACCAATGTGGCGCCACTGCAAAAACATCGATGTGGTAAGCCGTATGATGGATGCCCCAAGCAGCCACCGTTACATCGCCAACAATGCTTGCAATAAGGCAGGGAAGCAGTGCATTATATTGAATACGGCCCATAGTTAGCACCTCCATAGCAAATATAGCCCCGGTTAATGGGGTGCCAAATACAGCTCCAAAACCTGCTGCTATCCCCGCAATGAGTACAATGCGGGTATCGGCCTCATTAAGCCTAAACCATTTGCCAAACATTTGCGCTATGCTGCCGCCTATTTGCACCGCTGTGCCCTCTCGCCCTGCCGATCCGCCAAAAAGGTGGGTAATTATTGTGGTTGCCAGCACAATAGGTGCCATCCGCTTTGGCACACCGCCACCAGGCTTGTGTATTTCGTCGATGATAAGGTTATTTCCCTTTTCTGATGAACCACCTGCCAGCTTATAAATAAAATGGATCAATATGCCGGCCAGGGGCAATAGGTAAAGCAGCCAGGTATTTTTAAACCGAAAATGAATAGCTAAACTCAAAAGCCATAAAAACAGTGCTACCATACTGCCTATTACTATGGCTATAGGGATAATAATTACGGTCCACCGCAACTGGCGCTTCAGGATCAAAAACTGTTCAGACGTAAAAAGTTTATCATTCATTTTATTGAACGCTAATTTAAGATAGAATATCGAAGAAATATTGGAGAGGTGGGGATTTATTACACCTTTAGATTTTGAAATGGAACCGCTGTTATATTTTTTCACCTGCAAAATTTAGCACAAGTTTCCCCGTGATTTAATCATTATGCAGGCGCCATCAGCTTTTTAGGGCGGTTAAGTAGGAAGACACCATTTCCTTTGACACAAATATAGTAAATCTTCATAAACCTGCTAATTGCAATAAATTAACTCAACAATTATATAAATTCACCCTCATTATGCAAAACGAGCAGAAAATACGCAGGCGCGTTAAAAACTGGATAATTGTGTTTATTGTTGGCCTGGTACTGAGCGGAATAACCGCCTTCCCTATTGAAACCGAACTGGCCTTTCTTTCGGCACACGCGCATATATTCCCCGATTTTATGGCCGCCTGGATCAGTACCATTTACCACGCTGTAAAAACAACTAATCAAAACTACCCCTATCTAAGCTATGGTACCGATTGGCTGGCTTTTGGTCACCTGGTAATAGCAACTGTGTTCATAGGGCCGCTGCGCGATCCAGTAAAAAACATTTGGATCATTGAATTTGGAATGATTGCCTGCGTAATGGTTTTCCCTTTGGCGTTTATCGCCGGTCCAATTAGGGGCATCCCCGTTTACTGGCGATTGATCGATTGTTGTTTTGGGATTTTTGGAATCATTCCGCTGTATCTCTGCTACCGCGATATCAAAAAACTAACGAGTTAGCCACCAGCAGGTCGCCTCATTTCTTCTTTTCGGAATTAACGATATTTTCGTTGCCCGCTCCGCCATGTTGTACCGGGGCATTTGTGCTTTTCATTTTATCTAAAATATATTGGGCAATCAACCGCCCCATTTTTTGTTTGCCCGCAGTTGAAAGATGCCCGCTATTGCGATACAAGATCCTGTTTTTTTGGTAGCTATCCCCCGCGCTATTAAAAGGGACAATAATAGTTGAATCTTGTAGGTGGGTATCTTTTAGCAATTCATTTACCTCTTTACGATAATCATCAAGACTGCCGGTGCTGCCATTATCTATCAGTAAAGACGTTACTTCATTGCGTACATTTTTAAGGATACCCAAACTATCGGTAGTTTCCTTAAAGCCAAAACTGGGCATGGTTACAAAAACAGGTTCAATTTTATTTTTTAGCAAATCGTCTATAATAAGCGAGCAATAATAGGCGTAAAATTTAGCGCCCATTTCGCCGCTGGCATCACTTGTGCCGGCCAAAATTATACAATAATCGAGGTTATGGTGCAAAATTTCACTACTGGAGTAAGGCGTACCGGGAGTAGCATATAAATTATCGTAGATCTGCTTGGTTTTTGCTTCGGGCTGACCAAAAGATATGATCTCGGTTTTTTGCCCGTGTCTTAAAAACTCATCGCTTATAATGGTATCTATGGAAATACCGGTGGCCCAGCTATCGCCAATTATGCCTATTCTTAATATGTTATTCTTGTACTTTTTCTCGGGGATAAAAGCATGTCTTTTCTCAAACGAATAGCGCTGATTTATATAAAAGCCAAGGCCCAAAGCGAGAATAGCCACCAATAATAGTAATATTTTTAACCAGCTTTTCATTTATAATATAGCTTCCAGTTTTACGAGAAACCCTTATAAAATGTTGGTTTTAGCAGCAAAAAAAAGACCGCTGATAGGGCGGCCTTCAATTAATTAGGGGATATAAAATATTAACCGGCTTTGTGCTGCTGCGAAACCAATTTCTCAACCGGATAACCCATAGCTTTACAACGGCTTATGATCTCCTCATATTCCTTTTGCGGTATGGATGGCTTGCGGCTCATGATAAATAAAAACTTATGGTCGGGATGCCCAACTACTGCATAGGAGTAATCATCGGCTATGTCAATAACCCAGTAATCAACCTTTATAGGCCAAATGAACTGCGCCTTCATTTCGGCTCCGTTATCTTCTTTATCAGGAAACAGTTTTGATTTATAGGTTTTTATTACATTGTCTTCACCCTTTTTAGCTACGGTTACCACATTATAATAACCATCGGCATTGAGGGTATATGTGGTGGTGGTTTCGCGCGTGCCTTTATCAAACATGGTAGGAATAGAGTACAAAGAATACCACTTACCCGAAAATTTATTGAGATCAACCTTACTTACCGGCTTATTAGCCGGGCCTGTTAGCGTAGTAAATAATAAAATAACTGCCGTGCAAATCGTTTTCATACTTTAAAAAATAAAGCCCTGTTATTCCAGAATTACGGAATAACAGGGCTTTAAGATTTAAAATCCTTATAGACAGGGGTTGTAAGAACAAATAACGCCGCGCTTGTCATGCTGAACGCAGTGAAGTATTTACTCATCTCTTAGTATGTTCAAGAATAGAGCATTCGTTCCTCAGGATGACAGAACAAATTATATTACTTTACCAATGTACCAATGGCTTCGCCCTGGGCAATTTTCATGAAATTGCCGGGTTTGTTCATGTCAAATACAATGATAGGCAGTTTATTTTCCTGGCAAAGGGTAATGGCTGTCATATCCATTACATTGAGGCCCTTGTCATATACTTCCTGAAAGCTTATTTCATCATAACGCGTTGCAGATGGATCTTTCTCAGGGTCGGCGGTATAAATACCATCAACACGGGTACCTTTCAATACAACGTCGGCTTTTATCTCAATAGCGCGCAATGAAGCAGCTGTATCTGTAGTAAAATACGGATTACCTGTACCAGCACCAAAAATTACAATTTTTCCAACCTCTAAGTGATGCATTGCTCTGCGACGGATATAAGGCTCGCAAATCTGTTCCATTTTTATGGCCGATTGTAATCGTGTTTCTACACCAATGCTTTCCAATGCGTTTTGCAGGGCCATACAGTTAATAACAGTTGCAAGCATGCCCATATAATCGGCCTGCGCACGTTCCATACCCGATTTCTCGGCGCTTAGGCCCCTAAAAATATTACCTCCGCCAACAACTATCGCTATTTCCATGCCTGTGTCTGCCACATTTTTAATGTCCTGGGCATATTGCAAAACCTGGTTGTTATCAATACCATATTGCCTGGTGCCCATAAGCGATTCGCCCGAAAGCTTGAGTAAGATTCTTTTGTATTTCATACGGTGTGATTTGTTATTAATAGATAATGATGGAAACTGCTTTTGTAGATATCAAGAATTGATAAAGCGTTGTTCATGTCAGTGTAGTTCGCCAAAAATAAAGAATAAAAGCGAGTGTTAAAATTTTATGTTGTCTTTGTTAAAAAATGACCGTTGATGTATGTTCCGACCACCTCGAAATCTGCTGTAAAAATAGCCAGCTCAGCATCAAAGCCTTTTTGTATTTGGCCCTTTGTGGTTTGTTTAGCTAATTGTGCCGGATATAGCGAGGCCATATTAACCGCTTCAGCCAAGGGTATCCTCACCTGTTTCACACAATTTTCAACCGCCTTTAACATCGTAAGCGACGAGCCGGATAGCGTTCCGTCGGGCATTACATATTTATCGCCTACTAACTGGTGCTGGTAAGTGCCTTCGGTAGCTGCGGTAACGGCATCTGTAATTAAAAAAAGTTTATCACCCAATTCCCGTTTAGCCAGGCGAATCATGGCAAAATCAACATGATTGCCATCGGCAACGATACTGGTATACGGCCGCTCTTCAAAAATAGCGGGAATGTATCCCGGTTCACGGTGGTGCATCTGCGGCATGGCATTAAATAAATGGGTTACAGCCGGTATCGGCTTATTTAAAAAGGCTTTTCCCTGGGCATAGGTAGCATTGCTATGGCCCGATGAAATGATAATACCCTGCGCATACAAGTAATCAATCACCTCCTGATCCTGCAATTCTGGCGCAATGGTGATCATTTTTATTTCGCCTTGAGCACTTTCTACCCATCCTTTAACTTCGGCAAGCGTAGCCTTCTTGATATATTTTTCGGGATGTGCCCCCTTTTTGATCGGGTTTAAATATGGCCCTTCCAAATGTAAACCCCAGAAATTACCTTTACAGGTTTTACGATAGTCCTTAGCGGCCTGTATTCCTCCCTCAACAATTTCATTTGTATTGGTACCTATAGTAGCAAAAAAGCCGGTGGTTCCCTGGTTAAGCAAATCGTTTTCCAACTGTTGTAATGCTGCAACACTTGGCGAGCCGGCAAATAGCTTGCCCCCACTACCGTAAATTTGCAGATCGATAAAGCCGGGAGCAAGATAGGCCCCATTTAAATTGTGTTTCACGGCATCGGCTGGGATAGCCGTTTCTTGAATAACATCAGTGATTTTACCATTGGAGATTAAAACGGCTTTACCAGGGGTTATTTGCCCATTTGAAATGAGTTGGAGATTGTGGATCGCTGTTACCATGCTTCGTTATTATTTAGTAGTTCGCCATTATGATGTAGCCATGTTTAAACAATGTTTGTCATCCTGACGGAGGAAGGATCTATTAACCGACAAGTGCCGGTGCCAAAAAATCTGTCGATAGATGCTTCGTTCCTCAGCATGACAGGATTTAATGCCTTAATAAGAATGGCTTGGGCATACAGGAAACATTTTTGACAAAAAAAATCCCCCTCGTTAAAACGAGGGGGATAAAATATTTAAGCTCCTAAAGCTACCCGCTTAAATGCGGTTACTGTGAGGCCCTTTTCAACGGTGCTCAGGAACTGGGCAACGTTTTTAGATGAATCTTTCACAAACTCCTGATTTAACAGGGTTGAGTCTTTGTAGAATTTATTAAGCTTTCCAGCAGCAATTTTTTCAACCATTTCTTCTGGTTTGCCTTCGGCGCGGATCACGTCTTTAGCAATTTCAAGCTCACGCTCAATTAATGAAGAATCAACACCATCTTTATCAACCGCAATTGGGTTCATAGCTGCAATTTGCATGGCAACATCTTTACCTGCTTCGTCTGCACCTGCTGGGTTTGAGTTTAATGCAACCAATACACCTAAACGGAAGTTACCGTGTACATAAGCAATAACTTTTTCGCCTGAGATGATCTCTAATTTAGATACGCCAATTTTCTCGCCAATTTTACCGGTTTTGTCAATGATAGCCTCACCAATAGTAGTAGTGGTGTTTTCAACATCAATGTTAAGGGCATAAAGCTCTTCAATTGTTGCTGGTTTAAATTCAACCGCTTTGTTAGCAACAAGGTTAGCAAAAGCGATAAATTCTGCATTTTTAGCTACGAAATCTGTTTCGCAGTTAAGCTCGATGATAACACCGGTTTTGCCATCTTCAGATGTACGAGAGATAACAACACCTTCGTTTGATTCACGATCCTGACGGCTTGCGGCAACTTTAGCACCTTTTTTTCTTAAAAAATCGATAGCTGCTTCAAAATCACCGTTAGTTTCGGTTAATGCTTTTTTGCAATCCATCATACCGGCACCAGTTTGCTGGCGCAGTTTATTTACGTCGGCTGCAGATATTTGTACTGTAGACATGTTTTTAAGTTTTTTATTGTAAGTTATATGTTAAGGCTGCCGGCAAAGTTAAAGCTGTGCTGTAACCTGTAACTATTTTTAATATTAAAAGTGTGGGTTGTACATTACAGTTATAAGCCTAAGCTTACAACATGCAACTTACAACCCACAACTTAATTATTCTTCGGTTTCAGCAGCAGGAGCTTCTGCATCAGCATCGGCAACTACGTCTGCAACTTCTGCAGTTTTCCTGGTTCTTTTACCGCCTTCGTTTTCGCTGCGGTCTTTTACTTCAGGAGCATCAGCTTTTGCTTTCGCGGTAGCTGCTTCTTTTTCTGCTTCGTCTTCTTTTTCGCGTTTGCGCTCATCTAAACCTTCTTCAATAGCTTTGATGATAATGCTGGTGATCAATGAAATTGATTTTGTAGCATCGTCATTCGCCGGAATTGGGAAATCGATGTTTGAAGGATCAGAGTTGGTATCAACCATAGCAAATGTAGGGATGTTCAACTTCAAAGCTTCTGAAACTGCGATATGTTCTTTCTTAACGTCGATAAGGAATAATGCTGCAGGTAAACGGTTCAAATCAGAGATACCACCTAAAAGGGTTTCTAATTTGATACGCTCACGCTGTATCATCAGTCTTTCTTTTTTAGATAGGTTGCTGTAAGTACCGTCTTTAGTCAATTTATCGATGTTTGACATCTTTTTGATTGACTTACGTACAGTTGCAAAGTTGGTTAACATACCACCCAACCAACGCTCGGTGATGTATGGCATGTTCACGCTTTTTGCATAATCAGCAACAATATCTTTCGCTTGTTTCTTTGTAGCTACGAATAATACCTTACGGCCCGATTTTACAATTTGTTTTATAGCTGCAGCAGCTTCTTCAACCTTTGTTAAGGTTTTGTTTAAGTCAATAATGTGGATACCGTTGCGCTCCATGAAAATGTACTGTGACATTTTCGGATCCCATTTGCGGGTAAGGTGACCAAAGTGTACACCTGCATCCAGTAAATCCTGATATGTTGTTCTTGCCATTTTGTTGTCCTCCTGTGATTAACGTTTACTGAATTGGAATCTCTTACGTGCTTTCTTGCGTCCTGGTTTTTTACGCTCAACCATACGGTCATCACGGGTCATAATACCTTTAGCACGCAGTGCTGGTTTCTTTTCAGGATCCAGTTCAACAATGGCTTTCGCAATAGCTAAACGAACGGCTTCTGCCTGTCCTTTTACACCACCACCTGCAACGTTAACTTTAACATCAAATTTTCCGGTTGAACCAGAAACTTCGGTGCTCTGAGTAACAATGTACTGTAATGGCAATGTTGGGAAGTACTCTTTGTAATCTTTACCGTTAACGATGATCGCACCATTTCCTTCTGAAAGGTAGATGCGGGCAACGGCTGTTTTTCTTCTGCCTGAAGTGTTAGTTGTTGGCATTTCTTTTCTCCTTTAAAAATTAAAAGTTAAATGGTTGTTGGGTTTTGTGCTGCATGAGGATGCTCAGAACCTGCATAAACATGCAGATTGCCAAATAATGCTTTACCCAAACGATTTTTAGGTAACATACCACGCACGGCTTTTTCAATTACGCGTGTTGGATGTTTCGCCATTAACTCCTTAGGAGAAATGAAGCGCTGACCACCAGGATAACCTGTGTAAGAAACATACTGCTTTTCGCTGAATTTGTTTCCGGTCAACTTTACCTTGTCTGCATTGATAACTATTACATTATCACCGCAGTCTACGTTCGGGGTGAAATCTGGCTTGGTTTTACCACGGATGATCATTGCGATCTTAGTGGACAAGCGCCCCAAAATCTCGCCTTGTGCGTCAACAACAACCCATTGTTTGTTAACGGTTTTTTTGTTGGCTGAGACAGTTTTGTAACTTAACGTATTCACTTGCTTTAAATTAAATTGTTTAAACGTTTATTATACCCCGCATTTTCGGGACTGCAAAGATACAGCTTATTATGTTAATAACAAATGCTTTTGTGGAAAAATTTGATGCGTGCTGGGTTATACTTTACAGGTTGAGCCGGGCGGTTGAAAAAGTGGATAGGTTTTTAAATTTAAGCGGTAATTATATCCCCCCTTTGAATAGCCATTTATGTATGTGCTTATTAATTGAGGCTACTACAAGATGCTCCGTTAGGAGCTACCTGTTTGTAGAAACATCATTAGCCGTCTTTTTGCCTCATAGAGGCTACCCATTGCTTTGGTATTCCATTTGCTTTGGTATTTAAAATAATGGCGTTGCCTTCGGCCGGGCTATTCGCTCATACTGCACGGGCCTTAGTCACGGGCCGGTATCCGCTGCTATCCCTAACGCGGCTGGGTGGGCATTTTTTGAGCTCCTTTTCCTAAATTTTAATTATCATTTCTATGTCATTTAAATTTCGCTTCAAGTGTATATAATTTTATATTAGCCATATAACTAACATTAAACTCCTGAATTGAGATCGCAACTTTGCAGCTACCTGGTAACTGCATGTATTATATTTTTCAGTAATGGCATATTGCTTGCGCAAATCCATGGGAATAAGGCTGATTCACTTGATTCGGAACTGGATGCTAATGGTATTCTGAGCGATTTTTTCAGCGGCAAAAAAAGCCTGGCCGATACGGTAAGCAATAAAAAACACTCCAGCTGGTCGGTATTGCCATCGGCCGCCTACAACCCAAGCGTGGGTTTTGCGGTAGGGGTAATTACATCGGGGGGCAAATACTTTGGCAATCCCGAAAACACAACGTTATCCGTTATTAACGCAGGTGCTTATATTTCTACAAAAGGCCTGTCTACATTTGAGTTTAAGCACAATGCTTTTTCATCTCAAAATGAATGGAATCTGCAGGGCACTATGCAAATTGGCAAAACCATAGCCAAAGATAACGGCCTGGGCACCGGCAGGCGCAGCTTTGGCGAAGGCGAGTTTAGAATGAACAATCAGCATTTTCTGAATAACCCTGACGAATACCCCGTACGCTACTTATATATAAAAGTAAACGAACGCATCTACCGAAAAATTGCTAATCATATTTACGCCGGCGCCGGCCTCAGCTTTAATTTTTACAGCCATATTGACGACGATCGCAAAAACTTCCCGATAACTGAAACCCATAATTACCGGTATAGTATTCAAAACGGCTACTCGCCATACGCCTATGCCGCAAATGGTATTTTATTTAACCTGCAATTCAACAACAGGGATCAGCCCAATCGCCCGTTCAGGGGTATTTATGTAGATGTGATTCTCCGCAGCAATCAAACCTGGCTGGGTAGCGACCGTAATGCCTTGCAGCTAAAAACAGAGTTCAGGAAATACTGGAGCCTGTCTGAAGCTCACCCTGAAAACGTATTGGCTTTTTGGCATTGGGCCAATTACCTGCTACGTGGCTCGTTACCTTACCTGGAACTACCCGGAACAGGCAGCGATGCTTACGGGCGCATCGGCCGGGCATTTATTATCGGCAGGTTCAAAGGTTTATCGTTTGTTTATAACGAGTTGGAATACCGTTTTCCCTTAACAAAAAACAAGCTACTTAGCGGTGTAACGTTTGCCAATATTGAATCGGCCGACAACCAGCGAAATATAAAACTGCTGCGTTACTGGGAGCCTGGCGGCGGCGTTGGTTTACGGTTACTGTTCAATAAATACACCCGATCAAACCTTTGCATTGATTACGGGCGCGGCAGCTATGGCTCGGGTGGCTTTTTTTTAGGGCTTAACGAAGTGTTTTAAACACGCATCGCCAATCCCTTTTTCCAAATCAAATGTCTTTTTTACCTATAGGTTAATAACTGGTAGCATTTTTGAGCACCTACCCGAAAAGAAACCAAAACTTAAAAATGCGTATTCCATTAACCCCCGAGCTACTGGGTAGCCTGATAGAAAAAGGTTACACCCACCTATTGGTAAACATAAATAACCAGCTTACTAACGATGCCGTTGATATTACGCTAATGCCAGTAAAGCAAAAGCCGCAATTAAATAACCTGCCCGATGGCTATGAAACGTTTTATAAAATTACCCGCGAGCCAATGCAGCTGGCCTGCGGTATTGATAACAACAATATTTTTATTGAATACCCTACCAGCGATAAAGCTATAACCAGTGAAGCCTTGTTCGACGACCGTTATTTTAGGATGAGCGAGGATTTTTTCAGGCAGGTGCTGGAAAGCCTGGAAGACTATGCCGTTGTTACTACCGACAAGAACGGCGACATTAACAGCTGGAATACGGGTGCCGAAAAGGTATTGGGATATACCGAACACGAGATCATCGGCGTAAGCGCCCGTGTATTTTTCACTCCAGAGGATGTTGCCGCAGGCGTACCCGAAATGGAGTTAAGAACATCATTAAAAGACGGGCGTGCTATTGACGAGCGTTACCACATGCGAAAGGATGGAACACGCTTTTGGGGCAGCGGCCTTGTTTTTCCCTTATATGACGAACAGCACCAGCACCGTGGCTTCACAAAAATTATGCGCAACCTGCGCGAAAAAGAAGAAGCGGAAAAGAATGCTATATAACAGAAAAGGGACGCAAATTGCGTCCCTTTTCTGTTATATCAAATATGGTTGAGCTATTAATTAAAGTGGTGCCATGCACGGGCTTCATGTTCAGTTCTGTTGGTAAACTGCGATCCGTGTGTAAATACACCACCAAAAACAAGCACGCCACCTAAAATAAGTTGCGGTAAAAATAAATGATGCTCATTTGCGTAGTTATAAACCCATGGCGAGCACATCAGGAATGAACCTAAAATAACATCAAGTACAAAGTGCATTTGCATAGGGAATACCTTTAAAAAGCCAAGCTTATTATTTGCAAATATGGCCATGATCAATTGGTACCATCCAAACAGCAGCGGTAAAAACAACGATGCGCCACCTACGTGCACAAAGCCAAATAACCATGGTGAGGTAAGCAGCAATAAAGCTGTTATGTAATTTATAACTGCGTAAGATGTTGTTGAAATAAAGCTTTTCATTTTTAGCTAATTATAGTAATGTACTTTAGTATAAATATTCGTGTGTTAAATTTTGGTTCAAAGTTAAGAAAATGTACAGGCAGTTCCACATTAAAAAATGATTAATAATTAACTGCTGGCTGTATATTACTAATTAAAACAGCTACCTTTAATTAATTGCTGTAATAATCCGTCAAAAATAAACGTTTTAAAAAATAAAGCAATTCTATTTTCTCTTCTAAGCCGGGCGTTAAATTTAAGTCCGCATAATGCTTTTAACATACTAAACTATTGGGGATGCAAACGTTTTGCCGCCTTTTAAAATCAACATTCAAAAACCTATAAGATCATGAGCAAAGACAGACAAGCAGTAAAGGAAAAAAAGAAACCCGCCGCAGAAGGAGGTAAAAAAGCTCCTTCAGATTATCAATCAGGCAAAAAAGACGCCGTAAAACCGATAGGCGGCGATAAGAAGAAATAATTTTTCAGGAGTAAAAGATTATTGGACTTTTGGGACTATTGGACTTCTTTTAAGATGATCTTCCTAATCCAAGAGTCCAATAGTCCCTTAGTTCAAAAAACTATAACTCCCCCTGCATCTTTGATGCTATTTGCAATGCTTTATAAGCATTAACAATGCCGCCGCTTTTGCTTAACGTGGTAAAATCAACCTTCTCGCCGGTTTTGCTGCCGGGCTTTATAACCATTGTACCGGATAATGGCGTGGCCGATTGCAAAATTACTTGTTTTAATTGTTTGGCGCTTAGTGTTGGATAATATTCCAGTACAAGGGCCGCAATACCCGCCGTTATTGGCGATGAAAAGCTGGTGCCATCCTCGGTATTAAATTCGGCATCCATATCAATAGTAGTTACTTTAACACCCGGTGCAAATACATCTACATTTTTTTTACCGTAGTTGCTAAAGTCACCCGCCAAGTGCTCACCTAATCTGGCAGAAGATGCACCGACGTTTATTACATTGTCTGCATCGGTTGCCGACCCGTCAGAAAAAGTATCATTTGGGTTATCGGGTTCTTTATCCATATCCTCGCCGTCGTTACCCGATGCCTGTACCAGCAGCACATTTTTTGATGCTGCATATTTAAAGGCTTCCTCTACCCATACCTTATGTGGCGACAGCTTTTTACCAAAGCTCATATTTATTATCTGCGCTCCGTTATCAACCGCGTAATGAATAGCATTGGCAATATCCTTATCGTACTCATCGCCGTTAGGTACGGCCTTAATAGCCATGATCTTTACGTTGTCGGCAATACCGTTTATACCATAATTGTTACCGCGCGCTGCACCAATCAGTCCGGCTACGCCGGTACCGTGTGAGGCATCCGGGTATTTAAGCAGGTTGTTGCCGTACGGTTTATGATCCATGCTATCTACATTGTCGCCAACTATACGTTTACGGGCATCCAGATCGGGCGCCAGATCGTTATTTAACTTAGCCAGGTATTCGCTCAGGTCTTTAATAACCGCAGCGTTGGTGCTGTTACCTCCCGACTGTGTAAATATGGTACTCCAAACGTATTTGCTTTGGGTAAGGGTATCATTACCCGCTTTAATTTTATCCAGATCAGCAATAACAAAAGTTCCGTTTGCCTGCAGCTTCAACGCTTTTTTGATATAACCGCTGGTTACCATAAGTGCGTTCATTACTGGTTGTAATTGCGTGGTTTCTGTACGGGCCTTGTTTACGGTGGTATCGTAAATTGTTTTTACACGCTGCCAGTAGGCAAATTCCTTTTTATCGGTAGCGGTGGCATCGGTAAGGTTTGCGTATTTGCCAACCAGTTTATTGTATTCGCGCACCTCTTCGGTGGTTTCATTAAAATCGGCTTTTCCATTGGGGCCGCCTAAAAAATTCCAGCCGTGTATATCATCAACATAACCGTTATGATCGTCATCAATACCATTACCCGCAATTTCCTTGGTGTTTACCCATAAAACACTTTTAAGGTCCTGTTGGGCGGTATCAATTCCACTATCAATAGTTGCAACTACTACCGGCTTGCTTTTTTTTCCTTGTATAAAAAGATAAGCTTGTTTTATGCTGATCCCGTAAAAACCGTTCTCCTTTAAATCCATCAGCTGCCAGTGCCGGGGAGGTTCGGGATCGGGCTTTTGCATCATTTGAGCATCGGGGCCCTGCTGGGCTTGTACCGATCCAGAAAAACTAAAACTTAACGCTGCGAATAAAACAGAACGGGTAATGTATTTGCGAAAATTAAACATGTATAATTTAGTATATAATTTTTAGAGGTCGAATTTGATCCCCTGCGCTAAAGGCAACGTTTTTGAATAATTAATAGTATTGGTTTGCCTTCTCATGTAAACTTTCCATGCATCAGATCCGGATTCGCGACCGCCGCCGGTTTCTTTTTCACCGCCAAAGGCCCCGCCTACCTCCGCACCCGATGTACCTATGTTTACGTTAGCAATACCACAATCAGAACCAGCGTAAGATAAAAATTGTTCTGCCTCGCGTAAATTATTGGTCATTATAGCCGATGACAGGCCCTGCGGAACGCCGTTTTGCAGGTCGATAGCCTCTTCAATTGTGTTGTATTTTATGAGGTAAAGTATTGGCGCAAATGTTTCATGCTGCACTATCTTGAAGTGATTTTCAACTTCGGCGATACATGGTTTTACATAACAGCCGGATGCATAGGCAGCGCCTTCCAGCTTGCCGCCTTCCACCACAAACCTACCACCTTCGGCTTTGCATTTTTCAATAGAATCAAGATAAAGCGCTACAGCATCCGCATCTATCAGCGGGCCC
This sequence comes from Mucilaginibacter pineti, assembly GCF_900101875.1. Lineage (GTDB taxonomy): Bacteria > Bacteroidota > Bacteroidia > Sphingobacteriales > Sphingobacteriaceae > Mucilaginibacter > Mucilaginibacter pineti. The sequence continues at coordinate 331,366 of NZ_FNAI01000004.1, forward strand.
ATGTGGTTGTTTTCGTCCAGCGGGTTGCCTATGCGGATCTGCCCATAGGCGCTCACCAGTTTCTGTTTAAAAGCATCATAAACACTTTCATGAATAATAAGTCTGCGCGTACTGGTGCACCGCTGTCCGGCTGTGCCTACAGCACCAAATACCGCGCCTATTAATGACATATCCAGATCGGCATTTTCAGTTATGATGATGGCATTGTTGCCGCCAAGCTCCAGCAGGCTTTTACCTAAACGGGCACCCACAGCAGCGCTCACTGCTTTACCCATACGGGTTGAGCCCGTGGCCGATATTAGTGGTACGCGGGTATCAGCAGCCATCAGCTCGCCAATGTTACGGTCGCCGATAATCAGGTTTGATACGCCTTCGTCAATGTTATTTTTTTTAAAAACCTCCTGCGCAATATGCTGACAGGCAATGGCAGTTAAAGGTGTTTTTTCGGATGGCTTCCAGATACAAACATCACCGCAAACAAGGGCCAGCAGCGAGTTCCAGCTCCAAACCGCCACCGGGAAGTTAAATGCCGAGATAATACCAACTATACCCAGCGGATGGTATTGCTCATACATGCGGTGCTCGGGGCGTTCGCTGTGCATGGTTAACCCATATAACTGGCGACTAAGTCCTACCGCGAAATCGGCAATATCTATCATCTCCTGTACTTCGCCAAGGCCCTCCTGCAGGCTTTTGCCCATTTCATAAGATACCAGCGTACCCAGGGCTTGCTTATTGGCGCGCAGGGCCTCGCCTATTTGGCGTACAATTTCGCCGCGCTTTGGCGCCGGCGTAGTACGCCAGGTTTTGAACGCTTTTGAGGCTTGTACAACTACCTGGTTATAATCGTTTTCAGTAGCAAATTTTACTGCCGCTATCTTTTGGCCATCAACCGGTGACGTAATATCTTTTACTATGGCACCGTTGCTGCTGCCCCAGGTGCTGCCAGTACTAAAAGCTTCGTTTATATCGTTTATATGTAAACGTTTTAGAATATCTTTAATATCGAGGTTCATAATTGTTACTTTTGTCAAAGGTAAAAATCTTTAAGGCAATTTTTTCTTCACCCGCCACCAGCCACTTAATTGATTAACATTAATTATCAAGGGTTTGCAGCTAAAGGCTGTTGAGAATGTGTGAATGTTGAAAACTTAATTGCAAATTGGATATTTACTTATTGTATTTTGAACTCAATAAGTCTTTACAAAGCAATATCAATTGTAACCTAAAGCGGATGTTCTGCAAACAAAATTGAATGGAAGAAGAATTTGAATTTGGTTTTACCGAAGATCCAAAGTTTTCGGTAGAGCGGTACGAGGAAATGATCCGGAATCAAGACCAGTACTTTTTTGATGCCCAGGCGTTTGAGAACATTATCGACTATTACATCGAAAAAAATGATCCATCCAGGGCATTACAGGTAGCAGAGTATGCACGTAATCAGCACCCTTTTGCGGCGGTATTTTTAATAAAACAGGCACAGTTGCTGGTAGTTGGCAATAAAGTTCCCGAAGCTTTTGCGGCGCTTGAAAAAGCTGCCATGCTGGAGGCATCTGATGCCGATATCTATATTATCCGCGGTAACCTTTACGAAAGTATGGAACGCTTTGGCGAAGCCCTGGAAAACTATGAAAAAGCCCTTGGCCTGGCCGAAGAAACCGACGAAATATTACTGCACATTGCCTACGTTTACCAAAACATGGGCGATTATGATACCGCCATTACTTATCTTAAGCTTTGCTTAAAGCAAAATATGGAAAATCAAGATGCCCTTTACGAGCTGGCTTTTTGCTACGACGTAATGGACAATCAGCAGGAAAGTGTTCAGTTTTACCAGCAATATATTGATAATGAACCTTACAGCTATGCAGCCTGGTACAACCTGGGAAACGCCTATACCAAGCTAAGTTTGTTTGAAAAAGCTATTGATGCCTATGACTACGCCATCCTCATAAAAGACAGCTTTGCGTCGGCCTACTTTAACAAGGGTAATGCCTTGGTTAACCTGGAAAAATATGCCGAGGCTATTGAAGTATACCGCCACACCTTTGAGTATGAGCAGCCAAATGCCGATACTTATTGCGCAATTGGTGAATGTTACGAAAAGCTGGAGCAGATGGATGATGCGCGGGCTTTCTACAAAAAATCGGTTAAGATGGATCCTAAGCTGGCCGATGCCTGGTTTGGAATTGGTGTTACACTTGATTTTGAGGAACGCTATTTTGAGGCCCTGCACTTTTACAAAAAAGCGCTCGATCTTGATATTGCCAATGCCGATTACTGGTTTGCCATTGCCGATGCTGAATATAAACTTGGCCACATGACCGAAGCTGAGGAAGCATATGAAAAAGTGGTAGAGCTTAATCCGCTTGATATTGACGCATGGCTGGATTATTCATCGATATTATATGAGCAAAACAGGCTTGTTGGTGCTATCGAGATCATCTCGCAGGCAATAAAGAACAACCCCGAAGCTGCGGAATTATACTATCGCATGGTAGCCTACCTGTTTGCCAAAGGCGAGTACAACGAAGCATTAAGCCAGTTGGAACTGGCGCTTACCAGCGACCCGGAAAAACATTATATACTATTTGATTACCTGCCACAACTACAAGAAAATAAGGTGATAGTTGATATCATCAACAGGTATACGAAGTAAGATTTGCAGATTATAGATATGCAGATTTCAGATGAAAAAGCCGGTGATCTTTTATTAAGATCACCGGCTTTTTGTTTATGGGATTAGGTTTAATTGGACATTCTATCTAAGCAACATTTGTAAAGGACGCTGGTTTTACACCTTGTCATTGCGAGCGTAGCGTGGCGATCCCCATCATATTAATCGTATTGGGTCACCACTTGTCCTATGAGATTGCTTGTACCTTACAGCAATGACAAACTATTGAACATCTAAAACCTATTCCTTAGTTTCTTTTGGCTTTAAGATTATCGACTTCGTGTTATCTTTCTTTGTATTAACAATTACAACGCCGTTTTTAGCCCTTTCGCCATAAAGGGATTGTGCGCTGGCATCCTTTAAAACTTGTATTGATTCTATAGTATTTACGTCAATGTCTTTAAAACCACCTTCTGTCAGCTCTTTGCCGTCGAGTATATAAAGCGGTTGTTTAGCGGGATCAAGCTTCAAGGTTGTCAGATCAGTGTTGCCCATTTTACCTTTGAACTTTACAACCGAATCGGGACTTGCTGTTGAAAATGTATTATCTGTGCCTACACCTTTTTTAACGGCACCTGTTTTCTTCCCTTTTTTATCATCATCATCTGCAGCTAAACTATATTGAATAGGCACAGAGTACTGTACTCTTACTGGCTTACCGTTTTGGGTACCGTGTTTCCATTTAGGCGAAAGTTTAAGTACCCTTACCGCCTCTTCATCGCAACCGTAACCTAAGCCGCGGGTAATTTTTATATCAGAAAGCGAACCATCTGTTTCAACAATAAAAGTTGCTATTACTCTTCCCTGAATACCTTTATCACGGGCCTCTTTGGGATACCTGATGTTGGCTGAAAGAAACTTACTGAATGCCGGCGATCCTCCCGGAAATTCTGGAACTTGTTCAACAGAAGCAAACACCTTGGTCTTCTTTCCCGTATCCCTTGCTGCTTGTATTTCAACTGAAATTGCTTTGCTGGTGGCATTACTGGCTAAAGCCACATCGGTTACTTTAACCTGCCCGGGGTTAAGCTTTACATCTGTTACGGGGACTTGTCCCGGCTTAAGTTTTACATCCGTTACGGTAACCTGGTTTTGTTTTTTAAGTTTTGGGTCGGATACAATTACAACCGTGTCGGCGGTTATGGCATGGGCTAATGCTAATGGCTCCGCTGGAGTTGTAAATAAGCGGGCGGCTTTTTTGTTGATAACAGTTACGGTTTTACTGTTATTAATAGTAGCCGACGATAGTATCAGCATTAAAATAAATAGAGGAGCCGATAGCCCGTATTTTATGAGCGATATGCGCTGCGAATTATTTTTTTGTAACATGATGATACGTTGTTTTAGTAAACTGTGGTTAAAAAATGGATTAACCAACTGGTGGGCCGGCGTGTGAAACGTTTGGCTTAGCAGCAGCAAAGCATACTCTGCCTTGTTGGTGCCTGCCTGCACGGCCTGCCTGTCGGCAATGTACTCGTGAATGTGTTTGATTGCAAAGCGGTACATATATACCACCGGATTAAACCAATTGACGATCATGACAAGCTCTATCAGCAATACATCGGCCGAATGCCATTGCTGCGCGTGTACCTGTTCATGGGCTTCAATAATGGCGTTATCCGCATTGCCTTCATCTAACTTAATTTTCTTAAAAAACGAATAGGCCGCGGTGGTTTGTGGCTGGCTGATCACCTTTTTTAGTTTAAGCAACTGCCAGATGAGCCTGGTTAATAAAAACAATATTCCGCACACGTAAAATATTGCCAATACTTCGCCAACACTTATGTGGGCATCTTCTATAACTGGTTTAAAATGATATACCAAAACGGGGCTGCTGTATATTGTATATTTTACCTGCTGGGTAATAAATAGGTTTTGCACCCAATTTGCCTGTATCAGCGGGATAAAGAACGATAGTAACGACGCAGTTACCAGGTACACCCGGTTAAGCTGAAAAAAGGTTTCCTTTTTTAGCAGTAAAACATAAAACGCGTAAAACAGTACCAGGTAAATATTTACCAGTAATAAATATTGCCACCAACTCATAACTATTTGTCTTTAAGTTTTTCAATTAGTTTCATAATCGCATCAGCCTCTTTAAGATCTATCTTCTCTTTTTTTACAAAGAAGGAAAACATGCGGTTCACCGAATTATCAAAATAGCCGCTCAGCAGTTTATCGGCAGCAAAGTTCTGGTACTGATCTTTACTTATTACCGGGTGATACTGATGGCTTTTTCCAAATGCTTCGTGCCCTACAAATCCCTTTGTTTCCAATATCCTTATAATGGTTGATACCGTATTATAGGCCGGCTTTGGCTCAGGTAGCAGATCGATCACATCTTTTACATAGGCTTTTTCCAGTTGCCATAACACTTGCATAATTTGTTCTTCGGCCCGGGTTAACTCTTTAATTTCCATGTGCTTGTAAGTAAAAATCGTTAGCGTTTATTTAAAATCACGCCAACTATCCAATTGGTTAATCTAAGGTAAAAACAATAAATCAAATTAACAACTAAATCTTTAGTTTTAATTTTAGTTGCTTTAATTTATATCCTGATAGGTAATAGGACTGCATTGTGCAAACCCGGTTTTCGCGGTTATATTTATCTTATAATCCTGTATAAATGCACTTACCAGGGCTAAAAAACGGGCTTGCCTTTCTTCGTTTAGCCCGGTTGGCGCTAAGTTCACCAGGTAATAGCTTATGCTGCCATCGGGTTCAAAATATATACGGTTAAATATGTGCACTTTGCCGCCCCATTTAAAATCGTTTTTGTTTAGGTAGCCGTTCAAATCCTGTATCATGGCAGTGTAAGCGGTTATTAAATGTTTTTCATTATCCCCTTTAAATACTACATTGCCGCTGCCAATAGCGCTTGGGTATTGTTTATCCAGCGCTTGCATACTATACCCCTTAGCTTCGGCATTTTGAAAGCTATCGGCAATATGTTGCGCAAAAACCGTTTTAACAAAAAGTAACATAACCATTAATAAACTGAGTTTCATAACTGTTGAATTTTAGAAAATAAATCTACAACTAATAATTTAGTTGTAAAATTTGTTTTAAGAACTTTTACAGCCATGCCCGGTTTATTTGAAAACACCATATTGTAAATGAATATAACTTTTCATGGCGCTGCACGTAATGTTACGGGCAGCAAACACCTTATCAGACTAAAAGATGATACCAGTATTTTATTGGATTGCGGCATGTTCCAGGGCATGGGCGAACAATCTGAAGATTTGAACGAGCATTTTGGCTTCAACCCTAAAAAGGTTGACTATATGATTTTATCGCATGCCCACATTGACCATTGCGGGTTAATACCCCGCCTTGTTGCCGAAGGCTTTAACGGCCCCATATTTTGCACATCGGCCACTATGGATCTGGCCCGCATACTGCTGATGGATTCGGCACATATCCAAATGCAGGATGTGGCTTACAGTAATAAGCACCGCGCACGCAAAGGCCAGCCATTGCTGGAACCATTGTATACCGACGAACAGGCAATGACCGCCCTGCGTCTGTTTAAAATTGTAGAATATAACCAGGAGCATGAAATAACACCCCGTGTGAAATTCAAATTTACAGATGCCGGGCATATATTAGGCAGCGCAGCCGTGCATGTATCTATCCTGGAAGATGGAAAGCTTACCAACATCACTTTTAGCGGCGATGTTGGCCGCTATGATGATATGCTGCTGAATGATCCGCAAACATTTGACCAGGCCGATTATATTTTACTGGAATCAACCTATGGCGATTCTCTGCATAAAGATCTCGGACCAATTGAGGATGCCTTACTGGAGATCATTAAGCAAACCTGCGAAGTAAAAAAAGGGAAAGTGATTATCCCAGCGTTTAGTGTTGGGCGCACGCAGGAATTACTTTATGCACTTAATGCATTAGAATTAAGAGGCGTATTACCTGACCTGCCTTATTATGTAGATAGCCCCCTATCCCAAAAGGCAACAGAGGTTTTGATGAACCACCCGGAGGTATATAATAAAGATGTGAAAGAAGTTTTAAAGACAGACCCCAATCCTTTTGGCTTTAAAGGTTTACGCTTTATACAATCTACCGAGGAATCCATCGCCCTGAATAACGATGTGCGCCCTTGCGTAATTATTTCTTCATCGGGCATGGCCGAGGCGGGCCGGGTTAAGCATCACATTAAAAATAACATCAACAGCGATAAGAATACCATACTAATGGTGGGCTATTGTGAGCCTAACTCATTAGGTGGTCATTTATTAGCGGGCGATCATGAAGTGTATATCTACGGCGAGCTGTACAAGGTTAATGCCGAAGTAAAATCGATAAGATCAATGAGCGCCCACGGCGATTATGAGGACCTGCTGCATTTTCTGGCCTGCCAGGACCCGGCCCTGGTTAAAAAGATTTTCCTCGTGCATGGCGAATACGAGGTACAGCAGCATTTTAGTGAAAAACTAAAGGCTAAAGGATTTAACCATATCGAGATTCCGTATCAGCATCAGCGGATTGAATTGGATTAACAAAAAAGGAGGTGAAGTAACTCGGCATACGGAATAATGGTAGCATTATCCCGTATGCCGAAGATATTTTAGACGACAACTTAATTAATAAGCAGCTTATACCCCCTGCCATGTACGTTAATGATCTCCACATTGGGGTCATCTTTAAGGTACTTTCTGATTTTGCTTAAAAACACATCCATACTCCGCCCGTTAAAATAATTATCATCGTGCCAGATGTTCAGCAAGGCTTCTTCGCGGGTCAGCACCTCGTTTTTACGCATACATAACAAGCGCAGCAGTTCGGCTTCTTTGGTTGATAGCTTTTGGTTACTATCGCCAATGGAGATAATTTGCGTGGTATAATCAAATGTGTAGCGCCCAACTTTGAAACTGGTTTGTTTTTCTTCTTCAGATTTTTCGGAACCGCTAGTGCGTTTAAGCAGGGCGTTTATGCGCAGCAGTAACTCTTCAATACGAAAGGGTTTGGTAATGTAATCATCACCACCCAGGTTAAAGGCCTGCATTTTATCCTCTATCATACCCTTGGCGGTAGCGAAAATGATGGGCACATGAGGGTTTATCTTTCTGATGTCTTTCCCCAATGTAAAACCATCCTTTTTGGGCATCATCACATCCAATATCAACAGGTCATATACCTGTTTGGTAAAGGCGCGCAAACCCTCTTCGCCGTCCTTACACAAAACAACATCAAATTTGCCTTTAAGCTGCAGGTAATCCTGCAACAGCAAACCTAAATTGGCATCATCTTCAACCAGTAGTATTTTTTTCATGTGTTTTTTTTAGTCCGGAAGCCGGAAAAATCCGAAAGTCCGAAAGATATTATTCTGATATTAAAATCGCTTTCACTTCCCGGCTTTCGCACCTACCCCACTTCCCGACTTTCGGATTTTTCCGACTTCCGGACTTCCTCTCCTAAGCCAGCGAGAATTTCAATTCAAATTCCGACCCTTTTTCCTTTTCAGATTTTACGCTTACAATACCGTTTAGTCGCTTAACAATGGTGTTTACATAGCTCAATCCCAATCCAAAACCTTTAACATCATGAAGGTTGCCAGTTGGGATGCGATAAAATTGCTCAAATATTTTAGTTTGCTGATCGCGGCTCATACCTATGCCCTTATCCGCCACCTTAACAATCACCTGGCCTCCCTTTGTGGCGGTACTTATGGTAATATCGGGGTTGTCTGTACTATATTTAATGGCATTATCTATAAGGTTGTATAACACGTTCGAAAAATGCAATTCGTCGGCAATAATAACCGTGCTTTCTTCGCAAAGGTTAAGCGTTGTTTTTGCATTGCATTTATGCAGTTTCAGCGCCATGCTATCTACCACAACGGCTATCATATCATTTACGTCAAGCGGTTTCTTATCCAGCTTAAAATCGTTTTTTTCAATCCGGGCAATATTCAGCACGCGCTCAATGTGGCTACCTAAACGCTCATTCTCTTCAAAAATTATATTAGCAAGGCGCGATACCCTTGTTGTGTCTTCGGCAATCTCCCTATCGCGCAAAGCTTCACTGGCAATCATGATGGTTGATACGGGAGTTTTAAACTCGTGGGTCATGTTGTTAATGAAATCTATTTTCATTTCAGACACCTTCTTTTGTTTCAATATAGAGAAGATGGTGTAACTAAAGCAAAACACCAATACCAACAGCAACCCCCCGGTAGTGCCCATAGTGGCTGTCATCTTGCTTAATATCAAGGAGTTTTTTTGCGGAAATACCAGCCTGATTAAACCAGGATCGTTGATCACATCTTTACTAAAAATAAGCGTTTGGTAAGGGTTCATGCCCGTAAAGTCGGGGCGCTGACCGGTTACATCATTGGCTTTTGAAAATATCAATGAATCGCTGTTTGCGGTGCTAACCTCATAGCTGAACGGCGACGTAATCCCCTGGTTATGTAATTCAAACCTAAGCAATGAATCTATCCAGAAAGGACTCAGGCGTTTGTCTAAAGGCTCACCGGTTTTACGGTATTCTTCGGCTAGGTTTTCAATAACAGTAGCTTTATTACCCGTATTTAAATTTTGCAGCGAATCTGTCTGCAGCATCTTTTTAATCTGGGTTACCTGTTTTTCTTTTTGCTTACGGATCTGTTCCCGCTGCCAAAGCGGGTTTAAGCGTAGTTTAGATACCACCAGCTTGCCAAATTGAGGATCCGGGTATATGTACCTCAGGGTATCATATTTGTGCAGCTTTTGAGGGCCTTTTACCGTACGGGGGATATTTATTTTTACGAGCTCGGGGGTGTATTTAACATGCACTACACCAAACTCATCTGTATACGATTCCATTTTAACGCTAAAATCAATAGCTCCTTCCTGCTGCAGCATATTGGTTAGCTCCTCATCCAGCTTGTTATGCATAATTATACGCTCCAGGCTGTCGCGTAACAGGGCTATCTTTTTTTCGCGGTTGGTTTGCTTTTTTTTTCCCTTTACAATATATGGTTTGTTGGCACTGTTCTTTACAATTCTTAGGCCCGGGCTGTCTGTCGTTTCAACTTTATCCTGCGCCTTGGTACTTAAAAATTTATTGGCATCCTGCTTGGTTACCTTGGATACGACGTTGCTTAGAGCCTCATTAACAGATCTGTCGAAAAGTTCAGCCTGCATCTGGTACGATTGCCTTAAAAAGTACAATTGCATAGCCATTACACCCAAAAGCGCAAAAGCCATTAGCCCGATAATCAACACGATGCTTCTTTTCTTCATTTCAGTAAAAACAAAAATATTTTAAATAAGCCGATAAACGTGCTATTTAACAAATTTTAACAGTTTAAATAGCTAAATATCAATTAGCTTACCTTAAAATAGTTTAAACATCAAATAGAAAATCTCATGAAATACATTAGTTTAATGCAAAAAAATCAAGCAAGCACAAAAGCTCCCTTTTTTATCAAAAGAGAGCTTTTACATATTGTAGCTTAATTTAAAATTTAATTAAAATGGCAGATCGTCATCATCGCTTGATGAGCTGATATCTGCTGATGGAGCTGCATATTCAGGAGTGCTGGCAGCGCCTGCAGCACTTAAAGCATTAATTTTCCATAGTTGTAATGTGTTAAAATACACAACTTTACCCATTTTATCAGTCCATTTACGGCCTTTAAGGTTAAAGAAAACCTCTACATCATCGCCAACTTTGGTATTATCCAAAAGGCTTGTACGATCTTGAATTGCCTCAAATTTAAGGTACTCAGGATATTGTGGATTTTCAATATATTCTATAATCAATTCTCTTTTTTTCAAAGAGTCGGTAACCTGTTGTGTTGCCGAAACTTCATGTACTTTGCCTTTGATCTCCATAGTGCTTATAATTAAAATGTAAAGTTAATAGATAGAATGTAAAAAACAGGTGTATATAATGCGTATTTTTGCAAATTAATATGCAAGTTTTCCACAACGAGAGTAAAATCATAATCACCTGTAACAAAAGGCTGTCATCATACCTTCAACAGGAAGTAGAGGCATTGGGCTTTACGCCAACCCGCGTTTTTCAAACCGGGGTTGAGCTAAAAGGCACTATAACAGATACCATTGCCCTTAATTTAAACCTGCGCTGCGCAAGCCAGGTGCTGTACCTTATCAAAAGCTTTAAGGCCGATGATCCTAAACAATTGTATGATGAATTGGTTACCATTGAATGGGAAAAACTAATTGACTTCAGCGGGTATTTTTCTGTAACTTCAAACGTAAACAATGAGCATATTTTAACCCCGTTGTTTGCCAATGTGAAGGTAAAAGATGCCATTGTGGACAGGATTAAAGCTATAAAAGAGATCAGACCGAACTCTGGTTCTGAAGCTAATAAAACCCTGGTACACCTGTACTGGCAGGATAGCGATGCCGATATATTCATGGATACATCGGGCGAAACGCTGGCAAAACATAGCTACCGCAAAATCCCTGGCAAAGCCCCTATGCTGGAGGCTTTGGCAACATCAACCATCATGGCTACCAATTGGGACCGTAAAAGCACTTTTATCAATCCCATGTGCGGTTCTGGCACTCTGGCTATCGAGGCGGCTTTATTGGCTACCGATAAACACCCCGGCTTGTTCCGTATGAATTATGGCTTTATGCATATTTTAGGGTACGATGAAAACGTGTTTTTTGTGGAGCGCCGTAAGCTGAAAGATAAAGCAAAAAAAGAAATTGGCTTTAAGATCATAGCTACAGACATATCAGAAGATGCCGTTGATATTGCACAAAAGAACGCAAAAACTGCGGGTGTAGACCATTTGATTGATTTTGCCGTTTGTGATTTTGAGGCTACGGAAGTACCCGAGGATGCGGGCGTAGTAATGTTTAACCCGGAATACGGCGAGCGCCTTGGTGTACACTCAAAACTGGAAGCAACCTATGCACGTATGGGCGATTTCATGAAAAAGAAATGCCTTGGCTACCGCGGATATATTTTTACAGGCAATCCCGATCTGGCCAAAAAGATAGGCTTACGCCCTTCAAGAAGAATTGAGTTTTATAACGGTAAGCTTGATTGCCGCCTGCTGGAGTATGAATTGTACCTGGGCAGCAAAAGAGAACCAAAAGAAGAAGAGTAAATGAAAAAGATCATCGTATTATTTATAGCCGTATTATCGGCTGCTGGCGCTAAGGCCCAAACAGAACTTGCATTCCCTTTTCAGGGCGGCGCACCTATATTAACCCGTTTTTTTAAGGATAGCCTTACCGTATCACCAGAGATCATAAAAGCCAGGGCTACAGGAACTTCAGTGTTCAAATTTACTGCCGATCAAAAAGGGACCATTAAAAAAATCATTGTTTATTATTCCGATGATGCAATCCTGGTATCGCCTATTATTGAAGCACTAAAAAAATCGAACCATAAATGGATCATTCCAGACCATGAAAAATTTCATGACTTTATAATTCCGTTCTCTATTAGCTTTAACCCGCCTGCTGTGGCTGGCAAAGCCCTTGAGCAGCAGGCATATGATTTTTACAGTAAGCGCAGGCCAATAATGTCATACAACCAGGTACCTTTGGATAATGCTACCCTGCTGCCAACAGTTGTGGTTAATTATGATATAGCTGAGTAATCGGATCTTCAGGGGTTTATCCAAATAATTCACTGCTCAGATACCGGTCGCCACGGTCACAGCAGATGAAAACTATTACACCTTCTTTAAGCTCAGATGCCAGCTGAATAGCGGCCGTTAGTGCGCCACCACTGCTCATTCCTGCGAATATACCTTCCGTGTGGGCCAGTTTGCGGGCCATCAGCGTAGCGTCGGCTTCGGAGATGTCTATCACCCTGTCTACTTTTGATGCATCGAATATTTTTGGCAGATACGCTACAGGCCAGCGACGAATGCCCGGGATAGACGAACCTTCGGTTGGCTGGCAGCCCACAATTCGTATCTCCGGATTTTGCTGTTTAAGATAAATAGAGTTACCCATGATGGTACCCGTTGTACCCATAGCACTTACAAAATGGGTGATCTTACCTTCGGTATCGCGCCAAATTTCGGGCCCGGTTGTTTTAATATGGGCACCGTAGTTATCCGGGTTGGCAAACTGGTTCATGAGATAATATTCGCCGGTGGCGGCCTTTTCTTCGGCATAATCACGGCATTGTTCAATGCCTTCCAGCAGGGTTACTTTGGCTCCAAAAGCTTCCATGGTAAGCGTGCGCTCGCGGGTGGAGTTGGAGGGCATTACCAGTTCAATTTCCAAATCAAACAAACGGGCCATCATAGCCAGCGCTATCCCGGTATTGCCGCTGGTAGCCTCAATAAGTTTGGTGCCTGGTTTAATTTCCCCCCGTTCAATAGCGCTGCGGATCATGTTGAGGGCGGCTCTATCCTTTACGCTGCCTCCGGGGTTGTTCCCCTCCAGCTTGGCGTATATTTTAACATTAGGATTGGGGTTAAGCCTTTTAATTTCAACAAGCGGCGTGTTGCCTATGGTATCAATGAGTGTAGCCATGTTACATTGTTTGGGGTAGTTGTACTATTATTTTGATCCAAAGATGCGTTTTGTAAGCTGCTTTAGTATCCGGTGACTTGGCGTATGATAAATCCTTGAATTTGGCGGCAGACTTTTGGTAAGCCAAACGTTACCGCCAACAATACTATCACGGCCAATAATGGTTTCGCCGCCCAGGATGGTTGCACCTGAGTAGATCACTACGTTATCCTCAACCGTGGGGTGCCGCTTGGTAAAGGCCATACTTTTATCAACACTCAACGCGCCAAGGGTTACACCCTGGTACAGTTTTACATGTGCGCCAATGTTGCAACTTTCTCCAATTACAATGCCCGTACCGTGATCTATATAAAAGTATTCGCCAATTACAGCCGCGGGGTGTATATCGATACCCGTTTTTGAATGCGCGTATTCCGTTAATATGCGCGGGATAAGCGGCACATCATCTACATATAAACGGTGAGCCAAACGGTACAACGATATGGCGTAAAACCCAGGATATGTACGAATCACTTCAAATTCGCTGCGCGCGGCCGGGTCGCCGTTAAATATGGCCTGTATATCGGTATTCAGGGTTTGGTAAAGGGCGGGCAAATTTTCAAAAAAGCTGGCTGCACGTTTTTTATTGTCGCAATCGCTGCAGGCTTTGGTGGCTTCCATGATGTGATGCAACTCTGCTTCTAACAAGGCAAACTCCTGCTTCAGCTCATCAATGGTAGCAAATAACTTAGCCGTTTGCTCGGGGTACAACAGGTGAATAACCCGCAACGCCCATTTGGTAATTTCTTTGTTTGATGGTACAGCCTCAAGATTTTGCTGCTTGTTAAATATCTGCTGGTAAAACTCCTGACTCATGCTTTATAATTGGCTGTTTGTGGTTAAACAACTATTTAAACTGCAAGTTTATGCAAAAGAATGTGGTTTACATGTAAAAAGGACTACATAATTGATAGGCGTACTAAATTCGGTATGGGTTAGCCCCCCAACATTATCTGTCAAACTAATTATCTGTTGACTTGTGACATTTCTCACCTTGCGTTAACTAATCACTAAAAGTTAAATAACTTTAGTAACAGTATTAGCAAATCAATGGGCACGCCTGAACAGGACGAAGTATTTTTAGCGGTAATTGAACAAAACAAGGGGATCATTTACAAGATAGCCAATTCGTTCAAAAAAGATGAGGACGATAAAAAAGACCTCATGCAGGAGATAGTTCTTCAGCTTTGGCGTTCATTTTCCAGTTATGACGACCGGAGCAAATTTTCTACCTGGATGTATCGGGTTGCCTTAAACGTGGCGATAGCCTCCTATCGTAAAGAAAAAAAGAAAAATGAGCTGATAACGGCATTGCCCGAAAGTATGATCGCTTTTGTTAACGACGAAGATATAAACTACAAAGAGCACGAACTAACGCTGCTGCACCAGTTCATCAACGAGTTAAAAGAACTTGACAGGGCCTTGATATTGCTATACCTCGAAGAAAAAAGCGGAAAGGAAATAGCCGAGATCCTTGGCCTTTCTGAAACAAACATCCGCACAAAAATCAACCGGATAAAAGAACAATTAAAACAAAGGTTTTCAACAAATAAATTGTAATAACATGGAAGAGTTAGCTATTAAACAATTGTGGCACAAATACGATCTGAAGCTGGAAAAATCACTCCAGCTTAATCAAAAAATAATAAGGGAATTACAAACCCAAAAGGCCGAAAATAATCTTGGCGCCTTTCGCCGCAACCAGGTTGTTGGTGTTGTGATTGGGCTTTTATGGATCATATTCTTGGTATTTTTAGTGTTTCATGCTTTAAACAACATTTACTTTGTTATTTCGGTTGGCCTTATTGCACTGTTCAACATTTTTGCAGTTGCAGCCTACATCAGGCACCTCGCCTTGCTTGATCAGGTAAACATTACCGATAGCATTACCGGGGCCCAGCAAAAATTGGCCACCATACAAACCTCATTAAATAATGTAGGCCGTATATTGGTACTGCAAGCGCCATTGTATTGCACCTTTTGGTATAACCAGCAATTGGTTGACCACGGCGGCGCAACATTTTGGCTGATAAACCTAACAATCGTGGGCTTTTTTGTAGCTGTATCTATTTACCTTTTTAATAAATTAACCTATAAAAATATCCACATAAAATGGGTTAAGGCCTTCATTGAAAGCTTTGGCGGTAAAAAACTGATAAAGGCCATGGAGTTTTTGAAGGATATAGAAGAATATAAGATGGAGATTTAAAATGGCTTGGATTGGGGCTTCATAACGGGAGTATTTTTAATGTATGTTATCAGAAATAATGCTATATATTTAGACTATCATCCTAAAATATAACAAGCAGTATTACCTTGCTTAAATACCACACAACCAAAATCATGAAACAGGTTATTAAAATCATCATAATTTTATTTGCCATTGTTTTATACACGCATGATTATTTAAATGCACAAACAAAGTTCAAGCTTGATTATGATATCAAATCCAACAGAAATAAGCCTTATAAACAATCGATGGAGGACAGTTTATTCCGGGAACTTTATGTAACTATCTATTATACTTATTACAACCCGACCTATATGTATAATAAGGTGCCCGTTTTTACGGTGCTGAAAGTTGATATAGATTGGGATGGAAAAGTTACATGGTTAGGTTTTTCTGATAGTGCTGATTCCACTTTTGTAAAAGCCTGGTTAACTAAACCAAAGCACCATGATGATAAGGCCACTTTTGAGCGATATGCGAAAGTGAAGTCCTATAAAAGTGTTTCACTGTTAATACCGGTCGCCTACGAAACCGATCTTCCCAACTCCAATAAATACTATACTAACGATTATTTGGAATCGTATTTTAAATTTGATAAAAAGGCATTTACTGGCAACGCTATTATGCTTTCTCCAATTATTATACCCATCCTCACAACGGGCAATGAGTAAAGCAACCATTACTGGAGAAATAACTTTGTGACAAATTAGATCATAGCCTACTGAAACCTCACGTACACCCCCACAAACAAATACCCCGAATGGTAATTTAATGGCGGGTAATACTTTGACCTTAATTTATTTACGCCCGTGCCGTAATCTGAGGTATCGTAACCCAGTTCAAGGCCCGCGCTTGTTTCACCACCGTCTGACGGGATGCCGATGATAACCATGGGTGCAAATGCCGATGTAAAACCGGCCGAAGCTGACTTGCTCTCAACCCTTGGGTCCGAATCTGCATCGCCCTGGGCATATTCGTGAACAACCCCAAACCCCCAGTTAAAACCGGCTTTGAGGGATAAACCAACTGAAATATGAACGTTACCTCTGGGATTAAAGCAATAACTTGGCGTTGCCGCAAGGCCCGAAAACAGGGTGGTGCCGTTGAGATAATCGTAATCATCAACATAATAACGGTAGCTCATCTTATCGGCAAATACAGTAACATCATAACTAAAATGGTTGTCTTTGGCTACCCGGTAATAGCCCGCGTTAAGGCCAACGCCGCCATCGTCAACATCCTGCTTAAAGAGGTCGGCCCGGGGCTGCATACCGCGCAAACGCATGGTAAAGCCACTGGTTTGCGCGTCAGCCGTTAAAGCACATGATAATATAAATACAGCAATAAAAAGTAAAGCAGGTTTCATAGGCATTAATTGCGAAAGGCTATGCGCCGCGTTTTACAGGCACGACATTTGCCAAATCAGACTATCGTAAACTTTAATAGTTTAACTAAACCATTCAATTTAGTTTTAGTCTGTTGTTTTTGGTGTATATAATACACTATATTTACGTTAACCAATTATCAAAAGATATTAATATGAGTACCAGACGTTCATTTATTAAAACTTCGGCTGTGCTTTCGGCCGGGCTTTTAGCAGCCCCCAATTTATTTGCGTACGATAAAAAGTATATAGGATTACAGTTATACACCGTTCGCGATGCTATGGCCAAAGATCCGGTAGCCACGCTGGCAAAAGTAGCGAAGATTGGTTATACCTCTGTTGAGGCAGCAACTTACACGGGTACCGAGCTGTTTTACGGGATGACACCAAAAGCCTTTGCCGCCGTGCTAAAGCAAAACGGCCTTATTATGCCAAGCGCGCACTACCGCCTGGGCGAAGAAATGGTTGATGGTGCAAGCCAGTTAGGCACCATCCTTAACGATTGGGATAAAGCCGTTACCGACGCTGCAGAAGCCGGTGTTAAATACATGGTGTGCGCATACCTGGCCGATGTGGAACGCGGCCCTCTTGATCATTATAAAAAAACTGCCGACAGCCTCAATAAAGCCGGCGAAATTTGTAAAAAGGCCGGCATACAGCTTTGCTACCACAACCACGATTTTGAATTTATACAGGAAAACGGAAAATACCCGTACGAGATCATCCTGCAAAATACAGATAAGGACCTGGTAAAGTTTGAGATGGACCTGTACTGGATAACCAAAGCCAACCAGGATCCGTTTGCGCTGTTTAATGAAAACCCGGGCCGTTTCCCGCTATGGCATGTAAAGGACCTTGATAAAACACCCGAGCGCAATTTTACCGAAGTAGGCAATGGCATTATCGATTTTAAAAAGATCTTCGCACAATCAAAAAAAGCGGGCTTAAAATACTTTTTTGTAGAGCAGGATAAATGCCCCGGCGATCCGTTTGATAGCATTACCCAAAGCATTACTTACATTAAAAAGAACCTGGTTTAAAAACAGTGGTTTAATACAACTTAAGGCCATCAATTAAAACAATTGACGGCCTTTTTTATTTATCAATTTTAAATCGTTTGTCAGGAAGTTTCTCGTACGTATGGAAAATAATACCAACATGCTAAAATACATCATCATAGTCCTGCTGGCTTCTTTCCTGTTTTCGTGCGCGGCCGAGGCCCAATCAAAAAAAGAACTGGTTACCGGCGATGCCGTACCCACATTTTCACTTACAGACCAAAACGGCAAGGAATTTAAAACTGCCGATTATGTGGGAAAAAAAGTATTGGTGATCTACTTTTACCCTAAGGACGAAAGTATGGTTTGCACCAAAGAAGCCTGCGCCTTTCGCGATAGTTTTGACCAGTTTACCAAAGCCGGGGCAATGGTTATCGGTATAAACGGCGGCACGGTTGCCAGCCACAAAGCCTTTGCCGATCATTATAAGCTGCCCTTTACCTTGCTTAGCGATCCAGATAATAAGGTTTACGATATGTTTGGAGTACATAAATCATTTTTTATGAGCGGCCGCGAAACGTTTGTAGTTGATCTGCATGGCAAAATTGCTTACTCGCATACGGCCATGCTGCAAGGCAAGGAACATGCCGATGACGCGCTTAAATTCATTCAGGCTGCCAAAACCAAATAAGCCCATGATCAGCGCCCTTAAAATACTGTTCAGCATTGTTTTTGTGTGGATGTGTTATGTGGTAATAACTACCTGCCTTAAAAGCAACCTGTTTACCGAGTGGGATTACCTCGGTTCCATACCCTGGATGCGCGCCACCCTTTGGGATTTTTATGCCAACGTACTGGTAATTTTTGTGTGGGTATGTTATAAAGAGAAAACCATTATAGGTAAAGCAATATGGCTTATACTACTGGTTACACTGGGCAGCATAGCCAGTTGCGGTTATGTGCTTATCCAACTCTTCCGGCTTAAACCCGGTGAAGGATTAAAAGAATTATTCGGCAAGAAAAATGGATAATAGCTCACTTTTTCTCTTGATCATTTACTGCCTGCTGGCCTGTTGCGGCATTATGGTATTAGTATGGTTTTGGGCGCATAAAATTAAAAACGCGGGTGTGGTTGATATCTTCTGGTCGTACAACTTCCCGGTTATTGCCATTATTTTGTTTTTGCTGGCTCCGGGCTATCATGACCGTAAGTTACTTATTTGCGCTATGGTTATCATCGCCGGGTTACGTTTGGGAACCCATTTGGCTACCCGGATTTTAAAACACTTAGATGAAGAGGAAGGCCGATATCAGCAACTCCGTAAAGAATGGGCGCCCAATTCCGAAAAAAAATTCTTCTTCTTTTTTCAATTCCAGGGAATTTCCAATGTATTGTTAGCCATTCCGTTTTTTATCAGCACACTTAATACAAGCACCAAAATTTCGCCCCTGGAATATGCGGGTGCAATCCTCTGGTTCATCAGCGTTGCCGGCGAAGCTATTGCCGACTGGCAGCTCGCAACATTTAAGAAAGATGCCGCTAATAAAGGCAAGGTATGCGATACCGGCCTGTGGAATTATTCGCGCCATCCCAATTACTTTTTTGAATGGTTGATGTGGTTCTCTTATTTCGTTTTCGCGCTGGCATCGCCATATGGCATACTGGCAATTATTAGTCCGGCAATTATATTATACCTGCTGCTAAAGGTAACAGGCATCCCCGCCACCGAAGAACAATCCCTACGCTCAAAAGGCGAGGCCTATAAAAGATACCAGAAAAGTACAAGTGTGTTTGTGCCCTGGTTTAAGAAAAACAAATTCCCCTCTTGAGAGGGGGCGCGTTGATTGGTGTAATGGCAGGGGTGTGTTCTGCGGCAAGAAACAAACACCTCCACCCCTCTCGAGAGGGGAATCGCACATCTCCTCCGCTTTATCTTTTACCACCGAACATAAAAAACACCCTCCCCATAAATCCATCCATACCACCACAACGTATACCATTAAAACACATCACAAAGCGCATAACCAAATTTTAAATGTGGTACGATAAACTGATTGAACAAAACAAAGTGCCAGATTTTTTGCTGAGGCAAGGCATTCGCAAATTATTAAAACAACGCCTTACCGACGAAAACCGCGGTAATGTGGAGGACCAGCAGGCGCACCTGATGGCGCTTATAGCCCAGCTAAAAGCATCGCCCATAGCAGTAAATACCGCCGATGCAAATGAGCAGCATTACGAAGTACCTACCCCCTTTTATCAGTACTGTTTAGGCAAAAACCTTAAATATTCCAGTGGCTACTGGAAACCCGGCGTTACCGATATTGACACTTCCGAAGATGATATGCTGGAGCTTACCTGCCAACGTGCCGAACTGGAGAACGGCCAGCAGGTTTTGGAACTGGGCTGTGGCTGGGGTTCGCTATCATTATATATGGCGGCTAAATTTCCGAAAAGCACGTTCAAGGTGGTATCAAACTCGCGCACCCAAAAAGCACATATAGACGAGCAGGCCAAACAGCGCGGCATTACCAACCTAACGGTAATTACTGCCGATATGAACACGTTTACCATCGGTGACAAGTTTGATCGTGTGGTATCTGTTGAAATGTTTGAACACATGCGCAATTACAAATTGCTGATGGCAAAGGTTGCCTCGTTTTTAAAGCCTAATGGCAAATTGTTCATCCACATTTTTACCCACAAAGAATATGCTTACCTTTTCGAAGTAATTGACGAAACCGACTGGATGAGCAAATATTTTTTTACAGGCGGCATTATGCCCAGCGACGACCTGATGTTTTATTTTAACGACGATTTGCTGGTTGAAAAACACTGGCACGTAAACGGCACACACTACGGCAAAACATCCGAAGCATGGCTCAGCAACATGGATAAACACAAAACGCAGATCATGCCCCTATTTGAGCAAACTTACGGGGCAGAACAAGCCGTAAAATGGTGGGTTTACTGGCGCATATTTTATATGGCCTGCGCCGAGTTGTGGAACTACAACGATGGCAACGAATGGATTGTTAGTCACTATTTATTTCATAAAGCATAAGGGCATGATCCGTTTTATCATTTGTGTTTTATTGCTCCTTATTTCATTGTTAACCGTTTTTAAGGCGTTTGAATATTACATGTGGATGCTGGCTATTGTCGCTTCAGAATTTTGCTGGGTATTTATAATTTTTGTTTTAATAGCACTATTAAGCGGTTTTTATGTAAGCAGCTACAAGCTTGCGGGCACCGTTACCGGTTTGCTGGCGCTGGCGCTTTTTATATCGCCCATTTTAAGGGCCTACAACGTTGCCGGCAGTTTAAAACAAAACTTTACCGCCGCGTTTGGCCCCGGAAGTACCATTGTTAAAGGCGATAATACACAGGCGCCGTTTAGCTTTTGGGCCATGTTTAAAGGCAATAAAACTATTGCCTTTAAAACATTTACCTATGCTACTTATCCCGGTCGTGATCTTACAATGGATTATTTTCCTACACAAGTTGTGGGTAACCGGCCCTGCGTGGTTATAGTACATGGCGGCTCCTGGAACAAGGGCGATAACAAGCAGCTGCCCGAACTGAACAGTTACCTGGCATTAGTAGGCTACAATGTAGCGGCAATAACTTATCGACTGGCTCCAAAATACCAAAGCCCGGCGCCGGTTGAGGATGTGCACGCGGCGTTTGCCTATTTGCGTAAACATGCCGCTGAGTTACATATCGACACCAATAATTTTGTGCTGATGGGCCGCTCGGCAGGGGGACAAATTGCTTTGCTGGCTGCCTATACCCGGCCCGAACCCGGCTTGAAAGCGGTTATTGACTACTATGCCCCGGCAGATATGGTTTGGGGATATTCTATTCCCTCGAGCCCCTTGATTATGGATTCGCGCAAGGTAATGAGCGATTATATTGGCGGTACTTATCATCAGGTTCCGGCGAAATTTGCGGCAAGTTCTCCGCTGGAGTTTATCACCCCGCAGTCTATCCCCACGCTTATCATTCATGGAGATAATGATGTGCTGGTATCACCAGAGCATAGTCGCCGTATGAACGTAAAGCTGCAGCAGAACGGCGTTAAGCACTTTTTGCTAAGGTTGCCCTGGGCTACCCACGGGTTCGATTTTAATTTGAACGGACCGGGCGGCCAATTGGCCACCTACACCGTTGAACGTTTTTTAAACATAGTAACCAAATAGCATGTTAAAAACAGCCATCATAGGCACCGGCATAGCGGGCATGGGCTGCGGGCATTTTTTGAACGCCAGCCATGACCTTACTTTTTACGAGCAAAATAATTACATAGGCGGGCATACCAACACGGTTACTGTTGATGAAGATGGCAAACCTGTATATGTTGATACTGGTTTTATGGTGTTCAACTACCAAACCTATCCCAACCTTTGCCGCCTGTTTGCCGAAATTGGCGCACCTGTAAAAAAAACAGAAATGTCGTTCAGCGTACAGCATGTCCCTACCGGGCTGGAGTATTCGGGCTCAAGTGTTAACCATTTATTTGCCCAGCGAAAGAACATCTTCAATATAAAATACATTAAAATGCTGATGCAGATCGGTAGATTTAATAAGGAGAGCGTAAAGATCGTGGACGACCCAAAGTACGCCAATTACTCTATCGGTCAGTACATCAAAGAGTTTGGCTTTGGCGAGGATATGCTGTGGAAATACCTGGTGCCTATGAGTTCGGCAGTATGGAGTACGCCGATGGAACAGATGCTTGATTTTCCGGCGGTAACGCTCATCCGCTTTTTTCAGAACCATGGTTTTTTAGGTTTGGATACGCAGCATCAATGGTATACTTTGGAAAAAGGCAGCCAATCATACCGCGAAATTTTAATAAAGCCTTTTAAAGATAAAATTAAGGTGAACCGCAAGGCACTTAAGGTAACCCGCCTGCCCGATGGCAAGGTTGCAGTGACCGCAGCCGATGGCGCAGTAGAGGTGTTCGACAGGGTGATCATTGCCACGCATGGCGACCAGGCACTGGCCCTTTTAAATGAACCTACCATTCAGGAAAAAAGCCTGCTATCAACCTTCAATTACCAATACAACAAAGCCACCCTGCATACCGACGAAAGCATTATGCCCAAAACCAAACTGGCCTGGAGCAGCTGGAACTACAGCATAAAAATGCAGGACGGCAAGCTAACCCCAACCACCATTTACTGGATGAACAGGTTGCAGGGCGTTTCAGATAAAAAGAATTATTTTGTATCCATCAACCCGCATAATAACATCGACCCCCAAAAGATCATTCAGGAAATAGATTACGACCACCCCCTGTTTGATGTACCCGCCATCAATGCCCAGGCCCAGTTGCACACCCTAAACCAGGACGGCCCCATTTATTTTTGCGGCAGCTATTTTAAATATGGCTTTCATGAGGATGCTTTTACCAGTGCGGTAAATTTATGTTCGCAATTGTTAGGGAGGGCGGTTTATGGGGACGAGTTGGTTGGTGAGCCAGATATTTAACGTTGTGCTAATAAATAGCATACGATTTATTAATCATATCCAGTTACATTTGGCCTAATAACCTTGTCGCTGTTTATGAAGTATCGTTATTTTTTAATCCTTTTCACGTTCTTTACTATTCTTGGAGCCTGTAATCAACCTATATCGCAAACCAGTAAAGCATCAGCTAAAAAAGTTATTAATGCTGCACCGGAAAAGAAAATCCCGATAGATACATCAAAGGCTTTTAAATTTAATGATAATTGGGTTGTTCCTAAGTCGTCGCTTGATTTTAATTCGTTGGGAGATTCGCAGGGAGATACATTGAAGCTGGCTGTTTGTGGTGATTTTGTCTATTCACCATTTGGTACAATAAAAGATTCTTCGGCCTTTAGTTCAAGCCTTTTGAAAAACTTTAGCATAGTTACGCGAACTGAGAAAATGGATAATGGGACGTTCAACTTTCAGATATTAAATCACGGCTCCAGCAAACTCATTTTCTTTTTTGATACCGACCCAGAGGCAAGCCGCCATTCCGATATATTCAAAGGGGAAATATATGATGAGGATGTACAGTTTGTAAATGGTATCAGGATAGGTATGAGCTTTCCTAATTTTTATAAAACGCTATTTGACAGCTTTCCGGATGATTTAACAAACAATTATACGGTTGTGCAAATAATCTCCTGCGTAGATGACATTATTCAAACTTATGACTTCGATGCAGGAAAGTTAAAGTCTGTTAAGTTTATTACAGATAGCTACTGGAAAGTGGATTATTAATACAATCCCATTCACCCCGTAATCCGTATATTTAATCATGGCGGATACGGCTCTCAATTCATGTTTATACAAAGCCAGGGTAATGCACCATCGCCTTGCGCCAAAGGTGCATAGCTTCCATTACGATGTGTTTATGTTTTACCTCGATCTGGATGAGATAGACTGCATGGACAAACGCATGAAATTCATGAGCCGTAATCGGTTCAATCTGTTCAATTTCAGGGATAGGGACCACTTGCAGCTGCCGCGCGAAAATCCCGATACGTCAAAAAATACCCGCCAGCATATCACCGCTTATCTGCAAAGTAATGGGGTTGATATCGGTAACGGCCGCATTATGGTGCTTACCAATTTGTGTACACTGGGCTACCAGTTTAACCCCGTTTCGTTTTATTTTTGTTATGATGAAAACGGGCAGATAGCCTGTTCCATAGTGGAGGTTTGCAACACTTTCCTGGAAATGAAACCCTATTTTTTAGGTGCCGATACCAAACAGGCCGATCAGTTTAAACTGAATACTGAAAAGTATTTCTATGTATCCCCGTTTATAGATATGGATACTAACTTTGATTTCGACCTGCATATTCCCGGCGAAAAACTCCAGGTTAAAATTGACGATTATGATAAAGCTGGCAAGCGTTTTTTTATCAGTACATTAAGCGGCGTAAAAAAATCGCTTACCGATGCCAATCTGGTGTTGTATTTTATCAGCTTCCCGCTCATTACCCTAAAAGTCATAACGCTTATTCACTGGCAGGCTTTAAGGCTTTGGCTCAAAAAAATCCCCTTTCATAAAAAGGAGGATCAAAAAGAACTTCAAAAAGAAGTATACCGGCCTTACTGACAATTTTTTATATCTGCAATAAAACTTTAACCTGATTAAATTACGTAACTATTACAAATAACCATTAATAGCACATTGTTTAGTTATGCCTAATACGCTCGCCCTTGTTAAAAAAAATAGCTTTTACCAGGATATAGTTTTAAACTTTTTATCCAAAATGGATAAGGGCACCCTTTACCTTACCCTGCCCGATGGCCAGCAACTAACCATTGGTAACGGCGAAGGACAAATCAGCGCCAGTATTACTGTTAATAACGACGAGTTTTACAAGCGCCTTATCCTTTTTGGCGATATCGGTTTCGGCGAAGCGTATGTAGATGGCCTTTGGGACACTGATAACATAACCAGTGTGATAAAATGGGTATTGCTGAACATTGAAAACGCTCCGGGGCTTTCGGGCAGCAAAGTGCAAACGCTGTCGCTTAATCTGCTTAAATGGTTCAATAAACTTTCGCATTTTAAAAGGGCCAATACGGTTGAAGGTTCCCGCAAAAACATTTCAGAACACTACGATCTTAACAACGATTTTTTCGCCAGTTTCCTTGATCCTACCATGACCTATTCGGCCGCTTATTTTTATAAGGACGGCTTGTCTTTGGAAGAAGCTCAAATAGCAAAATATGACAGATTGTGCCGTCAGTTGCATTTAAAACCCACAGATCATGTGCTGGAAATTGGCAGCGGCTGGGGCGGCAATGCCATTTATATGGCGCAAAAGTATGGCTGTAGGGTAACCTCACTCACCATATCTGAAGAGCAGCATAAAATGGCCGTTGAGCGTGTGGAAGCCGCCGGTTTAAGTGAACGCGTAAGCATCCTCATAAAAGATTACCGCCAGATGCAGGGTAGCTTTGATAAGATTGTATCTGTTGAAATGCTGGAGGCCGTTGGCTTTAATTATATGGATGTGTACTTTAAAAAATGTCACGATCTGCTTAAAAAGAACGGCATCCTGGCCATACAAGTGATCACCTCGCCCGATTCGCGCTACGCGGCCCTGCGCATGGGGGTAGATTGGATCCAGAAACATATTTTCCCCGGCTCGCTGCTGCCATCTGTCGGCGCTATAAATGCCTCTATTAACCGCACCGGCGATATGACTATGGTTGACCTTAAAGATATCGGCCTTGATTACGCCACTACGCTAAAACTATGGCATAGCGCCTTTAATGCCAACCTCCCAACCGTAAAATCATTAGGCTTTAATGACCTCTTTATCCGCAAGTGGAACTATTACCTATGCTACTGTGAGGCGGCCTTTGAAATGCGCAATATTAACGTAATGCACTTGGTTTACACCAGGCCAAATAACGTTTCACGTTAATTAATTAGTGTTAAGGCTTTCTTTATATCGGGATCATTTTTTGTTACCACATCCTGCGGGGTGTAGATAACCGTGTAATCGGGCACTATGCCGCGTCCAAAAACGGGGTGCTTAGCAACAGACACAAAGCGCATCCACGGAAATTCGACCAAAACATGGGTATTGGGCAATGTTAAATGCTGAATGGTTCCTCCGCTGCATCCTTCTTCGGCACCAGCTGTTTCTCTTCCAATAAACTTTACCCCTTTGCAATAAGTTTTAATTGCAGCTGCCGAATGTGCCCCTGCCGAAAAGGTAGCCCCGTCAATTAAAACAAGCAGCCGTCCGTTAAAATGTGCTGTTTTATTAAGCGGCAAAACAGCAAGCATATTGCCAAACGGAGATTTAAAATCAACATGATAATATGCGCCCTCTTTGCCCGCCGGGGTAAAACCTTCTTTAAAACTCGCAGTACGTGCTGTATCAAAGTATTTTTCAAAACTGTTTATAGCAGGGTTGGGCACTCTTGATTTTACATCGCCGATAATATGATATGGTGAACTGGCCAGGTATGAAAGTAATTTTGCGGCTATCCTTATATCGCCCCCGGTATTATGCCGCAAGTCTATAATCAGATTTTTTATACCCTTTTCATGAATTTGTTTAAATGCTTCTTTAAAAATAACGGTGTCATTGTACTGGTAACTTTTAACCTCAAACCACGCGGTTAATGAATTTTTTAAAAACCTGAGCGGCAAGTAATCGGTATTTTTTGCAACCGTCCAACCGGCATAGTTATCAACTTGTTTTAATGGTGACTGCTGTTTTGTTCCAGCAGCGGGCTGATCAACGCTTATAGTCTTTAAGGCCCCTTGTTGGGTTTTAAGTGTGATGTTATACGGGGCGGTCCAGTGGTAGTACTTATTGCAGACATCTTCAAAACCATCATACTCGCTTAAAAACAGCTCACTAAATGTTTCGCCATAGCCATCTGCGCAATAAAGGTCGTATCCGTGGTTAATGATCTGAGCTACGGGAACGCCGTTCATTTTAATAATTTCATCGCCTGTATTAAGTGCATTTGTTTTATGCGTTGTTACCCATGCCTTATGATTACGCACCAGTACTTCAAAAGGCAAAGCCGATGATTTAAGTGCCTTGGGCTCTTTGTTTCCCTCAGAGAATCTTAGCTGGGTGTGCCCGCATCTGAGCTTACACAAAAACGGATACACATGATCAATAAACCCCGACTCGTACATAGGTTCGTTGATTGAAGCGTAGGCCTTATCATAAGCACCCTGCAAGCTATCGGCAGATGTATAAATACCATAAGCCGGGTGCATTTCCTTAATAGCCGACCAAAGTATGCTAAGGTCATCGTGCATACTTTTTACCGTCAATTTTTTAAATGCCGTATCTACATTTTCCGGCTTTACTTTTACTGCGTTTTTTTCGCCTGGTTGTTTACACCCAAACACAACAAGGCAACTCAATAAATATAAATAGCGTACGTTTTTAAATTTCATTTTTAACAATTATTAAAATAAAGTACTCACTAAATCAATACAATTAACTGCGCAATTACTCCACCCTGCCCCTGCGTTCCTTAAACCGGCTGAAAAACACAATAGCCAGTAAACAAAGCACACATCCGCAAATGCCGTTGAGGCGCAGGCCGTAGTCATTGCCTGGGTCTTTACCGTACACAGTAAGGAATGCAAACAGGGCAATGCCCAATGTTTGGCCTAATTTTACAAACAGGTATTTTACTGCAAAAAACATCCCCTCGTGATTTTCGCCGGTACGCCGGGCATCGTTCTGGGCAATTTCGGCAAGTATGGCATTGGGTAATATGCCTAATGATGCCAGCGGGAATGATGCGCTTAGCACCAATGTATAGATCTGCGCTTTGGGTGATAGCGGCAGTTTTCCCAGAAAAAATATAGCCACAAAAATGAGGCTCAGTAACCCAAATGAAAACAGCACAATAGGCTTTTTACCGATTTTTTTGGATAGGTAATTAATAAGCGGGTAAAACACCAGCGAAACCAGCACCATAACCCCCATCAGCAAACCACCCATTGATTCGGGCAGGTGCAACAACACCGTGATAAAAAACAGCAACCCGCTTGATATGATGCTTAACGCCATGTAGTACGAAAAATCGGAGATGAGATAATACTTAAAATTACGGTTGCCGAATGTTTTTGTTACGGCCTGCAGCAACGGCAAATGCGAGGGTTTGCTATCAGAGTATTTTTTTTCGTCGATAGTAAAAACTGGCACCATCATTATCACCCCGGCAAAAATGCACAAGCCCCAAATGGTGTATTGAACAGCCACATCCCGGTTTGGCGTATGTACCAGGTGCTGGATCAGATCGGCAAAGTTATTTACCATTGCCGATAATATGATGCCTATCACAAACCCAACCTGTTGTAAAGATGATAGCTTAACCTTCTCGGCGGCAGTATAAGTGAGTTCGGGCAGCAGGGCATTGTAGGGTATAATGTAAGCAGTTGCCCCCATAAAAAAACAAATGAGCGTGAATGTAAGCCACACCGCGTTGTTAATACTTTCGCCCTTAACCAACGGATAAAACGTAAGACCGCAAAAAACAACTGCAGGCAAAATGGCCCATTTCATAAAGGGAATACGCCGACCGGCCTTGTTTTCACTTTTATCACTTAACGATGCAATAAAGGGATCAAAAATAGCATCAACAAACCTGCCCGATGCCGCAATAATAGACATGATATTGAAGACGCCGAATACCAACAGCTGTGGGACCAGCGGAATTAAACCAGCACTGGAGGGGGGCAGATAAAAATACGGAAGCATCACAATAATAATATTGGTCATGATACTCCAGCCTATCATTCCGCAGGCATAAGCAAGCTGTTTTGAAAACGGTAACTTGGCAACAGGCATAGCGCAATATTGCAAATATTAACCTAAAAACAGCAATAAACTTGTTACACGCGCACAAAATAAAACAGCCTAATCTTTACTATTAATTTAATTTATATGCACTAACTTACATAAAACTTAAATATTTAATTTAAGTTCATTAGATATTCCCAAAAGTTGTATATTGAAGCGTAAATGAACAGCCTAAACGTACTTTTCTACTCCGCTCCGCAGCCAATGTATTTAATATTGCCAATCTGCGTATTGTTGAGGTTAACACCTCTGCTGTAAAGCATTACGGATACACAAAAGAGGAGTTTCTGGGCAAAACCATTAAAGATCTGTACCCAGAGGATGCCGGTGACGACCTGCTATATGAACTGCTTTCGGGCGAAGTTATTGGCCGTGAGTTTACACAATACGATAAAAATGGCAAACCATTTGATGTTGAAATAACATCGCACCGGGTTAGCTTTAACGGACTGGACTCTTGTTTGGTGGTAGCATTGCATATAAAGGAGAAAAAAGCGCTGCTTGACAAAATAACCACTATGCAAACCAGGCTGGATAAAATACTTGAAAGCACATCTGTCGGCTTTTTTCAAACCGATAACCAATCCTCCATCACCTATTGGAACAACGCAGCCGAAAACATGATTGGCTATAATCGTGAATACGTGTTGGGTAAAAACCTTTGGGATGTATTTACCGAAGCCAAAAACTCCGATTTTTATTACCACTTTCAGGATGCTGCTATTCAACGTATAAACGTTGAGTTTACCGAGTACTTTTGGCCGGTTCAAAAGTGGTTCCAGGTAAATGCCTACCCAATTGCCGATGGGCTTATCGTACATTTCAGGGATATTACCGCCAATAAACTGGCCGAAGAAAAGCTGCTTGAGAAAATTGAGCAGTTAAAGGAAATTTCATTTTTAAACTCGCATTATATACGTAAACCCGTGGCAAGTTTGCTGGGCTTAACCAATCTTATTAATGAAGATCTGGTAACCGCACAAGAGTTTAGAGATCTGGCCATACAGATAAAGGCCTGCAGCCTTGAATTGGATGCCATTATCCGTAAAGTAAACAACACCGTTAATGAAGACGATCATATAACCGAAAGCCATAACGACGGGATGGAGGAGTTTTCCATAACAGAGTTAGTTAAAGAACTTATTAAAAAGCAACAGGGTATACATGCCACGCATAAAGTTATTCTTGAAAACGAAAACGACCTTACCTGCTACGGCAATAAACAAAGTATAGCAACAGCCGTAAAACAACTGATGAAAAATGCCGTCAAGTTTTCGCCAGATTCAACGCCGGTAATCATCTCCCTTAAAATAATCGACCAAAATCTGGTGATAGCCGTACAGGATTTCGGCATCGGCATAAACAAGCACCTTATCAATAAAATATTTTTAAGCTTCACAAGAAAGGAAATTGCCAGGGAGCTGGGCACTGGCCTTACCAAAGTATCTGAAATTGCACGCAAACACAATGGCAGTGTTTGGGTAGAGAGTAAACCAGGCAAGGGTTCGGTTTTTAGCATCCGTTTCCCGTTTTCCAACATAGCCGAATTTAAGAAAAGCGGCAAAACCGATTTTTCACTCTATAAAACCCCCGGCGTAGAAATAGAGTACGAAGAGGATCAAAAATATTTAAGTGTAGATTGGAAAGGCTTTCAAAGCTTTCATTCCATTAAAACCGGTTGTTATAAACTACTTGATTGTATTAATAAATACAATTGCCAACTTATACTTAATGATAACTCCAATGTAATGGGCACCTGGGGCGATGCGGTAGATTGGGTAGCCAATGACTACTTCCCCGTAATTGAAAAGGCTGGCGTACGTTATATAGCGTGGATCTATTCGCCAAGTATGTTCAGTCGCTTATCTGCCGATCTTACCATTGAAAGCACAAACGGCAAAATAGTTACCAAAACGTTTGATAACAAAGCCGATGGCTTGGAGTGGCTGTTGCAGGAGCATTCGCAGGCACTGGATTAGCGTTTACAATCCCGAATAATAATCATATCCTTTCTCGGCCCAATAATCACGCGGGCGCTTGTTACTAAAACTGATGCTGCCAATACGTTTAAGATTTTTAATGCCGTACTTAACCGGGATAATGAGCCTTAAAGGCGCCCCGTGGTTTTGCGGCAAGGGTTTTTCATTAACCTCGTAAGCCAGCAGGGTTTGGGGGTGCATGGCGCTGGGCATATCAATACCAACGTAATACTTTTTGTCGGGCGTTTCCATGCCTACATAATCAAGTTTGGTTTGATCGTCGAGCTTATAATGAGTTATAAAATCGCTGAACTTTACACCGCCCCAATACGATATCTGATCCCAGCCTTCCACACATTTAAAGTCGAAAACAATCTCGGTTTTGGGCAATTTCTTTAAATCATCAATGCCAATGTTCAGCACCTCGCCCGATTGTTTTTGCACCTGCAGCTGCCATTTTTGAACATCTACCGTACCGCCAACGCCTATATCGCTGTTATGGCGCACATTTTTGGCCGCCATTTCTTTTGGATAAGTTTTAACGAGGTTGTTATTGCTGAAAAATCTGCGGAACACCAGCTCCGTTTTGTTGAGTGCGCGCCTTAAAGGTTTAATGGCGCCTGCGGTTACTGTTCTGGGCTCAATTGGTGCATTATACAGGGCCTTCCAACCGCCATAGGCCGCACCCGAAAGCACCACGAAACTCCCAAAGGAAATAAAATTTCGCCTTGAGATCTTTTGCTCAACAGTGAGCGGCTTTTTAGGCCCTTTAGGTTTTTTACTGAACGGGTTTTTCATCGCTGGTTGGTGTGATTTCAACAATTGGTTTAGGGTTTTCGTTTATAACTTCAAACCCGGATATTACCGATCTGAAATTGTTCCATCCGGCAAGCACAACCTGTACAATATGTATCACAAAAAACAATACATAACCAATGGTTAGCGCAAAATGAAAAATACGGGCAAGGTGATAGCCACCACACAACCATGTTAAATAATAAAACTGAACGGGTTTATAAATGGCCAATCCCGTTATCAGCGATCCAAGGCCCATTACTATAATTGCGGTGTAGGCTATGCGCTGGGCGGCGTTATATTTTTTTTGCGGCGGTGCCATTTTACGGATGTGTAAATCATGCAGCAACACCAGCCAGGCTTCCTTAAATGATTTTTTCTGCGGTACAAGCTCGCGCCACTCGCCCGATATAATGGTGTACAGGATATAAATCACCCCGTTAAGCGCAAAAAACCACATAAATAAAAAATGGAAAGCCATACCCTTAGCCAAGTGCCCCTGTAAACCCAGGGCATCATAAAACCCCTGCGGAAAAAACTTAAAATACGTATGCCCAAACAGGGTTATCTTGTATTCGTCGTTACCCCAGTATATGATGAGTCCACTCCATATCATTATGCTGAGTAGTGGGAAATTAACCCAATGGGTCCAACGCATGGCTAATGGATGTTTTTCTTTTATTACTTTCATTTAAATATGTTGATGTTTTTGCTTGGACTACCCGGCAAGTATTACTTGGCTACCCCGGTACTAAACTCATATTTTGTTGCTGCCAAAATTGCGCCGCTGCTTGTATTTTGTATAAAGCCAACCAGTTCCCAACCCTGTGCGTTAAAACCATCAGGAAGGGCAATTGTTACAGCGCCATTGCCACTTTTATCCAAGGGCTGACTTTGCAGTTTGCGTACAATTTGCACGTGCGATAGCACGTGCCCACCATTTTCACCGCTTTTCACATTAGTTTGTGCCGTTTTTTGTACCAGCGCCAACAATAAGCTGGTATTTTTAGCCACATCTTTGGTTTGGTACTGCACACTGATACTTCCCTGCTCGCGCTGTGCGCTAAGTGCCAGTGTTCCTGCCGCCATAGTACGTAAACCTTCGGTAATTGCATTCCGAAGAGTGCCCTCCTGCGAGCCTACAAACTCCTTTTTGCCGTTAACCACAATTTGCGGCGTATAAACTGATTGCAGGTTTAACCAACGTGCATATTCATTTTGCCTTTTTGAGTAATCAGCATTGCTAAAAACATCTTTCCAGCCCAGGCGGTTCCAGTAATCAACATGAAAAGCCAGTATATAAACCGGTTTGTTATAATCTTCCTTTTGTATTTTGGCAACCAGCTCATCGGCCGGCGGACAACTGGAACAACCTTCGGAGGTAAAAAGTTCTACTACGACAAAGCCTGCGCCCGTCGCTTTGACATTTTCTTTGGGAGCTAATGTTTTATGGTTGATAAACGCGGCCGATACCAGCGCCGTTATGGCGATAGCCGCAGTAAAAGCAAATATTTTAATCGGTTTCATATCTTCAATGATTAATTAAATACGTTTTTATGGCTTAGTCGGCTTGCACGCAGTTACCTTACAATAAATTTATTTTTATTTTTTGGGGCGATGGCAATTACGGTCCCCCTGTCGGGCTGATAATCAATTGGTATATGTAAATTTAACTATTAAAAGTCGTTATAGTTAGTAATGAATAAAGTGCCTTTTATCTGTAAGGAATTGAGCCCGTTAACGACTAATGGATAAAATACCATGAAAATACTTGTTAATGGCTTCTGAAAATCAACGCCCGGATCCCCGGCAATGGGTTATGGCCCATGCCGATTACCTGTATAATTATGCCTTGTCGCGCTTAAACAACGAGGAACAGGCAAAAGACCTGGTGCAGGAAACCTTTTTAGCGGCCCTTGAAAAGGTTGACAAGTTTGAAGGTAAAAGCTCCGAACGAACGTGGCTTACCGCCATCCTTAAAAATAAGGTGATAGATGTTTACCGAAAAAAATCATCGGGGCTGCGCCCCACCGAAGACGTTAAAGAAGCCGAACACGACCAGCAGGACTTTTTTGACGCGGAAGACGGTCACTGGAACGTGAATAACCGGCCGAAGGCTTTCGGTGTTGAAAACTGCGATCCGCTGGTGGATAAGGAGTTTAACCATATCCTGCAAAGGTGCATGCAAAAGCTGCCCGCCCTTTGGATGGCCGTTTTTACCATGAAACATATTGACGATGCCACTACCGATATTATTTGTACCGAGCTTAAAGTTACCCAAGCCAATTTCTGGGTAATTATACATAGGGCAAAATTAAACCTGAGGGCATGCCTTCAAAAAAACTGGATCTAAAAATTTAGCAATATGAATCCACTACGAAACACCATTTATAACTGCAAACAGGCTACTTTTTTGATAGAGAAAAAACAAATAAAGAAGCTGAGCTTTCGCGAGGTTATATTTTTAAAAATACATTTTATACAATGCACCGTTTGCAAACTGTATGAAAAACAGAGTATAGCCATAGGCCGATTGGTAAGACAATTATTTCATGACGCCACACAAAAGCCCGAAACCCATTTAGGCGATGATGTTAAACACGATATGCAGGAACGCATAAATGAAGAATTAAATAAAAATTAAAATACTTTGTAAGGTTTGCTCAAGCCCGCCGACTAAGCTTGAAATGTTAATAAAAAACCAACATGCAAACTAAAAAACAAAGTATGAAAACAATTATTTCTGGCGCTGTAGCTACAGTCATTGTGGCAATGGGTTTAACCCTTAATGTACAGGCAAAAACATTATCCCATGTTATTATAAAAACAGCTGTAACCGCCGTTAGCGATACCGGCAAAATGGCGAAAGGCAAAATGAAACCGGCCAAAATGGCCAAGAAAAAAACAGCAAAAAAGGACAAGATGAAGATGGATAAAATGAGCCAGGACACGGCGAGCAAAATGTAAGCTTTTTTTGATCGTTTGGAGGGAGGTGATGCTCCCTCCTTTTTTTATCTCTTAAATTTAAAATCCCATGAAAAAGTATTTACTAATAATACTGATAGTCATTGCTGGTCTACAGGCATCGGCACAAACCGGCCTTAGTAAAGGCGATGATGCCCCGGCATTCAAAACCATCGACAATAATGGCAATACTCTTGATCTTAAAACACTGCTTAAAGCCCATAAATCTGTAGTCCTATTCTTTTACCGCGGGGAATGGTGCCCATATTGCAATAAACACATGCAGCAGGTACAGGATTCGTTACAATTGCTTACCAGCAAAGGCGCCTATGTAATTGCCGTAACGCCCGAAACCAACGAAAACATCAACAAAACCATTCAAAAAACTCATGCTTCTTTCTCCATAGTGCAGGATAAAGGCTATGCCATCATGAAAACCTACAAGGTTAATTATGTTTTAGACGAGAGCACCGTTGCCAAATACAAAAGCTTTAATATCGACCTGAACAAAGGCAATGGCAATACCGATCATGTATTACCCGTGCCGGCAACTTATGTAATCAACCAATCGGGCAAAATAACCTTTGTACATTTCAATAAGGATTACACTAAAAGGGCTTCAGTTAACGATATTTTGCAGGTGCTATAGTGGGGTTACCACTTAGTTCCCCTCTTGAGAGGGGGCGCGATGATAAGTGTAATGGCAGGGGTGTGTTTCTTCGCAATGCATATTCAAGAACACACCCCTCCGCCCCTCTCAAGAAGGGAATCGCACGTGCCCGTACTTTTTTCATCCTATTCACTTACCCCCTCCATTATTCACCCTCAAACACCAACTCGCTATCTGCCAGCCCATCCAGCTCCTGCGGGTTGTGGCTTACAATTAGCGCTGTGGTTCCTAACTCTCTTAAAATAGCTTTTAACTCCGCAATCAACTCGGTTTTCATTTTGGGGTCAAGGGCGGAGAATGGTTCATCCATTAGCAGGAGTTGGGGCTTAGTGGTCAGGGCGCGCAATATAGCCAGGCGCTGCTGCTGCCCGCCCGAGAGATAGTTGGGCCTACGGGTGTAAAGTGTATCCAATTTGCCTAAATGCAGCAGGCGATTAATCCATTGTTCATCGTTGGTAGCATATTGCAGGTGCTGCCTCACATTCATATTGGGGAACAGGGCATAGTTTTGAAAAACGAAACCGATATTCCTTTTTTGAACGGGCAGGTCTATCTTCTTTTCAGCATTAAACCAGGTAAGTGTACCCGCCGTGATGGCGCCTTTTTCAGGCGTTATCAACCCGGCTACAAGCTTCAAAAATGTGGTTTTTCCCGAACCCGACGGACCATATATTTTGGTGATGCTGCCGCTCGCAAACTGCCGGTTTATATGCAATACCTGCTGCCCGTGGTAAGCGTTTAGCATTTTTTCGATGCTTACCGTAATCATACCAGGGGGCTTTTGGTGTTATACTTGTTAAACACAAAAACCGCTATCACCAGCACAAACGTCAAAGCAAACAATATGAGCGAATAATTATTGGCCGCCGCATAATCCATTTTTTCTACCGAATCATATACTGCTATTGATGCTACCCTGGTAACACCGGGAATATTACCCCCAATCATCAGCACCACCCCAAACTCCCCCAGGGTATGCGCAAATGTGAGTACAATAGCCGAAAACAGCGAGGGTTTTATATTGGGCAGCAGAACATGCCAGAAAGTTTGCCATTTGGTTTTGCCGAGCGTATAAGATGCTTCGGAAAGTGCCGGGGACAATTGCTGTAATGCCGATTTTACAGGGCCTATCATAAATGGCATACTGTAAATTACCGATGCCAGCACCAACCCCTGAAACGAGAAAACAAACCGCACATCAAAAACATCATTAAGCCATTTACCCAACCCACGCTGCGGACTAAATGCCACCAGCAAATAAAAACCCAAAACAGACGGCGGTAATACCAGCGGCATGGTAATAATAGCTTCGGCAATGATCTTAAAAAACGACCGCCCTCTTGAAAGCCACCACGCAAACGGCAGCCCCACAATTAACAGCAGCACGGTAGTTATACCTGCTAATTTTAGGGTGAGCCAAATTGGTGATAAATCCATCAGATAAAATTAAGCTTATTTTTTATCCTGCGATGCCAGGTAGCCATACGTTTGGAAAATCTTGCGGGCATACGGCCCCAAAATGTATTGATAGAATTTTTCGGCATCAGCATTACCGGCACCATGTCTTAATATTACCATCCCCTGCAAAATTGGCTCATAATATTTGGCATCAATCACCTTATAATAAACAACAGATTTGCCCTCGGCATCTTTTATAAAAGATTGTGTGGTAAAACCCACCTCAACCGCCTGCGTGGTTATGTAGGTATTTACCTGCGATATACTTTCGCCGTAAACAATTTTGGATTTTATTTCGCCCAAAACACCTTTATTTTGCAGCAACAGCTCGGCAGCTTTGCCGTAAGGCGCTATGGCCGGGTTGGCAATCGCTATCTTTTTTATTTTAGCGGTCATGAGCAACCGCTCCCAATTATCAAAAGCTATATTTTGGGCGCTGCAAATGATCAGGCTTCCCCTTGCGTACACTACTGGCTTTTTTAGGGCGAACCCGTTTTTTAATAGCGTTTCCGGAAAATCCACATCGGCAGATAAAAAAACATCGAATGGGGCGCCATTACTGATCTGCGCCACAAGTTTGCCTGATGAACCAATAACCGGTTCAATGGTAATACCCGTACGTTGTTTAAAATCTTTCTGTAAAACCTCAATTACCGATTGCAGGTTGGCTGCAGCAGCTACCCGTATATTTTGTGCCGATACCACTCCACGCAAAAAAAACATAAACAGCATTAACAGCAGAAAGCATTTTTTATTGATCATAGTTATAACGTGCTATCCACATTTTTTTAATAACACTATACTAATATACACAGTTAGCGTTTTGTAACAGCATTTTTGGGTTTGTTGCGTGTAAAAAGAAGATTAGTTAAGCAGCTCAAAAAGCATAAATAACTGTATAATATACCTTTAATAGGATTATAGCAAGAAATATATTATAATTGTATCCGGCCTGACGCTAACCAACCTACTTTCGTGCCTATAGTAAAGCTATAGGTACGGAAGATTCCTAAAGCACTGAGAATTAAATTTACATTGATCTATAGTATTTCATAATAAGCAAAAAGCCTTCAAATATCTATCTGAAGGCTTTTTGCTTATTTACCGGATATTTTACTCCTAATTTTCCTTCACAAACAAGTAAGGATCGAACTCGATAAAATCATTCACCTTTACTTCTGTTGAAACCACTTTGCTATTCTCCGTTTTAAACTTTATAGGAAAAATGCCGAAAGCCGGGTTGCTGTAAGTCATCAGCCATTCGCCGTTATCCATATATTGTACCCTGGCGGTGATATCCCGGTGGCCGTTAAGTTTTATCTGCAATTCCTTTTTGTTAACTACAATGTCAATAGGCCCATAAACGGTATTCTGGTATCTGCCGGCGTAGGCGCTAAGCGGCAGTTCGGGCTGGGTGTTTTTTACGCGCACCTGCATATCTGCCGTTTTCTTTGCGCTTGCAGCCACTTCTTCCGGGAAACCTTTTAATGCGGCTTCGCTACGATTTACGTAAGGTACTCCCAGATAGGCATCAAGGATTTGATAGCGCAAGGCTTCAAAAAACGATTGGTTATCGTTATTAGTCAGAATAGTTATGGCCAGTTTTTCTTCGGGCACAAAGCATGTATTGGTAACAAAACCGTTTGCACCGCCGGTATGCCAAAAAACCTGCTTGCCGTTATAATCGGCCATTACTACTCCAAGTCCATATCCCCTGAAATGCATAGGAAAAGCTTTTTGCCTGCGACTGTTAATGATAGTATTCTCATCGCGGGTTTTCTGCAGCGCCTGCCATGCTACTATTTGTTTGCCATTATATTTACCGCTATCCAACTGCATGGTAAGCCATTTGGCAACATCTTTTACGCAACTTACTATGCTGCCCGCTGGGGCCAGGTTATCTACCTGGTCATAAGGCAGCTCAATTAGCTTGCCGGTAAAAGTATTGGAATATGGTTTAGCTACATTTTTGCGGGCAGCTATCCCGGTGCTTAGCGGATAGGTATTATCCATGCCCAGCGGCGTTAAAAAAACGTCCTGAATATAGGTTTCCCAAGGCTTGCCCGTAACAACGGGAATTACCTGCCCTGCGGTTAAAAAGCAGCTATTGCAATAGCCATATGTTTGCCTAAAACCAGCCATGGGTTTCAGCAGCTTCATTTTATCCATAATTTGCTGGCGGGTAAGGGCGGTGTTCCAAAAGGTAAAATCGCCCTGGAAAGTGCCCGTACCTAAATGGTGGCCCAGCAAGTCTTTTATGGTAAGCAAGGCCGTAGTATTGGCATCGTAAACAGAATAATCAGGAAAGTACTTGGTTATTTTATCATCAAGCGAAAGCTTATGCTCAACATCCAGCTGGGCAAGGGCTGTACCTGTAAAAAGTTTGCTATTGCTGGCAATCATAAACAGGGTGTTTTCATCAACTGGCTCCTGAGTTTTAAGGTCGCGCACGCCGTAACCTTTCATTACTATGGTTTTGCCATCCTTAACAATAGCAATGGCCAGGCCGGGGATATTCCACTCCTTTAAGCCTTGTTTAATATAAGTATCAAGGTCTTTTTCAATAAATGCAGGCTGCTGTCCAAGGGCAACGGTTATAGCAAACAGGTGTGCTAATAATATCAATACAGATTTCTTCATTCGATCAGTCTTTTGAGCCGAAAGATATAAATAATCTTACAATACCCATTGAAAGCAAAAGCCCCGGATAAAGCATATCCAGGGCTTTTGTAAATATCCTTTTAGTTGGTATTATTTACCAAACACGTAATAAACGGATAGCGCCAATGAGTTTACAAAGCTCAGGTTGAAAGTATTTTGACTTCCATCATTAAAGCCTGCTATTTTTTGGTGCGTATAGCTCAAATTTCCCAATCCGGCGGCAACGCCAATTTTCTTTGTAGGATAGTAAACAAAATCCAACTGTATACCACCGGCATATATATCCAGGTTATCTACATTTTGCGAAGATGTATAGGTGTAAGTGCGGCGAATCCTGTCATAGCTAACATAGGGGCCTGTTCTGATACCTACTTTATCATCAAATAAATAATACTTTCTTAGTGCAATGCTGGCATTAAAATCATTCGCCTTGGTATTACCTGCCGAATTTACATCGGGGCTATACGTTTGTAAGTAATGGCTATAACCTAAGCTTGCCCCTAAATCAAGCTTATCGGCAATAAAGTAGCTGTAATTAGGGCTGATCCCGTAGGTGGTGGCTTTCCCTTTTGAGTTATCGCCGTAGCTCCCTGTTACCTGGTTAAAGTTTCTGCTGTTTGAGGTAGATGTAGACACCTGGAATGTTGCCCCTAAGTTTTGGCTGCCTTTTTCCGTTTGTGCTTTTGCTGCCTGAATGGTAACGACAGCGAATGTTAATAACAAGAGTTTTTTGTACATAAAAATTGTGTAATGGGTTAAATATTGATTGAAAATTCGGCATTATGACAGCGGCAAAAGCTTATGGTTTAAAGTCCCGATATTATAATATTTAAGTAGTTAATAATGTGCCGGTTATTTTTTTAACCAGCTGTCCAATTGCTTAAACTTCGTTTGTTATTGTGGTATAATTCATATATTCAATAACCCGCTTGCCCTTTGGCCGGCAAAAAACCTTAAAAAATGGACGAGTTTATTTTAATTTTCAGGCATCAGGATGGTAGGGCGGTAGCCTCGCCAGAGCAAATGCAGATCTGGATGAAGCAAACCAGAGACTGGATTGGCGGCATTGCCGCCCAAAACAAATTTACGGGGGGCGATGGTCTCCCTTTTGACGATGCACGCGTGGTAAAACCAAACAACGTGGTAACCAACGGTCCCTTTGGCGAGATCAAGGAAACCATAGGCGGTTACATTATTGTTAAAGCTGATTCTGTTGACGAAGCCGTTGAATTTGCCAAAGGCTGCCCGGTTTTGCAGGGCGACGGCAACAGTGTTGAAGTACGCAAAATAGCCAAAGGCGATGGCACCCATTAATTATATAAACCTTTAAATTATAACAAAATGAAAGATTTCCTATTGATTTTCAGAGCTGATCACACCGCCCAACCAACTGGCACACCCGAAGATATGCAAGCCGTAACCCAACAATGGATAGATTGGATTACAGGCATAGCCGCTGATAATAAATTAACCGATAGAGGGAATAAATTGGAAGATACTGGCCGGGTTTTAAAAAGTAAAGACATTATAACCAATGGCCCTTATACCGAAATTAAAGAAACCATAGGCGGGTATACCATGATAAAAGTCGATTCATATGAAGATGCTGTTGAAGTGGCCAAAGGCTGCCCAGTATTTACAACTGGCGGCGGTTCCGTAGAGGTAAGAGAAGTTAGTATAATGTAAAACTGTTGCTAATACTCCAAGCCCTCCGATAAGCCGGGGGCTTTTATTATTTATGGACGAGCAGGAATTATTACCACATTTATTCAGAACGGAATTCAGGAAGATCACTGCTGTACTCTGCAAGCTTTTCAGTATAGATCATATTGAAATTGCCGAAGACATAGCAAGCGATACTTTTTTGCTCGCTTTTGAAACCTGGGCTTATAAAGGAATCCCTGCCAACCCCACAGCCTGGCTTTACACGGTAGCCAAAAACAAGGCCCGCAATTACCTTAACCGAGGCCACATCTTTACTGACAAGGTAGCCATACAAGTAAAGCAAACCACGCCAGAGAGCCATGAAATAGAGATAGATCTATCTGACAAAAACATTAAGGACAGTCAGCTGCAGATGCTGTTTGCTATCTGTCACCCAAGCATCCCAGCCGAAGCGCAGATAGGTTTGTCACTACGGATACTTTGCGGGTTTGGGATAGATGAAATTGCAAATGCATTTTTAACGAATAAGGAAACCATTAACAAGCGGCTGTTCAGAGCCCGTGAAAAACTCCGTACAGAGAAGGTACAAATAGAGTTTCCCGGCGAAGCCGAGATCAATAACCGCCTTGATACCGTTTTACAAACGCTGTATTTACTTTTTAGCGAGGGCTATTACTCCGAAAGCGACGATGCCATACTACGAAAAGACCTTTGCCTTGAAGCCATGCGGCTCAATTACATGCTCATTGAAAATGAGCAGACCAACCGGCCCGCGGCTGCCGCATTACTTTCTTTAATGTGTTTCCACTCGTCGAGATTGGAGGCGCGCCAAGATGAGAACGGCGAAATGGTATTGTACCAGGACCAGGACGAAACCCTCTGGAACCGCGAACTGATAGAGAAAGGGATCTATTATCTTAATCAGGCGGCTAAGGGTAGTGAACTTTCCCGGTACCATCTGGAAGCCAGCATTGCCTATTGGCATACTATTAAGGCAGATACGCACGAAAAATGGGAAAGTATTTTACAGCTTTATAACCGTCTGCTGCAAATAGCCTACTCGCCGGTGGCGGCGCTCAACCGTACCTTTGCATTATCCAAAGCAAACGGCAAACAAGAGGCCATCATTGAGGCCGAAAAACTGAACCTCAGCAGCAACCATTTTTATTTTACCCTGCTTGGCGAGCTTTATACCGACATAGACGATCAAAAAGCCATACAACACTTACAACAGGCCTTATTGCTTGCTAAAACACTGGCTGATAAACAAGTGATACAACGTAAAATAGACAGTCTTAAAAATGCTTAACAAAAAAACATAGGCTGGAGCAGTAGATCTTTTCTTATTAAAAAGAAAAATTCATAAATTGGCATAGCTATTAAGCACTAAGGTTTTGAGGCTAAACCAATCATGAATAAGCCACTAAATATAGATGAGTATATAACCGGCTTCCCTGCTAATGTTCAACAATTGCTGGAACAACTTAGGGCAATTATTAAGGCTGCAGCCCCGCAAGCCACGGAGGTTATCAGTTACGCCATGCCTGCCTTTAAGCAGCATACCGTATTGGTTTACTTCGCGGGCTACGCTAATCACATTGGCTTTTATCCTACATCATCCGGAATAGAGGCTTTTAAAGAGGAGTTTACTGCCCGTAATTATAAATGGTCAAAGGGTGCAGTACAATTCCCGCTTAACCAGCCGCTCCCGGCCGAGCTGATAACCCGCATAGTAAAATTCAGGCTTAACCAGGATATGGAAAAGGCGAAGGCAAAAAAGAAATAAACCGCCTTGGTTTTAATCTATCTCAACGTCAGTTTTTGATTACAAAACCCGTTCCGTCAAAAATCGTTGTAAATTTGGTTCTGCCAATATTCAATACCTATGAAATTAGTCTTCATTCTGCCATTATTGCTTTTATCCGCCGGGGCATTTGCCCAGCAACAAAAAGCCGATTCAACAGCCAACGCCGTCGCTGCTAAAACTGTAAAAGAAGATTTTAGGGACGACTGGGCCGACCTGCACCATTATGCAGCCGAAAACAAAGCCCTGGCTCCGGCTGCCGCCAGTGAAAAGCGGGTGGTATTTTTAGGGAGTTCTATTTTTGAGTTCTGGAAAACACGTATGCCTGAATATTTTAATAACAAAGCCTATATTGATCGCGGCATCAGCGGCCAGATCTCTCCCCAACTACTCATCCGTTTCCGGCAGGATGTCATCGACCTGAAACCAAAGGCAGTTATTATACTTGCAGGCAGTAACGACCTGGCGGGAACAACCGGCCATGTAAGCATCGAAAGCATTATGAATAACGTTAAATCCATGGCCGAACTGGCTAAGACAAATCATATCAAGATTATCCTATGCCAATACCTGCCCATATCTGAATACTCCTGGCGTAAAGAGCTGAAACCTGCCGATAAAATTATAGCGCTGAATAAAGCAATAAAAAACTATGGCAACGAAAACGGATTTACTGTTCTGGACTATTTTAGTCCGCTGGTTGATAGCCGCAACGGCCAAAGGGCCGAGCTTACCATTGATGGCGTACACCCCAACGCGGCCGGGTATAAAATAATGGCCAAAGTAACCGACGAGGCCATTGCAAAAACGCTAAAATAAAACAGCTCTGCTTAAATAGCCGGTTTTTAGCTG
The DNA here is from genome assembly GCF_900101875.1 of Mucilaginibacter pineti. Taxonomy (GTDB): domain Bacteria; phylum Bacteroidota; class Bacteroidia; order Sphingobacteriales; family Sphingobacteriaceae; genus Mucilaginibacter; species Mucilaginibacter pineti. The sequence continues at coordinate 375,375 of NZ_FNAI01000004.1, forward strand.
TCGTTTTTATATCTTTATTTTTTACTACAATCGAAATGAAAAAATTCAGCTTCTTCCTGGCATTTTCTGTCGCGGCTATCGCGGCATCGGCACAGGAACCCACTATTAAAAATAACCTGGCTACCACGCCCGCGTTTACTGTTATTAAAAACAACTTAGCCACACCTGTTAAAAATCAGGGAAACTCTGGCACGTGCTGGTGCTTTGCGAGTACCTCGCTTATTGAAAGCGAACTGCTTTTGAAGAAACAGCCCGAAACCGATTTATCTGAAGTGTTTACGGTTTATAACCTGTATATTGATAAAGCCGAAAAATACATCCGAAGGCGCAGCAACACCCGCTTTACCGAAGGCGGTATTCAGCAGGACATGCTTTACGCTGCCGATAACTACGGGGCCGTGCCGCAGGAAATTTACCCGGGCATTGGCAAGGATACCGTGCTGGGCCACGATTCACAAATGGAAGCCAAGTTGAAAGGTTATCTTGATAAGCTATTGGCTGATAACCCCAATACCATCCCCGCCAATTGGAAGGATGATTACAAAGCTATTTTAAACAGCTACCTGGGTGCGCCGCCGTCAACATTTACTTACAACGGTAAATCATACACGCCTAAAACCTACGCTGCTCAAAACTTACCAAAGCTTGGGGGTTATATTGGCCTTACTTCTTTCCAGCACCATCCTTATTACACCACATTTGCAATAGAAGTACCCGATAACTACAACAGTAATATGTTTTATAATTTACCGCTCGATGACTTTATTAAGAGTGTTAAAACTGCAGTTATGAACGGCTATACTGTTGCCTGGGATGCAGATGTAAGCAACGCGGGTTTTAAACAGGATAAAGGATATGCAAAATGGGTTAATTCAGCAGATGAAGCCAAACAATTTGACACTTTTAACGAACAAAAGCCAACTGCCGAAATTCGCCAGCAATTATTTGATACGCAGGTTACAACGGATGATCACCTGATGCAGATAACCGGCCTTGCCAAGGATGCAAAAGGCAACGAGTACTTTGTTGTTAAAAACTCATGGGGCACTGGCGCCGGACCATTTAAGGGTTATATATACGTAAGTATGCCTTATTTCAGCATTAATACCATATCGGTATTAGTCAACAAAAAGGCAGTAGCCCCTTCGGTGATAGCAAAAGCAGAGTAATACACAACTTCACATTATAGAAAAGCCTTTCAGTTTTATGCTGAAAGGCTTTTTGCGTATGAGGCAGGCTTCAATAGTTCTTCAGCAACTCATTTACGTAACTGGCAAACCCTTTTTTATCTACCTTATTAACGGCGTACAGCACTTTAAAGTAATCCTTCTCTCCATCGGGGCCAAAGAATTTTTTAATGCCGTTTACACCATATTTTTGTTCAATATCCCGACATATGAGCCCGCTTAAAATATAGGTAATGGGTACATTTCCCTCTACCCTAACTGATAGATCAGTAGCCAATGCTTTAACATCTGCCTGGGGATTGGCCTTGATATAGTTTTTAGCAAACACGGCCAACTTATCTATATCGACGCCTCCGCTTCCACCCAAATAGGTTGCGTACCCTTCGTCGATAGCCCGGGCCCTACCAGGAAACAGCACCGAAGTATAAAAATGCACAACCTCATGTATATATAACTCCGAATTATTACCGGCTAATACGGTATTTGTCCATTGCTCGGCCAGCCCTCCCGATGTGGAATAGTACATATTAGGTATAAAATCAAAGCCTATTGTTTTAAACAGTTGCTCAGGATCATCAAACTTATAATAGGTTATAGTAAGCGGCTGAGTGTTAAATTTTCGAGCTATGGATTTATTGGCACTATCCATTTGCCTGGCATTATCCATATTAAGCGCATTGGGGTAAATATAATCTATGGTACCAACCGTTTGCCTGCCCCAAAGCCTGGTATAATGATCTATGGGGTTGTAAAAATAATATTTGCTGCCATTCTTTTTGACTATTAAAGATGCAACAACATTGGGTGTCACGGTTTTGGGGCTTACCTCTTCCATATAGGCCAGCTTGATCAGGTAGCTTGAATTTTCAACAGGCACAACTGCAAGCACAACCGGATACATTCTATGATGCGCGTTTTTAGGGCCAATCTCAATACCTATAAGCCAGGAAAACGGTTCCATGTTTTTTTTCAGGTACACCGAATCAATAAAAGGATTATTTAAGGAGCCCTTATTTTTATTGTCGAGGAAACCAACCAATGATGTTCTTATTTCCTTTTGCACTATGGTATCCCTAACCAACGAATAAGCTTCGTCACTAAAAGTAAGCGTTGAATCTACCGATTGTCCGAATGCTGTTTTTATAAAAACAACTCCCAAAAAAGTTATGATCGCCTTTATTTTCATTTTTTTGCCAGATCGAAAAGCCTGCCTGTTTGCCAATGTCGATATTTTTTACGGGAGCATTGTAAAAAAATTAAATCAAGACAACCTGCAACCCTTCACTTAACAATATGATAAAATTCTGATAACATACCCCACTCTGTTAACTTTGTATGTTTGTAGCTTAAATTTTTATCCCCATTGGCTTACCCCAACAATTTCAGCAAACAACGCATACTGTTAACTACTGCAAATCAGTCGGGTATTCCTTTAATTTCAACCCGGTTTTATGCAGCAGGTTAAAGTATCAGGTCGTTTACAAAAAATTGTCGCTCACCCTACCTGGGCGCTTGTAGCTGCATTTGGCACTTACTTTTGCATGTACGGTTTCCGCAAACCGTATACGGCCGCTACCTATTCCGATGCTGCTTTCTGGGGAATAAATTATAAAATACTGCTCATCATATCGCAAACTATTGGCTATGTTATTGCCAAGTGGGTGGGCATAAAATGGGTATCGGAGATAAGGCCCGAACAGCGGATAAAAGCAATCATCGGCCTCATTGCTTTTGCCGAAGCAATGCTGTTGCTGTTTGGTTTTGTACCCCGTCCGTGGAACATCGTTTGCCTGTTGCTTAACGGACTGCCTTTGGGCGTAATTTTTGGCCTGGTGCTTGGCTTTTGCGAAGGCCGTAAAAACACCGAATTTTTAATAGCCGGGCTTTGTGCCAGTTTCATAGTTTCTGATGGCGTATCAAAATCGGTAGGTACCATGCTGCTGGGCTATGGCGTTTCAGAAAACTGGATGCCGTTTTTTGCGGGTGTGGTTTTCCTTGTGCCTACACTTATATTTATCGCTATGCTGGCCTGTGTCCCTCCGCCAACGACAAAGGATATTGCCACACGGTCCGCACGGGAGCCGATGAAAGCACATGACCGCTGGCACTTTTTCATGAAATATGCACCGGGCCTTATAGGTATCATAGCCGTATACTTGTTTGTTACCTTACTAAGAAGCGTTCGTGCCGATTTTGCTACAGAACTATGGAGCGATTTGGGTTATCATCAAACACCGGCACTGTTCACTCAATCTGAGTTATTGGTTTCTTTTGGGGTAATTACCATTATAGGGGCAGCGGTATTTATCTCCAATCACTTAAAGGCCTTTAATTTTTCGCTGTTTATCTGTTTTTTCGGTTTTGTTATTTTGCTTTCAACAATAGCTGGCTTAAATAACGGCCTTGGGAAATTCCCATTTATGGTGTTGCTGGGCTTAGGCGTTTACATGCCTTATGTGGCTATTCATAGTATTGTTTTCGAGCGCCTTATTGCCATTACCCGCGAACGCGCCAATGTTGGTTTCCTGATGTACATTGTTGATTCGGTTGGTTACACCGGCTACATCATACTCATGCTTTTCAGATACCTTGCCCCTCCCGGTGATTCCATCCTGTTCATATATCTTAAAATATGTACCTGGATTGGAGTTGCCAGCGGCTTGATCATTATATTTTGCTACTGCTACTTTAAATTAAAATTCAAAAGGAATGAACAACCAGTTACCCAGTTTTCCGTCGGGCAAGGCAGCCATATTTAATGGTGCCGGCCAACCGTTCGAATTTATTAACCGTGAACTTCCGGCCATAAAACCCGGCGAAATATTAGTAAAAAACTTATATACCACACTTTGTGGCAGCGATATTCATACCTACTGCGGCCGTCGTATTGAACCCGCGCAGGTTGTTTTGGGGCATGAAATTGTTGGCGATATCCTTTGGATAGATCCCGCACATCCCGGTACCGATTCAAGGGGCGAAACACTTAAAATTGGCGACAGAGTTACCTGGTCTATATTTTCGGTACCGGCAGGCATTATTGCGCCAAGGCCGGATATGCCGCAAAAAAGCGATCAGCTTTTTAAATATGGGCACGCTTTGGCCAATGGCGACGATGTTTTTAACGGCGGCCTTGCCGATTATTGCGTACTGCATGAAAACACAGCGCTTGTGAAACTTTCACCAGCTATACCGGTACAGGTAGCGGCAACTATTAGCTGCGCCCATGCTACCGTTGCCGGCGCACTTAGGGTAGCCGGCAATATTGCAGACAAAAAAGTGCTTGTTTTTGGTGCGGGTTTGCTTGGTTTATCATGCGTAGCCATGTGCAAAGAAGCCGGTGCTGCTTGGGTTGGATTGACAGACAACGACAGCAGTCGCTTACATTGGGGTGAAAAATTTGGAACAAACGAAGGCTACGCTTTTTCGGCTGGTGATGATGATGTTACCTTCCCCTGGCCCGAAGTGGATCTTGTTTTTGACATGACCGGTAGTCCGCAGGCCATGAAAGCGGGTATTGATTCGTTAGCAGTTGGCGGATGTGCCATTTGGATTGGCGCGGTGTTCCCGGCCAAATCTGTACAGGTAGATGCGCAAAAGATAGTGCGCAAGCTAATACAGATCCGCGGGTTGCATAATTACAATTACGACGACTTTTTAAACGCCACCGCTTTCATCGAAAATAATTATCAGAAATATCCTTTTGAAGCGCTGATAGAAAAAGAGTATGAACTTGATGAAATAGCAGATGCCTTTACATTTGCTACCGATAGCAAACCGGTAAGGGTAGGTATAAAAATAAGCGACCCGGCGTAACCCGGATAATTACAGTAACATTCACAATTAAAAAATAAAGTATTATGATAAAGATGGTTGTTTTCGACATGGCCGGAACTACAGTAAACGAAAATAATGTAGTATACAAAACGCTTCAAAAAGCAATAAACGAAGCCGGTTTTGATTTTACGTTAGACCAGGTATTGGCGCAAGGAGCAGGCAAAGAAAAGCTGCAGGCCATTAAAAGTATTTTAGAAGTATACGCGGGCAAAACAGATGATGAACTGGCAGACGCCATTTATAGCAAATTTATTGTACACCTGGCCGATGCTTACGAAACCCTGGAAATTTTACCACAGGATAACGCCAAGGAACTATTTACTGCCCTTGCCGAGCGTGATATTCTGGTGGTATTAAACACTGGCTACAACCGCGAAACCGCCCAAACACTTATCAACAAATTGGGCTGGGAAAAAGGTGTTGAGTTTGACTCACTTGTTACCGCAACCGATGTTAACAAAAACCGCCCAAACCCCGATATGATATTATTTGCCATGGAGCAGTTTGATATTAACGACGGTAATGAGGTGGTTAAAGTAGGCGATTCCATTATCGATATTGAAGAAGGCCGTAATGCCGGCTGTATCCTTAACGTTGGTATCACTACCGGCGCACACACGTATGAGCAATTACAATCTGCCAATCCGGAATATATTATAGATAACCTGCTGGAGCTGTTGCCGCTGGTAGACAATGCATAAGTTAAAGCGTTATCATTAAATATGAATAAACCCTTCAAATTGTAAAGTTTGAGGGGTTTGTTATATTGTAAAATATTGACAATATAAACTTAAACCGGATGTTTTTTAACAATACATTAAGTTCGTTTTTGGTGACGCTTAATCTTAATTTAGTGTACATGAAAATAGCGCTGGCTTCTCCCCCCTATCCAAGATCAATTACCGATGGTTTACTTTGGGTTGAAAAGCTGGCAAAAGAGGCCGCGGAGCAACAGGCCGAGATCATTTGCTTCCCGGAAACTTATCTTCCCGGATACCCGGGGATGGGCGCCAGCCCGGCAGATAGCGCACCAGAAAAAATGCAGCGGACCTTAAATAATGTTTGTAAAATAGCTGCCGAAAACGGGATAGCCATTATCATCCCGATGGATTGGTACCATAACGGCGTTTTTTTGAATGTGGTTCAGGTGGTATCAAACAAGGGAGATCTCCTGGGCTATCAAACCAAAAACCAGTTAGACCCTACGGAAGATGAAATTTGGACCGCCGGTACAACCCGCAGAATTTTTGAAGTGAATGGCTTAAAGTTTGGTATTACTATATGCCACGAGGGTTTTCGCTACCCCGAATCTGTACGATGGGCGGCCATGAATGGCGCACACATTGTATTTCACCCTTACTGCACCGGGAGCGATGTGGAAGGTTCGCAACTTACCGAGTGGGGCCACAAGGACAATCCCTATTATGAAAAGGCTCAAATGATGCGTGCCATCGAAAACACCATATACTTTGCCAGCTCTAACTACGCATTTAAATACCCCGACGCGGCCAGTGCGCTGATAGCTCCCGATGGAAACTGTATTGCATGGCAGCCTTACGGGCAACCGGGCGTTTTAGTAGCCGATGTTGACCCGGCAAAAGCCACCGGTTTATTAGGCAAAAGGTTTAAAGCCGGGCTTTATTATTGATTGCCCGCGATACAATATTGCAGTTTATACAGGTAATATTTCGTTGGCTTTTTATAGGTTTGCGATGATGGAACACGTATTGGATAACCCAGCATGGAACGCGCTGCTAACCGGCAACAGCCATTTAGCACATGGCAACAACCAGGTAAAATACTTCGATAAAGAGGTTTCGCCTTTTGTTGGTCTTAACGAAATTACTACCGATAGCCTGCTGGTGTTGTATGAATTAATTGATGATAGTCCCCGGTTACTGGTTTCGCCTACCGAGATAGAGGTTCCCGCTCCATGGAAGTTTTTATATTCTATTAATGGATACCAGATGGTTTTTGATGGCACGTTAAGCTTTAACAATGCCCCTTCTCAAGCAACACCCTTAACCGCTGCGCACGTACCGCAAATGATGGCGCTTACGCAACTCACCAACCCGGGGCCGTTTGCCTCCCGCACCCTGGAGTTTGGCCATTAGAGGGAATTTTTGAGGGCGACAAGTTGGTAGCTATGGCCGGGCAACGTTTACACGCCCTGCCTTTTGCAGAGGTTAGCGCCGTTTGCACCCACCCCAACCACCTTGGCCGGGGCTATGCAAAGCAGCTCTTAATACAACAAGTAAACCGGATACAGGCCGCCAACCAAACCCCTTACCTGCACGTAAAAGATACCAACGAAAGGGCAATCAGTGTTTATGAAAGCCTGGGGTTCGCAAAGCGGATCCCTGTTTTCTTTTACGTAATTCAGCGGGATAAATAAGCTATCAGTTCTCTACCACAATTTTCCCTTTGCTTTGGTTGCTTTCCATATAGGTATGGGCCTCAGCAACTTCATCGAGCTTAAATGTTCTGTCGATATTGAGGTTGATACTGCCATCGGCAACCGCATTTATAAATTGCTGAAACAGATGTTTATCCAGGTTGGCGGCATCGCCCATGTAAACGGTTAGCCTGCCCAAAGACGGGATATCACCCATTGGTGTAAATTCTTTCATAGTCCACTCACCGCCCAGTATACCGGTCATACAAACAATACCCTTGGGGCGAATGCACTGTAATGAATCTTTAAGTGTGGCTATACCTATCAGCTCCAGCACCTTATCAACACCGGTCGGCAGTAACGCTTTTAGCGCCTGGTTGATCTCGCCATCGTCTGTTAACACATGGTCGGCTCCGTTCTCTTTCAGGTGTTTGCGCTTGTCGGGATTGCGTGTAGTGGATATTACCGTTAAGCCCATACTTTTTGCCAACTGACAGGCCAGCATCCCGATAGATGAAGTTCCGCCGCGGATAAGTAATGTTTCGCCCTTTTTTATTTCCAGCGCTTCATTCAGCGAACCCGAAACTGTTTGGAACATTTCTGGAATAGCCCCCAATATTTTCCATGGCAGATCACTTTCAAACGGGAACACTATGGTTAAGGGCACTGCGGTATATTCGGCATAGCCGCCGTCAAAATCGCGACCCATGCCGCCCATTATGGCTGCTACTTTTTGTCCCTTTTTATAGGTTCCGGATGGATCTTCCTCCACCTCGCCCACACATTCAATTCCCTGGATGCGGGGAAACTGCACACCGGGCGAATGGCCTTGTCTTGTAAACAACTCCGACCGGTTAAGGCCAAAGGCTTTTATGCTGATCAACACCCATCCATCCTGCAAAACGGGTTTTGGTACTTCCTGTATCTGTATTACGCCCGGCAAGCCGGCGCCTGTTGTTACTGCTGCTTTCATCGTTATATTTATTGCTATTTATTCACGAAGCAAAGGTGGCTGTTAGCTGGCGTAACAACACATAAAGAAGATTAAGAAATACCCTTAATATAGCTTAAGGGTAAAGGCTATTTCCGGGACAGGTCCTTACGGATCTTGCTCAAAAATTCGGGAGTGATGCCGAGGTATGATGCGATTTGCGTGTTGGGTAGCCTTTGCTGCAAATGCGGGTATTGATTGATAAAAGACAGGTACCGTTCCTCTGCGGTAGAGCTGATAGCCTGTAGGATCCTGTTTTCCTGCTCAACCAGGCGGTTTTCAACAATAACCCTAAAATTCCTGTCGAACTTGGGGTTGTTGGTAAACAGGTGGTACAGATCAGCCCTTTTTATCTGGAAGATAACCGAGGGCTCTATGGCTTCTATATAAACCCGACTTGGCTTTTCATGGTAGATACTTTCAATTTCCATTATCCAGTCGTTCTCGGCGGCAAATTGCAGGTTATGCTCTATACCCTTTTTATCAACCTGAAATTTTTTAAAACAACCTTCGGCAACAAAAGTATAATGCCTGCATATATCGCTTTCCTGCAAAATAAACTGCCGCCGCTTTATTTTGCGCTCAATAACCCGGCCGGCAAGGTCGGCACGTTCGGCCTCGTCAAGCGGCAGGTGGTTATCAAAACTGGCAAGGAGTTTATTTATGGACACTAACATTGGGTTTGGGGCATCAATATACGGAAGTAATTTAAAACACCCTCCTTATCGCATTATCATTACCCAGCCGCCTATGGGTTTAATAACTCCGTTACGCGCGGCCACAATATAATAGTACGTGCCTGATTGCAGGAAACTACCGTTAAATGTGCCATCCCAGGATTTTTTATACCCATTGGAGTGAAAAAGGATCTGCCCGTTACGGTTATAAACATCAACCGTACAGTTGGGGTAATATTGCAGGGCACTTATTTCCCAGCGGTCGTTTATACCATCGCCATTGGGGGTAAATGAGTTGGGAATATCTATTGGGATAAGTACCTTAATCGTAACAGCTTCGGTTATTTCGCAGCCAGCCGTACTTATTACTTTTAAACTGTATGTAAAGGTATACCAAGGACTGGCAATAGGGTTGGCTATTGTGGTATCACTCAATCCGGCAGATGGTGTCCAGGCGTAGCTCAAGATATCCCCCTTTATTAGCGGAAGCAATTGGATGCTGTTGCCGGGCTTTATAACCGGATCGCCATCAAATGTGATCTCAGGTAGTGGATTAATGTGCACCATTATAGGGGCGCTGCTTTTGGGCAGTATACAACTCGATGTATTTGAGGTTACACAGGTTACCATATCGCCATCGTTTAATTTGGTGGTGGAAAATGTGGTGCTGTTTTGCCCGGCGCTTATGCCGTTAACCAGCCATTGGTATTTTACAACAGCGTTATCCGGCTGTATGGCGGCAGTGAAATCAATAAGGTCGCCTTTGCATACGGTAGCGTTTTGCGGCATAACGGAAACAGAGGGCAATACACTGGCCGCCGGGATGGTGGAGTTTTCTGAACTTGATACCGTTACGATGAAGTTCTGCGAAGTTTGGTTACCTATTGTTGGTGGGGTATTGGCGTTACCATCATGATAGCCAACAACACCATTACCCGCTATAACGCTTAGCTGACCATCGGTGGTAATGCGCACTATGCGTTCGTTATAAGAATCAACCACCAGCAAATTGCCAAACAAGTCCATCTTAATACCAACCGGGTTGTTTAATGTTGTTTTTTCGGTAGTACCCGCGTTGTATAACTGCAGGGTGGTTACATTTCCCAAAGCATCTATTTTACGGACGGCGTTGTTTTTGGAATCGGTAACATACAAGTTGCCCAGCTTATCAAATACTAAGCCCTTGGGGTTATTAAAGCTGGCGGCCGTGCCTTTACCATCGTCGGCGCCAAAACCATCATGCCCGGCAATAATGGTGATGGTGCCATCCGGGGCTATTTTTTTAACGGCATTGCTATAGTCGGTAACATATACATTGCCCATGGCATCGGTAACAACGCCAATGGGGGTAAATAGCTTTGATACCGCCGCAGGCTTTGTTATTGTAGTAACATCGCCGGTTGGTGTTACTTTGCGCACCAGGTAATCGGTTCCCTGGGTAACGTATAAATTGCCCTGCAGATCAATAGCAATACCCCTTGGATCGCGAAAGCTGGCGTTTAGGCCCTTACCATCAACAGATTTATTTTGCCCGTTACCGGCCAGCGTTGTAACCTCGCCGGTAGGTGATATTTTCCTCACCCTGTCGTTTTCATCAACAACATACATATTTCCCTGCGGATCGATAGTGAGCCCATTCAGCACGTTGAATTTTGCAGCCTCTCCTTTACCATCGGCATAACCACAATCGCCTCCGGCAAAGGCCGTTACCGTACCATCAAGCGCTATCTTCCTGATCTTGCAGCTGTAACCATCGGCAATGTAGAGGTTGCCCGTCGCATCGGTCACTATATCTGTAGGGACACTAAATGTAACCGCCTGCGGGTTGGGGATGGATGTGCTTGCGGTTAACGTTATGGTTGTTTGCCCAATATTGGCGCAGGTAAGTTTTTGGGGGTTGATGGTTGTGGTGATCTTACCGTTATCGCAAGAGTAAACCGAACCCAGGTCAGTAAGTTTTAGGGTATAATTGCCATCGGCATCCAGCTTAAAGGCGATTGGTGTTGTTACCGGGTAAATAACCGGTTTACTTAATGAAGTAACCGAGAAAAAAACGGTAGCGGTGCCGCCGCAGGCATCCTTTGCTGTTAACCGTACAGTAGTAGGCTTATTCACCAGGATGGGTGTGCCGCCCATGGGTTCCTGCGTAATTACTATGTTGGCGTTGGCGCAGGATGTTGTTACCCGGGCGTTAATTGTATAATCGGGAATGGTGGCCAGGCAATTTGCATCGGCAGTAATAGTAACATCATTGTAAGCTCCAAATACGGGCTTGTTTGTTTGACCGTAGACGTTTATAGCTAAAAACAAACATAGCAGCGGCAATACAACTACTTTAAGGGCATTTGTTAATAACCTAAATACACACTTACCTGGTTTAGGTATTTTTATTGGCTTACCGGCTAAAAAACAGACCAAAGGCATCTTTCCCCTTTCATCATTAAATGATAAAGGCACTTACAAATAAAGGTGGGATTTTAGTAGCGACTAACCTTTGTTCTTATTATTCATTTTCCGGATAAAAAAGGTGTTTCATAACTTACATAAGGCATTGCAATGGCTTATGTATTAAGTACGGGGATATTAAAAACATAAATTTAAATGCTTAGTATACCTGTTATTCACTATCTTGCATATAATGACAGAATATATTACACTATTTAAAGATTGGGTAATTGCCCTGGGTGAAAAGCATGAGGTTGACCCCTTGTTGCTTGGCAGCCTTTATCTGGTGAGCAAACTCTGCTTTTTTTTCTCGCTTGGCTGGGTGTTGAAGAACTTAAAACAAAAGAAAGCATTTCTTATGCCCTTATTGTTCGCGGCAGTTAGTTTTAGCCTGCCGTATCTTTATCTCATTATTGCAGGGCGTAATATTTCAATTTGGGTGTATTTGTTTATTGGCCTGATGTTTACATATGGCGGATTTACCATCTGGAAGAAAATTACGGTAAGGCCTATCCAATAAAAACCGGCAAAAAGATAAGGTATTAACGCGTACTTGTTTCCAGCTCTTCACTACCAGACTCGTCATCGGCATTTTCCTGAAATATCCTGATAGTTTTTATGAACCGCCCCATATAATAATCGTTAAGGGGAGTTTCGGTAACGCCATTTGCTGCGCCCGATGTAGAATGAATAAACATTACCGGTTCGCCGGGTTCGGAAACGATGATACCTATGTGGCCCGCCTGCCTGCTGCCCCGCTTTGTTCCGGTGAATAGTATCAGATCCCCGGATTTTGCATCCTTGAGGTCAACCTTGCCATAGGCACCCGCAAAATCGCCCGAACTTCTTGGAATGCCGATGCCGAAATGATGAAATACATAATTAACAAAGCCCGAGCAGTCAAAACCTTTTTCAGGGTTAGTTGATCCATATCTGTACCGTATGCCTTTAAGCGATTTGGCGAAGTCTACCAATTCGTCGGGATTTGTGCAGCCTGTTGCAATGGCTGTATCTATCGTTGCCCGGTGATATGCGCGGGCGTGCTTATGCGCCCTGGTTACTTTAACTGACTTGTGTTTTTTTGCACCTTTTAATGATGCTGGCATTTCTGGTTTAGCAAACCCAATAGTAATACAGAAAATTAACTTTACACCAACGTAAAAATGCATTTGGTAATAATAGGAAAAAAAATGCGATGCTGGTTGTTGGAAATTAAAAAAAGCTGAGTTTTTTTGGTTCGAAGCTTTTTCCTTGATCAAGTAGCAGGACTAAAGCCAAACTGCTTTTCGCAGGGGTTGGCAGCAATTAACCAATGTGTAATACGCTAAATTAATTATGAGTCATTTGTGTTTAAGGTGCTTTAACTTTCAAATCACCATTAAGCAAACGTTTGTGTTGAATTGAGGAGGGTATTAATTAGGTATTTGTTTTAATGCTTTCATAAATTGGACCCAATAAAGCTGAAATGACTGAAACTATAAAAAGAAACCTATTACTACCTTTATTGCTACTTTATGCTGTTGGGCTATTTGCCCAGGTAAAAAATCAGCAAACGCGGGTTTGGACACCAGACAATGGAAATGGCACTTTTACCAATCCCCTGATGTGGGGCGATTGGCCCGATCCTGATATTATTCGCGTGGGGGATGAATTCTATTTCATTTCTACCTCCATGCATTATGTACCCGGTTGCCCGATTGCCAAATCGAAAGACCTTGTAAATTGGGAGATGGCCGGCTATGCTGTTTCCCGGTATGATGAAGATCCCCGGTATGATATGAAGGGCGGAAATATGTACCTAAATGGTTCCTGGGCATCTACCCTTCGTTATCATGATGGCACTTTTTATGCCGGTTTTTGTACCCCTAAGGGGTTAGCTGGTAAAGAGGGTAATTTTTCAATATGTACAGCAAAGGATGTGGGGGGACCATGGACCAGAACCATTTTCAAGGAATATCTCTATGATCCCGGTTTGTTTTTTGATGACGATGGGAAAGTTTATGTAGCACACGGGCAACAAAAACTTTATATAACTCAATTGAGCAACGATGCCAAATCTGTAAAGGTTCCTCAAAAAGAAATTTATAACAATGCAGATTATCCGTATCTGGAAGGGTCACATTTATACAAAGTAAATGGTAAATATTACCTGTTAGGTTCTACAGGCGGAACAACGGGGCGACAAGTCTGTCTTCGTTCAGATAATATCTACGGTCCCTACGAATCAAAGGTAATTATTAATGATGACCATACTTATCCTGGCAATGGATTACACCAGGGGGGCATGGTTCAATTAAAAAACGGTACGTGGTGGTTTATTATTATGCAGGATCGTGGCCCCATTGGTCGTACGCCTAACCTGGAACCTGTTACATGGGTGGATGGATGGCCCATGTTAGGAGAAAATGGAAAGGGAGTAGATACTTTTAAAAAGCCCGATGCCGGGGGCATTTATCCTATCGCGGCTCCCGCTACATCCGACGAGTTTAATTCGCCCAAACTTGGATTGCAGTGGCAATGGAACCATAATCCCGACTCAAAAAAATGGTCGCTTAAAGAACGTAAGGGGTATTTACGATTGAAAGCGAATAAAGCTAAAAACCTGGCCGATGCCCGCAATACACTTACTCAACGAGTGCAGGGTCCATATTCCGAGGGTACGGTTGAAATGCGGGTAAACGGCATGAAGGATGGTGATGTTGGCGGGTTCGGTGTGTTTCAGTTTCCTTATGCCTTTGTTTCGGTACAACAAAAAGGGGCAAAAAGGACCCTTGTAATGATAAACAATGATACAACTATTACCACTGTAAATTTTACGGGGAATACGGTTTGGCTTAAAGCCTGTGTTACACAAGTAGGTTTTAGCGCATCATTTGCTTATAGTACAGATGGAAAAAACTTTAAACCTATAGGTAATGAATTGAAAATGGGGCTGGGGTTAGATTGGACCGCCAACCGTTTTGCATTGTTTAACTACCATACCAATAAGGTCGGTGCAAGTGGTTACGTTGATTTTAACTGGTTCCATTACACGAATATTGAACCAGCAAAAAGCTCCGCCAACATTTCTCCAGATATCTAAAGGCTTCCGACTTCGGAAAATATATATTCAAGTGCAAGAAACACTAAAAGCCTCAAATTTTTCGATTTGGGGCTTTTTATTTGAGGTAAACCTAACGCTACCAAACCCGGGCCGGTTTACCCGCTTTGCGGGATACAACCAGGCCTTTGGTTAATAATCACTCATCACGCAATGTTTTTACAGGGTTTGTAAGTGCGGCCTTATAAGTAAGATAAATTGTTGCGGAGAATGATATCAGCATTAATATCGCAATTGGTAGCACCAATTGCCACCAGGTTATTTGTACCCTAAAAGCGTAGCCCTGCAGCCATTGATAAATAAGCACCGCTGCCACCGGCAAGGCAACCACACTTGCCAAGAGTATAAGCTTTAACATATCATTTGTTAGCAATTGTATTATGCTTTGAGCCGATGCCCCCAATACTTTACGAACACCAATCTCTTTTTTACGCCTGGCGGTTGAGTAGGCTGTTAAACCAAACAGGCCCAGGCAAGCAATAACTATCGCCATGCATGAAAAGAGCATAAACACCTCCCCGAAATGTATATCCTGTTCATATTGCTTCGCATAAAAATCATCCAGGAAAAAATAGTCAAAGGAGAACTCGGGAAAAATATCCTTCCATAACCGACCGAGGGTATCGTTGGACGCCGCCATTTGCGCTTGATCTATCTGCACAGATATAAACTTAAGTGGCACCCAGGTAAGTTTAGGGTCCATAAAAAGTACGGTTGCCATGTAAGATTCTTTTAATGATTGCTGGTGATAATCCTTTATTACCCCAATTACCTCGTTAGGTTCTTTATCCAATGATTCTATCCATATTTTTTTGCCAACAGCATCCTCGGGTGATTTAAAACCAAATTGCTTAACGGCTGCTTCGTTAAGCACCACCGTGGTTGAATCGCCAGAATTGGCCGCATCATAACCCCTGCCGGTAATGAGTTGTAATTTATACATCTTCATAAAATCGAAATCAACCCGTAGCATCTCATAAGTCCGTTCGTCGGTTTTTGAAGTGCCGTATCTTCGGCAGGCCGCAGCCATACCAATCTGCTTGCCTGGTACCGCACCAGATACGCTGATTCCCTTTACACCCGCAACACCTGTAGCCCTATTTTTAAAACTATTAACTTTTTGTATATAATTATTTGTGTTGGAGGGAGCCTTAATAACCACGGTCTGTTTTAAGTTTATTCCGGTTTCTTTACTGCTCATATACGATAGCTGTCTGTAAACAGCAAACGTATCAGCCAGCAACAGCAGGGATGCCGCGAATTGAAAAGATACCATTGCTTTACGCAGCCAAACGCCGCTTTTTGAAAATGCAAATCTGCCTTTGAGCACCTTAATAGGTTGCAATCTTGATAATACCGTGGCCGGGTAAATCCCCGATAAAAATATGCTGCCTATAAAAACAAGTACAACTTTTATAATCAGGCCGACATCTATCAATAACCGATATGTTTGGCTATCGCCCGATATTTGCTGCAACAGGGAACGGATGAATATAACCAACAGGGCCGCAACGCCAAGCGATATCAGGTTGATGATAAATGATTCTATAAAGAATTGAAATATGAGTTGAGAGGTATGGGCTCCGTTAACTTTTCTTATCCCAATCTCCCTGGCCCTGTCAACTGATTTTGTGGTAGCCAGGTTGATATAGTTGATACACGCAATAAGCAAGATTCCGTATGCCATTATTGCCAGGAAATTTACTGCCTGCCTGTTGCCCTTGGCTTCCATTTCATAAGGCTTTGCAGTATTCAGGTGAATATTGGCAAGGGGCACTAGCTTTACGCTCCACTTAAGCTCTTTTAAAGGGGCTTCGGTTTTAAAACGCTCGGCAAGCGCGGGGAATTTTTGTTCGATACCGGCCGCCGTTGCGCCTGGTTTAAGCTTTAAAAATGTATAATTTTCATGCTGATACCAAAACTCTTTAACCCAGGCAGGGGACGTGGCCCATGATACCAGCATATTAAATTGCAATGTTGAATTAGCAGGTAGATCTTTAAATACACCGGTAACCATACAGTTATAACTATTAAACCTTGATGATAGCTGCATCATTTTCCCCACGGCAGCATCTGCATTGCCAAAATATTTTTTTGCTTCGGAAGCTGAAATTACAACGCTGTTAACCTCTTTCAATACCGATGACGCCTCACCTTTAAGCAATGGCAGCCCGAAAAAAGAAATGAAATTGCTATCTGCAAAACACACGCGCTGCTCGCGGCATTTTATGTTTTGGTAACGGACTACACGTTCATTATCATTCCAGCTAATACGCGCATAACTGGATATGCCCGGCAAATTGTCATACATGGCTTTTGCGTAACCGTTGGTAGCGGTTGCCCAGCTATCGGTAAGCTCTCCCGATCTGTAAAACTGGCTTTCCACACGGTAAATATTGTTACTGTCCGGATACATTTTATCAAATCTCTTCTCAAAATGTACGTATGCGCTAATCTGCATATTTATCCCTTTTGCACCTTGTTAAAAATCTATATCTTACGCATGGATAAACTTTATTACAGTGTTGGTTAAAACTTTTGGCAGTGCGGTTTATGGTATTGAGGCAATTACCATAACGGTTGAGGTAAATATTGCGGCGGGAACCAAATATTTTATTGTTGGCTTGCCCGATGTTGCCGTAAAAGAAAGCTATTACCGGATAGAATCGGCCTTAAAGAATTGCAACTTCAGAATGCCGCGCCAGCAGGTGGTGGTGAATATGGCCCCGGCTGATATAAAAAAGGAAGGTTCGTCATACGATCTAACGATTGCCACGGCAGTCTTAGCCGCATCTGGTCAGTTGGAATCTGAAAGCCTTGATAAGTATATCATCATGGGCGAATTGTCGCTTGATGGCAGCCTGCAACCCATAAAGGGCGCGCTCCCAATTGCTATCCAGGCGCGTAAAGATGGTTTTAAGGGTTTTATTCTTCCCAAACAAAATGCCCGTGAAGCAGCCATTGTTAACGATTTGGAAGTATACGGCGTTGAAAGCATAAAGGAAGTAGCCGGTTTTTTCAATGGCGACCTAAAGCTGGAGCCCGAATATGTGAACACCCGCGAAGAATTTTATAACAGCCTTTGCAATTATGATAGCGACTTTAGCGAAGTAAAAGGACAGGAAAATATCAAACGTGCGCTGGAAATTGCTGCCGCAGGAGGACATAATGTGATCCTGATCGGTCCGCCGGGAGCGGGGAAAACTATGCTGGCCCGCAGGTTACCTTCTATTTTGCCGCCGCTTAGTTTATACGAATCGTTAGAAACTACCAAGATCCATTCGGTAGCGGGTAAGCTTGCTGCCGCGGATGCTTTGGTTACCATCAGGCCGTTTCGTAGCCCGCATCACACCATTTCGGATGTGGCCTTGGTCGGAGGAGGGGGAAACCCACAGCCCGGTGAAATTTCGCTGGCCCATAATGGTGTTTTGTTTTTAGATGAACTGCCCGAGTTTAAGCGCAGCGCGCTCGAAGTAATGCGCCAGCCGCTTGAAGAACGCAAGGTGACCATTTCAAGAGCGAAGTTTACAGTGGATTATCCGAGCAGCTTTATGCTTATAGCAAGTATGAATCCATGTTCGTCCGTGCACTATTCTCCGCGTTTAGGGGAATGGACGGGGCGTAGGCCAGCGTGATCGTGATGTCCTCCCTGTCGATCTCGATTGACTTGGTGATCGTTTCCACGATGCCGCGCTTCTGCCCGAACGGCAGCTGCGCCCACTGGTCGTACAGCGTCCTGATCTCCGAGACCACGATTTCGCTCGACATCGCCTGAACGGCGCGGACGTCGATTTCCGCTTCCAGTTCAGGCCTGCGAACGTCCATCTGCAGTATGCGCTCCTCGATCGGCCTGTACTTCTCCGCGAACAGCTCCCTGCCCATTTCCCCGCTGATGCGAAGCGAGAGCATCTCGTCCGCCTGCCTGGAAAGCTTCGCGCGGTCTTTTTTCAATGTCTCAAGCAAGCTTTTCTTTTCTTGCAGTTCCCGGTCGGTCGCCTCGGCATACGTCGCGTGGTTGATGGTGCTTAGGTACTCGCGAAGGTACGCCTGGTATATCTCGTCAAGGTCGGCGACGGTGATGCGGTTCTTGCACGCCTTGCATACGTACGTCTTCGAGTTGTGGTACACGTACATGGTATTGCCGCACGCGCAACGGACGAAGCCGGACAGCAGGTACACGGCCTTGGGGCCCCTGGGCTTCTTCAGCCCGTCCTGCATGTCGAGGATGGCGTTGCACTCGTCCCACAGCTCTTTCGGGACGATCGCGGGGCAGGGCATGACGATCCATTCGGACTGCGGCTTTATCGACCAGGCCTTGCCGTCGCCGCGGCTCCTAGTGTAGTTGGCGCGGCGCTCGCCCTTGGCGGCGCTGTCGCGCAATAACCGCATGACTGTTTGACGAGTGAACTTCGAGCCGTTGCGGGTTCTGTACCCGGCGTCGTTGAGGGCCTTTGCGGTGGTGAGCTTGCGCTGGTGCTTCACGAACAGCTCGTACATCAGCTTGCGGACGGGCGCTTCCGCCTCGTCGATCACCAGCTCGCTTTCCACCCACCGGTAGCCGAACGACGCCTGGCCGCCGAGCGGCTTGCCCATCCTGGCGCGCACCGGAACGGAGGCGGCGACGCGGCTTGCGATCTCCTCGCGCTCCCACTGCGCCATCGCGGCGATCATGGTGTAGAACAGGCGGCCCGCCGGGGTGCTGGTGTCGATG
Source organism: Mucilaginibacter pineti (assembly GCF_900101875.1). Taxonomy (GTDB): domain Bacteria; phylum Bacteroidota; class Bacteroidia; order Sphingobacteriales; family Sphingobacteriaceae; genus Mucilaginibacter; species Mucilaginibacter pineti. The sequence continues at coordinate 394,715 of NZ_FNAI01000004.1, forward strand.
CTTTCCGAAAGGGAAATTAAATCGGCACCACAGGCTCGGAAGATTTCAGCAAATTCTAATAACTCTTTGGTATTTCTTGCTAACCGGGCGAGCTTGGAAAATACCAGGCCGGTGATGTGGCCGCTTCTGACGTCGGCCAGCATTCGTTTTGTTTCGGGCTGCTGCATGACGGACTTGCCGCTCACCGCGTCGAGGCGGTACACCTCAATAACCTGCCACCCGTCTTTTGAGTTGACGTACCAGCGGGCCCGCTGCTCGTGGTGTTCGGGGCTCTCGTCCTGCACCTGCATGTCCGTGCTTACGCGGATGAAGATGCCTACGCGTTTAGTTTCCATTTTAGGAGGGGTTTGATTGTTGAAAGAATAGGTTTTCACTAAAGATAGCGAATTGCATGATTTTCCGAAAGGGGGGACGGGCACCCCCTTCCCCGGGGCGGTAAACCGTGAGATACTTTCCCGGAATCGACAAAACACAATTCAATATGACAGACATTACCAAGCTCGTTTCGCTGTTCGAGCGCTATGCCCATGACAATGACTACTCCTCCGCCCTCGGCGGACTGCTGGACTTCTTCCTCCTGCCGTTCAGGCTGCACGGGACGCCCGAAGCCCGGTCGTCCGCCCTCGCCGCATTCTCGGGGAATCCCCGGCGGGAGGCCATGCTGGCCGTGCTGTCCGAGGCCGGGGAGCGCGCCGAGGATTTCGGGGACCCGCTGGGCGCGCTGTTCGAGCGGCTGGTATCGAAGGGGCGGAAGGGCCAGTTCTTCACCCCGGACCCGGTCGCGGACCTGATGGCCGCGATTGCCATGGGTGACGCCGCGAAAGGCGGCACCGTGCTTGACCCGGCCTGCGGGTCGGGCAGGATGTTGCTCGCCGCCGCGAGGGTCAACCGGCATGCCCGCCTGTACGGCGCGGACGTGGACCCGCTGTGCTGCAATATCGCGCTGGCGAACATGATCATGAACTCCCTGACTGGCGAGATCGCCCACATGGACTCGCTCTCCAACGAGTTCTATGCCGGCTACAGGACCGGCACCGCGCTCAGAAACGGATACCACCATCCTTACTACGTCGAGTTTTCCGACCCGAGCGAAAGCCGCATCTGGCAGCGGTCGCGAATGCCGTCAGAGAATGGGCCATCCTTTTCGACCGGAAAGGGCGGCAGCGGGGGAACGCAGGGCACCCTTTTCTGACGCAGCCCCTCCAACGTCCCGCCGCAAAGCGGGCGTTTTTTTTCTTAGCTCAATCAATTCCCAAAAAACAAAAAGGAAAAAGAAATCCCCGTCCACGGCGCGGAACGGCCCCGCAGGGAGGAACGGAATAAATGCGGGGCTGCGGGCGAGGTCGTGTTTATGCCGTAGTTCCTTGCGGGGCCAGGGGAAGGGACTGGGCAAGCCGTTATCTTCGATGCATTTTTTATTTGTTTTGACTTCTGTCTGCACTTCGGCAGTCAAGCGAGCCGCGAAAGGCTGCGAAGGGAAGCGGAGCAGCTTGCGAGCCGAACAATGGTCCGGGCAGGGGGAGCGCAGCGGCTGCCCGGTATGTCGCACACGAGCGGGACGGATGGGGCGCAAGGTTTCCAGGGCGCGGAAAGCACATCCGGCCCGCGAAGCCATTGTGAGAGGCTCAGGCGAGCCAGACGAGGCAAGCGGCCGCCTTTGGCTGTGCCGAACGAGGCTCAGCAAAAGGCGGAGGGAGCTTGCATGACGAGCGAATTTAATCCTACAGGGGAAGTGACGATTTCGGCCTGCGGCAGCAGAAAAGGCCGATTTGCCCTGATACGTGCGCAGGGCGCTTGTATCGGGGCTAATGTAAAATTGGCGGTTCCGTTGTGGATTTTATGAGCGAGGAATACCTTATTTCCTCGATTTTAGTTTGCCTCTGAAGAAAAACCATATTCAAGTAATCCTAAATGGGAAAGTTTAATTCCTAAAAGCATTTCATCAACCTTAAATTTTTCAGATAGGTGGCGCACGATATCGAACTTTACATCAGACGTGGTTAACGATGCTTCAAGTTCTAACAAATAATTAGGAACCAATAATGAGGTTGCGAATTCGTTAGCGTCACGCTCCTTGGCTTCTTCATAAGTTGTTTCAAGTGTGCGCTTACATGATTGAATCTCGCCCTTATCTATGAAAAAAGAAGCGTTTTGAGAATGTAACAAATAATGCCCAAGTTCGTGAGCAATTGTAAATCGTTTACGGCTTTCATTATTTCCTAATGTATTAACAATAATGAGAGGTTTTTTATTCTTAATTACTAATAATCCAAAAATATCGTCTTCCAATTCCGTATACTCAATTAAAACACCAAGATGTTTTGCACATTTAATGACATCTATAGGTGCACTTTTTTGATTCGTGGCATTTATGAGCTCTATGGCTTTTTCCTCAATGTGCTTTAATATCATGCGTAAGGGTTTTACTAATAATTAATTCTAGTATTTCTAAAGACTGGGGATTAAGAATACAAGAATTCCGGAGCTGGATATCTATATTATCTTTATTGATAAAGGCTTCAACTTCTTTCGAGCCTGGCATAATGTCTCTGACATCGACCATAAGTATGTCGCCGATTTTATATAGGGTCGAAATAGGTATTTGATGCCGCCCAGATTCAATATTTGAAACCGATACTCTAGTGAGTCCAACACTTTCACCCAAATCTTGCTGGTTCATCTTATTCTTAGATCTGTAAATTTTAATCCTACTACCAACAATTTTGTTAACCGCATTACTAAATTCTGTCATTTATAAAGTGCCCTCCATTATTAAAAAAAACATTAACGAATATACTGTTAATTTCACAGATTTCAAAATGTAAATTAAAATAAACTATGTAAAATATTAAAAAATAATAATAGTGTAATTTGTTAAATGTTTGTAATATATTACATATATTTGATGTTCAGATAATAAAAAACCTCATTAATAACAGCGACCGCTAAGTGCAATTAAAAAATGAGGTTCAAAAAGAGTCCGCTAAGACCTTTTTATGATATAAATATACTGCTATTTCATAAAAAAGGGTCATTATTTTAAATTTAACCTTCTTTATTATGAAAAAGAGAAAAAAGAACCTCGCTAATTTTACCACTACCTCTACTGTTCTGCAAGAGCAATTCACTAGTGAATCGCAACGGTCCCGACAGGCTTTTTGGGGCAGCCTAAGTGATGGAGAAAAGACCAAGATTTTATTGTTCGACGAATTGAAAAACAGTTTTGGTCTTGATGAAAAATTTAAATCATTGGAATTTCCACTAGACGATGAATAATTTGATATTGCATTTTGTTGAAATGTGCTATTAATTCATATTTATATTATAAATATGCGCTTTTTACAGCCGTGATGAGCAAATTCAGTTCTAATGATGGTTTTATAGTTGTTTAGGGAAATCAAAGAATCAGTCTACTCGAGGCTTTTATTATAGTATGACATCGTTTCATTTGTTAGATAATGAAGTGGTAGTTAGCCGGTAGGTGTCATCTTCCGCATTTTATACTCAGTTTAAGTTTAGATGCGTCCCTCGGATGTACACTAAAAATAAATATCAAAAAATGGGAGGGCAATATGTTACATTTGAAATCTTAACTTATCATAATTATGGGAATAGTAAACACTGCAATGATAGACAACGCGGCCTATGCGTTGGAAGGGAAGCTCCTGAAAAACAAATGGAAAGTCAAAAAAAGAATTGAGCCAAAGGCGGGTGGAACGGGCGGTTTCTTTAGCGTTTGCTACCTTGTTTCAGACGGGGATCGTGAAGCATTCCTAAAGGCAATTAACTTCAAAGCATTTTTTCAACTATTTTCCGGCCGTTCGATCATCGAAATTCTTTCAGAGCAAACCAATGCTTTCAAGTTTGAGAAAGAACTCTTATTGCGATGTAAGTCAAAAAACCTGACCAAGGTGTCTACTATATTGGACGAGGGAGAGGAATTGGTTGCAGGTTTTACTATAGCAAACGTGCCCTACCTGATTTTTGAACTGGCTGACGGCGACTTAAGATCGCGAATAACATTTAACAACGATGTCGAACTGGCGTGGAAGCTAAGCTCCTTACATAACGTTTCAATTGGGCTTAAGCAGTTACACGGAATAGATATTGGCCATCAGGACCTAAAGCCTTCCAATGTCTTGTTGTATGAATCTGGTATTACGTCAAAGATTGGTGACTTAGGGAGATCGCTGTGTGAGCATATTGACGCTCCACATGAAGGCGATGGTAATTTTACCGGCGACTTTAGTTATGCGCCTCCTGAATTTTTATACCGGTTTATAGAGCAAGACTGGTCGAAGAAGATTAGGGCTACGGACCTTTACCTCTTCGGGAGTCTGGTGGCATTTTATTTTACAGGAATGAACATGACTGCCCTCATTGGAAAGAATATCGACAGGCAGTTTCGTTGGGACAAATGGGGTGGGTCGTTCGATGATGTGAAGGATTATTTGGTCGATGCATTTTACAAGAGTATTAATGAAATAAAAGCAGGTATTTCTAACACTGTTTTATCCGATGAAATTGGAAAAATCATTGAAATGTGCTGCTTCCCATATCCCGAAAAGAGAGGACATCCGAAATCCATAAAACAAAAAGGGAACCAATATGATTTTGAACGGATAACTGCAAAATTAGATTTGCTTAGAAAGAAAGCGGAGATGAATGTATGGCATTAATTTTTGAAGAAAAGGATCGGACTGTTGTGCCGAACTGGAGAGATTTTACTAGGACGCTGAAACTTCAAGAGTTGGCAAACACGTCGCCGTTGCCGCCATTGGATATTAGCATTCTGCGGCCACTGAATGATTGGAGAAGCAATCAGAATGTGGGCATTGCCGCTGATTTAATTAATTCCGCATTTATAGCTGGAAAGACAAATTTTCCTGAATTGGACGAGGCTATTAAATTTGTTCTTGAAAATAGCCCAAGCCAGTCGCTGGTGTCGTTAGCGAATACAATTAATGGCATCAAAAGAAATCCGTTTGAAAATAATGATGAGGTACTAGGAAATAATATTCAAGTCAATAGCGAAGATTTTAACGACTTTTCCTTTCCGGAAGACAAGAGGGTTTTTAAACTAATAAATAAGACGCGGTTCAGGGCGCATCAACAACTCAACAATCCCATTCCATGGGTTGAACTGGCGAGGTTGTACTCATTTTTTGGGCATCTAAAAAAAGCAGATAAGGCCATGACTGTGGCCGCTCAACTTGCTCCAAACAATAGGTTTGTCCTGCGGTCTGCTACTCGGCTATGGACCAATATCGATGAGAATGAAAAAGCATTGCATTACTTAAAAAAAAGCAACTTGACAAAGCTTGATCCGTGGCTGACATCTGCCCATATCGCTACATCCAGCTTAATGAAGAGGTATTCGCCATTGTTAAAAAACGGTCAAAACCTGATTTCGTCAAAGAATTTTTCAAATTTCGACATTACTGAACTAGCAAGCTCTATAGGTACGTATGAATTTAACGAAGGGGCAATAAAAAAGTCGCGCGAATTCTTTGGCTTGTCTATTCAATCACCTAATGACAATTCTCTTGCCCAATTAGAATGGATAGCCAAAAGGGATAGTAGATTCGAATTCAACCTTCAAAAGTTTAAAGACGTCACGAATCCTTTTGAAGCGTTTGCTTTGGAAGATAAAGAAAACGGTAATTGGGTAGCTTCTTTCGTAAATGTGTTAAAATGGTTTTTTGACCTTCCTTATACAGTGCGGCCTGTTTTGCTCGGGTCTTATATCGCAAGTTCATTTTTAAAAAATCAACATTTGGCAATTAGTCTTTGCGAGGCTGGCCTAAAGGCAAATCCAAATGATTTTTCTATTATAAACAATCTCATTTATGCGCACGCCTTAGACAACAGACTACATGATTGTACGAACTACATCGAGATTTTCAGAAGGATTAAGATTGAAGATCTTCCAGATGATTGGAAGGTGACCTTTTTAGCTACTAACGGTCTGATTGAATTTAAGGAAGGCAATATAGAATTCGGTAAAAGATTATATGAAAAATCCATAGAATGGGCATTGAGGATAGATAATAATTACTTGGTAGTTATGGCTTATGTAAACTATGCCAAAGAGTTAATTTCTAACAATTGTCCCGAACAGGATTTTATCGTCGGGCAACTTCGAGATGTAAAGATTGAAGGAGCCAATAGAGAACTTTCAGTGCTAACAGAAGAGGTTTTAGGCCTTTATAATAGGAAACGAATAGGATAGCTATTGTAGGCCGTTTATTATTAGACGTGAATTAGGTTAACGTAAAAATAACATTTTTAGAACCCTGAGCTCAATTTTCAGAGGGTACTTTGGGCTTGGTTGCAACATTGGTTTGATTTGAACTTCCCACCAAATAGCCGGCTAAGGTTCCTAGCAGTCCGACTATCGGCGTGATTTGAGTCGTGTTAAAACCTGCCGGAATAAGAAATACAGAAACGGTCCCGATAAACATAATTCCGACAAGCTTGTAGGTATGAAAAGAATCATTATCGGAGCTTTTGTTTCGACTGCCGAAGGCCAATATCAGCGCTATTAGTACGGCACCAAAAATTAATATTGAGATGCTCAGCGTGTTTGATTGCTCCTCGTCATTTTGAACCGTTGTATTTACCTTTTTCAGCTCGTTAATCTGAGCGGACATAATTTCCTTCTTTTTCGTAAGGCTGTCTATCGCGACTTTGTTTTTTTCCTTGTTTATCGATAGCGTCGATATGTTTGTGGATATTACGATAATAGAATCTTGCTTGCGAATTATCGCGGCTTGGGTTGAATCCCTCTTTTTGCCTTTTAGTTCTGTTCGAAATTGGTCTTGTGTGGCAAACGCGGAGGCAATTCCGACGAAACAGAGAATTGTGGTTATTAGCTTTTTCATTGTCGTGATGGTTAGGTATTTTTAAATATACAAAAAATCAAAACCAAACAAACTTTCTTGATCCATTTTTTATCACCAGGAATTTGCTGACATATAAAATTCTATTAAACTCTAGCCCCTAATCTTGCGCTAAACGGGCGGCTTTCCATCCCGTCAATTAACACCTTTAAATAGATTGCAAACCTCGGCAGGCTTATAAAATCTTCCTGTTTGAAAGTTGGATAGAACTCTTCTTCCATTGTTTTCGAATCGACGCTTCCCAGGCGAAAGCAAATAATCGTCGATACATTTCCTAAGACGGCGCCGCATACATCCTCAGGCAGTTGGGCCATATACTGGTGCGAAAAAAACAACCCTATTTTATACTTGCGTACCTCGCTAAGCATTACCGCAAATGAGGTCGTGATAAAGGAATGGCACTCATCTATGAATACCATGTATGGCACCCTCTGTTCTTCGGGGATTGCCGCCCTGCGCATTGCCGCTACCTGTATGCCAGTGGTGACAAGGCTGCCCAGTATTTGCGATGCGTCCTCGCCGATAATTCCCTTTGAGAGATTGCAGATTAGTATCTTGCCAGTGTTCATCATTTCCTCTATGTTCATCCCGTGCTGCTGGCCGACTATTTGGCGAAGCACTTCGCTGGAACTGAACACTCCCGCCTTGTTTAATATCGGCATGATGGCGTCGGCCCTCAGCCCTGCCGGGTACTTTTCGAACTCGCCAAGCCAAAAGGAGATGATCGTAGAGTTATCCGTGTACTGCAGCACTATGTTTCTGTATCGCTGGTCCAGCAGCAATGGTACGATGTCGAGCAACGTGGCTACCGGGTATTCCAACAGCGTAAGTATGCAGTAGCGGAGAATGTGCTCGAGCCGCGGGCCCCAACTGTCAGACCATATCTTCTTGAACGACAGGACGATCTCGGACGCGACGAGATGGCGCTGTTCCTTTGCGACGCCATGCAGCGGGTTAAAGCCCGTGCGGTGGGCTGCGTTGGTGGCATCAAAGTACACAACGTCTTTTTTGCGGTGCTCGGGGATTTGTCTCAGGAGTTCCAGGCAGGCGTCGCCATGCGGCTCTATCAGGCAAACTCCGTATCCTTTGTATATGTCATCAATCGCCATGTTCAAAAGCAGGGTTGTCTTTCCGACACCCGTCTTCCCCAGGGCGTAGATGTGCGAATACCGGTCCTGTAGCTTTATGCCGAACAGCCGGTTGCTGTTCCTGAAGTTCGTGTAGCCGATGGGGGTGAATGGTTTTGAATGGTCATGTGGGTTGTTCATATTATTCCTTAATCCTACGGTAGGCGGCCTCTGCATGATAGCGGGGGACAATAGTCTTTCAGGACATAAAGGCCTCTCTATTGTCCGCTCTGCACTTTTGCCATACTGAGGCTATACAAATAATTTCATTCTGCTATTATGGAACCGCTACACAATGGACCCGATGTTAACGTACCCAAGGCGGAGCCACGAGGTCTATTGTGTAGCAACAAAGACGTTAATCGTGGCTCCGCTTTGGCGTTGGGCAGTCAGGAAATAGAGGCGGAGGCGCTGGTTTCGCAGTTGGCAGAGCTCATCGTTGAGGTTTATTTTTATGAACAGGGAAGCAAAAAAGAGCGAGAATAAGAAGGCGGTCCTATACTGCCGCGTGTCGACCAAGGAGCAGGCAGAAGAGGGGAATAGCCTCGTCACTCAGGAGCGTGTTTGCCGCGAGTACGCCGCAAGGGTGGAGATTCCGCTCAAACTGACCACCCCATTCCGGTTTAAAGTGACCACCCGTTCCGGGTTCAAACTGACCACCCCATTCCGGAGCAAACTGAC
>NZ_FNAI01000028.1 GCF_900101875.1 Mucilaginibacter pineti
GCGTATTTAGTTCAAGTTTTTTCATCCATGTGAAAATGCGGCTGCCATGCCTTTTACAAATGCAAAATACAAATAGCCAATAATACTGATCAGGATAAACACGCCGAGCAAAAAGCGGCTCAACTTATCGCGGTAAGTAAGCACATAGCCTAATGTTAAAACAGAAAGGACCGGGAATACCCAAACCAAGGTTGAAAGCGCATCATCGCTATCTGCTTCTGTACAAGTGCTATATATGACCAGAGTGAAAAATATGCCAGCGGTTAACGCAGCCGTTATGGTTGGCTGGTGGCCTGTCTCTGCGCTGCTTCCTGTCGCCATCATAGTTAACGAATCAAAGTCAAAGGTTGACCGGCACTTTTGCGGTAAAAATACAGTGGCAGCAGGTATTCACTCTTATCTTTTGGGTCATAGATGCGCAAGGCCGATTGCCTGTTGGGTGTCAATAAGGTGACGAGTTTTCCATCGCCGAAGACGTATAGCTTAGAGTTGGCTGTATCGAGCGTATAGTGCGCGCCTGGTTTTGATAAATAATCTGTAAATTCTTTCCAGTCCTCAGCTGTGCTGCTATCATCAGAATAAGTGGCAATGTCCGCTTCTTTTACTTTGATTGCGAAATACTTTTTCAATTGTGTGAAATTTTTGGCTTTGATCACTCGTAAAATATCTTCGGTACCCGCCCTTGTTTTTCAAGCTCCCGGATCTGCTGCGTGGCCTCGTAACCGTTCAGTTCGGGCATTTGCACATCCATGTACCAAGTCGGTCATTGGGATTGTTACCTCAGAACGCGCCGGCTATTAAAAAAATAGCCGCTTTCACAAGCGGCTATCTTAAAATTATAGCAATTAAAGTTCTTATTTCACGCTGGTCTGGATCTTTAGGATATGATCCAGGTGCATCTGCACCACCGGCGCGGTCTTTGCGGCGAAAGCTTTCAACTCTGCGTCTTTCCCATTAGCCGCTTCTGATTGCATCAGTGCTAATGTCTTTTTATGACCATCAACCATCGCGTTGACGTAAGCCATATCAAAATCCTTACCGCTCAATTTACTCAGGCTATCGCTTTTAGCCTGGTGCTCCGCATCCAGTCCGGCAGGCAGCATGATATTTTTGGCTTTAGCGATGCTCATCAGTTCGGCATTAGCTTTTCCATGATCCATGGTCATCATTTGACCAAAATCTTTTACTTCTTTAGCCGAACCTTTGGCTACGGCCATTTTGCCCAAGGCCACCTCGGCCATGCCACCAACAGCTGCTTTAGCCGCAAAGGTCGTATCCGCCATCATCATCGCTGAAGAATCAGTTTTTACCGTCGTTGTGCTGCTATCAGTTTTCATCGCGGTGCTATCCGAGGTAGATGCCGTTTTATTACCTGAACAAGCCTGCAGTAAGCCTAAAGCCATAGCAGGGATACAAAATAAAATTGTCTTTTTCATAAGTCTTTGATTGATTTGCTGTTATAACAAAATTTAAAAAATTAGTTTTAATCTTCGGCCCGTTCGGTACTGGCTTCATAATTAATGTGATTTTCCGCTATCTCCGTCAGGAGCGCATCCGCTGATTTTTCTTCATCAATGGTCAACACCAACAATTCGGCGATCTCATAGTAGCCTAGTGTTTTAGCCAGGCTGATCATGCCACCGTAAGAAGCGATCTCATAATGCTCGGCTTTTTGACCTGCGAAGATCAGGCCGACATCTCTTTGAGCCGTGCCTTCTTCCGTGTCACTGATGATCTCATCGCCTTCATCAACAATGCCCGCCATCGCGTCACATTTCGTGGTTTCCGGCTCTAATCCCAGTATGCCGAATATTTGTTCCAAACGAGTTATATGCGTTTGGGTTTCGAGCTGGTGATTGGTAAACGCATTTTTCAGTTCCTGCGAAGTAGCCGCTTCTGCCATGTCCGGCAGCGTATCGTTCAATTCTTGTTCAGCCCATAACAGATCCTTTAATTCGTTGACGAAAAATTCCATGAGCTTAGAATTGCCGGTAGAGCTGCTTTGCGCTTCCTCCCAGGCTTCTTCCTGTTCAATAGATTCCGGTTCGGGCGCATAGGCACCAGCTTTATCGTATTCACCCGCAGCGCCATCGAATGACGGCTGTGCTGCAAAGCCCTGAGTTGCCGGATCTACCGAGCTACTGCTAACCGGAAAACCTGGTTCAGCAGTTTCTTCAAGCTGATCATCCTGTGCGTCATCGTCTGCAGTACCCACCTGGTCACGTAAGGACTTGATCAGGTCATGGCCTTCCGTGATTCCTTGTTGCTGAATCCTTAAAACCTGCGCCAGTTCCGGGCTCAGTTCGTTTTCCGGATCAAGCGCGTCACGGTAAGCTGATTTGGCAGCATCTTCCCCGCGCTCACATTCGTTCAGCAAGGCCAGCAGGTCATGACCGGTAAATGCGGCCTTGATATCGATCCAGGCACGGTGCAGGTCACCGGAAGTACTGGTGCCTTCAGCCGCCTCGCCGCCATACTGCTGCGCGATATCAGTCAGCTCGATTACATATTGCTGGCTTTCACCGGCTAATTTATCGAATACCGGGATCAGGGCGTTATCGTCGCCTTCAAGGTCAGTACCTGCTTTTTCAAAACCGGCGGCGCGGTCGTTATTTATTTTGATCAGGTCGTTGATCACTTCTAATGCTTTTTCAGAGATTTCCATAGGTGTTGTTGATGCTTTTATTTCGTTTGATAATTGATCGTGGTGCTCCAGGCGCGCAACGATGCGACTGGCGCGTTCTGCCCTTGCTTCGGCGGTTTCGACAGATTCCTGCGAAAGATCGGTCATCGGGTAGAAACGGTCCTCGTCAAAATGTTGATGTGTGTAGAATTGCGGATGCTCGTAAGGGGCCTGGCTATGACCTTCCAGTATTCCCCTGGTCGTATGTTCCATTTCCGCACTAAAGCCCATTATCCCTGTATAAGCGGGGAGTTGAGCGATCTGCTCATCAGTAACTTCGGGCAAACTTACAGCAGCCCTACCAGTATCGCGCTCGGCTAAGCCAACAGGTATTACAATACTTTTGGCAAAACTCTCGGGCCTGTCCGGTAAGGCAATGACCAGGTAACGCACCTGACCTGCCTGCGGATCAAATAATAGTTCGGCGACTTTGCCGGCCAACTGGCCGCGCTGATCGTGTACCGGCCAACCAGTAATATCGCTGACACCTGGCGCAAGCTGGTAATTACTGCTGCTCAGTTCCTGCAAATTATTTTCCATCGTAAGTGCTCCATTGGGAAACGCCTTTAGGCTCCGCGTTTTTTACTTCTGCGCTTTTAACCTCGCTCATTTCTTTATCCAGCTTTTCGGCAGCCTTTAATTCTTTTGTAAAATCTTCCGGGAGCTTAGTCTGGCCCTCGGTCTCCTGCACTTGCTGCAACGGGTTTTCGATATAGATAAATTCCTTGCCCATGCCTTTGATCTCGCCCTCATTCCAGGGACCGCGAACCGTTCCATCGGAAAGGTTATAGACATTTTGCAAATAGCGCGGATCGGCTGCTAATACGCCCGGAGGGAAATTAGGCTGGATACTGTTCAGTGCCGCTTCAAACATTTTATAGTGGGTCACTTCCCGCGTCATTAAGAAAGACAGGGTTTCGTGGATATACGGATCATCAGTAAATTTCATCAGATGCTCGTAAACGAGTTTAGCACGGGATTCCGAAGCTAAGTTGGTGCGCAGGTCGACTGTCAGGTCACCATTGGAATTGATATAGGAAGCACACCATGGAATACCCTGGCTATTTCTTGGTGTCGGGCCGCCACCGGTAATGATCGGGAATTGCGGATTAGCTGATAGTGCCGCGTGAATTACGCTTTCTTTTTCAGCTTTGCCATTCATGGCCACCATGATCTCGCTTTGTTCGGCGGCATCTTTCAGCTCGCCGTTCACACCCTTTAACAACATCTGAATGGTTGCCCCCACGATCTCCAGGTGCGAGAATTCTTCGGTAGCGATATCCATCAGCATATCATATTTGTCCGGGTGCGGCTGTTTAGCGCCGAAAGCCTGGGTAAAATACTGCATGGCGGCTGCAAGCTCGCCGTTTTCCCCGCCGAACTGCTCCAAAAGCAGGTTGGCAAAACGCGGATCAGGGCGGGACACCCTGGCGTTGAATTGTAAGTCTTTGACGTGGTGAAACATAATGGTCGTTTTTAAGTGATGTATGATAAATAACCCCCAAGCGGGCAAATATGTTTTCGGTTAAAAAATTTATTTAATATGAAAACAAAGAATTTTCTACGCGGTTTTTGTTTAAAAATTGCTTTGGTAAGCGGGTTGATCATTTAACTTATTAGTAGCTATGAATGCAAGTTCTCCATGGACGATTAATACGCAATATTTATTTGAAAAAGAACTGCCGGTGGCGTACGAGCGGTCTTTCCAGGATCTAAACTTTAAGTGTTATCTGGCAAAAGATTCGGCCTGGCTGGTGACGCAGTTCCAAAATAACGAGCGGCTCGCGTTTCGCGCTGCCTATTCCCCTAACGATATCCTACAGGGCGAAATAAGCGCGATGGGAGATCAACTGAGCTGGAATATCCGGTGCGTGCTCGGGGAATACCAGGTAAAAATAGGTTTTCCGGGTGAAGGAAATCTGGCCCTGCGTCTTACCACGACACTCAAAACTGCAAGGGAAACACTTTTTCCTTTCTGGCCGCGGGATATTGTGCCGTTGCCGAAACCCAATGGCGTAAAGATCCCGCATGCGGAGGTACACGTCAGCCAGGTGGGCTCACGGTCCGGCCAGCTGTTTTTTAGCATTCCGGATACCGGTTCCGTCTTCTATTTTCAGGATCTGTCATCGCTTTGCAGCTACTGCCATGCGACCTGCACTTCAGCCGGTGACATCGTCGGCGGAAATTGGCCGGAGGTTGGCCTGGCATTACCGGTGACAAAAAATAAACCCCTTCCTGCGGGCGAAACATTCATCCTATCCGATGCTTACGTCGCCTTCAGCACAGATATTCCAGGCGATGAATTTGAGCTGGCCCGGCAGTATCTCGACCTGGTAGCGAATGTTTATCTGGCACTGCCCATCCCAGAAACAAGTTACAATCATTGGCCGGAGATCGCCGAAAAAGCTTTGGCATCGATCATAGACAATAAAGGCTGCTGGTTCCAGGTCAATGGCAAGCCTTACCTGAACGCGTATGTGTGCGATTACAAAACGCCCCCCGAGATCATGGTACAACTGGCTGTCTTATTGCCAATGCTGGATCACAGCAAATGGACCGGTCAGGAACATGAGGTGATCCGCCTGCTAAGGGACGGCCTCCCGCCATTTTACCATGAAAAGCTGGGCACCATTTCACGGTGGCTCCCGGCGTCCGAGGGAAACCTAGACGGTGAAGAGGAGCAATTGCAGCCAATGGTTATGGATGCCTGGTACCTGCACCATCCCCTGCTGAACCTATCCCGAATGGCCCTCGACGGCGATAAAACAGCCAAAAAGTTATTCCTGGATTCGATCGGGTTTGCCATTAAGGTCGCTAAACATTTTAAGTATGAGTGGCCCGTGTTTTATAAAATGGATACGCTGGAGGTTGTCAAAGCCGAAACCGCGGAGGGCAAGGGCGGCGAGAAAGATGTACCCGGCCTTTATGCCCATGTGATGCTGCAGGCCTGGGAACTGACGAAAGAAGAGAAGTATCTGACCGAGGCCAAGCGCTCGGCCAAAAAATTGAAAGGTAACGGCCTGAATGTTTTTTACCAGGCCAACAACACTGCCTTCAGCGCCGGCGCCTTATTGCGCCTGTGGAAGATCACCGGCGAAAAGGTGTACAAGGAGCTAAGTTACCTGTGCCTTGCCGGCATGGTCAAAAACCTGCAGCTGTGGAACTGCAATTATGGCTACGGCAAATATTACCCTACTTTCTTTGGTGTTTTCCCGCTAAATGATGCGCCGTACACCGCGGCTTATGAAGAACAGGAAGTATTTTCGGCCCTCCATGAATACCTCCGCCTGGCAGAAGGTGAAGATATCCCGGCTTCCATATCCTTGTTAGCCGCCGAATTTATTCGTTACCTGCTGCACCGGGGGGCTTACTACTTCCCGCCGAACCTGCCGAAAGAGATGCTGTCGGACGAGGTGAAGACCGGCGAGATCGATCCCGACCTTTGGATACCGCTGGAGGACATGGGTGATGGGTGGACGAAGTCAGGCAGCGTAGGGCAGGAAGTTTACGGTGCCGGCATCCCGTTTGGCATCGTGCCGAGGCATTATTTTAAAGTGCCTGGCGAGGACTTTATGGTTTATGTGGAGTATCCAACAGCGGAAATTCATTTCCGGAAAGGTGGGACCATCCATTTGGCGGTAAGGGGTGACGCGCGGCTGGCTTGTAACTTAATGATCATTAAATCATCCGGCAGTCCTTTACCCGTCCTGACCGTTACCGCCGGTAACGAGGCCCTTAAAGGTCACCGCCGTAAAGATGGTCACATCGCCTACCGGGTACAAGGGAACCAGCAATTGACTATCCATTGGAAGAAGAAATAGCAATGATCAACTAAAATCTGCCAGAGAGGCAATCGGTCTCTTGGGAAGTGACAGCACGAATGGAATATACCTGCTCCTGTTTATTAATGAGTGATTAAAAAGGCTTTTTTTTTATAAAGCTAAACAGTCAATGGTTCATCATTGTTATAGAAGTACTTACTAAGAATCTTTTTATGAAACCAATTCAAATGACGATAGGCGACCGGTCTCCGCTGATGATCATACCCGATAGTGAGGCCCATGTGGATGGGCATCCGGTACTGACTTACACTTACAGCGTATATCAACTGGAATTACCAGCCGCTGACGCCGGACGGGTGAACATCGAAAAGCTTAGCGGGCCTCAAAGAAAAGAAGAACCCAGGTATCTGGGTTATATTACTTTTGAACAGCCGGGGAAGTTATTTACCTATACGGCGGATGGCCATGATGACCTCTCCGGTGCGGAAGTAGAAGAAATTATCGAAAAACTGAATGAGTACCGGGATTCTCCACAGATGTGGCAGATCGAATATTAGTGCCTATGCTATCGGACGAAATACTCCGCCGGCAAAAAGCGGACATCAAAAATGAGATCCTGGCTTTTAACGAACAGCTTTTACAACTTTCAAGAGATTCCGTTGAATATATTGCCGTTTCCACCGCTATCATCGCATTACGTATAAGGTTAACAGAGATAACGAATGAACGGATCAGGCGTTCAAATTTCCTGTCTTAATAGTATTATAAGGATGAGACCACAACATTTCGACGCTACTTGCAGAGTTGGCTCATTCATATTTCATAAAAAATTATTAACTGCTAATGGGCTTAGAACCATTATGCCTGATGGTATTGCCTCTTTATCAATCTAATCCTGGCGCCAGCTTTGCCGGATCGACACTGCCATCATTTACCTGAGTAATCTTGTGCAGGTTATAACGCAGGTCACCCTGGTCTTCTGCAACGGAGATCAGGCCTTTCGCTTCCAACGCCGTTAATCTCGTGAACGGCAGCAATCACTTGTTTCTGAGGTGTGGAGGGCTCCAGTTCTTCCATTTTTTGGGCGACTTCCGCCGCTGTCCCTTCGCCGGTTTGCGCCAGGGCGAACGCCACTCTGTTTTGTAAAGTATCGGCCGGATCGTAATGTGCCGGCACGTGCAGGGGCTGGTAAGCCTCCCTGAATTCCTCGTCGTTCATTGTATTATGATTTTGTGGTTGTATTTTGTTTTATGCCCGGATTGCTATTCATGACGTAACGTTTGGATTTATTGCGCTGATTTTCTTGGGCAGCATCTATGGAGTGCGTGCAGGTAATGTCGTCTTCCTTCTCCGCAAGGTCTGATAATTGCTTGTAAAACTTATGCAGGTGGTCAAGTTCCGCTTCGGTCAAATCCTCAATATCAACCATGCGATTGCTGGTACCTTCATGTGAAGCCAATAGTTCGTTGAGCTTTAAATGGATCGCCTTAGAATCTTTATTTTGTGATTTTTGTATCAGGAAAACCATGAGGAAAGTTACAATGGTAGTGCCGGTATTGATTACCAGCTGCCAGGTTTCGGAATAATTAAACAGCGGGCCTGTTACTGCCCATATCACTACGGTTGCTGCTGCTATGATGAAGGCGGCCGAACTGCCGGTAGCGGCGGTTGCCCAGTTGGAGAATCGTTCGAAAAAGTTTTTTTTTGAAGCCATATAGGGTTGATTAATTCTTATAGGAAAGAAGTAATCAGCCTAATTGTTTTCAATCCCCTATTTTTCCTCCTGGCGGCCAACGGTACGCTGGATCTTTTTAAGATCGGTCGATTCCTTCATCTCATCGATCTGTTCGTCATGCACTGACCTCAGCCCGAGGTGTTGGTGAATTTCATGCACCATCGCAAGGATACGGGTCACTTCTTCCTCGGCCCTCACATTCACTTCAAATTCCACCTGGCTGCGGATCGTTTCGATCCTGCTTTGACGGTTTTGGTTGATCAGCACCGATACGGAAAGGATGATGGCGAATATGGAGACACTCATTTCCAGTATAGGAAAAGGAAATGGATCAAAGGGCTTTAAAAACGACACAAAATGAATATTCCATAAGATCCAGAGACAAAAAAAGAGCGCGCAGCATATCAGGAAGCGCATGCTGCCTAATGTATCTATGAGGAATACCGTTACGTGGTCCGTCCAGGTCTTGGTAAAATCTAAGGAGGAACGCAATTCGGTAGGAGTATCTTTCGTTTTCTTTTTCATTATGAGCAATGATTTAAGTTATAAATATAATTTAATTCATTATCATTGTTTATCTCTTCCCCGATGAAACTATTTTTTACAGGAGTTTTTGTGTCTTTATTTGCCGCTGTTGCCTTTGGACAAAAGCCTTCCGTCGTGCCGGCCATATCCCGCGCAATTGTGGGCCACGAAAAACCAAAAACTGCCGGCAAGGATACCGTAATGGAATCGGACACTTCTAAAGAAAACAAAGAGCCGCGTTATTACTATGCTTCTTTCAACACGAACGTGTTTGTCAATACCAAGGGCGGGGTTGGCGACCGTTTTTCGCCGGTACTGGAATTTGGCCGGGCCTATGGCATCTTTGATATCGGCCTGGCAGCCGGCAGGCTGAAGACCGCGGGGCGTGATACAGTAGCTTATCTTGAGTTCCGGCCAACCATCAACGTGTTTTCCAAAGGCAGATTTGCCGAATCGCTTTGCCTGGGCGCTGGCTATGTATTTGGCGCAAAACAGGCATTGATGACAGAGATCTGTAACAGTATCAACTTTAATGTCTCTGAGAATATTCAGGTTTCGGTTTCACAAGGTTATTGCTTTTATGATGGGACGAACAGCAGCCGGACCGGCCAGTACATGGGATTGGGTATCGCCTATAATTTCCTGAAAGGACACAGCGTGAACAAACAGCGCAAAAAAGCAGCGATAGTGAGCGATCAATGATCAGCCGGTCATCTTCATTTCTTTTCTTCTCATCATCTTTTGCACCAGTATATTCAACTTGGTTTTATAATCTTCGATCAGCCATTCCTTGTAATTCGCGGTGACGTGGCCTAAGCATTTGGCATACTGTTTTACCCGCCAGGCGATCTCTTTATCCAGTTCTACAGTCAGTTCCAGCGCTTCCGGAATAGTTCCCGCATTTTCCACGCACATGATCACGTGCTGGCGAAGTGATTCACGGATGACGGTCTTTGGCTTCTTGTTGTTTTCTACAGCCCGCTTATGCGCTTCCTGCACATCAAAAGTGATCTCCAGGCTGTTCGGGAATTTGGTGCGGGTGCCGGGCGGCAACGCGTGGACATGGTTTTCCAGCATCGCGTTCAGCATGGCCTGGTAAGCTTCCGGATGATCAAAGATCTCCTGCCAGTCGACCGGCTGCTGCCAGTCGCCAAACCGTTCGGTATTATTACCCAGGTCAATGATGGTAAATGTTTTCTTTTGCGGCAGGCGGCGCGAGCCGCGACCGATCATCTGGTGATATAAGGTTAGCGAGGTAGTGGCCCTGTTCAGGATCACCGCCTGTATAGTCGGTTCATCAAAGCCGGTGGTCAGGATTGATACCGACGTCAGGATAGCGCCTTTTGTTTTTTTGAACCATTGCAGGACCTCCGCGCGTTCAGCGGGCGGTGTCTGGTTATCCAGGTGTTTGGTCGGGTAACCGGCATCGTTAAAAAACTGGCAGACGTTTTTGGAAGTGAAGATGCCGTTATTAAAGATCAAAGTTTTTTTGCCTTTGGCATGTGCTTCATAAGCGTGCTTCAGCAGATCCAGCATGGCTGGTGACGAATATAACTCATCGGATGTGCTGACCGTGAAATCGCCTGCCCCAGTCTGCAGGCTGCTGATCTCCACATCATACCGCCACACCGTAGGCTTAGCCAGGAAGCCGTCCGCGATCAGCTTTTCAATGCTTTCGCCGGTGATCAGTTGCTGATAGTGATGATTAAGCGGTGCTGTGCTGTCCGAACTCAAGGGTGTAGCGGTCACGCCTATAATAGCCGCATCGCTGAACTTTTCCAGCAATTTTTGAAAGGAATTATGATGGGCTTCATCGATGATCACTAAACCAACACCGGTAATGTCTATGTCCCCTGATTCAATACGGTTATTTAAGGTTTCCACCATGGCGACATAACAGGCATAGCGGTCGTCCGGAGCGACATGTTTTACCGCGCTGTTGATGATCCTGTTTTTGATGCCCAGCTTTTTTAAGGTTGCAGAGGTCTGGTTACACAGCTCTACCCGGTGCGTCAGCACGATCACTTTTTGGTTATGAATACCCAGGTAGCGGCGGCTAATTTCCGAAAAGATCATGGTCTTGCCGCCACCGGTGGGCAGTTGAAATAACAGCCGCTGGTCAGCGTTGTTTTGCCCGAATCTTTCGAATATCTGCGATAACGCTTGTTCCTGGTATGGATAAAGGGTAACTGTTGATTCCATCTGTTTAACTAACGGGCTGTTCGGTGGAAAGTTTGGCCGTTTCCGGATTAAATACACCGTGTTTAAAGTCCCGCAAATACTGGCGGTAGTCCTTTTGTACTTTGGCCGCGTAGCTTTTGCAATAGGCAAGCATTGGCTCCTGCCAGTCGGCTGATTTTCCGTAAGCAACGAGGTCGTCAATAATGGACGATCCCTGGATACCACCGCTGCGCAGCTGGGCCGAAGCGGTCAGCGTGGCCATGTCATCGATCACCTGGTACAGGTCACGATATTCATCTTTCAATAGCTTAAATTTCAGGGTATCCTTAACCGGCTGTAATTCCTGTATAATATAAGACTCATCCTGAAAAATGGTTGTACTTAATAACGATGCGGAAACATATTGCATGCGTTTTTGTACCGCCAAAACTCGGTCGGCCTCTGTTTCCCAGGCCAGTTGCTGCACTTCGGTGTACGGCAGTACCGATGAACTGCGGGCCTGCTTCATATCCAAAAGCAGGTATTTATTCTTCGTATTGGTGCTCTTCAGCAGGAACAGGTAACGCTTTACACCGATACTGCCGGTACCCGCCAAACGGAAAACCACTCCTTTAACTTTATAGTTGTAAGGTCCGTCACTGCTTGTGCCGATCCATTCCTGAATCTGCGCCGCCAATGCTTTCCTCAAACCTTTTTCCACCTTAAAATGCCGCTCGTCTTCCAGCGACAACATGATCTTTTTCTTTTTGCTAACCGTGCGTTTTTTGATCACATCGGTTTCTTTGCTTTTTGCTGCATTCATTAAAAAATCACAAACGATCCCTTTAGCTGTTCTCGGCTCGATACTGACCGCTTTCCCGGTGGCTAACCGTTCTGTGTAAGTTTTTAAGAAAAGTGCCGCCATTTTATCCGACTTTCCTTCATCAAATTTCAGCGCGTCAAAAGCGACATAAATGCTGCTCAGCATCCGGGCCACTTCAAAGCTGGCTGGCGCGAGGACGCTTTCGTCAAAGTCATTCAGGTCAAAATAGACCAGCTTGTTATCGCCTAAATAACTGCCAAAGTTCTCTATATGCAGGTCGCCGCAGATCCAGGTCAGGGGGGAAAGCGGCATCGGCAGGGCTGCCGCGAGGTCTTCAAAGAACAAATGGCAGGTTCCACGGAAGAACCGGAAAGGGTTTTCGGTCATGGCTTCATATTTTAGCTGAAGCATATCGGGCAGCAGGCCCGCGTTAAAAGTTAATAATCTTTCGGATAGTTTGGACATGATCAGGCTGTCATTCCTGACAGTAATTATTTCAGTAAAAAGTAGATTACGTTAAAAAAGTTTTAAAGGGGACCATAAAATTATTGAAAAAATATGGTATCAAATAAAACATAAAGTTCCTAATGCGCTTTATATGATACATCAATTTCAAATACTATGAACTCAATACTTTATATCATAGCCGTTATCCTGATTATAGGCTGGGCTATTGGAACATTTGCATACGCCGCCAGCGGCCTGATCCATATTTTATTGGTTATCGCTGTGATCATGATCATATTTAACCTGATCAGAGGGCGTTCGGCTGTATAACCGGCAACATCAATCAACAAATTATTTACCTATAAAAAACGAAGAACATGGCAACTAAAGCAAAAAGCAAAACCGGAAAAATGGAACCTTCAGAGTTTCATGAATTTTTCGTAGATGAACTAAAAGATATTTACTGGGCCGAAAAACACCTGGTAAAAGCATTACCAAAAATGAAGAAAGCTGCCACCAGTCCGGAACTGGCGGCTGCATTTGATAAACATACGGCTGAAACCGAAACGCATATCGCAACCCTGGAAAAAGCTTTTGAACTATTGGGCGAAAAAGCGGCCGCTAAAAAATGCGATGCGATGGCCGGCCTGCTTGAAGAAGGCAACGGTATTATTGAGGATACCGAAAAAGGCACGATGATCCGTGATTGCGGATTGATCCTGGCTGCTCAAAAAGTAGAGCATTACGAGATCGCAACTTATGGCGGCCTGCGTACTTTGGCAGCAGCAATGGGGCATCAGGAGGTGGCTGACCTGTTACAGCAAACTTTGGATAATGAGAAAGCGACCGACGAAGCGCTGACCACATTAGCCGAAAGCTTAGTGAACGCAGGGGCCGTTGCTGAATAATTTTCTGATTCAACAAACAATACCACTGAAATAAGGTTGCCCAATCGCAACCTTATTTTTTTTGCAGTTACCCCATGGAAAACTTTACGATGCTCCAATTTTTTGAATGGTATTACCCGGCAGACGGCAGTCTGTGGAACCATTTCAAAGCCGAGTCCGAACGCCTTAAAAATATCGGTATCGATACAGTATGGCTGCCGCCTGCGCATAAAGGCATGGCGGGAAACCAGGCAAATGGTTATGATGTTTATGATATCTATGACTTGGGCGAATTCGATCAGAAAGGTTCGGTCGCCACCAAATACGGTACCAAACAGGAACTGATTGACGCTGTGGCTGCCGCTAAGGCTGCCGGCCTGAAAGTGTATGCCGATGTGGTGCTGGATCATATGGGTGGCGCCGATGAAAAGGAAACCATTACGGTAAGAAAGGTCAACCCTGAAAACCGGAACGAATTTATCAGCGAACCCTATGAGATCGAAGCTTTTACCAAATTTACCTTCCCCGGCCGCCAGGGTCAATACTCGCAATTTATCTGGGATTACCAGTGCTTTACCGGTGTGGATTATGATGCCCGTACAGAAGAGACCGCCATCTTTAGTATCCAAAATGAATCCGGTGATGGCTGGCAGCAGGTTATGTCCGATGAAAATGGCAACTATGACTTTCTGATGCTTTGCGATATTGATTTCCGCAACCCGAACGTGCGGGAGGAACTGAAACGCTGGGGTAAATGGTATTATGAGACCGTCGGTTTTAACGGTTTTCGTTTAGATGCAATCAAACACATGGACCCTACATTTTTCAACGAATGGCTCGATTACTTACGGGCAGAACTCGGGCATGAATTTTTTACGGTAGGCGAGTATTGGGAACCTTATAATTTACAACCGATGCTGGATTATATTGCCGTCACCGGGGGCCGCTTATCTTTATTTGACGCGCCGCTGCAAGGTAACTTTCACAAAGCTTCCAATGAAGGTAATAATTATGACCTGTGTACTATATTCGATGGCACCCTGGTTCAGGCCAATCCGGGGCTGGCAGTAACGCTGGTTGAAAACCATGACACCCAACCGCTGCAATCACTGGAACAACCGGTACAAGCCTGGTTCAGGCCATTAGCCTATGCGCTGATCCTCTTGCGGGAAGCCGGCTATCCCTGCCTGTTTTATACGGACCTTTACGGTTCTAAGTATGAGGATAAAGGCGGTGATGGCGAAGACCATAAAGTTACCCTGAAAAAAGTCGGCGAACTGGAAGCCTTGCTTTATGTCAGGAAGCACCTTGCTTATGGCCAGCAACGCGATTATTTTGATCACCCCAATTGCGTCGGCTGGACCATGGCCGGAGATGATGAACACGAAAATTCCGGTTGCGCTGTCGTCCTGTCCAATGGCGATGCGGGCAATAAACACATGGAGATCGGGCAACAATTTGCCGGCCGGGTATTTATTGACAAACTTCGTAAAGTTAATGAGGAGATCGTTGTCGATGATAACGGCTGGGCGGAATTTAAGGTTAACGCCGGTTCTGTTTCGGTTTGGGTTTTAAAAGATCGTTAAAAAACACAACTGGTTTGAAATTTAATTCAGTAATTAAACTCTAATCTAACAAAGGGCTGCCTTTACTTTGGTCTATCCGACATATCACCTTTCAATGGTTTTGATGAAATGGTTTTCCTTAAGCCAATTCATTTGATTGTTCTGGTACAAAATTTTTCACTACGTTTTTGATCCGTAGTTGCCTTATAAATTTTTAGTGCTTAATTTGAGAATAACGGTGAATTTTAAAAACAGTTTTTTCGTTAATCACTTTCTTATGTGACCAATTGTTCGTTAACTTTACTTACTAAAGTTTCAATATCAAATGGCTTGGCAATAAAGTCGTTCGGGGCTCCTGATTGCTTCAAAGTATCAGCAACGTTGTGGGTTGCCGAAATCAGAATAACCGGCAAAAATTCTGTTTCCGAATTACTTTTAAGATCGCGACAAATCAGGCGTCCGTCCATTTCGGCCATCATAATATCCATTAATACCAGATCTGGGTGAAACTTCCTGATTTCCTGTAATATAGTTCACACGACGATAAGGTTTGAACCATATATCCGGCATCCTCTAATACATAGGATATAACATCCAGGATGCCGTTATCGTCATCTAATACTAAAATTTTTTTTCTCATGGCTATTACTGCCCAGTTATTCCCATAATGGTGCCAGAAAGTGAATTTAAGCTCATAATAGTTAAAAATATCTCTATTGAGTTAAACTGCACTAATTTAATGATCCATAATGTTTTGTTAATTAACAAATGCAAAATATTATCTTTAGCACGTAAAAGCCAGCATCGTGAGTATAGATACGAAGATCCATCCGAAAGCGTAATTAAAATCAGCGCGATAACAGCTATACCGGCTATCCTTGATATGATCTGCCGAACGACAGGAATGGGTTTCGCACCCGTGGCCCGCGTAACTGATGAGCGTTGGGTCGCCTGCGCTGTGCTTGATAAAATAAACTTTGGTTTACCAGTATTGATACCAATCTTATCGAAACGTTAGTTCTCCCTCAAAAAGGCTACAATCACCAAAAAGGATGTGGTACAGTTACTGCTGTAATGAAAGCGAAATTTAGAGACAGTTTTGCCTTGGGTATTATTGATAAGGATAAACAGTGGACTATTTAAAGGAGTTTAATCTGATTCACCAATTTGAAAATCTATTCTTGCATAAACATCAAACCAACCATCATTATATCATTCAAATTAGCCCTGCAATTGAAAGTTTTTTAGTTGCCGGTGCAAAAGCGGCAGAACTTTCACTCGCTGATTTTAACCTACCGATAGATTTCGACAGATTAAAAAAGGTTTCAAAATCGGTCAATAGTAAGGACGATCCCCGGTTTAAAAAGTTAATTAGAGGTATTGTCAAAGCCCAAGCACCTGAATTTGTTAAACTATCAAATTGGATTAAATATTTAAAGGATAAGAATTACACTTTCAGCTGGATGAATTGGTTAATTTATAAAGAACCTTTACTACTGTTTTAACTATTGAATTTGGTAGAAGAAAGGCTTAAATCTATCTGTCCGGCTGTTCACTGATTTCTGGATAATCATTTAATAGTTCTATTGCGTAATCAATTTTCTGTTGATTTAGTTCAATAACACATTTTTCCTCAATAAGACGCTATATCCGGGCCTCTCCATCTTCGTGATGTTCTATTAAGTCAAATGTACAGATCATTGCAACCGCATTCAAAGTTGGGTTTGAACCAAGCAGGAATATGGAAGTGCCGGCAGCGAGCTGTACGGCAGTTCTGCGCGGAGATAGATTCATATCGCTCATTTTACGGTTGCTGCATTCATTTCACTGATGACTGCCCGGATGGCATTGTCATCAGCCCACTGGATCTTCATATCATTGACCGCTTTCCAGTAATATTGGCGCGCTTCTGCTACTTTACCGCCCTTTGCCAATAGTTGCCCGGATTTACGCGCGGCGTCGGCAGAAAGCTGCCATAACTCAAAACCTTTGGCATCGGCCAACTCGCGGTAAAATTGAAGTGCCCGCTCTGCCCGTTCCTGCTTTTCATAATAATGCGCCAGATCGGCCAATACATAGGGCTGTACATGCTTTTGGGCGCTGTAGGCTTCAGCGAGCTGGTCAATCAGCACCGGATTACCCTGTAGATCGGTCAGCAGGTAAATGAGCCCCGGGTCATACAGGTTGAACCTTTCGGGGCTGGATTTTGCGATCTGATCGATGAGCTGCCGGGCTTCATCTTTTTTACCGGCGTATCGCAGGAACAAAGCTTTACCTATATTTTCTTCAAGTGATAGTTGCTGCTGCGCCTTTGGGTCTTTGGTAAATACGTAATGTCTCAGGAAAGCCGCCGCAAAAGGAGATTCCCAGATACCTCCGGAGCCCAGGCGAAGCGCATCGGACGGTCCGTTGGCATTGGAAAGAAAGATGAAGGTATAACAAATTTCCGGGACACGGATGAACAACGCGGCGTAGGATTCTGCCTGGCCATAGTGCCAATGGATTTTTTTACCTGCGAAGGTTTCGCTGAACCATCCCAGACCGTATGGGCTGAGCGAGCCATCGTTCAGGACAGTGGGCGAAGTCACTTTATCATAACTGGCCTGGGTGATCAGTTTTTTCTGATCATAACTGTTGGTGTATTTGACAAGATCGTCTACTGTTGAAAGCAACCCGCCCGAAGGAAAGGCGCGTGTCCACCGGGCATAGTTAGCTGTGTCCTCGGTAAAGCGCTTATTTACCTGATCATACAGGTATGGCGTGGCGATATGGCAGAACAGGCTATCCTTGCGACTCTTTGGGAAGCCAAAGATCGTATTGTTCATATCCAACGGGGTCAGTATCTTTTTTTGAAGCTCTAACTGGTAGGCATCCACATCGGCCTTATGCCCGCCTGCCTTTTCAAAAATGCCGTACATATAGTTGAAGCGAGAGCCATGTATACGAAAGAATTTCCCGGGCCGTCCTCAGAGGTTTGCGATAAGAGATGACGGATCTTAGCATTGGGGTCTACATTATAAGGCCAGCCGAATCCAATGTCTACATAACGGTAATTTAAGACATAATCATCCAGGCTGGCTTTGTGTTCCTGTTCGTATTGCATGATCAGGTTGGCGGTCATGGTCTTGGTAACTGAAGCGATCATGAAAAGGGCATCGCTGTGCACCGGTATTTTCTTTTCCAAGTTTGAATAGCCGGCCATATAACGTTCGATGACCTTCCCATTTTTTACGACAGCCAGTATGTAACCGGGTAATCGCAGAATTTCAGCTGCCTCCTTCACTTTTTTTTCAAAAGCCCTGTTTTGGGCATAATCCGATGTTGCAATGAGCAACAGAAAGATAAGGAGTGCGGGTATCTTCATGCATTTTATGGTTAATAGTTGTACGTCCTTATAAGACTAACCGATTTTAAAAACGTTGCACAGGATCACGACAATATTGTGCTGACATAATGAACATAGCAGTTTGTGCCATTTCATAAAAAAATCTACATCGCAGTTAAATTCCTACAACTTAACATATTATG
Organism: Mucilaginibacter pineti; assembly: GCF_900101875.1. Classification (GTDB taxonomy): domain Bacteria; phylum Bacteroidota; class Bacteroidia; order Sphingobacteriales; family Sphingobacteriaceae; genus Mucilaginibacter; species Mucilaginibacter pineti. The sequence goes on from NZ_FNAI01000028.1 coordinate 18,136, forward strand.
ATAACTCACTCTTTATTGCTTCATTTTTTATAGTATATATCCTTGATGATTGCTATCGCAGAAATTTGTTCTAAACCTACGATCGTTATCCGCGCAAGAAGAGACTGTATAAAAATTCTCAGAGGATTTCTTAACAAAGAGCAACCCTTTCTTTGGTTATCAGTGAGTTGCATTTCAACTATAGATTGATGCAAAGTGTTTAAGTAAAGCATTACAGCAAGTCAAAAGTATTGCCCAGCAGGGACGCACAGAGGTGTCAGATTTTAAAAATAGTGAAATCTAAGCGCTATAGTTTTATCTCTCAGGTGTAATAACTAAATAATCGCCTGCTATTTGTTTGCTTTATGAAAAATTAAATTTGATGTAAAGCCACGTGCCAGTTCCAGGCCGGTTATCTGCCCTCGTTTATTCCTGACGGTGACCAGGTGATCGATGAAATAAAATCCGGGATACAGGTCATCACGCCCATAAAGCGAAATATCAGTTGAGCCGTGACGGTGATTGGTCAGTTGTAGTTTTCCGTTTTTAATGCTTATAGTAAATGAGTAATCAACCTCAGCGGTCGTATAAGTACCGCAATAGGATTTCAAAGCTGATGTCGTTTTCGGGGCCGCTATTATTTTATGGTAGCTGACCGGGGGATTTGGCCCCGGTATTTCTGCCTGTAAAGGATTTTCAATGTTGCCAAAATGATAATAAATGGTTTGATTATTTTCAGCATACCATACATTCCCTTTCGCCGGTTTGAGTATTGTACTATCCAAGCAGAGTGCCCCTTTTTTCCAGTTTAAATGAATCTTTTCGCCGCTATGAGCCACGTAATCACCGGCCAGCTTTTTCACCGAAAGGCTATCCTGAATGGTGATAGGTACTAACGGCTGCTGTGCAGCGGGATCGACCAGTTTGCCTTGCGGCACCAACAAGGCAGCCAAGTCCTCCATAGTTGCTGTTGTTTTCGGGCCGTCATCGGCGTTTGTGAGGATTACGATACCGGTCTTTAGGTCAGGATAAACAGCAACGAAGTTCTTATAACCTGCTATGCCGCCTTTATGCATCAGTCGCCTTTGGCCCCGGTGTATATTGGAAAAAATACCTGACCCGTAATCCGTGGGCTGGCCGTTATTCAGTTTTCCCGGTGCGGTGTAGCCGGCGATATCAACCAAGTTACCGGGTTTCGGATCATAAAAATTCCTTGCCCATTTAGCCAGGTCACCGGCAGAACTCAATACCCCGCCGTCACCATGTTCATAATAGATCAACGGGAATGTGGTGATGTGCCCTTTATCATCGCTGTAAGGCTCTGCATGATTTTTTATAACCTCATAGGGAGTCTGCTGAATCCTGGTATGGTGCATACCCAACGGCTTAAAGATCGCGGAATCCGCGAAAGCAGCATAAGGCTTTCCGGTCACCTTTTCAATGATCTCTGCCAACAGGACGTAATTGGCATTGCAGTAATAGAATTTTTCGCTCGGTATAAAGTCAAGGGTCTTTTCTTTTTTGATAATGTTCAGTGCCAGTTCCTGCGTAAGAATGCCGTCCATCGGGAAACCCGTGAAATTTAACAGGTACAGGTGGTCACGTAAGCCGCTGGTATGATGCAACAGGTTCCCTATGGTAATTTTGTGTTTGAAATCAGCCAGCCAGGGCAGATATTTATGGATATCATCATCCAGTGAAACCTTTCCTTCTTTAGCCAGCAGCGTTATTGCGTAGCCGGTAAACTCTTTTGAAACCGAAGCTAAAGTAAATACCGTTTCCGGTGTGATCGGAATATTGTTTTCTACATTCGCCAGGCCAGCACCCTTACTGTAAACGGCATTATCCCCCAAGACGATAGATACCGCACAACCAGGTTGGGTACTTTTCCAGCGGGATAATATAGCATCGATCTTTGTGTTCAATGAGTCCGGCAGTTGTTGTGCGCTTACCATATTTGGCAGCACAAAGCATATCAAAGAGTAGAAAATTAAAAGCGATCTTTTCATAGGGCCAAATTAGACAGCCTGACCTTGGTGAAATAGGACAGACTTAGCGCCATTTAAATTTTACGGAGTTCCAAGGGTAATAAATGGGTCGACGATTTAAAGGCCCGTATAAAATGGCTCTGGTCAAAAAAGCCGCAGGCATAACTGATCTCTGTTAAAGTTAGCGTTGAAGAACCGATCATCACGGCCGCCCGCTCCACTTTCAGTTTGCGGCGGTACTCTCCGAAAGTTGTGCCGAAATAGCGGGTAAAATATTTAGATACCGTTACCGGGTGGACGTTAGCAGCAAGTGCAATATCGTTCAGGGAAATGGCCTTGTTCCAGTTATCATGCAGCAGTTCACGAACCATATTTACCCAAAGAGGTGCAGCGTCGGTATTATCGCTTTTCCAGTCATTAGCTATTGAAAGCAACAGCATATGTATACTATCATTCAATGATTCATCCCCAATCATCAGCTCTTTATAAAGCCTGAGCATTAGCACGGAGGTGCCTGGATGATCTTTTACCGTTTGCGGTGTAAGCTGGGATTCGTTCAGGCCATAGCTGCGGAAAAAGTCTGGTTCAAGTTCCAGGTTGATGTTTTTCCCTTTTGTGCTATGCAGGAAATTTTGATGAGCCTCACCGGCGCGCATGAAAGAACAGGCTTCCAGCGCCTGGCTTGTCCCTGACAGTCCCTTTCTACGTACCGACATCGTCCCGTTCAGCACAAAACTTAGGTGCGGATTCTCGTGGTAATGCATAGGGCTGTAATTAAGGTCACCACTGTATTCCGTTAGGCCGATCAAAACTCCGTTCGCAGCTACCTTACCGTGTACCGCACCTAAGTAATTTCCTTTAGTTAATGCCAGCATTTTATAAATGTACAAAAACCAGCAGTAAATCTATTCGCTTTACAAAGACCTTTCAGCAAGTTTTTCAATGCCGACAATGAACCGGTCTATGTCCATACTGGTAAGATCAAAAGAGCAGATCAGCCTCACTTCATGGATGGTATCGTTCCAGATGTGAAAATAAAGGACTTTTTGCAACTCATCGATCCAACTTTCCGGCAATATGGCCTATACCGCGTTGGCCGATACCGGGCGGGTGATCGTGATTTGGTTAAATCTTTTAAGTTTACCAGCTTACTTAAAAGCGGCTTGAAGTACAGGGTCGTTGTTTGTTTTCAGATCAGTTTTAGTATTGTTGATCACCAGGTCGACAGGTGTTCCCGTTCCTTCATAGCACACGCCCTGCGCATTATAATAACGCTGATTCGACAATGAAACGAGCCATTTATTTGGTAGCTCGAAGCCATACATATCCGAGTAAATACCGCGCGTATTGGTCCCGATAATTTTTACGCCGGGCAGTGCCTTCATGATCATGGCAAAGACGTCACCGGCACTTACCGTTTTATCATTGGTCAATAAGGTAACGGATCTGAATTGTTTGCTTTTGCCTTTTGGCTCGATATACCATTTTTCAGCTTTGTCAAAATCTTCATACCCGCCTTTACGGGTGCGCTTGGTCATACCCAGTATTTTTTCACTAGTGAACCTGCCAGCGACCTCATAAGCGAATTCATCATTTCCGCCGATATTATCGCGCACATCGATGATGATCTTATTAACGTTTTTAAATGCCGCAAATACCGTATCCAGGATCTTAGCCGCCACCTTCGCATCGGGGATATTATCTGCTTCCTGCGCTACGAAGCAACGGTTGAATCTTAAGTAACCGGTACGGCTTGCGGTCGTAAAGCAGAATAATTTACGGCCATTAAATTCCGGGCCTGCGTACTTCAGCTTGCTGAAACCCTTTTGTAAAAGCGCCTGGTCGACCATTTTCCAGAATGCGGCTACCAAACTATCGCTTGAAAACTCCTTCTGAAATTGCGAAGGTTTGATGGACTTAAACTGTTTGACATGCGGCACGATCAGGTTGATATGATTATCCTGGAAGGGTGCCAGCATTTTCGTGAATATCGCATACAGGCTATCATCCGGGGTTTGCGCATTGATCTGCGGGCGATATTCCTGGTAGGTGGCCTTCCAGTCGATGTGGCGCAACTTGAAGAACGCATAGTGATCCTCGAAGGTCAGCCATAGGGTTTCGAAACTTTTTTCCGGCAGGGATAGCGTCGTGTCTTTTGGCAGTGATGCCGGGTTTTGCGCGGCTGCATGGAGGCCTATGAACAGGCCAATCACCAGGAGTATTTTCTTCATCGTTTTATTTTTTATTAATAATTCCCGGTAGTCAACCAGGGTTCCAGTTTTTCAAATAAGTCACCGGCTTTGTTACAGTTGGTCAGGAATACAAAGCCCGATTTTTTATCTGTATATAACACGAAGTAAGCCGTGAAATCCCCGTTATTGCTGCTGTGCTGGTAACGTATGCCATAAGGCGTATCCTTCATGGCAATGCCCAGGCCCCAGTGGGCACCATTATCTTCCACCATATCCGGGTCGGTCAGTGACTGTGCTTTGAGCATTTCCTGTATCGCATATTTGGACAGGCCTTTTCCGCTAATCAGCGTGATCAGGAACCTCGCGTAATCCGCCGCATTGGTCCGCAGGCCACCGGCAGCACTAAATTCTTCAAACTTCTTAATGGCTTTGGGCTCGTTGATCCCGCTGTTATTTTCCTGCCGGTACCCGGTAGCCCGGTGAAGCGCTACATAACGGTTCCAGTTGAAATAGGCATGGGTCATGCCCAGCGGGACGCAAACTTCCTGGTAAACGATTTGGCCTAAGTTTTTCAGATCCGTGCGGATTAGCTTTGCCATGACTTCAACCAGGTATTGATAAGCTTCCCCAGAGTACGAAAAATGGGTGCCAGGCGTCAACTTCAGGTATAGCTCGCCCTTTTTCATATGCAGCGCTGAGTCAGCCAGGTCATACTCCCGCCAGTTCGGCATACCCGTGGTATGCGACAAGACCATTCTTGCTGTGATGCGTTTGTACCGTTCATCATAGGAAATAGCCGGGTTGGGGAGGTATTTATAGAGCGGGGTATCCAGGTTGATCAGCCGCTTGTCCGCCATTTTCAGTACAAAATAAGCAAACACGGTCTTGCTCATGGAAGCCGCTTCAAATAGCGTTTGCTCATCGACCGTTTTTTTTGTTTCCAGGTTCTCAAAGCCCCATTGGCGCTGATAGGCGATTTTTCCGTCATTGATCACCGCAATGGAAAGGCCGGGAATGTGCAGCGAATGCATTTGGTGCCGGAGCAACAGGTCGGTCTTGGCGATTGAAACGGGTTTACCGTCGATCGTTTTGAGTTGGGCTGTAACCGGGTTTTGTATGAACAAAAGACTGCTTAGCATTAAGCACGTAAGTAATTTCATGTAGAACATTTTAGGGCAAGGATCTTAAATTTACCTCAAAATAACGCTTTATGGCATCGTTTGCGTACTGGTCATAGGCACCTTGAAAAAAATGGCTCTGCCCCGGTAACAGTAACAGGTCATACGGCTTTCCCGCTAGGATCAGCGCATCGATCATTCTAATCGTTGTTGAAAGCGGCGCGTTCGTATCGCTGGTGCCATGGATAAACAGCAGCTTGCCTTTGAGCCTTCCGGCCAGATGGGTATTGTTACCGAATGCATAGCCTGACGGATTATCCCGCGGCAATCCCATATAAGGCTCATTGATCTCGGCGCCTTCAGTCAGCTCGCCAGGCGCAGAAGCGATGCCCACCTTATAGACATCCGGTGCGGCCAGCATCGCCCGGAGCGCAAAATAGCCGCCCCAGGAATGTCCGTAGATACCGACTCTTTTAAGGTCCATATAAGGGCGGCCAGCCGCCAGTTGTTTTAGCGCAGCGACATGATCAGGTATCTCGTATTTGCCGATATTTCCATATACGGCGTCCTGGAAACCCTTGCTTCTCCCGATAGTCCCACGCCCGTCAACTAAAAAAGTGATATAGCCTAACTGTGCCAGGGCCTGGGCCTGAATAGCCAGCGAATTTCCCGGCATGAAACCGTGCGGTACGATGTTGGTAAACGGCCCGCCGTAGATCAGCTCGATCACCGGGTATTTTTTGCCGGGATCAAAATCATAGGGTTTATAAAGTATCCCATACAGATCGGTGCTGCTGTCGGCTGCTTTGACGATAAAACTTTCCGGCGCATGAAAACCGGTACGGTTCAAGGCGCTGGTATCCGCTTGGTTGATCAACCGGACGAGCCCCCCGTCCGAGCTGCGCAACTCCGTTACCGGCGGACTATCCGGCGTGGAATGGGTGTCCAGGAAGTATTTCCCTGAAGGCGAGAACTTGATGTCATGCGGGCCGCTTGCCGCTGTTAGTTTTTGGAAATGCTGCCCCCCGAAATTAACCCGGTAAAAGTTAATGGCGTAAAGATCCGTTTCTGCATTGGCTGTGAAATAGACCCAGCCGCTTTTTTCATCTGCTTTAACCACGGCTACAACCGGGGATGCCATCCTGGTTAAACGCCGGATCAGCCTGCCGCTCCAATCATACCAATAGAGCTGCTTCCAGCCGTCCCTTTCGGATGTCCAGATGAAACCGTCTTTCAACACGAGACATTGTTTTCTCCAATTTTCCATGATAAAATCGAGCCCGCCTATGAAGGTCTCTCGCTGTTCCGAAAGGATGATCCTGCTGCTGCCGGTATGCGGATCGGCAGCCAGCAATTCCAGTTTTTTGCCATCACGGCCGAGACGCATAAAAAGTACCTCTGAACCGTCCGGCCGCCAGCCGAGCGGGAATATATACTGCGCGGTATCTTTGCCCACGTCAATTTTTACCTGCCCTTTCATTTTGCTATCCATAACGAACAGCTGCGTAATTTGTAGCGCGCCGCCGGTTTTAGCATAGGGAACCCAACTGGCGGTTTCGATAGCGGTTGAATAGTCGATGATCGGCAAATGGTGTACTCTCCGTTCATCTGCTTTTTTGACGAGCAACAGGTTGCCGCCGGGTGACCAGGCAGCGTCTTCCATCGTCCATTCATAATCCTGGCTTCCGTCATGGGTTAAAGGTGTTAAACCTAACCAAAGGTTATGATCCCGTGCCGAAACGGTTGGTTGCCCTGACGGTTGCTGCGGGACGTCAGCAATGATCTGGAAATTGTCCAAATTTAAAATATAAGCTTTTCCTTCCACCTTAAATTGAACGCTGTGGTCAGCGGTAAATGCAAAATCCGTAAACGGAATTCCCTTGCCTGCCGGTTCATGTCCCAGCACTTGCCGGAGCGCCGCACGTAAGCGCTGGTTATCAAAAAGAGCTGTCTTCGTGTTTCGCAGGGGATCGACCGCATAGATAACGCTGCTGTCAGGTGTCCCTGCTGCAAACCAAAAGCGATTACCGTCCTTATACCAGTGCGGCCGGACATTGATGCCGCTGACCAGGGTATAAAAGTTCAGATAACTTTTATACCTTTCTATGCTCTGGCTGTAAGCACTTTTTAGGAACAGCATCATCAGCAACCCGGTCCATATTTTCTTCTTCATGATCTTTTGCAATTATGCGTTATCCTTTGGAGCAGTTGCTCCAACAGTTCGATTTCGTCAGTGGAAATACCGGCTATCGCCTGCTCCCGGTTGGATGTGACAACCGGCTCCAGTTGCATGATGAGGCCTAAACCGAATTCCGTAATACTCAGATTAAATCGTCGCCTGTCATCTGTATGAAAGTCCCGGTGCAGGATCTTCCGGCCCACCAGATTTTCAATAATGCGCGTTACTGAGGCATGGTCTTTAAAAGACTTCCGGGCGATTTGCTGCTGGCTGATCCCAGGGTTATCCCGGATAATCGTTAAGATCAGACCCTGGTCAATGGTGATCTCAAGCTTCAATCTATTCAGATTTTCCTGGGCGAATTGCCGATATGATTTAATGGCCTTTTCTATACTGTAAAATACGGTTTGCTCGGGACTTAACATTTCATTTATTTTATTGATACAATAATAGTTGATATATCACATAAATGCAAGCTATTATTGATCTGATCTAACAGGCATCATGCCGCTACAGATGTAAGTAATTGTCTTTTTCATAGTTCTATCTTTGCAATTTCCTGACTGTTCCTGTAAATGTAAACCTTAACTGGGGTCAATTTATTTTTCGAAGTTAGCAACAAGTTATACGTGGCATTGGCACTTATTTTATTAAGGTCCAATTTATAAGCGGTGGAAGATGCTACAAAATACACAGTAGCCATATTGTTTTTATCAAGTTTAAAGGCTGAGGGTATCAGGCTACCAAGCAGAACAGGCGTGTTATGATGCGGTTGCTCAACGGCATTTTGGGCCTTCTTCGTACAACCTGTAATGTTGAATACTTGTAAAATGGAAAGACAAAATAACAAGCAGATCAATAATTTTTTCATGTCGGTTTATTTAGGTTTGGTTTTTTCGGCCAGTGCCATCTTATAGGTATCAGACACAGGGATCAGGCGGTTAGCGATTCGGATAAAATCCTTTTCTATGGATTCGATCTTGTCCAGCGCCACCAGGAAAGATTTATGTACACGGATAAAACGGCTTAACGGTAGCTGCAATTCGAGTTCGCCGAAGGTTTCCAGCGTCATCAGCGCCTGCGTTTTGGTATGAATCCGGCGGTAATCCCGCGCGCCTTCAATATATAGCAGTTCACTCAATATCACTTTTTCCAGACGGTACTGTGTTTTGATAAAGACAAATTGCTTTCCAGGCAGCCGGGCTTGCAGGATTTGTGCCCGTTGTGCCGCCATGTAAAAGCGCTCAAACGTAAAAGGCTTGAGCAGGTAATCCGTAACGTTCATCTCAAAGCTTTTCAGGGCGTATTCTTGGTAAGCGGACAGGATGATCACTGCACAGTCGGGCCGGACAAGCTCCAGGAATTGTATACCGGATATTTCCCCGATATTGATGTCTAAAAAAATGAGGTTAACGGGATTAACTTTCAGGTATTCGATAGCCGGAAGCGCACTTTCAAAGCTGGCCTGGTAATCCAGATAAGGAAGTCGCCCCGCAAATTCCAGCACCCTGGCCGCCGCCAACGGCTCATCTTCGATGATGATGTATTTCATAGCGACAATTCCAGGTTAACGCGGTAAAGCCCGGCTTCATTTGTAATAATTAAGACATGCGCATCAGGGTAAAGCAGTTCCAGCCGCTTCCTGATCAGCGTGTTGCCCAGCCCGATATCGGCACTATCGTCTTTGACGAAAAGCGTATTAGTACAGGTAAAAACTAAATGGTGCTTATTTAGCAGCAAATTGATATGGATATTACTTTCCGCTTTACGGCTTTCCGTATGCTTAAAGGCGTTTTCGATAAAGGGTAATAAGATCATCGGCGCAATGAGTTGTCCGCAGAAACGTCCGCTGATCTCAAAATCGACATAATCAAGGTTGCTAGTCCTGATCCTTTGCAAATCGATATATTGCTGCACATAATCCAGCTCCCTTTCCAGGCTTATCCGCTCCGCCTTTGTTTCATACAGCAGGAAGCGCATGATACCCGAAAGCTTATTCAGGTAAGCCGATGCTGTCTCCGCGTCCCTGGTGATCAGAATATCAATATTATTAAGCGTATTGAACAGGAAATGCGGATCGATCTGTGATTTGACCAGGGCCAGCTCCGTTTCCATATTCTTCCGGTGCAGTTCCTCTTTGACCCGGATATCCCGGTACCAGGTCAGGCTGCCCTTAATCACCGCACCCAGCATCCCGTTGATCCAGGCAATGCCGGTCATCAGCAATATAATCAGCAATGCAGATGCATAGCCATCGCCGAACAGAAAAGCCGGCCCAAACAAAGGGTAATGGGGCAAAAGCCGCCCCCATGCAGGAGGCTATCAAGGCAACCAGTATGCTGGACACGATGAACAGCATAAAGCGCTGCCTGCTGAGCAGGCGGTAAAAAAGGTAAGTATAACATACATAGAACGTGGTGATTCCGGGCAGGACAGCGAAACCCAGCATCGAACGTGCCCAGGCCGCCAGGCCATTAACCGGCGGCCCGCTTAACCGGCTATGCGCAGGAACAAAAACAGCAAAGAAAAAAAAGGTCAGCAGCAAGAGCAGGAACAGTAACCAATACCCGGTATGCAGCAGCCAAACAACGGATCTTTTCATTAGCCTTTCTCTTTTTGACCAAGATACAAAACATAGGCGGACAGCGTAAATACGAGGAAGTAGCCCAGCGCCCAGGGCAGCAGGGAAACCTGCTGCCCGAATTTGGGCTGGTCCTTCAGGTAATTAAAGCTGCAATACGTGTATGGAATAAAATAACCGTATTTCCAGCTGAGCACAGCGACCGATAAGATCCAGAGGACAATCCCGGTGCCTACCGGCACGAGGAAGTTTTTAAATTGCAGGCTGATCAGGTATTGCAGGGCGATTATCGGCAGGCAGGCCAATAGGTAGCGCCCGTCTTCAGCAAAAAATGAAGATAGGGTATCGGTTCAGCAGGGTAAGCCACACCGAAAAGCAGGCCGGACAATACACCCGCCAGGTAAATGCCGATATTAAAAAATAATAGGAATTGCAGCATCATGACCAGTATGACCGAAAGCTTGGCCAGGAAGATCACCCCATAGCTTTGCGGTGTCGTATGCAGCAGCTTCCAGCTGTTGTTTTTATATTCCAATTGGGTGATCAGGCTACTGGCCAGGATCGCCCCCAGCGGCAGCAGGAAAATGGCCATCGATTCCCAGGCGCTTTTCCATAAGCTTTCCCAGTATTTGGGGGCTACGCCTGCCGCTGCCAGGCTGCTGTGGCGGACAAGCTTGGCCACGATAATCACCATCGCTGTAAAGGCGGCGCCGCAGATGACCAGCCAGGAGGCCAGGCTGCGCTTGCGCTTCAGCCACTCGCTTTGAAAGCTGTGTATATAAGTATTCATCAGGTTCATTTTTTATTTGGTGATCATGTCCATAAAGATGGCTTCCAGGTCATTTTGTGCAAGGCTGAGCTCATAAATATCGATGCCGGAGCCGACCAGCTCACGCACCAGTGCGGCGACTTCATCCCTTTCGGGCATGGGCAGGCTAAAGAGATCGTCCCTAAGTACCACTTCGCTATGGTGATGTCGCAGTATAGCGGATGCCTCCATATTATTGCTCGTGCTTAAAGTCCGGCGGGCACCCGCCGCCCGTTCCCTTTGCAGCCCGGCCAGTGTCCCTTGGAAAAGCAGATTGCCGCCATGGATAATGCCCACATGACTGCCGGGTTCTTATCCATGAGTCTCAATAGTATTTTAAGCCGGGGGACAGCTCCCTGAGCCTGTGTAGAATATGAGTATAGACTGTGGGATATATCTCTCTGTTTCGATTTCTATAACAATTCATTATGAGCAAAAAAGTAACATTGAAGCAGTGCCTGGGTATAGACGTATCCATGAAAAAGATCGATTGCTGCCTGTCCTTCTATACAGAAGAACTAAAAATCAAAGTGGTGGCAACCAGCGGGTTTGAGAACAGTCCTGAGGGATTTATAAAGCTCCGGGAGTGGCTAAACAGGAAGCAGGATAATGCGCTTGCTTTGCATGTCAATATGGAAGCGACCGGCACCTACCACGAAGAAGCCGCCTATTTTCTTGCCGGTGTAGGTTACCGGTTGAGCGTTATTCAGCCCACGAAAGGCAAACAGTATGCCAGGAGCCTGGATGAGAAGAACAAAACAGACAAGATCGATGCCGGTATGCTGGCCCGTATGGGCCTGGAACGGAACTTATGCCCTGGAGCCGTCCCAATGAGCAGCTGCGCCTGTTAAAAAGAATGAGCAGGGAACGCATCGGTTTGATCCGGGACAGAAATGCCTTAACCAACCAGTTACATGCCCTGAACCATTCTTTCGATGCTTTCAAGGATAGCATTGCGCGCCTGAAAGAACGGATCGCCTTAGCAACCAAACAACTTGGCGAGATCGAAGCGCAAATGCGTGAACTGGCGGAAAGTGATCCTGACCTCTCCAGGCAGACCAAACACGTCATTACCATTCCTGGGGTCAACTTTGTTACAGCAATTACGGTTATTGCTGAAACCGATGGTTTTGCCAATGTCGGTAACCGGCGCCGACTGGTCAGTTATGTGGGGCTGGATGTGGTCATGAAAGAATCGGGAACGCTGACCTGGCGGCCCCATATATCCAAACGGGGAAATGCTTACATCAAGGCGGGGCTATATATGGCTGCTGTCAGTTCTATTATTCACAACAAAACCTTAAAGACTTATTTTAACAGGCTTAAAGAGAATGGCAAACCGGGAAAAATAGGTATCGTTGCCCTGGAAAGAAAACTGCTCGTGCTGATCTATACCCTGTATAAAAATGGTCAGGACTATAGCCCGGATCATCGGTAGCGTAAGGTTATTATACATATTTTAAAAAAGGATAGCCCGCAAAAACGGGCTATAGTAGATGGTCTTTGCCCTAACTGTAAGGCATAACCTCTGGTAACGTGAAGATAAGCATTAGCGTGTGATCTGCTGACCCTGCGATCTTTTTTTCCTTTTTTTCTTTTGCTCGGCTTCACTTTCCGGGACGATATTTGCACCCGCTGTATACACCGGTTCCAGCATTACCTCCAGGAAACCTGCCGCTGTCTTGCCTGCTGCGGCCAGCATACCGGCGGTGGTCGCAAATAAGCCTTCCGCAACGCCCTGGGCAAGTTCATTAGCTACCGATCTGCTCTGGTAATTCTGCGATGCGCCCTCGTTTAGCAGGCTCAGCTGTTCCCGCTGCGCCAGTCTCCCGTTCTTCCGTACATTGGCGTAAGCCAGTGTATCTTTAAGTTGCCTGTCAAACGAGAACAAACTATCGAACAGGGTTTCCCCGCTCTGCTTGAAAGCCACCCGGTCGAACTGGCCCATCTTTTTAGAATGCTCTGCATTCTTGCCCCGCGAGGTGTTCATCGGGCTAAGCTTGATCTTGTTCGTGGCATCCTTACGGCTGACAATGACCTGTACATGCATCTGATTACCGTCTTTACGATCGCCGCGCTTTTTAAGTCCCTGCTTGACCTCCGGGTCTTTGTGGCTGTAGTAACGATGATTTTCCAG
>NZ_FNAI01000005.1 GCF_900101875.1 Mucilaginibacter pineti
GGTGTGAGGTGTGAGGTGTGAGGTGTGAGGTGTGAGGTGTGAGGTGTGAGGTGTGAGGTGTGAGGTGTGAGGTGTGAGGTGTGAGGTGTGTAAGGCCAATTGATCTCCTATTGGTTTGTTTGCTTGCCCATTAGTTTATTTTCAAATCTTCAAATTTTCAAATCAAGCGCTATCGTCCTACCAACTCAATAACCTGCAGATCCTGGATCTTTTCACCATCAATGGCAAAACGCATGAGGGTGCGTACTTTATGCCAGCCTTGTTTACCGGCCGCGCCGGGGTTGAGGTGCAGGCAGTTGATCTTCTTATCGTGCATTACCTTTAAAATATGAGAGTGACCTGTAATAAACAGTTTAGGCGGGTTACTGTAGATCTCGGCACGTATATTTTGACTATACCTACCTGGGTAGCCGCCAATGTGCGTCATCCATACGTCCACCCCTTCGCAATTAAACCTTAAATGCTCGGGGTAAACTATGCGTACGTCTTTACCGTCGATGTTGCCATATACGCCCTTTAACGGCTTAAATGCGGCCAGTTTATCGGCCAATTCAATATTGCCAAAATCACCGGCGTGCCAAATTTCATCGCAATTTTCAAAATGCTTAAAAACGGCGTCATCGAGGTAACTGTGGGTGTCGGATATCAGGCCTATGCGGGTCATTGGGTAAAGATAGAAGTAAGAAATAGAACTCGTAATATTAAATCTTTGTCATCCTGAGCGTAGCGAAGGATCTATTCATGACGATGCAATTCGGATTTGCAAACAGCACAATAGATTCTTCGCTACGCTCAGAATGACAAATCATTTTTTATTAAAATATCGTCAAAAAACCTTTTAACGTTTCCTGATACTCCTTGGTATAAACTTTCGGTCCATCATAAATCACAAACTTTCTTATTACAATAGGTTGGTTGTTAAATCCAAAAGCCAATATCTCACGGTGGGGTTCATCACTTTCAAATGAATAAATATCAACTTGTATTTGCAGGTGCAGCCCATGTTGAACAGCAATATCTTTAACAATTGCACCAGTAGCTAAAGGCAACACCAACCAGCAAGTACCATCGTTTGTTAAATGAGCAGCAACGCCGTCTATTAATCCTTCAAAAAAGCCATCACCTGCATGTTTGGCCAGATTCTTCTTAGCCCCTGGCGATTGCAGCGAATTAATATAGAACGGTGGATTAGAAACGATCAAATCATACTGTCTATCGGGATGGGTAGCAAAGTACTCTTCAAAACCTGTGGTATACAGATTTAATCTATCAGCAAAAGGTGAGTTTTCAAAGTTTTTTGTGGCTGTTTTTGCCGCTGATTCATCAATTTCAACAGCATCGATATTAGCATTCGTAAACCGTTGTGCCAGCATTAGGGCTATAACACCTGTTCCGGTACCGATATCTAAAATTGATTGTGGGTTATCAGCTTCGGTTAAAGCACCAAGTAAAACACCATCGGTATTTATTTTCATTGCGCAGCCGGTTTGGTCAACGCTGAATTGTTTGAACTGAAAGATATTGGCCACTACTACACTTCATACAACTCCAGCGGCAAGCCATCCGGATCGGTAAAAAAAGTAAAGCGCTTCCCGGTAAACTCATCCACACGGATAGGCTCTGCTTCTACCCCAAATTCTTTAAGGTGAAATACGGCTTCATCAAGGGCATCCACCTCAAAAGCTAAGTGGCGCAAGCCGGCAGCTTCGGGGCGCGAAGGACGCGGCGCCGGGCTTGGAAATGAAAAAAGCTCGATCTGGTAGCGGTCGCCCACTATCAGATCTAGCTTGTATGATTGTCTTGCTTCGCGATATACCTCGCGAACTATTTTTAAACCAAGCACCTCTGTATAAAACCGTTTCGATCTTTCATAATCAGAACAGATAATAGCTATATGGTGTACCTGGTTTAGTTTCAGCATTATTCGCCTAAAATAGAGTGTAATACGTTGCTGTGAACCATTTTCACATCAGTAACATGGCCAAACAGTTCTTCGTCTACATTAAGGAAACCATTGTTTACGGTACCCAGCAAACTAAATTCAGTTTCGCTGGTAGCCATAAACTCAATAAAACGTTCCTGTTCTTCTGGTGCTACAGTAACTACTACCCTGCCCTGTGCTTCGCCAAAAAGGAAAGCATCTTTGCGGATGTCGGCATCTGATTCAATATCAAAACCTAATCCGTTTGGCATGGCGGCTTCCAGTAAGGCAATATATAAACCACCATCGGCCACGTCATGGGCCGATTCAATTACGCGGTGTTTTATCATTTCTTTAACGGTTTGCTGCATGCTGTATTCCTTATCCATATCAAAATAAGGAGCAGGGGCTTTAAGTATTTTATGCCATGAAGCCAGGTATTGCGATGATGCAATATCATTAACCGACTCGCCTATCAGATAAATAAGATCGCCTGGTTGTTTAAAGTTGGCGGTCATCAGGTTAGTTACATCTTCCATGATACCCAGCATACCAATAGTTGGCGTAGGGAAAACCGAACCACCATCGGCAGATTGATTGTAGAAACTTACGTTACCGCCGGTAACAGGGGTTTCAAACTTACGGCAGGCATTGCCCATACCTTTAATGGCGCTCACAAACTGCCAGTAAACTTCGGGATTGTAAGGGTTACCAAAGTTTAAGCAGTTGGTAATGGCAACGGGCTCGCCACCGGCGCAGGTAATGTTACGTGCGGCTTCGGCAACAGCTATCTCTGTACCTTTCTGCGGATCGGCATATACATAGCGCGAGTTACAGTCGGTGGTTAAAACAATGGCTTTGTTGGTATCCTTAACGGCAACAACGGCTGCATCGCAGGCCAGGTTAGCCGTCATGGTTTGTACACCTACCATGCTATCGTACTGGTCGGTTACCCAACGTTTTGATGCAAGGTTTGGATGGGCCGAAAGATGCTCGGCAACCTCAACAAGGTTAGCCGGTTCCGGCACATCATCTATGTTAAATTTCTGATTTTCGGCATAGTAAGCAGGCTCGCGGTATTCACGTTCGTAAACCGGGGCACCGCCACCTAATACAAGGTCATCAGCAGGTACATCGGCAACCTTTTCGCCGTGCATGTAATATTCTAAACGCTGGGTATCGGTAACCTCGCCAATAATAGCGCAGTTTAAATCCCATTTATCAAAAACGGCTTCTACTTCTTTTTCGCGGCCCTTGAAAACCACGATAAGCATCCGCTCCTGTGATTCCGACAATAAAATTTCGTAAGGCTTCATATTGGCCTGGCGGGTTGGTACCAGGTCAAGGTCAATACGCATACCGTGCTCGCCTTTGGCGCTCATTTCTGAGTTGGAGCAAATGATACCGGCAGCGCCCATATCCTGCATACCTACAACGGCACCGGTTTTTATAACTTCTAAAGTGGCTTCCAGCAATAGTTTTTCCTGGAACGGATCACCTACCTGAACGGCAGGAAGATCATTTACAGAATCTTTAGTAATATCTTTTGATGCGAAAGCCGCACCATGGATCCCGTCTTTACCTGTAGCCGAACCTACTATGTAAACCGGGTTACCTACACCATAAGATGTAGCCGAAACAGTTTCGCCAGCTTTAACAATACCGGCCGACATGGCGTTTACCAGCGGATTAACGTTATAGCAATCATCAAAAAACAATTCGCCGCCTACAGTAGGGATACCGAAAGCGTTACCGTAATGACTGATACCTTTAACTACTCCTTTAACCAGCCACTTGGTTTTATCAAGTTTCAAGTCGCCGAAGCGCAGGGAATTTAGCTGTGCAATAGGCCTGGCACCCATTGTAAATATATCGCGGTTAATACCGCCCACTCCTGTGGCCGCACCTTGGTAGGGTTCTAATGCCGATGGGTGATTGTGTGATTCTATCTTGAAAGCGCAGCCAATGCCATCGCCCAGATCAACCAGACCGGCATTTTCTTCGCCCGCCTTGGCCAGCATACGGTCGCTGTCTTTTGGCAATGTTTTTAGCCAGGTGATGGAATTTTTGTACGAGCAGTGTTCGCTCCACATTACCGCGAAAATAGAAAGTTCGGTAAAGTTGGGCACGCGCCCTAATATTTCTTTAATACGTTCAAATTCTTCGGGTAGTAAGCCTAAATCTTTGGCGGTTTCAACGGTGGTTAATTCCTGGTGCTCCAATGTAATATTGTTTTATTTGAAAGGATGCGCAAAAGTAGGAAAAAAGGCGGAAAGGTGAAAGGGGATGTGAAAGGCAAAAGGCAGAAAGGTTAAAGGCGAAAGGTTTGGGATTGGGTTTTTGAGAGATGAAGGGGAAAGGCTAAAGGCGAAAGGTTTGGAAGTGGGTATATTAAGGGATCAGGTAAAGATTCTGAAATAAATATTGAGGAGTGGGGTGGATAGCTACCTAATAAAATTCCTTACTTTTTTATCTTTTAATCCTTTATCCCGTACGGGCGTTGCCTTCGGCCGGGCTTTTTGCTACGCCTGCAGAACTTAGGCTCATGGCCGGTATCCGTATCAATCCATAACGCCTATTGCAAGGCACACGCGTGCCGCGTGTGCCTTGCACGGCTCTGCTTACTCAATTACCTTTTACTATATATCCCATAAGCATGTTTTTGCCATACTTTTAAAGGCACGAGTTTTCCATTTTCAAAGTCATCGTAAAAAATAGCATAAGTAGCTGCATTTACTTTAAACCTGTAATACGCAAAAAGCCTATCGGCAAAATCATCGCATACCGATACTTGATAGTATTTATCCTTTGCGGTTGGCGTAAATTCTATATAAGCTTTTAAAAGTCTTTGAGGATCTTTTTTCATCCTTAATTTATTTGAGGCAATTATCTCCGGCAACGCGTTTATCAGTTTTAATACTTTCTTTTCCTGTGGGTTGCTACCATTATTGTCCTGCGCCTTCGCGGCTACAGTAAATAAGCAAAGCAGAATAGGCAGTAGTGTGATAAGCTTCATTAAAATATTTTCAATAAAAATAACGATTTCAATAATTTCTTATCCGCTGAAGCAAGAATTAATATCCACCCCACAACAAAAAAGCCCCGCCATTACGCGGGGCCAAAACTCAATTAGTATGCTCAATTTCCAAATCTCACTAAATCCCACATCAACACTCCACCTGCGTTACTGATCGCCTAATTGAAAGCTGATAGGGATGGTATATTTCACACGCACCGGCTGTCCGTTTTGCATACCGGGTTTCCAGGCTTTGGCAAGCTTTAATACACGCAAAGCTTCCTCATCCAATCCGTAACCTACCCCCCTGTCAACCTTAATATTTGATAGCTGCCCATCTTTTTCAATAACAAAGCTCAGAATAACTTTACCCGAAACACCCTGATCAACAGCAGCACCCGGGTACCTGATAGTACGTTGCAGGAATTTGCTCCAGGCCGCAGCACCTCCATAAGGCTCAGGCATTACATCAAGACCGCTGGTATATATAGTATTGTCATCTTTACCTTTACCATTTCCTTCAATCCCTTTTCCATCGCCTGTGCCTCCGCTTGAATTACCTGTTGTAGCCGGGCCTTCAATATTGGCGCTTCCGGATGCTGCTGTTTGTAGTTGAACAATAGTAGGCGGATCAACCGGGGGTGTAATTGGAACCACAACAGGCGGCCGGTTATCAACGGTATGCACCGGCGCAGATGCTTTTGCTGGCGCTTCGGTGTGTTTAACCTGTTGCTCCTGCGACTTTTTAAGTTCGGCCTTTAACGGCGGCGGAGGAGGTACATCTTTTAATTTCACGGTCGTCCATTTCACTATTTCAACTGGTTTAATGATAGGCCTAAAAATAATGCTCGCCACAACTAATACTGCTACCCCAGCAAATGCCATCGCCATGGCGCGGGTCATGTTGCGGCCGTAATGCAGCCTTAAATCATAGGCACCGTATGCTTTGTTACGGTGGTCAAATACAATGTCGAGCCACTCGTCATTGTACAAATCAAATTTGGTTTTTGACATAATTACAAAATTAAATTTCTTACTAAACGAATATACATATATAATATTTTATAAAACAAGAAAAAAGTTACAATTAGCCTAAAATAAATTTCATCAGAATTTCATATTTATAGGAATCGATAAAAATTTATAATCAATCAAAAAAATATTAAAAAAAGACAATTTTTAAAGTAAATTTTACAATACAAGTTGCTTTTAAAGTATTTTGACTGCATTTTTTACACACAAAAGCATAAAAAGTTAAAATATTTATAAAATAAGTGTGATTATTTTATTTTTTTACTACTTTTAGGGATGGTTAACAGGCTTTATAAACTTTCAGCCTTATTTTTTATGCTCTTTTCCGGATTTTCAGTCCACGGAAGAGGCGGATTATACCATATTAACCGAAAAAACGAAAGAAAAGCCACAATATCGGCTACAACACTGCACAATAACCCGCTTAATTACGAGTATATTCTTAATAATATACCCTTACAGGTTATTAATTTACAGCAACACCGTGGCGCACATTCGTTACACGCCTTTACTACCAACCCAAATTTCTATACAATACGATTAAAGTACATCAATTTCGTTTGCAGTGGTAGTTCAAGTGAGTTATCGCGGTTCCGCAAACTAATCCTTTATCCCTTCCATGCTTTTTGGTAGCAGCAAAACAATACAATCCGGATGCTCTGATTAAGCAATCGGATACTATTGTTTTTTAAAAAAATTTAGTTTTAATACTGGAAGGCATTTTGATTGGATGCATTGCACAGTATTGCTTTAACGCTACCCGGTATTTTGATTGGGTACCGGGTAGCGTTACTTAAATTTTATTTACCGCTCCCTAAAACCCTAAGCATGAAAAAATTCATACCTTTTGGCGTACTTTTAATTGTAATTGTATTAGCCCTTATATTTCCCTCTAACGAACTAACTATTGTTAAAGACAGTAAAATTGATACCGGCGATACCGCCTGGCTATTAGTTAGTACCGCACTTGTATTGATAATGACACCAGGACTTGCCTTTTTCTACGGCGGTATGGTGAGCAAAAAAAACGTACTATCAACCATGCTGCAAAGCTTTGTATGTATGGGTGTTATAACCGTAATATGGGTAATATTTGGTTTCAGCCTTGCCTTTGGCGATAGCATTGGCGGTTTCATTGGCGATCCGCGTACCTTTTTTATGATGAAAGGAACCCTTGGAAATGCAACCTGGAAACTGGCGCCTACCATTCCACTGGTATTGTTTGCTATGTTCCAGTTAAAATTTGCCGTAATTACACCGGCCCTTATCACAGGTGCATTTGCCGAGCGTATCCGTTTTAACTCATACGTTATTTTCCTTTGCCTGTTCATGATATTTATATACGCCCCTTTAGCCCACTCCACATGGCATCCAGATGGTTTTCTATTCGGAAAAGGCGTGCTTGATTTTGCTGGCGGTACTGTTGTACACATGAGCGCAGGCTGGGCAGCACTTGCATCAGCATTATATTTAAAAGGCCGTAACGAACCAGGACACACGCCAGCCCGTATCAGCTATGTATTATTAGGTACAGGTTTATTATGGTTTGGCTGGTTTGGTTTCAACGCAGGTTCGGCATTAGGCTCTGGCACCCTGGCAGCAACTGCTTTGGCTACAACAACCACAGCATCTGCAGCAGCCGCAATGGCCTGGATGTTCTTCGATATCCTTCGCGGTAAAAAACCAAGCGTATTGGGCGCTTGTATAGGCGCAGTTGTAGGCTTGGTAGCTATTACCCCCGCAGCGGGCTTTGTAACTATCCCCCATTCATTAATAATAGGTATAGTTGCAGCTGTGGTAAGTAACCTGGTGGTGATCTGGAGAACAAAAACCACTATTGACGATACCCTTGACGTATTCCCTTGCCATGGCGTAGGCGGTATGGTTGGTATGTTACTAACGGGTGTATTTGCTCACGTAAACGTAAACGGCGGCAACACTACAGGTAATGGCTTGTATTATGGCGAAACCCATTTATTTTTCCTTCACGTTTTAACCCTAATAGGTGTATCTGCCTTCGCATTCTTTGGCTCACTCATCCTACTGAAGGTAACCGATATGATAAGCACCCTGCGTGTAACCCCAGAACAAGAACTTGCCGGTTTGGATATCAGCCAGCACGACGAAGAACTTTAATAAACACGGATCAGACCGTGTATTTTACCCAATAGTAATTCAAATAGATTAAATAAAGAATTACAATCCACCACATCAAAACCAAACTAACAACAAAAAATTAAGCCGCCTCAATTTACGTGAGGCGGCTTTTTTAATGAGTTATTTAAATGAGATTAGGGTCACCATATATCAAAAAGATCAATGATTTAATGACCAATGCCCCAGTGACCAAACCTACCACTCCTTCGTCGAGATCTTCTTTATCGCTTTATCGGCCTTAGGTTTTGGCATTGATGATATTTTAAGCATGTATGATTTTAAAACCGAGCCTACCTGCCTGCTATTCTGCAGAATTTTATCCAGGTAAGCGGCAACATCTTTTGCATCTATTTTTCTTTTGGCATTTTCCAAGGGGATATAAACACCCGGTGTTGGTACATCCATGCCATACCTATCGCGTTGATAGGGAATAAAAACAAAGTCGGTAAACCAATAGCGGTATTTTGCATCTTTAACTTCAATGCGCAGGGAATAATCAATTTCGCCGCCAACACCAGCCAATACGAGCGTTTTTTTAGTTATCATAAAACTCCCTTTACCCGTTAAAGTTCCCAGTACTTCATCAGCTTTAGATAGCTTTAATTTATTACCTGTAACAGATTTCTTTATAAAATAAAGCGCTCTTGTGTATAAGGTATCTTTATTTAAACCAGCCTGCTCAACTGTTTGGTAATAAATGTATTTATTGTTTTCATCAAAGGCCAGCGAATCGGTTTGTGCCGAAACGGTTTTAGCAAACAGGATACAAGTAAGGGCAATAATTAAATTTTTCATCGGCACGTGGTATAATTTCTCTATAAAGATAAAAAGCCCCCCGGTAAATCGGGAGGCCTTTTAATAAAAGTTAAGATATTTTTAGAAAGCGTAAACAGCTGCCAATATAAATTGCGATGCTGATTTAGTGAACGTAGTTCCGTCACTTTTAACAAAAGCGTCTACATCTTTAGTATGATCAACCCTGATCTCTGGAATAAAAGTTAACGGACCAGCTTTGATATTTGCAGTTAATGTTGAAGCCAATACTGAGTTACCCGGAGAAATACCCAAATTCGGACCACTATTGGTTGATTTTGTTTTAAAGTACTCTTCTCTTAAACCAAAAGTTACTGCTTTTGAAACAGCAAACTGTGGATATAATGCATAACCGTAATAGTTTAATGCACCACCGCCAGATTTTCTTGCAGCATTTAAACCTAATTTAAATGCATCGGTTATTTGGTAGGCTGTGGTTAAATCCAAAACTGTACCAGCGTATTTACCCGATAAAACATTAAGATATGCTGTCCATCCTTTAACAGGGGCAATAAATAACTGTGAACCAAAGGTTGATACCTCAGGTGTTGCTGAGTTTGATTTATACACATTCCAGTTATCGTTAAATACGCCCGCCATTAAGCTCACTTTATCTGAGAAAGCGTAAGTAGCTTTAAAGCCAGCATTTTGAAACGGACCAGCACCAAACAGGTATGAAGTTGAGTAGTTAAAGTTAGCTACCGGGCTAATAACCTCGTAACCAACAAACGTACCCATATAACCGGCTGTAAGGTTCAATTTATCGGTTACATCATAACCAACATATAAATTTTGTATGTGGTATGAATCACCGGCACCCCCAGCAGGGATTGATTGCTCCTGACCACGCGGACCGAATGACATTTCGCCAACGAAAGATGCCTTACCAACCTTTTTCTTTAAACCCAGGTCTATCATACCTATGGATACAGAGTTTTGATCTGAACCAAAATAAGTTTGAATATTGCCATGTTTCGAGAAATCATATTTGTAGTACGTATCTACCGAACCGTAAATGATCAACGGAGCGTCGGGTGTAGTTTTTACGGTGTCCTGCGCCTTAACTGCAAAGGCGGCAATGCAAAATAATGTAGAGAGTAAAAGTGTTTTTTTCATGATAACGATTTAATTGTTGATAAACTTCAGTTGTTAATTGTTTGGATTGATTTGGTTAATTATTGCTCTTTTAAGGCAAGAGCAGCCTTTTATAAAGGATTGGGACTTTTTACTGTCGGCATAAAAAATCCCTGTACGGTTGGCTATGCAAACTAACACTCACCTAAAACCAACCGCACAAGGCTTAAAAAATTCTATTTATTAAACTTCCGAGGTAGCTTTAACACCTTTATCAAAAAGGCCGCTTAAACTGATCTCATCGTCTTGAACGGGATAAGCTTCAATTCCGTGATCAAAAACATCAATACCACCAACACCTGCTTCACCATGCTCTTCGATACGTAATTTCCAAGGATGACCCAATTTGTTGATGATAAACATCATAGCAAATGATACAATGAATACAGCTGCAGTAATAGTGAAACTACCGATGAACTGCGCTTTTAATACCTCAAAGCCACCACCATAAAACAAACCTGTAACAGGAGCTGAGTTATCGGCACCAGTTGGACCTGTAGAACCAAACTGACCAGAAGCGAAGAAACCTAAAGATAAAGTACCCCAGATACCGTTGAAACCGTGTACAGATACTGCACCAACCGGATCGTCAATTCTGAACCACTCAATAAGGTAAACACCGGCGAAGATGATCACACCTGATATTGCACCAAGCGCAAGAGCACCAAGCGGGCTTACCCAGTAACAAGGACATGTAATAGCAACCAAACCAGCTAAGAAACCATTGATAGTAAATGCAAGGTCGAATTTGCCTTTAGTCGGGCCAATCCATAATGCCGCAAGCATAGCAGTGAAACCTCCAGCACAAGCAGCAAGCGTAGTGTTGGCAGCAACCCGACCAATACCCTGCACATCCATTGCAGATAAAGTAGAACCAGGGTTAAAACCGTACCAGCCAAACCAAAGCAAGAAACCACCCACAGCCGCAACTAATAAGTTATGACCGGCAGGTAATCCGCCTTTTTCTTTATCGTCGCGGGCAAATATGCGGCCTAAACGCGGGCCTAATACCATTGCACCGGCTAACGAGGCAACACCACCTATTGTGTGTACGACAGTTGAACCTGCAAAATCACGGAAAGGCTGTGTGCTTAGATGAGCAAGGACACCTGATGTTCCCATTGTAGCAAGGAAACCATCCGGACCCCAAGCCCAGTGACCAATGATAGGGTAAATAAAACCTGTAATACCAATACTATACAAAATGTCGCCACGGAAACTTGTACGACCAATCATAGCACCAGAAACGATGGTTGAGCAAGTATCAGCAAAAGCATATTGGAAAATCCAGTGTGCTAAAATTGGAATACCTGTTGTACCGTAAGTTAACGGCGTATTTTGCAGGAAGAACCAATTTTTACCATCAGCTCCCCAGCCAATAAAGCCATTGCCACCGCCAAACATAAAGGCGTAGCCTACAGCGTAAAATAAGATACCGCAAAGGCAGGTATCAAAAATACACTCCATCAATACGTTAACAGTTTCTCTTTTGCGGGCAAAGCCTGCTTCAAGCATTACGAAACCGGCCTGCATACCAAATACTAAAAAGGCAGCAACCAGTGTCCATACCGTGTTAACGGTATTAATCAATGCCGTTTCGTGAGCAGTGTAGGTATCAGCAGCATGTGCCGACGTACCAAATACACCAGGTAAAACCATCATTGCCACAATTACCAGCAATAAACCGATCATCTTGCCCGTCATGATGGTTGCGCCCAGCGCCCACTTCTCCCGTGACAGTTGTCGGACTGCACTAAAGAGGTTTTGTTTTGTAGAACTTACTTTCATCGTTTTTTAATTTAGTTTGATTGTTTTTTAATAGTTTAATTTAGTTTGATTGTTTTTTATGTTCTTTTTTTTGATTGCAATGGAAAAATGATTGGTTAAAATTTACAAAAATCAGCATATTTTTATTTTAGCTTCAAAACCACAATAATTTTTATAAAAAATATAATATTTGTGATGTTTCTGTAAATTATTTTCTGAAATTATGTAGTTATTTTAACAATAACAAATTTTTAACAAAAAAAACATATCAAAAAAGGCAATATTTACAATAATTGTAAATCAAAACTTGAAAACACATATAAATTTATCGATTTTTTAATTTTAAAATGCAGTTAATTCGATCAAATTCAAACATTTCAAAAAAATTAGATGATTTCTATTAAAAATTGATGTTTTTATTGACTTTAAGGCAAAAACAAACAATTTTATAGCTTAAAAATCAATTTTATCCTTAAATAACTACTCAAAAAAGCAGGATACTATACATAACAGGTTAACGATTTTACATTTTTATGCCCTATTGCATTATATTTCTATTAATTTATATACATATTTAAAGGATAGTTCTATTTTTGAATTTGCCTTTATATTAAACCGCATACTATTATGTCCAACATCCGATTCAAAGCACTGCAGGACGTTCTGAACAGAACCATCCCTGAAGTGAAAGCACCTTCTGCAAAAATTTCAGATTACTTTGGCGCCAATGTTTTCGATAAAAAGAAAATGAAAGAATATCTTTCGACAGAAGCTTACCAGGGAATTGTAAACTCTATTGAAAAAGGTGAACCTATACCACGCGACCTTGCCGAACAGATTGCATCGGCCATGAAAGCATGGGCTATCGGCAAAGGGGCCACACATTATACACACTGGTTTCAACCGCTTACCGGTACAACTGCCGAAAAGCACGATGCCTTTTTTGAACCAACCGCCGATGGCGGCGCCATTGAGCGTTTCAGTGGCGATGCACTATCGCAACAAGAGCCGGATGCTTCCAGCTTCCCGAGTGGTGGCATCCGTAATACCTTTGAGGCCCGCGGTTATACTGCATGGGACCCATCGTCGCCGGCTTTTTTGATGGCAAAAACGTTGTGTATCCCAACCGTATTTGTATCCTACACCGGCGAGGCGCTTGATTATAAAGTACCATTGTTAAAAGCGCTGAGTATTTTAGATAAAGCCGCGGTTGATGTTTGCCATTATTTTGATAAAGGCATTGAAAAAGTGAATGCCTCTTTAGGTATCGAACAGGAATATTTTTTGGTAGATATTGCCTTATTTAATGCCCGGCCCGATCTTTATTTAACAGGTCGCACCTTATTCGGTCACATCTCTGCAAAAAACCAACAACTGGAAGATCATTACTTTGGATCTATCCCCGGACGCGTTTACGCCTACATGCAGGATATGGAAGCCGAAGCCTTATTATTAGGCATCCCCTTAAAAACCCGCCATAATGAGGTAGCGCCATCGCAATTTGAGTGCGCCCCTATTTATGAAGAAATAAACCTGGCTATTGACCACAATCAACTGTTGATGGATTTGATGGACCGCGTTGCCAGGCGCCACAATTTTAAAGTGTTACTGCATGAGAAACCTTATGCGGGCATCAATGGATCGGGCAAGCACAATAACTGGTCGCTGATTACCAATACGGGTAAAAACTTGTTGTCGCCAGGTAAAACACCTAAAAACAACTTAATGTTCCTTACGTTTTTTGTGAATACCATAAAAGCCGTTTACGAACATGCCGACCTGCTGAGGGCATCTATCACCTCAGTTAATAACGATCACCGCCTCGGAGCAAATGAAGCCCCACCGGCCATTATATCCATATTCCTGGGCAGCCAGCTAAATGATGTACTTGACGAGATTGAAACATCACGCATCAGCAAAAAAATCAAAGAAGATAACCTGCTATGGCAGGGCATTCCTAAGATCCCGCAGATATTGCCAGACAATACCGACCGTAACCGCACCTCGCCTTTTGCCTTTACCGGCAATAAGTTTGAGTTGAGGGCTGTTGGTTCATCGGCAAACTCGGCCAGCCCGATGACGGTACTTAACCTGATAGTTGCCGATCAGCTTAAAAAATTCAAATACGATGTAGATAAGTTGATAAAGAAAGGTGAGAAGAAAGACCTTGCCCTATTGATCGTTATCAAAAAATACATCAAGGAGTCGAAAAACATTCGTTTTGAAGGCAACGGCTATAGCGAAGAGTGGGAAAAAGAGGCTGCTACGCGCGGTTTGGCCAATATTAAAACCACACCCAAGGCGCTGGATGCCATGATTTCCGAAAAAACGGACATCCTATTTGCTGAAACCGGGATCTTTACCCCTCGCGAAGCTCATGCCCGTCATGAAATTTTACTGGAAGCATTCTATAAAAAGCTACAGATAGAGGCCCGCGTTATGGGTGAGTTGGTGTTGAACGTAATTATACCAGCGGCCATAAACTATCAAACCAAACTCATAGAAAACGTTAAAGGATTAAAAGACCTTGGCCTTGATCCATCTATCTACGAAGCACAGCTTGATATCATCACCAAAATAGGCACCCATGTTAACTTCATTAAAAACAATGTGGAGCAAATGGTAAACGAACGTAAAAAAGCCAACGCCATTGAAGATATCCGCCAGCGTGCTATTGATTACGATGAAAAGGTAAAAACCTTTTTCCAGCCAATACGCTACAATGTTGATAAACTGGAGCAACTGGTTGATGATACGTTATGGCCGCTACCTAAGTTCAGGGAGTTGCTGTTTATTAAATAGCACGATTCCGTTAAATTATTAAAAGCCATTAATTCAACTGAGTTAATGGCTTTTTTATATAAACCTTACCTCATACATTATAACTATTATAATGAAAGCTATAAACGTTTTAAGTCAAATCACACTTATCATAGGCCTTGTATTAATAGGTGCATATTTTGGAGACAGACGAGCGCATTCAATAACTCAAAATAAAACAATTGAGATAGTCGGGATTGCAATGACAATCATTTCTATTTTGGCGATAATAGCAGTTAGTTTACCATCCAACAACAGACAAAAATAAAACAATAACGTATTTCATATTTAGTCTGTCCATTCAGATGAGTTAGTGGCTTTTTATCCCTGTAGAGACGCATATTTGCGTTTCCCGTATGCAAATCGGATATGCAAAATTTACCTGGCATGATCGGAAACGCAATTATGCGCCTCTACGTTAGAATGTATTCATTTACATCTACGCAAACAGATCATTCGCCTTATGCTGACTAATGATCGCTTCCCGGTATTTACTTAACAGGGCCGATTTGGATATAAAACCAATAAACAGGTTATCTTTTGTAACCGGCAGTTGCCACACATCAATAGCATCAAAGGTTTCCATTACGCTGCTGGCGGGCTGATCATAATCAATAATGGTAGGTGGCACTATCATTATATCGGCAATGGTACTTTCAGCAATTTCCTGGTTAAATAGTCGCCTGCGGATGTCATCTATCAATACTACACCTTCTAACCGGCCATCTTCCTTAAGTACCGGGAAAATATTGGCATCGGTTTTAGCCAGGATCTTATAAAAATCGTTGATTGTTGTTTGCTTATCAACGGCGGTATAATTCCTGTTGATGATGCTATCGAGCGTTATGGCGTTCAGCATCCCGTAATCCTGTCCGGGATGGATATCGTTATGATGAACTAAATGCTGCCAGTAAATATTATGCGGCGATGATAGCCTGGAAATTATGTATGATATAGACGCTACTATCATAAGCGGAATGAACAATACATACCCGCCCGTAATTTCGGCTATCAAAAATATGGCGGTAAGCGGCGCGTGCATTACCCCGGCTAAGGCCCCGGCCATGCCTACGGCTATAAAGTTACTGGTATTTAAATGCACAAGTCCGGTTAGGTTTACGCCGTATGCCACCAACAGGCCCAAAAAGGCCCCGGTAAACATGGTTGGCGCAAACGAGCCGCCATTACCGCCCGAGCCCAGTGTAATACCCGCGGCTATTATCTTCATTAATACCAACGCACCTATAAACAACAGCATAAGCAAGGGTTGCGATAGCCAGTCGGCAAATAAGGTTTCCTGTTTAAGGGCATCAATGTTGCCGTTTAAAATTTCCTGTAGGTAATGGTAGCCCTCACCAAAAAGCGCCGGGAAAAGCATGATAATGATCCCCAAGATCAAGCCGCCAGAAAGCGCGCGCACGTAGCGGTTTTGCTTTTTAAAGATGCCGGCTTCCAGTCTGCCGCCTACCTTTGTAATATAAATAGCAGTATAACCGCTTAATAATCCAAGCAGAATATAAAAGGGGATGGCGCTTACTACCCAGCCTTCGGTAACCAAATGAAACAGTTGCCCCGAGTATAATAATTTTGACACCACCACACCGGTTGCAGATGCTATGAGCAATGGAATAAAGGTAGGGATGGTTACCTCGCCGATCAGTATCTCCAACGAAAACAATACACCAGCAATAGGACTGTTAAATACCGCCGCTATACCCGCCGATGCTCCCGCTGCCAGCAATACTGTTTTTTCATAAGGCGTAAGCTTAAAAAACTTGCCCACGTTTGATCCTATTGCCGCGCCTGTTGCCACGATGGGTGCTTCCAACCCTGCCGAACCACCAAAACCCACCGTTAATGAACTTGTAAAAATATGCGAGTAGATATTGTTTAACCTAATGTTCGACCGGTTTTTTTTTATATTGATGAGTATATTACCTATCCCTTTTTGAATTTTATCGCGATTAATTAAATGCTGATAAGCTACCGCCAGAAATATCCCAAGCGCCGGTAAAAAAACGTAAGCTATGTGATAATAAAGGTGAGATGAAATCCGTCGACTCACATCTTCCATAAAATGAACCAGAAACTTTAGGGCAATGGCTGCCAGGCCGCCAAAGAAACCCACGAAAACGCTACAGTAGATCAAGAAGTTGCGCTGGCTGTTTCGCCGGAAGCGCCAACGGTTTATTTTATGGAAGATAGATTTTAACATATTTGATGCGAACAATACCAATGTAGGATTTTTTAATGCTAAAAAACTATTAAGCATTATATTTGCCCATGATTTCTTCGCAAAGATATGATCAAAGGGGTGTATCTGCCTCTAAGGATGATGTACATAATGCTATTAAAAACATCGATAAAGGCATTTTCCCTAAAGCTTTTTGTAAAATAGTACCCGATATATTAACCAACGACGATGCCTATTGTAATATTATGCACGCAGATGGAGCTGGTACAAAATCGTCATTGGCATATACTTACTGGAAAGAAACAGGCGACATATCTGTATGGCGCGGAATAGCACAAGATGCTATTATCATGAATCTTGATGACCTGCTTTGCGTTGGCGCTACAGATAATATCCTGTTGTCATCAACCATCGGGCGGAATAAAAACCTTATACCCGGCGAAGTTATTGCTGCCATCATCAACGGCACCGAAGAAATTTTAAGTGAGCTGCGCGATGCCGGCATAGGCATTTACTCAACAGGCGGCGAAACTGCCGATGTTGGCGACCTTGTGCGCACCATTATAGTAGATAGTACCGTTACCTGCCGAATGAAGCGCGACGATGTGATCAGCAACCACCGTATTACTCCCGGCGACGTTATAGTAGGCCTTGCCTCATACGGCCAGGCAACATATGAGAAAGAATATAATGGCGGCATGGGCTCAAACGGACTTACATCTGCACGCCACGATGTATTTAACAAAACTATTGCCAATAAATACCCTGAAAGCTACGATGCGGCCATCCCGTATGAACTAATCTTTAGCGGCAGTAAGAACCTCACCGATCTTGTTGATATCGGAAACGGCAAAACCATAACTGCCGGTAAATTGGTATTAAGTGCCACCCGCACCTACGCACCTATCATTAAAAAAATGCTTGATGGTTACCGCAGCCAGATCAATGGCATGGTACATTGCAGCGGAGGTGCGCAAACCAAAGTGCTGCATTTTATTGATGGATTGCATATTATAAAAGATAACCTGTTCCCGGTTCCGCCGCTATTTAAGCTGATACAGGAAGAATCAAAAACCAGCTGGCAGGAAATGTACAAGGTATTTAACATGGGTCACCGTATGGAGCTTTATGTACCTGCCGAAATTGCTGACGACCTTATCAAGATCTCGCAAAGTTTTGGCGTGGAAGCGCAGATCATTGGCCGGGTTGAAGCTGCTGACATTAAGCAGGTGACTGTAACATCAGAATTTGGGGAGTTTGTGTATAATTAATTATCTTACGATCTTCGCATAAAACAAAAAAGCTCCCCGGTAAATACCGGGGAGCTTTTTTGTTTATTTTATATGATGATTATACTCCAACAAAGGTAGTACCGTCATATTTTAGCGTGTGTGTTAAGTTAACAGTTGCAGAGCCATTGTATACAGAAATGGTAACTACAAATTTCTGGTCAACAACTGCAGCAGGGTACTTTGCTTTAAGTATAACGGCTATACCAGCATTGATCTGAGCATCTGTCCATGCGGAGGTAGAGCCAGACTGCTGACTAAAGTTACCGTGTGCCTTTAGGTTAGCAATAGCATCTGCACTTGCAACACCATCGATATTTGATATCGTGGTGTAATCAGCCGTTACAAGTGTATAACTAACCGTATTATCTGCAACCCAAACCCCATTACCCTTAATAAAGGATAAAGACTGCGGTAATGAAGTGGTTGTCCAGTTAGTACCATCAAAAGTTAATGCCTTTACGCGCTGAAATGTACCCCCACCAAAATATTTATAGCTTACATATTTAACATCACCAGCTTTTGCTGTAACAGAAACAGCAGGATCCGCCTTTAAAAATGTATTGAAATAGGCCGGAAGCAAAGCAGCATCACCAGAACTGAAATTGTTATTAGTGCCACCCTTACCTACCGAAGCATACTGTGCGGGAGAGATGGTGTATATTTTTTGCCATGCACCGTTCTGGAACAAAAATGATTGCGTTACGGTTGCTGTAGCACCACTTTCGTAATAAATAAAAGTTAACACTGCCAGCTGGTTAGCAGCCGCATTTGGATATTTGACAACTAACCATTTTAAAATTTGAGAGGCGCTGAAATCAATAAACGTGTTGCCTGGCAACAGTAAGTAATCATCCGGATTAACAAGCGTATAAGCCACATTGTTAAAAACTGAATCAGCCGGTTTTACCGTGATGGGCTGCGTTGCATACGTTACTGTAACGTTTGACTTATCGGCATAATTAGGATACTTTTTGGCAAGTATAGTCGGGATACTTGCTGCTGCATCATCTTTGGTATTAAAGCTTTTTGATTTGTAAGCATAATTACCAGTATCAAGCGATGTATAATCGGCGGCAGCTAAAGTAAGCACAAAAGTTTGCGGTGTACCGTTTGGCGTAGGTACCGGACCAATAGCCTCATATGTTTTATTCATTGGGTGGCAGGCGCTAATCGCAGTTGCTATTGCTGCAATCCCAAGAATGTTCATTAATATTTTTTTCATATAATATCTTTTTAAAGATGATTAAAAGTTGATTTTAAATGTGGTTGTATATGTTCTTGGAGAGCCGTACCATACGCCCAGGTTATTTGTACGTGCTACAAAATTATAACCCGCAGCTGTTGTCGGTAAGCTTGTTTCAAATCCATCCGCAACATACTCGGTATTTAACAAGTTATATACGTTACCAATAAACGCGGCATCAAGCCCGGCAAATTTAAAGCGATAAACAATATTTAAGTCAACTGTAGAAAAGTTAGGTAGTTGATAGTTAGTGAAATCTCCAGCTTTTGTTTGTTGTGTTGTAGTAATCTTTGTTGGATCGTATGATGCATAGTAACGAGCGTAGTAGTTATAGTTAGCACCAATTTTAATCTGTGGAAGTACTTGTACATCTAAACCTAAAGCGGCTGTAGTTTGTGCCGTTGTGTTTGCAGTACCAAACTCACCAATTTTTAAGCCTTTTAGCAACAATGCATCCTGAGTGGTTGTTTTTCCGCTGGTGCTTGTAACTTGTGCAGGGCCGGTATTGCTG
This sequence comes from Mucilaginibacter pineti, assembly GCF_900101875.1. Taxonomy (GTDB): domain Bacteria; phylum Bacteroidota; class Bacteroidia; order Sphingobacteriales; family Sphingobacteriaceae; genus Mucilaginibacter; species Mucilaginibacter pineti. The sequence continues at coordinate 19,901 of NZ_FNAI01000005.1, forward strand.
GTATAATGAAAATCACCTACAGATAAGCTACCGCTAAGGGTAACATCTTTTATAGGACGTAATTTGGCATCAACCTCAACACCCTGGTGCAATTCATTTATACCGGAGATATTAATGGCGTCAAAGGTACCATCATCATTAGGGGTGGTAGATGAAGTTACTTTTGCCCTGTCTTTATATGATGATCTGTAAAGGTTCACATTAGCGCTGAACATTGAGCTTCTGAAACCGTAACCCAATTCATAGCTCAGTAATTTTTCTGGTTTTGCATTAGGGTTTAGGTCATTTTTCTTATTCAGGAAAACGCTACCCACAAGTGGTGCTCTTTGTATGTAACCAATATTGGCAAAAATATTGCTATGGCTATCTATGTTATAGTTAGCACCGCCTTTTGCCTGGTAACCTAAAAAGCTAACCCATTTGCTTGTTTGATTAGGATCGCTATTTAAATAGTTAAAATAATCAACCCTTCTGTTGCTGGTGTTATTTCCGGCAACACTTAAAAATGCCGATAGGTCGTCTTTAACATATTCACCTTGTAAATAAACACCTTCCGATGCAATTTCATACCTGTAATCGTTGTTAAACCTACCACCGTTACCAATATGGGCGTTAGGATTGTTTATATTACCTGATGGACCAGTAGCGGTATTAATGCGTGTATCAATAATATATGAACCACCAAGCAGGTCCTGAATCTGGTTGTAGTGTTCGCCTTCGTAATACCGGCCATCTACACCTGCTAACAGATCGATATCGCCAAGTTTCTTTTTATAGCTGCTTAATATACCGTATTGTTTATGATCGTTAACACTATTCAAAAGGTATCTGCTGGCAGTACCATCGGCATTTGCCAGGTTGGCTTTCGTAATAGCATCAAAATCAATGGGCGAATAGATATCACCTGTTCTTGGTACACCTTGTGAATTTCCGGGAGTTAAGTTAACATTTGTGCCAGAAAGGTAACGGGCCGCACCTGTACCATATGAAGCATATACCTGTGTAGACAGTGATGATGTTTCATTGATTTGCCAGTTATGATTTATTGAAGCTAATGGCTTATTGTAATAATTTTGCTCAGCACTATATAATTCGCCGTTAAGGTATCCATAATCAGAGTTATACCTGATACCCAGCGGGCTTGTTCTGTAAGTATTAATGGTATTAAAAGTATAGCGCTGACCGTGATTTTGTGATGCGCCCATAAAGTTGAACGACAACGTTTGTGACGGGCTTAATACTTTTGATATATTGGCAAAATAGCTATAACCGGTGTAATATAAACCCGGAGTGTAACCATCGCCAGTACTTCTTGACAACAAGAAAGATGATGCCCAGCCTTTGCTGGTTAAACCTGTTGCATAAGATAACACTGTTTTGAAGGAGTTGTAACTGCCTATTGACTGCGATACCGTTCCACCCTCTTCTAATTCGGTGCTTCTTGTAGTGATATTGATGGTACCACCCAATGACGGAACCGCCACTTTTGATGCACCTAAACCACGTTGTACCTGCATAGATGCAGTTACATCTGCAAGACCAGCCCAATCGTTCCAGTAAATTTTACCGGCTTCCACATCATTAACGGGGATACCATTAATCAAAAGGGCCACATTGTTACTGCTAAAACCACGGATACTAACACGCGAATCACCGTAACCACCGCCGCCTTTTGAGGTCATTACACCAGGGGCCGCTTTCAATAGCTCTGGAAACTCTGCGCCAGCGCCTTTTTCTTCGATGTAAACCTTGCCAACTGATGTAGCGGCGATAGGTGTACGTCTGTCAATTGCTAACGATGAGTTAGCCGTTATTACCACTTCTTTTACCGAAGCCGATGTTGGGTCTAATGTAATAGTTCCAAGATTTGATTCAGAAACTACCTGTTCTTTTGATACATAACCGATGTATGAAAATAACAGGGTTGTAGTTCCATCTGCCGGAACTTTAATTTTAAAACTGCCATCCAATGATACGGCGGCGGCTTTGGTTGTACCTTTAATGGTAACGGTTGCGCCAATAAGTGGCTCTTTAGTTTGGGCATCTAAAAGCTTACCCGTAATTTGCTTTCCACTCTCTTGCGCATAAGTTATGCCAATGGTAAAAATTGAAAATAATAAAAGAAGTAAAGTCTTCCTCATGTGGTGATTTTTTAATTATACGTTTAATTAATTGGCAGCAAAGATAAATATTAGCCTGAGTGACAATGTTAAATCAATATTAACAATTGGCAGTTTTAAACATTAGTAACGAAAAATTTACATTGAAATGTAAAACAAAACCATATCAATATAATTTTCGTTTTTTTAGTGCGGGTTCGTTATCATTTCAACAAAATTCCATCTTTTTTATGTTAAGCCCTTCTCCGATATAAAATTACGTTTCACGATAATTTCACCCACACCGGTGCATCCACAAAGTACTGCTAATTAAATATTTACACATCGATTTTAATCTTTATAACAGACCGAAATTGGTAAAACAAAAAAGGCCCAGTCATAAATGACCAGGCCTTTTTATTATTAAATTTTAAGCTTAGTTAAAGATATATCTTAAACCAAACTGTGCCTGCCAGCGTGAGCCGGGAGATACACCAGATGCTAAGTTTGCGCCATCACTGTAAGTTTTGGTAAGCGGAGCACCAAGGAAATATGGGAACGAGAATGTTGGCTTACCCAAGTCAGGATCGCCGGCTGTTTTAACCAAACCTTTGTATGATAAAAGCTGCGCCCTGTTCAATACCTGAACATTGCCCCAGTCTTTATTAAGCAGGTTGCCAACGTTAAGCACGTTAAACTCAAACTGTAAAGTGTTTTTGGTTTTTCCTTTACCTACAAATATATCCTGGGTAAAGTTAAAGTTAACCTGATTAAGGAACGGTAAAAGCAAGCCATTACGTTTCGCATATTCGCCGCGGTGTTTTTTCAAATAAGGGTCCTGGTTAATGTAATCATTTAACTGCGCCCAGATCTGATCTGGTGTACGCGGATCAGTGGTATTATCCTTTACTAAAACAATGTCTTTTTGGGTTTTAGGAATATAAATAAGATCGTTATTGGTAACGCCATCATTATTTAAATCGCCACTGTAGGTATAAGATGCAACGCTGGTACCAAGATTTGATACAACGCCCGAGTTGATACCCTCATAAGTTAAACCAACCGATGTGGCAAAGTTTTTTCCATAAGCTTTACGGTATGATACTGATGCTATAACACGATTAGGGGCATAATAATTTGAGTAAGATGTCACATCTGAGTTTGGATCGCCAGAAACCGGGCGACCGCTCCAGATAGATTGAGCTACTGAACCACCATCGTTAACAGTACGTGAATCACTATGGGTATAGGCCGCTGTGAAATTTAATTCCTTTACAGTTTTCTGGATCTGAGCAGTAATGTTGTAAGTGTATCCCTTGTTGGTGTTACGCATTAATTCGGCATCCGTAATGTTAGGATTAGCGGTTGTATTTAAACCAACGTGCGTAACCGGATCTGAAATTACAGGGAATAAGGTTTTGTTTGAATAAACTATCCTGTTATCCGGGCCAACCAGTGCGGTACCTGTTGCTGATAAAGCTACGTTTTGCTGATAAACAGCGTTGATATCTTTCGAGTACATGAACTCTAAAGTACCTATCATACCCCAAGGAAGCTTTTGATCAACAGCAACGTTACCCCTTAAATTTTTAGGATTTCTGAAGTTGTTATCAACTACTGCTAAGTTGTAATGCGCTTTGTCATTTTCAGTTGCCTGGCCTGGTGCAGGGCGATTAGCATTAGCATTGGGATTAAATACAAAATGTGGGTCGCTTTGCGGCGCATTTGCAGATGTACCAACTGTTGTAAGCGAGTACGAACCAAATAACACGCCATTATTACTTGCCTGGTTAGATATCCAAACATAAGGAGTTGGACCGGTGAATAAACCAACACCGCCACGCAGTTGGGTTGATGCATCGCCATAAACATCCCAGTTAAAACCAACACGCGGAGATAACTCTATTCTGCTTTTAGGGAATTTTGAAACATCAAGCTTAACACCATTTCTGAATACCAATGCAGATACATTTGGATTGGCTGATACGTTATTAAGGCTGTACAAAGGTAAATCGGCACGGATACCGTAGGTTAGTTTAAAATTATCAGTTGCCTGCCATTTATCCTGTGCATAAACGCCAATTGTAGTAGCACTTACTTTTGCAAATGGGAATGAACCATCTGGCGATAACGAATACCTGTATTGGTAAGTATTTGCAGTTGCTGCACCTGTATTAGCTGAATTATAAAAATCGGCCAGGCTGGAGAATACATAAGCACCATTATACTGCGGTGCAAAACCGTTAGTAAAGTGGTTTAACTCGTTTGATGTTCCTAAGCTTATCTCATGTTTGCCTTTATAAATTGTAAGGTTATCAGAAAGCTGGTAGGTATTTGTTTTAAGGATATTGAATGCGGTGAAAGGCTCATAACCAAATGCTGTAAGATCTGGTGAAGTGGCTGATCCGCTTTGTATGTCAACTAACGGAAAATCCCTGCCACCTAATGAGGTCCTGTAATCGCGCAATGCCTGGTAACCAGCAGTCAACTTATTGGCCATTGTATTGCTTATACGCGTATTTAACTCGGCAATAACAATGTTAAAGTTGTTATTGATGGTATAAAACGACGACTGGAAAGGCAATGTTGTAGCACCCGGCTGGCGGTTATTACTCGGCGCGCCGGAGTTGCTTGGAGCAATATCCTTATGGGATTTTAAATAGAAATATTTAACCGATAAAGTATTTTTATCGTTAATGTTCCAATCTAATTTAGTAGTAATTTTATCAGAATACGTTTTAAGGCTGAAGTTATCATAAGGCCCCGGATCGTAACCATATTTGGTTTTCAAAAAGTTCCTTAATGAATCAAGCTGATTTGCTGTTGCTGCAGATACCGAACCACCTGCCTTTTGACCAGGTTTTGCTGCCGTAAAGGTAGTAGCCGGATCGCTTATTCTCTCCTGTTCGCCAGATATAAAGAAGAATAATTTATTTTTAATTATCGGTCCGCCTATACTTAAGCCACGTTGGTTATAATCAATTGGGGTATTAATATTTGAAACACTGCCGGCATTTTTGCCGGTAAGGCCGGTTGTACGCTTGTAATAGTAAGCGGTTCCTTTAAATTCGTTTGTACCTGATTTTACAACGGTGTTAATACCTGTACCTGCAAAACGGCCCTGGGTAACATCAAACGGAGATACGGCAACCTGAATTTGCTCAATAGCATCAAGCGAAATAGGCTGTGAATTTGCCTGACCGCCCAACGTGCTTGCCAAACCAAATGAGTTGTTAAACAATGCACCATCCACAGTTAAGTTATTGTATGAATCGCTGCGGCCACCAAATGAACGACCATTTGCACTTGGCGCAAGCTTTGTGTAATCATAAATTGACCGGTTTAATGACGGCAAACGGTCAATTTGCGAACGGGTGATAATTTCCTGTGCACCTGTTCTTGAATTGTTAATGATCTTGTTTTGCGTGCCTTTAACCACAACCTCGCTCAATTGTGTACTGGCATCTAACAAAGTAGCGTTAATACGCTGATCCTGGCCCAGGGTTAACGTAATGTTATCCTGAACAAAGGCTTGGTAACCAACAAACGAAACTTTGAAGGTATACGGCCCGCCCACCCTTAAGTTGGGTAAGTTAAAACGACCATCAACACGACTTGTTGTTGAGTACACCGTACCTGTAGGTAAATGCGTAATTACCACTGTAGCACCAGGAATTGCCCCCTTACTATCGGTAACGATACCGTTTACTGTCGCAGTTGTAACTCCTTGTGCATTTACTTTGTTGCTAACAAGGGCAGTAAAACCGGTTAATAAGACTAAAAAAAGTAGAAACTTCCTCATAAATTGCTTTTAAATTATACTTTGAGTTAATTAATACAAAGCTATCTAATAGCCTGATTGCCAATATTAACTTAGTATTATCAATTTATATATATTTCAACATTTATTAATGTCAATCACACATATTGAAAACAAACAGGTAGATTATATATGATATTAGCAATTTATTAGCCATTTAGACAGTTATAATTTGCTACATCAAAAAATAATAACTCCAGCACAATAAAGAAAACCGTTCATTTTCTCATTTCGCCCCTTTTACTTAGCTTTGCGCCATTAAAAATCAGCCTGTGCGTAAACAACACCGGCTATATTTAATGCGTACAATCAAATTTTAAAGCATAACACATTTATCATTAAAAATATGGACTACGATTTAATTGTTATAGGATCAGGTCCGGGTGGTTACGTAGCAGCTATCCGCGCTTCCCAACTCGGTTTAAAAACCGCCATTATTGAAAAAGAATCATTAGGCGGCATTTGTTTAAACTGGGGTTGTATCCCAACCAAGGCTTTATTAAAAAGCGCACAGGTTTTTGAATACCTGAACCATGCTGCCGACTACGGTATCAAAATTAATGGTGCAGGCGAAGTTGATTTTGGAGCAGTAGTAAAAAGAAGCCGCGGTGTGGCAGACGGTATGAGCAAAGGTGTTGCCTTTTTGATGAAAAAAAACAAAATCGATGTTGTAAACGGTTTTGGTAAATTAAAGGCTAAAGGCGTTGTTGAAGTAAAAGCTGCCGATGGCACCACTAAAGACATTAGCGCTAAGAGCATCATTATAGCAACAGGTGGCCGCTCGCGCGAGTTGCCAAACCTTAAACAGGATGGCAAAAAGGTTATTGGTTACCGCCAGGCCATGGTGTTGCCGCAACAGCCAAAATCATTGGTGGTAGTTGGCTCGGGTGCCATAGGTATTGAGTTTGCATATTTTTATAATTCAATTGGCACCAAGGTTACCGTTGTTGAATACCTGGATAACATTGTGCCTTTGGAAGACGAAGAAGTATCAAAAGGTTTATTGCGCATCCTTAAAAAACAAGGCATCAACATCATGACCAGCGCCAACGTTGAGTCTGTTGATAGCAGCGGCGAGCTTTGCAAGGTAAACGTAAAGACAGCTGCAGGTACCGAAGTTATTGAAGCCGAGATTGTATTATCAGCAGTTGGTATCTCTACCAATATTGAAGGTATCGGCCTTGAAGAGCTTGGTGTTAAAACCGACAAAGGCAAGGTGCTGGTTGATGATTATTACAAAACCAACATCGAAGGTGTATACGCCATTGGTGATATTGTTAAAGGCCAGGCACTTGCTCACGTAGCATCTGCAGAAGGTATTATCTGTGTTGAAAAGATAGCCGGTCAAAATCCGCATCCTTTAGATTATAACAACATCCCGGGCTGTACTTATTGCTCGCCAGAGATTGCATCTGTAGGCTACACCGAAAAAGCAGCTAAAGAAGCAGGTTACGAAATTAAAGTGGGTAAATTTCCATTCTCGGCATCAGGTAAGGCAAGTGCTGCCGGTGCTAAAGATGGCTTTGTAAAACTAATTTTCGATGCCAAATATGGTGAGTTTTTAGGCGCACACATGCTGGGCTTAAATGTTACCGAAATGATTGCCGAAGTTGTTACCGCCCGCAAGCTGGAAGCAACCGGTCATGAGATCATTAAATCGGTACACCCTCACCCAACAATGAGCGAAGCCGTAATGGAAGCAGCAGCGGCAGCTTACGATGAGGTAATACATTTGTAAGTCAAAAATAAAAATTCAAAAGTCAAAAGCCGGCTGCTGTTATAAGCAACTGGCTTTTGTTTTTTGATGACAGTTGTTTTTTATTTCATCATGCAAAGCATTTTTGACTTTTGAATTTTTAATTTTGAATTAATATGAAGCTACACACAATAGATACCGGCTTTTTTAAATTAGATGGCGGAGCCATGTTTGGTGTAGTGCCTAAAGCTATATGGCAAAAAACCAATCCTGCCGATGACAATAATCTTTGTACATGGGCAATGCGCTGCCTGTTGGTTGAGGATGGTAAACGACTTATATTGGTGGATACCGGCATAGGAAATAAGCAGGACGAAAAGTTTTTTAGTCACTATTACCTACACGGCAATGTAACACTTGATAGCTCACTGGCTGCACTTGGTTTTCACCGGGATGACATTACCGATGTGTTTTTAACCCACCTCCATTTCGACCACGTGGGCGGAGCAGTTGTTCGGGATGGTGATAACCTGTTGCCGGCCTTTAAAAGTGCGGTTTACTGGAGTAACCCAAAACATTGGGATTGGGCCGTTAACCCTAATGACCGTGAAAAAGCATCTTTTTTAAAAGAAAACATCCTGCCTATACAACAAAGCGGGCAACTGCAATTTATTGACGCTCAGGACGGCGTAGCTTTTATCAACGATTTTAATATCCGTTTTGTATCGGGCCATACCGAGGCCATGATGCTGCCGCTGATAAACTATAAGGGGCGCAGTATATTATATATGGCAGATCTGCTTCCGTCCATCGGTCACCTGCCATTGCCCTATGTAATGGCTTATGATATGTTTCCGCTTACTACCCTAAAAGAGAAAAAACTGTTCCTGACCGAGGCTCTGGAAAAAGACTACATTCTATATTTTGAACACGATCCTATAAACGAATGCTGCACCCTGCAACCAACTGAAAAAGGCATAAGGGTTAAGGATACGTTTAAGTTGAGCGAACTTTGATTTAGTATCGAGTAGTTAGTATAGAGTATCAAGATTTTCATAGTAGATAATCCATCGAAACATGTCTTGATACTCTATACTCACTACTTTATACTTCTTATCTATATTCCAAAATATCTCCCGGCTGGCAATCCAACGCTTTACAGATAGCTTCAAGTGTTTCTATACGGATGGCTTTGGCTTTGCCGGTTTTTAGGATGGATAGGTTTGATATCGTGATGCCCACCCTATCGCTTAGTTCATTTAATGACATTTTACGCCGTGCCATCATTACATCAAGATTCACAATTATCGGCATCAGTTAAATGGTTAAGGATAACTCATCTTTTAACCGGGCACCTTTCTTAAAGGCCTCGGCTATAATAAACAGCAGGATAGCCAGTATCAGTGCAGAGAAATTAAAAGCCGACGCATTTAACACTTTTAACGGTGCATGAATCATCAATACTTGTTGGTGGTAAGTAACTTGTTGATAAGCAAAATCAAGCAGGGCATACAGCATAAGCAGCAAGCCAATATTTTTTATCTGCTTAACGCATTTAAACTCAAACATTGTCCCTTCACTAATATTTCTGATAACCTTATTGGTAGTGTACGCAATTGCTATCATCACAAACAACACCACGAATGTCAGGGATACCTGTAAACCCGTTATCAAATAATGGGTATCTACTCTTTTATCATCAACCCAAACATCACTGCTAATGGTAATATTTTGCAGTATATAGTTGTTGCCCACCTTTAAATCGGCCCCTGGCTTATGGGTTATAAAACTTCCGTCGAAAACGGTTTGCAATGGCGGCCCGTGCGATACGGTTTCGCCATTAATATTAACCACATCGGTTAATCCGTCTTTAAAACCCTGCCATGCATCTAAAGCCCCATCCTGTATAAACAGCAAACCAAACGCAACATAAACCAGCAGTTGCAAACTCTGTATTTTTTTCATTACCATAACAATAAACTATGCCCAAAGCAAAATAAAATTTATTACAAATCAAAATTTATTTATTGAATAACAATAAATATTAATTGTTTTACAGATCAATAAATTATTTTTTTTATTTTGACGCTTCTATTGCCATTATCAACTTATATGTTTTATTTTAGAAACAAATTTTTAGTTTTGCACGTTCTATTCAGAATACAACGAATAGAGAGGTTTATTAAATAGATGAGACAACTCAAAATAACGCAATCCATTACCAATCGCGAGTCGCAATCGCTGGATAAATATCTTCATGAAATTGGTAAAGTTGATCTGATAACGGCCGAAGAAGAAGTAATATTAGCCCAAAAAATTCGTGAGGGCGATCAGGCTGCATTAGAGCGTTTAACTAAAACCAATTTACGCTTTGTTGTGTCTGTTGCCAAGCAATATCAAAACCAAGGTTTAACCCTTGGCGATTTAATTAACGAGGGTAACCTTGGTTTAATTAAAGCCGCTAAACGTTTTGATGAAACAAAGGGTTTTAAATTTATCTCCTACGCCGTTTGGTGGATTCGTCAGTCTATTTTACAAGCAATTGCCGAGCAATCCCGTATTGTTCGCTTGCCCTTAAACCAGGTAGGTTCATTAAGCAAAATAAGTAAGGCATTTTCAAAACTGGAGCAGGAATTTGAGCGTGAACCATCGCCAGAGGAACTGGCAGATATGCTGGAAACCACGGTTGATAAAATATCTGATACACTGAGCAATTCTGGTCGTCATGTATCAATGGATGCGCCATTTGTACAGGGCGAGGAAAACACTCTGCTTGATGTTTTAGAAAACCATGAACCCAATACCGATTCGATACTGATCAACGAATCATTATCTGAAGAGATCAAACGTTCACTATCTACCTTAACCGAGCGTGAGCGCGAGATCATTGTATTGTTCTTCGGTTTAAGCACCAATCATCCGCTGTCATTAGAAGAGATAGGCGAAAAGTTTAACCTTACCCGCGAACGCGTTCGTCAGATTAAAGACAAAGCCCTGCAACGCTTACGCCATACCTCAAGAAGCAAGATCTTAAAATCGTACTTGGGATAATCAAAATATACAATCAAAAAAAGCCAGGACTTAGGTATTTCAAACACCTGAATCCTGGCTTTTTCATTTAACAGGTATTCCACGTAATTTCAATAAACAACTATTTGTATTTAGTGTTTATACCTCATGCATCCAGCCCATTATGAAAATCTTACCCCTGCCCAGGCTATAGCGCATCAGCATGAATTGCGCCGAAAAGTTGATATAAAGCCGCTGGAAAAACCTATCCGTGTTATTGGCGGGGCCGATATATCTTTCAATAAAGATTCGGATATAGTGTATGCGGGCATTGTATTATTCAACTATCCCGAATTAAAAGTGATAGGTACCGCAACAGCCATCAGCAAAACTAAATTTCCTTACATCTCTGGTCTGTTGGCTTTCAGGGAAGTACCGGCCTTGTTGGATGCCTGGCTAAAACTCCCCATAATGCCCGACCTCATGGTTTTAGACGGTCAGGGTATAGCTCATGAACGCCGCCTTGGCATTGCCACACATTTTGGTTTGGTTACTGATACACCCTCCATCGGCAGCGCCAAAAGTCGTTTATATGGCAGGTATGATGAACCCGCAAACATCCCTCTTGCTACAAGCCGTATGTATGATAACGGCGAGGTGATTGGCACAGCAATTCGCAGTAAACGAAATTGTAACCCTATTTACGTGTCGCCCGGCCACCACATCAGTATGGAGCAGAGCGTGGAGGTGATAAAAAATTCCCTGCGTGGCTATCGCATTCCCGAACCTACCCGCCAGGCCCATCTACTGGTTAATAAAATAAGAATTGAAGATAGCGGCAACAATAATTTGCAGATTAATCTGTTTGATTAGCTATCACAATTACATTTGAAACGTTCAGGCATTATTACCCTCCAGTTTTACCGGCTGCTGCTGATATACAATGTTACCTTTACCTTGCTTCCAATGTCGCTCGTACTTTTAAATTCGGGCAGCATCAATACCGGCGTTTTTATTTATTCCAAGATAGTTGGTTTTATGGCGGGTGTGGGCCTCCATTACTTTTCTGAAAAGAAAACCTACTTTTATTTTCGCAATTCCGGCTACCGCGTAACCCGGATAATTACCTCCGCTTTTGTTATAGATCTATCCATTTGTGCCATAATAATAACCGTATCTAAACTCCTGTTATATGCCGCCGCTCACATTAAAGGTTGATAGCGTTCAACTCGCTTATAACGACCGTAAGATATTGCAGGATGTTTACCTGCAATGCACACAAGGCGAAATTGTGGGCGTTCTCGGTCGTAATGGATGCGGTAAATCGTCATTATTGCGTATCATCTTCGGTATTGTAACACCGAGTTTTAAATATGTAAGCATCAACGACAAATTCATTTCCAAGGGTTACCACAACGCGCGCATCGCCTATCTTCCGCAGCATAACTACCTGCCCCGCGGCATCAAAATAAAAGACCTGGCCAAAGGTTTTATCGACAACATATTCTGGGATGAATTCAGCAGTCTGGATATTTACAAAAACCACTTTAACAAAACAGCCGGCGAGCTTTCGGGCGGCGAGCTAAGGCAGCTGGAAACCCTGATGATCATCTACAACAAAGCCGATTTTATTTTGCTTGATGAGCCATTTACCCATATATCGCCCATACAGGCCGATATAATAAAGCCCATCATCAAGAAATGTGCACAGCACAAGGGTTTTATTATTACCGATCATCAATACCGTAATATTCTTGAAATAAGCGACAGAATAGTACTCATTAACGATGGCAGTACCAAGCACATCAAATCAACCGAGGAATTGGTTACCTGGCGATACCTGAACCATATTGATTAATTCACTATTGGTGTAACATATAACCCTTTTGCGCTGTCTATCTTCATATAAACCGCGGATGCCTAAGTTTTTAATTTACCTTGCCCTTTTATTCTCGCTTGTATGCCTGCAAAGAGCATCGGGCAGTGAAAAGGTATCGGTAAACGGCATTACATTCAAAAACGCCATCCGCGATCCCGACCCTGATCCATCCGGTGATTTCACAACCCTTATCGTACCCATAAAAAGGGCCGGCAACCTTATTATTGTGGAAGCCCAGATAGATTCTGTGGCCGGCAATTTTGTGCTGGATACCGGGGCTCCCTATTTAGTACTTAATGAAACTTATTTCAGGGATATGCCTAAAATGGCCGATCAGGAATCGGCCGGACTTAACGGAGGCACCTCGGGCTCGTTCACCACTATAGTTCACAACTTTAATATATTAGATCTGCATTATTCCAAGCTTACTGCCGATGTTACCGACCTATCGGCTATTGAGAACGGGCGTAATATTAAAATACTGGGTTTACTGGGTACAAGGTTGTTTTCAAAACTCGCCATTACTGTCGATCTGTTCAGGAACACGCTTTACATACAAAAGGTGGATGATGAAGGCAATATCCCCGATGCGCAAAAACTTTTTCATGACCGTTTTATGGTTACACCATTTAGGTTTATGAATGATGTGATATTTATGAAGGGTTCGGTTAACAACAACACCTTATGGTTTGCCTTTGATACTGCCGCCGAAACAAACCTTTTAGATTATGACAAGTCAAAAAACGTAGCAGAAACAATGCAGGTTATCAGCCGCACAACAACAACGGGTATCGGCGGGTCGTCATTACAGGTAATATATGCCAGGTTTGATGAATTGGTGGTGGGCGACCGCAAATTTATGCACAACCGCATACTGCTTACCAGCCTGGATAAAATGGGTAAAGCGTACGGGCACACGGTTGATGGTATTTTGGGATACGATTTTTTTGTGCGTGGTATATTCACCATCAACTTTGTTAAAAAAGAATTTGAAATGTACATTTACAAGAACGAGTAATTTATGAATAGGTCGAAGTCCATATTTATTGCTTTTTTGCTGCTCACCGGCATCGTTATCGGTGCAGGGGCGCAAACGCGCAATAACCTTATTTTGGGCAACGATCATTTGATATTGCTGATCGATCTGCGGTCGTCAAAGTCGCAGCTGGACAGTATCCTGAAAGCTGCCGGTATAAAAGGTGCCAATACAAACGATCTTTTAAAAGGTGATTTTACGGCGCTCACAAAAGATGGCTGGAATGTTACTGAGCGCCAGAAAAACGTGATCCAGTTTAATCGCTCGTTAACCGATTTAAATATTAATGCCCAGGGCAAACCCTACCTCATTACTACAAATCTCAGCAGCGGTAACGACGAAAACGGTCGCCCGGGTTATCCTGCCGATGAAGCCTTCGGGATAAATAACTTTTCGAAGGTAAGCGTTCATGAACTTCCTACGGGCATAACCCGCTTTTTCCTGCCGGGATTTTTGCAGGCTAAAAGAGTACTGCTCTCGGGCAGTTTCAACAACTGGAGTACCCTTAAAGGCGTAATGACCAAAACAGATAGCGGCTGGGTTGCTGATGCAAAACTGGCAGCAGGCGTATACGAATACAAATACATTATAGACGGCCGCTGGCAACGCGACAGAAACAATTTCAATAAACATCCCGATGGGTTTAATGATGTAAACTCGGTTTATTATCGGTACAACTATACCTTTAAACTACCCGGCTTTGCTAACGCACATAAGGTGACGCTGGCCGGGAGCTTCAATAATTGGGATGCCGGCAATATCATCCTCGAAAAAAAGGGTGGCGTATGGCAAAAGCAGCTTTACCTACATGATGGCCCTCATGCCTATCGTTTTTTAGTTGATGGCAAATGGACAACAGATTCCGCGAACCCCGCAACAGAGAAAGGCACCGATGGGATTACGAACTCGGTAATTAACCGTGGAGAAACCGTTAATTTTAAACTTAACGGCCATCCCGACGCAAAAAAAGTATACATAGCCGGGAGTTTTAACGGATGGAAACCCGACCAGATCAATATGAAAAAAGTACCGGGCGGATGGGGTATCTCCTTAATAATACCGGCTGGCAATTACGGTTATAAATTTATTTTTGATGGCAACTGGACAACAGATCCGCAAAACCCAAGGCACGTTATTGAGGGGGGCGAGGTAAATTCATTTATTGCAGTTAAGCCTAATTACACATTTAAATTAAGCGGATATAGTAACGCAAAGAGTGTACGGATAGCAGGCAATTTTAATGATTGGGACCCTGACGGTTTGGTTATGGATCATACGGGCAATCAATGGACTATTAATATATTCCTCAAAAAGGGCAAATACCGTTACAAATTTATGGTAGACGGGCAATGGGTACGCGACCCTGCAAATAAATTATGGGAGCAAAACGAATATAATACAGGAAATTCCGTTTTATGGATAGAGTAGCGAGTCAAGAGGTGAGAATCAAGAGTCAAGACAAGGTTTACATTGAAAGAATTAACCATTTTGAATAAAGCCACAAATATGTATTTTCTTGATTCTTGACTCTTACATCTTATTTCTTATTTCTCACTATATTAGCTTTAACAGAACTGAAAATTTATGACTGTCCCTATATACCAGGCCGACGCTTTTACTGATACCTTGTTTGGTGGTAACCCTGCTGCTATTTGTCCGCTTAAGGAGTGGCTACCCGACGCCACTATGCAGAAAATAGCGATTGAAAATAACCTTGCCGAAACCGCCTTTTTTGTAAAAACAGGCACAGGCTACAAACTCCGCTGGTTTACGCCTGAGTATGAGATTGACCTTTGCGGCCATGCCACACTGGCATCGGCACATATATTATTTACTGAACTTGCTTACGATGGCGATATTATCAATTTTGAAACCATTAAGGCCGGAACGCTAACTGTGAAACGGGATGGTGATAAGTATACAATGGATTTTCCATCAAGGCCGCCAATACCCATTGAACCACCAAATGGCCTGGCCGAAGCTTTAGGTGAAAAAGCACCGGTAGCTTTTCTAAGATCTCGGGATTATTTTATTGTTTACGAAAAGGAACAGGATATAATTGATCTTACGCCCGATTTTTTTGCTTTATCAAAAATGGATACCGTTGGGGTAATTGCTACTGCTCCAGGCGATAATTCTGATTTTGTATCGCGCTTTTTTGCGCCTGGCGCGGGTATCCCTGAAGATCCGGTTACAGGCTCGGCACATTGTAACCTTATACCTTACTGGGCAAAAAAACTGGGTAAAAACAACCTGCACGCCTACCAGATCTCATCACGCCGCGGCGAGTTATGGTGCGAACTAAAGGGCGACCGCGTGCTAATGAGCGGCAAAGCAATTACTTATTTAAAAGGCGAAATTAAGTTTTAGGCATTAGGTTTAGTTAACATCATTATCACAACAATGCCCCAATTTATCTATTGGCAGCATTGTTGTGCATTTTCAATAATTCCATTAGTTAATGCGAACTTCATACTAATTGGTTTCATTTGCATTATTACTTGCAAACGATAAATGAGCAGGACAAAAAAATTAAAAATATTGATCCCGGTTATCATGCTGCTTTTTTTGGGAGCTTATTCCAAACACAGGTTGCTTGATAAGCACGATATTACCGGCAGGTTAAGTAGCAAGCAAATGTCTGAAATATCCGGCATCGCAGCATCTACAATAAATCCTGGTATATATTATGTGCATAATGACAGCGGAGATACGAGCCGTTTTTTTGCCATAACGCCCGACGGTAAAATAAAAACTACAATATATTTTAAAGGTGATACACGCAGAACTTTAGGGGTAACTGATTGTGAAGATATAGATGTTGGTCCCGGCCCCGAAAAAGGTAAAAGCTATGTATATTTAGGTGACATAGGAGATAATTCATCTAACAGGAAAACCATAGCCATTTACCGTTTTTTAGAGAAAAAATCATGGGCAAGTGATAGTTTAACCACCGCAACTGCCGTAACGCTGCATCTTAAATATCCCGATGGTCCGAAAGATGCGGAAACCTTAATTGTTGATCCTATTGAGAAACTGCTTTGTATAGTATCAAAACGCGGCGATACAGTAGCTGTTTACACAACGCCACTTAACTATAAAGCCAATGACACGCTTACTTTAACCAAGCGTACTAAGTTATTCTTCGCTGGCTACAAACCCTTTAAATGGATAACCGCCGGCGATATATCTAAAGATGGCAAACAGATATTGCTAAAAAGCTACGAAAAGGTTTATTACTGGCGACGCGAGCCTAATGAGCATATTTGGGATGTAATGACACGCAAGCCACAGGAATTAAACTATGAACCCGAAAAGCAGGGCGAAGCTATAGGCTTCACACCCGATGGTACAGGATATTACACCACAAGCGAAGGTGTGTTCTCACCCATATATTATTACAAAATCCCCTGAAAAACATACACTTGCATGGAATTTGGTCTGATATAAACAATTCAAATCAGCTATTAATTATTAAAAAACAAAAAGGCCCTCTTTGCCAATTGGTAAAGAGGGCCTTTTTATAAAATCAGGTTCAATTATTTCTCAACCCTGATAAGCATTACGCCATGCGGCGCAACTTTGGCACTAAATGCTTTGCCGGTTGTTATAATGTATTGCTGTTGCCATACATCCCTGAATTTGGTATATCCCTTTAACACAGGGTCGGCTTTATCAAGGCTGATGGTTTGGTACTTATCTGTAGTGTTGAACAAACCGATAGCTTTGCCGCCGTCTTTCAGTTCTTTAACCCATACCTGGTAATTTTCATTCTTAACATATTGGCTGGCTCCTTTACCCAAAGCATCCTGGTCAATAGCCAGTACTTCATCGTTGGTAAGCAGGCTTAGCGTAAACTTATCCAGGTGCCCCATGTCGCAGCCTATAAGCAATGGCGATGCTAGCAGGCTCCATAAGCTGATGTGGGTGTATTGCTCGTCATAAGTAAGGCGGGTAGTGTGCAGGCTTGGGCCCCACCCCACTTTACCTACCACCAACATATCGGGATCATTGAAATGACCGGGCTGCGCGTGCGGTGCGGCCTTGCCTTGGTCAAATCCTATACCGGCCATACTTTGCCATGTATCCTGTATGTCGCCGGTTGTGCGCCAGCTATTGCCGTCAACATTGGCACCCCACTCCCATACATCGCCCCAGCCGTACTGGCAAAGGCTATACATAATATCGCGGTGAATTTTCCCTAAAGATGCCTGCATTACCTCGTAAGGTTTCTTCAACGCCGGCAAGTCGGGTTTTGGAATGGTAACCTCCGAGTAGGAACACCAGTCGTATTTTAAATAGTCGATACCCCAATCGCCATAAGTTTGGGCATCCTGATCTTCATGCTGCCAGCTGCCCAAAAAACCACCGCAAGTACGCGGACCAGGCGATGAGTAGATACCCATACGCAAGCCCAAACCATGTACATAATCGGTAAGGCCTTTCATATCCGGAAATTTGCTATTTGCTAAAATCTTGCCATCAGCTGAGCGATTTTCGGCCTCCCAGCCGTCATCAATGTTAATATAAGCCCAACCATGCTGGCTCAATTTATCGGCCATTGCTTTGGCCGAAATGCGCACTTTGCTGTCATCTACACTTAATCCCCAGGCATTCCAGCTGTTCCATCCAAGCGCAGGTGTTAAACCAATTTTATCGCCAATGCTTATGGTGAATTTTTTTGTTTTGCTGCCCAGTTTGTTACTTACCGTAAAAGTAACCGGGTAATCGCCTTTTGCAGCTACCGAACCACTTATGATACCGGTTGCGGCATCAAGTTTTAAACCTTCGGGTAAACCGGTGGCTTTATAAACCAAAGGTTTTTTACCGGTAGCCGGTATCATATACAGGAAGGGGTTACCCGACCGTGCGCCAAACACTTCGGCGCCATTTATCTTTGGCTTGGCCGATGGATAAGGCGTTAAGATATAGGGTGTGGTTTCGATATGCGTTACCGATTTACCCGATTTTTCATCGGTAAAGGTGTAAGTAATGGTGTATGATTTTTTTGCCAAACGCGCTATCGAGAACGAGTAAGTGAAGGGCTTGCCGATGGTAAATGCCGCAGGATTTGTTTTTTCGTAAAGCACGGCATCGGTTTCGGGGTCAGTTACTTTAAAAGCCAGTTTACCTTGATATTGGTATTGATTTTTGGTAATCAATTTAACAGATTTACTCAAACTATTATTATCGCCATATTCAAAATCGGCATCGGTATTAACGGTTACATTATCCATTACATCGGCCATAGCAAGACTAAAGTTTATGCCATAAATGCCGCCGTCGCCGCCGGTATCAAATACCCTTACAGCAAGTACGTTTTCTTTACCCCACAAAATAGCCGGATTATTTGCAGCAATGGTATAACTGCGCGGACCATAATTGCCGTCTTTTATATTACTGCCCCCGTTGTTGCCATATTTGGCAATCAATGTACCGTTCAGGTAAACTTCATCGTTATCGTCAACGCTGGCCAGGTTAAGCCGAAGGCTGTCTTTTAAAAATGATTTCTCTCTTAACGATGCCGGTATTACAACCCTGGTGCGGTACCAGCCAAAACCATCATAGTTGGGATGGCCCTGGCGCTCCCAGTTATAACTGAGATCAATGGCTTGCCAATGTTGATCGTTATAGGTTGGTGACGCCCATTGCGCTGAATCGCCTACAGCAAACTTCCATCCTTTTTTCAATGAAATGTCCTGTGCGTCGGCTTTAAAAGATGCGACAAACAGCAACATCAATACAGATAATTTTTTCATCCGGTAATTTAATTTAGGTAATAAATCTCTTCTTTTTAAGAATATTCAGGTACGGTTTAAATATACAGCATTCTGCAAGCAAATAAAATGTATGATTAACATTTATAGTTTTTTAGCAAAAAATCAATAATAAGGCTATAGGCAATCTTTTCAACCGACGCCAACTAAGCACTGCTGTATAAATGTTACAGTTTACAAGGGAAGCCGGGCATGGTTTGTGCATTGAGTAAGCTGTATGCAAATTTAACCTATTGTTCATCATGAATTTTAATAGGTATTCTACATTTAGTTATTAAAAAAACAACACCTATGAAAAAAGTTATTTTAACAACTACCCTGTTATTAGGCTGCTTTTTAGCATGTTTTGCGGCGCTGAACGAACTTAACGGAGAATGGTCTGGAACATTAAAACTGGACAATGGCACCGTGTACCCACTTAAATACAATTTCAAGGTTGATGGCGATCAGCTTACCGGTACAGCCCAAACCCCCAAAGGCGAATTGCCTATTGATGACGGTAAAATAAACGGCAGCAGTTTTTCATTTACAGTAACCATTGCCGATATTGAAATACCGCATACGGGTAAATTCTACGGCGATTCTATTGGTGTGGATATGGCTGCCAACGGCGAAAAAGCCCATAGCACTTTATTAAGGAAGAGGTAATAAAGCCCCCTCTTTTGAGGAGAGGACTTTAATTCTTTAAATATTGAGCGTAAACGCTCAATTGGGAAACTGTTCAGGCGTTCCACGCCTGAACATGCGGTGACGACCTTTCTACTTATCCGCCGTAGTATCACGTTCTACCAGTTCCATGCCGCATTTGGGGCAAAGACCGGGCTTGTCGGCACTTACGTTGGGGTGCATAGTACAGGTATATCTACCTTTCTTCTTATGGATTTCCTTATTAGCACTATTGCCGTTACAGGCCGTAAATGTTGTTAATAGTGATCCCGCAAGTGTGAATATAATGATGGCTCTTTTCATAACTATTTGTTTTTGATAAAGGATGCTAAACCAAATAACGATACCACCAGCACCCCTAATGCAGCCAGCATGGTTACGATATCCCTGATATCCTTACCAGCCCAGATCATACCGAAGTATTTATGCAGGAAGATGAAAGAAAGCCCTTCGGCCCTGTCAATACCCGCAACTTTGGTTGCCAGTTTTGAGGTTGTGGTTTCAATGTACCAGTTATCGCCGTTGGGGTAGCCTACCCGCTCAACCGGGAGGCGCTTGTTAATAAACCCATACTCGTTATCAAACTGGCGGATCACATCAACCTTAACCCTTCCTTTGAAGGCATTACCCAATGATGCCTGCGGCTTGTAATAACCGGCCAGAAACCGGGCGTATTCTTCATCGGCATTGGTGCGCTCTTTTCCTTTGGATGCATCAAAATAGGTTACCTGCTTTTTGTCATCAACTACCTGGTAAAAGGTTTCTCCGTTGAAATTTACTATGCCAATGTGCTTGATAATACTATCGGCAATAGGCAGTTTTAAATTAGAGGTATCCATTTGCCTGCGATCTATCAGCTGCCCGTAATCTGCTTTAACGGGTTCATTATTGTGCAGTTTTACTGCCAAATGAAATGCCCCGCTAATAACAAAAGTGAACATTACAAAAGAAACAATTAGCCCTATTTGCCTATGATAACGGTGGATAAAACGCTTTTCTTCGGTACCATTAGCCTTGCGGCTTTCCTTTATGGATTTAAATTTCTTCCACATTAAACCATAAACTGTTAGTCCGCTGGCGAGAGCCAACAGCATAATACTCATGATAATCAGTAAAACTACATTGCGAAAGGTATCGCCGCCAATATCTGCAAGAAACTGCCAGGTATGAAACTGCTCAAACAACCATAAAAAAGCCTTACGGGTATTGTTATTGAATGTACCCATGCGGCTCTGACCTGTTTCAATATAAACGTCCATACCATCTGGCCGGTTTAATGAAACCTTCCAAACGGGCAGCAAATGATTGATGGGCTGGTACTGGCTGTCGAAATCGGTTTGCAGCAGAATACTTTTTATAGCCGATGTACTATCCTGCGTAAAATAGCGCGCAAGATATTCGGCATAATCGGTATCACCATGAGGCAACAGCACGCCATCGGTGGCCGAATAGTAATTGTATAAACTATCCTTACCCAGCACCTGGTAAAAGGTGCCTTTGTTAAAGTTTATCAAACTAAAATTACGGATACTGGTGATATGGTTCCTATCCATCACATCCTGTATGGATAATGACGGTTTCATTTTGCTTTGTGCCAGGGGTTTAAATACCTCCTTTGCTATTTGCGGACGAAACCAGTTGGACATGAACGGGTGCGATAGACCGCTCAACGTCCAGAAAATGACCGGGATGAGGGCCATTAAGCCCAGCACCCGGTGCCATTTATAAAAATTACTTTTTACTGCTGATGAAGCCATAATTAATATTTTGAAAACGAATAACTGATTCCTAAAGTGTATGTGCGCGGTGCGGCGGCATTATAAGTATCGCCATATTGATTGCTGGTTACCGTGGTTGCATAAAGCTTATCAGTAACGTTAAGCACATTGAACCAGATCCCCGCCCCTTTTAACACATTGCTTTTAACTGTATAGCCCAAACGTAAGTTATAAATATCATAACCACTGTAAGTTTTGGTGTTAGCCGGGTTTGTATAATACTGGTTGATGTGCTGCCATTCGCCCGCTATCCTAAAACCAGGAAGATACAATGGCTTGTAAGTAAGCTCGGAATTAGCTATCCATGCCGGTGCGTTGTTCATGCGGTTGCCATCGTAAACCTTAACCGTGCTGGTGTTAGTGCTATAGTTGGTGCTTACTTCACTATAGGAAACATAGGTATGCCTTGCATTGGTGCCGCTAAACCTGAAGGTAAGCTCCTTAACGGGGGCAATTGTTAAAGCGTATTCCACACCGCGATGACGGGTTGCACCCGCGTTTTGGTTTTGGGTGGTATTATCTGGCAATAACTGGTTAATGATTTCGTTGTGGCCTTCCAGGTCGAACAAGCTCATTTCAAAATACAACATCTTATCAAATGCCGAAAACCAGCCACCCAACTCATAATTATCAAATGTGGCTTGCTTTAGGGGAGTAAGCTGCCTTGCGCTATACAGATCGCCGGTTTCTGGCGGTTGAAAGCCTACGCTGTAGTTGGCATAAAAGCCTTTGTTAGCACCCAGATCATACGTCAGACCCAATTTCGGTGCAACAATATTAAAGGTGTTTGTTTCCTGCTGTTTGTACTTGGTTTCGTTGGCAGGGAGGCTGTTGGTAAAATTGTAATGCACCCTATCATAACGCAAACCGCCAACTATGCGCAATGCCGCTAAGGGTTTAATTTCGTACTGAACATAGGCTGCGGTATTGAACAATTTAATACCATAATTATCAATGTACTTGCCGGTGTTGGTAAAGCTTGTGTAATAGTTATTAGCTACATCTTTGTTTATATCCAGATACTGGGCGTAGTATGAACTTGGGCTATCGTCTAAATAAACACCACCAATAAGGCGCGAATGCAGGAAATCAAAATCGGCACGGTGCTGCGCCAGCAGACCGTAGCTTTGAAACTTCTGATCGTTAACCTGTCCGTTTGAACTTTGGTAATTACCTGCGTTATCCCTCACATCTGATATATAATAACTGGGCAGCTGCGCGGTTGAATTATCGCGGAAGAACAGGGTTACAAAGGTGCTATTCTTGTCATCCCACTTATGATCCAGCCTGGTACTTGCCCGAAATGCCTCAACCTTACGATAAGTAAAACGCTGATTTGCGCCGTAACTGCGGCTATAAAACCGGGTACTATCTAAACTGCCTGGTGTTTGGGTGTTGAGGTAATTATACGCTGCCGAAGTGGTTAAACGGGTAGCAGGCGTAAAATCATAAGTGGTTTTAAAATTTGCTGAGTATTTATCAAAGTTGGAATAGTCCTGCCAGCTATCTTTTTGGTGGGCGACGTAGCCACCGATATACAATCCAAATTTTCCCTGAGTAAAACCACCATCGGCATCAACCCTGCGGTAGTGATAATTATTACCCTGAACGGATACGTTGCCTGCATAACCCGCAGGCGGCCCCTGGGTAATAAAGTTTACTGCGCCACCTATCGAATTACTACCATAAAGTGATGAGGCTGGCCCCTTGATCACTTCGATATCCTTAACACCCGACATGTTAATTTCATACAACGAGTTATGGTTAAAGATGCCTGTAGGGCGGATAGGCAAACCATCTTCCATGTATAAATACAGGGCATTATAAGTAATGGGTTGGCGGATGGCCATCGTGTGTTGCTCGTTACCCAGATCAACCATGTAAACGCCTGCAACTTTGTTTAACAGTTGGTACAAGGCGGTAGCCTTGGTATCTTTTATTTGGGTAGAGTTTATTTTACTGATAGCGATGGGCGCATCCTGCCGTGCCTGCCCTTCGCGGCTGGCGGTTACCACAACGGGCTGAAGATCTAA
The DNA here is from genome assembly GCF_900101875.1 of Mucilaginibacter pineti. Lineage (GTDB taxonomy): Bacteria > Bacteroidota > Bacteroidia > Sphingobacteriales > Sphingobacteriaceae > Mucilaginibacter > Mucilaginibacter pineti. The sequence goes on from NZ_FNAI01000005.1 coordinate 43,694, forward strand.
AGTAGATGGCGACAGCGCTGCATTAACCCGATTACCGGTAATGTTGACAATCTGTTGATTATAGCCCACCATAGTGAGCCTTACCTGAGCAACACCCTGGCTAATGGCAAAAGTTCCCTTAGCATCGGTAGCGCCTAATTTAACGCCATTGGCATTATTATATATCATGGCACCTGCAAGGGCTTCGTGGGTGTTGGCATCGGTTACTGTAAGATGTATAGTTGTTTGGCTGTAAGTAAGCTTATTAAAAAGTGTAAATAGGATAAACAGGATGAAATATTTTTTCATACAAAGTGTATATAGGGCATTTGCCCCGCGTGTAAAAAAATCGGGATAGTTATAGCGGCTTTTGTTATGGCTACGATGCAATAAGGCCCAGACTTACGAAGTTTTAAAAACTTCGTAAGTCTAAAACACGCATGCAAAGTCTGCACTTATCCTATGGGATTGCTTTGTTCTTCGCAATGACATAGTGGGTAAATGCCATGATATAATTAATCAATGCATATCAACCATTGTCCATGCGAAAGGATCGCAAAGCCATCAATCAAAAAACCGGGAAATAAAATGAGGATTATCCTAACTGCGGAGGGCGGAAAACAGTACCGACAGGGCTAACCGGTAAGGTGCTGTTGTACGGGGTTACAATTACTTGCAACAGGTGGGAGTGAAATTTAATGACCGTTGTACTGATCACGTAAACCTCCTGAAAGAGGCTCTTTTGCGATTGCCTTTCATCGCTGGCCTGCTTGTCCTCTGCCTGTTTTATCTTTTTCATGAAATAGCATTTACCATCGCAATGCATCCAGGGCTTGTCCCTGTTTTCGCAAAGCTTGGTGGCAATGTAATTCCTGTTCATTTCAAAACCCGCATAAATAAACAAATGCGAGAAATTGACCGTGACCAGCGAAAAGATGAGTAAATAGGCTGTTATACGTTGCAGCATGTTGCCGCAAAGGTAAATTGAATACAGTTAATAATCAACGTAAATTTTAAACTATTATCAGTTGCTCCGTTTTAAAGTGGCGGCCAAATGTTCGCCTTTGTAAACAATGTGCAGGGTTAACGAGTCGGCATATATTTTGCCTGTATGGGGAGCATTTCCATTTGGTACCGGCACGTTAAAAGAAAAATCGTTACCGTTGATCATTCCGTCGGTGATCTTCACTTCTCCCTGCGGTGTTAGGGCTGTACCGGTTAACTTGTCACTATCAACTTTAAATGTGTAGTTCAACGGCATATCATGACCATCTTTCATTTTCAGGATACCTGTCCACTTGCCGCTGATATCAATTGTGACCGCATAACAAACGACAAAAAACAATAAAGCAAGGGTAGTTACAAAGGTCTTCTTTTTCATGGGGGATTGTATTTTGGACCATGCAAAAAACTGCCGGCCAATACTGATACAATCATTTGGTTAAAAAGTTTTCTACTGGATTAAAATCAAAGAAATAATATCGTTAAATGATTAGTGTAGTAGCCATTATATATTTGCGTTTTTTAACAACGCCACATCCCGCCCAAATCTCTAAAGGAACAATTGCAACAATAGCTATCCGGTAAAATAAACTGGTATGCACAAGGTCAGTAAATACAGAAAACAGATCGGCAAAAAGAAAAAGACAAACAAGCACTATCAATAATATTTTACGTTGCGTACCCGCCAATGCGCAAACCAACATACAAGCAAAAAAACCAGCTAAAAATACAATTACAATAGAGATGAGCTCCGCCTGAGTACCAATAGGGACATGCTTTTTTGCAGAGCCTTCTGTGATTGAATTTATAATAATGTCATGCGGTAAGTTTACCAGCAACACCACAATAAAAGCCAGGAAAATAACAATGACCCCTTTAATAAAATCGAGAAGTAGTTTCAACGGCTTACTATTAAATAGACATTTTACTTACTGATTTTCAATAAATTAAGAAACTAAGTTAGTGTTTATTTATAGCTTATAGTTTTAAACTACTCCAACAGACAATTTTAATGAGTGAACACGCAGATTAAATGAGCGAACTAAGATATTCAACCTCCATATACAAAAAAAGCGCCCTGTTTAATAGGGCGCTTTTTAATGTTTTTATAAGAGGTTATTTTTTATCAACCGGTCTTTTCAAAACCGAATGTAGTTTTGAACCATCTATATCCAGATCAATAGTTACCGAATCGGCATATAACTTGCCCGTGTGGGCTATATCCATACCGCTGGTTGCTACATTAAATGAAAAGTCGGCGCCCTTTATTTTTCCGTTGGTAATATCTACGTTGCCATCCGGCGTTAAAGCCGTTCCGGTTAGTTTTTCACCATCAACTTTAAAATCATAAAGCAAGGGGTATTGGGTGCCCTGAACATCAACTTTTCCGGCCCATTTTCCGCTAAGGTCTGCAACGGCGGCAAGGCATATCATAAAGCAACTTACTAATAAAGCGGTAGTAACAATCGTTTTTTTCATGTGGTTTAATTTTACCCAATATAAGCTATTTACATTAAAGGATAGTTAGCTGAAAATTATTTTACAATGTGCCGGGAGCTGCATTAACGTCTTTTTTATTTTGATATATTAACTTATTGTTATTTAGCGGGGCAAATATTTGTTTAATTTTGGCACGATGAAAAAAGTGGAAGTACTAAAGCTGATGGACTTGATTGAAGATATCAAGAAACTTGATGAATTGATTTTGGCCAGTCGTAAAAAAAAGACTTCTGAATTTGTACTGAACCAGTACGAAGCAAAAAAGATCAAAATGGTTGGTTCTATTATCAATGAATTGGCTAACCCTCCTATACAATCTATTGAAAGCTACCTGCTTATTCAAAAAATTCTGAATAAATATTACCCCAATATAACTGCAGATGAATTGCCTAACGACGGCGATATCAGTAAAATAATTGCTATTATTGAAGGATAACCCTATTGCTTTTTGCCGTTCTCTACGCTTTTAATATCATCCTTCCGGTCTTTCTTAAAGTCGAAGTTGTTAAAGTCTGTTGTTTGCGGCAGTTGCATGGTATAGCTGTTCAATAGATCAATCTCAACAGTGATATCCTGCGTTATTACGTCTATCATGTGCCCCCCGTTAGCTTTATCGGCAGATAAAAAATGGAAATGATACCCGGTAATAAATGAACCCTCCATAAATGCAGGTGTGCGAAAACCTACCAGATCGCCGTCGATATCGGTGTGGTTAAAAAAATGTTGCCTGTCCAACATGGCTGCCAGTGGCAGGTAAGGTTTTTCAACGGGAGGAAAGGCCCGGGTTTTTACCAGCCTAAATTTACCTTTAATGTGTATGGCATAAATACCGTTAGTGTTGGTAAGCAAACTATCTAAATAACTAAACAGCCCTGCTTTGGTCAATTCTCCGGTTCTTTTATAAACCTTTTTTGGCTGAAAAAAGCATACCACAGCGTATGGTGTTTTCCCGGTATCTATCAGTTGTGTTGTTTTCCCGGTAGCCTGGGTTTGGTAAAGTTTACCATTAAGTAACAGCAATTCGCCATCAAGTTTTCCGGGGGCACCCAATCCAAAATCGCCTTGTTTTAAAAGCTGTTTATACGGATAAAACGCATCGTACAAGCCACCTATAAAGCCAGCCGCGAAACCCGCACTGAACAGGTTACCGCCATGCGTATTTAAAGGTTTAGTTTTTTGCTGCGCCATGCCTTGTAAGGCCATGAAAATGCAGATAATCAGCAGAGAAAAATACTTGTAAGGCTTAAGCATGATAAGGATTTTTTTATACTGCAAAGCAATTGTTTTACCACCATGTATGCAAATAATTTATGTTGATTACCGGCAACCAAATTTTACTTTAGCCTTACGGGGATGGCCGCCCTATATACTAAATTTGTGTACAGTTAAAAAAAGGAAACAGGATATGAAAATTGAAATATGGTCTGATGTGATGTGCCCATTTTGCTACATTGGCAAACGCAGGTTTGAAGAAGCACTTGTGCAATTTGAAAACCGCGACCAGGTAGAGATTGAATGGAAAAGCTTTCAGTTAAACCCGGATATGAAAACAGATCCGTCTGTAAATATTACACAATACCTTGCCGATGTAAAGGGTTGGACGCTGGAATATGCCAGGGAAATGAACAGCCACGTTACCCAAATGGCCGCCGAAGTTGGGTTGACTTATAATTTTGACACTGCGGTTGTGGCTAACAGCTTTAACGCCCACAGGTTTAGCCACCTGGCAAAACAACATGGTTTGGGTGATACCGCCGAAGAAGCATTATTTAACGCCTATTTCACCCGCGGACTAAATATCGACGATAACGATACCCTGGTACAATTAGGTACCGAAATAGGCCTCGACGCCGAAGAAATCAAACAAACCCTTAGCAGTGACACCTTTGCCGCCGATGTAAAGCACGATATAATTGAAGCCCAGGAATTAGGGATTCGTGGTGTTCCGTTTTTTGTGGTGAACAATAAATATGGCATTTCGGGCGCGCAAGCCGTACCTGTATTTACCCAAACCATCGAAACCGCGTTTAACGAATGGCAGCAGGAAAATCCCAAGCCAAGCCTTACCATTATTGAAGGTGAATCATGCACACCCGATGGCGATTGCGGATAATAATATTTACACATAGTTAAAACTATTATATATAAAGCACGTAAAAGGCTAATACGTACCTTTTTAATGCGCTTATGAAAAACCTGTACTACACAATTGGGGCTTTATTTTTATTGACCATCTCGTTTAGCAGTTGCAAGCTCGATTACCCTGTAACACCAACTGAGGCCAATACCATCCCCATAAAAGGTTATCATCCACCAGATACTACAGGCACTAATCCGGACAATCCTGCAACGCCGGGAGAATACTACTTTACCTGCTCGTTAGACGGCGCTAAAATAAACTGGCAAACTACAGATGGTTTTAACGGCTGGGTTACCGGTTCGGCAGGCGCTACTTCAAATGATCAGGGCGAAATTACGGGGAGCCTGATAGCTACAATTTCCGATTCGAAAAACTTTCAGCCGCAAATAGGTATTGAGATAGGCACATTCCATGTTTTGCCTGATGGCGACCGCGCAGATGCATTTAACAGTTTAGTTAAACCGGAGCAATGGAATTTCGGAGTAGAGAATAATGGTCGTGATACTAAATATATAACCATCAGCTATGTAGATGCAACCGGAAAGATGTATACCAGCGCGCTGGCAACCCAGACCGGAACCGTAACAATAGTGTCGGCAACCCCAATACCAAAGGAGCTTGGTTTCGATGACAGTATAAAAATAAAACTCACCTTCTCGTGCCTGTTATACCCGGTAGATAAAACAGGCCCACCATTAACCCTGGTAGCAGGCGAAGCAACCGTACGCTTGGAAAATCTTTTATAGTCAATTAAAAGGTAATAATTAATCCATTCAAAGCCAGTTAATTACTGCAAATCCATCTAAAAGTAAAAAACCTTATTACTTGTACCAAATACAATTAATATAACCTATATTTGCGTTCATAAAACTAAGTGTACTTTTTACACTTAGTTGATAGGAAATGATAGATACGCCAATAAAAACACAATCAGTAAATACAAGGCTACAGCTTCGTATAGCCGTGGGCGCTATGTTTTTTATGGCGGGCCTAAGCTTTTCCAGTTGGGCATCGCGCATTGCCAGTGTACAGCAAACAATGGGTTTGTCTGACGCTGCTTTGGGGGCTGTACTGTTTTCATTGCCGGTAGGTTTAATGCTTTCCCTTCCGTTCTCGGGTTGGCTGATCACCAAAATTGGCAGCCGTAAATTGCTTATAGGTGCGCTGTTAGTTTATGCGGTAGCATTGGTTACACTTGGGTTGGCGCAAAATACTTTTCAGCTTATTGTATGCCTTATTTGCTTTGGCTTTAGCAGCAACGCGGTTAATATATCTGTAAACACACAGGCCGTGGCCACCGAACAAATTTATCAGAAACCAATACTGGCTTCATTTCATGGTTTATGGAGTTTGGCGGGCTTCGCCGGTGCCGGTATAGGTACTTTTATGATAGCCAATGGCATTGCCCCTTTCCATCATTTTTTACTGATGATGGTGGTTATAGCCGCCGGCGTTGTAATAGCCGCCCGGTATTTAAAGGATGATAAAGTAGCCAGCGCCGGACCAGTATTTGTAATGCCCGACAAATCATTAATAAAATTAGGTGTCATCGCTTTTTGTTCGATGATATGTGAAGGGGCCATGTTTGATTGGAGCGTTATCTACTTTAAAAAAGTAGTACTTGCCCCAACAGCATTGGTGGGTATTGGATTCACCGCATTTATGTTCACTATGGCTGGTGGCCGTTTCGTAGCCGATTGGTTCGCACATCGTTTCGGCTTAAAACGCACCTTGCAGGTAAGCGGCTCTTTAACCGCCGCAGGTTTGGCAATAGCTGTAATTTTCCCTTACTTATATACCGCTATAGCGGGCTTTTTGCTCGTTGGTGCAGGTGTATCATCCGTTGTACCTATGGTGTACAGCGCCGCTGGTAAATCAAAAACCATGCAGCCCGGCGTAGCTTTGGCTGCGGTATCAACCATTGGTTTTATGGGCTTTTTAATAGGGCCACCGGTAATAGGCTTTATAGCAGGTATAGCTACATTAAGGGCATCCTTTGTGTTGATAGCGCTTATGGGTGTATCTGTAGTGGTGGTATCTACCAAAGCCAAATTATAAACTTATTCCGTATTCAGATCGGCATCGGCAGGATTAAGGAGATATTCAAACTGCTCGTGCCCGTTGTGGATAATAAATTTCAATCGCTCTTTGGGTAAGTTTATATCTAATGCCATAAGCCCCAGGGTTTGCGGCAGGTTATCGCGTATCAATTTCAAATCGGTAACGTGTGGCATGTCAATAAAAACATCGCCGTCGCGGTCTTCAATAGTCCACCCGGCAAGGTGGGCATTATTCAAAATAGCTATCCATTTTTGCTGATATGCACTCATAACACTGTTTTTATTATAAAAGCATTGGGGATAGGATTGGTTTTAAATATTTTACGGAAGCCAAAGAGCTAAAACTCATATTTGCTACTTTGATACCTTATATTTTCCTTAATTTAGGCAGCAATGAGGCAAAAATCAGCTATTGAAAAACTCACGGCCCCGGTAAGCAGGTTTATACACCAGGAGCATACCAGCGGCATAGTGCTTTTTATAAGCGTGCTCGTTGCTATCATCTGGGTAAACTCACCATTTGCCAATTCATATCACCACCTTTGGGATCTTAAATTTAGTCTGGGTTTTAACGGCCATGCACTCGATCATTCCCTTCATCTTTGGATAAATGACGGCTTGATGGCTGTTTTTTTCTTCGTGATAGGGCTTGAGCTAAAACGTGAATTTATGGCTGGCGAATTATCATCCCTCAAAAAGGCCTCATTACCCATGGTGGCGGCTTTAGGTGGGATGCTGATACCGGCGCTTATTTACTTTTTCATTAATAAAGATGCCAATTCGGAACATGGCTGGGGTATTCCCATGGCTACGGATATAGCTTTTGCATTGGCATTGTTGTCAATTGCGGGCAAACAGATCCCATCTTCAGTAAAAGTATTTTTGTCGGCCCTGGCCGTTGCCGATGATCTGGGTGCAGTGTTAGTGATCGCGATATTCTATAGTGCACACATATCATTTGGACCGTTAAGCATCGGATTAGGATTATTAGTCCTCCTCCTCATCGGCAATAAAATGGGAATACGAAGTATCGCTTTTTACCTTGTTATTGGGTTTGGAGTTTGGGTAGCTTTTCTATTATCGGGCGTACATGCCACCATTGCTGGTGTGCTGGTGGCTTTTACTATCCCGGCGCGTACATTAATTAACGAAAAAAGCTATGCGGAGAGTCTGCGCAAACTATTAACAGTATTTGAAAAGGAAATACCCAACAACAGCACCTTAACCACGCCCGAACAACATGACGCTATTGAAAAAATAAAAAGCCTGAGTGCCAATGCCGAAACCCCTTTACAAAAAATTGAATATGCACTGCATCCCTGGGTTGCTTTTGTGGTGATGCCACTTTTTGCGCTGGCCAATGCGGGCATAATTATAGGGGCCGATTTCTTTTCTTCCCTGCTTAACCCGGTGAGTATGGGTGTAGCTGCTGGCTTATTGGTGGGCAAGTTCATCGGCGTACTATTGGCCACCTGGCTAATGGTAAAATTTGGCGCACAATTACCTGCAAAATCTACATGGAAACAAATGGCCGGTGTAGCCCTGCTGGCTGGCGTGGGCTTTACCATGTCGTTATTTATATCCGGCCTTGCCTTTACCGCCCATCCCCAAATGGTAGATCAGGCTAAGTATGGTATATTGCTGGCCTCATTAATAGCCGGACTATTAGGCGTGATCGTGTTGAGGAAATCATGACCGTTGATTTATTTTGATTCCCTTGATTTCGCTGATTGTACACTCTCTGTGTCTTGATACATGATACTAACTACTTGATACTATAATTCGGTTTCCCGTACACGCTCAATCCGGTTAATCTGTTTTGAAACATAGTTAGCGGACTGTTATAAAATTTCACAAAGTCATCCGCACTCTCCTGCCCCGCATAGGGCACATAATAATGATCTGTACGACCGTTTCGCCATGCCAGCACGTAGCTTATTTTATGTTTGGCAATGGTGGGCAGCAACACTTTTGTCCACCAGTCTGCCTGTGGGATACGCTCGTAACCGGTTTCGGGCAGGCAAGCCAGTTTGTGATGATTAGCAGCTATATTATCCAAAATACCCAGGCGCTTGTCTAATTTAGACTGATAATCCGGCACGCTTTTGTAACAGTAATTATCAAAGCCCAGGAAATCGGCATACTCATCGCCGGGATATCGTTCCAGAAATTGTTCTTCCGAATCAAAATCGGCCACGGAATACACAATTAAAAGGTTATGCAGCTTTTTGGTGTTGCGCAGATAATCTATAGTGAAACGCCAAAGAGTTTTAAATTCATCGGGGGTACTGGTATTTTTACACCACCAAAACCAGTTGCCGGTAAGCTCATGAAACGGCCTGAAAAGTAAAGGGATCGCCTCACCATCTGCACCTTTCAGATCGGCCATGTAGGCAGCCGCCCTATCCAGGTACTTAACATAAACACTATTGTAAGCGCCACCGGGGATAAGGTCTTTAACCGTACGCTGCGTGGTATCCCAGGCGGTTTTACCGTTGGCGGGATTATCCATATGCCAGCAATAAGTGTTGATACCGCCCCGCTCGTAAACATCCTTTACCAGTTGTTTCTGCAATTTAAAGGGGATGCCATTTATATCATTAATGCTGTCGTGCTCTATCTTAGCCAGATCCCACCCGTATACCGCGGGGTACGATCCGGTAACACTTTTCACATCAGACCGGCCGGGTTCAAACTTCCAGCCCACACCGTAGGCCGTATCATCATGATGACCAAAAAGCACCCCGGCACCCATTAACCGCTGCATACTGTAAAACAGCGCCCGCGTTTCGGGAGTAGCCTTTTTATCACTCGGACTAAATAATTGTGCCTGTGCTTCCAAACCGTAAAATGTTAAAACAAATACCGTAATATACTTCAAAAATAGCCTCATATCAAAACGCTTAAATTACCAAACTCATTTGTGCTGTTATGGTTTAACAGCTTATTGCCTATTTTTTATTTGCCACTAAAAAAACTACTCCCCTTGCAGGTACAGTTACCACTATGCCACCTTTAATAGCCGATGAATTTGCCGGGATGCTGGTATAAGTTGCCGGGCCGCCCATATCACCGGAGGGGCCAATGCCATTAACATATAGCTTGCGCGAAAAAGGTGCATTATCTGTACCGCCATTAAGCGTGTAGTAATAATAGTTGTTGCCAGCTGCAAAATTTTTGAAACTCACGTTCACCAGATGATCGTTACTGCCTTTGTTTACGAGGATTACCCCTGCCTCGCCCGAAGTAAATGACGAACCATAGCTCACCACATCGGTACTGCCGGCGGTTGACGAGCTGACCAAATGATCGCCTATGAATTTTTGGAAATAGTACAGGTAATAAAATGCCGGACGGAGGCTCCACTTGGGCGCGCCGGGTTCTGCACCGCCTGGGTTGCCCGAATTGCTGAACAGGCCGTGATCATCGCCATTGTCCCACCAGTTTGCCATATCCCAGCGGCTTGCCATGCTGAACTGATTTTTCAGCACCTCACCCAACACCATTACCGCATGTACGCCTGCCACATTTGATACCATTTGTTTTGACCCGGTGGCAAAGATATTCCACTCATCTAACGCTACAGGTTTTTGGGTAACACCAGCGTTTTGTGCCGATGTTTTTACCCAGTTCATCATATCGCTTGTAACCGTGGTTGGGGTAGCCAGTATTACATCAGGTGTTGAATTTTGCTGATAAGGGGTATAATAATTATGCACCACAAAAAAATCGGGGGTGTTACCTGCCGCCGAAAGTACACCAGCATTCCAGTTACGCACACCGGCGTTTTGGTCGTTGGTTTCGGTTAATACGATGCCTATTTTAATGGTGCTGCCCACCTCAGCAGCTGCCTTACGCATCGAATCGGCAAAAACTTTAAAGTGGGTACCATACACCTGTCCGGTTAGTATTTCGGGCTGGCCATCCTGGTTAAGCTGACGGTTAATGCGGTAACCGGCCTCCCAGTTACCGTAATTTTCGTTGCCAACCTCCCATAATTTAGTGCGCCCTTTATCATACCTAACCCATTGGGCAGCCAAATGCGCCGCCGCCTCATCAGGGTGAGGACCTGTGCCATAGCGGGCGTAGCCGTAGTTGACCGTAATTAGCCCGGTGCTGTTGGTTTGATGCAGCATGGCATAATAATTATCCAGCGTAAGCGTCCAACTGGCGGTATTGTTGCCAAACCAGTAACCGGCATCGGTATAAGTACCGGTGTTATCGGACAGTTGCGCAGGTGCATCGGCCGGGGCTTTATTATCATCCCAAAAGTAAACGTCTGACAAGCTGCCGCCGGGAAACCGGATAACATTGGGCGATAGGTTGGTTATGTTCGCCATCAGATCGGGTTCGGTAACCATTTGCCCCATGAAGGGGTTAAGGTTATTTCCATAGATATATTTAGACACCTTAGTGATCTGCTGACTAAGATCAACACTCACTGTAATATTACCAGCCGAGGATTTGCCCACCGCTTTTGTGTTGCTGATACTCCATGTTTTTGCTTCCCAGTTATCCAGGAAAAAGCCCTGGGTGCTGGCTATTGCCGGTTCAGTAGGCGCTATAATTACGGTCGAACCGTTGTCATCACCATTGTTTACCGGCGGAACGGTTTTGCTGTCCTTTTTACAGGCAGCCGTCATTCCCGCCAGGATCAGCACCCCGCCTATGAGTATGTTTAATTTTTTCATATAAATATTGTGCATTAGCTTGTCCTTTTTATAATTTCAAGGCAGGCCCTACTGTTGTGATACGGGCATTTCCATAGTCCTGCTTTATCTTCTCCGGGCATGACATTACCATAGGCATTGATGCCCCAAAACCACTCGCCATGCTGTTTATCCAGTATCTTATCTTTTACAAAAGCCCAGGTATTGAGCGACAGGTTGAGATATTTTTGATCGCCGCTAACCTGCCATGCGTTAAAGAACCCAACCACTGCTTCGGCCTGCACCCACCAGTGTTTTTCTTTTATAAGATGGTTACCAACCGGTTCGTATTCGTACCAAAGGCCGCCGTCGCTATCTATCCCTGGTATGGTTGCATCGGCAATCTCCATGCAGATTTTTTTTATAGCTGTTACCCGTTCCACATCGCCTATAACTTCCGCGGCTTCCAGCAAAAGCCAGGTGGCTTCAATATCGTGCCCGTAGGATACGGTATCTGCCCGGCTGTTCCATTCCTCATCAAAAAACAAGAGCAGATGGTTAGTACTTACGTCAATAAAATGATCGAGGAAATTATCTACGAGTATTGTTATCTGCTCCTTTAGGTCAATATTCGGCCAAATGCGGTACAGGTTGGTATAAGCCTCCAGGATATGCAGATGGGTATTCATTGTCTTTTTTTCGTTAGCATCCTTAGCGCTCAGGCGCAGGTCGCTTATTGGCTGCCATTCGCGCGTAAAGGCCTCCAGATAGCCGGTTCTTTCTGTATCGAAACTCTTATCAACCAATAAGCGATACAGATTGATGGCTTGTTGTTTAACAGTTTCTATACCCGATGCCATGTAATATTCGCTCAACGCATACAGTGCAAATGCACTGGCATAAACCTGTTTTTTGGTATCTAACGGTGCACCATTGTAATCAACCGACCAGTACACTCCGCCAAACTCATGATCGATGAAACGCTTGTTGATATAGGTATAAGCCCTGTTTGCCATCTGCAGTAATCCCGCATTGGGCTTTTGGTTATACGCGGCAGAAAAACTCCAAAGGATGCGGGTATTTAATACCGATCCCTTGGGTGCTTGTTTGGTAACATTATTTTCATTGTCTATTTTACCGTAGAAACCACCATTCACATTATCAGGAGCATCTTTTTGCCAGTAGCTGATGATGTTGTTTAGTTCCTGTTTAAGCTCGTTACTGTAAGCTTTGCATACAATGTCCAATTCCCCTCTTGAGAGGGGGAGCGATGGAGTGTGTTGTGGCTGGGGTGTGTTAGCCAGTTTGCCTGAAGAACACACCTCTCCACTCCTCTCAAGAGGGGAATCGCTCGCAGCCTTTGTTTTTATCCCGTTCTGTTCCCCTTTACTCTTCATCATGCCTGCAACTGGTGTTGGTTTCTGTTATTGTTGATGATATGGTATATGGCATCAACCGAGGCAGACGAGCGCAGACCATCGGCAGGGGTATTTACTACATAATCAATTAATTTATCAACCGTGGTTGTGGCAACGTGCATTCGTGTATCTGATGATGCATAGTAGATATAAACTGTACCGTCCCCATCCGCTATCCAGCCGTTACAAAACACTACGTTTGATACATCACCAATGCGTTCATCTCCTTCGGGTGCTAAAAAATAGCCACCGGGTTTGTGCAATACTTTGGTAAGATCATCCAACTGGGTCATGAACATGTACAACACATAACGCAAGCCGGCTGCTGTGTTACGCACGCCATGCGCCAGATGCAGCCAGCCTTTATCTGTCTTTATGGGTGCCGGGCCTTGTCCGTTCTTTGCTTCGTAAACGGTATGGTAATTTTTATTATCGATAATGGTTTCCTGATCAACTATAGCGTTCTCCATGGTATCGCACAAACCAAAGCCAATGCCGCCGCCCGTGCCCGCGCTGATAAACCCATCCTGCGGACGGGTATAAAGTGCGTACCTGCCATTAACAAACTCGGGATGTAATACCACGTTACGCTGCTGCGGCGATTTGGTTTTAAGATCGGGCAGGCGCTCCCAGTTTACCATATCTTTAGTGCGGGTTATACCGCAAGCCGCTATAGCCATTGATTGATCATGTTCGGGTGCTGCCGGGTCGCGCCTTTCGGTACAAAACAGCCCGTAGATCCAGCCGTCCTCATGCACGGTAAGGCGCATGTCATATACGTTGGTATCGGGCTCCGTACTTTGGGGCAGGTTGACCGGATACTCCCAAAAAGTAAAATTGCTGATGCCATCCGGGCTTTCAGCCACTGCAAAAAATGATTTACGATCGGCACCTTCCACACGGGCTACCATCAAATATTTGTTGTTGAATTTTATAGCACCGGCGTTAAAAACCGCGTTGATACCAAATCGCTCCATCAGGTACGGATTAGTCGCCGCGTCCAGATCATACCGCCAGTTAAGGGGCGTATGTGCCGCCGTTAGTACCGGGTTTTTATACCTCTCGAAGATCCCGTTGCCTGTTCCGGCAATTTCATTGGGCTTTGTTATAAGCTGATGCTGTTCCTGCTGCAACCGGGTCAATCTTTGTTTAAATTCCTGCATCATATATTTTTTATATTCTATTATTATCTTAAATACTCGGGCAATAGCGCATCAATAATCTTTCAGTTTATTCCACCATGTTTTTTTCAGGATCAGCATCATCACTGCTAAAATGGCTATGGTAACCAGCAACGGGGCCTTTTGCCATAGCACCAGGTACATGGGCAATATGGTTAAGCAACATTGAGCTATGGTACCCACCACTACATTAAACATGTTTAGTTTGAAGTTTTTATTAGGCTGAAAAGAGGGATCGTTTTTTAAAGCAAGTTGCTTAACTGGCTCCCAAAAGCCCCATGGCCGCACATTAGTGTAAAAGGATTGCAGCACGGCCATATCCGTAACCGACGTAGCGTACGAGCCTAAAACACACCCAGCTAACGATACAAGGAATAACACCGGAAACCAATACAACAGTTGCCCTTCAGGGATTAATCCTGAATATACCAGCGCGGATAATATCATAGCAGCTGCAATGCCCGAAAGCATGCCCCAGAAAAAGCCGCTGGCATTAAAGCGCCACCAATGCCATTTAAGCACGTTGGCAGCTATATAACCACCATATAGTGCCGATACTATCCATTGCAAAACGCTGTTAATGTCTTTAACAAAAAAGCCCAGTATTACGCCAACCGCCACTACAACCATACCCACCAGGTAATTCATGGTGATGATCCTTTTATTGGATGCCAGGGGATTAACGTATTTGATATAAATATCATTAACTATGTAGGCCTGGGCGGCGTTCATAGTGCCAGCAAACGTGCTCATAAATGCACCCAACAAACCGGCCAATAGCAGACCCACCAAACCAACAGGCAAAAAGTTATTGATAACCGCCGGTAATATCCGCTCAAAATCAATAGCGCCCGCGCCATCAGTGAGGTTCATTTGGCGATAATATATTAAACCTAATGTGGTTAAACTTATGATAAGCGTATAGCGAATGGGTAATAAAATAACACTTACAAAACCATTCATCTTGCTGGCCTCTTCGGGCGAGCGGGTTGAAAGGATCTTCTGCATATCGTAGTTTGGGGCGGGCCCGGCCAGTGCTGCAAAAAAACCTTTAAAGGTCATCATCATAAAAAAGTAGGCAAACAGCGAATAACCATCGCTTTTGATCTTTTGATTTACCTCGGTTATTATCCCCGTCCAATTAAGGCCGAGGTGTTTGCCGAAAAACGGACTGTACCAGCCATTGGGTACATTTAAATGATGACTGTTTAATTGATTTGCAGCTATAAACCCTATCCAGATACAGGCAACCGTCATGATGCCATATTTTACCACATCGCTTACCACAATGCTATGCATACCACCCAAAATGGAATAGAACATAGCAAACAGCGTAAAGATGATACCGTATATATGGGGCACATATTGTGGCGCTACATTAAAGGGTACATAAGCCTTTACCAGATCCCAGGGTACAAATATTTCGATAAACTTACCCAGGCCAATAAAACCGTAGGCCATAAAACCCAGGCAGCTTAGCAAGGCAAACGCAATTACCACCAGGTGCGAACTGGTTACCCCCGCTCCCGTTTTACCAAACCTCGTCGCCAGCCATTCGGCACCGGTGGAGGCATTTGAACGGCGCAGCCAGCGCGAGAGGTACATCATTAAAAATACCTGGTTAAATACCGGCCAAAGCCAGGGTATCCAGATGCTTTTCATTCCGTACACAAAACATAAGCTCACCATCCACATGGTGCCGCTAATGTCAAACATATCTGAGGCATCGCTTAAACCCAGCTTATACCAGGGCAGCGATTTGCCGCCAAGCATATAACTTTCTTTGTTTTCACGTGCTTTTTTACGGTACCAAAGACCAATAAAAATGGTACTCAGCAGGTATAAAATTATTATGGTAACATCAAGTAAGTGTAGTTTCATTTATATAAATATTCTGTTACCGGTGTAGGTTTCCCTAAACTCCTTAGGGATGCAAAGCTTTTTGCGTTTAAAGATCCTGTTGAAATTGGAGATGTTGTTGAAACCGCACTTGTAGGCAATTTCGGCTACGGTTGTGGTAGAATCGATGAGCATACGTGAGGCGTGGCCAAGCCTTATCTCGTTCAGGCTATCTATAAAAGTTTTACCGGTTCGCTTTTTAATGAACCTGCTGAAGGAAGCCTCGGGCATGTTGGCAATTTTGGCTACTTCGGCAAGGGTTACCTGCTTGTTGTAGTTAACGTTCATGTGCTCAAATACCTTCTCAATGCGGCGGCTGTTATAGTAAAACTTATCGTTGGCAAAGCTTGGGTCCGATAACATTTTCATGTTACGTGATATAGAAAGATCATGCAAAATTGACAACAGTTCAAGCACGGAATCGAAACCGTTTTTCTTATCCAATCCCAGTATTCTCCCCTTTAAAGCCTGTATGGTTTCGGGCGAAAAAACTATACCCCGCTGCGAGCGTTCCAGCATGCTTTTTACAAAACTTAACTGGTTTCGCTTCAAAAACTTCTCATCAAAAAGATCTTTATGAAATTGAATAGTAACTTCAGTTATTTCTTCACTTTGGCATTGATGCGTAAACCAGGCATGGTATAAATTTGGCCCTACCAGCGCAAGTTCCAGCTCTTCAATAACTTCAATATGCCCGCCTACTACTCGCTTTGCACCTTTTGCGTTTATAATGAGGTTTAGCTCATACTCATCATGGTAATGCAAAGGAAAGTCGAACTTTTTTTTAACTCTCGAAAATATAGTAAAGCAATCGCTCGGGGTTAGCGGTGTTATTTCGCGCATTACATTGCTCGTCATCATAAATCACACGTAAATACTATTGCTATCAGCTAATGCAGATGGACAGCCATAGCTTGTTTCATACATCGGCCTAATAGCAATAAATAATTAAAATATCCCGGCCGGCGCGGCCGGGATATGAGTTAAATTTTATTGATTTACCACCATTACATCATCAAAATAGAAGGTTTCATCCTGGTCGTTAGGGCCCTTTATCCAAAAACCTAACTGGTTAAAGGTATTTCCCTTGTTCCAGAGATCAAGCGTGGTAAGCGGTAATTTAAAATATGTCCAAACGTTGGCCGGAACAGTAAGTGGTGTCGACTGATCTGAGTTGCCAAAACTACCCGCCCGTTTATCGCCGGTAACATATAGTGTATAATCCTGCGATGCCCCTTTAAGCCAGAATGTTAGGTATTTATACTCCGGTTTGCTGGTAAAGCCGGTACCCCAGTTATTAAATCCGTCCTGGCTCCAGTTGCCTTTGGCATAGGTTGCGGCAAATGATTTTGTACCTGATTTTGATACCGTAGAAGATATTTGAGCAGGTCCCCATGAGTTATTGCCCCAGCCGGTACCATAATCATCTGTAAAGATCTGGTAACCCTTATCAAGGTTTTCAAATACCTGCGTAGTAGTAACCGGTCCGGTTGAGTTAGTAATAACTAAAGCAGCACCCGGAACCGAGCTATTAGTTGGCATGGTTATAACCAGTTCTTTTTTGCTTTTTGACACGATGTTAATTACATCATTTGCACCAACAAATTTCACCGATGAAACATCACCCAGATTGTTACCAGTAATGGTGATGCTTGTTCCGCTTGTGAAGTTATAATTTGATACGGTTGATATAACAGGCAATGCAATTACATTAAATGGCACCCTTAATTCTTTACCTATTTTATTGGTAATTATGATGTTTTGACTACCACCGTTTGCAGTATCTGGCACGCGGAATATCAGTGCCTTATCTGTATTAAAAACAGTGTTGAACGGGGCAGGAACACTTCCTTTTTCAAAAACGACAGACCGTATCTCGCCCAGGCCGCTGCCCGTTAATATTAAGGCAGTACCGCCCTTAGCCGAATCCGGATCGAGCTTATCGGCTTTTGGGTTGGATGAGGCGGCGGCTGGTTTTGCCGCCTCCTTTGTACATGAGGTAATTACCGATGCGCCACCAGCAAACGTGAGCAGGGCGATAAGTAGTTTATATATATTTTTCATGATCATTATAATTAAAATGTTGGTTGTCACTATTTATAATAAGGCACTGCAGGCTCAAGCAACTTTGGATCCTGTACAGTTTCGGACTGCGGCGGAGGTAAAAACATTTGGGCCTGCGTTAATGTAGCTTTGAAACTGGTAAGCTTTCCGTTTCCATCCAGCGTGCCCCGCTCCTGCGCGGCAATAATTTTCTGGGCTTCTGTAAAACCCTGACGCTGAATATCAAACCAATAGTCGCCCTCGAAAGCAAATTCAACCTTGCGTTCATGTAAAATATCTGCTTTGGTAATAGCTGTAAGCTTGGTTAAGCCGGCACGGTTGTGTACTTGGTTAAAGGCATCCAAAGCAGCGGCATCGCTTGTTGATGCTTGATTAGCCAACACTGCTTCGGCGTAAATAAGCAACACATCGGCGTAGCGCAGGATAAATGTTGGCATACTGGTATGTCCATCCGGGGTAACCGGTTCATCTGTCCTGTTTGTACCTACTATATACTTCTGGATATTTGAACGGGTACCTGTAAATATAAAATGGTCATCGGTGGCCTTTCCGGTAGTATCATAAGTAAACCCGGTAGGGAAATTATCATTGATCCATTCGGCGCGATGAAAGCCTTGCTGCATTACAGACCATCCGCGTCTTTTATCCGCAGCTTCATAACCTGTTGCAGGATTTAACATATCAATTGATGGCACAACAGCCGAGTAACCGTTTGCACCAGTTGGTTTTGGGTGAACAAGAGGCTGTGGGGCAACATAAATAGAAAACCTGTTACCACCATTCCATCCCATTGATGCCAGCCAGCGCAGCGAAAAAAGATTTTCGATGTTATGCGAATTGGCAGCTGTTGATGAAGTAAACATGGCATTGTAATCGGGATTTAAGCCAAGCTTACCTAAACCCGGGCCATTTGCGTAATCAATAACCTGTTTTGCTTTTGCGGCAGCGTTTACATAATCTTTTAGATACAGATAGATCTTAGCTTGCATACCAATAGCAGCATATTTGGTTACGCGACCATCCTGGTAGGATACTTCTGGAAGCGCAGCTTCTGCAGCCTGCAGATCTTCTAAAGCAAAACGAAGTACATCTTTTTGCAGATAACGCGGCACCAGGTATGCGCCCGGTTTTGTTAAATCAAGTGGGTTATCTACTATTGGTGCATCGCCAAAGGTGCGGCCTATATAAAAATAAGCAAAGCCCCTTATAAATCTCGCTTCGGCAATACCTACGTCCAGATAATCTGTACTGCCAGATACCTGCGTTTTTTTATCTTTAAACGTTTGTATTAAAACCGATGCCTGACCTGCAGCCTTATAGCAAGAGTTCCAGGTGCTTGACACCAACCCGTCGGTACTTTGAATTTGAAAGTTATAAAATGAGTTGTATTGCGAGTTACCCGCTGTACCGGTTACTGTACCACCCAATACGTCACCTACCGAGGTAAATGCCTTATCAAACCAATCGCCCCAAACGTTATTGTATAAAATTCCGGTGGCGCCATTTACCTGGGTAGCCGTGGTATAATAGTTGTCGGTAGTGGGGCTTGTTGTTGACGGATGGTTCAGAAAGTCTTTCTTACAAGACGCTTCCACACAAACCGCCACAAACATTAAGAATATGATTTTTATTTTCATGTTGCTTAGTATTTATCTTATTAAAATTGGACGTTGGTACCAAACGTATAGGTACGTGGTACTGGGTAATGACCGTTATCTACGTTCATAAACCCTACCTGCGAGTTAAGCGCGCCTAACTCCGGATCATAGCCTGTGTACTTAGTAAAGGTGTGCAGGTTTGGAATAGATGCATAAAACCTGATGGAAGCTATTTTAAGCTTATTGATGATGCTTTTAGGTATGTTGTAGCCAAATGCCACATTCTGGATGCGCAGGTATGAACCACTCTCGATATACCTGTCAGATATTTTCAAGTTGTTGTTGGTCCATTGGTTATAGCGTGGCATATCCGATGTGGTATTTGTTGCTGTATACCTGTTTAATACCGTAACCAATTGGTTGTTGAATGCACTTGACATTGCTTCGGTTTGCCTGCGGGTATAGTTCATGATCTGGCCGCCGTAGCTTCCGTATAAAAATACCGACAGATCAAAGCCCTTATAGTTAAATGTATTGGTAAAGCCGTAAGTGAATTTAGGATTAGGGTCGCCTATAACCTGCTCATCTTTGTCATTAATTATGCCATTATGATCCAAATCTTTATACCTGATATCGCCCAGCCACAAAGAATTTGGCGCAACGGATAATCCTGTTGGGATAGGCCCTTTTGCCAGCTCTTCCTGAGTTCTGAAGATTCCATCGGTAACGAAACCATAAAATGTACCTAATGAGCCGCCTGGTGAAGTAAGCGACGTTAAGTTGCTTGTACCGTACTCGTTAAATATGCCCGACAGGGTTGCCGTAGGATTATTTAGCTGGTTAAGCACATTTTTGTAATGAGTAAAGGTAAGATTGGTTTTCCAGTTAAAATCTGCACGCCTGATGTTGTATGATGTAATACCTATATCGATACCAGTATTGGTCATTTTACCGGCATTGGTAATAGGGGTTTGGATATCGTTGTAAGATGTTCCCAAGCCGGAGAACGAAGGCAGTTGGTTTGACAAAAGCATATCGGTACTGATCTTTTTATATACATCAACCGAAAGCTCCATTCTGCTGTTCAGTGTGGTAAGATCGATACCTGCGTTATAGGTTTTTGTGGCTTGCCACTTAAGATCGGGGTTAGCCACGTTGTATGGCAAACTTCCCGGCCCGAAAGGCGCAGTGCCAAATAAGGTTATGGATGATACGAATGCATTGTTCTTGGTGTCCTGATTACCTACTTCGCCAAAGCCCGCGCGAATTTTCAGATAGCTGATAGCATTGCTAAGGCTTTTCATGAATGATTCGTTGCTAACCGTCCATGATGCAGATACAGCCGGGAAGGTCCCCCACCTGTTACCCGGACCAAAGCTTGATGAACCATCACGACGAATAGTGCCCGAAACAGCGTATTTGTTATCAAAAGTATAACCAACACGGCCAAAGTATGATTCCATGCTCCAGGTACCCGCGCCGGCGCCTATACCTTGTGTAAGATCTGCATCACCTGCGTTTAATGATGGCAGGTTGGCCACCAGGTTATTACGGTTGGCGTTGATAAAGTCATAGTCTGACCGTTGAACTTCATGCCCGAAAGTTGCGTTTATGCTATGTTTACTTGCAAAAACGTGGTCGTAGTTTAAAAAGTTCTTTACGTCCCAATAAAGACTTTGTGTTCTTTGCTCCCTTACACGGCTTGGTGATAAGATAACATCGCCGGTTTGATCATTTTGAAGAAATGGCTGAAACGCGTGATCACTTTCCAGGTTAAAGTTGTAGTTAACCTCATTTCTTAAAGTAAGGCCTTTAAAAAAGTTTATTTCGGCATAAATAGCACCCAAAGCTTTTGTATTAGCTGTTGTAACATCGCGGGATTGGGCCAATGTTACCGGGTTGTTGGTTAAATTGATCTGGTAACCGCCAATATTGGCATTGGTGATGTAGTTACCATAAATATCTCGAACCGGCGATACAGGCGTATTGTATAGTACCGTACTCGTTACCGCATCGAAACCATCGGTTAAACCAATCTGTTGCTTGCTTTTTGTAAGGTTGGTAGTAAAACCGGCTTTTAACCAGTTATTAACCTGCTGATCAATACTTGCCCTTAAGTTGTACCTATTGAAACCTGTTTTGATAAGCGTGCCTGTTTGGGTTAAGTAACCGCCAGAGAAATAATAGTTTGTTTTATCCTTACCCCCTGATACCGACAACTGGTGACTTGTGGTAATCCCCTTTTGGTAAATCTCGTCCTGCCAATCGGTTCCATGGCCTAATACCGATGGGTCGCGAAATTCTATAGTACTATCCATACCACTACCGGGTACCGCACGCACTTCGTTAACTAATGAGTTTTGGTATTGGGCAAATTGCTGCAGGTTCATAACCTTTAGCTTTTTAGGAATTTCAGAAAAACCTACGTAGGCATCATAATTAAGCTTGCTTTGGCCTACTTTACCATGTTTGGTATTAATAATAACAACACCATTTGCACCCTGTGAACCGTAAATGGCCTGCGCCGATGCATCCTTCAAAATGTCGATAGATTCAATATCCGACGGACTTAAAGTTGCCAGCACACTTTGACCTGTTTGGCCTGCGCCCCCGCCAAGGAAATCCTGGCTTAAGCTAATATTGGAGTTACTTTTAAACTGAACACCGTCAATGACATACAATGGTTCGTTTGAGCCGGTAGCGCTGGTAATACCACGCACCCGTACAGAAACGCCACCGCCTGGCTGTCCGCTGTTATTAGTGATAGTTACCCCGGCAACCTTACCCTGCAAGGCTTGGTCGATACCGGCAACCGGAAGATCTTTAATATCCTTAGCCGAAACAGACGAGATTGATGAAGTAACATCGGCACGGCGTACGGTACCATAGCCGATAACAACTACTTCATTTAAATTGCTGGCATTTGTTTTCAGGGTTACGTTTAACTCGGTTTTATCGCCAATTTCAACCTCCTTGGCTGCCATACCAATATAGCTGAACTTAAGCACTTTAGTACCCACCGGCACACGGATAAGGTAAGCTCCATTGGCGCCCGTAATTGCGTTTACAGTTTTTGCCGATACGGTAACACCGGGCAATGTTTCGCCCTGGTCGTCTGTAACTGTTCCTCTGATCAATGTACCTGTACTTTGAGCCTGGGCCAGCGCAGCTACAAGAATAAAGCAAACAAACAGCAAGGCTATTCGTAAAATTTTTCTCATAATGATTAATTAATTGATAATTGGTTTATTAGATTTTGGTTAATTGTGCCATCGTTTAGGTGTTTCAGCCTGCCCGCATAATTTTCAAATGATAGCGCTATCATTTAATATTACAGGACACGTATCGTCATTTTAAAACAATGAGCAATGCTTCAATAAATTGGTTAACTGTTATTTTCAGGTTTATACTAATTCCGCAAAT
Organism: Mucilaginibacter pineti; assembly: GCF_900101875.1. Lineage (GTDB taxonomy): Bacteria > Bacteroidota > Bacteroidia > Sphingobacteriales > Sphingobacteriaceae > Mucilaginibacter > Mucilaginibacter pineti. The sequence goes on from NZ_FNAI01000005.1 coordinate 66,607, forward strand.
GAAAATTCCGGCTTTAATATTTATTATAATGATGGTAAAATTATATGGTAGTCGATACCCCGTTGTGGATAAATAGGGGCACAAATGTCAACCCATATTAAAACACTGATTTACAGATAATTAATTATTAAAATAGATAATAAAAACCTTAATTATTTACAGGAGTGTCCCTAATGTGCGCATTATTTGATACCGTATTGATAAAATAGTATCATAATGTACGTTAAAAATGAATGACAAAAATGAGTAAAAATGCTGCCGGATGTTAAATTATAAAAAAAACGAATTAACCCACGAGGAGCCTTTCGCAAACGCATACATTTTGCAGATGTGGTATATTTAAATTGAAGTAATTGTTAAAAATTAAGGTAAAAAATAAAAGCCCCTCGCACTCGCTGCTTGGGGCTTTAAACCTAAACCTTATCACAATATAATAAGTGAAGTCACTTATCTTATGAGGAGGCAAAGATATTTCGTTGAACTATATGTTGCAACTTATTTGTGTAACAATGACACTATCGTTATAAAAGCACGCTTGATAACTTAACGTTTTGTTTAAAGTGCAAGGGCATACTTAGCTTTAAAACGATTTTAGTAAGTGCCTTAGGATGTAACTTAACGTTAAGTTACCTAACCAGACGTTGTGTTATCTTTTACTAATTAACAATCAAGGTGCAGTATTCGTGCGGGCCAAGACCGGTAAATACCGCATATTAACAGTGGATATCATTTTAATCTGCGTAAATTTATCTTTATGGCCAACTATCGGTATAAAAGCACCTCCGTATCAAAACGAGTCATATACCATGCGGTATTCGCTTGCTTTTTTATGATGCAGGGCAATAATTGAATGTATTTAATATAAATCTGTTGTTAAATAATTTAACATTACGTACAATTGCAAATAACTGTGCATAATGGGCTTTAACGTAGTTATATGTTATTTAAACAGTTATTAAAACTTGAATTTTAAACAAAAAATAAGGTAGTATAGGCACTAAAATCACATTTTTTAGCAATTAAAATAGAAAGTGTTTTTTTTACAATAAGTTAATCCTACTTTTAACCCAATTTTTTTAACAAAACTTAATTTATGATCATAATTGCTGACGGTGGCTCAACTAAAACCAATTGGTGCCTGGTTACCGAAGAAGGTAAAAAAGTGTATTTTAACACAGAGGGTTATAACCCTTATTTTTCAAGCACGGAGTATATCATACAATCGTTAAACGAAAGTTTGCCAACCGACCTTGATAAAAATGAGATAACCGAAGTAAATTATTACGGTGCAGGCTGTTCAACAGCTGATATGCGCATGGTTGTGGAAGTAGCTATGAAAGCTGTGTTCACCAAATCGAAAGTAAATATTGGTCATGACCTTATGGCTGCTGCCCGTGCCTTGCTGGGTAACAAAGAAGGTTTTGCTGCTATTTTGGGTACAGGTACCAACACCTGTATTTATGATGGTAAGGATATTATTAACAACATCGACTCGGGTGCTTATATCTTGGGCGACGAAGGCAGTGGTTGCTACATCGGCAAAAAATTACTGACAGATTACCTTAGGGGATATATGCCGGAACCCGTGCGTAACCTTTTCTGGGAAACGTTTAAGCTTACGCCCGATGATATAAACGAGCAGGTTTACACTCAACCCCGTGCAAACCGCTTTTGCGCAAGCTTTAGCAAGTTTGTATATGATAACAACGTACATATTGAATATTCACGCAACCTGGTACGCACATCTTTCGAAGATTTTTTCCGCAATCTGGTTACACATTATCCTGATTATCAAAAATATTCATTCAACTGTATCGGTTCGGTAGGTTACAACTTCCGTAACGTACTTGAAGAGGTAGTTACCGAAAACGGAATGGTTGTAGGCAACATCATCCGCTCGCCTATAGATAACCTGGTGAAATTTCACCTGGAGTTAACACCAAGCTCTTTATAGGATTTTGTGACTTTTGGGACTAAAAGACTTTTAGACAAAAAGAAAGGGCCGGAAATTAATTTTCCGGCCCTTTTTATATTTTATTCTATTGTAAAGAGTCCTTTATCTTTGCTCCTTTAGTCCTAAAGTCTTTTAGTCCAAAAAACCTAAGCCAGCGTCAACTCGCCCTGAAATATCTTTCCGTATTTACGTTTATCAAATTTGTAAAGCTTGGCCGCGCGGTATGATACCCCTTTTTGTTTTTCATCCAGCTCCTTTAAAAAGCCATAGCTCAGCATCTTTTTGCGAAAGTTCCTTTTATCGAGTTTTTTGCTCAACACTGCTTCATATAATGATTGCAGCTGGGTAAGTGTAAACTTCTCGGGCAGTAGTTCAAAGGCTATTGGCTGATAGTGCAGCCTGCGGCGAATTTTATTAAAGCCTGTATTAAAGATCTCGCTATGGTCAAATGCCAGTTTTGGCAAATCATTTACAGGGTGCCAGAAGGCCTTTTTCGCAAACTGCGTTACGGGGCGCAGTTCTTTTTGCCCGTTAATACGGATGAGCGCGTAATAAGCCACGGTAATTACCCTACCCTGCGGGTGCCTGTTAACTTCGCCAAAAGTATGAAACTGCTGCATGTGCAAATCGCGCAGGCCGGTAAGTTCATACAAAATGCGCTCGGCGGCATCGTCAATACTTTCGTCCTGCTCCACAATGTAGCCAGGCAAAGCAAGCTCATCTTTGTAGGGTTCCTCGTTTCGCTCAATCAGCAAAATCTTAAGTTCTCCGGCATCAAATCCAAAAATCACGCAGTCAATCGAGAATACGGAATCAAACTTAGGTAGCATTACTTCCAAACTATTGGGGGTTTATGGGTTAATTCTTTAAATATATGGTGTAAATTGCTAATCCAAAAAAAAATAAATAAAATTTAATGGTGTAATTTACACACAGTATCTTCGTAGCACAAATTTAGTAGTGTAAAGATGCATAAAATTTCAAAACTCGCAGTTCTCACATCTGGCGGCGATGCCCCCGGAATGAACCCCTGTATAAGGGCGGTTGTTAGAACAGCGCTATATAACGGCCTTGAAGTTGTAGGCGTACGCCAAGGCTACAAAGGCCTTATCGAGAACGACATGTATGACATGAACAAGCGCTCGGTAAGTAACATACTTAATTTGGGAGGCACCATTTTAAAAACAGCACGCTGTTTACCTTTCAAAGAAGATGAAGGTATGGAAATTGCCTACAAACATTTAAAAGAGCGTGGTGTTGATGCCCTGGTAGTAATCGGCGGCGATGGTACATTTACCGGCGCCCTGCGTTTCTCCCGTAAATATCCGGATATTGCCGTTATGGGTGTTCCCGGCACTATTGATAATGATCTTTGCGGATCAACCTATACCCTGGGTTTTGATACCGCTACCAATACCGTTATTGAGGCTATTGATAAAATACGTGATACTGCCGATGCGCATGACCGCTTATTCTTTATAGAAGTAATGGGGCGCGATTCTGGCGCGATTGCCCTGCGCGCGGGTATTTCATGTGGTGCCGAAGCTATTTTACTGCCCGAAAAGCAAACCGCCATTGAAGACCTGATCAAAAATCTTAAAGCCGGCGAAATGAATAAAAAATCATCGAGCATTGTTATTGTTGCCGAAGGCGATAAGAATGGCGGCGTGTATGATGTGGCAAAAGCCGTACAAAAAGAAGTTAAAAACTACGATATTAAAGTAACTATATTAGGCCACTTGCAAAGAGGGGGCAGCCCATCAAGCTTTGACCGTATTTTGGGCAGCAGACTGGGCTTTGCAGCAGTTAACGCTTTAATAGCTGGCGAAACACAAAAAATGGTAGGTTTGCAGGCCAATCATATTTTGTTAACCAGCCTTGAAGATGCCCTTAACCACCATGAGTTTAAACTGGAAGCAGACCTTTTACTGATGGCGGATATATTATCGATATAATTAATGATAGCAGTTGTATATAGCGGATCGTATTTTGCACATTGGCGGCTTGCCGATAAGGGCCGTACTGTTGCCTCTTTTAAAACCAATGGCATCAACCCCTATTTTAACGACGAGAAGCATATATTGCAGCTGCTTAACAAAAACATAAACCTTATACACCACGCCGAAGAAATAAAACGCATCTACTTCTTTGGCGCCGGCGCCTCTTCTGACGAGCGGAAACTGGTGATCCATAACGCACTTTCTGCATTTTTTAAATTTGGAAAAGTAACTGTTGAGCATGATATAACCGCGGCAGCCATTGCCTGCTGTAAAAACTCGCCGGGCATTGTGAGCATCTGCGGCAGCGGATCAAATGCGGCCTGGTATGATGGTAAAAAGGTGCAGCCCAACAATTATGGCCTCGGTTATATTTTGGCCGATGAAGGAAGCGGCAACTGGTTGGGCCGACAACTCATTAAAGGTTTTATGAACGAAACGCTACCCGCAAACATCCGCAAAAAGTTTATTCACAAGTACGATGCCGACCGGAAAACCTTGCTGGAGAAGGTTTATCGCCAAAAACAACCGGCGCTTTTCCTGAGTTCATTTACCGAATTTTACATCGATAACAGGGACGATAATCATCTCCAGAGCGTCATAAAAAAAGGTTTTAGCACGCTAATTTCAACATATTTAGTACCTTTAACTAAGCAACATCCCGATGCCTCCATTCATTTTGCCGGTACGGTTGCTGCCAATTTTCAGGAACTTTTACATGAGGCCGCTGCCGAAGCCAATCTTCAAATAGCAAACATCATTAAAGAACCCATAAATAATTTATTAACCTACTATTCTAATAAAAATTAAAAAAATCATGAAAATAGGAATTAACGGTTTCGGCCGTATTGGACGTCTGGCATTCAGAGCCGCAATTGAAAGATCCGACATAGAAGTTGTTGGTATTAATGACCTGGTTGAGCCAGATTACATGGCTTACATGTTAAAATACGATTCAACCCACGGACCATTCAAAGGCACTATTGCTGTTGAAGGCGGACATTTGGTTGTAAACGGTAAAACCATCCGTGTTACTGCTGAAAAGGACCCAGCTAACCTTAAATGGGGTGAAATTGGTGCCGAAGTGATCATAGAGTCTACAGGCTTGTTCTTAACCCAGGAAACTGCTCAAAAACATATTGATGCCGGCGCTAAAAAAGTGGTAATGAGCGCACCAGCTAAAGATGATACCCCTACTTTTGTAATGGGTGTTAACCATAAAGAATTGAAAGCCGATCAAAACATCGTTTCAAACGCATCATGTACCACCAACTGTTTGGCTCCTATAGCTAAAGTATTGGATGATAGCTTTGGTATTGAAGAAGGCTTAATGACTACTATACATGCTGTTACAGCTACCCAAAAAACAGTTGACGGCCCATCTGCCAAGGACTGGAGAGGTGGTCGTGGCGCTTACCAAAACATCATCCCTTCATCAACAGGTGCTGCTAAAGCAGTTGGTTTAGTTTTACCTCAGTTAAAAGGTAAATTAACAGGTATGTCTTTACGCGTACCAGTTGCCGACGTATCTGTAGTTGACTTAACTGTACGCTTGAAAAAAGGTGCATCATATGAGGCCATCAAAGCCGCTATGAAAGCTGCTTCTGAAGGCGAATTAAAAGGCATTTTAGGCTATACCGAAGATGAAGTAGTATCTGAAGATTTCAAAGGCGATGCACGCACTTCAATTTTTGATGCAAAAGCAGGTATCGGCTTAAATGATAACTTCGTAAAAGTAGTATCATGGTATGATAACGAATGGGGTTATTCAAACAAACTGATTGATCTTGTTCAGGAATTAGCTAAATTCTAATTTCCAGTCATCAATCTTTAATTTATACCAAAAACGCCCTGGCAATTGCCAGGGCGTTTTTGGTATAAAACTATGTCATTGCGGAGCGCGACAATCTCATAGTATAGGAGATGAACTTTGTTTACGGATTTGCGTAAGAGGGTACATCGCTGCCAGGTTTTACTAAAGGATAATTGGGCTTGTTTATGCTATGCCGTGAATTGACTTTACATCAACTCGCCATCCTTGCTTTCGTGGTAGGTTTTATAGGCCAAAAAATAAAAGAAAAGCGCGGGTAGTGCATTTAAAAGTATGCCCTTAGCGCTTACATCAGGAAATGTTATAACAACCTGCAAAATAAGCAGTGCTAAAGTAACGGAACCGCATATTACAAACAGCGTACGGAACTTGGGATTCATAAGCAGGTAAATCTATAATTAAACTATCTAACTATTCCTTAAACGTAAACGTTAGCGAAATGGTTAGATAGCTTTTTATAAAATTTAACTTATTATTTTTTCAACTCGTATTTAGCTGGCGCTGCGGTGGTTCGTTTGAATACTACGGCAGCTAATGGCGGTATAGTTATGCTGATTGAGTTATCCTTACCATGCCATTTTTCAATGTCGGTATTCAAAATTTCATGATTACCTACGCCGCTACCCCAGAATTTATGAGCATCGGAGTTAAAGATCTCTTTCCACTGACCGGCGGCAGGCACACCAATACGATAGTTATGACGTATAACCGGGGTCATGTTCAGTACAATCACCAGATCATCCTTACTGTTATTACCAAAGCGACCGTATACCAATATGGAATCGTTGGCATTACCGCCATCCACCCATTCAAAGCCTCTGAAATCGAAGCCTTTTTCATACAAGGCAGGTTCATCGCGGTATAAATGGTTGAGAGCTTTTACGGTTTCGCTCATGCCATGGTGATTAGGGTATTCCAGCACATGCCATTGTAACGACTGGCCGAAATTCCACTCATCGCCCTGGCCAAATTCGGCACCCATAAACAGCAGTTTTGTACCAGGGTGCGTAAACATGTAGCTGTACATTAAACGCAGGTTGGCAAACTGCTGCCACTCATCGCCTGGCATTTTACGCAGCATACTGCCCTTGCCATACACCACCTCATCGTGCGAAAAAGGCAGCATAAAGTTTTCTGTAAAGGCGTATATGGTACTAAACGTAATCTCGTTGTGGTGATATTTACGATTAATAGGGTCTTCGTGAAAATAGTCGATAGTATCGTGCATCCAGCCCATCATCCATTTCATACCAAAGCCTAAGCCACCCAAATAAACCGGGCGACTAACACCTGTAAATGATGTAGATTCTTCGGCTATGGTTTGCGTAGATGGGAAGTGGCTATAAACAGCTTCATTGAACTCCTTCAGGAATGATACAGCTTCCAGGTTTTCATTACCGCCGTAAATATTGGTTTCCCACTCGCCATGCTTACGGGAATAATCAAGGTAAAGCATAGATGCCACCGCATCTACACGTAAGCCATCGGCATGATATCTATCCAGCCAAAACAGGGCGTTGCTTATCAGAAATGCTCTAACCTCGTTACGGCCGTAATTGAATATATACGATTTCCAGTCGGGATGAAATCCTTTGCGCATATCAGCATGCTCATACAGGTGCGTGCCGTCGAAATTGTAAAGCGCGTGCGCATCGCCCGGGAAATGTGAAGGTACCCAATCAAGAATAACGCCTACACCCGCCTTGTGAAATTCCTCTATCAGGTACATCAGCTCCTGTGGTGTACCGTAACGTGACGCAGCCGCGAAGTAACCGCTGATCTGGTATCCCCAGCTTGGATAAAACGGCGATTCCATAATAGGCATCAGCTCGATATGGGTGAAGCCCATTTCCTTTACATAGGGCACCAGTTTTCCAGCCAGCTGACTGTAAGTTAAAAACTCATCAGGGCTTTCAACGCTTCGCGCCCATGAACCTAAATGCACTTCGTAAACGCTGTATGGCCTGTCAAGCCCATTATGCTCCTGACGGGTTGCCATCCAATCAGCATCCTTCCACTCGTAAAAAGTATCGGCAACTATTGAAGCCGTACTTGGCGGTACTTCCCACCGCAAGGCAAAGGGATCAGCTTTTTCCAGATCTTCGCCGGTAGACGATTTGATATAATATTTATAGGTTTCGCCAACACCAATATTGGGAATAAAACCTTCCCAAATGCCTGATGAATCCCAACGGGCATTTAAACTATGTGAACCACGGTTCCAACCGTTGAAGTTGGCTATAACTGCCACATACTGCGCATTTGGTGCCCAAACTGCAAAGTATGTACCTACCACCCCGTTAAACTCCTCTACATGCGAACCAAATTTTTCATACAGCTTATAATGCTTGCCCGATTTAAATAAACTGATATCAAAATCTGTAAACCTGCTGTAAGGCTCAACCGCGTTTTTTATTACATGGGTTGATGGTATAGCTTCGGTGACCTTTGCCTTAACGGCTTTAGATTTTGCAATAACCGGCTTCTCTGCTGCCGGGGCTTTTACTGTCTTTTTAGCTGTAGATATTTTAGCTTCGGGCTTGGCTTTAGGGGCGGCTTTCGCTCTAACGGCTTTTTCTTTTACTGGCTTTGCTTCCGGTAACGGGGTTTCGGTTTTCTTAGTTTGTTTGGCCATGATATAGATAACCTGTAAGGGTATGTAAGGATAACCCCAAATGCAGGATTGAGTTTGGTTTATAGATAATCAAATATAACAGGATTTGGGGATTATGCAGGATTTACAGGATTTATTTTGAGGTTGAAGACTGATGATTTTGTCATTCCGAGGTACGAAGGATCTGCTCGCGGACTTTGCAATCGTCTAATAGATCCTTCGCTGCGCTCGGGATGACAAAAAATAAAATTTTGTCTTACAAAAAAGGCCCCGGTAAACCGGGGCCTTTAGATTATTTTGATATCTCTATTTGTTTAAAGTTTTTACTGAATTTAAACTCCAGCGTACCATCGGTATTAATGGTGAAATCGCTCACCGTTTTACCATCGGCTATAATTTTTGATGGTTTAAAGGGTAGGCCAATTACGTTAACATGATAGCCTTCATAACGTGGTGTATATAAACCTTCCATGCTTTGGCTTATAGTCATTGTTCTTGAACCGCCATTTACCACAAACTTTTTCTCCAGGTAAATATCCTGCTCGTAGGCAAATGTTTCGCCGTAATCTTCAAACAGGAAGGAGTTTACTTCGTAATCTGTGAAATAGATATTCAGTTTTACTTCTTCTATTTCATGCTGACCAACATATTGCATTACCGGGTATTCTGGTATTACTGATCCGGCTTTTACAAAAATCGGCATGGTTTCAAGCGGGGTATCTACGGTAACTTCCTGGCCACCATCTAATACTTCCAGCGTCCAGTAATTGAACCATTTACCTTTTGGCAGGTACACGTTGCGTTTGGTTTGACCAGGTTCCATTACCGGGCAAACAAGAATTTTATCGCCATATGTAAACTCATCCTGGCGAAAATGATTAAGCACTACATCCTGCTCGTGCATTACTATAGGCCTCAATATAGGGAAACCATAGCGGTGGTGCTCCCAGAATGTTGAATACAAGTAAGGGATAAGGCGGTATCGCAGCTCAATAAATTTACGGTTGATAGCGGTAAATGGTTCGCCAAAGCTCCATGGCTCGCGCTCCTTGGTATCACCGGCAGAGTGCGCGCGCATAAAAGGCGAGAAAGTACCCATCTGTATCCAGCGGGTAAACAGTTCGCCATCGGGCTCACCGCTAAAGCCACCGATATCTGTTCCGCAGAAAGAGATACCGGATATTGATAAACGCTGGCATTGAATGTTGCCTAATTTTAAATGTTCCCATGAGGCTACGTTATCGCCCGTCCAAACAGATGAGAAACGCTGTACGCCTGAGTAACCCGCCCTTGTAATGGTAAAAGGACGTTTATTTTTCATAATTTTGCGCAGACCCTCATAGGTTGAGCGTACCATTTGCATACCATAAACATTGTGTGCCTTACGGTGCGAACCTCGGTAACCATCATACTGGTGGCGTACATCATCCGGAAAAGTACCGGCGCCAAATACGGCGGGCTCATTCATATCGTTCCAAACACCGGCTACGCCCATTTGTACCAACTCGTCAAACAAACCGCCCCACCATTCACGAACTTCGGGATTAGTAAAATCAGGGAACTGGCAACGGCCCGGCCAAACGTGGCCTTCCATAAAGTAATCATCGCTTCGGCGGCAAAAATATCTTTTCTCTTTACCTTCCTTAAACACTTCGTAATTATCATCTACACGGATGCCGGGGTCAATAATTACCACTGTTTTAAAGCCGTCGGCAGCCAACTCACTGATCATTTTCTTCGGATCGGGGAAATACTTGCGGTTCCAGGTAAAGCAGCGGTAGCCATCCATATAATCGATATCTAAATAGATACCATCGCAAGGGATTTTGTTTTCGCGGAAACCGTTGGTGATCTTCCTAACCTTAGTTTCGGGATAATAACTCCAACGGCATTGGTGGTAGCCCAGCGCCCAAAGCGGAGGCATTGGGTGGGTACCTGTTAAAATGTGGTAGCTTTTTACCACATCCATCATGTGTGGCCCGTGGATGTAGTAATATTGCAGTTCGCCGCCATCAGCCCAAAAACTTACTTTAGTAGGATCCTCGGCACCAAAATCAAACTGCGCTTTAAATGTATTATCAAAGAAAATACCGTGTGCGATGCCTTCATTTACACTTATGTAAAAAGGGATACTGCGGTAAAGTGGATCCTGGTTCCACTGAAATGAGTAGGCATCGGTATTCCAGTTTTTAAGTCGTTTACCGCGCAGGTTAAACTCGGTTGGTTTATCGCCTAAGCCAAAAAAACTTTCGCCAGAGGCGCAGGTTTTTGTACAAAAAACGTAGTAACCTCCAAACTGCACGTTCTCTTCCCAGTGCATAGGCACCGCATCCATACTGGTTACGTGGCTGCTACTATCAGAAAAAGATATAAAGAAATCTGTTTTGCGAATGTGGCAGTTAATAGCTTTTGTAGCTACCCTAAACTCGTTCTGATCTTCATATAAAGTAAAAGAGGCAGCTTTGTGTTCCAACTTGGGAACGGCATAAGAAAACTCTTCCAGGAAAACACTATGCGGGGCAAGTCTTACACGGATGATCTCGTCTGTAACCACAACTACCTCAACTTTGGCATCGCCATCTGTAAAGTAGAACTTATTCCCCAACTGATCGGCATGGTTGGGTATACCGAGGTATTTTTTTATGATTGGCTTAATGCCATCTGCAGGGTTATTAAGGTGATGAAACTCCTCTTCTTCTTCAAGTATATTTTCTGCTTCAACTAACTTACTGGTTTTCAGCTCTTCGTTTGGTATATTACTTTCCATTCAAATTAATGTGGGGTTCTGCAAATATGTATAAAGTGTACTTACTACGCAATATACGACAATTGATTAAATGAAAAATCATTAACTGTGCCAATAACAACAATTGAACTAAATTATTTTAGATTTTATTTGGCGCTATTCTTCTTCCTTTATGCGTAAGGTTAATACGGCCGCAATTATCATTAAACAGCCCCCTATTTCAACAGCCAGCAGCCTGTTATTGTTTAACAGGTGCGACATGATCCAACCGAACAGCAGTGAAGCCAGGATTTCGGGCAGTACAATGAAGAAGTTAAAAATGCCCATATAAATACCCACCTTGTCCTCGGGCAAACAACCGCCCAACATAGCGTAGGGCATTGAAAGGATACTTGCCCAGGCAATGCCAACACCGGTCATAGATGCATAAAGCATATACGGATTATGAATAAAAGCTACCGATATTAAACCGGCAGCACCGGCAAGCAGACATACCATGTGGGTATACTTACGCCCTAATTTTGCAGCTAAAAAGGGGATAAAAAAGGCAAACACAAAGGTTACCAGGTTATAATAAGAAAGTGTTAACCCTGCAAATTCAACGCCTTTGGTATACAACGCGTCCTGTTCGCTTACGGCTCCAAAAACATTACGGGCTACCGCCGGCGAGTAATAAAACCACATCAGGAACAAACCAGGCCAGGTGAAAAATTGCACCAGCGCCAGCTTGCGCATCCGTTTGGGCATATTGGCTATGGCATGAAAAATTTCGGCCGCACCTGCACCAATACCCCGTTTTTCTTCTTTTTTCTTTTGAAGATCGGCAATATCGGCCGGGGGGTATTCGGTACTTGTAAAAACTGTATATAGAACAGCGGCAATAAACGCAAACGAGCCTATATAAAATGAGTAACGTACCGTGGCCGGGATTGTACCCGCCACCAATGAATTTTGTACATTGAACCAATGACTCATCATCCACGGCAATGCCGATGCTATTATTGATCCTAAACCGATAAAAACACTTTGCATAGCAAACCCACGCGTACGCTGATCATCAGGCAGTTTATCGGTAATAAAAGCCCTGAAGGGCTCCATGCTTACGTTTATGGAGGTATCCATGATCCACAACAGACCGGCGGCCATCCACAACGTAGATGAATTGGGCATAAAAATAAGCGCTATAGAGCTTATGATAGCTCCCACCAAAAAATAGGGGCGACGCCTGCCCAGTTTGGAATGCCAGGTATGGTCGCTCATGTAACCTACAATGGGCTGCACTATTAAGCCGGTTAACGGAGCGGCCAAAAACAACATCGGAATTTTATCGGGCTTGGCACCCAGGTATTCGTAAATGGCACCCATATTTGCCATTTGCAACGCCCAGCCAAACTGGATGCCTAAAAACCCAAAACTCATGTTCCAGATTTGCCAAAAACTAAGTCTGGGTTTTTGTGCTGATAATGTAGTCATTTTATTGGTTTATGTTGGTCTGGTTTATTGGATCAGTTTTATAGGCGCTGTCCTGTTTAAGAGGACTCACCCCGGCTACGCTTCGCTGAAAAGAAGGCGAAGTAAAAGTTTCCTCTTGCTCCGTTCGACTCACCCCGCCGGCACTTCGTGCGGCGCCCCTCTCTTCAGCTTCGCTGGAAAGAGGGTAAAGTCATTTTATTTTTTCCTTCTTATCTTATCTATGCCCTTTAACATCATCACTAACCCCACCCCTCTTTCCGCCGAAGGCGAAGAGAGGGTGACCAAGCGCAGCGATGGTCGGGTGAGTAAACTCTGCGGTATTACTTTTAAAACTCCAGCAACAACCCGCTGCTTCCCTGCAACGAAACTTCAACCCCGTTTTTAATATCGCTGGTATTGAATTTTGCGCCGTTTAGTAAATCAGTGAATTGTTTATCACCGGCAAGGTTTAGCTTCTGTAACAGATCGTCAGGCAGTTTTACGCTTATTGTGCGGGCATCCCGATTAAAATTGGTTATTACTAATATACGCTGATTATTGGTATAACGCAGGTATATGTACAGCTTTGTATCAAAGCCCGGCTGGTGCTCATTGGCCATCATCAGCTCGTAAAAGCTACCGATTTTTATTGCTTCGCTGTTATGTACTGAAGTTAACAGGCTTTGATAAAAGCCACGCAGTTTCTTCTGATCGTCGGATAGTTTACCGCCATCGTAAACACCGTTGTTGATCCATTTCTGATGCTCGGGCACGCCCCAATAATCAAATATAGATGTACGGCCATCGTTGCCGCTAAAACCTTCACTGCCTGCACCGGGCTCGCCAACCTCTTGTCCGAAGTAAATCATCACCGGGCCAGTATTCAACGTTGCAGTAACAATCATACCCGGTACTGCCAGCCATGGGTTACCTGCAAAATCTGGCGAGGCAATGCGCTGCTCATCGTGGTTTTCCATAAAGCGCAACATATGCTGGTCTATACCTTTGCTATCGTGGTTCCAAACGCTGTTGATACCCCATGTTGTGGTATGCGGATCATTACGGGTAAGGTTTCGTACAGTATCGTAAAGGCCTACCTTATCATACAGGTAATCAAAGTGCCCCTTAAATATATAATCGTTGTATTTTGCTTTATCGTAGGCTTCGCCGATGAATACAATACCCGGATGCTCAGTCTTCATTTTCGGGATAACCCATGCCCAAAATTCAATGGGTACCATTTCCACCATATCACAGCGGAAACCATCCACACCCTTATTGCTCCAATAATGCAGGATATCATAAACCTTGTTCCATAGCGGCGGGATGGGGTCAAAGTGCCCTTTGCGGTTATCCGCGTAATCAACACCATAGTTCAATTTCATGGTTTCAAACCAATCATTGATGCTCGGCGAAGCGCTGAAAACATCATTACCTGTTGCCTTAGCAGGGCTTTCATCAAATTTACCATCTTTTAGCGGACTGGTAAATTCATCGCCGCCAGGATTATATCCCGATGGAACAGTAAATGGCCGCCCCTGTATATAATAAAAATCATTCTTCGGATCAAATCCTTTGCTTTTATCATCATCCTGCCCAAAATCACGTACGCCGGCAGGTTTTACATCAGATGCATAGGTGCGGGCTACGTGGTTAGGCACCAGATCCATCAGTACCTTTAATCCGTTGGTATGGGTGCGTTTAATAAGGGCCTCGTATTCGCCAATGCGGTTTTTAACATCAACGGCCAAATCGGGGTCGATATCATAGTAATCCTTTATGGCATAAGGCGATCCTGCCATGCCTTTCACAATATCCGGATCGTCGGCCTTTATCCCGTCTTTGGAATAATCGGTCATGGTGGCGTGTTCAATTACGCCGGTATACCAAACATAGGTAAATCCCATTTTTTTGATCTCGTGCAGGGCCTTATCATTAATATCATTCAGCTTGCCAACGCCATTTTCTTCAATAGAGCCGTTGGTTTTGTTAAGTGTTTTGGTATTGCCAAACAGGCGAGGCAGCAGTTGGTATATGATCAGCTTATTATCTTTGGTAGCTTGTTCCATTTTTTTTGTTCTCTTGTGATCTTTTATCTGTGCAAACGAAATCAGCGGTATTATTGATACCGCCAAAAAACAGACAGAAATTTTAATCCTGTTCATTATGCTTCAACCAACAATTCGTCATTGGCCTTTACTACCTGCTCTTTGCCATGTACTAAAACGGAGGCCTCATTGCCCGACAGGTTTTTGATTTGCACGCCATCCTTGCTCACTTTTATATTAAGCAACGCGCCACGGAAACCCACATTAAACGAGAACGAAGCCCATTTCTCGGGTAGGAAGGGCTGGAAGCTTAACTTGCCATCCCTTACGCGCATCCCGCCGAAACCTTCAACAACAGCCATCCATGTGCCTGCCATTGATGTGATGTGACAGCCGTCTTCGGTATCGTTGTTATAATCGTCCAGATCTAACCGGGCGGTGCGGAGGTAAAATTCATAGGCGCGGGCCTCGTCGCCAAGTTTTGCGGCTAATATGGCATGTACGCACGGCGATAATGATGATTCATGTACCGTACGCGGCTCGTAAAAGTCAAAATTCCTGCGGATGGTATCTATATCGTATTGGTCTTCAAAAAAGTAAATGCCCTGCAGTACGTCGGCCTGTTTGATATAGCATGAACGCAATATCCTGTCCCAGCTCCATTTCTGGTTCAGCGGGCGGTCAACGGCTGGCAGGTCTTTTACCAGGATCTGTTCCTTATCTAAATAACCATCCTGCTGTAAAAACACACCCTGCTTTTCATCGTAACCATAATACATTTTTTCGATGATGTGTTTGTACCTCGATGTTTCGATAGCTTCATCAAAGTTGATCTTGTTTACCAACGCTTCGTATTTTGCCTTATCTGAAGTTTTTATTTTTTCGATAACTTCGATGGTATACTCCATACACCAGGCAGCCAGTTTGCTGGTGTACCAGTTGTTATTTACGTTATTTTCGTACTCGTTTGGCCCGGTTACACCCAGCATTACATACTGCTCCTTTGCCTGCGACCAGCTAACCCTTTGCGACCAAAACCTTGCTATCGCAATAAGTACTTCCAAGCCATAATTGGCGAGGTAAGCATCATCGGCAGTATAACGTACGTAGTTAAAAATGGCGTATGCAATGGCCCCGTTGCGGTGGATTTCCTCAAAAGTGATCTCCCATTCGTTATGGCATTCGGTACCATCCATGGTAACCATTGGGTACAAGGCGGCACCATTTTTAAACCCTAAAGAGGCGGCATTTTCTATCGCCTTACCCAGTTGTTTGTATCTATATAGTAATAGGTTTTTAGTAACCTTTTGATCGGCGGTTGATAAGTAAAAAGGTACGCAGTAAGCCTCGGTATCCCAATAGGTAGAACCGCCGTATTTTTCGCCGGTGAAGCCTTTGGGACCAATATTCAGGCGGTCATCCTCGCCGGTATAGGTTTGGTTAAGCTGGAAGATATTGAAGCGGATAGCCTGCTGTGCCGAGGCATCGCCTTCGATAATAATATCGTTATGTTTCCATTTTTCGGCCCAGTTGGCGGCCTGTTCGGCCAACATAGTATCAAAACCTTTGGCTGCTATCCTGTTTAAAGTTGAGGTTAACTGTACAATAAGACCTTCGGGCTTATGATTTTGGGAGGATAGGTTAGCCACATATTTTACAATGCTGATGCTTTGCCCCTGCTGCGCCTGCAATTCAACTTTTGAAGCAACGTATTTTTCCTTTTGTATGGCTTCCGCTTTAGGCTGTATAACCGTACCATTTTGAACAATGCTGAATTTCATGCCGGTTGCCACCTCGAAACCTGTTTTTTTGGTGCGCATTACAATATAGCCGCCATCGGGCTGAGTAGCCTTTGTTACCTCATCCCAGAATTTTTCATCGTAATTAGAATCCTTGTTCATCACATCGCCGTCAATAGCCGGCGTTATGGTAATAGTTCCGCTGAAATTAAGTGGGGTGATGGTGTAATTAATAGCAGCAGTTTCATCATCAACCATACTGCAAAAGCGACAAGCCTCTACTGCAACTTCTTTACCTAAGGCTGTTTTGGCTTTAAAGCTCCGTTTCAGATACCCTTCCTTCATATTCAGTTCCCGGCGAAAATCGATTACCTCGCATTTGGCAAGGTCAAGCTGTTCACCATCCAACAGGATATCAATAATGGTCCAATTGGCCGAGTTGAGTACTTTGGCAAAGTATTCGGGATAGCCATTCTTCCACCAGCCAACGCGGGTTTTGTCGGGGTAGTAAACCCCGGCAACATAGTTACCAAGTAAGGTATCGCCGCTGTAAGTCTCCTCAAAGTTGGCGCGCTGCCCCATCCGGCCATTACCCAGGCTAAATATGCTTTCAGATATTTTATGATGGTGGGGATCAAAGCCTTCCTCAATTATCTTCCACTCATCTACTTTAATATAGTCTTTCATTTAATGATTGTTTTTGCCCTCATTACGGGAAACTCAAGATCAAATTGTAATTCTGAGGAACAAGAACTATTTCTTGAACGAAGTGAAAAATCTAATCGGCGAATAGATCCTTCGTTCCCCAGGATGACAAATTCATTTATGCTTTGTTCCTCGCCATAACAGGGCGCTTATAACTTAAACAACTTATCTAACGTCATCTTATCCAAACCGCTTATTACCAGGTCGGCATCCAGTACACCGGGCTGGCCTATACCTACTACCTTCATGTGGCCGGCTTTGGCTGCTTCAACCCCGGCTATGGCATCTTCAAATACCACACACTCCTCGGGTTCAACACTCAGTTCCTTAGCGCCTTGCAAAAACACTTCGGGATCGGGTTTGGCCTTGCTTACTTTATTACCGTCGATAACCGCATCAAACAAGTTTGTAATACCAATCTTATCTAAAATGGTCATAGAGTTTTTACTGGCAGACCCAAGGGCTGTTTTAATTCCCGCCGCACGACAGATCAGGATAAACTCTTTGGCACCGGGCAATATTTCGTCGGGTTTCATCTGGTTTACCATTTCCATGTACCAGGTGTTTTTTTGGGTGGCCAGCACTTCCTGCTCGGCAGGGGTTTTGGTTACCCCGCCCCAGCCCAATATAAGTTCAAGCGAGCGCACACGGCTCACGCCTTTCAGTTGCTCATTCTGATGTTCGGTAAAATCGAACCCTAAACTATTTGCCAAGCGTTTCCAGGCTTTATAATGATATACTGCTGTATCAACAATTACACCGTCGAGATCAAAAATACAGGCTTTAATATTGTTCATCGTTATTTGTTAAATAGGGGCACATACAGCCCCTAAGATATAATTTTAATGAGTAATGCCGGGTAATAATTCTAATACCAGGGCTGTTTTTGCGGGCAGCGCAATCTGTTTAAGATCAACATCTTCGTCGGTAATTACATTGCGGGCTTTTTTGGCATCGCCTATGCGCTCAAAATACCTTTCGGCACTGGCGGTTTGCTCTTTTTCGCTGCTGTTGAAGATAACCATCACTGTTTTAGCGGCATCGTACCTGAAATAAACATAAATGCCCTTCTCCGGTACATACTGCATTAGTTTACCGGTTTGCAGTGCTGTGGTAACCTTGCGATAATTGGCCAGCTTACTTACATAATTAAATGCTTCATTCTCCCTTTTTGTACGACCATCGGCAGTGAATTTATTATCCTTATCGCCCTTCCACCCGCCGGCAAAGTCTTCCCGCACCAGACCATCCGGGTCCGATAGGTTTTTCATCAATATCTCATCGCCATAATATAACTGCGGCACACCACGCATGGTAAGTAACATGGCCATTGCAGATTTGTATTTCGTAAAATCTTCTTTCAGTACCGAGAGCATCCGGCTCATATCGTGGTTATCTAAAAAGATGGTATTGCGGGTTGCATCCTGGTATAAAAAATCCTGCGCAAGTACCGAGTACAGGCGACCGACACCATCCGTCCAGCCATCGTTACCGTTTATGGCTTCAAAAATGGCATCCTTAAGCACACCATCGGTTATGCCGGGCAGGTGGGTATCAAAACCACGGTTAACGGTATTACCCTGCGTAAAAAACGCCTGGTTTGCTGCCGACCATACCAGCGTTTCGCCAAATATGGAAAGCTTGGGAAACTCGGCTTTTACATCTTGTGCCCATTTGGCCATATAGGCCGGATCATTATAAGGATAGGTATCTAAACGGAAGCCGTCGATACCTGCATACTCCACCCACCAGATGTGGTTTTGGGTAAGGAAATTTTGCACGTAGGGGTTACTCTCGTTCATATCGGCCATTCGGTGATCAAACCAGCCATCCTGCATCAGTTTACGGTCCATAGGGGATACATGCGGATCCATCACCGCGGCATCCCTGAAGTTTGATTTGGTATAGGTTGGCCATTGGTGTACCCAGCTTTTCATCGGCATATCGCTTATGGTATAACCCTCGGTGCCGGCATGGTTGTGAACAAGGTCTTTAATCACCTTTAGGCCCATGCTGTGGCATTTTTCAACAAATTGTTTGTACAGTTCATTGGTACCATAGCGCGGATCTATCTTATAATAATCAGTAACGGCGTAGCCGTGGTATGATGCATGTGGTTCGTCATTCTCAATTTCAGGCGTGAGCCATATGGCGGTAACACCCAGATTTTTCAAATAATCAAGGTGGTTCATTACTCCCTGGATATCGCCTCCATGGCGACTGTACATCGAATCGCGGTTAATGCCCTTCTCGCGCATGTTATCAAATGAGTCGTTGCTTTCATCGCCATTGCTAAACCTGTCGGGCATAATGAGGTAGATGAGATCCTTACTGGTTACTCCCTGCGCACGGCCCGCAGACTTGTCGCGTTTTTTGAGTGAATAATTATAAACCAAGGCCTTTTCGCCGGCTTTTGTGAATTTTATCGGGAACGTTCCCGGAGATGCGGATGAAAAAACCTCCAGATCAAGGAATAAATAATTTGAATTTTCAACTTTATGCACCGCTTTGAGCTTTACACCGGGGTAATTAAGCACCACATTACGGGCTGCAATATTATTGCCATGAACAATAAGCTGCAGGTTGGGGTTACTCATTCCTACCCACCAAAACATGGGCTCTACGCGTTCCAGGGCAGGTATTTGGGCCGAAGCACCCAGTGCCAGCATAGCGCAGCAAATGGTAAACAGTAAGTTTTTTTTCATACAAAAAGGATCAAAAAAAGGATAATTGGTACAGTGCAGCAAATCATGCTATCTGCGTTTCAAATTTATAATAAAAATGATTTGTTGTATGAAAAAGTTAAATAATTGTTGAGCAAAGAAAAATAGGTGGATAAATAATTTCGAAAAAAATTTAATCTTATTTGGATTAATTATAAATAAACTGCAGTTTTGCATTGTTATATGATTTCCACGCTCACCCAAACTACTCCATGGACAGATGTTTTCAGTACATCGGCCGGCGCTATTTACCAGTGCGATGAGGAACGTTGCTGGTATGTTGATTTTGCAGGCAAGGTTGCCAAATTTGATTATCGTTGCCTGCTTAAGTTGCGTAAAGCTGTTTACCATATAGATATTGAGCAGGTGCTACTTACTACCACTAAAGCACCGGATGTAGAGATCATTTTCATCTGCGCCTGCGATCATTGCTACGTACTCTCTTTAGTACAGATCATCGCCCTTAAAGAACTCCTGGAAGGCACCTTTGTAATGCTTGAACTAAACCACATTTTGCACGACAGACTGGGCAGGGTGGTTATTTAATATCGGATTTCGGAGGTTTGATTTCGGATTTTTTGCCATCCAGGTAGTAAATTTTCGTTACAATCATTTTTTTAAAAAACAAATCCGAAATCAAACATCCGAAACCCCAAATCCTTTCTCCCTATAACTATTTAGATTAAATTCATATTGTGTTTAAATTGAGTTAATTGTGTTTATAGCATTATTATTGTATATAATTCTGTTGTGAGTTTATTTACAATATTTAATCAGCCCAGATCATGAAAGACCTATTACGCATTAAAAGCCTGATTTCTACGGAAATTGAAGCGCTTTTAAATCAGCAAGTAAAAAAAGAAGCATATTCTTCATCAGTATATTTATCAATGGCATCATGGTGTAACCGTAACGGTTATGATTTCTCTTCCGACTACTTTTTTAAACAAGCCGAAGAAGAAAGACTACACCAGTTAAAATTTTATAAATACATATTGGATATGGGCGGCAACTCTATATCTCCGGAAATTACCGGCATTAAGCAGGAATATAACTCATTCCGCGAGGTTTTTGAAGAAGCTTTGGACCAGGAGATCAGCGTTACCAACTCCATCAAAAACATTTACGCCCGCTGTATGAAAGAGCAGGATTTTATAACCATGGAATTTTTAAACTGGTTCCTGAAAGAGCAACGCGAAGAAGAATACAAAGCCCGCCGCGCCCTTGAACTGTTTGAAGTTATTGGCGAAGAAGGCACCGGCCGCTGGCAAATTGACAAACACGTAGGTGAGATAAAATATAACGGCGAGGCGTAAAAGCCTCACCCCGGCCCTCTCCAAAGGAGAGGGGGAGATTAATAAAAAAGTCCTTTTGCTAATGCATAAGGACTTTTTTTTTGACATGCTATTTAAAAAGTCCTCCCTTTCAGGGGGAGGGTTGGGTGGGGCTTCTTACTCTATCAAATCCATCAGCTTCAATACATCCTTAGCGTTATATTCCTTTAGCCAGGTGTTACCGGGCTGGATGCTGCATATTGGAGCATACTTACATCTGTCAGTACATTCCGTTTCTATGACTTCAATTTCTTCGGGGCCGTGGTAATGTTTTATGTAAGTTTTGGCCAATTTGTACATATCCTTGCCGCCCCGCTTGCCGCATTTGCTGCCGGTGCATACATAAAGTACCCTATCAGGAATGGTGAATTTGCCCATAATCTTGTAGTGTTATTACAATGTTAAACTATAACAAAGTTATAACAATAAAGTTCCATTAAGGTAATCTGCCTGGACAGGAATTAGTATATGCTAAAAGATTTAAACATATCTGACAAATTCTCTTAACCCCAGATCAACACAAATCATCTTTCAAAGCTTTTAATGTAATCGGCCAAAGGTTCAAGGTCCATTTGTTTGCGTAGTTTGTCAACCTGGTCGGGGTATTTTAGCGGGAACGGCGTAAGCTTGTTGGTTTTTAAATCTTTCGACAACTGTGTGCCATAAATTTGCTTTTGCTTGGTACTTACCAGTATACGGTCTGTTAGCAAGGCATAATTGGATTTGCTTGCATTTTTACGGTCTACTTCTTTTTTCATTAATGCAAGCACCAGTTTCTGAAAAAGTACATCATCATCGCAATGCTGAATAATGGCCCAAAAACCCTGGCTCGCATCCTTGCCAACCAGCGTGTAACCCGGGTAGCCGTATTTTTTGATGATAGCCTTCGCCTTTATTTCATTTATACTATCGGCAGTTGCCCAGTTCTTTTGGATGTCGTCTGCACTATATGTTGATTTTTGCTTTCTTCCGGCCTTCATATCCTCCAAACGCCAAAACTGATCGTCCTTATACATCGCGTTGATCTCCTCAATCAAAGGTGTATTTAAATTGTGTGTCTGCGCAAATGCTGGCAATGCCAGACAGCCGCAGATAAAAGATAATAGGATAAAGATTTTCATAGGATCATTAAAAACTAAATATATAGTTGATTTTTAATATTTACAAGGAATAAAATCCAAAAATCTGACAAATCTGCTGAATCCCGAAAATTGTCTGAACCATGATTCACCTAATTAAACAGATTATCTTGATTTCGATTTTATTAATCCTCTTAATCCTTAAATCATGTAAATCATGGTTCAGACAAATTAGGATTCCGACAAAAAAAATCTTAAAATCATCTGCACATCTGAAATCTGAAATCTGCACATTTACAAAATGTTCAAAAAGTACTCCTCCCTCCTGCTTATAGTTTTACTTATTGTTTGGGGTTGCAACCCCAGGCCCGATAACACCTATCCGTATAAAGTTGTAAAGATTAAGGATGGCGATACCATTGGTTTGCTGAGCAGCGATAACCAGGAAATGACCGTACGGCTGGCCGAGGTTGATTGCCCCGAAAAAACACAGGCCTATGGGCAGGCGGCAAAAAAATTCACATCAGATCTTTGCTTTGGCAAATACGTAAAACTCATTGGCAACGTACATGACCGTTACGGCCGTACCGTAGCATTGGTTATTTTGGACGATGGCACCAACGTAAATTATCAGCTGGTTAAAAGCGGTTACGCCTGGCAATACAAGCAATATTCAAAAAACGCTGAATTGGCGGGTTACGAGCAGCAAGCCCGTGAAAACAAGCTTGGATTATGGGCCGATGCTAATCCCACCCCACCCTGGGATTTCCGCCGCGAAAAGAAACCGGCATACCGTGCACCAAAAACCGATAGCCTGCAAACCAAACCACGCAAAAAACATTATCGCAAGCGCAAGCCAAAACTTGAAGAAGCGCATTAAATTGGTAACTTTATAGGCATCAACCCTACGTAATGAAGTTTACAAAAGCATTTTTATCAATTGCCTTTACACTTGCGCTCATTTGGGCGCTGCAAACAAAATTTGGTCCGGTGCCGCCGCTGGGGAAATTTCTTAGTCCGGCGGATGGATTTTGGCAAAATGCAGAGAGCAAACATATTTTAGCAGCCCATAACCTGAAACTTACGGGCGTTACCGGCAAGGTCACTGTTAAATACGATGAGAACCGCATCCCCCATATTTTTGCAGATAACGAGCACGACTTGTACTATGCACAGGGCTACATAACAGCCACCGACCGCCTTTGGCAAATGGATATCCAAACCAGGCAGGCCGCCGGCAGGCTGGCCGAAGTGCTTGGTCCCAATCTGTTGGAGATGGACCGTTACCACCGCCGCATGGGTATTGTATATGGTGCCGAAAAAACATTGAAAGCCATGATGCAGGAACCCGCCATTCGCCAAATGGTGCTGGCTTATACCGAAGGTATTAACGCCTACATTCACCAGCTTGGTCCGCGCGAATACCCGCTTGAGTTTAAAATGCTTGATTATGCACCCGAGGACTGGAAGCCTATCAACTGCGCTTTTTTACTCAAACTAATGAGCGAAACGCTGGCGGGCGGCAGTAATGAGTTTGCCATGAGTAACATTTTGAAGCAGTTTGGCGCCAAAGCAACAAATGACCTGTTTCCAGATTATCCTATGCACGAGGATCCCATCATCCCGATAGGTACAAAATGGAATTTTAAACCGCTGACTATTCCCAAGCCATCGGCAGGCTTTTCGGCGCAAATGAACGATAATGTAAAAAGAGTTGTTAAAGAAGAAGGCATCGGCAGCAATAACTGGGCGGTATCGGGTAGTAAAACAGCTAACGGCTATCCCATTTTGGCTAACGACCCGCACTTGAATCTTACTTTCCCTTCTATATGGTACCAGGTACAACTTTCGGCACCGGGGATAAATGTTTATGGGGTATCACTGCCGGGTTCGCCATGCGTAATATTGGGTTTCAATAACAACATAAGCTGGGGCATAACCAATGTAGATGCCGATGTACTGGATTGGTACCAGGTTAAATTTAAGGACGATAAAAAGAACGAGTACTGGTACAATAACAAGTGGAACAAAACCAGCCGGCGTGTGGAGGCCATCAACATCCGCGGGCAAAAAACTTTGTATGATACCGTAATTTATACCCATCATGGCCCGGTTGTTTATGAAGATAAATCAAAAACTACCGATCACTCGCCAGATTTTGTGCCTGTTGGTGATGCGCTAAGGTGGATTGCGCATGATGAATCGGACGAGCTGATGACCATGTATATCCTCAACAAAGGAAAAAACTATGCCGATTACCGCAAGGCACTTACCTATTTTAACGCACCGGCATCAAACTTTGTATTTGCCAGTAAGGATAATGATATAGCCATAACCCCAAATGGCAAATACCCGCTTAAATATAAAGATCAGGGTAAATTTATCCTGGACGGTACCGACCCGGCCGACGATTGGCATGGCTGGATCCCGTTTGATCAAAACCCAACGGTTAAAAACCCGCCGCGTGGCTTTGTGAGCTCGGCAAACCAATCCTCTACAGATCAAACCTATCCATATTACATCAACTGGTCGTTTGCACCGTATGAACGGGGTAAGCGTATTAACGACAGGCTTACCGTCATGCAAAAGGCCACGGTTGATAGTATGCGTATCCTGCAAACCGATACCTATAGCATTCGTGCGCAGGATATTATGGCTACAATGTTGAAATATGTAGATGCCTCCAAATTAGATAAAAACCAGCTGGCCGTCTTGCAAATAGCAAAGGGCTGGAATAAGGATTTCGCGGCCAATTCAACCGGGGCAACCGTATTTAACGCATGGTGGATAAAACTATACGGATTGATATGGGGCGATGATTTTGCTAACAAAAACCTGCAATCCAATTACCCATCGATGGACCGAACAGAGCAGCTTTTATTAAAAGAGCCAAATTCAAAATGGTTTGATGATATCCGCACCCCGGCAAAAGAAACCTGTGCCGATATGGTAACCAAAGCCTTCACAAGCGCAGTTACTGATCTGGTTAAAGAGCATGGTCAACCCGGCGAAAGCTGGCAATGGGGCAAGGTAAAAAAAATGGAAATAACGCATCTTACCCAGCAGGAAGCATTAAGCTCGGGCAATTTTGAATCGGGCGGTACAGGATCAACCATTAACGCGCTGGTTAACGGGCATGGGCCATCATGGCGTATGGTGGTGCAAATGGGGCCAACAGTAAAAGGTTACGGCATACTCCCTGGCGGTGAATCTGGCAACCCGGGCAGCTTTTTTTACAGTGATATGCTGAAGATCTGGCAACAAGGCCAACTGAAAGAACTGCTGTTCCTGCAATCGCCTACAGAAGCATCGGGCAGGATAAAAACGGTTGTAACTATTGGAAGTAAATAAGATAAATGAAAACGAAAAAGAGTCTGGGCCACGTGCGATTCCCCTCTTGAGAGGGGCGGAGGGGTGTGTAAATCTACCTGTAGAAACACACCCCTGCCATTACACAAGCCAACACGCCCCCTCTCAAGAGGGGAATTAAAATATTAAAAAACACACATATGTTATTCCTCATTATACTCATACTCACATTTGCAAGCGGTTACTTTTTACCCTGGTGGGTGGTGGCCATAGCGGCATTCTTATCAGCATTGGTTATTGGCAAAACATCGCGCCAGGCATTTTGGTCGGGCTTTTTGGCAGTTTTTATAGTGTGGATTGTACTGGCGCTATTTAAAAGCATCCCTAACGATCATATCCTGGCTACCAAAATAGCTCATCTCTTTAACCTGCCGGGTTGGGGTTATATCCTGGTGATAACGGGCATTATTGGCGGCTTGGTGGCGGGGTTCGCCGCGCTGTCGGGAGTGTTATTGAAAAAGGCTTTTGAGAAGCATTAAGTTAATGCTCTATTAGTTATAGATAGATTCTTCGTTCCTCAGATGACAAAATATACTAAAAAATCACCTTAAACAAAAAACACCAGCCTGTATGACTGGTGTTTTTTGTTTTAAAGCTTGTTGAAGCTTAGAAACTTTTCAATGTTTCTTTCAACACGCTAACTGCTTCTGATGTGTTTTTTGATGATCCAAAAACTTCCTTTGAAGTTGTGCCTTCACCATAAAAATTGGCAATGGCCGATTTATCGATAGCCAGGTTTGACCCGTTAATAGTAATACCGGCAAACAAGCCGCGACTACGTGAGTAAGAGTAAACTTCAGCCTCCAATTTATAGTCGGTACTTGCTGATGAACTACGACCAACCGGACCAGCTGCCGCAGATATATCCCCCCCGATAGTAAAATCACCATTCTCTACTTTGGTAAGCACACCTTTATGGCGAAAAACCAATATCATATCAACAGACTGTACACCTATTTGCAAACCAAAGCTACCACCTGTAAGCGTAATAAAAACTGGGTCGCTCCATTTACCATCACCCAGTTTTACCATAGCAACACCTCTGCCGCGTTTACCGCCAATACCAAAACCGGCGTTAATCAATTTAGGAATAATAACCACACCCTCATATTGCTCCAGCAATTGACGGGGGATGCTTTCTTTCATTTTACCAAACTCTTTTAACACGTTGGCCGAGTTGTGCAGGCGCTCTGTTTCCTTATCGGCCGATTTTGCCGATATGAGTACGAAGAACAAGCTTAATATAAGCGGGAACTTCAAAAATTTTAATGCTTTCATGGGGTTGTAATTTTAAATTCTATTGTTGTGTATCTGTACTTAGTATGAACGGCAAAAATGTATACTTGTTTTCACAAATCAAGTATAAAAGATGTCAAGATTTTAGCTGCACATCTGAAATTTGAAATCTGCGCATTGTTATACCTATCTTTGCAGCTCATGAACGCACCGGATAAACAACAGGTATTTTCAATAAACAACACCGCAGAGTTTAACAAAATCGCTCTGCAGATTTTTAATCACCAGGTAAAAAATTGTGCTGTTTACAGCCATTTTATTTCGGGCTTGCGGATTGATCCTGCCGGGGTGAAATCGGTTGAGCAAATTCCTTTTCTGCCGATTGAATTTTTCAAATCGCACCAGATCCTCAGCACCGGTGAACCTGCCGAGCTTATTTTTACCAGCTCGGGAACTACAGGAATGATTACAAGCCGGCATTTTGTTGCCGATAAAGCCTGGTATGAAGATAGTTTCCGCAACGCTTTCGGTTTGTTTTATGGCGATATAAAGGATTACACCGTACTGGCCCTGCTCCCCTCGTACCTGGAGCGTGAGGGTTCATCGCTTATTTATATGGTGGAGGATTTGATAGCACAATCGGCAAATGCCGGGAGCGGCTTCTTTTTATATAACCACGATGAGCTTTTCCATGAGCTAAAAAAACAGCAGGATACCAAAAAGCCAACACTTTTAATAGGCGTTACCTTTGGTCTGCTTGATTTTATTGAGAATCACAATATCAACTTTCCCGAGCTTTTGGTAATGGAAACCGGTGGTATGAAAGGCCGCCGAAAGGAAATGATCCGCGAGGAACTGCATGAAATATTGTGCGAAGGTTTTGGCGTTAGGGCTATCCACTCAGAATACGGGATGACCGAACTATTATCGCAAGCCTACTCCTTGGGTAATGGTATTTTTGAGTGCCCACCCTGGATGAAAATCATCATCCGCGATACTAATGACCCTATCAGCACGTTACAAAATGGCAAAACCGGCGGTATTAATGTTATCGACCTCGCCAATATCAATTCCTGCTCGTTCATAGCCACGCAGGATCTTGGTAAAACTTTTGCTGATGGCTCATTTGAGGTTTTAGGCAGGTTTGATCAGAGCGACATACGTGGTTGTAATTTGCTGATTGCTTAGTTCATTTTAGTATCAGGTAGTTAGTATCAAGTACCAAGATTTTTAAAAATCGATCTGGTCATGCAGAAAAGTCATGATACTTGATACTAACTACTTGATACTCGATACGAAAACCTTACCTATTATTGTTATTTTTGCGCGCATCATAAAATGCTAAAAACATGATTGAGAAATTTTTGAACGAGGAACAAGATCCTAAAACAGTTGAAAAAGTTTATTCCCGTTTGGTCGACCTGCTTTCTTCGGGCGAAGAGGTTATATATATAGCAGTACAAAAAAAGCCACTCGTGAACCTTTTTCCTGATTGTATAGCCATTACCAACAAACGTATATTATTTTTCACCCCGGCCAACCTGGGCCTGTCTATAAAGTTTGTTGATTTTGTGTGGAAAGACATTGTTGACGTATATACCAAGGAAGAAATTATTGGCGCTATATTCAGCGTTAAAACAACCAACGGCGCCGAAATGGCGGTAGATTACCTACCCAAAATACAAGGCCGTAAACTATACCAATACGCCCAGGAACGTAAAGAGGTTGAGCGCGAAGCACGCCGCCTGCGCGATCTGGAACAAAAACGTGCCGAATCGGGTTCAATCCAATTTGATAATCCTGCCGCTTCGCATACATCAACCGCTCAACAGGCTTTTGTTGCACAAACACCTGCGGCAACGCAGCAATACCAGGCACCGGCACCAGTTGCTCCGCCTGCACCAACTCCGGCACCTGCCCCTGTAGTACAGGAGGCAGCGCCAAAACCAGATGAGCTTACCGAGAAACTTAAAAAGCTAAAAACACTTTTTGATAACGGATTGATCTCGCAGGAAGAATATAATGCCAAGAAATTGGATCTGCTAAGCGACTTTTAAATCCAACGTAGGATATCTATTAAAAAAGGGGTTGGATTTTTAAAATCCAACCCCTTTTTTATTTCAATTTGTCATTGCCAGGAACGAAGCAATCTCACATGCATAGTTTACTACTTGTACGATGAGATTGCTTCGTTCCTCGCAATGACAAATAGTTATTATTATGCTCTTTTATACTGAATAACGGATTACTCTGCAACAATCAAAAAGTAATTCTTTTTACCTTTTTGCACTACTAAAAATTTACCGTTTATTAATGTATCTGCCGTATAAATATCATCAGCAGTGGCAATTTTTACTTTATTGATAGCAGCACCGCCGCCAGCTATCATTTTCTTTGCTTCGCCTTTTGAAGGGAACACAGATGTTTTAACTGCCAGCAGGTCGGATACGTTTATACCCGCCTCTATTTCGGCTAATGATACGGTAAAGTTTGGCACGCCGGAAAAAAGTGCAAGCACCTCCGCTTCATTCAATTCATTTAAAAACTCAATACCAACGTTACCGAATAAAAACTCCGATGATTTAATGGCTTTTTCATATTCACCCTCGCCATGTACGCGAATGGTGATATCCTTTGCAAGTGCTTTTTGCAGCGCACGGGTATGTGGCGCGGCATCATGCTCAACTTCAAGGGCTTCAATAACCTCACGATCAAACAGTGTAAATATGCGGATGTATGCCTTGGCATCAACATCAGTAGTGTTTAACCAAAACTGGTAAAACTGGTACGGCGATGTACGTTCGGGATCTAACCAAACCGCGCCGCTTTCTGTTTTGCCAAACTTGGTACCATCAGCCTTTTTAATTAGCTGGGTGGTTAAGGCAAATGCTTCGCCGGCATCTTTACGACGAATGAACTCGGTACCGGTTACAATGTTGCCCCATTGGTCGCTGCCGCCCATTTGTATGGTACAGTTATGGTTTTTCCACAAGTAGTAAAAATCATACCCCTGCACCAATTGGTAAGTAAACTCGGTAAATGACATGCCAGTATCGCCTTCAAGTCGCTTTTTCACCGAATCCTTAGCCATCATATAATTAACGGTGATGTGCTTGCCTACATCACGTATAAAATCAAGGAAGGTGAAGTTCTTGAACCAATCGTAATTGTTAACCATCTCGGCGCTGTTGGCACCGCTGTTAAAATCCAAAAATTTGGTCAGTTGTTTTTGAACCGATTCTAAATTATGCTGCAGCACATCCTCAGAAAGCAAGTTACGCTCCTGCGATTTGCCTGACGGATCGCCCACCATACCGGTAGCGCCACCGACCAACGCGTAAGGCTTATGGCCTGCACGCTGAAAGTGTATCAGCGTCATGATCTGGGTTAAATGGCCAACGTGCAATGAATCGGCAGTTGGGTCAAATCCAATATATCCCGATGCCATGCCTTTATTCAGCATTTCTTCGGTACCTGGCATAATGGTATGCAGCATACCGCGCCAGGTTAGTTCTTCAACAAAGTTCATAGTAAGTTCCTTTTCAAAAGCTGCAAAGATATAAAGCTGAGCAAATTATTCATCATTGATACATCATGAATAATTGTGTTTACAGTTAACTGCAGGTAAAATCTACCTCAAATAATTACTTATTCTTTGTATCTTGAGCAAAAGAGGGTATTTTGCAGAACAGGTACTATGAATTTTTTATCACACTATTATTTTGACAGGCATACCACCAACTGTTACCATATATTGGGAACGGTACTGCCAGATCTGTTGAAAAATGCCGATAAAACCATCATCCTGCACCCCGAAAAACTCCAGCACTCCAACCCCGATGTCAACGCGCTGATAGCTGGCTGGAATAAGCACCTGGCAGTCGACCGTTTTTTTCATTCTTCGGATTTTTTTCTTACCCACTCGCATGAGCTTAAGAAATTGTTAAGGCCTGCCATTGAGGGCTCACCGGTAAAACCCTTTTTTTTAGGGCATATAGCGCTGGAACTGATCATAGATAACCTGTTGCTTACTACCGGCAAAATACAGGTTGACGATTTTTACGTGCACCTTGCCGGCTGCGACACAGCGGTGATACAGGAGTTTTTAACTTTTTCGGGCTTAAAGGATAGCACCCGCTTTTTTAAGTTTTATGAGGAGTTTAAACGCAGCCAATACCTGCATACCTATGCCGAAACCCATCAGATAGCCTACGCTCTTAAACGGATCTGTATGCGCATATGGCAAAACCCCTTTACCCCGCAGCATGAGGCCGATATGAATGAAGTACTCGGCCATTACCGTGATGAATTAATGGGTAGCTTTATGGATATTTTTGAAGAGATAGACAACAAATTGCAGGACCTTTAATAGACTGATATAGAGCACCCTCAAGCTAAAAGCACACTTTAATCCTGTTTCTTATTCTCAAAATTGCTTGAAACAAGCAAAAACTACCTAATTATCAGCAATTAACATTAAATAATTCTTTTTTAAATAAAATTATGTCTGTACCTTTGCAGTCCCAATTAACAAATTGGGAAAAGGAGATAAATTATTTAATGGCAAAAAAACAAGAAGCAGAAAAAGAATTAAAAGCGAAAGAAGCTGAACTGGGTACAGTTACCGCATCTGGCGAAAAAGAAACTATTGAATCAGAAGCTGATTCAATCTCTATCGAAGAGATCAAATCTAAAATTGCAGCTACACCGAGTGCAGATTTTGACTGGGATGCAGATGACAAAAAATTTGGTAACTACAGCGATAGCGACCGTGAGAAATTCGAGAAAATGTATGATGGAACTTTTAGCTCTATCACCAAAGGCGAAATCATCACAGGTACTGTTGTTAATGTTAACAACAAAGATGTAGTACTAAACGTAGGATTTAAATCAGACGGCTTAGTTTCAGTATCAGAATTCCGTGATACACCTGATCTGAAGATCGGTGACACAGTTGACGTATTTGTAGAGTCGCAGGAAGATGCTAACGGTCAGTTAGTACTTTCACGCAAACGTGCAAAAACTCAAAAATCATGGGAGCGCATTAATTCAGCACTGGATAATGATGAGATCATCACTGGTTTTGTGAAGAGCAGAACTAAAGGTGGTTTAATTGTAGATATCATGGGCGTTGAAGCCTTCTTACCAGGTTCACAGATCGATATTAAACCTATCAGGGATTACGATGTGTACGTTGGTAAAACAATGGAATTCAAAGTTGTTAAGATTAACCACGAGTTTAAAAACGTTGTGGTATCGCACAAAGTGCTTATCGAAGACGATTTGGAAAACCAAAAAACAGAAATTGTTGCCCGTCTTGAAAAAGGTCAGGTATTGGAAGGAACTGTTAAAAACATTACAGATTTCGGTGTATTCATCGATTTGGGTGGTGTTGACGGTTTACTACACATTACTGATATCTCTTGGGGTCGTATTGAGCACCCACGTGAAATTTTGGCATTGGATCAAAAGATCAACGTTGTTGTGCTTGATTTTGATGACGAGAAAAAACGTATCGCTTTAGGCTTAAAACAATTAACTCCACACCCTTGGCAGTCACTTGACGAGAACATCGTTGTAGGATCGAAAGTTAAAGGACGTATAGTTACTGTTGCCGATTACGGTGCTTTCCTTGAAATCATCCCGGGTGTTGAAGGTTTGATTCACGTGTCAGAAATGTCATGGTCACAAAACCTACGTAACCCACAAGAATTCCTTAAAGTTAGTGATGAGATCGAAGCACAAGTGTTAACACTTGACCGCGACGAGCGCAAAATGAGCTTAGGTGTTAAACAATTAACCCCAGATCCTTGGCAAAACGCTGGCGAGAAATACGCTATCGGAACTCAGCACATCGCTACAGTTAAAAACATGACCAACTTTGGTGTGTTTGTTGAACTGGAAGATGGAATTGACGGATTGATCCACATCAGCGATCTATCATGGTCTAAAAAAGTAAACCACCCTAACGAATTTACTAAGGTTGGCGAAAAATTAGACGTAGTAGTTCTTGAGCTTGATATCGATAACCGTAAATTAAGCTTAGGCCACAAACAGCTTGAAGAAAACCCTTGGGATACTTTTGAAACCATCTTCACTATTGACTCAATACATGAAGGTACCGTTATCAAAGTAACTGACAAAGGTGCTATTGTAGCTTTACCTTACGGTGTTGAAGGCTTCGCGCCAACCAAACACCTGGTAAAAGAAGATGGCAAAAGCGTTAAAGCCGAAGAAACTGCTGAATTCAAGATCATTGAATTTAACAAAGAAAACAAACGTATAGTTATTTCACACTCACGTATATGGGAAGAAGCTCGTGCTGATGCTCGTGTACAAGAGTTCGAAAACCGCAAAAAAGAAGCAAAATCTGCAAGCAACGCGGTTAAGAAAGTGAAAGAATCTGTTGAGAAATCAACTTTAGGTGACCTTAGCGTACTTGCTCAGTTAAAAGAGCAAATGGAAGGTGCTGAAAACAAAGCCCGCAAAGCTGCGCCAGCCCCTGCTGCTAAAGCCGTTGAGCCTGAAGAAGAAGCATAAGCTTTAGATTCATAAATCTTTAAAGCCCCTCCGATCAATCGGAGGGGCTTTTTTTATATCTATTACTTTGCACATTCCACAAATATTAAGAGATAGAAAGCGCTGGATAGTGCGATTCACCTCTTTAGAGGGCAGAGGGGGTGTGTTTATTGGTAATGCCAAACGCAGAAACACACCCCTCCCCTCGCACTATGCTCATGCGCCCCCTCTCAAGAGGGGAACTTAAATCACATGCTACGGTTTCAAAGCATTTAATCCACCTTTGAAATTATTTTACTATTTTTGCCCAAATCCACCCATACGATGCAAAATCTAACACTGCTCGACGGTCAAAAATTTCAGATCACTATACAACGCTTATGTCGCCAGTTGATTGAAAATCATAATGATTTTTCTGATTCGGTATTAATAGGCATACAACCCCGCGGCATTTATTTAGCCAAGCGCGTGGCCGAAGAACTCCGCAAAATATTACCCGGCAAAACCATACAACAAGGCGATTTGGATATCACCTTTTACCGCGACGATTTCCGCCGCCGCGAATCGCCACTTGTACCCAATCAAACCAAGATAGATTTTATCATCGAAGGCAAAAAAGTGATCATGATGGACGATGTACTATGGACAGGCCGCACCATACGCGCCGCTATGGATGCCATGCAAGCTTTCGGTCGCCCGGAAAAGGTAGAATTATTGGCTTTGGTAGACAGAAGATATTCAAGACATATCCCCGTTTCTGCAGATTACGTAGGCATCGAAGTAGATTCCATCGCCTCACAAAAAGTAGTAGTAAGCTGGAAAGATACCGATGGCGAGGACAAGATCGTTCTGGTATCGGAAGCGGCAGAGTAAAAAAATAAGTAAATAATCCAACATGTCATTGCGAGGTACGAAGCAATCTCATAAGGATAAACGGCGAGTTAACTTAACGAACAGCATGATGAGATTGCTTCGTACCTCGCAATGACATAGTTAAAAAAGATCCGAAATCAAAAAGAAATGGCAGGACTAAGCACAAGGCATTTATTAGGCATTAAAGATTTAAACCGGGCAGATATTGAACTGATATTTGAAACGGCAGATACTTTTAAATCTGTTTTAAACCGGCCGATAAAAAAAGTGCCCTCATTGCGCGATGTAACTATTGCCAATATATTTTTCGAAAACTCTACCCGTACACGCCTGTCGTTTGAACTGGCAGAGAAGCGCCTTTCTGCAGACGTGGTGAACTTTGCGGCTTCTTCATCATCAGTAAGCAAGGGCGAAACCCTAATTGATACCGTAAACAACATACTGGCCATGAAGGTAGATATGGTGGTGATGCGCCACCCCTATGCTGGTGCGGGCATCTTTCTGTCCAAGCATGTAAAGGCACAAATAGTTAACGCCGGCGACGGCGCGCATGAACACCCTACCCAGGCTTTGTTAGATGCCTTTTCCATCCGCGAAAAGTATGGCGATGTGGCCGGTAAAAAAGTGGTGATAGTAGGCGATATTTTGCACTCTCGCGTGGCGCTTTCAAATATCCTTTGCCTTAAACAGCTTGGTGCCGAAGTAATGGTTTGCGGCCCCACCACACTGATACCAAAGTACATTGGCTCATTGGGTGTAAAGGTAGAGCATAACCTGATAAAAGCCCTTAACTGGTGCGATGTGGCCAACATGCTGCGCATCCAGTTGGAACGTCAGGATATTAAATATTTTCCTTCCTTGCGAGAGTATACCATGCTTTTCGGGCTCAATAAAACCATCCTTGATTCGTTGGATAAAGAGATCACAGTAATGCATCCCGGCCCTATTAACCGAGGTGTAGAGATCACCAGTGATGTAGCCGACAGCAAGCAATCCATTATTCTGGACCAGGTAGAAAATGGCGTGGCCGTACGTATGGCCGTGTTATATCTGCTGGCCGGGCAAACCCCATAATAAATAGCAACGATGGAAAAAATGCTCAAGCTTACAAAAGACAACCTCCTTTCAATACTTGTAAGCCTTTGCATAGTTACATTTCTATTAAATGTGTTTTTTTCTGTCAGTTTAGAAGTATGCCATTTTATTGGCACCCTCCTTGCTATTGCTGCATTTTCAGAGAGAAGAGGAAGCTGGTCAGTCAAACAATATAAATTAAAGAATAAAGGGCTTACTCAACAAGACATCCGTAATATTGAGTTTGTTAAAAAATGGGAGGAAACTCGTAAAAAGGGTATCTGGAAATATTGCATTTCTGATGGTGGGATTGTTCTTGGCGCGGGGCTGTCATTAGCGATCAGTTTATTGGCATATGTAACTTTTCCTGGTATATTTAAAGGCCTTGCCGATAGTCCTGGCAATATGTTCAGTTTTATTGGTTATGCATATTTGGCCGGAGCTATAACAGGCGCTACCATTCACCGTATTTTATGGCCATACAATCAGCGTAGGTTCATGAAGCTAACCGACCCTTTAAACGACAAGTATTTGCAGGAATTATTCCTTGATCAATAATTAAAACATAACGATGAAATTCAACTATCCTGTTTTTGCAGCACTTATACTTATCGCCATACTTTTTTCATCAGAGGCAGATGCGCAAAGCCTGCAACAGCGAAAAACAGATTCGACGTTTGTACTGGTTAAAAGGTATTTTAACAACCGGCAGGCCGATTCGCTTTATGAAATGGGCGGCAAAAATTTTAAGAACAGCCTATCTAAAGATGGTTTCAGGGCCGTTGCCGAGCAGCAGTTGTTTCCCTTAAAGGAGATCAAGGGTTCATCGTTTGTTAGTTTTGTAAACAACAATGTAGCTACCTACAAACTAATATTTGAAAGTGTTACTTTGCAAATGCTGTTAAGTTTGGACCATGATGACAAGATAGAAATGTTTTTATTTCAGCCTTACAAAGAAGTAACAGCAGATAAGCTTACCCAGGCGGCGTCAACAAATAAACGCATAACACTTGCCGATAAAAAGATTGATTCGGTTGCCCGCCCCTATATTCAAAAAGCCAATACTACCGGCCTTAGCATAGGCGTATTTAAAGATGGGCAGATAAGCACCTATAATTACGGCGAAACCACCAAAAGCAATGGCAAACTACCCAATGCCAATACGCTTTTCGAGATAGGCTCTATCAGTAAAACATTTACATCGGCAATACTGGCTTATTATGTGAACGAGGACAAAGTGAAACTCACCGACCCAATAACCAAATACCTTCCCGATTCTGTTAAGACTAACGCCGCCTTGAATGATATTACGCTGGTAATGTTAAGTAACCACACATCGGGCCTTTCGCGTATGCCCGATAATATGAACATTAAACCCGGCGACGAGCTTAACCCTTATAAAACCTATGATAAGGCATTACTTTTCGGCTACCTGAAAACCTGCAAACTCAACAGCAAACCGGGCGAGCAGTATGCTTACTCAAACCTTGCAGTTGGCTTATTGGGTACCATACTCATGCAAATAAGCGGTAAAACTTACGACCAACTGGTTGCTGACGTTGTTTGCAATCCTTTAGGTATGAAAAGCACAACACAGCATTTATTACCCTCATTACAGGCCCGTCTTGCCACCGTTTACAACGCCGACGGTAATATTACCCCACCCTGGGATTTCGACGCCCTTGCCCCTTGTGGCTCACTTCATTCGTCTGTTAACGATCTAATGTTATACGCCAAGGCAAATATGAACCCGGCTAATAACAAACTCGGCAAAGCGCTGGAGCTAACCCACCAAATAACCTTTACAAAAGGCATCAAACTGGGCCTGGCCTGGCACATTATTACCGTAGATGGTGTTGATTACATTTTTCACAATGGCGGCACGTTTGGCAGCAGCACCTTCCTTGCATTTAATAAACAGAAAAACCTCATCGTGATAGTACTATCCAACTGCGGCGAAAGTGTAGATGGTATTGGCACCGGGATCTTGAAAAAACTACAGTAAGGCGCTGGCGGGATGTGTTTCTTGTCGCAGCCCCCCCCGCCATTACACCGTCCACCGCATCCCCCTCTCGAGAGTAATAGCCCATCAATAGACATAAAAACGTAAGCAGATTTTCTAACTCCGTAGGAGTATCGTGTTTATAGGTATTTTATGGGTATCAATAGCTCCATAGGAGCTTCCTGTTAAATAAGGAGGCACCTACGGAGCCAAGCCTATATTATATTAAACTATAAACACGTAGCCCCGAAGGGGCGGGCAGGTAGCCTATCAAACTTATTTATGATATCTCTGTCTACTCATGGGCTATTACTCTCTCGAGAGGGGTGGAGGGGTGTGTTTCTCCATCAATACATCCCACAAAAAAATCCCGCTTTGCCTAAGCAAAACGGGATACAACAAAAAACAAAAGTTTATCAGTCACTCAAAAAATCTTATTTGTCTTTAACTGCCGATCCGTTTCTGATCTCGTCGGTAGCAACTTTTACTATTTTGTCATCGGCTTTCAGGTCGCCGTATATTTCAATCTGATCGTCAGATGAGAAGCCTTTCTTAACGCCAACCCATTCTGCTTTATGGTTTACTACCCGTATAACAAACACCTTTTCGGTTGATGTTACCACCGCAGTTTTAGGTACAATGAAAGTGCTATCGCCGGCAGGCAGCGGTACGTTAACATCGGCGTACATGTGCGGCAGCAATTTTTTATCTTTATTATAAACGTCCATCTCCAAACGTTCAGACCGTAACTTTTCATCAAGTGCACCTGCTAAACGTTGTACTTTAGCTTTAAATTTTTGATTTGGCAATGCTTTCACCGTAAAGTCAACCTCGCTTTTAGTGCTCAAAGCACCGGTAAAGTTTTCTGGTACCGATACCACAAGGCGCAGCCTTTTCTGATCCTGCAAGGTAAACAGCGGATCGCTGCCCTTACCACCCGGACCAACATAGGCACCAAGATTTACATTACGGTTGGTTATCACCCCATCAAACGGCGCCCTTATTTCCAGGTAAGCCAGGTTTGACGATACCTCTTTCAGGCTTGATTTTGCCGATTCAACATTGGCAAGATCGGCATTCTTTTTAGCCTCGGCCTGGTCAAGGTCGTTAAGCGATATGGTACCAGGCGTTTTGCTGGTATTCAGCAACCTGTCATAAGTGGCTTTACTGGCAAAGTAAATGGCCTCATATTGTTTAATGCGGGATTGGGCACCGGCAAGCTGCGAGTTAATCTCGGGCGCTTCCAGCACCACCAGTAATTGGCCTGCATGTACTTCAGATCCGATATCAACTAATAGTTTCTTTACGTAGCTGTTAACCTTTGCATATAGGTCAACCTGCTGATAAGGGATCAGTTCGCCGGGAATAGCTATGTTACTGCTCAGCTTACCTTTTTCAACGGGCACAAGATCAACCGGAGGTGTTTCTACCGCCTCTTCCTGTTGCTCCTGCTGTTGTTGTTCCTGTTTTTCTTTCTCGTCTGAGTGGCATGCACTCAACGAGCTCATTGCTATTGCCAGTACGGCAAGGATTAGGGTTGATCTATTTTTAATGCTTTTCATGGTGATGCAAAGGGACATAAAATTTACTTTCTTTATCTTCTGGGTCTAACGATACGGATTGTGTAGTGGTATTGCCTTGTACCCAGGCAAACACCAATGGTAATATTAACAGCGCGGCAAACGTTGATGCTATAAGCCCACCAATAACGGCACGGCCAAGCGGGGATGTTTGGTCACCACCCTCACCTAAGCCGGATGCCATCGGAATCATACCCACAATCATGGCCAAACTGGTCATTAATATAGGGCGAAGTCTTAACGCAACTGCCTCACGTGCAGATTTTACCGCATCGCCGTTATGCTTGCGCAATTCCTCGGCGTTGGTAATAAGCAGTACCGCGTTTGATATGGATACGCCTACAGACATAATCATACCCATGTATGATTGCAGGTTAAGCGTAGCCCCTGTTATTTTAACCAAAAACAACGACCCGAATAACACCGCCGGTACGGTTGATAATACCACTAACGACATTTTGAACGACTGGAAGTTGGCTGCCAGCATTAAAAAGATAACCAAAATGGCAACTATCAAACCCGATTGCAGACTATCCAGCGTATCTGTTAAGGTTTGGCTCATACCCCGCAGCTCAACCTTTAAACCGCGCGGCAGCTCGCCTAACGAATTTATGGCCTTTTGCACATCGTCGGTAGCCGTACCCAAATCTTTATTATTAAGGTTGGCCGTAACAGATAATGTGGGTATTGCACCTATATTATCATTTTCGCCATTGGTGGTGCCCGTTTTAATATCGGCAACATCACCCAACACCGGGCGCGATTGATTGGCAAGCACCGGAATTTCGCGTACATCATTTAAGCTGGCCATCTGGTATTCGGGTACCTGTACCTGTACAAGATAACTCAAACCTGCCTTTTCATCAATCCAGTTATTTTTTTCGGTAAACCTCGACGATGATGTTGATGCAACCAACGAGCGGGAGATATCATTTAAACCTACACCCAGCTGCGCGGCCCGCTGCCTGTCGATATTAATATCGATGGTTGGGTAATTGAACGATTGGCCTATCTGCACATCGCGCAGGTAGTTGATCTTGTTAAGCTTATCCATTACCTTAAAGGCATATTCCTGGTTTTGCTTTTTGTTTTTGCCGGATAACGCTATTTCGATAGGCGTTGGCGACCCCTGGCTTAAAATTTTGTCAGTAAGCTCAATTGGCTCAAACGACAGCCTGATACCAGGCAGTTGCTTGGCAACATCGTGCCTAAGCTTTTCTTTCAGTTCATCAAGATTTACCTTATAGTCTTCTGTTAAACTTACCTGTAAAACAGCCTCCTGCGGACCAGCCATGAACAAGTAAATTGGGTTTGTTGAAAACGATGACGGGTGCGAACCAACAAAAGTTGAAGTAATGGCAATATGATTTGCACCAACTATGTTTTTCAAAATATG
This sequence comes from Mucilaginibacter pineti, assembly GCF_900101875.1. Taxonomy (GTDB): domain Bacteria; phylum Bacteroidota; class Bacteroidia; order Sphingobacteriales; family Sphingobacteriaceae; genus Mucilaginibacter; species Mucilaginibacter pineti. The sequence continues at coordinate 106,878 of NZ_FNAI01000005.1, forward strand.
CTCGGCCTTAACAGCAATTGCTTCCGTACGTTCCAAACGGGTACCATCAGCAGCGCGTAAACGTACCTGGAAAGTACCTGAGTTTACTTTAGGTAATACATCCCGCCCAATAATATTGAACAGTATAAATGCAAGCCCGAAAGCAACAATTATATAAACCGATACCACCAGTTTACGTTTTGGAATCATACGATCCATTAGGCGCATAAAGCTTTCCCTGAACTTATCAAAACGGGTTGCTTTTTTACCCTGGTGATGCAAGGCTTTTTTCATGGCCTTTTCTTTTTGTTCCCACGGTTCGCCTTCATCTTCCAAAGCAAAACCATCCGGGTGGCTATGGTCTTCATGTTTGTTAACCATAACCCAGTTGGCCATAATTGGCACAAACGTTTGGGCCAGCAGGTAGGAGATGATCATGGAGAAACCAATGGCTAATGCCAGCGGAAGGAATAATGCACCCGGGATACCTGTCATGGTAAAGGCTGGTGCAAACACCGCCAAAATACAAAACAGGATAAGCAATTTAGGGAAGGCGATTTCTTTACAGGAATCCCATATAGCTAAAGCCTTGGGTTTGCCCATATCAAAGTGCTGGTGAATATTTTCAATAGTTACCGTAGATTCATCTACCAGGATACCAATAGCCAGCGAAAGCCCGCTCAGCGTCATAATATTGATGGTTTGATGGAACAGCGACAGGAAGAATATTGCCGAGATAATACAGGTGGGGATAGTTAATATTACTATCAACGCCCCTCGTTTATCACCCAGGAACAACAATACCATTAAACCGGTAAGTACTGCACCAATAGCGCCTTCCTCGGCCAAACTTTTAACGGCATTAATTACATATACCGATTGGTCGAACACGAAGGACAACTTAACATCAGGCGGTACCAAAGCCTGGAACCGGGGTAAAGCCTTTTTAAGGTTTTGAACCACTTCCCAGGTTGATGCCGTTGCCGATTTGGTAATAGGCAGGTAAACCGAACGTTTACCATTGATAAGAGCATAACCGTTGGTAATATCGGCGCCGTCTTCAATGGTTGCTACATCGCGCATAAAAACGGTTTGTACACCATTTTTATACAGGGGGATATCGCCAAAATCCTTAACGTTTTTTATAGTGGTATTTGATGGTGCAAGGTAATTGTAATCACCAATGCGTACGTTACCTGCGGGGGTGTTTTGGTTGTTCTCGCGCAGGGCGGCCACTATCTGGTCGGGCGTTAAGTTGTGGGCACGCAGTGCGTTCGGATCTATCTTTAACAAGATGGTACGCTGGTTACCACCAAAGGGTGCCGGCGCAACCAAACCGGGGATAGATGTAAATGACGAACGCACATATACCAAAGCATAATCAAGCAATTCGTTATTTGAACGGGTGGCGCTGCTTAAAACCAGCTGACCAACCGGCAGCGTTGAGGCATCAAACCTCATAATAAACGGCGGCTGCGACCCTTGCGGGAAACCCGCCTGGGCCCGGTTGGTGTAACTCGTGACCTCCGCCGCGGCCTGGGCCATGTTGGTCCCTTCGTAAAAAGTAACTTTTATAAGTGTTAACCCCTGTATGTTTTTTGTTTCGATGCTTTTAACGCCCGAAACAAACAGCAAAAGGTTAACATATTGCTTACCAAAGTAAGCCTCCATTTGGTTTGGGGTAAAGCCTCCGTACGGGTGTGATACGTAGATAACTGGTAAGTTAAGATCAGGAAAAATATCTATCTTAATGGTACGTACCGCATTTATCCCGAAAAAAAACAACCCGGCTACCATAACCAATATGGTAATTGGTTTTTGAAGCGCCCCTTTTATCATTCCCATTATATATGTGTATTGCTATTATTAAAAATTGTTGATAAAGATGCCAAAATCGCCAGTGGCAGCAGCCTTGTACAGCAGGGCTTGCCACACGTTATTTGAGGCGATGTATTTGTCAACCTCGGCACGGTTGAGCGTGTAAAGGGCCTGCGTAAAGTCTACAATGTTTGATAACCCGTTTTTGTAAAGTTCATATTTTTGCTTGTAAGCATCCCCGGCTGCCTTAACCTCAACCGGTACTTCCCGGTAGTTTTTAAGCGCGTTGCCTATACGGGTTTCGGCCAGTGTTTGCTGGGCCTTTAACTGCTGCTCAACAAGGTCATAATCATTCTTATACTGTGCCGATGTAAATTTTTGCGATTGTACCTGGTAATGGGTTCTGAACACGCTGGTAAAATTCCAAACCATACCCACGCCAAACAGGTAATTGTACCGGGTTGGGTTGGCTCCTGCTCCGTAACTGCTGCTATAGCTGGTTTGGTCGGCAGCATAATCAGAATTAAAGCCCGTTCCCCTACCCTGATAAACGCCAAACATGCTGAAGGTTGGGTAGGCAAATGTTTTGAGGTACTTGGCCTGCTCCTCGCTCACTCCTATCCTGTTCTGGTAAAAGCGCAGCGATGGGTGATCTGTAATGGCAATTGCGCTTTGCGCCATCAAATTAGTTGGCGTTTTGGTGATAAATGCACTATCCAATTGAAACTCCTGCGATTCGACACCCAGGTAAATAGATAGCTGGTTGCTTTGTTCCTGCTCGGTTTGCTGCGTATTAGTTAAAGCTATCCGTGCGTTTGATACCTCGGCATTAGCCAATGACGAATCGACGCCGGGATTAAGTCCTCCCTTTACACGAGCAATCACCACCTTTTGCAGGTCGATTGCCCTGTTGAGGTTATCTTGCTGGGCTTTTGCCAATTGCTGGGCGGCAAGTAAATTAAGATAGGTGCTGGCCACCCTTATTTCGTGCTGAAACTGCTCTTGCCTCAGATCTGTTTCGTCACGGGATACAACAGATTTTTGAACCTTAATTCTTTCGGCCGATTTGCCGAAGCTAAAAAAGTCCCAGCTTACGTTGCTCAGGTACAATGAGCCAAAAGCTGCATTCCAGTTCTGGCGGGCAAGTGTAGGGCCTGAAGAGGATACTGACAATCCACGATAACCATATGACGGCCCTGTTTGGCCGTTAACGGTTCCGTAATCTTGTTGGGCGGAGATATTTACATCGGGTAAATACTCGGTTTTGGTTTCTTTTAAATAAGCCTTTGACGCGTTTAGCTGGTTAGCTTTCGACTTTATAGTACCGTAATTAGTAAGTGCCAAATCCTCGGCGTCCTTAATATTTAATACCTTTTGTTGACTGCGAGCCTGAATTACAAAAAAGACACCTGAAAAAAACAGTAGAAGATGTTTTGAAGGTATGCTTAACATAGCGGTGTATTTTATACACGGCAAAAGTATTTTTATAAGCTATATGAAAAAAATGAATTAAATTTGTCATAATCATTAGCAAAACTAATAATGAATATAGCACTGCACCATTTTCGCCTTATAGATACCATTTCTAAAGAGGGAACTTTAACCAAAGCAGCTGAGGCTCTGCATCTTACGCAATCTGCACTTAGTCACCAGTTAAAGGAACTGGAGAAGGAGCTTGATATAGAGGTTTTTCATCGCCAAGGTAAAAAATTGCATTTATCTGAGATTGGGTATCGGTTTTTGCGTAGTTCGGAGAAAATTTTATCTGAAATACGCACTATGGAGGAGGATATCCAGAATTATAAGAACGGAAAAACCGGAAAGCTTAACATTAGTATGCAGTGTTATACGGCTTACCACTGGCTGCCGGGTGTAATAAAATACTTTAAAAGCCAATGGCCTGATATCAATATCAACATTGTATCTGATGCTACACAACGCCCGCTTGAGTACCTTATGCGCGGCGATATTGACCTTGGGATAGTACGTACACAAATGATTAACACCAAGATAAATTATGAGCCCATTTTTGACGACAGGCTGAATGTAATACTCCCTGCAGATCATCCGCTTACAAAAAAGAAGGTAATACAAATAGCTGATTTTCAGGACCAGGAACTAATAATGGCCTTGTACGACCCAACTTACCAGGATACCCCGCTTATTGAAACACTGATACAGGAACAGCAGGTGCGCCCCAAAACGCTTAACCGTATACATTACACAGATGCAACTATTGAAATGGTGAATGCAGGCCTGGGTATCAGCGTAATGGCCGACTGGATTGTAAGGCCTTACCTTGCAAACCGTAACATCGTGGCCAAGCCCCTGCACCACAGTGTTGCTAAAAGAACATGGTATGCGGCAACCTGTAAGGATACCCCCACCATACAAAACTTTTTGTCGTGCCTGAAAATGTATTTCGCAGAAAATCAAATGTGTTTAGAAAGTGAAAACTTTGAAGAAGCAAGGCAGCTGCAAGTGGTATAGCCTGCTTACGCTATTCCTTATTGTAAATGTACAGGTTGAGGCACAGATTATGCCGTTTCCGCAGCATAGCAAATACACAGCGGGCAGCATCAGGCCAAACCATTTAACGCAGCAGAAGCTTGATGTGCAAGTAAGTACCTTTTACGATCAATGGAAAACGCGTTACATTAAACCAGGCTGTATTAAGGACCAGTATTACGTGTGGTTTGAAAGAAAAGGCAAGGAATGTGTATCTGAAGGGCAAGGCTATGGTATGCTTATTACTGTATTAATGGCCGGATATGATAAAGCTGCAAAAACCACCTTTGATGGCCTGTACAATTATAGCAAAGCCCATCCGGCAAAAACATCGCCTTATTTGATGGCCTGGGCACAGGTAAAAAACTGTAAAGACCTTGACCGAAGCACCGCTACTGATGGCGACCTGGATATAGCCTGCGCGCTGCTGATGGCTGCCAAACAATGGGGCAACAAGGGCGGTATCAATTATCTGCAGGAAGCCACAAGCAAACTGGCCGCTATTATGCAGCATGAAGTAAACCCCAAAACCTATAGCATTTTACTGAGCGATGCGATAGAAAACGACAGTCCCGATTATTATGATACCCGCTCATCTGATTTCATGCCCGCCAATTTTAAGGCCTTCGCAAACGCAATACCTAATGGCGACTGGCAAAAAGTAACCGATAGCAGCTATAAACTCTTCGCATTGATGCAAAGTAAATACAGTCCAGAGGCGGGTTTAATTCCCGATTTTATAAGCAATACGCATAAAAATCCGCATCCGGCAAAACCTAATTATTTGGAATCCGCCTATGATGGGTATTACAATTATAATGCCTGCCGGGCGCCCTGGCGCATAGCTACAGATTATTTACTTTATGGTGATGTAAGGGCAAAAACTTTCTCCACTAAAATAAATCGTTGGATCCGTCAAACCACCAATGGTAACCCCGATAATATTTCGGCTGGTTATACATTGGCTGGCAATGATATCAAGGGCCGGTATTTTGAAGCATTAAGTTTCATAGGCCCTTTTACAGTTGCCGCAACTATTGATAAAAACAACCAGCAATGGCTCAATAAATTATGGGATTACCTTGTTGGTTTTAAACTCAAAGATTACGACTACTATGACAACAGCATCAAAATGCTGAATATGATCCAGGTATCGGGAAACTATTGGAGGGCGTAGCGACTATTACCTACCCCTACATCATTGCAATGACGTAACTTCTAAATTCTCTTAGTTCCCCTCTTGAGAGAGTAATAGCCCATCAATAGACTTTCTGAATATTAAAGAACATGGGTAGTCCCCGCTGGGGACAAATACACTTTTTTTATTAGGCTACAAACAGGTAATCCCTACGGGACATGAAAAACTATCACTTTCTATCAATATTGCAAATCTTTCATGTCCCGTAGGGATTACCTGTTTGTAGAAAAAAAACATCTAGTCGATTATGCCCCGTAGGGGTTACCCATCTGTCGTTTCATGGGCTATTACTTTCAAGAGGGGAATCACACCATACCCTCGCTAATATTATCAATACTAATCATCATCCAATATCTTTTGCGCCGCTTGTAATCCGCTGGTTAAGGCGGCTTCAACAGTACCCATAGCTGTACCTTCGTAAAGGTATTCGCCGGCAAAGTAAATGGTATTGGCTACCGGTTTGTTTAATGTTTGCTTAGCCTGTGGCGCAGCAACGGTATCGTAGGCGTATGAGCCCCGGGTAAAGGAATCAGCTGTCCAGTTCACCACCTGCCAGCTGAGTAGTTTTTTTCTTAATTCCTGCAGATGGATACTGAAGATATTACTTAATGATTGCAGGCCCTGCTCCATAATATCCTCATTGGCCATACTAACTTTTTCGGCAGCATCGGGGCCGCCCAACCAGCCGGTAAGCAGATTGATGCGTTGCGGTACCTGTGTCCACCAGGTTGGGATTTCTTCTTCTGAAAACAGGTATCCCATATTTTGAATGCTTTTTCCTCCCAACTGGTCGGCTTCTACATTTTCCCAAAATGGCTGGTCAAATTCAAACAGTATTTTTATTACCGCGCCAAAGCCCAAAGCATTTATGGCTGCTGTATGTCCTGTTAGTTGCGGTTTGAAATGGATGGCACCATCTTCGTTTTTATCTATTTGAAGAATACCCAGCGGTAGGGCTATCAATAGTTGTTTGGCATCGTAGTTTATACCGGCGGTTGTACTTATTTTTACTTGCTGTTTATCCCACTCAATATGTTGCACCACAGCATTTAAGCAAACAATTCCGCCTGCGGCTTTAAATTCATCAGCCAGGTAATTCATCAATTTAATATAGCCGCCTTCAATTCGGTATTGGGCTCCTTCATCCTCAGATAACCACTCTTTGCGTAAGGCAAACGCGCTTGCCCGGGCCGGATCGGCATTGTCATAGCCGGAAACGAAGCTGCGTACAGATTGCCGCATGTTGTGGTATTTATCATCGGCAAAGTACTGCTGCAGAAAATCATTAATGGTGATATCCTGCTCAAGCGCTTTTAGTTTATCCAGCAATTCATCCCAATTTTCAACAAAAAATTCGTTGGTTGTAAATTTGCCATCGGTATATTTCCACATTTCGGCACTTGCCGAATGATAAGGAATACCTGCCTTATCTAATAAGCTTTTTGTAAGCGGCAAGTCGCCATGAATAAACTCCGCCCCCATTTCGGCCGGCTGCCGGTCGTATCCATATTCAAGCGTATGGATACGACCGCCAATCCGGTTATGTGCTTCTAATAAAATAACCTTTTTGCCGGCTTTCGCCAATGTTCGGGCGGCTATTAATCCGGCGGCGCCGGCACCTATTACTATTATATCCGTGTTATCCATCATTACCCTGCTAAGTTCGGGATTGATTTAACTATCCGGAATAAAATGATTTAAAAAGCCGTCGATACAGGGTAAATTCTTACTCTTTTAGCTTGGTGTTCCGTTTATCGGCAGGTATTGTTTTAAACTCCTTGTGCTTTTCATTAAGATAAGCTTCCAGGTTAAATCCGTTATCATAATAAACTTTAGGAGAAGGGGTATATAAGATCAAAAAATCATCCATGTCCTTACCTTTAAGCGGCAGGTACTTAGCAATATTGGTGGGATTAAATACTGTAGCTATCTCATCCAACTGATCCTGGTTTTTCAGAAATGCCGCCTGCTTCGCCTTTCTCTTTTCGTCTTTTTTGAAATATTTGAGTCTTAGTGATAAGCCCCCGTCTAAATTGCCATTTGCATCGCGGTGATAAGCAACAGTTTGGTTATGATACTCCGGCGCAAGGAACGATCCTTTATGTACATCGGCTGTTGAAACAACCTTTACTTCGCCAAGCATATTTTGCACTGGCATTAAGAAAACTTCCAGCGCCCTATTGTCGGTTAGCAGCAGGGTATCGGGCTTGTAAAGTGCATTGGTAAAAATCAGTACTTCGCCAGCTTTTGACTCAATACTAAATTTACCTTTGTTATCAGTAAGCACTTGCTTATGGTTGGCGGGGTTTTCAACCATAATATTTTGTAATGCAACACGGGTTTTGTTTTCATAAACAGTACCAGATTGTGTGGTTTGGGCACAAGCAATTGTCACAATAGTGCAGCTTAGCAGCAGGGAAAAAACAAGTTTAAGCATCAGTAAAAATAAATATAAAATGTGGGAGTCTATTTTTAACTTCCTTATTTAACCAAATTTAACAAATCAACGTATAAGAAGAAATAAGCAGCTATTTTAAATTGTCTTTTTTTAATAAAACGATAATTTTTTAACTGAAATTAATTAAAAAAATCAATATATTTGATTGTATACTTTTATGCCAATTTACATCCTCTTCTGATTTGAATACGCAGTTACAAACTCCGGCAATTGTAGGGCAAAGCAGAATAATTTCTGTTCAAACCCTATATAACAACTATGGAGCCATGCTATTAGGCTACATAGTTGAGGCAGTAAAAAACCGCGACATTGCAGAGCAATATCTTATTGCTGTGTTTAACGATGTACAAAACGAACTGGATGAGTTTACAAAACCCGGGGTAAATGCTTTTTGCAGGTTACAATTAATGGCCCGTAAAAAACTGATTGATTTTTTTGGGAGCAGCACCGAACCTGTTTCCGAAGAAAAATCCAACAACAAATACACGGCGAAAATGAACCGCGAACAACAAATTGTTTTTTGTGGTGTACATTGGCAGGGTAAAACAATTGCCAGGCTTGCAACCGAACTTAACAAGCCAGATGAGGCAATCAGGAAGATATTAAAGGAGTGTTTTACAATTATCAGGAGTAGCAGTAAATGATTAGGGATTACATAGACAGTGGGATTTTAGAAACCTACGTAATGGGTTCCGCCTCAGAAGATGAGGTAAAGGAGTTGCTGCACATGAAAGCGAAGTATCCCGAGGTGAACGAGGCTTTGCAACAATTAGAACTGGATATGGAAAAAATAGCCATGCACATGGCTATTACCCCACCACCCGCTATATGGGATAAAATTGAACAGGAAATAGGTGACATTATCCCTCATAATTTCCAAAGTCCCGAGCCATATAAAGAAAGAAACAACTATAAGGAAAATAGAAACCACGATAGCGGCAATCAATTTATTGAGGTTGAATCCGAATCGAGCCACATGCGTATTCACAAAACCTGGAAATGGGTTTTTGCCGCCGTATTTGTATTAGGAAAAATATTTTTAGGCTGCGCTATTTACTTTTATCTCGAAAACAGGCAAGCCCAACAACAACTGCAGGAACTAAAAATTGAACTGAAGCAGTTGAAAAAATAATTTTCAAGGGTTAAGGGCAGCTATTGTTCTGATATATAAAGATTTATATATTTGTGTCCCTGAACGCTATTATGAACCTGGCCAACACGTTTGAGTATCAATACGAACGACTCGACAACGACAAATTAATCGCAATTGTAAATAACTCAAGGAACTTTCAACCCCTTGCAGTTGAAACCGCATACCTTGAACTTCAGCGCCGTATCTTATCACCAGATCAACTAACGCTGGTTAATGAAAGCTTCAATCTTTACTTAAAACGCAAGGTTGAGCAGCAAAACAATGAGCTAACAAACCCGCAACCAAAGGTTGTTCGTAAAAAACCGGCAAAGCAAAATTTCCTTTCTGCAATTAGGCTTATCAATACAGTGGCTTTAACGGTGCTGGCAGTTTTTTTAATTTCATTGATGCAAGGCGACACTGTTATATTGCATATGATAGCCAATCCGCATTCCTACCGTCCCTCTTTTATTTTTATTGCTGTACCTTATCTCATGTTACCCTTTGGCGCAATAGGATTTGGCCTGCGTAGGCAATTGGGCTGGATAATGCTGGCCTGGGCTGTTATGTATAACGCATTGCAGCAAGGCTATTTTTTAAAGAATGATATCACCATAAAGCTCGACCGCCACCTGGGAGATTCTATCTCCGACGATGATATTATCAAAGGCGCTATCGTATTCGCGTTCTATTTAACGTTAACAATAGTGGTTTGCCTGCCCGGCATCCGCGCAAAAATGAAAGCCGGTATGGCTACCATGTTTATTACCATGATCACCGCCGTAGGCTTTTTGGTATTACAGGTGATGAAGGTGATTTAAGATTGATGTGTGGTTGATTGGGTGAATGGTGAGTAGTTGCTCTTGTTATTTTTCGTCTGAACCGGAATTTAGGGGTAGCCTCCATTAAAACTAAAAAGCGTTACGGAGTTAAAACTCCGTAACGCTTCCATCAAGTAAATGACTTAATGACTATTCAGCCGCTTCATTGGTTTTTTGCAGCTTTTTAAGCATTTCGCTGCCTATAAGGGCATCTATCATACCGTTACCGCCGCCATCTTTACCACTAACCAATATTTCGGGAACTAACCTTATGCCATTGCTGGCCAGGGCTTCGGCTACACGTACTATGGCGTACTGCTCGGTACCCATTGCATCGGTTTTTTGTTTGGTTACTTCGGCTTCGGCCAAACCTATGGCTTTTATCTTGGCACCTTCGGCGGCACCATTCACTTCAGTAGCGTTGGCATCGGCTTTGGCATTCACGGTTTTGGCTTCGGCATCGGCTTTGGCTATCGTGATCCTTACCTCAGCATCAGCCTTGGCGTTAATGGTTTTGGCTTCGGCCTCACCACGTGATGCGGCAACTCTTGAAGCAGCCATCTGCGTATTGATCTCTACCTGGCGGGTTGATTTTACAACCTCTGGCTGCATATCGGCACCGGCACGGGCGCTTTCAAACTCCTTACGTTCAATTTGCGCGTGGCGTTGTATTTCGTATGTCATCTTTTCCTCTTCGGCCAGTTTACGGTCGGTTAGGGTTTTCATTAGGGCAGCTGGCGGCACTATGTCGCCTATCAGCGTATCTACACCAATTACGTTATAGGTGGTTAAAACGGCACCAATATGATCGCGGGCATCGCTTTGCCTTTGAATACGGTTGGCCAAGAAACCTATCACATCACTCTTTTGTGCCGAGTTACGGAAGTAGTTAGCAATAGTTGGCTCTAATACCTGCGATACCAGGTTTTTCATTTTCCCGAAACGAGCGATAACCTTTGGTGCTTCGTTACGTGGCACGTGGATAATCTGCGACACATCCAAATTAAATGTAAAACCATCGCTTGACCTTACTGTTATTGTACACAGGTTTTTATCCAGCTCATGCGCTTCGGTACGGCTATCGGCCCAGTTAAGTACAATGTTGGTAGTCGGTACAATTTCAACCGCGTGGGTATAAATGTTTATAGGGTGTTTACCGGGATCAAGCGGTTCGTCCCATACCCCTTTTTGACCAATGCGCACTATATTGCCATGTTTAAACGCGTCGCCGCTGGTATCCTTACCTTCGGGGCCAACAAAGGAGTTCACCACACCTACATAACCAATAGGTATATAGATCATATCTACCTGCTCAACAATTACAAACCAAGGGTTAAGGTAATAGGTACCGGCAAGTATCACATCCTCCTGCAAACCCTTTCGGCCACCGGCGTTAATGAACGCTATGGGGTCCTGATAGTTTTTATGCCCATCAACCGAGTAGCCGGCAATCTCGCCTTTATCAAGCGGCTCGCCGTCAAGCGTGGTAATAATACCAACCTTGTTTTCCTGTATCTGCGTAATGGGCACCATTATAATATCAAACAAAAACGTGTTGATACGGTAACTACCCGGCGTAAGAAATGCCGCCTGCGGACCTTTCTGGCCGTTGTTATCCAAAAAGGCAATCGCATCCTGAAACTTATCACAATCAACCGGCTTACCAAGCACACGACCAGTATCCAGCGAAGCTCCATCTTTCGCCTTTACCAATCCCAGTTTGTTTTGCTCAATAATGGTGAAGGGTTCCATCGTAATACTGTATTGCCATGGCCACATGCTCCAATACAAGCCCGGTGCAAGCGCTTTGGCCTGCATACCGGCTTCGCCGTTGGTGGCAATGATACGGCCATCGGGCAAGCGCAATTTACCCGAGAGGGTAAACTTTTTTACCACCAGGCCAATACGGTTATCCGGTACTATCACCATACCAAAAAACACGCGTAACACAAATTTGTACATTACAACAAGTAAAATTACAGGCACAGCCCATAACGACATCACAATTAATTTGTCCATTTTTTTTAAAGATTTAAGTAATTTGATTTTTTTAACGGAACCCTTAAGGTGCGGGCCCTCACAATAACTTATAGCTTAAACTGGATTGGAGTACCTTGGCTATATAGTGTCATTATGACGGTTGTAATTACAAGATGTTACAATTATTTTCAAAAATATTTTTGACCGCTGATTTTTGTGGTGATTTCGTTAATGACGTTGATTTATTAGCTTTTGATTTTTTGTATTTTAAATTGATTATACAGGTAAATCTGTAGGTACAAGTATTCACGTCTTGATGGTGTGCGAATAAATTTCGAAGGACTTGCTTTACCGAACTAATTAATTTTGACTTTTTATTTTTGACTTTTAACTTATTATGGCGTTGCCTTCGGCCGGGCTTTTTGCTCATACGCCTGCAGGCCTTATGCTCAATGCCGGTATCCGCGCCAATCCCTAACGCGGATTTTGTCTGAACCTGGATTTATGGGATTATCCGGATCTTAATCATCTCGTTTTACTCCATTATATCTTTCTGTCTTTTACCCCAAAGTACCACTGCCCTCACAATCCGGTAATCACTTCCCCTAAAACAAATTCTCTATACAACAAGTTAAACAACATACAGGAATATCACTATTAAAACCACTTATTATGAGTACAGTAGCATCCAATAAAGAAGGCACAAGAATAACACAGGGCAGTAAGAAACCAAGTACAGAAAAACTTAAAACCGAAGGGCCATTAAGTGAAAAAGATGAGGTAAAAAAAGCCGAGGAGCAGATGAAAAAAAGTGCAAAAAAGTCCGGATAGTATGCTTGGGTGCATACCATCCAGACTTTTTGATTATGTTGCTTTTAAATAAACCAGTTATTGCAATTCGATAACCACTACCGATTTTGACGGTAGATCTACCGTTAGTTTATCACCATCTTTTTTGATACCATTGAATCCGGTGATGTGGATATTGTTGGGTTTTTGAAAAGTATTTATATCGGTAAGGTTGGCGGAGGTAAGTGCCTGCCCGGTGGCGGTAGTCCATTTAATATTTTTAAATGACGTGCTTACCGAAATACTGTTATTAGGATCGAGGTTAACAAATGAGATGTGAATACGACCGGCAACATCCTGCGAAGCAGACGCGTTTACAGCCGGAATTTCTTTGCCGTCAACTTTATACTCAGGTGTATTTAATTTTATAGGCAAAAACTTAGCATCCTGGTGAACCTTGTACAAATCGAAAATATGATAAGTTGGTGTTAACAGCATCTTATCCTTATCGGTAAGTATCAGCGATTGCAGCACGTTAACAGTTTGTGCAAGGGCGGCCATTTTTACCCTATCGCAATGGTTATTGAATATATTGAGGGTAGTACCGGCAATCAACGCGTCGCGCATACTGTTTTGCTGGTATAAAAAGCCGGGATTGGTGCCTGGTTCTGCATCTGTCCATACGCCCCACTCGTCAACTACCAAAGCCACTTTTTTCTCAGGATCGTATTTATCCATAATGGCCGAGTGTTTATTAACCAGTTCTTCCATTTTAAGACAGTTAACCATAGTGGTAAAATACTCTTTCTCGTCAAATTTTGTTGCCGAGCCTTTGTGTCCCCAGTTACCGGTAGGCACAGTGTAGTAGTGTAATGAAATTCCCCACATCATCCAGTTGGGGATATTTTTCATACAAACTTCCGTCCAGTTATAATCATCGGAGTTTGGGCCGCTGGCTATCTTTTTAAGTCTGGCGCCGGGATAATCTTTGGCAAATGAGGCATAGCGTTTAAACAGATCGGCATAGTACTCAGGTGTCATGTTACCACCGCAGCCCCAGCTCTCGTTACCTACACCCCAAAAGGTTACCTTGTAAGGCTCGGGATGGCCATTAGTCTTGCGCAATTGCGCTACGGAACTGCTGCTATTTGAGTTAAGGTACTCTATCCATTTAGACATTTCATCAACCGTGCCGCTACCCACATTACCGGCCACATAAGGCTCGGTATTTAGCAGCTTGCAAAGTTCCAGAAACTCGTGCGTACCAAAGCTGTTATCTTCGGTAGTGCCGCCCCAGTTGGTATTTACCATGCGGGGGCGCAACGCGCTTGGACCAATGCCATCGCGCCAGTGGTATTCGTCGGCAAAGCAGCCGCCGGGCCAGCGCAGGTTGGGGATCTTTATTTTTTTTAATGCATCAACCACATCCAACCTTATCCTGCCTTCTTTTTTAACGGGCAGGGTTTTATCAACCCAAAAACCGCCGTAAACACCGTGGCCCAAATGCTCGGCAAACTGGCCGTAAATGTGTTTGCTAATAGTTAACTTTGAGTCGTTACTGATAGCTACGCTCGCAGTTTCCTGCTGGCAATAACCGCCAAGCGTAGCACAGGTTAACAGGATGGTCAGGAATTTTTTCATTGTTATAATTGGTTTATAATTGTAAAAATAACACTTATCAATTAAAAAAGAAATTTATTTAAAAATTACAGTCATGCTTGTAAACACCAAATTATCAACACATAGCAGTTTAATAAAATACGTTGTTGTTTTAACACTTATACTAACTATTGCTTCCTGTAAACCATCATTAACAACACCGGCCCTTACAGGTAAATGGAAGTACATGAAAGTTGAGCATCCGAATGCCAACCCGCCGGATACCATGAAAAAATCGGAGCTCGACGAAGTAATCCCTTACATTCAGTTTACACCCGAAATGAAATGGGTAATTGTATGGGGCGGCAGGTACCTTTCGCACGGGAGTTATACGCTTGATGGTAGCAACATGAAAATGCACGAGGTACTGGCCGATGGCAAAACCCGCGATTTTATTTTCACGGTATCGGAGTTTACCGAAAGCAAGATGGTATTCGAAACCATCGGCGAGGACGGCTCAAAGGTAACCGCGTTGAAGGCACAGTAGGTGGTGCGGGTTGCGGGGAGCGGGGTGCGTGTGGTGAAATGCGTGGATTGGTGTGTGAAGTGCGCAGGATCGTGTTGCGTTAGATGGCATATTAAAATCCTTATTCGGTGCTCCAAAAATCTTTTATCCGTCAAGGGTGATATATCATTCATAAATTACACATAGTAATAAACAGTAAACAATGGATGCAGTTAATTTTGAGGAGCAGGCAGCAGCGAGGCAGCAGCTTTTTATTACGCTCTATAAAAAGGTATTCCCTGCGGTAGCTAAATACGTTCAAAAACGGGGAGGCTCATTTGATGAGGCTAAGGATGTTTTTCAGGATGCCTTGGTTAGTTATTACGAAAAATCGGCCGGTGATGCCGCAACTATTAACAGCAGCGAGGGCGCTTACATTTACGGCGCGGCGCGTTATTTATGGATCAAACGGTATAGAGAGGGCAGCCAAACCACACAACTGGATGAAGGTACTGCTGCACTAACCGATGAAACCGATGCTCACCCCGATGAAGATAAATTGCTTAGCATTTTAGAAACCGCCGGTAAGCGCTGCATGGACCTGCTCCGCTCCTTTTATTACGATAAACTACCGATGACCGGCGTGGCGCAGTTATTTGGCTTTGCCGGTGTGCGCTCGGCAACGGTGCAAAAATATAAATGCATTGAAAAAATAAGGGAAACCGTTAAACAAAAAGCATTAACCTATGAGGACTTCCTTAAATAGCATAGCCCAAACAGACGCGCTGCTGCATAAAAAACTACGGCCCGCCGATACCTTGCTAATGGAGGTAAAGACAATGCTCGATGCCGATTTCCAAAACAATATTTTAGCACAGCAACAGGTTTACACCCTGGTGCAGCAATACAGCCGCAAACAATTAAAAATAGAAATAGAGGCTGTGCACGGCCAATTATTTACATCGCCGGGGCATTTAAGCTTCAGGCAAAAAATAGCCCGTATATTTTTAAACAGGTAGGCCAAACGCCAGCCACAAAACCCCAATTTTCATGAATATCGATAAACAGGAATTCCGCAAATATGCGGTCATGCACCATGCTATTGCCGGTACCCAAGTAGATAATTACATTGCACAGGTTGAACAAAACAGCCTCCCAACCGCCATGACGCCCTATATTACTGAAGAACGCGAAATGCGTGTAGCCCAGATGGACGTTTTCTCGCGCCTGATGATGGACAGGATAATTTTTATGGGCCAGGCGGTTGACGATAACGTGGCCAATATTATCCAGGCACAACTGCTCTTCCTGCAATCAACAGATGCCAAGAAGGATATCCAGATGTACATCAATTCGCCGGGCGGGTCGGTTTATGCGGGGTTGGGTATTTATGACACCATGCACTTCATCAGCCCTGATGTGGCTACTATCTGTACGGGCATTGCCCTATCTATGGGCGCAATACTGCTATGCGGCGGGGCAGCCGGTAAGCGGGCCGCGCTTAAACATTCAAGGGTGATGCTGCACCAGCCATCGGGCGGGGCGCAGGGCATGGCATCGGATATTGAGATCGCATCCCGGCAGGTGCTTAAAATAAAGCAGGAGCTTTACGAGATTGTTGCCAAACATAGCGGCCAGTCCTATGAAAAAGTTTATGAAGTATCTGACCGCGATTACTGGATGATTGCCGGCGAAGCAAAAGAGTTCGGGATAATTGACGAGGTACTTGTATAGATGTGCGGATTTCAAATGTGCAGATATGAAGATTGAATTAAGGTGTAGATACAAGACTTACGAAGTTTAAAAACTTCGTAAGTCTTTCGCCATTTTGTAATTTTCTTTAATGGCTCATTACCGTAGTGCCCTCACTCACTTCCACTTTATTTTTGATAAACCTTTTACCGATCAATATGGTAGACAGCGCTATCACAGCCGATGCGGCCATAACTGCGGACATGGGTAACGTGGTTTGGCTTTTTATAAGCGTAATGCCTATTGATGCCAACGAACCTATTGCCATTTGAAAAGCTCCCATCAACGCCGATGCCGAACCTGCATTTTTGGTAAATGGCGCCATTGTTAATGCAGATGTATTAGGAGCGGTAATGCCAACGCAACACAAAACGCCAAATATCATAGCGATAGTGCCTGCCATATTAAACCAGTTATAAAATGATCCTA
Source organism: Mucilaginibacter pineti (assembly GCF_900101875.1). GTDB lineage: Bacteria > Bacteroidota > Bacteroidia > Sphingobacteriales > Sphingobacteriaceae > Mucilaginibacter > Mucilaginibacter pineti. The sequence continues at coordinate 123,846 of NZ_FNAI01000005.1, forward strand.
ATAAAAACACACCGGAAATTATTACCATGCAAACAAGCGCAACATCAATTATCCGCTCGCTTTTATACCTTTTCACCAGCATACTGTTTACCTGACTGGAGCCGATGAAACCAACAGACAAGCCCGCGAAGATCCATCCGAAATCCTGTTCGCTTACCTTAAACACCTCTATAAACACAATTGGCGACGATGACACATAGGTAAACAACCCGGCAAACGCGAAAGCGCCTGCCAGCGCATAGGTTAAAAATTGCGCGTCTTTCATCACCGTTAAAAAATGATTAATGATGGGTTTAGGTTTTAAGGAATACGTAGGATCGGGTTGATAACTCTCTGGCAGAAAAAAGATGACCGCCGCCAATATTACTACGGCCATAATAGTGAGTGTTAAAAATATAACCTGCCACTCGAAGTGAGCAGTTATATAACTGCCTATTGTTGGCGCCAGCATAGGCGATGCACCCAGTACCAGTATCAACAGGGCAAACACCTTGGCTATATCGCCAACCGGAAACAGATCACGAACCATAGCCATTGCCGCTACGCTCGCCGCGCATCCGCCAATCGCCTGAAAAAACCGCATTACAATAAGCATTTGTAAAGAGCTGGAATAGAAGCAGCCTATCGAAGCCAGAATATAAAGACAAAGTCCAAAATACAATGGCTTTTTACGGCCAAACCTATCCAACAAAGGGCCGTATAATAATTGCCCTGCCGAAATGCCTATAAAAAAGCTGGATAATGAAAGTGCTACCTGATCCGTACTGGTATGCAGGTATTTTGCTATCGCTTTAAATCCCGGCAGGTACATATCAATAGAAAAAGGCGCCAGCGCCGTTAATGAACCCAATATCAGAATTAAAAATATGTATCGTTTTTTAGTCATTGTTTGTGTGAATTAGTCAATAGTCGATGGACCATAGTCCATAATAAGACAGAAAAAATCTTTTACCATGGTCTATCGACCATTGACCATGGACTAATTAAAAAGTTTCGCCTAAATTAAGGTTTAAAGATGAGAAGTCGCGGCTGATGCCATAATCGAGGCTGATATTGGTACCCGATTTTTTATTGAATTTGAAGCGCAAACCTGTACCACCAGCAGGGTGCCAATATACAAAACGCTTGGTAACAGGTTCCGATACTGAATTTACATTGGCAAATAACACAAAGCCCAACAGGCCGTTACGGGTTATATCCCGGCGATATTCGGTTTCAAAATAAGCCAATCGTTCGCTCCGGTAACGGCTTTGCACGAATCCCCTGCCCGATCGCTGGTAGGGTTCCCAACCCAAACTGGGCAAATTAAGATAAGGTGTGCCGGGAGTAAGCGATGTCCAGAAGTACGACCAAAACGCAAGCACATTTTTAGGTCCCGAGTTGGTTAAGGATATATATTTACGCAGATCTATGTACAGGGATTGCCAGTCGGTATGGCTACCCAATATTTTAGTATTAAAGCGATAAACTATATTAGCATAGGCACCGGGCAATGGGTTAATGGAATTTTTACGGGTATCGTATAATAAATTGAACGTTATTCCCGATGAAAAAGCGTCATGCCCTGTTTGTGTGCCGTATTTATAATTGGTAAAATTACTCAGGGTATTTTCTCCGTCACTTTCAATATCCATGTAATAATCAAGATCGTACCCTAAACCAGCGTAAAGATAGGGCTGTATTTTAGCCAACACCGTTTGGTAAAAACGACCATATTTATAATTCACTAAAAACTTATTGCCGGCTGCCTGATTGCCACCCAAACCCCAGGTAGTTTGCGGATAAACAAGTATGCGGGTATCGCCACTGATATTCCATTCGTTATTATTAGTCCAGATATTTGAGCGGATAGGCAGGCCATACCTTCCCCTTAAATTAAAATATGGGGTAAACGTAACGCTGGATAAGTTGGTAGTGGTTTCATCACCGAGATAAAAACCAGCCGTTGTGGAGGTAAATAACGCACGGCCGCCACTCCGTCCGTCGCTTGATGAGATAGGAAGAAAGGAAAAATAGACCTTCTTTTTTTGGGTAGATGCACCGCGCGGTTTAATTTTAAATACCGACCTAAAAACATCGATAAGATCTCGCTGTGCAATGGTATCCGCACCTTTTTTCAGGGTATCAGCAACGTGCTCAGCACTTTGCGCCAGCAGCGTAAAAGGAAGTAAACATAATAATAATGTAGTAAGCCTTTTAACCATTTCTTTTTTAAACGAAAAAATGAGGTTTGCCGTTTGCCTCCTTAAAAATTATTGTTCAAAAAAGTATTTGATACGCCGTAAGTTAATATAAAAGCCCGCAATTTTCAAGAAACTGAGGGCTTTTGTATTAAAGGTTTTACTTTAATTAATGAGTAGTTACAACAGTAGTAGTTGTTGTTTTATAATGATGGTGATGACGCGGATGCGCGCGACGCCATGCTATCCGTCTTTTCTTTTCGGCAGCCCTGCGGCTTTCGTTACCTATAATATAACCACCGCCAGCGCCTACTGCTGCACCAATCACCGCGCCGCCTACGCCATGACCTATAAGACCACCTGCAACGGCACCGCCGGCACCGCCAATAATTGCACCTTTAGCCTGCGGACTAACTTTTTTGTGGGTTTGTGCCTGAGTGTTAAAATTCAGCATCAGCAGAAATGCTAAACACATACAGGCAAACATCATGAGCATTTTCATATAAATATGTATTTGAAAAGTGTTATTAAATTATTTTACAAATACACTATGCAAATAGCAAGCCAGTTAGGTAAATATCTTTTTTATGAATGGTTTATTTTACAAATTGATTAATGATCAACACACCGGCTAGACCGATAACTGAAACCAACGATTCCATAACCGACCATGACTTTATGGTATCTTTTATACTGAGGTTAAAGTATTCTTTATACATCCAAAACCCTGAGTCGTTCACATGCGAAAATGCCAGGCTGCCCGCCCCTATTGATAATACCATTAAATTGGGGTTAACATGGTTTTGCGCTACTAATCCCACTACTATATTGGCGGCAGTTAAACCGGCCACAGTAGCCGAACCTAAACTCACCCTTATGATGGCGGCTATTATCCATCCTAAAACAAGCGGCTGCAGGTGAAACATACTAAGCTGACCTGTTATTTGCTTACTAACACCGCTGGCTACCAAAACTTCGTTCAAAGCACCCGAACCCGCTATAATTAGCAGTATCAGCGCTATATCCTTTACGGCATCGGTATAATTAACTGCCAGCTCACTCATTTTTCGGCCTTGTTTTATACCGAGCGTATAAGTGGCTATTATCAATGCTATGAGCATCACAATGGCAGGATCGCCAAGAAAAGCTACAAGATGTAATATCTGTTCATTTTTAATGCCCAGGTACGGAAAACAGGCCGATAGCATGAGTAATATTACTGGCAACAGGGCAGTTAAAAAACTGGTGGCTGCACCGGGTAGTTTATCAGCAGGCAATTCCTCCGCTCTGAAAGTAGCCAACGGATTTGATTCTATGTTTTTAAGGAACTGCGCAAATACAGGCCCTGCCAATATAATAGCGGGTATGGCTATCATCAAACCGTATATAAAAGTGGTAGCCATATCTGCATGAAACATAGCTACCAATGTTGATGGCGAAGGGTGCGGCGGCAAAAAACCATGTGTAACTGATAGGGAGGCCAGCATAGGCAAGCCGATAAATACCGCCGGCAGTTTATATTTATAAGCTACCGAAAATATAAGCGGCACCATCAGCACAAAGCCAATTCCATAAAACAAGGGAATGCCAATAATAAACCCGGCTGCAACCAGCGCCAATTGAATGTATTTTTCGCCAACAGCATTAACCATTACCTGTGCTATTTTTTGTGCAGCCCCGCTTACAGCCACCAGCTTACCGAGCATGGCACCCAGGCAAATAATGATGAGCAGCTTACCCAAAATATCGCCCATGCCCTTTTGTATGGATGCCACAACTTTATCAACCGGAATACCAAGCATTAAACCGGCAGCTATTGATACCAGTAAAAAAGCGATGAATGGATTAACCTTACCCCAGCTTACCAGTAAAACAAGCAAAATTATACATATCAGGATAGTGAGTAATGCCATTATACTTTGTTATTATAATTGGGTAAATGGCCTTAAGAGCAAGCCATGCTTTTGCCTAAAGTAATAACAATATTTGAGTTTAGTTATTTCACAACTCAAATATTACACCGAGAGCTGCCGACACTTTGCTGCCTTTACCCGCAATCACGACTAAACAAAATTAATTAGAACAAAAATATTAATCAACAGAGCTTGCTTTTATAATCCAATTGTTAAAAAAAACAATTAAATTTGTCCGCTGCAAAACCCGATAAAGTTTAGCCCAAACCATTACCAGAATTGTTTTTCAATTTTATAAGGATACTTAATACATTTCGGCCGCTTCAATTTTAAAGTTTTTTATGTCAAAACGTATTTTAGTATTAGATGATAACCAGGACATTTTAGATATTGTTCATGAAACGCTTACTTATGAGCAATTTGAAGTTCGCAGTATCTCAAACAGCCTAGATGTTTTACCGGTAATTGATGAATTTAACCCCAACCTTATTATATTGGATTTCAGGTTAGCGGGCACAAATGGCGGCGAGATCTGTAAAACTATTAAGGTCCATCCAAGGTTTGGCAATATCCCGGTGATCATATTTTCTGCATACTTTAATAACGATGACCATATACTTAATTATGGCTGCGATGGTATTATCAATAAACCTTTTGATTTGGCCGAACTTGTTGAAAAGGTAAATAACCTTATATAACATATCCCCTGAAATATTAAGGATTAAGCTACACAAACCTCACCAGGTGTGCTAATCAGTACTTATCTATAGCTTTTTTGGAGCTTTAAGCCACGCATTTTTGATATTGCCTTTAACGACATTTGATAAATGCTAAAAAATGGATACAAAAAATCAATTAATTAAAAAATCATTATCTCCAACAGGAGTCGAATTGAAATTTTCACAATAATATAATCACCTGATTAAGATATTGATAATTATTTTAACTTTGTTATCAGTGATAATTAAACAATAATTAAATACAATAAACCCCTGATTGTATTATGATTTCTACACCCTTTGAAGAAGACCATAAGGCTACACAAAGAAGATATCCCTTGTGTCCAAAATGTAAAACCGAACTCGATAATCGAATATCAAGAGGTTTCTTAGTAAAAAATGTTTTGTTCTTTTTACCGCTTAAAAGATACATCTGTTATAAGTGCCAGCGAAAACGCTACGTATTTCATTAACTAAATATTAAAATTCTATACTTCAAATAGGGTTAAACATACCTATAAGTATTATTTGTGCATTTTTATACCCGATTTATTCAGGATAACGTATCTTCGATGCCTCTGTAAAGTTATGGCCGAAGAACACCAATTTTCAACGAACAAAAAAAAATACTATTGCTCCAAGTGTGGGAGCCCTTTTCATTTTCAGCTACGCAGAAACTGGTTTGTAAAAAATATACTCTTTTTTTTACCGGTAAAAAAATATTTTTGCGCCAAATGCAAAACATCAAGCTACGTTTCTGTAAGTAAGGATCGATAGGCCCATCTGTTACTAATAACTATATTAAATACATTAGTGTTTAGTTAACCAAGCACTACCAACATTTGTTCAAAACGTCAATATTTCATACTAATTAATTTTTGGTTACTTTAAGTATAGATTTAATATTTATCTGTGATTTAAACATTTAACCAAACATTTGGTACAAAAATTGCCAAATATCATCGAAAACAATTTGATTTTAACATCCATTTAAAATTGAATATTAATTTGATGATACTAAAAGATACGAAATGAGAAGGATATTAGCAGTGGACGACGACAGTGATATATTAGAAGTTTTACAATACATACTTGAAGATTCCGGCTACGAGGTAGAAACACTATCTGACGGTCGCAACCTGTTCGACACCATAAAAACTCACCAGCCAGATTTAATTTTGCTTGATATAATGCTGGGCGGAATAGACGGCCGCGAACTTTGCCAAAAATTAAAAGCCCATAAAGAAACACATGATATCCCAGTTATATTAATTTCTGCAAGTCACGATATTTCTAAATCACTTCACCAGACTGGCGCACCAGATGATTTTATAGCCAAACCTTTTGATATAGATGTTTTGCTGCGCAGTATAAGCCGACAGCTCAATCATGCCGCGTAGTTTAAGTTATTTCTTAAACATTTTAAATATCGATCCAAAAAACCAATTCTCTTCGGCCTTCAACATTGTTTCGAGCGTTTTGTTTACGTTATTGGCTAACTTATTAATATTAATTACCGAGGATTTGAAAGCCATAAAAGCAGGATCTTTTTCATCCCCTTTAACTTCTGTTAACTGACCTAATATTTTTATTACTGGGTCAAGCTCACGTTTTTTACGTTCTTCGGCTACACGGCGAGCAATTATCCAGGTATCTTTTTCGGCAAAAAAATATTCCTTACGTTCGCCGGTTTTGTGTTGTTTTTCAACCAGGCCCCAATCTATTAAATCACGCAGGGTCATGTTGGCGTTGCCACGAGATATACTTAACTCAGCCATAACCTCTTCTGTAGTTAATGCCTCTGGCGAAATCAGCAATAAAGCATGTACCTGGGCCATAGTACGGTTTATCCCCCACTCAGATCCCAGCTTACCCCAAGCCTCAATAAATTTAAGTTTTCCTTCTGCCAATTCCATATACAAATGTAAACAAGTTTCCAAACTTTCAAAAATAAGTGAAAGAAAAGGTCTGATATGCAGATTAGAGATGTGCAGATTATTTTGTATGAACCGAGATTAAACAGATTTATCTGATTGCCGGATTTTTAAAAGCATCAGGGGAATCCATTAATCCGTTTAATTAAGGTTCAGATAATCTGCACATCTGTAATCTGAAATTTGAAATCCAAAATTTTAAAGTTTTCCACACACATATTATCTTAAGTGTTACCTTCGTTAACAAAAGTGTTCTCCACATTTGTTAATTACTTGTGTGAATTGCTTTTTTTTGTTTCGCTATTTTAGCAACATCGTTAGTATGCGCTTTATGATCAAATTCAGATACATCCCCCTGCTAATTCCTGCATTTATTGTTTCAACGGCACTCGCCCAGCAAAATCCTTCTACACAAATTTACCACACTTACCACTCAGCTATTAACCTGATGGATAAAGGTAAATACGTAGCCGCTGCCGAACAATTCCGCATTGTTGAAGCATCACGCCTTAAAACCAGCACGCAGCCTCAGTTTGAGTCGGAGTTATCGCTGGTTAAAGAAAACAGCCAGTATTATGAAGCTTTTTGCGCGCTGAACCTGGGCAACGATGATGCCGAAAGCATGTTTTTGCGATTTATTAAGGAACATCCCGAAAACCCGCTTACCAAGCTGGCTTATTTCCAAATAGGTAAATCCTATTTTAAACAGGGCAAGTACGAAGACGCCCTGCGTTGGTTTAATAAAGTTGATGCCGTTGACCTTAACGGGCATGATAATACCGAGTATAAATTCCGCAAGGGTTATGCTTATTTTTCTTTAGGAGATTATAAAAATGCCCAACTGTTATTTGCCGAAGTAAAAAACAAAAAGACCGAATTTACGGAAGATGCTACTTATTATTTCGCTTACATTGCTTACCTGAACAAGGATTACCACCTGGCACTGGCGAATTTTGAAAGGCTTAAAAATTCAAAAAAATATGAGAAAAGCTATCCCTACTATATCTCGGCAGTTTACTTTTTAGATAAACGTTACAACGACGTACTTACCTACGCGGTGCCTATAGTAAACAGCACCCACCAGGAGCACGAAACAGAAATGCTTCGTATTATAGCTGCATCATATTTTGCCAAGGCTGATTATGATAATGCCGTAAAATACTACGGCCGTTTCCAGGACCGCGATCAGGGTAAAACCCAAAATACACAAGATAGCTATCAAATTGGTTACACCTTTTATAAAGTGGGCAACTACCAGCAAGCAGCCACCGAGCTGGAAAAATTGGTAGAACAAAAAGACGTTTACAGCCAAAGCGGTAACTATACCCTGGGCGATGTGTTTTTGAAAATGAACAATAAGCAAAGCGCACGTAACGCTTTCCTCGCAGCTTCAAAACTTACTTATGATAAGCAACTACAGGAAGATGCCTTGTATGAATACGCCAAGTTATCTTACGAGCTTGATTTTAACACCGAGGCTTTAACCGCCACCCGGGCCTATCTTAAAAACTATCCACGTTCTGTTCGTAATGACGAGATGAAGGTTTTATTGGGTGAAGAATTATTGAACTCACGCAATTACAAGGAGGCTGTAGAAATCCTGGAGCCGATTCCCAATAAAAACCAAAGCGCGCAAATTGCTTACCAAAAAGTTACTTATTACCGTGGTTTAGAGTTTTATAACGAACGCGCTTTTGAAAATGCGATAGGTATTTTCCTTCGTTCGCTTAAAAACCCGGTAGATACCAAAACTGAAGCATTGACCACCTATTGGATGGCCGAATCGATGTACGAGGTGCGTAAATATTCAGAATCTGTTGAAACCTTTGAGCAGTTTTTAAGTATGCCCGAAGCCAAAGAAACAGATGTAGCAAACTATGCTAATTACGCGTTGGCTTACGCTGCTTTCTATGGGGAGCAGTACAAAAAAGCCGCCACCTATTTCGAGAAATTCTTACGCGGCGATATAAAGGACAAAAACACCGAGAACGATGCGATAACCCGTGTTGCTGATAGTTATTTTGTGTTAAAGAGCTATGGCACCGCGCTTGATTATTACAACCGCATTATAGCTATGCACAGTCAGGGAGAAGATTACGCCTTGTTTCAGCGTGGTATGATCCAGGGTTTACAGGGCTCGTTAGATACCAAGATCAGCACCTTAAATGATGTGCTGAGTACCTTCCCTAACTCTGACTATGCGGATGATGCATCGTTTGAAATTGCTTATACCTATTTTCTGAAAACAGATGGTGCCCGTGCCAAAACCGATTTGCAGGCTATGATACAAAAGTATCCGCGCAGCAGTTACGTTCCGCGTGCGCTGGTTACCATAGGTTTAATAGATTACAATGCCGGCAATGATGATCTGGCGGTAGAGTCATTCAAAAAAGTGATACAGGATTATTCATCTACCGATGAGGCTAAGCAATCACTTAAACAAATTGAAAAGATTTATACCGACAAAGGTGATGCGCAAACGTTTATCAATTACGCTACCACCACTTCAATTGGCAACTATACCACAGCCGATCAGGAAAGCATTATGATCACCGCTGCCAATAACCTTTACTTAAAAGGCGACTGGCAAGGTACCGTAGGTGCTGTAAACGCTTACTTCGATAAATTTCCCGGCAAACAGATCTATGAAAAACAAGGTCGCTTTATCAGAGCGCAGGCGTTAACTAACCTTAACCGTTCTGCAGAAGCCGTTGTAGATTACAACGTGGTTTTAAACGACTGGACAAGTGCTTACAGTGAAAAATCACTTATCGCGATGGCGAAGCTTTACATGTCGCAAAAGAAATATAACGAGGCCATTGTATTCCTGAAAAGACTGGAAACAAACTCCGAATATAAAGCCGATTATAGTTTCGCGGTAAATAACCTGTTGTTGTGCTATGCCGAAATGCAAATGCCTGATGATGCGCTTAACTACGTGAAACTGGTTAGGGATAACGAGAAATCGGCACAGGAGGATAAATTCCGCACCGGTTTATATGCTGGTAAAGCATACCTGCAAAAAGGCGATACAACAGCGGCTCTTAAAGAATTTAACTACACCGTAACCAATACCAAAACAGTTGCTGCTGCAGAAGCCCGCTATAATGTAGCCTATGTTGAATACCTGAAAGGCCGCTATAAAACATCGCAAAAAATGTGTTTTGATCTGGCTAAAGAAATGCCAAACTACGACTACTGGGTAGCCAAAACCTACATTTTACTGGCCGATAATTACATGGGTTTAAAAGATGCTTTCCAGGCCAAGGCAACACTGCAAAGTATCATTGATAACTATAAAGCCAATGATGATATACTACCTACAGCCAAGCAAAAACTGGGTGTATTAACAGGTAAACCATACAAAGTAGAAAATGTAGCTCCCGTAGATACTGCCGAAAACAAACCGGCAACTACCGATACTACTAAAACCCCTACCCAAAATTAACAGGATACAAAGAATAATATAAAAAGACAAGCAATGAACTCGAGATACACCTATACGCTGCTTACCTTAATAATAGCATTATACTTTGTTCCTGCACAAGCGCAAACAAAGAAACCAGCGAAGAAGGCTACGGTAAAAACAGCAGCCAAAGCGCCTGCAAAAAAGCCTGCCACAAAACCGGCGGTAAAAAAAGCTACCAATTCAGCATCAAAAAGCCTGGGGAATGCAGCCGCGAAAGTGACACAGGATACTACTAAAAAAGGCGGTGGCAACAATAGCAACAACCCTGCAAACGGCGGCAGCTTATCAGAAGAAATTGTGGTTACTACGGCTTACAAACCAGTATTGGCCGATGCGGTAAAGATTCGCAGGAACCCCGATCTGGAAGATAAAGCGCCGTTTAAAGCGCCGCTAACCTATTCCCTGCTTGACAAAAGACAGGAGCAAAATTCAGAAATAAGGCAATTAGATCCGATGAAGCGCCCGCCAGAACAGGACTCCATCCTGCTTAACAACTATGTTAAACTTGGTGCCGGAAGTGTAAAATCACTTTTTGGCGAAGCTTATTTCAGTAACGGAAGGGATGAAGCCTTACAGGTTGGCGGTTACCTAAAACACTTTTCGCAATCTGGCACATTAAACAAACAAACCGAAAGTAAAGATGATGTAGGCGTATTCGGCAAAAGCATCCTGGGCGATAACAACATCAGTGGCAAAATAAACTACAACCGCCGTGGTACAAACTTTTATGGTTTCAGGCCTGATAGTATTGCACCCGTGGGTTTCAATCCACAAAAACAACATTTCAATACCCTAAGCGGCGAAGCCGAGCTGGCCAAAAACTTTAAAGATGTAGAAAATGATTTCACCTACGCTTTAAAACTAAAAGGCTATGTATACAGCGATGCTTTTCAGGCTAAGGAAAACAATCTTGTACTATCGGGTTTCTTAAACCAAACCGTTAAACAGTTCTACGCAGGTTTAAGTGCATCACTTGATCTTAATACACAAAAAGACAGTCTTTACAGCATCAATAACAGCATAGTAAGGTTAAACCCGTATATTAAATTTCAGGGTACCAATTATAAGATAGATGCAGGAGTGAATATTGTAAAGGAGTTTGGCGATTTCGGTAAGTTTTACATTTTCCCGGCCGCTAAGTTAGAGGTACAGGTGATCCCTAAATACGTACGTTTATTTGTGGAGGCCAAAGGCGACGTAAACCGCTCATCTATTCGCGATTTCACTTTGATCAACCCTTTCCTCGGTCCAAACATCAACATACAAAACTCTGTTGACCAACTGGATATCAGCGCCGGATTAAAAGGAACCCTTGCACCCGGTTTGGCCTTTAAAGCTGCCGTATTCCGCAACAGCGTTAAAAACATGCCGTTATTGGTAAGCGATTTTGATAACACGGGTAATAAATTCAAGGTTATTTATGATGACGGAAAAGCACGCGTAACGGGCTTTAACGGCGAGCTTGACTTTAAAGCTACTGACGATCTTAATATTTTCGGTCGTGTAGAATTTAAAGACTATCAGATGGCTTCAGAAAAGGAACCATGGAATCTTCCTAAATTCCAGTTAACTGCAGGTACAGCAATCCACATCAATGATAAAGTAAGTATTACCGGATCATTATTAGTACGCGGCTCAACCGACGACAGGATATTTGTAATTGCACCAGTCGCTCCGGGTGCTACTACACCCGGAACAAACGTTTTAACAAAACAAGCTATTGGCTCATTTGCCGATCTGAATGGCAGTGTTGAATATAAGGTAAATTCAAAAATATCGGTATTTGTACAAGCAAATAACATTTTAAACTCAGGTTATCAAACCTGGCTATATTATCCTAACTACGGATTTAATATCTTTGGCGGCGTAGGTTTTGCATTTTAAGCATTTTGATGTTTTATAATAAACCGTATTTTTAGCGAATGGATATAGCCAATTACTTAAGTGAACTGTTGGGCCTGCATGGGGAAGTAAATGTGCCGGGCCTTGGCTATTTTGTACATCGCCGCGTAAATGGCTATTATAACGATGCCGAAGGTAAATTCTATCCACCCGGTTATACCATACATTTCGATCCTCAAACTATTGAGGATGACGATAAATTAGCAAAGTACATCGCCGAAAGTAAAAAGATCTCGCTGGCATCATCAAAATACTTTACCGAAAAATATATTGCCGGTTTAAAATCCGAAGTTGCCTTACAGGACGTACCCTTTGCAAATGTGGGTTGGTTTTATATGGATAAAGGCCGGATAGCTTTCCGCGCAGAAGAAAAACACGGCGACAATGTATCTGTTTTTGGATATCAACCTATAAATATCAGGAAACTAAGCGGCGAAAAAGAAACATTTGTTACGAAAACAGTTACTGTACTACTTCAGCCGCCACCACCTCTTCCATTACCAACCGCGCCTACCCTGCCTGCGCAGATGCCGGTGCAGCCACAGGTTCAACCGCAAGTACAAATTCAACAGCAACCCGTTGTGGAGCAGCCTGAAGAATACGTTGAGGAAAAACAGGAAACCAAACGCGGCATTAGTGCTTGGGTAATTGTAGTTATTATTGCTGCTATTTTTGCCGCTGCCGCATTTGGATTATATAAATACAAACCCGGATTATTTGACAGACGCGGCGAACAGATACAACAGCCCGATGAATCAAAAGAAGTGGCAAAACCTGTTTTAAAGGCCGATACCGACACCACTAAAATTGTAGCACCTACTATTGATACACCCGCTAAGGCAATTTCCAAACCCGATAGCACGTTAAATAAAGCAGCAGCGGCTGTTAAAGCAGATACCGTTGCAAAACCAGTATACGTTATTTTCATCGGCTCGTTTAAAACACGAACACGAGGAGAAATGGAGCTTGCCAAATATAAAAAAGCTGGGATAGACGCCAGGATTTTGTCGGGCCCGGGAACAGGTAAACGCATAAAGATAGTTATCGGCAGCTTTGCAACATCTGCAGAAGCCGAAACCGAAAAAACTAAATTAATAACTTCAAAAAAAATAGGTAAAGATTCTTACTCACAACTACTCACTAATCCTCAAAAATGACATTATTATTTATACAGCAAGTTGCAGATACAGCCAAGCATTTAGCGGATACCGCAGGTCACCTAACCCAACCCATTACCACACAACCCGAAGAATTACGCTTTGGCGACCTGCTGATAAAAGGTGGTTGGGTAATGATCCCCATTGGTATCCTGGCTGTTTTGGGCCTGGTGATATTTTTTGAACGCTATTTTACCATCCGCAAGGCATCTAAAAATGAATCAAACCTGATGGTACAGGTAAGGGCAAGTATCCACTCCGGTAACCTGGAATCGGCCATTGCACTTTGCCGCAACAGTAATTCGCCGTTGGGCCGTATGCTGCAAAAGGGCCTGCTGCGTATTGGCCGGCCAATTAAAGATATTGAAGGCGCCATTGAAAACATTGGTAAATTGGAAGTATCAAAACTGGAAAAGAATATAGGTATATTAGGTATTGTAGCCGGTATTGCACCAATGTTTGGTTTCCTTGGTACCATTGCAGGGGTAATTAAAATATTTTACGATATCTCAAAAACCGACAACATCAGCATGGGTGTAATATCCGGCGGTTTATACGTGAAGATGGTAACATCGGCGGCTGGTTTATTTGTGGGTATTGTGGCCTACGTATGTTACCACGTTTTAAATATGATGGTTGATAAGATCATCCTTAACCTGGAAACAGATGCCATTGAATTTATTGACCTGTTAGAGGAGCCCAGCAAATGAATTTAAGAAAAAGACATAGAGGTGCATCGGCAGAGGTACATACATCGGCCATGAACGACATTATGTTCTTCCTGCTTTTGTTTTTCCTCATAGCATCTACAGTTACCAACCCGAACGTTATAAAGCTGGTACTGCCCAAATCATCAAGCGGGCAATCGGTATCAAAAAAAACGATAACTGTTTCGGTAACTAAAGATCTGCGGTATTACGTTGATAAAAAGGAAGTACCTGTTGATGCCCTGCAGGCAACACTAACCACCTACAAAACAGTAGCTACAGAACTAACCATAGTTTTATATGTTGATAAAACAGTAGCCATACAGGATGTGGTACAGGTAATGGATATAGCACAAAAATTAAACATAAAACTGGTACTGGCAACGGAACCGAAGTAAATCGGTGGCCTGAGATGTGGTTTGTGTGTGCTGTATTTATAGCATAAGTAATAACACAAACTACACCTCAGAACTCACACCTCAGAACAAGAAATGGATTACAGGGAAGACAATAATTATCCGAGAGCGTTTTTGGCAACAGGCATTATCATGGCTTTGTTAATAGCGGCGTGTTATTTTATTGTATTTCAAAACCCGCCTAAGGAGCAGGAAGGTACCGGTGGTATCCTTGTAAATTACGGTACGGTAGATGAAGGTATGGGCAACGATTACATGAGTACCGAAGAACCATCGGTGGCCGAAAAAGCCAATCATGTAAAACCCGAAAAGGTTACCAAAGAAACTCCTACCGAAGAAAAGCCTACTCCTGAAAGCAGCGACAAAACCGTAGTTACCCAAAACACCGAAGATGCGCCTGAAGTGGCCGCACCTACAAAAAAAGCAACCAATACCGTAACTGCAACACAACCGGTTAAAACCCCGGCCAAACCCACCGTTAACCAAAACGCACTTTATAAAGGCAAAGCAAGCACAGGTACCGGCGAAGGTGATGGTACAGGAAACACTCCGGGTAACCAGGGCAAGCCAAATGGTTCAACGCTTACCAATAATTACAATGGAACCGGATCTGGCAATGGTGGTAACCTGAACCTATCATCACGTAATTTTGTAAGCAAGCCCACTATTGATGATGGTAATAGATTTACCGGTAAAATAGTAATTGATATAGAAGTAGACAAAGCTGGTAATGTAATTTCTGCCAAAGCTGGTCGTGGCACTACTATATCCGACTATAACCTGATAACAAAATGCGAAAATGCTGTTAAAAACTCCCGCATCACTTCGCTTGATACCGCCCCCGATACGCAGCAAGGTTCGGTTGTATTTGTGTTTAAGGTAAATTAATTTTTAGTTTACAGTTGGCTGTTTTCACTTTGCAGTTCTTATCTATAACTTTGCTAACTAAGCAAACCGCCCACTGCAAACTGCCAGCCGAATAATGAACTACTCCGCCACCATTAAATATCTATATACCCAGCTCCCCATGTTTACACGCGATGGGGCATCGGCGTATAAGGCTAATCTCGACAATACTATTGAACTTTGTAATCGCCTTGGTAATCCGCAGCATGAATTTAAAAGCGTGCATATAGCCGGCACCAACGGCAAAGGTTCAACATCGCACATGCTGGCGGCAATTTTGCAAACGGCAGGTTATAAAACCGGCTTGTATACCTCACCTCATTTAAAAGATTTCAGGGAGCGCATCCGTATAAACGGCGAAATGATAAGCGAGCAAACGGTTATTGATTTTGTGCACGATCATCTTGCAGATTTTGATGAGATAGCCCCTTCCTTTTTTGAAATGACGGTTGGCCTCGCCTTTGACATTTTCGCTAAGGAAAAGGTAGACATTGCCATTATTGAAGTAGGCCTTGGCGGCCGATTAGATTCCACCAACATCATCACCCCGCTCCTGGCAATAATTACCAACATCGGCTGGGACCACATGAATATCCTGGGCAATACGCTGCAACTAATAGCCGGCGAAAAAGCGGGGATCATCAAACCTGGTATCCCCGTGATAATTGGCGAACACCAGCCCGAAATAGCACACATATTTATAGGCAAAGCCGAAAAGGAAGGCAGTCCGGTCAAGTTTGCATCAGAGGAAATTCAAAATTCAAAATTCAAAATTCAAAATATAAATGGAGAGGACAAGCTTGTTATTGAAATAGCCGAACAATCCCCGCTCCCCCTTCCCCGCTCCCCCCACCTCAATCTAAGCCTTGACCTCACCGGCACTTATCAGCTTAAAAATGTAAAAACGGTTTTATTGGCTGTTGAGGAATTACGCGAGCAGGGGTTTAACATTACTGATGAGCATATAACTACCGCACTATCTAATGTAAAAGCATTAACGGGCTTACACGGGCGCTGGGAGGTTTTAAATCGCCAGCCGCTTACCATTTGTGACACTGGTCACAATCCCGAAGGCATACAGGAAGTATTAAAAAACATTGCTTCGGTGGCTTATAAACACCTGCATTTTGTGATAGGAATGGTGAACGATAAAGATAGCAGCAAGGTTTTAGCAATGCTGCCTAAAAATGCCACCTACTACTTTTGCAAACCCGATATCCCCAGAGGATTAGAAGCTGAAAGCTTAAAGCTGAAAGCAGAAAGCTTTGGCTTACAAGGTGAAACCTATCCCTCTGTAAAAACAGCCCTGCAAACAGCGCAGGAGAATGCCGGCGATAACGATCTGGTGTTTGTTGGCGGCAGTACTTTTGTAGTGGCAGAGGTTGTCTGAATCAGAATTTTCTGTATTAATGAATTAACAGAATACGAAGCACAAATTTTGAAAATTCTTAAATCCTGTAAATTCTGATTAATATTATATTTTTACTCCTATAAAAATCACATAATCATACCTATGACTTACGTACCCTCTGCCGATAGATATCAAAAAATGCAATACCGCCGCTGTGGTAATAGCGGCATAAAG
This sequence comes from Mucilaginibacter pineti, assembly GCF_900101875.1. Classification (GTDB taxonomy): domain Bacteria; phylum Bacteroidota; class Bacteroidia; order Sphingobacteriales; family Sphingobacteriaceae; genus Mucilaginibacter; species Mucilaginibacter pineti. The sequence goes on from NZ_FNAI01000005.1 coordinate 140,734, forward strand.
TTACCGGCCATTTCCTTAGGCCTATGGCACAATTTCGGACATGTAGATGTTACCGAAAACTACCGGAAAATTTTACACCTGGCTTTTGACAGCGGAATTACCCATTTTGATCTGGCAAACAATTACGGTCCGCCCCCGGGTTCGGCCGAAGAAAACTTTGGTCGTATTTTAAAAGAAGATTTTCGTGGTTACCGCGATGAAATGATCATTAGCAGTAAAGCGGGCTACACCATGTGGGATGGCCCTTACGGCGACTGGGGCTCAAAAAAATACCTTGTTGCCAGTTTAGATCAAAGCCTGAAACGCATGGGTTTGGAGTATGTAGATATATTTTATCACCACCGCCCTGATCCCGAAACCCCGCTTGAAGAAACAATGGCCGCGCTCGACCTCATCGTTCGCCAGGGTAAGGCGTTATACGCAGGTATCTCCAACTATCCTGCCGATAAAGCCGACGAAGCCATAGCCATATTAAAACGTTTAGGCACCCCATGTTTGATCCATCAACCTAAATATTCCATGTTTGTTCGCGACCCGGAAGCAGGCTTATTGGAGGTGCTGGAGAAAGACGGAGTTGGTTGTATTCCTTTCTCGCCGTTGGCACAGGGTTTACTCACCAACAAATACCTTCACGGCATTCCCGAGGATTCAAGGGCTGCCCGGTCAACCGGTTTCCTGCAAACAAGCCAGGTAACCCCCGAAAGGATAAGCCAGATCTCGCGTTTGAATGAACTTGCCATAAAACGCGGACAAACACTTGCTCAAATGGCCCTGGCCTGGTTGTTGAAAGACAAACGCGTAACATCTGTACTCATCGGTGCAAGCCGCGCCGAGCAATTGGCCGATTCATTAAAGGCACTGGATAACATTGAGTTTTCGGCAGATGAGCTTGCACAGATAGAAACGATATTGGCGTAGGCCATAATTTTTTACACTGTCATCCTGAACGGAGTGAAAGATCTGATTGCCGCCTCGCTACCCGGCAATAGATGCTTCACGCTGTTCAGCATGACAAATCTCCTAACATATGGCAACTATAAACTGGGGAATAATAGGATGCGGTAATGTAACCGAAGTTAAAAGCGGACCGGCATTTAAAAAGGTGGCCGATAGCGACCTGGTTGCTGTTATGCGTCGCGATGCCACCAAAGCTGCCGATTATGCGGCAAGGCACCTCGTTGGCAAATGGTACGATGATGCTGACAACCTAATGGACGACGCCGGTGTAAATGCCATTTATATTGCTACCCCGCCATCATCACATTTAACTTATGCCCTTGCAGCACTTGAAAAGGACCTTAATGTTTATGTTGAAAAGCCCGTTACCCGTAATGCTGCCGAAGCCCGCGCAATAGCCGAAGCCGTAAAAAAAGGTAATGCAAAATTAACGGTAGCCCATTACCGGCGTGCAGTGCCTATGTTTTTGGCAGTAAAAGAGTTGTTGAATAAAAATAAAATTGGAGATGTACGCACCGTACAGATCAGGATGTGGCAAAGCCGCAAGCCCAACCTTATTGCCGATACGGAAACCAATTGGCGGGTAAATCCCGAGTTATCAGGCGGTGGTTATTTCCATGACCTTGCGCCCCACCAGCTCGATCTGATGCTGTACTACTTTGGCGAGCCCGAAAAATATCATGGCTTTTCGCTCAATCAATCGGGTGCTACCCCGGCAGATGATCATGTTTGCGGACAAATTCTGTTTAAAAATAACGTAGTGGTAAACGGTTCATGGTGTTTTAACGTGGCCGAAAACCAAACCACTGATACCTGCGAGATCATAGGTACTAATGGCAAAATCACCTTTCCGTTTTTTGGTAATTACATTACCTGGAAAACTGATACCGAGGAGGAAACCATTACCTTCCAACATCCGCAACACATACAGCAGCCCATGATTGAAAAAATAGTAGCCTATTTTAAAGACGAAGGGCCTAACCCCTGCTCAATAGACGAAGCCATAACGCTCATGGATATTATAGATGCCTTTACCATTGCCAATTAAATGAACCCTGCCTTATCATTCCCACCAATGCCTGCCGGCGCTAATGAAAGCATCATTAAGCCGTCATTATCATTCAAAAAACAGGTGTATCGCTGCGTGGGTGCCATATTATTATTTATAATCACCTACGTTTTAATGTTTGTTGGCGCACTGGCCATAGCTGTAGTATTTGCCTATTTCGGGATAACTATTATGGAGAGCTTGTCGTCGTTTATAACGCTTATTTTAGGTGGGGCGCTGATAGGTTCGGGATTGATGCTGCTGTTTTTTGTGATCAAATTTCTGTTTAAAAGAACGCGTACAGATTATTCGGGGATGATGGAGATCACCGAACAGGATCAGCCTCAACTGTTTGAATTTATAAGGCAACTCACTGCCGAGGCAAAGGCACCGTTCCCCAAGCGCATGTTTTTATCGGCCGATGTTAACGCCGGAGTTTTTTATAATTCCAGCTTCTGGAGTATGTTTTTTCCGGTTAAAAAGAACTTGAAGATAGGGCTTGGCCTGGTTAACAGCCTTAATGTATCAGAATTTAAAGCGGTTATGGCACATGAATTTGGCCATTTTTCGCAACGGAGCATGAAGTTTGGCAGTTACGTTTATAACCTCAATAAGGTTATCCATAATATGCTGTATGATAACGACAGATATGGCCGGTTAATAAATAGCTTTGCCAGGATGCACGCATTATTCAGGCTTTTTGCCTGGATAAATATTAAGATAGTTGAAGGGATGCAGCAAATCCTTAAGGGCGTTTACGTGGTACTTAATAAAACCTACCTGGGCCTGTCGCGCCAAATGGAGTTTCATGCTGATGCAGTGGCGGCTTATGTTAGCGGTTCAAACCAAATGGTAAGTTCGTTGCAGCGTACCAATATTGGGCAACTATGTTATACCGGTTTAATAAACTACTGGAATACCCAGCTTGGCGATAATAAACGGTCGGCAAACTTTTATCCGCAGCAACTGGAAATGCTCAGGCACTTTTCGCGCAAGCATAATTTACTATTAGATGATGCAGGCTTACCTGTAATTACAAACGGAATAGCCGACCTCATAGGCGGCAGCCAGTTAGTTATTAACGATCAATGGTCATCGCACCCTTCAAATGACGACCGGACAATAAGTTTAGAACGGATCAATCTCATAACCCCAACCGTTACCGAACCGGCATGGTTGCTTTTTAAAAACGCCGAACAACTGCAACTGCAACTTACCGATTCCTTATACGCATCGGCAAAATTAGATAATGACATTGCAGCGGTTGATCTGGAAGGGTTTAAAGCCGATTTTTATAGCGCTATCGATAAAAACTCATTCAATAGTATTTACAAAGGATATTATGATGAGCGCGGGATCAATGCATTTGACATTGATGAAGCCATAATAAACCCCGTTGCAATACCATCTGTTGGCATTGACGAATTGTTAAGCGATACCAATTGCAGCCTGCCCCGCACTGCCGAAACCATGCAACAGGATATGGCAACATTGGATACGCTGATTGATGTGAGGAAAGACATAAAAACCTTCGACTATAAAGGGGTAAAATATAAATCCACCGAAGCGCAGACTGTCAGGAATCTTATTGAAAAAGAACGCCTACACATTTTGAAAAACACCGAAGAACTCGACAAAAGCCTGTTTATCTATTACTACAAAAACTGTAAAACCGAAGTTAATCAACAATTGCTTGCCGGCAAATACCGGAATTTATTTAAATACCAGGCTGAGGCCATTAAAGATTATGATTTGTATAACAACATCATGTCGGTTTTTAGCAAGGTATACAATAGCATGACGGCAGAGAATATCCACAGTACTGTTAATACAGTTTACAACCATGAGCAGCAGCTAAAGCCGCGGATCCAGGAAATTATTGCAGACGAAGAAACCCGCTCCCATATAAATGAGGACGAGTTAAAGGCCATTGATAAATACTTAAAATCAAAATGGGTATACTATTACGAGCCCAGTTATGATAATGAAGCTATAGGAATTTTCAATGCAGGAGTTGGCAACTACATCTCGGCTGTAGCAAAACGCAATTTTGAGTTAAAAAAAGACCTGTTAAATTTTCAAACAAGTTTAGCATAAACATTTGTAAACATTTTATTACGTATTTTCAAACATCGTAAACACATATATGTTACACATCTGAAAATTTAGATGTAACCCCACGAGTATGCCAACAAAAAAACTTATAGCACCATTTTATGAACGACTTGCATTAACACTGGTAGGTTTTTTTGCCCTCGGTTATCTCATTGTCATAGGCAAGGATCTGCTCGATCCGCTGATCTTCGGATTTATATTTGCCATTTTGTTATTACCTATCTCTAATTTTTTAGAGAAAAGATTAAGGTTGCCACGCAGCATGTCCTCACTGGTTTCTATTTTACTGTTGATAACAGTTATCGGCGGGATCTTGTACCTGGTGGGATCACAAATTTCAAACCTGGCTAATGACTGGCCTATGCTAAAAAAACAGGTTGAGCAATCATTGCATGAACTACAGGAATGGGTGCAAACTTCTTTCCATATCCAGGCGGCAAACCAAATGAAATATGTGAAGGATACGGCAGATCAATTAATGGCCTCGGGCACTGACGTATTGGGAACAACCTTTGGCGCTATATCGTCGTTGATGATATTCTATGTATTCATCCTTATTTTTACATTTTTTATATTGTTATACAGACGTCTGCTGTTACGTTTTGTGATATGGGTTTTTCGGGATGAAAACTCACATGTAGTGATGGATATTGTAGAGAACATCCAATCCATACTACGTCAATACATTTTAGGTTTACTGCTGGAAATGGTAATTGTAGCCAGCGTTGCCATTACAGTATTTTGGATAATAGGCATCAAATACGCGGCGCTTTTGGGTATTATAGTAGGTTTATTTAACATCATCCCATACATTGGTATTTTTACAGCGTTATTGCTTAGTACACTCATAACTTTCGCTACAGGTAATATTGGCAAAACGGTTACAGTTGTAATTAGTGTTATAGGTATCCACGCTGTAGATGCCAACTTTTTGCTGCCAACAATAGTAGGATCAAAAGTAAGACTTAACGCGCTGATATCATTTATAGGTATTATCCTGGGCGAGATGATCTGGGGGTTATCAGGCATGTTTTTATCTATCCCGGTTATCGCCATATTTAAAATTATTTTCGACCGCATAGAGAGCCTTAAACCGTGGGGATACCTGCTTGGCGGCGATTACGAGTACAAAAAAGCACCTGCTGAAGAAATGAAAACCGAGTAATATTTAACTAAAAATTCATATTGAGCACATTGCGGGTTTAAACATTTATTATAAGTTTGTATCTTATTGATACCCCTACTTATAATGCAAACTATTAATGAACAATCGCGCCCTATTTACAGGTGCAAAAAATGCAATACAACATTGGAAATTCGCCGCAAACGTGGCCCCATCCTTAAAACTTTCTTTTTTTGGCTCGATATAAAAAAGTTCTTTTGCGAGCGTTGTCTTACTAACCGGTACCATTTAAAATAGCAATTTTATTTGCGTAATTGTTCCGGGCGTATAGTTAATATAGTCATTTACCGGTACAAATTTACAAATGAAAAATCCTGTTAAAATTCAACATAAGTATACCTTTATTATACTTATAGGCTTGCTTATGCCATTTTTTTCGGTAGCACAAAACAAATCCAATAGTTTCAGGGTAGTACCTTTGGGCGTTTTAGGAGGTATCGACGAAAGTAACCTATCTGCATATATGCTGGCAGCAAAAGGCAGTAATAATTATATCTGTCTTGATGCTGGCACCTTACACTATGGCCTGCAAAAAGCCGTTGATAACAAGGTTTTTAGTTTACCTGCCGAAAAGGTTTTGAAGCAATATATCAAGGGTTACTTCATATCTCACGCCCATTTAGATCATATTGCCGGGCTCATTATTAATGCGCCCGATGACAGTACAAAAAATATTTACGGACTGCAAAGCACATTGGAAACCATAAAAACCCACTATTTTACCTGGGCAAGCTGGGCTAATTTTGCTAATCAGGGTGAAGCCCCGGCACTTAAAAAATACCATTACACAGCGCTTGTTCCTGGCAATGAAACTGCAATTGAAAATACAGATCTTAAAGTACAGGTTTTCCCGTTAAGTCACTCCAACCTTACCAGCACCGCATTTTTGGTACGCAGTAACAATGCCTATATTTTGTATTTGGGCGATACTGGGGCAGATGAGATAGAGAAAAGCAGCAACTTCCAAAATATGTGGCAGGCCGTTGCTCCACTGGTAAAAAGCAAACAGCTAAAGGCTATAATGATAGAAGTATCCTTCCCAGATGAACAGCCCGATAAAACGTTATTTGGTCACCTCACCCCACATTGGCTAATGGTTGAACTTGATAAACTGGCGGCCCTAACCGGCGTGGATGCCATAAAAGGGCTAAATGTTGTGGTTACTCACCTAAAGCCACCGGCCGTCAGCATCAGCAAAATAAAAACTCAGTTAAAGGTTGCCAATAAGCTGCAACTTAATTTGATATACCCTCAGCAAGGAAAAGCGTTGAATTTTTAGGCTACCCGTTTGGCTAATATCAAACAATTGGTTAAATTTCCGTTCGCCAAAACTAAACCGGTCAACCTATGAAAATGTTAAAAAATTGCCTGCTGTTTTGCTTTATGCTATGCGTAAATATTGCATACGCCCAACAACAAGGCAAGGTAATTGAAGAGCAAACTGTTAAAAGCAGTATTTTAAAACGCAACGTAAAGTATACCATATACTTGCCGTCTGATTACGAAACCGCTAATCGCACCTATCCCATCGTTTACCTGCTGCATGGCTACACCGACGATAATACCGGCTGGCTGCAATATGGCGAAGTGAACCGTTTTGCGGATAAAGCCATTGCCGATGGCACTATCCCCCCAATGATCATCGTGATGCCCAATGCCGATTCGAGTTGGTATATCAACTCGTACGATGGTAAGGAAAAGTACGAGGACTTTTTTATCAAAGAATTTATACCCCACATTGAAAAGGCATATCGTGTAAAAACCGAGAAGAAATACCGTGGTGTTGCCGGCCTGTCAATGGGTGGTTATGGCACACTTATTTACGCCATTAAATATCCGCAATTGTTTAGTGCTGCGGCGGCGCTGAGCGCTGCTGTTCTCCCAGACGACCAAATGGTTGGCCAACCTGATGAAAATTATGAAAATGTTTTCGGTCAGCTTTTTGGCCGTGGGTTAAAAGGTAAGGACAGGCTGAGCAAAGCATGGCAGGCAAATTCTGTTTTAGATCTGGTTCAAAACAAAACCGCAGACCAACTGAGCAGCGTACGTTACTGGATTGACTGCGGCGATGATGATTTTTTAACCAAAGGAAATTGCCTGCTGCATATCGCACTTACGGAAAAGAAAGTACCGCATGAATACCGCGTACGCGACGGCGCCCACAACTGGACGTACTGGCGCACCGGTATCATCAATGCGCTGCAGTTCATAGGCGATAGTTTCCGTCAAAAATAGGCTTGTATCAGTAATTGTTTTGGGGCTATGACAAAAGATTTTGAACTATCAGTTACCAGCGATAAACTCACAGCATTAATATCCGAAGAAATTTGGATCGATGAGTTTTTTAAAAACATTTTTGAAGATAGATCGGGCAAGGTGTATACCGATTTTTGCAAAAGTCTGGCCTCGTATCACTATGATGAGGGCGGTTCGCCAGAAGTGCATGAGTTTGAAATAATAAGATCACACTTTAACACCGAAAAACTTACCGGCGAGTTCACGTGTGCCTTTGCTGTTTATTTTTTTTGGGGATGCTCCGGCATCAACTCAGACAAACGTGATACCCTCACCTGGAAATTTAAGGTAGATACACAAAACGAAAAGATAGCCCTCACCGGCGAAGAACCCTGGGTGGTGGAATGATGAAGATGTGCAGATTTTAGATTACAGATGTGCAGATGAAAAATCACTATCGCCAACAACTCGTACTTGATACTAACTACTTGATACCAAAATGAAATATATAATTATTTGTTTATTGCTATCGGCAGCCAGCGTATTTGCGCAGCCTGCGGGTAAAATAATGGAGGAGCAAAACATCAAAAGCGACATTTTAAAACATAATGTAAAATACGCTATCTATCTCCCACCTGATTACGAAACATCGAATCGAAGCTATCCGGTTGTATACCTGCTGCATGGCTATGGCGACGACCAAACAGGTTGGCTACAGTTTGGAGAAGTAAACCGATATGCCGACAAAGCCATTGCCGACGGCACCATACCACCCATGATCATTGTAATGCCCGATGCGCAAACTACCTGGTACATCAACGCTTTTGATAGGAAACAAAGCTACGAAGACTTCTTTTTTAAAGAGTTTATACCAGCCATCGAAAAAGATTACCGTATTAAAAGCAGCAAACAATACCGCGCCGTTGCGGGCCTTTCCATGGGGGGCTACGGTACACTTATTTACAGTATAAAACACCCCGATATGTTTTCGGCAGCAGCGGCATTTAGCGCGGCCGTACGTACCGATGATGATTTCATAGGCGTTACCGATGCCCGCTGGGCAGAGGCATACAGCAAAGTTTTCGGTCCTAATCTCAAAGGTAAAGAACGGCTTAATGCTACGTGGCAGGCCAACTCGGTTCTGGGGTTGGTACAAAGCAAACAAACCGATGAACTTAACGAAGTACGTTACTGGATTGACTGCGGCGATGACGATGCCTTAAGCAAAGGCAATTCCCTGTTGCACATCGCTTTAATGGAAAAGAATGTACCGCATGAGTTCCGCATCCGCGATGGCGCCCACACCTGGACCTATTGGCGTACCGGCATCACCAACGCGCTGGAATTTATAGGCGACAGCTTCAGGCAGAAATAAAGGTAGATGTTCAGGTGTGCAAATTTCAGATGTGCAGATTAAAAAAGAGTATTGTTCCTGCTTTATGTAATTGATATCTGATACTAACTACGTGATACCAAAAACTATTGATCACTTAAAATATCTTCGCAATTCTTTTTCAGCTTCTCTAATCGTGCGGGAAGAGTATCAAGCACTTTATCATCTTTTATATTTTGATAAAGTGATTTAATAAGAATAAGCGTATTATCATCCGGGTCGCAAGCCTGGGCTTTTTCAAGGTGAGGCAAAGCGTTCTTAACTTTGGCAATATCGGCTTCGTCTTTAATTTCCGCATTAGGTGCTTTATCTGCGATACCCTTTATCAGCAAATAGCCTAATGCCCTATGGGCTACGTAATAATTAGGCTGAGCGGCAATTACCATTTTATAAAATGCAATTGCTTTTACACTTTGGCCACCATCCTCATAAAGTTTGGCCATAGAATTATAATAACTTATACGGACTTTCTGCGGAAGTTTAAGCGTATCAGGAAGTATTTTTTCACCAATATCCATTGCCTTATCCTGCTCGTTTTGTAGACGTGCAAGATTAAAGTCGAGATATTGATCGTAAACCTTATCAGCATTTTGTGCTTGTGCCAGCAAACCGACGACAACCATCAACAACAAAAGGCATGTTCTTTTAAGCATAGCAACAAATATAAAGCTCAGCCTCTTAACGTAATAACTGGTAGTTTAATATAGGAGTATTTGAGCAACTCAACTTTATTCCAAAATCTCCGCTATTTCTTCAAAGCCCTTTTCACGGGCTAAATCGGCGGGTAGTTTGCCACCTTCCATGCGGGTATTAACTTCGGCACCGTGCTCCAGCAATAATATGAGTAATTCCAGATTTCCGTTTTGCGCAGCGGAATGCAATGGTGTTGCACCGGCCTGCTGTTTAATATTAATGAGCGACCCGTTATCGATGAGCATCCGCGCTATTTGTGTATAGTTACCCACACATGCCGAGTGCAATGGATACACCTGGAAACCATTGTTTGATGGTATATTAACATTGGCCCCTTTAAGTACCAGGTATCGGGCCACATCATGGTGCCCAAAATAGCAAGCCAGGCCCAAAGCTGTAAAACCATCGGGTGCATGCTCGTCTAAAGAATCGGGGTGTTCATAAACCAGGTTTGCTATTACTTCAAGCTTACCCGCCGCCGCGGCCTCAAACATGTTTATCTCGTTTACATGTTTAAGCAGCAGATTGGTAACCTCTGGTTTTTTATAATAACAAGAAAGCATAATAGGCGAAACCTGGTGACTGGTGGGCGTAGTGGCAAGTTTTGGATCTTGCAAAAGCAAGGCCTCCAACTGGGCTAAATTGGCAGTAGTTATATATTCTTCCAGCTTTTCTACACTCATTTTTTATAACGAACCAAGGCTTTTCTACATCAGGCATTGGCTTTAAGGAGCCTTATGTAAGCTTGTTTCTCAATAATACTAAAAAAATAAAAACCCACCTAACTATTTGTATAATCTGTTAACTTTATATTTCGTCAATTACTTGTTTTAGGAATGATTGGTGCGAGAGTTTTAATTTTATATGTTGTTTTTGCAAAGTTTACATAGGTAAAATTTTACGTAAGTTTGCAGCTAAAGGATGTTACATCAGGATGCCGGTAAAAGGAAATCAGTTTAAATCAAATAGTTTTAAGGACGATAATCAACCCCGCCAATCGGGTAAAGCTGAAAAGGAACGGGTTAGTAAAAGGTCGTTGCCTAAGATGCCCAGCTTTGATATGGTGGATGGCAGGGCTGTGAAAATAGCGGGCTTGCTTTCACTGTTATTGTCTATATTTTTCCTGGTGGCATTTACTTCCTATCTGTTCACCTGGCAAGAAGATCAAAGTTATATTTCAAAAACAAATGGTGGCTGGCACAACCTGGCCACAGGTCAAACCATCAAAGAAATTTCAGAAGCAGGAGCCGAATTAAAAGCCCAAAACTCGATGGGTAAATTTGGCGCATTGCTAAGCAACCAGTTCATTTATGAGTGGTTTGGCGTAGCATCGTTCATATTTATATTCATATTTTTTGTGATTGGTTATCGCCTGTTGTTTAAAGTAAAACTATTTTCAATAGCCAAAACCCTTGGTTATTCATTTTTCGGGATTGTTTTTTTATCCATAGGCATTGGCTATGTCCATGCCTTTATTATTGATTATCCGCATTATTTAGAAGGCGGTTTTGGGTATTGGGGCAATAAACTGCTTGATGCACAGATCGGGCCGGCGGGCACGGCAGGTGTATTGGTATTTGCAGCATTAGCTGTATTGGTGATAGCCTACAATATCGATTTTAAAATCCCTAAACGTAATAAAACAACAGTGGCGGAGGTTTCGGTTGATGAAGTTGTACCCGAGCCTGTTGAATTACTGGATGAAGAGATATCGCTTCCTGTTGAATGGCCGCGGGGCAACCGCGTAAAGAATAACCTGGCCGCACAGCAGGAAAACTTTGTAAAACCCGAGCCGCTTAAACAGCAGCCGTTGATACAAACCCCAATTTACCATGAGCCGGTAGTTTTAACGCCGGATAACACCGCGCGTCACGAGCCCGAAGAGGAGGATGAAATTCCGCTTACTATTGACGTGAACCGCCCGCTGCCTGAGTTAAGCGTTGAAAAGGCCGATGATATTAAGGCGAAGGAACTGGTAAATCAGTTTGGTATTTATGACCATAGGCTCGATCTGGCGAATTATAAATTCCCGCACTTGGATCTGTTGGAAAACCACGGCTCAAACAAGATCTCCGTTAACGCCGAAGAACTGGAAGCCAACAAAAACAAGATAGTTGAAACGCTGAACCATTATAATATCGAGATCGATAAGATAAAAGCCACCATTGGCCCAACGGTTACGCTGTACGAAATTATACCGGCCCCGGGTGTGCGTATCTCCAAGATAAAAAACCTCGAAGATGATATTGCACTTAGTCTGGCCGCTTTAGGGATCCGTATCATTGCGCCAATGCCCGGGAAGGGTACCATCGGTATAGAAGTACCAAATCAAAACCCGGAAATGGTTTCGATGCGTTCTATCTTATCGACAGAAAAATTCCAGAACACCACCATGGATCTGCCTATTGCTTTAGGTAAAACCATATCTAACGAGGTGTTCATTGCCGATTTGGCCAAGATGCCCCACTTACTGGTGGCGGGTGCTACAGGTCAGGGTAAATCCGTTGGTATTAATGCCATATTGGTTTCTTTGCTTTACAAAAAACACCCTGCTGAGCTTAAATTTGTACTGGTAGATCCTAAAAAGGTAGAGCTTACCCTGTTCCGCAAAATAGAAAGGCACTTTTTAGCCAAACTGCCCGATGATGGGGACGCTATTATCACCGATACCAAAAAAGTGGTCAATACGCTTAACTCTCTTTGTATTGAAATGGACCAACGATATGACCTCCTTAAAGACGCACAGGTGCGTAACCTTAAAGAATATAATGCCAAATTTGTTAACCGTAAAATAAGCGACCCTGAAAAACACCGTTACCTGCCATTCATCGTGCTGGTAATTGATGAATTTGCCGATTTAATGATGACCGCAGGTAAAGAGGTAGAGGTACCGATTGCCCGTATTGCCCAACTGGCCCGTGCAGTGGGTATCCACCTGGTTATCGCAACGCAAAGGCCATCTGTTAATATTATTACGGGTACAATTAAGGCCAACTTCCCATCGAGGCTGGCGTTTAGGGTGCTCTCCAAAATTGATTCACGTACCATATTAGATGCCGGTGGTGCAGATCAATTGATCGGTCGCGGGGATATGCTGTTCTCTACCGGCAGCGACCTGATACGCTTACAATGCGCGTTTGTAGATACACCTGAGGTAGAAGCTATATCTGATTTTATAGGCGGGCAAAAAGGCTATCCATCGGCCCTGCTCCTGCCAGAATACGTTGGCGAAGGCGAAACCAGCAGCGCCAAGGATTATGACCCTGATGACCGCGACCCAATGTTTGAAGATGCCGCCCGTTTAATTGTACTGCATCAGCAGGGATCTACTTCACTTATTCAACGTAAAATGAAACTTGGCTACAACCGTGCCGGCAGGATCATTGACCAGTTGGAAGCCGCCGGTATTGTTGGTTCGTTTGAAGGCAGCAAAGCCCGTGACGTACTTTACCCTGATGAGTATAGCTTGGAACGCTACCTGGAAACCCTTCAAAAACCCAAAGATTAAACCTATTATTATTTAATTGCTCTAACCAATAACTATTGATGATTATAGTTGTTGATGAAAAAAACACTAATGAAAAAGATATTATTATATACCGTTCTTACTTTAAGTTCATACACCGCTGCTTTTGCTCAAAAAGATGCGCAGGCAAAAGCTATACTGAGCCAGGTGAGCCAGAAATACAAATCGTACGATGCTATTAAAACCGACTTTAGCTTTACGCTTGATAATCCGCAGGCGGGCGTTAAAGAAACCCAAACAGGCACTTTAATTTCTAAAGCTAAAGCAGGCAAATACAAGGTTACGCTATACAGTTCAGCCGCAGCCAAAGATGTAGACAAGGAAATTATAAGCGATGGTAAAACCCAGTGGACCTACCTTAAAAAGGATAAGGAAGTACAAGTAGGCGATGCTGCCAAGGGTGGAGAAGGCATTAATAACCCCTCACAAATTTTCACCATTTACGAACACGGTTACAAATACCTGTACACCGGCGAACAGAAAATTGCCGGCAAAGCATACCAGGTGATTGACCTTACCCCCGAAGATGCCAAACAAAACATTTTCAAGGTTCGTTTACTGGTAGACAAGGTAAAAAAACAGATCTATAGCGCTTTGTTGTTTGATAAAAACGGCAATAAATACAACTACACTGTTAAAAGCTTTACACCAAATGCGCCAGTAACCGATAACGTTTTTGCCTGGGATGCCAAGGGCCACCCGGGAGTTGAAGTTGTTGATCTGCGGTAAATACCGATGATATTCAATAAAAAAGGCGATGAATAAACTCATCGCCTTTTTTGTTCTTAAACCCCTCCATCGCTCGGCTCCTGCCGAGTGACTACTATCTAACGGCCTCCGGCCGTGATAAAGCAGATCCGTAAGCCGGCCGGAGGCTGCCTAATAACCGTCACTCGGCAGAAGCCGAGCGACTGCGCATCAAACAAATAGTCTATCATCTACTAATACTTCTTATCCATTAACCACGCTGCCAGGTCCTTATTATAATTAAAATACGATGCCGGCGGTAGTTTTACGGCATTCAGGATGATGAGCGGCACCTTTATTTCATAAACTGAACCATGACTGCGGTAAGTTGCAGGAAGGTCTTCCTCTGGTTGACTTTCCAAGTCGCCAAAAACTGTTGTGGAATCACCAAGTACTACCAGATCGCCGATGCGGGTTACGGGCAGATGATATTTTTTAGCGGCCCCGGCACGGGTAAGTATGGTTTCTATTCCTTTTATTTTAGATAAGGCGCTTTTAACCTGCTGCACGTCTTTTGCGCTGTTGAGATAAACATAAGCCGCGCCGCCAAACCCACGGTGATGTTTCAGGTATTTATCTTTCTCGGGGCTTAACGCCAGCTTAATATTTACGTTTTGAAGCAGTAAGGCTTTTTGGATATCCACACAACGGCTTTTATGGTTCACATCATGATCTGCAGTAATGAGTATCGTGGCATCAGGGGCGGCTTCGCTGATCTGGTGGATATAATTATCAATATTGGCCAGGTGATTTATAGAATTACTATCCGTTGGCGCCCAGGTGTGCATAGGATAATCGGTAGTGTGAATATACAGGCAGCGGATATCTTCCCGGTTTTTCAGCAAATAAATACCGGCCTGCATCGACCAATAATTTACCTCAGCACTGTAAATACTTGCCGGCTTGCCTATCTTACTTATCCAGGCACTGTCGGCAGTTTCGGGAGAAAGCACCAGGTCTGTACCTTCGGGCAACAGGGTTGTACTTTTCTTTTTGCTGGATACCAGTGCCGATTTAATATTATAAGCTTTTAACTTTTGAAAAATTGTCGGCGCAAGTACCAGGTGTTTATCCTCCATATACTCTTCTTCGCCCTTATCATTCAAAAAGAAATTGCCACTAATACCGTTCACCTCGGGGAAGGTACCGGTACATATGGAAGTATTATTAGCGTTGGTAACAGTTGGCATCAGCGCGTTAACCTGTTTAAAAAAGCCTTTGGCAATCATAGCTTTCAAATATGGCATAGGGGCGTCCTTAAAATAACTCATCCCAAATCCATCCATCATAATAATTACCACCCGCTTGCCATGGTTAAACTGCGCGGCTTGATCTTGTGCGTAATTAAGCTCCGAAAACAATAAAAGAACTGCTGTTACCAAACAGCGAACCGAATATCTCATGACAATTTTTTCACCGAAATTATCGATGAATAACTTAGCGAAAGGTGTCGGAATAAGAATTTAACAGAATGATAACCTCAACCTAACATAGCACTATTGGTCCTCAAGTTCATTGATCTTCGATAAAATGACCGCTATCCTTTCCGCTACAGTAGTATCGCCTTCAATTATTAAAACAGGTGTTGTAAGATTTTTGATCCAGGCTTGGTGGACTTGCAAGCTACGACCGGCGTGTAAATTCTCGTCGTAATTTGCCGCCCATTGTAAAAACTTTTCTGTTGTAATTTTGCGTTCGGGATCGGTGAATATCACATCGCCGTAACGTTCAAGCTCACGTTTCCGGAGCCTTTCTAATCTAATAGCAGGAGGAATGTATAAAAATACCGACAGGTCAAAATCCCAGTTATTGTCCCAGCTTACAACCGAGCCACCCAGGATCCAGTTATCGTGCTGCGCTGTTTGCTGATTGATCAGTTGATTGCGTTCTTCGGGTGGACGCCTGGTGGTAAAAGGCGGATTGGTGGTTATCCAAAAAAACTCGTCGCTATCAAAATAGGGGTAATTGAGTTTTTTACCCAAGGCATTGCCCAACGTTGTTACTCCGGAGCCGGATGCTCCAAAAATATGTATACGCATGGTGATAAGAATTTACTGACGATCTTCTTCTATGTAGAGATGCAATATCTTGCATCTCTCGCTATATCAGATTTATTATTTAAGGTATGACTTATTTGTCCTCTGTCTTCGGAACTCTTTTATCGGGCATGGGGCCTCTTTGGTGAATAATTAAGCCATTGAGGAAATTCCGCAGGATCTGGTCGCCGCATGGCTTAAAATTAGGGTGATCATCGGCACGGAAAATTGCACCAAGTTCGGTTTTGGTGATGCGGAAATTAACCAGTTCCAATACTTTTATAATATCATCGTCGGTAAATTTCATAGCTACCCGCAGCTTTTTCATGATATCATTATTGCTCATGCTCTTGGTATTTAATTATATGGAAATATCTATTTTAACTTTTTTGTTCTTGATCTTTTCGCCTTTTATCAACTGCACCGCTCGCTCAATACGATTACGTTTTACAGCGGCATAAGACGAATGGTCAAGCACCTCAATTAGTCCTACATCTTCTTTGGCCAGTTCGCCCTTTTTAAGCAGTAAGCCCACTATATCAATCTTATTTACTTTATCTTTTTTACCGGCGGCAATGTATAAGGTAGCCCAGGGCGATATTGGCGGGAGCTTGGGATTTTCGGGCAATTCTTCAACCTCCGGTATTTCCTTTAGATAAGTCGGTTTTTCATCGGGTGTTAGCATCAGATACGATGTGCCTTTGGCGTGCATCCTGGCCGTACGGCCATTTCGATGAACGTAGGGCTCTTCATTATGTGGCAACTGATAATGTACCACGTGCTCAATCTCCGGGATATCCAACCCGCGGGATGCCAGATCAGTAGTGATCAGCAAACGGTGACTGCCATTTCTGAATTTTAGTAAAGCCCGTTCCCTATCGTCCTGCTCCATACCGCCATGGAAAATATCGTGCGGTAAGCCACGATCATACAGCAGATCGCTGATACGGTCAACGGCTTCGCGATGGTTACAGAAAACGAGGGTGGCTTTATCGCCTATTTTGCAGATAAGGGCAAACAGCGCATCCAGTTTATCGGCGGCTTCGGCTATTACAGCTTTCTGTTTGATATCGGGTTTGCTTACGGCATTGGTAAGGTAATCAAGCTGGGTTGGTCTTACTATACCCGTAAACGAAGGAATCTCCTGCATTTTAGTGGCCGATGTAAGTATCCTCTTCCTGATAGCCGGCATCTGTTTAATAATAAACGTCATATCTTCCTGAAAGCCAAATTCCAGGGCTTTATCAAACTCATCCAGTATAAGTGTGGTTATGGTATCCGTAGTAAAACTATGCCTGCGCAAATGATGCGCAATGCGGCCAGGGGTACCTATCAATACAGCAGGTGGTTGCGACAGGTTGTTCCGCTCTATTTTCACATCATGACCACCGTAACAACAGTTCACCTTAAAACCGCTGCCGATAGTTCTGAAAACCTGTTCTATTTGCAAAGCCAACTCGCGCGATGGCACCATGATAAGCGCCTGCACTGTCGAAATCTCCGGATTTAACAGTTCAAGCAGAGGCAGTAAGAAGCCAAGCGTCTTACCCGAGCCGGTTGGCGAAAGCAGTATTACATCGCTTTTTTTGGCGGCGCTAATAGCAGCCTGCTGCATTTCGTTAAGGGCGGTTATTTTTAGGTTTTCGAGCGCTTGCTTTATCATTGTGGGGCAAAGATAAGGTAAAAAGACTCATCCCGACCCTCTATGTTATTAAGTTACGAAAAAGGGAAATATCGATTGATCAGGCTTTACTCAATCCTGTTCTCATCCAGCTTGCGGTCTTCGGGATTGGGTTCACGGTAGTTTTTAATAAAAAGGGCTATTTCTTCGGCCTGAGGATGAGTAAGGTCGCCCATACCGCTGTACTCCCACTCATTCATATTATCGTCAAAAACAATATCGCCCAAACCAACTACACCCTCACTCAGTTGAAATACGCCCGTTGAGTACATATTACCGCCAGGAATAGTTTGATTGATGGGCTTAATGGTGATGGCTCGATCACCCTCTGGCGTATATAAGTTATATTCTGCCGACTTTATCATAACGCAATTATTTGCATTATCTACAATTATACAACCATTTTGTTTTACCAGCCCATCAACTGCATAACCCGGTTAAACTCGGGCTGCAAGGTGGCATTAATTGTAATAGCCTCGCCAGTAACGGGATGTGTGAACGACAGGTGCGAGGCGTGCAGCAACATGGTATTCATTTCCCATTTTTCGGTAAACAACTTGTTCTGTTTATTACAACCATGTGTACGATCGCCAATAATAGGATGAAAAACATGGGCAAAATGCTTGCGTAGCTGGTGCATGCGCCCGGTAGTTGGCACAGCCTCTACCAGGGAATATCTTGAAGTTGAATGCCCGCCGAACGGCACATCAAGTTCGGCCCGTTTCAGGGTGGTATAACTGGTAAACGCGTCTTGCAGGGTACCGTTCTCTTTTCTCAACGGGTAATCGATATCCGCGCTATCCGGTGTATGACCGCGAACAATGGCCAGGTATTTTTTATGCACTTGGTTTTCCATAAATTGCTGTTGCATAGCAATTTCAACAGGCTTGTTCAAACCAAACAGCAGGATGCCGCCGGTTTTCCTGTCGATACGGTGAACAGGATTTACCTTTTGGCCTATCTGGTCGCGAAGGATTTGCAATGCAAATTCCGAAGCATCCGCCGCTATAGGCGACCGGTGTACCAACAAACCATGCGGCTTGTTGATAGCTATAAGATGCTCATCGCGGTAAAGGATCTCTAACATCGGCACAAATTACAAACCGCGAGGTTATTGCGGATCAAACAACCTATACTGCCTTCCTTTTTTGGTTCCATTGCTCCTGCTCTTCTTTTGATAAAAATGTCCAGGCCATGATGCGGCTTACCTTTTGGCCTTGCGACA
Organism: Mucilaginibacter pineti; assembly: GCF_900101875.1. GTDB lineage: Bacteria > Bacteroidota > Bacteroidia > Sphingobacteriales > Sphingobacteriaceae > Mucilaginibacter > Mucilaginibacter pineti. The sequence goes on from NZ_FNAI01000005.1 coordinate 159,573, forward strand.
TATTGATGGTTTGCACATCCTTTGCACCAGCCTTTTGCAAGGCATTATATAAACCGCGCAGATTTTCTTTTTTAGATACCAGCGTGGTAAACCAAAGGCATTGTTTAGCAAAGCGCAAGCTTTGAGTAGCCATCAACTTTAAAAAATTAAGCTCGCCACCCGGGAACCATAGCTCTGTATTTTGGCCACCGAAGTTTAGTACCGGATCTACAACTGTTTTTACACCCAGGTTATCCCATTTACGGCGCGAACCTTCTGTAGCCTCCTTTACCGAAGCATGAAAAGGCGGGTTACACATGGTGATATCAAACTGCTCACCTGGCTTTATAATGCCCGAAAAAATATCTGTCTTGAATTTTTGCAAGCGAAATTCAATGGCATTTTTGAGGTTGCTATTATTGCTTACAATATGCTGGGCCGATTCAATGGCGGCGGCATCAATATCGGTACCAACAAAACTCCAGCCGTATTCGCGGTTCCCAATAATAGGGTAAATACAATTAGCTCCTACGCCAATATCCAGCACCGATACCTTTTTACCCTTTGGCACAATGTTATCATTAACCGATGCCAGGATATCGGCAACGTAATGAATGTAATCTGCCCGGCCCGGAATAGGGGGACACAGATAATCGGCCGGAATATCCCAATAGCCAATTTCATAATGAAACTTTAATAAAGCCTTATTCAGCATTTTTACTGCTTCCGGATCGGCAAAGTTTATGGTTTCATTTTCGTACCTATTTACGGTAACAAATGGGCGCAACTTGGGCATTGCCTTTATAAGCGCCTTAAAATCGTAACCCATGCGGTGCTTGTTACGCGCGTGCATGGTTGCCTTTACTTCGGGTTGGTTTGGGGTTTGTTCTGTCAAAAGACTGTTTGTTAAATACTAATTTATCCTACAATACTACCCAAATCGGCAGGCGAGTAATTGATAGACTTTAATGTTTTATTATCAGCAGTGCGGTACACCAGGTACAGCCCGTCAATTTCTTTATAGTGCGATTCAACGTTTGCTGTATTACGGTAATGTTCAATAGTTTGATTAGCTTCTTCAACAGTTTTGCAAGCCTTGCTCATGTTTGAGCGATGTACCTCATCAAACAATTCCTTAAATTTTTGGCCCAGGCCAAACTCCAATACTGCGCCCGATAGTACATATTGCAGATCGCAAAGGGCATCGGCAATTTCAATAAGGTTGTTATCATTAACAGCCTGTTGCAGTTCTTTCAGTTCTTCGCTAAGCAATTCAATACGCAATTGAGCGCGTTCTTTTGAGGGAATTTGTGGCGCAGCTATTATTGGATGTTTAAAAGTGGTATGAAATTCTGCAACCTGGTTCAGTGAATTTAAATCTTTAATCATGGTAATTTAAAGGCTGTATAATTAAGCGCTGCAAAGTTACCAATTAACCCAAATGCTTTAACCATTAAATTCACCTAAACTTAATTAATTGATGATATTAACACAACAATTATAAAACTGGCTATCTATTATTTTGTATCGTTAAAAGATAAATTTCTGGTAAGCCACTAAAGATGAATAAAATGCCTTGATAAAAAACTTTATAATCACTTAACATTGGCGTATATTGTTAACATAAACATAATATTAATATCACCTTAAAGTAACCTACCTTTGTAGCGAAATATCCATTTCAATAATTATCGAATCTCTCAACCGTTTACATGAAAAATAATAAAACCAAATCCGCTGCTAAAGAAGCCCGTAAGGCACTTAAAAAACAACTTAACGATAAGCTTACCACGCAATTAAAAACCATTGTAAGCGAATTTACAGCCGATGCCAAAAAGGTTAATAAGGCTGTAGAAAAAGCCGCTAAAAATTTGGCAAAAATACTGGCCGCCAAAATAAGCGACAATAAAGAAGCTATTGCAAAGCCTGCAAAAGAGAAAAAACAGGTGGCCCCCGTTGCAGATAAAGCACCTGCAAAACCCGCTTCTGAGAAAAAGCCGGCCGCTGCTACAACCGCAAAGAAACCTGCAGTTGCGAAAGAAGCAATCGTGGTTGAAAAATAACCACAGTTTTTGAAACTGGTTAAAATGTAAATTGTCTTTTCTCATAAACGGACAATTTACATTGCTAAACTCTGCCACAGTGTTTAGCAGGCACATAGCGTTTGTGACGCCAGCGTATTAAATAATAAGCAAAAACCCATAAACATCAAGGTTGTAAGCGAATATCCTTAGCTTCGCGGTTTTTATATCCTGCTATTTTTATATGGTTAATTTCGAAGCTTTATACATAAATCTGCGCAAGCATCTGCATTATGTTTATTTGCTATATGCCATCCCAATGGTTTATATGGCTGCAACCATAACGCCACCATACCAAAACCCCGATGAACCTAACCACTTTTTAAGAGCGGAACAGATAACCAGGGGTATTATGACGCCTGGTTTTAAATATGATACTGCTAAATTATCCAGGGCCGACTCCTTAGCACGAAATCCATTATTTTCATATCCCGACAGGGGAGGATTTTCTGCCGACAAAGGCATTTTTGAAGCCGAAACCGCATTTACAAAAGCTCAACAAAGTACGGATGCTAAGATTGATCTGGAAAAAGTAAAGGAATGCCAAACAGTTAAATGGGGAACAGGAATCACCTACTTAAACTTTGGCAATACGGCTATTTATCCGCCTTTGGTATATATGATGCCTGCACTGGGTGTGGCAGTTGGTAAACTACTTAATTTAAGTATCCTAAATACATTGTATGTATCAAGGGTACTCAATGGCGCACTCTCCATAGCTATGTGCTTTTTTGCGCTTACCCTCGCTAAACGCAGTAAAGTATTATTGTTTATAGTGCTGCTTTTCCCTATGACGGTTGCACTTTTTGCATCAATAAGTCAGGATCCTTTTCTGATCAGCTGCGCTTTTCTGCTTACAGCCATTATTGATAACGTAGAATTTGACGCAAATAAAAGTTATAGCAAATGGCAGACTTATGCTATCATCATACTAATAAGTATCATTGGCATAGCGAAACCGCCTTATATACTTTTAGGTTTTGTACTGCTGTTTTTAAAATTAAGCCCTAAAATAAAAATAATAAGCATAGTGGTACCTATTGTGGTGCTGGCATCATGGCTTGTAATTAATCATGCGGCATTTACCGTAAAGTTTGCGCCGCCCGAACTTGGCTTTAACCCCAAACTTCAGGTAGCCTATATACTTCAGCATCCGTTTAAATTTATTGGTTTATTCTTTAACTGGAGCTTGCGTGGAGTAAATCTTTATTCGCGCATGTTTGTAGGCGTGCTGGGCTGGCTTGATATGCAGTTCTCCAATTTTTATTACGTTGTTGCTTACGTAACACTTTTTTTCGGGTTGATAGTTAGCTCCGGGCTAAAGGGGTACGACAATTTAAAGGTAAGAATTGCACTCTTCATTGCATTTGTTATGACGTTCGCGGCCGTTTTTACAGCCCAATATGTTACCTGGACAAAACTCGGAGCCACTTCCTTTGACGGAATGCAAGGCCGGTACCTTACCCCCGCATATCCATTTCTGGCGCTGGCATTAAGTAGTTCGGTAATATTTAAAAAAATGCAACGGTTAAAAAGTATTCTTTTTATAGTGATATTAACCTTCCCCATATTCACTGCCCTTAATATGGTAGATGGGTATATAAAACGCTATTATTTAAGATAAGTAATAAGACTATTTACCTGCTGCCCAAAATATGGCGTTACTAAAAATCCGCGCCCATGCATTATTATTAAACAGGTTTGGCGAGTGCCCCATGAAAATATAAATATTACGGGCTTTAACGTGCTCATTGGTCCATATCACCGGGTGATCGCCCATTTTGATATTACCTTGTGGGTTGTAGGTTGATTCATCAACACTGGCAATCACGCGCACATTGGCCCGGGGGCTTTTATCATACGTATACCACTCCTCTTGCTGAATAGTAAATGACGCCGGCACGCCCTTCATCACCGGGTGCTGCTTATCCTCTATGTTAACCTGTCCTTTTGCAAACGAGGCTATGTAATCTTTATAAGTAATACCACCCATAAAACCTGAGAACCATTGCCATTCATGAAAGCCATCAAATTCGCCCAATAGCGTGGCATGATGAAAACCTATCCATCCGCCCCGGCCTTCGTCAATATACTTTTCAAATGCTTTCATGGCTCTGCTTGTCCAGCCATAGGGCACATAATCGAGCTGTAAAAACAGCTGGTAATGGCTTAAAAAAGAACTATCTATTTTATCAGTGTTTTGGATATAGTCAATAGTAAAACCTTTTTTAAGCGCAAGCTTATCCAGCCATATTTTTGCCCGTTTAGAAAATTCAATGTGGTGCCCGCCGTTTTCATAAAGTGCAAGCATTTTAAAATGCCGGGACTGGGCTTTAAGATTAAAGCAGGTTAAAAATATCATGCAAATAAGCAGCAGTATTTTTCTGCTACAGGTTATATGCCTCATAATTAGTAAATAATGAGCCTAATATACAAAGGAAAGAAGAAGTTTTTTAACACTTAGTGTTTTGCCACCGTAGCAGATGTGGCCTGTATGAGTTTTTCTTTTGATTGATCTATCAATACGGCTATATCGTTACGATTAGGGTTATCGTTCAATACTTTCTCCAGATCAACAACCGATGCTTTCAGCGCATTTACACCACGAACTTTATCATAGAAATGGGTGTTCGATTGTAGTTTGAACATGCCATATTCGCGGTATGCTATACCCCTGTTTTGGTAGTATTTGCTATCGTTGGGGTCACTGTTTATTGATATAGCTTTTGTAAAATCAACAATAGCCCCCAATAGGTAAAGCTCCTTATCAGCAGGTGTAGCCTGGTTATCTTTGCCCAAATAGCTTTTAGCGCGTGCGCGATAATAGTATGCCATAGCATCCGCAGGTTTTATGGCAATTACTTTTGTGTAAGCGGTTATTGATTTTTTGTAGTTATCGCTATGGTAATAAGAATACCCCAGCATCCACAAGGCATTGGCATTGGTAGAATCGGTTATGCAGGCTTTCTCCAGATGTGCTACTGCTGATCTGAAATCGCCATCCATAACGGCCTGTTGCCCAAGTTTAAAATAGGCATTTTGGGCCAGCACCGGTTCTACGGCCGACATAATCAATAAGGATATGATGATCGAAAACCTCATGCAGGGATTAATGATGAACAAAATAGTACTACAATAACTAACATTGTATCAAAATATTATGCCATTTTAATCTTTTATTAAAAAATATTTAACCAGCACCTATATCTACAAAGCGATACTATGACTTTTTTTCATCTTTATCAACAAATTTTATTTATTTCACAAACAAGCCGTAAATTTGTAATTACCAAGCAATCAAATCATTATGCCATCAAATTGCTTGTTATCAATTATTAGTATAACTTGGCATAGCTCTTGAAACATACTACGGCACGAGTAATAACAACCATTTTACCCGTATTTAAGCAGCTTTACTATAAAACAGGCTGACAACTTGACGTTTTTTTCTACACATAATATATAGTTAATGAGTTTCGATCCATTTGATTTCAAGAACGCTCTACCGGTTATAAACGAGGATTCGGAGTTCTTCCCCTTAATGTCTACTGAAGATGAGGAGGAAATGAACAACGAACAACTGCCCGAAATACTGTCGATATTGCCGTTGCGTAATACCGTTTTGTTTCCGGGAGTGGTTATTCCAATAACTGTTGGCAGGGATAAATCAATAAAACTGATCCGCGATGCCAATAAAGGCGCCCGTATGATTGGGGTAGTTTCGCAACAGGATGTGGGGATTGAAGACCCTAATTTTTCGCAGTTGAACAAAGTGGGCACCATTGCACTCATCATAAAAATGCTGCAAATGCCCGATGGTAACACTACCGTTATCATCCAGGGTAAAAAACGTTTTGTTTTAAAGGATGAGGTACAAAGCGAACCCTACATAAAGGCCACTGTTGAACCTTTTAAGGAAACCAAGACAAAAGAAGACAAGGAATTTAAGGCGATGGTATCGTCTATAAAGGATATGGCCATGAACATCATCCAGCTATCGCCCAATATACCCAGCGAAGCCGGTATAGCTATCCGCAACATTGAGAGTACTTCATTTTTGATCAACTTTATATCGTCAAATATGAATGCCGATATGACGGCCAAACAACGCCTGCTGGAAGTTACCAACCTGCGCGAGCGTGCCAATCTTGTATTGGAACATTTAACGCTTGACCTGCAGATGCTGGAGCTTAAAAACCAGATCCAAAGCAAAGTACGTGTTGACCTTGATAAACAGCAACGCGATTACTTTTTAAATCAGCAGCTTAAAACTATACAGGAAGAATTAGGCGGTAACTCGCCCGACCTGGAGATAGACAGCCTGCGTCAGCGCGCCGTTAAAAAGAAATGGGCAAAAGAGGTAAAAGACCATTTTGCCAAAGAGCTGGAAAAACTTGCCCGTACCAATCCTGCTGCGGCAGATTACTCGGTACAGATAAATTATTTAGAGCTCCTGCTCGATTTGCCATGGAACGAATTCACAAAAGATAATTTCGATCTTAAACGGGCCCAAAAGGTGTTGGATAAGGATCATTTTGGTTTAGATAAGGTAAAACAACGCATTATTGAATACCTGGCTGTGCTTAAATTAAAGCACGATATGAAAGCCCCTATCCTTTGCTTGGTAGGCCCTCCGGGAGTTGGTAAAACATCATTGGGTAAATCTATTGCCAAGGCTTTAGGTCGTAAGTATGTACGTATGGCCTTGGGCGGGATTCGTGATGAGGCGGAGATCCGTGGGCACCGTAAAACTTATATTGGTGCAATGCCTGGTCGTATTATACAATCAGTTAAAAAAGCCGGCGCTGCCAACCCTGTTTTCATTTTAGATGAGATAGATAAAGTAGGTAATGATTTCCGTGGCGATCCATCTTCGGCATTGTTAGAGGTGCTTGACCCGGAACAGAACAGCACTTTTTATGACCACTATGTGGAGATGGATTTTGACCTGAGCAACGTAATGTTCATAGCCACCGCCAATTCATTAAGCAGCATACAGCCTGCCTTATTAGACAGGATGGAGATCATTGAGGTGAACGGTTATACTATTGAAGAAAAGGTAGAGATAGCCAAACAACACCTGGTACCCAAACAACGCGAGGCACATGGTTTAAAACTGAAAGATGTAACCCTTAAACCGGATGTTATAGAAAAGGTAATTGTTGATTACACCCGTGAATCCGGCGTTCGTGCTTTGGAGAAAAAGATAGGATCGGTAGTGCGCGGCGTTGCCAAAAGCATTGCACTGGAAGAACCTTACAGCCCCATAGTAAACAAAAAAGATGTGGAGCGCATTTTAGGTGCGCCTATATACGATAAAGATTTATACGAAGGAAATGATGTTGCCGGTGTGGTTACAGGCTTGGCCTGGACGTCTGTTGGCGGCGATATCCTGTTCATAGAGGCCAGTTTAAGCCCCGGCAAAGGGCGCTTAACACTTACCGGCAGTCTGGGTGATGTGATGAAGGAATCGGTAACTATTGCGCTTGCTTATTTAAGGGCACATGCGGGTTATTTTAATATAAACCAAAAATTGTTTGATCTGTGGGATGTACATGTGCACGTACCGGCTGGGGCAACCCCTAAGGATGGACCATCGGCAGGTATTACCATGCTTACTGCCTTGGTTTCGGCATTTACACAACGTAAGGTAAAACCTAACCTGGCCATGACTGGCGAGATCACGTTGCGTGGCCGCGTTTTAGCCGTTGGCGGGATAAAAGAAAAGATCCTGGCCGCAAAACGTGCCAACATCCAGGAGATCATCCTGTGTAAATCCAACCAGAAAGATATCCTTGAAATTAAAGAGGATTATATAAAGGATCTCAACTTCCACTACATCACCGATATGCGCGAGGTAATTTCCCTGGCGCTGCTGGACGAAAAAGTAAGCGACCCTCTGGACCTTACCGTTAAAGAGGAAGAGAAAAAAGAATTGAACTAAACAAAAAAGGTGCCTGCGAGGGCACCTTTTTTGTTTATATAAGATCAGTTTAGGTTAATTATTATCAATGTCCGTTAAAACCAAGTCTTTTATACCAGGGACCTAACGGGCCTGTTGTAGTGGCGAATTCACCAACTTCGCCCCAGGCACCGGCATAATCCCTCCATGGTTGGGTGCTTAAATCCTGCACATTATCGGTAATAACCCATTGGTAACCACCGTCGGCAGCGTGGTCGAGGTCAAGAATGGTATGATAATCACCAGGATAATTATAAAACGCGTGTGATCCTGTTGCACTGTAAACAGTTAAGGTTTGCACACCGTTTGCTTCGGTTATAATTAAATTCTCCTTAGCATAATAAGGATCATCGCTATGCTGGCTTAACCACGCGCCGGCAATGCTATTGTTAACAATGCTAAGGGTAACATTTTCCCAATCGCCCTGGTGCGAAAAGCTTATTCCAACCGAAGCCTGGTCATAGCCATAAAATGTCCAGTATTGTCTTTTGCTGCCATCGGCCGTTGAATACTGAAATACGGGTACACGGGTATTAGGGTCGCGGTCGCCAACCAGGTTATCATCGGGCTCCAGGAACACTTCGCCAACACCAAAGCTGTCGCTATCATGAGGCCTTAGGTTTTTTGTAGAGTTAGGGATATAATAGCTGTTAATAATATTTACAGGAATATCATAGTACTCCAAACCATGCGAGTTACCATTTACCCAAAAGTTTTGCGATTTACTCCATCCATCATCAGAAGAGCCTATGTTGTGTTTCCTGAACCGTGATAACCTGATAAAATCATTAGGGTTCATTGGGAAATAGCTTTCTGAAGGGTTAAGCTTTACCACAATCCTGAAACGGCTTGGCGGAACTGTAACCGTGTTATAAGCTATTGTGCCAACCGAATAATAAGTATTTCCATTCTCGTCGCCAGAATGAGAGCGACCAGTAATAACATGGGTTCCGTCTGTTTTAAACCAGTTCCATTTTGATTCTTTATTACTACCCGAGGTTGAATAGTTAATTATGGTGGTTGTCAGGCCATTATACTTCACCACACCGGTTTTATAAGCTGTTTGGCCGTTCTCGTCGCCAGAATGCCTTCTGCCTACAATTACCCTGCCCGCAGAGGCATTATAGGTACCGTTTGATTCCTTGATATTACCCTCCCATCTTTGATCTTCTACCGTGATAACGCCGCCAACCGGATTTCCAGCTGCGTCTATAGCTTTTAATGTGGCGTACTCATAGGCTGTTTTACCGTTTTCGTCGCCAGAATGATAGCGTCCTGTAAGTACGGTATTGTTGCTGCATTCAAACGAGAAACCACTTTCTTTTACCTGACCGGTTTCTGCTCTTACATTCGGAACAATTAAAATCTGGGTTCCGGTAATCCCTTCTGTCTTTAATTTAGACTTGGAAGATGTTGCGACCACGTCGTTTAATTCGGTCGACTTTTTACAGGCAAACGCCAATGTAAAAAGCAAAAACAACGTGAGTTTCTGGATTGTATTTTTTCTACTCATATAAATTATTTAATTTTTACTAAATTATATAAAACATATAAATAAATATTAACCAAAACATTAATTTAATACTTATGGAAGAATTATTATTTATTTATGACGATAGTGATATAACGCGGTTGTGAATAGCATAGACTGACGAATAAATGCTACATCATATGCCGCAATCCTGTACCCTCACTTCACCGTATTTGAAACTTTTTGCATCCCATCAGCGTAATACGACCTGAATTGTATATTTAATTCAATCCAACCTAAAGAATGAAGAAATTTTTTACGCTTAAAACTATTATCCTATCCTTACTTATTTTATCGGCCTATAGTGCCTCGGCACAAATTGTTGAACCACCGGATGGGCAGGATTCTATCGCCATTAAAAAAAAGGCAGCAACACCAACTATTAAAGCCGTAGCTGTAAAAAAAGACACCGTTATTGTTCAGCAACAATCATACGGCGATAGGGCACAAAACCTGTATTTTGAAATAGGCGGTCCCGGCCTGGCTTTAACCGTTAATTACGATACACGCTTTGGCGAAAAGCGCAATGGCCTGGGTTACCGGGTGGGCGCAGGTTACTTTGCCGATGGCGGTAACAATGTTTTCACCATTCCGTTACAGGTAAATTACCTGATAGGCGAAACCACCAGTTTACTGGAGATAGGCGGCGGTACAACTTTTTTAAACTCCTACGGAGATAACAAAGGCAAGCACTTTATTTTTGACAGGGTTACCGGCTTTGTAGGTACTGCCACCCTTGGCTACCGTTACCAGCCCGAAGAAAAAGGCTTTAATTTCAGGATTGCATTTGTACCCATTTTTTATGATGAAGGCATTATTGCTGCCGGCGGTATAAGCTTTGGATATACCTTTAAATAATTAATAACGTAAGTTTTTGTATACCCTTTAACATAAAATCCCTGAATTTTTAGCGACTATGAAAATCATTCTGATTTTATATATTAGTGGGCTAATTATTTGCAACCTTAATGTTAAATAAACTATTCCTTACGCTGATATGCCTGCTGGGCAGCATCGGCTTATTTGCCCAAACCCATAGTCATGAATTTGGCATACAATCAGATAACGATTCATTCCTGGGCCAGGGATCAGACAGGTATTACACCAATGGCATCTTTTTTTATTACCGCAAAGCTTTAAAGGCCGACAATGGCCTGCAAAACAAAGTGCTTGGTTTTGAAATAGGGCAAAAAATGTTCAACGCGCAATCGGGCTTTGTTCCCAATGCCGATTATGTTGACAGGCCTTTTGCCGCCTACACTTACATTGGCTCGACACTGAACTTGCTGTATGCCAACGAAAGCAATTTAAAACTTAGTGCCCAGATAGGCGTGAATGGCCCCATTGCCGGCGGCCAGCCCGTGCAAAAGCTAATACATAACACTTTCGGTTTTTACAAACTAAACGGCTGGCAATACCAAATCAGAAACGACGTACAACTTAACCTCGGCGCCGAGTACAATAAACTGCTGGTAAGGGCCTCGTGGATTGATGCAAGCTTTACCAGCTACGCTAACCTTGGTAATGGTTTTACCGGTGCTGGTCTGGGTACTATGATAAGGTTAGGAAATTTCAACCAGCTGTTTAACTCGGTAAGTACACAAAGTACGGTAACCACAACAGCACAAAACGGGTTATTGCACAAGCACGAAATATTCTTTTACTACAAACCGCAAATAAACGTTGTTGCTTACGATGCTACCATACAAGGCAGCCTTTTCCGGAGCAAGGATACCACGAGTATGGAAGTAACGCTGAGCAAAAAACCGGTGGTTTTCAGTCAGCAGTTTGGCCTGGCTTTTACTACAGATCGTTTTACGTTTGATATAGCAGCCATTTTTCATACCCGCGAAGTAAAGGAGATGGTGCATTCACATCAATGGGGCAGCATTACAGGGGTATACAGGTTTAAATAGATATGCAAATTTCAGATGTGCAGATATGCAGATGATTTTGCCTGAACCATGATTAAGGGGATTAAAAGATTACCACGATTAATGAAAAATCAGGGCAATCCCTAAATCCGATAATCTAATAAATCTGCTTAATCCAGGTTCAGACAATCCGCACATCTAAAAATTTACTCTTCGTAATTCTTCGCCCTATTATCTTTTTTTACCGATTGTTTCTTTTTACTATCTAAACGGGCGGCCTTTGCAGCCTTGCTTACCTTGGTAGGCTTACGTACTTTTTGTACTTGCAAAGCGCGTGTAAGAAGCCCTATCAGCCTTTCAGGCGCTTTTTCTTTGTTAAGATACTGGCTACGCTCTTCATCGCAGATCACCTGAATGTAGCCATCTTTATTTAAACGGTTCCGGAGTTTTTCAGTAAGGAGTAATTTCTCTTCATCGGTAAACAGTGCGGAGGTTTCCATCGCGAACAAAAGTTCTACCTTGCTTGATACCTTGTTTACATTTTGCCCGCCCTTGCCGCCACTGCGTGAGGTTTTGTAAGTTATTTCTTTCTGAAGATCGGCCTTAGTGAGGTTCATTTTTCAAAGATAGCTTTTTAGTCATTAGTCATTAGTCATTAGTCATTAGTCATTAGCCGGGATTGCAAAAGAAGCCTTATGTTTTAGAAATTGTGAAAATTCTTTAATTCTGAAAATTCTGATTCTGACAAAATTCAACTTAATCAACTCAATCAACAACCAAATTTGTATTTTAGTGGCTTTATGAGCAACAATATTGTAGTGGCAATTGATGGTTATTCATCATGCGGTAAAAGCACACTGGCCAAGGCTTTAGCCAAAAAACTTCATTTTATTTATGTGGATAGCGGCGCCATGTACCGTGCTGTTGCCTTATACTTTCTGCGTAATAATATTGATTCCAACAACCACGAGCAAATTGCCGAAGCGTTGAAAGACATTCACCTAAACTTTCATTCGCGCGATTACCAAACGCACATTACCCTTAATGACGAAGAGGTATCTGAGGAAATCCGCTTAATGCCGGTTTCCGAAAAAGTGAGCGAAGTATCGGCCATTCGTGAAGTGCGTAAGGAGATGGTAAAACAGCAGCAGCGCATGGGGTATTCCAAAAACATTGTGATGGACGGCCGCGATATTGGCACCACGGTTTTCCCTGCCGCTAACGTAAAAATATTCATGACAGCCGATCCTAAAGTACGTGCTGAACGCCGCTACAAAGAAATCCACGACAAAAACCCCGAAATTACTTTAGAAGACATATTTGAGAACATAGCCCATCGCGACTACCAGGATACCACCCGCGAGGAAAGCCCGCTGGTAAGGGCCGCGGACGCCATTATATTAGACAATACCAACCTCACCCCCGAACAGCAATTACAGTTTGCCTTGGATAAGGTGGAACCATTTCTTTAGGTTAAAGGTAAAAGGCGAAAGGTTAAAGGTATTGTCCTATTTAATATCAAATGAGAGTATCGCTTATTGTTATTGCGTAATTGCAAATCTGACCTTTGCCTCTCGATATAAAAACCTTTTACCTTTCGCCTTTTACCTTTAACCTAAATTAACAAACTTCACTGTATTAACCCCAAACCTGTTCAAAAAATCAACTCCTTCATCACTTGCCAGGCCTTTAAACTCGGCATATGATTTATCAAAATAAACCTGTTTTATACCGGCCGAAAAAATAAGTCGTGCACAGGCTATGCACGGCGATAGCGTTGTGTAAAGTGTTGCACCTTCAAGCCGGGCACCATTTTTTACGGCGTATAGTATAGCATTCTCTTCGGCATGCAGGGCAAGGGAGCAGCTCCCCTTTGAATCGCGTGCGCAGCCGGTTTCAGGCCATTCCTCGTCGCAGTTATGTGTACCCGCTGGCGGTCCGTTGTACCCGATAGATATAATACGGGTATCGCGCGTTAAAACAGCGCCTACATGGGCCTTAACGCAGTGCGAACGCTTGGCCAGATCAGTGGCAAGGTTCATGAAAATATGATCGAAACTTGGTTTCATATATTAAGTCATTAGGTCATTAAACGTCATTGGGTCATTACTTCATTTTTAAATGACTTAATGACCCAATGACTTAATGAGTTTTTAAAGATTAGTGACCTGCCGCTACTTCAACGTGGTCAAGATCGATACCCTGGCTGCGTAATTCCTTGCTTACTTTCCAGGCAAAATATGCCAGGTAAGCAAAGCCCAATGCAGGTACAATGTAGGAGAAATGTATACCGCTCATGCCTTTAACAATATCTCCGCTGCCATCGGCAATTTTACCTTGTAATGGCGGGATAATTGAACCGCCCAATATCATCATAATAAGGAAAGCCGAACCCTGGCTGGTATATTTACCCAAACCAGTAATGGCTAGCGAAAATATAGATGGCCACATGATTGAACAGCATAAACCACCGCTAATGAAAGAAAAGGTTGCAACCCTGCCGGTGGTCAATAAACCAGTAAGCATAAATGCGACACCCAATAATGCCAATACCGATAAGGTACGTGTTGGTTTTTGCTTACCAATAAAGAAAGCAACTATCAATATAGCCACACAAACCGCGTAAACATATAGGTTACTTACATTAACACCCGTTACGGCATTTACCAATAGCACTATGCCAAATGCTATAAAAGGCACTAATACGTAAAGTATGTATTTTGTAGTTTTTGATAAGTTAAACGCACCAATTGAGCCCGCAAACCTGCCGATCATCAAGCTACCCCAATATAAGGAGATATAAGGTGAAATGGCCGACTCAGCAAACGAGCCAAACTCCGGTGTCTTTAATAAAGAACCCATATTACTTTGGATAGTTACCTCGGTACCTACGTAAGTAAAAATGGCCAGCATACCTAAAATTAACTGTGGATATTGCATTGCTCCCCAACCCTCTTTGCTGCCTTTTGCTGCAAAAATAGTACCTACCAATGTTAATACAATAATGGCCAGTGAAGCATATACGAAATATTGGCTTGGGATATGAATAGCGTTGCTTAAAGGATCAGCAGCCAATATCAATAAAAATGCGATGAATATGATAAATAACGGCGTGTTGGCTTTTGAGCTTGATTCTATTTTTTCGTCGCTGGTTACTTTAGGCAGATTAGAGAACCAAAAGAAAACCGCAACGGCGATGAACAACCCGGCAAGCATGTAATAAAGGTTATTTACCGATGAAATTTGAACGTCTTTTGCCTCAATTTTAGCAGTTGCGGAGCCAAATAGGATAACGCCTACAACCACCGGACCTAATAAACCACCAATGTTATTGATACTACCGGCAAAATTTAAACGGTTTGAACCTGTTTCTGGTTCGCCCAAGGCAACAACAAACGGGTTTGCGGCTGTTTGCTGCAAGGAAAAACCAACTGCTATGATAAAGAACACCGCCAATATAAACCCAAATGATCCGGTAGCGATTGCAGGAATCATACCCAAAGCGCCTACTGCCGATATAATTAAACCTAATATAATCCCATTTTTATAACCAAGCTTGTTCATGATATCAACCTTACTGGCCTGCGAAGCAAAATAAAGTATCAGTGAACCAATGAAATAACCGCCATAAAAGGTAAAATCTATCAACTGAGATTCAAATTGTGTTAAATGAAAATGCTCTTTACAAAAGGGGATAAATACTCCATTTGAGGCGGCCAAAAAGCCCCAGAAAAAAAATACAATTACCAGGGTATACAGGGCCGAGGCATAATTCTTAGCGTTTTTTTGTTCCATTTCTTAGTTTAGTTATTCAGAATGTATTTTGAAACGCTAAACATAATCCATTTTTTGTAAAAGTTTACACACTTTTTCAAATTAAATAAATCACAATTTTATGTTTCGTTGTTTAAGAGATAAAATTGCATATTCGCATTGTTCAAAAATGAACAACGCCTCAATTAATGATAGAAGCCATTATTTCGGGAATTGGGTTTGGATTAGTGCTGACGTTTATTACTGGCCCGGTCTTTTTTGCTCTTATTAAAACCAGCATTGAAAAAGGTTTTCATGCAGGTGTTGCCCTTGCCCTCGGTGTAGTATGCAGCGATGTGGTTTTTGTGGGTGGCATACTCTTTGGTTCGCAGTACGTTGATATCTCTGACCATACCAAAATTATTGCAGGTATAGGCGGCGCAGTTATCCTGTTTACTGTTGGCGTATACTACATGTTTAAAAAAGCCGAGATCAATTACGGCAATAAAGTACCATCAGGTATTGATAAGGCAGGGTACTTTTTCAAGGGCTTTTTAATGTGCATTTTTAACCCCTCCCTGCTTATCCATTGGACGGTTGTTATTGGTGCCGCCAGTACCACGTTTCACGTCGGCGCGCCTCATCGCTCGCTCCATATTGCTATTATGTTTTTAACCATCCTTATTGTACAGTTCAGCATGGATACTATAAAGGCCTTTTATGCCGATAAGCTGCGCGATAAGATCTCGGTTAAACTCATCCACCGCCTTAACGAAGTTGCCGGTATAGCGCTTATAATAGCCTCATTGGTGCTTATTGATAAGTTGGTTACCCATTTTATATTTTCTGCGCCGGTAGCATCTTGAGCAATCAAGTAAACACATTTTGTCATTCTGAATTTTAAAATCCGTGGCCTCCAAAGGGGGAAATGACATGGAAAATTATAAAAACGGGCTGTCATGCTGAGCCTGTCGAAGCATAGCGGGCAAAGGCCTTTACGCACGCCCCTTCGACAAGCTCAGGGTGACTGGCCCTTTACATATTACTTATCATGGGTAGGTATTAAGCAATTCTAATCTGCGACTTTGATGATGTACAATAGATTCTTCGCTCCGCTCAGAATGACAAATAAAAACCCAACAAAAAAGGCGATGAACCTAAATCCATCGCCTCAAATATCAACCCTTTCAGGGGGCTTTACATGTAAGCCCTTTGGTTTTTACCTTCCATCCAGTTAACAAAGGCGCGGTTAACAACTTTATTACCGCCAGGGGTTGGGTAATCACCGCTAAAGTACCAGTCACCGGTATGATCGGGACAGGCAATGTGCAGGTTATCCAGTGTTTGATAAATCACTTCAACCTTACATTTTATTTCTTTTGGAGTGATAATCTGCGCAATGCGGTCAGATACCTGCTGATCTGTGAACAGCTCATATATAGCCTTTACGTAGTTTTGCACCTGTTCCTTAGGCAATTTAATGCTGTCTTTACACTTCTTGTAAACATCAGCAATAATGTCTTCGCGCTTCATTTCCTTTAACAGGCTGATGGCAGCTTCAAATGCAACAAACTCACCCATACGCGACATATCGATACCATAACAATCCGGATAACGGATCTGCGGTGCCGACGATACCACAACCACCTTTTTAGGACCAAGCCTGTCCAGGATCTTCAGGATACTTTGTTTTAGCGTAGTACCACGAACAATGGAGTCATCAAGCACAACCAGCGTATCTGCATCCTTGTTTATTAAACCGTATGTGGTATCATAAACGTGGGCAACCATTTCGCTGCGGTCGGCATCCTGGGTGATAAAGGTACGCAGCTTAACATCCTTAATGGCTATCTTTTCAACCCTTGGGGCAAGCTTTAATACCTCTGTTAATTCTTCTTCGCTTATCTTATCCTCGCGGTTAAGCAGCTTATCACGCTGGTATTTTTTTACGTATTTGTGTACCCCCTCTACCATGCCATAAAAAGCAACTTCGGCAGTATTGGGGATGTAAGAGAATACGGTGTTTTTTATATCATTATCAACCGCGTTTAATATTTGCGGGCAAAGCAAACGGCCCAGTTGTTTACGCTCGCGGTAAATGGCCGCGTCGCTACCCCTTGAAAAGTAGATACGCTCAAATGAGCAGGCTTTCTTTTCTTTAGGCTCGCTAAACATATCCTCGGTTATCTTACCGTTCTTTTTAACGATCAAAGCATGACCCGGGCGAATTTCCCTGATCTCTTCAATTGGTACGTTAAAGGCGGTTTGAATGGCTGGGCGCTCTGATGCTGCAACCACAATCTCATCATTATAATAATAATAAGCCGGGCGTATACCCACCGGGTCGCGCATTACAAAGGCATCACCATGGCCAAGTATCCCCGCAATGGTGTAACCACCATCCCAGTTCTTGGCAGATTTACGGAGAATTTTGGCAACATCCATATCATTGGCTATCAGCTTACTGATCTCCATATTATCGTCCAATCCCTCGCGTTTATACTGGTCAAACAGTCCCTGGTTTTCGGTATCAATAAAGTGGCCCATTTTTTCGAGCACTGTAATGGTATCGGCTTGTTCCTTGGGGTGCTGTCCCAGGTCGTACAGTTGCTGCAGCAATTCATCAACATTGGTCATGTTAAAGTTACCTGCAATAACCAAATTCCTGGTTTGCCAGTTGTTTTGCCTTAAAAATGGATGGCAGCTTTCGATGCTATTTTTACCGTGGGTACCATAACGCAGGTGACCAAGTAAAACTTCGCCCGTAAAGCTCACATGTTCCTTCAGCCATTCGGCATCGGCCATTCTTTCGGGGGTTTCTTTTTGAATATCCGCGAACTTCTTCTGGATATATTCAAAAATGTCAGCAACAGCGTTTGAGGCCATTGAGCGGTGACGGCTTATATAACGCTTACCAGGCTCAATATCCAATTTAATGGTAGCAACACCTGCGCCATCCTGGCCCCGGTTATGTTGTTTCTCCATTAAAAGGTAAAGCTTGTTCAGGCCATACAGAGCAGTTCCGTACTTTTTCTGATAAAATGATAGTGGCTTTAATAAGCGGATAAATGCCACACCGCATTCATGTTTAATCTGATCGCTCATGATTCGGAATGAGGCTGCAAAGGTATCATTTATAATGAACTCTTTATAAAATCATTTGTCATTAAATAGTAGTTTAAACATTTAAATTAAAATAGACTTAACGGTGTGTTAATTTCTGTATAAAGTGGCTTTTGTCTGAACCATGATTTACAAGATTTAAGGATTAACATGATTTTGATCCTTGCTAATCAAATCCAATAATCCAACAAATCTGCTTAATCCCGGTTCCGACAAAATCCTCAAAAAAAAATCCGGCTTTACAGCCGGACTCTCAGGTTTATTTGATTGGTTTGAAATTCGAATTTAATTATAGCCTTTCGCCATGCTGACTGATATC
The DNA here is from genome assembly GCF_900101875.1 of Mucilaginibacter pineti. GTDB lineage: Bacteria > Bacteroidota > Bacteroidia > Sphingobacteriales > Sphingobacteriaceae > Mucilaginibacter > Mucilaginibacter pineti. The sequence goes on from NZ_FNAI01000005.1 coordinate 178,195, forward strand.
CAGTCCCATCTCCTCCTCTGCGGCCGATACCCTTAACGGTGAGATCATATCGGTAATTTTCAATAATAACAATGAGCCGAAAAAAGCAAAGATAGACACGCAAACAAGCGCTACCAATTGCACCAGGAACAGGTGTGTTTCGCCAAAAAACAGTCCGTTGCCGGTAGTGTTATTAGCATTTACATGCTGACTGGCAAATACGCCGGTCAACAACATACCCACCATACCACCAACGCCGTGGCAAGGGAATACGTCAAGCGTATCATCAATAGAAGTACGCGTACGCCATTCAACCACCAGATTACTCACTACTGCCGATATAATCCCGATAGCCAGTGAATGCGGCACCGATACAAAGCCCGCAGCCGGGGTAATGGCAACCAAACCCACAACAGCACCGATACAGGTACCCATTGCCGATGGTTTACGGCCTCTTAACATATCAAAAAATATCCAGGTAACACCGGCCGCTGCCGATGCTGTAGTGCTGGTAGCCAAAGCCGTTACCGCCAAAGCATTTGCACCAAAGGCCGAACCCGCGTTAAAGCCAAACCAGCCAAACCACAACAAACCGGTACCTATCATTACATAGGTGATACGGGCCGGGGCATGGTTAGCATCATTACGGCGTTTTAAATATAATGCCGATGCAAGAGCAGCCCATCCGGCGCTCATGTGTACTACAGTACCGCCGGCAAAGTCAAGCACGCCAAATTTGGCAAGTATGCCATCCGGGTGCCAGGTGCAATGCGCCAAAGGCGAGAATATGAAGATGGAAAACAATACCAGGAAAATGATATATGAGTTAAACCTGATTCGTTCGGCAAAAGCTCCTGTAATAAGCGCCGGGGTAATAATGGCAAACTTAAGCTGGTACATGGCAAACAACAGCAAAGGTATGGTTGGCGCGGCTTTCCAGGTGGCGTTGCCCAACATCCCCTTCATCATAAAAAAGGTTGCCGGGTTACCAATTATACCATGAAAACTATCACCAAATGCCAAACTAAAACCAAATATGCCCCATAGTACCGTGATAATGACCATACAAACAATACTTTGCAGCATTGTAGAGATCACGTTTTTTTTGTTCACCATACCGCCATAGAAGAAGGCCAGTCCGGGTGTCATAATCAGCACAAGGGCGGTTGACATGAGCATCCAGGCTATATCCCCGGTATTAAAATTGGGGTGACCGGAATTTTTAAACTCAACCGATGGAAAAACAAAAGTTAGGGTAAGAATTATTAGAATAATTAAGAAAGGAATATACCGTTTCATTAAGTTTTAGAATATTACGTATCAAAAAGGGCCTGAAAGTATGATTTTTATTATAAAAAAACGAATAATCGTTGATTTTTATTTAAAATAATACCAAACAAAACAATTACAGGTACTTAATAACGAAATTTGGGAATATTCCTAATAAAACAAGCACAAAACTTATTACCACTGCTAAAATTAAAGGATTATAGTCTTTTTTATAGGTAATTTCAGAAATATCTGCTCGTTTCAGAAATAAATTAAGCGGAATTTTGATATAGTAAAAAAGCGACACCACTGTAGTTAAAGCCCCCGTGCCCATCAGCAGCACCAGCCATATATTGTGCGATTGCTGATAAATGTTGTACACCGCCGAAAATACAAACAGTTTACCTGTAAAGCCGGCGCTCACCGGCAAACCGGTTAACGATACCAATATTATGGTAAAACAAACACCCGCAACCGGGTATTTAAGGCCAAGCCCTTTGTACCCATCCATATTATCAACACCGGCAACATTGCTGAAATAGGTGGCCAGCACCAGCGCGCCAATATTTGCCAGGGCATAAACAAACAGGTAATAAGTTAAGGCTGATAAACCCTGCTGATTCAGGATTAAAACTGACATCAGTGCGAAACCTGTATGCCCAATACTGGAATAGGCCAGCATCCGTTTAACGTTACTTTGTATTACGGCAGCGAAATTTCCTGCTATCATGGTAACAATGCTCGCTACGGCCAGTATGATAGACAGATCAAACCCCGTCCATTTGCCCAACAGCAGAAATGGCGGCAAAAAGTTAAACAACAGCGCGAACGCTCCTATTTTAGGTACAGTAGAAAGATAAGCGGTAACCGGCGTTGGCGCACCCTGGTACACATCGGGCACCCAAAAATGAATGGGAACAAAGGATAATTTAAACCCAATACCCACCAGCACTAAAATTACCGCGAAGGATGAGCTTATGGTATTTACTTTACTTAGCTGATCTATAAAACCAGCTGAAAAAAGATCAAGTGAACCGCTAAAGCCATACAACAACGAGATGCCATACAGCATAATTGCCGAGGATGCCGCGCCAAACAGTACATATTTTAAACCGGCCTCGGTACTAAAGGCGTTCTCGGTACGGTAGGCTACCATAAGGTATGACGCGATGGATACAATTTCTATAGCAAGGTATATGGAAAGCAGGTTAACCGCCATCACCATCAGGTGCAGACCAAATATGGATGCGATGGTAATGGTGTAAAGATCGGCCAATCCTTTCTGATGACTGCTCAGTTTATCGTCCCAGGTAAAATACAGCAGCAGGATAAACGCCAGCAGATCAATAATCAGCTTAAAGAATACCCCACCGCGACTAAGCAGCAGCATATTGGTAAATATCAAATGCGGCCCATCCAATATTAATGCAACCTGTTGCAAATCCTTAAACATTACAACAACAATACCTGCACACGCCACAATACGGCAAAGGGTGGTAGACGTTTTACCAAAAATCAGATCGGTTATTAAAACGATGAGGAACAGCGCACCCAGGTAAATTTCGGGCATAAAAAACCGGATGCTATCGAAAACATTATTTAACTGAACTGATATGTGCGGCAGCAGATCGTGCATTTATGGTTATTTAGCTTGTAAAAACTGGATAAGTGCAAGTACCGAATCGTTAACCTTATCAAACACCAACGAAGGCATTATACCTAACACCAAAGCTATTATAGCCAGTGGCGCAAGGGTAAGTTTTTCGCGCAGGTTAAGATCAACAAGGGCTGTTTTCCAAACGTCGCCCCCTTTTAACGACTCCTGACCAAAAAACATGCGCTGCAGCGTCCACAAAAAATAGGCTGCCCCAAGCAGGATACCCAGTGTACCGCAAATGGCCATCCAATAAGGTAAAAGCCCGTTTACGTTGTGCGATTTAAATGTACCAGCCAATGTAAATGCCTCGGCCACAAATGCCGAAAAGCCCGGCAACCCTAACGATGCAAAAAAGGCGATCATTACAAAAGCCGTATATTTTGGCATCAAGTTCCCTAACCCACGGAAGTGGTTAATACCCCTGTCATGCACACGATTGTACAATACACCAACTAAAAAGAACAGCATGGTTGATAAAAACCCGTGACTTACCATTTGCATTACCGCGCCGCTAACCCCCTCGGCTGTTTGTGAAGCGATGCCCAGCAGTACAAAGCCCATGTGCGATACAGATGAATAAGCGATCATCCGTTTCAGGTCTTTTTGAGCCAGCGCATTGAACGCGCCGTATAATATCGAGATAACCCCAAGCAAACCAATCCAGAACGCATGGTTTGTAGCCACATCCGGAAAAATGCCAATACAGATGCGAATGATGCCATAGCCGCCTATTTTTAGCAGGATACCTGCTAATATAATAGATACAGGGGTAGGCGCTTCCACGTGCGCATCGGGTAGCCAGGTGTGCAGTGGTACAACGGGAACTTTAATAGCAAATGCTATGAACAACACCACAAAGCCAACCGTACGGGCAGGCATACCCAGTATGGTTTGATGCGCGGCAATGGAAAATACCGAATTGCCGCTGTAATTGGCCGGGTTCATCATTTGTACAATGTTGAAAGTATGGTTGCCCGTTGCCGGATCTGTTACCGAAAGGTATAAGCCCACCATCACCAGCAGCATAAACACCGAGCCGAATAGCGTATAAAGGAAAAATTTGATAGCTGCGTACTCCCTGCGTGCACCGCCCCACATACCAATTAGGAAATACAGCGGCAGCAGCATCAGTTCATAAAACATATAAAACAGGAAGAAATCCAACGCGCAAAACACACCGACAACTGCCATATCCAACAGTAAAAATAACAGGAAGAAGCCTTTGAGGTTGCTCTTTATTTCCCAGGTAGCCAGCGTTGCGATGACCATTACCAGCGATGTCATTACCAGCAGCGTGATAGATATGCCATCGATACCTACAAAATAGTCGATCTGCATTTTGCCGAAACTGCCCAGGTTAAGGGAGATCCAGGGGAGCTTTTGCACAAACTGAAACTGATCTTCGTGATTGATACCGCCAAAATTTGCACCCGTTTTAAAGTTAAGGTACATCCAAATACTGATACCCAGTTGAATTAAAGTAGCCAGCAGAGTTATATATTTAAAGCTGTTGCGCAATGATGATGGCAGCAGCATAATGATAATGCCAAAGAGTACAGGTATAAATATGAGTAAGGTTAATATATTCATCAGGTTTATATCAGTATTTTTAAAATGAACAGCGCCAGCACAATCAGCAGCATACTAAACAGGTAGTACTGCACTTTTCCGTTTTGAAATTTACGCGCAAAATTGCCAATACTTTGCACTATAGATGCCATTAAATGCAAAAAGCCATCAACAATATTCCTATCCGTCCACATGGCCAGTTTGGCAATGTAACCGCTGGTATGGGCTAATAAGTGGATAAAGCCATCGATAATACGACGATCGAACCTGAAACAGGCCCGGCATAAAAGTAATATTGGTTTTATAATAATGCGATTATAAATAGCATCAAAATACCATTGATTATATGATAATTGATAAAACAATCCGGTTTGCGGGAACAGGGCGGTTTTAGGTTTTGAATAAATAGTGAAAGCGAAAAACATCACACCTAAACTCACCACATTTACAGCAACGGGAATAATAAGGTTATAAATACTTTCGAACTTAGTGAGGCGCGAAATATTAAGCCCATTGAACAACCAGGCATGTTCATACGATAGCGGATTGATAGAGAACAGCGGGAACAGACAGCAAACAGCCAATAATATAAGCGGGAGCTTATACTGCCAGCCGCCATCGGTAATGTGTTCCTTTATGTTCGGGACGATATTTAGCAACCTGAACTCGCCGAAGAATACTTTTACAATTAACCTTACTACATAAAAAGCCGTAAGCCAACTGGTGAGTAACGCCGTTAGCGGGATAATTTTAAACCAAATACTTTTGCCGTCGCTCCATTCAAAGGCCTGGATCAGGATACCATCTTTCGACAGATAGCCCGATGTAAGCGGCAAACCTATCAGCGCCAGTCCGGCAATAACGGCTGTAATAAAAGTAAGCGGCAGTCTTTTGCGCAACCCACCCATTAGCGAAATATCCTGCGGATCGATATCCAGGTTATTATCGTCCTTAATGTGCTGCATTTGATGGATAACAATACCGGCCACCAAAAATAACAGACACTTAAAAAACGCGTGCGTAGCCAAATGGAACAGCGACGAGGAATAAGCCCCCACCCCCATCGCCAGGATCATAAACCCTAACTGCGATATGGTGGAGTAAGCTAAAATACGTTTCAGATCATTTTGGGTAAGCGCGATGGTTGCCGCCATAAAAGCCGTAAAGCAGCCTATACAGGCCAGCGCCGTTAACTCTGTTTGGGTGAACATTGGATAAACCCGGCCTAACAGGAAAACACCCGCCGCCACCATTGTAGCCGCATGAATAAGCGCCGAAACCGATGTTGGTCCCTCCATGGCATCTGGCAGCCAGGTATGCAATGGAAATTGCGCGGATTTAGCAGCTACGGCCATAAAAATACCCGCGCAGGCTATGTATTGCCAAATGACGGGCAAGGTGCCCGTTGGTGCAATCCACAAATCGTTATTTACAACAGATTGTGAAATTAGTCCTTTTTCGGCAAAAAGGGTAACGATATCGAAAGTGTGATATTGGGTAAACAGGATAATAATGGCTGATAACAAACCTATATCCCCTATCCTGTTTATAATAAAAGCTTTTTTATTGGCTTGTACTGCCTTATCCCTCGTAAACCAAAAACCGATAAGCAGGTACGATGAAAAACCCACCAACTCCCAAAACGCGTAGAACAGTACCAGGCTATCAACCACAACCAAAGCCAGCATACTGAAACAGAAGAAACTGAGGTAAGTAAAGTAACGGCTGTACCTGTCGTCATGCTTCATGTAGGCGGTGGAGTAAATATGCACCGGCAACGCGATAACCGAAACCAGCAGTAACAGCAATACCGATAGGTTATTTAACAATATCCCCGCGAAAACTTTAGTGCTGCCAATGGTAAACCAAACCTGCTGTGTATGAATGTCATGGTTATTCCAAATGCCTGCAAATACTTTAGCCGCCAAAACACAACTTCCCAAAATGGCCAATGCCGATACCCAGCCCGCCACCTTACTTTTTACCGGCAGGCAAAAGTTTACCAAAGCAGCAAGCAGCGGCAATGCCACAGCTGCAATAGTACAGGTGATAAGGATGCTATCTTGATATGGTAGTAGGTTGTTCAATTTTGTTTATTTGTTTCAATACTTAACATAGCAGGAAATATACTAACACCTTTGTTTTCCCGCCTGCTAAAGCTCAGTGTTTTAATATCGTTTGAAAAATCATATATAGCTTTTATTCGGTCTTTATTAGTTGGATAGTATATTTCACCGTTTACAGTGTTCATATAAAGTAAAGCGCTATCGTCGTTTTTATTAGCATCCAAATAAGCCTTATATTCTTTAGAAATCGCACCAAATTTCTTTTGATAACTTTTAACTGCACCTGTGGTTGTAACTATGATTATTACATCATGAGTTAAAGATGTTTCAAACGAGTTTTTATCCTTTTTTAAAACATTAATGCTAATGATATTTTCGGGATTGATTTTATCTGCTTCCTTCTTCGTTAACGGCTCGCCATCTACCACATATGTGGAACTATCACTATTACCAGAAACAGAACTACTTAGCGCATGATTGTATTGCTGTTCTTTTGCGGTATCCAAAGCGATGCTGGCAGGGTTTAGTGATGCATCAAGAACTTTTTGACCCGCTTTCGTTTTTATAAAATACGCTCCGTTTTGCCCTTTAGTCCCAAACATTTGTTGCGCATCAGATATTTTAATAATAGAAAACTCTTGAATGTCGTCAGGTTTAATACTACTTAACTTACCGGTAAAAACGTTTCCATCAACTTCAATATAAGCCTTTCCGCTTTTAATAGTTGCATCACGAAGTACAAGCTTGCCTCCTGAAACATACATAGTATCCCTATGTTGCGCAATAGCGACGGTAGAAATCAATAAACAAATAATGGTAAAAATCTTTCTCATCACTCGTCCCTCAGTTTATCAATCCGGCCCGGATCGATGGTTTTATATTTGCGATATACGTTAAGGATTATTGCCAGTGCTACCGCTGTTGTGGCTGCTGCAAGCACTATGGCAAATAGAGCGAAAATTTGCCCCCCGTTGTTTACCCTGTCGTATTTACCAAAGGCAACCATGTTTAATATAGCGGCGTTCAGGATCAATTCTATACCTATTAATATCTGGATGGCGTTTTGTTTGGATACGATCATGTATAAGCCTGTACAAAACAGTACAGCGCTTACTATCATAAAATCGGTTAATGTGATCATGCTTTACTGCCCTCCTTACGCGATAAATGGGCAGCCCCTACCAATGCCATCAGCAATAAAATAGAGATAGCCTCGAAAGGCAGCAGATAACGCGTCATCAAATTAACGCCTATATTATCTATCATTACATCGTTCGGCGCAATGGTATTTTTAAGGTTGATTGCATCTTTTACCCAAGTCAGGTTATCTGCATCGGCCTTTATTATTACATTGATCAGTACTATAAAAAACGCGACTGACAGCAGTATTGCCGGCAATTTAGCCAAACTAAGAAATTTACCTTTTTGCTGCTGCATAACATCAAGCGTTTCCTTACCCGATAACATGAAGGCAAACAGTATCAGCACTAATATCCCGCCCACGTAGATAACTACCTGTGTTACGGCCACAAAATCGGCAAGAGCCAGCACATATAATCCCGCAAGAGCAAACAGGGTAACGAAGAACACAAAGATACTGCGCACCAGATTTTTGGTAGATGCGGCGTATAATGCCGAGGCTATGGCAATAAAACTCATTAAATAAAACAGCACACGCACTAAACTCATGCCCCGCCCTCCTTTTTTTGCATGGCAGCCAGTTTGGCGGCTTGCTTTTCGGCCTGTTGCTTATCAAACAGGGCGCGCTTTTCGGCAGCTACTTCGGGTGGCATGTCTGAAAACTGGTAAACAAGGTCGCTTAGTTCAAATACGGTTTTATCGTACTGGTTGGTCATGGTGATGCATTCGGTTGGGCACACAATGGTACAAAGACCGCAATACATGCACTTGGCCATATCAATATCAAACTTGGCAGCATACAAGCGCTTAGTGGTACCATCGGATGTTTGGCCGATAGCCTCAGTAGCTTTTATAGCCTCGATATCAATACAATTAACGGGGCAAACCTTGGCACACAGATCGCACACAATGCAATCATCCATCTCCACATCCAGCTGGTAACGACCAACCTCTGGTACCGGCAATTGCTGCTTAGGATATTGAATGGTGTTGGTGCCTTTCTCCAGTTGTTTAAAGTAATTACTGTCGCTCACGGTAACAATCTCGCGCTTGCTGTTGGCCGCAAAGAGGTGCTTCACGGTAAGGCTTAAACCTTTCCATGCCGTAGTAAAACCGTTGATGACTTTTTTTAACAAACTCTAAATATTAAATTCCAATCTTAAAAATAAATTCTAAACCCTAATTTCTAAATCCTAAAAAAATGAATCCGAAATCGAAAATTCGAAATCCGAAATCTTCCTACATGAGCCAAAGTCTCCAAATACCCGATATCAGCATACAGATAAAGGCCAGGGGAGTTAATACCTTCCAGCAGAGATTCATCAGCTGATCTACACGGAAACGGGGCAGCGTCCACCGTATCCACATTTGTACAGCGACTAAACCTAATGTTTTTAGGGTAACCCATAATATGCCCCAGCCCATGCCGGTTGTCCACGTGGCTAAATGTACCGAACCTATATTGGGCAGTGGTGAATTCCATGCGCCTAAGAACAAGATAACCCCTATCATACTCACCAGGAACATCATGGAATATTCGGCCAAAAAAACCAGCGCGAAACGGATACCCGTAAATTCGGTATGGAAACCTGCAACCAATTCCGATTCAGCCTCGGGAATATCAAACGGAGCCCGGTTACTTTCGGCCAGTGAGGCAATAAAATAGATTACGAAAGCGATTATCAGATGCGGCGCGCGAAAGATATTCCAGCTGAAAAAGCCACCAATATTGGTTACATCCCAAAAACCTACGAATTTTATTTTTTCGGCAGATAAGACACCTTGCTGGGCAGCCACCACCTGCAGATCCAGCGATTGCGCTATCATTACTACAGATATAATGGCGAAGCCTGCCGGGATCTCATACGAAATGATCTGCGCGGCAGAGCGCATAGCACCTAAGATGGAATATTTATTGTTCGATCCCCAGCCGGCCATCAGGATGCCCAATGTTTCTATGGAAATTATGGCGAAGATATAATAGATGCCTAAGTTTATTTTGGAAGGCACCAAGCCCGGTGCCCAGGGCAGGGCAGCAAAACCCATGTAAACTGCAATGAAAATTACTGCAGGTGCCAGCATAAACAACCACTTATCGGCAGCCGCCGGAATGATGAGTTCCTTTTGAATCATCTTTAATATATCGGCCAGTGTTTGCAGTGAACCAAACTTTCCGGTTTCTGTAGGGCCAAGCCTGTCTTGTATAAATGCCGAAATTTTGCGCTCGGCATAAACCCCGAACAACGCAAAAAAGGCCGAAAAACTAAACAAGCCAACAGCTACAATAAAATATGTTAAATAATAATTCAAGGGCCCGTTTTGTAAAGCTGCAAACTTAACAAATGTTACAATATTTTAGGCGATACTGCAATAAGTATATTAAGTTGATAGGGATTATGGGAGGCCTCACTCAATCCGTTCTAAAGAAGAGGAATTATATTTCTTATCAATATATTGATAAGATTAGTTATAAAACGTCCAGCTTACGCCAAATTTGATAAGGGCATCTTGTTGCGGATATCTGTTTACAGTGTAATAACCCTTGCTTGAAAGCTTTTGATTAGCATAATCATACATCAAGAATAAATTGGTACGCTGTAAAGTGGCCTTAAAATAAACTGCAGCCACAGGGTACGACGAGAACGTAACATCTGGTCCGTTATAAAACTGACCGATACCAACTGCATAGGATGGCGCCACGTACTGCGTATTGTACCGCACATTTACACCAACACTTGATTGCAGCACATTAAACAGCAAAGTACTGTAATATAAATTGCTGTATGTATAAAGCTCCGGCGTGCGCAGGGTTGACTGGTAATCTGTTTTTTGATAAACGGCGTAATTATCAAAATGCAGCTTACGCCATGTTAAGTTTTTACCTATGCTAACCTTTAGCAGGTTAATACTTGAACCCAATTGTGCCGGGTGCGCATCAACACCGCCAGGCTGGGCTATGAAATACAGGTAGTTAGATATTAAAAAATATTCGGCCTTGATATCAAGTTCCAGCGGGTTGTTGATGTAGTTGAAAGAGGCACTGGTTGTTTTCTGATTGCTAAAATCGTTATGAAATATATAATGGTTAGAGATCCAGTTATTGTAAATAAGCGGCGGACTGCTATTTTGAGAAAATGCCTCCAAAATAATCCTGCCCGCTTTTTTACCGCCCGAAAGGGTAAGCTTTGCGCCATAATAATAATTACCAAAATCCCGTCCCTGGGCTATCTGTTTCACATCGCCTTCAAGACCAATACGGTCACTTAAGCGGTAGCTTAACTTACCCTTCAGCGTGATATCCTGAAAGGTTTGGCTTTGTACCCTTTCCTGGTGAATGTATTTTAAACCATACTCATTCATAGTAGTATCGCTTACATATTGCGCGTAATGATATAGATCATGCACCAGCGCAAGATCAAGCTTCAACTCGTTTTTTGAGGCTTTTGCAGCTTTACTTCTGAGATAAAAGCTATATGAAAATTCATTCCGGATATCAGTAACGTTCAATGAATCGTTTGATTTACTAACGCTGTAATAGTAATCGGGAAATACGTGATAGGTATCTGGCTGATTGGTTTGCCGGTAATTGTACGTTTTGCTTTGCACAAAAAAAGTATGTGCTACACGCTGCGTTGGTAAAACCGTTGAATTGGCCTTCCCTTTTTGTTTACCCAAACTATCAATACGGCCTATATAGTAAAACTGTTTTATGAAAAAACTCCTCTCTTTCCAGTTTTCATAACTGTTGGGAAGGCGCACCGCGGCCGAATTTTTAAAGTAAAGCTGGTTACTGCTGCTTGTAAAAACGGAATCGTTAAGTATCGACCCCGTTTCGGGCGCTTTTAAATTATTATAAATAATATTGGCAAGCAGGTTATAGCGCTTTCCTTTCGATTCATACCAGGTATATATCGCTGCATTAACATCACTTACGTTTTGTTGCAAAATGCTTTGCGTACTGTAAAACCCACGCGAGCCATTGAAATTAAGGTTAAAACCAACGTTCCAGTTCTCTTTTATGTTTTGGGTATGCTGAATTTTAAAGATCTGCTCGGCGGTGCTGCCAAAACCATTAAACAACGACAGTGTGGTGAGTGGCACCCTGGCGTTATAATATCTTATATCCTCTGGTGCCAGGGCGTAAATATCAAGGGCGTGCTGCCCGGCGTCAAAACCTATATTTTTGTACGGCTCAAAGAGCAGGCTGCGCTGAGAAACGCCGGTGTAGCCCAGGTGGATGCGTGGGTTTCGCGGATCAAGCAATACGCTGTAATTTTCAAAATTGGTAATGCCAGTATCAATAGCAAATGTTTGCGTACTATCGTTAAGCAGATCGGCGTTGGTTATCCGTATAAATTTGGAGTTAAATATTACTGAATCGCGTTTGTTTTCTTCCTTTTTACGCAAACTATCCAGTAATTCGTCATCGCTAACCTCTTTAACTTTTTTAACGGTATCGCGCATATTAAGCGGCCTCGGTCGTTGCCCGGCCGGGTTATTGTATTGTGCAAAAGCCGAGCGTACCGAAATACACATCAGCAGTAATAAAATATATTTCAGCTTTTTGTGCATTAAATACCAGCTATCAGTTCTTTTAAGATCAACGTAAGTTTGGGTTCGGCCTCTTCGGCTATCTTTAAGATATCTTCAATAGATACCGGCTGCAATTCATCTGTAAAACCCTCATCAGTAAGTACCGATATGGCAAAAACAGGCAGGCCCATATGGTTGGCAACAATAACTTCCGGAACGGTGCTCATGCCTACAACATCGCCGCCTATGATCCTTAAATAAGTATACTCTGCTTTGGTTTCCAAATTAGGTCCGGTTACAGCAACATAAACTCCTTTATGACAGGTAATATTGTTTGCCGATGCTATGTTCAAGGCTTTTTCTATCAGGTCGCGGCGGTAAGGCTGGCTCATATCCGGAAAACGCGGACCAAGCTCCTCCTCATTACGCCCGATGAGCGGGTTTTGAGGCTGTAAATTAATATGATCGGTGATAGCCATCAGGTCGCCTTTTTTAAAGGCCGGATTGAGCGAACCACTTGCATTTGATACAAACAGCGTTTTTATCCCCAGGTACTTCAATACCCTAACCGGGAAGGTGATCTGCTGCATGTTATAACCTTCATAATAATGCAAACGACCCTGCATAGCCACAACCTTTACACCTGCAAGCGTACCGAAAATAAGTTTCCCCGAATGAAACTCCAATGTAGAGATAGGGAAATCTGGGATGTTGGAATACATCAGCTGTTTTTCAACCTCAATTTCCTTTACCAGGCCACCAAGGCCGGTACCTAAAATTATACCTACTTCAGGTTCAAAATCGCCAATGCGGCTTTTTATATATTTAACGGTGTTTTGTATGCTCTCTAACATATTCGGTTACTAAATTATCAAACTGTTGCCGGCTGTTATTTAAAAACTCAATACCAATTGGCAATACCAAAATTGGCAGTTTTTTTACCTCGGGCAGCAACTCCTGTTCCCCTAAACGCTGCGCGTCCTTTTCTGTTGTGATAATGATTTTTTTTTGTGATGCACACGCAAGAAAATCATCGGCAAGTTTACTGATATTTTTTAAGCTAAAGCGATGGTGATCCGGATAATTATGATGGATAATATGCTGCGTTTGTTTTTTAAGATGATGCAGTAATGGTGCCGCGTTGGCTATCCCGGTGAGTAGAAACGCGGTGGTGTCTTTGTCGATAACTGTACCGTTAGCTGTTCCATCCATATTTTGCAGAGGCAGGTAAATTATCGATGTAAAAAACAACACCTGCTTGGGCAATGGTTTTAAGCGTGTTTTAATATCCAATTGGTCGCCCGATGATAAATCAGCAGGACATTTACTTACAATTAAAATATCGGCACGTTTACGCCCGCTAAAAGGTTCGCGCAGGTTACCGGCAGGCAACAGCAGATGCGGCTCGTTAACACGGCTGTATTCAAATAATAAAATACTATACCCTGGTTTAACAGCGCGGTGTTGATACGCATCATCGAGGATAACAATGTCATGCCCCGCTCGCAGTTGCTCAATACCTACAACACGTTTCTCCGAAACGGCCACAGTAATATCGGGAAACTTGCTTTTAAACTGGGCGGGTTCATCGCCAATTTGTGATGCATCGGGTTTATTACCGGCTATTAAAAAGCCCTGGGTTTTGCGGCCGTATCCCCGGCTAAGCGTTGCCAGTTTATAATTTGTTCTTAATAACCGGATAAGGTATTCCGTCATCGGGCTTTTGCCTGCACCGCCGACATCCAGGTTACCTACGGAGATCACGGGCAGATTAAACGCATGGCCTTTAAACACTCCTATATCATACAACCAATTGCGCGTAACAACAACCAGGCTATAAATAAGCGATAAAGGAAATAGAAGCCAGCGCAGGTATTTCATCGTGTAAAGATATGAATACACGAATACTTAATATTCACAATTTTGCTTTCCGCTTACCATAATCCCGTGGTTGTTTGCTATAATTGGCGCTTGTAAAAAAATACATCTCAAATTATTACCAATTTAAATGAAAAGAACCCTTACGCTATTAGTACTGCTTATAATTTTTGTAGCTGCCAAAGGCCAAACAATTGCCAATCTATCGGGTACTGTTACCGACGATAAAAGCCAGGGCATTGCAGGCGCCACCGTTTACCTGTTAAATACCAATTACCGCACCGTTGCCGATAAAGAGGGGAAATTCTCCCTGCAAAATATCAGCTCTGGCACCTACACACTGCACATCAGCGCCGTAGGTTATGCCGCCAAAGAACAATCCATAAAATTAAGCGGCACCATGCGCCCTATAAGCTTTGAGCTTAAAGATGCCGGTAACCAGCTTGATGAAGTTACCGTAACCGCCCAAAAATATGAGGAAAATGCGCAGAAGGTACCTATGAGCATTACCACACTATCGGCCAAGCAAATAAAAGATTACCGCCTTTGGGATCTGAAAGATTTGACCGCTATAGCCCCCAACCTGAACTCGGCAGGGCCGGGCGATAGCCGCACCGTGAGCGGTATACGTGGTGTGGTTACCACATCTTATGACCCTGCAGTTGCCACCTATGTTGATGGTGTAAACCAGTACGGCCTGGATACTTATATCCCCCAATTGCTCGACGTCGAAAGGATTGAAGTATTGCGCGGTCCGCAGGGAACGCTTTATGGTCGTAATGCTACAGGTGGTGTTATCAATATCATTACTAAACAGCCAACCAACGTAGTAAGTGGTTTTGCGGGTGTTGATTTTGGCAATTATGGACAGCAGCGTTACAGCCTGGGTTTACGTGCACCGTTAATAAAAGATAAATTGTATTTGGGCGTAGCCGGTGTATATTCGGGCTTTGATGGTTTTTACACCAATACTTTTAATAACAGCAAGTTTGATAAGCAGCATTTCTTTTTAGGTAACTATTACCTGAAATTTCTGGCTACCTCAAAACTATCAGTAACGCTGAACGCTAAAAACTATAACAATCGCAACAATGGCGCCTTTACCCTGGCCGGTAACCCTGCCGATGCCATCAGCGAACCATACAAGGTGAACCAGAATGCCACTACCCGTATGATCGACAATACTTTCCAATCTTCACTGGCGGTAAATTATGCCGGTAATGCATTTAACTTCACTTCGCAATCATCCTACCAGGTAAATAACCGGTACTATACCACTCCTATCGACGGTGATTTTTCACCTTTGGATGCAGTATCGGTAATTAATAATTACGGCGGTAAATGGAATAAAGTTAAAACCGTGATCCAGGAGTTTAGATTTACATCACCGGCTTCATCAACCTCGGCTTTAAAATGGGCCGCTGGTGCCTATGGTTTTTACCACTACGCACCTAATAAACAAGGCACTTATTATGGTGCCGACGCAGCACTGTTAGGCGCACCAGCCAATATTACCACCGTTACCGTAAATACCGACAAAAATTCTGGCGAAGCTGTTTATGCGCAAGCCACCTACACTATAAACCCTAAACTGGATGTAACAGCAGGTGTGCGTTATGACCATGAGCATAAGAACGAAAGCGTATTTGGCACGTTCCAGCCAAACGGTGCAGATGTAATGGTTTCACAGGCCGATACCGCATCGCACGCAAACTTTAATGCTTTTACACCAAAATTAAGTGTGGCCTACCACCTGTCGAATGATAATAACCTGTACGGTACTTATAGCCGTGGTTTCCGTGCAGGCGGTATTACCGAACTTGGTCAGGACCCTCAGAATGCTCCTCCGCTTTATTCTTTTAAACCCGAGTACAGCAACAATTACGAAGTGGGTTCAAAGAATAACTTTTTCGATAACAAACTGCGTGTAAATATAGCAGCGTTTTATACATTGGTAACAGATGCGCAGGTACCAACACTGGTATTGCCACAGGCTATCACCATTACCAAAAATGCAGGCAGGTTAAACAGCAAGGGCGCCGAGCTTGAGCTGAACGCTACACCACTTAAAGGGTTTTATATAGATTATAACTTTGGTTATACCCATGCCCGCTATACCGACCTGAACGTATCAAACAATGGTGAAGTGCTAAACCTAAAAGGCAATAAACAGATCTATACACCCAATGTAACCAGCATGCTGGCCCTTCAATATGCATATGACCTTGGCGGCACGCAAAAAGTTAAACTGGTTGCCCGTGGCGAATGGCGTTATTTAGGCGATCAATATTTCGACCTTGCTAACCAGATTGAGCAAAAAGGCTACAGTAAATTTAACGGCCGTATTGGTGTAGATACCAAAAGCTTTAGCCTGTTTTTCTGGGAAAGCAATATCGGCAACAAAAAAGCCATTGATTACGCCTATGATTTCGGCGCATCGCACTTAGGCAACCCGCGAACTTACGGGGTATCGCTAAGCACAAACTTTTAACACATAAATAAGAAAGGCGGATAAATTATCCGCCTTTCTTATTTATGTTATCTGCCAATCAAAACAATCAGCGTTAGCTCTTCATTTTTTTCAATAGTGCTTCAACTACTTTAGGGAAATGAAGGTGCTCCAACTGCTGGCCTTTAAATTTTATCATCTCCAGGTTATCATTAGGCTCTATCTTAAATTTAGATTGATGGATGATCTCTCCTTCGTCAAATTGCTCGTTTACAAAGTGAATGGTGATACCACCCTCTTCTTCTTTGGCATCTAATATTGCCTTGTGCACATGATCACCATACATGCCTTTGCCGCCGTATTTGGGCAGCAGGGATGGGTGTAGGTTAATGATCTTATTAGGGAAAGCTTTTAACAGCGAACCGGGGATAAGCCAAAGGAAGCCCGCCAACACAATTAAATCAACCTGCAGGTTTTTCAACAGTTTAATTACATCATCGGTGTCAAAAAATTCGTGACGGGTAAATATGTGCGATGGTACTTCAAAATTATCGGCGCGCTGCAGTACGTAGGCTTGCGGATTGTTGGTGAGTATAATTACTACTTCGGCTTCGGCATTGCGTTTAAAATGCTCCATTATCTTTTGGGCATTTGACCCCGAACCTGAAGCAAAAATGGCTATTCGTTTCTTCATTTAAAGTGTATGCTTTTCAAAGGTGATGAAGCTCCCGGAAAAAGTTTTGCATTAATTTTAAGCTGATTACCGGTAACTTTATAACAAACCATTTTTTATAATATTCAAATATAAAATTTTACGTGTTTTATGGGGTATTTGTTACGGCTTTTTGCCTAATAAATCCGTACCGCACTACCGTACGCGGTTTTGTTGATGAATAATTGGGCTGTACATCGCCAGTTTGCAGCACCAGCGAATAGGTACCCAGCGTTTGGATCTGTGTATTAGAAAACGGCTTGCTGCTCCCACCATTGGCTGTCACTGTATCTTTACATACCATATCCGACGAAAAGAAGAGCCTGTTTGGCGTAAGCGTCCAGTTACCGGTTGATGTTTGCGGTAAACAATCAAAATTGGTGTAAGTACAGGTGTTGTCGGTTTTAAAAGTAAAAAACTGTGTGTTTTGGCAAGTGGCATTCAGTGTATCTGCATCGCCAATTTGCGAACTGCCAACGTAATGATAAACCTGTATAGATGCCAATTGCCAAACGCCGCTGGTTAACAGATGCGGAATATTGCTGTTATTATCTTTTTTGCACGAATTACTGAGCAGATTAATAACAACCAAACCTAAAATTAAAATTAACGGAGCTTTGTTTTTCATTGAACGTATGCCGGCAAAAATAAAAAATCCCGGTTATTAGTTGGCTATCAGGATGTAATTATAACTCTTTTAAATTAAAATTATTACCACCCGGAGCAATACAAAAGTCAAAATTTAAAAATCAAAACGCCGTTACAGCTTTAATGAACAATGATTTTTACTTTTGATTTTTACCTTTTGAATTAAAAACATGCGCATCCCATTTCAGCAACTACAATCAGAATTTAAACGTGTGTTACTTAGCCTTGGCTTTAGCCATGATAAGGCCGACCGCTGCGCCACCACTTTTGCCGAAAACAGCAGGGATGGCATATACACGCATGGCCTTAACCGCTTCCCCACCTTTGTGCAGCATGTAAAGGATGGCCTGGTGAAACCCAATCACGAGCCTACTCTGGAAAACGCCTTTGGTGCCATAGAACAATGGAACGGTAACTTAGGCCCGGGAATTTTAAACGCAAGTTTTTGTATGCAACGCGCCATTGAGCTGGCTGAGGTAAACGGCATAGGCTGCGTGGCCATAAAAAACACCAACCACTGGATGCGCGGCGGCACCTACGGCTGGCAAGCTGCCGAAGCAGGATATATAGGAATTAATTTTACCAATACCATAGCCAACCTCCCGCCCTGGGGTGGCCTGGACCCGCGCCTGGGTAATAACCCACTGGTGATAGCCGTACCCCGCAAAAACGGGCATGTGGTTTTGGATATGGCCATATCGCAATACGCTGTTGGCAAACTGGTACAATACCAATCAAAAGACGAGGCCCTACCCCTACCGGGCGGTTATGATACCGATGGCAATTTAAGCACGGATGCATCGGCTATACTTAAATCAAAAAGACCATTGCCTATAGGTTTCTGGAAAGGCTCGGGACTGGCGCTGGTGCTTGATCTGCTGGCGACTGTTTTAAGCGGCGGCAACTCTACCGCAAAGATCACGGCCAGCGGTAGCGAATACGCGGTATCGCAGGTATTCATTTGCAT
Source organism: Mucilaginibacter pineti (assembly GCF_900101875.1). GTDB lineage: Bacteria > Bacteroidota > Bacteroidia > Sphingobacteriales > Sphingobacteriaceae > Mucilaginibacter > Mucilaginibacter pineti. The sequence continues at coordinate 197,062 of NZ_FNAI01000005.1, forward strand.
AAAGCCCCGTGATAACGAACAAACGGATTCACTCATAGAAGAGATCATAGCCTACACCAAAACAACCACACCTGACCATGAGGGCGGCACAATAAGCTATCCCGGAGAAAACACCCTAAAAACCCGCAGGCAAAATTTACGCGAAGGTATTTTGGTAGATGAAAAGATATGGGAGGTTGTAAAAGGGTTGTGATAGAAGGATAAAATGGCTGTCATGCTGAGCTTGTCGAAGCATGGTGGGCAAAGACTCAGCGCGCAACCCTTCGACAAGCTCAGGGTGACAGGCCAATTAATAAAACAACGTCATTGCTGTAAGGTACGAAGCAATCTCATTTGCTATACAGATAGAACCTGTATGGTTCACCTGCTTCCGTAGAGATTGCTTTATTCCTCACAATGACGCGATCGATGGTTATTACACCACCATATTTACAATACGGCCTTTAACTACGATAACCTTTTTAGGGGCTTTGCCGTCCAGGTATTTTTGAACGTCGGCGTTGGCTAATACGGTGGCTTCTATTTCTTTTACATCAAGGCTTAATGAAATGCTAAGATTCATTTTCATTTTACCGTTAATGGAGATAGGGTAAGCAAATTCGTCCTCAATTAAATAGCTGCTGTTAAACTTAGGGAACGGCGCGTATGATAAAGTACCAGCCGGATTGCCTAATAAAGTCCACAATTCCTCACAAATATGCGGCGCGTATGACGACAGGATGATCACCATATCCTGCAGTATTGCGCGGTTATTACATTTCAGATCGGTAAGTTCATTAACGGCGATCATAAAGCTGGAAACCGAAGTATTGAACGAGAAACGTTCTATATCTTCCTCCACCTTACGGATGATCTTATGTAACGATTTCAACTCTGCCTTTGATGGCTCATTGTTTGACACACTGAACTCCCATGCCTCGTTATGGAACAACCGCCAGAACTTTCTTAGGAATTTAAACACGCCCTCAATACCATTGGTATTCCAGGGTTTGCTTTGCTCCAACGGACCAAGGAACATTTCATACATACGAAGCGTATCGGCACCGTAACGTTGGGCTATATCGTCTGGATTAACAACGTTGTAATAACGTTTAGACATTTTCTCAACTTCGACACCGCAGATATATTTGCCATTTTCTAAAATAAACTCAGCATCTGCAAATTCGGGGCGCCATTCTTTAAATTTGTTAAGATTCAGCACCTCATTCTCTACAATGTTCACATCTACGTGTAAAGGCGAAGTTTTATATTCTTTGATTAGGCCGTACGATACAAAAGTGTTTGTTCCGCGTCCTTCTTCATCAATTAGGCGGTACACAAAGTTACTTCTACCCTGTATCATCCCCTGGTTTATCAGTTTTTTGAAAGGCTCTTCTTCACCAACCTTACCAATATCCTTCAAAAACTTGTTCCAAAAACGGCTGTATAACAAGTGTCCGGTAGCATGTTCGCTGCCGCCGATGTACAAATCTACATCCTTCCAGTAGGCAATAGCCTCCGGCGATGCAAATTCCTTATCATTATTGGCATCCATATACCTGAACCAATACCAGCTTGAGCCGGCCCAGCCAGGCATGGTGCTTAGTTCGTAAGCGTAAGCCTCACCCCGGCCCTCTCCAAGGGAGAGGGAGTTATCAGCTTCACTGTCAGAAGTCCTCTCCTTTGGAGAGGATTTAGGTGAGGCTTTATAATTCCATCCCTCTGCCCTGCCTAATGGTGGTTCACCGCTTTCCGTTGGCAGGTATTTATCAACCTCCGGCAACAGCAAAGGCAGGTGATCTTCTTCAATTAAATAAGGTAAGCCCTCTTTAAAGTAAACAGGAACAGGCTCGCCCCAGTAACGTTGCCTGCCGAATATGGCATCTCTCATCCTGAAGTTGATCTTGGCCTTGCCTGCACCTATGGCTTCCAGTTTGGCAATAACAGCCGCTGTACCTGCCTTATAATCCAACCCGTTCATAAAATCGGAGTTGATGTAGGTTCCTTCCTTGGTTGGGTCTGCTTCTGTTTCTATATTTTGAATGTCGATGATAGGTACTATCGGCAAGTTAAAATGCTTGGCAAACAAGTAATCACGCTGATCGCCGGATGGTACGGCCATTACGGCACCTGTACCATAGCCAGCCAAAACATAATCGGCAATCCAAATCTGGATCTTTTCGCCGTTTAACGGGTTCAATACGTAGCTACCGGTAAACGCACCCGAAACCGTTTTGGCATCAGCCATCCTGTCCAGTTCCGATTTCTTTTTAGTTTGGGCGATGTACGCGTCAATATCTGCCTTTTGCTCCGGTGTAGTCAACGATGCCACCAGCTCATGCTCGGGCGCTATCGCCAAAAAGGTAACACCAAAAAGTGTATCAACACGGGTGGTGAAAACCTCTATGAATCCTGGTTTCTGGTTCGTGTGGCCTGTGGCCTGATTTCCGACCTCAGTCCTCACATCACCGAAACCCGATATCGGGAACCTCACACTCGCACCTGTACTTTTACCTATCCAGTTGCGTTGCATTTCCTTCAGGGGCTCGGGCCAGTCTATGGTGTCTAAGCCTTGCAGCAGGCGTTCGGCATAGGCAGTGATGCGCATGCTCCACTGCATCATTTTCTTTTGTTCAACGGGGTAGCCGCCGCGCTCGCTAAAGCCGTCTTTCACCTCGTCGTTTGCCAATACGGTACCTAAGGCAGGGCACCAGTTAACGGTACTTTCGCGCAGGTAGGTAAGGCGGTATTTCAATAGTTCGGCCTGCTGGTCCTGGTTGCTCATGGCTTTCCATTCGGCAGCACTGAAACTTAATATCTCTTCATCGCATACGGCGTTAATTCCTGCAGATCCGTTCTGTTCAAAGTGTGCCACCAATTTGGCGATGGATTCTGCCTTTTCTGCATCCTTATTATACCAGCTGTTAAAAAGCTGCATAAAGATCCACTGCGTCCACTTATAATAATCGGGCGAACTGGTGCGTACCTCGCGACTCCAGTCAAACGAAAAGCCTATCTGATCTAACTGGCGGCGGTACGTAGCTATATTAGCCTCGGTAGTTATGGCCGGGTGCTGCCCGGTTTGTATGGCATACTGCTCGGCGGGTAAGCCAAAGCTATCGTAACCCATAGGGTGCAACACATTAAAACCTTTAAGGCGCTTGTAACGGGCAAAAATATCAGATGCAATATAACCCAGCGGATGGCCCACATGCAGCCCCGCACCCGATGGGTAAGGGAACATATCCAGCACATAATACTTGGGTTTGGTGCTTTTATCTTCGGCTTTAAACGTTCCGTTATTGGCCCAAAACTGCTGCCATTTTTGCTCTATATCTTTAAATTGATAGTCCATTGTAGTTTACAGGTATGAGGATGCGAAATTAAGAAAATCTCTATTAGTATGATAGTTAATTGGAGATTAGTTAATTGGGGTAAAACCGCATCAAGCATGAATCAGCTAAGATCATAACAGGCAGGATTTTTTTACCGCCGATCGATCAAGTTATAAAATCACAACATATTATAAAAAGCTCCAATACTGGCATCGGTGTTGGAGCTTTTTATTTTACCTTATTTAATGGGGATTAAAATCAAAAACAAGTAAAAAACACCCCATATAGCGTAAAATAAACCACAATTAACAATCGAAAATTTACTCGAAATTACCACAGTCTTAATTAAAAATTAATTAATTATTAACCGCTCCTATAAACCAAAGTATTAGGTAATTAAACCTTTTATATGGTATGCTAATTGCCCCAATTGCTGACAATTAATATCTTAAATCTATCAAAATAATTATGAACCTAAATTTACGCAACGCATTACCTTTATTAGTTGGTGCTGCCCTTTTTTATTCGGCATGTAATAAAACCGATCTCAAAACCCAACCTGCTACTTCAACCAACAAATCTGTAGATGAAGCAAGTTCGGCAATTGCAAAAAACCTTGCACAATCATTAGTTGGCGCATTTGGCGGTGCCAGCATTAAAGATGGTGTTAATCCGTCAACAACGTTTTCAACTTTGAAACAAAAGGTACAAAGCAACGATTACCACTGCGGTTTTTATACAGACACCAGCTTAAACCTTACCTTTAACCAGGGTGATACGCTGAAAGCAACAAAAACAGGCGGTGTGAGCTACTTTTTTGTATGTAACAACAACAAAACTATTGGTTACGACCTGGTAGATTCATTAACTACTACAGGCAGCGGTCCGGGTTATTCATTTACTTACAATACTGTTCAAAAATACAGCGTAAGAGGTTTAAACACCAACAACTCTAACTTCTCATTAAACGGTACAACAAAATCATTTACCGATAACGAGTATACCAAACCTGCAACTTTTGCATCTGTACATAATACCTATAAATTCACCGACCTGTATGTACATGCCGATGACAATTACGATATCACCAGCGGTAACGCCACTTTTGTATCAAAAGGCAAAACCAATGGCGGCGGCTGGGAATACAGCGGTACCATTGTTTTCTTAGGCAACCATAAAGCAAAATTGACCTTCTTGAACAAAACCTACTGGGTTGACCTGATCACCGGCGCGGTAAGTGCTGCATAAGTAACGTTTTCAACTAACAAAAGCTCTCTCCGGGATAACCGCAGGGAGCTTTTTTGTTTTGATAGCAGCCGAAAAATATATTCTGCAGAAATCGTATACTTGTTAAACCATGAGCCAATTACTGAACCTGTTATTAAAAAAACTCCCACTTCAGGGGTTTGGAGGACTTAACCATATATGAGGCGTATATTCTCAAACTTAACCTTCCAGGTACTTATTGCTATTATCTTGGGTGTATTTGTGGGGCTTGACTTTAAAGGATTTGCGCCTGCTGCCGAGCTCATAAGCAAAACATTCATCAACCTTATTACTATGCTGATAGCACCCATCATATTTTTTACCATTGTGCTGGGCATTGCCGGCATGAGCGATATGAAAAAGGTGGGTCGGGTTGGCGGCAAGGCGTTACTGTATTTTGAGGTGATAACCACCTTCGCGCTGCTTATTGGTGTTACGGTGGCTAACCTTATTAAACCGGGTGCGGGCTTTGTAAACCATAACATTACTGATACCACGGGCAAATTGGCCATCTACGAAAAAGCTGCCGCCGAAATGAAATGGGGCGATTTTATAGCCCACATTGTACCCGGTAACGTGTTTGATGCCTTTGCCAAAGGCGATATCCTGCAGATCCTGTTTTTCGCGATACTATTCGGCGTTGGCCTCAGCCGCATGGGCGAAACCGGGCAGTCGGTTATTACGCTGTTTGATAAACTCTCCAAGGTATTCTTCAACATCATGAAAATAGTGATGAAGGTGGCCCCCCTCGGCGCCTTTGGCGGAATGGCCTTTACCATCAGCAAGTACGGTTTAAAAACCTTGCAGCCGTTAGCGCTGCTTATGGGTTCGGTTTACCTTACTATGTTCCTGTTTATTTTTGTGGTGCTTAATATTATTTGCTATCTGTTTAAATTTAGTTTGTGGCAATACCTTAAACATATTAAAGAAGAAATATTGATAGTGTTGGGTACCTCATCGTCAGAATCGGCCCTGCCGGGGATGATGGATAAACTGGAGAAGTTTGGCTGCTCTAAATCGGTAGTTGGTTTGGTGATCCCGACGGGTTATTCCTTTAATTTGGATGGTACTACTATTTACCTTTCCATGTCGGTAATTTTTTTGGCCCAGGTTTTTAACATTCCGCTATCGCTGATGCAGGAGCTCACCATCATTGGCATACTCATGATAACCAGCAAGGGGGCGGCCGGGGTAACCGGCAGCGGCTTCATCGTTCTGAGCAGCACACTAACGGCCATCAAGATCGTCCCTATTGAAGGTCTGGCTATACTAATAGGTATCGACAGGTTTATGTCAGAAGCGCGGGCCATCACTAATGTAATAGGTAATGGGGTAGCTACTATTGTGATAGCTAAGAGTGAGGGTGAGTTTACTCCCCCTGCTCCCTGAAGGTGGAAGGGTTTCGATATTGTCATTGCGAGGAACGAAGCAATCTCATCATCCAATCCCGCTTGCATAGCGTACTATTCGTGATGGGATTGCCGCGCTACGCTCGCAATGACAATGTGCAAAAGCATGGTGACAGCGTTTTGCCAACAATGCAAAATATACAAATCCCTCATTATCAAACACAAACAAGCATTCACGAGCGTTCACGGCGTTATGAACGTGAACACTTACAGGCAAACGCCACATAAAAAGGCAAAAGGTTTCTGACCTTTCGCCTTTTTCCTTTCGCCTTTAACCTCAGCTTACGGGTTACAAATAATAGTGAGTTTCTTTGTATAATCCGGATTAAGCGGTTCGTTGGTTTGGGCCAAACGCTGGGCACCTACGTTGGCCGGGCAGGCTATACCTTTAGTAGCATCGTAAACAAGGCCTTTGCCAGCCAGTTCCTGCGGTACGTAAATTTGCACCGTGGTTGATGGATAACTATGCGGGTAAAAACGGATATAATACCCATCCGGATGCAACGACCACGTGCCCGACGGTACATTAGGATCAACCTGGGGCACAATGCCGGCCATCATGGCGTATTTCTCCATTTCGTCATAAGAGGCATTTCCAGATGCAGCTAACTGGCGAATATTATTCTCGGCTTCAAAAACACTTTGCGCCGCGGGCGGTAACTGGCTCTTAGCTTTGTCCATTACACTTGCCGGTAATACACCCAATGCGCCGCCTTCCAGCATCAGCAATTCTTGTGGCGATAATATTGTAGTAGCCGTCAGTTTAATATCGGTACCAAAATCAACAAAACGGGTACGGGCAATAATAGCCCACAATAATATCTGAATACTGTGCTGGTTAACTTCGGGATGCTTTTCAGCATGTTTTAGTATCAGGATCACTACATCACGCTTTGGACCAGCAACCGGTGCAATCATATAACCATCGCCGGTGCTTGGGCCACGGGTACCGGCGTGCAGGCAATAACTTTTGTTGGTCATTTCAAAAAAGCCCGCGCAAAGTTTATAGCCGCCGTCGGGGGCTTTAGGCAGCAGATACAATGGCTGCGGTGTTTGCCCTTCCATAAATGAAGGTGGCTTTGAACCGGTTTTATCAACATCTTTAAAACTGGTGGTAATGGCCTGCGGTTGTTTCAGGATCTTGTTCAATCCTCCGCCTGATGCCATTTCGGTTCCCTTGTCCAATAGTTTTTTACCAAAACCACCAAACTGCGCATGCGCGCTGGTAGCAAAAAACAGAGCGGCTGCGAGCCCTAAAAGGAGTGTTTTGTTCGTTTTTTTCATAGATAGCAGGTGAATAGGTGTGCGGCTAAATTAATTAAAATGATATAAACAGTGTATTATCAATAAAAACTAACAACAATAAATTAATATTTTGTTTCGGTTATACGGTAAATATCAAAAGATAAAGGACAAATAGAGCAAGGACAAAGGACTTTTTATTGGTGTTGTTACTCCCCTGTTAATAATTGCGACATTAAAATCATTGCCCTAAAGTCACTTTTATGTTAACATATAAAATTAGCGGTGTCGGGGGTTTGACATTCGCACAAAAACTTTAGCTTTGCCGTACTAAAACGAAAAAAACCAATGAGTGTTCTCGTAAATAAAGATTCAAAAGTTATTGTACAGGGTTTTACCGGTAAAGAAGGTTCATACCATGCCGAGCAAATGATTGCTTATGGCACCCAGTTGGTTGGTGGTGTTACCCCGGGTAAAGGCGGTCAGCAACATTTAGACAGGCCAGTTTTTAACACCGTTAAAGACGCGGTTGACCAAACCGGCGCCGATGTATCTATCATATTTGTACCTCCCGCTTTTGGCGCCGATGCAATTATGGAAGCTGCCGAGGCTGGTATTAAAGTTATTGTTTGTATCACCGAAGGCATCCCTACAAAGGATATGATTGCGGTAAAAGAATATTTAACCGATAAGGACGCACGTCTTATTGGCCCTAACTGCCCCGGCATTATCACTGCCGATGAAAGCAAGATTGGCATTATGCCAGGCTTTATCTTTAAAAAAGGTAACGTAGGCGTGGTTTCAAAATCAGGTACGTTAACTTACGAAGCGGTTGACCAGGTGGTTAAAGCCGGTTTAGGTATCACCACTGCCATTGGTATTGGTGGCGACCCAATTATTGGTACACCAACCAAAGAAGCTGTTGAGCTATTGATGAATGATCCGGACACACACGGCATTATTATGATTGGCGAAATTGGCGGAAGCATGGAAGCTGAAGCTGCCCGCTGGATCAGAGATAATGGCACTAAACCGGTAGTAGGCTTTATAGCCGGCCAAACTGCGCCTCCGGGCCGTAGAATGGGCCACGCTGGTGCTATTGTTGGCGGTGCCGATGATACAGCTGCAGCTAAAATGAAGATCATGCGCGAATGCGGAATCCGCGTTGTTGAATCGCCTGCTGAAATTGGCGCTGCCATGGCTGAGGAATTAGCTAAGTTAGCATAAGGCTAAAAGCCTAAAGCTTTAAAAATATAGATCCTGGTCATGTCTGGCCGGGATTTTTTGTTTGTCTGAACCGGGATTAAACAGATTTATAGATTAACCGGATTTTCTATCAGAATGTCTTAGCTTTCTTTTTTTACCTCCATCTGCACATCTACAATCCGCATATCTGCACATCATCCTCCCTCCGTCAAACCTGTGTAAACATAGCCGGGCAAAACATTTAATACGCCCTATTTGTCGTATATTTATGTAAATGATTAGGCAATTTCAATCGCTAATTCGCCTGATCACTAAATCAAAAATTAAAAAATGGAATACAATAAATTAACGTCCGAAGAAGAATATATCATATTACACAAAGGTACCGAACGCCCGTTTACCGGGGCTTTATTAAATAACCATGCGCAGGGTTTGTACGTGTGCAAAAGATGTGATACACCGCTATATACTTCCGAATCGAAATTTGAGTCGCATTGCGGGTGGCCAAGTTTTGACGACGAGATTCCCGGCGCTGTGAAACGCGTACCGGATGCTGATGGTCGCCGGGTAGAAATTGTTTGCGCCAATTGCGGAGCTCATTTAGGGCACGTTTTTGAAGGTGAATATCTTACTCCCAAAAACACACGTCACTGCGTAAATTCCGTATCGATGAAATTTGTTGGGGCCGAAGACGAAAAATAATTCCTAAAACTTTTAGGAATAACCTGGTCGATAATTTCGGTCCGGGTTATTTTGTTTTTCCACATTTGGTTTCTGGAGGGATATTTTTAGCGTGATTTCGAAATCCTTATTGGTACTTAGCAGGGTCGTTATGCAATTGGCAATAATTGTCGGTGTTAAGTCAAGTAATTTATAATGTTAAATTAATGGTTGGTGCAAGTTTTTACACTATGCATTTTAGTCGGCATTTTTAATTGACTGTAATCAAGTTCATTAATTTTCTTATTCAACACCGGGCTTAAAAAGTAATTGTGCAAAGTGTTAATAACTCGGGCCTTTGTTAAAAACTAACACTAAGATTTTAAGACCTCAAACATTAACTTTGTTCAACAAGGTTCTTACAAAGTATTCAACAGACAGCCGGATGTATTCATCATCCAAAATACAAACACTTTACTGTCAGAGATTTACATAATAAAACCGCGGTTTAGCAATGCTAAATCACGAAAAACAAAAAGCTTCATTTGTCATGAAGCTGGCTTTCGTGTCTGATAATGGTGCGTAGAAATTAAAGGTTAAAAAACAGGGAAACAATGATACAGGAAGACGAAATTTTACTGAGAGAAAACAAGGACAGGTTTGTGATACTGCCTATCAAGTATCCGGCTATTTGGGAAATGTACAAAAAAGCCGAAGCCAGTTTTTGGACTGCAGAGGAGATTGATCTTTCTGACGATTTGAAGCATTGGGAAAATCTTAATTCGGGCGAGAAACACTTTATTTCGCATATCCTGGCATTTTTTGCCGCCAGCGATGGTATCGTTAACGAAAACCTGGCCGTGAATTTCATGAGCGAGGTACAATTACCAGAGGCCCGCTGTTTTTACGGTTTCCAGATCATGATGGAAAACATCCACTCAGAAACCTATGCCCTGTTAATTGACACTTATATAAAGGATGCAGCAGAAAAAGACCGTCTTTTTCACGCCATTGATACTATCCCTTGCGTAACCAAGAAAGCAGAATGGGCGCTACGCTGGATAAACAACGGCAATTTTGCCGAGCGTTTGGTAGCTTTCGCGGCTGTTGAAGGTATTTTCTTCTCTGGTAGCTTTTGCTCTATCTTCTGGCTTAAAAAACGTGGCCTGATGCCGGGCTTAACCTTTAGCAATGAGCTGATCAGCCGTGATGAAGGCTCGCATTGCGAATTTGCCTGCCTGCTGTACAAAATGCTTAACAAAAGATTAAGCGCCGATGCAGTAACCAAGATCATTATCGACGCGGTTGAAATTGAAAAAGAATTTGTTACTGATGCATTACCGGTTAACCTGATAGGTATGAACGCCAAATTGATGAGCCAGTACATTGAGTTTGTGGCCGACAGATGGTTAGGCGAGCTTGGCTACGAAAAACATTACGGCGCCAGCAATCCGTTTGATTTTATGGAAATGATATCACTACAAGGTAAAACCAACTTCTTTGAAAAACGTGTTGGGGATTACCAGAAAAGCGGCGTACTAAACAACGCCGAAAGCAAAGCATTTTCATTAGACGAAGATTTTTAGGCTACAGATGTGAGACATGAGATTTGAGAGAAAATCATGTTAATCTTAAAATCCTATTAATCAAGGTCCAGACAAAAAAAGAATACATCTACACTAAATAACATATATACACTCACTGGTTGGCAACGGTATCCTGCTTATGCTGACTACTAAATACTTAAAAAGATGCTCGTAGTAAAAAGAGACGGTAGAAAAGAGTCGGTAAAATTCGACAAGATCACAGCACGTATTGAGAAACTGTGCTATGGATTTAATTTGGTTGACCCTATTGATGTGGCCAAAAAGGTAATTGAAGGTTTGTTTGATGGTGTAACCACATCTGAACTTGATAACCTTGCAGCCGAAACTGCGGCATCGTTAACAACAAAGCACCCCGATTATGCTTTGTTAGCTTCACGTATTGCGGTATCAAACCTGCATAAAAACACTACCAAGTCTTTCTCAGAAACTATGAAACGTATGTACGAGTACGTTGACAAAAAGACCGGTAAAAATGCTGCCCTGCTTGCAGATGATGTATACGAGATCATCCGCGATAACGCAGAGTTGTTAGACAGCAGCATTATTTACGACCGCGATTTTGGTTTCGATTACTTCGGTTTTAAAACACTTGAAAAATCATACCTGTTAAAGATAGACGGTAAAATAGCCGAGCGTCCGCAGCATTTATTTATGCGCGTATCTGTAGGCATCCACAAAGAGGATGTTGAAAGCGCTATCAAAACTTATAACCTGATGAGCGAGCGCTGGTTCACTCACGCTACGCCAACTTTATTTAACGCAGGTACACCAAAACCTCAAATGTCGTCATGCTTTTTGTTAACCATGAAAGATGACAGCATCGAGGGGATTTATGATACACTTAAACAAACTGCCAAAATTTCTCAAAGCGCAGGTGGTATTGGTTTAAGTATCCACAATGTAAGGGCTACAGGTTCATACATCAGCGGCACAAATGGTACCAGTAACGGTATTATCCCAATGCTTAAGGTATTTAACGATACCGCACGTTATGTAGATCAGGGCGGCGGCAAGCGTAAAGGCGCATTCGCTATTTATTTAGAGCCTTGGCATGCAGACATCTTTGAATTTTTAGACCTGCGCAAAAACCACGGTAAAGAAGAAATGCGTGCCCGCGACTTGTTCTACGCCCTTTGGGTATCTGACTTGTTCATGAAACGTGTAGAAGCAAATGGTGAGTGGACTTTGTTCTGCCCGCATGAAGCACCAGGTTTGGCAGATTGCCATAGCGCCGAGTTTGAAGAACTTTATGAGCGTTACGAAAGAGAAGGCCGTGGCCGTAAAACTATTAAAGCACAGGAACTTTGGTTTGCAGTATTGGATAGCCAGGTTGAAACCGGCACACCTTACCTGTTGTATAAAGATGCTGCCAACGCTAAATCAAACCAGCAAAACCTGGGTACTATAAAAAGCTCGAACCTTTGTACTGAGATCATAGAGTACACATCTGATAAAGAAGTAGCTGTTTGTAATCTTGCATCTTTAGCCTTACCTCGTTACGTTATCAACGGAGAGTTTGACCACAACAAATTATACGAAGTTACTTACCAGGCTACATTAAACCTGAATAAGATCATCGACAATAACTACTATCCAGTTGCCGAAGCTGAATACTCAAACCTGCGTCACCGCCCTATTGGTTTAGGTGTACAGGGATTGGCCGATGCATTTATATTATTGCGTTTACCATTTGAAAGCGAAGAAGCTAAACAACTGAACAAAGAAATTTTTGAAACCATTTACTTTGCAGCCATGACGGCATCAAAAGACCTGGCTATTAAAGATGGTGCTTACGAAACATTTAAAGGCTCGCCTTTATCAAAAGGTAAGTTCCAGTTTGATCTTTGGGATGTAAAACCTGATAGCGGTCGCTGGGATTGGGAAAACCTACGCCTTGATGTAGTGAAACATGGTGTGCGTAACTCATTATTAGTTGCGCCGATGCCAACCGCGTCAACCTCACAAATACTGGGTAACAACGAGTGCTTTGAGCCATATACCTCAAATATTTATACCCGCCGTGTATTAAGCGGAGAATTCATTATCGTAAATAAATTCCTGCTGCGCGATCTGGTTAATCTTGGTTTATGGACACCTGCAATGAAAGATAAGATCATCACTGCAAACGGTTCCATCCAGGATATTGCAGAGATACCTGCCGATATTAAAGAACTGTACAAAACAGTTTGGGAAATTAAAATGCGTAACATTATAGATATGGCTGCAGATAGAGGTGCTTACATCTGCCAGTCGCAATCATTAAACTTGTTCATCAACTCGCCAAACGCTTCCAAACTTACTTCGATGCACTTCTATGCATGGAAGAAAGGCTTAAAAACAGGTATGTATTACCTGCGTACACAAGCTGCTTCGCAAGCTGTTAAGTTTACCGTTGAAAACCAGGGCGGATCAAACATGGAGCCGGTTATACCAGAGCATGTTGACCAATTGGCCGACAATGTACCAGAAGGACCAAGCTGTTCAATGGAAGAAGGCTGCGTTACCTGCTCGGCATAAGTATATCAGTCAATAGACGATAGTCCATGGACCATAGCCAAGCTATAGTTCATGGACTTTTTTGTTTGATGACATTGATATTTTACTATTGATAACAGTATTGCCTAACTTCGCATCCAAAACCATGGTCTATCGACTATGAACCATCGACTAAGAATGCACACCAAACACGAGATCATCCGTTGCGAACGCTGTGAGGCACCATTTGAATGTAAAGCCAATTCATTCACCAAGTGCCAGTGCAGCACCGTGCAGCTCACCCTAAACGAGGTGCAGTACGTAAGCGAGCTTTATGAGGGATGCCTTTGCGCCAGCTGCCTACTGGTTATTCAGCAGGAATATAGGGTGAGTATGGGGTTGGTGTGAGGATTATGCGATTTATTGGGTTACCTATTCGTTTTAAACGAATAAAGTATTTTAAATCCTTGCTTAGATCACCTTCCGATGAAAAGAAATTTAATTCTGATTTTATTCCTTTCTCTTGTTTGCGGCTGTTATGATGTGATTGTTAATCACGACCTGAAAATAAAAAATAACTCCAAAATGAAAATATCTGTACTTTACAGCAAAGTAAAGCAAGGGAAGATCACTGAAAATAACATTGCATTTTATATTACTGATCGAAACATAATTTCCCCCGACTCTGTATATGATATTACGACATTAGGTGGACAGGATGCGTGGCACGAGGTTATTGAAGACAGCCCGGATAAGAAGCTTTTCATTTATGTATTTAATACAGATAGTTTAATTAAATATAACAGTACTCAATATTCAATTAACGATTTAGTGTACTTAAATAAATACTTAAAACGATATGAATACACTGAAAGACAATTAATTGACGATAATTGGAAAATAAACTTCAATTATAAAACACCCATCAATTAATTATCTTTCAGTACCTCTATCCCCCTATAAAGCATCCCCCCATGTTGCTTTATCTTTCAACATAATTTCGCGTAGCATACGCACTTGTGGCATGCCGTTGTCCAGCACCTGGTCGTGGAATTTTTTTAGGGTGAAGTTAGCGCCTTCTTGTTTCTTGTAATCTTCGCGCAGCTTTAATAGCTCCAGTTTTCCGATGGTATAGAACAGGTATCCCGGATCGAACGTACCACGCAGGGCTTCCTGGCGGGATGGCTTATCGCCCTGGTACCAGTTATCCATGAAAAATTTTGTGCCCTCATCTACCGTCATGCCCTGGGTATGGGTTTTAATAGATACGCACAGGCGGCAAAGCCTTAACAAAGCATCGCCAGATTGTGCTAAACGATATTTGGCCGCTTTTACGCTGTCGCCATTACCGCCGTAGCCTTCATCGGCCATCATTTTTTCACAATAATGTGCCCAGCCCTCAATAAAAGCATAGCTGCCAAAGATCTTTTCTATTTTAGTTGCCGATGAAGCATTCAGATGCAAAAACTGTGTATAATGACCCGGGTATGCTTCATGGATGCTCACATTATCGGTGGTGTAAAAATCAAACTGCCTCAGCCAGTCTTCTTTTTGCTGTGCTGTCCATTTTGGGTCTACCGGGGTAATGTAGTAATAGGCCTCAGTAGCGGTAGTTTCAAACGGACCAGGCGTATCCATTGATGCTGTACCGGTGGCACGGGCATATTGCGGTGTTTCCTCCACCTTAACCCTCACTTCAGATGGCATGGTAACAATACTTTTATCAATCAGAAACTGCCTGATCTGCTCCAGTGTTTTTCGCGCACCGGGAATCAGCGTTTCGGCAGTCGGGTGATCTTTTTGTAAATCGTGGTATACATCTACCGGTTTTTTGTTGGGATTGATGATCTTCGCGGCAGCATTAAATGAGTCCTGCTCTTTCTTTAATTCTTTTAAACCAATTTCCAGGATCTTCTCCGGCGTAAGGGTGATGCCCTCGTTATAAAGCAGCATTTTTTGATAATTGGCCTCGCCTATAGCGTAATGGTTATGCGCTTTGGGCAGCTTTTGTTTTTGCAGATAGGTAGCAAAGTCATTAACCGCTGCTATCGCCGCGGTATTTGCAGCGTTAAAGGCTTTCATCAGCGTATCGTTCTTCACATCCTTCAGGGCCACTTTTAAATCGCCGCCCAGGAAATCGGCAGAACCCTGCGCTATTTGGATAGCTGTTTCAATGTATGGTTTAGCTAACGAATCGCTGAGGTTAAGCTTGGCATCGGCCAGTATTTTTGGCGCTTGTTTTTCAATAGCTATGATAGATTTTATGCGCGACTCTATAGGTGCAAAATTGCGCTTAATGTAGATGCTAACGTCAACCGCGCCTGCATAAGTCATCGGATTTTTGGTGTAGGTACCCAAATCATCAAAACTCCAGATCTCCTGTTTTACAGCCGAACGCAATATGCGGTAATCATAAAACACCTTCGGACTGAAAGAAGCGGTATCTGCCGAATCCAATTGTCCGTCGAAATCTTTTAACCGTGCCAGTTCCTTATCAAGCGATGCTTTGCTTATATCGGTAACCTTGCCATCGTATTGGTGATAACCGAGTGCTACACCCTGGGCCGGTCGCCAGGCCAGGTAACCATCAAGATAACTATCTGCCAGCTTTTGAAAAGCGGCGTCACCGGATAAACCTTTAGCTGTATCGGCATGTTTTTGCTGACAACCAAGCAACGCAGCACCAAGAATAATTATGGAAGCAATTTTTTTCATTGTGATTGGGATTGAAAAACTAAGATAAGAGTTTTATGTGGTTATAATAACCCTCGCCATGCAACGGCTTGTTTTCGATATGACATTGTTTTTACACACTATTTGCCGCCCATGTTAATCCTTCGTGTTTTAATTACGTCATATATGTGTACGTTATTTAAATAATAAGATGTACCACTAAAATTACATACCATGAAAAAGAGAATAGTTGCATTAGCCTTTTTAATATCAGCAGTAGTATCGGTAACATCAGGGTGTATGGTACAGGACAGATATGGAGATCACAGGCACCGTCATGACAGGTATCATAACGGCAACGGATATAACAATAACGACCACGGCCATGATCATGATAACCGTGGCTATTAATAAAGAGTAGAGTGATTAGTGTTGAGTTATGTTTAACAAGGCGGTGATTTTTATCATCGCTTTGTTTGTTTAAAGCCGGTTTGGTGTTTACTTTTATAACGCCATGAAAAAACTGATCCTGCTATCTGTTCTTTGCTGTATTACATTATCAACCTTTGCACAAAAGGCTATCGGCACAGATACCGCTTTAAAGTTTAACCAGCGTTATACGAAATGCGAACGAAAATGGGTGGTAATATCAAAAAGCGATACATCGGCTGATTATTCGTTCGGTTACATATATATAGATCAGCAGGCGGGTTTTACTTTCGATTTAAAGGGGACTTTTAAAGTTGATAAAAATAACAGTTATATAGTTGATACAACGACATCAAAAAACAGCTCTATAAAATACCGTATCTCGCCCAATTGGCGACCGGTGGCTCTTATACCCCAGCAGCACTTCAATGAACTGCATATTAAACCACAACCCGACTGGCTGAAATACTACTATACCTACACCGATACCGTTGCCCATAATTACCGCTGGGGATATACCTATAACGATGTTGAAGAACCCACCATCGCCTTAACTTACCTGGAGCCTGCCTATAAGGTCGATGCTAAAAATCCCGGTATAGCGTATGAAATGGCCTACGCCTATAACGCCTTAACCCGCTATGATGATGCGGTAAGAATTATGGAGCCAGCCATTGTGCAAACACCCGGTAACCACTTGTTTTACAAAGAGCTGGGCTTTGCCTATCTGCATAAAGAAGAATACGAAAAAGCCATAGCCACCTATAAAAGAGGACTGGAACATTTTGCAGATAAACCAACAGAATCACGCGGAGAGTTAGCCTACGACATTGCCAGCATCTACAAAAAGCAAAACAACCAACCCGAATACAAAAACTGGATGACGAAAGCCAAGGCCTATACCCCTATGGATTCCAAATATTATAAGTTGATTTTAGATGCAGGGTTTTGAATAAAAAAGTATCTTGTGACTGAATACAAACGGCAACCATTTTCTTTATGATTCGTTACTTTCCTTTAGATAATACCCATAATAAATTATACGCAGAGATAGGTGAAACTATTAAAGAGCATTACCCTATTGGGGTAATAAATGATACTCCCGAATATAAAGAGCATCCCGGCATTAAAAAGATCATGGCTATTATATCGGAAAATGCGGCTCAAAATAAAAAATTCAATAAACCATGGATTGATTTTTTAAAAAAGCTAAGAAGTGGATCCAAAAAAAAGATATACAATAACAGTCTTCTAACAGACGTAGCGTTTAGTGGAGAGTTGATTCTGGAAAGTTATGAGGATAACGCATTATTTAGGACAAAAAAGATCATTTTTTCAGTTAGCTTAATCGCTCCCTTTTTTAGTATATGTGGTGTTGATGAAACCGCTATAAAAGAGCGGGGTGATGGATTTAAACGAGCCTACCCGGCTATTAATGTGATTACAGAATCCCCTTTTGAAGAGTTTGAGAATGACTTTATTTATGTACAAACCGAGATCGAAAAGAAATTTACCGGTTATAAACTCGTTCCGGTAAGGGTTAGTATGTGTCACGTAAAAGACCTGCACACGCCAAACCTTAGTGATAAATTACACAACGCGCTATTTAACGGTTACTTTGATTTTAACCATGTTCAGTTTTTCCGTGGCGAAATGTACTATGGTAGCGGTCCCGGTAATATTACTGTACAAATGTTACCGCCACCACCAATAGTTTAATACTGACATTGGTATCGATAATTTCTCACCTAAACCCAACTCTCCCACCCCGCTCCCCGCACGCCATCAGCCTATTACAAAACTTTTTCTTCTCAACCCCTTGAAAATCAAAAAATAGTACCTACCTTTGCAGTCCTTAAAATAAGGATAAAACAGTAAATACAAAAAAGGAAAAATGCCTACTATTCAGCAATTAGTTAGAAAAGGTAGAGTAGCTCTGGTTGACAAGAGTAAGTCGCCAGCGTTGGACAGCTGTCCACAGCGAAGAGGAGTATGCACACGCGTGTATACCACTACCCCTAAAAAACCAAACTCAGCAATGCGTAAAGTTGCCCGTGTGCGCTTAACCAACGGTAAAGAAGTAAATGCTTACATCCCGGGTGAAGGTCACAACTTACAGGAGCACTCTATTGTTTTGATCCGCGGTGGTCGTGTTAAGGATTTACCAGGTGTACGTTACCACATCATCCGTGGTGCGTTAGATACATCAGGTGTTGCCGGCCGTAACCAACGTCGTAGTAAATACGGAACAAAACGCCCTAAACCAGGTCAGGCAGCTGCACCGGCTAAAGGCGCACCAGCTAAGAAAAAGAAATAATTAAGGAGGATAGAAAGCAATGAGAAAGTCAAAACCAAAAAAGAGAATTATCCTTCCTGATCCACGGTTCAATGATACCATGGTAACAAGGTTCGTAAATAACATGATGTATGATGGTAAAAAATCTACCGCATACGCTATATTTTATAACGCAGTTGATATTGTTGAAAAGAAAACCAGCGAAAGCGGTTTAGAAACCTGGAAAAAGGCTTTAAACAATGTAATGCCAGCTGTTGAAGTAAAAAGCCGCCGTGTAGGTGGTGCAAACTTCCAGGTGCCAACCGAAGTTCGTCCGGAGCGTAAAATTGCTTTGGGTATGAAATGGTTAATCAGCTATGCCCGTCGTCGTGGTGAAAAAACCATGATGGAAAAATTAGCTGGTGAAATCATCTCAGCAGCTAAAGGTGAAGGTGCAGCAGTGAAAAAGAAAGAAGACACGCACAAAATGGCTGAAGCCAACAAAGCGTTCTCACACTTCCGTTTCTAATTAAAAAGGATTACACCGATATAGAAAGGATTACACCGAATATATATTAAGATTACACCGGTTTGTTATGATTGCACAATCAAAATAAGCCGGTGAAATCATTTTAAATCGGTTAAATCCAAAAAAAAACAAAAATGTCAAGAGATCTAAGATTTACAAGAAATATAGGTATTGCCGCTCACATTGATGCCGGTAAAACTACAACTACCGAACGTATCCTTTATTACTCGGGCGTAAGCCACAAAATTGGTGAAGTGCACGAAGGTGCTGCAACAATGGACTGGATGGCACAAGAGCAGGAACGCGGTATTACCATTACTTCTGCAGCTACAACTGTTGATTGGAATTACAGAGGCCAAAAATACCATATAAACATTATTGATACCCCGGGTCACGTGGATTTTACCGTTGAGGTAAACCGTTCATTACGTGTACTTGATGGTTTAGTATTCCTTTTTAGCGCGGTTGATGGTGTTGAGCCACAATCTGAAACTAACTGGAGGCTTGCCAACAACTATAACGTTGCCCGTATAGGTTTCGTTAATAAAATGGACCGTTCTGGTGCCGACTTTTTAAATGTTGTAAAACAAGTAAAAAGTATGTTAGGCAGCAACGCTGTACCTCTTCAGTTACCAATTGGTGCCGAAGATAAGTTTACAGGTGTTGTTGACTTAATTAACTGGAGAGGTATTGTTTGGAATGAGCATGATAAAGGTATGACCTTTACTGAAGTGCCTATCCCGGAGGATATGATCGAGGAAGCAACCGAATGGAGAGAAAAATTATTGGAATCAGTAGCTGAGTATGACGAAAGCCTGATGGAGAAATTTTTTGACGCCCCTGAAACAATCACCGAGCGCGAAGTACTTGATGCTTTACGTAAGGCTGTTTTAGATGCTAAAATTGTTCCTATGGTTTGCGGTTCATCTTTCAAAAACAAAGGTGTACAAACCATGCTTGATTACGTGATGGAATTACTTCCTTCACCTATGGATGTTGAAGGCATCATTGGTACCAACCCAGATACTGGCGAAGAAATCTTGCGTAAACCATCTGAAAAAGAACCATTTGCAGCATTAGCGTTTAAAATTGCTACCGATCCTTTCGTAGGTCGTTTGTGCTTTATCCGCGTATACTCTGGTAACTTAGAGGCTGGTTCATATGTACATAACATGCGTTCAGATAACAAAGAGCGTATTTCCCGTATCTTCCAGATGCACGCTAACAAGCAAAACCCTATCCCTAATGTAGGTGCAGGTGATATTGCTGCGGTAGTAGGCTTTAAGGATATTAAAACAGGTGATACCCTTTGCGATGAGAAACACCCGATCATTCTTGAATCGATGAATTTTCCTGAGCCGGTTATCGGTTTAGCTATTGAGCCTAAAACTCAGGCCGACGTAGATAAATTAGGTATTGCTTTAGGTAAACTATCTGAAGAAGATCCTACATTCCACGTAAAATCAGACGAAGAAACCGGCCAGACTGTAATTTCAGGTATGGGCGAGCTTCACCTTGATATCATCATGGACCGCTTAAAACGTGAGTTTAAAGTAGAGGTTAACCAGGGTGCGCCACAAGTAGCTTACAAAGAGTCTATCACTGGTACTATACAACACCGTGAAACTTATAAGAAACAAACCGGTGGTCGTGGTAAATTTGCCGATATACAGGTTATACTTTCACCAAATGACGAAGGTAAAGAAGGCTTACAGTTTGTGAATGAAATTAGCGGTGGTTCTATCCCTCGTGAGTTTATTCCATCTGTTGAAAAAGGCTTCAGGGCGTCAATGGACAATGGTGTATTAGCGGGTTATCCGTTAACAAGCTTAAAAGTTCGTTTAATTGACGGTTCATTCCACGCTGTCGATTCAGATGCGTTATCTTTTGAGTTAGCTGCAAAAATGGCTTACCGTGAGGCATTGCCAAAATGTAAACCAGTATTACTTGAGCCGATCATGAAAATCGAGATCCTTACCCCAGAAGAAAACATGGGTGATGTAATCGGTGACATGAACCGTCGTCGTGGCCAGCTGTTAGGTATGGATTCACGTGCAGGTGCGCAGGTTATTAAAGCTACTGTACCACTTTCTGAGATGTTTGGTTATGTAACACAGTTACGTACCATTACTTCTGGCCGTGCAACTTCAACAATGGAGTTTGATCACTACGCAGAAGCACCTCGTAACGTACAGGAAGAAGTAGTAGCCAAAGCAAAAGGTAAAAGAGCTGCAGGTAACAACTAAGAATAAATCAATTTGAAGATAAGGCAATTTGAAGATTTGAAAATGATCGTCAAATTGCCAAATTTTCGAATAACAATAAACAATCAGCTTCCCTAATAAATAGCTCTTAGGGTGGCTAAAAAACAAATTAACATGAGCCAAAGAATCAGGATCAAATTAAAATCTTACGATTACAACTTGGTAGATAAATCTGCCGAGAAGATCGTAAAAACAGTAAAGCCAACAGGCGCTGTAGTTAGCGGACCACTTCCGTTACCAACCGAAAAGAAAATTTTCACCGTTTTACGCTCACCACACGTAAACAAAAAGGCACGTGAGCAATTTCAATTATGCTCATACAAGCGCTTATTAGACATTTACAGCTCTAATTCAAAAACTGTAGATGCCCTGATGAAGCTTGAATTGCCAAGCGGTGTTGAAGTTGAAATCAAAGTTTGATAGATGCCCGGCCCACTGAAAGGTGTGCGAAAACATAAAAAAACACCATCCGGTTTCGGATGGTGTTTTTTTGTTTATGTATATTTTATTCCCTGCTATCTTATCTAACTATGTCATTGCGAGCGTAGCGTGGCAATCCCGTCTGCAAGGTTCGCCACTTTTCTTGTGAGATTGCTTCGTTCCTCGCAATGACGCAAAAAGGTGAAGATAGTAATAACCGATTTTCTAAAACTGCTTACGATCACCAAATATATTTTCCTTTTTAATAAATAATATTTGCAACTTTAATTATGCAACCTTACCAAAATATCCGCTTAAACTTCAGGTGTCCAAAAGCTTTTGACGAACTAAAGCCCTGCAATGGAGGCTGGTATTGTGATGGCTGCCATAAAATGGTACATGATTTCAGAGGAATGGACGAGCAACAGATCCGCAATGCTTTTTTAAAAAGCAGTAAAGGTCTTTGCGGTATGTATGATGCCGACAGGATGACCTCAGCGCCCAAACAACCGAAAATGAAAAAATGGTTCTCAGCGACTATGGTTGCTTTAGGTTTCGCGGGTTTACATCAGGCTGCAATGGCGCAAGCTACATCGATACCGGCTGATAAATCAAAAGTAGAAATAAGCAACGACACAACAAGCAGCGACAAGGTATTCGGCACGGTATCAGACATCGACCCTCAATTTATAGGAGGAAACGAAAAGTTTCAAAAGTTTATAACCGACAACCTACAAAGTCATCCCGATTTTATAGGTAAAAGAGTACTTGTAACTTTTGTTATCGAAAAAGACGGCAGCCTTTCTGATATAAAATAACGAGAGGAGTAAACGCCGTTATAGACAATGAAACTTTAGCGGCCTTTAAAAAATCACCTAAATGGCAACCTGGTTTGCAAAATGGCAAATTAAAAAGAACGCAATATACCATGCCTATAACCATAAAAAGCTAATTTACGCCGGTACTTCAACAAAAGTAACCCGATTGCCAAAAGGATCATAAACCGTCATTTCAATCGACGCTGTATTCCATTCGGGCACTTCTAAACCAGGGCGGTTGTATTTGTATTGCGCGGCATTTAAATCGGCATGATAACTCCTTAACCCCCTAAATCCGTCGATACGGGCGTGGCTGCCCGGACTGGCATCGCCATGATGTTCGGACAGGTGAAGGACAATATCACGCAGCGATATCTGCATATAAACCGGTACACCGTCGGGTTTATTTTCCCAGTCAATTTTAAAGCCAAGCCAGTTGATATAAAACTCCATGGCTTTATCGTAATCAAAAATGCGGAGGAGGGGTATGGTGGTGCACATGAAAGAACGATGTATTTATTTATAGAGATTCTTTGCTAAATCTGTTAATTCATAAGAATAGGGATTTGTATATTTATTCCTTTTAATTAAGCCTTTCTTTAAATCCAACATTTTATTCTTTTGTCCGATTGATTGGGAAGACAAATCCAGTTCTTCTGCAATCTCCCTTGCTATTAACGGTCTATTTTGACTGGCCAACTCCATTATAATACTAATATCGGCAGAGGGTAATAAATCCTTTGCCTCAATTAACCTTAGTTCAATTTGAATCTCGTCTGCCAACGCCTCTGTTATTACTTGGCTGCCACATTTATTGCATTGATAGTTTGTAAATTCAAGCAATGGAATTTGATCCTGAGTAAAAGTCTGATTACAATCTAAATTTATACAATGAATGTTTTTGGCAGATGCCAAAAAGTCTTTTATTGCCGGACTAAAGTTAAAAGGTCTTTGATTGAAGTATTTTCTATACTTAGAACCTTTGGGCTTTCCCCAAAATAAGTTGTTTTTTACAGCCAAACCGTAGTTTATACAGTAAATTGAAACGAGTTGTCCATCCTTGTCACTCATTTCGGTGTATTTGCTTATAAAATAATTCAATTCTAATGTTGTAATAAACTTCTCAAACTCAGGAACAAAATGAAAGTGACTTGAATATGGCAAAGAGATTATATATGACTCTCCCGAATATTCTGCATTGGATATGCGGCGTTTAATTTCCGTTAGTTTTTCGACAAACTTATTTAACAAATCACGTAATTGAAGAATATTTATTTTTTCATTTATAGCTAATAAAGAGAAAGTGGTTTTATGAAAAAATGGTTCAATTTTATCTTCATAATATCTTTGAGCAGCGGATTCTATATCAGATTTTAAGATTTTTTTGTCATATATTATTTTACTCTGATAACAATAAGATAGAATATAACCTATTATACGCGGGACATTCATCGAGGTCTGAAAGATAGTTTCGTAATATTCTTCTATGCTAATTTTTGATGTATCAAAAAAATCGCTGGTTTCTTTTCCAGTAAAATGCCGAATCCTCTTTTCAAGTAGTCGTTTTGTAAAATCTATGGCCCCTTCCTCCATTTTATTTCTGTCAAATTCGGAATAAAGATTATAAAAGTCCAAATTTATAACATCAATCTTTCCTGGATCAATTTTTCCATAATGGATTCTATTAGGGTAAGCCGCTATCTTAAACTTAATAAATTCTTCAGACCAATTATTTAATGGTGCCAACAGGACATCGACGAATGTTTCTATAGCTTTATCTTCAATTTCAGAAAAATCATCCAATAGTACTACTACATGCTTAACTTTTAATTCGCTTAAAATTTCTTTCACATCTTGGATAAAAGATTTTATTTGAAAAACTTGCATAAAAACTGAAGAAAAACTCGATTCTTGCTCCAGCAAACTTCGTTTCGCATCTTTGTTAGCTTCACTATCAGTAAAGCCTAATGTACTATTTACTCCCTTTTCTGAAACGCCGACTTTAAAATCTCCACCTGTTTGCTTTTGACTTTCTTGAGTATTTTCAGTAAGATTCTTCCTTTTGAGTGCGATACTCTTAATAATAGGTATTTCAATTTCCTTCAACAATTCATTATCTTCAATTTTATTTTTTAATGCCTCGAGCTGTGCTTTTACTTTTTGGGCCTTTGTTTCTCCTAATACTCCCAATACTTTTTGGAAAAAAGAGTTACTTCTAATATTAATTTCCACAATCAAT
Organism: Mucilaginibacter pineti; assembly: GCF_900101875.1. Lineage (GTDB taxonomy): Bacteria > Bacteroidota > Bacteroidia > Sphingobacteriales > Sphingobacteriaceae > Mucilaginibacter > Mucilaginibacter pineti. Next base: position 221,888 of record NZ_FNAI01000005.1, read on the forward strand.
CTTGATAATACACTTTGTAAAAAACTTCTTTCAATTAAATATTTTTGCAAGCTTTTATAATCAAGATATTCAGAAAGGTAGTCCAAATTAATATATTCTGTCTGTGCTGACTCATATACAGTTTTTACATCTATGTAACATGGCAAGTAATTATCGTTTTTTCTAAGCTCTTGTTCAATTCGTAAAAAAATAGTGGATTTTCCAGTACCTTTTCTTCCCACTAAATATGTTGTATTATCTTTAAGACTTTTCTTTAAGATGTGATCGTTAGGTAAAAGATCAGTATATAGCACCTCAAGTAAATTCTTACCTTTCTCATCGACCAGATCGGCTCTTCTATATTTTTTCAAAGACTCTACCGCGTTGAAAAAGTTTTCTTTGTCTTCAGGTGTGTACATATAAAAAATTTAAGGATAAAATAATTAAATAATAATGGAAAGATTAAATACGATATTATTAGAGTATCAAAGTAAAACAAATAAATAATATTAAACAATAAAAAGCAAATAAGCCCATCTCCCCATCAAGATTTTGACACTCCCCTCACCCATCATCCCCGGCAAAATTCCTATCTTTACGGCAACATAAATAACCCATGTATGCTTAAAGGATTTTTTAATGTTCCTGCACCGCAAAACGAGCCGGTTTTAAATTACGGCCCGCGCAGTTTGGAACGTGTAGCGCTTAAAGCCGCTTTAGATGAGGCTCGCGCCCGGCAAATTGATATACCCATGTACATTGACGGCAAGGAAGTACGCACCGGCAATAAGCTGGAAATTCGTCCGCCGCATGATCATAAACATTTACTGGCTACTTTTAGTGAAGGCGATGCCAGTCATGTTACAGCTGCTATTAACGCAGCCCTTGCAGCAAAAGCCGATTGGGAAAACCTGCCATGGGAACAACGCGCTGCCATATTTTTAAAAGCTGCCGATCTGATAGCCGGTCCGTACCGCGCTACCATTAACGCTGCCACTATGCTTGGTCAATCGAAAAACGCATACCAGGCCGAAATTGATGCTGCCTGCGAGCTGATCGATTTTCTGCGTTTTAACGTGGAATACATGACCGAGATCTACAAGCAACAGCCCCCTGTATCCGGAAAAGGTGTTTGGAACCGCCTGGAGCAGCGCCCGCTTGAGGGTTTTGTGTTTGCATTAACCCCTTTTAACTTTACTGCCATTGCCGGTAATTTACCAGCTTCGGCCGCTATGATGGGTAACGTTGTGGTTTGGAAACCTGCATATACGCAGATCTTCGCCGCCAACGTTATCATGAAGATATTTAAAGAAGCCGGCGTACCCGATGGTGTTATCAACCTTATTTATGTTGATGGCCCTGTTGCAGGTGAGGTGATTTTTAACCATCCCGATTTTGCAGGTATCCACTTTACAGGATCAACCAAAGTATTTCAGAACATCTGGCAAACAATAGGTACCAATATTCACAAATACAAAACTTACCCACGCATCGTTGGCGAAACGGGCGGTAAGGATTTTGTGCTGGCCCACCCAAGTGCCGATGCAGATGTGGTAAGTACTGCCCTTGTTCGCGGCGCTTTTGAATACCAGGGACAAAAATGTTCTGCGGCTTCAAGAGCATATATCCCGGCGTCGTTATGGCCTGCGGTAAAAGCCAATATGCAGCGCGATATTACCTCATTTAAAATTGGTCCGGTTGAGGATTTCGAGAATTTCGTTAATGCTGTTATTACCGAAGTATCTTTTGACAAACTGGCTAAATATATTGACGCCGCAAAAACCGACAAGGGTGTTGAAATTGTTGCCGGTGGCAGCTACGACAAAACTAAAGGCTGGTTTGTGGAGCCTACTGTACTTAAAGTAGAAGACCCATACTATGTAACCATGTGCGAAGAGCTTTTCGGCCCCGTATTAACCATTTATGTATACGAGGACGATAAGTTTGACGAAGTGCTGGACATTGTAGATAAAACATCGATCTACGCACTTACGGGCTCTATAATATCTCAGGACAGGTATGCTATTGCAAAAGCTACCCAGCATTTACGCAATGCTGCCGGTAACTTTTACATAAACGACAAGCCAACAGGTGCAGTAGTTGGTCAGCAGCCATTCGGCGGTGCCAGAGGATCGGGCACTAACGATAAAGCCGGATCTATGATAAACCTGCTGCGTTGGGTATCTCCGCGCACCATAAAAGAAACCTTCGATCCGCCAAAGGATTACAGGTATCCGTTTTTGGCTAAGGAATTGTAGGATAGAATCAAGAAGTAAGAGTCAAGAGTTAAGACTATAATTTAAAAGCCGGAAGATTTACATCTTCCGGCTTTTTCGTTTTACTTTTTCAACTAAATTCGGTTATGCTGACAGATAGCGAAATATTTATTATTTAGCTATGCAAAGTCTATAATTAGATCCTTCGTTCCTACCCATGACCTATTATTAGGTAGAGGGCCTGTCATGCTGAGTTTGTCGAAGGGTCGCGCGTAGAGGCCCTTGCCCGCTATGCTTCGACAGGCTCAGCATGACAGGCCCTTTTCTTATAATTTCCCATGTCATTCCAACCTTCAGAGGCCACGGATTTTAAAACTCAGATGACAAATTAGTTTTGTCTTAATTCCTGACTCTTACTTCTTGATTCTCTTCTATCCTTATTTAAACTTAAATACGTTATCCATATTCTCGTTGTTTTGGGTACTTACGTTCATATCGGTAATTATGCCGGTGCTTAGGCTGTAAACCCAGCCATGTACGCTAAGTTCCTGCCCGTTTTTCCAGGCGTTTTGTACTATCGATGTTTTACATAGGTTGTAAACATTTTCCATCACGTTAAGTTCTACCAGGCGGTTGGTACGTTTCTGATCGTCCTTTATGCCATCAAGCTCCTCAGCGTGTAAGCGATAAACATCTTTTATGTGGCGAAGCCAGTTATCTATCAATCCGAATTGGGTATTACTCATTGCGGCTATAACGCCGCCGCAACCATAATGGCCGGTAACTATTACGTGTTTTACTTTAAGTACATTTACCGCATAATCCAGTACCGACAGCATGTTCATATCGGAGTGGATAACCATATTGGCAATGTTACGGTGCACAAAGATCTCTCCCGGCGATGTGTTGGTAATCTGATTGGCAGGCACACGGCTATCGGCGCAGCCTATCCAAAGAATGGGCGGTTTTTGACCGTTGGCCAGTTTTTCAAAATATTGCGGATCTTCTGCTAACGTATCTTCAATAAATTGTTTGTTACCTTCCAGCAAACTCTCGTAAGTAATATGGCTGGTGTCATGAATAGGTTTTACTTTAGCGCACATAATTTCTCTGGGTAAAATGTTAAATGTCTTAAACTAATTTGCCTTTATCTGCCCAAAATACCCGGGATATTTTATGCAGTGCAACAGGCGAAAGATCGTAATATAAAATGGTAAGCAAAATTAATGGAATGAAATAAAAAATAGCAAAATCATACAGGTCAAATAGTAATCCGCCCAAAACTGCGCCGATAAAGTAAAAAGAAAGTACAGTAAGGCGCACCAGTATCTTATTGCGGATAATCTCCGTTTTCTGCACCTTGGGATGCATCCACTCAGACACATCGCCCCCCAGATCTGTAAACAAACCTGTTAAATGGGTTGACTTAATTAAGCCGCCAGATATGGTAGATACCAGGCTGTTCTGCAAACCCATAGAAAATATGAGCACTCCTATCACTATCTCGCGCTCCAGATCTGTTTCCTTATAAAAATTATGCCCGTAGATGGCTACAAAAAGCAATAGCACAATCTCAATAATTATTGGGATGGAATGTGCCCGGTAGCGGCTTTTGTGCTCCAGCGAACGGATGATAAAATTTGATACAAAAGCACCCGTAAAAAATAGCAGCAGCCATATCACAAATACAATTATCTCCCTGAAATTTTGCTCAACAATATGCTTGGCCAGGTTGGCCACATGCCCGGTAATATTTGATGTAAAAGCCAAAAAAGCAACCATGCCGGCTATGTTGGTTACACCAGATACAAAGGCGGTTGACGATGCCAGCAATAAATTCCCTTTAAGAGTGCGTTCTTCTTTTGATTGCCTTAGCATATTTACAGCTGCTGGTTTGCAACACATAAAAATAGAATAAAAATTATAGGATAGTGCATGATAATGTAAACCACCTGTTATTTGTTATGCTGCTTCTAACCCCAAATTTACTAATGCACTATTACATATAGGATAAACATAATGGCAAGTAGATCCTTCGCTGCGCTCAGGATGACAAGTTTTGTTCTCAAATAAAAAACCCCGGCCACATTCATGAACCGGGGTCAACTCAAACTTAAACCTCCCTAAGCATAATAGAGTAGCTTTTCAAAAATACAGCTTAGTGCTGCGCAACAGCCTCAATGCCGTCAAGCTCATACACGTAACCTAAGTTATGCGGACTGCTGCTGCTTACTTTTATATCTTTTACCAAGCCGGTACCTAAGTCTATCACCCAGCCGTGTACTTCCAGGTCGTGGCGTTCCATCCAGGCATTTTGTATGATAGATGTTTTGCAAAGGTTGTACACCTGCTCGCTTACGTTAAGTTCAACCAGGCGGTTTTGGCGCTGGGTTTCGTCGGTAATGCGGTCAAGTTCGTGGCTGTGCAAGCGGTAAACATCTTTAATGTGACGCAGCCAGTTGTCAATAAGACCAAATTGCTTGTTGCTCATGGCAGCTGCAACGCCGCCGCAACCGTAATGACCGGCCACTATAACATGCTTTACTTTTAGTACATTAACCGCATAGTCAAGCACGCTAAGCATATTCATATCTGAGTGTACGCATACATTGGCAATGTTGCGGTGTACAAACACCTCGCCTGCCTTGGTACCCGTAACCTCGTTTGCCGGTACCCGACTATCTGAACAGCCAATCCACAATACCTGCGGACTTTGCCCTTTTGACAGTTTCTTAAAAAAGTCGGGGTCATCTTTCAGGCGATTATTCACCCAATCATTATTCCCTTTTATAAGTGCATTGTAGCTTTCAGATTGCGCCAATTTTAAGTTGTTGGTATCAATTACCGGCTTATCGTTCTTTTTATTATCTATTAGTGCCATGATTTTTCTTTTAGTTAGGGTTATACATTAATTCTTTTAAAGGAGGTACATCGTACTTATCCTTTACATTTAGTAGTTGCACAATTATGCCTTTAGTATAGGCATTATGCTTATAGTTATGAATGATCTCCAACACATCCGGATCAATGTAACGCGAGTTTGAACCATCAATCACCACATCAGATTCTTTGGGCAAACTGGTTAAGGTTATTTGTATGGCGGCCTTGTTTAAGAATGAAACTTCTTCGGCCAGTTTTATATTGATCACCTTTTTATCACCGTTCTTTATAATCTGATAAAAATATGGGTTGCGCAAATTGGTACGCAGAATATAAAACACTCCTACCATCATACCAATACCAACACCTATCAGCAAGTCTGTTAAAACTACCGCTACTATAGTTACCACAAATGGTATAAACTGGCTTAGGCCCTGGTGCCACATATGTTTAAATAAACTGATGCGGGTAAGTTTGTAACCCGTCATTAATAATATGGCAGCCAAACATGATAGCGGAATAAGGTTGATAATTACTGGAATACACAGCAACGATATCAACAGCAGCAACCCATGTACAACAGCACTCATTTTTGTACGGGCACCGGCGTTAACGTTGGCCGATGAACGTACAATAACAGCCGTCATAGGCAAGCCGCCTAATAAACCACTAACGATGTTGCCGATGCCCTGAGCCGCCAATTCGCGGTTAGTGGGCGATATCCGTTTGATCGGGTCTATCTTGTCAACAGCTTCTAAACTTAACAATGTTTCCAGGCTGGCTACTATGGCAATGGTGATAGCCGTTATCCAAACCTGCTTGTTGCTTATTTGGCTAAAGTCCGCCGTTTTAAACAGTCCGAAAAACTCCTCGCTGCTTTTAACTATGGGTATCCTTACAAACTGCTTATCAAGTAATGCAAAATCGGTACCGGCAAATAATGCGCTTAAACCTATACCTGTTAGTACAACCAATAAAGGCGCAGGAATCAGGGCCAGCTTTTTTATTTTTGGCCAGTAGATCATCAGCGATAAAGAAACAAGGGCGATAATTACTGCGCCATAATTGATCTTGGCGAGCGCACCCAATATCCCCGAAAAAGTATTGTGCTTATCTGTTTGGCTAAAACCTTCATCTCCCTCAAAATCGGCATCGTAACCAACCGCGTGCGGAAATTGCTTCATGATAAGAATGATACCGATAGCGGCCAGCATCCCCTCAATTACCGATGATGGGAAGTAATTGGCAATGGTACCCGCTTTAAGCATACCCAATAACATCTGAAAAATACCGGCCAGTACAAGTGCCAGTAAAAATGTTTCATAATTACCAAGACTTGTTATACCATTTAACACAATTACGGTTAAACCCGCTGCCGGCCCCGCCACGCTTAGTTGCGAGCCACTTAACGAACCAACAACTATACCGCCGATAATACCCGTTAATACACCCGCAAACAACGGCGCGCCCGATGCCAGGGCTATACCCAGGCATAATGGTAAGGCTACCAGGAATACTACAAGGCTTGCCGGAAGATCTTTTTTTAAGTTTTTGGGTAAAAAATATTTTTTTAGGTTAAGGTCGCCAACGGCAAACCCACCTTGCTTAATTTGCATAAGAATGAAATTTGATTGAAAAATTTAAATGAATTGTAAAGCGTTACACTCCGGATATGGAAATATCCGGTTAATCATTTAAACGTTGGGAGGTGGAGTAGGAACCACAGGGTGGTAAAGCTGTATGAGTAAGCTATGTTCCCGGTTGTGTAATACGTTAGTTTCTGCAACAAATGTGATGAAGGCAACACTGTGCAGATCATATTCATCGAAGGCCTTTTTCTCCTTAAAAGATTCTTTTTCGGTGTTGTCTTTTTCGCCCTTGGTTTCTTGTTCCAATTGCAAAATCACAGCACTTACTGTTTTATTATCAAGGGTTAAAAAAATAGGTGCAACAGATATGGCCATCTTTATTCCAAAGACGGTCATAAACATTCCAACTACCAGTATTTTAAAATCCCTGATCCTCATTACAACAAATATAGCAAAAATTGAACCCAAAACATGCGGGAATACAGTTTTAAGCTATTCTTACAATTTAATTACTATTTTTATCTGATTACAAACAACCTGAATTGTGGATAAAAAGCTCGGATTATTAAGGCAGAAACGCGAAAAAGCGTTTGAAGGTGGCGGAACGGTACGTATTGACAGTCAGCATAAAAAAGGGAAATTAACAGCGCGTGAGCGGCTTCATTTTTTGATGGATGAGTGCTCTTTCCAGGAAATAGGAATGCTGGTTGCCCACCGGTCTACGGATTTCGGAATGGAGAAAGAAAAATATCCCGGCGATGGCGTTGTTACCGGATATGGCACAATAAATGGCAGGTTAGTGTATGTTTTTTCGCAAGATTTCACCGTTTTTGGCGGTTCGCTTTCAGAAACCCATGCCGAAAAGATCTGCAAGGTAATGGATCTTGCTATAAGGAATGGGGCACCTATGATTGGCCTGAACGACTCTGGCGGCGCGCGCATCCAAGAGGGCGTAGTATCATTAGGCGGATATGCCGATATTTTTTATCGTAATACCATGGCATCGGGCGTAATACCGCAAATCTCGGCTATTATGGGCCCCTGCGCGGGCGGTGCGGTTTACTCCCCTGCCATTACCGATTTTATTTTGATGGTTGAAAACACATCCTACATGTTTGTAACCGGTCCCAACGTAGTGAAAACGGTAACACATGAGGTGGTAACATCCGAAGAATTGGGTGGGGCTAATACGCATGCCACCAAATCGGGCGTTACACATTTTGCCTGCGCCAACGAGATAGCAGCCATCCAGAATATAAAAGCGCTTTTAAGCTATATGCCCCAAAACTGCGAGGATAAAGCCCCTGCATTACCTTATGAAGTACAAAACGAACTTCGCCCGGAACTGAATACATTATTGCCCGAGATAGCTTCCACTCCTTATGATATCCGCGAGATCATAGATCATGTGATTGATAGCGGATCGTTTTTGGAGGTTCATAAAGATTTTGCCGAGAACATTGTTGTAGGCTTTGCCAGGCTTGCCGGGCGCAGTATTGGTATCATAGCCAATCAGCCTGCATTTTTGGCCGGTGTACTGGATATTAACTCCTCCACCAAAGCGGCAAGGTTTGTACGTTTTTGCGATAGTTTTAATATTCCATTGCTGGTATTTGAGGATGTTCCCGGCTTTTTGCCCGGTACCGATCAGGAATGGAACGCCATTATTACCAACGGTGCAAAACTGCTATATGCCTTTTGCGAGGCCACCGTACCACGCATCACCGTGATTACCCGTAAAGCCTACGGCGGTGCCTACGATGTAATGAACTCCAAACATATTGGTGCCGATATGAACTTTGCATGGCCATCGGCAGAGATTGCGGTGATGGGTGCAAAAGGTGCTGCCGAGATCATTTTTAAGCGTGAGATAAGCACGGCCGACGACAAGGAAGCCAAATGGCGTGAAATGGAGCAACTATATTCAGATACATTTGCCAACCCCTACCGTGCCGCCGAACGCGGCTTTATAGACGAGGTTATAGAACCCGCCGAAACCCGTATAAAACTAATCCAGGCCTTTAAAATGCTGGAAAATAAAGTAGTAAACAACCCGAGGAAAAAACATGGCAATATCCCTTTGTAAGGTGAAAGGGTAAAGGCGAAAGGAAGAAAGGTTTTTAATGTCGAATAATGAAGTGTAGGTATACTTTGGCGTTCGACATTTATCATTCAGTGTTCGATATTAATTCTTTTCATCAACAAGAAAACCTTTTACCTTTATCCTTTTACCTTTCACCTATGACTTACATAGAGCAGATTCGTCCCGAACATACCTGGCACTTGCGGCAACAGGTGCTATATCCACAATCGAAACTTTCTGAAATGAAAATGGACGAAGATGATAACGGCCTTCACTTTGCCGCCTTTAAAGACAACTTAATCGTGGGCGTAGTATCATTGTTTCCGCGTGGCGATGACTACCAGTTTAGGAAATTTGCTGTAGATGAACGCGTGCAGGGCATGGGCATCGGTAGGGAACTGCTTAATTACATTACGAATTTTACCGCTTTAAACGGCGGCAAACGATTGTGGTGTAATGCAAGGGTATCAGCCATCGGCTTTTATCTTAAAGCAGACTTTACGCACACCGGTCGGCTATTTTCAAAACATGGTTTTGATTATGAAATATTGGAGAAGACGATTTCAGATGTGCAGATGAACTCCAATAAATGATTTCAAATGTGCAAATTTCAGATGTGCAGATAAATAAATAATCTGCACATCTGAAATTTGTAATCTGCACATCCATAATCTGCACATCTCAAACCTACTCCTTTATCAAATCGGCAATAAGCTTTATGGCGTAGTCGTTCTGTTGTTTTTGGTTAGATAGTTTGGCCAGGGTTTCAGCTTCGTCCAAATCGCCTTGCGCTTCGTAAACTACGGCCAGGTTATAGGCAGCTTTGCTGGCGGTCGATGGATTTTTACCATCAATCAGCGGATTCAGTATTTTAAAAGCCAAATCAAATTTCCCGGCAAGTATCTGGTTTGCGGCATTTTTAAGATCGTCGTCATCAGTATAAAGCGGTCTTGTGTTGGTTACCGTATAGGGCAGATAGTCTTTCAACGCATCTAACGTAGCATTACACGCTGAATTATTGATAGAAAAGCCATTAGCGCCGATAGTAGGGTGCACAAATAACGAAGCCATTAAACCTGGATATTCCCCATCAGACTGTGGATCATTTGCCGCGCCATCGAGTTTTTTAAAGTAAATTCCATTGCTTTCGTATAGCGTAAAGCCAACTTTCACAATAGTATTGTAATAGGCGGTTTGTCCACCATCGTAACTCGCCACATTTTCAAGCGCAATACCTGCATTGAATTTATCAAGTGCTAGTATGTATTTGGCCTTATATTTTTCGGCAAGCGCCTTAATTGAATCTGTATTGGCAACAAAATTAGTGGAATCCACCAGGTTTGTTACCCTCACTCCCGCTAAAAAGCCTATTTGGGTAGCAGCGCATTTAACCGCGCTGTATGCACCGGCTTTAAATACGCCCAGCTTCTTCCGGCTTTTGAACTTCGTTGAATCTACATTGTAACGGTTAATTACCAAAACATGGGTAGTATCCGGATGAAAAAATATTTTGGGGCCGTAATTTACCGGCACATTTACATATTGAACAACAGTACATGATGTTAAACATGCCACCAAAAAGAGAAAAATAAGACTATAATGTTTCACGGCAGAAAGCAAATTATTAGTGATGTAAAATTAAAAAGCAGGAATGAATTTAAAATGAAATAATGTAAAACATACAGTTAATCACAATTGCTTAATTAAAGGGGTATATGTTTTACATTTTGTAAAAAAAACGTTAAAAATGTAGTGATAGTATTAAATTAATAACAAAAACGCATATTTGTTTCAAATATGGCAGTGAATTTTAAACTTTTACCATTCAGCTTTGTTATATTTGCTTATTGCTTAATATAAGGTTGCTTAAACAAACATGGCTAAAAAAAAATCAGATTCCACACCCCATATTTCAGTAGTAAACGAAACTTCCCTTTCTTTTTTTGAGAAATATATAAACAACCCCTCGCCTACCGGTTTTGAATGGAAAGGCCAGGAATTATGGCTTGATTATTTGAAGCCTTATATTGACGATTATTACGTTGACAATTATGGTACAGCAGTTGGTATCATCAATCAAAAAGCCGATTATAAAGTTGTTATTGAAGCACATGCGGATGAAATCTCCTGGTTTGTAAACTACATTACCAATGACGGTTTAATATACGTAATTAGAAATGGTGGTTCTGATCACCAGATAGCGCCATCAAAAAGAGTAAACATTCATACCGATAACGGTATAGTTAAGGCAGTATTTGGCTGGCCCGCTATCCACACTCGCACCGGCGGCGAAAAGGAAGAGGCTCCTACCATAAAAAATATTTTCCTTGATTGCGGCTGCACTTCAAAAGATGAGGTTGAAAAACTGGGCATTCATGTTGGTTGCGTTATAACCTATGAAGACGAATTTATGATCCTTAACGACCGCTATTATGTTGGTCGTGCGTTGGATAACCGTGCGGGTGGTTTCATGATTGCCGAGGTAGCACGTTTACTTAAAGAAAATAATATAACATTGCCTTTTGGCCTTTACATTGTGAACGCAGTACAGGAAGAAATTGGCCTGCGCGGCGCCGAAATGATAGCCCACAAAATAAAACCAAACGTAGCGATAGTAACAGATGTTACACATGATACGCAAACCCCGATGATTAACAAGATAACCCAGGGTGATCTGGCTTGTGGTCGTGGTCCGGTGATATCATACGCGCCTGCAGTGCAAAATAACCTGAACAAGGTACTGATTGAAACCGCGCAAAAAGCGGAGATTCCTTTCCAGCGCCAGGCATCTTCACGCTCAACTGGCACAGATACTGATGCATTTGCCTATTCAAATGATGGCGTACCATCGGCATTAATATCATTGCCTTTGCGTTATATGCATACTACCGTAGAAATGATCCACAAAGAGGACGTTGATAACGTGATCCGCCTTATTTATGAAACTTTGCTGAATATTAAAGCCGGTCAGGATTTCAGGTACATTAAATAATTTATCGCTTCTTTAAAACATTTTCAAACACAAACCATTCCTAAATACACAATATTAGTTGAACTAAATACCCCCATACACATCCTTATGAAACCAACATTACTGATCTTGGCCGCAGGTATGGCCAGCCGCTACGGCAGCATGAAACAAGTTGACGGCTTTGGCCCAAACGGCGAAACAATTATTGATTATTCTATTTACGATGCCATAAAGGCAGGCTTTGGTAAAGTGAGCTTTATTATCCGCGAAGAATTTGCCGATAACTTTAAAGCCATTTTTGAGCCCAAGCTTAAAGGCCGCATTGAAACTGATTACGTTTTTCAAAGCTTTGATCTTAAACCTTTTGGTATAGATAAAACCATTGAGCGCGCCAAACCATGGGGAACTGCCCATGCGGTACTTGCAGCACGTAACCAGATAAACGAACCATTTTGCGTTATCAATGCCGATGATTTTTACGGCTATGATTCATTTGAAAAAATGGCCAAATTTTTAACTACCGAAGTTAAAGATGATACTTACTCACTGATCGGTTACCAGATAGACAGAACCTTGTCTGACTATGGTTCGGTATCTCGTGGTGTTTGTAAAGTTAATGACGAGGGTAACATGGTAGAGATCAATGAGCGTACCGAAGTTTACTTTAAAGAAGACGGCAGTGTAGCTTATAAAGATACCACCGGCGAGCATGACTTACCAAGCGATACCCGCGTATCTATGAACTTCTGGGGCTTTACACCGGCAGTATTCAAACAAAGCGAAGAAATGTTCAGGACTTTTGTTGATGCTAACGAGAACAATCCAAAATCGGAATTTTTTATTCCCTTGGTTGCCGATGAACTGATAAAAGCGGGCACGGCATCTTTCAAAGTTATCCCAACCGGCTCAAAATGGTTTGGCGTAACTTATAAAGAAGATAAACCAATCGTACAAAAATCAATATCCGACCTGGTTGCCAATGGCACCTATCCGGCTAATCTTTGGGATTAATTCTATTGTCCCATTATAATATTAAAAATCCCGCTTAGGCGGGATTTTTTGGTTAAGAACTCTTTTGTCCAATGTTTATTATCAAAACGTAACCACTCGCGCGGGTTTAGCGCAGCATAACCCGTGTGAAAGCATGAATTAAGCTTCCAGCTTAATTCATGTGCCGGCTGAAAGCCGACGCAATGCTAAGTCACGGACTGAAAGTCCGCGCCAGTATGCCTTTCTGCTTCCTAAACGATAGCTATATGTTTTAATCTCACTCTTTCCCAAACTAAAAAAACATTGCAGGTGTTCAATAAACATGATGCAAGTAGAAATATTAGGGAGCGTTACCGAGTTTAAACAGCAAAACGGCACACTAACCATAAAAACAGCTGAAGCCGAAGCGCGGGTTTATCTATACAGTCCAACCATTATACGAATTAACATCAGTAAAAAGCATAGTGAAGCTGATACCTCCTTTGCGGTGATTCAGCAGCTGTTAACAGATTTCAAACTCGATGAATCAGCAACAACTATCGAGATCAATACCTCTGCTTTAAAACTCCGCATCAATAAATCTCCGTTAAGATTTAATTTTTATACCGCCGATAGTAAACCCCTGAGTGAAGATGATGAACGTTTTGGTACCAACTGGCAAAATGAGCGTGTGATTACATACCGTAAATTATATGCCGATGAAAAATTTATCGGCCTGGGCGAAAAAACGGGTAATCTCAACCGTCGCGGCACGGTATATACCAACTGGAATACTGATGCGGTGGATTATACCTTGTATAGCGATCCCCTGTATAAAACCTTCCCGTTCTTTATTGGCCTGCACAGTGGCTTAACGTATGGTCTGTTTTTCGATAATACACACAAAAGTTACTTCGATTTCGGGGCGACTACCGACGAGCAAATGAGCTGGTTTGGTGCCGATGGCGGCGATATGAATTATTATTTTTTCGGCGCGCAAGGTGTAGCCAAAATAATTGAAGACTACACTTGGCTCACTGGTCGCATGGAAATGCCGCCGCTGTGGAGCCTTGGCTATCAGCAATGCCGGTGGAGTTACATGAGCGCAAAAGAAGTGCTGGATATTGCCAAAACCTTTCGCAAAAAGAAGATTCCCGCAGATGTGATGTATTGCGACATCGACTATATGGAGGGTTTCAAGATCTTCACCTGGAACAAAAAAACGTTTCCCGACCCTAAATCGATGATGGATGAGTTGAAAAGTATGGGGTTCCGCCTGGTAACCATTGTTGATCCGGGAATAAAAATAGAAGAAGATTATCAGCAATATAATGAGGGTTTAGCTAATGATTATTTCGCCAAATATCCCAACGGAGAAAATTACACGGGTTATGTTTGGCCCGGCCGCTGCCATTTCCCCGATTTTTTCCGACAAGATGTGCGGGAATGGTGGGGAGCGGCTTTTACAGCTTTAACAGACGCCGGTGTGGATGGTTTTTGGAATGACATGAATGAACCTGCCGCCTGGGGACAGAACATGCCCTGGATAGTTAAATTTGGTGATAAGTACATGCCCGAGGTAAGGAACGCTTACGGCATGGAAATGGCCCGCGCCACTTATGATGGCACACGCAAAATCCTGGGCAATAAACGGCCGTTTGTATTAACACGTGCCGCCTATTCGGGTACGCAACGCTACGCTGCCGTATGGACGGGCGATAATACCGGTACAGATGAACATATGTTATTAGGCCAGCGTTTAGTAAACAGTTTAGGCATTACGGGCTTATCATTCACAGGGGTTGATATCGGCGGCTTTAGCGGCGACCCTACGCCGGAGTTGATGGTGCGCTGGAACTCGCTGGGTACATATACTCCTATGTTCCGTAATCATGCGATAAAAGGCAGCAAAATGCGCGAGCCATGGCAATGGGATAAGGCTAACGAGCAAATCATCAAAAAAGATATTGAACAGCGTTATAAACTGTTGCCATATATTTATTCCAGCTTTTATCAATCACATACTACCGGCCTGCCCATTAGCCGCACGTTGGCAATTTATAAGCCTTTTGATGAACTGATTTACGACACCCGTTTCCAAAATCAGTTTATGTTTGGCGATGCCCTGTTGGTTGCCCCTGTTGAAAGCACTAAAACTACAACCGATGTTTATCTGCCAAAAGGTAATTGGTACCGGTTAAGCAGCAATGAAAAATATAAAGGCGGCAAAACTGTGAACGTACCTTCGCCATTGACAGATTTGCCGGTGTTTGCAAAAGCCGGGGCTATAATCCCTATGCAAAGCGTAACTCAAAGTACGGCCGACAGTGGCGATGGCATCCTTCAGATCCATATTTGGAACGGTAAGGAAGCTAATGAATTTGTTTACTATGAAGATGATGGGCTATCATATGATTATGAAAACGGCGCATTTTATAAACGCACCATTAGGTTCAATCCGATTAAAAAGACAGTAAGTTTATCTGCGGTCGAAGGAACTTTTAGTTCAAGATTTCACAAAGTGAAATTTGTGTTACATGGCTTTGACCGCGTTAAATTGAAGAACGTGTTATTAGATCTGAAGGATGGCGAAATGGAAGTGATATTCTGAGAGAAACACTATATTAGTTTAATAAACTGTTATGGCTAATACATTTTCGCAAATCTATCTTCAATTTGTTTTTGCTGTAAAGGACAGACAAAGTCTTATTTCAATGAATAATAAAGAGGAGTTACATAAATATATCACCGCGTTAGTTCAAAGCAGAAAGGCGAAGATGCTCGCTATTAATTGCATGCCAGATCACATACACATATTTGTTGGATTTAAACCCAATATTTTAATTTCCGATTTTGTAAAGGAGATCAAGGTTGAAAGCAATGAATTTATCAATAGTAAAAACTGGGTAAAGGGCAGGTTTAGCTGACAGGAAGGCTATGGAGTATTTTCATATTCTCATTCTCATATTGATGCGGTTGTAAAATATGTACTAAATCAGGAAATACATCACCGAAAAAAATCGTTTAAAGAAGAGTACATAAAGCTATTAACAAAATTCGAAGTTCCGTTTGAAGAACAATATTTGTTTAGTTTTATAGAGTAGGTAAACACCATAATTAAGAGGAGGCACCTACGGAGCCAGGGAAGATTTTATGGTTGGCTATAAACACGATACTCCTCTGGAGTCCTAAACTTACTTGCCCTTAAGTTTCTTTAATAATTACTTACGGAGCCGGGAAGATTTTATAATTGGTTTCAAACACGATACCCCTCCGTGTCTTAAATCGATAAAGGGTTTATTTAATATAGCTACAAGGCACCTTCTTCAAAAAGCCAAGTAGTCTTCTTTTTGCTCCAGCGGAGCTTCGTGTTTATAGCAAAATAAAAATTGCAGCGTGGCTCCGTAGGTGCCTCGTAAATTAACATAGGAAAGTTCACCCATAAAAAAGCCCGGTTAGAAAATCCAACCGGGCTTTTTTAATATGATTAAAACTAATGCTTAGTTTTTCTCGTCTTTAACTTCTTCAAAGTCAACATCTGTTACGGTGTCGCCATGATCTTGTGGCCCAGCACCTTGAGCGCCTTCGGCACCTGGCTGAGCTTGTCCACCATCAGCAGCAGCTTTATACATCTCTTCAGATGCAGTAGCCCATGCAGCGTTAAGTTCAGTTTGAGCAGTTTCAATAGCATCGAAATCTTTAGCTGAATAAGCTTCTTTAAGCTTGGCTAAACCAGCTTCAATAGGGCCTTTTTTGTCAGCACCGATCTTATCACCGTATTCCTTCAGTTGTTTTTCTGTCGAGAAGATAAGGGCATCGGCACCGTTCAATTTTTCAACTTCTTCTCTTGCCTTTTTGTCAGCATCAGCATTTGCTTCGGCTTCGTCCTTCATCTTTTTGATCTCGGCATCAGTTAAGCCCGAAGAAGCCTCGATACGGATCTTTTGCTCTTTGCCGGTTGCTTTATCTTTAGCAGATACGTGCAATATACCGTTGGCATCAATATCAAAAGTTACCTCAACCTGTGGCACACCACGAGGTGCTGGTGGAATACCATCCAGGTGGAAACGACCTATAGTACGGTTACCCGCAGCCATTGGGCGCTCGCCCTGTAATATGTGGATCTCAACAGATGGCTGGCTATCAGATGCTGTAGAGAAAGTTTCAGATTTTTTGGTTGGGATAGTTGTGTTTGATTCAATTAATTTTGTCATTACACCACCCATAGTTTCAATACCTAATGAAAGTGGGGTAACATCTAACAACAACACATCCTTAACCTCACCTGTTAATACACCACCTTGAATAGCTGCACCAATAGCAACAACTTCATCAGGGTTAACACCTTTTGACGGTGCTTTACCAAAGAATTTTTCAACAGCTTCCTGTATAGCAGGGATACGTGTAGAACCACCTACCAGGATAACTTCGTCGATATCTGAAGTGCTTAAACCTGCATTTTTCAATGCTGATTTACATGGGTCGATAGTACGTTTGATAAGACTATCAGC
This sequence comes from Mucilaginibacter pineti, assembly GCF_900101875.1. GTDB lineage: Bacteria > Bacteroidota > Bacteroidia > Sphingobacteriales > Sphingobacteriaceae > Mucilaginibacter > Mucilaginibacter pineti. The sequence goes on from NZ_FNAI01000005.1 coordinate 239,086, forward strand.
CAGTTGCTCAAATTTAGCACGGGTTAAAGTTTTAACCAAGTGTTTTGGCACACCGTCAGCAGCGGTAATGTATGGCAGGTTGATCTCAGTTTGGGCAGAGCTTGATAATTCAATCTTAGCTTTTTCTGCAGATTCTTTTAAACGTTGTAAAGCCATTGGGTCTTTACGCAGGTCAACTGCTTCGTCGGCTTTAAATTCGTCAGCTAACCAGTCAATAATTACCTGGTCAAAGTCATCACCCCCTAAGTGCGTATCGCCATCAGTTGATTTTACTTCAAAAACGCCGTCACCTAATTCAAGGATAGATACGTCATGTGTACCACCACCACAGTCAAAAACTGCAATTTTCATATCCTTGTGTGCTTTATCAAAGCCATAAGCCAGGGCAGCAGCAGTAGGTTCGTTAATAATACGACGTACTTTTAAACCAGCAATTTCACCGGCTTCTTTAGTAGCCTGACGTTGTGCATCGTTAAAGTAAGCAGGTACAGTAATAACCGCTTCAGTAACTTCAGTTCCTAAGAAATCTTCGGCAGTTTTCTTCATTTTCTGAAGGATCATTGCAGAGATCTCTTGCGGAGTGTACTTACGGTCGCCAATTTCAACACGCGGGGTGTTGTTATCGCCTTTAACCACTTTGTAAGGTACGCGTCCAGCTTCGGTAGTAACCTCGTTAAACTGGTTACCCATAAAGCGTTTGATAGAAGAAATAGTTTTAGTAGGGTTTGTGATAGCCTGACGTTTGGCAGGATCACCAACTTTACGCTCACCGTTATCAATAAAAGCTACTACGGACGGCGTAGTACGTTTGCCCTCGCTGTTTGCTATAACTACAGGCTCGTTACCTTCCATTACAGCTACGCAGGAGTTTGTTGTTCCTAAGTCGATTCCAATTATTTTAGACATATGATTATTTTTTCTTGATTTTATATTTTACTACAACACCTATTTAACAACGTTTGTGCCAATATGTGTTTGGCAGACGATAAAGTCAGGATGGCAAATAACGCGTCAGAAATGCGGGGATTGGTGGTGACAGGTTGGCAGGGTTTAGATTGGTGATATGGTGCACTTCAGTATCAGATACCCATAGTATTTTAATAATTTATGAACACAAACGTTTGCGCATTTTTAATTAAAATTAATTATTCTATAAACTATAAATTGTAAGAAAACAATTTAAACCATAAACCATAAAATGAAATACATAACAGCCAATGAATGCACTTCAAGATTTTTTATCGTACTCACCGGTTTAATGTTATTAATAACCGGTAAAGTATGCTCACAATCCAATGATCATACAATAAAATTAAAGTATGAAAAGCTAATGCAATATGATACATCTTGGATGCCAAGTATTAGTTTGAATCTTCCGGATGAATCTAATACTTCACAGTCTGTTTTACCTAAAGATATCAATAAAGCTCATGTGATAAGTACATTCAAGCTTCCTTATAAAGGATGGATAGTCAGTACATCGGCAACTAACATTATCAAAAAAATATCCGGCATTACACAGGGGCAAAATTTAAGAACATTATGCTATGATGATGGCTACAAACGCTATTTTATAACAGATATAAATTTTAATAATGATTTTACCGATGACCCCGTAATATCATTTAACAGCAAAGAGCTGGATGAAAAAGGCGGCAATAAGAAAATGTTAAGGTTTAATATTAACATTACCCTTATGCACAAAGCTCAAGGTGATACACTCAACGTTATGAATGTATTGTTGTTCCCCTATTTTCCCAGCAGTATTTCAATGAGTTCTATTGACAGTTTGCAGAAAAAGCTTTTTATACAGTACACTACTATTGAAAACACATGGCGTACAGCCTTTAAAGGTTGTTTGATTTATATTGAGAAACATTCTGGTAATGAATTCATTTTTCGGGTTCGGCTTCCGGGAGAAAAAATCTCGTCAAAGCCCTATAAACCTGGCGACGTTTTTCAATATAATAGCAAGTTTTACCAGTTGATAGCTGCCGACAGCAGCAAAAACGAATTGAGAATAGCAGACATATCTGGGACACATATTGAAGGCGCCGAAGTAAACACCTACTTACCAAATTTCAAAGGCAAAAACCAAAACGGGCAACAGATTGAATTGAATAATTTTAGAGGCAAGTATGTGCTACTTGATTTTTGGGCCACCTGGTGTGTGCCATGCAGGGAAGCGGTACCGGTATTAAAAAAGATTTATAATAAATTTAAAGATAAGGACTTCTCCATTATAAGCATTAATGAAGATTTAGAAAATGCAAAACAGAAGGCATTAGAGATGACCAGGAAAGACAGCCTGTTATGGAACTCCGTTATACCTGATAAACCGGTAAAGTATAATTTTCGAGATTCGGGCATACCTAATTTTGTTATCCTTAATCCGGAAGGCAAAATAATATTTCAAAATACAGGAACGCTCTATCTGCCAGAAATTGAGCGTAAACTTTCAGCAATATTTGGTTTCTCAGCTAATCAGAAATAATGTTTAATTTGATATATTGATGTAGTTTGAAAACTACATCAATATCCGTCCAAAGTATATGACTTTGGACAACCCCTTCAGGCTGAAGACTACCTACATGTCCATCTAAATTTAAAGATTTCGGACAGTGCACAAAGGGATAAGTCAAGTAACCCCTAATTCTATAAATCCTGGTTAAGACAAAAGCCCACAAAAAAAGCCCCACTCGAATGAGTGGGGCTTTCCATATCTGTAAGGGAAAAATTATTCTCCTTTTTCAGCGTTTTCTTCTGCTTCTGGTGTTGCAGGAGCTTCAGCGGCTGGAGCCTCAGCTGTTTCAGCAACCGGTGCTTTAACTTCTTCGGCAACTGCTACTTCTTCAGCAGCTACTGGTGCAGCTGTTTTTGCTTTTGCAGTTGAACCACCACGACGACGGGTTGATTTTTTAGCTGTTGCTGCTGCAGTATCTGCACCGTAAACAGTGTTATAATCTACCAGTTCAATGATTGCCATTTCGGCGTTATCGCCTAAACGGTTTTCTAACTTGATGATACGTGTGTAACCACCCGGGCGATTTGCAATTTTCTCAGCAATTTCGCGGAAAAGGATAGTAGTTGCATCCTTATCTTGCAGGTAGCTAAATACTGTACGACGTGAGTGCGTAGTATCGCTTTTTGATTTTGTTAATAAAGGCTCAACATAACCGCGTAAAACTTTTGCTTTAGCTAATGTTGTTGTGATGCGCTTGTGCAGGATAAGCGAAGTTGCCATGTTTGACAGCATCGCTTTGCGGTGGCTGGTAGTACGGCCTAAGTGATTGTTTTTTTTTCCGTGTCTCATTGTTATTGTTATTTCACGTGCATACCGTCTGGCGATTACTCAAGCCTTCGGAATTATGCCTTCGCTATTTGTGTATTAGATTTGAGATGTTAGATATGAGATTTGAGACTTTCGTCCTAAACCCGTTATCCTGAATCCCGTTTATTATTAAATAAAAAATGTTAGATCGGAGGCGAGATAAATCTCATGTCTCAAATCTAACATCTTATATCTTTATTCTTCGTCTAACTTAAATTTAGACAGGTTCATACCAAAAGATAAGCCTTTTGATTTAACCAGGTCCTGAATTTCAGTTAATGATTTTTTACCAAAGTTCCTGAACTTTAACATATCAGCAACATCGTACGATACTAAATCGGCAAGGCTGCGGATATCTGCAGCTTTAAGGCAATTTAATGCACGTACAGAAAGGTCAAGATCAACCAATTCGGTTTTAAGGATCTTGCGCATGTGCAAAATTTCCTCATCAACTTCTTTAGTTTCTTCTTTAGCCTGTGCTTCAAGCATCATGTTCTCATCGCTAAATAGCATAAAGTGCTGGATAAGGATCTTAGCCGCTTCTTTTAATGCATCTTCAGGGTGAATTGAACCATCAGTAGCAATATCCAAAACTAATTTCTCATAGTCAGTTTTTTGCTCAACACGATAGTTTTCAATGGTGTATTTTACGTTTTTGATTGGCGTAAAGATGGAATCGATAGCGATAACACCTACGTTAGCATCAGGGTTTTTGTTTTCTTCGCTTGGAACGTAACCACGGCCTTTTGCTACTGTAAGCTCAATTTCAAGCGTTACAGACGAATCCATGTTACAGATAACCAGATCAGGATTTAATACTGTAAAGTTGTTAGAGAATTTAGAAACATCTCCAGCTTTAAAAGCATCCTGGCCATTGATGATAACAAATATCTTTTCGCTGTCGCCAGATTCACCCGTTTTTTTGAAACGAACCTGTTTAAGGTTCAGGATGATCTCGGTAACATCTTCAACAACACCTTTGATGGTTGAAAACTCGTGCATCACTCCTGAAAAGCGAACAGAAGTAATAGCAAAACCTTCTAATGATGATAGTAAGATACGACGTAGAGCATTACCTATGGTTACACCGAAGCCTGGTTCTAACGGACGAAACTCAAACGTGCCATCAAAATCATTCGATTTCTGCATGATAACCTTGTCAGGTTTCTGAAATGCTAAAATTGCCATTTATATCCTTTATTTATTGTTTACTAATTGAATTGATTTAAACCACGAAAATGATTGACATAATATGCCAACCATCCCCTGGATAATTATCTTTATTATTTTGAGTATAACTCAACGATTAGGTTTTCCTTAATATTTTCAGGGATCTCATCGCGGTTAGGATAGTTTAGGAATGTGCCTGTTAATTCATTTGCATCCCATGCTAACCAGCTGTATTTGTTGATTCTTCTTCCGGCTACCGATGTTGAGATAGCTTCCAATGATTTAGATTTTTCACGAACCGAGATCACATCACCAGCTTTTAATGCGTAAGATGCGATGTTTACAACTGCACCATTTACATTAATGTGTTTGTGATTTACCAACTGACGTGCTGCTGAACGTGTAGGTGCAATACCTAAACGGAAAACTGCATTATCTAAACGGGCTTCTAAGAATTTCAAGAGGTTTTCACCTGTGATACCTTCTTTAGCCGATGCACGGTGAAACAAGTTTTCGAACTGACGCTCTAATACACCATAAGTGTATTTTACTTTTTGTTTCTCCATCAACTGAGTTGAATACTCAGATTGTTTTCCACGACGTTTTGAAGCGCCATGCATTCCCGGTGGGTAATTTTTACGTTCTAACGCTTTATCCGGACCGAAGATCGGCTCACGGAAACGACGTGCAATTTTGGACTTTGGTCCTGTATATCTAGCCATTTTTGTGTGTTCTTAAAGTATCAGGCAGCCTTTAGCTGCTGAATCTTAGCTTTAAAATCTGTTAATTAAACTCTTCTTCTTTTAGACGGACGGCAACCATTGTGTGGAAGCGGTGTGATGTCTTTTATAGTGGTAACTTCAATACCTGTAGTTTGCAAGGTACGGATGGCCGACTCACGACCGGCACCTGGGCCTTTTACAAATACTTCAACCTTGCGTAAGCCTAAATCATAAGCTACTTTACCGCAATCGGCAGCAGCCTGACCAGCTGCATAAGGTGTGTTCTTTTTTGAACCTTTAAAACCCATTTTACCAGCAGATGACCATGAAACGGCCTGACCTGTTTTGTTGGTAAGGGTAATAATGATGTTGTTAAAAGTAGCGTTGATGTGTGCTTCGCCAACCGGCTCAACAATTACAATACGCTTTTTGGTTACTTTTTTGCTCTTAGCCATTTTTTTACTTGTTGAATTAATGAATTACTGAACTAACGAATAATCCGGACCCATTAATTATTATTTTCAAATGAGGTAATCCTAATGATCTGCAAAGCGACTATTCACCGCCTCTTCAATCACTATTCACTTATTATTTAGTAGCTTTCTTTTTATTAGCAACTGTTTTACGTTTTCCTTTACGGGTACGTGAATTGTTTTTAGTACGCTGACCACGTAATGGTAAACCTTTACGGTGACGTGTACCACGGTAACAACCAATATCCATTAAACGTTTGATATTAAGTTGAACTTCTGAACGAAGTGAACCTTCTACCTTGATCTGATCGTTAATGATTGTACGAATTGAGGTTAACTGCTCATCGGTCCAGTCTTGTACTTTAATGTTCACATCGATACCTGCTTCAGCTAAAATTCTTTGAGCTGTTGAGCGGCCTATACCGAAAATGTAAGTAAGTCCGATTTCTCCTCTTTTGTTTTTCGGTAAATCTATACCTGAAATCCTTGCCATATTTATAGTTTGTTTTTTTAGATGATAACCGAACGGCGGGCCACCGTTGTACGAATTATCACATTTTTTTTAATTATCCCTGACGCTGTTTGTATTTAGGATTCTTTTTGTTAATAACATAAAGTTTCCCGTTACGGCGAATGATCTTGCAATCAGCGCTGCGTTTTTTAATGGATGCTCTAACTTTCATCTCTTTGTTTATTTATATCTATAAGTTATTCTACCCTTTGATAAATCGTACGGGCTCATTTCCAGTTTTACTCTGTCGCCAGGTAAAATCTTTATGTAGTGCATACGCATTTTGCCGGATATGTGCGCAATAATCTCATGGCCGTTTTCGAGTTCAACTCTGAACATTGCATTTGACAATGCCTCTCTAATTGTACCGTCTTGCTCAATCGAAGATTGTTTAGCCATATTTTGTTGATTATTACTTAATTATCCGCCCTAAAACCGGGATGCAAAATTAATAAAAATTATTTAATTATTACTCTTTTCTTTTAAAACATTATCAACGTATTCAAACGTTGATAAAATATCTGGTTTACCTTTGCCTACAGCTACCGTATGCTCATAATGAGCAGATGGTTTTTTATCTGATGTTGACACTGTCCATCCATCATCCCAAAACTTAACACCGGCACGGCCTGCGTTTATCATTGGTTCAATGGCAATCACCATACCTTCTTCAAGCTTAATGCCTGCACCACGTTTACCGTAGTTAGGCACTTCGGGTTTTTCGTGCAGTTTAACGCCAACACCGTGCCCTACAAGCTCTTTTACTACACCAAAGCCATTCTTCTCTGCATGTTCCTGTATCGCGTAGCCTATGTCGCCTATGCGCATGCCTACTACAGCTTTTGCAACACCTAAGTCAAGGCACTCTTTGGTTACCCGCATAAGTTTCTTAACCATGTCACTCACCTCGCCAATGGCAAAGGTGTAAGCCGAGTCGCCTACAAATCCATTCAGGGTAACACCACAGTCAACAGATACAAGGTCACCTTCCACCAAAACATGCTTTCCGGGAAAACCATGTACTACCTGATCATTGAGCGATATGCAGAGGGAATATGGAAATCCACCGTAATTTAAAAAAGTAGGAATTCCGCCGTTGTCGCGTATAAAGGTATCAGCAAGTCTATCGAGTTCAATAGTTGTAACGCCTGGGCCTATTACTTTAGCAACTTCAGCATGTGTTCTGGACACCAGCAGTGCGCTTGCTCTTATGAGCTCTATTTCCTCGGCAGACTTATAAATGATTTTTGACATTCCTAATATTAGATCGCTGTCGGAGTTGTTCCGGCAGCAGCTGGCATTGCTGTACGTCCTTTAATTCGTCCGGTTTTCATTAAACCATCATAATGGCGCATCAGCAAGTGACTTTCTATTTGTTGCAATGTATCCAGAACAACACCTACCAGGATGATCAGTGAAGTACCACCAAAGAATCTTGCGAAGATTGGAGATACACCTACCAAACTGGCAATTGCCGGGATGATTGCTACAATAGCAAGGAATATAGATCCAGGTAAAGTTATCTTTGATATTACACCATCAATAAAACTCGCTGTTGCTGCACCTGGTTTAATACCGGGGATAAAGCCGCTATTTTTCTTCATATCATCAGCCATCTGGTTAGGATTAACCGTAATTGCTGTGTAGAAGTAGGTAAACAGGATGATCAATATTGCAAACAACAAATTGTGCTGCCACGAGTTGTAATTTGATAAGGCAATTAAAATACCACTTGATGATACATTAGGAAAAAACTGCTGTATTGTTGTTGGTATAAACATTAATGCCTGCGCAAATATGATTGGCATTACACCAGCTGCATTCACCTTTAAGGGAATGTACTGACGTACACCGCCATATTGTTTGTTGCCTACTATACGTTTTGCATATTGAACCGCAATTTTACGGGTACCTTGTACAATAAGTATAGTGAACATTACCACACCAATAAGTGCTACAATTTCAACCACAAACGTTACCAAACCACCTGCACCACTGGTACGTGACTGGAATTCCGTTAAAAACGCGCCTGGCAACTGGGCTATGATACCCACCATTATAATCAACGATATACCATTACCAATACCTTTATCAGTTATTTTTTCGCCAAGCCACATTACAAATAATGTACCTGCTGTTAAAACAAATGTGTTAAGTATGGTAAACACCGGACCGGTGAATAAACGCGCCTCTGGAGTGATTTGTGACCCTACATAGGCAATTGCCTGAACAGCAGTAATACCTATTGTTAGGTAACGCGTCCACTGGTTTAGTTTGTTACGGCCGCTTTCACCTTCTTTTTGAAGTTTGGTGAAGTAAGGAACGGCTATACCCAGCAATTGCACCACAATTGAAGCCGAAATATAAGGCATTACACCCAATGCAAAAATAGAGGAACGCGAAAACGAACCTCCTGCAAACATATTCAGCAATCCTACTAATCCTTCTGATTTTTGGTCAGCTACAGATGCGTAATTAACCCCTGGCAGCACCACGTATGAACCTACGCGATATATTAAAAGAAATAAGAGTGTGTTAATAATACGCACTCTCAAATCTTCGATTTTCCAGATATTGGATAATGTGGTGAAAAATTTCTTCATCCTAAAATTATAGCTTAACTATGGTACCACCAGCTGCTTCAATAGCTTTTTGAGCTGTAGCAGTAAATGCATGTGCTTCAACTTCTAATTTGGCTTTCAGTTCGCCACGGCCCAGGATTTTAACCAGGTCGTTACGAGAAACTAAACCATGTTCTTTCAAAGTAGCGAAATCAACTTTTGCAAGTGTATATTTCTCTACTAATTCCTGAAGTACATCAAGGTTTACACCTGTATACTCCACACGGTTAGGGTTTTTGAAACCTACCTTAGGCACACGGCGTTGCAAAGGCATCTGACCGCCTTCAAAACCAACCTTAGTGCTGGTACCTGAACGTGAACCGGCACCTTTATGGCCACGGGTTGACGTACCGCCACGGCCAGAACCTGTACCACGGCCAATTCTTTTTCTATTTTTAGTAGAACCTTCTGCAGGTTTAAGATTACTTAAATTCATGATATTAAATATTTTCTACCGCTACCAGGTGATTAACTTTTCTAACCATACCAATTATAGCAGGCGTGGCTTCAACTTCCACGCTGTGGTTAATTTTACGTAAGCCTAAGGCTTCGACTGTCTTTTTTTGGCGCTCACTTCTGTCGATCACGCTCTTAATCTGTGTTATTTTGATCTTAGCCATGACGATTATCCGTTAAAAACTTTACCTAAACTAATGCCACGTTGTTGTGCTACTGTATGCGCATCACGTAATTGTGATAATGCAGATACGGTTGCTTTAACCACGTTGTGCGGGTTTGATGAACCTTTTGATTTTGCTAACACGTTGTGGATCCCTGCAGACTCTAACACTGCACGCATTGCACCACCCGCAATAACACCGGTACCATTTGCTGCTGGCTTCAAGAAAACGAAACCACCAGAGAATTTACCAATTTGCTCGTGAGGTATAGTGTTGTTGATAATCGGAACTTTTACCAAGTTCTTTTTAGCATCATCAATACCTTTAGCAATTGCTTCAGTAACCTCTTTAGCTTTACCTAAACCGTAACCTACAACACCGTTTTCATCACCTACTACTACGATAGCAGAAAAGCTGAAAGTACGACCACCTTTGGTTACTTTGGCAACACGCTGTATGCTTACCAAGCGGTCTTTTAATTCGATCTCGCTTGTTTTTACTCTTTTTATGTTGATTGTTGACATTTCTCTGTTCGATTAAAAGTTTAAACCACCTTCACGTGCACCTTCGGCCAGTGACTTAACACGACCATGGTACAAGTAACCGTTTCTGTCGAAAACCACATCTTTAATACCTGCAGCCAGTGCTTTTTGAGCAACCAGTTTACCTACAGCTACAGACTGATCAGATTTTGTACCATCTGCTGCAAAGTCTTTTGATAAAGATGAAGCCGATACGATAGTTTTACCGGTTAAATCGTCGATGATCTGCGCGTAAATACCTTTATTGCTCCTGTATACTGACAGGCGAGGACGCTCTGTTGATCCTGAAAGGCGTTTTCTGATGCCTTTTTTAATCCTGTCTCTTCTTGATAATTTAGCTCCCATGACGATTATTTTTTAGATGCTGATTTACCTGCTTTTCTTCTCAATATCTCGCCTACAAACTTAATACCTTTACCTTTGTAAGGCTCTGGAGTACGTAACGAACGTATTTTTGCAGCTACCTGGCCAATTAATTGTTTGTCAATTGATTCAAGTATGATAGTTGGGTTTTTACCCTTATCAGCAGTGGTTGTAACTTTAATTTCTGTTGGTAATTCAAATACGTAGTGGTGAGAGTAACCCAACACTAAATCTAATGTATTACCTGTATTAGTAGCACGGTAACCCACACCTACTAATTCTTGCTGTATTTTGTAACCTTCTGTTACGCCTACAACCATGTTATTTAAAAGCGCACGGTATAAACCATGTAATGCTTTATGACGCTTTTGATCAGACGGGCGTTGAACCAGTAACTGACCGTCTTCCTGTGCAATGGTGATATCGCTATCAACCGCTTGCTGCAACTCACCTTTAGGGCCTTTTACAGTAACAACATTATCTGCTGATACGGTAATAGTAACTCCTTGTGGCAGTGCTATCGGTGCTTTTCCTACTCTTGACATTGCTTAATTTCTCCTATTAATAAACGTAGCATAAAACCTCACCACCAACATTTTGCTGACGTGCTTCTTTATCAGACATTACGCCTTTTGAAGTTGACAGGATGGCGATACCTAAACCATTTAATACTCTTGGCAAGTTATCCATGCCTGCGTATTTCCTCAAACCTGGTTTACTGATGCGCGTAATGCTACGGATAGCAGAAATTTTAGTTATCGGGTGGTACTTTAAAGCCACTTTAATAGTGCCTTGTACTGTACTGTCTTCAAACTTGTAATTGGCAATGTAACCTTTGTCGAAAAGCACCTTAGTGATTTCCTTTTTCAGATTTGATGCAGGAATTTCAACAACCCTATGGTTGGCTTTAATAGCATTCCTTACTCTTGTAAGATAATCTGCGATTGGATCTGTATTCATTTTATTGTGTTATGACAGTGGTTTCCTTCCCGTAACATCCGGGGCGACCTTCCATCGGTTAATTCATTTTTTTTCAACGTGCAAAAGTAAAAATTCAAAACGAAACTGAGTTATGTTTTGAATTTTTACTTTTAAACATTAAAGTTTGCTTACCAGCTCGCTTTTTTTACTCCCGGGATCTTACCGTCAAGAGCCATTTCACGGAATGTTACGCGTGAAATACCAAACTGACGCATGTAACCACGTGGGCGGCCGGTTAATTTACAACGATTGTGTAATTTCACCGGTGACGAAGCCTTAGGTAATTTGTCTAAGCCAACGTAATCGCCGGCTTCTTTAAGGGCTGCTCTTTTCTCTGCGTATTTAGCAACCAATTTAGCGCGTTTAACTTCACGTGCCTTTACACCTTCTTTAGCCATTGCTATTTTGATTTTTAAATGGTAATCCAAATTGTTTCAACAACTCCAATGCTTCAACATCGTTTGTTGCGGAGGTTACAAAGGTAATATCCATACCTTGAATTTTATTGATCTTGTCAATATTAATCTCAGGGAATATAATTTGCTCTGTTATACCTAAAGTATAGTTACCTCTTCCGTCAAAACCTTTATCGTTGATACCTTTAAAGTCACGGATACGTGGCAGGGCAACAGCAATTAAACGATCCAAAAACTCATACATTGTGTTGTCACGCAAGGTAACACGTACGCCTACAGGCATATTTTTACGCAATTTAAAGTTTGAGATATCTTTTTTAGATTTTGAAGATACTGCCTGCTGACCGGTGATGGTAGTTAACTCAGTGATGGTGTTTTCGATAAGTTTTTTATCGGTAGTAGCACCACCTACACCCTGGTTAATGGCAATTTTCTCTAATTTAGGAACCTGCATTACGCTTTTGTACTGAAATTTATCTTTCAGCGCGGTGCGAATTTCGTCCTTATATTTCGTTTTTAATCTTGGTATGTAAGTCATTACTTAATTTCCTCCCCTGATTTTTTTGATACCCTTACTAATTTACCGGCATCGTTTTTCTTACGGCCTACACGGGTTGTGTTACCTGTTTTAGGATCAACCAGTGCCAGATTTGAAATATGTATAGCAGCTTCCTGCTTTACAATTCCACCGTTAGGATTGGCAGCATTAGGCTTAGTATGTTTTGATACCATATTGGCACCTTCAACAATAGCCCTGCCTTTGTCAATTATAACTTCAACGATTTTGCCTTGTGTTCCCTTTGAATCACCGGCTATAACTTTTACTAAATCACCTTTACGGATCTTTAATTTAGTTGGTTGTACGTGTTTCTTCTTTTCCATGATTACAATACCTCCGGTGCTAATGATACAATTTTCATAAATTGTTTCTCACGCAGTTCTCTTGCAACAGGGCCAAAGATACGGGTACCTCTTGGTTCATCCTGGTTATTTAACAAAACGGCTGCGTTATCGTCGAAACGGATGTATGAACCATCTTTTCTGCGGATCTCTTTTTTGGTGCGTACTACTACGGCTTTTGATACGGTACCTTTTTTCACGTTACCTGATGGTATCGCGCTTTTTACGGTAACTACTATCTTATCGCCGATTGAGGCATACCTTTTACCGGTACCACCCAATACGCGGATCACTAAAACTTCTTTAGCTCCGCTGTTATCGGCTACGTTTAATCTTGATTCCTGTTGTACCATCTTATTTAGCCCTTTCTATAATTTGAACTAATCTCCAGTTTTTGCTCTTGCTCAGCGGGCGTGTTTCCATAATCAATACGGTATCTCCAATACCACAAGTATTGGTTTCATCGTGAGCCATAAATTTGGTAGTTTTCTTAACGAACTTACCGTAGATCGGGTGTTTCACTTTCCGCTCAACAGCAACTACAATAGATTTTTCCATCTTATTGCTAACTACCAGGCCGGTACGTGTTTTTCTTAAATTTCTTTCCATTTTTCTGAATGCTAAAAATTAATTCTTTTCAGAAGCCGACGCCGCTTTGCGTTTTGTTAATTCAGTATTTAACTGAGCAATTCCCTTGCGTACCTTTGTTATACGGGTTGGATTCTCAATAGCCGAAACAGCATGAGCAAATTTCAATTTGGTAAGGTTTGCCCTTTCCTCCGTGATCCTTGCAACTAATTCTTCAGTTGATAGCTCCAAAATTTCTGAGTTTTTCATTTTTCTATTATTGTTTTGAGTTTTTAGTTCCAAGCCTACTATACCAAACTGATAACCGCAAACTCAAAACCGCTGACTTATTTATGCTTCTACGTAATCCCTACGTACTATAAATCTTGTTTGTACCGGAAGTTTTTGTGCTGCAAGGCGTAAAGCCTCTTTAGCAACTTCCAAAGGTACTCCTTCGGCTTCAAAGATGATCCTTCCGGGGCGCACTACTGCAACCCAGTATTCCGGAGCACCTTTACCTTTACCCATACGTACCTCTGCTGGTTTTTTGGTTACAGGCTTGTCAGGAAATATCCTTATCCATACCTGGCCTTCACGTTTCATAAAACGTGTTACAGCGATACGTGCAGCCTCGATCTGGCGGCTGGTAATCCATGCCGCTTCGAGTGATTTTACACCGAAAGATCCGAATGAAAGTTCAGCACCACGAGTGGCTAAACCTTTCATCCTGCCTTTTTGCATCTTTCTGAACTTCGTTCTTTTTGGCTGTAGCATTTTCTTAAGCTTTTATATCGTTACGATATTTTTCTTCTACTTTAATTATTATCTCTTTCCTGGGCCACCTGGACGGTTGCCGCCTTGACCACCTGGACGGCTGCCACCTGCACCACCCGGACGGCTGTTGCCGCCACCACGTGGGCCATTGTTGCCACCTGCACCCGGACCACCTCTACGGTCGCCACCTGGTTTCCTGTCGCCTCTGCGTTCACCGCCACGTTCGCCACCGCGTTGGTTGTCTCTTCCACCAAATGCCGGAGCACCATCTGGACGACCACCTTTACCGCTGTTGCTGCTTGTACCGCCAATGTTTGGAGATAGATCGCGTTTGCCGTAAACTTCGCCTTTGCAAATCCACACTTTAACACCTATTTTACCATAAGTGGTTAAAGCTTCTGCTAATGCATAGTCAATATCGGCACGGAAAGTATGCAAAGGAATTCTTCCTTCTTTATATTGTTCGCTACGTGCCATCTCAGCGCCACCTAAACGGCCTGATGTCATGATCTTGATTCCTTCAGCACCCATTCTCATGGTTGAAGCAATTGTAGTTTTCATGGCACGACGGAAAGAGATACGTGCTTCCAGTTGTTTTGCAATGCCTTCTGCAACTAATTGTGCGTCGAGCTCAGGGCGTTTGATCTCAAATATGTTGATCTGAACTTCCTTTTTGGTAAGTTTTTTCAACTCTTCTTTGATCTTATCAACCTCAGCACCGCCTTTACCAATCACAATACCCGGACGGGCAGTGTGGATAGTTACAGTAATGCGTTTTAATGTACGTTCGATAACCACTTTAGATACACCACCTTTAGCTATACGAGCTGAAAGATACTTGCGGATCTTTTCGTCTTCAACTAATTTGTCGGCATAGTGATTTCCACCGAACCAATTAGAATCCCATCCTCTGATGATTCCTAACCTGTTTCCTATTGGATTTGCTTTCTGTCCCATTTCAAATTAATTATTAACGTTTTTACTATCCACAATAATGGTTACATGGTTTGAGCGTTTGCGGATACGGTATCCTCTTCCTTGCGGAGCAGGGCGTAACCTTTTTAGCTGGCGACCACCACCTACTGATATTTCTTTAACAAATAAGCCGCTGTCTTCAACACGTTTGCCTTCGTTTTTTGCTTCCCAGTTTTTAATGGCTGATAACAAAAGTTTCTCTACACGAATAGCAGCTTCTTTGTTAGTGAATTTTAATATGTATAACGCTTTCTCAACGTTTTCACCGCGGATCAGATCAACCACCAAACGCATTTTGCGTGGTGAAGTTGGGCAGTCCTGTAATTTGGCAACCGAAGCGCCGCCTACAAGGGCCTTAGCAGCTTCTTTTTGTTGCCTGATTAATACAGACTTTTTGATTTTTGTTGTTGCTTCCATTGCCTGTTATTTTTTCTTCTCTGCGTGACCGCGGAATGTACGGGTTGGAGCAAATTCTCCCAACTTGTGACCAACCATGTTTTCTGTTACATACACCGGGATAAACTTGTTACCGTTGTGTACTGCGAATGTGTGACCAACGAAATCAGGAGAGATCATGGAACGACGTGACCATGTTTTCACAACTGATTTTTTACTTGATTCATTCAAGGTAAGAACTTTTCTTTCCAGGTTATGATCAATATAAGGTCCTTTTTTAATTGAACGTGCCATTATTTTTTCCTTCTTTCAATGATATAACGATCCGACCCTTTTTTCTTATCACGTGTTTTGTAGCCTTTTGCTAACAAACCTTTACGTGAACGTGGATGACCACCTGAGGCTCTACCCTCACCACCACCCATAGGGTGATCTACCGGGTTCATGGCAACACCACGAACACGCGGCCTGCGGCCTAACCAACGTTTGCGACCAGCTTTACCTAACACCGCGTTTGCTCTTTCGCCGTTTGAAACGGTACCGATAGTTGCCAAACAAGTTGACAATATCATACGTGTTTCGCCTGAAGGCAATTTGATGATGGCATATTTACCATCACGTGCAGAAAGCTGAGCGTAAGTACCGGCGCTGCGGGCAATAACACCACCCTGGCCTGGGTTTAACTCAATATTGTGGATGATAGAACCTAACGGGATGTTTTTCAAAGGTATGGTATTACCAACCTCCGGGGCGGCACCTTCGCCAGATGTAACAATCGTACCAACTGTTAAGCCTTCCGGTGCTATCATATAACGTTTTTCACCATCAACAAAATGTAACAGTGCTATACGTGCAGAACGGTTAGGATCATACTCAATAGTTGCAACTTTTGCCGGGATATCAAACTTATTACGTTTAAAATCAATTAACCTATATGCTTGTTTATGACCACCACCCATGTAGCGCATAGTCATTTTACCGCTGTTGTTACGACCGCCCGATCTTGTGTTGGCTGATACAACCAACGATTTTTCAGGAACGTTTGTTGTAATATCTGAGTTAGATACGTCAACTCTGAAACGGGTACCCGGTGTAACCGGTTTAAATCTCTTTACTGCCATCTCTTAATTATATATTGCTGTAAAAATCAATTGTTTGTCCGTCATTTAACGTAATGATCGCTTTTTTGTAAGTTGCAGCGCGGCCAGATACGGCGCCTGCCTTAGTGTTGCGAGTTTTAAGTTTGCCGACGTATTTCATAGTGTTTACCGCCTTAACGTTAACACCATACATTGCCTCAATGGCGCCTTTAATCTGAATTTTGTTTGCTCTGTGATCAACTTTGAAAGCATAACGGTTAAGTTTCTCTGTTAATTGAGTTACTTTTTCAGTAAGTAGGGGTTTCTTTAAAATTTCCATAATTACTTAGCTAATGCTTCCTCCAAAGTTTTAAGAGCACCTGAAGTTAGTAACAGTTTACCAGCGTTTAACACATCATAAGTGTTAAGCTGCTCAACCGAAATAACTTTAGTTTTTTTCAGGTTTCTGCTTGATAAATACACATTGTTGTTTTCCACACCTGCTACTACTAATAACGTTTTGTCATCAGTAACATTCAGGTCGGCTTCCATTTTAATGTAGTTTTTAGTTTTGATGGTATCAAAATTAAAATCTTCCAATACTAAAATGTTGTTATCCTTTGCTTTGTATGATAAAGCCGATTTACGGGCCAGTGATTTAAGCTTTTTGTTTAATTTAAAGCTGTAATCGCGTGGTTGCGGACCGAAAACGCGACCACCACCGTTGAACAACGGAGATTTAACGCTACCTGCACGGGCACCACCTGTACCTTTTTGTTTATATAACTTGCGGGTTGAACCTGCAATTTCATTACGCTGTTTTGATTTGTGTGTACCCTGACGCTGGTTAGCTAAATACTGCTTAACATCAAGATAAATAGCGTGATCGTTGGGCTCAATACCGAATACCGACTCAGGAAGCTGCACCTTGGCACCTGTTTCTTTACCTGATACGTTTAATACGTTAACTTCCATCTTATTTATCAACTATTACGAATGAACCTTTAGCTCCTGGGATGGAACCTTTAACAACCAACAGGTTTTGCTCAGCGTAAACCTTAACCACTTGTAAGTTTTGTGTTTTAACACGTACGTTACCGGTTTGACCTGCCATGCGCATGCCTTTAAATACACGCGACGGCCATGATGACGCTCCTAAGGAACCCGGTGCACGTAAACGATTGTGCTGACCGTGAGTTTGCATACCCACACCCGCAAAACCGTGACGTTTTACCACACCCTGAAATCCTTTACCTTTTGAAGTACCAACCACATCCACATAATCTCCGGCGGCGAAAATATCAACAGTGATTGTATCACCTAATGATTTTTCATCCTCGAAAGATTTGAATTCAACGAGTTTACGTTTTGGGGTTGTACCGGCTTTTTGGAAGTGTCCTTTTAACGGACCAGAAGTGTTTTTTTCCTTTTTGTCGCCATATGCCAGCTGTACAGCAGCATATCCGTCTGTATCTACAGACTTAACTTGTGTTACCACGCAAGGGCCAGCTTCGATTACTGTACAAGGAATATTTTTCCCTGTTTCATCGAAAATGCTGGTCATTCCTACTTTTTTACCAATAATTCCTGACATTTTCTTAATTTGTTTGTGTCCATCGAAGCAGTAGGGCTTCGTTCAAGACATATTATTCCCCCCGAAAGGGACGGCAAAGATAGAAACTTTACAGTAATTATCAAATAGTTAATGAGTTATTTTTTTATAATTTTTGTATACATGTTTTAACAGGCGGTTTTAACCTATTGCATTGAAGGTGAAGTGGTTTGCTTTAGGCGTGAAAAGGCTGCTTATTGAGATGAGAAAGGCGGCTCTTTTATCGGATTCAAAGTGTACAATGAAAGGGAAAAAGTTTCTAATTTTTTCTTTAGAGGCTATACGATTGCACAGTGGAGAAGCCTTATGAGAGCCGGAGTAATTTAAGCATCTGATAGAATGATCTTACTATTTATACAACTTCATCTTGCTCAGTATCTCATTATCCGAAATACTATCGGTATCAGACTTATCGTATATCGAAATCAGATAAATAACTTCATCAACTATTTTCACATAAGTAATTACTCTTGCACCACCAGATTTACCTTTATTTTTTGAGGATATAGCTAACCTTATTTTGTAGCAATCATTGCCTAAAGATTTACCAGTGGTGGGATCTTCTTTTAATAAGGTCAATAATACAGATAGATCGCCTTTTAGAGATAAGTATTTTTTTGAGAGTTTTTTAAGTTCCCTCTCAAACGAAGGGGTTAGCAGAATTTTATAGCTCATTAAGCAACTGCTCTAATGTTTTAGCTTCAGCTTTACCTTCCTCGTGTAGTTTAACAAATTTCATAGATTCTTCAACATCATCCAGTATTTGTTTCTTTTTTGAAGCACGGCTCTGCTTTACATCTTCCGTTACAGATATTACTTTGCCTCCTAATTGTTCCACTAGATCAGCCAATGTTTTTCCCACCCTTTCAGGTATTTCTATCGTAAGCGTTGTCATATAACAAATTTAAACATTTTATAATAAATATAACGGTCGTTATAATTTACAAGTATATCACTCCTTTTTCCCGCAAATTGTTTGTATCATTAAGCCATGATTATTGTTATCCAATGTAAAGACCAGGTGGGACTTGTTGGTTCCATTTCAACCATATTAGCCAAACATCAGCTCAACATTGTTTCTATGCGCGAGCATGTGGACAAAGCCGAAAATATTTTCTTCGTGCGCCTGCAGGTAGAAGACGGTGACGATACCGGGTTGGAAGCTACTTTAAAAGAGGTGCTGCCCGAAGGGGCCACCATTTCGGTAAACCCTATCCCTCATAAAAAAGTGGTAGTGCTGGTAACTAAAGAGTACCATTGCCTGGCCGATATACTTATCCGCAACTTTTTTAACACGCTTGGTGCAAGTGTGCAATGCGTTATAGGTAACCACGCCACGCTGCAGGATATTTGTCAACGCTTTGATATGCCCTTTTACCACATCCCGCATGAACAGCCCAGCAAAGCCGAGTTTGAACAGAAACTTACCGATGTAATAGACCAATACTCGCCAGATTACCTGGTACTGGCCAAATTCATGCGTATCCTGTCGCCGGGCTTTGTGACTAAGTTCCCGATGCGGGTTATTAATATCCACCATTCATTTTTGCCGGCGTTTATTGGTGCTAATCCCTACCGCCAGGCTTTTGAACGCGGGGTAAAGCTCATCGGCGCCACTGCCCACTTTGTATCCAACGAATTGGATGAAGGGCCCATCATTGCCCAGCAGATCATCCCCGTAAATCATTCTTTTACCGCCACAGATATGGTTAAAGCCGGCCAGGAGATAGAATCATCTGTACTGGCAAATGCACTTAAACTGGTTTTTGAGGATAGGGTATTTGTTTACGGCAACAAAACAGTTGTTTTTTCCTAAGCCTTGCATCTCAATAAATTAAACTATCGATGGCTATTTTAACACTGTATTAATAATTACCATTTACATTTGTGCTATTACATCATCTATAAACCAATTATGAAAAAGCTTATTCTTATTGTTCTGTTTGCGGTTGTTTCCTGCACAGTAGTTTTTGGTCAACAGTTTACGGTGGCTACCTATAATTTGCGAAATGATAATACTACTAATGATGATTCGGTACGCGGCAACGGCTGGAAACAGCGCCTGCCGGTTATAGCTAAGCTTATCCAGTTTCACGATTTCGATATTTTTGGCACGCAGGAAGGCCTTTACCACCAACTGCAAAATTTAACTGCGGCCATGCCTGGCTATGCTTACACCGGTATAGGCAGGGACGATGGTAAAACCGAAGGTGAGTTTTCGGCCATATTTTATAAGACCAATAAATTTAAATTACTTAACCACGGCGATTTCTGGCTCTCTACCATAACCGACAAACCCAATAAAGGCTGGGATGCCGTACTGCCCAGGATCTGCTCGTGGGGTGCGTTCGAGGAAATAAAAACCGGCTACAAGTTTTTCTATTTTAACCTACACATGGATCATATTGGTGTAGTTGCCCGCAGGGAAAGTGCAAAACTGGCCCTTGCAAAAGCTAAAGAGCTTGCAGGCACCGCGCCGGTCATATTATCGGGCGATTTTAATGTAGATGAAACATCAGACAGCTATGCGGTGATCAATACATCGGGCGTATTGAAAGATGCTTTCGAGCTATCGCCATTAACGGATGCAGCGAGCGGCACCTTCAATAATTTTCAGCTTACAGAAATGCCCATAGGCCGGATAGACCATATTTTCCTGAGTAATGATTTTACCGTAAAACGCTACGGCATCCTTACCGATACCTATTGGTCGTTAAACCGTAAAAAGAAGAAATACGAGATCAAACTCCCATCAGACCATTACCCGGTTATGATTGTGGTAGAGCACAAGTAAAAGAATCAAGAAATAAGAGTCAAGAATCAAGAGAGCTGCTTTAAAAAAGAATCAAGAGGTAAGAGTCAAGAATCAAGATAGCTGCACTTTTATTGTGCAAAGCTTTTCTCTTGATTCTTGACTCTTACTTCTTGCCTCTCATCTCCCCTATTCCACTATCAAAGTGGCAATTGAATGCGGCAGACTTGTTGTTTTTGCCGCTTTGCCTTTTATCCAAAGACTGTAATCAATTTTTTCGTCGGTTTGATTCATTACTATTATAGCCAGTTTACCATCGGGATTTTGATATGCGGTGGTTAACAGTTTATCCCTGCTGGCAACAGCGCTGATGCGTTTGGCTCCCGGCTGAATGTATTTAGAGAAATGACCAAGGTAATAATATGATGCAGTATATATAAGGCTACCTGTTTTAGTATCGGCATGTATGGGGGCAAAGCAAAAGTTACCTACATGGTTAGGGCCGCCCTTTTCATCAAGCAGGATATTCCAGTCCGTCCAGGCTACGGTGCCTGCATTGAAATCATTGATCATAGATAAGCCATAGCGCTCGCCTATTGCCCAGTCGTTGATCTTAGCGATATCAAATTTCTCGATGCAGCCTTCGGTAAAGATCAGGTTTTTATCAGGGAACGATTCATGCACCCGGCGTGTAGCCTCAAATTGCTGCCCGGCACCTGTCCAGGTTTCATACCAGTGAAACCCAACTCCCCAAATGTATTTGGCGGCTTCGGGATCTTCCAGAATAGTACTGGCACGCTGATAAAGCAAATCGCGGTTATGATCCCATACAATAAGTTTTTTATCGGCCAGGCCTTGTTTCTGCAACGTTGGGCCTAAAAAATTCTTTACAAAATCGCGTTCTTCTTCAGCAGTATACATACATGATTCCCAGGTTTGTTTGGCCATAGGTTCGTTTTGTACAGTAAGGCCCCAAATAGGTACGCCTTCTTTTTCATAAGCTTTTATAAACTTCACATAAAAATTTGCCCAGCTTTGGTCAAACTCGGGTTTAAGCCTGCCGCCATGCAGTACGTCGTTGTTATCCTTCATAAACGCAGGCGGGCTCCAGGGCGATACAAACAGGTTTAGTTTACCGCCTGCCGCCGCTGTAGCTGCTTTAATAAAAGGTATGCGGTAGGTTTTATCATGGCTTATATCGAAAGTTTTAAGATCGGCGTCACCCTCTTTAACGTAGCCGTAGCTACTGCTGGAAAAATCGCAGCTTTGGATATTGGTGCGGCCCATGGTATAGCCAATGCCCTTTTCCTTATCGTAATAAGCCGTTAAAAATTCCTTTTGTTTGTCTTTGGGCAGTTTGTAAAACGTTTCGGCCGAGGCATCTGTTAATGCGCCGCCGATGCCCAGCATGGTTTGGAATGACTTTGCCGGATCAACAAAAACAGATACATCTGTTTCGGCAGGTTGAGGGCTGTCTTTAAATTGGAGGGTTTCTGTAGGGGTAAATTTGTAACCTGCTACCTTTTCAGACACAATAACTTTTACAGTTTTGTTGTTTGCCGAAAACGGAGCAGCCCCCTGGGCATTTACTGAGACAGCCCTCGCAAGACCGCCTGCAATAAAGCAGGTAACTAAAATTTGCTTTTTCATGATCTAATAAATTGGTTAATCCGGCTATCACTATTGCTAGCCGGTTAATCAACCGGGTTCTCAAGCTAAACCCAATTGATCGGCCCTAATATACCATTTTGAGCAATTATTTAATTTATATGCTGCGGCTTTCTTGTTAAATATGAAGCAGAAAGTGCTATCATCTGTCGGCATTATGGCCATGCCTTACCATATCCTTAACGGCATCGGCCAAAAAACTCTTGTCATCATCGGTAAGCATGGTGTGTTTTCCACCATCATTTACCTCGTAGGTGATTTTACCGCTATGGTCACTTTCGGCAACCAGTTCCTTGTCGCCGCGGCTATATTTTACGTAACCGTTTGGCGAGATACTTTTAATACCAGTTTTATCGGCAGTAAAATATGCCTGTCCCACGTATTCAATCCGGAGTTTGGCGCCGTTGTTATCCTCCACAATAACGGTATGCCTTTTATTACCGATGTGGCAGGCAGTAAGCATAGTTATACCGGCAACTGCTATTAATAATTGTAGTTTTTTCATGATGAATATATTTTAATGATCCATGTACATCACAAAGCTAATACAAAACACAGTACTATACAATACATAGTACCATATATTTTATTAATTTATTTTATCTTTTGTTATAAGCCGATAAAAGATCAGCCAACAAAATGCCGTTTATGGTCATCCCTGTTGTGTTACTATCGGTGATTGCCACATTGCTGAGGTTACAATCGGTTATTGTGGTGCCTTGCAAATTGCAATCTTCAAAACGCAGGGGGCGTTGTTGGGCACCTTCTTTATAAGCGGGATGCCCTTTCGGCGGCATACCTATATTATGGATGTAGGCCCCACCAAGCCGGGCATTACTTATTTCCAACCCGGTTAGGTCGGCATCGTGTATTTTCAGGTCTTGTATATTCACATTTGTAATTGCCACATTGCTAAGGTTGCAATTGGTTATCGTGGTGCCTTGTAAATTGCAATCTTCAAAACGCAGGGGGCGTTGTTGGGCACCTTCTTTATAAGCGGGATGCCCCTTTGGCGGCATACCTATATTATGGAAATAAGCACCGCCAAGCCGGGCATTACTTATTTCCAGCCCGGTTAGGTCGGCATCGTGTATTTTCAGGTCTTGTATACTTACGTTGTTAAAACTGGCATTGTTCATCATCATTATGCCAAAGGTTGAACCATCCAGCCTGGCTTCATTTACTTCAAGTATCTTTTGAGCTTGTTTAATAACAACCCGCTCTATATTATTGCTTTCCATCGTTTTATGTTTGGTTTAATCAAAGCTCGGCATTAGCTAAACAAATGGCAATGCCTGCAAAAGACAATTTAGCGGTGCATCTACGACATCTCCCCCTGCTACCGCTGCAACGTTACCGGACAACGGCTGTACGTATCCGAACATGTGAAAGTTGAAAAATATTACAAATATTTGATTATCAGTAATTTATATTAATGGCACATATTTTATATGTGTATATTTTACATTAACATCCAAAATCCATTTTTCAGCGCTTAGCTCATGAATACAGAAGATCATATCTGGAACCTAACGGTTAAAAAAATGACCAATGAGGCATCCGGACAAGAACTTCTGGAGTTGGAGGAACTGCTGCAAAAAAATCCGCTGATAAAGACCAAGCTAAACATGCTGTTTAACTGGGCTAATGACGACACGGAACATCAGCAGGCCAACGAAACCATAGATTTGCTTTTAGGATTAAAAAACGCAAGCCGCACAACCGAAGACAAAATGCCGGATTTTGATTTGATAAAAAACAAGATTGACAGAAAGCTAAACATTCAGCAACAAGCCATTGTCGCTATTAAAAAACAACCTTTAATTCACTTTGCTAATAACATTGCCATGATAAAAAACTATTTGAAGATAGCTGTAAGGCAGTTACTTAAACAAAAAATGTATTCGGCCATAAAAATTGGCGGCTTTGCACTGAGTATTGCTGCCTGTCTTTTAATTGCCCTGTACATCCGCAACGAAACAAGCTTTGATAAATACTACCCCGAGAGCGACCGCCTGTACAGGCTCATAGGCGAGTACAAAGACGGAGGCAGGGATGAAAAAGGTGTGGATTTCCCGGCACCTATGGCCCTGGCCCTAAAGTCGGATTTTCCAGAAGTTGAAAACGCAGGCCGATTGATGCCCAACTCACTTTTTTGGGGTGCGGGCGCTAATGAGTTAAAGCGCGCCGATGCTGCCGACAATACCCATGAAGAAGGTTTTGCCTATGCCGATCAGCCATTTTTGGATATCCTGCACATCCCCATGCTTTTTGGCGATGCACGCCATGCCCTTACCGAGCCCCTAACTATGGTGATATCAAAGGATAAGGCCGATAAGTATTTCCCGGGGCAAAACCCGGTTGGCAAGGTGATGTATTTAAATAACAACAAAGAAAAACCTTATCGCATTGCCGCTGTAATGCAAAACTTTCCGGCAACCTCGCATCTCCACTTTGATTTCCTGCTAACCCTTAAAGGAATTGAATTTTGGAATGGCGAGCAAAACTATTGGGGAGCGAGTAATTACAGCAATTATATTTTGCTAAAAAAAGGCACCAATATAGCACAGCTTGAAAAAAAGCTGACCGCCGGCATCCTTAAAACCTATGTAATACCCGAGATGATAAAAAGCGGCGACAAAAACGCCAGTACGGTAAGCAGCAAATCTTTTTTACATCTTCAACCTATCGGCGATATTAACCTAAAATCGTATGACATTCATGATGGCGCATCACATGGCGATATGCGATTTATATGGCTTTTTGGCGCGGTGGCTGGTTTTATATTAGTTATAGCGTGTATAAATTTCATCAACTTGTCTACAGCCAAATCTGCCAACCGCGCAAAGGAAGTGGGCTTGCGTAAGGTTGTGGGGTCGCAGCGCAGCGGCCTTATAGCGCAGTTTTTAACCGAATCAATGCTCTTCAGCTTTCTATCGTTTGCGCTGGGGCTGGTTTTGGCCGCGGTATTGTTGCCCTACTTTAACGTACTGGCATCAAAATCACTTACTATGCCCTGGCAGGAATGGTGGCTTGTGCCCACCATATTGATTGCAGCTATAGTTATTGGGGTTATAGCGGGAATATACCCGGCCTTTTACCTGTCATCTTTTAAACCTATCGAAGTATTGAAAGGAAAACTAAGCGTCGGCAGCAAAAGTTCGATACTACGCAACGGATTGGTTGTTTTTCAGTTCACTACATCTATAATCCTCATCATCAGTACGTTTATCATTTATAACCAGATGAAATACATCCTCAACAAAAAAGTAGGATTTGAAAAAGACCAGGTTGTGATGATACAAGGCACCAATACCTTAGATAACCAGGTGCTGAGCTTTAAAAACGAACTACTAAAACTACCATCGGTAAAAAGTGCATCTATCAGCGATTTTCTGCCTGTATCTGGCACCAAACGCAACGGCAACATGTTTTATAATGAGGGTAAAAGAAAAGAAGAAGCTGGTGTTGGCTCGCAGTTTTGGGATATAGATGCCGATTATATTAAAACAATGGGTATGAAACTGGTTGCCGGGCGCAATTTTAACCCTACTATGAAAACCGATTCGCAAGCGGTTATCATTAACCAAACCCTGGCCAACAAACTTAACCTTAAAAATCCCATTGGCAAACGGATCACCAATTACGGCGCACCCATGCTGGTTATTGGCGTAGTGCAGGATTTTAATTTTGAATCTATGCGTGATGGTATCCAAGGTATGGTGTTTCATTTGAGCAACAGCCCTTCCATTGTATCGGTTAAGGTAAAAAGCAGCGATATGAAAAAGGCGCTGGCAGATATTACCGCTACCTGGAAAAGCTTTGCCCCTAATCAACCTATCCGTTACAATTTTATGGACGAACGTTTTGCCAGCATGTATGCCGATGTACAGCGCATGGGCCGCATATTCACCAGCTTTGCTATATTGGCTATTATAGTGGCCTGCCTGGGGCTGTTTGCCTTAGCCGCCTTTATGGCCGAGCAACGCGGTAAAGAAATTGGCATCCGTAAGGTATTAGGTGCAAGCACTGTCAATATCACCCGGTTATTATCATTTGATTTTATAAAGCTTGTGTTTATAGCTATAGTTATAGCATCGCCAATAGCATGGTGGGCCATGACCAAATGGCTGCAGGATTTCACCTACCGGATAAGCATTGGCTGGGAAATTTTTGCATTGGCAGGTATGGTGGCCATAGTGATAGCCCTGTTTACGGTGAGCTTTCAATCCATTAAAGCGGCGATAGCCAACCCTATAGATAGTTTAAGAAGCGAATAAGCTCCCGATATTTTCAAACCCAATTAACCTCACACAAACAAGCCGGCCCATAAATGGACCGGCTTTATTATTGGACATATAGATAGCACCTGACTATTTATTCTTTTCGGCCCATTGCTTTATGGCAGTGATAGCCTCGTACAATACACCTGCCTCGCCCCTGAAATCACCGGAGCCTTCTGGTTTGCCGGTTTGTACGTTGTACCACTCATAAAAACCTTTGTTGGCAATAACCCTGTCCAACATGGGCGACAGTTCATTATAAGCATCTGTTGGCATATTGTATGATAGCAACGGGGCAATCATACGGCCGCCAAACCAAGTCCAGTCGCCACCGTTTTGATAATTGTAGGGGGCCATGTTAGGATACACTTCTTTTGGATACGGCGGGTAAACAGTAATACCAATGGTAGCATGTTTTTCTTTGGCTGCGGCAGCCAGCATTTGGCGGTTTATTTCCTTAACCTCGGCAGGTGTGTTAAACCCGGCCTGTATAGCGCAGATAGATCCGCCTAAATAAAGGATCTGGTCTTCATTAAAACTCGGCGGAAAAGGGCTCCCGTTTAAATAAATATGCGGGTGGTATTTTTGCGCTGTAGCATCCCACAAATGCTTACGCACATTTTTGGTGATGCCCGCTGACACCGCTGCCCAATTTTTTGTGCTTTTGTAGTTTTTGGGTTTCATGGCTATAAAATCATGAAGTGCCTTTACATACATAGCGTTATCATAAATATCTATACTCCACTTGGTCTTATCGTTAATGGCTACGCCCCAGCCACCTTCGGCCTGCACATCGCCCCAATCAATAGTGGTGGCGCCGGTTACCAAACCGTACTTTGCCGACCATCTATCTTTTTGAATATAATTAAACGCATCTTCCATGCGCTGCAAAACGGTTCTATCGCCAATAACCTCATTAAGGATGGTGACATCACCGGTAACATCAATGTATTTTTTTACGGCTTGTACCAATGACGATTCCTGATCGGTTTCCACGGTATTTTTATGTGCCGCCCAGCCACGCAATAACGGCGAATAACGATAGGCGTAACCTACATTAGCCGTGGCGCTGTCAACAACACCATCCACTATATTACCGTCTGCACCCTGGATCTTAAAAAACATCAGGAGCTTACTTTTTACCTCTTCTTTGGGATGCATCTTTAGCGAGCCTTTAATAAATGTATTAAAATCCCTGATCCAAACTTCGGCATAGGATGTACCTGCCGAAAACCCAGAAAGCAACTTTAATCCACGCGTTTGTATAGTATCTAAGCGGGCATCAGCCAAAATAGTTTTTGCAAGCTGGGTATTGTTGGTTTGTGCCCGGGTGTTTAACGCACACGCAGATAATAGAATAAGAAAAGCAGATAACGATCGCTTCATAAATAAGGGAGTTAACGATAAATAGTTGGTTATGCAATAGCAAGTGAAAACAATCACTTATTATGTACAAACATACATACATTAAATATATTTCCAAATTTACACAGAGGATTTTTGCAGAATTATTGAATGTTTGCTTGAGGTGCTTCTTAACTCTCCTCTTAACGATTTATAAACTTAAAAAAATACGGTTGAATAAAGCACAATGCCCTATTATATAAATAATGAAAATGAAACCTTTTTAATTACTACAGGTTTTGCTTAATATAATCCTCTTATGAAACCGCTATTTTTCACATTGGTCAATCACCTTCACTTGAAGGTGATACCCGACACACAGGTACACCTTGACGGGCGCCCGGTGATCAGCTATAATTATAACGTTTATATAGACAGTGCCAAGGGTGATCTACATCCGCATTAAGTAAAAAGCCAATTGCAGATAAGGTAAAAGATCCGGATTATTTAGGCAATATAGCCTTTGAAAAACCCGATCATTTATTCACCTACACCTCCGGCACGAAACAGGAACTAACTAACGACGAAGTAGAGGAACTGATTGAGAATTTAAGCCGCGTAAGAAATAACCCTGCTTTATGGCGAGCGAGTGATGAGGATTATTAAGATACTCTACTTCAATGCAGTAGGCAAACCATCCAAACTAACCAGGTTCTTTTCCTGTTTGTAAGCTTCCAATCCGTTGGGGCCTTTGTTGGCGGCCCATTTATAGGCCTGGTCGCGCTCGCCAATGTAGTTATAATACGGTACGCTGAAACCACATGATGTTTGCACCTGGTATATATCGGCTACTATAATCTGCCGGGTGGCCAGCAGAATTTCGAAATTGGGCGCCAAAACCGGCCATTCCTCATCGCCGGGTAAAATGGCATAACCCTTGCCATAAAGCCGCAGGATATTGGGTGGCCCATCAAAGGCGCAAAACATAAAAGTAATGCGGCCATTCTCCAAAATATGGGCCGATGTTTCGTTACCACTTCCAATAAGATCCATATAGGCTACCCGCGTTGCGGATAGTACCTTAAAACAATCAAGCCCCTTTGGCGACAGGTTTACGTGCCCATCGGCACTAAGCGGGGCCGAACCCACAAAAAACATTTTTTGCTTTTCAATAAAGGCGCGGTGCGGGGGCTGTATGTCATCAAAAAACTTGCCCATGATGTAATGTATTTAACTTATTTAAAGTTAAGCATTATTGCCAAATACTATATTGATAAATAGTTAAGTACAGGCTAAATTACCGTTAAGCAAGGAGGCTACGACCAAAATCCCTGCACCTTAATTTGCCCCGATGGGTAACCCTGCCCTTTAAGCATTTTTCGCAGTTGCGCTACCATAGTATTATTACCTGCAAGATAAAAAACGGTATTATCCAAACTGTAATGCTGGTTGAGCACCCATTCAATAAGGCTATGGTGACCAAACATATCTTTCCGGGCAACCGGCTCCAGCGGCGACCAAAAATATTCGTTAAACAGTTTGCGGTGATGCTCGTTACCTATCACAATACCGCCCGAAAAGCGGGTATTGGGCAAAACCATTTGCTGCAGCGCCAGCAGGTGCCCCATGCTGCTTTCATCGCCAAGGGCAACAACGGCCGATGTAGCGGTGGGGCTTTGATGGGTGGTGCCTGTTTTAAGGTAGCTTACCGTATCGCCTTTAATAAGGTTGCGCGCCCAGTTACTGCCGGGGCCGCTGTGCGCCGCATCAACATAAATGGTACAGGTGCGGGTTTCAGCATCCCAGCCCGATGGGGTGTAATCGCGGTAGGTAAGGTCAGCAACTTTAAATTTTATATAGGGGATCTCATTCCATTGGCTCATTTCGGCAGAGGGCAGGTGCAGATCTATCTCAATAATGGTGGATGGTTCCCATAGCCTTATATCAAGTACGCGCCCTGTTTGCAGTCGGTTCTCAAACAACCTGCCTGCCTTTTTCTTCAGTTTTTGTAAAGTGGATGTTTCCATGTTATTATTTTAATAATACAAAGAAACACGGTATTTACCCCTGCAGCAATGGCAGCCTTGCGGTAATGATTGGACTATTTACGGTAACTACTTCTAAAGCTTAACGGCGTAATGCCCTCCGCTTTCTTAAATAACCGCGAAAAATAAGCATGATCTTCGTAACCCAGGTCGTGGGCTATTTCCTTTACATTCATTTCGGTATAATACAGCAGGCGCTTGGCTTCTAATATAACTTCCTGCTGAATCCAGTAGCTTACCGAAAAGCCGGTTATTTTTTTCAGTGCTTCATTAAGGTATGTTTCTGATACATTCAACATACCCGCATAGGCAGAGGGGCTTTTTACCTTGCGGATGTGCAAAGCCAATAGCTTTTTAAACTGCTGCGCCAATTGCGATGGGCGGGAGCTTTGCAAGCGCTTATCATTAAGCTGACTATAGCAACCTGCGGCCATACCAACAAATGATTGCAGCAAGGAATGCACCACCGGCAAATAAAACGGATTTTTATCGTCCTCAAAATATTTTTCATAGAGCAGCGAAAGCACATCCTGGCATTGTTTAAGCTGCTGCGGATTTAAGGAAAAAGGCTGCTGCAATTGCAAGTGATCTTCAAACACCTGCTGATAATCTGGTGTAACAAGCAACGAATCGACAGCAAGGAACCAACCGTAAGAAACCCCGGCATTGATACGGTGATGCACCTGGCCTGGCAACAGGTAATACAATGAACCCGCTACAAAGGCAAATTCCTGAAAATCGACCATAAGGGACGCTGAACCGCTTTCTAAAACAAAAAATATGTAATGGTCATCGCGGTGTGCGCCCAGCGTATCTTCTTCGTCGGGTTCATCACCCGGAACAAAATGCCATATATCCAGGCCCGAGCTTACCCGCTCTTTTAACTGATGTACAGGAATATCTTTCATGAAATGTAGCTGCAAGTTAGGCTATTTGGTTAAAAAAAGTTAAAAACTGGTGGTAAAATTCAAATCGTCAATTATATGCCGAATATTTGCTGTTGCATTATTTCAATCCTCAATAAAAATGAAACCGCTTTTATCGCTATTGATCCTCTTATTGCTTGGCAACTGTTTAAAAGCCCAAAGCAATAACGATATTACCATAAACATTAGCGCACATCCTGTATTAAACCGGAATGAATTTTTGATTGATATTACCCGGCATAACAACGTAATAACACTGGCCTATACGGTGTTGGATAGTATAAGCTATACCAACCTGAATAATAACCCACGTTTTGTGACTCTTGCCTCAGGGATAAAAGCAAAAAATCTTGATAATGCTACCGCGCAAACTATGCAGGCTGAGATAAATACACTGATAAAAAAACAATCATACTATAGCCGCGATAGTATAATTATTAATGCAGAAACAGATACCGCCTATACTAATCTGCTCAATAAAATAGGAGCAGCAAGTACCAGCGTTCTTGAAAACACCGAAGTAAATAAGCACCGTCATGTTTTAGATGGCATACAATTCAGGTTCAGCATCAGCACTGCTAATACAAACCGCGAAATATTTGCCCATTCGCCAAACGCAGCGTCGCATCCATTGTTGTACAATTTGATAGAAGAAACCCTGGGCATGTACCGTAAGTTAAAAGGTGATACCTTTTTAACCAAATACAAAACAGGCTATTATTAAACAGCAAACCCCGCCAAAAATGGCAGGGCTATTTATTTAGGTTTTAATGCTTCCCGTTAATCCTTGATACACCTAACCGCGAAGCCTGCGGTTTTCTGTACATCGTGGCGTTCAAAATATCCTTTTATGTATATATTGTAATACCAGGCATTGGTGCTGCTACTGGCCGTGGTACTCCACCAATTGGCGTCATTACGTAACCCACTGAAAGATGCACTTTCTTCGTTATTGCGGGCGCCCGACGGTAACGCCGTAAACTTAGTACTGTTAGTGGCCGTCACCTGTGTTTCCCAATGCGCTGTGCCCACTTCCTGTAGTTTACCACCGCTTTCACGAACTCCGCCGAGATAATTATATAAGGTTGTCCACTCGGCGTCTGTTGGTATATGAAAGCCTTTTGGCGCAAGTCCGCGTAAGCTGGTTACCGCATACCAATTATAGAGCTTGCCATAAACCAATGCTGTATTGGCATCATTGTTATAATCGCAATACGCGCTGGTGCCGGGTGTAAGCGTTTGCCAATCTTTATCGCTGGTAAAATTTGATATAGACGAACCCTCGTTAAAATGGGTAACCCTAAGATTTTCTACCATCCACGTTTGCGTACCAATGGTTACGGTGGTGTAAACATTACCATCCACATCCATAACCGAACCTGGTGGCAATGTACCGCTTACCGTTAAAGTTGCCGCAATACTCTCCGATGCATAGGTAATGGTACGTGCCTGCGTAGCAATGATCTGCGTTTGCCCGGTACCTTTTATAGTTACCTTATTGCCCGTTATGGTAGCAACAGCCGTATTACTGCTGCTGTAAGTGAACGCGCCTGTACTGTTGCTCTTGGGTGCAACCAGCGTGAATGGTGCGTCGGTTGGTTTTTTAGCGGGGATAGTAAAACCGCTTAAAGTTGGCGTGGGCAGATCCACAACTGTAAATATCACCGAAATACTTGCGCCTGAATAAGCACCTGTAGCGACCTGGGTTGCAATAATATCTGTTTTGCCAATACCCTTTATAGTTACTTGATTGCCTGATACCGTTGCCACCGTGAAATTGGTACTTTTATAGGTAAATGCACCTACACTATTACTTTTAGGAGCCGTTAGCGTAAATACGGGATCGCTTATTTTTTTTGTTGGTACTACAAAGTTGGTTAGCGTTGGCATAATCAGTCCGGCTATATTAAACGTAGCCTGTATGGTATCGGCCCGGTAACTACCAGATGCCGCCTGGATAGCGACTATAGTACATGAACCTGCCGATTTAATGGTAACCTTATTACCAGTTACAGTTGCCCTTGTGGTATCGTTACTTTTAAAGGTAAACACGCCGGGACTATTACTTTTTGGATTCGTAAGCGTAAACGGAGCATCGTTCACACTTTTATTGGGAATAGTAAATCCGCTTAGGGTTGGTGCAGTAAGTCCCACGTTAAGGGTATACTTCATAGAATCGGCAGTAAAATTACCCGCCGCTGCCTGGATAGCCGTAATAACCGACGATCCTGAACCTTTTACTGTTATTGTTTTACCCGATATTGTGGCTACTTTAAGATTGCTGCTGGTGTAAGAGAACGCCCCGGTGCTATTGCTTTTGGGCGCTATGATATCAAAAGGCACATCGCCATAAATTTTTGCGGGGATAGTAAATGCCGAAAGGTTTGGTGATACAGGGTCGGGAGGGGCTACCTTGTCTTTTTTAGCACAGCCAAACAACATAATCATAAGGCTAAACAGCAGGGCATTACAAGAAAATTTCATCAATAATATTTTCCTCAAAGATAATATTACGACTTTAATATTTGATTATTAATTTGTTAAACGAAATGCTCTTTGACGTTATTATTTGCAGGCACATCTTCAGCACCAAAGCGCTGTGCCTGTATGCGGTCGTACTCTTTAACATAGTCCGGGTTTTCAGTACCCATCAGCCTGTCCCATATTCTGAAATACAGCCCATAGTTCCCTTTGAATTTGCTATGGTGCAGATTATGATAAACAGATGAGTTTAGTATCTGGAACAGGAACGAATGCCTGAACCTTTTTGGCGCCACTTCATAACCCAAATGCCCGTAAACATTTATCATAAACGCTATAATAGTAAACAGTACAATCCCAATTTGATGCATGGGAACTATCATAACAATAACAAACAGTACCAATCCTTCCGTCCACGCCTCTATAAAATGAAAGGAGTATGATGCCCAGGGCGATGGACTTACCGATTTATGGTGCAGCAAATGTGTATAAGGAAAAACCCTTTTAACATGCAGTAACCTGTGCATCCAGTAAAAATAAGTATCATGAATTACGAGGGCAATAAGGATACTTACGCCGATATACCACATCGGGTAATCATTTATATTGGTATAAATACGGGTATAGTTTTTAAATGGAGTGTACAGTACAACATAGGCCAGTATAGTTAAAACAATGGTGGTTTGCATAGATAGCACCACCTCTCTGAAAAAATCACTTTTAGTAGCCAGTCTGCTTTGTATTTTTGATTTGCCGAACCATGTATTTAATATTTTATAAAAAACAATAAAGGGGACCCCGGCTATAACAAAGTACCTAACGGCCGATATACTGAATATTGTAACGAATACATGCAGTGCCTTTTCCATAACGACTGGTTAACCTTACAAAGGTAGGCAACCCAAAACGACCAGAAATTAACAAAGGATAATTAACGCTTGGCCGGTGTGGCAATTCTTTTGCGAATGCGGCTTAACGATACCGGCGTAATACCCAGCAAGGTGGCCAGGTATTTATCGGGCACGCGGTTTACAATATCCGGCTTTTCGCGAACAAGCTGCAGGTACCGCTCTTCGGGCGAAAGCATGATAAATGATTCAACCCGGTGCATACTTTCGGCCAGCATGGCCAGCAGGAACTCGTTGCGCAGGGCAGATAGCTTAGGGGTGTTTTCCATTAGCGGCTGGGCTTTCCGGTAATCAATTTCCATTAGCACGGTATCTTCCAGCGCCTGGTATATAAAGCGCGAGGGTTGTTGTAAAATAATACTATCATGCGATGCGATGAACTTATTTTCCCAGCGCAGCATCAGCGTTACCTCATCGCCGCTGGGCTTTAACTGATACATACGTATAAGTCCCTTCTTTATAAAAGCCACCTTTTGGTAATTTGAATTTTGGTGGATATAGATATCGCCGGCAGCCAGTTTCTTTGTTTGGGCCAGCTTAAACAAAGCTATGGCATCGGTTATACTAAGGCCCTTAAAACGGGTAAGATAAAAGCTGATGTCATCGCTGTTGAGCATGGGTGGGTTTCAATTATTGAGTTTGGGTAAAGCTATCCTAT
Organism: Mucilaginibacter pineti; assembly: GCF_900101875.1. Taxonomy (GTDB): domain Bacteria; phylum Bacteroidota; class Bacteroidia; order Sphingobacteriales; family Sphingobacteriaceae; genus Mucilaginibacter; species Mucilaginibacter pineti. Next base: position 274,204 of record NZ_FNAI01000005.1, read on the forward strand.
AAATTATTATCAACCCTGATATTATTATAACCGCGCGAGCGGGTATTTTGTTATGTTTACGTATCTTTAACATAACATCCAATTACCGCCCGGGCTATAATGAAGCTAAAGTTATATTTTTTATTTTGTTTATTATCAGGTTTATATAGTACAGGTTATGCGCAAAGCGCTGTTACAGATTCAATGCTTAATAAGCTTAATATTGTTTTAGCCAACAAAGAAACCTACGTTGAAGAAAAACTTACCCGCATTGAAAAAATACACAAACAGCTTGGGCAGCTAACCGATACCAATAAAAAATACGACCTGTACCAGCACCTGTATAACGAGTACAAGAATTTTAGCTATGATTCGGCCTATAATTATGCTAAAAAGCTGCAAGTAACGGCCAACCAGTTTAAAGACCCCGCCCGCATAGCCTTTGCCAAAATGGAACTGGGTTTTACGCTCATTTCATCGGGCATGTTTAAAGAAACCCTGGAAACCCTCAATGGCATCAACCTAAAAGATCTCTGTGACGATAACAAGATAGAATACTATTTTTTAAAGGCCAGGAGTTATTTTGACCTGTCGGATTTTGACCGCAATAATGATTACTCTGCAATTTATAACCCTGCCGGCATCCGGTGTATAGACTCGGCAATTGCCCTCAGCAAGCCAGGCACCTATGATTACTATGCACTAAGAGGTCTTAAAGACCTGCGCACCGGCAGTTTTGACGAGGGCATTGAACATTACAAAGAATTACTAAAGCTCAAAAACCTCACCCCTAACCAGTTTGCAGTAAGCGCCTGTTCGCTCAGTTACATTTATGAACGAAAGGGCATGCAGGACAGATCAATGGAACTGCTGATACAGGCAGCAATTGCCGATATCCAGTCGGCCACAAAAGAAACGGTTGCTATTTATAAGCTGGCCGATGTTTTATACCACAAAAACGACCTCAACAACGCCTTCATCTACATAAAACAAGCTATGGACGATGCCACCTTTTACGGTGCGCGCCACAGGCAGGTAGCCATTAGCAGTATACTACCCATTATTGAGGCACAGCGCATCAGTACGGTAGAACAGCAACGGCGGTCGCTGGTTATTTATGCATCCATAATTACGGTGCTGGTGTTGTTTGTGATAGCGTTTGCCTACATCATTTTTAAACAGCTTAAAAAATTACGCATTGCCGATAACCTCATTAAAGAGGCCAATGTATCATTACAAGAAAGCAACCAGGCGCTTGAAGGCCTCAACAGAAATTTAAGTACGGCCAACAAAATCAAGAATGAATACATTGGTTATTACTTTAACATCAACTCCATTTATATTGATAAGCTGGAGAGTTTCCAAAAATCGCTTGATAAAAAGCTGAGCAGCAAACGATACGAAGATGCGCAGGCCGCCATAAAAAGCCTTAACCTCGAAAATGAAAGGCATCAGCTGTTCCATACTTTCGATAAGGTTTTCCTGCAACTATTCCCCGATTTTATTGACAAGTTTGATTCCTTGTTTCATAAAGAGGATAAGATTTTGATTGCCGAAGGACAGCTATTGAGCACCGAACACCGTATTTTCGCCCTCATCAGAATGGGCATTCATGATAACGACCGCATTGCTAAATTGCTGGGTTATTCTGTCAATACTATCTACTCCTACAAAAACCGCATTAAAAACAAATCATTTATTACTAACGACGAGTTTGAAGACCAGATAATGGCCATCGAAGCTGTATAATCCCCTCTCCGCGGGTTTATATTAATCTATATTAAGAGGCATTAAAACGCTATTCAATAAACTGATTAACAGTTAGTTAAATCCAATATTTACTTTATACTTTCTATATTGGCCTTACAGCGTATTGATTTTGCTGAAATACCTCCTTTTATTTGATTCGGATTTGGCGCCATAAGCCAGGTTCAGTATAAACCAATTTTTAAACCAATATTCAATGAAAAAAGTTTACTTATTCAAGTACGGCTTGACTGTACTATTTTTAATTTGTGCGTTTTCTTCTGCATTTGCGCAAAAAAGCGTTTTCAAGGGTAAAGTGGTTGATGAGCTTAACCAGCCATTGCCTGGCGCCACCATCCACGTAAAGGAAACAGATCAATCGACAGTTACAGATGCAAATGGGGTATTTAGCCTTGTGGGTAACAATCAGTCGGTATTAACAGTCCAGGTAACTTTTATTGGTTATGATGTAGCCAACCTGGTTATCAAAGCCAATGAAACCGCTGCTATTAAATTAGTTCCAAACTCAAAATCATTAACCGAGGTTGTGGTTGTAGGTTACGGAACAGTTAAAAAAACCGACCTGACCGGTTCAGTTGCAAACCTTGGGGCTAAGGATCTTAACCCCGGCTCGGTAACCAATCCGTTGCAGCAAATTGCAGGTAAAGCCGCCGGTGTAAATATCAACGAAGTTGGTAGCGAGCCTGGCGTAGCGCCTTCTATCCGCATCCGTGGTATAACATCCCTAAGCGGTGGTAATGATCCACTTGTTGTGGTTGACGGCGTACAGGGTAATATGGAATTTTTAAACCAAGTGCCACCCAGTGAAATTGCTTCCATAGATATCTTAAAAGATGCTTCTGCCACAGCTATATACGGCTCACGCGGCGCTACCGGGGTAATTATTATTACTACCAAAAAAGGTGCGGCAGGCAAAGCAACTGTTGAATACAATGAAAACACGTCGTTAGATGTGATACCTAAGCAATTACAGGAGCTTACCGCATCTCAGTGGACCAAACAGGCCGAATTGCAAGGTGTTGACGTTTCGGCAAATCATGGTTCCAATACAGATTGGTATAACCTGCTTACCCGTAACGGCGTAACCCAAAATCATACCCTTGCCTTTGGCAGCGGTTCAAATGGTTTTAATTACCGTGCTTCGGTAAGTGCTATTAACCAAACGGGGGTAGTACTTGGTTCAAACTATAAAAAATATATAGCAAGGATTGTAGCTACCCAAAAAGCGCTTGATGATAAATTAACGCTTACCATGAATGTAAACACCGGCGTAAATGACGCTAATTACAGCCCAATAGGTGTTGGTAACGCGGCATTTACATCAAATACTATTAGCCAGGCATATATTGCAAGGCCAACCGATCCGGTTTACAATACCGATGGAACCTACTTTACCGATCCTAACGTGTTTCATTATACCAACCCTTATGCTATAGCAAAAACGGTTAGTAACGTTGTTAACCAGGATGAATTGTTTGGCAGTTTAAGGGCCGATCTTGATATCTACAAAGGGTTATCGGCAGGTTGGTTTGGCAGCTGGAGAAAGGTTAATCAAAACACCGGTTATTATGCCCCCGTTGCGTCGACCATTACTGATGCGGTTACCTATAATGGGCAGGCCCACATCAATAATGACCATACCGACGAAAAATTGATGGATATCAATTTAAGCTACAAACGCGATTTTGGCTTGAGCCATATTGATGCTACCGCTGTTTACGAATATCAAATTCAAACTTACTTTGGTAGCTATTCTGCTGCAAGGGGCTTTGCAAATGATATTGCTACTTATAATGGCTTACAATTAGGTACGTTGGCAAGCGCACAAAACGGCGATGTTTCATCTTATAAAAACGACAGGAAACTGGTTTCGTATTTAGGCAGGGTTAATTATTCATATAATAACCGCTACTATTTAACTGCAAGTTTCCGTGCCGATGGTTCGTCGGTATTTGGCGCCAACCACCATTTCGGTTATTTCCCTTCGGCATCGGCCGCATGGCGTATTGACCAGGAAAGTTTCATGGCTAACCAAAAAGTTTTCAGCATGCTTAAACTGCGCGGCGGATACGGTGTTACCGGTAACCAGCAGGGTTTGCCTGTTCAGGGTTCTATTTCATTGTACGGCTTATCTACCAATAACCCAACCACCTATTTTGGCGGGCAACAGATCTCACTTTATGATTACATCCAAAACGCCAACCCCGATCTGCGGTGGGAATCTCGCAGTGAAACAAACTTAGGTTTGGATTTTGGTTTGTTTAATGATCGCCTTACCGGTACAGTTGAAGCCTATACATCAAAAACTACTAATTTACTGTACAACTACAACGTAAACATATCCGGGCCATTTAAGGTTAACCACATTTTTGCAAATGCAGGTACCTTACAAAATAAAGGTTTGGAAGCTTCATTGAGTTACGCGGTTATTAAAACCAAAGATGTAAGCTTAACGCTTGCCGGTAACGGATCATTAATGCAAAACAAAGTGTTAAAACTTAGCGGCGTAATTGATGGTATACAGCAAAGTACAAACTACCAGCCGTGGGGCACTAATGCCTGGCTTGTAGAAGGACAGCCAATTGGCACTTACCTTATTTACAAGCACACAGGTGTAAACTCCAACGGTGTTGAAACCTTTGCTGGTCAAAATGCCGATGGCAGCTTTGACGCTACGGCACAAAGCAAAATAAGGTACAATGCCGGTCAGTCCTTGCCTAAATACAATTATGCGTTTACGCCAAGCTTTACCTATAAAAACTTTGATGCATCTATGGTTTGGCGCGGTGCAGGCGGCAATAAGGTTTTTAACGGCTTGCGCTCAAAACTAAGCATGTTAGAAAATCTTGGTAAGCAAAACCTATTGCAAAGTGCCATTGCCACAGGCATCCATTCATCGGCAGTTCAGTCAGACGAGTGGCTGGAAAGTGGTAATTACCTGCGTTTCCAGAATTTATCATTAGGCTACAGGATCAATGTAACCAATATAAAATTCATCAGCGCTTTAAGGGTATCGTTAACCGGTCAAAACCTTGCTTTGATAACCAAATACAAAGGTTTAGATCCAGAGGTTGATGCAAGCGGAGGCAGTTCATCAGGTGGCGATTACGGGATCTACCCACGTACCCGCACCTTTTCAGCAGGTTTAAATGTGATATTAAAATAATTTAGATCATGAAAAAATTATTGATTTTTAGTGTGTTCATTGTTGGCCTTGCTGCTCAAAGCTGTACCAAGGTTAACGAAACTGTATATGATAAATATCCCGCGGCTGCGTTTGCCGCAACCCCAAAAGGTGCAGATAACGCGCTGGCTATTGTGGTTGCCAAAATTACCGGTACCTGGGGTTCAAACTATGCCGGCCGCGATAACTGCTGGTATGACCTTAACTCCTTTTCATCTGACGAGCAGGTAATACCTCACCGTAATACCGGCGACTGGCAGCTTGACTTTGCACAGCTATACACCCGTACAGCACCAACAAGCCTTGGCATTACCAACAATACCTGGAACTGGTTATACGGCGCTATTTACAGTGCAAATGACGCGGTTGCACAGCTTACTGCTGCAAAAGCAGATCCATCGAAGATTGCGGAAGCTAAAGTAATGCGCGATTGGTTTTATTATCTGTTGATAGATGATTTTGGCGATGTACCTTTTTATACTGATAACAATACAGACCCGAACACCATTCAGCAAACCAAACGGGCCGATATCTATAATTTTATAGTTACCGAGCTTAAGGCCAATGTTGATCTGCTATCTGAAACAAAGGGCGGTGTTTATTATGGCAGGTTCAATAAATGGGCCGGATACATGGTATTGGCCAAAGTTTATCTGAACGCCGAAGTATACACCGGCACCCCTCATTGGGCCGAAGCCCTGGCAGCAGCTACCAAAGTAGCATCCGGCGGTTTTACATTACACCCTGCAACTGCTAACACAGCCAGCCCAAATGGCAATACTTATTATGAACTTTTTGGAAATACCTGCCCCGATGATGAAACCATTTTGGCCGAGTACATCACTGAAAACATCATAAGCGGTAACATTTACACCATCCGCAGCTTAAACAGCGCCAACGGCACGGCCCTTATTGGCTTTAATGGCTGGAATGGTACGGTGATCCCATCGGAGTATTATGATAAGTTTGACGATAAGGACATCAGGAAAAAACAATTCCTGGTTGGGCCGCAGGCTGGTAATATTACTTATACTAAGGATATTAGCTCACTTATTGACCCGGGCGCGGGACCGAATGAAGGTATCAGGAATACCAAGTTTTTAACCGTGGCACCAAATGACGCAAGCGGGGGCTCAAACGATTTTCCTATTTATCGTTATGCCGATGTATTGTTAATGCAGGCAGAATGTAATGTTAGGTTAGGAAATTCTGCAGCGGCCGAGCCGTTCCTGAAACAGATAAGAACAAGGGCAGGTTTAGGTGATATCGCCAACCCTACGCTTGATGACATTTACAACGAAAGAGGATTTGAGCTTAACATGGAAGGTCACCGCAGGCAGGATATGATAAGGTTTGGCAAATATTTATTACCGCATGGCTTTGTGTCTGCCGGTGCTGAGTATATGAAGTTATTTCCTATCCCGGCGGCAGTACTTACTGTAAATCCTAAGTTGAAACAGAATCCTGGTTATCCAACTAATTGATCATCATGAAAAAATTAATCAATTCTACTTTAATAGCAATAGCCTGTTTGGCTGTTGCCTGTCATAAGGAGGCTGCTTTAACCACGTTACAACCGGTAAGTTTTAACGCTCCGCTTGCTTCCTCAACAAATACGGCTATACTTACAAAAAGCACAGATGATGCTAATGTAATTACATTCACTTGGCCTGCCGTAGTATATCCATACAAATCGCACGTAACTTACACCCTGCAGGCCGATGTTCCTACCGATACGGTTGGCGCCACCGCTTGGGGAAAAGCACAATCAATATTAATTGGTGATGATATACTAACCAAAACCTACAAAGGTTCAGATTTAAACGCGCTGGCGCTTAAAGTTGGCCTGGCTGGTAATGATACCGCTAAAATGGTGTTCAGGATCCTGGCCTACCAGGATAGGAATGTGTTTTCGAAAGCGATAACCGTTACGGTAAGCCCTTATGTAGAAATTGTTGTTTTTGTACCTCCGCCGCCACCGGCAAGCCTTGGTTTATCAACGTTGCACCTGCCTGGCTTTTATCAAAGCTGGTCGCCGCCAACAGCTGGTACCGTAGCAGCCGAAAAAGATGGCATTTACGAAGGCTACATATACATGCCCGAAAGTGCCGATGGCTCCGCTTATCACTTCAAATTCACCAGCGATCCTGACTGGAACCATACCAACTATGGCGATGGTGGTGCAGGCTTGTTAACAACCGATGGTACAAAAGGTGATTTAGTATTGCCTGGCCCGGGCTTTTACCAGCTGATAGCTAATACTACTGCACTTACATGGTCGGCTACGCCGGTTGTGTTTGGAATTATTGGCGATGCCACGCCAGGCGGTTGGGATAATGATACCCCAATGAGCTATGACCCGGTTAAACAAGTTTGGAAGGTTACAGCTGTCATGAAAACCAATGCTTCGTTCAAATTCAGAGCCAACAAAGAATGGAAAATTGATTTCGGCGTTGACCCTGCTACCGGCAGGCTTGCTTATGCAGATAACCCTGCATACCCATACAATGGTGCAGTACAAAACCTTAGTGTTACAGAGGATGGTACTTATACCATTTACCTGGATGTGCATGACCCTAATGCCTATTACTATTACGTAAACAAAAACTAATTCCAATAAGGCAGTGCTCATGCACTGCCTTATTTACTAATAACAAAACAGCTAATTTGAATTTGCTATAACCCCGCCCGATGTACTTTTTTACTCCATCCTCCGATGCCTTATTTACAGGTATACAGGTAATTTATTGCAGTAAAAAACTACACTTTAAATGGAAACAGCAATTCATCACCAGATTTATTCATGAAATATATTAAGATCACATTTTTGCTTGCGTGTGTTTTGAATATGCCGCGTTTGATGGCGCAGTCACCAGTGTTAACGCCGGGTAATTTTGAAAATGTTACCATAGGCGATCAGGATATAACCTTCAAAACCACCAATGCTTACGGCAAAATAGCCGCTTACAGCCCAGCAATAATTCGTGTACGTTTGGATAAAAAACCATTGGGTGCCGATTTTTCTTATGCCGTTACCGGTACACCTCAAAAAACAAAGGTGAACATCACCCAAACAGATGACGCGGTAATCCTACTAACCGACTCGCTAAAAGCAGTAATTCAAAAAAAGCCTTTCAGCATAGCCTTTTACACTACCGATGGCAAAGCAATAAGCCAGGATGAGCAGGGCTTAGGTACCTCATGGATTGGTGAATCTGTTACTACCTACAAAAAAATGCAGGATGATGAGCATTTTGTGGGCCTCGGCGAAAAAACCGGTAACCTTGATCGTAAGGGCAACGGCTACACCAACTGGAACTCGGACGTATATGGCTACAGTGTACTTGCCGATCCGCTTTATTCAACCATCCCCTTTTACGCCGGCATCCACCACGGGCTGGCCTACGGTATCTTTTTAGATAATACCTACCAATCCGATTTTAATTTCGGCGCCAGTAACAACCGCTTTTCGTCGTTCGGCGCGCGCGGCGGCGAGATGAACTACTACTTCATCTACCATAAAAAAATGGCCGATATTATATCATCATATACATACCTTACTGGCCGTATGCCTTTGCCACCACTATGGTCATTAGGCTATCAGCAAAACAGGTACAGCTATTACCCCGAAGCTGAGGTGATGCGCATTGCCCAAACCCTGCGCGAAAAACGCATCCCCGCCGATGGCATCACCCTTGATATCCACTACATGGACCGCTACCAGTTATTCACCTGGAACAAGAGCCGCTTCCCGGATCCGGCCCGGATGAACGCCAACCTCAACAAAATGGGCTTTAAAACAACCGTTATTGTTGACCCCGGCATTAAAGTTGAAAAAGGAGCTCCTGCTTACGAAAGCGGGTTAAAACAAGATGTATATATTAAATACCCCGATGGTACCCAGTACACCGCGCAGGTTTGGCCGGGCTGGTGCAACTTTACTGATTTTACCAGCGAAAAAGGTCGTGCATGGTGGCGCAACCAGGTAAAATTCTTTGCAGAATCTGGCGTGAGCGGGATTTGGAATGACATGAATGAAATTGCTACCTGGGGGCAAAAGATCCCGGATAACGTTTTGTTTGATTACGATGGCAAACCAACAACCCATCTGCAGGCGCACAACGTTTACGGTATGCAAATGGTACGTTCAAGCTATGAAGGCGCATTGCAAAACTTTAAGGAGCGTCCGTTTATTTTAAGCCGTTCAGGTTTTGCAGGTATGCAACGCTACTCAGCCATTTGGACGGGTGATAACCGTGCCGAAGAAGACCACATGCTGCAAGGCGTAAGATTGCTGAACAGCTTAGGCATGAGCGGTATTTCATTTACGGGAATGGATATAGGCGGTTTTACCGGTAACCCTACTACCTCCTTATACACTCGCTGGATGGAACTTGGCGCATTTATCCCTTACTTCAGAAACCACACCGCGCTGAATACTCGGGCCGCCGAGCCATGGGCGTTTGGTGAGGATGTGCTTGATATTGTGCGTAAATACATCAGCCTGCGTTATGAGCTGATGCCTTATATTTATTCGTCATTTTATGAATCAACTCAAACCGGCATGCCGGTGATGCGTTCGCTGGCTATCAATTACACGTTTGACCCTAAAGTGATGGATGCTACATACCAAAACCAGTATGAGTTTGGTAACGGCATTATGGTAGCGCCTTTTGAAAGCACCGCCGCGTTTGGTAAAGTTTACTTCCCCGAAGGTAACTGGTATGATTTATACACCGGTACTGAGCAAAAAGGCGGGCAGGAAGTTACCATCCCCCTAAAAGTTGATAAACTGCCTGTTTTCGTAAAAGGCGGCAGCATTATCCCAATGCAGTCATTGGTACAATCTACTTCTGAAATGCCTACGGATACATTATCGGTACACGTATACAACGGCAGCAAGGCCAATCATTACGTATATTATGAAGATGATGGCAAAAGCTTTGGTTACCAAAAAGGCGATTTTTACAAACGCGCCATCACCTTTGATCCCGATAAACATACCATTACCTTTGATAAGGCCGATGGCAATTATAAATCGCACTTTAAATATATCAGAGTAGTATTACACGGGTTTCAGCAATCGGCATCGGTAAAAACCGGTAATGATAAGTTGAACCTGCAGGACAGCGCCATAGCATTTTTAGGCGCGACCGCCAATACCGATCCGCAGGGAAGCGCAGCCTCTTCCGAAACCTGCCCGGTTAAATATGTTACCATTGGCAACGCGGCAAACAGAATTCAATTAAATTTCTAAATAATATAATATAAAGGAAAGTGAGTATGAACAGGAGTAATAAAAGATCACAAATGAACGCTTTAATAGTATTAATTATGCTGATAGGCTCGATACTGGGCTGCGGCAAAAAGTCGGGCTCCACACCCGATCCTGTAGTTACCCCACCACCGGTAACCAGCAACGATCCTGCACAATATGGCACACCCTACAGCGGCGTACCGTCATCAAAGGATATTGTAATGTACGAGGTTAACCTGCGCACCTATTCGCCTGTTGGTCTTAGTAGTGCAATGGCCCGGTTAGATTCTATTAAAGCGCTTGGTGTAAACGTAGTATGGCTGATGCCTACCTACCCCATCGGCGTACTAAAAGCATCGGGCTCGCCATATGCTGTAAAAAACTATACCGAGGTAAACGCCAGCTTTGGTACACTTGACGATCTACGCGCCTATGTAGCCAAAGCACACACCCTGGGCATGGCTGTAATACTGGATTGGGTAGCCAACCACACCGCATGGGATAACCCCTGGATAGAAAATAAATCATGGTATCAGCAGGATGCTTCAGGTAATATCATTATTCCGCCGGGTACTAATTATAGTGATGTTGCGGCATTAAATTACAACAGCACCCCGATGCGCAAAGCCATGATAAAAGCCATGAAATACTGGATCTTTGCGGCCAATGTTGACGGTTACCGCTGCGATTTTGCCGATAACGTGCCGGCCGATTTCTGGAAACAGGCGCTTGATACCCTTAATACCATTACCACTCACAAATTGATCTACTTAGCTGAAGGTACCAAAGGTGCAGAGATTACCTCTGGTTTTCAATTGAGCTATGCTTTTAGTTATTACGGTACGCTTAAAAGTTTATTTTCAGGCTCATCTTCGCCAGCCTCTTTATTCAGTACGAACACTACCGAAATTGCATCCCTGCCATCGCCGGGAATAAAGCTAAGGTATATCACCAACCATGACAATGCCTCAAGCGATGGCAGCACAATTACCGAATACGGCGGCAAGCAAGGTGCGTTGGCAGCATTTACACTGGCGGCTAATATGGGCGGTATACCGCTCATTTACAGCAGCCAGGAAGTTGGCTACCCCAACCCCATCAACTTTTTCAATAATGTAACTGTTGATTATACTGCCAACCCGGATATGATAGCCGCTTACAAAAAGATCCTTGCCTTCCGCGCAGCTCACGAGGCGGTAAAAGTAGGGGCGCTAACGGCTTATGACGATGTTAATGTGGTAGCATTCGAGAAAAGATCGGGCACGGATGATGTAGTTGTACTGGTAAACACCAAAAACAGCATCAGCACTTACAACCTGCCTACAGCCCTGCAAAATACCAGCTGGACAAACGGCCTTACCAACGCCAGCACCACATTAACCACAACACTAACACTTCAGCCTTACGCATATGTGTTGCTGAAAAAGAATTAAAGTAAACCGGATTACCTATAAACAGAAAAAGCGGGCAAGCCCGCTTTTTCTGTTTATAGGTTTATATCATCTACCAGAATTTCACATAAAGCATAGTAAGTAATAAAAGGGTTACTACTATTAATGCCAAAGTCGACCTTTCGATCTTAAACATACTGCTGTCGATAGCCAGTGCCTTAGCGTTTACTTTAGGTCCGGCAAGGCTAATGGCCACCATCACTATAACGGTGAACAGGAACGACAAGCCCATACATATCAGGAACGGAATTTCAAAAGTACCGTCGCCTTTTGGAAACGCGGTATACAGGAAAGTTTCGTGACCAAATAATCTCGGTGCAAAATTGTTAAACAATACCGACATACCAAAGCCCGTTAATATACCAGCAATAGCAGCGGCTCCTGTAGTACGTTTCCAAAAGAAACCCAATATAAATATGGCAAATATACCCGGACTGATAAAGCCGGTATATTTTTGAATAAAGGTGAAACCACCCTCGCCACCAATACCCAAAAGATCTTTCCAGGTAAGCATAATAGATAATATGAGGGCAGCTACAATGGTAAGCCTGCCTACATTAACCATTTTCTTTTCGTCGGCATTCTTATTGATATGTTTTTTGTAAATATCAAGCGTAAAAATGGTAGAGATACTGTTAGCCTTACCCGCAAGCGAGGCTACAATTGCCGCGGTAAGCGCTGCGACCGAAAGGCCTTTTAAGCCGGTAGGTAAAAACCCAAGTACAGCCGAATAAGCATTATCAGAATTAAAATGCCCGCCCGAAACCATTTCCTGCTGTAAGCCACCATTTTTATACAACACGTAAGCCGCAATACCCGGCAATACCACAATTATGGGCATAGCCAGTTTCATTAAACCCGCAAACAGGATGCCCGTACGTGCAGTTTTAAGATTGGCACCAAGCGCGCGTTGGGTAATGTACTGGTTACAACCCCAATAGTTAAGGTTCACTATCCACTGGCCGGCAAAATACATGGCAATACCCGGCAACGCAAGATATTTATTGATCTCAACCTGCGATGCGCCTGGTTTTGGTTTGGGAAGCATCATTTTAAAGTGGTCTGGCGCATCCTTCATCATGGCGTTAAAACCAGCAAGGGCGCTTTTGCCTAACCCAAAATGATCGCTCACTAAAGTTAGGGCAATATATGTTGTGGCCAATCCGCCAATCACCAATACCAACACTTGTATAACATCGGTAAAGCCAATCACTTTCATCCCGCCCAGGGTAATAAACAGGGCAAATACCGCCAAGGCTATAATAATGTAGTGCATGGTAGTTTGATCGCCGCCCGATAGGTTGTTCAGTGCCAATGCGCCAAGGAAAAGTATCGACGTAAGATTCACAAACACATACAAAAACAACCAGAACAGCGCCATTACAAAGCTCACCGTTTCGTTATACCGCGTATGTAAAAACTGCGGCATCGTAAAAATTTTGTTTTTCAGATAGATGGGTATAAACCACACCGCAACTATAATAAGTGCGATGGCAGCAACCCACTCGTAAGCAGCAACGGCCAAACCAACGGCAAAGCCTTGTCCGCTGGCACCAATAAATTGCTCGGCCGAGATATTGGATGCAATAAGCGATGCCCCAATGGCCCACCATGTAAGCGACCCTTCGGCCAGGAAAAAGTCGTGACTATCAGATACGCCTTTGGTCTTTTTGCGGCTGTACACCCAGTAACCATAGCTGGATACTACAATAAAATAGATCACGAAAATGACGTAATCGATAGTTGAAAATTTATTCATAATTGGGTTTAAATTAGTTTGGTTTAATCAGTTTTTTACCTGGTTTTTATTTGATTTCTTTCGGTTTTTAACTTGTTTTTCGCCGGTTCTATTCATTTTTCAAAACGAGCAACCGGAATCCCATCGTGGGTTGCCTGTTTAATATTAACTTTTCTTGTACTATCTAATTCCCTCCCGTTGGGAGGGGTGCGGCCGGATGTGGGCAAAGGCAGGGAGGGGTTTCTACGTTTAGCTCACATTTGAATGCTGGCTAAACCCCTTCCTCCTCCTTCCCCAAGGAAGGAATCGCACATGCCCACCGCCTTTCTAAAGTGTCCGCGGTATCACCTGCGTTTCCGTCTTTGTTCCTTAATCTTCAAATCCTTGCTCCTCAAATGGGCGTTACCTTCGGTCCGGGCTATGCGCTCATACTGCTTCTGGCCTTAATTACGGGCCGGTATCCGCTGCTATCCAATATGTCATTGCGAGCGTAGCGCGGCAATCTCATCCTCTGCTTAGTATTTGCACGGTTCGCGATTGCTTCGTTCCTCGCAATGACATATTTATTATTTAAGTATCATAACCAAGTTTACCAAGTCCTCTTCTTTGGAGAGGACTTAGGTGAGGCTCTCCTATTTATAAGCCACCTCATTCCACAGGATCTCATTTCTGAATTGCGGAATGGTGGTATCCTTGCCTATCCTTAAAAACTCAATACCGGCCATGTCTGCAAAATCCTGCATGTGTTCGGCAGTAAGGTTTTGGCTGTAGGCCGTATGGTGCGCTCCGCCGCCATAGATCCAGGCTGCACAGCCTGTTTTCATATCGGGCAGTGGTTTCCAAAGTACACGGGCAACTGGCAGATTTGGCAAATCGGCAATTGGTTCAACGGCCTCAACCTCGTTAACCAGCAAACGGAAACGGTTACCCATATCCACAATAGATGCGTTAAGCGCCGCGCCGCCAGCCACGTTAAATACCAAACGCGCAGGATCAGCCTTGCCGCCAATACCTAAGGGATGCACCTCCAATGATGCTTTGCCATTAGCTAATGAAGCATCAACTTCCAGCATGTGCGAACCTAATACCAGTGCATTGCTTGGGTCAAAATGGTAAGTATAATCTTCCATAAAGGCGTTACCCCCGGCCAGACCGGCGCCCATTACTTTGAAGGCGCGTACCAGGGCGGCAGTTTTCCAATCGCCCTCACCGGCAAAGCCAAAACCATCAGCCATCAGGCGCTGGGCAGCTATACCCGGCAGTTGGATCATGCCATGCAAGTCTTCGAAAGTATCTGAGAAACCTTTAAAGCCACCCTCAACCAAAAACTTGCGCAAGCCTATTTCAATTTTCGCTGCCTCGTAAACCGATGCATATTTGGCACCGCCTTTTTTAAGGTCGTCGGCCATGGTATAAGTAGCCTCGTATTCGTTTGTAAGGGCTGTGATATCGGCCTCGCTCACTGCGTTAATAACCGCTACCAGATCGCCAATACCATAGGTATTTACAGAAAAGCCAAATTTCAGCTCCGCTTCTACTTTATCTCCATCGGTAACGGCAACAAAGCGCATGTTGTCGCCAAAGCGCACAAACTTTGCACCCTGCCAATCGTACCAACCGGCCGCCGCCCGTGCCCAGGCGTCAATCTCAGCTAAAGCCTCAGGATCTTGCCAGTGGCCAACAACAACCTTGCGGTTAATACGCATACGCGATACAATGAAACCAAACTCGCGGTCGCCGTGGGCGCTTTGGTTAAGGTTCATGAAATCCATATCAATACTGCTCCATGGAATGTCGCGGTTAAATTGTGTATGCAGGTGCAGCATCGGTTTTTTTAGGATACTTAGTCCGCGGATCCACATTTTGGCCGGTGAAAATGTGTGCATCCAGGTAATAACACCTATACAGTTTTCTGTAGTGTTGGCTGCCTGCAGGGTAGCATAAATTTCTTCGGTAGTTTTTACAACCGGTTTGTAAACCACCCGAACCGCAATTTGGCCCGAACTATCTAAGCCCGCAGCTATTTGCTGTGAATGCTCGGCAACCAATTTTAATGTTTCTTCTCCGTACAAGTGCTGGCTCCCTGTAATGAACCAAACTTCAAATATTTTAAGATCGATCATATATGTAATTTTGAATTATTGAGTTGTTGAATTATTGATTTTTAAATACTTAATTATTTTGTTGGTGAAAGCCGCAGCAAGGCTGCGCCGTGCAGGTTGATGTTTTGCTGATAGTTATTTTTAAACTGACCGAGATCTTGTTTTTTCCATAGGTCGCGTACTTTGATTTTTCCCTTCAGGCCAATGGTAGCAAAATCAATGGCTATGCTTTTATTTTTATCGCCAATGTTGAATAAGCCAACATAAATATCCTTACTACCAGGAATGTGTGAATACCAAACCATAGCGTCATCTTTTTTGTACAGCTGGCGCGGGTTCTCTCCTTTTTGATTTGCAGCCAATACCTCATCGTTTGTAAATAGTTTTAGTTCCAGTTCCCGGTTTTCGGGCAGATTGCCGCCTAGCATCAGGGGCGAGCGGTAAATACTCCAGAAGGTCATGTGCGTATACTGCTCATCCTCGGTAAAGCGGCTGTAACGTTCCTCCCCTACCGGACCGCGCTTACTTAGCTTACCAATTTGTATCATATCGCAATCTGGCCAGTGACCAGGACCGCCAACACCTTCCCAGCTTTTGGCGTAATCAAACATGTGTAATATCTCTTTCCAGTTATCCCAAAAATCATCGGCCATGCGCCACATGTTTGCGTTTTTTGCTACATGGACAGCCTGCGCAACCGGTGTTTCGCCGGGCGATAGACTTAACACAACAGGCCTGCCACATTGGGCTATCGCTTTGTTGTAACCTTCTACCTCAGCCGTACTGTACGGGCGCGAAAGATCATCTACCTTAATAAAATCTACACCCCATGAAGCATACAATTCCAGCAGCGAGTTCAGGTATTCCTGAGCGCCAGGCTTTTTCATATCCAACCCGTACATGTGGTTCATCCAAGGGCATTTTGAATTAGTATCGGCTACCATATCGGCAGTGATACCGTTGGTTCCCTTTACCGGCGATTTTGCCCATACGGCCTGCCTCGGAATGCCACGCATTACGTGAATACCAAACTTTAAGCCTTTAGCGTGTACATAATCTGCCAAGGGCTTAAAGCCATTGCCACCAAATGCCGAAGGGAATTTAGTTGGCTGTGGTGTTAACCTTCCCCACTTATCCATGGTAAGCCAGGGCAGGTATGAGCCATCCTGCAAACGCAATTGAAAAGGGTTTCCAATGTTACTGCCCGGTGGGTTATCGTATGACCATAAAAAATCGACCACAATATATTCCCAGCCATGGGGTTTAAGATACTGCGCCATGTAATCGGTATTGGCCTTTACCTCATCTTCATGTACGGCCGAGCCATAACAGTTGTAACTATTCCAGCCCATAGGCGGCGTGGCGGCTACCTGCGCCGATACCTTAATGCTAAGCAAACAGGCAACAAAAACTATTACATTACTTAATTTCATATAAAAACAGGTATAAAAATTATTGGCCGTAATAAGAATCGGGACCGTGCTTACGCATAAAGTGCTTTTTGATAAGCGAATCCTTTAAACGCGGGGCATTGTTATTTATCTGCTCGGTTAGGTAAGCCATTTGTGCAACGGCTTCTAAAACTGCACTGTTGTAAACGGCCTTTTCGGCGGTTTTACCCCAGGTAAAAGGGGCATGGTTGCCTACCAATACCATTTCAACCTCGCGGTAATCCAAGCCTTGCTCCTTAAAGCAATCCATGATCTGGAAACCGGTTTGGTATTCATAATCGCCCTCTATCATGCTATCGTGCATGGGCGGCGCGCAGGGAACATCGGTAGTTAAATGATCGGCGTGAGTGGTACCAAATATAGGAATGCACCTTTGCGATTGCGCCCAGGAAGTGGCATAGGTAGAGTGTGTATGCACAATACCGTTAATATGCTCCCAGTGTTTATATAAAACAGCGTGTGTTTTAGTATCAGACGATGGGCGCAGATCGCCTTCGATAGTGTTGCCGTCGAAATCAACGATCACCATTTTCTCCGGCGAAAGATCTTCATAAGGTACACCGCTTGGCTTAATGGCAAAAACACCCAATTCCCTATCGGCGGCGCTTACGTTGCCAAAGGTAAAAAGTACTAGCCCCAGCTTGGGCAGCTGCATATTGGCAGCATAGGCGCTTTCTTTTATATGCTGATATTTGCTCATGCTATTATTGCGTTTGATAGTTTTTGTGCCGATGTTTTAGCAGCAGTTTGTTTAGCGATGAAATCGCCCAGGTCATGGTATTGTTTAAACCTGCGTTGGTATAGCGAAGCATTTGCTTTTTCGGGATAATACTCTACGTCAAAACCGCGGCCCATAGCTTGCATGGCTTCTTCAACCGTTGGATAGATGCCCGCTACAACCGCCGCAAACATTGCCGCGCCCAAAGCGCAGGTATGTTTAAACTGGTGAATACGGATAGGCATACCCAACACATCGGCCATCATTTGCATTACAAACGGCGATTTTTTTGCTACACCGCCAATACCAATGATACCCTTAACCGGGATGCCTTCGCTTACAAACCTGTCTACAATGCTTTTTGCACCAAAACAGGTGGCCTCGGCCAATGAACGGAAAACACGTGGTGCATCACTGCCCAAACCTAAACCGCTTATCGCGCCTTTTAACTCCTGGTTGGCATCCGGCGTACGGCGACCATTAAACCAGTCTATCGAAAGTTCGTTATCAAAATCAAGCGGTATTAACGCGGCCTGCCTGCTTAATTCAGGAATGATGAGTTCGGCCATTTCGGCTTTTAAAGCACTGGCGGTAGCTGCATCAATTATTTTTGAATGCGACAGCAGGTTATTCAACGGCCACGAAAGCACATTTTTAAACCAGGCATAAGTATCGCCAAAGGCAGATTGCCCGGCTTCCAGCCCAGCCATGCCGGGAATAACCGAACCATTAACCTGTCCGCAGATACCTTTTACCAATTTACCTTCAATTTCGGCAGAGGGGGCCACTAAAATATCGCAGGTTGAGGTACCCATAACCTTGCTTAGGTGGTAAGGCTCAATTTGCCCACCCACCGCGCCCATATGCGCATCAAAAGCACCGGCACCTACCACTACATCGGTAGACAGACCCAAACGCGTGGCCCATTCCTGGCTTAAATGCCCGGCGGCTTTATCGGCAGTATAGGTTTCGGTAAATAGTTTTGATGTGATGCCTTTCAACAGCGGATCAAGCGATGAAAAGAAATCATCGGGTGGTAAACCGCCAAACTCTTCGGCCCAAAGGGCTTTATGCCCCGCAGAACAACGGCCGCGTTTAATTTCCTTAACATCTGTACCACCGGTTAGCAGGAACGGAATCCAATCGCAATGCTCAACCCATGAGTGCAGGGATTGACGCACCTGTTCGTCCACACGTATAATATGCAGCAGCTTGGCCCAAAACCACTCTGATGAGTAGATGCCGCCTACATATTTAAGATAATTAGTATCAAATTTTGTGGCGTGCTCATTGATCTGGGCGGCCTCGGTTACCGAAGTATGATCCTTCCATAAAATGAACATCGCATTAGGGTTTTTCTCAAAACCCGGGGTTAAAGCAAGCGGAGTACCGTGTTTATCTACCGCTACAGGGGTTGATCCGGTGGTATCTATTGATAAACCCTTAACTGCTTTTGCAGCTTCGGTGCCCCCTGCTTTTTGCAGGCAGTCTTTAATGGTAGTTTCCAGCCCCTCTACATAATCAAGCGGGTGTTGCCTGAACTGGTTTTCAGATGGTACACAATATAAACCATCCTGCCAGCGAGGATAATTGAATACAGATGAGGCTATTTCTTCGCCGTTGAGGGCGTTTATTAATACGGAGCGAACAGAGTCTGAACCATAGTCCACTCCAATCACAAATTGGTCTTTACTCATATTGGTTTGATAATTCGTGTTGAAGTAACACTTATTTTTTTGAAATAAAAAATTTTTCCTAAAAAACATTTAAAAAAAAATCAAAACGGGAGATAAAAAGTGACTGTTTATAATGTATCCGGATTAGGGATAAAATTCATAATAGCCTGAAATTTAGCATAATAGTTTTGCATATTCAGCTGATAATAAAAAGCACCGCGTTTGGAGCCCGCTTTGTCCTTATCGGCGAGTTTAATTAGTAAACCAGTGGCCAGCACCCGTTTGCTAAAATTACGCTTATCAATAGCGGTGTTAAAAACACTTTCATAAAGAGTTTGCAGCTGCGGAATGGTGAACTTTGTTGGCAAAAGCTCAAATAATATGGGGTGCATTGCTGCCTTATAACGGATCTGTTTCCTGGCGGCCTCCACCATTTCCTGCTGATCGAAGATGAGTTTTGGCGTGCGTTTTAGCGGAAACCACTCGGCATGATAGTCCTGACTTAGCTGTGTTTGGTACTTGTTAATATCTATAAGTGCAAAGTAGGTAACAGATACCGTACGCTCAATAGGATCGCGCTTAGTAGCACCAAAGGTATGAAGCTGCTCTAAATAAACACCTTGTAAACCTGTTAACTGTTTAAGGTTACGGTTTGCGGCCTGGTCAATACTTTCTTCCGGTTGTACAAAACCACCCATAAGGCTCCAATTCCCTTTCTCGGGTTGAAAATCTCTTTTTATCAACAGGATCTTTAAAGTTTCCCCATCAAACCCTAAAATAATGCAGTCAACGGCTAATAGCAGACGGGTTTGTTTGGAGTATTTGTGCATCTATTTTTAGTAAAACCAGGTTCGTGATAAAATTATTTTGAACAACCTAACTACCTCTCAAGTAAAATACTTACTTAAAAATCCGTTAATAGCTGCAATTATAAGGCTTTATAGGTGTATAGCTTACACAAATAAAATTAATTTTATTTTTAATTGTTTTTTATACAATAATAATTTTTTTATTCTACCTTAGATTTTAATTAGGAGCCGAAAGGCCTTCCGATAATAAACCAAAGTACCAATTGTAAACAGTTAAAAACCGTTAAATACGGCACGATCAGCAATGATAACGTACATGAAAAACGGCGAAAACGCACCAAAATCAGTATGAAAACAGTAACTAAAAAGCACTTTTTATTATATAGCCTTGGGCTATCATTATTTATGGGCTGCGCCGGACCATCTGCAAAAAAAACTTCCGATTCGGACTCCACCTCCTCGGTAAAAACTGCAAGCATTGATGCTAAAAACTTTGAAGGCGATGTAAACGGCAAACCCGTTAAACTATATACTCTAAAAAACAGCAAAGGCGCAAGCGTGGCCATTACCAATTACGGCGGCAGGATAGTAAGCCTTTTGGTACCTAATAATAAAGGCACTTTTACTGATGTGGTTTTAGGATACGATAGCTTAAAAACTTACCAAAAGCCAAAAGAACCATTTTTTGGCGCTATAATAGGCCGCTACGGAAACCGTATTGCCAAAGGCAAATTCACTTTAGATGGTAAAGCTTATCAATTAGATATTAACGATGGTGTTAATACGCTACACGGCGGCTTTAAGGGTTTTTATGCCCAGGTATTTGATGCCAAACAAGCCGATGATAAATCGCTTGATCTTACTTATGTATCAAAGGACGGCGAGGGTGGCTACCCTGGTACGCTAACCGTTAAAGTGGTGTATACCCTTACCGATGATAACGCACTGAAAATTGAATACACCGCCACTACAGATAAAAATACCGTGGTTAATTTAACCAACCATGCCTATTTTAACCTTAACGGCGAGGGTAGCAGCACCATCACCAACAACGTATTAAAAATTAATGCCGATGCGATTACCCCGGTTGATACCACGCTAATACCAACAGGCAAACTATTGCCAGTTAAAGGCACACCGTTCGACTTTACCACGGCCAAGGAAATTGGCAAGGACATTAACGAAAGCAACGAGCAGTTGAAGAACGGTAAAGGATATGACCATAACTTTGCGCTGAATAAGCACGATGCCACACAATCTGTAGCTACAGTAAGCAGCACCGAAACCGGTATTGTAATGGATATTTATACAGAAGAACCTGGTCTCCAATTTTACTCGGGTAATTTTTTAACCGGCCAAACCAATGATGGCAAGGGTGGCAAAGCTTATCCGCACCGTTCGGCGTTTTGTGTAGAAACACAGCATTTTCCGGATGCACCAAACCAGCCTGCATTTGCATCAACAGTGTTAAAACCAGGTGCAACTTACCATACAACAACTACTTACAAGTTTTCAACCAAATAGTTTAATATAAATTTATTACAGCCCTTGATATACATTTATACTGGGAAAGATGACTGAAACCGAACTAAAATATCTGCTGATTGATATTGCTGTGAACAATAACAGGGCATCTTTTAAAAGGCTGTACATGTTTTATTATTCCAAGCTGTTTTGGTTTGCCAAATCATTTGTAAAAACAGATGAAAGTGCAGAAGAAATTATTGATGATGTGTTTTTAAATTTGTGGATGCAGCGCGCAAAGCTAATGGAGATCAATAATTTTGGTAACTACTGCTACACATCGGTTAAAAATAAATCATTGAACCATATTGCAAAAGTGCAGCTTACGCAGGTAAATATTGATGACATTACCGTTGAAATTATCGATGTATCGGCAAGCGGCGAAGACAATTTGATTTGCGCCGATATAACCTGGGTTATCAATAACTCCCTTGGTAAACTATCCGACCAATGCCGACTGGTTTTTAAGCTGGTAAAAGAGGATGGCCTTAAATACCGCGAGGTAGCCGATCTGTTAGATTTATCGGTTAAAACCGTTGAATACCACATGGGCAATGCCCTTAAACAGCTTACCCAAAGCATCGAACGCTCACAACGGCAAACTACCGTTACCGCAAAAAATACGGCTTTTGTTAGCACAAAGAGATAATATGATCTCTTTGTGCCAACCGTAAAAATTATCACTAAAAATTTATTTTATTTTTCACCAGGGTGTTTCCGTTATTTCTGGTCTTTATGATTAGAGGCTTAAATAATGATCAACAACATCTGGATTCTTATTGGTAAAAAACTAAGTGGCGAAGCTTCATCCGAAGAACTGCGCGAACTGGAAGAATTGCTGCAGCAGGTTGAAGACCAATACCCCCTTGCGTTGCTGGAAGATATCTGGAAAAAAACAAACCAGACCCCTGCCGACGAAAAGTTGGAAAACAAATGGAAAGCCTTTGAAACCAAGCTTGATGTTTTTGACAAAATAGAAACCGAAGCAGAACCTGCTGCCGATATTACAGAGCCAGCCAAACCCAAACGCGGCATTATAAAATTCATAAAAATAATTTCGCTTGTTGTTGCCGCCAGTATGGCCGTTGTGTTTATAGTTTTTAGGGATAAAAACATACCCGATGGCGATAAAACCAGCGAAATTACTGCCCCTCAAAACGGCATAAGCAAAGTGCAGCTGCCCGATGGCAGCAAGGTATGGCTAAACTCAGGCAGTAAGCTTGTTTACGCCGCCAGCTATGGCACCGATGTGCGCAAGGTTTCCTTAACCGGCGAGGCTTTGTTTGATGTGGTGAAAGATGCCCAGCACCCTTTTATTGTAACCACGCCAACCATCAGCATAAAAGTACTGGGTACCAAATTTAATGTGCGGGCCTACACTAACGACAGAACCTCGGAGGCATCGCTGTTGCGCGGGAAAATTGAACTTACCATATTAAAAAACCCGGAGAAACAGATCATTTTAAAAGCTAACGACAAGCTTACCATTAATAATGAGCAGCCTGCGCTAAACGCCGCAGCCTCGTCAAAAAATGATATAAATGAAGATGTACCACTGATAGCGCTAAGTCGTATTCACCAGATAAAGCAGGATACATTGCCATCAGAAGCTTTGTGGATTGAGAACAAGCTTGCCTTTGATGCCGAAGATTTTGGCAGCCTGGCCCAAAAGCTGGAACGCCGCTATAACGTTGCCATTAGTTTTAAAAACGAAGATCTGAAGAAGATAAGATTCACCGGCAGGTTCCAGAATGAATCGATAACAAAAGCCTTAAAAGCCCTCCAGGGCACTACATATTTCCATTATAAAACCAACAACAATCAAATTTTAGTTTATTAACCCATTTAATCAAATTAATTAAACAGGCCTATGCTTAAATAATTATTAAAAACCTTAAGCCATAAAAAACGGGAGAATGTTGAAGCATCCCCCCGTGTATGTGGTAAAAGATTAACTACCAGCCCTTTTAGAAAACCAAATAGTTAAACAACCTTAATGCTAAATTATGAAAAAAAATGCACACCGCATTAACCAAGTGCGGCTGAACCAATTTTTGAAAATCTTTCTTATGTTTAAATTTATCCTTGCCCTGGTGATTGTGTCATCGTTGCAAAGCTTTGCAAAAGGATATGGTCAGAGTATAATAAACGTCAGTTTCCAGAATGTGTCTTTAAAAAAAGCTTTCAAGGAAATTGAAAAGAAATCCGACTATCGCTTTTTGTACAGTGATGATGTGCTGGCTAAAAACGTTTCGCCAACAAGCCTCACCATCACCAACGCTTCGCTTGATGAGGCGATGACCGCCTTGCTGGCGAATACCAACCTGGTATATCGCTTAAGCGAAAACAACCTGGTTATCCTGTCAGAAAAAGGCGGCACCTTGTCGGTTTTAAAAGTAACAGGTAAGGTTATTGATGAGGCCGGTAAGCCAATGCCCGGTGTAAGTATAAAAGTTAAAGGGACCGACGTGGGCGCCCAAACCGAAGTTGATGGCAACTACGTATTGAACATCCCGGATGCTAATGCCAACAACGTTGTGCTGGTATTTTCATTTGTGGGCTATACCACGCAGGAAGTACCGCTTAATGGCAATACCACGCTTAACATACAGCTTAAAGAAACTTCAAACTCATTAAATGAGGTTATTGTAGTAGGCTATGGCGGCGTTAAACGTAAAGATATAACCGGCGCGGTAGGTATCATTGATGCCAAAGAAGCCAAGAAACTATCAACTAATGACCTCTCGCAACTATTGCAGGGGCGCGTTGCCGGTGTAACTGTTAACAGCGATGGGCAGCCAGGTGCTTTCCCGAGCGTGCGCATCAGGGGTTTCAGCACCTTTGGCGATGCGGCACCGCTATATGTTATTGATGGTGTACCGATGAGCAATTCACCACGCGATTTTAACCCCAACGATATCGAATCGATGCAGGTATTGAAGGATGCATCAGCAGGCGCAATTTATGGGTCGAGGGCTGCAAATGGGGTGGTTATCATCACCACCAAACAAGGCAAAAAGGGTACGCCGTTAAAAATTGAATACAGCGCCTATTACGGCGTTGATAAAATCTGGCAAAAGATACCGGTGCTTAACCGCGTACAATACCAAACCGTAATTAACGAGGTAAATACCAATGCGGGCTTACCGCTTATCCCAGGTAACGACCCAACTTCATCAGTTTACGTTGCCAATACCAATACCGATTGGCAAAAGGTTGGCGAAAAAAATGGGAACCGTCAAAACCACGATATTAATTTTTCTGGCGGCAGTGAGCATTTTACCTACAACGTATCGTTAGATTACTTTGGCAACAAGGGTACATTTGTTGGTAATGGCCCCACTTATGACCGCTACTCTACCCGTGTAAATACCAGCGGCGACAAAGGCATCTTCCGCTTTGGCGAATCTGTTTTTTATTCGCATTCGCATGAAAACGCTTTAACCTACCGTTCAGATATCCTTACCGGTAACAGGCCGCCGCTTATTATTGACCTTATTGAGGCTGTGCCTACGCAACAACTATATGACCCTACTAAGGTAGGCGGCTATGGCGGTATCCTCTCCAGCGTTCAAAACGTTATTTCGCTTAACGCAGTTGGCATTAACTCGCTCATTAAAAACTATACCGATGTTGACCGCGTGCTGGCCAGCGCCTTTGGCGAGGTTACCTTACTGAAAACCAACGGGCATAGTTTAAAGTACAAAATCAACTTAAGTTATGATAAAGTAGTGGCTAATGATTTCTCGTACCAGCCACCGTTTGATCTGGGTTACTTTTTTAACCAGAGTATCTCGCGTCTTGATAATACAGAGCGTTTATACACAACCGGCATTATCGAAAATACTTTAACCTATAACAAGGCATTTGGCAAACACACTGTTGATGTTTTATTAGGCCAATCATACCAGCAGGATAATTTCCGCACGTTTAGCGGCCATGCCGAAAACGTTGTTGAGCCCTATCTCCAGCTGGATAACGGAACCAATAAAACAACCTCAGGTTCAAGTGCCGAAAGTACGCTTGCCTCCTATTTTGGCAGGTTAAATTATAATTTCGATTCGAGGTATTTGTTAACCGCCACACTGCGCCGGGACGGATCATCGCGCTTTGCCCCATCAAACAGGTTTGGTTACTTCCCATCGGCAGCGCTGGCATGGCGTATCACCAACGAAAAGTTTTTTACCGTTCCTAAAGATATCATCAGCGATCTTAAATTCAGGGCCAGTTATGGCGAGTTGGGTAATCAGAATATCGGCAATTACCTGTACACCTCTTACATCAATCCCAATATTGTATACAATTTTAGCAGCAGTGGCGATAACCAGGGAACAAAAGTTACCGGTGGTTTAACTACCAGCCTCGTATCAGAAAACATAAAATGGGAAACACGTACAACAGCAAACTTTGGGTTTGATGCAACATTGCTGAATGGCTTGTTTGATCTATCTGCCGAATATTATAACAGCAAATCGGCCGATGTATTGGTTGGCGTACCTATCCCGGCCTCTACCGGCTCTGTAAACCAGGCCCCTTTAATTAATGCGGCCACACTGCGTAACTCGGGTATTGAAATATCTGCCGCTTACCATAAAAGAACCGGCGATTTTACCTTAGATATATCGGCCAATATTGCAACCGTTAAAAACAAGGTGCTTGCACTTGGCGGTAATAACGAACCAATTTACGGCGTAGGTTCAAAAACAGCCGTAGGCGGCGAAGTAGGTGAGCATTTTGGTTATGTTGCAGAAGGTATATTTCAAAACGCTGCCGATATAGCTAACCATGCCAAACAAGAGGCGGGAACAGCCCCCGGCGATATTAAATTTAAAGATCTGGACGGTAATAACGTAATCAATGCCGATGATCGTACTTACCTGGGCAGCGCAATTCCTAAATTAAATTACGGGTTTAACGTTACTACCGGCTATAAAAACTTTGATCTGTCGGTATTTACATCGGGCAGCTCGGGCTTTTTAATAAACAGCCGCCTGTACCGCGATTTGATGCTGACCACGGATTACATTAACCGCAGCACCGATATCCTGAACCATTGGACACCAACTAACACCAATACGGATATTCCGCGTGTGGTACAAAATGACCCTAACCAAAACCAGCGCGATTCAAACCGTAAGGGTTGGCTGCAGAATGGTAAATACCTGCGCATAAATACCGTATCGTTAGGTTATACTTTTAAAAAGGGAATTATTGAGGGCTTGTCAAATGCAAGGATATATGTTACCGGTCAAAACCTGTACTCGTTCCAGGGTTACAAGGGCTTTAACCCCGATTTTACTTCGGGTGTTTTCAACCCGGGCTTCGATGCCGGATCGTTCCCTAAACCGCGGACCATATTAGTGGGCGTACAGGTAGGTTTTTAACAATTTGTTTACCAGGTAAATTGAATCAACATGAAAAAAATTAAATATTTCACCATAATCATATTAATCGCATCCTTTTTTGGCTGCGATAAAAAGCTGGACCTTCAAAATCCAAACGCACAAACATCAACCCAATATTGGAAAACAGCCGCCGACGCTACTGCCGGTGTGGTAGCTATCTACAACAGTATGATACAGGATGGCAGCTACATGCGTATGTACCCCGCCCTTACCGATGGCCGCGGCGACGATTTTAAAGGTGATAGTCCCTGGGGCGATCTTGACCAGGTAGCAAACTTTACCATCCCAACAACATCCGGGCCGGTGCAATGGGTTTGGGCGCAGCACTACCAATGGGTTTACCGCACCAACCAGGTTTTAACCTACGTACCGGATATTACTATGGATGAGGGTTTGAAAAAACGTCTATTAGGACAGGCCTATTTTTTACGCGCACTGGCTTACTTTAACCTGGCCCGCACTTACAAAGTAGTGCCGCTTATTACCACTGTACCAAAAGATCAGAAAGATTATTACCCGGCAACTGCATCTGAGGACGACATTTGGAACCAGATCTATGATGATTTTAAAAAATCAATAGATATGCTGCCGGTAACTTACGACAACGTAAGCGGCGCAGATCAGGGGCAAAAGGGGCGTGCTACTAAAGGTGCGGCTGTGGGCTTGCTGGGTAAAGCATACTTATATCGCCAAAGATGGACCGATGCAGCAGCTGAGTTTAAATTACTGATAGATGGCCCCGAATTAAACAATTATAGCCTGATGACAGATTTCAGGGATAACTTTAAGCCAACTAACGAGAACAATGCCGAGTCGTTGTTTGAAGTTCAGTTTGCCGATCCTAATACTGTTGGCGGTACCGCAGGCAACTATGGCGGCGAACCAAATGCAAACTGGAAACAGGTATCGTCAATAGGTCATACCTATGCTATGGAAGGTTTTGGCTATTCTGACTTTTTACCAACCAACTGGATTTACGAGGAATTTAAAAAGGAAAAAACTGTTGACGGTAAATTAGATCCCCGCTTGTTGGCCACAATTGCATCCTATGAGCCGGGCGTATCCGAGTTGGCTTATTTTGGCCCGTGGAACAATCCAAAAACCAATATTTATCCGCGCAAATATACTCATGATGGTATCCCGGGTTTCACCAATGAAAACAATGGTATCGAAAATTCGGGTATCAACTATCGGGTGTTAAGATATTCAGATGTGCTGTTGATGTATGCCGAAGCTTTGAACGAGATGGATCAAACCTCGGCGGCTTATCCATACATTCAAAAAGTACGTAACCGTGCCAACCTGCCCGATCTGGCAACTACCAAACCCAACATGACCAAAGAGCAAATGCGCGATCAATTAGGTCACGAACGGGCGTTAGAATTTGCTATTGAAGCGCAGCGTATTAATGACATCATTCGCTGGGGCTGGTTGTACAAAGCAGATAAACTTGCCGAACTCAAAAGCCATGATCCCGAGTTTAATTCGTGGACCGCAGGTAACGAGTACCTGCCAATTCCACAAACCGAGCTGGATGTAAATAAAAACCTGAAACCTAATCCAGCAAATTAATAAAGGTATCCCTCCCGGCCAGTAAGCCGGGAGGGTATTTTCTCAAAAAAACTTAGTCGAGCTTATTTATGAAAAACATGAACAGGTTAAGGTTATTAATGCCTTTGCTTTTAGCTGCCGGTTTATTGCCCGCTTGTAAAAAAGAGGGAGCTGCACCCAAAATAACAGATACCGTGGTGGTAAAGCCCATCACGCCAACTGCCTTTGATATTAATTCCATAACCGATACTTACGGTGATATAGCATCGTTTGCCTATTACCAAAAATGGACGGTTTATAATGTACATGATCCATCCATCAAAAAATTTGGCGATTATTATTACTGCTACAGTACCGATGTTGCTTTTGGTACCGATGTACGTTCAGGGTTGCAAATTCGCCGGTCGAAAGATCTGGTGCAATGGGAGTTTGTGGGCTGGGTATTTAATTCGCTTCCGGCAAAGGGTTCACAGTTTATCAGCTCAAAGGGTGGCACGCCGTTCAATGCTTTATGGGCGCCCTATGTAATGAAGGTTGGTGCGGAATACCGGCTGTATTACTCACTTTCATCGGCAGTTGCGCGGTTAAGCGTTATCGGCATGGCAACAGCTTCATCCCCCGAAGGCCCCTGGACGGAGAAAGACCTCGTGGTAACATCCGCAAATGATGCCAGCATCCAAACCAATGCTATCGACCCAACAGTTATTACCGCCCCAACCGGCGACGAGTATATGTACTACGGATCGGCCTGGGATGGCATCTATATGTTAAAGCTTAATGCAACTACCGGTTTGGCCGAAACAACAGGCGATAAGGGGAAACGGATTGCCAACCGTGGCTTTACGGGCGGTAAATACAACGGCAACATTGAAGGTGCCGAAGTAATATATAACCCCACGCTGAAAAAATATTTCCTGTTTATCTCTTACGATTGGCTGCAAACCAAATACAACGTAAGGGTTGGCAGGGGCGATAACCCTACAGGCCCTTTTTATGACTACAACGGGCACGATATTAACACCAACGAAGATCATGGGCCTATGATACTGGCACCTTATCAGTTTGCTAACCAAAGCGGCTGGCAGGGCACCGCGCATTGCGCTGTATTTGACAACGGCAGCGGCCAGTATTTTATGGCGCACCAGGGCAGACCAGGGGTTAATTCCTTTTATATGGACCTGCACGTACGCAAAATTTCCTGGACGCCCGATGGCTGGCCGGTGGTATCGCCAGAGCGATATGCTAACGTAGATCAGGCTGCCATCGCCAGCACCGATATTGCCGGCACCTATGAAAAAATAACGTTAAACTACCATATAGTACCCGGTTACAGCGATGAACAAACCAATCCGAATTTTCAGGTAGCTACCGAATTTAAACTGGATGCCGCAGGAACCATAAACGGAAACGCCGCAGATAAATGGACTTTTACCGCCCCTTATATCGAACTGAAATACGGCAGCGGCGATACCTACAAACTCAAGACCGAGCGCGAAAGGGATTGGGAAAACAAGGTAGTATCTACCATTATTTTTACCGGTTTGGATAACTCAGGTACAGCTATCTGGGGGAAGAAAAAATAATGATTGTTAAAAACACACTTAATTTAAATTTTATTTTTAGCTTTAGCTACCAAATAAACCCATAATGATAAAGCACACCTTTTTAACCGTTTGTGCATTGGGCACGCTACTGGCGGCAAATGCCCAAAATACACCTGCACACACCTATAATATACAGGCAGATAAGATCATAACGCCTATCCCATCAACCATGTACGGGATATTTTTTGAGGATATTAACCTTGCTGCCGATGGCGGTGTATATGCAGAGCTGGTAAAAAACCGTTCGTTTGAGTTTAATATGCCCCTGGCCGCGTGGACGGAGCATAAAAAAGATGGCGGTGATGGTCGCATTGAGGTGATCAACCGGTCGGCAGAAAGGCCGGAGAACCCGCATTATATTAAAACATATGTTAACACGGATGCAGGAAGCTTCGGCATCTCCAACGAAGGTTTCCGTGGTATGGGCATTAAAGAGGGCGAGGATTACACCTTTTCGGTGATAGCCAAACAGGAAGGTGATGCCAACGTAAAACTAAATATTGAACTACACGGCGATAATGATGCCATTATAGGCAAGGCCGAATTGCTGCCAACAGACAAGAACTGGGGCCGTTACAGCGTAAAATTCAAATCAACAGCTACGGTAAAAAAAGCGCAGCTATATGTTTGGCTAAGCGGCAAAGGTATTATTGATCTGGATATGATCTCGATGTTCCCGGAGCATACCTGGAAAAACCGTCCTGCTGGTTTACGTGCCGACCTGGTGCAAAAGCTCGCCGATATGAAACCCGGTTTCCTTCGTTTTCCCGGTGGCTGTATCGTAGAGGGCCGCGATTTAAACAACCGCTACCAATGGAAAAAAACAATTGGCGATATTGATAAACGCGAAAACATCATTAACCGTTGGAATACTGAGTTTAAGCATCGTCCCGCTCCTGATTATTACCAAACCTTTGGCCTGGGCTTTATGGAATATTTCATGACTGCCGAGGACATCGGCGCATCGCCCCTGCCTATCCTTAACTGCGGTATGGCCTGCGAGTTTAACACCGCCGAAATTGTGCCGATGGACCAGCTTGACCCATACATCCAGGATGCCTTGGATCTTATTGAGTTTGCCAATGGCGATGCTACCACTAAATGGGGCAAACTTCGTACAGATCTTGGTCACCCCGGTAAGTTTAACCTGAAAATGCTGGGCGTTGGTAACGAGCAATGGGGCGAGCAATATATTGAGCGCTGGAAGGTTTTTACTAAAACCATTAAGGATAAATACCCGGATATAAAAATAGTATCGGCCCTGGGCCCCGATCCCGAAGGCGACAAGTTTGACCTGCTGAACAAAACATTCCGCAGCTTAAACGCCGATATTTTAGACGAACATTATTACCGCGCCCCAAAATGGTTTTTGGATAACGCGCGCCGCTATGATAATTACGACCGTAAGGGCCCTAAGATCTTCGCCGGGGAATATGCTGCACAAAGCGTGGCCACGGTTAGTCCGGATAATAAAAACAACTGGACCTGCGCCATAGCCGAAGCTGCTTTCATGACCGGGCTTGAGCGCAACGCCGCCGTAGTAAAAATGGCATCCTATGCCCCTTTATTTGCCCATGTCGACGGCTGGCAGTGGACTCCGGATCTGATCTGGTTTGACAATTTGAATAGTTACGGCACGCCGAATTACTACGTGCAGCAACTCTTCTCCCTAAATAAAGGCACCGATGTGGTACCGCTTACGCTGAACAAAGAGTCGGTTGCCGGGCAGGATGGCTGCTACGCTACCGCCAGTTTGGATAAGACTACAAACGAGCTCATCATTAAATTTGTGAATAGTGGCGCATCGGCCCAAATCGCCAGCTTTAACATCAGCGGTGCCGGCTATCAAAAGCAGGTTGCCGTAACCACCCTCCGCAGTGATAATGGCGACGCAGTGAATTCCCTGGAAAACCCAACAGCAGTAAGTCCGGTGCAAAGCACTGTTTCATTAAGTGGCAAAGTATTAAAAATGAATATCGAGCCTTATTCCCTAAAGGTTATCAGGCTAAAAACTAAATAAGTTGAAGAATTTTGGTTTGCAATTGGTCGTTTTATTCCTGGGCGTTAATGTTTACGCCCAGGATTTACGAACTAATATTTCTGTTCACGACCCTGTGATCGTTAAACACGATAGTACTTATACTATTTTTTGCACCGGCATGGGCATAGCTATGTGGTCGTCTGTTGATAAGATACATTGGAAACCCGAAAAACCGGTGTTTGACAAAGCGCCGCAATGGGCCGTTGATGCCATCCCTGGTTTTAAAGGGCACATCTGGGCGCCAGATATTTCTTATCACAATGGCCTGTATTACCTGTACTATTCGGTATCGGCATTTGGCAAAAACACATCGGCCATAGGGGTGGCTACCAACACTACACTCCATACCAATGATCCGGCTTATAAATGGACAGATCATGGCAAGGTATTCCAATCTGTTCCCGGAAAAACCAACTGGAACGCTATCGACCCTAATTTAATTACCGATAAGGACGGTACACCCTACCTTGTGTTCGGCTCATTTTGGGATGGATTGAAACTGGTAAAACTCAATCCAGACCGGCTGGGCATTGCCGACAATACCGACAGTCTGCCTACCATTGCCACCAGAAAAAAATCCCCGTCTGAAAACCTGCCACCAATAGCCGGAAATCCTGTCGACGCTGGCGGAAACGCCATTGAAGCCCCATACCTCTATGCCCACGAAAAGTATTTTTACCTTTTTGCCTCAATAGATTACTGCTGCAAAGGACCGCAGAGCACCTACAAGATGATCATTGGGAGGTCTAAAAATCTTAAAGGTCCATATCTCGATAAAAACGGCATCGCCATGAATAAAGGTGGCGGCACTATACTATTAGAAGGCGATAAGAACTGGTACGGCGTGGGCCACAATGGCGTAGCCCATTTTGACGGTGCCGATTACATCATCTTCCACGGATACGATGCTGCAGACAGGGGAATTTCGAAGCTGCGGCTGCAAAAACTAAACTGGGTTAAGGGATGGCCGGTAATTGAGGAAAACAAATAAAACAATCAACATGAAAATAGCAAAATACATACTAACCATAACAATAGCAGCAAGTTGCTTAACGGTTTCCAAAGCTAATATATTGAAAGATACCGTGATCCATGCAAATGGCAATCCCATTATCCGCCATGAGTTTACCGCAGATCCCGCAGCTATGGTTTATAAGGACAAGGTATACCTATATACCGGGCATGACGAAGCACCAACTAATCATAATGGCTACGTAATGCACAACTGGACGTGTTTTTCATCATCAGATATGGTGAACTGGACGGAACATCCTTCACCGTTGAACGTGAAAGATTTTGCATGGGCCAGGGCCGATGCATGGGCGTCGCAGGTAATTGAGCGCGACGGAAAGTTTTATTGGTACGTAGCTGTTGACCATGCCACCATTCCCGGCAAGGCCATTGGTGTGGCCATAAGCGATAGTCCGACAGGCCCCTTCAAAGATGCCCGCGGCACCGCATTGGTAACCAACGACATGACAAAAGCAGCTAAACATCCCTGGGATGATATTGACCCCTCGGTTATTATTGATAAGGACGGGCAGGCCTACCTTTTCTGGGGCAATGGTGTTTGCTACTACGCCAAACTAAAAGCCAACATGACCGAACTGGACGGCGAAATTAAAACTATCGATCTGCCCCACTATACTGAAGCACCGTGGATTCACGAACGCAATGGCTGGTACTATTTATCTTATGCTTACGAGTTTCCTGAAAAGATAGCCTACGCCATGAGTAAAAACATTAACGGTCCCTGGGTTTATAAAGGCATTATTAATGAGCTGGCAGGTAATTCAAACACAAACCACCAGGCTATTATTGATTTTAAGGGAAAAAGCTATTTTATTTACCACAATGGTGCGCTTGCCGCTGATGCTGGAAGTTTTCACCGGTCGGTATGTATTGATTATTTGTATTACAATAAAGATGGCAGTATAAAGCGCGTGGTGATGACCAGTGAGGGCGTAAAAGCGGCTAAATAGATCAAAAATTAGCCCTGTAAATAGAAAGCCCCTGGCCAAAGCAAAACTTTGATCAGGGAACACATAGGTAGATGTATATATAGTTAAGCCGCTTGTTGAACTGGCTGTTGTATTTGCTGGCCGGCTTGCTTAGCCCTGAATTGGTGCAAATCCTCTTCTAAAATAGCTTTCAATTCCATGTCGATGGCGATTAACGCCAGAGTTAGTAATATTGAGTCGTTTGAGTTTTTCATGTTGGCTAATGTTTGATGTTTGAGTAAATACCAATATTATGCCAGTAGATATAAGGCCGCTGACAAATACGCTATTAAAGCCGTTAAATTAGTGTATCAGCTGCAAAAACAGCTTTTAGAGCCATTAAAGGACGTTTTTACTGTCTGTTTTTATATACAGTTGATATTATGAAAAGGTCGGCGGGACATAGATTTGCACAACAATCATCGGCCACACTTATCTTGGAATATGAAAACACGGGAAAGTGTTTACAACAAAAATCCCGGCTACTTTCGTAACCGGGACTATCGTAAGTCCGTCAACCTATTTCAGGACGATTCATGATGTTTTACTATTTACCCATATCCCAAACTTTTAAGCGGGTAATTTTTGCGCCCGCACCAAAGGCTGATACACCGGTTGCGGTAACATCCGGATATATCATGGTTGATATTACCTTTTCGCCATTGTTGCCAAATAGTTCAACTGATGACCTGTCTACCAGTAATTGTAGTTTAACTGTGCCGCCGGTTATTTTAAGTTCAGTTGTTTGAATAAGGTTTTCTTTTGACTTATTATCCTTTTCTGCACTGCTGCAATCAATAAATAGTTGTTGTTTGGTTACATCATAGCCAACGGTAATTGTCTTTTGCCCGTCGGCGCTTTGGGCTATTTTAAAACCCGCCTGTTTAGCATCGTTAAGGGAAAATTCTGCCTCAATCCAATAAGAATTGCTGCTACCCGCCTGCGGCAGTTTAAGATCATCGCCTATGGTTTTCTTACTGATCTCCGCATGGCTTTTTGATAGTTTGTTCAGTGAGTTTTGGATTACGCTGCTGGGTTGCTGAAACAGCCGCACACCATCCGCAGTGGTACGTAAAGACAGATCACGCGGGATAGACATCTGGCCTTTCCATGGGGAAGTTTCCGGGTGGCCATTTTGCAGCCAGCCCAGCAGGGTGCTTTTACCCTCAACCCTCCAGGGAATACCTGCATAAAAAGTATCGCCATTATCAATACTGAAAACTGTTCCTGTTGGGTTATCGCTTTTAAAGGTAGTGCCATCAAAATCACCCACAAAATACTGCATCAGCGGACCATGATCTCCACCAGACGATACTGAAAGCATCCACTTTATTTTTGATTTATCGCCATCAACAGCAAGGGGCACCATAAAAGGGCATTCCCAACCATTTTTTGCATATCCAGCCGGACCAAAATCGCTCAGTTTTGTCCATTCCTTTAAATTTTTTGAGCCATAGATGCGTACCATGTGTTCATCAACCATAGCCACCGTCATGATCCATTGCTTTGTACCCTCGTGCCACCAAACGTTGGGGTCACGAAAATCTCTCTTATTCAGATCAATAACCGGATTTTTGGCGTATTGCGTGTATGACATACCGCCGTCATTGCTATAGGCGATGAACTGTGATTCTTTATGCTGCGTTGGCTGATCGGCAGTGAAAATAGCTACTACTGGTGGCTTGCCATTTTTGCCGAAGCCACTGGTATTATCCTTATCCAGCACTGCAGACCCGGAATAGATCCAGGTAGTAGTGTCTTTAGTAACAATTTCGGGAATGGCTACGGGCAGGTGTTTCCAGTGCACAAAATCGGTAGTTGTAGCGTGGCCCCAGCTCATATGGCCCCATTTGTTTTCAAAAGGGTTATGCTGATAATATAGTTGATACTGCCCGTCAAGAAATATTAATCCGTTGGGGTCATTAGTCCAGTTTTTTTTGGGGGTGAAGTGATAGGCTGGTCGCCATTGCGGAGTTTCGGCGGTTTGCGCTAATGCCGAATACCCCAGCGTTGCAAGCAATAATGAACATAATGTTGATTTGAACATGTTTTTCTTTTTATATTTTATAATAATTGACATATCACTTCTGATAAACCCTTACATAATCAATTTCATAACGGCTTGGAAATAGGGTAGCCGATGGGTCGCCTCCACTATCGCCGCCGATGGCAAAATTAAGCAGGATATAGTGCGGCTGCATGAAAGGGTTAAATTGACTGCTATCCTGATTAACCAAATCCTTTAACGCAACACGGTTTAGCAATTGATCATCTACATACAAACTTATCGCTGTTTCGTCCCAATCCATTCGCCACACATGAAACTTCTTACTCCAATCTTTACCCAGCGAATCTAATGGGGTTTTGGTGCTATGCCACTTTGCTGTATTGGGCGTTGCTGTTCCGCAAGCTATATTGGCCAAGAGCATTTTACGGTAATATTCCATAATGTCTATTTCGCCGTTTGACGGCCAGGGTTTACTAACCCCCAACGTCCAGAAAGCGGGCCACAAACCGGCATCTACCGGTATACGGGCGCGCATAATCATACGGCCGTATTGCCAGCTATGCAGGCCACGCGTATTGATACTGGCTGATGTGTATTCCATAAACTCCCTGTTGGTTTTCCAATTATCGCTTTGTGGCAAATAATTGGGATTAGGCAGGCGCTCCCTTTTTGCCTCAATAACTAACAAGCCTTTATGGCAAACCGCGTTTTCACGCTGGTACCATTGTGCTTCGTGGTTACGCACAAAACCGTGTTCGTATCCCCATTTTGTACTGTCGGGCACACCTTCGTTATTAAATTCATCTGCCCAAACCAATTTGTAACCATTGGAGGTGTTGCTTTGCAGCTGGCACCAGCCTTTTGATGATAGTATGGTAAACAAGCAAATAATGATCAAAAACTTTTGCATATTTTCTCTTTACAGATTTTACTGTTAAAGCTGATCTAAAATTGGTTTTTCGATACCCGATAGCTGTGTTTCTGCAGGTTTAAGCAGTTCCAACACCTCAACCTGGTTAATTCCTTTTTTAAGCCACTCAGCAGGCAGGTAAAGCGTTTGCTGCGGACCAACACTCCAATATTTACCCAGGTTGTGGCCATTTACCCATACCAGCCCTTTACCCCATTTGCGCATATCCAAATAGGTATCGGCAACTTTTGTAAGGTTAAACGATCCCTTTTTAACAACCCGGGTTGTACCTGTATAGGCCGCCGATTGGTATTTAACCTTGCTTAAGTCATTAAACGGAAGGCTGTACATTTTCCAGCCTATTAACTCAGCATTGTTCAATAAAACTTTTTCTGTGATGCCTTTTTTATTTTGCAGCAGGTATTTACCAAAGTTAATCCGGCCCAGGTTTTCAACCAGTATGTCGAGCGTTACTTTACCGGCAGGGAGGGTAATTTGCATACTGTCTTGTTTCACTCGCCTATCCAACGTGCCAACAGTGTTACCGTTTACTATAACTATGGCGTAATCCCGTAATTCCTGAAGCTTTAGCAAGCCGGTTTTACCGCCGGTTATTGTGGTGCGATATAATACAAAGCCATAATCCTGGTTCAGGTCTTCAAATGTTAGCGGCTTTACGCTTGCTTTTGGTGCGGGCAGGTTATTAAGCAGCACGGCGGTTTGTGTAAACGACACCGCTGGAATTTGTATAACAGGCTTAGCCTCCGGAACGGCAGGTAACTGCTGACCGGCAGGCAGGTGCTTTTCTATTACCTGGCGGAAAGCCATAAACTTTGGTGTGGCGTTACCAGCTTCATCAAGCGGGGCATCATAATCATAACTGCTGATCTGTGGCTCATAGGCAGATTGATCATCATAGTTTGCGCCATTCATAAAGGCCCGGGTTGTGCCGCCATGAAACATATACATATTGATGGAGATACCGGCTGCTAATACCGCATCAAGTTTACCGGTGTATTGCTCCGCAGGTACGGTGTGGTGTTTTGTTCCCCACCAATCAAACCAGGCCGGGTACCATTCGGCTATGTAATATGGGCCTTTGCCACCGTGGTTATCGCCGATAAGCTTTTTCACCCTGGCCGGATCATCTAAACCGTTTACCGCAGGCATCAAGCCAGGGAGATGTCCCTTTACCAGATCGGCAGCGGGATCGCAAGTATACAGCAGGCCATCAAAACCAGCTTCTTTAAAGAACTTCCTGTTGATATCCAGGTATTCCTTATCGCTGCCGTATGATCCGTACTCATTTTCTATCTGCACCATGAGGATATTACCGCCGTGATTTATTTGCATCGGGGCCAACTGCTTGCCTATTTCTTTAATATAGGTTTCGTACTCTTTTAAATATTGCGCTTCCTTGCTGCGCACTACTAAACCTTTTTCGTTTTGTAGCCAGTAAGGGTAACCGCCAAACTCCCACTCGGCGCATACGTATGGGCTTGGTCGCAGGATAACCCATAGGCCTTCCTGCTGGGCAATCTTTACAAACTCCGCAACATCATTATTTCCGCTGAAATCGAACTTGCCTTTTTGAGGTTCATGCAGGTTCCAAAACACGTAAGTACCAATAGTATTTAAGCCCATTGCTTTAGCCATTTTCATACGGGCACGCCAGGCCTCACGGGGTACCCGGGGATAGTGCATTTCGCCGCTGATCATTTGAAAGGGTTTGCCATCTAACATAAAGGCCGAATCGCCCAGTGCAAATTCATGCTTTGTCTGCGCAAAAACAGGGGCTTGACTTATTAATACAATACCGGTTAACAGGGCAAATAATTGTTTTCTGAAACACATACGATTTAAGGGAATTTTAGCTGTTGAAATAGTTTATTATTATTGGGGATTGAGTGCTTGTTAACCGTAAAAAGTACCCGCTTAACATGGCCTCATAAATAAATTGTAATATTGACACTTTTAAAAAAGACAAAGTAAGCAGAATAATTTAAAACTTTAGACTTAAAACATTGGTCATCAAATCTAAAAAAATTGCCCTAAAGTTGAAACCAAATTTATAAAGCAAGTTATCCAAAACAGTAAGCTATTGTACCAAAACGGGGTAAATATAAAACCGCATTCCCTTAAAAAATTAGAACCATATGTTAATCCTGTTTCTTGCATCGGCTATATTTGTTCGGGATTATTTAAACACCATAGTTTCAAACAGCAAATATTCTGCAATGCAAGTACACATACCTACATCGGGCTTTGATTTTTTAAATGAGCTGAAAAACAACAATAACAGGGACTGGTTTAACCTGCACAAAGCTAATTTTCAGGAACAACAAAATTCCATAGCGCTTTTTGCAGATGCCCTGTTGCAGGAGCTTAACACGCATGACCAAATTGAAACACCATCCGGTAAAAAGAGCCTTCATCGTATTTACAGGGATACCCGCTTCAGCAATAACAAAACGCCGTATAAAACAAACTGGAGCGGTAATTTTAAACGCCTGGGTAAGCATCGCCGGGGTGGTTACTATTTCCATATTGAACCGGGAAATACATTTATTGGCGGCGGCTTTTGGGCACCAGAACCACAGGATCTTAAACTGATAAGGCAGGACATTGCCTTTGACGATGCGCCTTTACGAAAAATACTGGCCGACGAATCATTCACCACCACGTTTGGCACATTGAGGGGCGAACAATTAAAAACTACACCTAAAGGCTTTGAACCTGGTCATAAGGCCACCGACCTGCTCAGGTATAAACAATTTTTGCTGATGAAACCTTTTACAGACGAAGAAGCGTTAAGCGAATCGTTTTTAACACAGGTTAATCTCACCTTCAAAAACATGCGTCCGTTTTTTGATTATATGAGCGAGGTTTTATCAACAGATATAAATGGATTGGCGATATAAACAGGAGGCCGATATTTAATTTCTCCTATTAATTTTTTCCCTGAAGTATCCG
This sequence comes from Mucilaginibacter pineti, assembly GCF_900101875.1. Taxonomy (GTDB): domain Bacteria; phylum Bacteroidota; class Bacteroidia; order Sphingobacteriales; family Sphingobacteriaceae; genus Mucilaginibacter; species Mucilaginibacter pineti. The sequence continues at coordinate 314,352 of NZ_FNAI01000005.1, forward strand.
TTTTTGTTGATAAACCAATGCTGTTCTTCTTCGGTTTCTGTATCGAAGTGATTTTCGTCATCTACCTGCACACTGTATTCATGCTGAAGTACAATTGTTAAGTTTTTACTGATAACCGACTGCCGGTTTGCATTCCAATGATTATTGCCCTGGGCTGCAGCCGAGTTTATGGCATCTATTACTTTGAGCTTGTAAGTTAAAGTTACCAGCTGCACACCATCTCCATAAACCTCAACTACCATAAACCGGGGTGTTTTGGCTATTAAATTCCATTGTGCTTTATAGTTGCTGTCAGTTAAATTAAAGGTGGTATCAGCCTCGTTATAATCAATTGCGCCGCCGCCAGCCTGGGTTGGTATAAGCTTCAACTTAACATCAAACAGCTTCTTCACTTTAAACTCCGACAGGTCAATAACAGGAAAAGTACGGTTGTACCACTCAGACAGGTAGGGAAATTTTACCGGTGGCAGGCTATCAAGATGGTGCATTAATTTAGCACTGTCGGTTACCGGTGCAGGGGCTTTGGGCAAGGGTTTGTTTGCACCGAGGCTGTCCTTTTTAACTCCTGCATTTTTATTATCCGGCTGCGTACAGGCGGTAATAGTTATAAGTGCTAAAATTCCAATTATTAAGTATTTCATGTGTGTTTATTGAAGCTGTGCCCTGCAACCGGGTGCTCTTTTACAAAAGTGTGATTAAAACTAAAATTTATTTCAATAAGCAGTCAGGGTAAGCAGTTGGCAGCGTGTTTTAGGGTTGAATTAACGAAAAACGTTTAGCTACACTTAAAAAAACAACTCAATTAAACTCATTAACAGGCATGCGGACTGATCTGCCGCTACCTGTTTAACAAATCAAAACACCCCACACAATTAATCATGAAAGCAACTACCCTTCAAATCATAACTATATTTTTAACAGTCTTCACATTATCCGTTCACGCGCAACAGGATTCCATTCCAAAGCCGAACAGTTCATTTAAACCCCAAATAGGATCATTTCAGGCCGATTACGCCTATTCGCCATTTACCGTTAAAGGTACAAAAATGAACATACAGCAGGTAAACACTGCAGTTATGTTGCCGGTATATAACCACTTTGAAAATGGCAAGCTCGACTTTTTTTTAGCCGGAGTAAACTATAACCAGCTTTTCTTATCCGGGCTGGGGAACGATTTTGGCGGCACAAAGTTTTATTCCGTTTCGGTACCGCTTATTTTCCAAAAATCGCTATCGGCCAAATACGCCTTGATGGTATCGCTTATTCCAACGCTGTCGTCGGATATGAAAGATGTATCTGGTGATGATATGCTTTATACTGCGGCGGCCATGTTAAAAATCCGAACATCTGCAAAGTTCTCTTACTCTATAGGCGCCGTTTACTCGCGTCAGTTTTTCGGGTCATTGCTTTTACCAATAATTGGGATAGATTGGAATATTACCGACAAGCTAAGCCTATCAGGTTCTATACCGGTTTCTGAAAAGCTCAAATACCAGTTAAGCAGTAAAAGTGCTTTCGGCATAAATACCGATTTTGGAATTGGCGGGGGATCATACCGTTTATCAAAAAAAATGAACTCCGATTATTTCCAGGTTCAGCAAATGAAGTCATCCCTCTTTTATGAATACAGTTTGGCTAAAAACTTTACCATACAAGCAAGTGCAGGTTACAACTTTACTCAAAGGTTAGATCTGTACTCCAAAGATCAGAAGGTTAATTGGGCACCTTTTAATAACCTCAATAATCGTGTTCCGCTTGAGGAGCTAAAGAAACCGGGAGTAACGTTTCAATCCGGCATTAATTACCGTTTTTAATAACAGTAACACATCAACATAAATTTCTATCACTAAAATAATTCATATAATGGTTGAAGTATTTAAAACAAATGTGCAGGATATGGATGAGTCTGAAGTGCTCATTTATATCATTCAAAAACAAGTGCCCAACAGTTGCATAACCTTTGATTTGGATGATTGCGACAATATTTTACGTGTTGAAGGCGAGGATATATCGCCAAAATGTGTGATCGATCTTTTGAATACTTACGGCTACCTGTGCGAGATGCTTTAGGCAGAATATTACAAATTTTTGAGCTAAAAAGAAGAAAAGGGATTTAAAAAACTACCCGGGCGACTTGATTTATAACATGCGCTATAAAATCAGGTCGCCCGGGTAATTGCAGTTTAATTAGATTCAAGCAGATAACGCCAAACAACCGCACTTAAAACGCTGCCTAAAACTGGTGCTGCAATAAATAGCCATAACTGGCTGATAGCTATATTTCCGGTAAACAACGCCGGCCCAATGCTACGGGCCGGGTTTACAGATACGCCGGTTACCGGGATACCCACAATATGGATAAGTACCAGGCTTAGCCCTATTGATAAACCGGCAAAGCCTCCATGTATATTTTTTGTAGATGTAGCACCGAATATAACCAGCAGAAATATAAAGGTGAATATGGTTTCGGCAATAAAACCGGCCAGTAAACTGTAGTGCCCCGGCGAAGCGGCGTCATAACCATTTTGACCTAAACCATTTACGGCAATGCTATACCCTTCTTTACCTGATGCGATGAGCAGCAAAATACCTGCCCCCGCAATAGCCCCTAATATTTGAGCTATAATATATGGAATAGCCTCACTTGATTTCATACGACCGGCCACAACCATACCTATGGTTATAGCCGGATTAATATGGCAGCCGGATATATGGCCTATAGCATAGGCCATAGCCACAACTGATAAACCAAACGCGAAGGCTATCCCTAATAGGCCTACGCCGGTTGTACCATTAGCACCTGCAATTACGGCACTGCCGCAACCCATTAAAACTAATACCATAGTGCCAAGAAACTCGGCAAAAAACTTGGGTAAAATATTTGTATTCATTTAATGTTCAATAAATTGTGCAGATAATTGTTAGGCTTTTTTATGCGTTTAATTTTCGGTACAAATAAAATAAATTGTACATATCGTTTATAATAGTTTCGATAGACGGTTAACCTGCACCGACAGAAAGGCAATAAAAGGGGATGTACTTAAACAGTGAGGTTGTAATTTACCATATTAATTATAGGGGCTTATTAGGAACGGCATAGTAAAAAGCCGCCCCCTCGCCGGGCGTAGATTCTGCCCAGATCTTTCCGTTCATTTTCAGTATCATATCTCTGCAAATACTCATGGCAATGCCTGCACTTTTTAAATGGTTGCTTGTATTTGTACAATCATCCTTCATGTAAAATAGCGCCTTGAGCTGTGTGGTGGTCATGCCATTACCCTGATCTGTAAAGGCAACGGTTATCCAATCTTCATCTTCGCTGCAGGTTACCCCAATGATGCCACCGGTTGGAGAATATTTAGTGGCGTTGCTTAAAATGTTACGATTAATGAACTGCAGCATTTCCTTGTGCGCATAAATTAACTGACGCTCGGGAACAATGTTATATAAGGTTATGTGCTTATTTAGCTGATCATACAGGTACAAACTGTTGGCCTCATGTATAAGATCATGTAACAGTAGCGGCTGTGCTTTTATAGTGTAACTATCGTCTGTTGATTTTACCCAGTAAAGTAAACCATCCAGCAGTTCCATACTTTTTGATGCTGTGTTACGCAGCCCCTCAAAAAGCAAATGCATTTCATCTGCCGACATTGGCTTTTTGGTATGTTTAAGCATATCGGCGGTCATTACCAGCGTGGCGAAGGGCTGCCGAAGATCATGGGCCAGCACTGCTACCACCGTTTGCGTAAAATTGCCCTGTAACTCCAACTCCTTCGACCTCATATAACAGAATTATCGTTACGCTTAATTATATCCGACGAAGATTTATGCTCAATTGGGCTGGGTTTAAGATCGGCCGCTAACATAATAAATAAGAAACCGCAACCCGTCCAAGACAGTACAATTATTGCTGGTATAAATTGCTGTAAAATGAAATCTATCATACTATTTTGTTGAAATCGTGCTGTATTCAGGCGGATTTTCCAACAAAGAAAAAGACAGATAATAAACCAAAAGAAAGGTTTCGACAGATGGCTTACTATAGCAGACGGAAAGGCAGATCGGTTAGACCAAGCTTAAGTATAATTAGCTATTCAAAATATTTAAAGCCACTGATGTGCAAATTTCCTGAACTCATCCTTAAACTGTTCTGTTACTGGGATCATGATTTTACCTATTTTTATGGTATTTTTGGTTATGGAGTCTATTTTATCAACTGCTACAATAAAAGAGCGGTGTACTCTTATAAAGCCATTCGTGGGCAGTTTCTCCTCTAAACCTTTCATGGTGGTTAAGGCTTTAATATAACCGCTGTTTCCAACCAAAAAAATCTTAACATAATCTTTAAGACCTTCTACGTACAGTATATCTTTAAGGTAAATACGCACCATTTCATACTCTACCTTTAAAAATATAAACTCATTAATTACATAATGCTCGGCGTGCGGCGCCTGCTTTTCCTTTTCATCGAAATGAGTTTTGGCTTTATATGCCGATTTCAGGAAATCTTCGTAAGTAACGGGTTTAAGTAAATAGTCGAGGGCGTTTACTTTATATCCTTCTAAAGCGTAGCGCTCATAGCCACTTATAAAAATAATACGCGGGGCAGCTGTGCCGTGGGTAGCTTGCAGCATCCGGGCAAATTCCATTCCGCTCATTTCAGGCATATCAATATCCATAAATATGAGTTGAATATCGTGCGTTTCCATGGCTGTAAGTGCCGCAGAAGGTGATTGATAAGAGGTTAGGAGATTTAAAAACGGGATCTGATTAATAAATACCCTGAGATGAGCGATAGCAAACTCATCGTCATCTACAATGATACAATTTATTGACATAGGTGAACATATAAACAACAACAGGTAAACAAAATTAAAACCAACCTTTGAGCAAATAAAATTGAAGCTAAATTTTAATTACACTATGCGTCATATAATGTAATTAAACGTTAAAACCTACCCCAATTTATAACAATTATCATTAACAGCCTGCAGGATTTAACAAAAAAACGTGTGATTTTTTTCTCACTTGGCGTATCCCTTTCCACAACGTACGGGAATGCTTATAATCCCAACGCCAATACAATTTGTTTTATCAGCTCTGCCTCCACAAAAGGCTTAATAACAACACCTGCAAAACCTTGCTTTAAATATTTCTCTGTATCGGATAGCGACTCCTCACTACTGATAACAATTATGGGCGGCTTATCGGCCGGTGCTTTCAATTTTTTAATAGCTGTTATTAACTCATCATCTTTCATTTGTGAGTCGATGAGTACAATTTTTATGGGCTCCTGGGTAATTACTTTTAAAGCCTCTTTTGCATTAGGGGCCTGGTAAAATTTAATATTCCACTTGCTGGTCATCATTTTAAGGAATATTAAGCCAAGCTCATTATTGTCGACCGCTAATATGCTTATGCCATTTAATTTCCAAAGGAGTTTATCGGTCATTGTTTCCCCCCTGGTTATCGAACTATTTTTGTATGGTATGTAAAAACTAAAGGTACTGCCTTTGCCTTCGTTACTTTTTACATTAATCTCGCCATGCTGTAGCTGAATTAATTGTTTGCAGATGTAAAGCCCCAAACCTGTACCCGTTTGTCCCTTAGCCGAATTGGTTTGATAATACTTTGAAAAAAGCCGGGCCTGCTGCTCGGCACTAATGCCGGCTCCGGTATCTGTTATGTTTACTTGCAGCCTATGTTCCTCATTTATTTCGGATAGGCTGGCGCTCACTGTAACCCCGCCTTGTTTGGTATATTTTATGGCGTTACTTAATAAATTAATCATTATCTGTTTAAGCCTGAAACTATCGCCCAAAATCATACCCTCGGTATCTCCCTCAAAAACATAGTTGAGTTTGAGTTCCTTTTTTGCCGCACTAAATTCCATGCTTTCAATTACTTGTCTTAAAATATGATCGGCGTTAAATGGATCGCTGTTGATCTTAAATTCATTGGTTTCCATTTTGGCGGCATCAAGCGTATCATTTAAAGTATGCAGCAGCATATCTGACGATAGCCTTATAGAACCAAGCATATCAACTTGTTTAACTGACAGATTAGACCGGCTAAAAATATATAAAAAGCCATTGATAGCAGTAAGCGGATTACGGATCTCATGGCTCATGTGCAGCAACAGATCCATTTTTTGCTGCGCCATACCTACCGACCGCTCATTTTCACGAAGCAAATACGCTTCGGCCCGGTTCAAATTAATTATAAACACAATAAGCAGCGTAGCAAATACCAATACCAGGAATAACGATGCCAGGTAAAACCTATTTAATAATGCCGTAGTTTCCTTGTAGCTTTTAAGGGCATTTTCTTTAAGTTCACTTATAATACCTGTATTAATATTATTTACATCGTTAACTATCCTCTCTAACTCGCTATTGATATTCATATTAAGGAGTATCAATTGCTTTTGCGTGCTAAACAGCTTTGAATTGCGTTGCTGCAATTGCTGCAGCTTTTGCCCGTAAAGGCTTTTATCGCGCCTGGTGGCCCTGTTTACAGAATCAATTATGCGCTTGGTACGGTTATGATTGATAACTGTTAGATTAGTTACCCCAGCATTTTTATTGGCTATGGCATCCTTTATTCTTGCAAAAAGTCCTTTTTTATTGACCCTGGCTTCATTTTTTACTGTATCGCTGCTTTTAAATATTTTCTCCTTTTGCGCATGAATCGAAGGGATATGGCTATTTATACTATCACTTAACCTGTTTAAACCCGAGTTGGCTGATAATAGTGAATCAAAACTATGCTTTAACACAGACAGGCTGTTGGATAGCTTTAGTTTCTTTAAATACAGATACCTTACCTTGGCCCGTTGCGCACTTGTTAATTTTGCGGTATCAATATTATCTTTAAGCAAGCTATCAATCAGGATAAAGGAACGCGAGAGCTTGGTTTTGTAGTCATTGCTTTTTGCTGCGTCGGCAGTTAAAAGCGAGGCCTGAAAATCGTCTTCCGCTTCGTGAAGTAACAGTATGGCCCTTTGTGATTTTGCCTGGTCATACTCAAGATTCAGGGTTAGTTTTGATAGCGAGTTTAATTTACCGGATATTGAATTATTTACAAATAAGGCAACAATTACAAGCGTAATTACCAATGCAATAAATGCAATGAGAATTTTTCTTGATGTACCTTTAATTTCAGTTGAAGTAGATTTTCCTTTATAAAACATCTTGTTTGTTTATTCTTATTTCCCAGGCCGCGCCATTGTAACTTTTGTTGTGCGTTAATAACTGACCGCCATTTTCTTCAATTATCTTCTGAGCACCTATTAACCCCGAATTATCAGATTTTTCATTTACAAAAGTATGGTTACCGGGTAACGTTATATTGTTGTCCAGTTCGTATCGTAACCTTTCATCAGTAATTATCAAACTCGAAAACCGCTTTTCGTCAACGTTTGAAATAATGATATCGCTATTTTGCTTGTTATCATTTATAATGTAATTTATAATATTTACAAAGGCTATTTCCAATATAAAACGATCATAATAAATAGCCTTCGGATGCTCAAGTTTAAAGATGAGTTGTATGTTCTTTTCTTCCATACGACGGCTGAAATCTTCATAACGCCTCTTCAAAAAGAGTTCCAGATCAATTACGTCGGGTTGAAAAATAAACACCCCTCTTTCAATCCCGATACGCAAAAGGGTAGAATTAACAATATTTATGGCATTGTCTACCCGCAGATCAAGGTCTGAAACTATCTTATCAAATTTTCTTTTTTCTAAATCCAGGTTTTTATAGGATAGGTTATCCAGCAATGTTCTTATGTTCAACAACGGATCGCGTACATCATGCGCAATGATTGAAAGTAGTAAATTTTTTTGTTGAATTGCGTTTATGAGCAATTCATTTTTTTTCTCCATATCATCTATGTTGAGAAAAGTAATAATGGTTAAATTATTTATTTGGGTTTCGTAAATATCATACCAGCAGTACGATTCATCGGCACAAAACACCCTGGCTTCTAAATGAAAATTTGAATGGCCGCGCTCTTCGGAGATTGCCTTCCTTTTGTTCCAGCAATAGATGATCTCGTTCCTGTAATGCTCATCTGGATAGGCCTTCTCAAACCAGGCAGTTAAATTGGGCACCGAATTTACGGTATACCCAATTTGGGTAATAAAAGCCTTATTAAAGTACAGGTGATCTGGATTGGACGAAGCGTTTTTTACGACAATTAAGGGTGTAACGATAAGGTCCGCAATCTTTAGGAAATCGGCAGAATCAGTAAGGTTTTTCAAAGCCTGGGGGTTATAGGTAGGTAATAGTATACCGCAAAAGCAAAAGATATTTAACTCATACCCTGAATGTGCGCTCTGTATCCGTAGTCATGATCCGGTAACGGGATTTCAGACACTTAGCACAGAAATATCGTTTGATTGGCAGAAAAAATAATAAATTCCTTCCAAACCAATTCCTGGGCATTTTAAAATGAAATGGCTCCGAACACTTCCGGCATCGTAAAAAAGACTTATCGCTATTATTCATAAATTTTCATTAACATCTTTTCGCCGGGCGATTTATCGCCTGCAAAAAAACTAATTCTAAACCTTTTAGGAGTAGCCAACTGCTACCCACATTTACCCACGCATATCTATTACCTGAAAATCAACCTATTAAACATTGAACTTTAAAGGCATTATACGTTATACATTGGTCATCCAAACATTAATATCTGTTGCAGATGGGATATTCAATTTCTTTCGGATCCTGCGTTTTTTCCCTTCTACCGAACGAACAGAGCTTTTTGTAAAACGCGCTATCTCCTTGGTATCAAAATTAATCCGCAGCAGGATACACATCTCAATTTCTACAGCTACCATGTTTGGCGCTATATGAAATATCCTTTTCACAAATCCAGGATCGAACTCATTAAACCGATTTAAAAAAAGCGGATTGTTTTCCATAGCCAGTTGTACTATCTCCCGCAGGTCTTCGATCTTTCTTTGTGTGGTGCTACTTTCGGTTTCTTTAGTTAGCTCATCAACCCTGGCAGCAATTACCTTTAATCGTTTTTTTAACCTGCCAGTTATATAAAATGTTACAACAACCACTACTACCAACTGAACAAACACAAATAGCATTACCCCTGTTAACCACACCTTGCTTGTTTCCCAATTTTGCTGTTGCCCCAAACCCGCCTGTTGATTTGTAGTTATACTATCAATTTGCCTTGATACCTGTTGCGAATGACCTGTGCCCGCCATTAAAATAAAGACTAAACCCATTAAACCTTTAATTACCCTCCCGCTCTTCAAAATCACTTAGCTCCCCAATAATCAGTTATATATCATTATTTCACATGAGGTACCACCGGCCGGCGAACTGGAGATAGCCAGTTTTCCCCGATGCCGTTCCAATATTTCTTTGGCGCTGATAAGTCCTAACCCAAACCCGTCAACAATTTCCCTCCCGGCATCTCTTTGGTTAATATTATTGGTTATAGCTTCCATCTGCGCGCGCGTCATACCTTTGCCCGAGTCGGTTACCATTAAACTGGAGTATTTTGCGTGATGGATGAGCGAGATTTTAATTGTGCCATTTTGAGGAGTATGCTTAATGGCATTATCAATAATGTTCCTGAAAATGATCTCTAAAATAAAACGATCATAATAAATAATATCAGATGCTGGAATTTCAAAAACGAAATTGATATGTTGATTAATGCGTGTGTAATTAAAAACTTGATTACACCTGTCCAAAAAATCATTTATGTTTATTTTGGCAGAGCAAAACCTAAAAACCCCGGTTTCGGTACCAATCCGCAGCCGGGTAGTGTTTATCATGTTCAAGACATAATCAATTTGGCCAATGAGCATCGAAAACACATCAGCTATCTCGGCTTTATTGAGGCAATTCATTTTATAGGCATCCAAAAGCCCTTTTATGTTCCCTAAGGGTGACCGGATATCATGTGTAAGGATGGAAAGCAGCAAGTTTTTTTGCTGGATAGTATTTATCAGGCTTTCATTTTTTTCCTTAGCCCTGTTAATGTTTAAGAAAGTGATGAGCTTCATTTGCCCCACAACAACACTATGAACATCGTACCATTTTAATGATTTATCGGCACAGCATATTTTTGAAACCAAATTGATATGTTGTTTCTCCTGGTTTACGGCAGCAACTTCCATTTTACTCCATACCGAAACTACCTCCATTCGATACGCGGGTTCGGGGTATGCAGCGTTCCACCATTTTGCCCTATCAGTTATCTCATTGGTGTTATATCCAATTTCATCCTTGAAAGCCTTATTAAAATAAATGGTGTTTGTTTCAGTAGTATTAGCCTCTATAATGATGGGAGTAACAACCTGGTCTATCGTTTTAAAAAACACACTTGAATCGCTTAAATCTTTCATAATTATACAATTATGTTCTACACAATTAAGGGCTGCTCTATTTAGCTTTTACGATTACCACCGGCAGCATCTTAATTCTAATCCCCACCAAATAAAGAAATACTTTAACAGCATTTTAAAAAACCGACATATAGCCAAAAATAACCGACAGAATAGGAAAGTTAGCAGACTATTCGATAATCATAATTAAAGGCAATAGGAAGGCATTATCTTGCGTTTGGTGCTAAGGCAATAAATGCCGGTGCTAAACATAAGATGATTGAAATTATATAACAATTAAACAAAATTCTATAAATAAGTAGTTAAAAGAATAGGTTAACTTTGTAATGCACATGAAAAAAGCGGCAATTTTCAGTATGACGGCATTTTACCTGTTACTTACAACAGGGATGTTTGTTTGTATTGTTCATTGCGCTGCCGAAAAACTTTTAACAAAGCCCGCCATGACTATGGCACACAACAATGTGCCCATGCACGGCGCTAAAAAGCACTGCGATGACGGCAAGGATTGTGATTGCTGTAAAAAGCATGGCACCTACGTGGTTAAGGAAAACCTGAAACCCGGCTTTGAGCTACAGTTTACCCAAACGGCTATTTTAGTGCACCAGCAACTAATTGTTGGTTATATAGGTTACAACGCCAACATTAGCCATACTTCATGGTTTAATGGCAAAGCACCACCGGGTAAAAGCGGCAGGTCAATCTCTATTTTATTTCGTTCCCTTCGAGTGTGATTTAAGCTGTACGGCAATCTTCGCGGCATGGCATTTGTGCATTTATAATTTGGCAAAAGTCTGCGTTAATTACAGGAAATTTCCTTTCGGTTAAACCATTGTTTGCAAGATTGTTTATAAATTGGCTATAATAACAGTGCATACCCATCTGCACAATTTAAAACGTACCGACCCCAACACCCGGCCAATACGGAGCAATACAAAACGAACGAAACAATTAAATAAATTAAAGATTACACATTATGAAAACTTTTAAATCCATCATATTATCCTTCACTCTTTTAATAGTATTTACCGCTGCCAAAGCGCAGGATTTAACCGCAAATGCTGCTGTTAACAAGGTAATAACCACGTACCTGGGTGTTAAAAACGCGCTAACCGCCGATAATAATGCCACCACTAAAACCAATGCCAAGGAATTATTGACCGCCATTACCGCGGTACCTGCAGATAAACTAACTCCTGAGCAAAAGAAATTATGGGCCGCATACGCCAACAAATTAGAATTTGACAGCAGGCACATCAGCGAAAGCGATGCCATTGATCATCAACGCGAGCATTTTACAAACCTGTCAAAAAACATGTATGAAGTAGTAAAAGGCCTGAAACTGAATAGCACAGCCATATATGAGCAATACTGCCCCATGAAAAAAGCCACCTGGCTAAGCGAAACATCAGCGGTTAAAAACCCTTATTATGGCAAACAAATGCTTACCTGCGGCAAAACCACCGAAACTTTGGCACCCGCTACAAAATAATTTCAGATGAAGATCAAATTATTAGTGCTCGCCGGGTTATTCTGGCCGGGCTTTGTATTGGCGCAACATGGTATGGCCATGAAAGCCGGCAGTGATATGGCGGACAAAAAGATGCCTTTTTATACAAAGGTTGGCAACCATGCTATTTATCACCTATACATTGCAGATACAACTGTAAACTTTACCGGCAAGACAAGGCCCGCAATGGCTATAAACGGATCAATCCCGGCCCCTACCCTCACATTTACTGAGGGCGATACCGCCGAAATTTATGTGCATAATCAAATGATGATGGAAACGTCGATCCACTGGCATGGGTTAATATTACCTAACCGATATGATGGCGTTTCGTACCTTACTACCGCGCCCATTAAGGCTGGCGAAACGCATTTTTATAAGTTTCCTTTAGTACAAAATGGCACCTACTGGTATCATTCACACACCATGACCCAGCAACAGAGCGGCATGTATGGCGCTTTTGTGATCCTTAAAAAACAGGCATCCCCAGTAAAAAACTACACTTTGGTATTGAGTGACTGGGTTAATGAAAACCCCGAGCAGGTACAGCGATCATTGCATAACGCTACAGACTGGTACGCTATTCGCAAGGGCAGCACACAAAACTACCTTGAAGCCATTAAGGAAGGTCATTTTAAAACCAAGGTAGCCAACGAATGGAAACGGATGCTGGCAATGGATGTAAGTGATGTGGCGTACGACCGCTTTTTTAGCAATGGCAAGGTTGAAAACCAGGCGCCACAGTTTAAAGCCGGCGATAAGCTGAGGCTGCACATTGTTAATGGTGGCTCATCTACCTATTTCTGGCTTAAATATGCAGGCGGAAAAATTACCGTGGTAGCCAATGACGGCGAAGATGTTGAACCCGTTGAAGTTGACCGGCTGATTATAGCATCGGCAGAAACTTATGATGTGGAAGTAACAGTACCTAAAGATGGCAGCTATGAATTTTTAGCCACCCCTGAAGACCGAACCAAATACACCTCGTTATGGCTTGGCACAGGTACTAAACATGCTGCAACCCGTTTGCCTAAACTCAAATATTTTGAGGGGATGAAAATGATGAACGGTATGATGGCCATGAACGGCGATATGAAAGAAATGGACGGAATGGTGATGACCAACCAGGTCATGGATATGAACACCGTGATGTATCCGGAAATTACTGGCGATGCCAAACCAGCCGATTCAAAAAAGAAAATGCCTCCCGATAAAATGGACGATATGGCGGGCATGGATATGGGCGGTTCGGCAGGTGATATAACAACGCTTAATTATGGTATGCTGAGGTCAACCAAGGTTACTACTTTACCCGCGGGACCAACTAAATTGCTCAGGTTTAATCTTACCGGCAACATGAACCGTTATGTGTGGACCATCAATAACAAAACAGTTTCGGAGTCAGACAAGATCTTGATAAAGCAGGGCGAAAACGTCCGCATCATTCTTTATAACAACACCATGATGCGGCATCCCATGCACCTGCACGGTCATTATTTTAGGGTGCTGAACGGGCAGGGCGATCATTCGCCCTTAAAAAACACGTTGGATATTATGCCCATGGAAAGGGATACCATTGAGTTTCGCGCTACCGAAAGTGGCGATTGGTTTTTCCATTGCCATATCCTGTACCACATGATGAGCGGTATGGGCCGTATTTTTAGTTATGAAAACTCGCCGCCCAACCCCGAGCTGCCAGATCCGGCGCTGGCCCTTAAAAAGATATACGCAGATGACCAGCATTTTTACGCATCGGCCAAACTGGGCCTGGAAAGTAACGGCAGCGATGGCAACGCCTATTTAGCCAACACCCGCTGGAAACTCTCTACCCTTTGGCATTTAGGCTTAAATGACAAAAAAGGTTATGAAAGCGAAACCATGATTGGGCGTTACTTTGGCCAAATGCAATGGCTATACGCTTACGGCGGTTTTGATTATCACTATAAAAAGGAAAACAGCACGGAAAACAACCTGTTTGGCCAGGCAAGTAATAAAAACAACAGGCATACAGTAGTAGCCGGTTTAGCCTATACCCTACCCATGCTATTTGTGGCCGATGCACGTATAGATGGCAATGGTAAACTCAGGTTTCAATTAGGGAGGGACGATATACCCCTAACCAGCCGTCTGCGTTTCACTATTATGGCCAATACCGATAAGGAGTACGCCGCAGGTTTCAGGTATATCGCCACCAAATATTTCTCTATATCGAGCCATTACGACAGCGATATGGGGCTTGGTGCCGGGTTAACCTTAAGCTATTGAGTAAATTTATTTAAAGCTGATACGCGTGTCGTATCAGCTTTATTTTTTTGCCGCAGTAGCGGGATATCATTCCCCAACTTCAAGCCGGTAGCCTTTACCATGGATGTTTACAAGCCGGATGGTTGGGTCACTCTCCAGCTTCTTCCTCAGTTTTGATATAAACATATCCAGGCTGCGGCCCACAATTACACCCTCATCTTCCCATATTTCTTTTTGAAGCCTGCTTCGCTCGATAATGATATTGGGAGATTGTGCGAATATCAGCAGCAATTTACTTTCCTTCGCTGTAAGTTCTATAGTGGTTATGGCATGTATAAGCTGGCGCTTTTGAGGTTTAAACAATGTTTTGCCAATTTCAAAGCTATCCTTTTCAACGCCGGTGTTCTCAGGCTTGCTTTTCCGGGTTTTAACAGATCTTGAAATAACAAGCCCTATGAAAGCCAGCAAAGGTATGCCGCCTATCAATAACCCTTTTTGAGGAGTACTTATACTGTTGCTTTGAAATTTAATAGTAACCAGGTAGCAGCCTTTAGGTTGCTTACGGCCTTTACAGGGCACTATGTTGTCCTTTTTATTTTTAAATATGGCGTAGCCAAATATGATATCTTTCCCGGTGCAGTTTAACACATTTACAATGTAGTTATGCGCCAGGTTGTTTTTTGCCAGCGAGCGGCCTATTATATTAACCAAAGAATCTGACTGAAAGGTAAAATCATTTTCAAACTTGATCTGGTATTCATTTTCGGCCACTTTCTTTACCGGCAACACCCTCGATGTGCTATCTCCCGAATGTAAAAGGATCTCATGTCCTATTTCCCTAAGCATTATCCCCTGTCGTGCTACGTCAAAATCGTCGTTACCGGTAAAGCTAAACGCCGCACATATCATGGTTGTCAGCAACAGGGCGGTAAGCCCCAGCAGGTATTTGGTATTGATATCTAAACGTGTTTTATAACTGGCCATAGCTGCGCTGGTTTATTTTACAAAGTTTACAATTTTATTTACAATAATCACCATATCAAACTTACTGTGTATGAATAGGTTTGCAGCTCAAAACCCTATATGTTATGTTAAAAAAATCTGCAATTATCCTAACATTGTTTATGTTTCAACTGGCCGCTAATGCACAGCAAACCTACCAATTGGATATCAAAAAAAGTAAAATTTTATGGGATGCCCGCAAAACAATGGGCGGCCATTATGGCTACCTGCTTTTTAACTCGGGCAGCCTCAGTTATTCTGCCGGGGGCGAGCCGATGGGCGCGGCCTTTAGCCTTGATATGAATAGCATGAAGAGTACAGATCATAACCCCGACGGAAACAAAAAAGTAGATGACCGTTTAAAAACCGACGGCTTTTTTGCAACTGTCAAATACCCCTCAGCCATCATAAATATCAAAAAGATAATGCGTGTTGGCCAATCAACAACTTTTAAGGTAGCCGGAGAGCTTACTATGAAGGGAATTACAAACCCTATTGAATTTACCGCTATCATAAAAAAGAAGGGAAATATTGTTAATGCCGCCGCCGAAACCAAAATAGACCGGGTTAAATGGCACATTGATTTTCAGCCAAAACCCAAATCATGGGATTTCATTGCCGCCTTAACAGATAAGATCATTACCGATGAGATAGGCGTTTCACTAAACCTTGTATTTACAAAATAATAAATCGGGGTAACTACAGGCCGAGATAGTTTAACACACAAAATCACATTTTTAAGCTCAAAGGATTTGGATAATTATCGCTCTGATCTTCGGCTACGTTATCCAGGCATTTAAAATCCTTTTCAATGAGCAGGTAAAACCGGTCGCTGCTGGTTTCAAAGCCTACGCGTTCGGTGTTTGCCCATTCGTTTACCATGGCGTGCGGCATGTGCATGGTTATGGTACAATTATTAAAGCTGGCGGTTAAGTTTAGGTTGCTTGATCGCCTTAGCGCATATTTGAGTACCTGCGTGCCAAAGTCTGTTGTTTCTTCCAGGTAGCCATCGCGCGCAAAACGTTCAACATCGGTTTTGGTAAGCCTATACCTGAGCGAATTTCCTTTTATCCTGATCTTCATAATGCTTCTCCTATTGATTGTTAAGGTTTACTACATCGCCAATAATTATTAATGCCGGGTAGGTAAGTTTATTTTCCAGCGCCATAGCAGCAAGATCCTTTACCTGGCCTTTAGCCAGTTTTTGATGCGGCAGCGATGCATGCTGAATAATAGCCGCAGGGGTTTGTCCTTTACCTGCACTAACGTAGGTTTGCGCAATTTCATCCAGCTTTTTCATGCCCATATATATAACAACGGTGGCATTGCTTTGCATGGCACAGGCCAGATCAGCAGAAAGTCGGCCGTCTTTTTTTGTGCCGGTAACCATCCATACACTTTCGCTTACCGAACGGTGCGTAAGCGGGATATCTTCAAAGCCCGAAGCCTGCATACTGGTAATACCCGGTATATAATGGGTTTCTATTCCCTGCCCGCGCGCATAAATGATCTCTTCAAACCCACGACCAAAAATAAATGGATCGCCTCCTTTTAACCGCACCACGCTCCCGTTGGTAAAAGCATAATGCCTTATAAGCTCGTGAATGGTTTCCTGCGGTGTATAATCGCCGTAAGGTTGTTTGCCTACATAAACCTTTTCGCAGCTGGCATTGCAAATGTCAAGCAGTTCTTTATTGGCAAGGTTATCATATAATACCACTTTTGCCTGTTGTAAAACCTTATATCCCTTAACAGTTATCAATTCCGGATCGCCGGGACCAGCCCCAAGTACAAACAATTCAGGTTTTTGGGATACAATTTCCATTATTTTTAATTTCAAGACAAAAAATCAATTTATGAAGACAAATTTTTGAACCATTTTAACAAATTGTCAAAAATTACAGTTTAAAATCATTTAAAAATGACATAAAACATATTTATAACTCTAAAATATGAATTAAATTAACAATAAACATGATTTATTTAATAAAATACTGGATTAAAATTTTTTATTTACCATTTTTTAATTATAATTGTGATGTAAATGCATTTGAGGTCGCAGTTAAATGTATTTAAGTTGAAAATTGCTTTAACATTTAAAAAAATCGATATGTCAAAACCAACCATTATTGTTGTTGGCAACGGCATGGTAGGTTATAAGTTTTGCGAGAAACTTTTAGCCAGATCATCCCAATTCCAAATAATTGTTTTTGGCGAGGAGCCGCGTCATGCTTATGACAGGGTACACCTCAGCGAATATTTCGCCGACAAAACCGCCGATGACCTTTCGCTTTCAACCTTATCATGGTATGCCGAAAACAATATCCAGCTGCACCTTGATGACCCTATCCAGGAGATCAACAAAACCGAAAAAACAATCCATTCCTTAAAGGGCGTAAAACTACATTATGATTACCTGGTACTGGCAACCGGCTCATCGGCCTTTGTGCCCGATATTCCCGGCATCGAAAAAGACGGCGTATTCGTTTATAGAACCATTGAAGACCTGGAACTGATAAAAGCCTGCGCCGTAAACGCCAGATCGGGCGCTGTAATGGGCGGCGGCCTGCTTGGTCTGGAAGCCGCAAAAGCACTCATGGACCTGGGCATTGCCGAACCGCACGTAATTGAATTTGCGCCACGCCTTATGCCGCGGCAAATTGATTCAGCAGGTAGCAATATGCTGCAGTTGAAATTAAAGCAACTGGGCCTGCACATACACTTAAATAAAAGCACTGCCGCTATTGTTGGAGATAAAAAAATAGAAGCCCTGCGATTTAATGACGATAGCCTGCTGGTTGTTGATATGCTGGTGATCTCGGCAGGTATCCGCCCGCGGGATGAATTGGCTAAACTAACCGGCCTGCATGTGGGCACCCGCGGCGGCATTATAGTGAACGAAAAAATGCAAACCAGCGATGAACATATTTATGCCATTGGCGAGTGTGCATTATACGAGGGAATGATTTATGGTTTAGTTGCGCCGGGTTATGAGATGGCCGACATCGTGGCCGCTCATTTAACCCAGGCGGATAAATCCTTCTACGGTTACGATATGAGCACCAAGCTAAAGCTTATTGGTGTAGATGTAGCCAGCTTTGGCGATGCCTTTATTACCGAGCCCGACTGCCGCACCATTTTGTTTGAAGATACCCACAAGGGAATTTACAAACGCATAAACATAACCAATGACGGCAAAAATCTTTTAGGCGGTATTTTAATTGGCGATGCAGACGCTTACAATATGCTGCTGCAAACCGTCAACAATAAAATGATACTCCCGCCAGATCCTGAAGATCTGATCCTCGGTTTGCGCGGTGCCGAGGCCAATGCAGGCGCAGGCATCATGAGCCTGCCCGACGACGCGCTTATTTGCTCATGCGAGGCGGTAAGCAAGGCAAGTATCTGTTCGGCAGTAAATGAGCAGGGAATAACCAGCATTGACGGCATGAAAAAATGCAACAAAGCGGGCACCGGCTGCGGCGGATGCATACCACTGGTGAAAGACCTGATTGCCGGTACACTGAAAGCCAATGGTCAGTATGTTAAAAACACCATCTGCGAGCATTTTGATTATTCAAGACAGGAGCTGTTTGACATGGTTAAGATCAACGGTTTAAAAAATTACGACCTCGTACTTGATCATTATGGAAAAGGCGACGGCTGCGAAGTATGCAAGCCTGTTGTGGCCAGTATCCTGTCCAGCCTATGGAATGATGTTATAGTGAAGCAGGAAGCTATTCAGGATAGTAACGACCGTTTTTTGGCCAACATTCAAAAGGGCGGCACGTATTCGGTAGTTCCCCGCATCCCCGGTGGCGAAATTACGCCCGATAAATTAATAGTGATCGGGCAGGTAGCCAAACGTTACGGGCTGTATACTAAGATCACCGGAGGCCAGCGTATCGATCTGTTCGGCGCACACCTGAGCGACCTGCCGTTAATTTGGGAGGAACTGATTGATGCCGGCTTTGAAAGCGGACACGCTTACGGCAAAGCACTGCGTACGGTAAAAAGCTGCGTAGGCAGCACCTGGTGCCGGTTTGGCCTGCATGATAGCGTAACCTTCGCCATCGAAATAGAAGACAGGTACAAAGGCATCCGCGCACCTCACAAATTAAAAGGCGGCGTAAGCGGATGCGTTCGCGAATGCGCCGAAGCCCAATCAAAGGATTTTGGCATTATAGCCACAGAAAAAGGCTGGAATTTATACGTATGCGGCAATGGCGGCTCCAAACCCCAGCACGCGCAATTACTGGCAACCGATATTGACAAGGAAACACTGGTAAAATACCTCGACAGGTTCCTGATGTTTTACATAAAAACCGCCGACCAGCTAACCCGTACCGCAACCTGGCTAAATAAGCTCGACGGCGGCATGAGCTATTTGAAAAATGTAATTATAAATGACAGCCTGGGCCTTGCGGCACAATTGGAAGAAGAAATGCAATCACTGGTTGATACCTATCATTGCGAATGGAAGGAAGCCATCAATGACCCAGCCATGCGCAAACGTTTTGCCCATTTCATAAACGCACCCGACGAAAAAGACCCACATGCACTGTTTGAGCCCATGCGCCAACAGGTTAAGGCCAGGGAATGGTAGGGTGTTAATTAAAAATTCAAAAGTTAAAATTCAAAAAACGAGGCGGTGAAAATAATACCACTTTACTCCCTTTTAATCAAATGTTAAATGGAAACAGCAATAGCAACTGAATGGATACTTGCTTGTTATGTTGATGACGTACCCGAAAATGGCGGCTCATGCATAAAACATGGCGATGAGCAAATAGCGATATTCAACTTCACCCGTCGTGGCGAATGGTATGCCACGCAAAATCTTTGCCCGCATAAACAGCAAATGGCAATTTCGCGCGGTATGATTGGCAGCACCGGCGATGCCTGCGAACCAAAGGTAGCCTGCCCCTTTCACAAAAAAGCATTCTCATTACTTACCGGCGAATGCATAGGCGAAGAAGAGCTGGCGATTAAAACCTACCCGGTAAAAGTGGCCGACGGCAAAGTTTTTGTCGGCATAGCCTGAGGCTACAGGTCGGTATCCTGGGTTAAAAGAAATAACTTTCCCTCATTGGTGATGTTTATCTTTTTTCCGTTTGTAGTAATCAGTTTTTCTTGCGTAAGTTCATTTACTACCCTAAAAACAGTTTCGTAAGTAGCCCCCGCATAAGATGCCAGATCCTGCCGGGTAAGTTCAATATCAACATGCCCCTCCTGGTTTACACCGTACTGTTTTTTCAGGGAGATAAGCGCCTGGGCAACCCTTCCTTTTACCGACATGTGGGCAAGATTGCGCATCTTCCGCTCGGCCTCCTGCAGCTCATCAGCAAAAAACAGCATCAACTGATACATAAATTGCGAATTTACCTTCAGCGTACTTTCAAAAAACTCCATATCAACATAGCAAACAACCCCTGCCTCCAGCGCTGTTGCCGAAATAGGATAATGCGATGCCTGTCCACCCAAAACCCGGTGACCAAATATCGCACCCTTATTTGCAAAGCGAATAATAAGCTCTTTATCCGCCCCCCATTTTTTATGAACCTTTACATTACCCTCGTAAACAAAATATATCCCGGTAACCGGGTCACCCTCACTAAAAATAACCTGCCCTTTTTTAACGTTGATATTCTTTTTGTTGGCCGAAATAGCCGGCAGCCATTCTTTAATACAGTTTTTACACAAAAAACAAGTATTCACATCGCATTGTGTAGTCTTCTTCATTAAATATTGTAGTTCTGATAATATTTTTCAATGCAAAAGTGCATTAAAATTATAATTATTTTGAAATTTTAGCGCTTTTAGCATTCTACTTTAGATAAATAATCACTTCAAAGAGATTTTATTGAATAAATTTTATTTAAAATTCAATAAAAAATTACCAAAGCCATATTTTGACTATTTTTTACCACAGTAAATTTAACTTTTTTGTAAAAATTAGATATTTACATGATTTAAATCACAAAAATCAACTTTACAATTCAATTATTTGAAATTATCCATTAAATAAGATATATTTATGATAATTAATTGCATCAATAATTAAAAAAGAAGTCGCCTATGATGAAAATCAAAAAAATATAAAAAAAGCCCTGCCGGGAGGTCGCATTCCCAGACAGGGTTAGTATAGTTTTTAATCGCTTTAACAAATAAAAAACCATTTCAAATGTACAAAAATGTATGTAATCAATACACTCTTGGCAAAATTCTATTAATTATATCATGTTTTGTTTCCTATAACGCTTCGGCACAGCTAACCTTATCAGGTCAGCTAAAAACGAGGGGCGAATTACGTGATGGTTACGGAACTTTAGAGCCAATAGGTAACAAAAATGCCGCTTTTATCTCCCAGCGAACGCGGCTTACCTTCAATTATAAAAGCAGTAGGCTTATTTTTCAAACAACGATGCAGGATGTAAGGCTTTGGGGCCAGGATGCATCAACCATAACCGTAAATGACGGCAGCAGGCTGAGTCTTCACGAGGCCTGGGCCGAGCTTATCCTCTCCAATAAAAAAGATACAGCCTTTAAAATATCCCCGCTTGATTACTTCGCCATAAAAATTGGCCGCCAGGAATTATCATATGACGATGAACGCCTATTAGGCGCTACCGACTGGATACAACAGGGCCGACGGCACGATGCCATTGTTTTTAAAATGATTGAGCACGGCTGGCAGGCAGACCTGGGCGCCGCCTTCAACCAAAGGTCTGATGCTGTTAATTATAATGGCACCTATTATACCCCGGCCAACGTGCCCGCTACTGTAAAGGATAGCAAAGGCAACCTCGTAAATACCCCAGCCGGCTTTATCCCCCTGATAAACGCGGCAGGCATTAGCTCAAAAACCGGCAACCCGGCTTTTTTAAACCCGCCGGGAACAAACGGATTAAATCAGAATTATAAGGCGCTTGAATATCTATACGTTGCCAAAAAAATCAGTAAAACAAAAGTTTCGGGCCTTTTTTTAACAGACCAGTTTGGCAAGTATAAGCTCGACTCGGTAAAAAATATTTCGGGTACAGACGAGGGCTATGTGTACGGCAGGCATTATAACCAGACAGGCGTAAACACCCGTTACACCACCGGCTTACTAATCAATCCTGTTTTTGGCGGTAAAGATCAATGGGCACTGACAGGTGGTTTTTACTACCAGGGCGGCCATGATAAGGACGGGTTGGAACTAAGTGCCTACACCTACACCGCATCCTTATTATACAAAGGCGCCAATTTAAGCTACATCGCCGGCTGGGATTATCTATCGGGCAATGACGCGTTATCTACATCAAAAACCAATCACCGTTTTGATCCGCTGTATGGCACCCCGCACAAATTTTGGGGATACATGGACTATTTTTATGCCTCAAGCGGCTCACCCACAGGTGGTTTGAGCAACCCTTACTTCAAAATAAAATATATTTCAGATAACAAACGCTTTAATGCCGAACTGGATAATCATTACTTCCTGTTGGCGCAGGACCAAAAAGGGACAGACGGTAAAGCTATCGGCAAATACCTGGGTACCGAGTTCGATGCTACCGCGGGTTATAAACTCAACAAGTTTACCAATGTTGATTTGGGTTTATCCTACATGGCGGCAACCCGCAGCATGGAGTATGCCAAGGCATTAACACCCGGCACCAGCAAGCTAAACCCAGTATGGGCTTATCTGCAAATAAATATCAAACCCGAATTTTTGAATAAATAACGTATAAGCTTAAAGCTAAGAGCACAAGGCTCAAGGCTAAAAAATGGTAACAATTAAATTAAAACACTAAAAGCTTTCGGCCTTATGCTTTCAGCTTTTCGCTAAAAAAACCATTATGGAAAATCAACTTACTAAACTCAATATATTCTCTTTGAAAGGGATTCAAATGAAAACCTTTCATATTACCTGGCTCATGTTTTTTGTGTGCTTCTTTGGTTGGTTCGGTCTGGCGCCGCTGATGCCAACTATCCGCGCCGAGCTGCATTTAACCAAGGCACAGGTAGGCAATACCATTATTGCATCGGTAACGGCTACTATTATAGCCCGCCTCATTATCGGTAAGCTCTGCGACACCTGGGGTCCGCGAAAAACGGCTGTCAGGCTATTGCTTGTAGGCTCATTACCCGTATTTTTAGTGGGCCTTGCACATGATTATACTTCTTTTTTATTGTTCAGATTGGCAATAGGTGTTGTAGGTTCGTCATTTGTAATTACGCAGTTCCATACATCAATGATGTTTGACGCCAAAATAAAAGGAACGGCAAATGCGGTAACAGGTGGCTGGGGTAACCTGGGCGGCGGGGTAACCAATATGGTAATGCCACTTATATTCGCAGCTATAGTTGGCTTTGGATACACTAAGGCCGAGGCATGGCGCTATGCCATGATAGTGCCGGGTGTAATGATGCTCATCATTGCTTTCCTCTACCAGAAATATACAAAGGATACCCCCGATGGCAATTATGATGAGGTGGGCTACACAAAAACTAATCCCTCAAAAACAGATTGGTCTATCCTTGGCGATTGGCGTGTATGGGCCTTAACTATGGCTTACGCCATGTGTTTTGGTATGGAAATAACTTTCGATAACGTGGCTTCGCTGCATTTTGTAGATACGTTTCACCTGTCGCAAAGTTCGGCCGGTTTCTGGGCCGGCATCTTTGGTTTTATGAACCTGTTTGCCCGTGCACTGGGCGGTATGGTATCTGATAAAGTAGGCGGTAAATTTGGGATGCGGGGCAAAGGTTTATTGCTCGCCGGTGTATTATTGTTGGAGGGTGCCGGACTGGTACTTTTCGCGCATTCTGGCACATTGGTGGCTGCCATTATTTCCATGCTTTCGTTTGCGCTGTTCCTTAAAATGTCAAATGGGGCTACTTATGGTATTGTGCCCTTCATCAACAGCAAAAATGTGGGTATGGTGAGTGGCATTGTTGGCGCGGGCGGTAACCTGGGTGGTATGCTGTTTGGTTTCCTGTTCAAATCCGAGTCTATAACCTATGTACAGGCATTCACCTACATCGGCATTACGGTTATGGTGGTATCGGTAATAATACTCATCACTCGTTTTCAAAAACAAACAATAAAAACTGCCGAACCTGTATTGGCTGGTAGTATGGCTTAACAGCCTCACCCCAGCCCCTCTCCAAAGGAGAGGGGCTATAAAATTAAAATAAGCTTTCAGCTCCCCAAAAAAACAATGTCATTAAAAAAGCGATCAAATAATGGGTTAAAAAGCATCTGCTGTTATTGCGGTGTGGGTTGCGGCGTTGTTATAAATAAGGAGAAAAACGGAAGCATTACCCTTGAGGGCGATAAGGATTACCCTGTAAACAAGGGGATGTTATGCAGCAAAGGCATGAACCTGCACTACACCGTCAATGATAAAACAGATAGGCTGCTGTACCCCCAAATGCGCTACAGTAAAAATATGCCCATGCAAAGGGTAAGCTGGGATACGGCACTGGAGCGTACGGCAGCCGTTTTTAAAACATTTATTTATAAATACGGACCAGATTCGGTGGCGTTTTATGCCTCGGGGCAATGTTTAACTGAGGAGTACTACGTGGTTAATAAGCTGATAAAGGGCTTCATCGGCAGCAATAACATCGACACCAATTCGCGCCTGTGTATGAGCAGCGCGGTGGCGGCCTATAAGATAGCTTTGGGCGAAGATACCGTACCCCTTTGTTATGATGATATTGAACTGGCCGATTGCTTTTATGTAACCGGTGCCAACCCGGCCTGGTGCCATCCTATTTTATGGCGAAGGGTTGAAGCGCACAAAGCAGCCAACCCTCATGTTAAGCTCATAGTGGTTGATCCGCGTGTTACGGATACCTGCGGCATTGCCGATTTGCATTTGCAGCTAAATCCCGGTACGGATATTACCCTTAACCACGCTATTGGCAGGGTTTTAATAGAAAATGGCGATATAGATGTTGATTTTATTACCAACCATGCCGATGGTTTTGAACAATACAGCAAAGTTGTATTTGAACGCAGCGTTGCCCAGTCGGCAGGTATTTGCGGTGTTAGCGAGCAGGATATCCGTTTGGCAGCCAAATATATCGGCGAAGCCAAGGGCTTTATCACTATGTGGACTATGGGGCTTAACCAAAGCGCCATTGGGGTAAACAAAAATTTAAGTCTTATAAACCTCAATTTAATAACCGGTCATATTGGTAAGCCGGGCTCGGGCCCCTTATCATTAACCGGACAGCCAAATGCCATGGGCGGGCGCGAAGTAGGCGGATTAGCCAATCTGCTGCCTGCCCATCGCAACCTGGCCAATGCAACTCACCGGGCAGAGGTACAAAAGTTTTGGGGCGGAACTGAGATTGCCGCCAAGCCAGGGCTCACCGCTACAGAAATGTTTGAGGCGCTAAATGACGGTCGGTTAAAAGCCATCTGGATCATGTGTACCAATCCATTAACCAGCCTCCCCAATGTTCGGCTGGCCGAGGAAGCCCTAAAAAAAGCAAAATTTGTGGTAGTACAGGAGATCAGCAACAAACCCGAAACCCTAGCTTACGCCGATGTGATACTCCCGGCCGCAGCATGGGCCGAGAAGGAAGGCACCATGACCAATTCCGAACGGCGCATCAGCTATCTCAACAAAGTGCTCGACCCACCGGGCGAGGCTATTGCTGACAGCGAGATCATTTGCCGTTTTGCGCAAAAAATGGGCTATAAAGGTTTTGATTTTAAAAGCCCCTCAGAAATTTATGCAGAACACGCCAGGCTCACCGCCAAAACCAACATCGATATCAGCGGACTGAGTTATGATATTATTAAACAACAGGGATCGGTACAGTGGCCCTACAAAAAGCGCAACGCGGTAATCGGCACACCGCGTTTATTTACCGACAAAAAGTTTTATACCTATAATGGCAACGCCCTCATCAGCGCCGTTCCCGATACTTTAACCAGCGAAGCGCCCAATGATGATTTTCCGTTCATCCTTACCACGGGCCGCATCCGCGATCAATGGCATACCATGAGCAAAACCGGTAAGGTGAACAAGCTTAACCAGCATATTAAGCAGTCGTTTATGGAAATAAACCCTTCCGATGCCGCCGCGTTACACGTACAGGAAGGTGATGTTACCATCATCACATCGCGCCGCGGCGAGGTTAGGGTAAAAGCTAAAATATCCCCCGAAATAAAACAGGGTGTTGTTTTTATGCCCATGCATTGGGGCAAAATTTTAAATAACGATATGCACCGGGTTAACAATGTTACCAATGATATGGTAGACCCAATATCCAAAGAGCCCGATTTTAAATACTGCGCAGTAAGCGTTCAAAAATATAAAAAGCCGTTTCAGCGGATTGTAGTGGTTGGTGCAGGCGCAGGCGCGCATGGCTTTGTGCGATCATACCGGGAACTGAACCGCGACGATGAGATCACCATTTTTAGTAAGGAGGACCATCCCTTTTACAACCGCGTTATGCTGCCCGATTACATTAGCGGAGAGCAGCGCTGGGAACAGCTGGTGAAAATGACAGACGAAGAAGAACCTGAATTTAACATCCGCCTGCTACGCGGCGTAAGTATTGAACGCATAGACCGCGCCAATAAATATGTACTGGATAGCAGGGGCATAAAAACTTATTACGATGTATTGCTGCTGGCAACCGGTAGCCGCGCGGCAATTCCAAAAAACGTACCAACCCTACCGGGCATCTTCAGTATGCGCAGCCGCAACGATGCCGATAACTTTAAAAAGCACGTACCCCGCAACGGCCATGTGGTAATTGTGGGCGGTGGTTTGCTCGGTTTGGAAATGGCTGCCTCGCTGCGCGAAATAGGGATCACCATTACCATAATTCAGCGTACCTCGCGCTTTTTAAACCGGCAGTTAGATGAACTGGGCAGCAGGCTATTGCACGAGGAAATGGTAGATCAGGGCTGTGATATTTTTTATGACGATGAAGTGCAGCTGTTTTATGGCCGGTCGAAATTAACGGGGATAGGTTTAAAAAGCGGCCATAAGATTGATTGCGACGCTATGATCCTGGCCATTGGCACAACGCCCAACCTGGAGATAGCCAAAGAATGTGGCCTTGATTGCAAGCGCGGCGTTATTGTTAACGAGCGCCTGCTTACCAGCGACCCTTCTATTTACGCCATTGGTGAAATTGCCGAATTTAACGGAACACTTTACGGCATTACTGCAGCCGCCGAGCAGCAAGCCGCCGTAGTGGCTGCCTACATGAACGGCGATATTGCCAGTTACTACAAAGGCAGTCTTTTTATGAATATCATAAAAATTCACGGGTTTGATTTGTGCAGCATAGGCTTATCCGACTGTCCGGATTATAAAGATTACGAGGAAGTGGTATTTATTGATAAGGCAAAGCGGTACTACAAAAAGTGCATAATTCACCAGGATAGGCTGGTTGGCACCATACTCATAGGTGATAAAGGAGAGTTTCAGGAGTTCAAAGAATTAATAGCCAACAAAACCGAGCTAAGTGATAAACGACTGAAACTTTTACGCAGCGGCAAAACAGCCGAACCCGTTTTGGGTAAACTGGTATGCAGCTGCAATAACGTAGGGGCCGATAATATCCGCAATAAAGTGGCATCGGGCTGCACCCAGCTTGCCGATGTTTGCAGCCAAACAGGTGCGGGCACGGGCTGCGGTTCATGTCGCCCAGAGGTTAAACGTTTACTTGAAGAGGTTTTGCAACTACAACTAATTAAAGCATAATCGGCATGAACAAAAAACAACTCATTAAGGTGAACCTACCCGGCGGGGTAACATCTGCAGGCGATTTTTATGAGTTTTTGGTTATTGCCCAAAATGCCGGAGCGGCTGATGTACGTTTTGGAAACCGGCAGCAGTTGTATTTTGAGATCAGTACAGATCAACTCGAGAACATGGAGTTTGATATGCTAAGCGCGGGCATTGAATATGAAATTGATACCGACATACATCCCAACATCACCAGCTCATACATAGCCGACGGCATTTTCAACCACGAAAACTGGCTTAAAGAAGGTGTTTATAAAGACATTTTTGACCTGTTTAGCCACAAGCCCCTACTCAAAATAAACCTGGTTGATAGCAACCAAACCTTTGTGCCCTTCTTTTCCGGCAACCTAAATTTTATTGCTTCGCCGGTAAGTAATTACTGGTATTTGTATATCAGATTCCCTAAAACCAACACCCTGTACTACTGGCCGGTACTGGTATATTCAGACGATATCCCGGCCATGAGCAAGGCGGTGCAGGAAGTGATATTTACCAACAAACAACTTTTTTATGATCAGGCTGAGATTGCCGCCGATAGGTTATACCAGCTGGTTACTGCCGATAACCAGTTTGTAATTCAGCAGATAGATCAGCCACTCCTAATCCCCGAATTTCATTTACCTTATTATGAAGGCTTTAATAGGCATGGAAATAAAAACTGGCTGGGCATATACCGTCGTAATGAACTGTTCGATATTGGTTTTTTAATGGAAATATGCAACCTGTGTATGCAAACCCGTGTAGGCCAGCTATATATAAGCCCCTGGAAATCGTTGCTCATAAAAAATATCGAAACAAAACACCGGCCATTATGGGGCAACCTGCTAAACAAATACAGGATAAACATACGGCATGCTTCAAATGAACTTAACTGGCAGGTAGAAGACCTTTGCGACCAATGCCTAAGCCTGAAACAACAATTGGTACGCGAATTTGAGGAGGCCGACCTCCGGACTTACCGGTTGAGCTTTGCCATAAAAAGATCACCAAAATCGGGCATTTATGGTTCTATAATGATCCGTGAGCGTAAGCCCGATATTTTTGAAATTGTGCATACGCGTGACTTTAACCACAATACCCGCGAATTTGTGAGCTATAAACAGGGCGTTTCCAGGGCAGATCTTAGCAGGCACTTGATTGCACTTTGCAACGTATTTTATGAGCAGCAAAGCAATGCTCATATAGCTTCATCGCCTAAAAAAGTTGAAGATGTAATTATAACAACTAGTCAAAAAACTGTCTATCAGTGTAAAAGCTGCTTTACCATCTATGACGAATTATATGGCGATACGCTGAATGAAATAGCACCGGGAATACCTTTTGAAAGTTTAGATAGCTATGAATGTTCTACTTGCGGCGCACCAAAAAAAAATTTCGAAGAACTCGCAGGCATAAACAATTGAGATTTATCCGTATCAAGCCAACGGTATAAAAATAAAAAAGCTGGAGCCCTGCCCAAAAACACTTTCGAAACCTATTCTGCCGCCTTGGCGCTCAATAAATTCTTTACATAACAGCAGGCCTAAACCAACGCCTTTTTCGTTATTTGTGCCAAAACCGGGTTCGGTGTTAATAGAAAATATTTTTTCCTGTTTGTGCTGATCAATACCCTTTCCGTTATCACTAACGGTTAGTTTACATTCGTGATTTACCAATTGAGTTAGTATATTGATAACACCTCCATCAGAAGTGAATTTAATGGCATTACTAATAAGGTTACGTACCACCAATTGCAGCATATCCGTATCGGCAACTACCATTACCTGAGGTTCAATATGGTAGTTGAAAGAAATGTGTTTTTTTTCGGCCTGTATTTTACCCATTTCCAAGGTGCTTTTTATTGCCGAAAACAGGTTTAGGCTTAATAAATTAACGGCTGGACCTTCCATTTGAGATTTGGACCAATGCAGCAGGTTCGACAGCATATCCATGGTATTGTTGGTGGCTGCAAGCAAATCTCTCTCTAATGCAGGGCGTGCCAGGCTATCAACCTCATTTTCATTTAGTAATTCGAGGTAATATTGTATTTGAATAAGAGGAGCTCGCAGGTCATGTGAAATGATAGACAATAACTTATTCTTTTCGGCATCGCTTTGCTCCAACTGATTTTTTTGCAGCAATATCTGTTCATTTCGTACTTCAATAGCTAATGCTTTTTCTTCTACGGTAACTTTTTCTTTATCGTAGCTTTTCCTGATGAACCTGATAATGATATAAATTGCTATCACAGGTATGGGGAAGGCTGTGACCCTGTCTATCAGCTCACCCTTGCCTGCGCTAAAAGGATATTTTACCAATAATGGATATTGATACGCTACGATATGAAGTACCAGGAAACATATTATATAGGCAATTAACCAAGCTATATGCTGCCGGTAAGGCGAAATGGCAAATACCAGCAACAGGTATGCAGGCCATATTAAATCTGTTGAACCGTTGATGCCCGAATTGGCAAAATAATTGACTGAAAAAATAAAGATACCCGTTAAACCAAATAAAACGCTACTGTGTTTCCTGCCATAAAAACGGGAATTGTAATACTGGTAAGAAAAAAATACCGCAATTAAAAAACTTGATACAGAACCAATATAAAGCCCTTCAAAAAAATTATACGGTACATAAACAGCACCCAGGATAATTAAGCCTACACTAATTGAGTGAAATATTCTGCTCTCTAAAGAGAACATAGACGGACTTCCTATTAGCCTAAACCACAGATCATTAATTCTTTTTAAAATATTATAATTAGTAGCAGCAAACTTTGTTTTTGGCATACCTAAATTAAAAGCCTTTTGGGATCATGCAGAAAGAATAACGGAGAATCAATGCAAATTATCCCTTTAATTGTTTAAAGTTGATAAATAGTTAGCTATAAAAAGAAAATTATTGAAACAATCGGGATTGCATTCTTTTATTTTCCAAACATTCAGCACACTAAGTGAATCCTGATTCCTCTAAATTGAGGTGAGCAAATAAAGTGATAAAGAATCATAATAAATTGTTTACTTGGCTAATTCGTTAGGGTTTCTTCTTTGATAAGATTTTGAGAAACAAAAAACCCTACTCGCCAGAGCAGGGTTAAGTCATTGATTTTAAGAGCTCCCCAGACTGGGTGCTTTTCGAGCCATTTTTTGCCTAAAAGCTGCCAGTTGGCACCTGAGCTATAAAAACGTCTACTTATTGTAAACGATCTAAAATAGGTTTGTTCAATGCTGATAGTTTTTGTTTTTCGGGTTTTAGCAGCTCAAACACCAATATCTCATTTTTACCGGTATGCAACCATTCGCGTGGTACGTACAGCGTTTGCTGAGGTCCGGTTCGCCAGTATCTGCCTAAGTTATGCCCGTTAATCCAAACTATGCCTTTACCCCAATCGGTCATGTCGAGATAGGTATCTCCTAATGAAGACAATGAGAAAACCCCCTTCTTCATGACAGGTGTGTTTAAATTCAACAAACCGGGTTTCGGTTTGTAACTGCCCACGGTTTTTAACGGCAAAGGAAAGTTTTGCCAGCCCGTTACTTCATTATCTTTAAAAAATACCTTACCTACAATTCCCTTTTTATTCTGCAACAGATATTTACCAAAATTGATGCGACCTAAGTTTTCGACCAAAATATCCAATGTCACATTCCCATCAGGTAAACTAATGTTAATACTATCTAATCCAGTACGACGATCGAGGTTTCCAATAGTTTTCCCATTGATCATAACCACCGCAAAATCTCTAAGCTCTTTGACCTTTAATATTCCGGATTTCCCTCCTGGAATAATTGTTCGGTATAACATAAAACCATAATCAAGTTTCATATTTTCAAAGGTTAACGGATCTTGACTACTCTTACTTTCACGTTTTAAGTCATCCAGGTTTGCCACATTTTTAAGTTCAAATTGAGGTATTATGATGGTGGGTTTAACCTGAGGAACGGCAGGCAAATTAATACCAGGGGATAAATATTTTTGAATTACGTTTCTAAAGGCCAAAAATTTGGGCGTTGGATTTCCGGCTTCGTCAAGTGGCGCATCATAATCGTAACTACTGATTTGCGGCTCAAACGGGGTTTGGTCATTATAATTAGCCCCATTCATAAATCCTCTTGTTGTTCCGCCATGAAACATGTACATATTTATGGAAATTCCGGCTGCTATTACGGAGTCTAACCGGCCGGTATACTGATCTGCCGGCACTGTATGGTGTTTTGTACCCCACCAGTCAAACCAAGCTGGATACCATTCGGCAATATAGTAAGGTCCTTTACCATCGTGGTTTTGATTGATGAGTTCCTTTACCTTAGCGGGATTGTCCAGGCCGTTTACCGCAGGCAGCAAACCAGGTAAATGTCCTTTTACCAGATCAGCCGCCGGATCGCAGGTATACAACAAACCGTCAAACCCGGCTTCTTTAAACATTTTCTGGTTAATAGCCAGGTAATCCTTATCAGCGCCGTATGAACCATACTCATTTTCAATTTGCACCATTAAGATGTTGCCACCATGATTTATCTGGTACCGGGACAAACGCTTTCCCAATTCTTTAATGTAACCTTCGTATTCGCTTAAATATTGTTGATTTTTACTCCTTACAACCAAGCCTTCCTCATTTTGTAACCAATATGGATATCCGCCAAATTCCCACTCGGCACATACATAAGGGCTTGGGCGCAGTATTACCCATAAACCTTCCTGTTGGGCTATTTTAATAAACTCAACAATATCATTGTTACCTGAAAAATCAAATTGTCCTTTCTGGGGTTCATGCAAGTTCCAAAAAACATATGTACCTATAGTGTTAAGGCCCATTGCTTTTGCCATTCTCATTCTGTCGCGCCAAGCCTCTCTTGGTATACGGGGATAATGTAACTCACCCGAAATCATCTGGAAAGGTTTGCCATCTAAAAGAAAGTCGTTATCACCTAAGGTAAATTGATGTTTAGGTTGGGCTTTGACCAGGCCGCCCGTCAACAAGATGGTCGCTATCAAAAAAAGAAAGAATGATCTCATGAAAAAATATATAAGATGTTATTGGTTACATAATTGGTTGATGTGCTAAAATGGATGTAAAATCAATTAATAAAAAGGGGGTAATTAGCAAAATTGAAGGGGGTAAATTGCTAAAACAGACTTGTGGAGGTTCTTTTGGGGAGATTTCGGCCTGGCCAACGATGACACTGACAAACAACGCCAATTAAATTGCCGGTTAAAGAATTCTTTTTTTACATTTTCAGATAAGCTAAAAAAAGCGGCTGCAAACAAATTTATTTTCTTTCGGCCATCTGATTGACCATAGCGTTTTTAAAACTCTTTCTGAATTTTTTGATGTATTCAGAAGGTTTTAAGTCAAACACCTTTTTAAACTGCTCACGAAAATATTTGATATCTTTTATTCCAACGGCATAAGCAGTTTCCAATATATTTAAATCGCTATGTACAAATAACTGTGCGGCTTTTCTCAATCTGATCAACCTTATAAAGCTATTTGCGGGCTGTCCGGAAATCATTTTGATCTTTTTATAAATCCCCGAATAGGACATATTTAATTCAGAGGCTAAGGATTGAAGATTAAAATCAGGGTCTGTTATATGTTCTTCAACAATCCGGATGCAAGAATCCAGAAAACGTTTGTACTCTATAGAGATGCTATGTGGGTTGTTGTTCAGCGTAATTTCGTTATAAAAATATTGCTGGAGGGTATTCCTGCTCTTAAGCAGCCCAGCGACTCTTGCTTTCAAGATATCTTTATCAAAAGGTTTTCCCATATAATCATCAGCGCCACCTTCAATACCTTTTAGCTTGATCTCATTTGATGCACTGGCCGTTAAAAGAATTACGGGAACATGTGAGGTTATCTTATTCCCCTTAATGGCAGCACAAACTTCAATGCCTGTAATACCCTGCATCATTACATCACATATAACAATATCTGGCCATTGCTCGTTAATTATTTTTATTCCGTCTTCTCCGTTTGACGCTACAAGAACATTATATTCAAGTTTAAATATCTGACGGAGGTATTCTCTCATATCCTCATGGTCATCGATAATTAATAGGGTTTTAAGATCAGACAACGATTGTTCTTCACCGGGGTCTGCTGCTAACACCATATCATTGGCTGTAGTTTCAGAATCAATCAGCTCCTTTAAAAACTCGGAAGTAGTTGTTGGCTGCTCTAAAATAACCAGGTCTTTGAGGTGCGATCTCCCTTTTTTCAAAGTAATGGTAAAGGATGTACCCTTTCCAATCTGACTATAATATTCAACTGTTCCGGCCTGGCGTTCTACAAAATCTTTGACGAGGTAGAGGCCAAGACCAAATCCTCCGGTTGATGTACTGGCCAAATCAGATACCTGGTAAAAACGACTAAAAAGTTTGTCGCCAACTTCGGCCGGGATTCCACAGCCGGTGTCCTCAACGGTTATTAATACCGCTTGTTCAGTTTCTTCTGCACAGACGCGAATTTTTCCATGCTTAGCAGTGAACTTCATTGCATTCGAGAGCAGATTAAATAACACGATTTCTGTTTTTTCTCTATCTACATAAATATTCAAACAATCAGCCGAGGATACGAACTCAAGCTGAATTTGTTTCCTCTTCGCTTCATGTACAAAACATAAATAAACCTCCTTACATAAATCAATTATATTAACATTGCTTGTTCTCAGATGGTCAGATTCTGATTCTGCCTTTTTGAAAAGAAGCAATTGATCAACCAGGCCTAATAGCCTGCGCGCATTTCTGTAAACGATGGTTAAACTGGAGGTATCCATAACCTTCTTTTCGTTATATAAGAGTTCTTTGATAGGGTTAATGATCAATGTTAATGGCGTTCTGAATTCATGAGAAATATTTGTAAAGAAAGCGAGCTTTCGTTCGCTGAGCTCTTTTTCCTTTTCACTTTCATAGTGTGCAACTTGAATTTCGTATTTTAGTTTAGCCTGATGATCTCTATATAAGAGATACAGATAAACCAACCCGCCAATAAGTATGGTGTAAATTGTATACGCCCACCAGGTTTGGTACCATGGTGGGAAAATAACTATGGTCAAGGATTTAGGTGTCGTGTTCCATACGCCATCATTGTTACTTGCAATTACTTCAAATGTATACGTTCCTGGATTAAGGTTGGTGTAAGTAACCCTTCGTTGAACAGTGTTAAAATTCCATTTTTCGTCAAACCCATCCAACCTATACCGATAAACATTTTTCTCGGAATGGGTATAATTGAGCGCAACAAATTCAATTGAAAATACATTTTGATCATAATTAAGAAATGCCGTATCAGCTATACTAATAGGCTTTTTCAATGGCGAATTAGCACCCGGCTTTACCGATTTATTAAATACCTGAAAATCGGAAAAGTAAACCTGGGGTATTTTATTATTCCATTTAATTTTTGACGGATCGAAAACAACTACGCCAGAATTTCCGCCTACATACATCCGACCATCTGCAGACTTGTAAATAGTAGAGTGGGAAAACACACCGTCGCCTTCATCGAAATTAGCGACAGTTAAGGTTTTGGGAGTAAATTTTGATATCCCAGTGGCCGAGTTAATCCAAAGATTCCCAGCGCTATCTTCAACGATATTATTGAAAACGTTACTTGCAAATCCATTTTTACGTGAGTAAACAATAAAAGAATCACTTGCCGGAACATATTTATTCAGGCCGTCGGCCGTGCATATCCAAATATTCTTTTTACTATCCTCAAATACGCAATGCACAATATTATTACTGAGGCTACTGGTATTTTTGTCATTATATGCATAATGATGAAAAATTCCGGTTTTCTGGTCAAAGCGATCAACCCCGTTTCCACTTGTTCCAATCCACACATCGCCTTTATGATCTTTAAAAAGATTATAAATGTGGTTACTGGCAATTGAATTAGGGTTTCTATCATCGTTATAATAATGTTTGAATTGCTGCTTTTCCTCATTGTATATCTTAAGGCCGGCATCTGTAGCGAGCCAGTATTCATGGGGATTTACTTCAAAAATATCTCTGAAAACATCTTCATTAAAGAAATTGCTCAGGGCAGAATGATGAAAGTGGTGTATAAATCTATTCTTCTTAGCATCAAACTTATCAAAGCCATTTTCGGTGGCAGCCCATAACACACCGTCATTGTCTAAATATATTTTCCCAATCTGATTGCTGCTTATGCTTGAAGGGTTGTTTGTGTGATAAAATAGCTTTGTTTTCTTTTTTAATAAATCAAATTGATAAAGCCCGTTATTTGTTGCCAACCACAGCATGTTCCCTTGTAACAATATACTTTTTACTTCACGCGGTTTAATTGATAATGGAATGAAATTGAATTTATATTGTGTAAAATCCACTTTGGTTAAAGCTTCTTTACCGCAGAGCCAAATGATTCCAGCTTTATCATTGTAAACGCAGCCATCGGCACTGCTATTAACATACCCAATTTTTCGCCATTGGCCATTGCCCTTATTTATAAAATAAAACCCGGCGTTACTTGCAACAATTAAGGTAGAATCATTAACGTTGTCAATGCTAAAGGTGCCTATGTTGAAATTATCACTACTTGAAAATGTGGTATATCGTTGGGTTTTAGGATCAAAACTAAAAAGACCGCTCCAATATGTACCTACCCAAATACAGCCGTTTTTTTGATCGTACAAAAGACTCCAAATATCATTAGGCTTTTTTTTATGCAGAGATTCAGTTTGCGGATAATTGGTAAAACGCTTACTAACCTTATCGAACTTATTCAATCCGCCACTCCAGTTCCCCAACCATAGGTTTTTCTCGTTATCTTCAACAATTGCATTTACCGACTTTCCTTTTATTGAAAACTCGTTTTGTGAATTAGGTTTATAGGTAATAAATGATCGGAGGCTTGCCACATATTGATCAAAACCATCGTCTGTTCCTATCCAGATAGTTCCCTCTCTGTCACAAAAGATCGAAAAAATTTTGTTGTTACTTATTGACTGTTTGATATTATCATTATGATAAAACCGTTCAAATTTTTCAGTGTTGGGATCTAAAACATTTAGGCCGTCCATGGTGCCAACCCATATTTTTCCGTTTTTATCTTCGGCAAGTGCATTAATATAATTTGAACTTATGCTTGCAGTGTTTCCTGGAATGTTCACTAAATTTTCAAAGGAATAGCCATCAAACTTACAAAGCCCGTTATCTGTACCTATCCACATATATCCGCGGCTGTCTTTAAGTGCCACTGTTACATTTTCAGATGGCAGGCCGTCATGAGTATTATATGATTTTAACGCAAAATTCTTGATGTCATTGGCAGGCAAGGTTGTTAGAATTTGTCCATTCAGGCCAGTTACACACAAAAAATTAACAAGGAGGAACAAGACAGCTTTATACATAAATCCGTTATCACTTTTAATTAGATAAATACTACACCGCGTTATTACGGGTAATTTGTGCCGGTATAAAATAAGCTACACAATCTCTTTTAACAGCCATTTAATAGAAATATTGTACTTAATACACTTATACAACCAATGATACCCGATTCAGGCAAAGTAAAGAACATTGCCTTTTGGTATCTTTAAAACTCCGGTAAATGATCTTTCAAGATTGAAGTATTAAATCATTATCTGATATACTTCTCCCTCCCGGATCAATACAAATTAAGCTTCATTTAGCACAAATTAGATGATTCATCGCTCCTTTTAAATTTATAGCCGACCCTTTCGTTTTACTTGAAATATTAAGTTTATATGGCCCTCAAATTTAGATAAATATTAATTGTATATATAACAATAATATAAATGCCTGTCATCTAAAAAACGGCATCTTCATGCATTGTTCATGCAAAAAAGAGATTAACGAAATGAAAATAAGCCAGTTATCGCTTTAAAACCCATTTAGATGACACTTTACCCCCGCAATATTGAGGCTTTCCCCCTTTTCAATTTCTGCTTTTTAAGAGAGATTTAGGCTAAACCATATAAACACGGATTTTCCTTTACCATTATTGCTTAAAGCCATTTTCACTGGCTAATTAAATTACTGACGGTTACATCCGGCAGTGAATTGAGCGTTATTTATTGGCCAGGGAGATCGAAATTTTTCTTTATGTCAACCATAAAAATATTTGGATTGTTCCCGCATATGCATTCGGTTGTTTTCCGATTAACCGAATGCATCCCTTGCTTTTTGCTGAAGCCAGGACGGCCCCCGCCATGTTTAAAAATTAAAATCAACTGATCATAAATACAAATTATTCAACATTAAACATAAAATTATGAGAAACAATTTCAAACTATCATTATTGATTATCAGTGTATTATATCTCTCCGCATGTTCTAAAAAGAATGAGGTAACTACCCAATTAAACGTGGCAAACAAAAGTTTGGCGCCATTAGCACTTACAACAACCAACACAAATAGCTTCAGAGGTATAAACTGGGCAGACCCTAATGGTAATGAGGGTGATGGAAGGGTTGTATTGCCCAGCGGCATGACTACATCACTGACTGCAACACAGGCCGCCGCTTTAGGTACCAGCATTTCCAGCGCCGTTAAAACAAGCGGTGGTACTACCATCAGGATGCCCATAAATCCGTGGACGGCCTCAAGTTCCACTTATTGGCCAGTGTACCAGGCTGCAATTAACGCAATTGTATCAAATGGCTGTAAGGTAATACTTTGCTACTGGCCGGTAGGCGTGCATCATGTACCGGATGCCACGCAATGGACTACCATGTGGACAACTGTAAACACGGTATATAAAAACAATACGTCTGTTTTGTATGAGCCTATAAATGAACCGGTTGATTATTCCAGTACCGATTTAAATAATTTATATGCCGGTTTCCTGACCACATTTACCCCGGCAGACGGGAAATGCATCCTGGATGGTACCGGTTACGCAGCCGATGTGACTGCGGTTGGCGCCGATTCACGTTTAGTTAATCAGTACCTCGGCCTGCACTGCTACTGGTGGTTCTGGGGGTCGCATAATGTTTGGTCGGGCTATTACAGCGATATGTCAAGCAGAACCGGCTCTTACGCGGCCCGTACGGTGGTTACAGAAATTGGTATCGAAACATTCAGGAATATGAGTTTCTGGTGGCAATGGGATACAGGCGTATATGAGGATCAGGCATTTTTAACAGGTGCGCTTTCCTATGCCAAGGACAACTCTATGGGTACAATAGCGTGGTCGGGCATTAATGATATTGATACCTACCGCTGGTATAAGGCAAATAACAATCTAATTGAAGTTAGTCCTGGCACTGCGAATATGTTCAGGTGGTCGTGGAAGCTTACCGCATCTCCTGTATGGTTGGGTGCCATTGCCGACGGGCGGTATAAGCTACAAAATCGCGCATCGGGCCTCATGCTTGATAATTTGGGTAGCACAACTGATGGCGCCACCGTAGCGCAATGGGCATCGGGAACAAGCGCAAACCAGAAATGGAACATAAGCTATACCGATGGTTATTACACGCTAAGCTGTGTAACCGGTAAAGAGTGCCTGGATACCGGGGGCAATACCGCTGATGGATCATCCGTTAAACAATATACCGTAGGCACCAGTACTAACCAGCGTTGGTCAATAGTTTCGGCCGGAAGCGGTTACTATAAGATAATCAATCTTGCTACAGGAAAGTGCCTGGATACCGGGGGTTTAACTGCCAATGGATCTGTTATGCAACAGTGGACAAGCGGTACAAGCAATAATCAGCAATGGACGCTTATTGCGCAATAAGAAATATTATAAAATAAGATGCGGAACGAATAATGAATTGTTAATTAAAAACATTGATCGCCGTGAATAAGTACCTGGCTTTTATTTAACAAATATTCAAAAAACACTACACTGGAGGCTGCCTTAAAAGGGCAGCCTTTTTTGGTAACAGCGAAATTTAAAACATGTAAAAGCAGATACATTACATTTAAAAACGAAACCCTCGACAGGCTGCGATTGGCAGTTCTATCGAGGGTTATATCGTTAAAGCGGTGGTAAATTACATCATTTAACTATGTAACGCCAGTACGACTTAATATCCCGGATTGTTGGGCAACAATTTTTTATTAATGTCAATATCAGCTTGAGGCACCGGCCATAGCCATCCTTTGGAGGCGTCAAATGTTCTGGTCTCTAACTTAGCTTGCTTAAATTCCCAGGTAGATGGGCTTGCCGGGTTACTCAGCAATGATTTGTCATAACCATATGCATCATGAACCAGCGACTGATCTTTCCAGCGTAACATATCAGCATATCTGGTGCCTTCCATAAAAAATTCAACCCTGCGCTCATGTCTTAAAACTACACGTAATTGGGATTGGCTTAAGCTGGCACCTTCTACATCTTCAACTTTAGGCATACTCACCCTCGCGCGCACCTGATCAATTAATGTATAAATTTCTCCGGAGGTACTTCCCGATTCAATCAAGGCTTCAGCACGTATCAGCAAAACGTCAGCATAACGCATCAGAATAGTATTGAGAGAGCAATTATTGGGGTCGGCAATACCTATAGCCGCGTATTTGCGCGGACGTACTCCTGACGGAACCACATCTTTAGCAGGAAGGTAAGTAGTTGAGCCCCATTGAGAGCCGGGTAACACTACCGAAGCGGCCAATCTTGGATCGCGATTAACATATGGGTTTTGAGAAACGTAGCCCGAGGCCGAGTTCCCAATCGGCAATCCATTGGTCATATAATATGAATCGATCAAATCTGTTGTAACATTTGGTGTTGGCCAAACGCTTAAAGATAATGCAGATGATGGCCAGGGTTGTGCCTGGGTAGTTGGTATATATTGAATGTCAAAAATTACTTCGCTATTGTTTTCATGCGCCTCTTCAAACAGCGAACCATAGCTGGGATATAAACTATAGGCGTTGAGATCGATCACATCCTTTGCTGCTTGCGCGGCATCAGTCCACTTTTCATTATACAGAAGCACTTTTGCTTTATAGGCCAGGGCGGCGCCTTTTGTTGCGCGGCCAACATCGGTGCCAGAATAAGAGGTTGGTAGCGCGGCCGCTGCATCGGTCAGGTCAGTTATGATCTGGGTCAATACTGTGGCCTTAGCTGTCCTGGAAACATACGCCTCCGAAAGCGTTTGAACCTGGGTAATTAAAGGTACGTCACCGAAATAAGCGATCAGATCAGCATATGCATAACCGCGTAAAAACTTTGCTTCTGCCGACATTTGGCTTTTTACGGCAGCATCAACGTTAGCAGCGGCAACATCCTTCAGGAATTCGTTGGCCCTGGAAATTATTGTATAGTCTTGGGACCACTTAGCATTTGGAGCCCAGCTATTGCTTGTTGTTTGCCATTCTCCAACTTCTTTTGAGCCCTGCCATGCATCCTGGCAATAGGCGT
This sequence comes from Mucilaginibacter pineti, assembly GCF_900101875.1. Lineage (GTDB taxonomy): Bacteria > Bacteroidota > Bacteroidia > Sphingobacteriales > Sphingobacteriaceae > Mucilaginibacter > Mucilaginibacter pineti. The sequence goes on from NZ_FNAI01000005.1 coordinate 355,611, forward strand.
TATCTGATTCAAAATCAAATTGGAAGAATTGAGCCGGCGTTGCATTCGGTTGTATCGCATTATAAATACCAACCATGGCCATTTTTACCTGAGTTTCGTTCTGATAAAATGTCGAGGGCGACAAACGGTCTTCCGGTGTCTTGTCCAGAAGGTTTTTCTTGCAGCCGGCAAGATTAATAACAGATGCTAAGAATATGATTTTATATATAGTCTTCATGATTTTATCCTTTAGAAATTAACATTTATACCTGCGGTCATTACGCGCACCTGCGGATATGCTTCAGCCCTTGTTTGATCAGTGGTCTGTTCCGGATCAAACCCTTTGAATTTGGTGAATGTGAAAGCGTTTTGCACATTAGCATATATCCTAAGGGAACTTAAACCTATCTTCTTAATGGCACCCGGACTTAAAGTATATCCTAACTCAATATTTTTAACCCTCAGATATGATGCGTTTTCCACGTAAAAAGAAGAGTGGAGATTGTTTTTTACGCCATCCAATGTCAGGCGAGGAAAAGTATTGGAAGGGTTTTGTGGTGTCCACCTGTTTAACCACCATGTACCGAGGTTTGCAAAGCCGCTAAAAGGCGAAGCTATTTCATAATATGTATAGCCCTGCATACCTTGTACGCCTTGTAAAAATGCCCCTACGTCGAAACCTTTCCAGGCTACATTGAAGTTAAAAGCATAGGTTACATCAGGGAACTGCTTACCAATGATTTTGCGATCATTAGTTTGGTCAACTACACCGTCACCGGTAAGGTCTGCATATTTAATGTCGCCAGGTTGTGCCTTGTAATCGTTCACTTTAACTACACCTGGTTTAAGTATATAGTCACGGGTTGCATAAGGAATGGATGGATCGCTGTTATTTTGCCATGTAAAGTCAGAAATTTGGTAAATTCCCGTCATCTGATAACCGTAGAATGAGTTTATAGCAGAGCCAACAACAATCGCTTTTGGAGAGGTGTACTGCTGAGGCACGTTCATCTTGGTGATCTGGTTAATGATGTGGGAAACATTTAAGGAAGTCCTTAATTTGATACCATTATCAAACGTTTTTCTATAGGTTATACCAAGCTCGACACCCTTATTTTGTACTTCGCCTGCATTAGCCCATGGCGCCGCTTGTGCAATCGTTAGCGGAATAGGTTGAGTCAACAACAGGTTTTTAGTCCTTTTATCAAAATAATCAGCAGTAATTTCAATATTATTATGGAGGGAAATGTCAAGACCGAAATCTAACTGTTGGGCTGTTTCCCAGGTCAGATCCTTGTTGGTCATCGCAGTGATGGCAACTCCGGAGTAAAGAGTACCGCCGAAAGAATAATTCTGACCTGAGCTCAGGATATCGCTGCCATTATAGTAGTTACTTATATTTTGATTACCTAAACGGCCCCATGAGGCGCGAATTTTTGCAAAATCCAGCCAGTTCAGATCTTTCATAAAACCCTCTTTCGATATAGCCCATGCAGCTGAAAATGAGGGAAATGTACCCCATTGTTTGCCGCTTACAAATCTGGAAGAACCATCTCTCCTAACATTGGCTTCAAATAAATATTTTTCGTCAAATGCATAGTTAAAACGGCCAAAAAACGAGCGAAGGCCAAGATCATAGGCGCCTGAGTTGTTGGTTTGCGTTGCAGCGTCACCAAGGTTTAATACGCGTTGCGTATTATTCACAAAATGTGAGCGATAGCCGCTTTGCCAATCATAGGTAAACTCCTCTTCGCTATAACCACCTAATAAATTGAATGAATGACGATTAATTGTCTTATTGTATTTCAATAAACCGGTAAGCAATGAGTGACCATCAAGCTCGTTGGTTACATTAAGGTCTGAAGGCAGTTGTGTAACTGTTCCATTTTGGTTTTGCAGCGTTACATTGGCATGAAAGGCATTTGTATTTGTGTAAATGGCACTATAACCGTAAGTAAGCTGAGCACTCAAACCTGGCAAAATTTTATATTCTGCTTCTACCTGCCCGTTAAAATTGTAACGCTTTGACAGGCTTGTGCTGCCTTCCTTAATTTCCCCATAATAATTGCGCTCACCGTTAACTGACACCCAGCTTCCGTTTGCATCTTTAAGGGGATGTATTGGGGCCAGGGTTGAATACCATTCGGCGTTCCAAAGGTCGGTCGGTTCGTTTTTTACTCCCAAATTACCAGTGATATTTCCAGAAACACGCAGCCTTTTATCTTTTAGGTGGTAGGTATCAAGGTTGAGACGGAAGTCTGTTTTTTTGTAATTGGTAGCCACCAGGATTCCGTCCTGATCTAAATGGCCCAGCATAAATGCATAATTTACGTTGTCATTTCCGCCGGTTACGCCTACACGATGATTTTGCATATAAGCATTACCATAATATACGTCGAAATAGTTGATATCAGGGTATAATGGATTGTTGTGAGCCGCGTATTTTTGAATTGTCGAATCAGCATATGTCGGGGGAGCACCGCTATTTATATCCGCCTCATTGTGAAGCGTTGTATATTGAACAGAATTTAACACCTTGGGCAACCTTGTGGGGCTTTGAATACCAGCGTATCCGCTATAATTGACACGAACTTTGCCAGCTGATCCTCGCTTGGTAGTAATTAAAATAACGCCGTTTGCCGCCCGGCTTCCGTAAATTGCCGACGATGCAGCATCTTTCAGCACTGAAATTGATTGAACATCGTTAGGGTTTACATCTCCGATACTTCCCGGAAAACCATCTACCAACACCAAGGGGGAGTTATCTCCAAAAGTTCCTACCCCACGAATGTCAATCACCGTGTTATCATCTCCGGGTTTACCTGAACTTTGCAGCGCAAAAACACCAGAAACAGTACCTTGCAAGGCTTGGCTGGTGTTTGTTAAAGGCCTGCTTTCTAAATCCTGTGTGTTTACAATACCCACCGAGCCGGTAAGGTTTTCTTTCTTCTGCGTTCCGTAACCAACTACTACCACATCAGTCAGGGTATTCATTGAGGGCTTAAGTTTAATTACAAGATCAGTCTTTCCGCCTACTGCAATTTCAACTTTTTCATAAGAGATATAGGTTACCACGAGTACGGCATTTTCCGGCACATTCGTAAGTTGAAAGTTGCCTTTTATATCACTTAGGGCACCTTTGGTGGTTCCCTTTACACTGATAGAAACACCCACCAGTGGCTGGCCATTAGCAGCGTCTACCACGGAGCCTTTTACAGTAATCTCAGCCTTGTTAGCAGCAATTTTGGCAATTATCTGACTATTGCCGTGAGTTATTAAATTGGGGGCTGACGCGCTTGCACCAATTGGCAATATAAATAATGCCAAAGTGTTAAATGTGGTGCGAAACCCCTTGAAATACAAATAATTTGGAAAAAGTAATTTTCGTTTCATAATTGGGTTATTAAAATTTAAACTGGTTAGTTCAATAAGCAAGGGCCGTTATATGTTAATGCTGTTGGCGATGGCACACCTACAACTGATATCAAAGAAACCAATGACGTTCCCGGAGTTAACAATAATGGACATTGCCTGGGCCTGGTATTTATCCCGGCATTTCGTGAAAGTGTTTTTAATTAAGATGCTGGCGGTTTCTCTCTTTTAACAGCATCCGCTCCTTTAAGAATTTTTCTCATAATGGTTTAATTAATACAATAATTGGTTAATACGAATGGTCCTTTTGGCCTGACCATTCAAGAGGACAAAGTCTTTGAAAAACACAGAAAACAAAAGGGGCTAACCAGCAAAAAAAGAGGGGCAAAAAGGGAAATTTAAGGTAAAAACGCTTTTTAATGATTTCGGAGTGAAGGTGTGTCTTCCAAAGTGATGCACGCTATTCCGCGCCGGGCTATCACCTTTTGAGTACTTTCATGCTGAGGTAAGCACCGTAAGCCTTCGCCATTAGTAGATTTCATGCAAATATTACTACGCCCAAAACAGCTGCTTTGTAAGCCAGTTGTAATAACAAGTTCGATAATTTGAAGCCGATTCTTTACGATTCCTATGAGCTAACTGAGTTATGGAAGTCTGCCTTTTGAAGTGTCCGGGGGGAGATCAAAAAATGAAAAACCGCTTTTTTGCCCCGATAAGGCCTTAAACAAAAAAGCCTTACCGGACATGGTAAGGCTTTTTGCATTGGCTCCTGAGGCTGGGCTCGAACCAGCGACCCTCTGATTAACAGAGAAATCGTCTACCCCTATACACCACTGTTTTTGAATTAGTTATAAGATATTTTTTCGTCTTTGAAACACAATTGAAACATTTCGCACTGTTATGATTAGAATTAGTAGATCATAATGTTTATGCGTATTACCATCGCGGTAACTCTTCAAATATACAAAATCCTAAAAACATTAGCAACTATATCTGATTGTTGAACATCCCAAATTGGATTCAAATTACTCACCTCCCGGATTTCTGGAAATAAAATCCTCGCGGATCAAAAATGCAGAGGCAGATGCATTCTTATCGATCAGGTGATCCACGATCTTGATAAAATCCGCGCGTAAACGGGATGAGCCTTTGATCAGCTTGCGGTATTCCTGCGTATAAAAACACCTGATAATGATGCGTTCGAACCAGAACAGGGTATTCTTTTCATCCTGCCATTCCTCACCGATGAATCCGGCCAGCCAGGAAATACCTTCCGGCATCATTTCTGAAAACCCGATAGAGGCGAGCAGTTTGGCCGAAGATTTTACGTTTCGGACTTGTGGGATAAATCGCTCATAGAGCGCTTTCTGGCCATGGATAGGGGCCCAGTCGGTGGCGTCACTTTTAAAATAGATCAGGTCCAACAGAACTTTATCCGAAAAATATCCAATGCCGGTTTCCAGGATACGGCCGGCGAGCCGGTGCCAGACGAACCAAAAGCTTGGTGCCAGTGATTCTTCCAGCAAAGTCTCGGTGATGAGCGTTTCGAGACAGCCTTTGATGAGATCGAACTTCTTATCACGGAAATTATTTTTAAAATCCCCATTGTAGACGTCGTCGGTCAGCAAGGAGAAGAATCGTCCCGATACCTCCTCCGGCTGGCGTAGCAGGAAGTGGGCCAGCCGTTTATGGAACTGCTGCAGATGCGTGATATGGAACCTTTGCCGGTAATCATCCTCATCTCCCTGAATATGGTCGAGCAGATAACGCAGCAGTGTTTCATAAAACGTGATCAAGTCCGTTTCTGTAGTATCGGCCGGGATCAGTTTCAGCGCCTGAAAGACAAAATAAAAATTGTCCTTTTGCTGCAGACGGAAAGCCTGGAAGTCAAGTGCAGTGCGATCTCCGTCGACGTCATCGAATATTTTTTGCCATTCGGACTGCAATATCTTTTCGGACCTTTTGATGTTCACCGGCCGCGGACGCTTGCCTTTGAAACGCCGGGTTGCCCATTTCAAATGTGCCTTGATCCAAAAAAGCCAGTAAGCATCGTTAGCTTCGCGGTATTGCCGCATATTGACCACCATTTGGCGATGGTGCGACACGGAGGCAAATTGCAGCATGCCGCCGATGCAGTTCAGCATAAATTGCGGGTCTTTCGCCCAACCATGTTTACGCAAGGAAGCCTGCAAGGCTTTACGAGGGCTTTCCTGCTCATAATTTAACAGCACGTAAAGGATTTCTTCGCGTAGGTGCTTGCGTGTCGGCCCATTTGTATTTACTGCGAGGATAGGCAAGGCATAAAATGCTGCGTTCACTTCGAAAATATTATACTCAGGCTTGAGCCAATCGTCCATAGTTTCGTTGCGCCGTTTTAATTCATGCTCGGTGATTTCTTGTACTTGCCCGGCGCACCATTTCGCCTGCTCTGCATCTAACTCCCCAATATGATCGCGCAGGCCCAACCCGGCCAGCAAACCGGGCATCTTAAATCGCTTGGGCACTGATGGATCATTAGCTATTTTTCTATAAGCATTAAAATGCTTCAGCCAGTGGGCAAAGTCTTGCTCTTCCGTTTTGTCTTCCCAGCGCTGGATCGACCATAACATGGCGGCCTCAGCCGGCCCGGTGCGCTCCGTCTCCTTCCGGCTTTCCTCTACCGCCGCCAACATTTCGCCTTCAAGTTTGGGCTGGACCAGGATGCCTTGTTCATGTTCCCCCGCTGGTTCCCAACGGCGCGCATCCATGCTGTTCACTTGTAACTGCCATTCCGTCCCTGGGTCCAGCAGGTACAAGGCATCCACTATGGCAAATATTTTTTCCCTGTCTTCGCCCAGACTATAATTCAGTACCAGATAGCGCAGGTCATGGGAACGGTGAGGAAGTTTATTGAATTTAAATTGCTCCTGCTGGTAATACCGCGCATTCCGGCGGCTGCCCAAAGGCGCCATGGCCTGACCCTCCAGCCGGTGCCGGATATAGTCCCAGTTATAAAAGGCACCGACAGACAGTAGCGGCAAAACATGCGGGCGAGCCAGTTCACGGTGCGCGTAAGCGACGCTCAGCAGCACTGCCGTCGTAGACACATTATTACTTTCACGCAGCAATATATCAAAGGATTTGTCAAAAACGCTTTGGTATAACTTCCGGGTTTCTTCGGATCTGGTTTTGTGTATCACTTCCGCGACTTCGAGCAGCCAGTATTCCAGCGCCATCAAAACCGATTCCAGCAGGTTGGGCGTGGCGATGTAGGTCCCGCGGTATATATTCCAAAGCGTCATACTGCCCATTTGGCGGATCAACGTTCCGTCCGCTAATGTATAGCTGATCATTTCGCGATTGTCCGGGGCCTCCAGGAACATATTTTCCTGCCCTAGATCCGAAGCCCAATAGCAGTCCGCCGCGTGGTTCATGAGCTTAACGAGAAACCGCAGCGCGGCTAAAGGCTGAGCAAACAATAAATGCAGCATGGGACTATGGAACGGGCCGGGTGGAAAATAATCCATACCCGTTGAATCCTTAATGCCAAAATCATTTTCCTTATTTAATCCTGATCGATGGCCACGTAGAAAAGGAGCGCCCGCATACATGCGGGCCAGCTCTTCTTCGGTAGGTGGTACATAAAACCATTCCTTCTCCGCGATTTCTATAATTAGCTCGGGAAAATTGCGGCATACCTCCTGATCTTCGAAACCCGATATGGTCAGTTCGATGATTTTATCGTAAAAATTACGCAATTGCCAGGGTTCCGCGTTATCTTTTTCATTAAAGGCGACCCGGATGAGGGCGGCAGTTTCTTCCTTCAATTTGCCGGAAAGCTGAAAAAGCAGGCGTAAACAGTCTTCGATATCATCTGCGTCAGCCGAACGGTTCATCCGGTCACTGTAATCTTTTGTGTGATGCTGTAAATAACGCAAGATTATCTGCCCGGCTTCCTTCGCCTCCGGCGGTAATCCTATAAAATTTAATCCTTTCTTCCACTCCAGCACCATTTGTACGGTGAGCGGCAACACCGCTGCAAGTTCGTCCAAATGCTGATAACTCAGATATATCATATTTGCCCAGCCGGCACCGAAAGGCACCAGGTTGATGCGGTGATAAAGCTGCATCTTTTCCTCGCGTTTGAACCGCTCCAAATGACGGAAGTCTGGTTCCTGGCAAGCCACATTCAACAGCACCAAACAACGTTTATAAATACGGAAGTCTTGATCGAACAATAGCGCTTTTTCTTCTTCCAGAAAGGCCGCACTATAATCACTCTGCAAAACGGCGATAAGCAAGGCATCTTGCCAATAAGTGGCGACCTCGGCGCTGTTCAGGGCCGTATGGATGGTATCCCGGATATTGAAGTCCGGCATTTGCACCTGCTCAGCCACCCAAAGGCGGAACGATCGCCTGATGGAAGCCGCGTCACCCAGTTCATGGAAAAATTGAGGTACCGATCCATTGGTGCCGATGTGTCGCTGGTACAAGTGGCCGATATGACGTGTCAGCGCCCAGTCTTCGTAAATATCGTGCGCCGCAGCATAGCCCGTGCCGCCCGGTTCCCGGTCAATGATCTGATCCGCCGCTAAAGAATTCACAATGGCAGGATCCAATTCCGGAATATATACATAAGGGGACATCAGCTCCGCCCGTTTAATCGCTATCTGTATCAGCGCTACGCCCCGTTTGCTACGTATTCCGGCATCCGTTTCAGCCGTCAGATTCTCTACGACAAGTGACCACATCGCAGTCTTAAACTCTTGCTCGCCATTAAGCGCCGCGGCTTGCTGGCCGGACAACATCACCGCCTTATCCAGGTTGAACGGGATACGGAGCAAAGCCCTGATCCCTGGTTTTTCCAGCAGCGGCAGCAAGGCTGGATAAACTTCACCTGCTTTTGCTAATTCTTCATCCGATAACAGCCCGACATTCAAAGGCAAATGGGGCGGGAACTGTTGCAAAAATCGCAACTTTAAGGTATCGAGCCCATAGCTGCGGCAGGTCAGCACCAGCTTGATGTCACTTCGTTTACCGATCAGGTCGAAAAAATCCAGAATAGTTTCCGCGTGAGCGGTCTCCAGTATTTTTTCCACGCTATCGATCAGCAATATCTTTAGGGCTTTTATCCCGGGAGAATCCAGAATGGTTTCCAGGGAATGTACGAGCTTAAACGCGCCGCCGCTGAAAATTTCGTCGATGCTGCCCTGGTCGAGTTGTTCGCCTTGTATAGCAATGAGTTCGAACTCCGCCATTTCCATAGCGACCTGCTTCACCAGTGCGGATTTGCCGCTGCCAGGCGACCCCGACACCAGCACCATTTGCTGGTCAGCAATGGCTTTTCTTAGCCTATCAGCGATGGTTTGTCTCGGCAAATGCAGTGTTCCTGCTTTTTCGCGGATACGCCCGACCACCCGCTGGGTATTCTTTCTCAGCGAGGCAATATCCTTTAACACGGACAAGTCTGTTTCAACAGATTTCAAACAAAGGCCAGCATTCCCGTTTTCGAGCAACAACCTATCCAGCAATGTCAGATCAAACCCGATCACCCTTTTTAGCTTATCTTCATATTCCAGGAAAATGCCGCACACGTATTGCACATCCCCCGAATCGATCAGGATGGGGCTCCCCGAATAGCCCTCAACCAGAATATCATCGTTGAATTCCTCTGATAACCGGTCTTTCAGTTCAAATTGCAATTGTTTTGGGTAATCGGTGTCCGAAAGATACTGCAACTGGTACAATGTACGCTTGCGCTCGTTCAACACGACCAACGGAAAGCCCGTGACACTGGCAACGGATCTCCCAACAGGTGCCAGCGCCAGACTGTCCTTTGCGATCCCGCATAAGGCTGCGGGTAGCGCGGATTTTGCCATCATGATCAGGCCAATATCTTCCGTATCGTTATTGCTACCGTAAATAAAATGAGCGTTGTCGGCCACAGGGTATTCCACTATAACATTAGCAGAAATGTGCCCGACCGTAAGTTCGCGGGCTGTCCAGGGCGTGCCCGCCTTGCTATGCAGGCAATGACGGGCCGTGATCACATAGATCATCTCAGTATTGCTGCTCGGATCGTAAACAAACCCAGTACCGGTGCCTTCCGGCGTAGATAAACGGATGATCTGATCGCTTATGCCTGACATGCCGGGTCTCCGAGATTAAAGGTTAAATAATTTGTTTCGGGAGCCGGAAAGCGCACATCAAAGGTGCTTTCCTTGTCCACATTAAAAATGGAATTGGTCAGCGCGTTTTTCTCGGTCAGGTGAAAGATGACCTCCTGGCCTGTATTAGCGCACAGTATCTTCGCCAGGGTGTATTTATTTGGCAACGATGAGCGGTTAAAACCATCACCAGTTATGATGTATTCCCGGCAATCGATCAGCTGAAGTAATTCATCGCTGATATTGTATTTACTGCCGTGGTGCGGCACTTGTACATATTTAAAAAGCACCGGCTTGCCACCGCCGAGGCGCCTTAATCCGGCCGTCAATAAGGCTGCTTTAGCATCAGCGCTGAATAAGATTCGTTCACCACGGTATTCCAGCGCAAAAGCGATGCTGCTGTTGTTTTCCTCCCCCTGGTCGATATATTCTTTGGTGAGGTCGAAATCACTTAATCTGGTCTTATAATCGTTTCCACTCGCGGTCTTTTTACCGGTAACCTCCTGCTGCCTAATGACCAGTTCTTCCTTTGACCACAGCCTTAGTAAGCGTTCCATCATAGGCTGGTTGGGCGACAATACAGAACATTTCGCACCCCAAAGGTCCAGCGTTACCATAGCATCCGTGATAAATTGGTTCACAGGCGACCCGGACATGAGCCAGTCCCGCAGCCGTATCGCTTGTGCTACGTTCTTTTTTTGGTCGGTGCGGATACCGGTATCATAATCGTATTTCGCGTAATTATACCAGAATTGCGTTTGTGAGAGATCCAGTTTGTCTAATGTCTCCTCGTCTTTTAGCAACCGAAGGATACCGCCGATATGATCGTCATCAATATGCGAGATGATCCAAAGATCGATCTTCTCGTTCTCAGCCGCAGCGATCCCCTCAAGTACTTTTTTTAATCCTTTATCGTAAATGTCACCCTTTTCCGTGCCGCCGTCGATCAGGATATTACGGAATTGATCAGGGCGTTCCTCGAACCTGATATGGATCGCGTCTCCGCAGCCGGCATGTATAAATCGAATGATCATGGTATGATTAGGTTTTCCCTCCGAAGATACTTTTTATTTGCTAAAACAGCTATTTCCGGTAATCCCGAATATTCACGTACATTTAACTTTACAATACTAAAAACGCTTTGAGCAAATACATACAGGTGAACCAGGCATTGGCCGCTATCGAACAAGGGCGGTTCCAGATCTTGTGCAATGACTTTTTAAAAAATGAATATCCTGGCGACCTGCAAAGTATTGGCACCGTGGAGGGCAAGGAAAAAAGCCGCAGTGGCCAACCCGATGCTTATATCCGCAAACCTGACGGCCAATATATTCTAGGGGAATTCACTACTAAAGACGACGCTTTTAAAAGTGCGTTTGAAACCAAGTTGCGGGATGATCTGGATGAATGCCTGAAATTCGAATCCTTAGGCATCAAACCGCACCAGGTCGATCAAATCGTCCTTTGCTGTAACTCCGTCGTAGATATCGCATTTGGTGAAACCTTGAACGAGATCGTTTCACCCCTGGGTATCCGCCTGCGTATTATTGGCATTGAAACACTCAGCACTTACTATTCCAGCACTGGTAAGCTATTTGCCCGAGATTTTTTAAATATCAAGTTTGATACCGGCCAGGTGCTGGATAAAAATAGCTTTATAGAACGTTACAACAAAAAAGACCTGTCCACGCCGCTTACTAATGTGCTTTTAGGCCGGGAACTGGAGCTAAAAAACCTGTTGAGCATGATTGGCGAAAGGTCGATCACACTGTTACTCGGCGGCGCAGGTAGCGGCAAAACCCGACTTGCGCTACAGGCCATGGATGATTTTGTGGAGGCCAATCCCGAATTTATTCCTTACTATATTTTTGGCAAATCAGGCGACATCATTGAAGACCTGCTCACTTTTCTGCATCCGGGTAAGGCCTATATCCTTTTGGTCGACGATGCCAACCGGCAAGTAGACAATTTGCTGTCCGTTCTGGACCGAATGCTGGATAAAGGCTTGCAGGTCAAAATAGTCATCACCGTACGTGACTATGCCAAGGACGACGTCCTGAAACATATCCGGAAACTGGACTTTGAATTTTTTGCTTTAGCAAAACTATCCGACGACATTATTCAGCAAGTGATCTACGGACCGCCTTTCAGTATTGGAGACTGGACCGCGCGCAAACGCATCAGCGATATCGCCGAAGGCAATCCGCGTCTGGCGATCATGGCCGCACGCGTTTACCGTCAAAATCCAGTGCTACAGTCGATCTCAGATGTTTCCGTGATTTACGATGAATACTTCCAATCCATTATGGATGATGGTTATCTGCGACAAAATGAATTTTCGCTAAAGGTTTTGGGTATACTTTCCTTTTTTAACAGTGTCGATATCCGCTCGCAACTGGATGTACCGATCCTGGCCGCATTCGGTGTCGGTCCTGAAGAGTTCTACAGCACCGCCGAACAACTCGAAGACCTGGAGATCGTCGAGATCTACGATCGTAGTGTGGTCAAGATCACGGAACAAATTTTTTCGACTTATATGTTTTACCAGACCTTTATCGACAAAGGCCTGCTGAACTTCCGTACCCTATTGGAGGATTACCTCGAAAAAAATCAATTTCGCTTCAAAGACACCCTTTTACCGGTCATCACCGTGTTCGGCCCGCAGAAAGTGATCGAAAAACACAAACCAATGTTGTTGGAGGTATTGGACGGGCTGCGTCCGCAGCCGAACTTAGCATATGATTTTTTGGAGTTGTTCGGCTTTTATATGCCTGAACAATTATTGGTATTCGTGTACCAGCAGATCACTACGAACTTAGAACCAGGACAACAAATCGATGTGGAACCCATTTGGGAAAATGAGCGTTTTAGTGGCAAGAGCAGACTGCTCAACTTATTAGACCCGTTTTTCCTGCAAGACACGCCTGACTTTACTACTGCGCTCGCTCTTGGCTTCCGCTTTGTAGCCAAACGGCCTGACCATCTCGATAATTACATCGACCAACTTAAACGTAACCTGCACCCCGCTGGTGACGAGGTTGCGCAAAATTTCCCGCGGCTTAGTAAACTGCTCAGTTGGCTGAACGACCCTGGTAACAGTAGCCCGGAAGCCAGCAAAATATTCTACCAGGTACTCCCGCGTTGTTTCCTGAATACCCACTACGAACATCATTTCTACCTCCAGTCCGGAACCGGCTATCAACTGGCGCCAAACTTCGCCTGGATGAGGACGATGTTGTGGGAGAAGATCATCCATAAGTACCAGGATGACCGTGAACAGGTCGATCTGATCCTTCGGGCATATATCAAGGATGAGCCGCACCTTAATCAAGTTTTATTTAAATTCGATGAACCCTATATCAACCGTTTTATCACTGAACATATGCGACCTGCGCTATTTGCCGATTGCTATTTCGTCCAGGACTATCTCCGGCTTGTAGAAAAGAAAATTGGCCGTCTGACGGAATTATATAAACCGCTAAAAAAACAGTTCAATAACCGTAGCTATCAAATCTATCGCCTCTTATCTTATGATCATTATCGCGACCATTATGATTATATGAAGATCGCACAGGCTCGGCGGGAAACCATTGGCAAAAAACTACCGGTACGGTCACTGTCAGGGTTTAAAAAATTATACGACCATATTGCCGAGATCGCGGGCCACTCCGGGGACGTCAGAAACGTGATCTCCGAAGGTCTGGCCATCATTTTAGCAGGAGCGCTCGAAAGGGATCTTGAAACCGGCCTTTCCGCACTGGCTTTTTACCTTAAAATGGGGAATCCGTGCTGGATCAACCCCAATCCCGTCTTTCGCCAATTAATGCAGTCCTATCCCGCCGAAACTGCACGCCTGTATGCGCTCATTTCCCAACCAGAATTTGCTTACCGACAAAATTGGCTGGAAAACTTTTTCTATTGCCTGCCGGAAGAATTAGTCACCAGGGAATGGTCAGAAAAATTGTTGTCGTGTTATGAACAGGTCGCCTCGTCGAACAACGGCATCTATCCAGACCACTTTATACGCTATGAAAATGAAAGGGAGGACACCATATATGACCTGCTCAAAACCTTGTTCGACAAACGTGAAGCCGATAATCAGTTCCTCTATAAACTGAGCCACGATCTGATGCGGCAATTTCCAGCCTTAGTAGAAAAACATCTGAAGTTCTGTCAGGACCTTTATCTGCAACAGGAAGAGGTTGATCCGCACGCGGATATTTATTCGGAAGAATTGTTTTTGCTGCTGGATCACGATATCAGATTCTTCGATACTTATATCGACCACCTGACCAGCCGCCAGGAACGCATGCTTAGTTGCGGCAACAAGACGCTTAGTCAGATCTGGCGTTATGGCAATGCGAAGGAAATGGTTTACCGGGCAATTGTCAAGATGCGCCAAATGCGTTACTGGAGTACATTAAATCATCTCAGTTCCATATTTTTTATACAGGTTTCCGAAGAAGACTTGCCAAAGTGCATAGAAGTACTTGACCAATTATTAAATGACCATAAGGATGACATCCGTATGCTCAACATCATTTTAGATATCACCAGAAACAGTCTAGGAGAACAATTCCACCCCTTTGTCAAAAAGATCATGATAGCTAACCCTGACATGGAGGTTTTTAAGAAATTGGAGTTTCATAATAATCATTTCAGTTCCACCGGTAACCAGATCTGGGCCGATTTTAAGGCAGCTGCGTTGTCAAAGCTCCATGCTTACATTAAGGCGGAATTACCAAATCATTATGATTATCTGGAACATTTGGACCTGTTAACCCGCCGAATCGCGATGTTTAAAGAAAGCGCCGACGGGGAGCGCCGGCTACAGTTCCGTGGATATCGTTAACCAACTATATTCTTCGGTGACCTGACCATCCAAAAATAAGCTGATCGTTACCGCTTAAGGCAAAGTCTATACAGTCCAAAAACCTCGTTGAGCAAGCCCAAGTATAAGTTTTCCCAACATTTGATCATTATTCCAGATTTTATTTTTTCTCATTTCCTTTACCTTATCGGCAACCGCTTGGCAATACGGTGTGCCGTGCTCAGCAAATAAATCCATTAATTCCTGTCCGCCAGCAGCTTTCTCAATAGTAACACTCATTGCTTTTACATTTTCTGAGGTTAGAGCACCTAAGGTATTTTGCGAATCCAAATGAGTTTGCAAATCGCCGTGTTGTCCAATTATCCTTAGTTCGCTATTCTGCTCTGTCCTTAGATTTACTCCGGCAGCAAAATATTTATCCCTGGTGCTTCTAAATATACGGTATTGGTCGTCTTTGTCATTTAAGATTTGAGGATAAATAATCACATAATGCTCTCGGTCTATTGGGATTTCTAATATATTTTCAGTAGAGAATACATTGTCGCCATTCAATTTCCCTTTCATATCCATCACTAGTACTGGATTATCGGAAGTTATTAACGGTACATCGCTATCAACTTTAATTACCTCTATACCACAATTAAGTTTAAAGTCGACAAACTTTTGCCACTCACCAAAATGATCGATTAAAAAATCCTGTTTATTTTGTTGTTTCAATGTCTGCCTTGCTTCTGCAATATCTTTTTTCAGGAATTTGAATTCTACACCCTTTTTACTTCTTAGGACGATTTCTTCATCTGGATTTGTAACAGTTTGTTCAATTCTATCGAGCAACTTCGTAAGTTGGTCGTTTTTCCTATCTAAAAACTTTGGCGTCCTAAAAAACAAACTGAGGATTGTATTAAGAATTTTTCTTTTTGTTTCCTCCGAAATATTAAAAGTTGTTGGATCAGTTAATATCTTATAAACTTCAGGATATACACCATCGACCTCTCTTCCATAAAATCTTTCCAAAGCGTACTTATCGCCATTGTCGTCCGGAAAGGTGTATAGGTTTTTCTTTGCGCAAATAGATTTAATATTCATTGGGATTGGCCCCTTTGACCCTCGCATCTCCGAATCCACTAAAAAATGACCATTCTCCTCTATGGCAAAATTTTTCAAATAAGAACGTGGGACGAAATGTTGATGAATTGGCTCGTTCATTCTGAATAGTTTTGATATTCATAACAATATAAGAATTTTCATTCAAAATATCCAATAACAATTCAATTGGTTCTAGGTAAAATGCCGTATAATTTGAGTAACTTATAATGGTTCGTAAACAACTATATCAATATCGAATTGTTCCAAATACCGTTCGATCATCGGCTTAACAACATCCCAACGGAGCCCACCATTCCCACAACCCAAAGCTGGCAGTGCCAAACTGCCTACAGCATTTGCCTTTAAGTAATCTACCAACGCAATCAATCCAGCCTCTACAAATTCATACTCCGACGGCTGCCGCCAATGCGCTTTGGTCGGCAGGTTAACAATCAATTTATCTCCATACAAAAGGTTCGTATCACGAACGGGCAAAATTTTGCCGATACCAAACGTTCCTGTTTTACAAGCATCTGCATAAACCCTGAAATTATGCGGGAACGCTTGTTTAAAAGCAAGGGCGATACCCTTACCCATCACGCCAACCGTATTCACCGTATTAACTAATGCTTCGGCTTTATCTTCTAGTAAGTTACCTTTTACGTAAGTAATCATCATCGCTAAGTTAAGCCACTTTAAGTGGCTGTGTCCTGAAATCTTTTAAATTGAGAAAGAATCCCCTGTTAAACAGGATGCCCTCACGGAACACCTGCCATAACAGTGATGCACCAAGATTGGCTAAAGTAGAATTGATAAACAAATCCTGTTTCGCAAGTGCATCGGCAAGGGAACAGCTTGGGGTGTTGTCGGTATTTTCCGACTGGATAAGCAGTTCTTTAAATTCCTCGGTTACGAATGGCAGGTTTTCAATGGGCTGATATTTTTTAGAGGTAGGTTGTGGGATTTTGCCGATGGTGGATAACACTACCTGACCTGTATCCTTGCTATTGCCAAAGTCCATCCAGTATAATGGTCTGCCCCTGTAATTACCTGACTGTATTTTGTAAGTATCCAGTATCCCTGCTATCTCGAAACGGGCATCTACGGTATCCACACATGATATGGTAATCGTGGCAAATGCCCTGTTGATAGCGCAATAATTGCGGTCATAGCGTTCGGTTTCCGCTTTCCAGTTGGTGCCGAAAAAACGGTTCACACGATTAATTAAGGCGACTGATTTATACAAGCCCAGTTCGGCTGTGGTGAATAACTGCCTTGCCAAATTCGGGCGTTCCACTTTGTCATCATCAAATAAATGTACCATCAGGCCGGGGTGGTTCAAGGCTATCAATGCCTGGTTAATTCTGGCGAGTGCGGTTAGCATTTGACTGCCCGTACCGCCCGCACCAATCAAGTTGATTAGGATAGGATTGTAGGGTTGCAGCAATTCCTTTTCTACGATGTGAACCGCTGTTAGCTGCTGTTTGATTTTCTTCGGCTTGCTCATTGCATTAATCTTTTAAGGGTGATATTATGTTTTACTAAAGTTTCGATGGGGAAAGGCCGGCCTGTGCTGACCTGCACTTGCCATAATTCAGCCATATCAATTTGGCTACCTGAATGCCCGCCAATGGTGTGGCTGAAGTAGCTGTTAAAGAAATAGGTTTCCCATTTGTCCATAAATTCTTCTAAATAGGTAAAGCGTTCAATTTGGATGCTGACCGTACCCATGCACACGTTACCGCTTTCATAAATATTGAAGTAGGGCGCATGGTAGAGCTTGGTGTTTTCGGTGGGTTTATTTTTTCTTTTGAGGGCATAAACATTCAAGCTGTCTTTGGTCGCTTTCCATACCATTGCCGGGATTTTGGCTTTACCTGCGGGAATATTTAAGCCGTCAACGAAGTACATATCTACTTCCTGTGGCGGGGTGTACCATACGGCATACCCATTGCTTTGCGGATTGATGTATAAAACCTTGTTAGGTAGCATCCCTTTACTTTTGAGGTAGTTGCCTTTCAGGTCGGAGGTGCTTTGAAATAACTCACTTAAAGCGATCATTTCAGGGAGCGTTAAGGGATGGGCATTGATTGGATTGCCGTATTTGCCAATGTCATAGCTTTCTACGTAGGTCTGCCTGTTATCGTCGGCGGTTCCGTACTGCCCGTCATGGTTAATTTCTTTGAGGGCATAAATCAGCAGGGCTTTATGAGGCACGTATTGCTGATTAAAATCGTTGCTTACATTAGTCATTGTCGTGGTGTGTTAAGAGTTGGCACAATCGGTTGATTAACGCTAACAGGCGTGTTTCAAATCCAAAGTTTTCGTTTTTCTTTTCAGTCAGCGTATCGAAAACTTCTACGGCGGTCGGTTCGTCGGTGATACCCGCTTCCTGAAATTCGCTGTCAATCATGCAAAACAGGCTTTCCTGCAAGCAATCATTCCCGCTCCAATAAAAACTCATATACTGGTCGGCATGGATGCGTTCTTCGATTTCAGGATGGCAGAAGTCAGGACGGATATGGTCAAAGAATGAGCGGTCAGGGTAATTATTGTATAGCTGTACAAATTCTATAGCCAGTATCGCCCAATCGTTATCGCACTTTTCGGCCTTACTGTAATTGAGCACGAGGGTGTCCATATTGGTCAGTTGTTGCGGGTCGCTGATTTGGCGGAGCAAATGAATGCCTGCGTTTTGCAGGGTATATAATTCGTCCAGTTGTTCCCGCCTGTAGGCATCTTCTTCCTCGTCGTTCTCCATATCTTCATTAATCATTTCGTCGAGATAATGATACTGATGATGCAGGTAGCTGCTTTGCTCGGTATAAAAAGGCACTTGTACAACTTGGTACAGGTAAGCGAAAATGGCTATAACTATTTCGGATAAAGCTTGTTGCTTGGCTTGCTGAACCCAGTTCCATAGCGGTTTAACGGGGATATAATAGAGGGTCATGCCCGTATCAAATTGCCTGACAGTGGCTAAGGTGGCGGTAAAGGTATCATCTTGGAGAATAATGCAGTCCAAATGCTTATCAATCGCTTTGATGCGCTCGGCGGTGATTTCCCATGACCTGTAAATATTCTGCGGAAAGGTTAAGCCTGTTACATCGGGTATCAGCAAATCATAATAAGTGCAGATATTTTCAAGGGAGCGGAAAAATTCCTTTTCCGCTCTTGCCTTGTTTCCCTCGTATGCCCAAAAAGGTTGGAATGTATGGGTCAGAAAACCATTTCGGTTAATTCGGGTGGTGCGCTTCTTAACGGGTTGCGCTGAACCTGCCCGGCATCGGGTAAGCGGTCGAGGCTTACGGTTAACCTGCTGAATAGTGCGTATAGTTTCCATTGCTCGTTTTCCTTTTTGATTTTTATTGTTCTGTTCTTTGTTGCTTTCATCACTTATCCTTTCGTTCCCATTGTGGTTTCAAAATGGAACACCCGTTCATCATCCACGATTTCAGGACCCCGTATCTTGGCGGTGGTCAGGATGGGATAATGATTAGCATAAAAGTTAAGCACTTCTGCTGTGGTAAAGCTCGGGTTCGGGTCGGTCAAACGAACATCCTGCCCGTTTGCTCTGTGCAGGAATACCCTGCTGATTTCGATAATTTCCATGTGATACACTTGCTTATAAATCCTGCATTAATTCGTCGTACTTGGTTTTGCGCTTGGCAAGTTCCTCGCCCTTGCGGGTGATTTCGTCCGCTTTGTCGGGATAGTCTTCGGCACTTGGCAGTAAGGCAATCGCCTCGCTGTATTTGCAGTTCTTGTTGAGTTCAGCGATTTGGAGCATCGCATCGTCATAGCGCTTTTTCTTTTCCGTTACGGCCTTTTGCTCGGCTTCCTGCGTACTGAACAGGTTTTCGGTTTCAGGCTCGTCGTCATCATCATCATCGGTTGTTGTGGCGGTCTTACCCTTGTCTTTACCCTTATTCTTTTTGTCCAGTTCCGCTTTGGATTGTTTTTGCGCTTCGTCCAGACCTTTTTGGTAGGCATCCATATTGGCGAATAGTTGTGCGGTTTCTTTTAAGGGGCTATGGATAGCGGTAAAAAAGCCCTCGTCCAGTTCGGTCGCTTCGCCCCGTAATATCATGGGCGGTATCACGTTCCCTGCTTTGTCTGTCGTGGCATTGGCTAACAACACGGCTACGGTTAGTTTGCCTTCCGCTTTGGCGATAATGAGGTTCAGATTTCCCTGAAATTCCAAACCTGCGATATGGTTAAAAAAGTTCGTTTGCATATTGGTTTCTGCTAATTCTGTTCTTGGTTAATTTGGTTCCCTTGCCTTTGGTATAGGTGGCTTTATAGCCATTCTGTTCGATGATACCCCGCAGGATATTTTCGGCTTCCCTTGCTTTAAAAGCATCTTCGTTACTGACAAACAGCAGGTCGGTATTGCTGAAAAAGCGGAGCGTGTTCGCCAGTACTTTGATGGCTTTCTTTTCTGTTTTATTCGATAGGATGCTCATGGTTCGTTGGTTTTAAAACCCGTGTACCAATTGGCACACGGGTAAATGATTGGATTAGAATGGCAAATCGTCGTCGTCAGCGCCCGGCTTAATGTCCGCATAGGCTTCGGCTTTCTGCGTTTTGTTGTCGGCTCTTTCAGTGCCATTTGCTACCGTCTTGCCTAACAGTTTCACCTGTTCAACGTGCATGTTGAGCGTACCCACGGCTTTGCCCTCTTTGTTGATGTAGGCACCTGCTTCGATACGTCCGTGCAGTTCCACCAATGTGCCTTTGGTCAGGTATTCGGCTAAACCTGCATTGCGCCAGTACGAGCACTCAAAATAGCGGGTGATTGTCACCCTTTCGCCGTCTTTCGGGCGGTAGCTGTCGTTAATGGCAATGGTAAAGCCTGTTACCTTTTTGTCCGATTTTGTTGTCCTTACGGTAGCGTTTGCTACCACTCTTCCTGTGATGGTTTCCATAACCTTTTTTGTTTTTAGTGAACTATTTATGTTGTTTACTTTTCCTTTTGTGAGCCTTGCCTTGTGATTATTTTTAAAAGACAAAAACGGTAAAAAAGAAAGTCAAAAAGGCGCGGTAAAGAGCAGGAGTGCAAGAACTATAAGTCCCGGAGGGTGGACGGCAGCAGGCCGGACATTATGCGTTCTGTAATGAGGCTCACGCGAACTTGACGCCTCTTTTGTCCGTTTGTCTTTAAAATGATTACATAAAAAACCTCCGACGCTTAAAAATCTCCAAGTCTTAATAGATGGAAAACCGCATGAAGGATCGCAGCGACATCCTTTGTCAAAAGATACAGTGGAGAGCCTGGCCGCAGGCATGCCCAGGGATAGCAGCTATCTTAACTGATTAATCAGCAGGCAGTCAAACCATTATTTTTTTCTATTGTTAGAAAATAAATTAATTAAAAACTAAAAATCAAACATCATGGACGATAAAACAAAGACCGGCAGCCCGGACAGCAAATTCATCAATGTAAACGAAGATTACGAAGTGGCCTACTGGACCAAAGAATTAGGCATTAGTAAAGAGAAACTGCAAGAGGCAGTTAAAGCCGCAGGTACTTCGGTAAGCGCCGTTAAGGAATATCTAAATAAATAACAGCTATGGGCCTGACCGAATACGCCAAGAAGCGGAACTTTAAAAAGACCGCGGAACCGGCTGGCGGTAAGCCCGGCTCGGACAAGTTGCTATTTGTGGTTCAGAAACATGCAGCCTCGCACCTGCATTATGATTTTCGCTTAGAGGTCAAAGGTGTCCTGAAAAGCTGGGCGGTTCCCCGTGGTCCGTCGATGGATCCGGAAGAAAGGCGGCTGGCCATGGCGGTCGAAGACCACCCTTACGATTATAAAGATTTTGAAGGGATCATCCCTAAAGGCCAATATGGCGGTGGAACCGTCATCGTCTGGGACGAGGGCTGGTACGAGCCTGCATCTGATGAAAAGCTGAAGGACAAAGCCGCCAAAGAACATTGGATGATGTCCAATTACTACAAGAACGCACTGAAGATCAAGCTGCACGGTCACAAACTAAAAGGCGACTTTATCCTCATCAAGTTCAAAGAAGATAAATATGAAGGCGGCTGGCGGCTCATTAAGGCTGACGATGAATACGCAACTAAAGCAGATATTTTATTAAAAGACAAGTCGGTCAAATCAAAACTGACGGTTGAACAAATGGGAAAAAAACAGGGTGCCGAAGTGTGGAACAGTAACCGGGCGCCTGAAAAACCTGAACCGGACCTAAAAACACAAGGCATCAGAAAAGCCATGCCGCATTCGGTCAAGCCGATGCTCTGTACCCTGACCAAAGAGGTCGTGCCGGATGATGACTACCTCTACGAAGTAAAATGGGATGGTTACCGCATCATTTCCTATATCGAAAATAAAAAGGTCCGCATGGACTCCCGCAGCGCACTAGACTATACGAAAAAATACCCGCCAGTGGCCAAAGCTTTGGCAGCACTCGGCCACGATGCCGTACTGGATGGCGAGGTGGTGGTTTTCAATGAAGAAGGCAAGCCTGATTTTGATGCTTTGCAAACTTTTAACGGTCACGATGCACCGATCAACTACTGTGTATTTGACTTGCTTTGGCTGGACGGTTATCACCTGATGAACTTGCCGCTGACCGACCGCAAAGCGATCCTAAAAGAATTGGTAGCGGATAACGACGTGCTGCGCTTCAGCGAATCTTTCGATGACGGCGTTGCGTTATACCAGCAGGCGCTGGATCTTGACCTGGAGGGTATCGTAGCCAAGCGCAAAGACAGTGCGTATGTGCCCGACGCGCGTGACAACCGCTGGCTGAAAACACCGACCCGTAAACGCCAGGAATTTGTGATCGGAGGCTGGGCCGAATCAGACAAATCGCGTTCCTTCCGTTCCCTGCTTTTCGGAGCTTACAATAACAAAGGGGAATTCGAGTGGATCGGACGTTCCGGCGGCGGTTATAAGCAAAGCGAAATGCCCGGCATTTTGGCCAGGCTGCAGCAGCTCGAAATAGAAAAGACCCCGTTCATTAACAAGGTCCTGGATACCAAAGGCGCAAAGATCCATTGGGTAAAACCGGAACTGGTGGCCAATTTTGAGTTTGCGACCTGGACAAAAACGGGGCGTATCCGTAAACCTGCCACCTTCCTGGGCTTCCGTAAAGACAAAAAAGCGAGCCAGGTCGTGCGGGAAGTGCCCCTTTCTGACGACCAGGAAGAACAGATCAAAGAAGCGCCAAAACCGGTTATTGCCGATACCGACAGCAACTGGCCCAAGATCGACAGCAAAAAGATCAATTCTGAACGCGAGTTTGAGTTCGCCGGCCAGACCGTCACCATGAATAATATCGAGCAGGAACTCTGGCGCGGCATTACCAAAGCCCGGCTGATCACCTATTATCATAGCATCTGTCCGTACATCCTGCCGTATTTAAAAGACCGCCCGCTATCCCTGCATATCAAACAAGACGGTGCTAACGCGCCCGGCTTTTATATCAAAGACATGGAAGGCCGCCAGCCGGACTACCTCGATATTTTCAGTGACCAGCGCCGCCACAAAAAGAAAGGCAAGCGCGACCAGATCGATTATGCCGTTTGCAACAATGAGGCAGCCCTGCTTTACCTCATCAATCTGGGCAACATTGACCTGAACCCCTGGAGCTCAACTACCGGCAACCCGCAGGAACCGGATTTGATCAGCATCGATCTCGATCCGTCGGACGAAGATTTCGGCAAAGCAATCAAAACCGCCCAGGCAGCCAAAAGGGTGTTTGATCAGTACAAACTGCAAAGCCTGGTCAAAACCTCCGGCAAGACTGGCATTCATATTTTTATACCCTGCCAAGGTTTCACTTACCCGCAGGCAAGGACAATAGCCGAAAAACTTTGCGACGAGATTGCTAAACAAGTGCCCGAGATCGCCACCACCGAGGTCAGTATCGACCACCGCGGCGACAAACTTTTTGTCGATCCGAGCCAAAACGATTATGCCGACACCCTGGCCGCCGCCTATTCGGTGCGGCCGTATAAACATCCGACTGTCTCGACGCCGCTGGACTGGAAGGAAGTGAAAGACAAACTCGATCCGGGCAAATTTACTATAGATACACTGCCGGAGCGGCTGGAAAAGAAAGGCGACCTGTTTGCCGACCTGTTAAATGACCAATGGCGCAAGGCCAACACTAAAATATTAAAGGAGATGTTATGACAGACTATAATGCGATCCTGCAGACCGTGAACGGTAAGGTTTACGAGCTCAAAGGACTGGACAGCGCCTTTCACCTGCACCAGCCCAATTCCGGCGTCGTAGGTTTTTATGCCCCCGAACATTATAACAAAGAATTGTTTATCCACCTGAAAGGCGGCGACCAGTTCATTTTCGAGCAGGTGCCCGAAGAAGTCATGGCTGCGCTCGAACCGGAAGATGCCGACATTGACAGTGTTTACCATCAACTCATCGGCAGCAACCAGCCGAAACGCATCAGCGATGCGGAAATAATCCCGGTTGACCTGAAAGAACTGGTAGACGTTTTTTGCCAAATGCAATACCATATCACGACGACGAACGGCCTGTGGGCGACGGATGAACCTGACGCGTTTAAAAATCATCCGGCTCACCATTTGTTATGGCAGATTGGTTTTGAATTGAATGACATTAAAGCCAGCAGCTATGAAAATCGGACCTGAATTGCTCAAAATATTAACAAAAACATATACGCCGGAAGAAATGATCAGCCAGCGCTTCGGCCGCTATGACCTGGCTTTTAAAACCGACGAAGAAGGCCGCCCGGTTATTTTATTTATCGGGAAGGCAGATGAAAATGGTAAGATCAAAGGGGAACGATTTGCCCGCCAATTGCAAGGCGGCAAAGATCATTGGGATAATAAGGGGAAAACGGGATGAACAGCAACGAAAATGACTATCCTATAGGGCGGGGAAGTGCCCTTGATGAAAGGCGCGGACCAGATGATGACAGCCGGGAAATATTGGTTAAAACTCCCGGCAATAACAGCAGCCTTCGTTTAAACGCGAGGACGCAGGAACATGATAAGCAGACCGTCTGGGAAGTTACTTTGCCCTTTGAAGTGCCTCTTAAGCTGGTGAAGAAAGATAACAAATGGGTTGCCCTTGGCGAAAGCCGGGCGGATCTCGCCCTCATTCATGCCATCGGCCAGGCTATTGACAAACAACTTAGCGCTTAACCTATTGCAGATGAAGATCGCAAGCTATAATATCAATGGCATCAATGGCCGCCTGGCCAACCTTCTGCGCTGGTTAAAGGAAGCCGACCCGGATATTGTCTGCCTGCAGGAACTGAAATGCGAGCAGCATAAGTTTCCGGAACGCCAACTGAAAGATGCCGGGTACCACGCCGTCTGGCAGGGTCAGAAAAGCTGGAACGGTGTGGCTATCCTCTCCAAAACGGAGATTAAAGAACTGCGCAACGACCTGCCTGGCGAAGATGACGAATTTACCCACAGCCGTTATATCGAAGCTTTCACCTACGGACTTGTCATCGGCTGTATTTACCTGCCCAATGGCAATCCCTGGCCCGGCCCGAAGTTTGATTACAAGCTGCGCTGGTTCCAACGATTGACCGAACACGGGCAGGACCTGGTGAACCGGGACCTGCCCGTGATTCTCATTGGTGACTACAATGTGATGCCGACGGAGTTGGATACCTATAAACCGGAAAAATACGTGAACAATGCCTTGTTTCGCCCCGAGACGCGCGCCGCTTACGCAGCCCTCGTGGATCAGGGCTGGACCGACGCCATCCGGCATTTGCACCCGACTGACCGCATCTATACGTTTTGGGATTACCTGCGCAATGCCTATGGTCGGGATGCGGGCTTGCGGCTGGACCATTTTTTGCTCAACAAAAATATCGCCGGCAAATTAAAATCAGCGGTAGTCGACAAACATGTCCGTGGCTGGGAGGGCAGCAGCGATCATGCCCCAGTTTGGATCGGACTGGCGGACAGCAAACCTAAAAAAATGATGAAGACAAAAAGTTTCCTCGATGACACGAAAGACAGCCAAACCGTTCAGGTGGATGGCTGTCCCTTAACCTTTAACCACCTGTCCAAACTGTACTGGCCGGAGGACGGGATCACCAAGCGGGACATGTTCAATTATTATGACCAGGTGGCGGAATATATGGTGCCTTACTTGAAAGACCGGCCGATGTCGCTGCACCGTTTTCCGAACGGCATCCATGGACCGGCCTTTTACCAGAAAGATGTGAAGGATAAAGCGCCCGACTGCATGAGCACCATGCCGCATACGACCAGCGACGGTGTCGAAAAAGAGTACCTGGTCGCCAAAAACAAAGCCAGTCTGCTCTGGATGGCCTCGCTCGGCTGCATCGAGATCAACCCCTGGTTCAGCCGCGTGACTTCACCGGACAATCCGGATTTCTGCGTCATCGATCTTGACCCGGACAAACAGCATTTCGATCAGGTGATCGAAGCCGCTCAAAAAGTAAGGGAGATATTGGACGCCATCGATGTGCCCTGCTATCCCAAAACATCCGGCTCGACGGGCATGCATATTTATATTCCGCTCGCGGCGAAATATACCTATGATCAAAGCCAAATGTTCGCTAAAATAATAGTAACCTTAGTGCATAAACAAATCCCCGAATACACCAGCCTGGAACGCATGGTTAAAAACCGCAACGGCAAGATGTACCTTGACTTTTTACAGAACCGGCCCGATGCGACCATCGCGGGAGTATATTCCCTTCGCCCCAAACCCGGCGCCACCGTATCCATGCCATTGACCTGGGACGAAGTGAAGCCCGGATTGACGATGCACGACTTTACCATTCATAATTCAATCGCACGTTTAAAAGAAACCGGCGACTTATTTAAAGGCGTATTAGGCGAAGGGATTGACCTGGCAGCGACCATTCAAAAGGCGCAGGGAATCTTTTAAGGCTGTTCACTAGCTATAAACATTAGGAACCGGTGCCGACTTCATATTTGCATTTTCCAATAACGGTTAAAATACAATAAAACTTGTTACTCATTGTATGACAATAGAAATTGTACCTATCACCTTGTTGACGAATTCACTGAACATTATGGTAAAAAAATTGTAGAGTAGAGGTGATTTATCTGATGCTCTCAAACGGGGATTAGCTTATCTTAGCGTTAACTTTTATGTATAAAACCGATCCGATTGCATATATTGATATTAAAAAGTGGGCGCAGGTTTTAGCAGCCATAGCGTTTTTAGCCGGCTGTTGCGGGCTCTCCGGCTGGCTTTTTAACAGCGAGTTCCTGAAAAGCTTTTTATCCGACGGAGCCAGTATGAAAGTTAACACTGCCCTGCTGCTGATCTTCGCAGCTGCTTCCTACCTGACGCTGCATACCAGCCTGAAAGCCTTGTCACCGGTATTGGCCGGTTTGGTCATCTTATTGAGCGTCGCCATATTAGCAGAACACCTATTGAATGTTGATCTCGCAATCGACCAGTTTTGGCTTAAAGACAGGGCGACAGATCGCTTGCTTGAAGCACCGGGCCGTACTTCGCTGCTTACCGCCATCAATGCCCTACTGATCGGCACAGCTTTATATTTATTATTCATCAAACAGTACTGGGTGTCGCAGTTAATGGTCGTTTGCGTTTTGGTGATCGTTTACCTGTCACTTATCGGCCACCTTTTTCATATCAGCGGCTTTTATCATTTGGGGAAATATTCCGGTGTTGCGTTCAATACCGCTATCGGACTCCTGAGTCTGGCAGGAGCGATCCTCTTTGGAACTGTTGATCAGGGCTGGGTGCAAATTGTGTATGTTCGGGCGAAACGGAATAACCGGGGGTTCCTCTATGCCGTTTATTTACTGGGCGCCTCGCCATTACTGGCGGCCATGTATCTTTTCGTCACCCGATACACCAGTCTGGATGCTCCAGCAAAAACCATCGTGCTTATTACACTGACCGGCTTGGTCTGCCTTCCATTAGCTTATTTCCTGCTCAAACTCGTCAGCCAGCTGGGGGATGAATTAAAAGAATCGGATAACAAACTAGAGATCGCATTGGAAGCGGCCAGGTTGGGTTCCTATGAGCTGGTCCTGGAAAGCGGCCTCATGTTGTGTACGGCTCAATGTACAGCCAATTTCGGCCACCGGCCGGACGCAACGTTTAATTTTGCGGATCTGATGCAATCCATCGTGCCGGCTTACCGCGAAACCGTACAAGAGTGCATTGAAAAGGCGGTAGCTGAACGGTCTACCTACAGCTGTGAATACCAGGTGGAATGGCCGGATGGCAGTCTGCATTGGATCAGCGCTTCCGGCAGAGTCATTTACGATGGAACCGGCAAAGCAGGTCGTATGGTCGGTGTGACGCTGGAGATCACACAGGAGGTAGAGTCTAAAAAATCGCTGGAGGACGCATTTTCAGAAATGCAGAGCCTGAATGAGGAACTGGCTACCGCGAACGAAGAATTAGCAGCCGGCAACGAGGAATTGACTGCGATCAATGAAGAATTGCTGGAAACTCAGCACCAATTAGAAACATCGATGGTTCAGGAACTTGCTGCGATTGAACAATTGAAAGCCAGTGAACTGTTATCAAGAGATATTGTCGCTGCTGCACCATTTCCAATCGGCGTGTACAAGGGACGTGAAATGCGCATTGTGATGGCTAATCAAGCCATGATCGACGTGTGGGGCAAAGGACAAGATATCATAGGGAGAACCTATCATGAGGTGCTTCCTGAATTGGCCGGGCAGGACATTTACTCAAAATTGGATGAAGTGTTTACAACTGGGCAGCCTTACCATGCGAGGAATCAGCGCGTAGATCTGTTTGTAAACGCCCGCATACAGCCGTTCTATTTTAATTACAGCTTCACCCCGCTAACGGATGAACACGGCCACATTTTCGGAGTGATGAATACGGCGGCCGAAATTTCAGATATCGTTTTGATTAGCGAACGCCTGGCGCAAAGTGAGCATAATCTTAAAGAGATTATCGAACAAGCCCCGGTTGCCATATGTATCCTGGAAGGCCCGCAGCATGTCATTACAGTCGCTAACCATTTGATCGTTGAATTGTGGGGCAAGCCGGAGCAGGAAGTAATGAACAAGCCGGTTTTTGAGGCGCTGCCTGACGCCCGCGGGCAAGGGTTGGAAGAAGTGATGCGTGAGGTGTATGAAACCGGCAAAACGTTTTACGCGAATGAAATGCCTGTTGCCCTGACACGTTACGGAGAACAGCAGACGGTTTTCCAAAACTTTGTTTACCAGGCGTTTTATACTGCTGACCGCCAAATCGCCGGGGTGATTGCAATCACTATCGACGTTACCGAGCAGGTAGTCTCAAGGCAAAAAATTGAAGCAAGTGAAAAAGAGTTAAAAGTGATCCAAAAGCGTTTGGAAGAAGAGCTGACCGTTAGTAGACAGCTGCAAAGCCAAAAGGACGACTTCATTGGTATGACCAGCCACGAATTGAAAACGCCGCTTACCTCGCTACAGGCCATCATCCAGGTAACGCAGTCGAAGCTCAAAAATAGTGAAGATAAATTCTTAAATGACGCGATGACTAAAGCCGTGGTCCAGGTCAAAAGAATGTCAGCCATGATCAATGGATTTTTGAACGTCTCCAGGCTGGAGTCCGGAAAGATCGCCATCGAAAAAGAAAACTTTAATATCGATCAGCTGGTGGAAGAAGTGATCTCGGAAGTTAAGCTGACGATAGCCAGCCATACCATTGAGCTGGTTCCCTGCGCGCCTCTTACCGTTTATGCGGACCGTGATAAGATCACCTCTGTGATTTCCAACCTCGTGAATAATGCGGTCAAGTATTCCCCGTTGCAGACGACCATTACCGTCACCTGCCAGGCGCGGCCCGATGACGTCCGTATCCAGATCATCGATCAGGGCATGGGCATTGAAAAGGCCGACACTGAAAAGATCTTTGACCGTTATTACCGCGTCCAAAAACCAAATATGAAATTTATCGCCGGATTCGGTATCGGACTTTATTTAAGCGCGGAGATCGTCCATAAACACGATGGCCAGATCGGCGTTGAAAGCGAGCCGGGTAAAGGCAGTACGTTTTGGTTCACCCTGCCTAACAAAAGTTGACAAATATTTAAAGCTGCGATCCCCAAATATTAATGGAGATTACCGCATGCAGCTCAATATTCTTGGCCGGTGTCAGTTGAACACAATCCGTTTCCAGTTTGATTGTTTATATTTGATGAGATTAATTGCTTCCTATGAACGACATTTTAAAACGCAACAACGTTCAGCTGATGGGCGAGGGCGAACAATACATGATCTTCGCCCACGGCTATGGCTGCGACCAACACGTGTGGAGCGATATGGTGCCGGCATTTGTCGATGACTACAAATTAGTACTTTTTGATTATGTTGGCTCCGGCGAATCTGACCTCAGCGCCTATGACGCCAAACGCTATTCCTCTTTAAATGGTTATGCGCAGGATTTGATTGAGATCTGCGATGCCCTACAGATCAGGAATGCGATCCTTGTCGGCCACTCGGTGAGCAGCATGATCGGCGTCCTGGCGGCCAACCAACGTCCCGAGTTTTTTAGTAAACTGATTTTTCTAGGCCCTTCCCCGTGCTACCTGAATAAAGGCGATTATCACGGCGGCTTTGAACAAGCCGATCTTGACGGGCTTTTTGAAATGATGGATAATAATTATCTCGGCTGGGCACAGGCGCTGGCGCCGCAGATTATGGCTAACGGGGACCGGCCTGAACTGGGTGAGACACTCACCACCAGTTTCTGCGCGACCGACCCGGTCATTGCCCAGCAATTTGCGCGCGTGACCTTCCTCTCCGACAATCGTGAGGACCTGGCCAAACTGAAGTTACCCAGCCTGACCTTACAGTGTTCCTCGGATATTATCGCACCGCTGGAAGTTGGCAAATACATTCATAATGTATTGCCTGATAACCGGCTGGTCGTTCTGAAAGCCACAGGGCACTGCTCCCACATGAGCGCGCCTGCGGAAACGATCGCAGCCATCAGGAATTTTATTTAAGACAGCGCGGATTGAAGAATGTAAACGAAGATATTGCTCATTTGCTCGTAGACGCCGAAGCGCTTTATGAGGATGCGCCCTGCGGTTACTGCTCATTCCGACCCGACGGTACCATTATCAAAATCAACCGGACCTTACTGACCTGGCTCGGCTATGCGGCTGGAGATGTTGTTGGACAGCTTAGAATCACCGACCTGTTTTCCAAAGGCGGCCGGATCTACTATGAGATGTTTTATTACCCACTGGTCCAAATGACCGGTGTGGTTAAAGAGATCAGCTTCGAGATTTTTCGTAAAGATGGCACGTCTTTTCCGGGCCTGCTGAATGCCAATGTCATCCGTGATCAGGCGCAGCAGATCGTCGCTATTAACTGCGTGCTGATCGACATCACCGACCGCAAAAAATACGAATCAGAACTGCTTAATGCGAAGAAGTTCGCGGAACTGGCGAAAGACCAGTTCGAATTCGTTTCGGACTATATCCCTGAAATGATCTGGACCGCCACTCCGGCCGGTGAGATTAATTATGTGAATAAGCGCTTCGCCGATTACCTGGGCATCGAACCGCTGAATAACAGCATCCCTGTTTTATCAGCTTGCATCCATCCCGATGACCGCCTGCAGAGTTTGCGCGGCTGGGTCCGCGGCATTCGTGCCGGCAAACCTTTCCAGATCCAGTTGCGGCTCAAAGATGCTTCCGGGATTTATAAATGGCACCTGCTGAAAAGTGTACCATATCCGCAGACCGGCGCTATCGTCAAATGGCTCGGCTCCTGCCTGGATATACATGCCCATGTGATGGAAGTGGAACAAAAAGACGAGTTTATCAGCGTGGCCAGTCATGAACTGCGTACACCTGTTACCGGGTTAAAACTATCCTTACAATTGTTGAGCCGGATGAACAGCGGCGGCGAAAAACAAACCCAGTTGCTTGACCAGGCATCCCGAAATGTGCGCAAGATCGCCGGCTTGATCGATGACCTACTCAACGTAGACCGCCTCAAAACGGGCCAGCTACCGCTCAACCGCACTCTTTTTCAAATAAGCGACTTGCTTCGTAATTGCTGTACGGTTATACAAACCGAAAATGAACAGCGTCTAGAAGTGTCCGGTGATACCAACGCCGAAGTGTTCGCCGACGAGAACCGTATGGAACAAGTCGTGGTCAATCTGATTAGTAATGCCATTAAATATGCGCCCGGCAGCAAAAAGATCATCCTGCAGGCAATTACCATTGAAGGAATGGTGGAAGTTTCAGTAACTGACCAGGGCCCGGGCATCGCCAAAGAAAAGGTAGCCCATCTTTTTGAGCGCTATTATCGCGCAGACCACAGTGGCGTCAAATATTCCGGCCTTGGCTTGGGCTTATATATCAGTTCCGAGATCGTCAAAAAGCATGGCGGCATGATTGGTGTGCAGAGCGAACCAGGCATTGGCTCGCGCTTTTGGTTTACGATCCCGGCACCTTTGAAGCCTGACGACACCAAATAAACCCAGCAGGAAGCCAACCCGGAACACGCTGGTGTTCAGCGAACGTGCTATCGCCGGGAAAGCGGCAGGTACATATTGATAGAAAACATGCTCAGCGAAATCAGCATGACAACCCCAGCAGGATGAAGCCAATTAGCGATGCCAGTTCTGTTAGGCACCTTTTTTCGCATTCAAACTGCTCATCAACTGATCATACAGATCGTCGCTCTTCGCTGCTTTGGGTTTCAGTTTCTTGATCGTCGGCCGTTTTCCCTTCGCTTTCTGCTCAATAATGTTCATCAGCTCGGTGTGGTATTCGTCCTTGTACTTCGATAAATCAAGCGGCTCGGCATACTGATCGATCAGCGCCAAACCCATTTTCAGTTCCTTATCGCTCACTTTAATATCATCGTCGAGTTTCAGCTCGTCCTGATCACGGATCTGCTGCGCAAAACGGATGCGGGTCACGACGATATCTTTTTCCACCGGATGAACGATACACAGGCTTTCCGTGCTGCGCAATACAAAGCGAGCCAACCCGGCTTTACCGGATTTCTTCAGCGCCTCCAGTAATAAAGCATAAGCCTTATTCTTCTTGGTGGCCGGTTCTGTGTAGTAGGAATTCTCATAATACATCGGGTTTACGGAGTCGAGGTCCACAAAACTTTCGATCTCGATGACCTTACTTTTCTCCGGCGCAGCTGCTTCAAAGTCCGCATCCTCGATGATCACGTAATCATCGTCATATTTATAGCCCTTGACGATTTTATCATAAGGTACTTCTTTCTTCGTGTTTTCATTCACCCGCTGGAATTTGATATGCGCGTGGTCGCGGCTGTCCAGCATATCCAGGTCCAGGCGCGTTTCCTGTACCGCCGAGAATAATTTAATGGGGATGCTTACCAGGCCAAAGCCGATCGAACCGGTCCAGATACTTCTCATAGCTTTAATTTTCTAACGTTATCATTCATACCATGCGGGTGGTGCGCCTCGATCTTGTCCGCCAGCAAATGCAGTACCTCCTCATCAACATTTCCAGGATTCTGGCAGATATGCAGAAAATCATGATTATCAGGCTCAAAGCTGGCCACAAAACTGCCGTTCTCAAATACCCGGAACTTGCATTTCGTATCATCATGGTGCGCGTATTCGCCAACCTCGAAATGGTGCACCTCCTTATCCTTGCTGATCGTGATCGCGTAATTTTCCATATACTTACAACTATTTGAAAACCTTATTGTTTACAGGATATCACATGACTTTTTAAAACACTTGGCGTGCGCTGCCGTTATAAAATGAGTGGAAAAAGTGAATTGCGTTTGTCACCATCTAAATTTTTGGCTATGATCACGAAGAAAGAATTATTAGAAGGGCTGGAACTACTTTATACAGGAAAAGCTTTCGTTGGCTTTCAGGAAGAAAACCCTTTTGTTACGTTTTTAAGGTTCGATAAAAAAAATTGGTCGAAGATCTGGGTAAAATACGGCGGCCGCGCGATTGTTACCAAACTGAAAGACGTCAGGCTAAAATCCGAAGGCAATCTGGCCGTCTGACAAGTAACCGCATCACCGGTTATGCAAACCTTACCGATAAAAATTATTCTTTAAAAAGGAGGAACTATGCCCTGGTATAACGGCGACTATCCGCCATCGTATAAGAACCAACCCAAATACCTGCGCGACAAAGCGGTTGAGATCGCTAATGAGGTATTAAAGACCACCCATAACGAAGGGGAAGCCATCGCGACCGGCCTGAAACAGGCGCGTGTGCATTTTGAGCACCACCCGGACGAAGTGCCTGAGGATCAGAAAGAATGAGTGACCTGAAACGTTTTTTAAATGCCCAGCAGCGTGATTATGCCACGGCGCTTTCCGAAATCAAATCGGGCCGCAAACGCAGTCATTGGATGTGGTATATTTTTCCGCAGATCGCAGGCCTGGGCTATAGTGATATGGCCAAAAGATTTGCCATCGCCGATTTGTCTGAGGCGACAGAATACCTGGCGCACCCGGTGCTTGGCAAACGATTAAAGGAAATTGCTGCCGCCTTATTAGAATTGGACAGCCATAATGCAACCCAGGTGATGGGCAGCCCTGATGATCTGAAACTACGTTCAAGCATGACGCTATTTGCGCTGGTCGAGGGTACAGATTCTGTTTTCACGGCAGTGCTGAAAAAGTTCTTTGACGGCCATAAAGATCCGGCGACCCTGCAGCTGGTGCGTTAAAGTGGCATACGTAACCTTACCCAAATAATTCCTGGCCTTCGGTATAATAAGTTTTTCGTGAGGCGATCTCAGCTACGAGGATCGCTTCGCCTTTTGGCGTCACCTTGTGTTTGGGCAGGTGGACCTTTAGAAAATCCCGTTCCTTTTCCGTGATGGTATCCGGGAAGTGTTTGCGGATATGAGCTTCCGCTTCCGTTAGCACATCTTTGATAGCTTTCGTCAGTATCCTGATTTTTGGCTCAGGGATCTTGTCGGCAATTGAAAACGGCGATAATTTCGCTGCATAGAGTATCTCGTCTACATAAGCATTACCGATCCCCTGAACGACCTTTCCCTCCTGCAATACGGTTTTAATAGGCTTCATCTTCTTTTTCAGCGCCTGACCCAGGTAGCCGGCGGGCAAATGCATCGCGTCGGGTACTTTGGAGACTTCCGGATCCAGCGATAAGATCACCGCTTTTTGCCAGTCGGTAATGGCCAGCCCGGTACCCCCGGAGAACATCAGCTCAGCGATCGTAAACTTATTCTCGTTTTTCTTTTCGTACCAGTGCATCGACCCGTAGAGCATCAATTGGAGACTTAATACGTGGTTATTCGCAAATTCAAAATACAATTGCTTGCCGACCCGGCTGATTGCCAGCAGGACCTGTTCTTCCAGTGCTGTTTTAAAGTCAGCCTCCGGGGTTTTCAGCCTGCGCGGAACAAGTATGCTGATATTCGTCAGGGTTTTGCCAACCAGCCGCTCAGCGAGGTTAGTGCAGAATATATTCAGATCAGGTATTTCAGGCATGTGTATTGTTATTATTGATAATGACTTTCTATTCTTAAACCGATCTCCGCGATCGTTTCCTCGGGCAGGATGACGCCGGAGGACTGCATCCAGTCCCAGTCGTCATTATGCGCGATCGACGCCATCCATTACCGTTGAAAAGGGCTTCATATTCGTTATCATTCATCACCGCTTCACAATAAATCAATTGGTGACCATACGCTAATCCGAACCCGATCACGGGGTGTTGCATCTTATTTACCATTACAAATAAAACATTTTAAATAAGGTTTTGTGCTAAAGGACTTTCTTAATCGTTTATTTTTACAAAATGGAATTTGGGCACATTCAGGAGCGTTTACCGTTTATCGACTTTAGACTTCCGCCCGATAACCTGCTTTTTTAAATTTGCTATGACCGATCCGATCAATTTACAGATCAAGCGTACTGATGGAACCTGGGATATCATCGAAGCTGCACCTTTGCTGATTGAAGAAGGTCATGAATTGACTCCCACGGGTACCTATCAGCTTTACCGGGGTTTTCCGGAATTTGACAGCAATTTATTTGACGCTGATGCACTTCGCGAACGCTACATGGAAAACATTGAGCTGATGGGCGAGGATAATCCCGGTTACCTTGGTGAATTGCACTTCAGCGGTATCGGTTATTTTGAGTGGAAATACGAAGGCGACCGATTACAGGAGAACGAGGTTTGGCAAATCGTTGACTGCATCCAGGATTACGCTGCCGGAAAGATGCAGCCTATGGCCAACGGCATTATCCTGCCTAAGCCTGAGCAATCGGAGGATGAGTCGCTATATTTCAAATACGGCAAGGATCAGGTGGTCAGCCATATCCGGCTGGAAGAAATGGAAGGTCATTTTATTGTGCTGATTAATGGCAAACCGACCGCACAGATCGAACTCATGGAAGAAGACTGGGAGATCACCGGCGGCGATATTTATGACCGCGATTTGCTGGAAGAGATCCTGCGCCGTATCAAAGCCAACACTTAATTCAGATCACGACCCGAAACGTCAGGTTGACGCGAGGCGTCATCGGTTTCGCAGATTTAGCGATGCGGTGCTCAAAAGCTTCCTGCAAGCCGGCTTTCATCAAACAAAACGAACCATGTTCCAACCTGACCGAATACTTTTCATGATGGTCACTTTTGCGCCGGATATCAAAACTGCGCACTTGCCCGAAGCTTACCGAGGCGATGACGGGGCGTTTGCCCAGGATGCTCTCTTTATCACTGTGCCAGGCTACTGAATCATTGCCGTCCCGGTAATAATTCAGCAATACGCTGTTGAAATGCATACCGGCCAGCGGTTCCACTCTGGCCTTGATGGCCAGTAATTCCGGTGTCCAGGGCGTAGGGTTGCTGATCCGCCCCGGATGCGAGTAGTCGGTGCCCAGATCACCATACCAGGCAGTCAGACGTGGGGTCAATACTTCTTTATCGTACATTTTTTGAACGGTTTGCTTCCAGGGTGCTTCGGCGATAAATTTTTGAAGAAAATAGTCGCCCTCTTCCTGGCTCAATAAGCCCGGGAAATATTCCAGAAAATCTGTCGGCAACCCTTTACTTTGCCCCGCCTCTGCGAAAAAACTTAACTGCTCCATCCTATAATCTCCTGATCAATTCGTCCATCTCTTTATGATGACCGGTGATAAAACCGGCTACATCTTCCTGCTCGTCCACACTCAGCGTTATGCCATCATAGATCCAGTGATCGTTTGCGTCTACCAGGATACGTCCGATCGGACGCCCTTCCATTGCATCATAAAGCAGGTAACCTTCCCCTTTATCCGGCAAAACGCGAACCCACCTTTCCGTGCTTGTCTGGGCTGTTTTTAGCCGTTCTTCAAACAACTTGCTTCTCATAAAAACAAATGTGAAGAAAAAATTGTAAAAAAGAGTAAGAAAATGCTAAAAATATTAGCATAACTTTATAGTCCCAAATTTGATTGACATGGTACCATTTAATTTACAACTCGAAATAGGCGGTAGACTGACGACACTTTCTGCTGAACAGCTTGATCAGTTGGCGGATGAAACAGGCTTCATGCGCTATCAGGTCCGATCATTTAACCATAACGGCGTGATTCATGTCAATATCGAAGATGAACCACTACCGCCGGAAGAAGCTGTTGGCTTTAACCTGGACGAGACGTTTGCACTGGACGACGTCAAGAAGATCGCCCAGGCGATCCGGGAATATAACAGTAGCCGCAAACTGAATTTTGATCAGATGCATTTTGACTTTTAACCCTATGACCATGAGCGCTACCAAACAAGAACTGATCGATAAACTGCGCCGGGACCTTTTAGGCTGGGAAGGCTTCCGGCCTTTACCACCGGAAGAACGGCAGTCCTTTGGGTTGGGGCCAATTGAAAATGCCTTTCCTAATCAGATGTTCCCAACCGGTGCGTTGCATGAGTTTATCAGCACCCGACCGGAGTTTACCGCGGCTATTGGGGGATTTATCGCTGGCATCATGCAGACCTTGCTGGAAAAAGGCGGTGTATGCGTTTGGGTCAGTTATACTCGCCGGATCTACCCGCCTGCGCTCAAACGCTTTGGCGTAGATCCCGACCGGATCATCTTTATTGATGTTGTCCGCGAAAAGGATGTGCTTTGGGTTACCGAAGAAGCTTTGAAATGCTCCGGTATCGCCGCCGTGATCTGTGAAACCCGCTTGCTCAGCTTATTGGAATCGCGACGGCTGCAACTGGCCATTGAGCAAAGCCAGGTAACAGGCTTTATCCTGCGCAAGGATGTCAGACAGCTAAATAACACCGCCTGCACCGCGCGCTGGACCGTGAAGCCGCTCCGGAGTAAACCGCGCCCGGGCATGCCGGGCGTTGGACATCCGCGCTGGCAGGTGGAACTGCTGAAAGTCAGGAATGGACAGCCGGGTTCCTGGACGTTGGAATGGAAAAATAATGCTTTTCTCCATCCGCAAAAAGACCAAGTTCAACAACCAGATATCAACCGTCGCTATGCCTAAGCGCTTTGTATCCATATGGTTTAGATATTTACTGACCGACCGGGAGGCCATTCGCCTGAAGTCGCTCCGGGAATTGCCTGTGGCTTTTACCGAACAGGATCATGGGCGTATGCTGGTCATGGCTATGAACGGGCATGCCGAAAATTGCGGTGTTAAGCCAGGCATGGCGGCCGCCGATGCACGCGTCATCGCGCCGGGTATCCAACTTTTTGAATGTAAAGCCGGTCGAAACATCAAACTCCTGACAGGCTTGGCGGAATGGTGCCTGCGTTATACCCCGCTGGTCATGGTTGATCCGCCCGACGGCTTGCTTTTGGATGTGACCGGCTGTACTCACCTGAAAGGCGGCGAGACCGAATTCCTGAAGGATATCGTTAACCGTTTGCGTGCTTTAGGCTATACCATCCGTCCCGGTATGGCCGATACCATCGGTTGCGCCTGGGCAGTGGCCCGCTGTGCAGAAAGTGGCCTCCTTGTTCCACCCGGCGGCCAGCGTAACGCGCTGATGCCCCTGCCGCCCGCCGCACTGCGGCTCGGGGTGGAGCTCGTCATCAAGCTCCGCGAACTCGGTTTTTACCAGGTCGGCAGTTTCATCCACCTGCCGAAATCGGTGCTCAAACGTCGCTTCGGCGGCAATATGGTGCTGCGGCTTTACCAAGCGCTGGGCCAGGAAGCGGAGTTTCTGCTCCCCTTAAAAGAACCGGTACCCTACAGTGAAAGGGTTTCGCTGCTGGAACCGATACGCACCCGCGAAGTCATCGAAACGACGGTGTATGCGTTGATTGACCAACTATGCAAGCGTTTGTATGCGGAAGGCCTGGGCCTGCGTAGCGCCATCCTGACCTACCTGCGGATCGATGGCAAATCGGGACAGTTGACGATCGGGACGAACCATCCCAGTCAACGGACCGATCATATTTTTAAATTGTTTGCGCTGCAATTTGACCAGGTGGCACCCGGACTTGGGATCGAAGCATTTATTTTAGACGCCGCTAAAACAGAACCGGCCAGCGATAAGCAAAACCTGCTTTGGAACGGCAAACCAACTGCGGATAGTGAAGAGATCGCTGAATTACTGGATAATGTGGGTGCCCGGGTTGGTAAAGACCATATCCACCGTTACCTCCCGCAGGAGCACCATTGGCCTGAACGGGCTGCCGGCAACACGACCGATCTGACGCAAACACCCGAAAGCGCCTGGCCGGAAGACAGGATCCGTCCCGTCCAATTACTCGAGCCGCCTGAGCCCATAGAGGCGATGGCATTGACACCTGATTACGCGCCCCGGCAATTTGTTTACCGGCATGAGCGGCATATTATTGTTACTGCTGACGGACCGGAACGCATCAGCCATGAATGGTGGCTCGAAGACGGCGGTTACCGCGACTATTATGTGGCGGAAGATGAAGAAGGCATGCGCTACTGGTTGTTCGGCACGCCGAACGATCTCCCGGGCCAGACCCGGCGCTGGTTCATACACGGTTATTTCCCATGAGTTACGCAGAGCTGCAGGTCACGAGCAATTTCAGCTTCCGGCTCGGCGGCAGCCATCCGGAGGAACTCGTCGATCAGGCGGCTGATCTCGGCTATACCGCTATCGCCATCACGGACCGCAATACGTTCGCCGGTGTGGTGCGCGCTTACGTGGTCGCCAAAGACCGTGGTATCAAATTTATCCCCGCTGTTCGGCTCGATTTGCTGGATGGCCCAAGCCTGCTGGCCTATCCCACCAACCAGACCGCTTATTCCCGCCTCTCCGGTCTGCTCACTTTAGGCAACCTCCGGGCTGAAAAAGAAAAATGCTATCTCTATAAGGAGGATCTTTACGAGTACAGCGAAGGGAGCATCTTTGTGATCATCCCGCCCCAAAGCATCACCGCCGATTTCGAGCTGCCCAAAAAATTTAAAAAAGAAGCCGCCGAATACCGGCAAAATATCAGGAACCTTTATCTCGCGGCCAGCCGGACGTTTACCGATGGCGACGCCAAACGGCTGTTCCTGCTCTCCGAACTGGGCATCCCACTGGTCGCTACCAATGATGTACATTATCACGATCCCTCACGGCGGGAGCTTCAGGATGTCTTGACCTGCGTCAGGCACAAGCGGACTATCTTCAACGCCGGGTTCCTGCTGCATCAGAATGCAGAGCGTTACCTGAAAGAAGCCAAAGAAATGGAACGGCTGTTTCATGCTTACCCGCAAGCCATCGCCAACACGGAAAAGATCGCAGCGGCCTGCAACTTCGATCTGAAGAGTTTGCAGTACGAATACCCGGATGAGCTCGTGCCGGATGGGATGACCGCCGATGAATACCTGGCCGAAATAACGTTCAAAGGAGCGCATGAATTCTTTGGGGAAAAGCTGGCGCCCAAATTGGAAAAGCAGCTTCATTTTGAGTTGGATTTTGTCAAAAGGCGCGGCCATGCCAAATATTTCCTAACGGTTCATGATTACGTGGCCTGGGCGCGTTCGCAAAAAATCCTTTGTCAGGGCCGCGGCTCGGCGGCTAACTCTGCGATGTGTTATTGTTTAGGAATTACCCCGGTGAATCCGATGAAGTACCGGCTGCTCTTTTCACGTTTTATGTCCGATGACCGCCCGGAACCACCTGATATCGATGTGGACTTTGAGCACGAGCGCCGGGAAGAGGTGATGCAGTATGTGTTCAACCGCTTCGGTCGTGACCGCGCCGCGATCCTGCCGACCGTCACTGTGCTGCAAAGCAAGGGTGCCATCCAGGATGTTGGCCGCGCGATGGGCCTGCAGGTCGATACTGTTAAAAAGTTATCGAAGGCGTTCGGAGAGCTCGCGGAGGATCACATCGACGAAGAAACGATCATCAAGTTGGGGCTGAATCCCAAAGAAAGGCACCTGCGCAAGGTCATCCAATTGACCAGCGAGCTGATCGGCTTCCCGCGCCAACTCGGGCAGCACACGGGCGGCTTCGTGATTACGCAAGGTAAACTGAGCGACCTGTGCCCGGTCTTTCGTGCGCGGATGATCAACCGTACCAATATCGAATGGAATAAGGATGATATCGATGCGCTGGGCTTTATGAAGGTGGACCTGCTTTCACTGGGTATGCTCACTGCGATCCGTAAGGCTTTTGACCTCGCCAAAAAGCATCACGGGCTCGACCTGACGCTGGCCAACATTCCGCAGGATGATCCTAAGGTATTTGAGATGGTCACTGCCGCTGACACGGCCGGCACTTTCCAGGTCGAAAGCCGCGCGCAAATGGTCATGGCCCCGCAATTGCGGCCGAAGAACTTCTACGACCTGGCGATCCAGGTTGCGCTTGTAAGGCCCGGCCCGATACAGGGCGACATGGTGCACCCCTACATTCGGCGCAGACAGGGACTCGAAGCCGTTACTTATGAATCCGATGAGATCAAAGCCATACTGGAACGCACACTTGGCATCCCGTTGTTTCAGGAACAGGCGATGGAACTGGCCATCGTCGCGGCGGGTTTTACGCCGACCGAGGCCGACCTCCTGCGTAGAAGTATGGCGACCTTCAAATTCAACGGACTGGTGACCAAGTTCGAGCATAAGCTCATCAATGGCATGACCTCCAGGGGCTACAGCCTGGAATTTGCGCAGCGTATCTTCAAACAGCTTGAAGGATTCGGCAGTTATGGTTTCCCGGAAAGTCATGCCATTAGTTTTGCGCATTTAGTGTACGTTTCCTGCTGGATCAAATGCTATTACCCCGATGTATTTGCCGCTGCCATTCTCAACAGCCAGCCTATGGGTTTTTACCAACCCGCCCAGTTGGTCAGTGATGCTTATAAGCATGGCGTATCGCTGCGCCATATCGACATCAACCATTCGCAATGGGACTATACACTGGAAGAAACCAAGGGCAAGTTCTGCGCGATGCGGCTCGGCTTCCGGCAGGTCAAAGGATTGCGGGAAGAAGATACTCACTTCCTGACCGCAGCCAGAACAAAGGCATTTACCCGCATGGAACAGCTCGCCGAAGCCGGCGTCTCGCAGGCGGGCATCGTCCTGCTGGCCAAAGCCGATGCCTTCCGCTCAATCGGTTTGGACCGCCGGCAGGCTTTATGGGAAGCCGAAGCCCTAAAAGACCGGCCTATCGGTTTGTTCGCGGGACAGGCTTCCAACAGCGCCTTCGAGCCACAATTGCAGCTGCCCTTCATGCAGCTTTCCGAGCACGTGCTGCAGGATTATGCCACGACCGGCCTGTCCATCAAAGCGCACCCGCTGAGCTTCCTGCGGCCGCAACTGCAAAAATTGAAAGCATTAACCACAAAACAAGTTAAAGCTGTACCGAACGGCACCTATGTACGGCTGGCCGGTATTATGCTGTTCTGCCAGCGACCGGGAACCGCCAAAGGGGTGTGCTTTATTACGCTGGAAGATGAAGAAGATACCTGTAACCTGGTGGTCTTTAAACAAAACTTTAAGAAATTTACGAAGGAAATTTTGTATTCGGACGTGCTCTGCGTCGAAGGCCGCGTGCAGCAGGAAGGCGGCAGTACCCACCTGATCGTCACCAAATGTTATGATTATTCGCGGCTGATCGGCCAGCTGACCCTTGATAAAGCAGCCGAAGCGCGCCAGCTTAAAAACTCTACGGCTGCCAAAAAGATCGACCCTTATGCGGATGCTTATTTCGAGCATACGCTGAGCGCCGAGGACCTGCAAAGGCCATTCCCGAAAAGCCGGAATTTCAGATAGATCGGTTAGCTTAAAACAGCGTTAGATTTCCTGGCCGTCCGGCCAGCACGGTTTCTTCATTTAGCGCCGCCTGCTGACCGACAGGTTGGGTCTCAAACGGTGCCACAGGCCAGTGATCAAAT
Organism: Mucilaginibacter pineti; assembly: GCF_900101875.1. Classification (GTDB taxonomy): domain Bacteria; phylum Bacteroidota; class Bacteroidia; order Sphingobacteriales; family Sphingobacteriaceae; genus Mucilaginibacter; species Mucilaginibacter pineti. The sequence goes on from NZ_FNAI01000005.1 coordinate 398,319, forward strand.
TCCAATTCCTCGCGGTACAAATAGGTCGTATCGATCGGGGCCAACTCCTGGAACTCGCGCGGTGTCGCTTCTTTTGCGGTCCGGTAATCCGGGTCGATCGTGCAAAACTCCAGCAGGCGTGACGGTATCTGCGTCCTGGCAATAGTGCTCAAACGTTCCTTGTCCGGTTTTTCCAGCAACCATTCATAAGCCAGGTCTTCCGTTAAGATCGTCGGCATGCGCAGTTTAGAATTGTGGATCTGGCTCATCAGGGCGTTTGCTGAAGTAATACCGATAGCCACGGTGTTGACGAACTGGCTCGTTTCGGGATCCAGCCATTCATTGTACAAGCCGGGCATAAAGAAATATTCCTGGCCTTTTACCGTAATATAGTAGGGATATTTGATGGTTTCTTTGAGTTGCTGGCCCTTTTTACCGATTTTCGGTACATGGCGGCTTTCCACGATGCCCGTAGATAGCACGAGGCATCGACGGTTCTTGGCGGCCGATGCCCACATCGATGGCTTGCCGTCTTCTTTCACAAAAAGGTTTTCAGATTTGAAATTCAGGGTCGTGTACTTGGCCCGGAAGATATTGGCCTCCGCACGCGTTTTCACAAAGCCGGGCACATAGCCCCATTCCGCCTGGACAATATCAAAGTCTTTACCATCTTCAGATGGGACAAGAATAGCGCAGGGCGCGTAATTAAAACCGTTATGCACGCCCACATTGAGAAAAGTATATTTACTGACCGCCTTCTCCAGGCTTTTCAGTCGAATAAACTCGGTGCGGCTAACTTTTTGTCCGTTGTAGTAACACATGCTGGGTTCCTCCTGTAATCACGAATATACGCAGCAATAATCTTACCAGCAAATTCCGCTTCTTCCTGACGTCCTTCAGGAACCGAAGTCCAGAACTTTTCCCCGCCCTCGGCCTCGGCGATGGTTATATTGAGCGGACGGCGTTCTCCGTCCCCAAAAACGATATGAAAAAGACGGGCCGATTTGATTGTATGATCGAAGACCTGCGCCAGATGGCCGTAAAGTTCGACATCAAATACTTTTGGATCCTCCATTATTCAAATATACTAACATATTTAGTAATTGAAAAAGGTTAATTAAAAATTTGTTGCGGATCGAAACCGATTTTCGCCACTAATTCGGGATAAGTGATCATCCGCTCTTTAAGTTTATTTTTCTTTTCTGTTGGATCATTAGGCATCCAGTAGGTTACGAAAACCTGATTACCGGACTGCTGATCATGGTAAGCGATGACTTTGTAATAATGGGAAGGAACCGTAACGGTCAAACCGTTCTTGGTATAGGTTTGCAGTTTCCCATAGGTGCCGCACCAGATCTTTACGCTATCAGTTACGGCGTCGCCTTTGTAACCGGTGAGTTTTCGGCAGAGTTCTTCAGTAGCGATCTCGGTGCCAACATTCTGTCCCTGAAATTCCATTCCGGCATTGAAAGTATAGGTGTCTGAAAGGATAGCACCATCAACGCACCAGGCCAATAAGATCCAGGCCTGGCAATGGCCTTTGGCAATCATTTCCGGCGAATTGGGTTTAGCGATAATACGGTTGGCTTCGCGATAAACCGGTGTTTCATCAGGTTGACCGAAGGCCGGGTGCCAGCCCGCGTAAATTCCGGTGCGGGGAACATCCGCGCTTTCCTGTTCCAGCCGGTGGGCTTTGGTATAGACGTAATAAGTGATTAGCGGGGTATGTTGCTGCGTATCTGCGATGGACTTGTAATAAGGGTTGACCCATAGTTTACAGGCGGGGCACAGGTCAGACTTTTGAGTAGGATATTTTAGATAGAGTGCTTTGACATAAGCGGCATTGGGAGCCTGTGCACTTAAAGAGAAAGGAAATACGGAGAATAAAAAAATAAAAATCTTCTTCATGACAGGGTTTGAAGCCGCTAAGATAAGCAATAGAAAAGCCCGGACAATCGCTGCCGGGCCTTTCAACCTAAACCTTATCACAGTTGGCAAGACGCCAACGTCAATAGAACTGCAATATAGCTGAAATATTATTTGTTTGGATTGCGGTATTGCAGCCGCATGTGGCTTTGGAACAACCGTTCACGGCTTTCACGCTCGGCTGCTTTTTTTGAGCGGCGAACATAACCCCATACAAACAAACCCCAGATACCGAAGGCAACCGCAAAGGCCGGAAACGGATTTTTAAGGTTCAACGCGGCCATAAAAGCGCCGGTGGAGATGAAACAGGTGATGATGAAATAGATCGTCGTTTTCATAAAATTCAATACTTAAAAATACTAAAAAGGTTAGTTATCTGCAAGGATTTTCTTAACTTATTTCAACAATATGGTTACGTAATCTGGCCTGCTGCACCAGTTCGCGCAGGCTGTCCATCAGGTCAGAATTGGGGATGCCGCGAAGGCTAACGGACCGGCTGGTTTGATCGGTACTGATCAGTTGCACATTCATCAGGCGGAACAATTGCATCCAGAACGGCTGAGTGATGCTGTAATCCTTGATGCGGAAAAGCTCCAGGTTATCTGCTTGTTTAAAAAAAATGCCAGAGCTGATCTGAAGTACCTCGGCGGAAATGTGGTAACGGATAAAAAGAATTTGCAGGTAATGATACCAGGCGATGAGCAGGCAGCCTACCGCAGGGATGCAAAGAACCGGCCACTTGTAATAAGCCAGCGCGAGGAAACCGCAGCTGAGTAAGATCAGGGGTATTACACAGACCAGGGCATAAAGCGGCGATGGCCGCAGCGAATACAAATAATTCATAGAAAACAGATTAAAGGTTGGGAATAAAAGGGCCAGCTTTGAGCTGGTCAAGAAAAGTTATAGCAGTCTTTGATTTAGCAGTTCGCAGTCCGAAACGAAAACCGCAGGCTCTCTCAAAACGGCTCAGTGTGAACTGTTCGGCGTTAAACCGATAGTCTTTCATCCGGAAGCGGATGCGCAGGCTATTTTCGGGTTCAGTAAAAACAGCCACAGGTACGCCTTTGATACCTGCGGCCATTTTCAGATCGGCGATATGTCCGAGCGGGCTGTTTTCAAAAACCAGTGTACAGGACTTTCCTTTGGCATTTTGCCTGATCCAATAGAGTTGCTGCATGTTTAAACGGGCTCCGGTAGCCACGCATACGCAGTTATTCCTAATATGATTGGGATGTAAGGTAAGGTAAGCGATGGCTTCAATTGCGGAACCCGTAACAATAAGCTCGCGGCTTAGAAACGGATCACCGGCTGTCCAGAAATGCGCAGAGGCAGGCACCTTGTGATAGGCCATGCCGTAATGCTCAAAACTATCCCGGTAATTAAAAAGCAGGTTGCCACCGGTATCCGTTTGCCAGTAAGGGCTAAAAAAATCCTGTACCGCAAGCGGTACACCCAGCCGGATCAGATACGGGTGCATTACCTGCCCGGCCGGCGATACTGCTGATCCTGTTTAGCGGCTTTCCCCTGGTCAGGGATCAGTTGGTTATCTTTCATGTCCAGTACGGCCTGGTCATAGCCGCGGCTGAAACTTGCCGCTTCCTTTTCGTCACGCTTCTTGTTAAGCAGTGCATTCAGCCCTTTATACAATAGGTAGGATAAGCCTCCATCAATCACAATGGAAGCAACCAGCGCCAGCTTATTGGAGGTCAGCCCTTGCTTATCCGTGCCGGAATATTGGAATACAGTTCCATCTGCCAGTTTTACCTCTTTACCCTTTTTATAACGCTCGCGCTGTTCCAGCGACAGAAATTCGTTATTAACCATATCCGGTACCAGGATCTTTTCACTATCGGTTATGATAAACTCCTTGGTTTCGGGATCATATTCGATCAGCACATCCTGCCGGTGGCCTTCCTTGTCGGTGATCACTTTTTCAATGTTCACCGCGGTGCCGTTCTGTAATTTCTCGGCCTCCACATCGGTGAGGTAGTCGGGATAGGTGGCTTCTTTATAGATGGGATGCAAAAGCATATCCATATTACCCTGAGCATTGCGCTTAAAAGAAAGCTTGGCATCGATCACCGGGATATGCATGCCATCGCCCGTTAGGTTCTCCAGGCGGAGCATACCGGTTCGGCGGCCAGCAAGCAGGGCCTGTAAGTCTTCTTCCTGTAGAGAAATGCGGCCGTTTTGGGCCAGCCCGATCTTTTGCAGTTCTGCCAGCGGCAGTTCCTGCACTTCAAATTGTTGCTGTTTCATAAGGGTGTTTAGCGTTTACGTTGGTAAGTGGACTTTTCTTCGGGAAGTGCCATTGCGGCGATGGCCTCGGCGGGTTCCTGGTGCCGTTCCTGAGCTTGCGGCTGCTGACGCTCGGTTGTTCTGCCCAGCGGGTTGTTCTTCGCTTCGATCAGCGAAGTGTATAAGCCATCCTTCGGACTAAGTTTAAAACGGTTGCCGTTGGAAAGATCCTGCATCTGCGCGACCCGTCCTTTTAGAATAGCTTCCACTTTGTATTCCGTGTTTTTATAGGGAATCTGGTCGCCTTTATTCAGAACAGCTACGGCAGGCTTTTCGGTTACCTCGTGTTTTAAATCCCTTTTTTGCTCCAGGTCGAGCATATAATCCACGATCTTCTGTGCATCGGCCGCAGCTTTGTGCAGTTCAAAAGGTTCCTCTTTTAGTATCTTCACCCAGCTTTCGACGTAGGCGGCATGCTGGCCAAAGTCATGGCCGATATTCAGCTCGCTCCCCATCATGAGGGAACTGATCTCGGCCCGCAATTCTTCCCGCGCATAGGCCTCGCTCCCAAACTTGCTTTCCATCGGACGATTCAGCCGGTCCTTGTGCCCGGTCCAGTGACCTTTATGCCGATATCGGCATAAGGGGCATAATGCCGCGTGAATGATTATGCCGAATGAGACCAGCATAGATGTGCTAAGGTCGTTTTTTAAGTATATACATGCGGCATAATTTTGAAATGA
>NZ_FNAI01000036.1 GCF_900101875.1 Mucilaginibacter pineti
GTTATGCTTTCTTAGCATTTGCTGCACTTCTATGCCAGCAAAGAGGTGGTCAATTTTGCCACGGAATAGGGTGTAACATATGCCCGGAACTTCCAACACCTCAAGTCATTCCTGCATAATACCCATGTTGTTAACTATTAGTCATTTATTCTAATTTTAAAGAAATGGCGTATAAGGGAGTTAGAATGAAACATCCGCAGTAAAAGGCTCTAACAGATTAAGAACGTGTCAAAATATGCAGTTGTTGATAAGAATTCAGAAAAGAACTCAGTGAATAAGGCAGGCCTTTGTACATTTAATACTTTATAAATTTCTGATGCATCTCGACGAACTTCAACAATTCATACGTTTCACCATATCCCAGTTATCACCTCAGAACGGGCAGGCCGATTTTGAAAAGATTTGTTTATACTTTGCCAAATCCAGGATACACCGTAACATTTTGCCGGCAACGGGGCCGGTTCAGGCCGGCGGCGATCAGGGGAGGGATTTTGAGACATTTCACACTTATTTATCCCAAACCCCCATTGCACAGCATACCTATATCAGTAATTTCTCGGGCCGGCCGGTCGTTTTCGCCTGTTCGATGGAAAAGGAGCCGGCCAGGCGAAATGGCAAGATAACGTCTGATCTGAAAACGATTACCGGCAGTGGTACGGCAGTCGACAGGGTTTATTTTTTCAGCGGACAAGATATCCCCGTTGCGGCCCGCCATAAAACTATTGATGAGGCCAAACGGGATTTGAATGTGACTCTGGAAATCATTGATGCCAATGCCCTGTCACAACATCTTGCAGAGCCGGATTTATTCTGGGTAGCAACCCAGTTTTTAAAAATTCCGGCAGATCTTTACCCGGTAAAAACCGGAGATCACTGGTACGCTAAAATATTTAACGAATACCGGCAGCGGACGAAGCAGATTACGACATATGAGGAGTTTACAGAAGTCAAGGAGGCTGTGAGGGCTATATATAAGAGTGATACTCAAAAAAGCGATCTGGCATTCTGGTATATCAGACTGGATGAACTGATCGCTGCGGGCGCGAACAGCAATCTGGTTCGTCATGCGATATATGAACGATTCGTGACTGCACTCGTAGGTACTGATCACGTAGCTGGTCAGGAAACGAATATTCAACGTTACTTTAAAGAATTTGACCGGCATATTTCGACAGCGGAGCTGGAAGATGCTAATCATTTACTTTCATTTTCTTTTAACGCCTATCTCGGAGGCAGGTTGAACATCGAAAAGTCGTTCCTCGACGGTGTCGCTGATCGTATAGAACAATTAATCGATGGCATGTTGAAAGCTGCAACAATCGATGACAACCTCTGCGCACTGCTGGAGATTAAAGCCAGCTTCTGTTTGAATGACCGGCGGGGTAAGCCAGATTATTCAGCAAATTTTGCAGCCTATATCCGTGAGCTTAACAAGCTTACGGCGAAACTTCCCAATGCGGGCTTCTATCCTTTTGAGCGGCTGGCAGACCGGCTTAATAAAAATTTAAAAACACTGATGACAGTTTTTGAAGACATCAGACCGCTGGAAAAGGTGCTGGAAGATGTCGACCGGATATTAGCGGATAAGGGTGCTAATAAAATAGTCGCAGATAAGCTAAGGGATCGTGCGGTGATGTTTTTTGAAGCCGGGCAGACAGGCAAAGCCATTCGGCTCCTGCATGATCTGAAGCTTAAATGGTTTAATAAAGAAACGATAAACGGTGTTGTTCTGACCTGTAACTTTCTCGGAAAGGCCTATAAGCAGCAGGGATTGTATTTTGCTGCGAAATATTATCATCTGGTGGCTGCTTACCTGGCTCAAAAGGATAAAGACACTGCATTTTCTGATAAACTGACTAATGGCCTGTCAGAAGCTGCGGCATGCGACTATGCCACAGGTGCCTGGGTAAGTTATCTCAACATCAGTGAAATACACCTGCAGACTCATGGTATTGCTACAAAAGATTTTGACCTTTACGACCATGAGGATACCATTCAGCTGCTTTATTATCCTGCGGTAATATTGCGGTTAGCCAAAGAACTGATGCCGGGTGCAGAAAAAGTCCTGACCGAAGCTGTACCGGTTTACGCCGAACTGGCCGAAGACATGCACGAAATCGGAGAGCGCTTTCTTTCAAAACAGGATACCCGGACATTGAAAGAAACAGCCGAACAGGAAATACTAGGTATCCCGTTTAATGACATTAGTAGCGAAAGAACTATCGCATTCAATGCCTGTGGCTGCAATTGGATATTCAACTTTAAAAATTCTTACATCAATAATACCGTAGCTGAGGAATACATCAGTATTTTTCAGGTTCTACTTCAGGAGCTGGCAGATGATGATCTGCATTTACGACCAGGCGATGTCTGTATCAACATCGTAATTGCCACAGATGGAAAATTCAGCCTTACAGAGCCGCTGGAGAAAAAGAATATCACAGAAGTTATCCTCACGCCTTTTAAGGGTTCCGGGTACGAACAGCGCCGGAAATACACCTTTGATCTTTTGGTATATGCGCAGATGCTGGTATTTATTCAATCGTCACTTTCCCAAAAAGATTATAAAGCCGCGCTGGATGCCAAGCTGAAGTCTCCCCAACTCCTGGAGAAAGTGTCGTTCGGCCAGGCATATACCGTCGTTTACGGTGAATTCTACCGTAGAAAAAGTTTTGAATGCGTCTTAAAAGCAAATATCTCTAATGCTTTTAGTACGAACCGCCAGCAGCTTAAAACAAACGATGCACTTCCGTGGAATAACAAACTATCACCTTTGTTTGATCGCAAGAGAGAATCCGAGATCATTCAAAACCGCATCAGATGGCTGAACAAAACCGTTTCTGTCACACTGCCTCTATTCAAAACCTCAGAGCACTTCAAAAAAATTATTGCCGAATTGCGCCAGGAGGGCTGGCTTGACTGGCATTTACTTCATGTATTTTCTAATAAGGTAGTCAGCAAAAAGGTTCACGATGCCCGCAAATTCCGTACGGTAGCCGACTACCAGAAACTGTTTTGGGAGGGCATGCAAAAGGATGAAAAAGAATGGTATCAGGCAATAAACGCTGAAGATTTTAGCCTCGAAGAATTCAGAAATTTTCTGAATGTCTTGCTGCCGGTATCCGTTCTTTCCAATTTCGGGCTGGATGAACAGCCACGTGGTAACGACGCGGCCGGATATCTTCAGCTGCTAGTTCAGCGATTTGATTTTTTGGAGACAGGTAAGGAACACATCATTTTCGACTAGATAAAAAACATTAATCCCGGCGGCTCAACCTGGTAACAACGACGCTGTTTACAGGTCATTGCTCTTTATTGGGGTCCACTGTGACCCTTTTAATTCCGGTGCATCTTATTACCACGATGATGAGATAAAACGCTCCCATTAGATTGATTATGCCGCATCACCACCGGAGAACAGATATGATGGAAATGTCACTCTACAACTTTTAATTTACTCACCAGGTCATGGAAATATTGAGGCGACCAAATGTCAAGTACTTTTGGATCTTTGATAAATCGCCTGATATCATTTACTACGTAATCCATTTTCACCGCATCAATCTTTTGCTTCAGCAATTCTCTGAATTCTGCTTCAGTAATCTCGTCTTTATCCCAATCGCTGCTGTCTTTTGCTCTGATCACAAAATGCTTTAGATTCAGCGGTATTCCTTTGCGGATATACCATTCCATATCGTACCAATCTCTTCCTTTAACGTTTGTACCCCATTTGCGAAACAGCAAAGCATGCATTTTTCCTGCAAAAAGATTAGGTAGAGTAAGGCACTTTACATAAAAAGACACCGGTCGCAGCAATAATTTTTCTTCGGTTTCAAACCCCAAAGGCGGTTCGCGATCTACTTCAATTTTGATCGTTATATTGGCTACCTGATTGATTCCGTTTTGGGGAATAATATTTTCCAGTACCAGTTCTTTCCAGATCGTTTCAGATTTCAAAAAGGCCGAATCTATATTGGTCAGATTTGTTTTTTGTTTTTCCCTGATCGCTACCTGCATTCCCAGAGAACTGAATTCATTGATAATGGCATCCTGGTATCTGCTTAATGAAAACTCAGGATCAACAGTCAGCAGTGAGAAGTCGAGATCTTCTGAAAACCGGTCAAGGCCATAAAATATCCTTAAAGCCGTACCGCCATAAAATGCAGCCTTTTCAAAAAAACCGGCGCGCGATAATCCTGCCAGTGCAATTTCCTGCATAACTTCTCTCAAGGCATCCTTTGCATCCTGCTGGTTAGCGGGTTTATACTCTTCAATCCACTCTTTTATCATAAACTCCTGATCATCTTAATTAACATATTTAAACTATCTCTTTTGGGCGCATCAGGTAACCAGCTCATCATTTTTTCTACATCCAGACTTTTTAAAGATGATTCATCCATCCTTAAATCGTCCAATAGATAAGCTGCAACCTGCGTTGTGCTCCTCAGTAATATACCGGATGTACTTACAATTTTATCACACAATGCTTTTTCAGGCGAGGCAATAATACCGCGCTGTTCGTTTGAAAGCTTTATCATATTTAATCCAAATGCATAATAGGGTAAAGCAAGATGCGTGTATGTAAATATACCTGCAGGTGTATTAAATTCTTTGCTGGCCTTTGTAGTCATCGAAGAGATTTCGTAGACCCTTTCAGGAATAAGACCGTAATAGGACAATGCGGTTTCTAAAGATACGTAGCTTGGCCCGTAGATATGATTTGCCAGTAATCCGCTTTCCGGTTTTGAGGCTTTAATATTAGGCCCGGCGATATATAGTCCCTTTTTTACGGTTTCAATAATTCCGTCTGCTTTAAGTGCCTTAATTTTATCATTAGGACGCTTATAATCTTTTAGAAAAGACATCATCAACTGATGTGTCAGCGGTTGTGATGAATATTCTCTAATTGTTTGATTAATGTCCATATTCAAATGTAAGAATTTAATGTAATAAACGGTAAATTATCGATTACCTAATCAATATTTAACATTTATATACTGTCTTATGTAATATTACAAGCAGATAATCGGATATATTCGATTATCTACTTGTAATTTCACATCAAGATTTTAGTTAACTATACGATCTTTCAAATTTGAAAATCGTTCATTATAAAAAGTGCTTAAGGAAGCCGGAGATCAGCCAATTAAACAGCATAGCCTAAAAAATTATGAATGATTTAATTGTTTATTTTAATAAAATGGATTAACTTTAAAGTATAAAGATTTGTGGTTAGGATATTGAATATCGCATAATTTAACGGCAAGCTTTTGGTAAGGTACAAAGGATAAGAAAAACCGACATAAAAGATCACTTGCGTCATTCCTGTAGTGGCGAAAAAAGCGGGTTGTAAAATGTTGATTTTCAATATAATAGAAGATAGGTTCATGAGCCGTCCATTCCGCTGAAAACAAAAAGCCTTACTGAGAAGTAAGGCTTTTTTGCGTTTGCCCCTTTTTTAGGCGGTTTCTTGCAAAAAGTATATCAAATCCAATCAAGTTTTCCAAACCAAAAGGGGTACCATGTATTCTTTGGAAATTAGGCACCTTTGAGGCTATTTAAGCTTTTGTTAATCAATAATAGGGGAGGTAACCCTATTTCCTGGCTATCACCCTTCTCCTGGTAGCAGATCACACATTCAACTGCCTTTTATATTTCTTTTGAACGCTCCCAATAACTATCGTTAAATCTTTATCAACTCTCTTTTGAGTGCAGCAATAACGAGTCCGGTTCTTGATTTGGTTTCAAACTTTTGAAAGAGGGCTTCGCGGTAATTATCAATCGTATGGGGGCTAAGGTTCATTAAATCGGCAATTTGCTTGTAGGTAAGATCAGAGCAGCAAAGCTCAAGGAACTTCAGTTCGTTATTGTTCACCTCGATGCTTGAAGTTTTTACAGGCTGATTATCCTGGATATTGCGTAACAGCTTACCGCTCACCAGCTCATTAATGAAAAAAGATTGCCTGGCAATACTGGTAATGGCACTTACGAGGTCGGCAGCTTTTGATTGTTTAAGCATGTAGCCGCCGGCGCCGGCTTTAAGCATACCAATAATGGGCTTATCTTC
>NZ_FNAI01000047.1 GCF_900101875.1 Mucilaginibacter pineti
AAGCATATATGTTAAAGCGTTGTTCAATAATTTAGCAACAAAAACATAGGCTTATGCAAACTCCACAATTATTTATCGGCATTGATGTCCATAAGAAGAACTGGTCAGTAAGTATCAGGACTGATCTTTTTGATCACAAAACATTTAATATGACATCCGATCCGGGTATCTTAATAGATTACGTGAACCAACATTTCCAGGGTTATCCCGTCGAATGCTGTTATGAAGCATCATGTTGCGGATTTTTTCCATATCGGCAACTAAGCCTGGCTGGCTGGCACGTTAAAGTTCTCAACCCATCGGACATACCGCAAAGTGCAAAGAATAGGGATCAAAAGAGTGATCGTGTAGATTGCCGTCACCTTGCCAAGCAATTGCAATCCGGCCATCTTACGGGTATATATGTACCTGATGAACAGCAGGAACAATTAAGAAGTCTTTTCAGGCAAAAGGATAACTTAACTAAAGTCATACGCAAATTAAAAAGCCAAATCAAGGGTGAATTACTTTACTATGGTATTAAAATTCCTTTACAGTACGATACGCCGCGATGGACAATGGAATTAACAGCTTGGCTTAACAACATAGAATGGAAGCACGCGTCGGGCCATTCAAGTATGCACAGCAAGCTAAGACATTTAGACTTTGTACGTCAGGAATGGCTGGCTCTTAATACTGAACTCAGAAAGTATGCTTGTAATAACTATGCTGAAGATTATCGATTATTGATGACGATTCCGGGAATCGGGCCAACGATAGCAATTGGTATCCTTGCTGAATTAGGAAACATCAGAAGGTTTAAAAAATTTGACCAGCTCGCCAGTTATGTAGGTTTAATTCCGAGTATTTACAGTAGTGGTGAAACGGTACAAGTAAGAGGGTTGACCTATCGTAGCAAGAGCTTACTTCGTAGCTATTTGGTTGAAAGTGCCTGGGTTGCTGTAAGAAGAGATCCTACCATGCAGGATTATTATCGTAGCCATAAAGGTAAACAGCCCAATAAGATTATAATCAAGGTGGCACATAAACTTTTACGCAGAGTATGGCATGTAATCAAAACAGGAGAAGAATATAAAATCGGGTTTAAGGAGAACCCTGCTGAAGCAAGTTAAATATGGCGCATACGTGTTAGTATATGGAAAACTCTTCGAGTTTACACACATACTAACACGACAATAACAACAATAAAGAATTTTCCCGTTTGTACTCAAAAAAATAAGGGTGACTGCAATATATACCCGGCAGTTGTTACAGGCCAGGCTATTGCACACCAAATAAAAAGGTGACTGCAATGTATAGCCTGCGGCTGATTTACAGTTTGCAAAGTCAAGTAGGCAGCACCTTTTATAATAACCCATAATTAATGCTCGCGGCTCTTTTTTAGGATGACCGCAAATAGGAGACTGAGAAACAAGGGTAATCTTAAGGAATGGCAGAAATTACTGCCGGTGATAACTATTGCCCTAACTGAAGGCTGGCAGAAGAAAAAAATATTTTTTTATGTATAAAAGAGAAAAAATAACCATTTTTATATAAACGCTTTACATAGGAGG
>NZ_FNAI01000027.1 GCF_900101875.1 Mucilaginibacter pineti
TTCCTCTTGGCTAAGACTAAATTTGGTCTCCATATTTGTATTTTGCTTATCCCAAATATACAAATATGTTGCATAATTAAATAATCGTTACACTACTATTTGCTGAGCAGCAGGAAGCGGAGGAACTGGACAAGGAAAACGCCGGAACGGGAACCGCCTTTTTACAAAGGCTTCGAGGGTTCCGGCAACAGTTTCCTTTGGAAAGGCAAGCCGGATTGCAGCCTGTACAGGAAGCTAATGAACAGGAAAGTCAGGAAAGTATTTTGCTGCGCTCCTTATTAGCAAGAGGAGAAGACCTCAGATCAAAAGAAGTTTTCGATATGCTGGTTGCCGAACAGGATGGACGGAAAAGATTGGGCATCCTGATTTTATTACGTGAGTTTTATCAAAGTATGGTGTCACCGGATGGCAAAAAGGCGATACCGGATTTGGAAACGGTCGACAGAAAGATTAGGCTATCCAAAGAACGTAGCCGCAGGAATTTCGTGCGCAGGGTGTATCGCAAGAACAAGCTGTTTGCATTGGAAGAAATTCGTACCCGATACCCGGACTATGAGGACGTCCTGCTTATAAAGGATTTAGCAGTTAAATCGCGAAAACCAAAGCGAAAAAAGCATAAGCCAATACTTGACCTGCGCCGCTGCCAGTTAGAAAAGCTCACTGCATTGCTACGTTCCGGCGACTTGCCTGAAGTTGAATACCATAGCGTTTGCAACCGCATCGTGATGCTTCAAAATGCCCATGACCTACGACTACCAATTCCGCTAACCGTCAAATTACAAGGCGAAACACTGGTCTATGACTTTGATTGGAAAACAAGGGAAAACATTGTTAAGTCATTTGTGGAACTGGCGAATAAACAGGGGATGACCCACGAACTATTAAAAAAACGTTACCAGGAGGTCAGGAGTTCCCCCAATAGCTTTTAGCGTTTCAAATTCCCCGGCGGCCACGGCGGAGCCGTGGCCATTGGGAGCGTGTAGTCATTTTTGGTCATTCCAGTTTAAGTTGTTGGTTTGTTCTAAGACCATTCAGCAATGGCGGGTGTAATTTGCAGCTTCAGAACGGAGGTTTACGGCGTTTGCTGTGACACAATGAAATGGCTATTCGTGATGGCCTTAACCATAAAGTCCCGCCGGTGACGGCAGGACTTTCCCAAAACAGTTTGTTAATGTGATTATTTCGTGTTCTTCTTTTCTGTTACCGCAGTCCGTACTTCCTGTGCCGCAACCTTGATTTGTTGCATGGCATTGCGGAGCCTGGTGCCTGCTGCATTATTGCCACTTTCGAATTTCTCTGCATCGGCCTCCGCTGAGGCAATGAGTTCTTTTAATTTGTTGATCTGTTCCATCGTGAATGAATTTAAATGAAATAAGTTATCGCTTTTGAATGGGCAAAGATAAGTTTTTGCATGAATTGGCATAGTAGGCGCGTAGCTGCTTCAGGATACTGAACGTATCACCGGATCGGAGAAATTTGTCGATTTCGTTGTTCGGCAAAAAAGAAGGCAGTATTTTCGCAGGCTCATGAAAACAGCTTCTGATCAACTAAAAGCGGACCTAAAGGCGCTCACGGCACAAGCCGTTCAATTATTTAACGCTATGCAAGTCGAGCAATATCCTGACCGGATGGAAGCTCATTTCGCAAATGTGCTTAAAAAGGATTATGCCGTTTTCTTGAAAACCCTACCCTCATTCGCACATACCTACCAGACTTGGTACGCTACCGCGCAGGGGGTGATCAGGCGGTTCCTGCCCGGCAGGATTACAGATTTTACCAGTCTTTATGAACCGGCAAAGAACCGCAAAGAAATCCGTCCCGATAATTATGTGATCGAAGATTATCTCAAAAATGTGGTCATCACTGCCGGATTTGACAAGAAAGTGGTTGCCTGGCCCGGCGATGCGATACCCGTTTTCCAGCAGCAAATGAATATCCTCAATTCAGTTGCCGACTGCCTGGAAAGCCGCCTTTACGACATTGACCGCCTGCTGCAGTCCGAGTTATTAGATGCAGAGCTGAATGCGGCCCGCGACCTCGCAAAAAATAAGTTTCTGCGGTCTGCAGGGGCTATCTGTAGCGTTGTGCTGATCCGGCATTTTCAGCGGATGCAGATTTACCACCAGCTAAAGTTCAGTAAAAAGAACCCGACCATTAAGGATTATAACGAATTGTTCAAGGCAAATGAAACATATACCTTCCCCGAATGGCGGTTCATTTCTTACCTCCATGATCTATGGTTCCTTTGTTGCCGCAATAAAAAAGACATGCCGACGGCAGAGCAGGTTGACGAGCTGATCGGGGGAGTGGAAAAAGTAATCAAAACATTGTTTTGATGATCACCGGAAATTTGTCCGCTACATCGCGGATTGTCCGCCAGAGTTATGGTAGGCGGCCCCAGCTCTTGACAAAGCTAAGGCCGCCTACCGCCTCAAGGCTGTGAAACAACTTCGCAATTAGGCGCTGTTGATTCACTGTATTAATGCCTTTGAGCACGACATGGGTTTAATTTAACTGTAAAGACTGTGGCCCGAACTCTTCGAAGTAGATGGATTCCTCTTTAGCGCCCATAGCCAGCAGATCCTTGTAATGCTTTTCAATGAACTGACCGGGTCCGCAGATATAAAACTCGGTATCGGGTGAGACCAGCATATCGTCTCCGAACCGTTTAAGGTCCACCCAGCCTTCATAGTGGTTATCTTCTGCATAAATACCGGCCAGATTATTATAGAAGACGTGTCTGCTGACATTGTCATGTGCAACCGCCCATTGATGTAACGTTTCTTTAAATGCATGAACCTCCTTACCCCGGCAGCCATGGATCCACGTTGCCTGACGCGGACTTCCATTATTGATCAACGATTCCATCATAGCGATCAATGGCGTTTGTCCAACTCCGCCACTGATGAATACAATTGGATTTCCGGTATTTTGCAGCGTGAAATTCCCTGCTGGCGCTGATACGTCAACGAGGTCTCCTTCGTTTACAAAGCTGTGCAGTCGGTTACTGATCATTCCATCCGGTGTTGGATGTTCCGCAGTTTCACGTTTCACGGAGATCCTATAATAAATTCCGTTTGGTGCGGTGGAGATGCTATATTGTCTCGGCTGCAATAAACCCAGTTCAGGAATAAAGAGCCGAACGCTAAGGTATTGACCGGGCAAGAAGTCCGCCACTGCCCCGCCGTCTGAGGGGTAGAGATAAAACGAAGTAATTTCATCTGATTCACGCACTTTGTCTTTTACAATAAAAGGCCGCCAGCCGGTCCATCCGCCTTTTTTCTGGATCTGTTTATTGTATAAGGATAATTCATGCTGCGACATAATGTCTGCCAATTGAAAATAAGCAGCTTCCCAGGCCTTGAGCAAGGATTCACTGGCCTGATCTTCTAATATTTCTCCAATTGCCGCTAATAAATGTCCACCCACGATAAAATAATCCTCCGGCCTGATGTCTAAGCTGATATGCTTTTGACCTATGCCGTCGAGAACCGGCATCAGTACCTCCGGATGGTCAATGTTTTCCGCATAGGCCAATACCGCGCCGGCAAGAGCCGTTTGCTGGCGCTCGTTTTGCTGGTTGCCCATATTAAATACATTTTTAAGTTCCGGATTGTGCATGAACATCCGGCTGTAAAAATGTTTGGTCAATTCTACGCCTCTTTCCCTTAAAAAGGGAACTGTCGCCTTTACTAATTCTTTCTGTGCTGCTGTGATCATAAGTCAATTTGTTTTTCTTTATTCAACGGATATTAAAACCTTTAAATCCTTTTTTATGACAAACCATTATTAGCAATTTTTCTGTTGCCATATTAAACAGGTGGTTGGAAACAATCCAGTCGAGTGGGTGTAAAAGTAGGTGCACCAACGCAACAATAAAAGATAAAAACGTCTTTTTTTAATTTGTTGCATAAATATGACGCCATACATCATTTGTGATCGCCTCCAAAAAACTGTCTTTGGCAACTTATTTTACGGCTTGTAACATAAGTTACTGTTTGTCGCTTGCCGGGAAAATAGCTTTGCATTATCATAAACAGCGTAATAAATTTAAAATCATGAAACAGAAAGCTTCATTCCTATTATTCACAGCGGTGGCACTTAGCGTCGCAGCAAGCGCCCAGATCAAAAACCAGCAGGCCACCCCAGCCCAGATGGTTGATGCCTTACACCAGGCCTTCGGAAAACATCATGCCCGTGCGGTCCACACGAAAGGTATCATCCTGGAAGGTGAGTTTGTCCCCGATCCCCAGGCGGCCACGATAACCAGGGCGGTCCACTTGCAAAAGGAAAGCAGCCAGGTTATTGTCCGCTTTTCCGATTTTGCCGGCGTACCGGACATCGCCGATAATTCAGGACTTGCGAATCCAAGGGGATTTGCAATCAAATTTAAAATGAAAGACGGCCGCACAACCGATATTGTGGGCCATAGCTTTAATGGATTTCCGACACCCAACTCGGACCAGTTCCGCGACCTGATGTTAGCCGTTGCCGCCAGCGGAAAGGAAAAGAGCAAACCGAACACGCTGGATAAGTATCTGGATAGCCACCCGGCGGCAAAAACGTTTCTTACTACCCAAAAGATACCTGCGAGCTTTGCCTCGGTTGCCTATTTTGGCGTAAACGCGTTCAAGTTCACGAACGCGAAAGGCGAATCTGTGTTCACCCGATACCAGTTTATACCAGTGAATGGGGAAAAGACACTGTCAAAAGCAGCCTATGATAAGGCGGGCCCGACCTATATGCTGAATGACATCAAAAAGCGGGTAGCGAACAGCCCGGTTATCTTTAAAATGTACGCGCAGGTGGCCGAAAAGGGAGATGTGATCGACGATCCATCCGTTGCCTGGCCCGCCAGCCGTAAGCTTGTGCTGCTGGGGACCATTAAAATTACGAAGCTTTCTTCCAATACTGTGCAGGAAGATAAAGGCTTGTTTTTCATCCCTAACAATGTGCCCGGGGGCATAACCCCCGCTGATCCGATGATCGATATCAGGTCGCAGGCTTACCCGATTTCTGTAGGCGAAAGGCAATAAGATGAAACGGACCCTGCCGTCTGTTCAACGCTTTATCTGTAGGTAAAGCGTTTTTCCGGTTTAAGCAAGCAAATAAAAAGATAAAATACTCTTTTATTATTAGGTTTTAGTCTTACCTTTGTGGCATCATTATGTCAATATTTTCAAAAACATGCGAATATGCCATGCGGTCGGTGTTCTTCATCGCTCATAAGACGGTGAATGGCAACCGTGTTGGGATCAAGGAGATTGCCGTTGGTATAGATTCACCAGAGCATTTTCTGGCCAAAATACTGCAAGATTTAAGCCGCCGGGGTATTGTGCAATCGGTAAAAGGGCCCAACGGGGGTTTTTATCTTGATGAGGAGAACCTCAACCGGCCTTTAAGCGATATAGTGGAAGCAGTGGACGGCAAAGAAATTTTTGTAGGCTGCGGTTTAGGGCTAAAGCAATGTTCGGAAAAAAATCCGTGCCCCCTGCATAACGAATTTAAGGCGATTCGCGAGCAGATCACAACAATGCTATATTCTACCTCGATCAGGGATTTTAATGAGGACTTGCTATCTGGCGCAACCTTACTCAAAAAGTAATTTTTAACCAGATAAAGGATAAAAGGGTCTTATTGTATTTTTTAATATTTGCTTTTTATTTAACGCCTTTTACTTTGTCCGGATTATTGCCCTAATGGTGTTATTACGCAGATATTCATATATATAAGTAAAGGTTAGCTATGTAAAATGTACCGCAGTTTCGTTAAAAAGTACCGTGTATTGCACTCACGGTATTACTACGTTTGCCACGGTTGTGGCACTCGTTTGCAGACACCTCTTTCATCAAATTAAACAACATTTTGTATATGAAATTTTTAGTTGCCGTTTTAGGCACCGCGCTCGGGGCGATCACTCAGCAAGTGATTGCAAAGGACGAACCGGGCACTGATAGTACTATAGAAATTATCGCTATCGCAGCGTGTGTGATTTGTCTGATTTTTCTGGCGATCAAGCTTTTTAAGAACACTATACTCCTTGATAAGGCGGCGGAGGAGGAACCTGAAAGAGGCGAGAAGTGGGTCGCCAGCCATTTAAAGGAGCTGAATTCCGATCAATTAGATACCCTGCTGAAGCAGCATGAAATTTCAAGCAAGTCCAACCACGCTCTAGAGAACTGAAAATGAAAAAATTCTATACATTAACGATCCTGTGCCTGGGTACTTTACCCGTTTTTGCTCAGGACAAAGAGACCGGCGGCTCGGTGCTGACAAATCCGGGCGTAATGATTACTATTATATTAATCCTGCTGCCTTTACTGTTTGTCGTTTATCTGGTTACAGTTAAGATCAGTCGTTTAACAAAAACCATCAGGCAAAGCAAAATAAAAGTTGACGCCAAACAGCTTGCTTCCGATTTACACGAAGTGAGTTCGGAAGAGCTCCTGCTGGAAGTGGCGAAACGGAAGCAAGCGCTGAACTTCAGTTTAAGCGACCATGAACTTACCGGGAACCTAAAGCCGGAAGACACCAAAGGGATGATCAACAACCCGGTATCCGTCGATTCGCCAAGGTTTTTCGCGTCAAAAAAGAAGTATGTAAAACGTCCGGAAATTGATCCGGCGCTAACGAAGCTGATTCTCTGGTATCTTGGAACGGCAACTTTTTATCTGGTTTTAGGAACGACTGTCGGCGAGTACCTCGGCATTAAGTTCTCAGCGCCCGATATCGACCATGTGCCCTGGCTGAGCTTTGGACGTCTGAGGCCGGTACACACCAATATGGTTTTTTGGGGCTGGTCCTCACTGGCCATGATCGGTTTAGGGTATTATGTAGTGCCCATCGTAAGCAACACACCCCTCGCAAGTATCAAACGCGGCTGGTATGGCCTCGTTCTGATCAATGCGGCCGTTATCCTCGGTACTTATTCGCTGATGGCCGGCGTGAATAACGGTGGTGGGGAATACAGGGAATATATATGGCCCATCATGCTGCTATTCGCTTTAGGGTTAGGCGTGACGCTACTCAATTACCTGCAAACCATAGCCAAGCGTAAAACGAAGGAAATATACCTATCCAATTGGTACATTGTATCCGCAGTTATGTTTACTATCGTAATCGCACTTGTCGGTTATTTGCCTTTCTGGCAAAACGGTCTCGGCGAAACTATCGCGCAGGGCTATTATATGCACCAGGCTGTAGGTATGTGGTTCATGCTGTTCAATCTGGGCCTGATCTACTATTTTTTACCTCAGCAACTCAATACCCCTATTTATTCCTACAGTCTGGGTATCCTGGCATTCTGGAGCCAGATCCTGTTCTATACGCTGATCGGTTCACATCACTTTATATTCAGCGCGATCCCGTGGTGGCTGCAAACCGTGGCCATCATCGGCAGTATGGGGATGCTTATTCCCGTTGCTGCCGGAACGACCAATTTCCTGATGACCTTTCGCAGCAGCTGGCATAAAATTGGCAGCAGCTATACCCTGCCGTTTTACCTGGTGGGTATCATATTTTATTTTACCGGCTCCTATCAGGGGACGGCTGAAGCCTTCCGTACTTCAAACCTGTACTGGCACTTTACGGATTTTACAGTGGCACACTCGCATATCACCATGTACGGGATCATCGCATTTATGCTTTGGGCCGGTATCTACACGCTTGTGCCGAGACTTACGAATAAGGAGCCGAGGCAGGGTTTGGTCGGGGCGCATTTTTGGCTGGCATTTTTAGGCATCCTTTTTTATGCGGTTCCACTGATGATCGGCGCAACTTTGAAAGGACAGCTTTGGATCGACGGCAAACCGTTTATCGATGGCGTCGTACTGATGGCCCCTTACTGGCTGTGGCGCGCGATCGGAGGCTCCCTGATGTGGTTTTCACACCTCATCTTTGCCTATAACTTGTACACGATGGTCCATAAAAAGCAGGAGGCTGATTTGAAGACGGCCGTATTTGAAGAATTAAAGAAAATCCCTGACACCAGCAATATCTAAGACAGAGCCCGATGGAAATTTATAATAATCACAAAATACTTTACATAGCGGCGTTATCCCTTTTTGTGGGCTTAACCTTATTTGCCGCCGTCATACCCGCATACGAGGTAGACCAGACTACCGTTCCTTTACCCAAGAGCCAACCGCTCAGCAATGACGCGACTTTGGGCAAGGCTGTTTTTATAAGAGAAGGCTGCGTGGCCTGCCATAGCCAGCAGGTACGTAACGTGGATATGGATAAGATGTGGGGAAACCGGCCGAGTATCGCCGCCGACTATGCAAGACTTACCCGGACAGATGTCTGGAGAAATACCGCCTCATTAATGGGTTCCGAACGCACAGGTCCCGATCTGACCAATATAGGCAGCCGCCAGCCGAGCATTGACTGGAATTTTCTGCACCTGTATAATCCGCGTTCCGTAGTTTCCGCTTCCGTTATGCCGGCTTATCCCTGGTTGTTCGAAGAAAAGGAATATCCATATCCGGAGGACATTGTGGTAAACGTTCCGGACGAGTTTAAAAAAGGAGTTACCGGTAAGATTGTAGCTACAGCGGACGCGCGACATTTAGTTGCCTTTCTGCAGTCATTAAAGCAGGTCGATCTTCCGGATGGCAAACCGGTACCCATTTTCCTGAACACGAATGCAGCATCAGCTAAAGCAGAACCGGCTGGAACCACCAGCAAGCTTAATACGGAGCTTGACGGGAAAGCGCTTTATGCCCAAAACTGCCAGGCATGCCACCAGGAAAACGGACAGGGACTTGTCGGAGCCTTCCCGCCGCTTAAAGATAGCAAAGTGGTTGCCGACCAAAACCCGGAGGTCCACTTTACCATCATTATGAATGGCTATAACGGCCGTGTCAGCGAGGGGTATGGCGTAATGCCGCCGGTTGGTACAAATAATAATCTTAAACCCGAAGAGATCGCCGCCATTATGAATTACGAGCGTACCAGTTGGGGAAATAAGGGAAGAAAAGTGACCGTCACCGAAATCAAAGAGATGTTTAACAAAACCAAAACAGCAAAGACCTCAAAATAGCATATCATGAATAATACAGTAAAACTCAACTCAGCGGATCGCAGGCAATATGGCAGCAAAGCATTGTCAGCACTTTGGAAACAGTTAACCTGCATATTAGCCGCCGGATTATTTGGTATCGGCCAGGCCGTTGCCTGCGATGCCTGCCAAAAGCAACAGCCGAAGTTATTTCAGGGCATAACGCATGGCGCGGGTCCCTCCAGCAACTGGGACTATGTGATCGTAGCGGTGATGACAATTGTTACCCTGTACACATTATACGCAACAGTTAAGCGCATTGTAAGGCCCGCCGAGAAGGAAACTAACCATATTAAAAACATGATATTTAATCAGTAAACAGCATGGATGAGAAAAGTAATGTAACGCTATTTATTGATGAGGAACAACAGCCCATTGGGACATTCGCTGCACCTATAGCTTTCGACCTTGACACCAAAAAGATGACAGACGGCCGGCATGTGCTGAAAGTTGTCAGTAAAGATCACCGGGGCAAAGAAGGCATTAAATTGATCAACTTCACCGTCAGGAACGGTCCGGCCATATCTATCGAGGGGCTGAAGAATGAGCAGGTGGTAGATGGCGTTGTTCCCCTGATGATCAATGCTTATGGAAAGGGTGATCAAAAAACCTTCATGCTGCATGGTAGCGAGACGCCCCGAAGCATGCCCTTTTGGATCGTGGTGCTCCTGATCATGTTTGTGGCATGGGCAATCTATTTTCATATTACCTCCGGCAGCATACAGCTGACAAAGTAGAACAGGGGGAAGTATTGAATCCAGCTATAAATTGAAATGCCGGCTATCCAATTTTTTGAAGAGGATATTTCCTATAGACTGAAGGGTAAATCGAAGGTTAGGCAGTGGCTAATTGCTGCCATTGTTGCGGAAGGCTATAAACTAAGTGAGCTCAGTTACATATTTTGTTCTGACGCCTATTTGCTGCAGATCAATGAACAATATCTGGATCATGATACTTATACAGATGTGATCAGCTTTGATCATTCAGTAGAAGAAGATAAAATAGGGCGATATCTTTATTTCAATTCCGCGTATTCAGGAAAACGCCCGGAAGTTTAAAGTGAGTGACACGGAAGAATTACACCGTGTAATTATCCACGGAACACTCCATTTACTGGGTTATACCGACAAATCTGTCGCAGCGAAAAAAAGAATGAGGAAAAAAGAAGATTTCTATTTGGCAATGCGGCGAAATCCGGTTGCTGTAATAAAGTAAGCCGCACGAGCAAAGCCAAAACAAGTGAAAAATAAACGTTTCATATATCCATATGAACCCGCACATTTCAAATCTCATCAATGAATAACCTGCCACCATTAGCTGAACGCATGCGCCCCAAATGCTTGCATGACTATTTGGGGCAGGAACACCTTGTTGGTAAAAAAGGCGTTTTGCGTAAAACTATGGAGAGCGGCTCCTTACCCTCGATGCTGTTTTGCGGGCCGCCCGGTGTGGGTAAAACCACGCTGGCCAATATTATATCAGCATCATTAAATCGCCCCCTCATCACCCTGAACGCTGTAAAATCTGGCGTGAAAGATGTACGCGAAGCAATCGAAAAGGCATACCATCTGAAAGAACAGGATGAAGTATTACCGATTCTGTTTATCGATGAGATCCACCGTCTTTCCAAGCCGCAACAGGATTCCCTGTTGGGAGCGGTTGAACGCGGAATACTTACGCTAATAGGTGCGACAACTGAAAATCCTTCGTTTGTGATCATCCCTTCCCTGCTCTCCCGATGCCAGGCTTTCATCTGGGAATATCTGGAAGAACGGGACCTGCTCGGCCTGCTCGAAAAAGCCATAAAGGAAGATGTTGTGTTGAATGAAAAAAGTATCGACATAAAAGAACACGAAGCGCTGTTGTGCATAAGCGGAGGAGATGCGCAAAAACTACTGAATATTTTTGAGCTGCTGGTGAACCAACTCGGCGATGATAAAATAGTGCTTACTAATGATGTCGTAATGCACGCCGTAAAGCAAAACATAGCGTATTATGATCAGGCCGGTGAACGGCACCAGGATGTTATTTCGGCGTTCATGCATAGTATGCGTGGCAGCGATCCTAATGGCACTGTTTACTGGTTGGCCCGCATGCTGGAAGCTGGCGAAGATCCGCGCTTTATCGCACGGCGGATGCTGATACTGGCATCAGAAGATATTGGTAATGCCAATCCTAATGCGCTGCTCCTGGCACAAAGCTGCTTACAATCCGTACAGGCAATAGGGATGCCCGAGTCGCAATTGATATTGAGCCAAACGGCTATTTACCTTGCTACATCTTCAAAGAGTAACTCCGAAACTACGGCTATGGGAAGGCAATTCGCCTGATGGAAGCAGGCGATGCATCGAAATACGCTCCTGATCCTTATTTTGTTCCAATATTTCAAATCTAAAATATCTCAGAAAGAGTTTTAAAGTAACATTTCTGAAAAATTGCCTGGCATGATCCGTTTCAGTTTGCAATTGACTGCGTAGCTCTTCTGAATTTGATATTGCTTCTGCCCACTAGTTGAATAAGAGAGATGCTGTAATAATAAAAGATGAATTTGTCTTTTATTATTGGATTTAGTGCTATCTTTGTCGATAAGAGATAAAAAGATATTAATATTTTGTATTTAAAATTTTCATTCGATTGACGAAATGAAACAGATAGAAGGAATTGAAGACATCACGCTTTTTGTGGACGAGTTTTATAACAAGGTAAGAATGGACGATTTCATCGGACCGATTTTCAATGAAGCAATTGATGACTGGTCACATCATCTGGAAAAGCTCTATGCCTTTTGGAATGCCGCACTCTTTGGTGTGCCGGGATTTCGTGGTAATCCATTCGCCAAGCATGCGCCGCTCCCTATTGGCCCGGATCATTTCGACCGGTGGTTGAAGCTTTTTTTCGAAACCATCGACGCACATTTTGAGGGAGTCGTTGCAGCGGATGCGAAAAACAGGGCAGAATTAATGGCTTTCATGTTTCTTAACCGGTTATCTCAAATGAATGGTGACCCAGGCAAGGTGATTGTTTAAATATTTTAATTTATGAAAGAGCGTACCATCTTATCGATCCGGGTTATCATAGTCATCTTCTGGCTCGGATTTTTTATGTCGATCAGCTTTATGGAGGCCCCTTTGAAGTTTACGGCACCTGGCCTGCGCATGCAAACGGGGGTAGCTATCGGTCAGATCGTTTTCCACGCGCTTAAATGCGAACTATTTTTTCTGCTGGCGTTAGTTGTGACTTTTTGTATCAGGCGGTCGGTATCCTATGGCTGGCAGGGCGTCGTCCTGGTCACTGCAATTTTATTCATCGAAACCATATGGTTGTTACCTGCCCTGAATGAAAGCGCCGTCCGGTTTATGGCGGGTAAACCTGCCAGCCGGGAATACCTTCATTGGCTGTTTCTTTTGCAGGAAACTGTAAAGGTTCCCGTTTTGCTCGGAATCGGCTGGTACAATTTAAAACAAAAAGATCTCATTAATCAAATAAACTATGAACACGCTAACGCCCTTCAACATGACCGAGCTACTACATAACGACCATTACAAAATAGCAACCATAGAATTGGCGGCAGGAACGAATATGCCGAGGCATTTTTCGGATTGCGAAGGATTTCTAATTGTAGAAAAAGGCAGTGCGCTATTAATCTACCCTGGGCAGACCTTTGAACTGAGTTCGGGAAGTAATTTGAGTATTCCCCCTAACGAGCACCACTTGATTAAAGTGATTGAAGACTTTAAGGCATATCTCGTCCTGGGCAACAAATCATCGGTCACCTTTCCAAACTTATCATAAACAAAACTGATTGCAATGCCCATAAAAAGGAGCAAATATATTATTGAGCTGTCCAAGGATCATCATTCCGGCTTACTATTTTGCTGGAAAATAAAGGAAGGCCTGAAACAAAATACTGCTTTAGAGCGGATCAATAAATACGTCAATTATTTCTGGGAGAATCATCTTAAAGCACATTTTTCGGAAGAGGACTTTCTTTTGTTCAGCCGAATTGACGACCCGCTTACCAGCCAGGGAAAAAATGAGCATACGATGATCACTTTGCTGCTGAGTAAAATTAATGATGCTGAAGGCAACAATTCAGCCGCTTACGAACAGTTTGCGGAATACCTGACCCGGCATATCCGGTTTGAAGAAAGAGTATTGTTTCCCTTCCTTGAACAGGAGCTTCCTGACCACGTGCTGACTTACATCGGAAATTATCTGGCCAAACAACATGAAACGCCGTTCAAAGATAATTTCGAAGATGAATTCTGGCTTGAAAGAAGGTGATGGACCATACTGAACTTACTATTCGCATAACAGCCGAAGGACAGGAAAGTACCGTACTGACCAAGTCACATGAATACCGCAGCCTGATGCATCTGATAACAGATAAGCTGTTCCTTGACGGTTTTGGCGAATGTGGCGGTATGGGAAAATGCGGAACATGCATCGTCGAGATTACTTCATGCACCGGATTGCCCACTGCATTAGAGCGGAATGAATGTACAACATTAGAAAGAGCAGGAAAAACTCGGGACAATCTCAGATTGTCCTGCCAGATTCTTATAGATGAATCAATTAATGAATTAATTATCAATATACCTTAAAAATTAAAGTCATGACCATACAAGAAGTAAAACAGGAGATTCCGGCAGCTACCAAGCCCATTGTTAAAGTCCTGCGTAAAACAGATAGTACCAAAATCATCGTACTGGGTTTTAACCAGGGCGTTACCCTGAAAGAACACGAAACCAATGTACCTGCCAAACTGGTAGTTATCGAGGGCCAGGTGCAATATCGGGAAGGCGATAAATCAGTCATTCTTAAGCAGTATGACGAACTGGAAATACCTGTAAATATTTTGCACTCTGTTGAGGGTATTCAGCAAAGTATTTGTCTGCTCATCCACGGGTAACATGATTCACACGGATATATGCATTATAGGTGCAGGCCCGTCGGCCTCTTTGCAGTTTTTGAAGCCGGGCTTTTGAAAATGCGCTGCCATGTGGTGGATGTTTTGCAGCAGGTTGGCGGACAACTGGCCGAGGTTTACCCATCCAAGCCTATCTATGATATCCCCGGATATCCAGAAATTCAGGCCCGGCAGCTGATTGAACGTTTGATGGAACAAATTGCATCCTTCAGGCCTGGCTATACACTCGGCGAACGGGTGGAGTCCGTTGAGCGGCAAACCGATGGATCATTAGTTATAGCTACCAACGATGGCACACAAATCGCCTGCAAGGTGTTGGTTATAGCCGCCGGGCTGGGCTGTTTTGAACCCCGGAAGCCGAACATTGATGATCTTTCCAAATATGAAGGCCATGGCGTATCGTATATGATAAAAGATCATAACGTGTTTGAAAACAAAAAGGTTGTGCTTGCGGGTGGCGGTGATGCTGCGCTTGACTGGGCTATCCTATTGGCTGACATAGCGCAAAAAATAACGCTGGTGCACCGGGGAAACACTTTCAGAGGTTCACCCGATTCTGCCCAAAAAGTAGTTGACCTTGCAAAACAAGGCAAGATGGACCTGATCCTGGAATCAAATTTGATCGCTGTCAATGGACAAGAGTCGTTAGAATCAGTGCTGTTGGAAGGGCGTGATAAATCCATTACCGAGCTGCAGGCGGACTATCTTATCCCGCTGTTTGGATTAAGTCCCCACCTGGGGCCTATAACAAACTGGCAACTCAGCATTGACAAGTCCGCAATACCTGTTAACCCGGTAGACTACTCGACCGATAGCGAGCGCATATACGCCATTGGCGATATTAATACCTACCCGGGCAAATTAAATTTGATCCTGTGCGGGTTTCATGAGGCTGCACTAATGGCGCAAAGTGCATTCAAATACGTGTTTCCCGATCAAAAACTGAGTTTCAAGTACACGACGGTCTACGGAAAACCAACAATCTGAGCAATGATTAATATAACGATTCAAAATATTGAGGAGGAGACGGCAGTACTCGACGTCCAGCAATTTGAAGGACACAGTCTGATGGAAGCTTTAAAAAGCAGCGGTTATGATTTATTGGCTGCCTGCGGCGGGATGGCCCTTTGCGCCAGTTGTAGGATAGAGATAGAAAAAGGCATTGGAGCACTTGCAGAACCATTCGGTCAGGAACTGGATACCCTGGACGTTTTACCCGATGCTGCCATAAGCAGCCGCCTCTCCTGCCAGCTCAAAGTAAACCAAGAAATGGACGGGATGCATATCCGTATCCCCAAATCTTAAGCGCTGACAAATGGTAGAAGCCCAAGTAATTGTAATCGGTGCCGGTCCGACCGGACTAATGGCAGCCTGTCAACTCGCCCGTTTCGGTATTAAGGTGATCGTTATCGACAAAAAAAGCGGGATCAACCTGCAGTCCCGCGCCTTGCTGGTGACCGCGAGGAGTTTGGAGGTTTACCAGCAGATGGGCCTTTCAGGGCAGGTCATCAATGGAGGTAGCCCAGTCGGCCATATTTCGGTATTCTTCAATAACCAAGAAAAAATAAAGCTAAAAACTAATCTATACCAGGATGATGTTTCAGCTTTCCCATGCTTCCATATTTTTGAGCAATCGAGGAATGAGGAATTGCTGCTGGCCCACTTTGAAGCGCTGGGCGGGCGTGTCATGTGGGATACAGAGATGCAAGACCTCGTGCAGGGTGCTACGACCGTCACCGTTTGTGCAAAACAACTCACGCGTGATATTGAATTAGTGATAATCGGCCGGTACCTGATCGGTTGTGACGGTGCACGAAGCTGCGCCAGGCATTTATTAAAATTAGCGTTCTCCGGAGGCACCTATGAAAAAATGTTTTATGTTATCGACGCCAAAATTAATACCAGTATGCCGGCTGAAACGGTTATCGCCGCGCCTGGTAAATCTGATTTTGTGGCGTTTTTTCCGATGAGGGGCAGCAATATCTACCGGATCTTAGGATCGATAAACCATAAGCTTTCCGGCGGTGATTGCTACGATGAGCAAGAACTACGAAAATGGGTCTGCCGAAACTCACCTTTTCCGATAGAATTGGGCGAAATTAACTGGTCATCTGTTTATCAACTGCATCACCGGTCAGTAAAGTCGTTTCGGGTCGATAAATGTTTTTTAGCCGGAGATGCGGCCCATATTCATAGTCCGGCGGGTGGACAGGGTATGAATGCCGGCCTTCAGGACGCTTACAATTTATCGTGGAAACTCGCTGCTGTACTTAATGGATATACAGGGCCGGGTATCCTAGAGTCCTATAACCACGAGCGGTTGCCATTCGCGCGGTGGCTGATCAAGTTTACTGATCGCTTGTTTAATCTAATGATGAGCAGTCAGCCGGTTATCGCTTTTTTCAGAAGCCATATTCTTCCGTTCATAATCACAAAATTAGCTGGTGGGCGATATCGGGAAAAAGGATTCTACAAATCACTTTCACAAATTTGGCTCCATTACAGGAAAAGCGCGCTTTCAGAATCTTATACAACACAGCCTCTTACATTCCGGGCCGGTGACAGATGTCCTTATGTTTCTTATACCTATCAGGAAAGGCCCATAGATTTATATAGCCTCCTGACTTCGGCGAATTTTCACCTGGTTATTATCAGTGACGAACAAGAATTTCCTGCTATTCCTGAAAGACTCAAGCCATTATTAAAAATAGTCAACGTTCCTCTCTGTCAGGATTGGCATCGGTTGGGTGTCAAAAAGAAACTATACCTGCTGATCAGGCCGGATAACTATATCGCAATGCTAAGCGACATTTTCGACCCGGAAGTTTTGAAACGCTATTTCGATAAATTCTGAATGATGGGCTCGATATGTATCCACCGCACGAATGGCATTATAAATATTATTGATGACATCATCAATTCAATTGATTTGATTGATTTAGTAAAATCAGGCAGATTTGATATCAATGTAAATCTAGAGCGCCGCATCAATTATGAGCATAAAACAATACGAATATTTAGTTGCCTTGGCTGAAACAGGTAGTTTTCTTAAGGCTGCAAAAAGATGTTGTACTGGTCAGCCAACCTTGAGCATTCAAATAAAAAAGCTGGAGCAAACATTAGGCGTAATAATTTTTGACCGGTCCAGGCAACCTGTAAAATTAACGGAAATTGGGCAGCCAGTCCTTGAACAAATCCGCGTGGTACTGGAGCATGTCAACGTGCTCAAAAGCATAGCGAACCGAAGGACACCACCATATGAAAGAAATAATTCCTTGGAAGAAAAGTCGATAATCTGATACCCGCGCATATTAATTAATTGCAAGCCATGGAAAGTGAACCAGTTTTTTTAGCCGTCAAAAAACAATGCAGAATCAGCGGCGTATTTCTTTCCCCCAAGAAAGAGATCATAGCGCGATATCTTTCTACGCATGAAAATTACATTAATGCGGAAGAAATATGGAACAGAATCAGGGCGGATCGCGAACGCTGCAGTATTACAACAGTTTACCAAGCACTCAGGTGGTTCGAAATGCACAAAATTGTTAACATGGTTAATGACCGTAGCCAGAAGAAAAGGTACGTTTTAAGCGATGAGATCATGTTGTCATCCCGAGAATTCGCATATGTATGTAGGAAATGACACGTTGACTTTAAGTTCGTTCTATTGGGAAAAACTTAAAGATTGGAGAGGGAATATTTTATTAAATAACTCGTGCCAGTACGTATCTAAACCTTGAAAATCTAAGGGTTTACCATATGTAATACGTTGCAATAATATAACTTTGGTTAATCAGCATAATATGGAAAAAATTGAAAGAATGGCCATTCTGGTCGATGGCGACAATGCGCAGGCTAAATTGTTGAAAGATATACTTGACGAAGTTGCGAAATATGGAAAAGTAACCATTCGACGTATTTACGGTGATTGGACGACTACTCATATGAATAGTTGGAAGGCGCTATTGAACGATTTATCATTTACACCGATGCAAAAGTTCAGTTACACGAATGGAAAAAACTCTACCGATGGCGCATTGATCATTGATGCGATGGATATTCTGCACGCGGGATTGATTGATGGCTTTTGCATTGTGTCAAGTGATAGTGACTATACGGGGCTTGCCAAAAGAATTCGGGAAGAAGGAGTATTTGTAATGGGTATCGGCGTTAATACAACACCATCAGCCTTTGTAAACTCATGTGAAGTATTTACCTACATAGAAAATATAGTTCAGGAACCCATTATTGAGAAAAGGATAATTGAATCCTCCGAAAAAGCGGGAACCAAAAAATCTAAAGCGAAAAGTAAAGATGAAAGTTCGTCAGCTAAGTTTCCGAAAGTACCGGTTGAGAAAATTGATAAGGCTTACTTTATGTCAACTCCAGAAGATACAGGAATTTACGTTTCACAGTTAGGCTTAAACCTTCGAAAAACTGACCCGAGCTTCGATTCTCGGGCATATGGGTTTCAAGCACTGTCTTACTTGCTAAAAGGCATCCGAGACTATGAGGTTTATAAAAACGACCAAAATTCACATCTAATGGTAAAACGAAAGGATAATAAGTAAACTCAAAAAGAACTGCATGCAATTCGTTTCCGTAAAGCAAAAGTTATAGGCCTGCCAACGATACTTTCGCAAATAATTGTAACAGACTTGATGAAAACCAGATAATAAATAGTTATCTATTGTTGGCTGTTAATATCATCATGCATCGTGGGACTACGAATTATCGCTCATTTGTCTTATTAAAATTCTTAGAAGAAGATTTTTACCGAATAAAAAAATGCAGGAGATTAAGCGGCCAAGTCGGCTCCGAATATTTAGTTTGCCCGCTTATATAAGCGAATATTTAAATAGCCTTTTCGAAATAAGTACATATCTTTAACATAAATCTTATCGCAAAATATGGCCTCCGAAAATAAAACCAAAGTTTTTATTTCCTACTCATGGGATAATGAGGATCATAAAAAATGGGTGATAACGCTTGCCGACCTGATTGATGCTAACGGTGGTGCCGCCATTGTTGACCGTAATAATTTACCATTCGGCGGCCACATTAAATCCTTTATGCTCAGTAGTATCATGAACTCTGATATTGTCCTGATGATCCTGACCCCGAATTATAAACGTAAGGCCGATGCCTATGAGGGCGGCGCGGGTTATGAGTACCTCATCATCAACGACGATCTATTTAAGATCATCACAAAAAATGAAAAATATATACCGATCATAAGGCAGGGGGACCTGCACAGTAGCGCCACAAATTTCTTGCAGGGTTTTAACTGTCTTGACCTCCGGGATGGCAAGGATTATGAGGAAAACCTCGAAAAGCTGATCAAGCAGATACTCAAACCAGCCACCGTGCCCATTACAAATCCTACGCCTAAAATCCAACTGATGGAAAATAAATACAAAGATGTAAGCCTGGTTTCGCCGGAGATCATCAACAAATCGCTTGAATATTTTAAACAATTATTCATTACGGATGATCTGCCGGAGGATAAGGAAAGGCTATCAAAAATCGTCAGGGAATGGGAAACGGAAATAGCCCGGTATAATACCTCTTTCGTAGAGCTGTTCAGCCCGTCCGTGATGCTGAAATATGAGGATTACATTGAAGATTTTAAGTACAAGAAATTTGCTAAGGATCTATGGACGGTTGGCGCAGCGTTAAAAACCCGCGATCCTGACCTGGCTAAATATAAAATGCACTACCGGGATTCGGATGCGGAAGAAATATATACTACGGTGGACGGTATCATCAAGGCGGCGCAACATTACGCAGAAACCGAACGGGAAAGAATTGATTACCCGCACCTGGCGTCTATCGCTGACTTGCATATGGATTTTTTGGACGAGGATGGGATGTTTATGAACAGGATCATTGGCTTTGGTATCCGTTCGGAAATATT
The DNA here is from genome assembly GCF_900101875.1 of Mucilaginibacter pineti. Taxonomy (GTDB): domain Bacteria; phylum Bacteroidota; class Bacteroidia; order Sphingobacteriales; family Sphingobacteriaceae; genus Mucilaginibacter; species Mucilaginibacter pineti. Next base: position 19,906 of record NZ_FNAI01000027.1, read on the forward strand.
GCATCGTTATTTTCCCGCTTACTTCCCCATCATGACCCAGCCCAATCTTTGGGCGATGTATTTTATATACGAACGGGATAACGAGTTTATTACCGTGGAGAACAGGACAAGGACAAAGAAGATGCGGGTATCGCATAACTGGCAATATCCCTATGACCGCTTTGCGTACCTGATGAATGTGATCGCCAGCGAACTTACAAGCTGGTTTGGTGCTTATGGTATTACCTTAAATCCCGAATACAGGTTCGGTTATGTAAATAAGTTTTTATCAAAAATTACCGACTTGCACAAATCTGATATCCGGTTGTTGCATGAATGGGTAGATAGCGAGTGATGGATTTACTGTTAGATAAATATAAGAGTCATTTTACGGATATTCCGTCTTTGTACGACTATCAATCGGACGTATTGGGCAGGCTGTATAGAAAGCAGAATACGCTGGCCATCATACCGACTGGCGGCGGCAAATCCTTAATATATCAGCTGATCGCGCTGGACTTAGAGGGAGTTACTTTGGTAATACAGCCCTTAATAGCCCTGATGAACGAACAGGTAGGTGAATTAAATAATGTCAGGAACATTCCCGCGTTGGCGCTTAATTCCAATCTGAACTTTGAAGACCAACGGGAAATTTTAAGGCATCTGGACGATAATAGCTACAAGTTGATTTACCTTTCCCCCGAGCGGTTGCAAAACCCTTTTTTCCGGGCTGCGCTCTTAGCCTCAGGTATCAAAATATCTATGATTGTTGTTGATGAAGCACACTGTATCAGCCAATGGGGTAATAGTTTCCGGCCGGATTATGGTCAGATCAATTCGTTCCTGGAATTTCTGCGAACCAAAGGGCACCAGCCGACCGTACTTTGCCTGACAGCCACCTTGTCGGAACTGGCCAGGAATGATATTGCTGCGGAATTTGAGGTTTCGCCGGAGAATATCGTTAAAAAAGATATCATACGAACCAACCTTGACCTGCACTTTAAAGAAGTGGAGCACGAGGACGAGAAAGGCGGTGTATTAGCAGATTTCCTTGCAGAATACAAACCCCAAAAAACGATAGTTTATCTTTACAGCCAGCCCAAATGTGAAGCCTACGCGGAAGAATTTAGCGGCACTTATCGGGCGGATTACTACCACTCTGGGGTAGAAGCCGAAGAAAAGGAGGATGTCTATTATAATTTTCTGCATAACCATTTAGATATTTTATTTGCCACGACCGCCTTTGGGATGGGAATCAATATACCTGATATTGATTGTGTCGCCCATTTACAGATACCAAATTCGGTTGAAGAATATTACCAACAGGTCGGTCGGGGCTGGCGTAAGAAAACGGAAGCCAAAATTTGCCGTTGCCTGGCAGTATGGAGCGCAACGAATTTTGATCGCCGCATAAAGGAAGCAAAGGCGCAGAAGTTTACCGCCGACCATTTAAAAAAAGCTTTTCGGGCACTGACCGGCAGTGCAAAGATCAAAACTGTAGGCCAGATCATTACCAAAAATAAGGACGCCCTATTAAATTCCAAATTACAACTGCAGTTGCTTCGCTATAAACTGGAGAAGCATGGCGTGATCAAAACGGTTGGTGAGTTGAACGGCTCCCCCTTATCTATTGAATTTCATCAGGACACCCCCTTGTGGGAGCGGATCGTTGCTGCGGCAAGCGGTGGTCCTGATAGTTTTGTATATGTCAGCAAGGAATTGGGCGTATCACTGGATGAGATCATTACCCATCTTTTTGAGCAGGATTTGATCGGGAATATTAAAAAGCTGCCTGCCATGAAAAAGGATGTGTTTTTTGAAATGCTAATGCTGGAATTCGACGAGAATATTGCACAGGCGATCATTGATGAAATTAACCAGGAGGTTGACTTTAAAGTAACGCGGTTGGATGAATTGTGGGAATTGTTCACCTGCAAGGACAAATTGCAGATGCTCGAAAGGTTATTAAAATAAACAAAAATAGTAGCTATTACACGCTTGGGAGCCACACGACGAAGAAACGAAAATAGGTATTCACCGGTGCAACCTAGATAAGATGTGGTTTGATACTTTCGTGTATTCCCTCTGAGAAAAACTCTCGGTAAGCTTATTGCGGCATAGCGGACAGACTAGGAAACAATAAGAAAAAAATTGACCTGAAATCGCCCCCTTATAATACTAACCTTTCTTTTGGTATTAATGACATTCTACACTTCATAGAAAAGTGTTTCCAGTATTAGCGGCTCGTGTAATCCTTTTATCATCACTGTTTCCCCATATCCGTGCTGACACATTGATCTTTCTGAGGAGGACCAGCATTTCGTATGCATACTGGATATTATGTGAACATGTGCCATTTGATGAATAGAATGTTGTTTTCTTCCCTGGCCTTACTTTTTCTCAGTTCGGACACTAGCTTCCTCCATTCTGGCCGGTTAAAGTCTTTTGCAGAGAAATCCTCGCGGTAGATCCCCTTAACATTAATAGTGTTTGTTTCACATTATTTCAGCAACCGGTTTTATTGTTCGGGCAATGAGTAGCCCCTTCTTTTTTATTCATCAGTGCTTACACGGACGTATAAATAAGCTAATTTCATAAGAGTAACTATTGGATTATGATTATCTAACAACCAAGGAAAGGCGATGGGTATCTAAATATCAAAACTATTGCATAATTAACATTACTAATAGTAAATATAGTTTCTTCATTTGAGGAGGGGACGAATATCAGTGTTAGCTAACAGATTTGTATATCTCGCAATTATCAGAAGCTCGATATTTCGGGTTCCACCTATAAACACACCATGGATCATCACTTTAGCCGTAAAATGCAAGAAGAATTAGTAATCAAATCATTAGCAAAATCTCCTTTTTTGCTGCTTAATTACGTTAGGTCTCTGATAAAATATATTGCTCAAACATGTTATCTTAGCGCTAAATATAATAGCATTTAATGGACTTAACAGGTAAATTGTGGGGGTTTTGTAATAAATTGAGACATGATGGAGTTGATGCCTCCGATTACATTGAACAACTCACATATCTACTTTTTCTTAAAATGGCTCAAGAGAAAGGTGTTGCTGTCCCCAAAGGGTATGATTGGCAATCCTTAATTACATTGGACGAAGATGAATCGCTATTACTTAAACTTGAATCTATTTTAGAAAAGCTGAAGGCTGAAGATGGCATTTTAGGAGATATTTTTTCAGAACCAGTCTCGAGAGTTAAAAACGCTAAAATTTTAAAGGGATTAATCAAGGAAATTAATTCTATTCAATGGACAAGTTTTGATAGAGATATTGTAGGATTAACCTTTGAAGAACTGATTGGCAAGGTAGCCAACGAAGGGAAAAAAGGAGCGGGACAATATTTTACTCCGAGGCCATTAATTCAGGCAATTGTTAACGTCATGAAACCAAATCCTCTTGAAAATGAAAGTTTCAATATAGGAGATGTTGCGGTTGGTACGGGTGGATTTTTGATTGCTGCTAATGAATGGTTTAAAGAAACTACAAAACAATCCAAAGTAAAATCTAAGGACTTGAAGCGGGTACAAAATGATACTTATTTTGGCCAAGAGCTGGTACAAAGACCGCGCAGACTAGCTCTAATGAACATGTTTTTACACGACATAAACGCCTCAATCAAATTGGGCGATACAATTTATGGAACCAACGATAATGTTAATTATTCATGTGTTTTGACAAATCCACCTTTTGGAACTAAAGGTGCAAGTCAAATTCCAGATCGAGCATTTCCAATTAAGACTTCAGATAAGCAACTAAACTTTGTCCAGCACATTATAGAAAAATTAAAACCAGGCGGGCGTGCAGCAATTGTCCTTCCTGACAGTTGCTTATCAAGCGATCCCGCAAAGAAAATGTGGAGTTTCTATCTAAATGAAATTAACGCTGAAGATTCTTGTTGTAATTTGCACACGATTTTAAAATTGCCTGATGGTGTATTTGCAGCATATGCTAACGGCATTAAAGCTTGTGTAGTTTTTTTACAAAAATCTCGTCAAACCGAACAAACTTGGATTTATGATCTTCGAAAAGATTTTCCGAGAATTACTACTAAAAGTAATATTCTAGCTTTAGAACATTTTGCAGATTTCGAACAAGCATATGGTTTAGATCCAAATGGTTTATCAAAAAGAGAGACGAGCGAAAGATTTAAAAGCTTCACAATTGATGAAATTGTTAAAAAAAATTATGATCTTTCATTTGTTGAGATTTTTACTCAGGAGTTATTACCACACCCTAATATCCTGATTGATGAGATGATAAAAGATTATCAAGATAAAATTGATGCTTTACAAAAATTGAAACTAAACCTATCTGAATAATGGTTAAAAATTGGAAGACGCTACCATTAAAAGATTTAATAATTAGTAGGAAAGGTAGGAAACCCTTAAAGTTGCTTGACTACCCTTTCCCTGATAGCGTTCCGTATTTAGACATCGACGCTATAGCAAATAAGAATGTTAAACAATTTGCTGATCATTTAACAACCCTAATTTCTACCAGCAATGATATTTTGATAGTTGCCGATGGCTCTAGGAGTGGTTTGGTAAATAAGAGCATTTCCGGTGCAGTCGGATCTACTATGCTTTGTATCACTCCACTTGCTATAAATAGCAATTTTCTTTTTCATTTTCTAAAATCTCAATATCACTATTTTAATAAAAACACTAAGGGTTCGAGTATTCCTCATTTAAATTTGAAGCTTTTAGAGGAATTACAAGTACCGATTCCACATCCAGTAGAACAAGAATTTATAGCAAAATTTTTGGATTCTAAGATGGACGAGCATAATGATCAATTTATTGCTGCTATAGAAGAAGTAAAGCGGTTAAAAGAATTAAGGACAAGCGTTTTAGATCGAGCTATAAATGGCGAATTAACTGCAAAGTGGCGTGAGTCAAATGTTTATTCCGAAGCTGATGTAATCTTAAAATTAAAGAATTTAAACGCTAAATTCCGTGTTTACAACAAGACGGATTTACGATTCACTTTACCTGAAAATTGGATAATTACTGATGTTTGTAGTATATGCAGCAAAGTTACTGATGGTGAACATAGTACTCCTCCAAGATTCGATGAGGGGGAACTGTTGCTTTCGGCCAGAAACGTTAGAGATGGTTATATCGATTATGAGAACGTAGATTTTATCTCTAAAGAAGATTTACTTAAACTCCGGACGCGGTGCAATCCGGAAGTAAATGATGTTTTAGTCGTCAGTGTTGGCGCGACTATAGGACGAACAGCGATTGTAACTGAAAAAAAGTTATTCGCTCTTGTACGAAGTGTGCTGTTATTAAAACCGTTAATTTCTGGCGAATACTTAATGTATTGTCTCCAATCCTCAATCTTGCAAAACTTCATAAGAGAAAGTACTAAAGGGGTTGCGCAGGGTCATTTATATATCACAGAGACCAACTTGTTACCAATTCCTTTTCCAATTATAGCAGAGCAAGAAGAAATTATTCGACAAGTAAGATTAAACTTAAATACCGCAGATTTACTTCTTAAAAAATCAGAAGATGCTGCAAATAAAGTAGAAACCCTAAGAAACTCAATTTTTCAACTAGCATTTTCAGGTCGGATTAGCGAAATGCCAGACATCTATAAGAACGATAGCTCATGGTTTGAGGATTTTCGAAAAAACCTGGAAACTCAACGGATTAAGCTGTTAGATGCTAAGTCGAAAAATTTAGTGAAAAATAAATCTAAAAGTTTAAACTTTCGAAATCAAATGGCTCAAAAGAAATCTATAGTTGACTTGCTAATTAGTTCACCAAATAATGAATCGACGGTTGAAAATGCATGGCACCAATCGGTATATTATGAAAAGGGGCAGATAGAACAATTTTACGAAGAGTTGGAACGCGTTTGCGCAGACAATGAAACCGGTAGGATAGTAATTTGGGAATTTTCAAACAACCAAAAAAATTCTGTAATATTAAAATTTAAATAAATGCAGATCGAGTTTTTAAAAATCAAACGTTTCAGAAATCTACAGAACTTTGAGATTAGCCTTGATAAGAAAGAAACAATTTCGGTCATTATCGGTCAAAACGCTTCTGGAAAATCAAATTTCATCGAAGCTGTGGTTCTTATATTTAAGTACCTTGATTTTGATTTTAAGAAACCAGTAGATTTAGAACTCGCCAACGGCTTTCAATTGGATTACAGTTGTAGAAATAATCATATCCAAATTCATTATTTACCTGAAGAGAAAAAGAAGTGGAGAACAATTGTAAATTACAAAGCTGTAAGTCAAGATCATTTTATAAAAGGAAAAGATAGTTATCTACCAAGATATATTTTGGCCTATTACTCCGGATTAGGAAACAGTAATCGACTTGAAGAACATTTTGAAGATCATAAAGAACGTTTCGCTCGAGCGGTCGTTAATGCCGTGACAAACGAGTTGCCCGAATATCCGCGATTGCAGTATGCAGAGTTAATTCACAGTCAATTTTCTTTGTTTTCCTTTTTTATTGATGATGATCCCAAACTAACGAACTTTCTTAAAGAAAACCTTTTTATAGAGGAAATGCAAAGCACCTTATTGCCTATGAAAGAACCTGAATGGGCAAAATCCTCATCGTTTAAGGACGATATATTTTGGGGAAGCAAGGGTATTGTGAGAGATTTAATAGATTATTTATACGAAAATGTAGCAATTGCTCCAATTAAGGATACGATTCATAACAGTAGTACTCTCTGGAAAAAAGAAAAAAAACGGTTTGAGGTTGTTTATTTGTATTTCTCCAACTTTAACAAAATAAAAGAGTTTGTTAAAACGATGAATTGGTCCAGCTTTGACTTTTTTCACATTTTAAATACGGCCAATGTATCTCGTTTATTCTTTCAGGAAGGGATTAAAATTAGAGTCAAAAAGCGATACGCTGATAAAATTTCGTTCAAAGAATTGAGTGAGGGTGAACAACAATTGTTGACTGTTCTTGGCTTAATGCGATTTACAGCGGGTGAAGAAACATTGTTTTTACTTGATGAACCAGATACGCACCTGAACCCTTATTGGAGGTGGAAATATTTGGAATTCATTAATCAGATAGTTTTTGATGTAGAAAGTGAAGACCATAAAATATTAGACACTTCACAAGTGATTATGTCTAGTCATGATCCTTTGACCATTGGTAGTCTTAAAAAAGAAGCAGTTCGAATATTCAAAACTGATCCAATAACGGGTGATGTAAAGGGAAGTATGCCATTTGAAGATCCAAAAGGTATGGGTGTTGCTGGAATATTGACAGAAATTTTTAAGCTTCAAACAACTCTAGATGTTTTAACTCAAGAGCAGTTAGATGAAAGGCGATCCTTAGAAAGCAAGAAATTGAATGAAATCGATTTGACCGATGAGGAAAAAAATAGATTGACCCAGTTAAACGCATCATTAGATAATTTAGGTTTTTCGCGATTTAATAGAGATCCATTGTACCAAAAATTTCAAGCAGCATTTGAAAAAGAGCTTAAAGACCCGAAACAGAATTATGCCCCACTCCCGCCTGAAGAGGAAAAACAACAAAGACAACACATTGAAAAACTCCTTAAACAAATCCTGGACGACGAAGGAATAAATTAGAATGAGATTCATCGACATGAGCGCTGTTACAATACCTACAACCTGGCAGCAACAAGCTCGAACAAATAATTTTTCTCCGGTATGGTCTTATCTAAAAACTACTCTAGAATCAATCGTAGGTAAAAAATGCTGGTATAATGAATCAATCAACGATGGATCTTCAAATCCTGTCGATCATTTTCGACCAAAGACGGCAGCGGTAAAAGTGCTAACTTCCAAATATGCTGTTTTGGAAAATGCAGTTTGGAGTCAACTTTTTTCTCAAGCTCAAACTGGTTACCCTTTTTTAGAATTCGAAGCTTCAAACTATCGTTACGCTAGCGGGTTTGCTAATAGCGCACATATGCGAGAAAGCACAGATGGTATAACCCGTGGAAAATGGGATTTTTTTCCAATTAGAGCCGGCACTTCTCCCGCGACGAGTATTCAAAATTTATCATTAGAAGAAAATGCACTTTTAGATCCTTGCCACGATGGTGATCCAGAATTAGTAGAATTTAATGAATTCGGCGGTGTTGACCCATCTACATCCGTTTTAACACATAGTTGGGATTACTGTAGAGTGAAAGTTTCAATTGAGGTTTATAATTTGACATACTATGTTCTAGCTAATAAGAGGAGAGAATCATGGGAAACATGCGAAAGAAATATAAATCTAATGACTTTGCTTTATAACAAGCCCAATAAATCTCCTGAGGAGCAACTTTCGTTTGACCATCTTTTTGCAGATCTAATAAAATCGCTATCTAAAAAAACTGAATACTCAGCAGTTTTTATTGATTGCATAAAAAACTTTAAAACAAGAAAAGATTCAACAGTTTATAAATGGCTTACCGATGAAATACCTACGGTTCTATTAAAAAAGTAATTTGCCATATTCGAAATTTGTATTGTTATAAACTGGCATTCTAATATTAAAATCGATTTTAAATTTCAAAGTCTTCGATTTGAGCTTTTGCAACTACAAGTGCTTGTATATCAGTAAAAAGTTCGACTTTTCGTCGCTTCACTCTACTTAATCGACCATACTTGAGCCATGTAAATGGTTAATTTCTATATGTTATGCAAGTGAAAGTTTTATTAGCTTATAGTCTCAATATATACCCATTTGATAGTAATCAAGTGTATGACAATATATATATTTTTGCCAATAAGGGATAACTGAACATTATGCTCGCAAGCATCCTTTCTGCCCCTGCTTTGATTGACAACCAAACTGGCATTATCCTGCATCCTTAAGATACGCCGATAGCGATAATGATTTAAATGAATAGTATTTAAATTTATTTGACTCAGAAAAGCGCGTCAACATGATTAAGTACAAATCAAGTTGACGCCGTGTTGTAAGGATATACAAGTTCAACCTGAATCACCTGTCAAACAAAATTACTCAGACCGCAAACTTTTCACCGGATTCGCCATTGCGGCTTTAATGGATTGGAAGCTAACGGTGACTACAGCGATCAAAATAACACCAAGGCCGGCAATAGCGAACATCCACCAGCTGATGGCGACCCTGTAGGCAAAATCCCGCAGCCATTTGTGCATGGCCCACCAGGCGATTGGTGAGGCGATCAGGATGGCCAGCAGCACCAGCTTGATAAAATCAACCGATAACAAGGTGGTGATGCCCTGTACGCTGGCGCCTAACACCTTTCGGATGCCTATTTCTTTACTTCGCTGTTCGGCCAGGAAAGCCGAAAGCGCAAATAAGCCCAGGCATGCAATAATAATGGCCAGCACGGCAAAGCTGGTAAATATTTTACCCGTACGGGTTAGGTCTGCATACATATTGGCAAAGTCTTCATCCAGGAAGGTGTAACGTATGGGTTGATCGGGGGAATATTTTTTCCATAAAGCAGCGACATTGGCAATAGTATTTTTTACATCGCCACCGCGGAGTTTAACCGTCATCATGGAGTTGCTCAGGCCATAGTGAAGCGCTACCGGGCCGATCTCGCTGCGCACTGACTCATAATTAAAATCCTGCATGACGCCAATCACCGTAATCAGGCCGTTGTCGCTGATCCGCGCGCCGACCGGATGTTGCAAACCAAGGCTTCTGGCCATGCTTTGATTGATGATCACGGTTCTTCCGGCCGTATCATCGGCCATTTCTAAAGAGAAGTCACGGCCTTCAAGCAGCTTGATGCCCAATGTCCCAAGGTAAGTATCGTCAACCTGCCAGATCTGGCCAAAAACGGGATGGTCAATTTTTTCGCGGCCTTCTTTAAAAAAAGCATTTCCGTTACGGGAGGTGCCGCTTACCGGCAGGTAATCGCTGATGGAAACGCTTTTAACAGCGCTTAGGTTACTCAATTCTGTTTTGAAATTCCGGATATGCTGATCGCTCAGCGTGTTCGTGCTCTGAAGGATCATGACCTGGTCTTTATCAAACCCGGCTTTGCGGTTCAGGATAAAATGCATCTGGTTATAGATAACCACCGTACTGATGATCAGGATAACAGAGGCTGCAAATTGAAATACAACCAAGCCGTTACGTAATACCGGGCTTTTGCTGCCGGCACTGATCGTCCCTTTTAAGACCTGGCCCGGATTGAAGCCTGAAAGATAAAAGGCAGGATATAATCCGGCAAGCGTTCCAATAACCAGTGTAGAAAGCAGGATAACCGGTACAAACCACCATTCCAGCCAGGGCATAGCCAGCGACCTTGCCGCCATCGTATTGAAATAAGGCAGTAACAGCCAGGCGATTAGAATACCCAGGATGAACGAAACGAAACTATAGATCAATGACTCGGTAAGGAACTGCGCGATCAGGCTACTGCGGTTTGAGCCCACCACTTTGCGCAGGCCAACCTCCTTAGCCCGGTTAGCCGACTTAGCGGTTGAAAGGTTTATGAAATTGATGCAGGCGATGATCAGGATAAACAAGGCAATGGCACCGAACAGCCAGACAAAACGGATATCGCCGTTGGTTAACCCATCTGGAAAATCGGTTGAATACAAATTGATATCCGGCACGGGCTGCAGGTAAACATGGAATTTTGCGGCTTCTTTCGCGGGATCCTGCGCACCTCCTTTACGTGCTTCCGCCACCAGGTAATTTTTCCGCAGCCCGGCATTGAGCTTTGCTTCAAATGCGGCTACGTTCGTACCTGATTTCAGTTTAATATATTGGACATAGTTGTACCAGCGCCAGCTATTTTGCTCGCCGGTCCCAAATTCCATCCCGGAGAGCGTGATGAAAAAGTGAAAGGGATGTAGATGGGAATTTGCAGGAATATCGGCCATCACGCCACCTATCCGATAGGGATGCGACCGGTCATTATCAATATACATGACCCTGCCAAGCGGGTTTTGGCCATGGTAATGCTTTTCGGCCATCGTTTTAGAGATCACCAGGCTCCGTGGCTCTTTTAAAGCGGTAGCACCATCCCCGTAGACCATGGGCAGCTTAAAAGCGCTAAAGAATGACTGATCAATGTAAATGATGCCTTGCTCGTAAGTATTTTGCGACGCTTCCGCAGGGCGCAGCTCGGCATGGCCCAGGTAGGAGTTGACCAGCCGCATTCGCCCCGCAAATTCAACTTCCGGAAAGTCTTGTTGTATCGCTTTTGACATAGGTGCCGGCCAGGCCAGGCCGCGGCTCATCTCGCCGTCGCCTACCACGCGAAAGATCCGGTCGGCGCCCGGGTAGAACCGGTCAAAGGTCAACTCGTTATGGATATACAAGCCGATAAGTAAACAGGCAGCGATGCCCATAGCAAAGCCCCCGATCTTTACGGTGGCATACATTTTTTGCCGGAGCAGCTGGCGGTAGGCGATCTTTAAATAATTCCTGAACATAAATTTGCGTTTTGGTGTTTCCTGACGCAATAATACCGGCCGCAGAACCGCATGGGGTGCCAATTTATTTATTGGTACTTCTTTTTTATATTCCAACGGTGTTTTGCCGGTGAGCTCCCGGAAAACACGGTTAAAGGTTGTTTTGGAATTAAAGCCTGATTCGTAAGCGATGCCCAAGATGGTCAAATGAGCATAGGCTGGGTCACGCATTTTCCGGGAAACTTCACGGACCCTGAATTCATTGACAAAATCGCTGAAATTCTTTTTTAAACCGAGGTTCATGGCTCTTGACAATTCCTGCGGATGAATGCCCAGTTTGACCGAAAGGGTTGCCAGCGTTAGCTCGGCGTCCGTATAAAAACGCCCCGCCGCAACAGCTTCTTTAAGCCTGCGGCCTTTTTCCCTCGCATCGTTCGTTTCATTATTCGGTAGGGTAAGTTGGATGGCCCCATCCGGTTTTAGCAATCTCCCAGCGCCTTCCAGCATGAGAACAAAAGTGATAGCGAAAAGAAAGTAAGCGTTAAAGCACGACAACACGCAAAGGGCGCCCAGCAAAACCAATGCCCACTTTAACCGGCGGAAAGCAAAACGCGGACGGTCCATCAATACAGGTTGCAGCCGGTCGTAAAAATCGTTGATCAACCGATGTGATAGGTATAAATAAATGATAACGGAAATCAAGACCAGCCAGGCCGGCAGCCAGTATCCGCCAGGCAGGAGACAAAAGTGAAGCAGATCTCTCTGAAGGAACGGCTTGTCCGTACAGGTGAGTCTGCGTACATACAAATACAATAGCGGCCCCAGCGCTGGTAAAAACAACGATGTCAGACCACCTGATTTCAGGACTATTGCTGCTAAGGCTAGACTTAGGAACAAGTTTGCGGCCCTTGCAGGACTTTTAGCAAATCCCAAAAGCAAGGCAATGGTCATCCCGGTGAACAGTGTTGCCAGCGAGACCAGGTCATATAGCTTGATATAAAAAAAATGGCTGTCCAATATTATTTACGTCATCAAAACTTATTCCAATGTAGCATTTCTTTTGTAATCAACTGCTTACGGGATAACCGGCGCATGCGCTGTACCGAAAGCGAACGGTCTATCGTCCGCTTTCGGCATGTTAATTTCGCTCAAAAAAAGGTGCCAATAAATAAGTTGGGACGCTGCGCCCCAACCTTACCTGTAGTTTAGCGGCAGCAAGGAATTATTAAATTGCCATTCTTCATAACAGATTCAAAGCATATGATCAGAAATTATTTTGTCACCGCATTCCGGAATCTTTGGCGCAATAAAAGCTATGCGGTCATTAATATCGCCGGCTTGAGCGTCGCGCTCGCCTCGTGCATGCTCATCCTGCTGTATGCCATGGATGAGGTGAGTTATGACAGGTTCCATGTAAATGCCACTCAAATTTACAGGCTCGTCGTCAATGCAAGCAGTCCTGACGGGCAGATCCACAGGTTTTCAGGCACAGGCGACGTTCAGGGCCCTGCATTTGCAGCGCAGTTACCGGAGATACAGGACTATACCAGGATCTACGGTACTGCGTTTACAGTGAAACGGGATAACGAAGTATTTGACCAGTCAGCACTTTTCGTCGACAATAATTTCTTTTCCGTTTTCACTTTTCCTTTAAAGTACGGACAGAGGCAGCATGTGTTGAGCGATCCCCATGCTATTGTCCTTTCAGAGGAAACAGCAGAAAAATATTTTGGCCCCGGAGATCCGGTGGGTAAAACGCTCGAACTCAAGATGCACAACGTATTTCAGCCATTCACGGTCACCGCGGTTACCAAGGAATCGCCAGAAAACTCTTCTATAAAGATCAATATGTTAGTACCGCAGGAATCGCGGGCAGTAAGGGATGGTTGGCTTAACTTCTTTCAAAATACTTTTTTTGTGATTAAGCCGGGCACAAACATAGGTCACCTGAACGCAAAACTCAATCGGTTATATCTAAGCGATGCCCAGAGCGAACTTAAAACAACGGGTAATAAGGATAAAATGAGCTATGCCCTGCAACCTTTCCTGGGTATGCATACCAGTACCGATTATCCGGCCGACAATGGCCTGTCAGATGCCAGTAATCCGACCTATTCCTATATCCTTACGGGGATCGCCCTCTTTACGCTTGCCATCGCTTGTATCAATTTCGTGAATCTTACCGTTGCCCGTTCCCTCAGGCGGGCGAAAGAGATTGGCATACGTAAGGTGGTCGGAGGGCTGCGTGTGCATCTGATCTTTCAGTTTTTGGGTGAGTCGTTCATCCTTTGCTTTGCAGCCTTTCTATTGGCCATAATTATGGCGCAGCTGGTGCTGCCGTTTTTTAATGCCTTAACCAATAAGGCACTTGCCCTGTCTTACTTGTTCAGCTGGGAATTGGTTGCCACTTATACCGGGTTGTTTCTTTTAACCGGATTGCTGGCCGGTTTTTATCCCGCATTAGTTCTGTCCGGCTTTAAGCCGGTTCAAACGCTGTATAACCGGACCGCCTACGCCGGTAAGAACTATTTGGCGAAAGGGCTGGTGATCCTGCAGTTTACGCTGGCTACTTTCCTGATCATCGTTACCGTGACCATTTATGCCCAGTTCAATTACCTAATGCATTTTAACCTGGGATATAATCCTAAGGATGTTGTATCCATACGCGTTTTTAACATCAGCAAGGAGAAATTCACTTTGTTCAAAACCCAATTAGCAGAAGCCTTCAATATCCAGGGCGTTACTGCCGATCAGGGCGGACGCTGGGGAACAGAAGGCTATATAAACGGTTCGCGGGTGTTCGCTTATGATGTACAAAAAGTTGATGAAGATTATTTACCACTATTCCAGGTTCCTATCTTAAAAGGGCGGAATTTTTCAAAAGCGGCACCGGCCGACAGTGCCAATTCAGTGCTGGTGAGCGAGGAGTTCGTTAAGCAAGCGGGTTGGAAGGATCCGATAGGACAAACAGTGGATTTTTTTCATGATCAAAGAAAGTACACCGTGGTCGGCGTGGTCAGGGATTACCATTACCTGTCACTTACAGAGAAACTGTCCCCGGTATTGTACAGCATGAAACCTGATTATCCCTGGGGGAACATTTTTGTGAAAATAGGTCCACAAAATAAACCAGCGGCTTTGGAGCGTATACAAAAGGAATTTAAAGATGACTTTCCTTATATCCCATACCAATATAAATTTAAGGACGATGAACTTGCCGGTCAATATGAAAAAGAGGCAAAATGGAAGCAGATCGTCACCTTTGGCGCTGCACTTACCATCTTCATATCCTGCATCGGCCTTTTCGGTTTGGCCACATTATCTGCCGAGAACCGGAAAAAAGAGATCGGCATCCGAAAGGTGCTCGGTGCCAGCGTTGCTGGCATTGTCCGAAAGCTTTCCACCGATTTTGCCATGCTGGTCTTCCTGTCTGCTGTGATATCAATGCCGGTAGGGTGGTGGGCCGTACACCACTGGTTGCAGGCTTATCCATATAGGATCGGTATCAGCGTCTGGCTATTCCTGCTCGCGACTGTAGCCGTTCTTGCCATTGCATTGGTCACCGTTAGTTTTCAGACCATCAAGGCCGCGCTGGCGAATCCGGTCGAGAGCTTACGGCGGGAATAAAAAGCATATTGTTTGCACCTTCCGTAATGCCTGTATCAATTGATTTAACAGACCAAGCGAATCTGCAGCAGCAATATGCTCGACAATTTTGTTAATTACACGGCCAAGATGCAATACCCCATTTCGATCCGATTTGCGGTGGCTGAGTTTCCTATAAATTCATTTTCATGACTGCCGGAAAACCCCCCACTGATAAAACACGATTACCTTCACCGGTGAGGCATTCCTCACGAGTTGCACGAGTATTTAGAATATAATAATTGAATGTGGTAAATTATAATAATCGACAGTGGGCTCATTAGGATAATCAAAACCAGCAATTTTATAAAGGTCAAAAGAACCGCATCTCTCGAACTATTTCAAAATAGTTTAAAGTATTTTCCTGTGTCGTTCGTCTTTATGGATATGTCAAACGTATTATTCTTAGGAATGCCTTCCCA
>NZ_FNAI01000009.1 GCF_900101875.1 Mucilaginibacter pineti
GTTATGCTTTCTTAGCATTTGCTGCACTTCTATGCCAGCAAAGAGGTGGTCAATTTTGCCACGGAATAGGGTGTAACATATGCCCGGAACTTCCAATCAAGACGGCAATTCCCGAGATACGGAACGGCAGGGACCTGATCGACCACGCGACAGCGCTCTATCCGGTGCTGGCATCGGAGAGAGAAAGGGAGATTGCCAGCCGGAACAAGTACCACGACAGGATGTTCGAGGCGGTAATCGCAGCCCACCTCCACAGGCAGCGCGTTACACCTCCTAAGCCCCTTAACTAAATATCGTTACTTCGACAGCCTCGTAAAGAGGCTGTTGTTTTTTATTCCGCATAATCACCGATAAAATACCGTTAAAACACCGATTGACAGCCTCGGAGTCCGCCACGATATTTATATTCCAATTAGTTGTGAACCTAAATCCCTATCAACATGTCAAAGCCAACCGTCCGCACCCATTCCTACCAGCATTTCGAAGACCTGCAGCTTTCCTCGAAGGAGTTTTACTCCGCCCTCGAGAACCTGATCAAGGGCTACCAGTATCCCGACGTCACCCTTTCCGTCGTCGCAAAAAGGGAAGGGGGAATCGCATCAAGCAGCCGCGAATACTTGCAGGTCAGCAAGGCCCCGTACAACTTCCTGATCTGCGCCGCGCCCTTCGGCAGGAGCTTCTTCGTCAGCTGGTGGATGGAGGACGGCGACGACTGGCTTACCGCGTTCTTTCAGCGCCTTCCCCTGATCGGGAGGCTGTTCGGCCCCTACGCCAAGTCGTACTACCAGGTCGACACCGAGCTCATATTCACCCAGAGCATCGACGCCATAGTCAGGGCGGCGGTAGGAAAGCTGGCGGCGGAGCACGGGTACAGGCAGCCCGACATGAAGCTGGCAGAATAATGGCACTCTCGCTTTCGCATCGGCTCACCGCCAACTTCTACCGCTGGGAGCGGCACGGTCGGGGCTGGCACATTGCCGACCGTATTGTCGAGCTCGAGCCGCCCTTTCAGCCGTTTAGGGGGCATGAGATCGATACGCCCTACATTGACGACGGCAAGCGCCATACGGCACTAAGCACCGTTGCAAGCTGGTTCAAGGCCCAGCAAGCGGTGTCGATTCCGCCCGCTGTCAAGGACGACGCTGCGGCATACCCCGATACAGACGGGGAGCCGGAACTGGCGGTCTATTCGATAGCGCTCGCGAGGAACTTCGCGGCAAGGCCCGAACCAATGGAGCACTGCCTGACCATGCTGGCCTCGATCAGCCTGCCGATGTCGTTCGAGCTGATCGCGGAGCCGGCCGCCGTCACGATTCAGGTTACCTGCCGGCAGGCCGTCGCCGCATTCGTATACGCGCAGCTGACCGGCTATTTTCCCGAACTCTCCATACGCCGGGCCGATGCGGATGCGCTGCTTGAGTGCATAGCGAGTGCCGAAGCGGTGCATACGGTCGATATGGGGATAGGGGACGAGTTCATGCGCCCCGTTGCTGCGTTCGGCAAAAGCGGGCCTGATCCGTATACGGCACTTTTTGGCACCCTTAACCAGCTGCGCAACGGCGAGGCCGTCGTCGTGCAGGTACTGTTTTGCGGCGCGCAAAATGCCTGGGCAGAAAGCATCATGGCGTCGGTGACCGACGATCGGGGAGGTTCGTTCTTTACGGACGCGCCCGAGATGCCCGGACTGGCGAGGGAAAAGGTTTCCCGCCCGCTGTTCGGGGCGACGATTCGAATAGCCGCGTTTGCCGACCATGCAGATGAGGCAAGCGAGCTGCTGCGGCATAGTGCCCTCGCGCTGATCGTCGCATCAAGGTCGCCATCCAATGCGCTCATCGGCTTGGACGCTCCCGAATACGCGATAGAAATGCGGCTGAGCGATCTCGTCATGAGGCAGACGCACCGCGTCGGCATGCTGCTCAATACCAGGGAGCTTGCGACGTTCGTTCACTTTCCGCCGGCACAGCTGTCAAAAAAACTTATGCCGAACCACGCCGCGACCAAGCGCGCCCCCGCGTTCTTGTTCAGCCAGCCATACGTGTTGGGAATCAACGAGCACCAGGGGCAGCGGGCGGAAGTCGGGATCGATACCGAGCAGCGGCTGAAGCACCTGCACGTCATAGGCGGTACGGGCATGGGCAAGTCAACGCTGCTGCACAGCCTTGTCGGCCAGGACATGGCGCGGGGCATCGGCTGCTGCGTGCTGGACCCGCACGGGGACCTGATCGACGCAATATTAAGATCCGTTCCGCAGGAGCGCATACAGGATGTCGTACTTATCGACCCCTCGGATGGCGGGTACCCGGTCGGCCTGAACATATTGCAGGCGCACAGCGACATCGAGCGGGAACTGCTGGCCTCCGACCTGGTGGCGCTGTTCAGGCGCTTCAGCACCTCGTGGGGCGACCAGCTCCACAGCGTCCTCGCAAATGCGATCATGGCGTTCCTGTACAACACCAAGCCGGGGCACATCGGCGACCTGCGGAAGTTCCTAATCGAGCCCTCCTTTCGCGCAGCAATCCTTCAAGGCTGCGCCGACGAGGAACTCGCGTACTACTGGCAGAGGGAATATCCGCTGCTGAAGACGTCCTCCATCGGCTCGATCCTGACGCGTCTCGACAGCTTCCTGAGGCCCAAGAGCATCCGCGCGATGGTCTGCCAGCACCAGGGGCTGGACTTTCACGGGCTGATGAACGGCGGCAAAATAGTGCTGGTCAAGCTCGCGCAGGGGCTGATCGGAAGCGAGAACAGCTACCTGCTGGGCGCGCTGATAGTCGCCAAGCTTCAGCAGGCGGCGCTCGCCCGGCAGCAGCAGCAGGCAAGCAACCGCACTCCGTTTTTCTGCTACATCGACGAGTTCCACCACTTCATTACCCCGTCGCTCAATACCATCCTGAGCGGCGCCCGAAAGTACGGGCTGGGACTGGTCTGCGTCCACCAGGACATGCAGCAGCTGCTCCGCGTCGACGGCGACATCGCGAGCTCGCTCATGTCCAACGCCGGAACCCGAATCTGCTTCAGGCTGGGGGACGCCGATGCCAGGCGGATGCAGGAGGGGTTCAGCGGCTTCGGCGCGGAGGACTTCCAGAACCTGAACGTCGGTGCCGCCATTGCGCGGGTCAATACCGCCGACGCGGACTTCAATCTCTTTGTACTTCCAAGAGAGCCGCAAGGCGAGGACCGCACCACTGATATCATCGCAGCATCGCGTGAGCGCTACGGCGTGCCGGTAGCGCCGCAAGGGCCGATCCCGCCTCCGCCCAGCGCACCGCCTCCGCAAGAGCCCCCTGTTCCGCCACCGGCACCATCGCCAACCGTCGCACCGAGGCAAAGGAAGGCGGCAGGCGAGCAAGGGCCCGATACCGAGCACCGGTACCTGCAGAGCCTCATCAAGGCCATGGGCGAGCGGCACGGGTACAGGGCCAACATCGAGGTGCCGACGAAGGACGGGAAGGGGCAGATCGACGTCTTGCTCTCCAGGGATGATGAACGGATCGCGTTCGAGGTTTCAATTAATACCGATGCGGACTGGGAGATGCACAATATCGCCAAGTGCCTGGCCGACGGCTGCACGAAAGTGGCGGTATGCTCGGGCAATGCAAGAAGGCTCTCGCAGATCGGGAAAAGGGTGCGGCAAGGCTTTCCGCCCGCAGAGCAGTCAAAAATACATTTGCTAAGTCCTGATGACCTGCCGCGTTTTTTCAACGCGGCGCAGGCAGCGAAAGAGCAGGCTGCAACGATGAAGGGGTATCGGGTGAAGGTCACCTATGACCAAAAAGGTTCAAACGGCGATGCGGAAAGCGTCATCAAGCGGATTGCAAGGGGCGGGAAGTAGCTAATTAGGCAAAGCGGGATAATTTTATTTTGAAACAAACGGATTTTCCGGGTCCCCTGGACAATTTGCCCTAACGGAATGTTGCAGTATCGACCGGTATCGTTAGCGTGATTGCACACAGCTGTCAATGTGTTTTTATTTGCAAATAATTAATAACCAATTGATAACGATACGCTTTTTAATTATATTTGGTAAAACCTTATCAAAATGAAAAAGCTGCTTATTCTTTTAATTTTAGGACATTTTACTGTCTTTGCCTTTAGCCAAGGCAAAAAACCAAGCAAAGGAAGCGTTGGAATTCTTCCTTCAGATGGACAGATCGCAAAGCCCAAAAATGGCGGGGGTAAACCACCTGACGAAACCCCTGTGTATGTCCTCGACCTTTCGCAGCCAATCTTTAGCGAAAACTACCAAGTAGAGGGCGGTGAAAAGTTCAAAATTAAGATAATAAACATGGTGCCCGGTATGCGCTACACTATTAACGGCAAAACGGAGCCCAAGGTAGAACCAGCTGTAGAGAATCCAAACTTCGCGGATGACAAGAAAAAAGGGTGCATAGACCTTGCTGCCAAATTAACTGATGCTAAAACAGAGACTGCTTTTGGATTGTTAATGGAAGAGGCAAAAGACAGTTGCCGCATGGTCTATAATAGCTTTTTAGCCCTATCGTCTAAAAGCTATAAGTCTATCGAACTCCACAACGAAACTTACACGGTCAAAGTAACCAACTTACTCTCTACGACCACTTGGACATATACATTTGAAACCAAAAGCAAGGGCAAGGTCTTGACGACCTACGGATTCACTTATATTCCCTACTTGCTTTCAAAATCGCACACCTACTACGCGAAGCAGCAGGCCTCGACCACAACGACGGGTGGAACTCCATCGACATCTACCGTCTATAATATCACCCCGTATTCCTGGAATAGTGAAACTCATGCAGAGTTTGCTCCGACTATAATGTTCCATTTCCTTGCGTATGCGGATGAGAAATGGAACGCAAGTTGGACAGCGGGGCTGGGGGCAAATTTCAGTACTGTCGGAGGAAATAGCGTCTCCCCATTAGTCCTATTTGGCAGATCATTTATTTACCACCAAACGTATGGATTCAGTTTTGGTATTGCAGGACACACGGTCAACAATCTGAAAGGAAACTACAGAACAGACACGCCAATCGGCACAAATTTAGAAACAAGCGACTTGATACAAAAGCAAATTGCTTTCAATCCATTTATATCGGTAACGATCAGGTTTGCTTCGGATCCAAATAAAAAGAGCGTGGCCGACAACAAGCTTGTATCAGAACGGTGAATTAATTAGGTTAGCGATAATAAAATTGTCACACCTGTGCTTAATGTGCGGTTGTTATGAAAAAGAATGAGTAAATAAAAACACACTATAAAGGGCGTTAAGGGAAAAGTTTGGGAAGATTTTTCCAAACTTTTCAATAAGTTGTTTATTCTCCAAGTGTGCCTACCGCTTCGCCAGCAGCTTCTCGATGATCCTGCTCAGCCGCGCGATTTCCTCGTCCTTTCCGGCGATGAGCTTGTCGTACAGCTCCCTCTGTCCCGTCACCACGCTCTCAACGTAGCCGAACGACTGCTGGGTGCCCTTGTTGGACTGGAAGTTGACTATGGCGGGCTGGCCGGAAAGGATGTCCATCGGGGACACTCCCAGCACCTCCGCGAGCTTCACCAGCATGGCCGAATCCAGCCTGGTCTGGTTTGTTTCGATGCGCGAGTATGCGTTCTGCGCTATGCCGAGCTTCGCGGCGACGTTTTCCTGCGAGAACCCGCGCAGCTGCCGAATCATCTTTATCTTTTCTCCGAACATATGGTTTTGCGATGCGTTCCGTAAAGGTATGAAAATAGCGGATAATTTATCCAGGAAGCGGATAACTTATCCGCTTTACGGGTGGGAGGGACGGCGGAGCTTTCGGAAATTTGTTCCATACCAAAACCCGAAATAGCATGAACGCAAAACTACTAACGGCCGCCCTCGCGGCAGCATTATTGACCGCCCTTGCGTCCTGCAAGAAGGACGCGAACGGCCCGAGCTCGAAGGAAAAATACCTGACCACGGGAACGTGGACGCTCCAGAAGATAGAGTACCAGACGCAGGACGGCGGCTGGGTGCCCGATCCCCATGCCGCCGACATGGACCATATTGCGCTTTCGTTCCATACCGACAAGAGCGTGACCGCCGTCGACGGAAGCAGCAGCGCGATAGACCTGTGGGAGGCGACGGACGACTTCTCCCAGCTGACTGTTTCGCCCAAGTCCGGCGGCGCAGTCACGTACGGCGTCTCCGAGCTTACCGGCTCGACCATGGTGCTCGTTCCGGCGGGCGGATACTCCTCGTACTACAAGGGGGAAAGGGACACGTACGCGCATTAGCCAGCAGCCACACTATGCCTGCTTATCGGCACAAAATGGCAGAGCAGAAATCAAAATATCGGCTCTGCCATAAATCGTTGAACTTTTGAAAAGGTTGGTTAGAATTTCTCGGGTATCTCCTTAGAAATGCCTTTGGTCTTCAGTAAGCACTTTCCTGAAGACCTATAGTTGCCTAAATTATTCCATCCGGCGATAAGTGTGGGCAAGGCGGTTAATGTTGCCATCAAGTCCTTAGGCCTCATTAAGGTATTCCCATACAGGATTAGTAGTAATGTGTTTATGTGAAAGTCAGAGACATACTAACCATTTACTTTAATTTTTTACGAAAAGCCGTTCAGTGTTGGTTACATAGTGATTTAGCTGACGCTCAGGTCCGAATCTTAGCTTGATCAAATTGCGAAACTAAAATGTTTTTTAAGCAATACAATCTATGGCCGTGGCCGTGAAGTTTCTTTGGCTTTAAAGGGGTGCGCTATTTGCTACGAATAACGTAAAGTACAAGATTAGGAGCTACAACCTTTGAAACTTTTCGGAATGAATTCCAACAAGCTCCGATGTTTTGTGATAATACAGACATCTTTAATAGATATATAATATCATGCCAATAGTTATCTTTGGTAAAGTGAATTTCAAATGTTTAACCGAAACGTAACAACTCTGTTATCATGAAAAACCCATCAATTAGAAAGTTTTCACTTCAAATTGTTTTTTTATTGTTCTCGATTGTGGGGTGTGAAAAGGACAAGGCTGAAACGAATCACAATAACGTCGTTAAACCGGTAGTTGTGACTTTACCCGCTTCCAATGTCTATCAAATGGGAATTAGCTGCGGCGGCAAAGTTTCCTATGATGGAAACGCATCGATAAGCGCGGCCGGCCTATGCTGGGCCACGCACTCTATTCCTTCCATTGACGATTACAAAACCATAAAGAAGCTTGGGGTAAACAACGACTTTTTTATCGATATATCCGGACTCAGCACCAAGACTGTTTATTATATACGCTCTTTCGCCATCAACGAAGCCGGAACCAGCTACGGAAACCAAATCATCGTCAAGACGCTTTAAGCGCAAAACGGTGCCCCTTTAATGTAGCCCTATACCATAATTATTGAAGATATCAAAGAAGGTCAATTTGAATTAGTAGATACGGGTTAAACATTTTATCAGATATTCTGCAGTCGAACATCGTTTCAATCATTATATTTGTTAAAAGCAAGTAAGAATACAATCGTTTAAGCAGATGGAAGAGGAATTTTTTTTTGAACTTCTTAGAAAGGTGAGGACTAATCAGGCCACCAAGCAGGAAACTGATTTTATCGATGCTTACTATCGCTCTTTCGAAGCAAGGACCGACCCTACCACGGTACTCACAATGCCCGAGATCAATGATTTGAAAAATGATATAAAAGAGGGCTTAAAAAGTCGAATCCTTTTGCATACCACCAAAAAACGTAATTAATTAACATGTTGAACTATTTTGAGGGTTTTCTACACGCCTCGATGTGGTGGTGGTACAGTTTTGAGTGTGGCAAGCCATATTTAAATTTATGGCTCATGCATATTTCTTGACGAACAACCAACCTTAATAACCGCTAACATATTAACCGAAACCGCGCGCCGTTTTCGCCTGAAGAAATTCTGTTGCCCCGGACAAATGGGATTGTCGCGAAAGTTGCTAAAGTCATCCATCGGGTTATTTTTTTTTATTTTTATTTAAGTATTTGTTTTTTATAATAATATCTGCTTATATTTGATATAAGCCACGAATTAACCTAAACCAATGGCTTGTAGATTATGAAGAGGGATAATATTACCACTGTTCTGTCGAAATTCGCAAAGCTACTTCACCTGCCTGTCACAGATCAAACCTTTTATGAACAGCTACTGATTCATCCGGAATATCCGAGCTTGCTGGCCGTGAGTGATATCTTATCGGCATACAATGTTGATAACTCAGCCTACCGCGTTGGCCCCGAGGAATTAAAGAACGTGCCTACGCCGTTTATTGCACACACCACAATAAATGAAGGAGATTTTGTGCTGGTAAAATCTCGTGAAGATGAGCAACTCGTCTTACATAGCGAGAAGTTTAACGGTAGCAAGCTGAGTTTAAAAGAGTTCTCTGAAATATTTAACGGCGTCGTCCTTGTTGCCGAACCCCTGCCCGCTTCTGAAGGAAAAGGGACTGTTGTAGAAAATCTGAAGGGCGCTAAGAGCCTGTTAATTGGCTTTTCCGCGTTTCTGGTTTTGATTTTGGGTCTTTGCTACCACACAACTTTTTTTCACAATCTCGAATGGGCAACAACCGCGCTTGTGCTTTTTAAAATCATTGGTCTTTGTACATCAGTGTTGCTTCTTATCCAGTCGATAGATTTTGCCAATCCCCTTGTTCAAAAGCTTTGTCAGGGAGGCGGCAACTCCGATTGTAACGCCATACTTTCCTCGAAAGCGGCGAAGGTATTTGATTGGCTAACGTGGAGCGAAGTCGGCTTTTTTTATTTTTCAGGGACATTGTTGTTTGTTTTGTTTGACAACTCCGGCGCGGAAAAGTGGCACCTAATGACGCTCCTGACTATCGCAAGCCTTCCATTTACCGTGTACTCGATCGTTTACCAGGCAAGGATAGCCAAGCAATGGTGTGTCCTGTGCTGCGCCGTACAGGCCATACTGTGGCTGGAATTAATGCCGTTGCTGTCAAATAGCCCTAATTTTTGGAATCTAAGGGGTTTGCAAGATGCCGGCCTGCTAAGCAGTGCGCTAATCGCATTCTCCATACCTGTACTTCTTTGGGTATCGCTCAAGCCCTATTTAATACAGCTGCAACAGCTACATCCGCTCAGGCAACAATTGCAGAAATTCAAATACAATTCGGACTCGTTCAATCAGATGCTGACGAGCAGCCCCAGGTTCGTACAGCCAGATGAGGACTGGTCTATTGTGCTCGGAAGCAAAGATGCCAACAATGTGTTGACAATGGTGTCCAATCCATATTGCCCTCCCTGTGCGGCTATGCATAGAGAACTACACCAATTAATAGCTCAAAAGCCGGATCTCCAGGCACGGATCGTATTTACCGCCAACAACACCGACGAAGACCGGCAAACTGCGGTCAGCCGGCACATGATGACCTTAAATGGGCGTTCCGACAAAACCCTGGTTCAAAATGCATTACTTGATTGGTACGATCAGAAGCAGAAAAGCTACGATGCTTGGTCCAAGGTATATCCAGCTGAAATCAACGAAGACGACTTTAACAAATTGGAAAAGCAAAAAGAGTGGTGCCGGATGGCGGAGATAAATGCGACCCCAACGATACTACTAAACGGCTATCCGATTCCGGAGTATTATGAATTAACGAACCTCAAGTACATGCTCGATTAGCACATGATGCAAAAATAGTCTGGCATTCCATTTTGGCTAAGCTCAAATATTCAATTCACAATTAAAAGATAGTATATGAAACGTGTTCCAAAAATGACGAGAGAAGAAATGAAAACAATTAGGGGCGGAAAATCCGAGGCCTGTCTTCCGGACGGATCCCCGTGTGTTACGAATTCCCAATGCTGCGGAATGAGGTGCCTTACAAATGTCGGCGGCCCCTTAAACAACAGGTGCTTCACTTAGTCTTTGCGATTTCTTGAAGGTAATCAAGGTGATAGCAAACAAGTGCCAATATAGATTAATCCGAATTACTCAAAAGACCTTCTACTGCTGTTGAATTTCAATCCCATGAATTCACATCGCTGTCCAAGGAGGGCTTTATAGTGTTTAAGAAACTTTTCGCGAAAGTAAAGGAGCATGCACTTTAATAATACATGCCGCTAAATTATCGGGGCGTAAATCCGGAACAAACCATACAAAAACATATTATGAAAAAGTTCGAAAAACTCACAAAAAATGAAATGAAATCAGTTAAAGGCGGCGGTGCATTAGCTTGTTCGCCTGTTGGCGCACCATGTACTGGTAATGTGCAGTGCTGTAGCAATGTATGCTTGACCGGTCAGGGTGGACCCACCGGCGCGAGATGCGTTTCTGCTAAATAGTGTTTCCCCCGTTGTATTTAGATCAAATATGACGGGGGGTACTTTTATTTCCACCTAAGTTACTGGGGTGATCTATTCAGTAATGCAACAGACTTTAAAAGATCAAAATGAAAAACTTTAAAAAACTCAGCAAAGAGGAAATGAAAAAGGTAACCGGCGGTAAGGTTGCGGGATGCAAAGTCTTAGGCTCCCCATGTCTGACCAACGCTGAATGCTGTCCAAATTTTTGCAAGCCAATCGCGCCAGGGCAGGGCGTTTGCGCAAACCCTTAGTTAAGGTATGCTCCGCTCAACTGCAATCAGTTGAGCGGAGCATTTTTTTAAGAGTTTCTTAATCAATTTCTACCGCACATCTGAACTATGAGTTTCCCCTTTTATAAACAACCCGATCAAATGGATTGCGGCCCGGCGTGCCTACGTATGGTGTCTAAGTATCACCGCCGCAATATCAAACTGCAAACCTTGCGTGACCTTTGCGAGATCGATAGAGAGGGCGTATCGTTATTCGGGATAAGTGATGCTGCCGAAAAAATTGGCTTCCGTTCTTTGGGCGTTAAAATTAGCGCCTCAGAAATAAGGGAGGCCGAGCTGCCGTGCATTCTTCACTGGAGGCAGAATCATTTCGTGGTTTTATATCGCATAAGAAATAAACGATATTATATTGCTGATCCCGGAGCGGGGCTAATCGTCCTTAGCGAAATCGAATTCACCCGGAATTGGCTGGAAATGGCGGACAACGATCTCGGTATCGCCTTGTTGCTTGCTCCAAGTCCGCAGTTCTACGAACAGGACGATGAAAGGGAACCCAATATAAACTGGACGTTTCTAATGCGTTATCTCGTTAGTTACCGTAAGCTGGCTTTTCAATTGTTATTCAGTTTGGGAATAGGGAGTTTATTTCAGTTGATAACGCCATTTTTAACTCAGTCCATTGTGGACGTCGGTATTAATACCCGTAATCTGAGCTTTGTTTACATTATTATCATTGCGCAATCCGCGTTAATCGTTGGCCGTGTAAGCTTAGAATTTATTAAATCATGGATTTTGCTTCATATCAGTACAAGGGTTAATATTTCCATACTTACGGATTTTTTGATCAAGCTCATGAAGCTTCCGATCAGTTTCTTTGACAGCAAAATGACGGGTGACATCATGCAGCGTATGAGCGATCAACGGAATATTGAGATCTTTTTGACGGGCTCAACCCTTCCGGCAGTGTTTTCTATGTTCAACCTATTGGTATTCTCTGTTGTACTCGCCCATTATAACTTATATATCTTTCTGGTCTTCGTCATCAGCAGCTTTCTATACATCGGCTGGATTTGGCTTTTTTTAAATCAACGTCGGATATTAAACTACAAAAGTTTTGAGGTCATGTCCCGCAACCAGAGCAGCATGGTGCAGTTGATAAACGGAATGCAGGAGATTAAGCTTAATAACTGCGAGCAGCAAAAGCGTTGGGAATGGGAGCACATTCAGGCGCGCCTATTCAAATTCAACGTGAAAACACTCGCCCTTAACCAGTACCAGCAGGGAGGGGCCACTCTAATTAACGAAGGGAAGAATCTTTTAATCACCTTTTTAAGCGCAAGTGCGGTCATTCACGGGAATTTGACCCTGGGAGCTATGGTTGCAATTCAATATATCGTCGGTCAACTGAGCACACCCATCGAGCAGATGTTAGCGTTTATTCAGGATTTCCAAAGTGCGAAGATAAGTTTAGAGCGGCTCAATGAAATCCACCAGATGCGGGACGAGGAGCCCATAGAAAAGCTTTTCAATCACCTGATTCCGGAAAACAAGGGAATAAGCATTAATAAGTTAACATTTCGCTATCCGGGAGCGGGAAATGATCCGGTATTGGAAAACATCAATTTATATATACCACAAGGTAAAACAACGGCAATAGTCGGAATGAGCGGAAGCGGTAAAACGACAATTCTCAAGCTACTATTGCGCTTTTATGAACCTCAGGAGGGCGATATTAAGGTTGGCAATCAACTTATAGGCAACATCAGTTACAAAACCTGGAGAAACCAGTGCGGTGTTGTGATGCAAGATGGATTTATATTTTCGGATTCGATCGAAAAAAACATTGCGGTAGGCGATGAACATCCAGACCGGAGCAAACTGGACCATGCTGTGAAAGTTGCAAATATCGAAAGCTTCATCAGCGGCCTCCCGTTAGGGTTTAACACAAAAATAGGTGCGGAAGGAAACGGCCTAAGTCAAGGTCAGAAACAACGGCTACTTATTGCACGCGCCGTCTATAAAGATCCACATTATATCTTTTTCGACGAGGCAACCAATGCCTTAGATGCTAATAACGAAAAGATAATCATGGATAATCTTACTAAATTCTTCGAGGGCAGGACGGTAATAATTGTTGCCCACAGGTTAAGTACCGTAAGCAACGCGGACAATATCATCCTTCTTAATAACGGAAGGATATCTGAGCAGGGTACACACCTTCAACTCGCGGCATTGAAAGGCGAGTATTATAACTTAGTAAAAAACCAATTACAACTTGACGGATAGACATGCCAGCAACCAATTCGGAACCACGACATACAGAGGACATACAGGATATCATCACAGCAGTACCGTCATGGATACTCAGGTGGGGAACTACGCTTTTTTCAATTGTGCTATTATTGCTTATCGCCTTTTCTGCAATTATACGTTACCCGGATATTATAACCGTACAGCTACAAATTGTTTCTCCAAATTCTGCAAAGCCAATAGTTTCAAAAACAACAGGAAAACTAATCAAGCTTTTGGTTGGCGACGATAAGAATGTCAAAAGCGGCCAATCTTTGGCCTTCATGGAAAGCACCGCTAAACATACAGCGGTATTAGATTTGATCGAGGGCCTTAAACGAATACAGTATCAGGTTTTACGTGATGAAGCGTTTGACAGCCGGGTTTTTAATCGCGATGAAAACCTTGAATTAGGAGAAATACAATCTGCTTATCAGTTGTTTTTTGAGGAATACCAGAATTATATTTCAACGATTAACAGCGGTTTTTTGTTAAAGCGGAAACTCTATCTTCAGAACGATCTCGCAAATCTCGTTCAAATGAAGCATAAACTAACGGTTGAAAAAGGTTTTAAAGAGCGCGATTTGAACTTGGCAGCGGAAGAATTCGAAATGCATAAAAAACTGGAAAACTCCAGGGTTGAAACACAGGCGGAATTTCGGCAAGAGGAAAGTAAATACCTGGCAAAAAAAACCCCTTTGCTGGAAATTGAATCGGCTATAATTAGCAGCAGTGACAACTACACTTCTAAACAAAAGGAAATTCTGGAGCTCGAAAACGAGATACAAAATTCAAAAGGGAGGTTTCTACAGGCTTTGAATAGCTTTATAAGCGTGGCGGAGGACTGGAAAAGCAAATACATTTTAACAGCATCACAATCCGGAAAATTGTCATACATCGGAATTGTTCAAGAAAACCAAGTAATAGCTACCGGCCAAGAGGTGTTTTTTGTCAATCCGGGTGACGAACAATTTTTTGGAAAAATTTCAATACCTCAAAACAGCATCGGCAAAGTCGATGAGGGTCAATCCGTGCTGATTAAAATGAAAGGATTTCCTTTTGAAGAATTTGGCTTTCTCAGGGGAAAAATTAAATACATATCGAACGTACCGTACAGGGATAGCGTCTTTATAGCAAAAGTTGACCTATCACTTAATAACACGACAGATTTGAAAAAATCGATACATTTAAAACAAGGCATGACGGCTGATGCAGAAATTATAACGCAAAGCGCCACGATATTGGAAAGGATAGGAAGAAATATATTCAATAACACGCGTTAAATGTAACGGAGGGAACGAGTTGTTTTCACCTCCATAGGATCGCTGTCGAATGTAGCCTCTGCCCGCCTCGCTCGCGGCGGTAATCAATTTGTCAATGTAAAACACCGCTCTTATGAGCGGTGTGAGGGTAGCCGGTTAGGCAAATGTTGCCATGCGCGTTCGATTAGCAGTCGGGTCTTGGGATGGGCCACGGGCCTGCCCCGTTCCCACCTTCTCGCCCCGTCCTCCGAGACGCACAGCAGCGATGCGCACGCCCTGAAGCTCAGTCCGCAGCAGTATCGAATCTGCGTGAGCATTCCCGCGAGCGATTCCGTCTCGTGATCGAAGGGGTAGTAGCCGAGAAACCGGATGATTGCGGGGTAGTGGCGGACCTGCGGCGCGCTTCTCCCGTTCTCCCAGTACGTTACGCAGTCCTCGGTGACGCCGAGCGATTTGGCCGCCTCTTTCTGAGACAACCCGCCCTCGATCCTCTTCTTCCGGATGTGCCCGCCGACCGTATGCGGATTCTCATTGTATTGCTTCGTTCCGCGGTTCCTGAACGCCTTCGTGCCCGGGAGAAATGTGTACGGATGAATGTCCCTGTGGATATTATAATCATCCCGAAAAGGAGTGCATTTGCCCGCCGGGAATGGTGCAAAAGTATCTAAGCAAGATCTCGGGCCCGCTGTTGGATAGGATAGACCTCCATGTAGAAGTTACCCCGGTAAACTTTAATGAACTCTCGTCAGACAGGGCAGCCGAAAAAAGCGAGCTGATCCGTGAACGGGTAATAAAAGCGCGAGAGATACAAATTGAACGTTTTGGTGAACGCCCCGATCTGCATGCTAATGCACAAATGAGCCCACAAATGGTGCGCGACCTTTGTAAAATAGACAGTGCAGGCCAAATCCTGCTCAAAAAAGCGATGGAAAAGCTTGGCCTCTCTGCCCGTGCTTACGACCGTATCCTGAAAGTATCCCGTACTATCGCCGATCTTGCGGGCAGCGAAGATATTAAATTGGAACACCTTGCCGAAGCCATCCATTTCAGAAGTTTGGATAGGGAAGGATGGGCTGGGTAGGGATATGAAGAAATTGAAAAGCCGGATACTCTCTTTGATTGAAATAGCGAGATTATTAAAACTGAATGATCGAGATATAAACGTTTCATTGGAGTACATGGAATATAACGAACAAGGTTTGGCTTTCGATCAAATTATTACGCAGATGCACGAATATGATATCGAAATAGGCAATGACGTATA
This sequence comes from Mucilaginibacter pineti, assembly GCF_900101875.1. GTDB lineage: Bacteria > Bacteroidota > Bacteroidia > Sphingobacteriales > Sphingobacteriaceae > Mucilaginibacter > Mucilaginibacter pineti. The sequence goes on from NZ_FNAI01000009.1 coordinate 15,343, forward strand.
CGCATTGATTCAAGATATTGCCGACATGATGCAACTGCCGGCTAAAGACTATTATTTTATGCGCGAATTAATTCGATCAGAAAATGAGATTCCAAAACCCGTCATGGATGAGATTGGAAAAATTATAGCAAGCCTGAAATAGATTTCAGTTAGTTATCTACCTAACCACAAATCAAAAAGATTATTTCCCGGCTATAATCTGTAAACTATAAAAAACGTACCCTCCCTTTTTCGCAAACACCCTCACCTTATTAATTCCTGTTTTTAACGGTAAACCATCAACAGGAATAATCTGACGGGTATTAGCACCTTTGTTGGGGATTACGACAGTATGTTCAACGCCGTTAACACCAACCGTTAATTCGGCATTATCAACACCGGATGCCACTGTTAGCTTTACCGCATATTTACCGGCCGTTTTTGCTTTAACGGTATACTGTAGCCATTCGCCCTCTTCAATATTATCTATATAGTAACCGTTTGCGCGGGTTGAATCTTTGCTGATATCCACACCATCATTGCGGTATACCCCGCCGGCGTTGCCTTTGCCGTATTTGCCGGTAGATATATGGTAATCTGCCGTGTCGGTATCAAAATAAGCAAAACCGTTGCGGCCCATATCGTAATCAACGGCATTTATGCTACTTCCGTTGGCTATATTGTTTTTAAATGGTTTTGTAGCAGTAGTAAATGGCTGCCTTAAAATAGCATCTATTACATCATGGTGAATAATGGCGTTTTCCAGCTTGGCATGTTTGGCCAATTCCATAGTGCCCGCGTAGGTTGTGGCGGCATCTGGTTGCTGTTTGCCGGTGTTCATATAGTTCGCAACCGCATCGTAATTGGGGTTTGACGGTATTTCGATTGGGTTGTTGTTGCCCATTTTTTTCAGGGGCCAAAGCGCCCAGCCAATATTATTCTTTTCCAATAGCCGGATAGCCTCGGTTAGCCACACATTGGAGTTTTCCCCGGTTTCGCCAAGCCATACGGGGATATTGTATTGATTACGTGTGCTGAGGATGTTTTTTATGGATGCCTCGTCATTATAGTTCCAGTATTTGTGGAAACTCAGCACCATGTTGTTGTCCCATGCTGGTAAAATGCCATTATAGTTATTACCCCAGCCATTGCCTTCAATAATGATAATGTGTTTTTTGTCAGCCTCGCGAATAGCAGTAGTTATATCCACCATTAATTTTCTGAGCGGCGCGTTAGTTTTTTCATTCAGGCCGTTCTTGTCTTTTTCGGGATCGTCGAAACCCCAGTTGGGTTCGTTGATGATATCATAACCGGCAATATTCGGTTCGTTTTTGTAGCGTTCGGCCAGTTTACGCCAAAGGGCAATCATTTTTTGTTTATTAGCTTCACTATTCCATAACGATGGATTATCGGGGTTCCTGTCGGATATATTCATGTCATTGCCCTGGCCGCCGGGTGTGGCGTGCATATCAAGGATGAGGTACATATGATTGGCTTTGCACCAGGCCAGCAGCTTATCGGTCATTTCAAAACCCTTATTTATCCAGGTGTTTTTCCCTGCAACGGGTTCTTTTTCAACCGGCAGGGTATACAGGTTATAATGCATGGGAAGCCTGATGGAATTAAAGCCCCACCGACGCATCGAATCCACATCAATTTTGCGTGTTCCATTTAGTAGCCACGCATCATAAAACTCCTTTGTTTTGGCAGCACCCATCAGCACTTCCAACCTTTCCCTAATACGATACTGGCGACTATCCTCATTAATATGCAGCATATAGCCCTCTTGTAGCATCCAGCCACCAAGGCCCATGCCGCGCAGTAATACGTTTTTGCCGTTTTGATTCACAATGGTTGTGCCCTTGGTTTTTAAAAAACCTTGCGCATTACTTTGGATTGAAAATATCAAAACAAATAAAAGCATCAGCAAGCCTTTTGCCGATTGCTTAAACAGGGTTGTTTTAAGCATAGGTGCCATAATACGGGCGATGATAATTGGTAAAGTAAATTTATAAATAAAAGTGTAAAAGGTACACCAAGAAGATTTTTAAATTAACGGCGAATAATACAGCCCCTTTACGCAAGGAGTCATTTAATTAGAAACTTAAAATATTTGGTTTTATTAAAAATAATTAATAGTTTCACTTGCACTATCCGCATGAAAGAGCACAATAAAAAGATCATCATTTTTGATGATGACGAGGACATCCTTTCCATTTGCAGTTATATTTTAGAAGAGCAGGGTTGGGAGGTTCATACCTATACCGACTGCAATAATATAACTGAAAAAGTTTCCGGTATTTTTCCGGATGTTATATTAATGGATAACTGGATTCCCGACGCTGGCGGAATTATTGCCACGCAAACCCTTAAAAAATCCGAAGAGCTAAAAAACATCCCCGTAATCTATTTTTCGGCCAATAGCGATATTCAGATCCTGGCAAACCACGCGGGTGCACAAACTTACCTGGCCAAGCCATTCGACCTGGAAGAGCTGGAGCGTGTTATCAATACCGTATTGGTAGCCGATTAAAAAATCAAAATAAAATATTTATCCAACAAAAAGCCCCATCTGTCAGATGGGGCTTTTTGTTAAATGATTAAAATCCTCCTCCCGGAGGGCCACCCTGGCCACCGCCGCCAGGCCTGCCGCCGCCATCGCCACCCGGACCGCCGCCATTTCTTGGGCCGCGCTCCTCATTTTGAGTTGGGGCTTTTCCTGCAAATTTTTGCAGCCTTAGCGAGAAGGTCAGCAGGAAATACCTGGCAAGCCTGTTTACACTTGATTGCGTGATTGAGCTTGCTGTAGTAGATGAAGTAAAGCCGGTATTCTGGTTAAATAAATCAAATGCTGAAGCGCGAATTGTGGCCACTTTGTTTTTCAGAAACCTGCGCTCAACATACACGTTCAGGATGTTTGGGTTGGTTATTTGAATGTTTGAAGCATAGCCGTAATTGTTTGCTTTGGTATAATCATAGCTAAATACCCAATCGCCAAAGTAATTTTTTCCGTTAAGGCCAATGTTCAGTGTTCTTACATTTGAAAGCGCTTGGGTCAGCTGGTTGTTGATAGAATTGCTGGTTTTATTGATAGAGTAGTTGGTTAAAAACTGTACATCAACTACATTTGGAATATCAACCCTGAAACGGAACTCCGGAGTGAAAACCAGGTTTTTGGCTATATTCTTTTCACGTGCAGCATCAATTTCCTGTTGCGATGCAAGCAGCGGGTCTTCATTTACAACGCTTAAATAACCAATGTTGTTATTATAGGTTGCTGTTCCGTTAAGGGTAAGTGAAAACTTACGTTCGGCCCAGGGTTTTACATAGGTTAAACGACCGGTAACATTATAAAAACCGTCGGCATTAAGATATTGTGTTAGTATCCTGTTTGATGTGTTGGACGAAATACTGTTTGTTACTACCTGGTTTTGAATTTTTTGGAAATTGAAATTTGCGAAAAATACATTACCTGTAGCAAAACTGAAATTATTATACCTTATAGATACATTGTTGGTGAAAGCCGGGTTCAGGTATGGATTACCTTGAACAGGATAATACGCGTTGGACTGATCAACAACCGGTTGTATCTGGGTAAATGTCGGTGCGGCATTAGACCCGTTATAGTTAACACTAAATGTTTGACTGCGCGAAAAATTATAAATAAAGCGGGCTGTTGGTATAAAATTGAAAGTGTTTTTATGTGTTGAAGCACCTGTGTTTTCAGAGAAACCGTCTAACGTTGACGGTTGCACGGCAAGTCCTAACGTATAGTTGTATTTTTTTTCTATAAAACGATAGTTTAATCCAAACCGGTTTGTTGTAAAGGTATAGTTGTAACGATTGCTCAATAAACTATCCCTCATGAAACTAAACTCAATAGGGTTGAATAGCGTATCGGTTTCTTTATTATTATTGGTTGTAGAGTAGTTAAGCGCATAATTAAATTCAAAGTAGGAGCGCTTGCCAAGTGGTTGGAGGTAAGACACGTTGGCCCCGTAGCTGTTAGTACGACTATAGGTAGCGATAGACTGATTTTCCGGAGCCGTATGCTCGGTATTTGGTGCAAAATTATAAATAGGGTTTTGGTATGACCAGCTTGGGGCCGAATTTGCATTAACCAAAATGCTTAGATTTCTGCGTTGTTTAAATTTATGGTTATATAAACCGGTGATACCGTATGTTGGCGATTGAGAATCTCCATTGGTATTGGATGTATATGCAGATGATACTGTACCTTTCCTGGTGAGACTTACGCTATCGGATTCAATGGTATTGGTACCAGCGTATGAAAAACTTGGTGTAAATTTAAAGTAATTAACCGTATCGGGTTTATACTCCATATTCCAGTTAAAGCGGTGGTTTATCTTCTCATCCTGTTCAAGGCTAAGCTGGTGTTGCTCGCTTGGGTTTGCCGATGAAGTATTTTGCTGAAAAATGTTATTGCTGGTATTGGTGGTGTTATCTGCAAAGCTGTAGCTTCCATAAACAGCAAGGTTTTTACCCCATTGATCGCGGAAGTTAAGGCCGATTGATTTTGCATCGGTGATACCGTTTTGGGTAGTTATCAGGCTACCAGTAGCGCCACCGCCACGTCCGGCGTTTCCACGACCGCCGCCGCCGCCAAAGTTGCCGCCTCCACCACCAGAACTACCGAACGAAAAAGTATTTACATTGGTGTTATTTATACTTCCCTGAACAGCAATTTGCTGATCACCTTTAAAATTGAAAATATTTAAAGAGCCTAAATAACGGTTTTTATTGGGTACGCCCTGGTCCTGCGGTAATGCGTCGCGTCCATCGCCAACAGTTCCTTGAGCCGTGTAGCCATAGTTTTTATCTTTTCTGATAGTGATGTTCAGGATCTTGTCGGGCTCGCCAGATTTAACACCGGTTAAATTTGCCTGATCACCGTAATCGTCAATCATCTGTATGTTTTCGATTATATCTGCGGGCAGGTTTTTGGTAGCACTTTGAACATCGCCGCCCATATAATCTTTGCCGTTGATACGCACTTTTGTAACCTGCTTACCCTGTGTTGATACGTTGCCGTTTACATCAACATCTACACCCGGTAGCTTTTTTAGCAGGTCTTCTGCAGGCGCATTCGCCCTTACTTTATAGGATGATGCGTTATATACAACGGTATCTTCTTTAAGCGTAATAGGGTTTGGCGCGCCCACTATGTTCACCTGGTTAAGCATATTGGTTTCTGCTTTCAGGACTATCGAACCCAGGTCAACAGGTTTGTTGTTATCATCAAGCGCGAAATGTTTTATTAGCGATGTGTAACCAATAGATGATATGGTAAGTGTTATTTTAGAACCCTTAACGGCCGAAAAAGTAAATTTTCCGTCGGCATTGGTGATCGATATTGTGCTATCGCCGGTGTTCGACACTAATTTAATACTACTACCCGGAACAGATAGTTTAGTGGAGTCGATAACTGTTCCGCTAATGTCGCGTGCAGTCTGCGCTTTTACGCCGAGGGCGCTTAAAAAGGTAAAGGTTAAGATTAATAAAAGGGGCTTCATAGTGATATTTAAAACGTACAATTGTTATCGAATTTAGCTATAAGACGTAATTCGAACGCAAATGTTCAACTTATAACGTAACAATTACTTAATAAGCATACAATTGTTACACATATAGCGGCTAAACATCTATCAATCATGTTATTGTTACATATCATAAATGCAAAAAGCCGGTTTTTGCCGGCTTTTACAATGATAAGGTTATTGTTACTTAGTTTATGTGCAGGGCCGCTGCAACGTCGCTATAGTTTTTAAGGTTAAGGCCCGGATGTGTGGTGCCTAATGTTACAACTGTTCCGCCCGGTATAACTACAACTTTAAAGTCATAACCAGGTGAGTTAAAATTGGCTGTTATACGCACAGCCCCAACACTAACATCAGACTGATATATGGCATTTGTTGTAACCACATACGGCAATGATGAAAATGAAGTTGTACCTGAAACTCTTACATATACTATAACAATGCCTCCGTTAACAATTTCCTGTGTAATTGCCGGTACATTTAACGTAAGCCCTTGCGGAGTGCTGTTAACAGACTTGTTGTTAAGGATATAGCTTTTAATGTTAGTTGTTCCATCTTTTCCGTCGGCACCATTAGCACCAGTTGGTCCTGCCGGCCCCTGTGCGCCTGTGGCCCCTGTTGTACCAGTAGCTCCTGTGGCCCCTGTTTGGCCTGTTGGCCCCGCCGGACCTTGTGGGCCGGTAGCTCCCGTTGCGCCGTTGGTTCCATTGCTTCCATTAGCGCCTGCTGGTCCCGCCGGTCCTTGTGGGCCTGTGGCTCCTGTTGCACCCGTTGCACCGTTAGCTCCTGTTGGTCCGGGTATGCCGGTAGTTGCGCCCTGGGGGCCTTGTGCGCCGGTATCGCCTTTGTCGCCTTGCGGGCCTTGAGCACCATCGGCGCCGGTAGCGCCTGTTGGCCCGGGTGTTTTATCCTTTTTACAAGCATTCATGCTAAACATGCATAAAAGTAAAACAGGAAATAAAAGTCGTAGTCTTCTCATAAAAATATGATTTTAGTTATAGTGACTTATTACGGATGTGTTGATAATTAGTTTCATAAAATATTGATAGAAACACAAATTATTACTATCGACGCCACTTTTGACTGTAGTAATCAAGATATTTATTTAACAAATGTGTGTAAGTGACGACAACAAAACGCATAAAAATTTCGTTGTACTTAAAAATAAATTAACCCATGAACAAGATCGGCAGTACACTACACTCAAAAGTGCATAATTGGATAGATGCAATTGGTTTCCGGCTCAACGCCTCACAAACCGATGGTAAAAATAATATTACCACCAATCATTATTTTTTTGAAACCTTCAATTTTTTTGAAAAAGCGAAGAGAAACCATCCCGAAAGCAGTAAGTTCCTATGTTTTGATGCTTATGGTGAAAAGATAAACGTAAAATCGCTGCTTGATTTACAGGTTGCATTTTTTGAGAATATTAGCCAGCTGAAGTAGTTTTTATTGCCAATCCTGTTCAGGTAATTCATTCATCTATATAGCTCCAAGCCGCTTCATGGCTTCTTCAAAATAAAAGAACCCGCTTAAATAAAATTTAAGCGGGTTCTTTGCAGTAAAAATTAGTGGTTAAGCTTAATAGTTATCCACATTTGTTTTTGGCCAGCAATTCATATAGCCGGCACCGGTTACGTCTTTAATATCGGGGGTGTTGATGCCGCGACCACCTGCAGGCAGGTTAACAATTGGGCGGGTTGGGTTTAACGTTTCTTTTATCCGCAGGTGCAAATCTGCATAGTGTGCAGCAGTTAATGCATCGCCACCTTTAGGTAAGCCGGCATCAATTTTCTTTAACTCTACGCGCACCATCGGTCTGATATCAGATAGGCTCATGTTTATAGGAGTAAGCCCAATAGATGCCAAAAGTTGTGCAGGGAAACCAGGATATCCTCTGAAATCGTCTGTTAACAGGCTTTTCAAGTTATCAATATAACCACGTTGCAGGTTACGGCTATAGGCATCTGGTTTGGCACCTACAAAAATGCTTCCCCGTACATCATTAAATAGTTGCGATACGGTATAAGCATTTGCACCATTTTTTGCTTCGTTATCATACATACGCGCAAGTCTTGACTGGCTGAATAAGTTAGTCAGGATTGAAACCTGCATACCTTTAACGCGGTTGATCATAACACCATTGTCGAACTTGCTCAGTTCTTGTTTGTTGATCAGCCAAAGCGGGGTTGTAAATACCTGTTTATTAAGGAACGCTACAGCATCATGCTGAAGATCTTTGCTCACAAAATCATACACGGCGCCTTTTTGATCATAGGTTTTAAAATTCTCGTTCATACCGCCTACGTTGGTAATTACGTGGCCTGCATAACGGTAATACTGACCTAACACTTCGTTATAAAGTTCTTCAACTTCGCTATAATCCTCTCCTTTTTCGTAGCTCCATTTTTCAAGGTTAGGTAATATACGTTTCAGGTTGGCAATACCATAGGTGTTTGCTTTCATCGCGTTATCGCCCAAATCTTCGTTTTGTAAGCGAGGGTCGATAGAAGTGCCTTGTCTGCCAAAATAATAAAGTGGGTTTCCTGCTCTTTTTGTTGTCCAGTCGCCCAGGATCTCTTTTTCCTGATCGGGAGTTTTATTGCCCGGGAACCAGCTGTAGCCCCATTTCACTGACCACAAATCATATTCGCCAATTTGCGGATACAGGTGTGTAACACCATCGCCCGGTTGAGCAATGTAATTGAAACGGGCATAATCCATAATTGATGGCGCTGTACCATGTTTGTCGGTAAACGTTTTTGAACGCAATGAATCAACAGGGTAAGCGTAGCTTGAACCAAAGTTATGCGGTAAACCTAAAGTATGGCCAATTTCATGCGATGATACAAAGCGAATAAGTTCGCCCATTTGCTCATCGGAGAATTGCGCTTTATGTACTGCCGGGTTAACAGCTGCGGTTTGGATAAAATACCAATCGTGTAATAAGGTCATTACGTTGTGATACCAGCCAACATGGCTTTCCAGTATTTCGCCGGTACGTGGGTCAGATACGTGCGGGCCATAAGCGTTTTCCACATCTGATGCAAAATACCTGATCACGCTGTAACGTGCATCTTCGGTGCTAAATTCAGGGTCTTGTTTGGCGGTAGGGGCTTCTTTGGCAACAATAGCATTTTTAAAACCGGCGGCTTCAAAAGCTTTATTCCAATCGTTTACACCGGCTATAAGGTATGGTACCCATTTTTTAGGTGTAGCGGGGTCAATGTAGTATACTATTTGTTTTTTAGGTTCTACAAGTTCGCCTTTGGCATAAGCGGCAGGGTCTTTTGGCTCCAGTTTCCAGCGATGGATATAAGCCGTAACATCTGATTTTTGTTTCCCCGTGCCGAAATCTGTTTGCTGCTGACCAAAAAAGCCAACCCTTGCATCCATTAAACGCGCTTTCATGGGCACCTTAGGAAGCAACAACATCGAAGTGTTTAATTCAAAAGTAACCGCGCCGTTGCTGTTATCGGTAGGCGATTCGCCAGAACGATAGGTTTTTAAAGTGCGGGCTTCGGTATTTATAGGGAAGCTTTTAATCGTATCAATATATGATCTTGAATTATCAACACCCATAACCTTGTACGCTTTTTTTACATCGTCGCTTAGGCCAATGGCTGCAATATCGCCGTTGAAAAAATCGGTAACATCAATTAAAACACCTGTAGTATCTTTATTAAATGCTTTAATATCAAACGATGCCAATACTGCATCAAGGTTTGAGTTTTTTACAGATTCATACATATCTGATGTACTATCGGCACGTATGGAGTAGCTGGGCACGCGTATAAACACCTGCTTATCGTGTTTTTCCCATTTCCAAACCTGCTGGTTTAGTTGTTCGCCGCCATACTGCTGTCCAAAAGTTCTTAACCCGGTTGGGGTTTTAACGTAACGGGTTACCACCAGCATTTCGCGGTTAAGTAACGAGTCGGGAATTTCATAGTAATATTTACCGTCTACCTTGTAGGTATTAAAAAGTCCGGAATCGGCCTTTGTTTTGTCGGTAATTACTTCACTAAATTTTTTGATCCCCTCTTTTTTAGGGCCGCCAACGGTAGCAGTGGCTGTTGCACCGCCCGGGCCGGTAGTTTTAAGTGTTAGGGTTTGATTTGCTGCGTGTTTTTTACTGGCACATGAGCTGGCCAAAACAGCTAACATAAATGCAGCGCCACGTAGGTAATGGCCTGCTACAGGTGTTTTTTTCATTGATTAATAATAGTTTAAACGTAAACTTATACAAAATTCTCCGTTTGATAACACGGAAGCGCTTTTGTTACATAAAAAAGGAGTATTTATGTTAAATACGGCGCTTTAGGGTAAGTACAACCTTGTCCAGTTTTTTATCGTGATATACATCAAGTAAAAGACTGCGATCGTCTTTTGATTTTAGCAGTTCATCAATTTCCTGCATGCTCATCTGTGCTACAGACTTGAAGTTTATGGCTACTATTTCGTCATCCCGTTCCAATCCAACCTCGTCGGCTGCCGATCCCGGCTCAACCCTATTAATGATAATGTGTTCAAGATGGTCGCCGGCGGCGTAATATTCAAGCCCGCTCATATCGTGCTCAAACGGTTCTTTAAAATTAGAGTTGGGTTTCAAGTACATTGCATTAGCCGCATAATCAAATATTACCGAAAACCGCTTAAGTATACCTATTCCAAGGTTGCCATCTCTTTTTACAGATAGCTCTGCCTGATTTTTGTTTATCTCAGGGAGAGAGGCAATAACATTTTTTATTTTAAACTTGCCAATTTCAAGTGCACCTAATCTTATTATATAGCCGTTAATTTGCCCATTAAGACCAACACCAAGGTTGGCTGCGGCTATGAATTTTTGTGGAAGGCCATAATGCTGAACGATATTTTCTAATGAAACCGGGTGCCCTGCCCCCAAGTCAATTATCAATTTGCTGTTTACAACCTGGCCGGTTTGTAAGGATACCTTTGAGTCAACATATGGTTTTCTGTCTTCAACGGTTATGGGCACGAGGGAGCCTTTTCTGAAAACCTTTAAATCTTTTGGGCGACTAACAGATATGGTGCTATCCTGAAAATCTATTTTAACAGCCAGGTTGTTAAAAAACTCGTAACCCAATAGCCCATGAATTGGCATCCCGGCATAGCTCGACAGGCTAAAAAGATCGGTTTTAAGTATGGCCGCCGCCACATCATAACTTACAAGCCCGGGTATATCAATATTTAATGATGATGTTACGTAGGCTTCGGTGTCTTCTCCTTCGCCAAGGCCGGGTATTTTTAACGTGCGTTTGTTAGGAATGCTAATGGAATCAACTAATTTGGGGTCGGTTATAATCATGAGGCCCACACCGGTATCCAACACAAAATTAAAGGGACCTTTATTATTGATGTTTAATTTTATGATGATAAGGTTACGAACAAGCTTAAATGGGATATTGACCTTTTTTTTACGGGCATCCAAATCAAAGTATTGGGCACTTGCAGATATAAAGCAGAACAGCAGTAAAAAGGTTAGCCCAAATGCCCGGAATTGTTTTGTTTTATGATATTGTGTAAGTAACAAGTTATTATAATTGGTATATTAAATTTACAACATTAATTGGTTAATTAAATAAATATTTATGCTTAAGGCAACATTTGCGTTTATGATAATAATTGGCGGGTTATTACTTGGTAGTAATACCGTTTATAGCCGTTCAATTAAAAAACGTAAGGTAAAAAAACTGTTTAAGCACTCGCAAATAATGAAGGATCATTTTACCGGCTTTGCGCTGTATGACCTCGACGAGAAGAAAATGATATTTGAACGGAATGCAGATAAGTATTTTACTCCGGCATCAAACACCAAGCTATTTACCTTTTATACCTGCCTTAAAATACTTGGGGATTCGATACCCGCTTTGCGGTATGTGGAACATGCCGATTCGCTAATATTCTGGGGTACTGGCGATCCTTCATTTTTGCATAGCAGCCTGAAGGGGGTAAATGGACTGGCATTTTTACAGCGCAGCAATAAAAAACTTTATTATTCAACCGCTGGTTTTACAAATGAACTATTAGGGCCAGGATGGGCCTGGGACGATTATAACGATTACTACCAGGCCGAGCTTACCGCCCTGCCAATTGAAGATAACGTAGCCCTGCTATATGCCGATAAAGATGGTAATTTGCAGGTAAAGCCCAATTACTTTAAACGATTCCTGAACCCTGACGCTAATTATAACCCCATCGCATTTAAAGTTAAACGCGATGTTGCCGGAAATAATTTTACTTACCCGGTAATACCGATCCCCGAAGGATACAAACAGGAGATTCCCTGGAAAACAAACCGGGAACTTACCATTGCCTTGTTGCAGGATACGTTAAAGAAGCCGGTATGGCCCGTTAACCTGCCGATGACCGCCAACAGTAAAACAATTTATAATACCAATGCCGATTCTGTGTATCGCCAAATGTTGCAGCCGAGCGATAATTTTATTGCTGAGCAGTTGTTGCTGGTATGTTCGTCGGTAAAGTTTAACATGCTTAATACCGATTCGGTTATTAGTTATTCAAAGACCCATTACTTAAACGATTTGCCGGATGCGCCCAAATGGGTTGATGGCTCTGGCCTATCGCGCTATAATTTGTTTACACCCCGCAGCATCGTGGCGCTATTGTGCAAAATTAAAGATGAGGTAAAAGATGAGCAGTTATTACACAGCATGATGCCGGCTGGCGGCGTATCGGGGACTATTAAAAACGCGTATAAAACCGATAACGGGCAAGTCTTTATCTGGGCTAAAACAGGCAGCATGTCAAACAATTATAACCAGAGCGGCTACCTGGTAACCCGTAAAGGCAAGCGCCTGGCATTCTCGTTCATGAACAATAATTTCATCAGGCCAACAAAAGAGATCAGGGACGAAATGGTGAGAATGATGACTTATATACATGAGGAGTTTTAGGAAGCCCCATAAAAATAAATTCGCAACCTATGTTTGCGTAGATTGCAGACTTACGAAGTTTTTAAAGCTTCATAAGTCTTTTGGTACCTCAAATTAACTCAACCGCTTTACCAGTTGTTCTTCAACCAATTTAAATACCTGTATGGGCTTTAAACTGCGCCAGCCGAGGTTATCAAGCACCCCGCCGAAGTTGATGTAGTAATCAATATTATTGCTCTTAAACTCATCTATTACATGATCGCGGAAGTTGATACCGGCTATCCAGCCATCTTCCACATCCTGAAACCATTCTTCGTAATAACAATCATCAGAAGAGTGAAAATTGAGTACGTTTTCGCCTATCAGTATAAAATGGTTGATGCCGTTATCAATCATTAGTTCCAGGATCTCGCGTTTAAGCAGCATGATATCATTGTTGATGGCATCATTCCATTCGCCAATGAGTTCAATTATGGTATAACCCTTTTCATAATCAGCAAAAAGAACTTTCAGGTATAAGGTGTTTGATCCGAATGAATCCCATTGCGGGTGCAGCAGATAGTTATATACCTGCTTGTCAAACTCAAACTCACTATACTCCGTAGCATAAAAGGGCGAATACTCGTCCTCGGCTGCTATGTAATCGTCCCGCCAGCGGTAATATGGTTCTATCTCGTGCATATCTTGGATTTCAAATGTGCAGATATGCAGATTTCAGATAGATAGAATAATTTGCATATCTGCACATCTGAAAATCTGCACATCAAAAAATTATTTATTAAACGCTTCTACCGCATTTCTTACACTTCCGTATTTTTTCAATAGCGCTTCGGCTTCGATCTCGTTAAGACCCGTTTCATCCATCACCATTTTGACTCCGCGATGAACCAGTTTGTTATTGCTTAACTGCATATCAACCATTTTATTTCCCTTAACACGGCCAAGCTGTATCATAACGCTGGTGCTCAGCATATTTAAAACCAGCTTTTGCGCAGTACCGGCCTTCATTCTTGTGGATCCAGTTAAAAACTCGGGGCCGGTAACTACCTCAACCGGGTATTGGGCTACTACTGCAACCGGGCTGCCGCCATTGCATACAATGCAGCCAGTAACAATATTTTGCTGATTAGCTTTCTTTAGGCCGCCAATAACATATGGCGTAGTGCCCGAAGCGGCTATACCTACTACCACATCCTTATCATTTATATCGAATGCTAAAAGATCTTTCCAGGCTTGTTCGGTGTTGTCCTCAGCAAATTCAACGGCTTTGCGTATGGCGGTATCGCCGCCGGCAATAATGCCTACCACCATATCAAATGGTACCCCAAAAGTAGGAGGGCATTCTGATGCATCAACCACGCCAAGCCTGCCGCTGGTGCCTGCACCTATGTAAAACAAGCGACCGCCAGCCTTCATACGGGCCGCGGTTATAGCTGCCAGCTGCTCAATTTGAGGCAGTGCTTTAGCTACAGCAAGTGGAACAGATTGATCTTCCCGGTTAATGTTTTCCAGGATTTCCCGTACCGATTGCAGCTCCAGGTTTTTATAGTGCGATTCCCTTTCGGTAGTGGTTTCCATTTAATGTAAAATAGTTTATAACAAAATTCGGTAAAAAACATCAAATGCAAGGGTGATGATAAAAATTATTGATACTGCAATGATTAACTTTGTTTGCGTAATATGAAAAAGACTGCGGGTGTTATTTTCCGGACATTGATACTGTTGCTGTTAGGGATTACTATTGGTATGCTGATAGGCGATAAAAACTTTGCCGACCGCAACCTTGGCTTTTCATTCTCGGGCGCCGATAAGATCTCGAAAGTGCTGCAGCTGGTTGACGAAAATTATGTTGACAGTGTTAATATCGACAGTATAGAGGGAGCATCGGTTAATCAATTGCTCCAAAACCTCGATCCGCATTCACTTTATCTTCCGCCTCAGCAGGCGCAATCCATTAATGAACGTTTGGATGGCGGTTTTAACGGTATCGGTATCGAATACCAGTTGCTGCGCGATACGCTGATAATTACCCAGTATATGCCGGTGGCCCCGCAGCAAAGGCAGGTTTATTTGCCGGGAACCGGGTTATTAATGTTGATAATAAAAAATTCTCGGGTACTAAACTCACCAACAATAAGGTTGACAAAATTTTTAGGGGCGATAAGGATTCACCGATTGTTATGGAGGTTGAAAACCCTGCCGGTAAAGGGACAAAAACACTTACCATTAAACGCGGCCGGGTTGATCTCAGCAGCGTAGATGCGGCCTATTTGGCCAATGCAAACACAGGCTATATCAAAATAAGCAAGTTTGCAGCCACTACTGATGTTGATTTTAAAGTGGCTTTAAAAAAGTTAAAAATAAACGGAATAAATAAACTGGTGCTTGATTTACGCGGCAACGGCGGCGGCTACCTAAGTGCCGCAACATCCCTGGCCGACGAATTCTTGGACAAGGGTAAGCTGATTGTTTATACCAAAGGTGTTCATGAACCGCGCACAGATTACTTTGCTACAGATTCCGGCTTGTTTCAGCAGGGTAAGGTTACTGTGCTTATAGATGAGTATTCTGCATCGGCAAGTGAGATATTGGCCGGCGCGTTACAGGATCTGGATAGGGCCACTATTGTTGGTCGCCGGTCGTTTGGTAAGGGGCTGGTACAACAGCAATATCCTTTTGGCGATGGATCGGCCGTTAACCTAACCGTGGCAAGGTATTACACACCATCGGGCAGATCAATCCAGAAATCATATAAGGGGGGATTAGATAGTTATCGTAATGAACTTGCGCAACGCATGCGCAAAGGCGAATTATTCTCTGAGGAAAGCAACCGGAAAGACACACTGCTTTTTAAAGGCTCGTCGTTCCACACCAGCAGCGGCCGAAAGGTTTACAGCGGGGGAGGTATAATGCCCGATGTTTTTGTGCCGGCCGATACTACCGAAAACTCAATGGTGGTACAAAACCTGAACGATCTGCAACTTTTTACCGCATACGTGATAGATAAAATGCTGCCCGTGTTAAACAAATATCCAACCAGCGACGAGTTTGTAAAAAACTTTACAGTGAGCGACGATGAGTTTGATAAGTTTATCCTGTATGCGTCCAAATCATTAAAAGAAATGGATTCGCGCGAATTGCTGGTATCTAAAAACTATATCAAGAGTATCCTGAAAGCCAATGCTGCCCGCTTTAAATGGGGCGACAACGCATTTTTTGAAGTGATGAACGTGAATGATGTAGCGTTTAAAAAAGCATTGGCTCAATAGGATAGATGTGCCGATTTCAAATGCGCAGATATGCAGATGAAAGCCGGTGTAATTGGAGTCACAAAAAACATAAGTAAAAAAGAAGCGTCATTCCTTTTAGAGAATGACGCTTCTTTTGTTTTAAAACAGCTTCCGAAAATTAGATAATCAAAAAGTCATCTGCATATCTGCACATTTGAAATCTGCACATCCGAAGCTTTATTTCTGCCTGAACCACACCTGTATTGGTGCGCCGGAAAACTCAAAGTTCTCTCTTAATTTATTCTCAATAAAGCGGTAATACGGTTCTTTTACATACTGTGGTAAATTACAGAAGAATGCGAACATGGGCGATGTACCGGCAATTTGAGTGATATATTTAATTTTCACGTATTTACCTTTAATAGATGGCGGCGGATAGTTTTCAATTATCGGCAGCATTATTTCGTTAAGTTTTGAAGTAGGGATTTTGCGGGCGCGGTTTGCATAAACCTGGTTGGCTACGTCAATCACCTTCAACACTCGTTGTTTTTCGGTAACAGATGTAAATACAATAGGCACATCGGTAAATGGCGCTATCTTTTCCCTTATCATTTCTTCAAAAACCTTAACGGTTTTGTTGTTCTTCTCAATTAAATCCCACTTGTTCACCACTACCATAATGCCTTTCTTGTTCTTTTCGGCAAGGTGAAAAATGTTGATATCCTGCGATTCGATACCCTCAACAGCATCAATCATCAGGATGATCACATCTGCCTCTTCAAGGGCCTTAATAGTACGCATAACCGAGTAAAATTCGATATTCTCCTTTACCTTGGTTTTTTTACGCATCCCAGCAGTATCGATCAGCATAAAATCATGACCGTACTGGTTGTAGTGTATGTGGATAGAATCGCGGGTAGTACCTGCTATCGGGGTAACAATGTTACGGTCTTTACCAATAAGCGAGTTAATGATAGATGATTTACCCACGTTAGGCCTGCCAACAATGGCGTATTTGGGGCGGGTGTTTTCTTCCAGCACCTCGTCATCAAAATTCTTAACAACATCATCAAGTAATTCGCCGGTTCCAGAGCCTGTCATTGATGAGATACTGTAGATCTCGCCCAGGCCCAGGCTATAAAACACCATGGCATCGGCTACCTGGTTATTATTATCAAGTTTGTTTACCACAACAAAAACGGGTTTTTTGCTTTTACGCAAGCGGCTGGCTATCTCATCGTCAAGGTCGGTAATGCCAGTAGTAACATCAACTACAAATAAAATAACGGATGCTTCTTCAATAGCTATATCAACCTGCTCGCGTATGGCGGCCTCAAAAACATCTTCGGAGTTGGCTACATAGCCGCCGGTATCAATAACGGTGAACTGGTGGCTCAGCCACTCGGCAACACCGTAGTGTCTGTCGCGGGTTACACCGCTAAAATCGTCGACAATGGCTTTACGGGTTTCGGTTAAGCGGTTATATAAAGTTGATTTGCCTACGTTGGGGCGGCCAACTATGGCTACTATATTACTCATGCTTTGTTTAGATTTGAGATGTGAGATTTGAGATATGAGCCCATTCAGCCCAGCAATTCAAATCCACATCAAAATTATTTGATTAATTTATAAATACCAGATTTATCTCAAATCTAATATCTCACATCTGTGTTTATTCGTATCCGAATTTTTTAAGATAATTTTTTTTGCTGCGCCAATCCGGGATCACCTTTACAAACATTTCCAGGAATACCTTCTTTTGAAAAAACTCCTCCATATCCCGGCGGGCGTATGTGCCTACAATTTTAAGCATGCTGCCTCCCTGACCAATGATGATGTTTTTTTGCGAATCGCGTTCAACAATAATTTCGGCGCTGATGCGGTGAAGCTTTTCGCCTTCAACAAACGCGGTTACAATAACCTCGGCACTATAAGGGATTTCCTTTTTGTATTGTTTAAGCAGTTGCGCACGGATCATTTCTGAAGCAAAGAAGCGGTCGTTTCTGTCTGTAAGGGCATCTTTTTCGTAATATGCAGGGTGTTCGGGAAGGTTATCCACAACAAAATCCATAATGGCTTTAACGTTGTGACCTAACAGGGCCGATATAGCGAAAATTGCTTTAGGCTGCAGCTTTTCGTTCCAGAACTCAACTTTCTTTTTAACAGTTTCCTCGTCACTTTGGTCTATTTTGTTGATGAGTACCGCAATTGGGGCCAATGAGCCTTCCAGTTTTTTAAGTACATCGGTTTCATCAAACTCTTCATAGATGTCGGTAACCAGCAAAATAAGGTCGGCATCTACAATAGATCCATCAACCTGGTGCATCATGCTTTCGTGCAGTGCATAGTGCGGTTTAATAACTCCCGGGGTGTCTGAAAACACGATTTGGTAGTCGTCTGTATTAACCATTCCCAAAATACGGTGACGAGTTGTTTGCGCTTTTGGGGTGATGATTGACATTTTTTCGCCAACAAGCGCGTTCATAAGGGTTGACTTACCTGCGTTTGGCTTACCAATTATGCTTACAAAACCTGCTTTGTGACTCATATAAAAATAATTAAAAATATATTTGGACTGCAAAGAAACGAATTATATCTTTGCAGTCCAATTAAAACGGAGTGCAAATTGCATTTTGACAATTGGAAGGAACTTTCCGAAGTTATGACGGATCGCAACATATAAGAATAACAGTGCGGGATGGAGCAGTTGGTAGCTCGTCGGGCTCATAACCCGAAGGTCGTAGGTTCGAGTCCTGCTCCCGCTACCTGATCAAAGTAAAAGCCTCAAGTCGAAAGATTTGAGGCTTTTACGTTTAGAGTGTTTTCAGCTGATCCTGTATGATCTAGATAAGGATATTACTAACGATAATTAACAGTTATTGATTGCGTTTCTGGGCAAAAAGCCAGTCCCATAGGCCCGGGGTGATACTAACCTGGTACCAAATGTTATGGCCTTCATTTGGAAACTCGGTGTATTTGGGATTTCCGCCTGCTTTCCTCATCGCTTCGATCATGCCTCGTGAACCGCTAACCGGAACGTTTTTGTCTTTAGCACCGTGAAATGCCCATACGGGGATATTAACGATCCTGGAGGCAAGTTTAGGATCTTCACCCCCACTAACAGGTATTGCGGCGGCAAACATATCCGGACGGGTACAGATAAAATGCCAGGCTCCGTAACCTCCTCTTGATAAGCCAGTAACGTAGCGTCTTTTTACATCTATTCCGGGTTCTTTATCCAGTGAGCTAATGGCTTCATAAACTAATGAATCTACAGATGGATAATTAGGAATACCTCCCCACCCAGATCCGGGCGGGCAATTTGGTATAAAAAGGAATGCAGGATAATTTGTTCTATTAATATTGGTTGATAATACCTCAGCTGCCACAGCGCCTTCCATTTGCCTGACCTTATCAGTAGCGGGTTGGCCACCATAAGGCAGACTTACAACCAAAGGATACTTCTTTGCGGGATCGAAATTTAATGGCTTTAGTAAATGATAAAATAAGGTATCGCCTTTACTGTTTACAAAGGTGCGGGACTCAAATAATTGAGCCATTCTTTGGGTGCTTTCAAAATTTACATTCTCCCAATATTTTGACGAATTACCTTCGGAAGTTAGCATCACTCCGAGAATTAATACCACAATTAAAGCGAATGCTCGAACAATACCCAGTGTAACTTTAAAAGACTCTTTAACAGGACTCGTGTTTTCCGTATTTAATAGCTTAATCTCACCTAAAAAATGTATCATAAATGGGATAGGAACCAAACCGCCAGCCATTGAGGCCCATTGGGCAACTTTTGCTAATATGCTATTAAGTTGAACATCTTTGGATAGCAGGGACCAGCCAATGGAGGGGGCTAAAATCAAACCTAATACTAAGATGTAAGCGCCGCCTATCCTTAACCAAGTTTTTTTTCCGGTACCAGAAAAAATAAGGATCAGCGCATATATAATGGTGATACATAAAGAAATAAGAATTGCAGGTACATAATAGTTGCTTGATGATCTTGATAATAACATTGTCAAAAAAATAACATTATAACCAAGGCTTGCTATCGTTGCCATAATTCCTGTATAGAAAGCCGCCCAATACTTCTGATAGTGATAGTATTTCAACACGATTATCACTCCTGTTGTTGCAACAATATGCATCATTAAAAACCAGGCAATAAATGAATTCTGCGTAAAAAGTGAAGCTCCAAAAAGCAATTGAAATATTCCCTGAGCCAAGCCGCAAGCGACAGTTAATCCTAAAAAAAAGATCCCAAAATGATAAAGACTTTTATTCATAGTTATTCTGTTTTGGATGGTTTAATTATATCTGCAAGATGTTGGGGCGGGCATCTCAAAACAAACGGCATTGCGTTGCATTTAATGAAATTTGTGAACTAATTTAAAGTAAAATATTTATTAAAAGTTTAAGACCATTAATAAATGGTTGAGGAGGCTACCTGATAAAAGTAAAATCTCGATCCGAAATATTTGGTAACTCGTCGATCCCCATATGTTGGGTAGCTAACGGATGTTCAATTCTTTCTATCACTACGATTAGATTTGGGATAATAAAGCGGCTTTACGTTAAATTTTGGTGCCCGTAAATCGCTATCGTAGCTGTTGAAATTATTAAATTAGCGAAAAACTCATGCTATGCTACGCAATCTCCTTCTGGTTACCTATCGCAATTTGATCAAAAATAAATCATATACCTTAATTAATGTGGTAGGTAATTAATGTGGTAGGTTTAAGTTTGGGGCTTGCAGCATTCATCTTCATATAATATCTGGGCAGTAAATAATTTACTGCCTGGTGGCAACCATTGTATAAACCCCGGCGTAATCATTTCACCGGCCGGCACACTTTATGAACAATCCGCTATCGAAATTTAAAAATATACTTACAATTGATTTCGATAAAAACAGGAATTATGGGCTGGATATTTTAAGGGCCCTGGCTATCTTTTTTGTGCTTAACGTACATAGCGCACATTTTTTTAATCCAAACTCCATGCTGTCTAAAGTACTTTTGAAGCTTAACCTCGATGGAGTAACGCTCTTTTTCGTGCTCAGCGGATTTTTGATCGGCGGTATTTTGATCAGAACTTTCGAAAAAGAAAAGATCTCCTTTAAAACGCTTTTCAATTTTTGGAAAAGGCGCTGGTTCAGAACGCTTCCCAACTATCTTTTAATATCATTTATACTATTGCTCCTGGGCACGCATTCCAAAACAATAACGGGCTTTGAACAGGTAAAAAGCTACTTTTATTTCTACGCAAATTTTAAAGAGCCCCTGCCCGACTATTTCTTCCCCGAATCATGGTCGCTTAGTATCGAAGAATGGTTTTACCTGCTGATACCGGTTTTCCTGTTTATAATGACGGCTGTTTACTGGTTTAGGCCCAAAGCATCTATCTTGCTAGTCGTGCTGGGGGTAATAGCGTTTTCCACCTGGTTCAGGTATTACAGGTATAGTTGCTGGCCGGATATTGTACCGGAGCAGATTGATGCTAATTTCAGGAAACAGGTGATTACCCGGCTGGATAGTTTGATGTATGGGGTATTAGGAGCTTTTTGTGCCGCCTACTATCCTGAAATATGGAAGCGCTATAAGAAAACGCTTTTTATAACGGGAATTGCCCTATTATATATCGGTTATCTCCAATACATAACAGGGCAATGGGTTCCTATTTATCGTCTGGTAATTTACTTCAGCATTCAACCTATTGGCTTTTTATGCCTGATACCATTGGTAACGGAATTAAAAACCGGCGAGGGGTTTATCTATCGGGTAATAACCCGGTTCAGCATAATCTCATACGCTGTATACCTCATTAACTACTCGCTGATTAAAACTTATGCGATTGGCTTTCTGGATAAATGGCTGTTTAACAACATTTCGCCAGAGCATTTAGCCCCTATTAATTATTTCTCTTTTTGGTTTTTAACTATTGTAATAGCCGCGCTGCTCTATAAGTACTTTGAAAAACCCTTTACAGCACTTCGCGATCTTTAGGGCTTATTTACTTATAAACAGCAAAAATACGCAGGAAACCATTACACAAACCATTAGCATTACCGACCATGTGTTTTGGTTATTTTTGCTCATTTTTTCGAACGCCACATTAAGTTTTTTGAAGCGCCCATTATTCAGCAGAATGAAATAATTTAACAGCAAAGCACCTGCCGCACCCAGCAACATGTAAATACCTGATGTAGCATTTACGCTAAACCACCTTGCATTTAAACAAAGCTGCGCCACCATAAGCAAATTAGTAAGCAAAATAATCATCAGGAAACTTACGCCAAACAGCGAGTTGAACTTAGGTAAACCACCTTGTCCAAAATTTTTGTAGCTCCATCTGTAAGCAGTTACATAAACGGATTTTGAGATTTCTGCGGCTTTCATAGCGTTATGGTTTTAAGGTTAATAGTTAAATAATTACCGTAGTAATTATATGTTATTTTGTTAATAACGCAATGTGCCAAATTTTATTGTGAATATTTAACAAATAGTTGTTTTTTCACACTTTTAAAATATTGGTAATAAATACCTTTGTCCGTTTTAAAATTTCCTGCGGAGTGGTTTAATTATTGACTTTTTTACAGCTAACTCATTTTATCTCTATCGATGCATGGCTTCAGATTACTTAGCTACTACATCAAATGATGCCAGCAGGTTAACATCCGGGTCAATAACTACCGATTCAGGTTTTGTTTTTGATGGCAGAAGCACGGTTGTCGTTTTATTTTTTATGCTGATGTTGTGCAACTGGCCATCAATTGCTATCTGCAGGGTAAGGTCATATAGGCCGGTTTGCTTTTGATCCACAGTTACATTAACCACGGCTTTTGCCGCATCGTATGTCCAGCTGATTCCCAGATCAGGATGGCCGGCAGTACGGAGCCATTGCTTAAAGAACACTTTCAAATCCTGACCGCTGGTTTGCTCCATTATACGGCGCAGATCATCTGTATTGGCATTGCCGCCGTTGTATTTAGCATAGTAGTTACTTACCCCTTTCCAAAACAATGCATCGCCCAGTTTTCGCCTGAGCATATGAAGCGCCCAACCCCCTTTTTGATAGCTGTTGGCATTAAGTAATTGCATGTACTGGCCTTTAACCACGGTGTCAACAACAGGTGTAAACCGCTCTTTTTCAAAACCGATAACCTTTTCCCGTTCGGCTGTAAGGCGTTTTTTCAGCGTGTCTGGGCCATATTTATTTTCGAGGTATAGGTGCGTCATATAGGTAGCAAAGCCCTCGCTCAACCATAGGTGTGCAAAACTTTTCTCGCTTGCTGCATCGCCAAACCACTGGTGGGCTATTTCATGGGCCATCAGTTCTTCAATATCCGGCGTTTTGTATGATTCTTCGAAGTAAAAGATAGCGCTTGCATTCTCCATGCCGCCAAATATGGTTTTTGATTGCACATTGGCCAGTTTTTCATATGCAAAAGGCCCAACCTTGCTGATATAAAAAGGTAGGATATCCTTGGCAATAAAATAGTTTTTGAAGCCCTGGTCTTTATTTTCAGGAAATACATATGTATAAACCGGGATGCCTTTAACGTCGCCGGTGTGTTCAATGGCAAAATCGGCTACACCTATAACCATTACTTTGGTTGGCAATACCGCGTTTTCCTGCCAGTGGGTAAGTTTTAAATGGTTAGGCTGCGCCATTTCCTCCAGCTTTAGCCCGTTTGAAACCACTTGGTAATGATCGGGCGCGGTAACAATGAAGTCTACAGTTGCTTTATCTACCGGAGCATCAACACAAGGCAGCCAGTTATGGGCGCGATTGGGCCAGTTATCCCCAAAAAAAGTACGGTGTTTATAGTTATTGGTAGATATAATCAACCCATCGGCGGGTATGCCCTCATAAGTGATCACATAGCTGCGCCTGTTGGTTGCTCTTGCTGCATCGTAGATCTTTACTGTTGCGCTATCCTGCTCAAACTTAAGCTTCTTGCCTTTCTCGGTAATTTCGGATACCAGCATCCCCTTGTCCGAGGCATTCCTTTTTACCAGGTCGAGGTTAAAGGATGTGGCATCCTTTATAAATTTAATATCTACCGTCGCCTGTCCTTTAATATTATTATTATCATCGTTAAGCTGCAAAGCAAATGTGTAATGCTGAACATCAATTGATGCGCCGGGAACCTGTGCCTTTGCAGCTAATGCAGCCGAAACCAGGGCAACTGTTAATGCCTTGCGGATAGATGGGGTAAAAATCATACGAAACAGATAAAAAGTAAAGTTTATAAAAATACCGGGATTTACGCCTTTTTGCATCATTATTTTTATAATCTATCACTAAAAAGGAAGGCCCCGGTAAATTATCAGGGGCTTACTTTTTAAACCCCTTTTACTGCTTATCCTTATCCGCTTTATCTGCCTTATCTTTTGTGGCTTTATCTTTGTCTTTTTGTTGCTGCTCCTGTACCTTTTTAATAGAATCCTGTTTGGCCTGGGCGGCTTTTTTCTTTTTGTTGAAGAAGCCCCTCAGCAGGAAGTTATGCTGCGCTGCCGTCAGGTCCTCATTAAGGGTGTTGGTAGTGGCGTGTACCGTTTTCATGGTGGTTTGTGCCTGTTTCACGGTACTTTCCAAGTTTTTGGCCATATTATCGTTATTGAGTAAACGACCGATACTACCCTTGCCGTTGTTGATCTTCCCAACAATTTGCGACAGATCGGTGGTTAATGATTCGGCGTTATCCGCAACTTTGGTGAGCTTAGTAATTATCTTATCTACATCAACCGGGTTAATAGAGCCTAAGCGGCCTCCATTTTGAATTTCTTCATGGCTGGTTATACCACCTGGGGCAACTACAACCAGTTTATCGCCCATCAATCCATCGCTGCCTATACTTAATTTTGAATCGGTTTTGATGAATTTTTTTACGCTGTTATTCAACGTAAGATCAACCCTTACTGAGCTATCGGTTACTATGTTGATGGATTGTACCACGCCAACATTGATACCTGCAAAGCGCACGTTATTACCTACCTGCAAGCCACTTACGTTTTTAAAGGTACCGTAAACGTTAAAGGTAGAGCTGAACATGCTTTTTTGATTCCCGATAAAAAATATCGCCAGCACCAATACCACTAACCCGGCAAAGGTGAACAGACCAATCTTTATTTTTTGTGATGATGTGGTTTTCATATTATTCGTTAAAAAATGATCTTACAATTTCGTTATCAGACTTTTGCAGCTCTTTGAAAGTGCCTTCTGCTATATATTCACCCTCGTTCATTACAACAATACGGTCGGCGGTTATGCGGGCGCACTCCATATCGTGGGTAATTATGATGGATGATGTTTTATATTTCTTTTGCATATTGAGGATCAGTTCGCTGATCTCGCGCGACGTAATGGGGTCTAAACCTGTTGTCGGCTCATCGTAAAGCATAATCTCCGGGTTAACAATAAGCGTTCGTGCCAGGCCAACACGCTTGCGCATACCTCCGGAAAGATCTGACGGTAATTTGTCGATCGCATCTAACAACCCTACCCCGTCCAGCACCTCTTCTACTTTCTTGCCGATTTCTGATTGATCGGTAAGTTTGAGAACGCGGGTTAATGGAAACTCCAGGTTTTCGCGAACGGTCATGCTATCATACAGTGCCCCGCTCTGAAAAAGGAACCCTATTTTAATCCGGAGCTGTTTCAGCTCATCGTCATTCATTTCGGCTACGTTTTCACCAAAAACATCAAGGGTGCCTTCATCGGGTTTAAGCAGGCCAACAACACATTGTATGGTAACCGATTTTCCCTGGCCCGATTTGCCCAAAACCACCATGTTTTCGCCCCGTTTAAGATCGAAAGTGATATTTTTAAGCACTTTTTTATCACCAAACGCTTTTTTTACGCCCTGGGCATGAATCACCACCTCATCCTTTTGTGCAGATGCTTTCTTTTTAGGTTCGATATGTTCTTTTGCAACTGCCATCTTATTTATAAAATAATAAACTGGTGATCTGAACAGCTATGGCATCAATAAAAAAGATCCATAAAGAAGCTGTTACCACTGCCGAGTTTGCGGCGATACCAACACTTTCTGTTCCTTTATTGGAGTTGTAGCCCTTATAACATCCCACAAAACCTATCGCGAAGCCAAAAAATACTGACTTAACTACCGCCGGTAAAAAATCCGAGAAATCAAGGGAAGCAATACACTTATTAAAGTAGAGGGAAAAGCTGATGCTGTCTGTAAAATTAAGGGCCAGGAAGCCGCCAAACAGGCCTATAGCATCGCCTATAATACATAGCAGCGGCACCATGAGGCTGGTGGCTAAAATGCGCGTAACAACCAAGTATTGAAGCGGATTGGCACCCGATACCTCCATGGCGTCGATCTGCTCGGTAACCTTCATGCTGCCCAACTCGGCACCTATGCTGGAGGCTATTTTACCGGCACAAATAATGGCAGTAATAACCGGCCCAATTTCACGGATAAAGGATACCGCAAGCGTTTTAGGCAGCATGCTTGCCGCACCAAGTTCAACCAATGATGGCCGCAGCTGCAGGATAAGCACCAGGCCCATGATAAAGGAGGTGATACCCACCAGCATCATGGACCGATAGCCTATTTCGTAACACTGCCGCACAAACTCCGACCACTCGAAGCCGCCGGCAAATATATTTCTGAAAAACCGGGCAAAGAAAACGCATTGCTCCCCAATGCCCAGCATCCACTTCCGCCATCCGGTGATTACTTGTTCTGCCATTTTTTATAGGATAATAAATTCGAGAGATACAACAATGTATCTTCAAAATGTTTTGCAGTTCAAGAAAAATCACCTTAAGGATCGGCTTGCAGGTTTATATCATTGGTACATCAATGATCAGGAAACGGGTAAGTTCTTCGGTTTCAATTGTAAATGAACTGGTATCATAAACACCAATGGCATCGCGTTTGTTTAAAACCGTGCTGTTTATTTTAGCTTTTCCGTCCAAAACAAAGATATAAGCACCATTACCAGCAGTTTTAATGTCATAATTTAACGGCTGTCCTGCTTCAAAGGTACCCATGCTAAAGGTAGCGTCCTGATGCAGCCAAAGGTTTCCCTCGCTTCTATCCGGCGATACCAGGGTGGTAAGATCATTTAATTTAAAATCGTTAGTAAAGCTTTTCTGATCGTACCGTGGGGTAACATTCCTTTCCTTCGGGAAAAGCCAGATCTGCAGCGTTTTGGCAGTATCCGTTGCCGAAGCATTGTATTCGGAGTGATAAACGCCTGTTCCTGCCGACATTACCTGTACATCGCCGGCATTAATAACGCCTTTATTACCCATGTTGTCCTGATGCTCTAAACCGCCCTCTAATGGAATGGTCACTATCTCCATATTATCATGTGGGTGTGATCCAAAACCCTTGCCGCCTGCTATAATATCGTCATTTAATACCCTTAGCGCACCAAAGTGAATTTTATCGGGGTTATAATATGGGCCAAAGCTAAAAGAGAAGTTTGCTTTTAACCAGCCAATATTGTTTTTGCCACGTTCATTTTCGGGATAAAATATTGTTTTCATGATGATTATCTATTTATATGTTTAAACATACAATATTCATTCCACAATTTAATATTATGTATTTTTGCAAAAAACTAATACCCAATGGCAAATAAAGCTATTATTGCAGGTTCAAGCGGACTAATTGGCAGTAAATTGCTGGACATTTTGTTGCAGGAGAAATTTTATGACGAAGTTTTAATTCTGGTCAGAAAAGAATTACCAATTCAGCATAAAAAATTAACCCAGCTTGTAACAAATTTCGACCAGTTGGACAACTATGCGCATGAATTAACAGGACATGCTGTTTTCTGCTGCTTAGGCACAACCAATGCAAAAACACCGGATAAGGCAATCTATCGTAAGATAGATCATGATTATCCTGTTCAACTGGCGCAATTAGCTCTTAAAAACGGCGTTAAACAGTATCACCTGGTTTCATCATTGGGCGCAAACGTGTCGTCGTCATTTTTTTATCCTAAAATTAAGGGTGAAACCGAGGCCGACCTGCAAGGGTTAAACCTTCCTGCTTTGCATATCTATCGCCCGGCGTTATTAACCGGCGACAGAAAAGAAAAGCGGGCAGGAGAAAAGCTTATAACAGTTATCTATAAACTTATAGATCCGCTGCTGTTTGGCGGATTAAAGAAATACAGGAGTATCCCTGCCGAAACCGTGGCTATGGCCATGTTTAAGCAGTCAACAAAACACAATACGGGCTTGTTTATTTATGAGTCTGATCAAATAAAACAACTATCGTGAGTACTTATCTATCTGCCGAGAACCTTGGCCATCAATTTCATGACAACTGGTTATTTAAAAATATAACCATAGGCATTAACCGCGGCCGCAGGGTGGCATTGGTTGGTGTTAACGGCGCCGGTAAATCTACCTTATTAAAACTTTTAGCCGGTTACATAAAACCAACTGAAGGCAAGGTGGTTCAGGCCCGCGACCTTAACATGGGTTACCTGGAGCAGGACCCCGGCTTTAAGGATGCAGTTACCATCAGCGATTATATTTTTCATGCAGATGATGTGCAGCAGCAGATGATCCGTAAGTATGAAGAACTTTTGGAAAACGACCCGGACAATGCCAAAGCCATTGAAAAGGTAATGGAGGAAATGAGCGAGGTTGACGCCTGGGAATATGAGTACAAAATAAAAACCATTTTAGGCCGCCTGGATATACATCACCTTAATCAGCATATCACTACCCTATCGGGCGGACAAAAGAAACGTTTGGCATTGGCCAAGCTGCTTATTGAAGATCCGGATATTTATATTTTAGATGAGCCTACCAATCACCTGGACATTGATACCATTGAGTGGCTCGAGAAATTATTGACCGATGGCTCAAAAACTATATTGATGGTTACGCACGACAGGTATTTCCTGGATAACGTATGTAACGAGATATTGGAGATAGATCGTGGTAAGATAGTTCCTTATAACGGCAGCTATGGTTATTACCTGGAGAAGAAGGCCGAACGTGATGCATCTGACGAAGCATCGTTTCAAAAGAACAGCAATTTATTACGCAAGGAATTGGAATGGATGCGCCGCCAGCCGCAAGCACGGGGTACCAAATCAAAGGCTCGTATTGATGCTTATTATGATCTGGAAGAAAAAACCAAGAGCGGCGGAATCCGTGAAAAAGTTGAGCTGAGTGTTAAAACGGCGCGTCAGGGTAATAAGATCAT
This sequence comes from Mucilaginibacter pineti, assembly GCF_900101875.1. Lineage (GTDB taxonomy): Bacteria > Bacteroidota > Bacteroidia > Sphingobacteriales > Sphingobacteriaceae > Mucilaginibacter > Mucilaginibacter pineti. The sequence continues at coordinate 44,252 of NZ_FNAI01000009.1, forward strand.
GGAAATGGAGCACTTGGGCAAAGGTTTTAATGGCAATACCTATATAGAAAACTTTAGCTACGTATTTAAAAAGGGAGACAGGATTGGTCTTGCCGGTAAAAACGGTACCGGTAAATCAACCCTGCTTAATTTAATTACAGGCTCATTACAACCCGATAAGGGAACCATTGTAAAAGGCGAAACTACCGTGATAGGCTACTTCCATCAATCGGGCATTGTATTTAAGGATGATGAACGTGTAATTGATGTGGTGAAGAATGTGGCCGAGTTTATAACTATGGCTGATGGAAAGATGATCTCGGCATCTGCCCTGCTTACGCTGTTCCTCTTCCCTCCTGCCAAGCAGTATGGTTTTATATCAAAACTTAGTGGTGGCGAAAAGAAACGCCTGCAACTGATGAGCATCCTGATGAAGAACCCTAACTTCCTGATACTGGATGAGCCTACCAATGATTTGGATATTGATACGCTGAATGTATTAGAGGAGTTTTTAACCAATTACTCGGGTATATTAATGATGGTATCGCACGATAGGTATCTATTGGATAAACTAACCGACCAGCTATTTATTATGGAAGGTAACGGCCATGTAAGAATCTATAATGGCAATTACTCATCATACAGGATAGAATTAGAGGAAGCCAAACAAAGCAAAAAAATAGCACCCTCTGTTGCCCCTGTAACGGCCCCTAAAAAAAGCAAGTTAAGCTTTAAGGAAACAAAGGAGTTGGAAACTATTGAGGCCGAAATAACTGTTATAGAAAACAGCATAAAAGATAAAACCGACCAGCTAAATAAGGTTGGCATTGAGCTTGTAAAGCTTAATGAAATTATGGCACAGATAGCTGATCTGAACACTAAACTGGATACTAAAAGTGCCCGTTGGATTGAGTTAACAGAACTAAAAGAAGCATAAATGAAAACATCAGATATCATAGCTTCTACAGGTGTTATTATACTTTTAATAGCATTTATGCTTAATTTGATGGGTAAGCTATCGTCAGAAAGCAAAGTTTATAAACTACTGAATTTTGCAGGCGCAGGCACCTGTTGCTATGCATCATACATGGTAAGTTTTTATCCTTTTGTGGTATTAGAGGCCGTTTGGGGCACTGTTGCATTGGTGTCATTATTCAAAGTTCCACGTGGAACATCAGTATAGGATAGCTAATTTTGTATCTATTCTATATATAATGCCATTGCGAAGAATGAAGCAATCTCATTAAACAAGTCCACTACTTATAAGGAGATTGCCTCGTCCCTCGCAATGATATAGTAAAATAATACACATGTTCCACGTGGAACATGTAATAAATTAAGCGTGATTATATGCTTAATTAAGCAAAATCAATAAGAATATTAAGTGTTCCACGGGGAACATGGAGGTATAAAATGTTTAGGAAATATAACGTTATTGTTGTTGGAGCCGGGCATGCAGGTTGTGAAGCTGCTGCTGCTGCCGCCAACTTGGGATCATCTGTTTTACTGATTACCATGAATATGGGAACCATTGCACAGATGAGTTGTAATCCTGCTATGGGCGGTGTTGCAAAGGGCCAAATTGTGCGTGAAATAGATGCTTTAGGTGGCTATTCGGGGATAATTACCGATAAAACCTCCCTGCAATTTAGGATGCTTAACCTATCAAAAGGCCCCGCCATGTGGAGTCCCAGAGCCCAAAGCGATCGTATGCGCTTTGCCGAAGAATGGCGTTTGGCTTTAGAAAGAACACCTAATGTAGACTTCTGGCAAGACACTGTTTCTTCCCTTTTAGTAAAGGGAAATACGGTCGCGGGCGTACGTACATCTATAGGTATTGAGATAGAAGCCGACTCAGTTGTGCTTACTAATGGAACCTTTCTGAATGGCATTATACATATAGGTGAAAAGAAATTTGGCGGTGGCCGTGCAGGTGAAAAAGCAGCTACCGGCCTTACCGAACAACTAACCCAATTAGGTTTTGATGCAGGCAGAATGAAGACTGGTACCCCTCCCCGTGTTGACGGTCGCAGCCTAAACTATAGCCTGATGGAAGAGCAATGGGGCGATGAAGATCGCGGTCGTTTTTCTTATACCGATGTAAAACAGATAAAGGAACAACGCTGCTGCTGGATAACCTATACCAATACCGATGTACATGAAACATTAAAGGAAGGCTTTGAAAAGTCGCCCATGTTTACAGGTAGAATTAAAGGTTTAGGTCCACGCTATTGCCCATCAATTGAAGACAAGATCAACCGCTTTGCAGAGCGAGAACGTCACCAGATATTTGTTGAACCGGAAGGTTTAAACACCTGCGAGATCTACGTAAATGGTTTCTCGACCTCCCTACCCGAGGATGTACAATACAAAGCGCTTACCAAAATACCTGGATTTGAAACAGCAAAAATGTTCCGCCCGGGCTATGCTATTGAGTACGATTACTTCCCGCCTACTCAGCTTGGCTTAACTTTAGAAACCAAATTGATAAGCAATCTTTACTTTGCCGGCCAGATAAACGGCACCACCGGTTATGAAGAAGCAGCATCCCAAGGCTTCATAGCGGGTATCAACGCACACCAAAAGATTAACGATAAACATGAGCTGATCCTTAAAAGATCGGAATCATACATCGGCGTTCTAATAGACGACCTGGTGACCAAGGGTACCGAAGAGCCCTACCGCATGTTTACTTCAAGAGCCGAACACCGCTTACTCCTGCGCCAGGATAATGCCGATATCAGGTTAAGCCCGATGGGGCATGAATTAGGATTAATCAGTGATGAACGTTTAGAAAAGGTAAACCAGAAGATAAAAAACTCCGATGATATTGTTGCCTATACCAAAAGCAAATCCATCGATCCGTCAAACGTAAACGGCTTACTTGCCGAATTGGGCACGAGCGCGATATCACAGGGAGCCAAATTATTTAATTTATTAAGCCGACCGCAAATTGGTTTTAATGACCTGAAAAAGGCCGATCCAGCCTTGACAGAATTATTATCGGCCTATGATAAAGAAACTATTGAGCAGGCTGAAATAAAAATCAAATATGAGAGTTACTTTATAAAAGAATTGGAAATTGTTGACCGGATGAAGAAAATGGAAGACCGGGAAATAAATCCAAATTTTGATTATCATACATTAGGATCATTATCAAAAGAAGCCCGCGAAAAGTTGATGAAAATAAAACCTCGCACTTTAGGCCAGGCTTCACGAATTTCTGGCGTATCGCCGTCGGATATTTCAGTTTTAATGGTTCATGTATCCAGATAGTATGTAACTAATTGATAACTAATACATTATAAAATATCGTTTTAAATCAATTATTTTAGAATTTTAATATTACCGTTCATAAAAACATAAAAATCGCTTATATCGCCTAAAAACCATGTTAAATAAAAAATTGGCCAATTTTCACAATTTTTCACTCTTAATAATTGTCGCTTTGTTCATTTATGGCTGCGCTGCGCAACAACCACCCCAGGGAGGTCCGCGTGACGTCACCCCTCCTACTTTGGTGAAGGCAGTACCGGCAAACAAAACCAGAAATTTTGCGGCCAAAGAAATCAACATGGAATTTGACGAGTTTATAAAACTCACCAATCAGTACCAGGAAATAAGCATGAGCCCGACGATGGAAAAACAACCGGAGTACTCTTCAAACAAAAGGAAGCTAAGGATTCAGTTTAAAGATACACTGCAAAAAAACACCACCTATGTCATAAACTTCGGCAAGGCCATTCAGGATGTTAACGAAAGCAACGTGATGAAAAATTTCACCTACGTTTTTTCGACGGGCCCGCATATAGATTCATTGAGTATTTCTGGCACCGTTACAAACACCGTTACCCAGGAAAAGGAAAAAGATGTTACGGTGATGCTTTTTCCTGTTAAACAGGATTCACTGCTATTTGGTAAAAAGAAGCCGAGTATTTTTACCACTACAGATTCAGTAGGGAATTTCAGTTTAAACAACTTACATGAAAACGAATACCGGATTTATGCTTTGAAAGAGGCAAGCCCTAATAAGATATTTGATAATGATCAGGAGTTAATAGGTTTCCTTAAAAAATCAATCAATCTTAAATCGGATACCAGTAACGTTAAACTAAACCTTTTTAAATCAGATCCGGATAAATTCAGAATCGCTGAAAAAAGATTTGATATCGATGGTAAAATGCTGTTTGTTTTTAACAAAGGTTTATTAAAACCATCAATTAAAATTATTTATCCGGATGGTATCGACAATCAAAAATATGCGAGCTTTAGTAAAACGAAAGATACCGCGTCTGTTTATGTAAAAAACATGAGTTTCGATTCTATACGGGTTGCTTTTTTTGATAACAGTAAACCAATTGATACTGTATACATCTTAAAGCAAAAGAAGGAGTCGTTTACGCGTGTTATATCTTTTAAATACGATATATCAAATGACAAACTAAAACCTGGCACCGACCTTATAATAACGCCCAACTTACCTACAGAAACGGTTGATAACTCGCAGATAACACTTAATGAAGATTCTGTAGCTGTTAATGATTTCACGCTTCAAAAGGATACGGGTAACGTTAAAACTTTCACCCTAAAAAACAGGTGGCGCGAAAATGTTAAGTACGAACTTATATTTAACGACGGTGCTTTTACTGATATATATGGCGATAAAAATAAAAGAGTTTCTAAAAAATTCACGTTAGATAAAATTGAGAATTATAGTAACCTCACCGTTAAAGTAACTGTGCCCGATACCTCAAAGGCTTATGTTGTAGAACTGTTAACGGCCGACAAGGTGGTGTTGCAAAGTACGCCCATCACTAAAAATACCGCTATCAGCTATAAAAATTACTTAACGGCTAAATACATGATCAGGGTGATATATGATGAAAACCGAAACGGAAAATGGGATAGTGGTAATGTAAAACAAAAACATCAGCCAGAAAATATATGGCTCTACGAAAAACAAATCTCCCTTAGGCCAAATTGGGAAGCCGAAGAACCTGTTACCATACCAAAAGAACCAATTACCTATTAAACCAACCGGAGTACATAATATAGTTATCGGGCAATTTAACGAGCATAGCTTTCTGTTCGTCGGTTAGTGGTTTTATCTTTTTAGCGGGAATGCCGGCATACAGATAACCTGACTCGCAAATGGTATTTTCCAATACTACAGCACCAGCTGCTATGATAACAAATTCGTTCACCACAGCATGATCCATCACAATTGCACCCATACCTACCAGCACATTGTTGTGCAGCGTACAACCATGTACAAGCGCGTTATGACCTATAGAAACATAATTACCTATATTAGTTGGCGCATTTAAGTAGGTAGCATGGATTACTGCTCCATCCTGTATATTGGTATTATCACCAATTTTAATGTAATGCACATCACCTCTAATTACTGCATTAAACCATACCGAACAGTTATTACCCATCACCACATCGCCAACTATGGTAGCATTAGGCGCTATAAAGCAATCATTTCCCCAGACCGGGCTTTTATCTTTTACAGGTAGTATAACAGGCATATATTTTAATTAGTGAGTTAGCGAATTAGTGATGGAACAAATTTTTTATTTATGTTTGAATACAAATTTAAGCGGAAATAGCTCAGCTGGTAGAGCATCAGTTTCCCAAACTGAAGGCCGCGGGTTCGAATCCCGTTTTCCGCTCAAAATTCTATTTCTCTACCACTTGTCATTCTGAGGTACGAAGAATCTACTCGTAGATTTGTATATCTAATAATAGATTCTTCGTACCTCAGAATGACAAAGTACCAGACTCCTAAAACACCGTATCTTCAACCTTTTCCGCATGTACAGGATAATCCGTAGTATAATGAAGTCCTCTGCTCTCTTTGCGTAACATAGCCGATTTTACTACGATAAAAGATACCTGTATTAAATTACGCAACTCGCAAAGCTTTACAGATAGCTTTGTCTTTTTGTAGAAGGATTCCGTTTCTTCATACAACAACCCCAACCTGCGCATAGCCCTTTCCAGCCTGAAATCAGATCGGACAATACCTACATAGTCATTCATCAGCTTTTGCATCTCGCGTACATTGTGGGTAACCAGGATATCTTCATTACTTAACTGTACACCATGCTCATCCCAGTCAGGTATATTTTCAGGAATCACATTTATTTCAAATTGCTTAATAGCATCTTTATAAATACGATGCGCGAAAACCAATGCCTCTAATAACGAATTAGATGCCAACCTATTAGCACCATGTAGACCGGTAGATGAACATTCGCCACAGGCATATAACCTTAATATAGACGATTGGCCAACATGATTTACCATTACACCACCACACATATAATGACACGCCGGCGCAACCGGGATCATATCCTTGGTCATATCAATACCTATCTCCAAACATTTAGCATATATATTAGGAAAATGCTGCAGGATATCTTTTTTACTGCGATGTCTTATATCCAGGTAAACAAAATCCTCCCCCGATTTTTTTATCTCGGCATCAATAGCCCTTGCCGTAATGTCCCTCGGCGCCAGTGATTTACGTGGATCATATTCCTGCATAAATTCTTCTCCATTGGTACGTCTTAGCACGCCGCCAAAACCACGTACAGCTTCAGATATCAGGAAAGACGGATACTCGCCAGGATTATATAAAGCTGTTGGGTGAAACTGAATAAATTCCATATTACGCACTTTACCTTTTGCGCGGTAAACCATCGCTATACCATCGCCAGTAGCAATGGTTGGGTTGGTAGTAATAGAATATATATGCCCGGCACCGCCTGACGCCATCACCGTAACCTTAGATAATATCTTTTCCACAACATTACTTTCGGTATTAAAGGCATAAATGCCATAGCAGGTAATATCAGTACTTGATTTACCAACCAGCTGGCCCAAATGGTGCTGAGTTATCAGATCAACCGCGAAATAATGTGTTAATATTTCAATATTAGGATTCTTGTGTATCTCCTCTAATAATGATCGCTCTATTTCTAACCCGGTTACATCTTTATAATGGAGTACACGAAATTCGGAGTGGCCACCCTCTTTCGCAAGGTCATAAAAGCCTTCATTTGTCTTATCGAAATTGGTTCCGTAATCAATAATTTCATTAATTCTTTCCGGTCCTTCCTTAACAACGGCTTCCACAACTTCGCGGTCGCAAAGGCCATCACCGCTTATTAAGGTGTCTTCAATGTGTTTTTCAAAAGAATCTTCCTTTTTATCCACAACCACGGCAACACCGCCCTGGGCATACTTAGTGTTCGATTCGTCTTCGTTTGATTTTGTAACTATCAGAACCTTACCATGCTTTGCCGCCTTGAGGGCAAAACTTAATCCGGCTATACCCGATCCTACGATCAGGAAATCAACAGTTCTGGTCATATTTTTTATATAAGTTGTGTAAAAGTACTACTTGTGTTAATAAGCCGTACAAAAGATGTTAATTTCGTGTAAACAAATAGCTAATAAATAGTGAAAGCGTTGATAACTCCCATTTGGGTGACAAAAATGAATAATTTTTGAGCGACTTTTGCGTCATTTAAACACTAAAGCTAACATTTTATACCATGCTAAAATATTAACATATAACTTTTACAACAAAAATTTGATTGTCATATAAATCACACAATCAACCTAATACAAAATGAAAAAGTGTGGATAACTGTTAATAAAAAGTAAAAAACAACTTTTACCACAAAACGTATCCCAACTTTTGCACATAACTAACACCTTAACAAGTAATAGTTTTATTTATATAAATAATTAGTTGTTATTAATTGAAATGTTGAAATGAATACCTTCGAAGAAATAAACGTTACCGGATTTGTGGACGAATACATCGACCCAACGCTTGATCTGTTTGATGAGATTGAAAAACTTAAAAAAGAAAAAAATGCAGTTGTTTTGGCCCATTACTACCAGGAACCCGATATTCAGGATATTGCAGATTATATTGGCGACAGCCTTGGATTATCACAACAAGCTGCAAAAACTGATGCCGATATCATTGTTTTTGCAGGGGTACATTTCATGGCCGAAACAGCCAAAATATTATCACCAAACAAAACCGTATTACTGCCCGACTTAAAGGCAGGATGCTCATTAGCAGATAGTTGTCCGCCACATTTGTTTAAAAAATTTAAAGAAAACTATCCCGATCACCTGGTAATAACTTATGTAAATTGTACCGCCGAACTGAAAGCTTTAAGCGATATTGTTTGTACATCAAGCAATGCGGTACAAATTGTAGAAAGCCTGCCAAAGGATCAAAAGATCATCTTCGGACCCGATAAAAACCTTGGTGCATGGGTAGCCAAAAAAACGGGTAGGGATCTGGTGTTATGGAATGGAGCATGTATGGTTCATGAGATTTTTAGTCGCGAAAAGATCACTAAACTAAAAGAAAGGCATCCCGGCGCTAAGCTGTTGGCCCACCCCGAATGTGAGGAAGTGATACTGCAAATGGCCGATTATATTGGCTCGACAACCGGGATATTGAAATATGCTGGCAGTCATGCCGATAAGGAATTTATAGTAGCTACCGAAGCAGGCATTTTACACCAGATGCAAAAAGAAAACCCCGATAAGGTTTTTATACCTGCACCGCCAAATAATAGCTGCGCCTGCAACGACTGTCCGCACATGAAGCGGAATACACTGGAAAAACTGTACCTATGCCTCAAAAATGGTACGCCAGAAATTACCGTACCTGCAGATATTATAGCAAGGGCGGTAAAGCCGATTGAAAGAATGCTGGAAATTTCGGCACAGCTGGGTTTATAACTATAGGGTAAATAATAAAAAAGCTTTGTCATTGCGAGGTACGAAGCAATCATTAAGCTATACAGAGCGGTAAAAGCAACCAATAAATCTTGTCATTCTGAACGTAGTGAAGAATCTATTCTTCAGCTTGTATTGGCGCTAATAAATCCTTCGTGCCTCAGGATGACAAGATGAAAAAGAGATTGTGCTTAGTCTTTCGCAATGACAAAAGGGGCTCTAAAATCTTAAAATTTTTCCGCCTACGGCGGTATTAAAGTATAAAGGTTGCGCCGGTTTCAAGGAGTTTTGTAAACTGGGCGTTAATCTCAAAAAAACTCTCCGCCTTCGGCGGTATAAAGCATAAGGTTACGCAGCAGAAAAAAGTAAAAATAATAAAGGCCCTGCAAAACTTGCAGGGCCTTTATTATTGGATGGGGCGATTGCCTACAAGTTATCTGCCTTGGTTTCAATAGCGTCCTGTACGCTTTGCGGTAGATTAGATAGCAGGTTATAACCCGTTGCTGTTTCAATTGATCGTACGGTAACGCGGTATTGTTTCCAGTCGGTACTGATGGAGTTAATGTTAGGTGTGTTAACCGCGATAACCCTTGTACTGCTTGTTACCCGACTTACATCGCCATTGCCTGCAGGTATTATTACAGCAACTTTCCATACATTGCTTGGTACATTTATATGTCCGTTATCTAAAGTAGTTATGCTGCTAAACGCGCCTTTGGAACCTGTACCGCCGGTGCCGTAGCTACCCATAATAATATAAACCTCGTTGCCTTCAACAACTTGTTCACGCAGATAGCCTTCTAAATTGTTCCAGGTCTGTTGGTTATTTTGTGGAGCCTGTGGTATCATATTAGTCATCAAAAATGTTGCGTCGTTAGCACCTTTTGAACTCGTTCTATCGGCCGACGGGCAGTTGTGGCCTCTGTCAAAACCGTATACGCTGGCCTGGTAGCTGTTGCTCTGTACCTGAAACCATCCGGTAGGTAAACCGCTAAACGCTGCAAAACTATCCTGGCGCGATGCTGCTCCGGTTATATTGGTTGCATCCAGGTGCCAGCTCACCCAGTTTGGTTCGCCTTTGGTGCTGTTGTATGATTCCGTGTAGTACCCCTGGTCAATAAGGTAATTATCCATCATAACTATGGCATTTTCTGCAGCCGAAGGATTACCTAACAGCAGATCGCTGTTATCGCCGCTTGCAGGCGGGGCATCTGTGCCAACGGTAACACCACGCGGGGTTGAAGCCGATCCGCTCTGGTCGCCTCCATCGTCGCCAGAATCGGGTGTGCCAGGGATAATGCCCGGTTCTCCGGTTCCTTTAAAGGTAATATCGTCGATATTTATGCGGGCCGTTCCTGTTTTTTTGATCTGGAAGCGTACTTTTTTGGTGGTAGTAACTTTGAATGAATCGGTTACAAGCACTGTGTTATTTTCGGCAATATCTGCGCCCAGCTGGGTAAAGGTTGTACCGCTATCTGTCGACATAAATAATTGCCAGGTTGATGCAGCGTCGGCCCCATATTTGGCATGTGAAATACTTATTTGTGTAACGCCGCTAATATCAAATTTCATGGTAATATCGCCGGTACGCAGTCGTACGCTTTTAGCACCGTCTTTAACATCTGTAGCTAAACTGCCTACTACGGCGTCGTTAAAGCTCCATACACCGGTAAGTAGCTGAACATCGGCTATAGCATAAGCGCCTTTTGTGCCCGATTCAAATGTTTCTGTAATGGCATAAGGTTTTGGAGTTGGGGTTACCACGGTATCACCAGGCATGTTTGGGTCAATGGAATGGTTGGCTGGCAAATCTTTTTTACAACCGGTAAGCACCAATGTTGCAAACCCCAGATACATAAGTAGTTTTCTTAATTTCATATAAATTTATTTAGATAGGCAAAACTCTGTATTTAATATTAATCGTGTGTTAATAAATTAACGCTATGAGAAATTATAGGCTTATCTATCAAAATATTTACAAAACCCATAATGCATTTATATTAAATGAGATTACCAAAATGTAATGTTTATTTTTGCACTATAAATTTGTGAGATAGCATGTTTGAAAACGAGGAAAGAACCAATTTAGAGGACTTAGGCGAATTTGGGCTGATAAGTCATTTAACTAAAAATATAAAATTGGGGCAGCCCAGTACAATAAAAGGCGTGGGAGATGACGCGGCAGTATTGGATTTTACCGGCAAAAAAGTGCTGATCAGCACCGATATGCTGTTGGAAGGTATTCATTTTGATCTGGCTTATACACCACTGAAGCATTTAGGATATAAAGCAATCCAGGTAAACCTGAGTGATATTTATGCTATGAATGGTATAGCCTCGCAGGTTACCGTTTCAATAGGCATGTCGAGCAAGTTTCCTTTGGAAGCTATTGAAGAATTGTATGAAGGCATTTACATTGCCTGCGAAAAATATAATGTGGATTTGATAGGCGGCGATACCACATCATCAAAACAAGGTTTGGTGATCAGTGTAACCTCTATTGGCTATGCAGATGAGGCCGATGTTGTTTACCGCAACGGTGCCGGCGAAGGCGACCTGATATGTGTATCTGGTGATCTGGGCGGCGCTTACGTGGGCTTGCAACTATTGGAACGTGAAAAACTGGTTTATCTCGAAAATCCCAACATTCAGCCCGATCTGGAAGGCAAAGATTACATAGTTGAGCGACAGCTAAAACCCGAAGCCCGCCGCGATATTGTGGAATTGTTGAAAAGCATAGCTGTGAAACCAACAGCGATGATTGACGTATCCGACGGTTTGGCATCGGAGATTCTGCACATCTGCAAGCAAAGCGACAAGGGCTGTAATTTGTACGAAGAGAAGATTCCCCTTGACCCTATGACCTACGAAACAGCCCGTGAGTTTAACCTTGATCCAACAGTGTGCGCCCTGAGTGGCGGCGAGGACTATGAGCTTCTGTTCACCGTTAAACAAGCCGACTATGACAAGATTAAGTTTAAAATGGACATCACCATCATTGGTCACATAACCGAACCCTCAGCAGGCTGTAACCTTATAACTACGTCAGGCAATTCGCACCCATTAAAAGCGCAAGGGTGGAATGCGTTTAAGAATGAGGAGTAAGGGCTTGAATGTTCATAGAAAATAAAAGCAGGGTCATGCCGAACTTGTTTCGGCATCCCACATGCAAGGTTTGCGTGATGCTCAACTAAGTTTACATTATGCTTTATAAGCAAGGTCACGTTTATATAATGTCTAACAAATATCGCACTACATTTTACATCGGTGTAACCAGCGATTTACGTACACGCGTTTGGCAACATATAAATGGCGAGGGTTCAATATTTGTAAAAAAAATATAATCTTCACGATCTTATTTACTATGAATACTTCGAAAGAATTACAGACGCCATTGACCGGGAAAAGCAATTGAAAAGATGGCACAAGGATTGGAAAATTAATTTAATAAAGACAGTAAATCCAGATATGCGGTCTTTAAATACTGAAGTGGAGAATTGGTAGCTGGATACCTTTCCTGTGAGATGCCGAAACAAGTTCGGCATGACTTGACATTGTTGATTTGCCGGCCCTTACTCCTCTCCCAAAAACTTCTGATCTATTTGCTTATCTGCCTTGGCACCTAATTTTTTAATCTTCTCGGCAGTGGTTGTTAAGTTCCCGCGGCCATCTGATAGTTTATTTAAGGCGCTGTTGTAGGCTGTTTGTGTTTGATGGATACCGCGGCTGATGCCATCCATATCGCCCAGGAAACCAACGAATTTATCGTACATATCACCGCTAAGGCGGGCAATTTCCAATACGTTTCGGTTTTGGCGTTCCTGTTTCCACATGCTGGCGATGGTACGCAGTGTGGCCAGCAAGGTAGACGGACTAACTATCACTACTTTTTTATCCCAGGCATAGTTAAACAGCTCGCCATCCAACTGTACTGCAATACTAAACGATGACTCGATGGGTACAAAAAGCAGCACAAAGTCTGGCGAGTTGATCTTGTAGAGGTCGTGATATTTTTTGGAAGAGAGGCCGCTGATGTGGCCCCGGATGGATTCGACATGGGCCTTGGCAAATAGCTTGCGGTCTTCCTCTGTATCGGCATTCACCAGGCGCTCATAGGCAATCAGCGAAACTTTAGAATCTATTACCAAATGTTTTTCATCGGGCAGGTCGATAATAACATCGGGCTGGTAGCGGGTGCCATCCGTTGCCTGCATTGCGGCCTGGATACGGTATTCCTGATCTTTAACCAACCCTGAGCGCTCCAGCACCCGCTCCAAAATAACTTCGCCCCAGTTACCTTGTTTTTTGTTATCGCCTTTAAGTGCTTTAGTGAGGTTTTGGGCCTCGTCACTGATCTGTTTATTCAGATCCATCAGCTGGGTAATAACGCCTTTAAGGGTATTGCGTTCAGCAGCTTCCATATTGTAAACCTTTTCTACCTTGTCCTCAAAAGCTTTTAGGTTTTCCTTTAGCGGGTTGAGGATCATATCCAGGTTATTGCGGTTTACGTCAATAAACTCTTTTGATTTTTCTTTCAGCAGCTTTTCGGCCACATTTTCAAATTCCCGCTGAAACTGTGTGCGTATCTGTTCTATCTCCACCTTTTGCTCCTGCATTTTTTCCTGCTGCGATTTATAGTACGATCGCGCGCTTTCCAAAGATTGGTTTGCCTGCGCCAGTAAAGCCCGTTCCTGGAAAAGCTCATCAAGTATCCTATCCTTATCTTCTTTCAAAAAGCGGGTGATGCTATCTTTTTCGTTTAATAATCCGATGGCCCTTTCCTCGGCTTTGACTAAGGAAACTTTAAGCAGGTCATTATCGGCACGCAGGCGGTTTAAGTCATCAACCGAAATAATATCAGTAGCCGTCGGTTTTTTTACGAACAGAAATAATGCAATAAGCAGAATTATAATTGATACGATTATTAAAACTTCGCCCGTCATTTTGATAAAAATATTAGCAAAACTAAAGTAATATATTTAGTAATTGAAAAATTAAGGTCGATTTATTTTGGAGCAAACCCATCTGAAAATAATATTAAAAAATTAACAAATGGGTGTAACCTGTTTTAAAACAGTGTTGTCATAAACTACAAATACACCAATAGTGGTGAATGCAAAAAAAATTAACGTATTTTTAAACATAAGTATCATGGAAACCGCACAATTAGGAATATTAGCAGGCATCACCATATCAGTAAGCTTTTTCGCTATGATTTTTGGAGTTTTTTACCTGTACAAACGCGAAAAAATGGCAATGATTGAACGTGGTATGGACCCTCGCAGTTATAAACCACAATCGGCCCCGTATCAAAACTTAAAATGGGGATTGCTGCTGGGGGGCTCGGGTATCGGGTTATTCCTTGCTTTTATTTTAGACCACTTAGCCTTCAATAATATAATTATCGGCGATGGCATATTTTTCTTATACCTGTCGCTGATTGCCATATTTGGCGGATGCGGGTTATTCCTTTCTTATCGGATAGAAAAAAAGGAAGTATTAGATAAAGACGATCACACCATACAGAAATAAAAACTGTAAGTATAAAAAGGAAAAGGCCGGTTTTAACCGGCCTTTTCCTTTTAACTAATTCCGTAGCGCTCCTTAAATATATTATAATGGTGCAATTCGTGGCCGGCCAGCATATAAACAAAGGCCCTAACGGTAAAACGGGCATTGCTGGCAATGCCTTCGCGCATCAGCTGCGCGTCGTTAAAGCCTTTGATCATATAAATATTAGATTGTCTTAGTGTTTTAAACTCGGCCGCCAGATCCTTAATACTCCGGTTGTTAAAATCGGCATTAGCTACGTATATGTCCTGGTCAAAGCCAGGCAGTTCAATGTTATTACGGGAAAATACCATGGCACGATAAGCAAAAGTGCGTTCGGTGTCAATCATATGGCCTACGGCCTCTTTAACCGTCCACTTGTCGGGTGCATAGGCGTATGCGGCTTGGGTTTCAGATAAGCTGCTGAATAAATCATAACTGCGGTTCATGGATTGTTCCAGTAGTTCTATAACATTTTCGTTTGGTACCTGCCCTATGTAGCCCGCAGCAAACGGCGAATATTCGTCAGGATTTGGCCTTTTTATCATCGCGCGTATTTTTTAATATGATCCTGAAAGTTGTTCCCTTACCCACTTCAGAATCTTTTACAAAGATTTGTCCGTTGTGGTAATTCTCAATCATCCTTTTGGTTAATGATAAGCCAAGTCCCCAGCCGCGTTTGCGTGTGGTGTATCCGGGCTGAAAAACGGTATCGAATTTAGAGCGGGGAATTCCTTTTCCTGTATCTGTAATATCAATAAAAACCTGGTTCTTGAGTTTATTTCCGCTTATTTCTACTTTTATACTGCCCTTGCCATCAATAGCATTAACCGCGTTTTTAAGTAGGTTTTCAATAACCCAATCAAACAACGGAACGTTTAACCCGGCTTTTAAATGCGGGTTGCCACCCATTTCAAACCCTATGTTTTTACTTACACGCACCCTAAAATAATCAACAAAATCTTTCACTACGGCATAAACGGCATGTTCTTCCAGCACCGGTTTCGAGCCGATCTTAGAAAAACGGTCGGCCACTATTTCCAGGCGTTTTACATCGTTTTCCATTTCGGCCACCAGCACATCATCCTCGGCATTAAACTTTTCCTTCATCAGCTCAATCCACGCCATAAGCGATGATATCGGCGTGCCCAACTGGTGAGCGGTTTCCTTAGCTAACCCAACCCAAACCTGGTCCTGCTCGGATTTTCGCGACGAGCTGAAGGCGGTGTAGGCCATCAGCAGAAATATAGCGATAACGGTAAGCTGAATATAGGGGAACAGGCGCAGCTGCGTAAGCAAAGGGGAGTCTTTATAATAAACCTTCCAGGGTGCACCCAGTACCATAAGTCTTATGGGTTCGTGCTGGTTTTTCATATAGGCCAGTTCCGATTTAAAATATTCAGGATCGTATTTTTTCTTATTGCCGTCTGAGGGTAAGTTGATGAACGTTTTAGTGGTATCCAGCCCTCGCGAAAGAATAACGTCGCCTTTTTCGTCTACAATAATAGCGGGTACAGTTAAGCTATCGCGAACAGAGGTGGTAAACTGTAAAAAATCGTTATCGTCTGAATTGAACAGCTGCCGCATACTCATTGCCCAAACCTGCGCTCGGGTACGTTCAGAGTGGGCAATGTTTTTCACCAGGTAGCTGGTATATAATAACGAGCCGCTGGCTATAACAACCGCGAATGAAAGCAGTAAATACTTCCACCTTTTTTTTTGCTGGTATGGGTTCATGCTGGCCAAGACCTCAAATAACGTAAAATTATTTCAAATGTGCGGATTACAGATTTCAGATTTCAAATGTGCAGAAATAACTCTGTAGGGCTTTGACGTTTTAGATGTGTTGGTAAAAATGACATGTATATTGATCGGAAATGGTTGACCATATTTTTTAAGCCAACGTATTTTCAAATCATATTATCCTCATATTATCTGCACATCTGAAATCTGCACACCTGCACATCTTAAATAAATTTATCTTTGCCCCTATCATGACCGATAAAAAAGTAAGAGTCCGTTTTGCGCCGAGCCCCACCGGTGGTTTACACCTGGGTGGCGTACGTACCGTATTGTTCAACTATTTGTTCGCCAAAAAACACAATGGCGATTTTATTTTAAGAATTGAAGACACCGACCAAACACGTTACGTTGCCGGTGCCGAAGAATATATTTTAGACTGCCTTAAATGGTGCGGCCTGCACCCGGATGAAAGCCCGGTGGCCGGCGGCCTGTATGCACCTTATCGCCAAAGCGAGCGCAAGGCTGCTTACCGTGAATACGCCGAGCGCCTGGTGATGCAGGGCCATGCTTATTACGCGTTTGATACCGCCGAAGAGCTGGACAAAAACCGTAAAGAGAGCCCTAATTTTCAATACGGACAGGTTTATCGCCAAAGCCTGCGCAATTCCATCGCTTTGCCGCAACATGAAGTTGATGCCCTGCTTGATGCCGGTACGCCGCATGTGATCCGCATAAAAATGCCTGCCGATGAAACTATCAGCTTTAATGATATGATTCGCGGGTATGTGAGTTTTGAAACTAACCAGGTTGATGACAAAGTGCTGTTGAAAGCCGACGGAATGCCGACTTACCATTTGGCGGTTGTGGTTGATGATTACCTGATGAAAATTTCACATGCTTTCCGTGGCGAAGAGTGGCTGCCATCGGCACCGGTGCATTTGCTGCTTTGGGAGTATTTGGGTTGGAAAGCAGAGATGCCGCAATGGGCGCATTTACCGCTGATATTAAAACCGGATGGACACGGCAAGCTGAGCAAGCGCGATGGCGCACGCTTGGGCTTCCCCGTTTATGCCATGACCTGGTTTGATGCTAAAACAGATGAAACCACCCCCGGTTTCCGCGAATTGGGTTTTTTGCCCGAAGCATTTCTGAACCTGCTGGCTACCCTCGGCTGGAACGACGGTACCGACCAGGAGATTTTTACGCTGGATGAACTGATAGAAAAGTTCTCTATTGACCGCGTAAGCAAGGCCGGTGCTAAGTTCGATTTTGAAAAAGCCAAGTGGTTTAATGCCGAGTGGATCAAGAGATCAACAGTTGGCAGCTTGCTGCCTGCCGTTAGCAGTATTTTAGCGGATAAAGGAATTGTTATTACCGATGATGCAAAACTGGAAACAGTTATAAACCTCATTAAGGACCGCTGCGTTTTGCTGCCCGATTTTTACCAGCAGGCAGGTTACTTTTTTGAGCAACCTAAAGAGTACGATCTTAATGCCGTAAAACCCAAATGGACGGACGCCAAGACCGATTTCTTTAACGCTTTAACCAACTTATTAAACGAAAATACAGGCATTGGGGCTCATGATCTGGAAACTAAATTTAAAGCCCTGGCCGAAGAAAAAGCATTAAAGGTTGGCGATGTAATGCTGCCGTTCCGTATTATGCTGGTTGGCGGCAAATTTGGTCCGCATGTTTTTGATATTGCGGCTTTATTGGGTACAGATGAAACCGTTAGCCGGATAGCTAAAGCTTTAGGGGCTTTTGCAGCATAAATCAATCTTCTGTCCCCGTTGTCTGAGTTTTAAAATCCGGGAATCTAAAGGGGAGAATGAGAAAGAGGCGAAAGACATACGAAGTTTTTAAAACTTCGTATGTCTGCGATCTACAACTTGTCTTGGGTAGCGAAGAATCCAATCGCCGGCATGTAAGTCGCGTATTGATTCTTCGCCCTGCTCACAATGTTAATAACTATTGATCCTTTCGGGCAATAAAAGTTCACTTTTAATTAATTATTTCTTAAAAATGGATAATTAACTTCCGTAATTAAACAAGTAATTGAATTAACAGTGGCTTTTAGTATCATTATTGTTACTTTAATTAATAAACTGTTGATAAAGTGGAGTTTATCCAGTACTTTTAAGTCCCCTTAATTAAATAATGATGATCCGCGTACGATCTAAAAATGTACTATTGGTTGCTCCCGATACTTTTTCGGTGGAGTTGTTGCCTAACAATAAAATGTTCAGGCATATTTCTTCTACAGGAAATATCTTTCCCTCCATTCATGAGCTTAAACCAAATGTTGTAATTTTCGACTACGATTATCTTACTGCGGATATTGAAAAAATCCTGCGCCGCATAAGCAGCAACCCTGCCTACAGTAAAATCAAGATCTGCTGCTACAAAACCAAAGAACATACTAAAGAAGATGCTTTGCTAAAAGCCCTGGGTGCCGATCATGTTTTTTATCCCGAAGATTTTAAGAAACCCGAAAAAGGCAACGGAATTGTGAATGCGATATCCGGTGTTTTTGATGTTACATTTATGGCTTTACTGGCAAAAACGTAGGATTACTCTTTGTTAAGGATGTACTTGCGGTACACGTTTGATTTTAGATACCATTCTTAAACCCCTGCAACTTTGCGTTAGGAAAATGATTGGGTATATAGCAATTAAAAATAAACTACTTGGATTACTAACAAAGGCCGCCAGGTACGCTGCAACGCATAATCCATTTATAACTATTGAATATATCCAGCCAATTTTTTTTGGAGTGTAATCAGCATCAGTAAATTGGCGATAGTAGGTAAATTCGGCAGCTATTCCGATAATAAGCAAAATCAAGAAACCAGTAGTTTCATAATCAGCATTTAATAACATATCAAAAAATAAATATACAAATGTGGCGCCAGCAACAACAGCAGGCGCCAGGTTTATCCAAAATAATGTTTTTGCTATTTGGGCGGCTTTATATATCGTAAATTCACGCGAGTTATCCATGCTAACAAATTACATGTATTTAAATCGATTATTCAAAGCTTAATCAATCCACTCAAACTTAGTATAAGGTACCAATACCTCAGGTATTTTAATTCCCCTATCAGTTTGGTTATTTTCCAATAGCGTAGCTACAATACGAGGTAAGGCCAAAGCGCTGCCGTTAAGGGTGTGTGCCAATTGTGTTTTGCCCTCGGCATTGCGGAAGCGGAGTTTTAGCCTATTGCTTTGGAAGGTTTCAAAGTTTGATACGGACGATACTTCCAGCCAGCGTTGTTGTGCTGCGCTCCAGGTTTCCATATCGTAAGTTAAGGCGCTTCCAAAACCCATATCGCCGCCGCAAAGGCGCAGTACGCGGTATGGTAAACCTAAGCTTTGCAGTAAACCCTGTACATGGGCGCTCATCTGCTCCAATGTTTCGTATGATTTATCGGGATGTACCACTTGTACAATTTCAACCTTATCAAACTGGTGCAAACGGTTCAGACCGCGTACGTGCGCACCATAAGAGCCGGCCTCACGGCGAAAGCATGGTGTGTGGCCACAATGTTTTGCAGGTAATTCGTCGGCCTTTAATATCACATCTCTGAACATATTGGTAATAGGCACCTCGGCAGTTGGAATGAGGTATAAATTATCTATACCTACAAAATACATTTGCCCCTCTTTATCCGGTAATTGAGATGTACCAAAGCCCGATGCTTCGTTTACCATCAGCGGTACGCTTACCTCGCTGTAACCGGCCTTTTCAGCTTCGTCAATAAAATAATTGATTAACGCGCGCTGTAGTTTTGCGCCCTTGTTTTTATAAACCGGGAAACCAGCCCCGGTTATTTTTACGCCCAATTCAAAATCGATCAGGTTATATTTTGCGGCCAGCTCCCAGTGCGGTAAGGCATTAGCCGGTAGCTCGGGGATTGTACCATTCTCTAAAACAACTTCGTTTTCTTCAGGCGTTAATCCTTTTGGCACTGAACTATGCGGAAGATTTGGCAACAATACCAGTTTCTGATAAAGCTCTTCTTCGGTTAAGGCAAGCTGATCGCCAAATTTTTTGATGTCCTCTTTCCAGGCGCCTGTTTTGGCTTTTATTTCTTCTGCTTCTGCTTTTTTGCCATTGCGCATCAGTTCCCCAATTTGTTTAGCAGCCGCGTTGGCCTCGGCCGATACGTTATCCATGCTGGTTTGCGTTGAACGACGTTTGTCATCTAACTCAATTATTTCATCAACCAACTCGGGCTGTTTAAAATTTTTTACAGCCAAACGTTCTAAAACCTGTTCCCTGTTATCGCGGATATAACTAACTTGCAGCATTGAATTTATTTTTAGGCAAAGATATAATTAGTTCATAGTTTATGGTTCATTGTTCATGGCTGATTTGTGAAAATTAGTATCATCAACGGCCAGCCATGAACTACTATCTATGAACCATGAGCGAAAAAGGCAAACTATACTTAGTACCCACCCCAATAGGCAACCTCGAGGATATCACCCTCAGGGCTATCCGCGTTTTAAAAGAGGCCGACCTGATACTGGCCGAAGATACACGTACATCGGCACCGTTATTAAAACATTTTGATATCCATCAGAAAGTTTTTTCGCACCATCAGCATAATGAACACCAATCGTCAAACGAGATCGTGAAGTTTTTGCTGGAGGGAAAAAATATAGCCCTGATATCCGACGCCGGTACGCCTGCCATATCCGATCCGGGCTTTTATCTCGTGCGGGAGGCATTGAAGTTTGATATAGCTGTAGAGTGCCTGCCTGGTGCAACGGCATTTGTGCCCGCGTTGGTAAACTCGGGTTTCCCTACAGATAAGTTTTGTTTTGAAGGGTTTTTGCCCTTAAAAAAAGGTCGCCAAACCCGGTATAAGTTTTTGGCCGAAGAGGAACGTACCATTATACTATATGAATCGCCACACCGTTTGTTAAAAACGCTGGATGAAATGGCCACTTATTTTGGTGCCGACAGGCAGATCTCTGTATCGCGCGAACTCACAAAAATGTTTGAAGAAACAGTACGTGGAACGGTAACAGAGGTAAAGCTGTATTTTGAAACACATCCGCTAAAGGGCGAGTTTGTAATGTGCGTTGCCGGTGCAGAGGCCAAATCATCAAAAGACAAGTACAAACGCGACGAAGAAACGGATGAATAAAATGTTATGGAAGTTTATTTAAACAGTGCTATAAGGCAGTTTGCCTACTACCGGTTGTTAGGGGAGAAAACCTTTAGTCAGTTGAATGATGCTGATTTATTTTGGCGCTTTAACGAGGATAGCAACAGTATTGCCATTACCATTAAACACCTTGCGGGCAATATGCTTTCCCGGTGGACGGATTTTCTGACTACCGACGGTGAAAAGGAATGGCGCAACCGCGATACAGAATTTGAAGATGCCGTTAACAGCCGCGAAGAGATCATGGCGCTTTGGAACCAGGGTTGGGATTGCCTTTTTAACGCACTAAATTCAATTACCGCCGATGACTGGCACAAAACCATCTACATCCGAAATGAACCGCATCATATTGAGGATGCCATAAACCGACAGCTTGCGCATTATCCGTACCATGTTGGGCAAATAGTATTTATCGGTAAAATGATAGCCGGTTCAAAATGGCAATCATTATCAATCCCCAAAGGGAAATCAGAAGTATATAATGCTGAAAAAATTGCGAACCCCGGCAGCACCTTCAAATAGTTTCTATAGCATACATTGATGAAAAAAAACCTTCCGTTAGCCATTTTTTCGGGTTTATTATTGTGGATAGCATGGCCGCCAACGCCGTACACCACCTTTTTGCTGTTCATTGGTTTTGTACCCATGCTGCTGGCGATGGAAAACATCATTCAATCTACATCAGCAAAAAAAGGGAAGCAGATTTTTAATGTAGCACTCATTGGTTTTTTTGTTTGGAACACGGCATCTATTTACTGGGTTTATAACGCCCTGAAACAAGTTGGCGAACTGGTGGCTATACCAATTACCCTTATCCCTTACGCGCTTGGGCCGTTGCTTATGGCAACGGCCTGCTGGCTGTATTACCGGTTGAGGCTTTTAACTGGTCGTGGCTGGAGTTTGGCGGGGCTCGTTTGTCTATGGATAGGTTACGAATACCTGCACCAAAGCTGGGACCTTAATTTTCCGTGGATGACCCTGGGCAACGGCTTTGCTGTTACCCATAAATGGATTCAATGGTATGAATACACCGGGGTTTACGGCGGTACAATTTGGGTTTGGGCTGTAAATATATTAGCCTATTTAATATACGTGGGCATGCGCGAAGCGCAGACAAAACAGGTAAGGTTAAAATTAATTACCGCTTTTACGCTTACGGTATTGGTACCAATTTGCTTTTCGCAGTACAGGTATTATAATTATACTGAGCAAAAAAACCCATCGAATATAGTAGCTGTTCAACCCAATATTGATCCTTATGAAAAGGAAGGTTCCCTGCCAGCTACGCAACAGATCGATATCATGAGCCGTTTGTCTGACAGTATTGGGCAATCCAATACTGAGTTTTTTTTATGGCCCGAAACCGCTATTCCGGAGTATATGGAAGAAGCGCGGATACAGGCCAGTCCGTTTTATAGCCAGGCAAAGCGGTTTTTAACCCGGTTTAAAAACGGTAACCTGCTTACCGGTGCCGAAACATTTACTTATTATAATACAAGGGCTACTAAAACAGCCAGTCCGGTTAATGGCGGCCAGTTTGTTGATAGTTTTAGTACTGCATTAAACATTGAAAATGATGGCACCCCGCAATTTTACCATAAATCGCGGTTAGTTCCGGGGGCCGAATCGCTGCCGTTTGGGAATACTTTTTCATTTTTAAAACCAGTATTTGAGCACCTGGGCGGCGCTACCGGGGCTTATGGTAGTCAGTCCGATGCGGAAGTTTTTTATTCGCAGAGCGGCATTGGTGTAGATCCGGTGATATGTTATGAATCTATCTGGGGGGGCTATGTTGCCCGCTCGGTGGCAAAGGGTGCGCAGTTTATCGCCATAATAACAAATGATGGTTGGTGGGAAAACACATCCGGCAAAGACCAGCACCTGGATTATGCCAAGTTGCGCGCCATTGAAACCCGACGGTGGGTAGCGCGTTCGGCAAATACCGGGATATCGGCATTTATTAACCAGCGCGGCGACATTGTACAGCAAACCAAATGGTGGACAAAAACGGCCATTAAACAGGATATCAATCTTAATTCTGAACTTACTTTTTACGTACAGCATGGCGATTATCTGCCCAAAGCCGGAAGCGCGTTGGCTGTATTATTAATGTTGTTTGTATTGGCGATGAAATTGAGGAAAAAGAGGGCTTTGGCTGCTTAACAGTATTTCAGGCTTGGTGAGTACTGGTTGCTTAATCAAGCACCAGCATGGTTGTTTGTATAATATCATCAAAAAAGGCTTTATCTGTTGGCCCTTTGGCAGATACCTGCATGCCTTTTACGGCATTAAAAATGAAGCGGGCAAGTGCCCTTGCGTCTTGTTTGTTTGTTATTTCGCCGCTCTCTTGTCCTTTTTTTATGGCGTGGAAAAAGGCGTCTTCCACCTGTTGTTCGCCGCGGCAGATCATGCTATTTACTTCCGCGTCATGGGGCGCCACTTCTATACCTGCGTTTACCGAAAAACAGCCTTTGCGCTGCTCGTCGCTCAACAAATCCTTAATGGTAAGTTCAAGCAACTGTTTTATGGCCTCTTTTGCCGATGCTGCGTTATTAATAATATTGCACACCTGATTGCCTGCTGCCTTTTGATAGGTTTCCAGGGCTTTTACGTACAGGGTGTGCTTATCGCCATAGGTGTCGTACAGGCTTGAACGGCTTATGCCCAGGCCATCCACTAAATCTTGCATAGAGGTGCCGTTGTATCCCTTGTGCCAAAAAATACAAATGGCCTTATTCAATACATCATCCTCATCAAAATCTTTTGGTCTTGCCATAATAAAAAAGCCTTGCCTGTATTAAAAGGCAAAGCTATTCATTTTTAATTAATTGAGCGTTTAAAAGTGCCGTAGGTGGTTATGGAAGCCCAAACAGGATTTACCTTACGCCCCCACTGGCAATTATAGTTTCGCCTGTTAACCAGCGTGAATCATCAGATGCCAGGAATACAGCGATGGGTGAAATATCATCCGGCTGACCAATACGGCCAAGTGGCGTAGTTTTTTCCATGTTTTCTTGAAACTCGCTGCCAATAAAGCCCGCGGTATGCGTACCTTCTGTTTCAACCATGCCCGGGTTAATAGCATTTACGCGAATCTTTTTAGGGCCAAGCTCTTTTGATAATACCTGTGTAATAGCATCTACCGCGCCCTTGGTAGCGGTATAAATGGAGCTTTGCGGAGGAGTGATACGTGTTACTGTAGAACCAATGTTGATGACGCTGCCGCCGTTATCGCCAAAGCTGCTTACCGCGGCCTGAGTAACAAGTAGCAAGCCAAGCACATTGGTATTAAACTGGCGGTGAAACTCATCTTCAGTAACATCTTCTATCGGACTGAATTTATATACGCCAGCGTTGTTTACAAGAATGTTAACACCGCCAAAAGCTTCTTTGGTTTCGGCAAAAAGGCGATCAACATCTGCCCTGCTTGATACATCGCCCTGCACGGCAATAGCCTTGCCGCCGGCTTCGGTAATTTCTGTAACTACTTTATCAGCGCCTTTTTTGTCCGACGCGTAATTTACCGCCACCGCAGCACCTTCGGCTGCCAGGCTTTTAGCTATTGCTGCACCAATACCTTTTGATGCGCCTGTTATAACGGCTACTTTGTTCTCTAATTTTTTCATTTTTTGGAAGATTACTTTGTTTTGGAATAATCGTTCCGCAAATGTATGTTGTTTTGGAACGGTTGTTCCGGTTTGTTGCAATTATTATTTATGGATGACAAATAGGATGAATTGCCAGGGTGTGCTTACTGTTTTGTTTGGCTAACTATTTCTCGTTAGCCATCTCATTGCGCTTAAGCACAAAAGTGAGCAGGTCATTAATGGGTTGCCTGATGATCTTGCCCGTTTTTACGCCATTTAGCTTGCATAGGGATGTTAATTCATCGGCAAAAACGTAGGCTATGGAACCTACAAAATGGCATTTGTATTTATGATATTCGGCGTACGACTTAATATTGGTATCTATAAACTCAATCAGTCCCTTTTTCAGCAGGGCTTGTCCGTAATCTGTTGTTTTTATTTGACTTACAAACTTTGCGAACGAGGCCAGGTAGGTGTTGCCATTGGGCTTCTGGTATACGTTTTTTATTACGATATCTTTATTAAGGTGATATACATTATCAAATTTCTGACTGATCTCTGCGGGCATCCTGCCGTATAAAAAATCAGTAATGAGTGCCTTGCCAAACCACGTACCCGATCCTTCATCGCCCAAAACAAAACCCAGGCCGTGCTGGCCTTCATAAACTCCCTCGCCGTCAAAAAAAGCTATGTTCGAGCCGGTTCCCATAACGCAGCAAATGCCTTTCTCGTGGCCGCATGTGGCGTATGCGCAACCTAAAAGGTCGCTGTCTACACTTATATAGGCTTTGGTAAACAATTGGCTTATGGCGTTTGAAACGATCTCGTGCCTGTCTGGACTTGAGCAGCCTGCCCCAAAAAAATAGATCTCGTCAATAGTATCAGCATGGGCCAGCAGATCTGCCGCCTGGTCCTGTATTACTTTAACGATTTCTTTTTCGGTTAAAAAATATGGGTTTAATCCTGCGGTTTTAAAGGATACTGGCTCTTGCTGTGGAATATGAAGCAACCAGTCTGTTTTTGAAGATCCGCTATCGGCTACTAAGATCATGCACTAAGTTCTTCGAGGGCTTTGATGGTAAGGGGTTTATGGATAAACTGGGTTATATATTTATTGCTCTCGGATTGCCTCATATCTACCGGATCAAGAGATGATGACAGCATAAATATTTTTATGTCGCTTTTACTGATACCAAGCTGATCATATTCCTGCAAAAACTCAAACCCACTCATCATTGGCATCCTGATATCTAAAAAAATAACATCCGGCTTAATAACGCCATCCCTTAATGAATTAATGGCTTCGGCCGGCGATTGGCGAACAATAATTTGCTCGGCAAAGTGACTGGCTTCCAAAATCCTGCGCGTCACAAAGTTATCGATGTAGTTATCATCGATGAGTAAGCAGGTTTTGTAAGGGACGGTCATAAATCAAAAATAGCGTTTAAAAGCAATTTAAAAAATTTATTTATCTATGCTTATACTGTTAGTGATCTGTTTTATAGTGATCTCCGCCTGTTTAGATTGGTATTGAGCCGCAAAAAACTTTGATTGGGCATCCAGGTAATTACGTTGGGCCTCCCTTATCTCTAATGGGGTTATGTTGCCAAGCTTATATTTTTCCAGGGAGATATCAAGGTTTTTCTTGGCGATAACAACATTGGCCTGCCCCAGTTTAATTAAATCAAGGCCCGATGCGTAGCTTACATACAAGTTATTCACCTGTGTTTCTACATTTAGCTTTACTTGTTTGACATCGATGTTTGCATTGTCTATCTGAATTTTAGCATTCTTTTCGCGGCGGTTTTGGTTAAACCCATCAAAAATATTGATGGTAGCCGTTAACCCGTAGTTTATCCCGTGGGCGTTTTGCGCCAGCGTAAAACCTGCCGGCGTTTTGTTATTACTGAAAGTATAGCCGGATGTTACAGCCACCTGTGGATATCGGGTTGAGCGTACTTGTTTTAAGTTGATATCGGCCAGTCGTTTATTTATTTGCGAGGATAAAATGGCCGGGTTTTGCAATTGCGCGTTACTGATAACATCAGCCAGCACCAGTTTATCATCAACCACTATGGTATCGGCTACCGAAAAATCAGTCTGCAGATCGCGGACTAATATCTGGTTCAATTGAATTTTGGTTGATTTAAATTGCTGGTATTGCGTTACCAGGTTTGCGGTATCGGTATTTAAATTCACCTGCGCGTTTAGTACATCAAGCTTTGATGCCCGGCCAACAAGAAACTTATCGTTGGCATAACGCAGCTGCGTACGCGAAATATCAATGGCGCCCTTCAATGCCTTGATCTGCTCGTTTTGGCTGATGAGGTCATAATAAGTAGAGATAACCCCCGCAACGGTTGTTTGAACAGTATCCTGCAATCGCAAACCGCCAAGCTTGTCCAACTCTTTCAACTGATCGTAAGTGGCAAACATGTTAAATCCGTCAAAGATGGTCCAGTTGAGGTTTACACCGTAATTTATACCGGTATTGGGGGCGTTATGGATGTTATTTACAGAACCATCGCTTCGGGTTTGTTTGGTGGTAAGGCGACTGTTGGTTGATGTAAAATCGCCGGTTACCACGGGTAATGCGCCTGCGTTACCCAGCGTAACGTTATTGGCCGCAACCGTTTTGTTATTTTGCGACAGTTGGATATTATAATTGTTTTTAAGGGCTATTTCAACCGCATCCTTCAGCGTAAGCATTGGCGCATCCTGCGCCCATAGCCTGGTGCCGAAAGCGATACCGCAAAAAACAAGAAATGCTATTTTTTTAATGATCATATCGCTTAAAGGTTTTCAATCAATTTTTGTGGTTTATTCTCCGTTGTTTCCTCGTCTTCTGGCTCATGGTCCGGATCGCGGCGGGTTTTGGAGGCCATTAGCTGGTACATAGCCGGGATAACATAAAGCGTTAAGCCTAATGAGAACAGCATCCCGCCCATAATTACTATACCCAATGATACACGGCTTTTTGCACCAGCCCCCAAAGCAAACGCAATAGGGACAGAGCCCAGCACTACAGCTAAACTCGTCATCAAGATTGGGCGCAAGCGCGATGTGGCAGCTTCAACAACGGCTTCATATTTATTAATGCCATGCTCCATGCGCTGGTTGGCAAACTCCACTATCAGAATTCCATTTTTGGTTACCAAGCCAACAAGTGTGATGATACCTATCTGGCTAAAAATATTAAAGGTTTGGTTAAACAGCCACAAGCAAAGCATCGCACCGGCTATAGCCAACGGTATAGTAAGCATCACAATAATAGGATCTACCATGCTTTCAAATTGGGCGGCAAGCACCAGGTATATGAGTAGTAATGCGAAACCAAACGCGAAGAAAATGTTTGACGAACCTTCGGCAAAATCCCGGGATGGACCGGTAAGTGCGGTACTGAAGGTATCATCAAGAATACTTTTAGAAATACGGTCCATTTCAGCAATGCCCTCGCCAACGGTGCGGCCGGGGGCTAAACCCGCCTGTATAGTTGCCGATTTATACCTGTTAAAATGATAAATAGCCGGAGGTGTTGCGCTCTCCTGTGTTTTTACCACGTTATCCAGCTGTACCAATCCGCCCTTTGTACTGCGCACATAAACGGACCGGAGGTCGAGCGGCTGATCCCGGTTCGCCCTGTCAACCTGGGCAATTACCTGGTATTGTTTGCCATTTATCAGGAAATAGTCAAGGCGGCCTGCGCTGTAATAAAGCTGTAGCGTTTGGGCAATGTCATCAACAGAAACACCAAGATCGCGTGCACGGTCACGGTCGGTAGTTACCTGCAGCTCTGGTTTGGTGAATTTAAGGTTCACGTCTGTTCCCTGGAAAACGGGGCTGCGCGATACCTCGGCAAAAAACTTAGGAAGCACCGCCCTTATCTTTTCAAAATCCTGGTTTTGGATTACGTATTGTACAGGCAACGATGTTTTTGAACCGCTACCGCCCCCGCTTATGGTTTGTTCCTGCACCACAATGGCGCGGGCATCGGGCATTTTACGAAGCTTGGCATTCAGCCAATCGGCCAGTTGTTGTTGCGTACGGCCACGCTGATCTGGTGCTACCAAACCCACACGGCCAAAGCCCGAGTTGGCAGAACCGCCGCCACCGCCACCCGGCGAAACAATCTCGAGGTTTACGTTTGCCTCGGGGATAGAATCGTTAACCAGGTCAGATACCTTGTCCATATACTTGGTCATGTACTCGTACGTAGCACCTTCAGATCCGGTTACGCTGTAACGCAGCAAGCTGCGGTCATCAAGCGGTGCTAATTCCTGCGGCACTACTTTAAACATAATGACAATTATAATTACAGAAACCACCAGGATAATAAACGATACCCATTTCACTTTCATGAACTTGGTAAGTGTTTCGGTATAAGAGTTGGTCATGTTAACAAAAAACGGTTCCGTTCTTTCGTAGAACTTTGACTTTTTGTTGTTCTTGCGAATCAGCTTAACATTCAGCATTGGTGTTAATGAAAGCGACACGAAAGCCGAGATCAAAACCGCCCCGGCGACGACGACCGCAAACTCACGAAACAAGCGGCCTGTAAAGCCCTGTAAAAAAACGATTGGTAAAAACACCGCCGCCAATGTTACCGAGGTAGATACAACGGCAAAAAATATTTCGGCAGAACCTTCAAAAGCCGCCTTACGTATGGCCATGCCCGCCTCTACTTTTTTGTAAATATTCTCCGTTACCACAATACCATCATCAACCACCAGCCCCGTTGCCAGCACAATACCCAGCAGGGTTAATATGTTAATGGAGAAACCAAAGATGTACATGATAAAGAATGCACCGATCAACGACACCGGGATATCTATCAGCGGACGGAAGGCGATAAGCCAATCGCGGAAGAAAAGGTAGATGATGATAACCACCAATACAAACGAAATAATAAGCGTTTCCTCAACCTCTGTTATAGATTGGTTGATGAAGCGGGTATTATCCAAAGCAACCTTTACAGAAATATCCGGCGGAAGGTCCTTCTTGATCTGAGCTAAACGGGTATAAAAATCCTTTGCAATTTGCACATAGTTGGCGCCCGGCTGCGGCACAAGTGCCAGGGCTACCATCGGTACGCCCGATTCTTTAAATATAGTTTCCTCATTTGCCGAACCTAATACGGCGTAGCCAATATCGCTCAGGTGAACAACCCGGTTGCTATCGGCACGGATTATGAGGTTATTAAAATCTTTTTCGGTAGTTAATTTCCCCAGGGCGCGGATGGTAACTTCGGTATTGTTACCTTCAATTTTACCGGCGGGCAGTTCCACATTTTCTTTTGTTAAAGCGGCGCCTATATCGGTAGCGGTAAGGCCAAGGGCCGATAGTTTATTAGGATCAATCCACAAACGCATGGCATACTGGCGCTGTCCCTGTATATTAATGGTACTTACACCCGGAATGGTTTGCAGACCTTCCTGTAAAACATTCTCGGCGTAATCATCAAGCTGGGTTATGTTACGGGTATCGCTGCTAACGGTAAGGGTGATGATATTATCGGCACTGGCATCGGCCTTGGTTACTACCGGCGGCGCGTTGATATCCTGCGGCAGCTGGCGCTGGGCCTGTGATACTTTATCGCGCACGTCGTTGGCGGCCGTTTCCAGATCAGCATCCAGGTCAAACTCTACCGTGATGTTACTTGAACCAACCGAGCTGGTTGATGATATATTACGGATGCCGGGAACGCCGTTGATGGCTTTTTCCAGCGGCTCGGTTATCTGCGATTCAATTACATCGGCATTGGCACCAGAGTAACTGGTTGATACCGATATAATAGGCGGGTCAACCGATGGGAAATCCCTGATCCCTAAAAATTTGTAGCCAATGATACCAAACACAACAATAACTACAGACATTACTGTTGCCAATACCGGCCTTTTTATACTTACTGAGGATAAACTCATGGTTGATTACTTAATTACTTTAACAACTTTTAAAGGAACTTTTGCGCGCATTTGAATCAGGCCGGTTACCACAACACTGTCGCCAGGCTTTAAGCCATCTATGATCTGTATTTTGGTGTCGGTACGCATGTCGGTTTTCACGGCTCTGGTTATAGCTGTGCCGTTATGATAAATATAAACGATGCTGCTTTTTAAATCAGGAATAACCGCTTGAGTTGGTAAAAGGATGGTTTTAGGAATCTGATCGAGCGTTAGGTTGATTTTGGCAAAGCTACCCGCCGTAAGCAGGCCTTTAGGGTTGGGGGCCTGGGCGCGGATGGTTGCCGTACGGGAACTCACATCAATGGCGGGTTCAATTGCATAAACCGTACCGCTGAAGTTTTCCCTTGAAGTTTCGGTATTGAACCTGATCTTGCTGCCCTTGCCTATGATAGACAGGTACCTTTCAGGAACAGAAAAAGTGATCTTAGCCGGATCGATATTTACCAACTGCGCGATAGGCGACTGCGGCGAAAGATAACCACCGGGGCTTACATTGCGCAAGCCAATAGTTCCTGAAAACGGCGCACGGATCTCGGTACGGGACATCTGCGCTTTAATAACATCTGCTGCAGCCTTTAACGAGTTTAAAGAGGTTAGCGAGGTATCGTACTCTTCCTGGCTTATGGCCTCTTTTTGCAGTAATATCTTGTTACGGTATTCCATTTGCTTAGCCAGGGTTACCTGGTATTGGTTTTGTTGTAAAGAAGCTTCCAGGTCCTGGTTGTATACCTTAACCAACAGTTGTCCTTTCTGCACCCTGCTGCCTTCGGTGAAATAAATACCGGTAATATTGCCGGCGGTTTGGCTTACCAGGCTAACCTTTTCGTTGGCATCAATGCTGCCGGTTACATCTATAATGTTACTAACAGCGGTATCTTTCACTATCATGATGTTAACAGCAACAGCCCCACCCTTTTTCTTGTCGCCCTTTCCACCGCCTGCGTTGAGGGCTGCTGTTTCCTTAGCTTTTTGGCTAAAGAATTTGTTGTAGACTAAGAAAGCCACCAGCAAGGCCAGCGCTATGTAAATGATATACCTTGTTCTCATATTGAATGAATCATTTTTGTGATTTAGTTTAAATTTTTAGGCTGCGGTTAGGGGGGTTATGTTGTTGCGCATCCGTTGCAGTACACTTTCAAATACTTGCATATCTTCTTCAGAAATACCTTTGGTCATGTCGGTATTAAGGCTTTCAAAGGTTTCCAATAAATGGGGTACAGCCTGTTTGGCCTTTTCGGTAACCCGAAGGAGGTGCTGGCGCCGGTCGTTAGGATTGTTTTCACGATAAACAAAACCCTTTGCCGAAAGCAGGTTGATGATGCTCACGATAGCCGATTTGTCTTTCCCCAGCAATTGGGCCAGTGCATTTTGTGTAAGCTGCCCATCATGAAAGCATATTAGTGATAATATGTAATGGTACCGGGTCACATCAAGGTGAGCGGTTTGTTTTGTGAGTACGCTTAAATATAATTTACCCAGGCGTATGAGTTTCCGGGAAATGGGTTCTATTAGTTGCATTGTAATTGTTGACTGCAAACTTAACGAGCGGGTTATCATAATAGTTGCATGTATCAACCATTTTACAAGTGGCCAAAATTGCTTCAAAATTTAAAAGGTTAAATTTTTTTAAATTGCGCCCATGAAACCAATTAAAATAACCACAATTGTTTTTTTAACGATTTTACTTATGAATTCAACCGTTGGTAAGGCGCAAACTACAGCTAATATATCCTATACGGTATCGTTCCCGGATGCGCAGGCGCACTATGCCGATATCGAAATGCATATATCGGGCCTGAAACAAAACAACCTCGATCTGAAAATGCCGGTATGGACACCCGGCTCCTACCTGGTAAGGGAATTTGCAAAAAACATAGAGGGCTTTAGCGCCAATATTAATGGCAAAACGGTAGCATCGCCCAAGATCAATAAAAATACCTGGCGCATCAGTTCAAAGGGAGTATCGTCAGTTACTATCAAATACCGCGTTTACGCTTTTGAAATATCGGTGCGTACCAGTTTTGTTGATGCATCGCATGGGTTCCTTTCTACCTCAGGGATCTTTATTTACCCGGCCAACATGCTGCATTCACCGTCAACTATTACCATAAAACCATATAAAGATTGGTCAAAAGTTTCAACCAGTTTAGAAATGGTTAACAATGATCCGTTCGTGAGGCATTCGCCAAACTATGATATTCTGTTCGATTCACCAATTGAAGTAGGCAACCAGGATGTTTTTGGTTTCGATGCCTCCGGTGTAAAATATGAGATCTGTATGTATGGCGGCGGCAATTACGATAAAGAACGCCTTATAAAAGATGTTCATAAAATTGTTGACCAGGAGGCCGCCGTTTATGGCGAAAATCCAAACAGGCACTATGTATTTATAGTGCACAATCATTTAAGAGGCGGCGGCGGTCTTGAGCATTTAAGCTCGACGGTGTTAGGCGCTTCGCGCGATGCCTTTGGTACCGAGAAAGGTTACCAAAGCTTCCTGGGCCTGGTTGCCCATGAGCATTTTCACTTGTGGAATGTAAAGCGCTTACGCCCTATTGTTTTGGGTCCGTTTGATTATGATAACGAGAACTATACCACAAACCTTTGGATAGCCGAAGGCTTTACAGAGTATTACCAGGAGATCATCGTACGCCGTACCAACCTGTACACGCCGGAAAACTATCTCGACCAGATAGCTGTTGAATTTAATACGCTGGAAAACCTGCCGGGAAAAGATGTGCAAACAGTAGCCGAATCAAGCTTTGATGCCTGGATAAAGGCTTATCGCCCTAACGAAAACTCTAATAATACCACCATATCTTATTACAACAAAGGTGCTATCATAGGTATGATGCTGGATCTGGAGATCATTAACGATAGCAAAGGCAAATACTCGCTTGATAATGTAATGCGGTACATGTATACCGAATATTATAAAAACAAAAAACGCGGCTATACCGATGCTGAGTTTAAAAAAGGATTTGAAATGTTTGCCGGTAAAAAGCTGGATGATTTTTATAAA
This sequence comes from Mucilaginibacter pineti, assembly GCF_900101875.1. Lineage (GTDB taxonomy): Bacteria > Bacteroidota > Bacteroidia > Sphingobacteriales > Sphingobacteriaceae > Mucilaginibacter > Mucilaginibacter pineti. The sequence continues at coordinate 78,054 of NZ_FNAI01000009.1, forward strand.
AACTACGTAAACGGCTTAACGCCTATCGATTATAATAAATACCTGGGCTATGCGGGTTATAAAATAACAGATGAACTGGCAAACAGTAATGACGCTACACTTGGCATTGCCACTGCAACAACTGCCGCAAAAAAGGTAATTGTTACTGCCGTAACCCGTGGTACAGCTGGTTATATTGATGGCATAAATATTAATGATGAACTAACCGCTATTGATGGTAACCCCATTACAGATGCCAGCACTATGCTTAACGATAAAAAGCCGGGAGATAAATTGGCAATAAGCTTAATCCGCGATGGCCTGCCGGTAAACTTAACCGTTACGCTACTCAGAAATACCCGGGTAAAATATAAAATTGTACCTGTTGACAATGCCACACCAGCGCAGTTGGCTGTACGTAAAAAGTGGTTGAGCTTATAAGCAGATCATGAATGAATTTACGCGACCGGCTATTTATAGCCGGTCGTTTTGTTTTATGGGCATAAATAAATGTGCGGGTATTTAATAATTAGCACTTTAATTATATTTTTATACCCTATGCCCTCAAAAGCCTCATTAAAAAAGATCCGGCCGATACAGCTTATTGCTGTAATCTTCTTCACCGTATCTGGCGGCCCCTATGGTTTGGAACCCCTCCTAAGCTATGCCGGCAATCATGCAGCTTTATTAATACTGTTGGCAACCCCCATGCTTTGGGATATCCCGGCTATGTTTACCGTGCTGGAGCTAAACAGCATGATGCCGGTAACGGGCGGCTATTATAAATGGGTAAAGTATGCACTGGGCACGCGTTGGGGGTTTTATGAAGGCTGGTGGACCTGGCTTTACACCTTTGTCGATCTGGCTATATACCCCGTGCTGTTTGTGATGTATGCCTCATACTTTTTCCCCGAATTGCAAAATTACCAGGTGCCGGTATGTTTGGTAATTATATGGGCGTCAGCTGGGTTAAATATATTAGGCATAGTACCCGTTGGCAAGGTATCCCTATTTTTAAGCGCGGCGGTTTTGGCGCCGGTTATAATTTTGGTAGTGCTGGCGGTATATCATCACGGGGGAATGTCCATCCCTTCGCCATCATTAAAGGGTATAACGTTTCCATCATTTGGAATGGCTTTGTATACCGTTATGTGGAACTGCCTTGGCTGGGATAATGTAACCACTTATGCCGAGGAAGTCGAAAACCCGGTACGCTCTTACCGCTCATCCATATTTATAGCCTTTATATTGGTAATAGTAATCTACTTCCTGGTGATTACCGTTGCGCAGCAATCGGGCATTAATCATGATAAGCTTAGTAATGACGGCCTCCCCGCCCTGGGCGAATTGATTGCCGGGCATTGGCTGGGTGTTGTAATTGCCGCTGGCGGTATGGCAAGTTCGCTGGGTATTTATGCCGCGGTGCTGCTGTCGGTATCACGGGTGCCGCAGGTGATGGCTGAGGATAAGCTTTTGCCCGATACGCTCAATAGGTTGCATCCTAAATTCAGGACCCCCTATATATCCATACTCCTTTGCTCGCTTATTGTAAGTATGATGATCTTATGGAGCCTTGGCGAGTTGTTGATTATAGATGTTACGGTGTATGGAGCCGGTTTATCTTTAGAATATATCTCCCTCATAAAACTCCGTATAAAAGAGCCCGACAGGTATCGTCCGTTTAAAATACCCTTTGGCATTATGGGCTTGTGCATCGCGCTCATCATACCGGCATCGGTTTATTTTATCGCATTAGGCGGAGCTTTTTCATCGCAGGATAAGGGACCTATAGCGGCTGTTTTTGCCATATGCGCATTGTTAAGTGCCGAAGTTGCCTGGCGAAGATTCCGGTTCACAAAAAAGGTAATTGCCTGGTTAATGGGCGAAAAATGGACAAAGTAACCATTGCCTTTGTTGCAATATGAATTACCTTTAATTACATTTGAAAAAACACCACAACTATGAATGTTAAACATAATTGCCTATTATTGTTAACAGGCGTGGCCCTGTTTGCAGGCTGTAAGCCCAATGCCACCAAACAAGCAGAAGGTCCGGTAACCGCCGACGAAATAAAAACACACATTGCAGTGCTGGCTAACGACTCATTACAAGGCCGCAAGCCTTTTACCGCAGGCGAAAATAAAGCAATTGCATACATTTCATCGGAGTTTAAAAAGATTGGTTTAGAGCCGGGTAATAATGGCAGTTATTTCCAGGATGTACCTATGGTGGAGATCACCAGTTCGCCATCGCCAACAATGGAGATCGGCGGTGGTAAATCGCCGTTGAGTTTGAAGGTTACCAGCGATTTTGTAGCCTTTAGTCGCCGCGAAATTGATTCGGTACAGCTAAAAAATTCGCCTTTGGTTTTTGCGGGCTACGGTGTTGTGGCCCCCGAATACGGATGGAATGATTACGCCGGATTAGATGTAAAAGGAAAAACAGTTGTTGTACTGGTAAATGACCCGGGCTTTAAAAATGGCGACCCTAAGTTTTTTAAAGGCGATACCATGACCTACTATGGCCGCTGGACATACAAGTTTGAAGAAGCCGCCCGCCAGGGTGCCGCAGGTATCCTGATAGTTCACCAAACCGAGCCGGCCAGTTATGGTTGGAGCGTAGTTTCAAACAGTAACTCGGGAGCAAAGCTTTACCTTACGCAAAAAGACAAACACATGTCGCGCTGTAAGGTTGAGGGCTGGATCACCGAAACATCGGCCCAAAAACTATTGGCTGATGCGGGTATAACCGGCGATATCCGGGCCATTGCCCGTAAAAAAGGGTTTAAGGCCATCCCGCTTAATAGGACTGTTTCTTTGACCATTAATAACAAATTAAAATATTCTATATCGCATAATGTAATAGGTACTTTAAAGGGCAGCACAAGCCCCGGCGAATACATTATTTACACCGCCCATTGGGATCACCTGGGTATTGGTAAGCCTAATGCCAAAGGCGATAGTATTTATAACGGAGCCGTTGATAATGCCGATGGTGTTGCCGCCATTTTAGGCGTAGCAAAAGCATTTAAAAACGCCAAGGAAGCGCCTAAGCGTTCAATTGTATTTTTGGCGGTTACCGCTGAGGAGCAAGGGTTGCTTGGGTCTGAGTATTATGCTACCCACCCGGTTTATCCGCTTAATAAAACCGTTGCCGACTTGAACATGGATGCACTGGGCGACTATGGGGAAACAAAAGATATAGCCGTTACCGGCAAAGGCCAGAATGACCTTGAAGATTACGTGGCCGATTTCGCCAAACAAGACGGCCTTACCCTGGTAGGCGACAGGACGCCAGGATCTGGCAGCTACTACCGCTCAGACCATTTTAATTTTGCCAAATTGGGTGTACCCGCGCTGGATATCAACACGGGCAGCCAAAGCGTAATCAAGGACGGAACTTACGGGGCCGACAAGCAAAAGGAATATGGTGACAACCGTTATCACCAGCAGGCAGATAATTACAGTGATGCTATGGACGCCACGGGCATGGCCCAGATTGCCAACCTGCTTTTCCGTGTGGGTACCAAACTAAGCAACGAAACCACGTTCCCCGGTTGGAAACCCGGCTCGGAGTTTAAAGCGGTAAGGGATAAATCGATGGGGAAATAATAACCTCGACCATAATGTCATTTCATAAAAAAATCCACCCCGTAACAGAAGGTGGATTTTTTTGGATATATATATATTGAAACTACAAGCCGGAAGGGCTTATGTTGGTCATTTTAATCATGTTGAAACACTCAAAGGCCATTTTTTTATTGTAGTCGTTGGCAATGGTTTTGTAATTGATGAGGTCTATCACGGTACCAATGGCGCAAAACCCTCCGGTAAAAAAGAATAATAAGCCCATCCCTATCTGGTCGGTCATGAAACGCTGTACACCAGCTACCCCCACGAAGCCCAATAAAGTAGCCAGCATAATATCCTGCGGGCTTTTTCTTTTGCTGCTGTAGCCGCTTAAAAAATACCGTTGTTGATTTTCATCAAGATTGGCTGTAGCCTGTTGTAAAAAGGCAAACTCATCTGGAGTTAAGCCGTCAAACATCATATATGGGTTTTGGTAAGTGTTCATGATCTTAAGTTTTAAGGTTACTGCTTGTTTTGTGATATAAAAGTACAGCGTACCATAAAAAACACCTACGCAAATTTGGTTAGGGGCTTAAACAAGTCGGTGAATTGGTGGGTTTTAACGGTGAAAATGTTCACCGATAGAAAGAGGGAAGAGGTTTGATGCTGAACGTTTAAGGTGCTACTGCAAGAAAAATCAAGTCTACGGATAGACTTTTCACTTCGTTCAGGAAAAGTTCTTCGTGCTTCAGAATGACAGGATGAGGGTAATTAAAAAAGTAGCTTGTCATGCTGAACGTAGTGAAGCATCTATTGTGCGGCAAGCAAAGCCATACATGCAAAGTCTACGAATAGATTCTTCGTACCTCAGAATGACAAGTCGATGTTAATAACCTATACAAATAGTTGCCTTTCGCCAAGCCTGTCCTTCGCCAAAACGTAAATCCTGTGAAATATTACCAACACAGTCGGGATGCCTAACCAATGGGCATGAAATGAACTTTTGATGTCGCCATGAAAGAGGTAGATGATGGAATGGCCCAATCCGCAGCCGGGGCACCAGGTTACGCCCATGAGTTTTAGCGGGCATAAAGTGAAATGCGATGTTGCCTGGGGTGAGGTAAAAGCCAGGGACAACATCGCGGCTGTCCAGAAAACAAGTTCAAAGTATTTTGAAAAGAGTTTTTTAATCAACCTTGTTTGACTTATTGGTGTATAGTAAAGATACTGCAAAAGCCAATATTACACCAACCAGCAAAGCGCCGAATATCCTGCCCGAAAAATCGCTCAGGGTATTTTCTGTAGAGATGTAGCTAAAATAAAGTATGGAGGCAAAAACGGTGATGATACCGCCGGCAATTAATATTTTAAAACTCTGTATCAGCGCTTCTAAAAACCCCATCTGTCCCTTGCATTCTGTGGCGCGGTAACTTCTTATACCCAATAATAAACCTATTGCAGGAATTAGCACCGAAAAATATTCAAGCGTTTCCGTCTTTTCGTTGGTTGGTGTAATACCCATGCTGTGCATTACAAACATCCATACGCCGCTAAGCACGCCAATAATAGCACCCCATAAAATTGCATTCTTCATGATGTTAAATATTAAGTAAAAATTTAGGTTGAGCCCCAGGGAAATATTCCCTAATTTATCATTTAAAAGTAAATAAGGCAGCATATTGTTTGCTTAAATTTTTACTATTTAGCTTGAATTATTTAAAAAGCGTTTTTTGCGTACATTTGCAATAGTTTGAACATCCGTGATATTTTAGATAGATATAAAGCTGATGACCGGATCACTGCGTTGGCTACAGCACTCAACGCTTCAAAAAATCCAAGGGTACAGCTACGTGGTTTAGTCGGATCGAGTGATGCGGCTATGGCGGTAGCATTGTATTTTTTGCAGCACAAGCACATGGTGTTTGTATTGCCCGAACGTGAAGAAGCCGGCTATTTTCAGGCCGATCTGGAAAACCTTACCGGTAAAGAAGTTTTACTTTTCCCATCATCATACCGCAAGCCATTTGAATTTACCCAGCCCGATAGCAGTAATGTGCTTGCCCGCGCCGAAGTACTAAATGAGCTTAACCATTCAACAGAGTTTGGCCAGCTGGTAGTAACTTATCCCGAGGCTTTGGCCGAAAAGGTGATCGACCGTACTTCGCTGGAGAAAAACACCCTTGAGATTGCGGTAAGTAATAAACTCAGTATCGATTTCATCAACGAGTTTTTAATTGAGTATGATTTTGAACGGGTTGATTTTGTGTACGAGCCCGGCCAGTTTTCCGTAAGGGGTGGTATTGTTGATATCTTCTCGTTTTCGCATAACCTGCCCTACCGGGTTGAGTTTTTTGGCGATTTTATTGAATCTATCCGCACATTTGAAATTGAGAGCCAGTTATCTGTTGAGCAGGTAAAAAGCATCACGATAGTACCTAATGTGCAATCGAAATTTTTAACCGAAAGCAATATTTCCCTGCTGGAATATGTGGAACCCGGCACCCAAGTGTGGATAAAAGATGTGCAGTTTACGCTGGATATCATTCAAACGGGTTTCAAAAAGGCCGTTAACTTATGGAAGGCATTATCCGCAGAAGAAAAAGCGCAAAACCCCGATTGGATTGACCCCAAGTTTGGCTTTACTGATGAAAAGTTAATAGCCGACCAGCTATATGATTTTCCGGTTGTGGAGTTTGGCAAACAGTTCTTTTATCAGCCAACGGCCAGCATCAATTTCGAGATGCGCCCGCAGCCATCTTTCAATAAAGATTTTACGCTGCTGATCCACAATTTTAAAAATAACGAGGCATCGAAAATAGAGAACTTTATTCTAACCGATTCGTCGCGGCAGGTAGAACGTTTATATGCCATATTGGACGACCTTGATAAAACGGTAAAGTTTACGCCTATCAGCGTATCTATCCGCGAAGGGTTTGTTGACCAGGAACAAAAGCTGGCCTGCTATACAGATCACCAGATCTTCGACAGGTATTATAAATACAAATTAAAAAAAGGTTACCAGCGCTCGCAAGCCATCACCCTGAAGGAACTGCGCGATCTTAAGCCGGGTGATTTTGTAACCCATATAGATCATGGCATAGGTAAATACGCCGGACTGGAAAAGGTGGAGGTGAACGGAAAGCAGCAGGAAATGATCAGGCTTATTTATGCCGATAATGACCTGCTGTATGTGAACATCAACTCGCTTAACCGCATCTCTAAATACAGTGGTAAGGAAGGCACCCAACCCAAAATGAATAAATTGGGAACCGACACCTGGGAACGCCTCAAGAAAACAACAAAAAAAAAAGTTAAGGACATAGCCCGCGACCTTATTAAGCTTTATGCCCTGCGTAAAGCGCAAGATGGGAATGCCTTTTCGCCAGATAGCTACCTGCAAACCGAACTGGAAGCATCGTTCCTGTACGAAGATACCCCCGACCAGGAAAAGGCTACTGCCGACTTCAAGAAAGATATGGAATCGCCGCACCCGATGGATAGGCTCATTTGCGGTGATGTGGGTTTTGGTAAAACAGAGGTGGCCATTCGCGCGGCATTTAAGGCCGTTGCAGATAGTAAACAGGTGGCCATATTGGTGCCAACCACCATTTTGGCGGCCCAGCACTACAAAACCTTTACAGATAGGCTCAAAGGCTTCCCCGCCAATATCGATTACATCAACCGCTTTAAAACCAGCAAGCAGATCAAGGATACTTTAGAGAAACTAAAGGAAGGTAAGGTGGATATCATCATTGGTACACATCGCCTGGTGAGTAAAGATGTAAAGTTTAAGGATCTGGGGTTGATGATCATTGATGAGGAGCAGAAATTCGGTGTATCAACCAAAGAGAAGCTGAAGCAAATGCGCGCCAATGTAGATACGCTTACACTTACCGCAACCCCTATTCCGCGCACCCTGCATTTTTCGTTGATGGGTGCAAGGGATTTGTCCATTATATCAACCCCGCCGCCAAACAGGCAGCCGGTGGTTACCGAATTACACGTGTTTAACGATAAGCTGATCAAAGAAGCCGTTGAGTTTGAACTGGAGCGCGATGGTCAGGTTTTCTTTATCCATAACCGCGTTGCCGATCTGCCGCAATTAGGCGGCATGATCCGTAAGCTGGTACCTAAGGCCCGCATAGGCATAGCTCACGGGCAACTGGAAGGCGACGCGCTGGAAGATGTAATGCTGAAGTTTGTGAACCATGAGTACGATGTATTGGTGGCTACAACCATTATTGAGGCCGGTTTGGATATACCGAATGCCAATACTATTATCATAAATTACGCCCACATGTTTGGCCTGAGCGATTTGCACCAAATGCGCGGCCGTGTAGGGCGAAGTAATAAAAAAGCGTATTGCTATTTATTAAGTCCGCCATTATCAACGCTAACCAATGAGGCCCGTAAACGTTTGAGCGCTATTGAAGAGTTCAGCGACCTGGGTAGTGGCTTTAACGTTGCCATGCGCGATCTGGATATTCGCGGCAGCGGTAACCTGCTTGGCGCCGAGCAAAGCGGTTTTATTGCCGAAATAGGCTTTGAAATGTACCATAAGATCCTGGACGAGGCTATACAGGAGCTCAAGGAGGACGAGTTTAAAGGCGTATTCCCCGATGATAAGCCACGCCCGTTCATTTCCTTTACACAAATAGATACCGACCAGGAAATCCTGATCCCGGATGAATATGTAACCAACATATCCGAGCGCTATAACCTGTATACCGAGTTAACCAAGCTGGAGAACGAAGTGGAATTGGCTGCTTTTCAACAGCAATTGCATGACCGGTTTGGCCCTGTACCGCCGCAGGTTAATGATTTGCTGAACACTATGCGCCTGCAATGGCTGGGCAAGGCCATCGGCTTCGAGAAGATCTCCCTGAAAAAGAATGTACTGCGCGGGTATTTTATCACCAACCAGCAATCTGCCTATTTTGAATCCGACGCATTCCGCAATGTGCTTACCTTTGTACAATCAAACATGCGCCGCACCAATCTAAAGGAGGTTAAAAATACCCTGAGGTTAAGCATTGAGGGAGTGCATAGCATTGACCAGGCAGTTTTGTTTTTAAATGAAATTGCTGGGATGGTTGGGGTGGAGTAGGGCTAAAGTACCATAACCGTTTTATATCGATTTTAATAAGCATTAAATAATAGCCCGCCAGTTTACTTTAATAAATGGTGGCGCTATATAAATTATTGGCTTTTTCAGTTAAGTTAATTGAAGGCATGTCACAGAAATCGTTTGTGTCTATTACGCCATCACCATTAGTGTCCTGAATCTTGGGACGCCCAATCTGATTAGATTCAAAGCCCTGCCCTTTTGGAGGGCTACTGTCTACTTCTTCCTGGGTTCTAAAAATACCAATAGGCAGCCAGCCAAAGATATAATTTTTATGTTCGTATCCTTTAGCATCTACCGTTTCTGCAACCACAAAATATTTTGCTCTATAAGCCACAGATATTTTAACCTTTCCATCTTGTCCCGTTACCGCAATATACGAAGCGGTATCATTACCTACATCTATTTGAGTTTTGGTGTATAAATTAACAGTTACACCACTCGCAACCTTTCCGGTCAGGTAATCAGTAACAGTAACTTCAACAATTGTTTCTGGCGTTTTATTTTCCTTCTTACAGGAAAATATGCCCAGTATAATCGTAGATAAAAGTATAGCAATAATCTTTTTCATGTATAATGTTGCTCTAAGGTTTGGTTTTGCCCGATACCGGGCCGTAAAAATATCGTAGTATGTATTTACACTTTCTTATAAATATCTCTTAAATTCCTACCCATTTCCTGATAATCCAGACCGTAGCCAACCACAAACTCATTTTCAATTTCGAAGCCTACGTATTTAAGTTCATCTATTTGGTTAGTCAAGGCAGCTGGTTTAAGCAGCAGGGAACATACTTTTATTGATGCGGGGTTACGTTGCTTTAATTTATCTAACAGGTAATGGAGCGTATTGCCGGTATCAACAATATCCTCAATAATTAATACATCGCGGCCTTTTATATCTACAATTAAATCAATATCATCGCGAATTTTCAGCTTGCTGGTAGTGCCGCCATAGTAGGAGGCCAGCTTGGTGAAGGCTATTTCGCAGGGGATATCTATTTGTTTTATAAGGTCGGCAATAAATAAAAAACTGCCGTTAAGTACACCAACAAACACGGGGATGCTGCCGGCAAAATCTACATTTAGTTGCTGCCCAATGGCCCTGGTACGTTCCTCAATAATATCTGCGCTGATAAGAGGTTCAAACTCCAGATCTGCAATTTTGATTTTCATATGGTTATTTAGATGTTTAGGGGTAATATTACTAATATTATAGCAGCGAAACTTATGATTTCAATGGACTAAAATACTACAAATCACTTACAATAACACGAAAATATTTGTAACGTATATACGCTATCTTTGCAGCTCATGATTGATTACCAGGTCCACACGCTCCCCAACGGCATCCGTATTTTATTTAAGCACGCGCCATTTACCGTAACACACTGCTGCTTTATTGTAAATGCCGGCTCGCGCGATGAGCTCGAAGGCCAGGAGGGGCTGGCCCATTTCATTGAACACCTGCTGTTTAAAGAAACCGAAAGGCGTAATACCAACCAGATATTAAACCGCCTGGAGCTTGTAGGGGCCGATCTTAACGCTTATACCACTAAAGAATACACCTGCATTCACGCTTCGCTGCTTAACGAGCACCTGGAACGGGCAATTGATCTTTTTGAGGATATATTATTCCACTCCACCTTTCCGGAAGAAGAACTGGAAAAAGAACGCGGCGTGATCCTCGACGAGATTGCATCGTACCTGGACCAGCCCGAGGAAGCTATCCAGGATGATTTTGAAGAGTTATTATTCAAAGACGAACCTTTTGGTAAAAACATATTAGGTACCACAGATACCGTAGCGAAAATGAGCAGCGCCGATATGCGCGCATTTATAGCGGCAAACTACAGCACATCTGAAATGATATTTGCCGTACACGGGAATTATGATTTTAAGAAGGTAGTTAAACTGTCAGAAAAATACTTTGGCGATGTTGCGGCAAATACAGCTACTAAGAAACGGATTAAGCCAAGGGGCAATGGCAATGGGATCCACAGTATCGAAAAACCGATATCGCAAACACATTGCATCATAGGCAACCAGGCTTATTCATCTTCGCATCACCATAAAACTGGTTTGCTGCTTTTAAATAACCTGCTGGGGGGGATGGGCATGAGCAGCCGGCTTAACCTGGAAATCCGCGAAAAATACGGTATCGCATATACCATAGAATCAAATTACACCACCTTTACAGATACCGGCATTTTTTCTATTTATTTTGGAACGGATGTAGAAAAAGCGGATAAAGCCGCCAAACTTGTGCATAAAGAATTAAAGAAGCTGCGCGACCAAAAGCTCGGAACCCTGCAACTGCACCAGGCCAAACAAAAGTTTATTGGGCAAATTGCACTGGCCGAAGAGAACCGAATGAGCCTGATAATTTCAATGGCCAAAAGTCTGCTTGATTTCAATCATATTGATACGCTGGAAGATCTTTTTGCCAAAATAAACGCCGTAACTGCCGGGCAATTGCTTGAAATAAGCAACGAAATATTTGATAATGACCGGATGATTACTTTGAAGTTTGAGCCTAAAAAATAAACCTGTATTTTTGCATAATGAAATGATTGTTGAGTTGTTGTTAAAATACCAACGCATGCTCATGATAATTTCGCTGTATATTAACATATCACATTAATGAAATACCCTATTATTGCCTACGGAGATCCTGTTTTAAGAAAAAAAGCAACGGCATTTGAGCCAGATGAATATCCGCATATAAAAGAGCTTGTTGAAAATATGTTTGAAACCATGTACGCTGCTCATGGTGTTGGCTTGGCTGCACCACAAGTTGGTATGTCTATGCGGTTGTTTGTTGTTGATGCTTCTGTTTTTGATGACGAAGACCCATCATTGAAAGGCTTTAAAAAAGCATTCCTGAACGCTACTATTTTAGAAGAAACCGGCGAAGAGTGGGGTTTTAACGAAGGCTGCCTCAGCATCCCGGATATCCGCGAAGATGTATACCGTAAACCAACAGTAAAATTGTCTTACTATGACGAGAACTGGAAACACCATGAAGAAAGCTTCTCTGGTATGGCAGCGCGCGTTATTCAGCACGAGTATGACCATATTGAAGGTAAGTTGTTTACCGATAAACTAAGTCCACTGCGTAAGCGCCTTATTGAGAAAAGATTGAAAGACATATCAAGGGGAGCGGTAAGTGTTGATTACAAAATGAAATTTCCCGACGTTAAGAAGGGAAGATAATCTGGGGTTTTCTGTGGCCGGTGGTGTGTAATCTGTGGTCGGGGGACTTAGATTGGAGGTCTGTTGTCTGAAATTTGATGTCTTTTATTCAGATAGCGTAGCATCGGCTTCACACCTCAATTAACACACCTCACACTACTGCCCTCACACCTCAGACAACACGCCACAGAATCCTATTTACTATCGCCGTCAGATATCGACTTTATTAAACTGCCCCATGCCAGCGGGTTAAGCAGAGGGTTGGGTGTTAACGAATGCGAATTTAATATAGTGGTGTGCATGGCTTGCGCATTGGCCGATTGTATTTCCTGCGCGTTCCGTGGCAATACATTAGACATTGCTACCATAGAGGTACGGCTGATATTTTTACGGGCAATCTCCAGGTCGTCATCGGCAAGTTTTATAGCTAAAAAATCCTTCTTAAACTCATCGATAGTAGCCCATGGAAATATATGGAAAGTTGGCAGGTTGATGATGGTTGCTTTTAAATTTACCTGGGTTGTATAGCTTTTAGCGGCAAGGTTTGCCGGAATCACTACCGTAAACGGGGCATAACCTATACAGGTAAAGCGAATGGTATCCTGCTCGTGCGCCACAAAAGAAAAATAACCTTTATAGTTTGTTTGGGTAACCGCGCTATGCGAAGAGGTATTGGTAACGCTTACGTAAGGAACAATAATATTTGTACTATCGGCATTATGAACAACACCCGAAAACTGCACAATTGGCTTTTCCTGGTGGTTTTGCGCAAATGTGGTTATCGTTGCAAATAAAAATAATATGACAACTAAATATTTCATATATCTATCCCCTTTCCCGTATCTTAATATTACTGATATGAAGGGAAAAAGTTTCAAAACTTTAATCAAAAGTAAGTTAATGCCGTAAATAAACCCGGTTTTTAACAATACTTAACACTATCTTAAATTCTCGGGAAGTACTGCGTTCGGATCGTCAATATCCGTTAGGTTTATAGCTTCAATGCCGGTAACTTCGGGCACAGCTTTTTTAATAGCCTGCTCAATGCCTGCCTTTAATGTCATGATACTCATAGGGCAAGAGCCGCATGAACCTAATAATTTTAATTTAACCACACCTTCAGGAGTGATCTCCTCTACAGAAACATTCCCACCATCAGCCTCTAAATACGGACGTATTGTATCTAAAGCTGATTCTACCTGACTTAATAAACTCATTTTTACCAATTTATAACAGAAGTAAAGTTATCAATAATTTACAATATTTCTTAGTTCAATATTTGCCGCCCTGCATACCATATAAACGGCAAAATATCTGGAATCTTTTATCCCCTGCTCTATATATCTTTTATCGCGGCCTACACGGTTGCAATTGCTCCATTGCCCAATGCTTTGGCGTTTGAAATAGCCACCTGCTGCGCTACGCGCTGCGCCATATCTGTAAATGCCTTGGTCATTACACCATCTTCCTGTAAAATAGTAGGTATACCTGCATCGCCAGAATCACTAATGCTTTTTACCAGCGGAATTTCACCTAAAAATGGTACATCAAGCTGGCTGGCTAATTTTTGCCCCCCGCCTTTTCCAAAAATATAATATTTATTGTCGGGCAGTTCGGCTGGTGTAAAGTAGCTCATGTTTTCAACTACACCCAGTATTGGCACATTTATGGCAGGCATCATGAACATGCCCACGCCTTTTTTAGCATCAGCAAGGGCCACGTTTTGTGGCGTTGTTACAATTACCGCCCCTGTTACCGGGAAGGTTTGTGTAATGGTGATATGGATATCACCTGTACCCGGTGGCAAATCAATAACCAGGTAATCCAGTTCGCCCCAGTCAGCATCGTTAAATAATTGCTTAACGGCAGTTGATACCATTGGTCCGCGCCAGGGCACAGGCTGGTTTGGGTCGGTAAAGAAACCTATAGAAAGCAATTTTATGCCATATTTTTCAATGGGTTCAATACGGGTTTTGCCATCAACAACACTGGCCTGCGGGCGCGCGCCTTCCAGTCCAAACATAATGGGTACTGATGGACCGTAAATATCCGCATCTATCAATCCCACTTTGGCGCCAGATTTTGCCAGGCCAAGGGCAAGGTTTGCCGCCACTGTTGATTTACCAACACCGCCTTTGCCGGATGCTACCGCTATAATATTCTTAACGCCGGGGACACCTGTGTTTTTTTGCGTGGTAACGCGCGATGTCATGTTAACGCTTACAACAGCTTCTTTACTTATAAAATGGCTGATGGCGTTGCGGCAGGCATTTTCAATAAGCGCCTTTAGTGGGCACGCCGGCGTAGTTAATATTACCGAAAAACTTACGTTAAGCCCTTCAATATGTATATCCTGAATCATGTTGAGGGTAACGAGGTCTTTTTTAAGATCCGGCTCTTCTACATTGCCCAGTGCTTGTAAAACTTGTTCTTTAGTGATTATCATAATATTTAAAGCAAATTTATGGAAAACGAGGCGTTGATTTGTGTTTGTAAGGAAACAATTTGTATAAACATCCGTTTTGCAGAGGATAAGAATTAAATTAGTTTTGGAAAAATTTATACATGAAGCGCCTCAATCCTAAATATATACGCATAGCCGCCTTTATACTCGTCCCACTGTTAATTATATTGTTAATAGGTGGTTACATAGCCTATTCAAAACGCGAGGGGCTGCTGCAAAGCGCCATCGTCAAAGCTAAAGCTAAAGCTAAAAAGGATTATAATTTAGATGTAAAAATAGGTTCGGCCCGTTTTACCGGTACCAGCACGGTATCGTTTTCTGATATTACTATAGTGCCCGAAAACCGGGACAGCCTGTTGAGTATAAAAAATCTATCAGTTAGTGTAAAATTATTGCCGCTTATTGTTGGCGAGATAAAACTATCTGATGTATACCTGCAGGACGGATTTATAAACCTCACCAGCATAAAGGGCGTTAAAAACTTCGATTTTCTGTTTAAAAAGAAACGTGATACCACATCAACCCATAAATCGGACTTAAGCGAATTGGCTAATAACCTGGTTAACGAGGTTTTATACAAAATTCCCGATAACCTGTCGCTCAGTAATTTTTCATTGAGTTTTAAGGATGATAGCAGCCAGGTTAAATTGCTCACAAAAGCAGCACAGATAAAAGATGGTGACCTAACATCTACCATTGATGTGGATAACGGTGAATCGATCTGGCACCTGGCAGGTAAAATGCATCCGTCAGACAAGGATATCGACGTAAAGCTTTATGCCGATGGTAAAAAAATAGAATTGCCAATAATTCAAAAAAAGCTTCATCTTAAAATTAATGCCGATACCATATCTACCAAACTTACCAAAGTTGAGCATAGTAGCGGCGAAACAAAAATTTATGGCTCATGGGCTGTCAGCAACCTTGTTTTAAATCACCCCGGCCTATCACCCAATGATATTATTTTCCCCAAGGCATCAATAGATGCTAATTTATTTGTAGGCGAAAATTATGTATCTATTGATAGTTCATCAATGATACATATCAAAAATGTTACTGCCCGGCCATTTGTTAAATACACCCTCAGCCCAACAAAAATATACGAGCTAAAAGTAAATACGGACTGGCTGAGTGCTGCCGATCTTTTCGACTCATTTCCGCAGGGAATGTTTGATGCCCTTGATGGCATACAGGTTGCCGGTAAGTTAAAATACAGTATGCATTTATATATGGATGCCTCCAAAATTGATGACCTGCAGTTTGATTCGCGATTGGATAAGGATGGGTTCAGGATAGTAAAATACGGCAAAACCGACCTTGGTAAGTTAAACAGTCCGTTTGTATATACGCCCTACGAAAAAGGAAAACCGATGACTCCGCATTTTATAGGGCCTGATAATCCTGAGTTTACGCCACTGGAGCAAATAAATCCCAATCTGCGCAATGCAGTGATGACTGCCGAAGACCCCTCATTTTATACCAATCACGGTTTTGTTGAAGAGGCCTTCCGTAAATCACTGGCTACCGATTTTAAAACAAAGAAATTTAAGCGCGGCGCCAGTGGCATATCCATGCAATTGGTAAAAAATTCCTTTTTAAACCGGGATAAAAACCTGGTGCGAAAAATTGAAGAGATCCTGATAGTTTGGATCATTGAAAACAACCGCATTATGAGTAAAAACCGAATGCTGGAGGTGTACCTTAATATTATTGAATGGGGACGCAATATTTACGGTATTGGAGAGGCCTCGCGGTTTTACTTTGGCAAAGCACCGTCTGAACTTACACTGGGCGAAAGTATTTACCTGGCCAGTATTGTTCCCTATCCTAAAGGTGGTTTGTATGCCTTTCAGCCTGATGGAACGCTTCGGCCGGGACTGCATGGCTACTTTAACCTTATTGGCCGTTTAATGGCTGGTAAGGGGCTTACGCAGCGCGACACCAGCGCGTATGGCTTTTATGGTGTGCGCCTGCGCGAAAGTTTACGGCAAACCATTGCTCCTGTTGATACCGCCACGGCCGATAGCCTCATGAAACATAGCAGCGATGATAGCGAAGATCTGCCCGTTATTGAAGAGCCTGTAAAAAGACCAAGTTTTTTCCAGCGCTTGTTTGGTAAAAAAGATACAACCGAACAAAAGCAGGAAGAAAAGGAAAAGCTAAAGGAAAAAACCGCGAAGGAAAAGCTTAAAGAGCAAATAGAAGCCCTTAAGCAAGAGTACGAAAACCGCGAAAACAATATTGATACTGCCGGAAAAACAAAAAAAGATATCCGTGTAGAAAAGCGACGTTTAAAGCAGGAAGAGAAGGATAAAGAGAAGGAATTGAAGGATAAAGCTAATTTATAGAATTACTATTGTGTGACGATTTTAAATGTTTAAACATCTATTTTTGTTTAAATAATTTAATTAAACCATGTCATTAATAGAAAAATTACAATGGCGCGCAGCCGTTAAACAATTTGATAAAAATAAAAAATTAAGCGATACTCAATTAGATAGCCTGTTGAGCGCAATTCAGCTTGCTCCTACTTCGTTGGGCTTACAATCATTCAAAGTTATTGTTGTTCAGGATGCCGAAACACGCCAGAAACTGCGTGCCGCCGGTTATAACCAGGCACAAATCACTGATGCTTCAGTTCTTTTCGTTTTTGCTTCATTAACCAAGCTTGATGAGGATTTTGGTAAAAAATTCATTGATCTGGTAGCTTCACAACGCAGTATTGATCGCGTAAATCTTGAGGGTTACGAGCAAATGGTTTTAGGCACGCTAAGCAGCCGTACCGATGAGCAAAAAGTTGCCTGGTCACACAAACAAGCATATATAGCATTAGGCGTTTTGGTAGCAGAAGCTGCCGAAATAGGAGTTGATGCAGCCCCAATGGAAGGTTTTGATGCCGCCCAGTTTGATGAAATTTTAGGTTTAACAGAAAAAGGCTTAACCACATCTGTTATTGCAGCAGTAGGTTTCCGTGCCGATGAAGACCAATACAGCAAAATGATAAAAGTACGCCGCCCAAAAAGCGAATTGTTTTTGCACGTATAATTGATTTAAAAGTAGTTCTATAGTTCATTGATTATGAACCGTATAAATGTAAAAGAGCGATGGGTTATATAACCCATCGCTCTTTTGTTTTAGCGGCTGTAGTAAACTATAAACTACTCGACTGAAGACGACTTTCTGATAAATAACTTTGATTTAAGTATTACTTCTCTCTTATGATTTGAGCCTGCTTTTTCTTCAAGGGCCTCAAACAGCAAGTTGGCGGCTTTAATGCCCATTTCGTAAGCCGGCTGTGTAATAGTTGATAACGCCGGATTAAGCAAGGGGGCTATCCCCAGGCTCGAGAAGCTGATCACTTTCAAATCTCTTGGGATAGATATATTTAAATCATAACAAACGGCGTAAGTGGCAAAAGCCAGGCGCTCAACCGAACTGAAAATGCCATCAGGCTTAATTTCCTGCAATACTTTCGTAAGGATCTTATGGTTCACCTTTTCATCATTACTGCAATCAATCACCAGTTCATCATCAAAGGCTATGTTGTGCTTTTGCAAAGCATCTACATAGCCTTGCATCCGCACCTTGCCAATGGATATGCTTTTATTTACTACAAGGTAGGCCACACGGCGGCATCCCGTTTGCAGCAAATGTTCGGTAGCGGCAAAGCTACTGTCATAGTCATTGGTGGTTACCTTGGCCGCTTCAATATCCTCATAAACTCTGTCAAAAAATACCACAGGCATGTGTTTTTTCTCCAGTTGGCGCAGGTAATTGTGATCATTGGCCTCTCCAGATACCGACATGATAATGCCATCTACCTTTCCATTATTGAGGTAGTTTACAAAGGATACTTCCTTTTCAAAAATATCATCTGTACGATAAAGCAGTATATAAAATCCTTTTTTGCGGGCAACTTCTTCAATGCCGTTTATAGCCTGCGAAAAAAAGTCATTAGCTATTTCGGGGATAATTACGGCCAGGGTTTTTGTTTTTTTGTCGCGCAGGTTGCTGGCGTAATGATTGGGTAAAAAGTTATGCTGCTTGGCAAACTCCAGTATACGTTCTTTGGTATCCTTGTTAATATCAGAGCTGCCGTTAAACGCCCTCGAAATAGTTGAAGTAGATATGTTGAGCTCCTTCGCCAGTTTCTTAATATTATCAATATCCATTTCTAATCCTGCTAAATCATTTTTTCATGCCAAATGTAATAAAACAGATTAATTGTGTTTGCTATTTTAATCTTAATTATTGTTAAAATATCACTAATTGCATGCAGAATTCTATACACATTTTGTAGTGTTTGGTCGCCTTTAACTGTAAGTTAATCAGTGGCATGCGCTTTGTATATCATATTACGAAGGGATGGAAACTATAATGGCAAAGAAAATATTAATAGTAGATGATAATGAGTTGATGATTGAAGTAATGACCTATATTTTAATAAGTAATGGTTATGAAGTAATATCATTCAATCACGGAGAAAATATCTTTAACAATATCAAAGCAAATCACCCCGACCTGGTGATTCTTGATGCGTTGTTACCCGGCATGGACGGCCGCGATATATGCAAGCTTATAAAGCTTAATAAAAACACCCGGGATCTGCCTGTAATCATATGCTCGGGCAGTGATGATATTGACGAGTCTTTAACTCAAAAAGGTGCGCCGAACGATGTGCTGCACAAGCCCTTCGATATAAATAACCTGATTGAGAAAGTGGAATACCAGCTTGCCGCGTAAAAACAGTTCGTTAATTAATGCGTTGATAATCAGTTAACAAGTAAAGGGCGAAGCCTTTTAACTGTTAGTTTTTACTTTAAAATACCGGGGTTTATATTAACAATTGTATATTTACCCGGAGAGAAGACAAAGATGGGACTGCCACTAAGAATTACATATAACGATACCGATCACGTTTATCAGATCAATACATCCCCTATTAACAAGGCTACTGAAGAGATAGAAATTTTGTTGAATGGAGAAAAAATTACCCTTCAAAAAGACGCAAGGAACGTGTGGATTCAAAAAGGTGACGGCGACCTGATTGATCCCGAATTAGCCCAGGCTTTAGGACGATCCGTATCTTTAAGATTCAGAATGTAATAGTTGCTCTCATTAAGTTTGTATTATATTTTACTATCAATATCTTCTCAATCAAGCATTTCTCTGTAGGCAACAACCCCACCCGCCTATTAGCATTGTTACAATTATTAAGCAGTATGTTTTATAAATTGTACCAATAAATCTATCTCCATATGTTGCTTAAAATTAAGGCCTGCTGCATTGGCATTATATTATCATTTCCCCCATTTATTTTATTAGCCCAACAGGTAAACTATCCACCGGCTAATAAGGTTGCTGCCGACTTTAAAAAACTGTTAGAAAGGCCGCGTGTTTCGTTGAATCCGTCTTTCCAGATAATTAAAACAGATTCTGTTATTATTGAACATGGCTTTATTTACAGCGAGGTGAATGAGCGCGTGCCCATCCTTATTTATAAACCAGTTACGGGCGCCAAATCATACCCCACAGTTATTTTTCTTCATGGCACAGGCGGTAAAAAGGAAGATAATAAAGGTGTTCTTTATCAATTGGTTAAAAGAGGGATCATTGGCGTTTCTATTGATGCGCGTTTTCATGGCGAACGTATAGCCGGTGGGGCACACGGCTCAAAGGAATATGTAGCCGCCGCCACTGCTGCCTGGGAAAATAAGGATAAAACTCACCAAACACATCCGTTTTTGTTTGACACCGCATTTGACTTGTGGCGCGTTACCGACTACTTAGTAAGCAGGCCCGATGTTGATGCGGCCCGCATTGGCATGGGTGGCATATCAATGGGAGGTATTGAAACCTGGCTTTCGGCCTCGGTTGATAAACGGATTAAGGTTATTGTGCTGGATATATCGGTGCAAAGCTTTAAGTGGTCATTAGATAATGATAAATGGCAGGCACGTGCGGGCACTATACAAAGGACTCATTTGCAGGCAGCCAAAGACATGGGCGATTCCTCTTTAAACAAGAGAAATGTAAAAGCCGTATGGGATAAGTTGCTTCCCGGTATTACCGGCGAGTTTGACTGCCCGTCTATGTTAAGACTTATGGCGCCAAGGGCATTGCTGATAGTGGGTACCGAAAATGACCCCAACTGTCCGCTTCCGGGAGCAGATATAGCTTACACATCGGCAATGAACATTTATACCTCAAAAAATGCTGCGGATAAAATTAAGCGTGACGTAACACCAAAACTATTCCACACCTCCACGCCCGAACATTTAAAAATGACGCTGGATTGGTTTAGTAAATGGCTATAAAAATTGGGTTACTTGCCCCAACAGTAACACTGTTATAAATAATGGTTTTTTTAAATATGCCACAAAAAAATTACCGGGAATAGTTTTAAATAAATTCCAATAGATATTAACAAGCCACGTAGTTTGTGGTCGTTGCAATAATTTAAGTGTTAAGCTTGTTATTATCAGGAAAATAACTATTTTTATTTCTTAATTAAACCCAACCTTATCATGAAAATTAAAGCGCTATTAGTTATTTTGCTTTTTATTGCCCCGTTTTTTACTAAAGCCCAAACAGTAGAAATTTCCGCCTCGGAGTCCGATGCCAAAATTGTTGTTGACGGCCAACTTTTAGGAACCGGCAATATGAAAATTAAAGTTCCCAAAAACTCTTGTGTTAATGTTAAAGTCCAAAAAGCTGGTTATTTAAAATATGAGCAAACCTTTTGTAATAAGAAGGGTATGGCAGATCCGCCGAAGAAACAGTTTTTTGACATGAAAAAAGATGACGCCGAAGAAGCATCAATTAAAACAGACCAGGCAAACATCGATTTTTCAATTGAGGTTAACAAAAAACAAGATCCAACAGAAGTATGGAAAAAAGTTAATCAGATTGTTACCGACTATTTCGATGCTATTGAGGTAGCGGATAAAGAAACATCTTATTTACGAACCGCCTGGAGTATCCAAAGCTTCATGCAAAATACAATCAGAACAAGATTGATAATAAAATTGGCTAAAAGCGAGCCATTAACCTATAAAGTTAAATTAGTAAGTGAATACTCGGGATCTGCTTTAACAAGTGTTAAGTCTGACGAGTTATTTCACGACTGGGACAGGGTTTTAAGAAAATATCAAAATGTGATATCTGACTTTACAACCCGTTTAGGTAATCAATAATTTGTAGGCGATTTTTGCTATTCGTATTTTAGTTTTAATAAAAAAAGCGTATCAGATAGAGATATTTTTCTATCCGATGCGCTTTTTAATTTTTCCTTAAGTAGCCCGCCTGTACGATTTTTGAACCATTTTCTGCATAATTTAAAGTTGTTGGCTAACTTGGTCATATCAGCGCATTATAGGTATTTAAACAACTATCTTAAAGCTATTTGACTCTAATTAACTCTCCATCGTCAAAACCTGTGGTAATGATAAGGTTATTGAATAAAAAGTTTTCGGATTTTTGAGAGAATATCGTTTTTAATGCTTGCTCCACTTCTGTAAGAACATCATTCCAGTCCTTTCCGACAATTGCTTCTGCGGGGACTGCAAAATATTTTACGTATGGCGCGGGGTCAAAATCAATTTTAGTGGCCCAATCATCGTTGTCAGAATCATACGCAATTGATCCTGTACAATATAAACTGTATCCGGTTTGAGTTTCAAAAATACCAAAGTAGATTGCTTTAACTTCAGGCTCAATAACAGAATTGTCGCTGATTTTCTTAATCCATTTGTACAAAATTTCCGATAGGTTCATACTGCAAACTAATAAACTATAGACAAACTTTAGAATGATATAAATAAAAGCTTGAAACGTAGATGTCATGTTTTCAATAAAATGAAAGTCGGAATTGGCATACTTCGAACCGATCGGGTCAAAAATGTTGTAAATTACATCTATCAGGCAAAGAGCGAATTGGAGGATAAAAAAAGACCAATCAGAAGCCATTCTGATTGGTCCTGTAAAGTCGGGATGAGAAGATTCGAACTTCCGACCTCCAGCACCCCATGCTGGCGCGATACCGGGCTACGCTACATCCCGCAATAGTGTACTGTTTGTACATAATTACGTTGCAAATATAATTTTTGTATAATTAAATCAAAACCGAAGTATAGGATCATTGCTATTGAGGGACTATTCGGTTTCAAGTTTTAATATGGCGTTGCGATCACCATCATAGTAATAGGTAATCCTTACATATAGGTTTTGCCGTATAACTCCACCATACAGAAATGTCTGATGATAGCCTGACCGTCCTTCTTCAAAATGGGAGTAATGGAATAAAGTGTCTTGCACTGTAAATTCTTCGCCATGTCCCTCCTTCGACTCAGGATAATAATTTTTAACAGTACCCTCCAGAATCTTAAGTTCCTTACTATTGCTGTTTAGTAAAGCTTTATCATGTCTATACACGTTGATCTCTAATATGTCGGTGCTTAAGAACATTAGAAAGAATATTGTAATTGGGACGAGGGCAAAAAGAAAAGGATTAACCTTGCCCCCTCCTCTGAGTGTGACTACTGCATTTCTTCCTTTTCGCAAGTACATCATAATGCAAAATGAAATCGCCAAAAGGAAAACTACACAACGAATTACCAATTGTAAAGTACTTCGCGGACTGTCATTGACGGTATTGTATACAGAATGTAAATGGTGCATAGTGTTCAGATCTGTTAATAATAATTATCTAAATCATTTGCTTTTTACAAGCACAAACTCAAAACTCTTTCTCATTGGATGAAATGAGTCATTTTCTTTGTAGATATCCTCTAAAAATTGTGTTGCTTATATACTGTAATATTCTCGGTATATAAATAATGCTACACTCCGTTTAGTTGGATATAAAATATCGTACCTCCACTCTGCCTGCTTTCAAACCAGATCTTACCTCCATGTTTTTCAATTATCTTTTTTGATATGGACAGGCCAAGACCAAATGGCTGCTCGCCGCCGGTGCCTACCCTTTTATTGGGGGTAAACATTTCAAAAATACCATCCTTGTTTTCTGCCGGTATGCCAATGCCATGGTCTGCTACAGAAACTAATATTTGTTTGTTGTTTTGCTTAATGCCAACATTAATAATACCGCCTTCGTGGCTGAATTTAATGGCGTTGACTATCAGGTTATTAAAAACACGCCACATTTTTTCATGATTGGCGGCCGCCATAATCGGTTTTTCATCGCCCGCAAATTCAATAAGCTGTTTTTTCTCTTTGGCCTTAAATTGAAGCAACTCAACAGAATCGAAAAGCAATTCTTTAAGGTTTATGATTTCTGTTGATATGGGCTCATTCTCATCGGCCAGACCAGATTTTAGTAGCTCATTGATCATCTCCATAGTATGTGTTCCTGTCGATTCAATCAATCTTATCATGTGCCGGTTATCTTCAGAAAAATCATCCTCATCAAGCAACATCGAGGCTAAGCCGGTTATACCCCATAGCGGGTTCCTGAGATCATGTGCCATTACCCGCATAATACGAATGTAGTTTTTGTTAGCCCGCTCTAACTCTGTAAGTGTAGTTTGTAGGTGTTTGGTATACACCATACTGCGGCGGTGGTTACTACGGCTTTTTTTAAGGTTGCGAGTAATCAGCACAATAATCACCAATGACAGTATAACAGCAATTGTTATTCCTACGAGGTATGTTTGTTTAAGCTTATCCTGTTGCTTTAATTCTGTAAGGGCCTGCTTTTGATGCAAAGAATTCAGTTCGCGTTCAACATCGAGCTTGTAAATTTTCGACGATTGGTTTTCCGTCGAGTCTTTTAAGCGGATAGATGTTTCAAGATAGGCGTAGGCTTTGTCGGTTTGCTTTATTTTAACCAGGTATTGTGCGTAATCTTTGTACCATCTTATCTCAAGGTCTGTACTCTGTTTACCAAACGTGTCAAGTAATCGCCTGGCTTTACCAAACGCGTCGGCAGCTTGCGTGTAATTACCGGTTATCACATTTAGTTCGGCCAGCTTTATGTAAGGCGGGATATGCAAGCCGTCAACATCGGGCACAGGAAGGCTCAGGCATTTTTTAAGATAGTCTGCTGCTGCTATTAAATTACCCCGTTTTAAATTAAGACCGCCAAGGTTATCAAAAACAACAGCGCTTGATGTACGTATGTAATATTTATCAAGAATGTTATCGTGGTCGGCTTTGTTAATCAGCTTTAAATCTTCCAGGTAATAATATTCGGCGCTATCCAGCTGTCCATCTTTTTCATAGGCAACCCCGGCGTTGTTAAGAGCTCCCTGTTTCATAACAAAAAACTTTTGCGCCGATACCGATTCGTTACATGATCCTATACGTCTGTAATTTTCCACCCAGTACTTTGCAGCTATTTTATAGTTTTTTTGAGAATAATATATGCCGGCAATTTTTGCCGCCAACATTCCGTCGTCGCAGCTGCCGCTGGCCAATAGCTTTTTACATTGATCATAGTAGTCAAGCGCCTGGTTAAATTGTTTCAGGCGCATGCAGGCATCGCCTTTCACCAGCAAAATTTTTAAATATTCATCCGGATACTTTTTGGGGTTAACTTTATTGTTAAAAAAAGCCAGGGCACTATCTATATAGCGCGTCATTAGCGGTACATTATAGATATTATGCTCGGCCTCAATGCGATAATACTCACAAATAAAAGGATCGGTAGCTTTAATCTGATGGCGAAGGTTTTCAAGCATTGCCATAGCACTATCGCCGCGGCCGGCAATTATCAGGCTGTCAACCGTCGAAAACCGTTGTTTTACTTTAATATCTTCATCTTTCCCCGGCTTTACGCATGATGATATCAAAATAACAACAATAGTTATATATAATAATAATTTCAAGCTGCTATGCAGATTAAAGTTTTTACAGTTGGCGGCTATCAATTGGTGTTTGGTATCGGTTTAAATTATAAGGAAATTTATTTGCTAAATATAAATAAAACCTTGTTCAGAAAATAAAGAGTATGTCATAGATTTGAGATAATATTACTAAAATATAACTAAGCTTATTATTACGTGGTTGATTTTTTATCTTAATCCCTGCGGATTGTATAGTATATCCATTTTTTTCCGTTAATTGTATTTGGTATTTTAGCGCTTAGATATGACATCTGCCGAAAATTATGAATTATTGATAGGGAAGATAAATATCTTTATCAGAAAATATTATTTTAATAATTTTTTGCGCGGGCTCATTTTTTTAGGCGCCGGTATTTTTACCGCGTATGTAGTTATTACACTTGGCGAATATTTTGGCAACTTCAATATCCTTTTCCGCACTATCCTATTTTATGCTTTCATAATACTTAACCTTGGCCTTATATGCTGGTTGATATTGCCACCACTGTTGTCATGGCTTAAATTAGGCAGTTCATTAACGCATGACGAGGCCGCCGAAATTATAGGTAGGCATTTTCACGATGTAAACGATAAACTGTTGAATACCCTTCAACTTAAAAAGTTAGCCGTTGAGGATGAGCGGCACCGGGCACTTATAGAGGCCAGTATAGATCAAAAGATAGAGTCGCTTAAACCGGTAAGCTTTCCGTCGGCCATTAACATTCGTGAAAACACCAAATACCTTAAATGGATCCTGGCGCCTGTGGCTGTGATCGTTGTTATTGCTTTTGCTGCGCCCTCCATACTTACCGAAAGTACCAGGAGGCTTATCAGGCATAATGAATACTTTGTGCCGGCCGCGCCGTTTAAGTTTAATATCCTGAATAAAACATTGTCTGTTGTTCAAGGGGATGACCTAAGGCTTGATCTGAAGCTTGATGGAGATAAACTCCCTGCCGATGTGTATGTAGAAACGGCCAATAATACTTTTAAACTCGATAAGGAAAACATCAGCCGCTTTCATTACCTGTTTACCAACCTGCAGCAAAATACCCGCTTTAAGCTTAGCGGAAATGGTTTTACATCGGCACAATATGAAATAAAGGTTAACCAGAAACCGGCATTGTTACATTTTGATGTAGACTTGAGTTACCCCGCCTATCTTCATAAAAAAAATGAAATACTGATAAACGCAGGCGACCTGGTGATCCCGGCCGGTACTGCCGTAAAATGGCAATTACATACCCAACATGCAACCGGCTTAACATTTTTTATGAACGATGTTGCACGCCCGGCTACATCAAATGGTGCCGATTTGTTTGAACACAGCGAAAAGATTTATAAAAACTCGGTTTATAAACTTAGTCCGATAAACTCGCTGGTTAATCATAGCGATTCGGCTACATATCATATCAACGTAATTGCCGATGAAGCGCCGGTGATAAGTGTGCAGGAAAAACCCGACTCGGTGAGTATGAACTCGCTGTATTTTACGGGAAAAATTCAGGATGATCATGGTTTTTCATCACTTAATTTTCATTACATCGTCCAGTCTGCCAGCAATAAGGGGGCGTCGAAAACGTTTGTAAAACGCGTAGACGCAGCAATGGATCAAACACAATCAGATTTCTTTTACTTCTGGAACTTGAAAGGTATGGGTATAAATCCCGGCGACCAGGTGACCTACTTTTTTGAAGTGGCAGATAATGATGGTGTAAATGGTCCGAAAAAGGCCCGCACGCCAGAGCATACGCTTAATATGCCCGATACCAAACAGATAAATGAACAGCTTAATGCGGGAACACAAGCGGTTAAGCAAAAAATGCAATCGGCTATAAAACTGGCAGGGCAGGTTGAACACGATTCGCAAAAGCTAAACCAGTTGCTGCTGAATAAAAACACCCTATCATTTGATGAGAAAAAACAGGTTGAAGATTTGTTGCAAAAGAAAAAAGACCTGGAAGATCTGGTAAAAGAGATAAAAGACGACAACAAGAAAAACCTATATAATCGCCAGGAAAATCAAAAACAGAGCGAGGAGATACTCGCCAAACAAAAACAGATAGAAGATCTGTTTAATAATGTGCTGGATCAAAAAACAAAAGAACTGTTACAAAATCTGCAACAACTATTGAATGAGCAGCAAAAAGATGCCACCCGCGACGAGCTTTCAAAAATGCAGATGGACAATAAATCCTTGAAAAAAGAACTTGACCGGATGCTGGAGCTTTACAAAAAGTTGGATTTTGATCAAAAGCTAAATCAAAGTATCGATCAATTAAATAAACTGGCCGATAAGGAACAAAAGCTGGCCGATAAAACCCAACAGCAAGGCGCAGAAAGCAACGCTTTGCAGCAAGAGCAGAATAACCTGAAGAAAGATTTTCAGGATGTAAAAAAGGGCCTTGATGAGCTGCAGAAGCAAAACGAGCAGGCCGAGCGTAAAAGTGACTTTGAGAACCCCGAAAAGGAAACAAAAGACATAGATCAGCAAATGGACCAGAGCAAGGATGAATTGCAAAAGAACAATAAAAGCAAGGCATCCAAATCGCAGCAGCAGGCGGCAAAACAAATGCAGCAACTGGCCAGCAAACTGCAAAAGGATAATGACGAAGGCGAAAGCCAGGATGCTGCCATTGATGCCCAACAACTGCGCGAATTGTTGAAAAATCTTGTTAATAGCTCATTTAACCAGGAAAAGCTGATGCAAACATTGAAAAGCACCAGCCCTACCGATCCGGGCTATATTACATTGTCGCAAAGCCAAAAGGATATTAAGGATAATTTAAAAACGGCCGAGGATAGTTTATATGCCATAAGCAGGCGTATTCCGCAAATTCAATCAACCGTTAACAAAGAAATTACAAGTATTAACAGCCATATTGACGACGCGCTGGAGAACCTTGGCGACAGGCGTACAGCCGAAGCCAACCGTAACCAGCAATACGCCATGACGTCTATGAATAACCTCGCCCTGATGCTAAGCGAGGCCTTGCAGCAAATGCAGGACATGGCAAACAAAGGCAAGGGCGGCAAAGGGAAGTCAAAGTCGGCAGGGCAGTTGTCTAAAATGCAGCAGCAGCTTAATCAAAACATGCAGAAGGCGCGCGATCAAATGCAACAGCAAGGTAACCCCGGAAAAGGGAAACAGGGTAACCAGGGCAATATGAGTGAGCAGTTTGCCAAAATGGCACGCCAGCAGCAAATGATTAGGCAGTCGCTGGAGCAGTTAAATCGCGAAGAAAACAAAGATGGGAAAGGCGGTTTGGGAAATTTGGATAAAATTTCGAAAGAAATGGAACAAACTGAGCATGATCTCGTAAACAGGAAGATTACAGATGAAGCGCTGAAAAGGCAGCAACAAATTCAAAGTCGGTTATTGGAAGCTGAAAAGGCCGAGCAGGAGCGCGAACAGGATCAGCAAAGAGAAAGCCATGCCGGCAAAGATATACCACCGGGATACATAAAGGCGTTGCAGGGATACCAGCAACAAAGGGTAAAACAGACAGAACAGGTAAAAACAGTATCTCCGGCACTTAATTTGTATTACAAGCAAAAAATAAAATCATACTTTGATCAACTTAATGCCAAATAATATGGAACAGGCAAATGTTCATACCAGCGAATTGTTTACGTTACAGCTTCCGTCTAACCCGGATAGCATAACGCTGCTTGAAACGCTGATAGAGGAAATTGCTGATAAATATCACATTGCAGAGGATACCTTTGCCAATATGATGACGTGTCTTAACGAAGCCGCTATAAATGCCATTATACATGGTAACAAACTCGATATATCAAAAAAAGTGATCATTAATGCCGAGGTTGATGCCAAACGTATTATATGGACAGTTACTGATGAAGGCCCTGGGTTCGATTATAGTAACCTGCCCGACCCAACGGCACCCGAAAACCTGGAAAACCTTACCGGCCGTGGTGTTTTTATAATTAAGCACCTTGCAGATCAGTATATTTACAATGCTGCAGGTAACGAAATTGAACTACATTTTAAGATATAATGTCCGCTATCCAGTTTTTTGAAGAAGACATCAGCTATAAATTAAAAAACAGAACCCTTGTGCGCCAATGGATAAAAGATACCATTATTGCCGAGGGTTTTAAGCTTAAAGAGCTTACATACGTTTTTTGCTCAGATGCCTACCTGTTGCCCATGAATCAGCAATACCTTGATCATGATACCCTTACAGACATCATTACTTTTGATAACTCGGAGGTTGAGGGCGATATAGTAGGCGATATTTTTATTTCGATAGAACGCATCCGCGAAAATGCCGCCAAATTTGGTATTACCGAAACTGATGAGCTGCACCGCGTAATTATCCACGGGGCTTTGCACTTGCTGGGTTACACAGATAAAAGTGTTGTTACAAAGAAAAAAATGACACAAAAAGAAGATGAGTACCTGGCTAAGAGAGTTTTTTAATATTTAAGTTTGTTTAATTATTTGTTTCGCAATCAATTAAAAAAATCATGAAAATACTTACGTTATTATTAGCCTTCTTTTTGGTATCGTCGCCATCGTCGGTATATGAGTTTAAACTGAAAACTATTGAAGGGAAAGATTTTTCGCTGGCCAAGTACAAGGGCAAAAAAGTACTGATTGTTAACACGGCATCAAAATGTGGCTTTACCAAGCAGTATAAGGATCTGGAAGCGCTATCAGAAAAATATAAAGACAAGCTTGTTGTTGTTGGCTTCCCGGCCAATAACTTTGGTGGGCAAGAACCGGGCACCAATCAGGATATCAAAACCTTTTGTAAGGAAAACTTCAATGTAAGCTTCCCTATGAGCGGTAAAGTGAGTGTTTTAGGCCTGGATATCGATCCGTTGTTCCAATACCTTACCACCTCGCCTAATCCCGATTTTACCGGCGATATCAAATGGAACTTTGAAAAATTCCTGATAGATGAAAACGGCAAGCTAATCCATCGTTTCAGGTCACAAACTACACCATTGTCTGAGGATATTACGAAATACCTTAATTAAGGTTAAAGAAAATAAAAAAGAAAGCCCTGCCGATATCATCAGCAGGGCTTTCTTTTTTATTAGTCCTCCTCAAAAAATGCGGATACGTGGCGAATTATTTTACCTGTTTTACCGTCACTTCCTGCACTTTGGCGGTATTGCCATTTAGCCGGTAAACGTGTACACGACCGGTTGTGTCCTGCATAGTAAGGTCTATCCTAAAATCAGCATTGTCCTTTGCCCAGCCAGTTATATTATAAATGCTACCGTATTCGGCTGCAAAGCCGGTTTGATAATGTATTGGCGGCTTATTGCTTATCTTAACATCGCCCTGCACAACGTTAATGGCGGTAAGTATAGCGGGCCAGCCCTCATTAAAAACACCTATCTGCAGGTAATTGCCCTGGTAACTTACCGATGCGGAGATCGATAAATTTATTTGGCAGCAGGTTTTTATGTCGATAACCTCGTAGTTCGTTCCATTTATCTGTATAGGTACACTTTCATCCGGATAAGTGCCTTCAGGATAAAGCGCTTTCATTAATTGCGCTTTGGTGAAGGTTAGTTTTTTAGCAGTATCTTTTTGTTGCTTGTAAAGCCGCTCAATGCCAAGCTGCTTATAATCATACTGCTGTTTAGTTAATTTTATCTTAGAAAATACAATGTCGTTGGCGTTTATCTGCTCGGCTTTCAGGTAAGTTTTCCGCTCGGTGCCAGTGGTTGTATAATAGTCCTTAGCCTTTAGTGCCAGAAAGTCGTTGGTGCTGATATTGGTAAACCTGTTATTTAATTCAGTTTGTTTTTGGTTTGATTCCAGCTTTTGTTGCTTTTCTTCCTTAGCTTGTGCGTATGAGTCAACGAAGAACGGAACAGCCGCAAAAATCAATACGGTTATAGGGATAATCAAAATGTATAATCCACCATCGGCACCCGTGCGCTTTTCAGTCACCACCGAACTGCGTGACCACCTGTCATGCCACCGGCCATTTACAAAAAATGACACCCCCTCAAATGGAACAAACCGCGAAAGCGTTCTGCCAATTACTGTTTTTGAATCCGGAGCCCCGCCATCGTCGTTTACTACACGGGTTTCGGTTAGTAATTTTCCGGGTGTGGCACCTAACAATAACTCAAAGGCTATATAATACACGCTGCGGCACAAAAGAATCACGATAAACAGGCCCAGTTTGCTGCCGGTAAGGTTTTCAAGTTTGGTAAATATATTGTTGTTATAATTGGGGTGGATGATCATGTTGAACAGCATTGAAAACACCAGGATCGGCACAAAAATATCTATCAGTAAATTAAAGAAACGCTGGGTTAATGTGGCATTTACCAAGGTAATTGAAACATGTTCACCGTAAGTATGGCTTTCGGTATTCAGTTCTTTTTGCTGTTTAAAAAAGGCTAAAACCCGCCACGAAAGCCAGATCCAAGCCAACCTTACTGCAAAATATAAAATAAAGAAGGGGATGGAACTATAGTTAGCCACATTAAGCCCACCACTTACAGCAGAAATAATTGCAAGCACCGCAAATATTGATTTATCGAACAAAATTATCGCAAACACAAACCTGATAAGCCTTGATTCCCGACCTTTGGACGATACATAAAGAATAGCCCCGAGCAGCAGCAACGCGTAAAAGAACGTAGTAAAAATGTTTAAATTCCAATAAAAGGAAGTTTCGAAACTGATCCATAAAAGGCTTAGTGAACTTATCAGCGGCGAGATATACCGTACCATAATACCAGTGTGTGTGTTAAAAACCTCTGACAGGACACCTAAAATGGGTACTATAAAAGAGATAACCGCTACGTTTTTTGAATTGATTATATTTTTTGACATTGTTTAGGCCGCTGTTGATTTAGTATTTCTAAAGTACAAAAAAGGCCCCGTTTAGCGGAGCCTTTAAATTATCTTTTGTCCCCTTCGGGAAAATGATACTTACATCTTTGGCATTCTGCGCATCATGCTGGCCATGGCTGCCGGGTTGCTCATTTGCTTCATCACCTTTTTCATGTCATCAAATTGTTTCATGAGGCGATTAACTTCGGCAAGGTCCGTGCCCGATCCTTTGGAGATGCGGTTGCGCCTGCTTTGGTTTATGGTTTCGGGATTGGCTTTTTCAAATGGTGTCATAGACTGGATGATGGCCTCTATCGCTTTAAAAGCATTGTCATCAACCTCAACGTCCTTCATCATTTTACCTACGCCTGGTATCATGCCCATCAGATCCTTCATGTTACCCATTTTTTTGATCTGCTGTATCTGGCTGTAAAAATCGTTAAAGTCAAATTTATTCTTGCGGATCTTCTTTTGCAGCTCGGCAGCTTCTTTTTCATCAAATTGCTGCTGGGCACGTTCAACAAGCGATACCACATCACCCATGCCCAAAATACGGGATGCCATACGATCGGGGTGGAAAACATCAAGGGCTTCCATCTTTTCGCCGGTACCAATAAATTTAATGGGCTTGTTAACAACCGATTTGATGGATAAAGCAGCACCGCCACGGGTATCGCCATCAAGCTTGGTTAATACCACCCCGGTAAAGTCAAGGCGATCGTTAAATACCTTAGCTGTATTCACTGCGTCCTGGCCGGTCATGGAATCTACCACAAACAATATTTCGTGTGGCTGTACAGCGTTTTTTACCTGCTCAATTTCCACCATCATGGCCTCATCAATAGCCAAACGACCGGCGGTGTCAATGATCACTACATTATGGCCGTTTTGCCTGGCAAGTGCAATACCCTCGCGGGCAATAGCTACCGGGTCTTTTGAATCGCGGTTGGCATAAACCGGCACGCCAATCTGCTGACCCAAAACCTCCAGCTGATCAATAGCCGCCGGGCGATAAATATCATCGGCAACCAGTAATGGTTTTTTATTTTTAGTTGTTTTTAAATAATTTGCCAGTTTGCCGGTAAAGGTGGTTTTACCCGCACCATTTAAGCCCGCTATTAATATGATTGTTGGCGATGCTTTAAGCTCAAGTTCGGCAGTGGTGCCGCCCATTAGTTCGGTAAGCTCATCGTTCATGAGCTTGGTAAGCAACTGGCCCGGCGATATGGCGGTTAATACATTGTTACCCAATGCCTTTTGCCTTACATCGTCGGTAAAAGCTTTGGCGGTTTTATAGTTAACGTCGGCATCCAAAAGAGCTTTGCGTATCTCTTTCATGGTTTCGGCCACGTTTATTTCTGTAATAGTTCCCTGTCCCTTCAGTACCTTAAAGGCCCTGTCGAGTTTATCCGAAAGATTTTCAAACATTATTATTATCCCAATTTTGAGGATACAAAGGTATGATTTTGAAATATATCCGTTAAATTAATTACGCAGTATATTAACGGGCAAATCAATGCCACTAATTAAGCTTTACTGGGCTTACACCATACTTGTATTATTTCAAAGTTCGGCTATGGTCCAAATTTGTGTTGCCTAACTGCTTTTTTGACGGGTAGCACCAATGCCGAATAGAAATAATTTTCAGTGGTTAACATTTTGTTCTATAAACAAAATGCATGAAACCGTAAAGCTCTGACAATTAAAACATTATGTATTTGTTTAATTCAAATTATCATTATTGTGTCAATTAGGCCGTATGGGATATACAATTTTGCTTAATTTCAACGTTAATCTACTTTGTAGGTTCACACCTGCAAATAGTGATAAGGTTTAGGTTTAAAGCCCCCAAGCAGCGAGTGCAAGGGGGCTTTTATTTTAGCCCTATTTCTTCAATCATAACCAGCTATAATTGCTTTATTTGCAGGTAACAAAATACGGCCTGGCATCCCGGTGTCTATAATCCGCCAACTTTTATATTTAGTGAACACCATAATGAGCGATCTGAAAAAGGAATTATATGAATTGTGTGTAAACTACGTGCGTAAAAGCATGGATGCTGCAGAACTGGGTATTAAGGAGGCACAAAAAGCATCAAACGAAGATACCAAGAGCAGCGCAGGCGATAAATACGAAACCGGCAGGGCCATGATGCAGCAGGAAACCAATCGTAACCTTGCCCAGCTTAATGAAGCTAATAAATTGATGGTGGCGCTTAATCGCATCAGTACTGGCGGCACATCTGCCAAAGCAGAAACGGGCAGCGTGATCGTAACTAATAATGGAAGTTTTTATTTGGCAATAAGTGCGGGGAGTTTATCAGTTAACGGGCAAACTTATTTCGCGGTATCGCCCGGATCTCCTGTTGGCATGATGCTAACGGGTAAGCAAGCGGGTGATGGTTTTACACTTAATGGTAAATCTTATACCATTACTTCCGTAGCCTGATGCGGTAGTTCGGCCTTTTTTAGGCAAACAATAAATTCCGTTCCGTTCCCCGGTTCGCTTTTAATGATTATTTTACCTTCATTTACATCAACAAACTGTTTAATAAGTGCCAAACCAATGCCGGCGCCGGCTTCCTTATTGGTGCCGTAGCCAGAAATTTGCTTGCCCACTATCTTAAATAACTGATCCATCTTTTCCTGCGGAATGCCAATGCCAGAGTCTTTAACATGAATACATTGGTAATGCTCATCATTGGAATATGATACCTCAATGGTGCCTCCTTCTGGGGTGAATTTAATGGCATTGCCTATTAAATTTTGTACGATGATTTTTACGTGGTTTATATCTGCAATAACAGGATTGTCGTTATGGTTGCTGTGGATAATGCTGATGTGCTTATTTTTTGCGAGATAGGATGATACAGATATAATTTCATTGGCAACATCGGCCACATTCAGGTTACTACGTTCCGCAAAGATTCCCTTTTGCTGGCTGTTGGCCCAAATAAGCAGGTTGTTTACCATAATACTCACCAAGGTTACCTGCTGATAAAAACTTTCAAGCACCAACTCTTTTTCGTCGGCACCAAGTTCACCTGCGCGTATCAATTCCAGGGTTTGTAAAACAGATGCAAAAGGGCTGCGTAAATCATGGCTTATTACAGAAAATAACTGATCTTTTGTATGATTTAACTCGTCGAGTGCTTCTTTTTGCCTTGAAATCTCTTCATTTTGCAGTTCGATGTCAAGACTTTTTTTCTGTAATTGCTTATTCATAAGCGTTTTGTGCATATTGTTTTTGCCGATAACAACAACAACAACAATTCCAAATATGGCAAGGATACCTGCGGCTATTATTATGATGTTATTAACATCAAGTTTTTGTTTGTTGAGCTCTACTTCTTTTTGCAGCCGCGCGTTATCTGCCTGTTGCTGTTTTAGGTGTAAATAGTTGATCTCATTGTCCCGGTCACTGTTGAGCAAACTGTCACTGTATTTTTTGAGCATGGCCTGATAGTTATAGGCGTTAGGATAATCAGATAAAGCTGCGTAACTATCTGAAAGGATTTTTAATGCGCGCACGGCATCCCACCTGCTATTTGTTTCATCGGCGAGTTTAAGGCTTTTGCCGGCGTAACTAACCGCCTGCTTGTAATCAGCAAGCGCATAGTAACTTTGAGCTATACCCGAGTAGGCAAAGGTTTGCTCCCAATTGTCCTGATACTGCTGGCTAAGTACTTTTTCGTAATTAATAAGGGCCTGCTGGTAATCTTTCAAATGAAAATAGGTTTCGCCCATCCTGTTATAACACATCGAAACTATATGCTCATCTTTTAATGCCAGACTCATTTTTAAAGCCCTGTTGAGGTAACTAAATGCCACATAGGGTTGCTTTCCCTCGTCATAACACACGCCCAGGTTAAATAAGATCTTTACTATTTTTCTTTGATCATTAAGTTCCGTGAATCTATCAAGCGCTTTCCCAAACTGTTTTATAGCTTCGGTGTAATTATTCTGTGCTAAAAAGATAAGCCCTATT
The DNA here is from genome assembly GCF_900101875.1 of Mucilaginibacter pineti. Classification (GTDB taxonomy): domain Bacteria; phylum Bacteroidota; class Bacteroidia; order Sphingobacteriales; family Sphingobacteriaceae; genus Mucilaginibacter; species Mucilaginibacter pineti. The sequence continues at coordinate 114,046 of NZ_FNAI01000009.1, forward strand.
ATTTGATATGATCCAGCTTCTCCTGGTTTATAATTTATGGTATTACTTATTTGCATAAGCCTCGATGCAGCATCAAGGGATAAAGAATAAGAACCCATTACATAGTAAGCGGTACTTATATTAAGTATGGAGGTGGCCTGAGCTAACTGGTTTTTTTGAAAAGCTGCCAGTTCAAATGCTTGCTTTGCAAAATATAGGGACCTATTGGTATTGTTGTAACGATAGCCCTCGGATAACTCATTAAGCGTTGTAATAGCAGCCGTATCTGAACGATAATTGGCTTTTTGCTGTATGCTATGCCATTTTTTGAGTGAAACGATAGTATCGTGCTGCGCAAAAACAGTAAACCCGCAGATGCACAGTAATAATACCAAATATAACTTTAGTAAATTTGGAGGCCGTAAGATCATGCGTGCAGATAAGGTATTTTCTTGTGAAAATATGAAATATAATTAACTCATGTGCCTAAAAAAGCACTTAGTTAAAATATTGCTATTTATTTTTTATTAATATTAAATTTAAGATACAAGCCCAATTAATAAGTGCTATTTGCTGTTAAAGCGAGTGCTTTTTGCCTTTTTGAGTTAAATTTTGCATAAAAAGAAAAAATAAAACTGCTCATTCACAAAATCATGCAGTTAACATCAAATATCTATTGCTATATTTGATGTTAACAAAAGATGGGCAAGCAAACTAATCTGCCTGTTATAAATTAAAGATTGATGAACATATTTGTAGGAAGCCTTCCTTTTCAATTAGAGGAAGCCGATTTAAAAGAGCTTTTTGAAGCGTATGGTGAAGTAAGCACCGTAAAATTAATTATTGATAGAGAATCTGGCAGAAGCAAAGGTTTCGGATTTGTTGAAATGCCAGATGATGAAGCTGCACAAGCTGCAATTACAGGTTTAAACGGTTCTGAAGTTAGAGGCCGTTCAATTGCTGTAAGCCAGGCAGAAGAGAAAAAACCAAATGATCGCAGAAGCGGCGGCGGTGGTGGTTATGGCGGCAACCGTGGCGGCGGTGGTGGCTATGGCGGCGGCGGCGGTAACCGTGGCGGCGGTGGTGGCGGTGGCTACTCAAAAGATAACAGAGGCGGTGGCGGCGGTAGCCGTTGGTAATTAACAGCCTAAAGCAAATCGCCGGGATATAATTATCCTGGCGATTTGCTTTAAAACTTACAGCTAACCTATGAAAAGCAGCGGGTATTTTACCGGCATGTATTTTCTATATCAAAAAATACCCTCTTTTTTAACTTTAACGCCATCCTATTGCGGCAGGTTTACTTCGAAGGTAGCACCAGCTCCGGGTATCGAGGTAATGTTTAGCGTACCTTTAAGACTGTCTATAAGGTGTTTTACCAAAACCAATCCAAATCCATAGCCATTTTCGCCACCCGTGCCGTTCGTTGAGGATGCTGTTCCGCCAAGTATGGTGGCAATTCCTTTTTCATCAAGCCCTACGCCAGAGTCGGTTACCCGCATTTGTAAAACGTGTTGCACCTCGTCAATAGTAATTAAATTAAGGTCGACGATCACATGACCGCCAACAGGAGTAAATTTTATGGCATTAGAGATAAGGTTCCCGGCTATCTGCAGCAGTTTATTTTTGGAAAATGGAATAGTTTCAGATGCCAGCGATGTGTTTACAGTGAATTTTATTTGTTTGTTGAGGGCTTGCGGGGTATAAAGCTTATCCAATTTATCTTTAAATACCAGCAGGTTAAATTCATTTCCCTTTAACTCGGGTGTTTTTTTATCCTTTTTATTGTCGGCACTCAGTATCTCATCGGCAAGGTCGAGTATGGACCGGCCGCTTTTGTGGATCAGGCTCATAAATTCCAGGATCTCGTCCATCTGATTGTCTTCGCCTTGCGCGCTAATGAGTTGCGCCAAACCTATGATGCCGCTTAACGGCCCGCGAATATCATGAGCCACCTTCTTTTGCGTTTGCTTGGCCTCTGATAAATTGCTCTTTAGCTCCTCAATAACTTTTATGTATTTAAGCCTGTTTACAATTTCGCCGGCAATAATTTTCAGCAGCTCAATTTTCTCGGGGTTGAGTTCCTTTGCTTTGGTTTTATCAACAACGCATAGCGCGCCGATGTTATGTTCATTAACATTTAACGGAATGCCATAATAATAGCGCAGTTCGGGGCCGCCGGTAACATAAAACTTATCTTTAAACCGCTCATCTGCACTCAGGTCTTCCACCTCAAAACTCCCATCGCCCATAAGCACGTATTGGCAAACCGAATCTTCGCGGGGCATTTGTTCAAGTTCCAGATTATGGGTAGATATTGTCCACTGGGTGTAAGAATCAATGAGGTTAACTAACGACATTTCTGTGCCTGCAACTTTAGCAGCCAGTTTGGTAAGGTCTTTAAAACTGTCTTGGTGGGCCGCGTAATCAAGGTCAAGATCAGACAGACTTAACAGCCGGTCCATTTCATTTAAAGGAATGGGGGGATTCAGCATAATTTAATCAATTAGTTATGTAATAATACGATATTTTACAGCGTATAGTTTTTATATCAGCGTAACAGCCTGTTTTATAAAACAATTATAGTGCCTTTATCTTTTTAATATAAAGGCTTAATTTATACTAAGGCTGCTATATGAAAACGTGTAAGGCAACCCAAGCGTGGCTTATAAACGTAATTGTTATAAATTCAACTATTAATATGAAAAAACTTATCCTCTTTACATTATTCATCAGCATTGGCGTCTTTGCTTTTGCACAAAACAATGTAGTTTGCCATAGTAATATATCGTCTACAAGGCAATTTGCTATGCTGGCATCAAGCTCAAAATTCAGGATGGCGCATTTAAACCCCTTACCGGTTAAGTTTCAAAGCAGTATAGGCCAATCCATAACCTATAAAACCAGCGACGGTAAGGAATCAACAGCCTATATGTTAAAAGCTAAGAAAAGTACTAACAACTATATATTGGTTGTACATGAATGGTGGGGACTTAACGATTATGTAAAGCGCAAATCGGAGAAAATATACAACGATCTGGGGAATGTAAACATCATTGATGTAGACCTTTACGACGGCAAGGTGGCCACTACCAGTCAGGAGGCCGGTAAATATATGCAGGCTGTGGTTGAAGATAGGGCTAAGGCCATTATAAACGGTGCGATAGCTTATGCCGGGCCAAACGCCCATATTGCCACTATAGGCTGGTGCTTTGGTGGCGGCTGGAGTTTGCAAACCACGCTGCTGGCCGGTAAAAAAGCGGTTGCCTGCGTAATGTATTATGGTATGCCAGAGCAGGATCTTGGTAAGCTTAAAACATTAAACGCTGATGTTTTGGGGAACTTCGCTAATAAAGACCAATGGATAAACCCTAAGGTTGTTGCTAAATTTAATGACGATATGAAGGCTGCGGGTAAGAAACTTTATCTGCACCAATATGATGCTGATCATGGTTTTGCTAACCCAAGTAACCCAGCTTATAATAGTGATGCTACAAAGGATGCCTATGCTAATACCATAGCGTTTTTAAAATCACATTTGAAATAAACAAATTGGTTTATGTACTGTTAAATGGGGCAAGTTAATCCTGCCCCATTTTTTTGTAACATTGCATAAATTTTATCTGTTTGACCACTTCTACAAAAAAAATAGTTTCATACTTAATAAAGGCCGGTATATTAATAGTAGCTGCATGGTTTATTTACAGGCAGTTTGATAAAAAAAACGAAGACTTAAAAGAATTTCAGCTTTTAACATCACATATCAGCATTACCCAGGTAGTTGTTACTATGAGTTTGGTAGTAGTGTTGATGTTTGTAAACTGGTTCCTGGAAGCATTAAAATGGCGCTATGTAACCAAAACACTCATAAATATTACCATGTGGGAGGCCGTTGAGGCGGTTTTTTGTGGGCTCACCTGGGCAGTAACCACACCCAACCGACTTGGAGAATATGGCGGCCGCGTTATGTTTTTACCGCCGCGAAAACGTATACATGGTATTTTTGCCATGAGCGTGGGCTCGTTTAGTCAGGGTGCGGTAACCAACGTTTTGGGAGTTTTGGCTATGATATGGTTTTCATGCACTTTTATTCACGACAAATTTTGGCTGGTTACAGGTATTGTAAGTATATGCGCAGCTATTGTAATACTACAGCTCATATTTTATTTCCATATTAAATGGGCTGTAACTGTGCTTGACAGGGTGCCGCTGATAAAAAAATATCACCGCTTTTTTGAGATCATGGGCCGTTACAGAACCGGCGAGCTTTTAAAGATCATGGGCTTTAGTATAGCCCGTTATATAACTTTTACATTTCAGTATTTCCTGGTGTTTCAGCTGTTGATTCCGCAAATGAATGTTGTACCTGTAATGCTGGTGCTAATGCTGTTTTTCCTGGTATCCTCCGCCATCCCCTCGCTTGATTTATTTGACATTGGCGTACGCGGGTTTACCGCTGCCCATTTATTTGTTTACGTAACCGATCAAAAAATAGCTGTAATTGCGGGCGTATCGTCAATATGGCTCATAAATTTGTTTATTCCTGCTATTTTAGGCTCTTTATTTGTACTTAAACTAAAATTCTTTGATCGCACTGCTTAGTATTTTCACGCTGTTTTTAACCGTTGTTTACGTGCTGTTGCTGCTATTTTTAATAAAAGGGTGGGCAAACGTAAAAGAAATAACAACAACCGGTAAAACATCATTTACCACCAAAGTTACCATACTTATAGCCGCCCGTAACGAGGCCGAAAGTATTCATTTAACCATTGGCGATATTTTAGCCCAGGATTATCCCACGCACCTGCGTGAAATTATTATTGTCGACGATCACTCTACCGATAACACTGCCGAAATTATCCGCAGCTATGCCAATCAGGGTGTAAAACTTTTACAGCTTAACGAATCGCAGGCGCTTAACTCCTATAAAAAGAAAGCCATAGGGCGGGCCATAAATCTTTCAACCGGCGATTTGATGGTGGCTACCGATGCCGATTGCCGCATGGGAACGGCGTGGCTTTCATCTATTGTTGCCAATTACGAAATTCATAACCCGGTAATGATCTCGTCGCCGGTAACCTATTTTGAAGAGGCTTCATTATTTGAGCTGATGCAAACCCTTGAATTTGCTTTTTTGATTGGTATAGGCGGGGCATTCATAGGCAATAAAAGGGCATCTACCTGTAACGGCGCAAATTTTGCCTATCGTAAAGATGTATTTTATGAAGTAGGCGGCTTTACCGGTATCGATGATCTTGCATCGGGCGATGATGAACTACTGCTGCAAAAAGTAGCCGAACGCTATCCCGGTCGTATTAATTTTTTAAAGCAAAGCGAGGCTGTTGTATATACCCATGCCAAACCTAATCTGAGCGAATTTATGCAGCAGAGGCGCAGATGGGCTTCAAAGTCAACAAAGTATAAGGATAAAAGAGTAGTGGCACTTGGACTTACCTTTTGGCTATTCAACTTTATGTTGCTTGTGAATGCCTTGCTGGGCTTTTATGATTTTTATTTTTTCAAACTATTTTTGGTGCAGTTTTTACTAAAGTATCTTTTTGAGATTTTTTATGGCTTACCCATACTCAAATTTTTTAAACGGAGCTATCTCATCAGTCTTATATTTATTGTAGCGCCCTTGCATGTAATATACATCGTAGTAATAGGGTTTATAGGTAATAATAAAAAATATTCGTGGAAAGGCCGGGTAGTAAAATAGCAGGTTTTTAATATCAATGTAATTTGTAATACTGCAATTGCTTATTGAACCTATTTGAACGATATTTAGCCAAAAGCAATTAACTGTTGGCCGAACTCACCCCCTCAAAAAGAATATGGAACGCCTTTAAGCGTAACAAATTTGCCCTGGCCGGGCTTGCTTTTATAGCGCTTACCCTGCTGGTTGCCATACTTGGCTATCTGATAATGCCCGATCAAACTCCGCAGGCTAACAACATGACTATTCAGCTGAGCATTAAAAGACCGGGCGCCGAATTCATGATGCTGCGGATAAAGAAAAGCGAGCCTGTAGATACGGTTGGCTTCTTCACCAAAATGCTTTTTGGGCAGCAGTCTTTTTACCGCGAGATACCCATCACCAATTACAGTTTTAAACAGGATTCGATTTATGTAGATGAGTACATTGGCGATGAAGATAAGCCTGAAAGAAAAGCTTATAATATTTTTGAGGTAATATCAGGCATTAAGCCCGTTTACAAAAATGGGAAGGTGTCTTTTTGTTTTGCCAGGGGCAACTGTCGCGTTTACGCAGCGGATGGGGGCCTGTACATGCGCTTTTGGGGAAGCGTTCATGATAATATTGAATTTAGAACCTACTGGCTGGGCACCGACGTTTATGGCCGGGACCTCCTAAGCCGCCTTTTATTGGGTACGCGTGTTTCCCTGGCCGTAGGCCTTATGGCGGTAATTATAAGTATGCTCATGGGCGTTACTATAGGTGCAATTGCAGGCTACTTTGGCGGGTGGATAGATGCCGGGTTAAGTTGGATAATGAATATTTTATGGTCGTTACCGGCGCTATTGCTGGTTATTGCTATCTCATTTGCTTTGGGGAAAGGCTTATGGCAAATTTTTATAGCCGTAGGTTTATCTATGTGGGTTGAAGTTGCCCGGTTGGTACGCGGGCAGGTGATGAGCCTGAAACAGGTAGAATATATTGAAGCCGCCCGCGCACTCGGCTTTACCAACCGGCGTATCATTACCCGGCATATTTTGCCAAACATTACCGGCCCTATGCTGGTTATGGCTTCGTCAAATTTTGCGTCGGCCATATTACTTGAAGCCGGACTTAGCTTCCTGGGCTTTGGCGCACAACCACCTATGCCGACCTGGGGTGCCATGATCAAGGAGCATTATGGTTATATAGTTATGGACTCGGCATTTTTGGCAATAATTCCGGGTTTGGCCATTATGCTTCTGGTGTATGCTTTTAATTTAGTTACCGTTGGGCTTCGCGATGCCTTCGATATAAAATCACAAAGTACACGCATTTGAAAATATTTTTTTACTTTAGTCAGCGTACTAAAAACAAATGCAGCAATATATAGACGATAGTTCTGGAGAAGACGAATTAATCAGGCTGTTGCTTAAACGGCAGTCGGAGTTAAACTCCCTTTTGGAGATAACCCGTGCTATAAATAAAAATACTGCCACCCCTATACTTATCCAGATGCTGGAAGTTATCCTGCAAAACTACCTGCAGGTTGGCAAACTCCGTTTTTTAATCGAAAAGGAAAACAAGTATGTATGTATTTCCAAATACGGCGGCGATATTGAGTCGGCGGTATTGTTGAACAAGGCCTGCAACAAACTAAGTAAAGTAAAATCGCCGATAGCTATTGCCGATCATGAAGACGCTATCCTTAGCAAATACAACTACTTTATCCCCATATACCACAAAAGTAAAGCGCTTGCTTATGCGCTGATAGGTGATTTTGATACATCGGGTGAGATGCTGAACAATGACCTGAACTTTATTCAGACACTCATGAACGTTATTATTGTAGCGTTGGAAAACAAAAAACTTTTCAGGGAACGCTTGCAATCAGAACGTTTTCAGCGCGAAATGGAGTTGGCTGTTGAAGTGCAGAACATGCTTATTCCGCTGCGGATGCACAAGGACGATAGTGTGGAGATAGGGGCCAAATACCTGCCTCATCAAAACATCGGCGGCGATTATTTTGATTTTATCCGCCTTAACGAAAACGAATTTTTGTGGTGCATTGCAGATGTATCAGGCAAGGGAATTTCAGCAGCGTTACTGATGGCCAACTTTCAGGCCAGCCTGCACGCCTGGGCGGCGGTAGAGGATGATCTTACCAATATTGTTGACCGACTGAACAAAATTGTACTGAGCAATACAAAAGGCGAACGCTTTATAACCCTTTTTCTGGCCCGTTATAATGAGAAAAAGCGGAAGCTCAACTATATAAATGCGGGCCACAATCCCACCATTTTATACTCCGACGGTGAGGCTATTCCGTTAAAATTGGGTACCACCATGATAGGTGTTTTTGAAGAGCTGCCATTTTTAAACGAAGGCGAAATTGACATGGAGCCCGGCAGCCTTATTGTCAACTACACCGATGGTTTAATGGACTTTGAATCGACCACCAATAAAGTTTGGAATGAGGATAAATTATGCGAGTTTGTAAAATCGCATGGGCATTTATCGCCAGATAATTTCAATGATGCATTGCTTGACCATCTGAATGTGGTTCACAAAAGCAAACCAATAGATGATATTACTTTGCTTACTTTGAGGATATTTTAAATATAGTATGAGGTAGTTAGTATCAAGTATCAAGACCGCTTCATTTTTTATTTCCATTTCGAAATCTTGATACCTGATACCAACTACTTGATACTTCCTCTATATTTGCCTTATGTTATTAGCCAGGTATCAGCATGAATTTATTGAGGCGGGATGCGATGAAGCAGGCAGAGGTTGTCTTGCCGGGCCGGTATTTGCAGCAGCTGTAATTTTGCCGCATGATTTTGATCACGCTATTCTTAATGATTCCAAACAGATCTCTGAAGAAATAAGATACCAGTTGCGAATAGAAATAGAAGAAAAGGCCATTGCTTATGCTGTAGCATCTGTTGATAACCTGGAGATAGATGAGATCAATATCCTCAATGCCTCTTTTCTGGCGATGCACCGCGCTATCGAAAAATTACATTTAATGCCGCAATTTTTAATTATAGATGGTAACCGCTTTAAGAAATACCCAAACATTCCGCACGAGTGCATCATTAAGGGCGATGGCAAGTATTTTAGCATAGCAGCGGCTTCTATACTTGCCAAAACCTACCGCGATGATTACATGCAGCAAATAGCTATTGAGCATCCGGAGTACGACTGGCATACTAACAAAGGTTATCCAACCATAAAACACCGTAAAACGGTAATGGAAATTGGCTTTACGCCATATCATCGTAAAACTTTCAGGGTTAGCGACCCTCAGCTAAGTATTTTTTAAAGATACTTTGATTAGCCCTTTCTGGTTGGTATTTTTGCAGCTAACCACATAACCATTTGAAGATCCTTATTTTAACACATCGCGTTCCGTTTCCGCAAAATGGCGGCTATGCTATTGTGGTGTGCAATACCATTAAGGGTCTTATCGCGCTTAAACATGATGTATCGCTGGTATCGCTTGATGCGCGTAAATACAGCGGCAGCGGTCAGGATATCAAAGATGAGTTACAGGATCAGATAAATTACTCATCCTATAAGATCAACATCAATGTATCTATGCTTGATGGGTTGGTGAATATCTTCCGCCGCAAATCAAACGATATAGACCGGTATTATGACGCTGAATTTGAAAAACTGCTCATCCGTACGTTACGCCAAAACGATTACGATATTATACAATTGGAGGGCTTGTTTGTAACACCATATTTATCGGCTATCCGCAAGCATTCAAAAGCCAAAGTTGTATACCGCTCGCACAATATTGAGCACCAGGTATGGCAAAGGCTGGCGCAGCAAAAAAGTGACCTGTTCAAAAAATCATACCTTAAGATGCTGGCCCGGCGCATTAAGGATTATGAATTGCAGCAGCTTAATAAATTTGATGCCATTGCAGTTTTTACCACCGAAGATAAAAGTACCATCCTGTCGTACGGGACAACTATCCCTGTCGAGATTTTTCCGGTAGGTATTGACCTTACCCGTTACCGCCCCGATTTTTCAAAGACCGAATTTCCGAGCCTGTTTTTCCTGGGATCATTGGATTGGCTTCCCAACCGTGAGGGGATTGAATGGTTCATTGATAATTTTCATAAAGATCTTACCGATGGCGACCTGCGCGTAAAATTCTATGTAGCCGGCCATAATATCCCCGAACGGTTTGACGATTACGAAGTGATGGGTAAAATATTTATACAGGGCGAGGTTGATGACGCTTTTGAGTTTGTAAATAGTAAGGCCATTATGATAGTGCCGTTGTTATCGGGCGGTGGTATGCGCGTAAAAATTGTAGAAGGCATGGCTATGCAAAAATGTATCATATCTACATCGCTGGGTGCCGAGGGTATAAATTTTGAAAATGGTACAAATATCCTCATCGCCAACAACCAGGATGAGTTTTACCACGCCATTGAACGCTGTATTGCCGACGAAGAGTTTTGCCGTAACATAGGCATCAACGCCCGTAAGCTGGTTGAGGAGCAGCACGAGGTTAACAGGGTAACCCGCGACCTGGTGAAGTTTTACCGGGTGCTAATTAAGGGTTTATAAGTCTGCCCCTCCCTGGAACAAATCCGGTCGCTGTTAATTTCCAATCCACCCGAATTTTCCACTTAGAAATAATTACTTTTGCGGCTTATTATACAGTTTGCATGAAGAATACTGCTTTAACCAATGTACATATAAAAACAGGCGCCAAGATGGTGCCGTTTGCTGGTTACAACATGCCCGTACAATACGCGGGTATTAATGCCGAACACGAAACCGTGCGTAAAGCCGTTGGCGTGTTTGACGTAAGCCACATGGGCGAGTTTATTTTAAAAGGAGATAACGCGCTTGATCTTATACAACGTGTTACCAGCAACGATGCATCTAAATTATATGATGGTAAAGTGCAGTACTCGTGCCTGCCAAATGAAGATGGCGGCATTGTTGACGATTTACTGGTTTACCGTATTGACGAAAAGACCTACATGCTGGTAGTTAACGCCTCAAACATAGAAAAGGATTGGAACTGGGTATCAAAATACAACACCGGCGGTGTTGAAATGAAGGATATATCTGATCGTACCTCACTGCTGGCAATCCAGGGCCCAAAAGCGGCAGAAGCTTTGCAAAGTCTTACGGATGTTGATCTGGTATCAATGGAATACTACACCTTTAAAAAAGGCACGTTCGCAGGTGTTGATAACGTAGTAATATCTGCAACGGGCTACACCGGCGCGGGCGGTTTCGAGATTTATTTCGAAAACCAATATGCCGAGCAGATCTGGGATGCCATATTTAAAGCCGGCGAACCGTTTGGCATTAAACCAATAGGTTTAGGTGCCCGCGATACCCTGCGTTTAGAGATGGGCTTTTGCCTGTATGGTAACGACATTGACGACACAACATCGCCATTAGAGGCCGGCTTAGGTTGGGTTACTAAATTCAACAAGGATTTCACCAATTCTGAAGCACTTCAACAGCAAAAACAAGCCGGTGTAAACAAAAAACTGGTGGGTTTTGAAATGATAGAACGCGGTATCCCCCGCCATGATTACCCCATTGTTGATGCCGATGGTAACAATATAGGCAAAGTAACATCGGGAACGCAATCGTACTCGCTTCAGAAAGCTATAGGCCTGGGCTATGTAAATACGGAATTTGCCAAAGAAGGCACCGAAATTTATGTAAGCATCAGGGATAGTAAGGTTAAGGCGATTATTGTAAAGCCACCATTCTACAAATAGGTTACTGGTCATTAGTCATTGGTCATTAGTTGGTTTTCATTCCGGCTACGATCAACGGCTTCTATGACCAATGACTAATGACCAGTGACTAATGACTAAAAATTTACACGTTTGCCTTACTCCGGCACTGCTGCCTCTTTTTAATGTAGAAGAGTATATAGTGGTGATCATTGATATTTTCAGGGCAACATCATCTATATGTTATGGTATTGAAAACGGTGCTGAGGCTATTATCCCGGTATCACAGGTTGAGGAGTGTTCCGCGTATAGAGAGAAAGGGCTGGATTACCTATTGGCAGCAGAGCGTGATGGAAAAGTAGTTGACGGGTTTGATTTCGGCAACTCACCATTTTCCTACACTGTCGAAAAAGTTGCAGGTAAAACCATTGTACTTACCACCACCAATGGCACGCATGCCTTGCACCTATCGCGCAGCGCCAAAAAAATAGTCATTGGCTCATTTTTAAATTTAACAGCACTAAGCAACTGGTTAAAAATTCAAAACGAAAATATACTATTGGTTTGTGCCGGCTGGAAAAACAACTTTAACCTGGAAGACACGCTGTTTGCGGGTGCTGTTGTTAATCAATTAAAAGATAATGGTTTTGAACTGGATGATGCTGCAATAGCCGCCAATGATCTGTTTCAGATTGGTAAGGCAGATATTAACCAGTACCTCAAAAAAACCTCGCACGGCGAGCGACTCAAGAAATTGGGCATTGAAAAGGATATAGAATTTTGCCTGCAGATAGATATCGCAACCGCTATACCCATATTGGATGGGGAACGGTTGGTGAAACTACAATAGCACACTCAATAACGCTTACGGGAACCTGTAAAGCACGCCTAATGCCAGCCCCTCGGTCCCTTGAACACCTTTAACCGTATGCTTATCATACAGCATGGTGCCGTTTATGGTAACGTTTATCAGCTTGTTTACACGTGCCGAAATAACCATATCCAAACGGTGAGTTATATACTCAATATTTTGGCCATAGGGTACAAATAACGCGTAACGAGCATTAAGGTGTACGTTTTTCATGATGTCCTTATCAAAAAGGGCCACCACCTGAAAAGCGAGGTCATTCTTTACAGTTTTGTTTGTATCAACCCCATAATTATCCGGGCGGAATTTTTTGATGTCCTCATTTAAAACAAATGTTTGGCGGGCGGTACCTGTACCCAAACGAAGATCAAAATACCCGGTTGGCTTATACTCAAAACCGACTGATTCGGTTAAATAGCCTGGCGACATAAAGTTTGAGATCAGCTGGCTATCAAACTTCCCTCCGCCGAGGTCAACATAATTGAATCCCTTGTCAAACTGCGATTCAAAGGTTAACGCTCCAAATACATACCAGTGTTTTGATAGTTGCGAGGCTATCTTATTGTCATAATAAATACGGTCGTTGGTTTTGCGTTTACCCTGCCCCTTATTTTTAGCAACGCCGTAGGTAAGGTTAAGTTCAGATACGTAACTGAAGGGAGCATTGTTATATTCGGTATGGTAAATAACATTTGATCCTAATGCTATTGAGTTTACGCCACCCGCACTATAGTTATTACTAAATGCCGATTGGCTGAAATTTAAGCCCAGCACAATGAATTTTTTCCAATGATTTACCTTGTAATCAAGCAGGGTAACGGGAATCTGTTCGCGTTGGATTTGTATAGGCCTTGCACGGGTGGGTATAGCGTTTTTACGGGAATCTATCCGTAGTTTATTAACCTGTGCGGTGTCAATTTTAATGGAATCTATTTTCAGGGAATCGGTTTGCTGTGCTATTGCCGATATACTAAAGGTTATTGATGCCAGTAAAAGCAGTCCAAGTCTGGTTTTTAACATAGTAACAAATTAAAGGAAAAATCTTCTTTTTTGTACACAATAAACAAAAATGTTATAAATGCTTTCAATTAATTTAACGTTTTAGCAGTAAGCATGCATTTTTTGTTACTCAACAGTTGTGCGTGGCTTTTCATTTATATACACGCTTACAACCTGTATTTGACCTTATTAATGGCAAGCCTTTGATGGCCAAAATGGTTATGGCAATAGTTTTCAATGAATTATCCATCTTATAGATTAAAAAATCCATTTACTTAATATGCGCTTAGTAGTAGCTTTAATAGTTCATTTACGTAAACCTTATAGCCAATATAATAATGAGAAACTTACTGTTATTACTCGCTTTGTGCATGATTTTTTCCTGCAAGCAGCGCACTGCCAACAAAACCTCTAAATTATCTGGAAAGTATACCGTTGTTGGTTTTAAGGTAAAAACCGACATGCAAAAAGATGGAGGTCGATTAATTGCCGCAACTGATGGCCAAAGCTATGCCTTTAATTTTACGAGTGAAGATGCGGTTTTAATCAATCCCAAACTGGGTATGGAATATTTTTCCGATTCGGTTTTTAAATACAGGGTAACGGATACCATATTGTTCCTGTCGGATAAAAACAGCGAACATGCTATTCGGTATCGGCGGGATGGCGAGATTTTAAACCTGTTCATCAACACAAACGGGATTGACACTCTGCAAATAATGCCCGTTAAGCAGGCAGGATTAAACTAATTAAGATTAATTCTCTACCGGTGGTGTAATCAGCGGTGCCAGCGTGTAGGAGGTTTTATTTGAACGAAGATACCGTTTCAGGTTGTTTCTGATCATTGTTATAAATTCGTAATCGCTGGCAGTTTTAACCGTGAAGTATCCGGGGCGGTAACGAAACATGAACTCGGTCAGTTGCTGGTCCTTCAGCTGGGTTACGGTGGCTACAAAGGTGCGGTTAAAGCGATAGTCTATCACCTTTTGTTTATAGTCCTTGTCAATTATTTCACGCAGGCGATCAGCATTGCGGCCACTGCGGCTAAAAGCGTTCCAAATGGCATCAATACTTATACCTGCCCCGCCGCCTGGCGCTGCTGATAAAAAGCTTTGATTGTATTCAGATCCGTATATTTTTGTGTAATCCCTTTTTGTGGCTGCCAGCTGTTTCTCCGGGTTAAGCATGGTGTCACGAATAACAACTTCTTTAAGCTGTATGGCCGAACGTTTCATATAAACTGCCATTGAAGTGTTGCCTTGCACCTTAAGTGTATCGGCGTTATGGTCGCCTTTTGTAAAGATCAGGATATCGCCGGGTTGGGCATCTATAGAAAACTCACCTTTGAAAGTATTATATACTGATTTTCCTGTAGTAGCATTAAGCACGTGTACTTTGGCAATACGGTCCTTGCTTTCTTTATCAAATACAATTCCCTCAACCGGCTTTTGCTGGGCAAAAACCAATGCAGGCAATATGCAGGTGAAAAAAAACAACCGTATTTTCATTGTGGCGCCAAAAATAAACGTTCGGCAACGCTTGGTATACTATTTAACAACAATTAACTTATGACGAGCCTTTTATGCTCGTCCTGCTACTTAACAACTATAAGCTTTTGCCCAATTTTTATACCATTATCCGGGATACTGTTTAAGGCTTTTAGTTCATCAACTGTTATTCCAAAACGTTTGGATATGTTGTATAGTGTATCGCCCTGCTTTACAGTGTATATTTTATCGTCGGGCTTGGTTTTAGTTAGCGTGTCTGTTGTGCTGTCTTTACCAATAGTATTGTTGATCTGCGACAGTACTCGGTCCTCGCGCTTTATCTTGGCAAGTTCGCCTTCTGGCCTGTCATATTGGTCCAGATTATATTTTACAATAATATTGATAAGCAGCTGCGGATATTTTGGATTGGTAGCATAGCCCGCGGCCTTCAGGCCCCTGGCCCAGCCTTCGTAGTCGTTCTTATCAAGTTCAAAAAGTTTGGCGTAATTCTTCCTTTTTAAAAAGGTAGAGTGGTCACGGAAAGAATCCTCGGGATTGTCATAAACCCTAAAACATTCGTTGGCGCTGTCATCATCCTTAAAATAGCTTTTGCCTTTCCACTCACTGGTGCATTTAATACCGAAATGGTTATTGGCTATCTTGGCCAGATCGCTGTTGCCCGCGCCCGATTCAAACAGGCCCTGTGCCAGCGTAATACTTGCGGGGATACCATACGCATTCATTTCCTGTATAGCAATGGCTTTAAACCGCTCGATGTAGGAAATTGAGGTGTAGGGCTTGTAATTGTCAATAGCATCGCGGTTGGCTTTCTGGATGCTGCTGTTATTGCGTTTTACTTCGCGGTTAGAGATGGTGGGTGTTGCCTTTTTACGCGCCGAGCAGGAGCTAAAGCAAATAAATACAATAAATAATAAGTAGGCTGATCTTTGCATACCGCTAAATCTTAACATAAGGCGTTGTTTTAAAACACGCCAAAATAAGATTTTATTGTTTAGTTTCTGCTAATTGAGGTGCATCTGCCGGTTTGGCTTGCTGCTCTTCTGGTTTTTCATCCAGATCATGCAGGTCGTATTTATTGATGATACCTAAAACCTGTGCGGCCCATTTGCGGCTGCTGGCGTAACCGCTGCGCTGGATACCGTGCGCCCAGCCGGTATAATCATAATGAGTAAGCGCGTCTGCCAGGTGGCTGAATTGCTTACGCTCTGTCATGATGCGGGCAAAATCCTGAAATGAATCAAAAACCGAGTTGTATTTTTTGTAGGATGAATGTACTTTCTTATGGTGTTTAATAAAAACTACACCGCCTCCGCCTTTTACTCCAAACTGATTATTAAGGTTTTGTGCTATGGTGCTGTTGCCGTTGGCCGATTCATGCATGGCTACACCCAAAACGATGCTTGCCGGGATACCGGTTTGGTGCATGATGCGTATGGCATCATCTTTGAACTTATCAATATATGATTGTGAACTGTTTTTCTGTGCTGATGCAGCTAATGTTGAAATCAACAGGGTTGTAATCAGTAAGATTTTCTTCATAATTTATTTTTTTCTGATAACCAGCAGTCCATCGCGTACTGGCAGGATGATTTTTTCTACCCTGCTATCAACAGCTATGTGGTCATTTAGTTTGCGAATCCCTTCAGTATCGGCATCTTTTTCGGGGCCGTACACTTTTCCTTTCCACAAAACATTATCAATTATTATTAATCCTCCGGATCTGACTTTGTCAAAAACCAATTGAAAGTAAACAAAATTATTCTTTTTATCGGCATCAATAAACACTAAATCGAAAACATCTTCTTGTAAATCAGCAATTACAGCCTCGGCCTGACCAAAATGCAGCTTTATTTTATTTTCAACATTTGTTAGTTTAAAGTGTGAATTGATGATCTCCTCCATTTCGTGGTTAACCTCAATGGTATGCAGAATACCTCCTTCGGCCAATCCCTCGGCCAGGCAAATTGCCGAGTAGCCGGTATAGGTTCCTATTTCCAGGATTCGCTTGGGCGCCACCATCTTGCTCAAAAAACTCAGCAGCCTGCCCTGGTAATGGCCAGACAGCATGTGCGGCCTCAGTACCTTGATATGCGTTTCGCGGTTAAGCTTTTGCAAAGCCTCCGGTTCCGGATCGCAATGGTCATCTAAGTATGCCTGCAAGGCAACAGGGAGAATTTCCATGCGGCAAAGATAGGGAATTTGAACCATGATTAGCTTGATTAGAGGATTTCATGATACGTGGATGCCTTTTTTCTGAACCATGATTAAAGGATTTATTGATTTTCATGATTTTATTTTAATCTTTATTTATGGAGAGTAAAGAGTTAACCGAAAAAATAATTGGTTGTGCTATGAAAGTTCATACTACATTAGGCAACGGCTTTCAAGAAGTGATATATCAAAGAGCTTTAAGTATAGAAATGTCAAAAGCTGGTTTGGCATATGCAAGAGAACTTGATATGGATATTTTTTACGACGGAATTGAAATAGGAAAAAGACGGGTTGATTTTTTTGTAGAAAACCTGATCATGGTAGAATTGAAAGCCATCATCTCTTTAGAAGAAGTACATCTTGCACAAGCGATGAATTATCTTAAAGCCTATAAAATGAAAATTGGCCTCCTTATAAATTTTGGCTCAAAAAGTTTTCAATTTAAACGTGTGCATAACAACAAAATGCTTTAATCAACACAACAAGTAAACAGCATCAGGAAATCCTTTAATCAAGCTAATCATGGTTCAGAAACAAAATCAGCGGTCATAACTTCCGCCAAACTTCTGTAAATGCCGTTCCATCTTTAAATGTGAAATTAAGCGTCAACTGCTTTTTATCTTCGCTAAACCGGTAGTTTATTTTAAAGCCCTGGCCAAGCGGATCGTCTGATTTTTCGAGCCTATACAATGCTGTTTCCGTATAACTTTGGGCATTGTCGATAGTATACTTCCCGCTGTGCGAAATTACCGAACCAGTATTCCTGATTTGTAAATTCGCAAAAGTGCCGTCGGAATTAAACATTTTTAAATAACCCGGACCGGCACTTTGTAAGTCTTGCCCGTTAGTTGAGCCTTTAGATAGTTCCCAGATACCCACAAATGCTTTTTTATTGGATTGTGCAAAAGCAGCGGACGCAACAAAATAAAGGCATAGGAAAGCCGCAATAAGTTTCAGGTTGGTTTTCATAATATTTCAGGTTTACTGGTTAATCCAAATGTATAAAAAAACCGAAACTAAATGGATGGTATTATAAAAAAGCGCTTTTCTCCATCCAGCTCTGCAACAATATCACTGCCGAAATATTGTCCACCAGTTCCTTGTTTTGACGGGCCTTTTTACCCATACCGCTTTGCGCTATAGTTGCCGATGCCATTTTTGAGGTAAAGCGCTCATCCAGCATTTCTATGGGAATTTCCGGGAAGGTTTTTTTTAGCAGGCCTACAAATCCTTTTACGTGTATGGCCGATTGTGATGGCGTATTATCCATTTGCTTGGGTTCGCCAACAATAAAGCGTTCTACCTGCTCGGTTTTAAAGTAGGTTTTAAGGTAATCGATAATGTTCATCGGGTGCACCGTATCCAGCCCAGTCGCAATGATTTGCAAAGGATCGGTAACCGCAATGCCGATGCGTTTGGTGCCGTAATCAAAAGCCATTACTCTCATTTTGTAAAGATATGAGATGTGAGATATGAGATGTGAGATTTTTGCTTTTGTTTATCAGGTTAGCTTAGAATTATTAGTTTTTTGTCTCAAATCTCATATCTCACATCTCAAATCTGTTCCGGCAATGTCTCAAATCTAATTCCACATCTAAAATCTATTTGCTATTTTGCACCAAATGCAGTTTAAAGAAATAGTAGGACAGGTAGCAACAAAGCAACGGTTACTTAACACGGTGACAGAGAGCCGGGTAAGTCATGCGCAGTTGTTTTTAGGCCCCGAGGGTTCGGGCAGCCTGGCGCTTGCCGTGGCATACGCTCAGTATCTTTCCTGCGAGGATAAGCAGCCCGAGGACTCCTGCGGCGTATGCTCGTCATGCCGGAAGTATAATAAACTGATGCATCCCGATCTGCATTTCTCGTACCCGTTCTTTGCTAAACATAAGGATGATACCGCCCTTACCTTCATTGAACAGTGGCGCGAAGCCTTTACGGCAAATCCCTGCATGAGCCTTGATACCTGGCGCGGATACCTGGATGCGGAGAACAAACAAGCCAACATCAATATTGCCGAATGCCACCAGATCATCAAAAAATTAAGCTTTAAGCCTTTTGAATCTGCTTATAAGATCCTGATCCTCTGGTTGCCCGAATACCTGGATAAATCCGGCAATGCGCTGTTAAAAATAATTGAAGAGCCGCAGCCCAACACGCTTTTTATACTGGTGGCGCAGAATCAGGATCAGATCTTAAATACCATTCTCAGTCGTACGCAACTGGTTAAAATACCATGCCTGCATTCGCAGGAGGTGAAGCAATATCTCATCAAAGAGCATAATCAAACCGAAGATGCCGCTGCCGAAATAGCTTACCTTACAAACGGCAACCTTACCGAGGCCTTAACCATGCTGCAGCATGATACCAAGAGCTATCACGAACTTTTTGTGCAATGGCTTCGCCTTTGTTTTAGCAATAAGGGACTGGAGGTTTTAACCTTTGTAGATACTTTTGCCAAAATGGGGCGCGAAAACCAGAAGAACTTTTTGAGATATGGCATCAGCTTTATACGCGAGTGCTGTTTACTGATGGCCGGGGCGGGTAACCTGGTGCACTTACCGGCAAAGGAACTGGAAACAGCCCAAAAAATGACCAACGTCCTTTCAATAGCAAAGGCTCAACATATAAGTACCGAATTAGAAAAGGCGCATTATCATGTGGAAAGAAACGCAAACCCTAAAATTTTATTTTTAGATGTATCTTTACAGATTATAAAAGTGCTAAATTTAAAAACCATCCCTTCGGGGAGTCAATATATACCAAATTAAATATGGGATGTGGAAGTTGCTCAACAGGGGGCGGATGCTCACCTGCGGGCTGCAAAAGTAATGGTTCATGCCTTACTAACGGTTGCAGTAAATTAGATGTATACGATTGGTTGTCCCACATGGATATGCCAACTAACTATAAACCTTTTCCGGTTATTGAAGTAAAATTTAAGGGATCGCGGAAGGAATTTTACCTTAACAGTGATAATATTTATCTTGAGGCTGGTGAGCTGGTGGCTGTTGAAGCTACTACCGGCGGCTATGATATTGGCCATGTATCTATCACCGGCGAACTGGTACGGATGCAAATGACCAAGCGCCATGTAAAAGAAGCCGATGTGGTTAAAAAGATTTACCGCAAGGCTACCGTTGCCGATGTGGATAAGTGGAAAATGGCCAAGGACATGGAATGGGAAACCATGCACAAATCGCGCAAGCTGGCATTGGAACTTAACCTGAGCATGAAGTTAAGCGACGTGGATTACCAGGGCGATAAAACAAAAGCTACTTTTTATTATACGGCCGAAGGCCGGGTTGATTTCAGGGAGCTGATTAAAAAAATGGCCGAAACCTTCCGTATCCGTATTGAGATGAGGCAGATAGGTATGCGCCAGGAAGCAAGCCGTTTGGGCGGTATTGGGTCATGCGGCAGGGAGCTTTGCTGCTCAACCTGGCTAACCGATTTTAAGACCGTATCTACCTCGGCAGCACGTTACCAAAATCTTTCGTTGAACACCCTGAAGCTGGCCGGCCAATGTGGCAAGCTGAAATGTTGTCTTAACTACGAGTTGGATACCTACATGGATGCGCTTAAACACATCCCTGATAATGTGAATGTGCTGAAAACTGAAAAGGGTGATGCGCGCCTGCAAAAGACAGATATCTTTAAAAAGATCATGTGGTTTAGCTACCCTCGCGAAGAATCATGGGTTCCTATGCCGATAGCCAAGGTGAAGGAAATTCAGCAACAGAATCGTGAGGGCATTATCCCGGCCGATTTAGGCGAAATGGTGGAGCTTGAAAACGCACCGGCAAAGGCACTTGATTATGAAAACGTGGTTGGGCAGGATAGCCTTACCCGCTTGGATGACCGCAACCGTAATAAAAATCAAAAGCGGCCAAATAGTAATAACAACAATAATAATAACCGCAACAGGAACCAGAAACTAGGTTCACAAGGTGGCGAGGCAAGACCTAATAATCAGCCACAGGGTGCAAACTCCACGGTAGAAAAACCTGACGGTGAGGGAAATCGCCCGCAGCAGCAAGGAAACAGGCCACAGGGTAATCGCCCGCCACAGCAACAGGGCCCACGACCTCCGCAGCAAGGATCACGGCCTCCGCAGCAAGGATCACGGCCGCAAGGTAATCGTCCACCGCAGGAAGGTGGTAAACCTCAGCCGGAAGGAGGAGGAAATAACAACAGGCGCAACAGACCAAACCGCCCTAACAATCCTAACAGGAATAATAATAACGAGAATAAACCACCACAGGATCCGCAAGCGTAATGAAACGGACTATCAATACCTTTTGTGGGGCAGTATGCGTGATTTTGACCATGCTGCTGGGAAGCTGTACCGACCCAAAATCTGTTATAGATACCAACACCGCCATAACAGATCATAACTGGTCGTACGTGAATAGGGTTAAGTTTGATTGCAAGATAGACGATGAAAAAGCGGCCTATAACCTCTACATGAATTTGCGGGTTACTGATGCCTATAAATATGCCAATCTGTTTGTACTCATTTACCAAACTGCGCCGGGCAGCAAGGCAAAAGTTACCCGCTATGAACTAAAACTGGCCAACCCAGATGGCGAGTGGCTGGGCAAAGGATCGGGCAATTTATATAGCTACCAGGTTCCTTTCCGCACTAATATTAAATTTCCGGCCAAAGGCAATTACCACTTTGAAATAGAACAAAATATGCGCGATAACCCATTGCATGAAGTTAGCGATGTGGGATTGAGGGTGGAGAAGGCGCAGTAAAAATTTACTAAAACAAAAGCCCGGATGATCACTCATCCGGGCTTTATAATACTTTATAGTTTATCAGAAATTTAGTTCATCCTGTAAGGAGCGATCAAATAAAATTCGGGGATCTGTACATTAAAACTGGCATTATCCAAGAGGCGGATCATTTGGTATTCGCCTTTCATACTGCCCATATCTGTTTTAAGGTTACAGCCTGATACATATTCATGTGAAGTGCCGGGTTCAATAACCGGTTGCTGACCCACCACGCCTTCGCCCTCTACCTCACGCTTTGCTCCGTTGGAATCAAAAATATACCAGTGACGGCCAATTAGCTGAATAGCGTAATTACTCATATTCTCAATGTTTACCTTATATGCAAACATAAAGTGGTCGTTAGCCGGGTTGGAATATTCGGGCTGATATATGGTTTCAATGGAAACCTTAACACCCTCAGTTATAGTGGTAACCATGTGAAATGTGTCTGTTTAATTCAAATATAAATTATCTGAACAAATATTACGCCATTTGAAAGGCATATTTTTCGTCAATTTCTGCTAAAATCTCGTGCAGTTCGTTCAGTGTGGTTGCGGTAACCAATTTCATGCGGTACTCTTTAAAGTGATCGATGCCCTTAAAGTAGTTGGAATAATGCCTGCGCATTTCAAATACACCCGTTTTTGGCCCCTTCCATTCTATGGATTTTTCCAGGTGGGTACTGCAAGCCGCTATGCGTTCGCTAATGGTTGGCTTATCCAGGTGCTGGCCGGTTTTAAAGAAGTGTTTTATCTCGCGAAAGATCCAGGGATACCCAATTGCCGCACGACCTATCATCATACCGTCAACCCCAAACTCCATGCGCCAGTCGGCCGCTTTTTCTGGTGAGTCGATATCCCCATTACCAAAAATCGGGATCTTGATGCGGGGGTTTTTCTTGATATCACGTATCAATGCCCAATCGGCCACGCCTTTGTACATCTGCGCGCGGGTACGGCCATGAATGGTAAGCGCTTTAATACCCACATCCTGCAGGCGTTCGGCTACTTCGTAAACATTTTTAGTATTATCGTCCCAGCCTAAACGGGTTTTTACAGTTACGGGTAAATGGGTTGCTTCAACAACGGCTTTGGTCATGGCCACCATTTTGTTGATATCCTGCAATAAGCTGGCACCGGCGCCACGGCAGGCTACCTGTTTTACAGGACAGCCATAGTTAATGTCCATCAGATCGGGGCCGGCAAGGGAAGCAATTTCGGTAGCCTCACGCATATGGTCGATATCGCTGCCGAAGATCTGGATGCCAATAGGACGTTCGTACTCAAATATATCCAGCTTTTGACGACTTTTTGCCGCATCGCGGATCAGGCCTTCGCTGGAAATAAATTCGGTGTACATCATATCCGCACCGTTTTGCTTGCACACATAACGGAAGGGAGGATCACTCACATCTTCCATCGGCGCCAGCAACAGCGGGAACTCTCCTAAATCAATATTTCCTATTTGTACAGACATGCTTATCTTTAGCCCTGCAAAAGTACGAATTTTACGTCAAATGATAAAAGAACCCTATAAGGATTACACGCCGCAGACAACCCGGCTGCACCCAACCCTTCAGTTTTTGATTTTAGTTAGCGGCACTTTTGCAATGATCTTTATAGGTTTTGCAATTGCAGCAGGCATTATTGTTGTAGTTTATGATGCCAAAACACTAACCGATGTATTGGGCTTTAACACAGGCAATAAGCACGCGCTGGCCGGTTTGTGGATATTGCAGATTGTAAGTACCACCATCCCGCTTTTTGTTGCTCCCGTACTTTTTGCCCGGTTTGTGGCCAATGAAACGCAGGCTTATTTAAAACCAACGTTTAAGTTTTCACTGGTTTATCTAGTGCTGGTGTTTGCAATAATACTGTTTTGCAGTCCGCTAATGGAACTGCTTACTAACATTAATCAAAAGCTAACCCTGCCCGCCTCACTTAAAGGTTTGGAGGATGCGATGCGCGCGATGGAGCAATCGGCACAAAAAGCAACGGAGGCTATGTTAAAGATGAACACCGTTGGGGATATGCTTTTTGCTGTATTGGTTGTTGGCCTGTTAACGGGTATTGCCGAAGAGTTTTTATTCAGAGGAGTAATACAAACTATTTTTACCCGTTGGACAAAAAACACACATGCCGCCGTATGGATAACCGCCATATTGTTCAGCGCCTTTCACATGGAGTTTTTTACGTTTTTGCCGCGTGTGCTGCTTGGTGTTTTCTTTGGCTATTTTGTAGCCTGGAGCGGCAGCATCTGGCCGGCGGTTTGGGGGCATTTTTTAAATAATGCATCGGCCGTGGTTATTACCTATTTGTATCAGCAAAAGCACTCAAGCCTTAACCCGGATAACCAGCATGTATTTAATTACTGGATAGATAGCTTAAGCTTAATAATTGTTTTATTTTTGCTTTACATATACAAAAACATAACACAGCAAAAAAAGCAAATGGTTGAATATTAAATGGAAAAAAACTGGATCAAAATTTTTACTTCATCCAATTTTTATCAATCAGAAATTGTTAAGCAAATGCTTACCGGTCACCATATTGACACTGTTTTATTAAACAAGCAAGATTCATCGCACCGGGCCTTCGGCGATATCGAGGTTTACATTCACCAGGAGGATTTTAGCAAGGCCATTGAGATCATGATCCTCAATCAAATTAATTTATGAGACTACGCGCCATCACGGGCTTCTTTTTTATAATAGTAATGGTGGGTTCTGTTTTACTGGGCTCATTTGTATTCAGTTTGTTTTACCTGGCGTTAAGCGCCTTTTGCCTGTTTGAGTTTTATAAGCTTATAAAGCAAAACACGGCAAAGCCAAATGTGCCAATTGGCCTACTTAACGCCGTGTTGTTGTTTACCGCGTTTGCACTGTTCAACTACGCTTCATTTTCAGCATTGCCTGGTTTAAGCGGAAAGCATATGGCATTCACGCTGTTATTTTTATTGCCTTTAACATCGGGCGCTATACTAATGCTGGAACTTTTTAAAAAGTCGACCGCTCCTTTCAATAATATAGCTTACACTTATTTCGGGATTATATTTGCCGTTGTTCCGTTTATATTTTTCCACGCGCTGGCCTTTGTTGGCGGCAGTTTCAATTTTCATATCCCGCTGGCGTTTTTGATTATGCTTTGGGCAAATGATACAGGTGCTTACGTGGTGGGTAGCCAGATCGGACGGGTAAAATTGTTTGAAAGACATTCGCCAAAGAAAACTTATGAAGGGCTTATTGGTGGTATTGTAATCAGCGCCGGGGCAGCCCTGATCCTGGGCCATTATTACCAGGAGCTATCGTGGAAACAATGGGTTACAATTGCCATTCTTATCTCCTGCTTCGGTACCATGGGCGATCTGGTTGAATCTATGTTTAAACGCAGTATCAATGTTAAGGATAGCGGAGGTATTTTGCCTGGGCATGGCGGTTTGCTGGATAGGTTCGACGGATTATTATTAGCCGCACCTATTGTATATGCGTACCTATACTTCATTTCAAATTAGTAGTTTTGTAATAAATCACCTATAAATATGACTTTTCATAAAGAAGGATATACTTCCCTGGCCATTACCATATTGTTTATTGCTGTATTAAACGCAGTTATCCAGTTTTACATGCCCGAAGCGCACGTGTTAAAATGGATTATCTATATTTTATCCGGATTTTTCTTCCTGGTTATCGTGCAGTTTTTCCGCAGCCCGTTTTTTGATATCAGCACTGATGAAACCACCGTGCTTTGCCCTGCCGATGGTAAGGTTGTAGTTATTGAAGAAACGGACGAAACTGAATTTTTGAAAGACCGGCGTATTCAGCTGTCGGTATTTATGTCGCCGGTAAATGTGCACGTAAACCGTAACCCAATAGCGGGTGTGGTGAGCTATTTTAAATATCATAAAGGGAAATACCTGGTAGCCTGGCACCCCAAATCATCAACCGAAAATGAACGTACCACCATCGTTATTCAAAACAGCGAAGGGGTATCTGTATTATTCAGGCAAATTGCAGGCGCGTTGGCTCGTCGTATTGTGTGGTATGTAAAAGAAGGTGATATAGTAGAGCAAGGACAGCAGTTCGGCTTTATAAAATTTGGATCGAGGGTTGATGTGTTTTTGCCATTGGGTACCAAAATATTAGTAAACATAGGCGATGTGGTAAAAGGCGGCCGCACCATACTGGCCGAGCTACCAAGCGCGTTGAAAGCGGTTGCTAAAGCCGAAAAGCATAAACCTGCAGTAACTGTTGAAAGTATAGCTGCACCAATAGCGGAGCCCGTTGCAGATGAAGAGCCAACAGTAATTACCAATGCCGATCATCAGCAGGAATTACCGTTGGTTATTGATCACCCTAAAACAGAAACTCCTCAAAAGCCGGTAAAAAAGGCCGCCGCTGCTAAACCAGCTGCCCCTAAATCACCAAAAGGTAAAAAGGAATAGTAATCAAATTGTATAAATCACAAAAGGACTCCCGAATATTCGGGAGCCCTTTTGTGGTATTATCGGAAAAGAAACTTACTTCTTTTCTGACTTTGATTTTTGGTTGATACCCGCTTCTGCGATCTTGGTAAGCAAGCTGTCGCAGGCTTTTTCTTCCTGTAGCGTCGAATCCAATAGTTCGGCCGCTTCATTATAGCCTAAAACGCTCGCTAATGTTTTAAGCGTTCCATAAGAGGCAATTTCATAATGCTCAATTTTTTGAGCCGCAGAAATAATACCGGCATCGCGGGTGATGCTGCCTTTTTCGGTTTCAGCTATGATCTCTTCTCCCTCTTTCAACAAGCCGGCCATCGCTTCGCACTTAACGGCTACAGCTTTTTCGCCGATGGATGCAAAGGCATCTTCAAGGCGCGTGATCTGGTTTTCGGTTTCACTCAGGTGATTTTCTATCGCGGCACGCAACTCATCGGAGGTTGCAGCTTTTGCCATTTTAGGCAGCGATTTTGCCAGGTGCTTTTCGGCCCAATAAATGTCTTTTAATTCGTCGATAAACAATTCATTTAATGCCGAATCCTGAACGTCTGTAGTTTGTTCTGGTGTTTTTGTTTTTGCAGTTGCCATGGTAGATGTGTTTTTAAGTTTTGTATCGACGACAATACAAAGGCAATGCCAAATTACTTATTTTTAAATAATATTAGTTAAGAGTTAAATTTACAATATAGAATACGCCTTTGATGAGAATAAAACTGTATTATAAAACTTAAAGTTGTAGATAATAAAGGAAAGTGCAATCAAAAAAAGAGACTAAAATGTTATAAGCTTATATTATAGCTTTAGGATTTAGAAATTAGGATTTAAGTCCCCAATACCAGATCCGCCACTTCCTCGCCAACTAAACTGCCCATAGCCACACCCATGCCGTTGCAGCGCACAGCGCAAAATATATTAGGTTCAACCTGTTTTACTATCGGACTAAGTTCTCCACCAAAACCCATGATGCCGCTCCACCAATAGTCTATTGCCACATTTTGACCGGGCAGGATAACTTCGTTTAAATAAGCTATAAGCTTTTGTTTTACCGTATCGGTATGGCCAAACTCCCAGGTTTCTTCGGCCTTGTAATCAAGGTTACGGCCACCGCCAAAGAGTACCCGATTGTCGATATTGCGAAAGTAGTAGTAACCCTCGTTAAAATGATAGGTACCTTTGAGCTTTAAGCCGGGCACAGGTTTGGTAACCAGCACCTGGCCTCTGCCAGGAATAACTTTCAGATCCGGAAACAACTGATTTGCGAAGGCATTGGTAGCCAGGATAACCTTACCGGTCTTAAAATTTCCTTGTGATGTTTGCAGGCAGATGTGCGTATCATCTTGTTTTATTTCATCGATGTTAACACCGTTTAAAACCAGCACGCCTAAATTGTACACCTTATAAAGGAGTGTACGCATCATTTTGCCGGTATGCAACTGGCCCTCAAAAGGGTTGTAAATAATATGGTTAACATTTTTGAACCCAAAAGCTGCAATTTTTTCATCGGCCACTGAATAAATGTCAGCCTGGCCAATGGCTTGCTGCATCAGCTTATTAAGGTTGTCCATCTGATCAAGAGCCAGGTTGGCTGCCGCGGCTTCGTCGTTCATGAACAGCTCGTGTCCTCCGTATTGGTGGTAATCTATGTTGGCATCACCCAGGTTTTGCCTTAATCGTTGAAGGCCGCGCCATTTATAATTCACCATACGCATGACCTCTTCTTCAGATGATTGCTTTATCGCCTCCAATTGTTCAGAAACAGTACCGAAACACGCAAAACCGGCATTTTTGGTACTGGCGCCAGATGGTAAAAGCCCGCGCTCCAAAACTAAAACCTTTAAAGCAGGCTGCTGCTTTTTCAGGTGCAGTGTCGCGCTTAACCCAACAAGTCCGCTGCCAATGATAATTACATCGGCATTATCAATAAACGCTGTGTGCTCCCAGTATGAAAATGTTGGCTGCATGTTAAATCAAATGTAAAAATTGCCCGGCACTCCTTATCTATAAATAAGTAACGTGTCGAAAATTAATTTAAGATGTACGTCACATTTTCAGTAAAATTCTCGTCATTAACTGTACGGAATACTTTTTGATTAAGCATTAATACTCAGATCTGCATTTTTTACTTTAAAAATTGACTTATATGAATCACTTATCGTTAATTATGGCATATGTAGGCTACAACTCAGCATGGTTTCTGATGATTGCTGTTGCGTTGGTAAGCTTTTTAGTGCAGTGGCGATTCAGAAGTAAATTTAAACATTACTCGGAAATTGGCTTGCTATCCGGTCTTTCGGGCCAGGAGGTGGCAGTAAAAATGCTGCGCGATCATGGTATTTACAATGTACAGGTAGTAAGTGTTGATGGTCAGCTCGCGGATCACTATAACCCCGAAACACGGACTGTAAATTTAAGCCAGGATGTTTTTTATAGCCGCAGTATTGCCGCCGCTGCGGTGGCCGCCCACGAATGCGGACATGCCGTTCAACATGCGCAGGCTTATGCATGGCTAAGTTTCCGCTCGGCCATGGTTCCGGCTATCAACGTGGCATCAACTATTACTCAATGGACACTGTTCCTGGGAATCATGTTATTGTTTTTTACCAATAACCCGGTTGTGCTGGCGGTGGGTGTAGGTGCATTGGCGCTGGTTACTTTCTTCAGTTTTATAACATTGCCTGTTGAGTTTGATGCCAGCAGAAGAGCACTGGCCTGGCTCAATAATAACTACAGCATTATGCAAACCCCGGCAGAGCACGAGCAAGCAAAAGACGCCCTATGGTGGGCTGCCATGACCTATGTTGTAGCCGCCCTGAGTGCATTGGCCACGCTGGTTTATTACGCTTCGTTTTTGTTTAACCGGAGAAACTAATGTTAGATGTGCAGATATCAGATGTGCAGATTACAAATGTGCAGATTTCAGATGAAAAGAAAAAGAAGATGCCTTTCTGCTCGCAGAGGGGCATTCTTTTTTATTTATTATCCTATCCTAATCATTTGCATATCTGCACATTTGTAATCTGCACATCTAAAACCCGCATATAAATCTTTAGCTTAGTGTAACCTAATTTCAAATGCGGTTGTCAGAGAGGTTGTAACACATGCAAAGCAAGCTTTCAGATATAGAACTTATAGAACAAACGCTGGCGGGTAACCAGTCGGCATACGCCGATTTGGTTAAACGGCACCAACGTTTTGTATTTACGCTGGCTATGCGTTTTTCAAAAAGCAGGGAGGATGCCGAAGAGATTGCCCAGGACTGTTTTATAAAAGCTTACCGGGCATTGGCTGCATATAACGCGCAGGCAAAATTTAGTACGTGGTTATACACCATTGTGTATAATACGGCTATGACGTTTTTACGGAAGAAAAGGATTGCTACCGATTCTGTTGATGATGAGAATATCTATATACAGGTTGAAAATCATGAATCGGCTTATGATGGCGATAATGTAGAGAACAAATCAAGATCCTTTTACCTTAACAAAGCCATTGATCAATTGTTACCTGATGATGCCATCATCATCACCCTGTTTTACAAGAGCGAGCAATCATTAGAAGAAATTGCCCAAACCCTGGGCATTGAGGCCAACACGGTTAAGGTTAAACTATTTAGGGCGCGTCAGCGTTTAAAAGAAAAGCTGGAGCGCAATTTAAAACATGAGGTTAAAGAACTGATATGAACACCATTGAAGAAAAACTCTGGAACTATATTGATGGTACCTGCACACCGGTTGAGCAGGAGGCCATTGCCCGCCTTATTGAACAGGACGAGGTTTATAGAAAAAAATACGATGAACTGCTGGCGCTAAACCTGGAGTTTGCCATGATGGATCTTGATGAACCATCCATGGCTTTCACCTATAATGTAATGGAAACCATCCGCACAGAAAATGCCATGCAGCCGCTTAAAGCAGCTGTTGATAAACGGATAATTAAAGGCATCGCTGTGTTTTTTGTTTGCACGATATTGGCGTTGCTGGTAATTACATTTGCAAATGTTCATTTCACCGGTACCGATAATGTAACCTTACACCTCCCCGTAAATATTAAAGTGCCCAATTTAAGCGGCTTTTTCAACGGGCCATTTATGAAATGGTTCCTGGTGTTTGATGTTGTGCTGGCTTTATTTATAACCGATAGCTGGATCCGTAGAAAAAAGACGGCAAAAGAAGTATAAATGTTCTGTTTGGTGTACTCCAAACCCGACAAGCTGCCCATTCAATTAGTCAATCTACAGTTGTTTTGTAATTTAAATAACAGTTTACAGCTATGGCAAAGGCAATTACAAGAGTTTAGCCGTTAATTTTGAAACCCTGTTTTTTTGGTATAGTAATTGTATTAACATATCCGAACTGGTAAACTTACCGGTTTAATTGTGATAAGGTTTAGGTTGAAAGTCCCCCGGAGCAAGTCTGGGGGGCTTTTATTTTTTAACCCTATTTCGATTTATCAAATGATGGGTATCAAGTTATATTTCCACTTCCCCATCAAACACCTGCACGGCGGGGCCTTCTAAAAATATATCCGTAAATGCTTTGCCATCGTAATTAAAGCGGATGTTAAGGTTGCCGCCCAGTACTTTAATTGGGGTAACAATATGCCCGGTTTTTTGGTTATGGCTGGCCATTGCCAGAGCTACTGCGGTAACGCCGGTTCCGCAGGCAAAGGTTTCATCCTCTACACCGCGTTCAAAAGTTCGCACAAAGTAGCCGTCGCCAGCAGGCTCAACAAAGTTTACATTGATACCCTTTTCACGATAGGTTGCATTATTGCGGATGGCTTTGCCTTCATGAAAAACATCGCGATGCTCCAGATCCTCAACTAATTTCACATAATGAGGCGACCCTGTATTAAGTACATAAGCGTCCAAATCGGTATTGAGTTCGTGTACATCAATCATTTGAAGGCTCACCCAATCACCGGTGTCGGAAATTTTGGCATGGTGTGGGCCGTCTACCGCCAAAAATTCAGTATCGGTTTTAATGATGTTTAAAAATTTGGCAAAGGCTACAATACAACGGCCGCCATTCCCGCACATGCTGCTTGGCTGTCCATCGGCATTGTAGTATACCATCTCAAAATCGTACCCGGCCTTGTTTTGCAAAAACATCATCCCGTCGCCGCCAATACCAAAACGGCGATCGCACAAGTGCTCAATCAGTTTTGGATTGGTATGGTCAACTATATTTTCGCGGTTATCAACCAGTATAAAATCGTTCCCGGCACCCTGGTATTTATAAAATTGTATCTTCACAATAATGTCATTTATAGTCAGCTACTTAGCTGCTTGTTTATTTGTTATAGCAACCGTAGCTGCTATGTAAATCAATTTAACAAATTTTAACAAAAATCGCGATAACTTATCATTGATTATGTCGTCTATATGGTATTAAATTTGATTTGTTGAATTATAAACAAAAATAAAGAAAGGTAATTATAAAGATGAAAAAGATTGGTTTAACACTATTGACCGCTTTTGTTGGAGGTGCAATGGCTTTGGGCGCATACAAGGTTATCGAGAGTAAATACTCAGATAACATGAGCTTTGAAGACAAGCAAAAGGTTTATTTTACCAGTAATAAATCTACACCTATTGTATCATCAACAGGCTCTCTTGATTTTACAGAGGCCGCTGCCGCGGTAACCCCGGCGGTAGTATATATCCGCACTACTTACAGTAACGAGTCGCAAGGGAACAGTAAGCAGGACCGTTTTGAGCAAATGTTTGGCGATATGTTTGGCCAAAGCCCAGGCGCACGTGCCCCGCAAATGGCATCAGGATCGGGTGTTATTATTTCAAACGATGGCTATATTGTAACCAATAACCACGTGGTTGAAAAGGCTGATAAGATAACCGTTGCCACTAATGATCATCGCCAGTTTGAGGCTAAAGTTATTGGTACAGATCCAAATACCGACTTGGCGTTGATCAAGATTAATGCTACCGACCTGCCTATTGTAAAATTAGGTAACTCAGATGAAGTACGTGTTGGCGAATGGGTTTTGGCAGTTGGTAATCCATTTAACCTAACCTCTACCGTTACAGCGGGTATTGTAAGCGCTAAAGGCCGTAACATTAACATTATTGGAAATGATGATAATGGCGATGATAGTAATCCTTTTGGGCGTACCAGTAATCAAAACAGGCGAAAGGCCAATAAGGCTATCGAATCGTTCATTCAAACAGATGCGGCTATTAATCCGGGCAACAGTGGCGGCGCATTGGTTAATACCAAAGGCGAGCTTGTGGGTATAAATGCCGCGATAGCATCGCACACCGGCTCTTACGAGGGTTATGGTTTTGCTATCCCGGTTAACCTGGCCAAAAAGGTGCTGAACGATATTAAGAAATATGGTAACGTAAAACGCGGTTTCGTAGGTGTGAGTTTTGTTGAACTTAACCCCGATGCAGCGCAAAAGCTGGGTATAAGCAATACCGTTGGTTTATATGTTGATAGCCTTGTTGAAGGTGGTGGTGCAGCAGCAGCAGGCCTTAAAAAAGGTGATATTATTAACAAGGTAGAAGGTACAACGGTATACGAATCATCAGACTTGCAGGAGCGTGTTGGTCGTTTACAACCCGGTGATAAAATTAACCTCACCGTTTTGCGCGATGGCAAAGAAAAGAATTTTGCGGTAACGCTTAAGGCTGATGCTACACCGGCTACAAATCGTACTGCAGCTGTTTCAAAATCGGCTGAGGAGCTGTTTAACAAACTGGGCGCAAGCTTTCAGCCGTTAACACCGGCTCAAAAATCAAAATTCCATGTTAATTCGGGAGTGTTTGTAACACAGGTACGCGAAGGCAGGATGTTTGACAGCCTGGAAATCCCTGTTGGCTCTATTATCACAAGTATCAATAAATTACCAATAAATAGCGTAACTGATATTGATAAGGTGATCACCAACCTGCGCAATGGTAACCTGGTAGTTTCGGGTTATTACCCAGATGGAACAAACTTTAATAATAGGTTCCAAATACAGTAAGTATTTTAATGTGATAAATATTTTTAAACCCGGCTTATGCCGGGTTTTTTGTTTTGGAATATTTGCCGTCAAGATACGCTCACCTGCAAAATCTTTCTAAAAGAAACTCACTCCAGCGCTCCAGCCTACCCAGCCGGTGAAATTACTGTTGCCTTTTATAAAGTTGCGGTGCATTGTTTGCAGATAGCTATAGCCGCTTATAGGGCTGTGCTGATCTGAATAGAACATGTTTAACGATGGGCCTGCGTTTACGGAAATCCATTTACTTAATTTATAAGTTAACCCCGCATCCAGGCGACTAAGCTGATTGGTACGGTGCCAGGTGCCCTGGTAAATATATTGCTGCGTTATTTCGGGGTTAATGGCAAAATGCTTACCCATGCCAAGCTCCGTACCTAAACCCAGTCCGAAAGTGTATAATTTATCATTATTGAGCCTCATGCCGCCCTGCCAAATGGTGTAAAGTTTTTTGTTGCCCATTTTAAAAGCTACGTTGGCGTTGGTGGTTTCGTTTGTTGAGAGCGCTAGCTTATGGTAACCGGTGCGTATTATGTTGATAAAGCCAATGCTATAGCCCGACGAAGTGTCGGCAATATTTATCAATCCTATTTGCAGGCCGCGCAGGTTGCGTGCATAATTAAACAGGGACGATATCTGTACACCATCTACCCGTTGTGCTATATTGCCTGTGCCGGCCAATTGTATTCCCCTTAAAGTTTTACCTGCTATATTACCTACTAAGCTTACCTGCATGCCATTTACACTGCCGCGGGTGTGGTTATAGCCCGATAGCTGCAACCCATCCGCATCATGCTTTACGCTGTTATGGAGCAGGGCCAGTTGAAATCCCCTTGTATTGCCCAACACGTTGTTGTACAGACCACCAAGTTGAAAGCCGCTTACGTTGCCGCCTACTACGTTAAATATGCCGGCTATCTGCACATCGCGTACGTTACCTTTGTCCAGGTTGAAAATGATACCCAGTTCAAAGCCATCAACCCCGGCATTATAGCCGCCTACTGCGTTTAATGATACCGTATTAACTACCTGCCCGCCAAATTGCCCGTGTGTGCTTACGCCGGGAATTGCAGATGCTTGAAATGGTGCTTCGGCAATAAGACCGCCCAGGTTAATATTCTGGATCTGTTGTTTGGTTGATATAAACAGCCGGCCCAGAGAGGTGTTTTCGATACCCTCATAATCGTTGCTGATCACATAATCTACCAGGCTTTTTGATTTATTGTCTTTTGGGTTGATGATAACGCCCGCCAGGAAAGTGATAGTGGTATCCCGGTAATTTTCTTTGCTGATGGTTAGCGATACCGCCTCGCCATTGCTTTTCAGGTTCAGCTCAAAGTGCCCTTCCTTGTCTGTTAAGGCTGATTGAAGGAGTTCGCGATTATACACGCTGGCGTTTTCCAGCTTAGCACCGGTTTTATCGTCGGATACAAAACCGCTTACTACGTATTCGCCATTTTCGGCGGTGGCTTTTTCTATAGAGAATGCCAGTTGAAGCGGGGCATACCGCAGGATCACGAAATTACGTGCTTCCTTATACTCAAACCGGTTATTGAGCATTTTATCAAGTACTTCTCTTATCGTCCAGTTATCTGCATTTATGGTTACCAGGCTATCTGTTTTTACGATGTTACTGTTGTAAGAAAAGGTAAAATTGCCCCGTTCTTCAATGGTTTTTAACACCGTGCCCAAGCGCATATTACTTACATGTACCGAGATGTTTTTAGCCAGGATAGACTCTGATGCGCTACCTATCCCCGGTAGGGAAAAGAACATCAGTAGTAAAAGTAAGTGCTTAGTTAAACGGGACATGGGTGTTAAATAGGATGTTAATAAACAATATTGTCATTTCGAAACGAGGTACGAGTGAGAAATCTTGTACTTTATACATATCGGATAAGTATGGCACGCCTACAAGGTCTTAGAAGATTTCTCACTCGTACCTCGTTTCGAAATGACATTTTTGGGAGGATCGCAAGAGGTTTTTTATTCACAATGCCATTTCCCCTTATCTAAGTATAATTTGTTTGCCTTTACGTACAACGGTAATCTTTGATGTGCCCTCAAACGTATCGGCAATGACGGTCAGCACATCATCGAGCGACTGCTTTTTAAACACCGTTGTGATGGGCAAATTTTGCAGGGCTTTATTGCCGATAATGATGTGCGCACCGTAAACCTCATTAAGCGCAGGCACCAGTTCGGCTAATGGAGTATGGTCGCATATTAACTCTCCGGTCAGGTAATAATTATACAGTTTGCCTTTGCTGATCTCCTTGCTCAATACCCCTTCATCTTTGTTTATCGTTACCCGTTCGCCAGGGATAAGATTTACGCTGCTTTGTTTTTTGCTTACTTTAACTATGCCTGTTTCTACAATTACCTCGGTTTTGCCGTTTCGCTCTTTTATATTGAAAGACGTACCAACTACCCTAACCGTTACATCGTTCACCTTAATTATAAAAGGTTTCGACTTATCCGGCGCGACCTTAAAAAAAGCTTCACCCTGCAGGCTTACCGGTCTTATCTCGCCTTTGAATCTCTCCGGGTAAAGTAATGTGGAGTGGCTGTTAAGGGTTATTACTGATCCATCGGGCAGATTTGCTGTACGTACTTTGCCCCGGCTATCAATTTTAACAACCGAAATAGAGCCATTATCATACACATGATTAAACGTTAACCAAAGCACGGTACAAATAAGCACCACAGAGGCTGCCAATCCTATCCAATGGCTTGTTTTCAGACGTCTTATTGGGGTTTGGCGCTGCGCAGGCTGGTTGGTGTGGATTCGGTTATGCAGACGGGTATATGCGGCGTCCTCATCTACATTAGCGGCTGCTATTTGCTGACTTTCGTCCCATATCAGCTTAAAACGCTCGTATTCGCTACGGTTTTCTGTGCTTGCACTTATCCAGTTCTCCACCAGTATGTACTCCGCGGGCGTAACTTCGCCAAGCAGGTATTTTACCAGCAAATCATCATCTATAGGTGTATTGGCATTACTCATACACTACCATCGTATTAAAAAAAGTAAAATAATTGGTAAAAACTCGGCCAGTTTTATACGCATCAGCCGTAAGGCTTTGCCCATTTGGTTCTCAATTGTTTTAATGGAGAGGCCCATCTGATCGGCAATTTGCTGGTATTTAAGCTGTTCAAACCGGCTTAACTGAAATATGGTGCGGCATTGCTGCGGTAATTCATTCATGGCCGCAGTTATGTGCTGTTGCAACTCGGTGGTCATTACTTTAACCGATGCCTGCTGCTGTTGCTCGTTATGCTCCATCTCCCCGGTATAATATACATCGAACGATGCCTTAACCTTTTGGTGTTTAATATAATTAAGACTTTCGTTATGAACCGACCGGTACAGGTATGATTTGAGCGAGCCATCGGTTTTCAGCTGATCGCGTTTTTCCCAGATGCGGCAAAATACATTCTGCACAATTTCTTCGGCCATTTCATTATCCCTTAAAAAAGTGTAGGCGTAGGCGTGCAAGCATTTGAAATGTTCTTTAAATAACCGTTCAAATGCTTTCTCGTTGCCTTGCTGTAATAAAGTTATAACTGTGCTATCGCTGTATTCCACTTTAAGAGGGTGAAAATATGCGTTAAATATAGCTTGTTTGGCAATGATATGCACAATATACTGAGTAAAGCAATAAGATCAGACCAGCTGGATCTGGATAGTATAAAGCGAATGGTGGATGTCGACCATGCTGCAAATACCGTTATTGTACGAGTAAAAGTTATAATTACCATCGGGCAGGTTAACCCGGTACACATGTGGCGAAACCTGTTTTACCTGTAAAAACTGCTGAAAATTATCAGAATAGATCTGCGCGTTATCGGCGGGCTCGTGGCAGTACAATAGCATTAAGTTAGCATTGATCTGCTTTTTATCAAGTCGGCCGCTTTTGCCTTCTGCAAGTGTTTGGTAAGCATCGCCTTCGGCTTTGGTTTGACGGTTGGCCTTCTCCTTGCCATTAACGTTACGGCAAACATGCGAACTGATGAGCTTACCATTTTCAAACACCGACTCCTCATTAATATTAACATTGATGCTCATGATAAAGCGCATCTTTACTTCGGATATCATTTTAAGATATAGGTTGTCGCCATTGCGTTTCTGGTACAAATTCATGTGACCAACAATTTTGCCACTGTGCAGCACATTGTATTTTACCGTTTGTTCCTGCGCCATTACACCTGCCGAAAAACAAATAAATGCCAGTAGCGTAACTGCCTTTTTTAACGGTAGAAGAAAACGAAAAGGCTGTATATTGTGCCGTAACAAGGCTGGAGTTACGTATTTTTTAAAGAGCCATATGAGGAGTGCAAGTATCATGAGCGGGATTTTTTTTAATAGAAATTGAACAACTGTTTTGCGTTAACTACAGCTATTACAACATATTAAACACTTACCCCTATGTACTTGCATGATTTTTTTTCGCAATATAATAATTAATACTACAAAATTAGTAGTCTTTTTATTCTTTATTCAAATCTGCGGTTGAATGGCGCTAACAATAATTCAACTTTGCTGTTACATATTAAACTATTTGCACGTTACTATAGTCATACAAACAAAATACACACACATGAAGAAGTTATTGATCCTGTCTGCATTACTTACATTTACTTATGGCGCCTTTGCGCAGGGTGTTGACCTGCGCCGCAAAATAGAAGTTACCGGCATAGCCGAGCAGGAAGTTACCCCCGATATTATTAACGTTTCCATTTCCCTCCAGGAATACATGGACGGTAAAAAGCATATTCAAATTGCCGATCTTGAAAATCAGCTGGAAAAAGCTGTTAAAGATGCCGGTATTGCACCTGCCGATTTTACGGTAAGCAATGTATCTGCCTGGAACAACACTTATCAAAAGAAAAAAGCTCCGGATTTTTTAGCCAGCAAACAATACGGCCTGCGCGTACGCGACCTTAACAAGTTTAATCAGATAATGGCCAAAATTGATCCTAAAGGTATTCAAAGCACCAATATAGATAGTTACGATTATTCAAAAATGACTGAACTTAAACGCGATTTGAAAATCCAGGCATTGCTTGCCGCGCGCGATAAAGCCACCTACCTGTTAACCGCCCTCGGCAACAAACTTGGCGACGCCCTTAACATTACCGAAAGCGATAACAGCAGTTTTCCTCAACCACGCCAGTATGCAAACGTTATGATGTTCAAAGCCGCATCTGCTGACGCTGCCCCTGCCGAATCTGATATCGATTTTAAAAAGATAAAACTGAGCTTTTCTATACAGGCAGTTTTTCAGATAAACTAATCGGATACAACCCTCTATATAAGGGCTCTAAATCAAAAGAACATTTTGTCATTCTGAACGGAGTGAAGAATCTGTTAACCATATGCTTGCGAGTGCATAGCGGTTAGCAGGTTCTTCCTCTTTAGGGGTGGCAATTTTTTTTGTAAAGTGATTTTGTCTGAACCATGATTAAACGGATTTGATTTGCAAATACACTAATCTAAAAATCCGCTTAATCAGAAAAATCCCGGTTCAGACAATCCCCATCTAAGTCAATCCACCAAGCAAATCAAAGCCCTATCCCTTGGAGAGGATTGGGTGAGGCACAAACATTCTGCTTATCTTTCCGTTACGTTTTAAAATCACAACAATATGCAATGGTTCGGCAGGCGCGAAAGCGACAATGTAGATGATAACCGCGGCGGTGGCGGTGGCAGGTTTGCTGTAGGCGGCGGCGTAGTAACCCTTATAGCGGCCGCTATTTACTTTTTTACGGGGATAGACCCCTCGCCGGTACTTAATCAGCTTAATAATAGTGACCCTGCGCGTACAGAACAGAGCAGTCAGCACAAAGCTCCTACCGATAGTGCGGGCCGTTTTGTGGCCGTGGTACTGGCCGATACCGAAGACATTTGGGCGAAACTTTTTAGCGATATGGGCAAAACCTATCGAAAACCACGACTGGAACTATTTACCGACGGTGTGCAATCCGGCTGCGGAAATGCCAGCTCGGCAATGGGGCCATTTTATTGTCCGCAGGATAGTAAGGTTTATATCGACCTGTCGTTTTACCAGGAATTAAAAGAACGTTTTGGCGCCGCCGGCGATTTTGCCCAGGCCTATGTAATAGCGCATGAGGTTGGTCATCATGTGCAAAATTTGTTGGGCATCAGCGGCAAAATGGACGAAGCCCGCAACCGCCTCAGCGAGAAACAATACAACAAGCTCTCGGTAAAGCTGGAACTACAGGCCGACTTTTACGCCGGCGTGTGGGCCCATTACGAACAAAGCATGAAAAAGGTACTCGACCCCGGCGATATTGAAGAAGCCCTGAACGCAGCCAACGCCATTGGCGACGACCGCCTGCAAAAGGAAGCCCAGGGCCGCGTAGAACCCGACAGCTTTACCCACGGCACCAGTGCCCAACGTGTATACTGGTTCAAAAAAGGCTACGAAACAGGGGATGTAAGCCAGGGTGATACTTTTGGCAATGGGGAGTTGGAGTAGGGGTTATAAATGCTATTTTTAGGCTGTGATTAAAGTAACATGCGCCTTAATAGTAGATGAACAAGACCGAGTTCTTGCTGCACAACGTAGCAAAAAAATGAGTCTGCCATTAAAATGGGAGTTTCCTGGCGGAAAGATTGAGCCTAACGAAACGGCCGAAAATTGTTTAGTTAGAGAAATTAAGGAAGAACTTAATATCGAGGTTCAAATATCAAAGGAATTACCATCCAATATTCATACCTATCCTAAAATGACTATAGAGCTTATCCCATTTATATGTAAGCATATAAATGGAGATATTATATTAAGAGAACATGCTAATTTTCAATGGCTGTGTAAAAATGAATTGTTAGCTTTGGATTGGGCAGATGCAGATGTGCCTATTGTATATCGTTACTTAAAACCTTAGGGCACTATTTGATTATATGAAAGAACTATTTCAAAATCTATTGAGCGACTATCAGGAAGCCTATAATCAACCATTTGCCGAGCACCCATTAGGTAAGCTAATAAGTCAAGCAATTCCAAATGCTATATCTAAAATAATTACGCAAAAAGAAAGATATATTGTTAAAGGTTCAAATGGCAAAGGAAACTGGACCGCATCGCCATGGATTGCAATTTTCGATATCCTAATTACAAATACAGCTCAATCAGGTTATTATCCTGTTTTTCTATTTAGGGATGATATGTCTGGCTTTTATTTATCCTTAAATCAGGGCGTAACAGACGTTAAAGAAAGATATAAGAGAGAAACTAAACAGGTATTAAAATTAAAAGCAGAAGATTTTAGAGCCCAAATAGGTATGATCCCTCAAAATTTTTCAAAAATAGAGATAAAACTTAGAACCAGTAAAAACAGTTCATCAACCTATTCCCAATTATACGAGGCTGGGAATATTGTTGCCAAGTTTTACTCTGCCTATGATATGCCGACAGATGAGCAATTGCAAGTTGATGTAAAAGAAATATTAAAAATTTATGAACTTATAACTTACAATGAAGGTTTACCTACTACGCCAGCCGAAAAGGAAAATGATGAGGAGAGCTACAAAGGGTTTGAAGAATTAAGAAGGTTTAGGTTTCATAAACGCATAGAACGTAATATTCAACTTTCCAAAAAG
Organism: Mucilaginibacter pineti; assembly: GCF_900101875.1. Taxonomy (GTDB): domain Bacteria; phylum Bacteroidota; class Bacteroidia; order Sphingobacteriales; family Sphingobacteriaceae; genus Mucilaginibacter; species Mucilaginibacter pineti. The sequence continues at coordinate 154,901 of NZ_FNAI01000009.1, forward strand.
GTTAAGGAACTCCAAGGGTATAATTGTAAGGTTTGTAATATAAACTTTGAAAAGAAATATGGAGTTTTAGGCCGAAAGTTTATTGAAGCACATCATCTTAAACCAATCCATAAGTTGCTGGGTGAAAAAATAGAATTGGATGCAAAAAAGGATTTTACAGTTTTATGCTCTAATTGTCATAGTATGATACACAAATTAGATGACCCAAGTGATATCGAGGCATTAAAAAAGATCTTGCAAAACAATAATTAATGGAAAAGTAGTTTATTGCCTAAACGGCATATAAAATTACTTCCCCGTTAATTCCTTACTTTAGCTTCACCATCATTACCCATGAAAAATTATTACGTACTGTTTATTATTGCTGCTGTTGCCATAGTTAGTTCCTGCTCGCCTAAGGTTGTGGTGCCGTTTGTGGAAACTAATAAGGTGTACAAACACCAAACAGATTCGGTGGTGGAGGTTATTCAGCGCGAGTTACCGGCTGCCTTGCTGGATAGCGTGGGACAGCCTATCGCCAGCGAATGGGTTGGTACTGTGAACTTTAACCTGCGTAAACCCAACTATGTTATCCTGCATTATACCGCGCAGGATTCGCTGGCGCAAACGTTAAAAACGTTTACGCTGGTAAAGCCGCAGGTGAGCGCGCATTACGTGGTAGGTAAGGATGGCAAGGTTGTACACATGCTTAACGACTACCTTAGGGCATGGCATGCGGGGGTAAGCAAGTGGGGCAGCATCAGCGATATGAACAGCTGTTCCATTGGTATTGAGATAGATAACAACGGGCGCGAACCTTTTAACGATATCCAGGTGAAAAGCCTGCTGGCGCTGCTGGCCCAGCTAAAAAAGGTATACAATATACCAACGGCAAATTTCATTGGTCACCAGGATATAGCACCTGGCCGTAAACCTGATCCAGGGCCCCTGTTTCCGTGGAAGTTGCTGGCCGACAAGGGTTTTGGCTACTGGCCAGAATACCTGCTGGTACCCGCTCCCGATAATTTCGACTATGCAACTGCACTAAGACTTATTGGTTATGATACCACAAACCTCACCAACGCCATCGTAGCTTTCAAACGACATTTCATTCAAACAGATGAAACACCTGCCATGACGCAGTTGGATTTGAACGTGTTGTATAACGTTTACAGGAAGTATTAGTTTTTTGAGGTGAAAGGATAAAGGCGAAAGGTAAAAGGAACTTCGGGATTTGATAAGAAGCAAAAAAGGCGAAAAGTGTATTACCTTTCGCCTTTTACCTTTAAGCTTTTACCTTATTTCTTTACCCAGCCATCCTTCAAAGTTACCGTGCGGTTAAACACTAACTTATCTGCAGATGAGTATTTATCTAACGTAAAATAACCTTTGCGCATGAACTGTACCGGGGTGCCAGGTGTGGCATTGGCAAGGTCGGGTTCAATGTAGGCGGTGGTTATTATTTGCAGGCTGTTGAGGTTTATGTAATCTTTAAAATCGCCATCCTCGCTCTGCGGATTCTCTACCTGGAACAACCTATCGTAAAGGCGTACCTCGGCGGTTTTGGCGTGCGGTACACTCACCCAGTGAATGGTACCTTTAACGTTAATGCCGCTGGTATCATTACCAGATTGCGACTCGGGGATATAGGTACAATGAATTTCGGTTACGTTGCCATCGGCATCCTTCACAAAATCATCGCATTTGATGATGTAGGCGCTTTTTAAACGCACCATGAGGCCAACACCCAGTCTGAAGAATTTTTTTGGCGGCACTTCCATAAAGTCTTCGCGCTCAATCCACAATTCGCGGCTGAACGGAAACTCGCGGCTGCCGTCGCCATCTTCGGCTTCGGGATTGTTTTCACCACTGAAAATCTCGGTTTTATCTTCGGGGTAATTGGTGAGGATACATTTTATCGGGTCGAGCACGGCCATGCGGCGCCAGGCGGTTTTGTTAAGATCCTCACGGATACAAAATTCCAGCAAGCCAACATCAATCATGTTTTCGCGTTTGGCTACGCCGATGCGTTCGCAAAACTCGCGGATACTGGCAGGCGTATAACCACGACGGCGCAAACCGCTAATGGTAGGCATCCGCGGATCGTCCCAGCCGTCAACATGTCCATCTACTACCAGTTCAAGCAGCTTGCGCTTGCTCATTACCGTATAGTTAAGGTTAAGGCGGGCAAACTCATATTGTTTAGACGGGAAGATCCCCAGCTGCTCAATAAACCAATCATACAAGGCACGATGCGGAATAAATTCCAGCGTACAAATAGAATGGGTGATCTGCTCAATAGCATCCGACTGCCCGTGGGCAAAATCATACATCGGGTAAATACACCAGGCATCGCCGGTACGGTGATGGTGGGCATGTTTAATGCGGTACATCAAAGGATCGCGCAGGTGCATGTTTGGTGCGGCAAGATCAAGCTTGGCGCGCAGCACTTTAGCGCCATCGGGATATTTGCCGGCTTTCATATCGGCAAAAAGCTGCAGATTTTCTTCAACCGAACGACTGCGGTACTGGTTTGGTGTACCCGGCTCGGTAGGTGTCCCTTTCTGATGGGCTATTTCCTCGGCAGTACTATCATCAACATAAGCCAGTCCTTTTTTAATAAGGGTAACGGCAAATTCGTATATCTTGTCGAAATAGTCAGAAGCGTACAGTTCCTCGGCCCATTCAAAGCCCAGCCATTTTACATCCTCTTTAATACTGTCAACATATTCAACATCCTCTTTCACGGGGTTGGTATCGTCGAAACGGAGGTTGGTTTTGCCGTTATATTTTAGCGCGAGGCCAAAGTTTAAGCAAATAGATTTGGCATGGCCGATATGTAAATAACCATTAGGCTCGGGCGGGAAACGGGTTAAAACCCGGCCGCCATTTTTGCCGGCAGCTATATCTTCTTCAACAATTTCCTCTATAAAGTTCAGTGATCTCTCTTCGCTCATAAACAACAATTAGCAATAGGTACAAAAATAGCAAAATTTTTAAGCCGCCCCTAATGAGCCACCAGTTGAGGTAGGATTTAAACCGGTTTGGGGTTAAGGGGGCGACAGGGCTGCGGGATAATGATCACCTGACAGGAGCACGCAAGTGTTTTAACAAACCGATCTTATCCACGCTGGCTCGGCCGAATCAAAGCCAAATCTAATAAACAAAAAGCGGCTGTTCTTTCGAAACAGCCGCTTTAAAAAATGCTTTAAGTAACCTGTTACATTGATAAAATTTCAACCAGTTTTAACAAGGTTGGGTTTATCTCTACATGGTGTTTTATGGCGTGTTCAAACGGGGTGTAAGAAATTTCATTGTGGATGATGCCTATCATTTCATTACGGTGGCCATCTCTTAATGCTTCAACGGCTGCGGCACCTACCCTGCTGGCAAGTACCCTATCCATACAGCTTGGCGCGCCGCCGCGTTGTATGTGGCCCAGTATAGAAATACGGGTATCGTAGTTAGGATATCTTTCCTGTACCATACGGCCAACTTCAAAAGCGCCGCCGGCTTCTTCGCCTTCGGCAACAATTACTATTCTTGATGTTTTATCCTTACGGCCATGCTCCAAACGGTTAAACAATCCTTCCAGGCCCGATTTGCTTTCGGGAATAAGGATGGCTTCGGCACCGGCTGCAATACCTGTGCGCAGCGCAATAAGGCCCGAATCGCGGCCCATTACCTCAACAATGAACAACCTGTCATGTGATTCTGCCGTATCCCTTATTTTATCTACAGCTTCAACAACGGTATTAATGGCTGTATCGTAACCAATAGTAAAATCGGTACCCATTAAATCGTTATCAATAGTACCGGGTAAGCCAACAACAGGAATGTCAAATTCGCTGCCGAAAACCTTGGCGCCGGTAAAGGTACCATCGCCGCCAATGGCCACAAGGGCATCAACGTTGTGTTTTTTAAGGTGTTCGTAGGCTTGTAAGCGGCCTTCAGGTGTGCGGAAATTATCACAGCGGGCTGTTTTAAGAATAGTGCCGCCGCGTTGTATAATGTTTGATACCGATTTACGGTTCATGGGGATAAAATCGCCACGGGTCATGCCATCATAACCGCGGCGGATGCCTGTAACCTGTATATCGTAATATATGGCAGTACGTACAACCGCCCTTATGGCAGCATTCATTCCCGGCGAATCTCCGCCCGACGTAAAAAGTCCTATGTTTTTAATCTGAGTCATTTTTTATTTTGATATGGGTGGTTAAGCCCTACCGTAAAAAATTGATAAATTGAATTAGTGGCTTTAAAAATACCCGTATATAAAAAACGCGGCATAGTTTTAAAACTTGCCGCGAATTTACACTTTATTTTTTTACGCGCCCTACTTTTTGTAAGCCGCTAAGCCACTCTCTAAAAATTTGAGATAATTGCTAACGCTAAAGTTTGCCCCTTGCGGTGGAACAAGCACATTACCCTCACTGTCTGTTATAACATAATAAGGCTGCGAGTTGGTATTGAATTTTGTTGTTTCATAATCGGCATTTTTGGTGCCAATTCCGGTTATTTTTTTGCCGCTAAATGATGAAACATATACTTCTGATGCCGGAAGATCTGTTTTTTCGTCTACATAAAGTTCAAGTAATACGAAATCATTTTGCATGCGCTTTTTAATTTCAGGATCTGGCCATATCTCGTTTTCCATTTTACGGCAATTAGGACAATTCCAGCCGGTAAAATCTATCAGGATAGGCTTTTTAAGCTCTTTTGATACCTGTAAAGCTTGCTCATAATCATACCATTCATTTAAGCCCTGGTGCTTTCCACGGGCAAAAAGGGCCTCATATTTTTTGTCTTTTATGGATACCTTTTGCTCCGGGGCAGATGGCCCGCTGCTCATTGATCGGGTAAGATCAAAATCTTGCGTAGCTGGCGGGGGTAAAAAGCCGCTTATTACTTTAAGTGGCGCTCCCCAAAGCCCGGGTATTAAATATATGGTAAAAGCAAAAAAGCCGATTGTGATAAAGGTACGGGTAACGGACAGGTAAGGCAGATCGCTATCATGCGAAAACTTGATCTTGCCGATAAGGTATAAAGTAATAAGCAAGCCTAAAGCTATCCAAATGGATAAAAACACTTCGCGGTCAAACCAGTTCCAATGATAGGCCAAATCAACATTCGACAGAAATTTAAGCGAAAATCCCAGTTCGATAAAGCCTAATACAACCTTGATACTATTAAGCCAGCCGCCGGATTTAGGCAGGCTTTTTAAGGCCGAAGGGAATAGCGCAAATATTGTAAACGGAAGGGCCAGAGCGAATGAAAATCCAAACATGCCTACTGCCGGCCCTAATCTATCTCCTTTTGCGGCCGCATCAACCAGCAGGGTGCCAATAATTGGTCCGGTACATGAAAACGACACAACAACCAACGTGGCCGCCATGAAAAATATCCCTATTACGCCACCCTTTTCAGAGTTTTGATCGAGTTTATTGGCAAGTGAACTTGGAAGGTTGATTTCAAACGCTCCCAAAAATGATATACCAAAAACAACCAGGAGCAGAAAAAAGAAAAGGTTAAATATGCCATTTGTAGCCAGCGCATTTAAAGCTCCGGGGCCAAATAAAAGGGTTATAATAACCCCTAATAATACATAAATAACGATGATTGACAGGCCATACAAAAAGGAGTGACTGATTCCCTTAGCCCTGGAACCCGATTTTTTTGTGAAAAAACTTACTGTTAATGGCAGCAATGGATATATACACGGCATTGTGATGGCCAGTAAGCCACCTAAAAACCCGGCAATAAATACTTGCCAAAGAGTTTGGGATTTTTCTGCTGGTTTTGCCGGTTTTGCCGCTGCAACCTTTGCCTCCTCTGTTTTTTTAACCGAATCGGCTTTTTTACGAATAACAATGCTATCGGCAGCAGTTGGAATGTCGGTAAACTGGATATCAGCAGCAGATACTGATGTGTCTTTACCGCTTTGTTGCGCAGCATAAACCGGCGTAGGCGCGTTAAGGCCAAATATTATAAATAAGGCTACCGCAGCTATGGAGGTAGGCAACCAGTTGATCTTGCTTAAAAATTTCATTATACTACCGCTGATTATTGGCTTAATGGAATACTAAAGTCAACATCATCTGGTGGAAGGCATTTCTGATCGTTACAGGTCATAAAGGTAAGTTTACCTTTAACAGTGGTAGCTTTGGCCGATTTAAGGGCTATTTTTTGCTGGAAAACTACTTCTTTTTCAAAGTAGCTTACATCCATGCTAAATGATTTTTCATATTTGGTTACCGGGGTTGGCTCTGTAGTTTTACCGGTAACGGTGTAATCTTTTGAAGGAGTAAAAACAAACGAAGTTTTTATTGGACCGCCATCTTTTACATTAAGCGAGTAAATATGCCAGCCGGTTTGTATGGTTGCCTTTAAATAAACAACCGCCTCTTTGGCATTTAACTTTTTTGCCGCGTATGACCACCTTACCGGTGTTTCTATCTGCGCATGTGCTGCAACGAATATCATCATCGCTACAATAACCAACAATCCTTTTTTCATTTAATTATTTGTTTAAAAATTCAATTTGTTTTAAGCTAAACTCCTGTAGCCCGCTATTATTATCAACAACCAGCAAACCCTCGTCCTTTACATTTATAATGGTGCCGTTAAACACCACCCCGTTTGACCGGAAAGCCCGCTGCTGGTTTAACCAGTATAGTCGGGTTAAGTACGTATTCCTTACAAGTAAATGCTTACCTGCTTTAAGCTGAAGGTAATACGCCTCTATATTACCGCAAATTTCAGATAATAATGCTCGTAAATCATAATCTTTATGTAAGATTTGTTTTACAGATATGGCATTACCTGCCCCGGCCTCAAAATGCTCCTGGTTTATATTGAGGCCTATGCCAATAATGGCGTCTTTTATGCGGGTGCCCTGCAAGTGGGTTTCAATTAAAATACCGCCAAGCTTACGGTCTGCAAAATAAATATCGTTGGGCCATTTTATTTTTAACTCGTCGCCCAAAATGGGGCGCAGGGCCTCGTAAACGCCTAAGCTAATTACCCTTGTAAGATCAAACTGCTGCGAAACGGGTAAAAATGTGGGCGTTAATAAAATGCTGAAAGTAAGGTTTTTCCCCGGCTCGCTATGCCATTTGTTTTGCTGCTGCCCACGACCGGCATATTGGCTTTCTGCCATAATGACCGTACCCTCGGGCACTGGCTTGGAATTTGACAGTAATGTTTTGAGGAAACTATTTGTTGAGTCTACTTCTTTAATTGTTACCAAATTTTGACCAACAAATAATCCCGAAAATATGTTATTTTGCAAAGTATAATAATTTTTAACCCAAAAACGTTCAAAACTAATTCTTTTTGATGGTAAAAAATAAAGTGTTAAATCAATCCACCTATATTTCTGAACTGGCCATACATGGTATACAGGAAAAGAAGGGAAACGAAATAGTAAGGTTAGACCTTCGTAACTTAAAAAGCTCGGTAACCGATTACTTTGTAGTATGTCATGCCGATTCGACCACGCAGGTTAAAGCGATAGCCAACAGTGTTGAAGACGAAATTTTTAAAGCCATACAGCAAGAGCCGTGGCGCAAAGAAGGACTGGAGCACGGTGAGTGGATACTGCTTGATTATGTGGATGTTGTGATCCACGTTTTCCGTACAGACAAAAGGGAATTTTACGGCGTTGAAGACCTTTGGGGCGATGCCGAAATTAAATATTACAAAAGCGCTTAAAACATGAGTAACAAAAGCGGGGGTAGCAGCGTCTTGCTATTAGCCTTGTATTTTAAATTATAGATTGTAAGTTTGAGCACGTTAACAAAGAAATGAAAGATATTAAAGATAGTAAATCAGAAAGTCCGAAACCAATAAGGAAAATCCTTAATAAAAAAACACCGCCAAAACCACCTAAGTTTAATATTATGTGGCTTTATGGCATCCTTGTTTTGGCCTTTTTACTTGCCTCTACACTGTTAGGGGGAAATTCGATAAAACCCATCACCTTTCAACGGGTTGATGCGCAGATGATTAAACAGCATGATGTAGATAAGATTATTGCCTACAAAAGCGGCGATTTGGTGATGGCCGAAGTTTATCTGAAAAAAGCAAGTCTTAGCAAAGCCGAGTATGCCGATGCCAGCAAGGATAAAAACATGCTGAACACTACAACCAGCACCGGTCCGCAGTATATCTTTACTGATGCATCATACGAAAGCTTAAAGCAATCGGTAGCCGTTGCCCAGAAGGATTTTCCGGAGAGCGAAAAAATATCGGTACAATTTGAGCAGGGCCGCGAAAGCATCTTGTCAAACTGGCTGGTACAGGGCATTATTATGGTTATCCTGTTTGCCGCCGTATGGATCTTTATCATGCGCCGCATGAGCGGTGGTGCAGGCGGTGGCCCGGGCGGTCAGATCTTTAACATTGGTAAATCAAAAGCTACCCTGTTTGATAAAGAGGCGCAGGTAACTGTAACCTTTAATGATGTTGCCGGTTTAGAAGAAGCCAAGCAAGAGGTAATGGAAATTGTAGATTTCCTTAAAAACCCTAAAAAATACACTAACCTGGGTGGTAAAATACCTAAAGGCGCATTGCTGGTAGGCTCGCCGGGTACAGGTAAAACCCTGTTGGCAAAAGCCGTAGCAGGCGAAGCTCACGTTCCTTTCTTCTCCCTGTCGGGCTCTGACTTTGTGGAGATGTTTGTGGGTGTGGGTGCATCGCGTGTACGTGACCTTTTCCGCCAGGCAAAGGATAAGGCACCATGTATCATCTTTATTGATGAAATTGATGCTATTGGCCGTGCCCGTGGTAAAAACAATATTGTAGGTGGTAATGATGAGCGCGAAAACACCCTTAACCAGTTATTGGTGGAGATGGATGGTTTCGGTACCGACTCTGGTATTATCATATTAGCAGCAACCAACCGTCCGGATGTACTGGATTCGGCCTTATTACGTCCGGGACGTTTTGACAGGCAGGTATCTATTGATAAACCGGATTTGATCGGTCGCGAGCAAATTTTCAAGGTTCACTTGAAACCTATCAAATTATCTGATAACGTTGATGCTAAAAAGCTATCGGCACAAACACCAGGCTTTGCCGGTGCCGAAATTGCCAATGTTTGTAACGAGGCTGCCCTTATAGCTGCCCGTAAAAACAAAGAAGCGGTTGACATGTCGGATTTTCAGGATGCTATTGACCGTGTAATTGGCGGTTTAGAGAAAAAGAACACGCTGATATCGCCCGAAGAAAAACGTGTGGTTGCTTATCACGAAGCCGGTCACGCTATTGCAGGCTGGTTTTTAGAGCACACCGATCCGTTGGTAAAAGTATCCATCGTTCCGCGTGGTGTTGCCGCTTTAGGTTATGCCCAGTATTTACCGAACGAAAGATTTCTGGTAGCCAAGGAAGAGCTTATTGACGATATGATACTGTCAATGGGTGGCCGTGTTGCCGAGGATATTACCTTTGGTAAAATAACTACCGGTGCCCTTAGCGATCTGGAACGCATTACCCGCCTGGCTTACGGTATGGTAAAAATTTACGGTATGAATGATAAGGTTGGTAACGTATCCTTTTACGATCCGCAAGGCGAAAACCAGTTCAGCAAACCATATTCAGATAGCACTGCCGAGTTAATTGACTCTGAAGTACGCAAGCTGATTGATGAGGTGTATGCCAAAACAAAAGAGCTGTTAATTAAACACCGCGATGGTTTGGAGCTTATTGCCGCCAAATTGCTGGAAAAAGAAGTACTGTTCCAGGCCGATCTGGAAGAGCTTTTAGGCAAGCGCCCATTTGAGCACCGTACTGCTTATGATAAGTTTGTAAACGGCGAGCCGGCCTTAATACCGGATAATAACGCTATCCCTGATAGTTTAATTAAACCCGAGCTATCCAACATGGAAGAGCAGGGCCCCGAAACTACCATAACAAAATAATATTTTTAAAGCCATCAGCAAAGCTGGTGGCTTTGCTTTTTAGCTATGAGGGATATCACCACATCAAAAGAAAAACTACTTAAAAAGATCCGTAAGGCGCTGCTGGAAAAAAGGGACAACCCATATCCCCAACTGGAAGATCTGCCGCTTTACGCCAATGATGAGGAAATACCCGAAGTTATTTTTGCCGAACAATTTTCGGCCGTTAATGGCCAGTTTGTGTTTTGCGAAGATGAAATTCAGTTCATAGAAACCCTGCTTAGTCTTGCCGAAGAACGTAACTGGCACAAAATATACTGCTGGGAACCCGGCTTGCAGGAAATACTTACCCGCTTTGAATACCCTTTTTACGAAACGGACAAAGATTTTGACCAGGCCGAAGTTGGCTTTACCTTTTGCGAAGCTTTAATTGCCCGTAACGGCAGCATTCTGCTCTCAAACGGTAACACGGCCGGCAGGCGTTTAAGCATTTATCCGCCGGTGCATATTGTGCTGGCCTATACATCGCAAATGGTGCTTGATCTTAAAGACGGGTTTAAGCTGATAAAAAGCAAATACGGCACCCGCCTGCCATCAATGATCAGCAATGTAACCGGTCCAAGCCGCACCGCCGATATCGAAAAAACATTGGTCCTCGGTGCCCACGGCCCCAAGGAACTGTTTGTGTTTTTGCTGGATGACTCTGTCTGAACCTGGATTTTTAGGTTGGCCGTTTGTCATTTCGAAACGAGGTACGAGTGAGAAATCTTGTACTTTATACATATCGGATAATGATAGCACACATCCAAAGCCGCATAAGATTTCTCACTCGTACCTTGTTTCGAAATGACAACCGTTTTATTGTGAGAGTGCTTACCCCCCCCCCTCACACCAACTCCTCCAGCTTACATTCATCCAATACTATACGTTCGCTTTTGTTTTGTTGGTTGTACTCCCATTTTATGAGGCGGATGCTGCCCTGGGCTATTTCTATGCCGGTGATATCGCCATCGTTGAAACAGCAGCAGCCGCTATTAAAATAGGTGGGGTGGTAGGTGCTAAAATCAGGCACAGCATCGCCCTGCATGTGGCGGTTGGTAATTTGCTTTTCAATTTCGGCAAGGGCGGCTGTATTATTAGCTTTTTTTGCACGGGCCATTTCATCATACAGTTTTTCCAGGTGGGTTAATGATTTAAATACCGGCTGGTGTGTGTGTCCGGTAATAAGCAGCGTGTGTTCCCGCGTCGAACTCCACTCATACATGATGCGGTTATGATCTGTTTTAAGCTGGTCATTATTGGCAGGCGTGTTGGGGTTGATTTTTAAATAGGCCTGCAGCGGCGCCCATATGTCGGACACGAACCATTTGCTAAACCAGTTGCCATCGCTTTGCAAATCGCCCTGGTGACCGTGCGTCATATAAATATTAAGAGGCTTTTTGTTGATAGTGGTTTGCAGGATAGCACCCTCGTAAATCTTTATGGCCTCGCCATAAATTTGCATTAAGCCGGGAATAGCCAGCGGATCGTTATCCCAGTAAAGATCATGATTCCCAAATATCTTGAGGAAAGCCTTGCGTTTTATGAACCGTTTTTCGGCATCAAAAGTGGCCTTGTTGTGCCGTTTTATGGTGATGAACAGGTTTTCCCAAAGTTCTTCGCTATCGCCCAGGTTAATGTAAAAGAATTTTTCGTTGTCGTAATGGTCAAGTGCGGTCAGGTAATTCTTCTCGGCCAGGGCAAAAATATCCATATCGTCCCGGGCACCCTTATGCTGATCGGAGAGGATGATATAGCTATCTGTTTGGCTGTTAAAGGGAATCACCAGCCCCTTTTTACCCGGCTTGGTAAGGATACTTTTATAAAGATTGCTCAGGGCTCGGTCCACCCGTTTTTTGTCGGGGCGCGACGAGATCTTGTCGGCAAACCTGGCCACGGGGCCTGTTAATAATTTTTGCAGGAACCTGCGCATATTTTTTATTAGGTGAATAGCAATATAGCCTATTTTGTTTGACAAGCGTTCAAAAACAAAGCTTATATATTCACTATGAATGTCTTATGAAAACCGCCTTTTTTTAGTTGCACGAAAGTTATTATCCGCATAAAATATTTCTTTCATATTTAGCTGTAAACACGTTAAGCCATAATTGAGTTTGCTTTTCTATGTGTAAATTGCTGCTTAACTAACCCCCGTTTTATATTATGGAAAAAATTGATTTACAAGTCGCCCAGGGAATGATAGCGCGCTATCAAACTACCCGTAAGGCGCTGATTGACAAAACTTATGGACTTAATGACACCCAATCTGTTTGGTTTGACATTGCATCCTTTAAAGAATTTGTTGCTGGCTTACCTGCAGAAACTACCGGAGTAAGAGTTTACCTGGCCGCTTATGACGCTACACAAGCCAAGGCGCCCAATCAAACTACATTGGTGTTTATTGGCACCGATGCCGATGAAACTGATGCTATCTCTACCGGCAAGGTTTTGATATCCGGCTTTGATCCGCAAAATTTAGGTAAAGAGTGCCCGCCATTTTGCCCGCCGCCTATTCCACCGCCTGTCCCACCGTTTACGGCTTAAAAATTGTAATTCATACTTGTGGTTTTTTTGTATTGTTACTTATAATTTATTTAGTATTAAATTTAAAGAAATCACAAGTATGTATGTTCATCAAAACAAAGAAGCGCTCCTCATACTAATACACCCCCGTAGTATATTTGCTGGTATTCATTTTCTTTAATAGTTTCACTACTTTTAAAAAATCGCCGGTATTAATATGCTTTTTAACATTTACTACGTTTCTTTAATTGTAACCTTTGCTTGCGGTTTATATACATACAAAAGCCTCAATAAAAATTTTAAATGGCTTGTATTATATATGGCATTCTCGATAGTTTACGAATGTCCCTTAATTGAAAGATGGCTTATTTGGAACGGCACAAATGCGCCGGGTAATAATTTTGTGGAAATAATTGAATTTTGCCTGTTTACCTATTTTATGGCATCTATTATACAAAAACCTACCTTTAAACGAAATATATATGTAATTGCCTCCTTTATATTACTGCTTTCTTTTACAAATATGCTTTTTGTACAGGGGTTTTGGAAGCGAAATACCATTTCCGGTTTATCTCAGTGTTTATTTATACTGACATTGGTTTGTACTTATTATTATATTTTATTAAACGAAGCCAAGGAAGAAATAATGCTTTTAAAGCACCCGCCATTTTTAGCTGCAACGGGATTGCTTTTTTACATCGCTTCAAAATCTTTTTTTTACTCGTGCTTTAGTTATATGGCCTATAAAAATAATTATCATTTTTATATACTTGCCGGCATCATTCCAAGTCTTGCAAACTTATTTCTCAATTTTCTGCTGATAGTATCCTTTGCATATTCATCAAAAACAGAAAAACGATCATTACAAGAACAATAGCTACACCAAATGCCAGTTATTGTTAGATTTTGGCTTAGGATAACACATCTAAATATCACAGCATTAAATGTTCTTTAAAATTTATTACGTTACCTTAATTATAACTTTTGGTTTCGGTTTATATACTTTCAAAAGCCTCGATAAAAACTTTAAATGGTTTGTTAGGTACCTGGGATTTGCGGTGATTTATGAATCATTAAGCATGTGGGATTTGCTTTTATTTCACAATACCGATTCTTCTTGCGCCAACTTCCAGGAGATGGTTGAGTTTTGCCTTTTCACCTTTTATATGGCATCAATTGTAAAAAAAGCCAACTATAAAAGAAAAGTATACATTGGTGCAGCCATTATACTGTTATTTGCTTGTATAAATATGATCTTTATACAAGGCTTCTGGAAATTAAATACCATTTCTGAAATATTGTATTGCTTGTTTATCTTAACCTTAATTTGTATTTACTACTATCATTTATTTGATGAAGCCCCTGATGGCCTGATACTTTTAAAACACACGCCCTTTTTGGTAGCAACCGGCTCATTTTTTTACATTACCGGAAAATTCCTTTTTTATTCGTGTTTTAGTTTTATGGCTTATAAAAACAATTATCATTTTTATATCCTTGCATCTACTATTCCAGGCATTGCAAATATTTTACTCAATATTCTTTTAATAACCGCATTCTTATGCTCTTTCAAGACGAACAAGTTATCCTTATAATAATAGCAGGCACCGCTTTTTTGCTGCTATTGGGGTTTTTTATGGTGGGTTTTTTATTGATGTTTCAAAAAAAACAAAACAAGAACCGGCTGGAAAAGGCCGAGCTTAAGGCTTCCTTTAAACAGGAACTGCTTAAAACCCGTATTGAGATACAGGAACAAACCCTGAATGATGTAAGTCGTGAAATGCACGATAATATTACCCAGGTACTATCATTTGTAAAGCTAAACCTGGGTATGCTGGGCAATACGGTTGACGATACCGTAAAGGCAAAGATCAATGATAACCGCGAGCTGATATCGCAAACCATTAACGATGTGCGCAACCTATCAAAAAGCCTCAGCTTTGAACACATCAGCGCGCAGGGCCTGGTTAAAACGCTGGAATCAGAAGCAACCCGGATAAATAAAAGCGGCCTTATACAAATGGAGCTTTTAGTAAATGGCGATGCATACAGCCTGGGCGAACAGGCCGAACTGGTGTTTTTCCGAATATTTCAGGAGGCTTTAAATAACGTGTTAAAACATGCAAATGCGGCCAACTTTAAAATTGGCTTGCATTATCAGCCCCAAATGTTTAATTTGACCATCGAAGATGATGGTATTGGATTTCAACCGGAAAAGCTTACTGACAAAAGCGGATCGGGGTTGCGAAACATAACAAACAGAGCGGCTTTGATTGGTGCACAGGCAGTTATAACAAGCGCCCCGCACAAAGGCTGTTTAATAACGCTGTCGCTTGATCCCCTGACTAACGAAAATTATGCCGACGGAACCCATTCAAATAGCCCTGGTGGATGATCACCGCCTCTTCAGAAGCGGAATTGCCTCTTTAATTGCAGGGTTTAATCGTTATGATATCTTGTTTGAGGCCGGCAACGGAAAGGAGTTAATTGAAAAAATAACCGCCGGTTTTATTCCCGATATTATTTTGCTGGATATTAATATGCCCGTTATGGATGGCATAGCCTCGGCACAGTGGCTTAAAAAATTTCATCCCTCCATAAAAACCATCATCCTATCTATGTTTGAGGATGCCGAAAAGGTTTTAACCATGGTAAGAATGGGCGTAAAGGGCTACCTGCTTAAAGATGCCGAACCGCACGAATTTGAAAACGCCCTTATTAAGGTGGCTGCCGGCGATATGTACTACCCGGAGTTTGTTACCCGCCACCTGCTCAATAATTTTAATGAAGATAAAAGCGCGCAAATAAAGCTTAACCCCCGCGAAATTGAATTTTTACGCCTCACCAGCACCGAGCTTACCTACAAGGAAATTGCCGATACCATGTGCATCAGCGTGCGAACGGTTGATAGCTACCGCGATCAGCTGTTTGAAAAACTACAGATTAAAAGCCGCGTTGGCCTGGTTTTATACAGCATAAAAAATAAGCTGATAGATTTGTAACTTGCTAATATTTTTAGCAAGTTTGCTAAATGGCACATGAGGATAATCCCGATTTTTTTAAGGGACGGGGCGCACAGGTAAACACCCACAATAAATTTCTTAAAAACAAATACGTAGCCGAGCACATTGAGGGTTTGGACGAGCCATTGCTGGAAAATACAGCCACGCAGCTTTTTGAGGAAACCCCGAAGAAGATAGTAAGCGAATCCAACAGTCCGGATTTGAGTCATATGTACTCTATAAATCCCTACCAGGGCTGCGAGCATGGCTGCATTTACTGCTATGCCCGCAATAGTCATGAATATTACGGCTTTAGCGCCGGGCTTGATTTTGAACGCAAGATCATCGTAAAGCGCAACGCCCCCCAGCTGCTTGAGCAATATTTTAATAAAAAAAATTATCAGCCGGTTTGCATTATGCTGTCGGGGAATACAGATTGCTACCAACCCATCGAACGCCGGTTAAACATTACGCGCCACCTGCTCGAAATTTTTTTGAAGTATAAAAATCCCGTAAGCATCATCACCAAAAACAACGTTATCCTGCGGGATATAGACCTGCTTACCGAACTGGCCGCCATGAATCTTGTACACGTTAACGTATCCATAACCTCGCTAAACGAACAGCTACGCCAAAAGCTGGAACCCCGTACCGTAACCGCTACTGGCCGCTTGGCAGTGGTGCAAAAGTTATCTGAAAAAGGCATCCCTGTAAGGGTGATGGCGGCCCCCATTATCCCTGGGTTAAACAGTAACGAGGTGCCCAATATTATAAAGGCAGCGGCCGATAGAGGTGCCCTGGCTGCAGGTTTTACGATGGTGCGCCTCAATGGCAGCGTTGCCGAGATCTTTAGCGACTGGATCCACAAAGCCTTCCCAGACAGGGCCGAAAAGGTGCTGAACATGATACGCTCATGTCACGACGGTAAGCTGAACGACAGCGAATATGGCCGCCGTATGAGCGGCGACGGCCAGGTGGCAAAATCCATCCACCAGATGTTTAAAATGGCCTGTAATCGCTTTATGGCCGATAGGGTCATGCCCGAATATGATTACAGCCTGTTTGTACCAAGGGGCGGCAAGCAAACGAGTATGTTTTGAGGGGGTATATCTCTGGTCAGCCGCAGCCAAAAGCGATGGCCTTGCGCGATTCCCCTCTTGAGGGGGGTGGAGGGGTGTGTTATTCGGCATTGCAAAATCAAGAAACACATCCCCGCCACCGCACAGCCGGCCGCACCCCTTCTCAAGAAGGGCGTTTGTATTGCAGCCAAAAGCGATGGCCTTGCGCGATTCCCCTCTTGAGGGGGGTGGAGGGGTGTGTTATTCGGCATTGCAAAATCAAGAAACACATCCCCGCCACCGCACAGCCGGCCGCACCCCTTCTCAAGAAGGGAGTTTGTATTGCAGACAACAAGCGAGGGCTTGTGCGATTCCACTCTTGAGAGGGCGGAGAGGTGTGTTATTCGGCATTGGCAAAATCAAGAAACACATCCCTGCCCCAGCACCGTCGGTCGCACCCCTTCTCAAGAAGGGCGTTTGTATTGCAGACAAAAAGCGATGGCCTTGCGTGATTCCCCTCTTGAGGGGGCGGAGGGGTGTGTTATGCGGCAAATGACGTGGATTGTTTTTTGCCTGTACGGGCTGGAAGCTTAATCCTCGCTTTCACACGGGTTACGTTACGCTAAACCCGCGCGAGTGGGCGTTTTTATTAATAAGCTTATCAACCAAAATTCCTATCCCAATACCCACTACGTAACACAACAGATCACTCCACAAAAATCCTTCGCCCAAAACCAGGCGACCAAACAGTGTATGTCTTAACTCATTTATCCACGGCGCTTTATAAAGCTGACTAAACTCTATCGCGAAGCAAAACAATAAACCTGCTGTAAGCGCAAATTTCATAGGCTTTTTCACACGCAAGAACCTGGCTATAAAGTAAACCATAGTAGCCCAAAGTATATCGCCAATAAATAACGGAACCGCCTTAAAATACCGTGATAGCAGGCCGGTAATAATGGTTATAACGATGAAAATAAGGTAAGTAAATCGTTGCCTTGGCATAGATCAATAATCGGGATAAATATACGGGGATGCAAGGGGCAGATGTTGGATTTGCAACATGAAGAAACCCATCCCCGCCGCCCCACCGTCGGCGGTACCCCTTCTCAAGAAGGGGGGGGTAGGGTATGCCACAAAAAAAAGGCGCCCGAAAGGCGCCTTTTGTATAATTTATAAGTTGTTTGCTTATACAGTTTCGGCTTCAAGGGCCATTTGCTCATCAACAAGGATACGTCCGCAATGCTCGCAAACGATGATCTTTTTACGCTGACGGATATCTGACTGGCGCTGAGGCGGGATCTGGTTGAAACAGCCTGAGCATGAATCGCGCTGTATGGTTACAACTGCTAAACCGTTCTTAGCGTTTTGACGCAGGCGGGTGTAAGCGGTTAATAAACGCTCTTCGATGTTTGGCATTGCTTTTTCTGCCTGGGCAGTAAGCTCTGTTTCTTCTTTTTCGGTTTCGGCGGTAATGGTACCTAACTCGTCTTTTTTGGCATCAAGATCGCTCTTGCGTGCTTCTAAGTCGGCAAGGGCTTTTTCGTAAACCTGGGTTTTTGAAGCAATTTCAAAACCAAATTCCCTTATTTTTTTCTCGCTTACCTGAATATCTAATCCCTGTATCTCAATTTCTTTTGATATGGCATCATACTCACGGTTGTTCTTAACTTCGTTAAGCTGCGTTTCGTATTTTTTGATATTTGCCTGAGCATCTTTGATCAGGTTTTTGCGGGTTACTATCTCATCCTCTACATCATCCAGCTCAAATTTGATCTTCTGTATGCGGGTTTCAAGACCTGCAACATCATCTTCCAGATCGGCAACTTCCATTGGCAGTTCGCCACGTACCTGGCGGATTCTATCAATTTTAGTGTGGATGGTTTGTAGTTCGTATAAAGCTTTAAGCTTTTGTTCTACGGTTTGTTCCATTAAATAAAATATTTGACGGGGTTTGTATTTACTTCTGTTAAACGGACGGCAAAGATAGGAAATTTTTTTCGTATTATTTCATACAATAGTTGCGCCGTAAATTGTTCACTCTCAAAGTGTCCGATATCTGCTATCACTATTTTTCCTTCGGCATCAAAAAACTCATGATACTTGTAATCGGCAGTGATAAAAATGTCGGCTCCGGCGGCTATGGCCTGCTTTAATAAAAAGCCTCCGGCACCACCGCAAACAGCTACTCTTTTAACAGGCCGGCCGGTTAAAGCGGTATGCCTTATTACGTGCGTGCGCATTTTATCCTTCACATGAAACAGGAACGACTCCTGGTTCAGGGGCACATCCAGTTCGCCAATCATACCCGAGCCTACTTCTTGGTTTTGATTGGTTAAATTATAAAGATCATAGGCCACTTCCTCGTAAGGATGGGCTAATATGAGCGCCATTATAATTTTGCTCTCTAAATTGGCGGGGTAAATGGTTTCCATGCGTACCTCATTTTCCAGGTGGCGCTTACCCGGTTCGCCCACGTAGGGGTTGGTAGCATCGTTGCCTTTAAAGGTCCCGGTGCCATTGCTGTTAAAGCTGGTTTCGCTGTAATTGCCAATGTTGCCCGCGCCCGCTGCAAACAGGGCATTACGTACTTCATCGGCGTTACTTTCGGGCACATAGGTTACCAGTTTTTTTAACAGGTTATGTTTTGGCGCCAGGATGCGGCAGTTTTTTAAACCAAGAGTATCGCAGATGCGGGTGTTTACCCCGTTCATTACATTATCCAGATTGGTGTGTATGGCGTAAAGCGCTATTCCTTTGCGTATGGCTTTTTCAACTACACGCTCCACATAAGTTTTGCTATTGAATTTTTTTAACCCGCGAAAAACAATCGGATGGTGCGATATAATAAGCTGGCAGCCGGTTGCAATGGCCTCGTCAACCACAGCTTCGGTACAATCAAGCGAGATAAGGGCCTGCGTAACCTCCTGATCGGGGTGGCCTACTATAAGACCGGCATTATCATACTCCTCCTGGTAATTGAGGGGCGCAAGGCTTTCGAGGTAGGCAGTAAGGGTGGCTAATTTCATGAACAATTATAAGTATAAGCAAAAGATATTACACGGCAGACATCATCGCCATGCGGTGGCTTTCGTAAGCCATATCTTTATTATACTTTAATGTAAGCGATTTATTGTTAACCAGATCAACAATTGTACCTATAAAGCAAAAACCGCCTGTTAGTAAATATAGGATTCCCATACCAATCTGGCCCAGTACAAAACGCTGCACGCCTGCAATAACAACAAATCCCAACAGGGTGAATATCAATATCTCCTGCGCGTTTTTGCGCTTACTGGTGTAAACCATATAGAAATATTTTTTTTGATTTTCGGTAAGTCCGGCGGTAGCTTGCTGTAAAAAACCCATTTCTTCGGGACTAAGATTCGGGAAATTCATGTAAGGATCGGCGTACATGTTCATAAGTTGCTCAAGGTTTTTAAATATTATTCCAAATTTAATTTATTTTATCATAAAAACTATTTCTGTTGTGGTATTTAACTAAGCTTAACAATTATCACTTAAATATCCCTTACCCATGGGGGTAAGCCCGGGGCTTGTTGTATTACCGGTATATGAAAGTATTAGTTACCGGGGCAACGGGGTTTATTGGCAGGCAACTTTGCCTGGCGCTGGCTACAGCAGGTTACGAGGTAAAAGCTTTGTGCCGCAATGCCAATCACCCTTATTTAATAAAGCATAAAAATATGGAGGCCGCGGAGGGTAATATCCTGTACCGGCAAAGTCTGGAACGGGCTATGCAGGGTTGCCGGCAGGTGTACCATACCGCCGCGCTTGCCAAAATGTGGTGCCGCAATGCCAATGATTATCACGAAACCAATGTTACCGGCACCCGCAACGTGCTGGAGATTGCAGGCCATACCGGTGTTGAAAAAATGGTTTATACATCAACCTGCGGTGTATGGGGACCAACCGTTAAACACCCCATGACCGAGGCCGACCCGCGCATAGCAGGTTTCCCAATTGCCTACGAACGCACCAAATACCTGGCCGAGCTGGAGGTAAACAATTTTGTAAAACAGGGCATGCAGGTGGTAACCGTAAACCCATCACGTTTATACGGCCGCGGACCAATTACCGACAGCAATACCGTGGGCAAAATGGTTTCGGGCTATTTGCGGGGCAGGTGGCGCTTTATCCCCGGCAACGGCCAACAGGTAGCCAACTATGCTTTTTTAGATGACGTAGTAGCCGGACACATTGCCGCCATGGATAAAGGAATACCCGGCGAGCGCTATATTTTAGGTGGCGAGGATATCAGCTTTAATAGTTTTTTTGATACGCTGCAACAGGTATCGGGCAGGCAACTGGGCATGATGCACATCCCATTAAAAGCCATTGAAATATACAGCCGTATGCAATGGCTTAAAACAAAGCTAACCGGTCTGCCTCCTGTTTTTTTACCTGAGTTTGCCGAACGCTTAAAATACGATCAGAAATACAGCAGCGACAAGGCCATTGCCCAACTCAATTACCGCATAACCCCTTTTGCTGATGGGCTGCGTAAAACCGTTGTCCATATTAAAAGCATTATGGATGCAAAGGCGGGCGGCGCAAACATACAGCAGCAGGAATGGGAAAGTCAGCGGCAGGAGATAAGAATAATCAGTTAATTACTATGCATCAGCAAAACATTATGAAGCAGCAAACCGCTATTGTAACCGGGGCCAGCGAGGGGCTGGGTAAGTCATTCGCCATTGAGCTGGCCGGGCGTGGTATAAACCTGATATTGGTATCGCTGCCGGCATCCGGCTTGCCCGAACTGGCATCC
The DNA here is from genome assembly GCF_900101875.1 of Mucilaginibacter pineti. Classification (GTDB taxonomy): domain Bacteria; phylum Bacteroidota; class Bacteroidia; order Sphingobacteriales; family Sphingobacteriaceae; genus Mucilaginibacter; species Mucilaginibacter pineti. The sequence goes on from NZ_FNAI01000009.1 coordinate 176,196, forward strand.
TTTATCCGCAAAAATTTTGAGGTTAGGGTTGATGTCATTGAAACCGATCTTACCCGCGCCGAAAGCTATCCCGAAATATTTGATTACCTGCAGCAGCGCCAAATTACGGTGCACCTGCTCATTAACAACGCAGGCCTGGGTAATTGGGCCTGGTTTGGCGACAAAAGCACCGCCTTTTACAAAACCCAGATAGAGCTGAACGTAGTAACCCCTGTGCTGCTCACCCGCCTGTTCCTGGCGCAAACCGACGTTACGGTTACCTCCTATATTTTAAACGTGGGCAGCTTGGGCGGTTTATTTATTGTGCCCAAAAAGCAGGTTTACGGCGCCACCAAATCATTCATCAGGTATTTTACCAGGTGTTTGCAGCTGGAACTTTATGGCACTAATGTAAAGATCAGTTTGCTTAGTCCGGGTGGGATAAACACCAAGCCCGAGCTGCTGGTGATGAACAGTAGCTTAAAAGGCATTTCCAAAGCCACCATTATGGAACCCGGGCAGGTGGCCCGCATTGCCATTGATGGCTTGCTGAAAGGTAAAAAAGAAATTGTGCCGGGCATAGCCAACCGCCTGCTGGTATTGCTGAACAGCGTATTGCCTTCGTATATTAAAGATGGTATTATACGGCGCAGGTTAAATACTATTATAAACGCGTAACATGTTGTTGTCGTTGCCCATATATCGCCTTATAAAAAACCTGTGCAGCTTTTTTAACCGCACCAGCAACGGCTATCAACTCATTAACCATGAAACCATCATCATAAAAACCGGCAGTTTGCGGGGTATTGTACTGGAATTTAAGTACAACAGCTGCCTGGTAAAAATTAACAACCGTACCGGCTTTTGCCTGGATATAGATACCAATACTTCGGCCGATACGCTGCTGCGGGTGCTGATGAAGCATAATATTATACCATCTGCTACCTTGGCACAATAGGTTTGTCATCATCGGGCTCAAACTCCCGCGAGGTTAGCGCAGCGTAACTCGTGGGTTGGCAAGGTTAAAGCCTTCGGCTTTATTCAGCTGAAAGCTGAAAACATGTTAGCCACGAGCTGAAAGCTCGCGGCAGTGAATGATCATCAAACTCCCTTACTGTTTCAAACCCCATAAAAGTGTTTTCATATTGCTGCTAAGTATGTGTTTTTTTAAGCGGCATAAAAAATAAAGTTGGAAGCGATTACTTTTTATACCACCCCAACATTCCATTCAAAAAGCCCGAACATTGACAACTCCCGTGCTTTTGTGTTAAAGATATTTGGCCAAAAAATCTTACTTTAGTTTTTAATTCCTACTCCTGAACTTACAATTACCTATATTATGCTTTATTTTATCCTCTTACTCCCCTTTGTTATTGCGGCTGTAGCCGCTTACTTTATAACAATAGCTGTACGTAATAAACTAATTGCGAAGGCAAATAAACATGTTTCTCTTATCAGCACAGCAACATGTATTATTAGCTTTTTATTGATACTCGCAGCTGTAGCCTTCATTTTACTTTACAACCTGCGTATTGAAAGGTAATGGTTTTTGCTTCTTTTTTATCAACCATTCGGCAAATAATAAATTAGGCACAAAGCCCATCCATGCATCAATCATGTATAGGTGCAATGGTTCAACGTATACAAAACTTAAGATAACTATTTTCCAGCATCGTAATGTAACTGCCGAAACAGTAAGGGCATAACTCCTTATCATAAACTGTTTATGAGCCAAAACATTCCCCTTTTTAATTTCAGCTACCGCTTTATAGGTAAACCAAAACCAAAGGCAATCCAAGACAACAAATGCGATTTTGCCGGGTAATTGTCCATTGGCATACACAGCCATGATCATGGCCGCCGGAAAGTTGATGAATAAAATATCGCAGGCGTATATTTTACCCATCAACCGATGTACATTCTTATATCCTTTTAATATCGAAGAAGAAAACTGCGTAAAGCCGGCAAGTAAAGCAAATATAACGGTAAACACATGTGTGTAGAACGCTATTTTCCAAGGCAAAATATGTATATAATCCTGCTTAAACTGCAAAAAACCAATATTATCCTGCATGGGCAAATAGCGTACAATACCCATAAGCATTAAAAAAACAGCTACTGATAAAAGCAGGTAAACACTTATGGTTTTAAAAATATATCTTACAATTTCCAGTGATTTATAATTTAGTGAATGCTTGTAAAATAATTGGTTTAATGCGCTTCCAGCCAGTTTAAGCCAGTGCCAATTTCTACCATGATGGGTACCGTTGTTTTTATGGCGTTTTTCATGTTGTGCATAATGATGGGTTTTACAACTTCAACTTCATCATGTGGTACATCAAACACCAACTCATCATGTACCTGCATGGTCATGCGGGCATCTAGCTTTTGGATGATAAACTCCTGGTGAATGTTTATCATGGCTATCTTGATCATATCTGCCGCCGAACCTTGTATAGGCGCGTTAATGGCATTTCGCTCGGCAAAACCGCGTACGGTTGCGTTGGCAGAGTTGATATCCCTTAAATACCGGCGCCTGCCCATCAGCGTGGTTACGTAGCCGTTTTCGCGGGCAAAGTTCATGGTATCGCTCATGTATTGTTTAATACCGGCAAACTGGATAAAATACTGTTCAATAATATCTGCCGCCTCTTTACGCGGAATGCCCAGGCTTTGCGATAAACCAAATGCCGACTGCCCGTAAATAATACCGAAGTTAACTGCCTTGGCATTGCGGCGTTGCTCGCTGCTTACCTGGTCTAAAGCAATACCGTACACGTTGGCGGCAGTGGCAGTGTGGATATCCAGGTTATCAACAAAGGCCTGCATCATGTTTGGGTCTTTACTGATCTCGGCAATAATGCGCAGCTCTATCTGCGAATAATCGGCAGATACAATGGTATGCCCGGCATTCCTTGGGATAAATGCTTTACGCACTTCCCTGCCCCGCTCTGTGCGGATGGGGATGTTTTGCAGGTTGGGGTTATTGCTGCTTAACCGGCCAGTTGCCGCTACCGCCTGGTTATAGGAGGTATGCACCCTGCCGGTTTTAGGGTTAACCATTTGCGGCAAAGCATCAACATAGGTTGATTTTAGTTTTTGCAGCTGGCGAAAATCAAGAATATCACGTACAATATCGCTTTTGGCGGCAAGGGCAAGCAACACATCTTCGCCGGTTTGATACTGTCCTGTTTTTGTTTTTTTTGCTTTAGGGTCCAACAGCAGTTTTTCAAACAATACCTCGCCCAGTTGCTTTGGCGATGCAATATTGAACTTTACGCCTGCTTTTTCAAACACTGTTTTTTCCAGCTTGCCGATATCAGTTTCCAGTTCCTTGCTAAATTCGCGCAGGGTATCATGGTCTATCTTTACGCCTTCGTATTCAATATCGGCCAGTACGTATATCAAGGGGTGCTCAATTTCGTGGATGAGCTTTTCGCTTTCCACCTCTTTAAGCTTTGGTTCAAAAATGGTTTTAAGCTGCAGGGTAATATCGGCATCCTCGGCAGCATATTCCTTTATCTTCTCGATCTCTACATCACGCATGTTGCCTTGGTTTTTGCCTTTAGCACCTATGAGTTCGGTAATAGAAACCGGTTTATAGCCCAGGTAATTTTCTGACAGGATATCCATTCCGTGGCGGGTATCCGGATCTATCACGTAATGGGCCATCATGGTATCAAACAGGCTGCCTTTTACCTGCACGTTATACCATTTCAGCATCAGGATATCAAACTTTAAGTTTTGCCCAATCTTGCCAATTTTATCATTCTCCAATACCGGTTTAAATTCGGCCACTATGCTTTTTACCACTTCCTGATCTGCCGGAACGGGTACATACCAGGCCTCGCCCGCCTTAACCGCGAAGGATAAACCTACCAGTTCGCAATGGTTGGCATCGGTGCCCGTGGTTTCGGTATCAAAACAAAATGATTCCTGCTGTTGCAGCAAAGCAATCAGCTCGGCACGGGTTTCAACCGTATCGGCCAGGTGGTATTGGTGGGGTACGTTATTGATGTTTTTTGAGGCGATAACCAGGTCTTCGTGAATATCTTTCACATCAACGGTCATGGTGGTACGGCGTTCTTCAACCGGCGAGCCAAACAAGTCGGTTTGGGTACCAGCTGCTTTAAACTCGGTAATAGAAAAATCATCGCCAAAAACACGCCTGCCCAGCGTACGGAATTCCAGTTCGGCAAAAAGCGGCTCCAGTAACTCCTTGCTTGGGGCGCATATTTCCAGGCCTTCCTCATCCAGTTCAACGGGTACGTTCAATAATATGGTAGCCAGCTTTTTTGAGAGTAAACCTTGCTCGGCAAAGTTCTCCACGTTTTCGCGCTGCTTGCCTTTTAGTTCATGGCTATGAGCAATGATCTCTTCCATTGAGCCGTATTGTTTAATAAGCGCTTTGGCCGTTTTTTCGCCAATGCCGGGGATGCCGGGGATATTATCTACCGCATCGCCCCATAAACCTAAAATATCTATAACCTGCTCAACGCGTTCAATTTCCCATTTCTCCAGCACTTCCTTAACCCCCAATATCTCCATATCGTTACCCATGCGGGCAGGTTTGTAAATGCGGATATTTTCTGATACCAGTTGCGCAAAATCCTTATCGGGTGTCATACAATAAACCTGGTAGCCCTTCTGTTCGGCCTTTTTAGCAAGGGTTCCTATGATGTCATCTGCCTCGTACCCATCTGATGTGATAACTGGTATATTGAAACCTAATATGAGCTTTACCACGTAAGGCAAGGCTTTTGACAGGTCCTCAGGCATGGCTTCGCGGTGGGCCTTATAGGCTTCGTAATCGGTATGGCGTTCGGTTGGTGCTTCGGTATCAAAAACCACAGCCATATGGGTTGGTTTTTCTTTCTTCAAAACATCAAGCAGGGTGTTGGTAAAACCCATTACTGCCGATGTATTTAACCCGCCCGATGTAAACCGCGGACTTTTACTTAAAGCAAAATGCGCCCGGTAAATAAGGGCCATGCCATCCAAAAGGAATAGTTTTTTCATTATGTATGATTAGGCTGATTGTAATATGATCTCACTGATTAAAGTGATTTTTATTGATAATCAGCAGATACTTATTAAAGATCAAATTGAATTGTCGCTTTTCAAAAATACAATTTATGTTGATGTGTTGATACCTTCATTTGCTAAAGCTTCTTCCCACACTAATGCAGGTTGTTTAATGATGATGCTTTTAAGCTTCATTCAATTCATCCCAATACTCCACGGCGCGGCGATAGTGCGGGATCACTATAGAGCCGCCAATCAGGTTGGCTATCATAAATATCTCGTTCATCTCGTCGTGCTTTACACCGGCCTCATGGCATTTGCCGAGGTGATATTTTATACAATCGTCGCAGCGCAGTACCATGCTGGCAACCAGGCCAAGCATTTCCTTTGTTTTTACATCCAGGGCGCCATCGGCATAGCTGGTGGTATCCAGCGCAAAAAAACGTTTTATATTGGTGTTGGCGGTTTCCATTATCCTGTCGTTCATTTTGGTACGATAGGCGTCGAACTCTTCTGTTAGCTTTCCCATATTAGTTAGTGTTCTGTTTTAAATTAGCAAATTAATGATTGGTTTTGTGCCAATAAAATTAGCATTTTAAATATTAATCCCTATTTTTATTGACCGGGTATTGATAATTTTACCGGATAATAAGAAAACCATGGAAAGCATATCACCCAATATTTTTGTAAAGGATATTAACGAAACCATCAAGTTTTATCACCTGTTGGGTTTCGAACTCGCGGTTACCGTGCCGCAAACCGGTACCGATTTTGTTTGGGCCATGATGACCAAAGGTAACGTAACCTTCATGTTTCAAACCTTTGCCAGCCTGGGCAATGAATTGCCTGATATAAGCCGTGCAGACGGAGCTTCCATGCTACTATATATCAACGTGAAAAATATCCGTACATTTTTTGAACAGATAAAAGACCTGGTTCCTGTAATTAAAGGGTTAGAAACTACTTTTTATGGCGCTACAGAGTTTTCCATAAAAGACAACAATAACTACGTGCTCACCTTTGCCGAAGACGAGTAAGCAAACTTTAATACGCTCGCTATTTATTTCTTCCCCTGCTAATATTATTTAGGAATAGGTGTAATTTTGCGCCTTAATTATATGTATGAAATTTTTATACCTAACACTACTTTTATCACTTTCTATTTCGTTACTACACGCGCAAAGCAACTATAAACCAGGGTACATTATTAATAATAATAAAGACACATTAAAGGGTTTTATTAATTACCGCGAATGGTCAAAAAATCCACAATCCATAAAATTTAAGCCAGGTACCGATGCGCAGCCGGTAAACTATACGGTGAATAATATAAACGAATTTGCGGTTAGTAATTTGGAATACTATAAGAAGTTTATTGTAAGGGTGAGCAGAAATAATGTCGACGTTTCTTCTTTACCGTCGCGACCTGATACGTCTTATAGTATCGATACCGTGTTTTTAAAGAATATTGTAAATGGAAAGCACATCTCCTTGTTTAGTTTTTCAGACGATTTGAAAGTGCGGTATTACGTGTTTAATAATAATAGCAAACGCATAGATGAATTGAAGTATAATTTATATATGGACGATCAGACAAATACTGTGGTAACTGGTGTAGGTTATAAAGCGCAGCTATCGCAATATGCATCGGCCTATCAACCGGAAAATAGCAAGCTGGGTTCAAAAATTTTAGCCCGCCAATACCGTGAAATTGATCTGGTACAAATTTTCAGAGCCATAAACGGTGGTACAGACCAGCAAATAACACACAGCACATCGGGTGTAAGGTATTATGCAGGGGCGGGAGCAAAAAGCACAAAGCTTGTTTTTAGTGGCGATAACGGCCCATTTGCCGATAACGTTGGCCAAACAAAGACATCTCCAACGCTATCTGCCGGTATAGATATCTTTGATAACATCTCCACAAAAAGATTTTTTCTCCGGATAAATGTTGATGCCGGTGTTAATCATTTTAATATATCAAATACTAAAGTAACAGAGCCTACGGGAATCCACAAAAAATCAGATCTTTATTTTAAGCAGTATTCGCTTTCTGTTTCGCCGCAGGTAATGTATAATATATATTCGGCCAATAATTTTCAGGCTTTTATAGGAGCTGGTGTTTCGTTTAATACAGCTGCCTATAACAACTATAATTACATTAGCAGCATTAACGGCGGCACCGAAGAAATAATTAATAAATACCCCGAATTTCAAAAGTTTTATATATCATTTCCCTTTAAGGCAGGGATGCTTATTAATAAACACATGGAGTTGTATGGAGCATACTCGCTTCCTACATCAATTACACAATATACTATGTTTTCGGCAAGTGTTTCGGCTTATCAGGTGGGCATTAACTACGTATTTGGCAATAAATAATAACACTGGCTATAAACCGATTTCCCCTAAAACAAAAACAGGTGCCTTTTGGGGCACCTGTTTTTGTTTTACCATATCTTCACCCGCTTATCCGGATCGAGCCACATTTTATCGCCTTTTTTAATGTGAAAGGCTTCGTAAAACTCGGGCACATCAGTAAACGGACCGTTTACACGCATAAAGCCTGGCGCATGTTCGTTAGTAAGGATCTGGCTGGATAGGGATTCCTGCCTTTCCTGCCCAAGCCAGCCCAGCGCATAGCCCAAAAAGTACCGCTGCAATGGCGTAAGGCCATTAATAGATTTTCCTTCTTTATACTGATCTGTCTTTTTAAACGCATCCAAACCAATAACTATACCGCCTAAATCGGCAATGTTTTCGCCTTGGGTTGCTTTACCGTTTACGTGCAAGCCGTAAATGCTGTATCCGTTAAACTGGTTAACAAGCATTTGCGCGTGCTGCGTAAACTTAACAGAATCCTGCGGTTGCCACCAGGCCTTTAAATTACCCTCGGCATCAAACTGGCGGCCTTCATCATCAAAGCCATGTGTCATTTCATGGCCAATGGTTGATGCGGCGGCATAGCCGTATATAACGGCGTCGTCAATATTTTCGTCCTTGAACCCGGGGATAGTAAAAATACCGGCAGGCAGTACAATTTCGTTGTTTGATGGATTGTAGTAGGCGTTGTAGGTTTGCGGTGTCATCCCCCACTCGGTACGGTCAACAGGTTTACCCAGTTTGGCCGCGCTGAATTTATGATGCCAGTTGTTGGCGCGCATAACGTTTAATACATATGGTCCGCGGTCTATCTCCAGGGTCGAAAAATCTTTCCATTTATCCGGATAGCCAACCTTTGGCATTACCTTGCCCAGTTTGTAGTACGCTTTTTCTTTGGTTGCGGGGCTCATCCACTCCAGTTTTTCAATATGTTCTTTAAAGCTGGCGCGCATTACCTCCACCAGTTTTACGTAGCGCTCTTTGGTTTTTTCGGGAAAGTATTCCTTTACAAAGATCTGTCCTAATACTTCGCCCATTAAGCCGTTCTCTTCATCAAGCACACGTTTCCAGCGGGGCAGCTGTTCTTTATTGCCGCTTAAAACCATTTCATAAAACCTGAAAAGTTCCTGATCAAATGGCTTGCTTAAGTTAGATCCGAAGCTGGTAATGAGGTTTTTGCGCAGATAGTTTTTCCAATCGTTAATGGTATAAGTATGCAGCGCTTTATTAAATGCGCGGTAATACTCGGGCTGGCCAACAATTACGGTGTCAACGTTCTTGTAATCCATTTGCTCAAATGTTGCTTTCCAGTCAACATCGGGCGCAAGTTTGCTTAGCCCGGCCAGCGGCATTTTGTTGTAGTTGTGGTACGGATCGCGGAGGTCTTCCAGTTTGCGGCTGCTATCGGCCAAAAAGGTTTCTAACGCATAGGTTTTTTTAGCGGCGGCATTGGCAGCATCGGCAGGTAATCCACCCAGCTTAAACATAGTGGGCAGGTGTTTTTGCTGATAATCTGTACGGATGGCAACGCTGTGCGCATCGGTATTAAAATAATAATCGCGGTTGGGCAGCCCTATGCCAGATTGGCCCAGCTGCAAAACTATTTTATTGCTGTTTTTGGCATCCTGCCCCGGATAAGCGCCAATGGGGGTTTCTACCCCTATGGTTTTAAAGTGGGCAAATGCTTGTACCAGGCTTTTTATATCAGTTATCTTGTCAATTTTATCCAGCTCGTCTTTTAACGGCGAAATGCCCAGCTTTTCTATAGATACGGTATCCATACCGCTGAAATAAAAGTCGCCTATTTTTTGGGTGTTGCTGCCTTTGGGGGCGTTGGCTTTAACGGCATCTTCATTTATCTTTTTCATGCGGTTGCGCAGTTCTTCCTCAACTACGTTACCTATACCCCAGGACGAGTATGCGCCGGGGATGGGATTTTTTTTAAGCCAGGCGCCATTGGCATACTTAAAAAAGTCATCGCCAGGTTTTACGGTGGTATCCATGTTTTTTATCACCGGGTCGTTTTCGGCATAAATTTTTGATTTATCCTCGCCGCCGCATGCGGCCAGCAGCAGCGATACACATGATGCCGCTAAAATTGCGTTAACTGAATGTTTTTTGATCATAAAATTGAACGGTGTATTAAATAAAATACATTAACTGTATAAAAAAAAGGATTCCTTGACAGCAATTTAACCCCAAATAACGTATTTAATATATCCCCTGGAAAAAACCCGCCAGTGAAACATCAAAATAATAACAAACTTTGCGCAGGGTATCCAGCCTTATATCAATCTTTCCAGACTCCAGCCGGGCAATATTAATGTTTGTTTCGCCAAAAAATTTTTCCTGTGTAACTTGATTTTGCCGTCGTAAATTTTTTATCTGCAAAGCAATTTTTTTCTTAAATGCCTCGTCAGAATTACTAAGGTATTCAAAATCAGTAAGTAACATAATGTAATTGGGCTAATATATAAATTGGTTGATACGCGGGCTTGAAAATAAATTACAAACTAAAACTAATGTACGTTAAAAAAACCAAAAATAATAAGCGTTTAAACAACGTTTATTATTTTTGGTTTTTAATATACAGTAATAAATATTTGTGGCAATAAATTTGTTTAGAGTTACTCGCCCTGCATGAAATCTGTGAAAAAATTAAATCACCTACCTGTGAAAAACATTTTTTTTGAATTCTCAGACGCCCAAGTTGAGATTTTTTGTTCTTTGTTTTGGGTTTAATCAATAGTTTAAATTAATTAGGGGAAAGGGAGCTTCGAAAACGGCTCTCTTTTTTTTGTTAAACATTTTTTGCTATGCACGCATAGCAATTGCTATATTTATGCTTTAAAATATACCATGCATTTTACACTTACCGAAGAGCAGTTAATGATACGCCAGGCAGCGCGTGATTTTGCCCAACAAGAATTAAAACCCGGTGTAATTGAACGCGATGAGCACCAGAAGTTTCCGGCCGAACAAGTTAAGATGATGGGCGAGCTGGGCTTTTTAGGCATGATGGTAGCGCCCCAGTACGGCGGCAGCGGTATGGATGCCATATCATATGTGCTGGTGATGGAGGAGCTTTCTAAAATAGACGCTTCGGCCTCAGTTGTGGTATCGGTAAATAACTCGCTGGTATGCTACGGGCTGGAAAAATACGGGAGCGAATTTCAAAAACAGAAATACCTTATTCCCCTTGCCAAGGGCGAAGTGATAGGCGCCTTTTGCCTGTCGGAACCCGAGGCTGGCTCTGATGCAACATCGCAGCGCACCACCGCTGTTGATATGGGCGACCACTACCTGCTTAACGGCACCAAAAACTGGATAACCAACGGCAACTCGGCATCAACCTACCTGGTAATTGCCCAAACCGATGCCAGCAAAAAGCACCACGGCATAAACGCCCTTATTGTTGAAAAAGGAATGGAGGGCTTTACCGTAGGCGCAAAGGAAAATAAAATGGGCATTCGCGGGTCAGATACGCATTCGCTGATGTTTACCGATGTAAAGGTGCCCAAAGAAAACCGCATTGGCGATGATGGCTTTGGGTTTAAGTTTGCCATGAGCACGCTTGAGGGTGGCCGGATAGGTATTGCGGCACAAGCGCTGGGTATTGCATCCGGCGCTTATGAACTGGCCCTGGCCTATTCAAAAGAACGCAAGGCATTTGGCAAAACCATTGCCGATTTGCAGGCCATTCAATTTAAACTGGCTGATATGGCTACCGAAATTGAGGCCGCCCGTTTGTTGTGCCTAAAAGCCGCCTGGTTAAAAGATCATGGGCAACCTTATGCCCAAGCCAGTTCAATGGCCAAGCTCTTTGCATCTGAAGTGGCTATGCGTACTACCATTGAAGCCGTACAGATTCATGGCGGCTACGGCTTTGTAAAGGAGTACCATGTAGAGCGCCTGATGCGCGATGCCAAAATAACGCAGATATATGAGGGCACATCCGAAGTTCAAAGAATTGTCATTTCGCGCGAGGTTTTGAAATAGTTAACTTGTTTTCATACTTTTGATAAAGTATACAAAATTAGTCGACTATTTTTCCATGAGCTATAAGATCATCATAACCACTATATTTTTCGCCGGTTTGTTGCAGACGACATCGGCCCAAACCAAACTTAAAACCGGTTTGTGGCGCGGCGCGCTTAAAACAGCATCGGGCACCGAAATCCCTTTTAATTTTGATGTAAAGGATATTGCCGGCAGTCAGCAACTGGCTATTATTAACGGCGCCGAAAGATTTAAGGTAACCGATGTAAGCACCAAAGGCGATTCGGTTTTTATACACATGCCCCTCTTTAATTCGGAATTTAAGCTGAAATTGGGTGACGGCGGCAACCTTAAAGGAAACTGGGTGCGCCACCTGGGGCAAAAAGATCTACTGGTGGAGTTTACTGCAACCCCAAATACCGCATGGCGATTTTTTAGCTCGCCAGAAAAACCGGCTTTTAATGTACACGGCCGCTGGTCGGCAGTTATTGGTGAGGGCGAAGGAAGGGATACCACCGTTGGCGAATTTAAACAGAACGGTGCCAAAATTACCGGCACCTTTTTAACCACCACCGGCGATTACCGCTACCTTGACGGCGTTGTAACCGGAGATAAAATGTACCTGTCATGCTTTGACGGCGGACACGCCTTTGTGTTTACCGCTACCATTAAAGATGGCCAAACCATTGCCAACGGCAAGTTTTATGCAGGTTATTCATCTATACAGCCCTGGGCTGCGGTTAAGGACGAGAACGCCAAACTGCCCGATGCTTACTCGCTCACCGCGCTTAAACCGGGTTTTAAAAAGATAGATTTTACTTTTAAGGACCTTAACGGCAAGGAAGTTTCGTTACAGGATGCACGCTATAAAAACAAAGTAGTAATTGTGCAGATATTGGGCTCATGGTGCCCAAATTGTATGGATGAAACCGCGTTTATGGTGCCCTACTACAAAAAATACCAATCAAAAGGTGTGGAGGTAATTGGCTTGGCGTATGAACGCACTACCGATTTTGCAAAATCACAAAAGGCATTGCAGCAGTTGAAAAACAGGTTTAATATCCCGTATCCCATTTTAATTACCGGCTATACCAGCGATAAGGTTGAAACCGCCAAAAGCCTGCCCATGCTGGCCAAAATAGTTGGCTTCCCTACTACCATAATTATTGATAAAAATGGCGATGTACGCAAAATCCACACCGGCTTTAGCGGCCCTGGAACCGGCGAACACTACACCGAATTTGTAAGCGAATTTGAAAAACTTACCGATGATCTGCTGGCTGAGAAGTAATCAACGTTAATGATTTAGGAATATCGAACGCTGAATTTCGAATGTTGAATAATGAAATGAGGATAGGGAAATTACCTTCTAATTCAATTTTCGGCTAAAGCCTTCTTTGGGTTTATTTATCCGTCCCATAAATGGGACGGCAATGAATTAAGATGCTGTGTTTGTGGTGCTGGAATGTTTTTCACTACCGTTGGTTTAGCCAAAGGATATTGAGAAGATTGGATTTAAGAAAAAATTTGTCATCGAGAGAGCAGGGATGGGTAAAAGCGTGGCGCGAAAGAGAAATCTTCTGCTGAATGCAAGCTTCTTATAGTATATCGCACAAGATTTTTCGCTGTCGCTCAAGAGAGCGTTTCTCACTTGTACCTCGTGTCCAAATGACAACTTTTTTTCATTGCCGTTGGCTTTAGCCAACGGTTATTGGGCGCCAACTAAAGGGCTTTAGCCAAAACTTGTCAATAAGGTATTTAAATATAATTCCCTTCGAAATTCGGAGTTCAGCATTCATTATTCGATGTTATCACCAAGTATGCTAAGGTACCGTTACGGCAATAGTGGGCGAGCGGTCGCTTTCATTTTTTAGCCTGTCGAGCGCGGTGATTACGTAAAAATAGGTTTTGCCTTTTTGTACGGTATTATCGTCGAAGGTAAGATCGGTATTGTACTGGATCTTAAGGATATTTTTAGGATCGTCGATATTTATTTTTTCATCCTCAAAACGATATATCACGTAGCCGTAAACAGGCTCTTCGTCCTTAGCCAGCGCCGGGGCAAGCCATTTGAGGATAACACCGGTGCGTAACGGGGCGGGTTTGGCGGTAACTTCGCGCGGTGGGTTTGGCGCAATAGAATCGCGCCAGAGCATTACCGGTGGCAGGGCCGGGTAACGGTAATAATTATCGCGCAGCGAATCGGTAAACCCCAATGGATTATTGGTTACTGAGTTTGAGCTAAAGTAAACGCTTCCCTGCACCCGTGGGTTGTTACGGATGAGGTTTATCTGATTGGGCAGTTGCGACGGACTTTTAAAAGCCAGTGTTTTACGCTCGTTGATACGATAGGCGGCCTGCCCTATGTAAAGGTGCCTGCCGTAGGTATTGTTGCTCCACCAATCCAATAACTTATCAAATGCGGCAGCGCGGTTGCCTATTGGCCAGTACAGCTGCGGGTTTATATAATCTACCCAGCCCTCTTTCATCCACTTGCGCGAATCGGCGTAGTTTTCATAGTATGACGAGCCGCCGCTGGTTTCAGAGCCTTCCACATTCTGCGCCTTGTTTGCCCATATCCCAAACGGACTAACACCAAATTTAATGTTGGGGTCATGCGCGTGTACGCTGTCGCCTATCATTTGTATCAGCAAATCAACGTTGTGACGGCGCCAGTCTTTTATGTTATCATATCCTTCGCCATATTTGGCATAGGTGTCTTCGTCATTAATTTTTTGGCCTGCAATGGGGTACGGGTAAAAATAATCGTCCATGTGTACACCATCTATATCGTAATTATCAACCACATCCAATATCACCTGTACAATATAATCTCTTACCTCGGGCAAACCAGGGTTAAATGTTTTGATACCGCCGTAGCTAAAAAACCACTCGGGCTTTATTTTAGTGATATGCTGCGGACTAAGTGCCGCAAAATTACCATCGAAAGTGGCCCGGTACGGGTTAAACCAGGCATGCAATTCCATACCGCGCTTGTGTGCCTCGGTAATGGCAAACTCCAATGGGTCATAAGCCGGGTTTGGTCCCAGGCCCTGTTTGCCCGTTAAATATTTTGACCAGGGCTCGCGGCTTTTGGCATAAAATGCATCGGCGGCGGGCCTTACCTGCAGCATTACGGCGTTTATACCGGTTTCCTGATGGCTGTTCAGGATGTTTAGTAATTCCTGTTTTTGTTTATCAGTAGTTAGTTTTGTGCTGCTTGGCCAATCAATATTTACTACTGTAGCTATCCATACGCCCCTAAATTCGCGCTTGGGTTGTGTTTTAATAAGCGGCGGCGCGTTTTCGGGTTCGGTGGGCTGCGCGCTCACGTTTGTTATGGTAAACAGGGTTACTATCAGGAGTATAAAGTGGCGGTATATATGCATCAAAAACGATTTACTTAAAAGCTGCAAAGATATAAACTCAAACGCAAGCAGTTTTATTATGCTTTATAAAATTTGCATGTATATTGTGATTTTAGCATATTGTGCTTAATTTTATCCGTCGCCAATACAATTTTAAAGCCTTCATTTTAATTATAAAATCATATTTTCAACCTTTTTACGTTCAATAGCGTAATTACTTAAATTATTAGGCGCGCTAAAAAACGCATTTTAAGCAGGTAATATCAATTAATATAGATATGCTTGTAAAAATTAAACACAAGGTTAAATGAGGGCTTTTAAAACAGCTTTGCCATTTAACTGTATTTAAAACTAAAACTATTTAATTGCTATGGAAAATCAATACGGGCAACAACCACCAAAAAAAAATTCGAATGTTATTTATTTCCTGATTGTGGTTGTGTTGGCTTTATTAGGAACCGATGTGTACCTGTATCTGCAAAAAAATAAGTCGGATGTAAGGATAGTTACACAGCAGGATGAGCAAACACAGTTAAAACGCGAACTTGATAGCCTGGAAGCACAGGTTGAGCAGGTAAACGCGGGCAAAGCAAAAATGTCTACCGAGTTAACCGCTAAAAACGACTCGCTGAGAGCCAAGATACAGGTATTAAGAACCCAGCTGGCTAAAGGTAAACTCACTAAGGCCGAACTTTCAAAGGCGCAGGAAGATGTAAAACAGCTGAGGTATTTTGTAACCAAATACACTGCTGATATTGAAGAACTGCATAAACAGAACGCAACGCTGACCACCGAGCGGGACACATTAAAAAGCAATTTAGCTACCGTTGCCAAAAAGGCCGATACCCTTGCCAAGCAAAACCAGGATCTGGATGCTAAGGTTAAAGTAGCGCAGGCCCTTAAGCTGGCAACATCAAATATAGTGGCCTACAAAATTAAAAGCAGCGGCAAAGAGGTTGACGTAACCCGCGCCAGTCCGGCCAAAAAAATCAAGATCAACTTTACCGTGGCCAGCAACAGTATAGCTACTAAGGATCTGCATGATATTTATATCCGCATTATTGACCCAACCGGCAACCTGATCACCCCTACAGATGGTGGTACTTTCAGCGCCGATGGTCAGGACCTGCAATACACCTATAAAACATCTATTGATTTTAAGGATGATGGCACCCAGTATACTATTGATTGGGTTAACCCTGCGCCTTTCCAAAAAGGTACCTATACCGTATTGCTTTATGCAGATGGCGGTACCATGGGCAAAACAGGTTTCACGCTTAAATAAAATCAAAAGTCCTCTCCTTTGGAGAGGATTTAGGTGAGGCTAAAAAGCCCTGTTCCGGTAAACGGAACAGGGCTTTTGCTTTGCTGATTGTTACAGGTTAAAGAAATTATACTCCAGCCTTATCAAATACATATTGCGGCTGTTGCGGATCATATCGTTATAAAGCGGGGTGCGATAAGAAAGATCAACCCGGCAAACACTGTTAAAAATAAACTGAACGGCCGGTGCGGCATCCAGGTAGCTTTGCCCTTTACCGGGGTTGGTTTTGCCCAGCAGTTCGGCATAAATATTAACGTTTACCTGGCTATAGTTACGATAGCTTTTAGGGAACAGCAGGTAACCGGCCGATAGCGTGTAAGCCGCCGCGTTTTTAGCCTGATATGTCGGTAGATCATATCCCCCGCGGTTATCGAAAGCCCGCAAATAACTCGCCGAACCGGATAACGCCAGCTTGTGCAGCAGCTGGGTGAACACCACGCCGCTTTGCAGGCCCGAATTATCGCCCTCTAACGATATTTCCTGGTTGGGCAGGGGATTGTTGATGCTGGCCAGTTTGGCAAACACAGCGCCCCTGAAATGCCGCTGCACCGTATCAATAGATAGGAAACGGTACTTGGCATATACACTGCCACCTTCAAAATGCTGATTGTTGCTGTAATAATCAGATACGTAGGCCGAACCATGCACCATCAGGTGGCGGCTAACGCCATACATGGCTTCAAAGGTACTGCGGTTTTTATGGCCGGTTTTAAAAAAGCCCTGGTTCTCCAGGCGCAAGCCTAATGATCCGGTGGCCATGTTGCTGGCGGGTTCGGTATTTACATACAGCTCCTGCGCAAATAGCGGGCATGCCAAAAGCGTGAGGCAAATAGCCAATAAGATAGTCTTCATAAAAATGGGAATTTAATGGGGCTATCTATATAGTTAAATGATAAACACGACCGCTTGCCGGGGTTGCATCCGTAACCTGGCCCAGGTATTTTTTTGATACCGCCTTTGGCGCAAAACCATTATCAACCACGGTAAGATCAACATTGCCGTTAAGTAATTTGTTAGGGGCGTTCAACAACCTGTAGGTATCGCCGGCGTAGTTAAAATTGTTATTGGCAACTTTGGTGTTATCAAAGTTAAAAGTGGCTTTAAGGTTATTTACTGAGAAACCTGCTCCCTGCACCTTCTTGCTGATGAGCTCCAGGTTTACGGGCGCATTGCTTTTAAAGGTAATGAGGTATAAATTACGCTCGAGGTCTGTTTTAATATCGCCTATGAATGGCAGTGTGCGTAATGCCTTTTCGGTAGATTTTGCACATAGTGCACAGGTAAGGCCGCTAACCTGTAATTCGGCTTTGGTGAACTGGGCCTTTGCGGCGCTAACAGTTACACAAAATATAAGAATGAATATTTTAATGGTTTTCATTTGATCGTTGAATTAATTGTTGGAAAATAAACTACGCCTGGTAATTGCCAGGGTAATGGTGCTTACAATTAATGACGATCAGATACGGAAAATACAATTTTTAATAAAAGATGCGATACTTTGCCGGGGAACATCGGGCGGGGCACGGTCGAAAAGTTTTTCGATTGTGTTATGCGGCGCCGTAAAGAAGATGTTGCTGAATGGCAGGCGCGACAACTCAAACCCAAACAGCTTTGCCAAAACAGATGCAGGTTCGGCCTGGTGGGCGTCTTTTACCTTTACCTGTAGCTGGCTATCCTTGCAGCATTTCATTTTGCTGGTTTTAGGCATATCGCAGCCAATGGCCGGCGAATTAATTTTTACCGATGCAACATGGGTGCCGCAATAATGCAGATTAAGAGCAAAGCCCAGCACTGTAACGGTGTACAGCATGGTTAACAATATGGCTCCTGATCTTTTCAGCATATTGCAAAAATAAGTTATTAACTTGTTGATTACAAAATGTTTTTATCGGTTGATTATTCTCTAAGTGTTCGTAAAATTGAATTTTATAGAATTTTGTCATTTCGATAGAGCGAGATGGGCTGTGTGTGGTGCGAAAGAGAAATCTTATACTTAATATATATCGGATAAATACAGTCTGCATACAAAGGGGTATAAGATTTTTCGCTTTCGCTCAAGAGATAGTTTCTCACTCGTACCTCGTTTCGAAATGACAAACTTTTTATTTATTGTTTTTGCTGGACTAACGCTACTGCCATAAAAAACAAGAACCCAGCCTTGCTGGCCGGGTTCTTAAAAATTAACTTGATCTTATTATATTAACTATTTATTATTGAGCAGCTTGTTTTGCTTGTTGTTTCATTGTAGAGTTTGCAACAATTACAATTTCAACCCTGCGGTTTTGTGAACGTCCGTCAACTGTAGTATTATCTGCAATTGGTTCAGACTCGCCTTTACCCTGGGTTTGTAAACGTGCTGCGGCAACGTTGCCAGCAACAATATATGATTTCACAGATTCGGCCCTGCGAACAGACAGATCCATGTTGTAAGCGTCAGAACCGGTGTTATCTGTATGGCCAACAATTAAAATATTGGTTTCAGGGTTTTTTTGCAATGATGCTGCAAGGTTTTGCAGGTTAGATTGTGCAGCAGGTTTAAGATCTGATTTATTGGTATCAAACAAAATACCCGAATCAAATTTTACCAAAATACCTTCACCTTCGCGGGTTACTGTTGCACCCGGCACGGTTTGTTTAATTTCGGCAGCTTGCCTGTCCATATTCCGGCCAATGAATGCACCAGCAGTACCACCAACAGCGCCACCTATAATTGCACCTAAAGCAGTATTTCCTGCGGCTTTACCTATTAAAGCGCCAACTGTACCGCCCGCACCCGCACCAATTGCGGCACCTTTTTGTGTTTTGGTTAATGAGTTACAGCCCGAACCGATAATGCCTAATGATGCTAAAGCTATACTTAAAGTAGCTACTTTGATTTTAAGAGATTTCATAATAATTATGATATGTTTTTTATACCTGTTTGCAAAGCAAATGCCAAATACCGCATTTGAACTTATTATATATAAAAGGGGCCAATTACCTACTGTAGCTTTAATTTTTTAATATTTACGAAAGTGGATTGCGCAACCCAGACCTGCCATTTGCAAAAAATGCCATACACCGACTTGTTTTTAGTACAGTAAAGTAACGGTTTGGTTACAAATGGGGAAAGGAAGCCTCATAGCCTCACCTAAACGGCGAAGCCCTCACGTAATAATCCTCTTAAATGTGAGGCCTTTTGATTTGTTTTGCTGAAAATGATTTTCAGCTCCCTCTCCTTTGGAGAGGGCTGGGGTGAGGCTAATTCACAATTATTAAAGTAGCCGGAAAAATGAGTTTAAATGTGCTGCCGATATCTTTTTCTGACGATACATCAATTTCGATATCATGAAAGGCGGCAATTGATTTTACAATGGGCAGGCCAAGGCCAAAACTATCCTGCTGTAATGATTGTCTGAATTTTTTAAAGCGGTTAAATATCAGCGGTATAGCATCAGCATCAATACCTATCCCGGTATCGGTTATGCTTATCAGGAATTTATCATGAACCGCCACGCCCACTATTTTTATAGAGCCGCCCTCTTTATTGTACTTAATGGCGTTATTAATAAGGTTAAAAAACAGGTTAAACAGCAAAAATTTATTAATGTTGATCATCTGCCAGCTTTCGGGCATTGACATCTCGTAGTCGATGTTTTTATCCTGCAGGCGAATAGAAATTTCGTCATAAACATCCTGCAGCAATTCACTAACCGACACTTTGTCTTCCTTCAAAAACTGTTCGTTCTCTATTTGTGATATCAGCAGCAGGGTTTTGGTAATGCTTTTTAGCCGGTTCAGGATCTTTTGCATCTCCAGCAGCCGCACCTTCAGGTCGTCGTTAATATCCTCTTCCTCAAACATGTTCTCAATTTTTGATTGCAGGATAGATATGGGCGTCATTAACTCATGCGATGCATTGGAAATAAACTCCCGCTCTTTATGAAATTTATCGGCAATGGTTTCAATCATGGTGTGGATGCTGAGATCGAGGTGCTCAAAATCCGACGTGGTGGTGCGCACTTTGCGGTACGACTGAAAATTGGGGAACTTTTGCCCAACCAGCTTGGTTTTTATGATCAGCCTCAACGGTTTAAGCACGTAGTTGGAGTAAAACTGATCGGCCAGGATGGTAAGCAATATCATCCCCAGTAATACCTGGAAAGCAATGTTTTGCAGCGGAATACTGGTTTCATCAAGCGTATCCACACTTTTGCCAATTTCCAGCAGGTAGTTTTTATTTTTTACTTTAAAGGTGTGGCTCAGAATGCGGTATTCCAGCGTATCGCCTTCGCTGAATAAACGCTTGCCCCTTTTTATAGTATCTAAAAAAAAGTTGGGGTCAACCTCATCCAAACTAATGTATTCGTCTTTAAGCGGCAGGTAACTTCCGTAGCCCTCGCCGTTTTCTATATAGGTTTCAATGCCTTTGCTTTTTACTATTTGCAGCAGCTTGTTTTTTTGTTTGATGAGCTTGCTATCAACATAGTTGCTGGTGATATTTTTTATCAATACGGGTACCAGCAATACAAATAGTACTACGATCACCAGTTTTGATATGGCGTTAAAAAGCGTAAGTTTTGTTCTGAGTTTCAATACTTAGGCGTTGATCTTAATTTTATAGCCAAGCCCCCGTACGGTTTCCAGCCAATCGGGCGAGGCAAAGGCATTTAATTTTTTGCGGATATTTTTTATGTGGGCGTCTATATAGTTGCTGTCGTAATCATTATTAACCACGCTGCCCCAAATATGTTCGCTTAGCTGCATGCGGGTAAGTGTGCGGTTTTTGTGTAAAATTAAATACGCTATAAGGTCAAATTCCTTTTTGGTGATGGTGTTTATCACACTGTGCCCGTATGATATGGTGCGGTTGCTGAGGTCAATCAAAAAGCCGCTTAAATCAATAATGTTATTTTTTACCCCAAACTTACGGCGAATGATGGCCTGCATACGACTTTGCAATTCCAGTAACGAAAAAGGTTTGGGCAAATAATCATCGGCACCGAGGTCGAGGCCCTTGATACGGTCGGTTATTTCGGCGCGGGCGGTGAGGATAATACAGGCCGCCTCCGATTCATTACGCTTGGCTTCCTTCAGCAGATCCAGGCCGTCGTAATCCGGTAAACCCAGATCTATCAGTATAAAATCATACAAGTTGGTAGCAATTTTTTCAGATGCCGATGCCCCGTCGAAACAAACCTCGCAGATGTAATTGTAATTGGTTAAAAATATTTCCAGTTCCTGTGCAAGGGCTTTTTCGTCTTCTATGATCAATACGTTCATATATGTACCGGCTTAATAAAAAACGTAATAAAAGGTAAAGTTAAAAAATGATTCCTTGCGATTTTGAAGTATGCCTTCCACGTTTACGGGGATAGAATACCGCCACGAGGCTTCCAGCGTATAATGCGGCCGGTTGTATGCAAGCGGTATTTTAAAGCTGTAATTAAGCATATTAAACTTGCGGTTGTAATTGGCCAGGTAAGGGTCGTTATGTACGTATATATTATCTATTTCCTGGTGCTGAAAACGGTGATCAAAAGAATAGCGCTGTACAAAATTCTGGGTACCCATTATAAAGTTAAAGGATGGGTTAAGCGACAGAAAATCCTTATCGTCAAAAACACTCCAGCTGCTTTCAAAGTATTTGGAGTTGGTTACTGTTAAAAATATATCGTTGGATTTGCCAAAAAGGTAATCAACAATAGCACTTGTTTTAAACAGGTGCCAATCATATGAGTTTTTTACGTTGATATCATTTGTTGATGCCGATTTTATAACGTTGGCGTTTTTATTAAAGATAAAACGGGTATAGCTTGCCGTGCTGGTAAATGATTTTGAAAATCTATAAAAATATCCGCCGCCTACATCTACTTCATCAACAGGGGCATAACCTAATACCTTTAACAGCGAGCCGTAAACAAAGAAGCCCGATTTTGAATTATAAATAATATCGCCGTTAAAAAAAGGATATTTAATAGGCCCGGTACGACCAAAGAAAAGTGCATCGCTGCCATAATTGATCCCTACAGACAGGGATTGCTTACGCTTAACAACCGTATCGGTATCGGCAACCATATGACTATCATTACCGGTATAGGAAATTGAATTTAACCCAGCAGCATATAAGGCATTACTGCCGGCAACAAAAAAAAGTAAGCAAAGTAACTTCATCAATAATGGGTAAATTGTGTAACCTGTTTAATTGCCATTTCTTCGCGGTATTTCCGGCGGACGCTCCAGTCCCTCGGGCCGGCGCTGTCTTTTGGGTTTGGCTTTGGGCTTGGCGGGCACGGTGTTGTCGGTTTCGTCAACCTTTTCGGGCTTTGCCTGGCGTTTGGCCTTTGCTACCTCTTTAATTTTATTTTTTTCGTCCTGCTCCTGCTTTTGTTTTTCCTTTTTTGATAACGCAGTATCAGCCAATGCATTGCTATACTGCCGCACAAATGTACTTTTATCATTAAAAACGGGGGCAAACCGGCTATTGTTAACGCCGGCAGATGATAAACAGGGTGCAAATATCAATAACAGGACAATATACGCAAACCACTTTATCATTGAGAGGAAGAAAAACTTAAAATTATATTCAAATATCGGTCAAATTAAACAGTTAAACCCAATGGGCGAAGCACTGTTGATAACAATTGCTTTAAATTTCTTTTTTTATAAAGCACACAATTAAGCGCGCCTTATAAAGCACATTTACCGGTTTAATGAGGATAAGGGTTTAATTATAAAAATAGGGGTATTTATCAGATGCTGATATCTTTTGACGTGTAAACACGGTTTTGATCGTCAATTATGATACAAGCAATTTGGTTTAATTGGTTTATGAGGTACATGCCGCCATTAACACCAATGTTAATAACGGGTGTAGCCATAGCGTCGGCAAGCTCGGCTGTTGGGCTTACTATGCTTACGCTTTTAATTTCGCTTACCGGGAAGCCTTTTTTTGCATGGATGCTACCTTTTAAAGGTCTGTTGCCAATACTTGCAAATTTTTCGGTATTTACAGATGTAGCGAAAGCCAGGTTGCTGATGTCTAAATCTGCAAATGGCTGGTTCCTTTGCTCCGGATCGGCTGCTGCAACGGTCCATGGTTCAAAATCGGGTTGTGTACCCCAGGTAAGCAAATCGCCGCCGGCATTAATAACACCGCTGCTTACACCGTTCATTTGTAATACGTATTTGGCCCTGTCGGCAGCATAACCGCGACTGTTGGCACCAAAGCCTATACGCATACCTTTTTCTTTTAAAAATACGGTTTGCGTTGCGGCATCAAGCACAACATTTTGATAGTTGGCAAGCACTACCGAGTACGGCGCGGTTTTAACAGTTTGGTTACCGGCAAAGGTATTATCGTTATTATAGGCGTTGTTATCAACAAGGTAGGTGATATCAAAAGTGCCATAAGTAAGTTCAGATATTTGCAAAGCACGGCTAATAAGCCTGAATATTTCGCCATCGGCCTTTACCGGGGCAATACCAGCGTTGCGGTTTATCTGGTTAATGTTGCTATCATCACTAAAAGCCGAAAGCAATTTCTCGACCCTGTTAATTTCATCAACAGCAATTTCAATTTGTTCATCGGCAAGTAAAGGATCATTCCCCACCACACTAATCTCAAATTTATCGCCCATTAAACGTAAAGTACGTTTGTAGGTAGTTAAATTGTTATTTAAAGTTTTTACAGCCAGCATAAATTAAAAATTTATCGTCAAAAAAATAAATAGTGATGGGTTTCAATAAAAACCATGACGTAAATAGCAGTCAAAGCGCTACATCACTCCTTTACAAAAACTAAATTAGATGGCTTATATGAAATTAAGATGAAAACGGGATTGCGATTAATGTAATACTCAGAATTTTACATTAATTAACATTAAGATGAGAAAGGAAGCGGGAAATAAGTAGAAATATCAAAAAAGGGCCGTTTGCTATTATGCAAACCGACCCTTTTTGAATTTATGTGCCCGTTGTTTAAAAAGCTTAAACTACAGTACCTTCTTTTAATTTTTCGGCGTTCTCTGCAAATTGCAGGGCTTCCATAACATCCTGCAGATCGCCGTTCATAACGCCAACCAGGTTATATATGGTTAAGCCTATGCGATGCTCGGTTAAGCGGCCCTGCGGGTAGTTATAGGTACGTACTTTGGCAGATCTGTCGCCGGTTGATACCATTGTTTTACGTTTTTTGGAGGTTTCTTCCAGGTGTTTCTGCAACTCCATTTCGTAAACCCTTGAACGTAATACCTGTAAAGCCTTATCGTAATTTTTTAATTGCGATTTTTGATCCTGGCACTGCGCCACAATACCCGTAGGTAAGTGGGTTAACCTTACTGCCGAATACGTAGTATTTACAGATTGACCACCCGGACCAGACGCGCAGAACAAATCCTTACGGATATCGCTTACCTGCAAATCAATATCAAACTCATCAACCTCGGGCAATACCACTACTGATGCTGCCGAAGTATGTACCCTGCCCTGTGTTTCAGTATCTGGCACGCGCTGTACGCGGTGTACGCCCGATTCATATTTCAGTGTGCCGTAAGCGTCTTCGGCATTTACGTTAAATACAATTTCCTTGTAGCCACCGCTTGTGCCTTCGGTATAGTCAACCAATTCGGTTTTCCAGCCGCGTTTTTCGCAATAGCGCATATACATACGGTAAAGATCGCCCGCAAAAAGGGCAGCCTCATCACCACCGGTACCACCACGAATTTCCACAAGGGCATTCTTGGTATCTTCCGGATCTTTAGGTATCAGCATCAGGCGTATCTGCTCTTCCTTTTCTTCCTGCTGGGTTAGCAGCTCGTCCAGTTCAGATTTTGCCATTTCGCGAAATTCCTCGTCCTTTTCAGTCGCCAGAATTTCTTTGTTGCTATCAATATTGCTCATAATGTTGCGGTATATATTATACTCGTCAACAATTTTGGCAAGGTCTTTATATTCTTTATTTAACTGGGCATAGCGCTTCATATCCTGCATTACTTCAGGATTGCTCAGTTCACCTTCTACGTTTTTCCAGCGTTGAAATATCAGTTCTAATTTCTCTAACATATACTTTTTTGAAAAATCAATTGCAGGTTGTTATGCTGCGGCTTTGCGCTGCTGTAATTCCGGTTGTAAAAAGTTTTACGTTTTAATCGGGTTTATGTTTACTGGCGCATTGCAAAAAACGCACAAAATTACGCATTTCCGGGCATATATTTATTCAGTACAATGTAAGTTGTTTTTGCAAATGGTTCATAGGTCATAGTATACATATGTCATTGGCTATGAACCATGATCTATTAACTATCAACGCGCTCAAAATATTCCAGCGTAACATTGTCGCCATCAAACACGGCGTAGGTATTGTAATTAACCCACTCGCCCAGGTTTATGTAACGGCTTTGGGGGGTAAGCTGAATATCAAGCGGTAAATGGCGGTGACCAAAAATAAGGTAATCGTAAAAATTGGTTTGCAGTTCTTCGCGACAAAAAGTAACCAGCCACTCCTGTTCGTCAGGCTTGGGGTTTTCTTTTTTCTTATGGCTTATCCGGCTATGCTCTGACCAATAATTGGCTATCCCCACGCCCAAATTGGGATGCAGGCGGGCAAAAAGCCATTGGCAAAACCCGCTCCGAAAAAAATTCTTTAAAACTTTATAAAATCCATCGCCGGGGCCCAGGCCATCGCCATGGTGCAGGAAAAACTTTTTACCGTTCCGTTCTATCTTCAGTTCATCGCTGATGATAGTAGCGCCCAATTCCTTTTCAAAGTAATTGAACATCCACATATCGTGATTGCCCTTAAACATATAAAGCTTTACCCCCATGCCCGTAAGCTCGGCCAGTTTGCCCAAGAAACGGATGTAACCGCGCGGCACAACCGTTTTATATTCAAACCAAAAATCAAAAACATCGCCCATTAAAAACAGTTCGGCGGCATCATCTTTTATGGAATCAAGCCAGCGCACTATCCTGTCCTCGCGTTCGCGGCTCCCGGCATAGCTGCCAGCCCCCAGATGAAAATCAGATGCGAAATAAAGTTTGTTACGGGTTGGCATACCCGCAAAAGTACGTTTTAACCGCGAAAGGAAAAAGCCTCACCCCAAACAGCCTCACCTAAATCCTCTCCAAAGGAGAGGACTTTTGATTTGCTTTGTTGAAAAGGATTTTAAGCCCCCTCTCCTTTGGAGAGGGCCGGGGTGAGGCTGTTGGGCTGAGGCTGCTTAATTGCCCAACTTTAATTATATTTATACGATGAAAAAAATATTACTATCAGCATTATTGCTCATCGCTTTTGCAGGAGCTGCAAAAGCGCAGCATGCGTTTAACGCTGCCGATTTTAAAGCCAACCTGGGCAAAACCGGCACTTTGTGCGATACCGTATATTCGCTTAAAATTGTAAGCGATACCCTTACCCTGCTTAATATGGGGGCGGCCTTTCCGCATCAAAAATATACTATAGCCGTTAAAGGCAATAAAACCACGCTTGATCTGCCGCATATTAAGGGCAAAGGCATTTGCGTTACCGGCGTTTTTGAAATGTTTAAGAACCAGCCCGAGATTGTAGCCAGTCGCCCCGAGCAGTTTGAGGTGCATTAAATGCAAAAAAGGCATTGGGTTTTTGCCCGATGCCTTTTTTAATATTGATAAGTAACCTGCCGTTTTAGGGCGGTGTTACTGTTTATTTAAACTCTTTGTATAAGCCCAAAGTTAATTGCCCTTCGGTAATTGGCTGGTGCGTTAACGTACGGCCAAGGGTACTTGTACGGCCGGTTGTAGTTAGCTTAGGACCATCAGAGTTAATGTAGTTTCCTTTAACAAACAATCCCCAGCCTGCGCCGGTGCTTAGGCGCATGGCTATGCTGCCGCCGTATGCAAAAGCAATAGCCTTTGAACTTTGCTGTATAAATGTGCCTGCCTGCTCAGGAACGCCGGTAATATCAACAGATATTTGCGGCGTAGCAAAGCTTTTGATAACTCCTGCCGATGCCCTGAAATCAAACCTCAGCGCTTTCCATGCCAAAGAATATTGGGGGCCAAGCAAGGCGTTGATGCTTCTGTAACGTTTATCGGCTGTTACGGTAGATCCATCTGCTTTAAAGTCATTCGTGTAACCAGATGAGATGATCTGATCGTCCTCGAAGCTTAAATTACCCTGGTCCTGGTATGAAACGGTATAGCCCAGGCCTAAGTTTTTGTAAAAGTAAGCAGCACCGTCAATAGCGTAAACAAGGCCTTTTTTACCAAAGCCCGATTTCATATTGGTGTAATCAACCTTTTTAAAATTGCCATAAGGGTTTGATACCCCTGCAGATAAGCTTATGTAGCTTTTTAGTTTTATAGTGCCATCATCATCGCTGGCATCATCACTTATTTTATTATCCTGAGCTTTGGCATTAAATGCAATAAGCATTAAAAAAGCTGCTGTAAACAATGTAAAGGTTTGTTTCATGTTGTAATGTTGTACCAATTTTAAATATAAACTTTGCTAATTAACAGGTTTATCTGGTTTAGCAAACGTGTAAAAAAAAGCATTATTATAATGAATGCTTCGGGATGATAAAAACAAAGTCGCCAATGCGGTTGCCTGATTTTTATAATCGGGTGCTAATATAGCTTGCCCTGCTCAATTAAATGGCAGCAAAGGGCAAAATTAACAACTTTTAACCTTTATTTGCTTAAATGGCTTGCCCGCATATAGGCCAAATAGCTATCTTTAGTTTCCTGTAATTTAATTCAAGATGAAAAAAACACCCTGTTTATTTGCATTAGCTGTTTTATTTTGCGGCTATACCCACGCACAACAAATGAATATTAAAACTTTGCCATACCCGCAGCCTAAAAAGGGTGATACCGTTGATACTTATTTTGGCACCGCCGTGCCCGACCCTTACCGCTGGCTGGAAAACGACCAGGCTACCGATACCAAAGCCTGGGTTGCCGACGAAAATAAAGTAACCCAAAACTACCTGCAGCAAATTCCCTATCGCGAAGAAATGCGCAAGCGCCTGGAGGTGCTTTGGAATTATGAAAAATACAGTGCCCCTTTCAAAGAGGGTAAATACACCTATTTTTATAAGAATGATGGCTTGCAAAGTCAATCGGTGCTGTACCGGCAGGTTGGCGATAACGGCACACCCGAGGTTTTTTTAGATCCCAACAAATTCTCGACCGATGGTACTACCTCTTTGCAGGGTATAAACTTTACCAAAAACGGCGATATGGCTGCCTACCAGATCTCAGAAGGCGGATCAGACTGGCGCAAGGTTATCGTTATAAAAACCAGCGACGGAACAGCCGTTGGCGATACGCTTATCGATGTAAAATTCAGCGGCCTTGCCTGGAAAGGTACTGATGGCTTTTATTATAGCAGCTACGATAAGCCAAAGGCGGGCAGCCAGCTATCGGGCTTAACGCAGTACCACAAATTATTTTACCATAAACTGGGTACCCCGCAAAGTGCCGATCAGTTGATCTTTGGGGGCGATAAAACACCGCGCCGGTATATTGGCGCATCCCTTACCGAAGATGAGCGCTTTTTAGAGATATCCGCAGCCACCTCAACTACCGGTAACGAGCTATATATACAGGACCTTAGCAAACCGGGTAGCCCTATTGTTACTGTGGTTGATAATTTCGATAACCAGCACCACATATTGGATAACGTTGGCAGCAAGCTGTACATTCTTACCAATATTTACTCGCCCAATTTTAAAATTGTAACTGTTGATGCCTCGGCACCCACCGTTACGCATTGGAAAAATCTTATCCCCGAAACCAAAAATGTACTGAGCGCCACTACCGGCGGCGGTAAAATTTTTGCCGAATACCTTAAAGATGCTACCTCATTTGTACAGCAGTATGATATGAATGGTAAACTGGAGCGCACCATCACCCTGCCATCGGTAGGTACGGCGGGCGGCTTTGGTGCAAAAAAGGAGGAAAAGGAAACCTATTACACCTTTACCAGCTACATATACCCGCCAACTATTTTTAAGTTAGATATAGCCAGCGGACAATCAACCGTGTACAAAAAATCGGGCGTGCAGTTTGATCCTGAGCTTTACGAATCAAAGCAGGTTTTTTATACATCGAAGGATAAAACCAAAGTGCCGATGATTATCACCTATAAAAAAGGAACAGTGCTGAACGGTCAAAATCCCACTTTGCTTTATGCTTACGGCGGTTTTGGAATTAGTCTTACGCCAGCCTTTAGTACGGCAAACATCATCTTGCTGGAGCACGGCGGTATTTACGCCGTTCCCAACCTGCGCGGCGGCGGCGAATACGGCGAAACCTGGCACCGCAAGGGCATTAAAATGAAAAAACAAAACGTGTTTGACGATTTTATTGCTGCGGCTGAGTACCTCATTAAAAATAAATATACCTCGAAAGAGCATTTAGCCGTATCCGGCGGTTCAAACGGTGGGCTGCTCATTGGCGCTATGCTTACCCAGCGGCCCGATCTGTTTAAGGTAGCTTTCCCTGCCGTTGGCGTTATGGATATGCTGCGCTACAATAAGTTTACCGCAGGTGCAGGCTGGAGCTATGATTACGGCACCGCCGAAGATTCAAAAGAAATGTTTGAATACCTGTACAACTACTCGCCATACCATGCCCTAAAACCGCAGGACTACCCAGCCACCATGGTTACTACCGCCGATCATGACGACCGCGTGGTGCCCGCCCATTCCTTTAAATTTGGCGCGCGACTGCAGGAATACCAGAAAGGCACTGCCCCGGTACTTATCCGCATTGAAACCAAGGCAGGTCATGGTGCAGGCCAGTCAACCGCGCAGGTAATCAGCGGCCAGGTTGATAAATGGGCCTTTATGTTTTGGAACATGGGGATTAAGTGGTAGGTTTTGAGGTGTGATATTAAATATCGAACACTGAATTTGAATATCGAATAATAAAGGAAACAGGGCCTTGTGCGATTCCCCTCTCGAGAGGGGGGGAGGAGTGTGTTATTCAGCATTGCAACACACACAAACACAGTCGCTACCTTTTTAAAATAAACTAATGAAAAAATACCTTTTTGCAGCTACCATACTGCTGCTTAATATCACATCCGCTTTTGCTCAGAATAAAAAGCCCAACATCAACATAGTTTTTATTGGCAACAGCATAACCCAAGGCGCGCAGCTTGCCAATGCTGCTACGGAAGCCCCGCCTGCTACTGCGGTGGCTTATCTGCGTAAGCAAATCAATTTGGGTACGGTTGAATTTAGCAACCAGGGCCATAGCGGTTACACCACGCTTGATTTTTTACCCGGCGAGGGCGATACTTTTACCAAAGTTGAACAGGCAGCAAATGCCTTTAACGATAAACAGGCCCTGCTCATCTTCTCCATGAAACTGGGTACCAATGATAGCGCCATACAGGGAACCCACGGCGCGCCGGTAGCTCCCGATACCTATATCCAAAACGTAAAGACCATTATAGATAAACTACTGGCCGATTTTCCCCAGGCTGTTGTGGTGTTGCAGCACCCTATCTGGTATAGCCCTAATACTTATAATGGTTCAAAATATTTGCAGGAGGGTTTATCGAGGCTGCAAAGTTACATTCCCAAGCTGGATAGCCTTGCAGCCAGTTACACAGCAACTAATCCTAAACATGTTTTTGTGGGCGATAAAAAAGCATTCCGCTATTTCAAAAAACATCACCTTACCGAGCTTGTTCCCGAAAACGGCCAGAAAGGCATATTTTACCTGCACCCTAATAAGACAGGCGCCGTATCATTAGGTGAATTTTGGGGTAAGGCGATCGATAGGGTTGTGAAAAAGTTGCGATAGCCGCCATGATAAAAAAAGTTTTGTCATTTCGACGAGGTACGAGGAGAAATCTTATACGATATGCAAGTGGACTCAGTATTTCATATAAGATTTCTCCTTGCCCCCTCACACACAATTCCCAGGCTTGCTCGTGTCGATGACAACGTTTTTTATACCTTCCAGACACCTTAGAAAACCACGCATTCTCACGCAACCTACCTGATATTTTTCATTCATTTTATCCACTTCCTCTGCTTCAAAACCAAAATTAGGTTAATATGTTGTTGGGTATTATGAAGTATGCCTTATTTTATCTGCCACTTATTTTTTTAGTCCTTTCCTACGGATACAAGCGCAAATCCCGCCGCTTGTTTTCCTCTGGCCGTGTGCCCGATATTGTTACCGCCAATAACCTGTCGGCCTTGTACGCCTTTTTGGCGGTCGTTATATTTGTTATGCTGTTTGCAATCTTAAATCTCGAAATGTAAGACGGCTATTGCCTACTCGCGTGTATTATTGAATAGCTATGCTGTTATACCAATTGTTAGCAATCTTTTTTTGAATTGTAAGCTGATTCTCCCAACTTCGCAGTCCGAATTTTAATGTATGACAGCTCATTATAAAAAAATAGCCCAGGAACTTTCCATTGCCGAAAAACAGGTAAGCGCCACCGTTGAATTACTTGACGAAGGCGCAACCGTTCCGTTCATATCCCGTTACCGTAAAGAGGTTACCGGCACGCTCGACGAGGTACAGGTGGCTGAGATCCGCGACCGCATACAACAACTGCGCGACCTGGATAAACGCCGCGAGGCCATCCTTAAGTCGCTTACCGATATGGGCAAGCTTACGCCCGAACTGGAAAAGCTGATAAACGCTGCTGAAACAATGGTATCGCTGGAGGATATTTACCTGCCCTATCGCCCAAAACGCAAAACCCGCGCCACCACCGCCCGCGAAAAAGGCTTGCAGCCCCTGGCCGATCTGTTGCTAAATCAGCACCGGGCCGACCTGCAAACCGAGGCCGAAAAATATATTGATGCCGAAAAAGGTGTTAACAGTATAGAAGAAGCGCTGGCCGGGGCAAGGGATATTATTGCCGAAACCATCAGTGAAAATGCCGAAGTACGTACCCGCGTTCGCGAATTGTTTATAGAGAAGGGAACTTTTCAGTCGAAAGTTATTGACGGTAAGGAGCAGGAGGGCATTAAATACAAAGATTATTTCGACTGGACGGAGCCTGTAAAATCGGCACCATCGCACCGTATCCTGGCCATGCGTCGCGGCGAAAAGGAAGAGATCCTTTGGCTGGATATTAAACCAACTGAAGAGGAAGCTATAGATATCCTGGAACAAACATTTGTAAAAGCCAATAACCCATCTGCCGACCAAGTGAAGCAGGCAATTGCCGATGGTTACAAGCGCCTGCTTAAACCCTCAATGGAAACAGAAGTGCGCCTGTTTACCAAGAAGAAAGCCGATGAAGAAGCTATCCGTGTATTTGCCGAGAATGCGCGCCAGCTTTTGTTAGGCGCACCGCTTGGTCAAAAACGGGTAATGGCTATCGATCCGGGTTTCCGTACGGGCTGTAAGCTGGTTTGTTTGGATGAGCAGGGCAAACTGTTGGAGAATACCGCCATTTACCCGCACACCGGCGCAGGCCAGGCACGCGAGGCCGAGAAAACTGTTCAGCACCTGTTTCAAAAATATAATATAGAAGCTATAGCCATAGGTAACGGTACCGCTGGTCGCGAAACCGAGCTGTTTGTGCGTAACCTTAACCTGCCCGGCGTGGTAATTGTTATGGTTAACGAAAGCGGTGCTTCCATCTATTCCGCATCTGATGTGGCGAGGGAGGAGTTTCCGGCTAAGGATATTACGGTTAGGGGCGCGGTATCTATCGGTCGCCGGTTAATGGATCCTTTGGCCGAGCTGGTGAAGATCGACCCAAAATCAATAGGCGTAGGCCAGTACCAGCATGATGTTGATCAGAATAAACTGCAAACATCATTAGATGATACAGTAATGAGCTGCGTAAACGCCGTTGGTGTTGAACTTAACACCGCATCGAAACAAATTTTGGCCTACGTGTCTGGTCTGGGTCCGCAGCTGGCGCAAAATATTGTGGAATACCGCGATCAGAACGGCGCCTTTAAACGCCGCAGCGAACTGAAAAAAGTGCCCCGCCTGGGTGATAAGGCATTTGAACAGGCAGCAGGATTTTTACGCATCCACCATGCCGAAAACCCGCTTGATTCAAGCGCGGTACACCCCGAGCGTTACAGCCTGCTGGAGCAGATTGCCAAAGACATGAAATGTACGGTGAAGGACCTCATGGGCGATGCCGTGATCCGCAGAAGCATTCCTCTGCAAAAATATACATCGGAAACCGTTGGTTTGCCTACGCTAAACGATATTATGGCCGAACTTGCCAAGCCCGGTCGCGACCCGCGTGAGCAATTCGAGGCCTTTAGCTTTACCGACGGCGTAAATGCCATTGGCGATTTAAAAGTAGGTATGAAACTGCCCGGTATTGTTACAAACATTACCAATTTTGGGGCCTTTGTTGATATCGGCGTTCACCAGGATGGCTTGGTTCACCTGAGCCAGATCACCAACAGGTATATTAAAGATCCTAATGAAGTATTAAAGGTGCATCAAAAGGTGGAAGTAACCGTTACCGAGGTTGATGTTAACCGTAAGCGCATAGCCTTGTCAATGAAAGAGAATGATAAGAGTGAGCGCCCGCAGGAAAGAAGAAATGACGACAGAAGGCCTGCCGGTAATAAACCATCTTTTAACAAAAAGCCCGAGCAAACACCCGAAACAGATATCGCCATAAAACTGGCAGCCTTAAAAAACAAGTTTAAATAAACACCGATGGTATTAGTAACTTACGAAGCTATAGGCTTCGTAAGTTTGCAGATGAGGTTGAGGTTTGAAGGTTTTTAGCAGCTTAATATCAATTGGCTTTTTCGCTGTATTTTATAGCATCGGCCTTTACTGTCGAATTATCCTTGCCGGTTGTTTGCAGAATAATTACACCATCGGCACCCATAGCTTTTGATTTATTAACCAGCGCCTTTTTTACAACCTCCTGGTCCAAATCGTTAATCATGGAAAGGTGGCCTATTACCTTGTACTCCTGTTTAATGTCTTTGGCGTCGTAATAAACATCCACTTTGTTGGTTGCCGGGTAAGCATCGCCCAAATAGTTTACCATAGTACCGCAGGAGGTTAAAAAAAGACAGGTGGCAATGGCAATGTGCTGTAGTTTTAAAATTTTCATGTAGATAGGGTTATATGTACATGAGAGTAATAAAAGCGCCGGTGGTTTAACGCTCGCAGAAAAAAAATACAGTAACAAATTTGTTAGGAGTCCGGCACCCTTTAAAACCCCTTTTTTCGGGTGATGCCGGGTTTGCGGGTTTTCTTTTTATCATCCACCTCTCCAACACCTTCGGCACCATAGCGGCGCGCCATTTTGGAGATGCGCTCTTCCATGGTTTCGGTAGTAAGTTTTTCGCGGCCAAGGCTATCAACCATAATGGGGAAGGCGAACGGTGTAGGCCTCTCAATTACTTTAAGAATGATATTTTGCGTGGCAATGCGCTGTAGGGCGGCTCGTAGCCTGAATTCTTCCAGCTGGAACGCCAGCGCTTCGTTATAGGCCTGCCTCACGAGCAGATTATCCGGCTCGTACTCGGTAAATACCTCAAACAAAAGCGATGTTGAGGCCTGCAAATGTTTGTTTTTTATCTGCTGCCCGGGGTAGCCCGTAAATACCAGACCGCCGATGTGTGCAATATCCCTGAACCGGCGCCGGGCCATTTCATTGGCATTAAGGCTATGTTGAATATCATCTAACAGGTTATCTATCGAAAAAAAGCTGCTGTCTTCCAGTACCTGCTCAATAGGCACGTCCTCATCGGTAAGCAATTCAAACCCGTAATCATTCATGGCGATGGAGAAGCTGGCATTTTTTATTTTACTGATGCGATAAGCCAGCAGCGATGCCATACCCTCATGCACCAAACGCCCCTCAAACGGATAGAATAACAAATGGTGCCCCTCGCGCGATTTAAACGATTCTATCAAAAACTCATGGCTTTGCGGCAGATGCGATAATTCCTGCTGCAAATTGAACAACGGTTTAAGCGCTATAACCTCTTCATCTTTTTCGATGCCATGCGCTACCTCGTCCAGCTTATCCCTGAAAACAGCCGACAGCTGGGACGACAGTGGCATGCGACCGCCGTTCCAGCTGGGGATTAGTCCTTTGGTTGAGTTTGATTTTTTTACGAAGGCTGTCATTTCCTTTACCCGTATAAACTCCAGACTGCGACCGGCAAACCAAAATGTATTGCCGGGTTTTAGTTTAGATACAAAGGACTCCTCAATGGTTCCCAAACTGCCGCCACTAAGCCATTTTACCCGGATGCTTAACTCGCTGGTAATGGTGCCTATGCTTAACCTGTGGCGCATGGCTACCCTCCGGCTGTTCACTTTATATAGGCCGTCCTCAATTTCTACCTTTAAAAATTCATCGTACTGGGCCAGGGTTTTGCCGCCGGTGGTAATAAAATCAAGCAGCTGGCCAAATTCATTGCGGGTAATATCGGCAAAGGCATAGGTGCCTTTTACTTCCTCGAATAGTTCATCAGGCTTGAAACCATCCGAAACCGCCAGGGTAACCATGTACTGTATCAGCACATCCATGGTAAGCAGCATAGGATCGCGGCTTTCGAAGATGCCCTTTTTTATGGCTTCTTTAAGCGCAGCACCTTCCAGCAGTTCCAGCGAGTGGGTGGGCACAAAGTAAGCACGTGATACCGCGCCGGGATGGTGCCCGCTCCTGCCTGCCCGCTGCATAAAACGGGCAACACCTTTGGGGCTGCCTACCTGCACAACAGTATCTACCGGCCTGAAATCCACCCCAAGATCAAGGCTTGAAGTACATACCACTACCTTTAGGGCTTCGGCATGGAGGGCCTGCTCTACCCAGTTGCGCAGTTCGTTATCCAGCGAGCCATGGTGCATGGCCATAATACCGGCGTATTCGGGATAGTTATCTAAAATGGCATGGTACCAGATCTCGGACTGCGACCGTGTATTGGTAAAAATAAGCGTGGTTTTGCTGCGGGCCACAATAGCCATAACCTCGGGCAGCAGCTTTAAGCCAATATGCCCGGCCCATGAATAATTCTCCACGTTTTTGGGAATGATGGATTTTATTTCCAGCTTTTTTTCCAGGTTGGCCCGCACCATTTTTACCTGCCCAGGCGGAAAGTTATTGCCTAACAATACCTCCGCGGCTTGTTCCAGGTTACCAATAGTTGCACTGATGCCCCAGATTTTGAGTCTGAGGTCTGGGGCCTGGGGTCTGTGGTCAGAGTGCTGAGGTGGGAGGTCGGAGGTTGGGAGTTTTTGAGTTTTGAGTTTCGGTTTTTCGCGATTTACGTCCTCAGGCTTCAATTCCACTACATCAGACCTCAGATCTCCCACCTCAGAGCCCAGAACTCCCACTCCAGCCCCCAGACTCAGCGCTTTCAACCGGGACAATCCCAACTCCACCTGTACGCCGCGTTTGGTGCCCAATAGTTCGTGCCACTCGTCGGTTACTACTACCTGCAGGTTGCTGAACATTTTAGGATAATCCTTTTGGGCCAGCATCAGGTGCAGGCTTTCGGGCGTGGTAAGCAGTACTTCGGGCAGTTTTCTTTTAAGGGCAGCCTTTTCGGCTGCGGATGTATCGCCGGTGCGGGTGGCTATGGTCCATGGTAAGCCTATTTCGTCGCAGGCTTCCTGCATGGCTTTACGGATATCGTTGGTGAGGGCGCGCAGTGGGGTTATCCACAGCATACGCAGCCCGTTGTTCTTTTGAGTAGTGTAGGTATCCGGGTGTTGATTGATATAATCTGCCAGAAAGGGGAGGAAAAGCGCATATGTTTTACCGCTGCCCGTCGGCGCATTCAGCAAACCCGAATAGCCCGACAGGTAGGCAGCTTCCATTTCTTTTTGAAACGGAAACTGTTTCCAGTTTTTTTGCTTGTACCATTGCTGTATTACCTGCTGCCCTTTTGTGATCATTGTGTAGTTAACAATGGAATATGAATTTGGTTAGCGCCCCGTTAAATTACGGGCCAACAAAATAAATATAATACTGTTATGCTGATATATGAAGAAGAACAGCTTTTTAATATTACTACTGGCTGCCTCATTGGCCGCCTGTAATTCATCCACTAAAAAACAGGAAACTACAGATACCAACCAGCAGGTCCAAACAGCCGATACCGCAGCCAAATCACCCACTGATACAACAGCGGCCAGTAAAATGGTTACTAAAGATACTTCATTAACAGCCCTTGTACCTGCGGATCAACTGATCACCCCAGGAAAAAGCATAGGCCATATAGCTATAGGCGATGATGTGCAGGCAGCTACTAAACTGCTTGGGCGGCCCGATAGTTCTGACGCAGCCATGGGCAGCTCGCTGATGGTTTGGTTCGCCAAACATGATGTGAATGGTTACAGGACCAGTATATTCTCGCACCGCAATGCCGGCGGTGCCGATGAGGCCATTAGCCGCGTGCAAAAAATATTGGTTACCTCGCCCTGGTTTAAAACTGCCAGCCATGCCGGGGTAACATCGCCAATAGACAGTATTAAACATAATTATACAGTAAAGCCAACCAGTACCTATAAGCTTAAAGGCGATAAGGTGCAGGTTTATACCGACCTGGATAAGGGTATTTCTTTCGAGATAAATACCGCTACCAATAAATGTGTTGGTGTGGTGGTGCACAAAGCCTATGATACCGCATCGGCGTATTTGAGTATGCATTAATTGTTTGGTGTTAATTCTTTCCTGTAAAGGTATTATCAACAATAAGACGGATCACGTCGTCAATTTCGGTGCTTACGGTTAGCAGGTGTTCAATGATCTCCTCGTTTTCGGGATTAAAAAAATTGTCGCGGTCCATAATGCTGATGAGGCCCATCATGCTGGCTACCGGTCGCCTTATTTCGTGCGAGCTTAAGGTGGCAATATTACGCAGGCGTTCGTTCTGGTCTATCAGTTCCTGCTCGGTTTTAAGTAACCGGGTTACATCGCGACTAAAACAGCCCACGCCAATAATTTCACCGTTTAAGGTGTAAATGGGGTTAAAGCTTACTTCAAAAAACAGGAGCGCTTTGGTTTTAAGGTCGCGGCTTTCGCTGGTTATGGTGTATTGCTCGCCTTTTAAAGCGCGCTGGTAATAGCCGTTCCAATCATCATGAATGCCTTGGTTGTAGCCGGGATGCTTATAGGAATAGTCGCCGGCTTTGGGCTCGGTGCCGGTGATGTGGGAAATTTGTTTTACGTAAGCATCATTGAGATACACAAACCGCAACTCTTTATCAACAGACCATATTTGATCATGCGTGTTATTGATGAGTGCTTCAAGGCTGTTCTTTGTCCAAAGGGCTTGTTCCTGGGCTTGTTTTTCATGGGTAATATCCTTCACAAAAAAAGTTGTGCCCTCGGCCGATGGGTAGACCGACGTGCGGAACCACATTTTCAGCGGTTCAAAATATTCGGTAAATTTAACGCTCTCGTGTTTTTCAACAGCCTCATAATAAGCTCTGCCAAAGCCCGAATTTAAAATTGACGGAAAAACATCCCATAAAACCTGACCCAGCATTTCATCGCGCGAGCAGTTGCTTACTTTTTCAAACGCGGCATTTACACGCATAAACCGCCAGTTGTTATCAATAATAAAAAAGGAGTCGGTAATGCTTTCAATAAAGGCATCCAGCTTTTGCGATGTGTTTTTTATTTCCTTTTCAATAATAAGCTTACGGGTAATGTCCTGCCCGATGCCCTGAATTTCAACAACCTGGCCTTGCTCGTCAACTACCGATATAAACTCCCAATCGATATCATGAAGATTGCCTTGTACATCGGGCTTTTTGTGCTGTAGTGTAATAACCTTACCGGGGTTTTGCATACAGCTTGCAAATGCGGCTTCGCAAAGGTGCAGCTCCTGCGGAATGGAAGTTATTGAAAAATGCTGCCCCAGCAGTTCATTAATATTGTAGCCAAGGGTTTTTAAAAACTGCCGGTTAACAAAGCTAAAATGGCCGGTATTGTTTACCCTGATCAGGAAGTTGGTTTGCGAATCAATAAGTGAGTTTAACAGCTGTTCTCTAACCTTTGCTTCTTCCTGAAATTTTACCTTTTCGGTAACATCTGTGGCCGTTACCATGCGGCAATTAAGGTTGTTGTAATGAATATCGTGGCCGGTTATTTCGGCATATATAATATCGCCGTTTTTATTGTGGTGTTTCCAGAGGCCTGCGCTGGTAAATATTTTGTTGTTTGATTTATTAAAGCTGTTTTGCTGTATGTACTCGTTTACTTTTTCATGCTCGCCCTGCGGCCTCATGTCAAGCACGGTCATTGATAAAAACTCCTGAAGCGAGTAGCCGTAAGTAGCTATGGCGGCTTTGTTTACCTTTAAAATACGCAGGGTATCTAAATCAAACAGATACATTGGGCTTATATTATTATAAAACAGGGTGCTAAAATCAATATCATCTGCAATGACCGGGTTTTCATCGGGGCTTTCCCGGATGATGCTTTGCAAAATTTTATGGCCCGATGTGGCATCAACAGCAAGGCTCCGGTTATCAGCAATATTTTTAACGGTGTTTTGTGGGGTGGTGATCTGGTAGCTTAGCTCAATATTGCCGTTTGGCTGCATATTATTAATGCGCTCATAAATACTGTCGGCCTGTTTATTATTGATGAGTTTGTACCAAAAGTTATTGTCGGCAGCAAGTTCATGGGGGTGTATGCCTGCAATAGCATAAATACAGGGGCTTATGAACAGGTATTGCTGATCATCAACATCGTAAATTAATACGCAGCTATCGGTTACTGCATTGTGCACGGCAAGCATACTTTAAGTGTATCGGGACTTAGGATTACCGTAAAGTTAACGTATTTGTAATAAAGTATTTACATTACGTGCTTAATAATTTGGCGGCAACCTCCTGCCAGTTATTAACCCGTTCAAAATTGTTAATGAGCGCATTATGTGGCGATGTAAACAGCAGTTTGCGGCCGTTAAAGGTTACAAAGTTTTTGGTACGATCATCTATCATGATATCCACATCCAGGATCTTGTGCCCGCAAAAGATAATATTGGTCCATGATATAAACGGGAAATGCTCATTAAGCCAGGCCTGCTTATCCTCCAGTGAATTGGCAAACTCCATAGCTGCCGATGCTATATATACATCGTACTTTTCATGCAGCGCTTTTACCACTTCCTGCGCATCGGGCATTACCTTTAAATCGCGAAAAAAGCCTTTTTCGTTAATATAGGGCCTTAGCGAACTGCTTAAATGTGGGGGAAGTATTTCGGTTATTTCTTTGCCATGCATATCTGCCAGCAGTATTTCTGTTTGGTGGCGTTGTTTGTATAGTTCAATAAATTTATCAATGGTATCGGCCAGTACCTCGTCCATATCAATGGCAATACGTAGTTTTCTTTTAGTACTCATAGGGCAAAAATTATAAATTTTACCGGGAATGCCCGTCTGACTATTGTTAAATTAAAGAATTAATTATAAGCGTTTTAAATTGTTATAAATAATTTATACCTTTGCATCCCCGCAGAAAGAACTCCGGGGACATGTTGAATACATAAAATAAAGAAATGGCAACTAAAATCAGACTGCAAAGACACGGTAAAAAAGGAAAACCTTTTTATTACATCGTAGTAGCAGATGCCCGCGCGCCTCGCGACGGTCGTTTTATTGAGCGTTTAGGTTCATACAACCCAAACACCAACCCTGCAACTATTGACATTAACTTCGACAAAACTTTAGAGTGGGTTAACACAGGTGCCCAGCCTACAGATACTTGTCGTGCTATCCTTTCATACAAAGGTGTGCTATACAAAAAACACTTAGAAGGTGGTGTTAAAAAAGGCGCTTTAACTGAAGAACAAGCTGCAGAGAAATTTGCTGCATGGTCTGATTTGAAAGACGGCAAAATCACCGGTAAAAAAACCAGCTTAACATCTGCAAAAGATGAAGCACGCAAAGCTGCTTTGGCTGCTGAGGCTAAAAAGAAGGAAGAAAAAGCTGCTGCAATTGCTGCTAAAAATGCTCCTGTTGCCGAAGAAGTTGAAGCACCTGCTGAAGAAGAAGCACCAGTTGCTGAAGCTGACGCAGAAAGCGCAGAATAATTTTTTAAGTAAAATTTTTATAATGGCGAAGCTACCTGCTTATAGGTTCTTCGCCATTGTTATTTAATATCAGTTTATTTTTTTATGAAAACAGAAGAATGCTTTAGGATAGGCAGTATTTTAAAAACCAAAGGCCTGAAAGGCGAAATGCAGATCTATGTAGATTTCGACGATTTGGATGCCATTAAGTTTGATGCCGTTTTTATTGATATGGCCGGCAAAATGATCCCCTATTTTGTGCAATCAATAAAATACCTGCAAAAAAGCAATGCCTACCTGTTTTTAGAAGATATTGACACTATTGAAAAAGCCAGCCTGCTGGTGCGCAGGGATATTTACCTCCCCAACAAGCTAAAGCCCAAAAAGAAAAAAGCCGAATTTACCCTTAACGATGTAAAGGGCTTTATGGCCATTGACGAAACCCACGGCGAACTGGGCGAGATCCTCGAGGTA
Source organism: Mucilaginibacter pineti (assembly GCF_900101875.1). Classification (GTDB taxonomy): domain Bacteria; phylum Bacteroidota; class Bacteroidia; order Sphingobacteriales; family Sphingobacteriaceae; genus Mucilaginibacter; species Mucilaginibacter pineti. The sequence goes on from NZ_FNAI01000009.1 coordinate 217,721, forward strand.
AACGAATACCCGCAGCAACTGATTGCCACCGTAAACTACCAAAACAAGGAAGTGCTGTTTCCCCTTAATGTTGATATCATCAAAGGAATAGACATTGAAGCCAACGAAATATACATCGACCTGCCTGAGGGCTTGCTGGATGTGTATTTGTCGGAGTAAGTTTTTGGAGTAAGGATAAAGAGCCAGGGAGTGTGCGATTCCCCTCTTGAGAGTAATAGCCCATGAAAAGACATAAAAACGTAAGCAGATTTTCTAACTCCGTAGGAGTGTAGTGTTTATAGGTATTTTATGGGTATCAATAGCTCCATAGGAGCTTCCTGTTAAATAAAGAGGCACCTACGGAGCCAAGCCTCTATTATATTAAACTATAAACACGTAGCCCCGAAGGGGCGGGCATGTAGCCTATCAAACTTATTTATGATATCTCTGTCTACTCATGGGCTATTACCCTCTTGAGAGGGGTGGAGGGGTGTGTTTCATGAAAAAGCATCGCGAAGAAACACACCCCTCCCATTACACCATCCACCGCGCCCCCTCTCAAGAGGGGAATTAAATCACCACTACCTCAAAGGGTTGAAACCTATGTGCGGGATAGCGCAGAAAGTTGTCTGAACCGGGATTAAACAGATTTATTCGATTTTGGGATTGGATGATTTTCTAATCTCTTATCACATCGGTATCAACCGGGATATAGCCCAGTTGCCTGCTCATATTGGCTAATTGCCCTTTATGGTGGTATTCGTGGGTGATTACGTGGGTAAACAACTCCAGCGGTGTTAACGTTAACTTCGTTTCGCCTTCCCTTGGTAAGTTAAGCGGCGCGGTAAGATCATCTTTATATTGCTGCAAAAAGTTGTTAACCACCAGGTTTACCTGTTCAAACATGCTGCGGATAGCCGGCAGGTTTTTGTGGTTGTCTTCAGTAAAATAAGGATGTTGTTCCTGCTGTAAAAAATTTAACAGCCAGCCTAAATAAGTATTAGCCACATGCCTCATTAAACTGCCCATACTATCGTTATTGTACGATGGGATTGGCTGTGCCAAATGTTCCGGGCGGATGGTTTCACAATAGTTCAGCAATGCCTCACGGGATGATAAAACCAATTGGTATTGATGTAATAGCGTTGTGTCCATAACATTTATCGTTCAATAATCAAACCAGTTTTTACGCTGGCAAGTGCGACAGGGGTTAAAAAATAAATGTCAAATATATTTGACATTTGTAAAGTTTGTTTTACATTTGGTAAATCAAACTTTACAAATATGAAATCACGATTCTTATTTCCGCACAAATTCCGGCTTGTAGGTATTATCCTTTTGGTAATAGGTATAGCATCAATTTTAATTATTTACAAATTCTCCCCATCATCCAATGTTAGCAGTACATCACAGATTATATCTGCATTTTCGGGGGCTTTCCCGGCGGTTATCCTGGGGCTAACACTCATTGCTTTTTCGAAGGAAAAAATTGAGGACGAGCAAATAGCTCAACTGCGACTTGATAGTTTGCAATGGGCAATTTATACCAACTACTGCATCCTTATCATGTGCTTCTTTTTACTGCATGGTATAAGTCTTTTATCGGTTGTTACTTTTAATATACTCACTCCAATAGTGTTTTTTATAGTTCGCTTCAGGTGGTTAATATATCGCCTCAACCAGTCATTAACAGAAGATATTTAAACTTTACAATCATGAAATCACGATTCTTATTTCCATCCTATTTCAGGATCATTGGCCTTATTATGGCCCTGCCCGGCTTTATATTGGGATACTTTGTTGTATTTGGCGATTACAAAATTCCAGGCTTTGCGTTAAAACTGCGTGACAAAGGTTATTTAGACAGGGCCGAATATGAAAATTTCACCAACGAACTGGCGCTGGCCCTTGTTGTTATTGGCTTGGGTTTCATTGCCTTTTCAAAAATGAAACGCGAGGACGAGCTTACCGCCCGTATAAGGCTAAACTCCTTATACTGGGCTATACTGGTTAATTTTATATTCTACGGATTTTGCCTGTTTGTAGCCGCTTTAAATATTAACGAGAGTATTATGAACACTGCCTTTATTGATAGCGACCGCTTTATGGCTTACAACCTGTTTTTACCTTTGCTTATCTTCATTATAAGGTTTTACTACCTTATTCACAAAAAGAGGAATGAATACCAGGTATCTAAACTGTATTTTTTACCTCACAAGCCCTATAATACAATAGGCAAGGTGTTATCAATATTATTAACAATCCCGACCATTTACGCACTGTTTGATTTAAATGGGGATAGTAAGCTGGATATAGTGTGCTATTTTTTACCCTTTGTTTACCTGTTATGGATATACTCCAAAGAAAAAGTGGAGGACGAATACATTAACTCCATGCGGCTGGAGGCAATGCAAATAGCCGTGTACGTGAATTACGCTATTTTACTTGTATCAAATGTATTTTGCTACGGCCTGTTGTTTTTGTTTATCCAGGTGTTAAACCTGTTCACCATCCCGTTAATTTTTGTGATTATATTCCAATACCGGCTGTTCCGTTTATCAAGACAAACGGGTAACAAAAGCGGCAACTTAAATATGGGTCTACTATAAACGCCATCATGAAAAATAACATCCGCGTTGAACGCGCCATAAAAAATATAACGCAGGCCGATCTGGCCGATCTGATAGGTGTATCGCGCCAAACCATTAACACCATCGAAAGTAACCGGTACGTGCCGTCAACCATACTGGCATTAAAAATTGCCCGTGTTTTTGAAAAACCAGTGGAAGAAATATTTACCTTAGATGATGAAGATTAAGAAATGGTATTGTTCTTCAGTAACTTACGAAGTATTTAAAACTTCGTAAGTTTGATATTATAGCCAATAAACAGCTGTTATATGAAAACACAAACATCCTTTGCCCCAATGCTGGCCATTGATAACGGTGTTACCAGTATTGGTTTTTATAAAGAGGCTTTTGATGCTATCGAAAACTTCTGTCTGCGTAATGATGATGGCAGTATACACGTAGCCGAACTTGTAATAGATGGCGCTATGTTCCATATTCATGAAGTAACGCAATTCAGCGGCACTATAACACCCGCTAATGCCGGCGGCCGTACCGTTAGCGTAGGGTTATTTGTTGATGATGTGCATGCCGTATTTAACAAAGCCATTGCCGCCGGTGGTATTGAGGTAGTGCCTGTTACCGATTTTGAATACAACTACCGCCAGGGCGAATTGATAGACCCCTTTGGTCACCGGTGGATAATTGAAAAGAAGTTATAGAAGAAGTTATCGCCGTCGCTCGGCTCCAGCCCAGAAGTGTTGGGAAGATAAAAAGCGTTGTCATTTCGAACGAGGTACGAGGAGAAATCTTCTACGATATGCAATTGAACTTAGCCTTTCGTAGAAGATTTCTCCTTGCCGCTCACACGCAATTCCCATGCAGGCTCGTCGAAATGACAACCTTTTTATTAAAATTTAGTCTTCCCAACACTTGTGGGCTGGAGCCGAGCGACGGCGGTAGGATATCGCTACAAATAGCTCCCTTACAATTAATCCGCACATCTGTAATTTAAAATCTGCACATCCGCAATTCTGCACATCAATCAATAATCTGCATATTTGCACATGCGTTTTGATATCATATCTGTTTTGCCGGGTTTACTGGAAAGTCCTTTTGCACATTCAATATTGCAGCGTGCTCAAAAAAAGGGCATTGCCGAAATTCACGTACATAACCTGCGCGATTATTCAACCAGTAAGCAAAAAAGTGTAGATGATTATCCCTACGGCGGCGGCAGCGGCATGGTAATGACCATTCCACCATTTGCAGCCTGTATAGAAAAGCTAAAGGCCGAGCGGGAGTACGACGAGGTGATCTTCATGTCGCCGGATGGCGAGCGGTTGAATCAGGGTATCGCCAATCAGCTGTCTATTAAAGGCAATATCATTATTTTATGCGGTCACTATAAAGGCATTGATCAGCGCATCCGTGATATTTATGTAACGCGTGAAATTTCCATTGGCGACTACGTGCTCTCTGGTGGCGAACTGCCGGCCGCTGTTTTGGTTGATGCCATTGTGCGGCTTATTCCCGGTGTGCTTAGCGATGAAACCTCGGCCCTGAGTGATTCGTTTCAGGACGATATGCTGGATGCCCCGGTATATACCCGCCCTGCCGACTGGAATGGCCACAAGGTGCCCGATATTCTATTAAGTGGTAACACTCCCGAAATTGAAAAATGGCGCTTTGAGCAAGCTCTGGAGCGTACTAAAACCCGCCGACCTGATCTGTTGGAATAATGTTTTGACACTGAAGGCGTGGTAAACGATGCCGATACCTCGCAATTAACGGCATTAGCCTGCGAAAAGGCGTTAATAAAATATACGGCTTACCCATTTACAGGCTTTACGAATAGTTTATTGAACTATGCACATAATCAGCCAAATTGGCCATTCGTTCCCTCAATTTTGTTAACAAAATACAAATTGTGGAAATTTTTAAAATAGACTTTTATTTATTAAAAAAAATCCCTATAATTGCAATCCGATTTTTACGGGCTAAAAATCGCTTTAAGAGCTAAAAATCATGGATTTAGTAAAATTTGTTGAAGAGCAATCAGTAGAAAAAAAGCAGTTTCCGACTTTCAAAGCTGGTGATACTGTTAGTGTGCATTATAAAATCAGAGAAGGAAACAAGGAACGCGTTCAGCTTTACCAAGGTGTTGTTATTCAACGTAACAGTACCGGTAATAATGAAACATTTACCGTTCGTAAAGTTTCTAACGGAATAGGTGTTGAGCGTATCTTCCCTATTAACTCTCCAAATATTGATAAAATAGAGGTGAACAGCGTTGGTAAAGTGCGTCGCTCTAAATTATACTATCTGCGTGCCCTTACCGGTAAAGCAGCTCGTATCAAATCAAAAAGAGTTTAATTTCCCTACCTCTTTTAAAAGAGGCATACAAAAAAATTACCCAGTGCCTTTTCGAATTTATTCGGAAAGGCCTTTTTTATGGCAAAAAATTTCGTGAGTAAGGTACTTGTTGCCTTTACAAGTCCGAATAGATCCAGCCTCCTTCACAAATAAAAAAGGTTGTCATTTCGACGAGGTACGAGGAGAAATCTTCTGCGATGTTAAAAGCTAAGTATGCAGGTTGGTCTGCCTTGGTTTAGAAGATTTCTCTTTACCCCTCCACTCATCCCTTCCCATGCTCATCGAAATGACAACCGTTTTGTAAAACGATAAATCTTTCAAGCTTGTCCCTTTCCCCGTATTTTCGGCTTTTTCGCGCTTCCACCAACCTCAATAACAAAAATTTAAAACATTTTTGATCTATTGGATATTGTTATAGTATCTATGAAAATCATTAACTAAAATCAAACTACCATGAACTCATTACTGTATGTTATTGCGGTTATCCTGCTGATAGGCTGGGCAATCGGCGTGTTTTTTACCTCTGTAGGCAGCCTGATACATGTATTGCTTGTTATTGCAATTATTGCTGTATTGTTAGGTATTATAAGAAGGCCAACGGCTATTTAAAGCCAGTAAAATATAAATTAAAAAAGCCGCTCAAACAAGTGGCTTTTTTTGTGGCTGTAATAATATAAAACTGTTTACTGCTTTTCGCAGTTATATAAAAAGCAATAAAAACGTTGGTTATGAGAGCTATCTGGAAGGGTTCTATTGGTTTTGGTTTGGTGAGCATACCTGTAAAGCTGTACTCGGCGGTGCAAACCAGTTCGCTTGATTTTGATATGTTGGATGGTCGCGATCATTCACGCATCCGCTACCAGCGGGTGAACGAGAAAACCCACAAAGAGGTGCCCTATGATAAAATTGTAAAAGGTTTTAAGCTTAACGACGATTATGTGATCATGGACGACCAGGATTTTGAAGATGCTGCTCCGGAAAAAAGCCGCGTAGTGGAAATAGAAAGCTTTGTTGATATTGGCGACGTAAACCCCATGTACTACGAAACCTCCTACTATACCGAACCCGATACCAAGAATAATAAAGCCTACGCGTTGCTGCTTAAAGCCCTGCAACAATCAAAAAAGGCAGGCCTGGCCCGTTTTGTATTGCGCAGTACCGAAAGCCTTTGTGTTGTGCACCCGGTAAATAATGTGCTGGTGATTACCCGTATCAGATTTGGGCAGGAGATTCGTGATACCGATGAACTTAACATAGCCGATGATGTAGCTATAAGCAAAAAGGAACTGGACGTGGGCCTTGCACTTATCAATCAGTATGCGGAAGATTTTGATGTATCGAAATTTAAGGACGAGTATAACGATGAACTGCTGAAGATAATCAAGGCAAAATCAAAAGGGAAACGAGCTACGGTTAAAAAACTTAAACCCCACACAACATCCAGCGACGACCTGTACGACCAGCTCATGAGTAGTTTAAAAACCAAAAAAGGAGCTTGACTTGGAAATTCTAATGGCCAAATTCTAAATTCTAAAAATAGGGGGGTGATTTCAATTGAACTGTATATTTATCCAGTTCGTTTTAAATGTAGAGACGCATACTTGCGTCTCCAACAAAGCATTAGCCCTTTGCATAGTTGATTTGCATACGCGAGACGCAAGTATTGCGTCTCTACAGGAAGGTGCTAAAACAATTCTACCAGCCGCTCTAAAGCCATTCCCCTTGATCCTTTTATGAGGATAGTTGAATTGGCGATTGGATTAGCTTTTAATCCTGCAATAGCTTCCTCGGCGGTAGCATAAAACGTGGCGGCCTCTTTTTGAGTTTTGAATTTCGAATTTTGACTTAAAAAGTCTTTGCCGATAAAAATACGTTCATCAACCGCGGTATCCAGCGCTTTTTGAATAACTGCTGCATGTTCCGTTGCTGCTTCGGGACCCATTTCAAACATATCGCCCAGGATAAGCACCTTACGCGCTGCATTCAGCTTGCCTATGTTTTCTATAGCCACAAACATGCTGCTTGGGTTGGCATTATAATAATCGCAGATGAGGGTATTGGTAGCCGTTTTTACAATTTGCGACCGGTTATTTTTCGGTTGATAACCCTCAATGCCGGCGTTAATTTCGGCAGCGGTTAAATTAAAATAAGTTCCTATAGCTATGGCTGCTAAAATATTATGCAGGTTATAAGCGCCGGTAAGCTGGGTTTTTACTTTATGGCTGTCGCCGGTTTTGTTGTTGGTCCACTCCAGGGTAAGCAATGGCGAATTCTCCAACAATTCGCCGCTAATCAAATCGTCAATAGTATTTGTGCCGTAATAAACCACATCGTGCAGCTTTCTTGCGGCAGCCATATCAAGAAGGGTAGCATCATCGCTGTTGATAAAAGTGACACCCGCACCTCGCACCCCGCTCCCCGCACCACTTAAAAAGTCATACAACTCCCCCTTTCCCTTCTTAACCCCTTCAACTCCCCCAAAACCTTCCAGGTGCGCCTTGCCTACATTGGTAATTAACCCTTGTGATGGCTGGGCTATGCTGCACAGCAATTCAATTTCTTTTTGGTGATTGGCGCCCATTTCAATAACGGCTATCTCATGAGCGGCACCTATAGTTAAAATAGTAAGCGGTACACCTATATGGTTATTCAGGTTACCCTGCGTGGCCTGCGTTTTAAAATGCTGCGACAGTACCGCGTTTATTAACTCCTTAGTTGTGGTTTTACCATTGGTACCCGTAAGCCCGATAACGGGGATCTGCAATTGGCCGCGGTGGTAACGGGCCAGATCCTGCAAAGCGGTAAGTACATCATCTACCAGCAAATATTTATTGCCAAGCTGATACTCCGGATTGTCTATAACGGCGTAGGCTGCTCCCGCTTCAATGGCTTTTTGTGCAAATGTATTGGCATCAAACTTATCGCCCCTAAGCGCAAAAAACAGACTGCCGGCACCTATGTTGCGGGTATCGGTACTGATAACAGGATGCTGCAGGTATAGCTGGTAAAGTTGCTGGGTAGTGGTCATGTTAGTATCAAGTTTTAGTATCGAGTAGTTAGTATCAAGACTTTTTCTTAAATATTGTTTAAAACGTAATTAAATCTTAGTAGTTTGTCTCAATAGTTTTGTCATTGCTTCGTACCTCGCAATGTCAGGATGTAAAATTATACATTTTCTGTCTTGATACTAATTACTTGATACTACTCACTGCCTTTATTCATCCAGCTTATTACCGCTTTAATTTCGCCGTAACTGTAGTTATCGCCCAGGATTTCCTTTAAAGGGGCCAGTCTTTCATTGCCGTAGCTTTCAACGGCATCTTTAATAGCGGGTATCTTATCTTCGGATACTATCTCCAGGATATCTATTTCGCCGGTTTCTATAAAAACACTCAAGTGGCTTTCAATGGTCATGGGCGATAAACCGCGCGCGGAAGCAATTTCGGTAACGCCTTTACCTTGTTTGTACATGGCAAGGGTTTGTGTACGGGTATCGTCGCTTTTTCGTGATTTGGTGGTTTTTTCAGCCGAACGTGTCTTAACCTTCCGCTCCCGCTTTGGCGATTTATAGGCAATTTTTGATGCCAAGCCTTTTTGAGTACTGTAATCTTTAACCGGCTGCAATAACTCACGACCATATCGCGCCAGCTTTACATCGCCAAAACCCGAAATAAGCCTCAGTTCATCTAAGCTCTGCGGCAGGTAGGTAGCCATTTCAAGCAGGGTAGCATCAGATACAATGATGTAAGCGGGCACGTTCTCCAGTTCTGCAATACCGTGCCTTACGGTTTTCAGGCGACTCAGTAGTTCGGCTTCATGTGGTGGTGCCGGTTCATTAATGTGGGCATCTTCGGTTACTTCACTTTCAATAAACTCAACTTTTTGCAGGCCTTTTAGCACGGCCTGGCTTTGCGGGGTTAAATTCAAAATGGGATATTCCTGGCCGCCCATTTGCAAATAGCCGGTGGTGATCAGCTCGCGAATGTAGCGCTGCCAGTCGGTTTTGCTGATATCGGCACCTATGCCGTACGTTTTTAGCAGTTTATGTTCCTCGCGTATCTTCTCGGTTTTTGATCCGCGTAAAAAATCTATCACATAGTTTACCCCGAAACGCTCATTAAGCCGCGCCACCGCCGACAGCGCCTTTTGAGCTATCAGCGTACCATCAAAACGTTTAAACTCGGTAAGACAAACATCACACGAACCGCAATTTGGGGGGAAAGCTTCATCAAAGTAATTCATCAGGTATTGCCTGCGACATGATTGCAGCTGGCAGTACTTCACCATATCGTTTAGCTTGTTGAGCATAATGCGGCTTTGCTCCTCGTTGCCATCAATGCGGGCAAAATGCTGCAGCTTACCGGCATCGCCCGGCGAATAAAGCAATAACGCCTCAGACGCCAAACCATCGCGACCGGCCCTGCCGGTTTCCTGGTAATAACCCTCTATGTTTTTAGGCAGATCGATATGCACCACGTAGCGCACGTTTGATTTATTGATCCCCATACCAAAGGCAATAGTGGCTACCATGATCTTTACATCGTCGCGCAAAAATGCTTCCTGGTTGCGGGCCTTTACCTCGTTGTTAAGGCCTGCATGGTACGCCTCGGCGGCAAAACCTTCTTCCTTAAGGTCCTCGGCCAGGGCTTCGGTTGATTTACGGGAGAGGCAATAAATAATGCCCGATTCGTCTTTTCGTTCATTTAAAAACCCGATGAGCTGTTTAAAGCTGTTCTTTTTCGGAACAACCTTATAGTTAATATTTGCCCGGTTAAACGACGATACAAATACCGCCGGATTTTTGAGGTTTAACTTTTCGAGGATATCTTTTTGGGTGAGCTTATCGGCCGTTGCGGTAAGGGCAATCACCGGCACATCCGGAAATTCCACCTTTAACTGCGCCAGCATCAGGTATTCGGGTCGGAAATCATGCCCCCATGATGAGATACAATGCGCTTCATCAATGGCTATCTGCACTACATTAAGCGTTTTTAAAAACGGCACAAGCTTGTTTTCGTTACCAAACAGTCGCTCGGGTGCAAGGTAAAGCAGTTTTATTTGATTGTTCCGCAGCTTTTCAACCAGTTGGCGCTGTTCCTCGGGGTTTTGGGCCGAGTTTAAAAATGCCGCGGGGATGCCGGTTACATTCAGGCTATATACCTGGTCTTTCATGAGCGCAATAAGGGGCGATATTACGATGGTAAGACCGTTAAGTAATACTGCGGGCAGTTGGTAACATAATGATTTACCGCCGCCGGTAGGCATAAGCGCCATTACATCCTGCTTGTTTAGCACATGCTCAATAATGGCTTCCTGCTGGTGCCTGAATGCGCTGTAACCAAAATATTTTTGCAGGGCCGATAAAGGAGTCATAGATGGGTAGATTACAGATATGCAGATGTCAGATGTCAGATGTGCAGATTACAGATGTCAGATGTGCAGATCTCAAATTATAAATTTCAGACCTCAGTTCACAGATTTCAGCCCTCAGACACAACGGTGCAAATTACGAATTATGCGGCAACCTAAATGCTAAAATTTTTAGAAATTTACTTTAGGAATTAAGGTAAATTATCGGGTGTTGGGATATCTTTCGAAAAAAAAAATAATTGTTAAATATTGCCGTTAGATGAAATGTATCCTAAATCCTCCTTTGCAATGAAAAAAGTACTCGCCTTTTTAAAAAAGAAAGATCTGTATTTTGGAATAATACGGTATGCCCTTGCAATAAGCATGATGCCATACGGCATAACCAAGCTTTTTAAAACTCAGTTTGTTTTATCGCAATCGCTAATGGACCCAACAACATTGGAAAAGCTTTCCGGGAAAACACTTGCCTGGGCATTTCTGGGTTACTCATCATGGTTTGAGGTTCTTTTAGGGGTTTTTGAGTTGATACCTGCATTGTTGTTATTGTTCAGGCGTACTACACTTATGGGTGCAATACTATTACTGCCTGTTACTTTAAACGTTTTCCTTATTAACATGGCTTTAGATCTTTGGGATGAAACCAAAAGAATATCATTGGTGCTGCTGGTGTTAAACTGTTTGCTGTTTTTATTTGAATGGAAAAAAATCCGTGAGGTGGTTTTGATTGTTGTTGGCAAAGTAAAACTAAGGTTTACCGGTTGGGAGCTGGCGATCAATTTATTGTTATTGATAGGACTAAATTTTGTATTTATTAAACAACTGACAACCTACCGCAAAACAGAAAATGAACTTACCGGCGATTGGTTCAATAACAAACCAAACGAATGGATATTGAAATCCGAAAAACTAAACGATAGTACGCTCATTGCGCGGGATATTAAGGTACATTTTGATGCGGGCGGGCGTTATGCCGAGCTTGCAGGAAACAATACGACAAACACCAGCAGCAGCGTTTTTGACAACAGCAGAAGTAGCTACACCATTGACGAAAAACAAAAAATCATCAGCTTTTTTGACGGAAACAACACGCCGTTAAACACCTGTACTTACGCTGTAACTGGAAATACTTTGCAAATAACCAGGATAATTAATAAGTCGCCCGATAAAAGATTTACCCAGGTGTTTGAAAAAAGAGTGATTAATGACAATAAATCAAACTAATTGCGTGGAGCCCTGAAATCCGCAATTGTATTCACGCTACAACAATCTGTAATCTGCAAATTTGAAATTTGGAATCTGCAGCTATCTGCACATTTGGAATCTGAAATCTGAAGTTATTTGCACATCTGCATATATTTTACGCATATTAGCTTTTACTTCACGCTATATCAATTTTATGATAAAAAAATTACTCTTCGTTTTAGTGGCTATTGCTTCTGTTTCGGCAGCGTTTGCACAAAAAATAAAATCGCCCGATGAGTTTTTGGGCTATAAGCTGGGCGATCAGTTTACGCCCCATTACCGCATTGTAGATTATTTTAAATATGTAGCCCAGGCATCAAAAAATGTAAAGCTGCAGCAGTTTGGCAGTACCAATGAAGGCCGCCCTTTGTTGGCTATGTTTATTGCATCCGACGAAAACATTGGCAGGTTAGAGGGGATCCGTCATAATAACCTGCGCCTTGCAGGTATTGAAAGCGGCACCGCCATTGCCAATACGCCTGTAATAACCTGGCTTAGCTACAACGTGCACGGTAACGAACCGGCATCAAGCGAAGCCGCCATGTGGACACTGTATGACATGGTTGATCCATCGAACACAAAAACACAGGCCTGGCTTAAAAATACGGTTGTAGTTATTGATCCTTGCTTAAACCCCGATGGGCGCGACCGCTATGTTCATTTCTATAATTCTGTACGCGGCGTTTTGCCCGATCCTAACCCAACCGCGCGCGAGCATGTTGAACCTTGGCCGGGCGGTCGTGTAAATCACTACTATTTTGATTTAAACCGTGACTGGGCATGGCAGCAGCAAAAAGAAACACAGGCACGTGTTGCCCTGTTTAATCAATGGCTGCCCGAAGTGCATGTAGATTATCATGAGCAAGGTTACAACGCACCTTATTACTTTGCCCCTGCCGCCGAACCTTACCATAAAGACATTACCCAATGGCAGCGCGATTTTCAGGTTACCATCGGTAAAAATAACGCCAAATACTTCGACCAGAACGGCTGGATGTATTTCACCAAACAAGAGTTTGACCTGCTGTATCCATCTTATGGCGATACCTATCCGTTATATAATGGCTCAATAGGGATGACCTATGAGCAGGGCGGCATTAGCGCAGGCCTGGCAGTTATTACACGCAGCGGCGATACCCTTACCTTTGCCGAGCGTATAGCTCACCATCATTCTACCGGTTTAAGTACCATTGAAACGGCATCGGTAAACGCGCAGAAGTTATTGGATGAGTTTAAAAAATTCTTTGATAACAGCCGCACCAACCCTCCCGGCGATTATAAAACCTACATCATTAAAAACGATAACAACAATAACATAAATACCCTGGCCACCATGCTTAGCCGCAATGGTATTCAATATGGTTTTGGCCTGGGCAATAAGTCGGTTACCGGTTATGATTACTTTACCGGTAAAACCGAGCAGTATAACGTTGGCCCTAATGACCTGGTGGTAAACGCTTATCAGCCTAAAGCTGTACTCTTACATGTATTGCTGGAGCCGCGCACTTTTATTGCCGACTCAAACACGTATGATATTACCGCATGGGCGCTTCCTTATGCTTTTGGTCTTAAAGCTTATGGTGTAAAGGAGTCATTTAAACCGGCAAGCCCCACCTGGGGTGTACTTAAGGCGCAGCAATTGGTTAATACCCATGCTTATGCTTACGTTGCGTCATGGCAATCTGTTGGTGATGTTAAGTTCCTGGCTGCATTGCTGAAAAAGAAAATTAAAGTACGTTACTCCGAAAAGCCTTTTGAGGCCGGCGGTAAGCAGTTTCGGGCGGGATCATTGCTCATCGCGCGGGCAAGTAATGATCGTGCCGATTTTGACCAGGTAATTACCCAAACAGCTGCTGAACTTAATGAGGAATTAACGCCGCTTTCATCGGGCTTTGTTGATAAGGGGAACGATTTGGGGTCTGACGCGATACGGTACATTCGTCAGCCGCGCGTTATGCTAATGGCAGGCGACGATGTAAACTCCGAAGCTATGGGCGAAGTTTGGCACCTGTTTGAAGCACAGCTGGGCTATCCTGTTACCCTGGTTAAATATGATAATTTAAGCCGCACGCGGCTTGGCGATTATGATGTGATCATTTGCCCGGATGGGCGTTATGAGGATTTTCCTTCGGATAAGCTGCAAGGCTGGATTCGTGATGGTGGAAAGCTGATAGCTATGGAGAATGCAGTATCATTGCTGGCTGGCAAAAGCGGCTTCGGCATAAAAAAGAAGGATGATAAAAAAGACGACAAGGACGCTAAGGATAAAGACAAGCCAACAGTAAAAATATATGCAGATCGCGATAGGGATGCCATCCGCTCCATGATACCGGGTGCTATATTTAAGCTTAACCTGGATAATACACATCCGCTTGGTTTCGGTTTACCAAACTATTATTACTCACTTAAACTAAGCGATGATATTTATGAACTGCTTGGCGAAGACGGCTGGAATGTAGGCACTGTTAAAAAAGACAGCTATACATCGGGCTTTGCGGGTGCAGTATCAAAACAAAAAATTAATAATGGCTTATTACTGGGCGTACAGTCAATGGGCCGCGGCTCGGTAGTGTATATGGTTGATGATCCGCTGTTCCGCAGTTTCTGGGAAAACGGAAAGCTGCTGTTCTGCAATGCCGTATTTATGGTGGGGCAGTAGGGCTTCGGATGTGCAGATTTCAAATTACAGATTACAGATGTGCAGATTTCAAATTATAGATTTCAATTATTAATAAATGAAAAACGGCCCCAAAAGGGCCGTTTTTATATGAAAGCTATGTGGCTTCAATCTGCACATCTGTAATTTGAAATCTGCACATCTATAATCTGCACATTAATTGCTTCCCTTCACCCTGCCTTTTTCATCGTCGGCACCGCTGCGGTGTTCACGGGCTTTAATTTTATTGTTACCAAAGTTGTAGGTGAATGTTAAACGGAGTACCCGGGTATCGTTACGTTGTTTAATGGTAAAGTTGTTGTTAATAACATGACTGCTCAGGTCATTACGGCGGATGTTAAAGATATCGTCGCAGGCAAGTTTAACATTGGCTTTTTTATCCAAAAATGAATGGCTTACACCCATGTCAACAGAATATCTTGGTCTTATTTTATAAATGCCGTATGTTAATGGTGATTGATAGTCGCCCATTACCTCAAATCTGTAGGTTCCAAATTTAAATGTTTGGGTTGCCTTGGCCTGTGCGGCAACCTGGCCGTCGTTAAAATTAAAGCCGGCAAGCGAGTCTGATTTAAAGCCCATATAAAAGCCGGTTACGTTTACATTGCCTGTCCACCATTTGGTAATGGTGTATGGCGCGTTTATGTTAACGTTGTAATTGTTTTGTGTTTGCAGGTTTGCATTGGTTTGAAATGTTTTTTGACCCTGCGATAAAATAAGCTCGGTTATGGCATTGGTAGTGCGGCTGTAGCCCAGGCTTACGTTTATAGTTTTATTATAGGTATAGTTAAATTCGAAGTTTTGGGTGTATTGCGGGTTAAGGAACGCGTTACCTTTGCTAAAGGTATACGGATCAAGGTAATAAATAAAGGGGTTCAAGTCGTCGTATCCCGGACGATCTATACGGCGGCTGTATGACAGGCTGATCTCGTTTTTATCATTTAACGTTTGGTTAACAAATACACTTGGGAAAAAGTTAAGATAGCTGCGTTTCACAGGGGTGCTGCCCATAAGCTCGCCGTTTGATTCGGTTTGCTCGGCCCTTAAACCCAACTGTACCGATGTTTTTTTGAATTGCTTGTTAAGATTAATGTAACCGGCCTTAATTTTTTCACTGTAGATAAAACGGTTGGAGCGGGTGGTGTCATTAACATAATTGCTGCCGTCAAAGATCTGGGCGCGCAGGTCATTATCTGTTTTAACACTGCTGAATTTTGCTCCTGCTTCCAGTTTTATTGTTTTTGTAAGTGGTTTGGCGTAATCAACCTTGCCAGAGTATATGGTAATGTTTGATGGTGTTTGGTTTCTTAATAACTGAGGAGCGTGCTGTACGCTACCATCGGGCAAAAAGTAATCGGTATTATATTGAGAGTTGCTGTTGTTTTTAAACTTTGAGTAATCAAGATCGAAACTCAATTCCTGGCCACTGGTGTCAATTTTAAGCCTGTCGTTTAAGTTAAGGGCAAAGTTTTTGTATGATTGATGAAATTCAGACCCGGTACGTAATGATGAATCGGCAACACCAAATTGTTTACCTATAACGGTAGATGTGCTGTTGATATCATTCTCAGAATTTGAATAGCCGCTTACTACAAAACCAATGGTATGTTTTGCTGTAAGATCATAATCGGCACCTAACCGGTAGTTATTGTAATGGTAGGCACTTGGCATATTCGACATTTGGTTAAAATAGGTTTTGTTACCAACGCTATCTGTAACTATACGGTTAATACCCAGGTCATGCCCGCGTTTGTTATCGCCCCGGCTTAATGATCCAAACAGGTTAAGGTTACCTTCTTTATGGTTAATGTTTAAGCTGCTGTTATCTCTCCAGTACTTGCTTTTAGCACCGCCAACAGTGATACTGCCGTTTGTGCCATTTTGGGTGTTCTTTTTAAGTTTTATGTTGATGATGCCCGAATTACCCGCAGCGTCATATTTTGCAGATGGATTGGTAATTATTTCAATTGATTTAATGGTATTGCCATCTGTTGATTTTAGCAAGGTAGCCAGTTGCGCTGCAGATAGATAGGTAAGCTTATCATTTATCATTACGGTAACGCCCTGTTTGCCTTTAAGGCTTATGTTGTCGTCCTTATCAACGGTAACGCCGGGGGCTTTAGCTAATATTTCCATAGCGGTATTGCCGGCTGCAAGTACACTGTTTTCAACGTTCATAACGGTGCGGTCAATTTTGCGTTCAATAAGCGGTTTGCTGGCGGTAATGTTAACCTGGGTTAAGGCAGTACTTGCGGTACGCATGCTTAATGCAGGTGCAGCTACTGTGGCAGCGCTTTCTTCTACATTAAAAGGCTTGCTCACGGCTTTCTCGTAACCTATTACGGTAGCTTTGATTAGGTATTTGCCGGCGGGTATGCGGTCAAAAATGTAAACACCGTTGTCGTTACTCAGCGCGCCTTTAACAATTGTTGAATCTGCAGCACGCAGTAGGCTTACGCTGGCGTAGTCCATTGGTTTTCCCTGGTCGTTTAATAGCGAGCCGGATACTTTTGCGGTACCAGGTTTCGCGGTTTGAGCAAACGATACACCCCAGCTGATGGCTACAAGCAGGCATGTAAAGGTTATATTGATGATAGTTTTCATGTGAGTTTTTTTAAAAATTGGGCAATAAAAAGCCGTTAAGGGAAATGCTCCCTTTTAAAAATTCAGTAAATAAGTTTTTTAGTTGTCTGGGCTGTTAGCCTATGGTGTTTTTAGTATTGGTTGTTATATAAGCGTATTTTTCATAGTGTTTCGATTTATAATTCAAAGGTGCTGATAGAATAGTTTTTAGCGTAATGCTTTTAGGCGAAGACAGCTAAACTTCCGGTAAACGGCCGGAAATTACCGACGAACGCGCACGCCCCTTTTTTAATAATTTGAAAACTCTTTTATCTTTAAGCTCCGATTTATAGTTGTGTTGATTTTATATTAAGATGCAAAAACGCGGCAGAAGGTTACAGGCAATGTAAATTTTTTTAATGCCGGAAGATATTTTTAACTACCGCGTTAATAAGTATAACACCGGCAGCGGGCACATGAGCGGGGATGGTTTGCGCTGTTAATAAAGGAGTTGGCTTGCGCGATGAGGGGTGGGTTTTAAGGGGCAGCAGGTAACAAACAGGAATAATAAGCCCGCTGAATAACAGCAGGCTTATATATTTTATGAGGGTTTTCATGTAGGTAATGCGTGAGGTTTTTACTGAGCATCAACTTTAGCGGTATCAACCGCTTCTTTTTCTTTCAGTTTTTGCTGTTTTATGCTGTCGCGCCTAAGGCTGTCAAGGGTAGCCATCGGTACAGGCGGAATTTTGCACTCCAACCCATCGGCAGTCATCACAAATACCGAACCTTTGGGGTTAACCGGGTTGTTGTTTTGACCGCATTCATTAAGACCAAAATTTATGTTACGATCAAGCTTGCCGTCAATTACGAGGGTTGAGTTTAATGGAACTTTTATGGTGATGTGCAGTTCCTGACCATGCCATAAGGAGCCGGCAAGGCGCTCCAGGTGACGATCAAACTTCAGCACCGAATCTTTTTGTAAAAAGCGATAGCTGATGTTGCGGGCATTAATTAAAGCATCCTCATCGGTACGGCCACGGGCCGAGAATGATTCGATAAGTACAGGTTGCTGCACATCGCTTTTCTCTACATCAATGGTTACCCTATCCTGCGATCCAAAGTCATCGCCATTGTAATCATCATCTAAAATTATCATTCCGCTAAAACGTTCTTTGATCCTTAGGCGGGTACTGTCTTCGTTGCTCAGGTATTTAGAGTCGTTTAGTTCCAGGTAATAGGTGTTATTTGGTGTTGCCTTAATGTTGATGGTTTTGCTGATGCGCGCGCCTTCTTTAAAGTTGGCAGTTGCCCTCACCGCGTAATAAGTTACCGCACCCATTGCAGCCAGCCATACGCATAATAAGGTGGTGCCAATTGTACGGTTAAACGTAGCATTTTTAAACAAAAAGCCAATAACAAGCAGTATAACAGATAACAGCGGTATGGCCAGTAGTAAAAAACCGCCAAACAAAAATGCCAGGTTGGTATCGTGGTTAACAATATTGAAAGGGAAAATATGAAAGATATCTGTTTTTCCAAGGGCCAAAAATGCCACCAGGAAAACAATAAGAGTTATGGCGAGGCCAAAACAACCCAGTAAAATAGCACCGGCAATAAGTTTGCCCAATAAGCTACCTGCTCCCCTTATAAATGTACCAAGGTGTTCAAAAAAGTCGCCAATAAAATCGCGGGCCTGGTAAACAAAGGGGCGCGTTTCTTTGTGAAAGTTGGAGAGGTGTTCTTTAACCGAGCTCAACTCATCTTCAAAATTCTTTTTAAAGCCTTTTAAATCCTGCTTTTCGCCCTTCATGGCCATACGATCGGCACGGCTAACAGCTTTGGGAACTACTATCCACAATATGATATATAGTATAAACCCGGCGCCTGCACCCATCAGCGATATGGCGAAAGCAAGCCTTACCCAAACGGTTTGGATATCAAAGTATCCGGCAATGCCAGAGCAAACACCTGCCACCAAATGATCATCCGGGTCGCGGAAAAGCCTGCGGCGTTCTGTGTTATAAGTAAAGCTGGGGTTGCCTGCGGTTTTGGTGTCGTTTTCGGCAAATTCAAAATCTTCCACGGTACCCATTTGCTCAACAACCAGCTTCACGTCCTGCTCAACAATAACCTGCTTGTTTTGGTCGGCCAGTATTTCGTTAAACATTTCGGCAATGCGGTTTTCAATGTCGGTTGTTATTTCCAAACTATCGGCCGAGGTAGAAAAATGACGTTTTACGTCGGTCATGTAAAGTTTAAGTACGTCGTAAGCATCCTCTTCTATGTGAAATACGATGCCGTTTATGTTTATTATGATGGTTTTGTTCATGATGTGTTAAAATTTTTAGGTTTTTTTATTTTCTGTCGCCAATGGCAGTTTGCACGGCATATACCAATTCCTGCCAGGTTTTATCCAGCTGTTCCAGCACTTTTCTACCCTCGTCTGAGAGTACATAATACTTTCTCGGAGGGCCCGAAAGCGACTCGACCCAGTTGTAAGTGAGCAGGCCATTATTTTTTAAACGGGTTAACAACGGGTATAGAGTACCCTCAACTACAAGCAGTTGGGCTTTCTTAAGTTCAGCAATTATGTCTGATGCATATGTTTCGCCCTTAGCTATGATGGAAAGAATGCAGTACTCCAGTATGCCCTTCCTCATTTGGGTTTGTGTGTTTTCAACGATCATAATACAAAGATATATGTTTTAGATTGTATTATGCAATACATAGTACTAGAATTATTATAATTAGCCTTAAAAGTTATTTTTTTTAAAAAAAAACTATCTTTTTTTAGAAATAACTTGACTTTTTAATAATGTAACATTACTTTTATGATTAATTAACTATTAACTGATCTTATTTATTTAACAAATGAAAAAACTTCTACTAGCAAGTTTGTGCTTTCTGTTGTTATGCGTAACGCAGGTTTTCGCCCAAAATCGAACAATTACCGGGACTGTTATATCAAAAAGCGATGGTTTGCCATTGCCTGGGGTAACGGTAAAAGTAACAGGAACTACAATTGGTACTCAAACCAATACATCGGGTAAGTATTCCTTAAGTGTGCCGGCATCGGCTAAAACATTGACTTTCACATTTATTGGCTTTGCTGATTATCAGGCTACAATTGGTAGTGGTGATGTTGACGCTTCGTTGGTTGCAAGCTCAAGCCAACTAAACGAAGTTGTTGTTGTTGGCTATGGTAGCGGACGTAAAGCAAGTGACGTAGTTGGTACAGTATCATCTGTAAGCGGAAAAGATATTGAAAACAGGCCGAGTCCTAACGCTTTCGATGCGTTACAAGGTAAGGTTGCTGGTTTAAATATTTTATCATCTTCTGGTGAGCCTTCGTCAACTCCATCACTGTCATTGAACGGTTTGAGCTCTTTAGGAGCTAGTTCAACCCCTCTGGTTGTTTTGGATGGTATACCTGTTGATCCATCAACTGTGTTGACATTAAATCCTAATGATATTGAGAGCTTTAACGTGTTAAAGGACGCTGCCTCAACTTCTATTTATGGTTCACGTGCATCAAATGGTGTAATTTACGTTACCACGAAAAAAGGATCGCTTAATAGAGCGGCAAGAATTACTTTAACAAGTCAGTATGGTGTATCAAAATTAGCCAACACCGATTTCTTTGAAAATTTCATGAACGCGGCTGAATTTAAGGCTTTTCAGGTTAGCAGCGGGCAATTAACTCAAACGCAGCTTAATAATACCCTAAATGCTCTTGAAGTTAAAAATGCAGATACTAAATGGTATAAAGTTTATTATAAAGATAATACCCCACAGTATATGGAAAACATATCTATATCTGGCGGTGGTGGTAAAACTTCTTACTATGTTTCTGGCGGTTATACTAAAAATGAAGGTATTGCTTACCGTTCTGCTTATAAAAGATATACTCTGCGTTCAAATATCAATTCTGTTGTAACTGATTGGATGCAATTTGGTTTGAATTTAGGTCTGGCTTATGATGACAGGCAAACTAATCCATCAGGATCAAACAGTACTAACCTTGGTTTGGCTCAGTTGGCTGCTCCTTATTACTCGCCAAATGATCCTACAGGTCAGCAGTATAAATTTATTCCGGGATGGGGACGCTATCATCCAGCTTATAGGGCCAGCGTATTTACAGATGCCAATAACAACGCGCAATTTAATCCAACCGCATATTTACAACTTAACCCAATTAAAGGGTTAACCTTGAAAACACAAGGTGGCATGGATGCGTATGATTACAGGGAAACCCCTACTCAATTACCATCTTATCTTGGTTCAGTGGGTAACGGAAACATAGCAGAGTATTTTACAAGAGGCGTATCAAAAACCTTCACAAATACAGCCGAATATAAATTTAGTGTTCAAACAGAGCACCATTTTACTGCTTTAGCAGGTCAGGAATATACAGATGGTTCAACCAACGTTTTTGGTGCTTCGAGTGCCGGCTTATCTGATGATCGTATAGTCTTACTTGGTTCAGGTCCAAACAATAAGAATGTAACTTCTACTAATCCACAAGGTTTAGGTAATGAGGATTATGCTTACAACTCCTTATTTGGAAGGGTTGACTATGACTATAAGGAGAGATATTTTGTAGAAGGATCTGTACGTACAGATAAATCTTCAAGGTTTGGTATAAACCACCGTTCCGCAACATTTTGGTCGGCAGGTGGTAGCTGGAAAGCTAAACAAGAAAATTTCCTTAAAGATGTATCATGGTTAGATGACCTTACCGTAAGAGCCAGTACAGGTACAACAGGTAACTCATCAATTGGTAACTATCAAAGCCTTGCAACTGTAAGCACTATTGCAAATGGCGATGCATCTGGTTTCAACATTTCTGCAGCAGGTAACCCAGATCTTACATGGGAAAAACAAAGGCTTACTACATTTGGTATTACCACGTCATTTTTTGACAGAATTAGATTAGAAGCATCTTATTACATTCGTACAACAACCGATATGTTGGTTGATGTTCCTTTTCCATATACTTCTGGTTTTTCGTTGGTTACATCTAACGTAGGAGCATTACAAAATCATGGCTTTGATATAGAGCTAAATTTTGATGCCTGGAAAGATAAAACTCATAATGGTTACATTACCCCTTTTATAGTTGCAAATATTAACCACAACAAGGTTACAAGCTTATTCCTTGATAAAGATTATTATGTTGTGCCTAATACTGGTGTTGCATGGATAGTTGGTAAACCGGTTTCATTGGTTTATCCTTTATATAAGGGTGTAAACTCCCAAACAGGTGCACCAGAGTGGTATTTACCAGATCCAACAAACCCAACCAAAACACGAAAAGATCCTAATGCAGTAACAAGCGAATTCACCGACGATTTGCAGCAAAATACCGGGATTAGCCAATACCCTTGGTTAACTGGTAGCTTTGGTTTAGATGGTGGTTATGCAGGTTTTTATGTGCATACCTTGTTTAACTTTGCTTTAGGTAAGCACCTTATCAACAACGATAAGTACTTTTATGAAAACCCTAACATTTTTCCAGGCTTTAACCAAACTAAACGTGTAACTAACTACTGGAAAAAAGCAGGTGATAACGCTTTATTCCCGGATATTGAAAATTACCAGTTTACCCAGTTTGACTCTAACTTAATTGAAAATGCTTCATTCATGAGAATGAAGGAACTCACAATTGGTTATGCATTCCCTAAGGCATTACTGGAGCGTACTAAAGTTTTAAAAGGTGTTAAACTGTTTTTAACAGGCCGTAATTTATTTACCGTTACAAAATACACAGGACCAGATCCTGAGGTTGATTCAAACTTAGCGTTAGGTAATTACCCTAACACCAAACAGTATACTTTTGGTGCTGAAGTAACTTTCTAACATTACCTTTTATAAAATATTGACAAAATGAAAAAAATTAATTTATATATAACCACGGGATTAATGAGCTTTGTTGCCATTACATCTTGTAAAAAAATTGACAAATTACAGCCTCATGATTCTATTACTGTAGGTGAAGCTTTTAAAACCGTAAAGGATGCCGCCGCATGGGATGTTGGTACTTATGCTATTTTCAGAAATAATCAATACGGAGAGTTTATGGTTGGGACCGACGTACAAGGTGATCAACTGAATGCCAGTTTGGATTATGGAAACAGGAATGGTAGCGAGCACAGATGGGGACAGTTTTTCTTATCAAGTGACGGCCTATTAAGTGATATTTGGGGTTCTTATTATTCTGCAATTGCAAATATTAATACAGCTATTGAGGGTTTTAAAACCATTAAACCAGCAGATGCAACTGAAACCGCTTCATTAAACAAATATACAGGCGATGCCTACTTTGCAAGGGCTTTTTACTATCATAACCTTATACTAAGGTTTGCAAAGCCTTATGAGCCATCAACAGCTGCTACTGACTTGGGGGTACCTTTGGTTATCGCTTATAACTTACAGGAAAAGCCAAAAAGGGCAACGGTTAAAGCGGTTTACGATCAGATATTATCTGACTTAAATACCGCTAAAGGATTATTAGCAAGTGTAAAAGGTACGCAAGGTGCACAAGCATTTAATGTTGACGTAGTTACAGCCTTGGAGGCAAGGGTGAGATTAAATATGCATGATTGGGCTGGAGCTTATACCGCAGCAAATACGCTGGTTAATTCAAGCACTTATCAACTGATAACTGACGTGGATCAATTTAAAGATTACTGGACCAATGATGGTGTTAAGGAATCTATTTTTCAGAGCTACGTTAGCACCACTCAGTTACCAAATGCAAATACTATTTATTTAGGGTTTAATTCTGGAAATAGTAAATACGATCCGGATTTTATACCATCGCAATGGGTGTATGATACTTTTGCAAAAACGGATATCCGTAAAGCGACTTATTTTGATCTTAAAGCCTGTAATATTCAGGGTGTAGATTACAGTTTGGTTTTAGTGAACAAATACCCTGGTAATCCTGCATTGTTTACTTCTAACGTATCTAATTACGAAAATGCGCCTAAAGTATTCCGTGTTGCAGAACAATATCTGATAGCTGCCGAGGCTGCTGACAACAACTCCAATTCTTCTGGTGCTCTCACTGCGTTAAACGCTTTACGGGGTGCCCGCGGTTTAGTTCAGATATCTGCGTCTGGAGCTGCTTTAACAGATTCAATACGTGTTGAAAGATTCCGTGAACTCGCTTTTGAAGGTTTCCGTTTAAATGATTTAAAACGTTGGCATCTTGGATTCCAAAGACGTGATCCGCAGAACGTAGATGCTATTCAAACAGCAGGTAATTACTATGATAAATTAAAAATTAATGCTGATGACAATAAGTTTGTTTGGGGCATTCCTCTTAATGATATCACAGCTAACCTTAATATAAAGGATCAGCAAAACCCTGGTTGGTAATAAATTTTCAGGATTGTAATATTATTCTTGAATTAAAAATGGGGAGGCATTACGTCTCCCCATTTTTATTATAATACTGTATTTATAGTGCCAATAAATAAAGAACTGCAAATATTATGATGTCCTTAAATACTGGGATAACTGATAAATAATACATGAATGCATTAAAGGCCGCCTAAAAGCGCGACTATATCACCTTTACCTCGAGCCCGTTCACCATCAGATTTACTTTTTTACCCAAAATTAAACTGCAATTATCGGGGATATGGCCTGCCGGGAAATCGAAACATACCGGGTAAGCATATTCGTTTACTACATCCATAACAATTTCTGGTACGGTTTGGCCAAAGGGAATGTCATTGTCTTTAATGTCGGTAAAGCCCCCCACAATAAGTCCTGCCAGTTTACTGAGCTTGCCGGCCCGTTTAAGGTTGCGCAGCATACGGTCAATGGCGTAAAGATATTCGCCAACATCTTCAATAAACAATATTTTACCGCTATAGTCCATATCAGATACCGAGCCGGCTATGGCTATCAGTAATGATAAATTGCCGCCAATTAACACCCCGCTGCTATTGCCGCTGCGGTTAAGGCTATGCGATGTGAACCGGTAATCAAGTTCCTCACCGAAAAGTGCTTTACGCAGGGTATCCAATGACCGGACCGAGGCATCCGGAATATTAACCGGCATTTGCCCATGAATGGTGTGTGCCTGGTAATTGGCAAACAGATGGGCATGCAGTACAGTGATATCGCTAAAGCCTATAAGCCATTTGGGATGTTGCGCAAAATGGCTAAAATTAACCTTGTCAATCATTCTGATGGTGCCGTAACCGCCGCGGGCAGCTATAATGGCCTTTATACTGTCGTCGTCAATAAAACGCTGCAGGTCATGAGCGCGCAGGTCGTCGTCGCCGGCAAACTGGTGGTATGATGCAGTCACGGTTTCGCCCAATACAACTTCAAGCCCCCATGATTGTAAAAGCGTTATGGCATCCGTCATTGGCGCCGGTAGCTTTTTAGCCGGGCAGGTGATGGCTATTTTATCGCCTTTTTTAAGGTAGGGTGGCTGTCTGGCAGAAATTGAATCAGTTGGGTTGTCCATAAGCAATTATAGTAAAAGTTTTCTTTTCCTTATTTCAGACCTTATTGTCTTTCGGGCTTTTCCGACTTAAATAAATATCTTTGCAGATTATTTATAACCGCGCTTATAATGTCACAGCTTAACAAATATAAACGATTCACCATTACATCGGCCCTGCCATACGCCAACGGGCCATTGCATATAGGGCACCTTGCGGGCGCATACCTGCCGGCCGATATTTTTGTGCGGCATTTAAGGCTTCAAAAAAAGGATGTATTATACGTTTGCGGCTCTGATGAACATGGTGCTGCCATTACCATTAAAGCAAAAAGGGAAGGCACTACTCCGCAGGCCATTATTGATAAATACCACACCCAGATAAAGGAAAGTTTTGAAGAGTTTGGGATAGCGTTTGATATTTATCACCGCACATCATCGCCTATTCATCATGATCTTTCGCAGGAGTTTTTTCTGAATTTGTATGAAAAGGATGAGTTTATAGAGAAATTCAGCGAGCAATATTACGATGAAGATTTCGATCAGTTTTTGGCCGATAGATATATTACCGGTACCTGCCCCAACTGCGGCAATGACAGCGCCTATGGCGATCAGTGCGAGCGTTGCGGTACATCATTAAGCCCTACCGACCTGATAAATCCAATATCCACTCTAAGCGGCAAAACACCAATATTAAAGCCAACCAAGCACTGGTACCTGCCCCTTGATAAATACCAGCCCTGGCTGGAGCAATGGATAGATACTAAAGAAGGCAGTTGGAAAGTGAACGTATTTGGCCAATGTAAATCGTGGCTGAAATCTGGCTTGCAACCCCGCTCTATGACCCGCGACCTTGATTGGGGTATAGATGTACCACTTGAAGAGGCAAAAGGTAAAAAGCTTTACGTTTGGATGGATGCCCCTATAGGTTACATATCTGCCACCAAGCAATGGGCTATAGATAACAACAAAGACTGGAAACTATACTGGAAAAAGCAAGCCGACGAGCAGGATGATGCCTGTTTGCTGCACTTTATTGGTAAGGATAATATTGTGTTCCACTGTATTATTTTCCCATCTATACTACACGCGCACGGCGAATATATTTTGCCACAGAATGTACCTGCCAATGAGTTTTTGAATCTGGAGGGCGAAAAGCTATCTACCTCACGTAACCATGCGGTTTGGCTGCATGAGTATCTGGAAGAGTTTCCGGGTAAGCAGGATGAGTTGCGCTATGTGCTTACTTCCATTTTGCCAGAAACCAGTGATAGCGAATTTACCTGGAAAGATTACCAGGCGCGTATCAATAATGAACTGGTGGCCATATTGGGTAATTTTGTGAACCGGGTAATGATACTGATGCACAAATTTTACGAAGGTAAGATTGAGGCAGCTACCGATAAAGTTGAACTGCACGACGAATATCTGATTACTGAAATTGGTGTTTGTTACGATGATATAGAAAAAAACCTGGAGGCATATCGCTATCGCCAGGCATTGCAGGCCGTTATGGACATAGCCCGCCTGGGTAACCGTTACCTTACCGAAAAAGAGCCCTGGAAGAGCATTAAAACCAATCCTGAGGATGCTAAACAGACCCTGCATAATTGCTTGGTGTTGATAGGGCATTTGGCAACGGCTGCCCAGCCATTTTTACCGGCAACCGCAAAAAAAATAATAGGCATGCTGAATTTGCCTAATGAGGATATCACCTATGATCAGGAGATGTATTTTAACAATGGTCATCAGTTAAATCCGGCAGCTTTACTGTTTGAGAAGATTGAGGACGAGGTGATAGAATTTCAATTGCAAAAACTACAGGCCAAAAAGGCCGCCGCGTCGCCACCAAAATCTGTTGAAGTACAGCCGGCAAAGGAAAATATCAATTACGAGAGTTTTACCACGATGGATATCCGCACGGGTACCATCCTAACGGCCGAAAAAGTTGCTAAAACAAAAAAACTGCTGAAGCTAACCATTGATACAGGTATCGATGAGCGTACAATAGTATCGGGCATTGCAGAATATTATGAACCAGAGGCCATCATAGGCCAAAAGGTAAGTATCCTGGTTAACCTGGAGCCCCGCGAAATTAAAGGCATCCTATCGCAAGGGATGATATTGATGGCCGAAAACAGTGAGGGTAAACTTACATTTGTAGCCCCGGTTGATGATTTTCATAACGGAGCAGTAGTAAGATAAAGGCACGTATTACAGATTTAAAAAATAGCCCGAAAGGCATGTGATTTTTCATCTATAATTTGCACCTTTGCAAACTAATAAAGGATTTGCCTTTTCGAGGCCCGTCCGCCAACCGGTCCCGTAGTTCAACGGATAGAATAGGAGTTTCCTAAACTCTAGATATGAGTTCGATTCTCGTCGGGACCACAAAATGACCCACCGTATGCCAAGCATGGGAATAAAATTGAAAAGCCTTTAGATGAAAATCTGGAGGCTTTTTTGTTGTCGTATTCAAAGCGATATTAATTACCTTAGCTACAGCTATGAAACATATTATTCTGTTTTAACTTTTGAAAAAACATTACTTAGCAATCGTAGCGAGACACCCGACAAATTTTGAACCGACACATTACTGCAAATGAATGCCGACATATTTTTTCAAAAGATTAGGACCTATCACAACATTTCTCAACAAGCAGAATTGGCGTGGACCAATCTTTTACGTCTGAAAAAATACAATAAACACGACCACTTTGTAACTATTGGACAATACCCCAAAAAAATTGGTTTTGTGATTAAAGGACTTTTCTCTCAAAACTACATCAATGACGACGGAAATACGGTTATTAAATATTTCTTTCCGGAGCAAAGAATGGCAGCTTCATTAAGTGCGATGTTGGCTAACAAAGCCAGTGAATTTTATATCACTGCCATTGAAGACACAACCGTGTTGGAATATGATTTTTTTGAATTCAAAAAACTATTTCCCACTTATCCAGACCTTGCATTATTTTATATCGCCTACAACGATTTGCATTGGATAATAGAAAAAGAGCCTTTGGAAATTTCAATAAGAATTGAAACATCTGCCAAACGCTATGACGACTTTCTTAAAAAATATCCTGCTCTTCTAAAGCGACTAAAAAAGCATCACATTGCTTCTTACTTAGGCATTACGCCAACGCAGTTGAGCAGAATTTTTCTCATCAATAAATAATTCCATTTTCTCAACATATGTAAAAGTTTAGGGGAAATAATTCCCTCATCTTTGTTTCATTAATTAATAAAAAAAATGGCAAAGAAAATTTTTATTAATCTGCCTGTTGCAGATTTACAAAAGGCAACGACCTTTTACACAGAGATCGGGTTTACAAATAATCCGCAATTTACAGATGAAACGGCAGCTTGTATGGTACTGACCGATGAAATTTATGTGATGCTTTTAACGCATCTTAAATTTAAGGAATTTACAAAAAAAGAAATTGGCAATGCTTTCACAACGGCATCAGTTATTAACTCTTTATCAGTAGACGGCGAAGATGAAGTAAACACAATGGCAGAGAAAGCGCTTTCGGCAGGCGGTAAAGAAACTAACGCCCCCAAAGACTATGGCTTTATGCAGCAACGAAGTTTTCAGGACTTAGATGGGCATCTTTGGGAAGTGCTTTATATGGATGTAACAAAATTTCCTACTGAGTAATTTCCTAAGCTTAAACCTTATCTAAAATGACACACTGAGAAGGAATTAGCCATATCGCCGGTCTAATCTTTAATTATTATCCAAACCCGCTGCATTGTGCAAATCACGCATAAAAGAGTTCGAGTTTTGTAGTATAGGGACCACTTATAACGCTCTTTTCATGAACGAAAAGGGCGTTTTTTGCGTAATGGGTAAAGTAATAGGGCAGATTTTATTGACGGTTAATGAGGGTAAAACCAGCAGATTTGAAGCTAAAAGATGATTTAGCCGTTTACGAATAGGATCTGACTGATGCCAAGATAATGAGCTTTGATGACCACTTTACCCATCATCAAAACAGGTAAAATTATCTTTAAATCATCCTCATTTAAGAAATTGTTGAGTTAATTAAGAATAATAATAGATCAAATTAAACCGCTGCTTATTAATTTAGATTTAAACCGAAAGGAGAAATCTCCGGAGCGAATCGAGCAATTTAAGTGTCGAAAGCTCACACGAGCGCAACGAACTACCCTTTAAATAACCTCCCCCGATCATTTCTTAAGCCGCGGCATGACTAAAATCGCTTAAAATGAAACGCCTGTATTAAAGCGATGGATGGAAATCTGAAGGCTTTTCAATAACCCTTTTTCAAACCAATATTCTGTTAAAATTTCATCTAAATAAAGCCCTTTGTATTGCATTAGCCTGCTTTTGGCAACGATGGCAAGACGACACCCAAGAAAAACAAACATTACTTCCCGGTAATTTTCTTCCGGTGTACAATTCCCCAACCTGAAAGTTCGCTGATGATGGTTTGCAGCGTATTGCCATGCTCCGTCAATTCATATTCAACAGTTATGGGTTGAGTAGCTAAAACGGTCCGGGTGACCAGCTGGTTGAGTTCCAGTTCCTTCAATTCTTTGCTCAGCATTCTGTTGGAAACTCCTTCAACATCATTCAAAATATCAGAAAATCTTCTTTTGCCGTAGCAACAAATCGACGAGATAATAGCGATTTTCCATTTTCCGTTCAACGCGTCCATGGCATCCTGAACGGATCTCATCCTTTTCTTTTGTTCTTGTTGGAACTCTGTTATTGCACACCTCATAATGTTACTTAGTTACACCGATGTTACTGTTATTTATCAGTACAAAGTTACTAAAAATAACTTTAGTGGTATACCTTTGTTGCTCAATCTTAAGAAAAAGAAATAATGAGTAAACTAAAAAATAAAGTAGCCGTAATCACAGGCGGCAACAGCGGTATCGGGTTTGGTATTGCTGAAGCATTTAAAAATGAAGGTGCTAAAGGAGTTATTGTCGGCAGAAATCAGGAAACTTTAGATAGTGCTGTGGCTCAGCTTGGCGATAATTTTATAGCCATAAAGGCCGATGTAACCAACCTTGCCGACCTGGGCAGCGTGTTTGCGGTAACAGCTGAAAAATTTGGTAAAATAGACGTGGTTGTAGCCAATGCGGGCGCTGGAACTGTAGGAACTGTGGCAAGTTTAAGCGAAGCCGAGTTTGACAAGACAATTGATTTAAATCTGAAAAGTGTTTACTTCACTGTTCATAAAGCACTGCCCTATATGAATGATGGTGGCTCTATTATTCTTATCGGGTCAAATGCAGCACATCGTGCATATCCGAATTTTACGCTTTATGGTGCTGCAAAAGCGGCTGTGATCTTTTTTGCGAAAGCATTTTCAAGCGACCTTTTAGGTAGAAAAATCAGGGCAAATGTAATAACACCAGGTACAACAGATACACCAGCATTTGAACAGTTCGTTCCCGCAGAACAAATTGAAGCGATAAAAAAACACTTTGCAGGTGAAATGCCGATAGGCAGGATCGGGCAACCAGCTGACATTGGCAAAACTGCGGTTTTCCTGGCTTCTGATGATTCTTCATTTATGCTTGGTGCTGAACTTCTTGTTGATGGTGGTATGACCTATTTGGCTAAATAATTAAAATAATTTCAAAATGATTAATTCAGAAAATAAAGCAGCAAGCTACGCAATTATCGGCTTTGGCAAGATCGGCCAGGCTTTGGCCAGGGCGTTTGCCCGCAATGGCATCGAAGTATCTGTTGCAACCACACGCGACCCGGAAAGCTTTGCATCCGATGCCGCCGCGATTGGCCGCGGGATCATTCCCACAACACTGGCCGAAGCCGTCAAGGCAGACGTCATCTTTTTGGCTGTGCGTTTTGAATCGCACACGGATGTCGCGAAGGCGCTACCCAACTGGCAGGGGAAGATCATCGTAGATGTGACTAATGCCTACGGCGTGCCCCCTGAGAAAATGGGAGGACTGCCTTCTGCAAAGTTCGTAGCGCAGGCTTTCACTGGTGGAAAACTGGTTAAGGGCTTCAACCATTTGGGCGCTGCCATTCTTAACCAGGATCCGGCCGTACATGGTGGCAGGAGAGTGGTGTTCCTGGCGAGCGACGATGAAGGCGCAGTAGCTGAGATTGGTGCGCTTGCGGAAAATCTCGGTTTCGCGCCAGTCAAACTTGGCAGCCTTTCGGAAGGCGGACTGCTTGTGCAGGCGCACGGAAATACCTGGGGCAAACTCATCTTTCAGGACCTGGTCAAGTTCGACTGATGAATTGTGATCGTAAACAAGTATAAATTTCTTTCAAATCCCTGTTTCTTCCGGAAGCAGGGATTTTTGTTGAGCATGTGAACTTGTGGCAAACCCCGCACCTCATTAATTTTTTAGTCTTTTATCGGGCAGCTTAAGTAAATTGCGAATAATTATATACTTGAACGATGTCCAATTTTGAAGCGTTTTTCGATTACATCCAGGAAATATCAGGTAAACTGCTTTCAGCCGATGATAAGCATTTGTTGATGGCACATTTCAAACCCAAAAAACTTCGAAAACGGCAATACTTTTTACAGGAAGGGGATGTATGCAAATATATTGGGTTTATTGTAAAAGGATCTGCCAGAACCTTTACGGTAGATGAAAAAGGGCATGAACATATCCTGAAATTATCTTTGGAAAATTGGTGGCTGGCCGATTTTGAAAGCTTTTACCTGTTAACGCCAAGTCGCTTTAATATTGAAGCGCTGGAAGATCTGGAAGTTCTGCAATCAACCAATGCTCAAATTGAGGAGTTTCTTAAGCATATACCTGCCTTTTCAGCGATGGCGAACGTAATCAGTCAAAATTACACCATTGCAAACCAAAAAAGAGTGCAGGCTGCTATGAGTTATACAGCCGAAGAGCGTTACGAGGATTTGATCAGCAATTATCCGCATTTTTTAAAGCGATTCTCACAAAACATGATCGCTTCTTATCTGGGCTTATCCCCCGAAACTTTGAGCAGGATACGGAAAAACTCTCTTAAATAGATCTTACAAAGATTGCCGCTTCAGCCTCCCCATAGAAATATCTTCCTTAATGTAAAAAAAGTGCTCAACAACGCAAAATACGCCGTTGTGATCTTTCTGGCTTTCTGCTTCCCGGGTTTTCCTCGGATATCTTAAGTTACTTTTTTACAATTAGTTATCCTATTAACGTGATTTAGGTCACTACCCTGAGTTGATCTAAATCAAAGGTACTTAATGATTCATGTCAATAAACAATCCATCACGGGGTTGCATCTTTGAATATACTTCAGGAGCGGAAAATTCACCTGAAGGATTTGAATAGATTAACATATAAAATCATGAGTAAATTAAAAAACAAAGTAGCGGTAGTTACCGGTGCTTCAAAAGGAATAGGCGCATCTATCGCAAAACACTTCGCGGCAGCCGGTGCAAAGGTTGTTGTAAATTATGCCTCAAGTAAAGAGGGCGCAGATAAAGTGGTTAAAGAGATAACCGACAATGGCGGCATAGCCATTGCGGTACAGGCCGATGTATCGAAAGAAGCTGATGTAACCAGGCTGTTTGACGAAACAAAGAAGGCTTTCGGAAGCCTGGACATTTTAGTTAACAACGCGGTTTCTCAGGGATACGCACCCATTGAACAAATATCAGCAGCAGATTTTCATCAGAGCTTCAACGTCAATGTGTTAGGGTCTATACTCACTATACAGGCAGCTTTGAAATTATTTGGCGATAAGGGCGGTAATATCATCAATATCAGTTCGGGTGCAAGCAAATACCCTCTTCCTAATGCCTCGTTGTATTCAGCTACTAAGGCGGCGTTAGATGCCTTTACCATTGCGTTATCAAAAGAACTGGGTGCAAAAAATGTTCGTATCAATTCTATTTTGCCGGGTGCTACAGAAACAGAGGGTGCAACCAGCGCGGGCGTTACTGCCGGCAGCGAGTATGAAAAAATGTTTATTGCCAACACACCGCTTGGTCGCAGAGGTCAGCCAGAAGATATTGCGAAAGCCGTAGTATTTCTTGCTTCCGATGACGCAGCGTGGATCACTGGAGAGCAAATTTCGGTTTCGGGTGGTATGTATGGGTTTTAAATAGGTTGAAATACTTCTCGTGCCATTTTTCAAATCGGAGCCTAAAATAACCCATACCCGGGTATGCTTTGTAAAAAGCCTTTGGATGAAAGTCTGAAGGCTTTTCAATTTAATAAACTATAGCTATTTGACTTGAAGCTAAAACATTCTTAAATAACCTCCGAACTCTTTTTCAAGAGCATCCTTGGCCTCTTTTGGATTCAAATACCAAGTCTCATTAAATACCTTATTATTCTCATCCAGAAACTCAATCCATATTGTTGTAGAATAGGTAATACTAATCCAGCGGACAGAATATGGTACTTTAGGTGGTTCATCTGGGTTCTGGTCTATGAATCGCTTAACAGACCCATCTATACTAAAATTACGCGCTTGGGAATTAAAAACCGTCGATTTGGTATTGATGACAGAGGTTTTAAAAACTCTCAGCAAATAAAAAAAATCATCAAATGCTTTTATGTCATCGTTTAAATTACGATTGGATATTTGCCAAAAAAAACCGCCAGCAAGACCATAGTTTTCATCAATATGTCCCAGCAGCCATGTACTAAAATAACCAAAATTAGGCGTATCCGGTTGTTCAAGTTGTTGCTTGTTTGCTGCCAATAGATATCCAGTAGTGAAACTCTCTAAGGATTGAAAAGTGTACCCATTGCCAAGAAACATTGCCTTCCTTTTTTCCAATTCGTCAAATATGCAGTAGATGTTATTACACTCTTTCATTTTGCTTTAATAAGGAATAATATACTGAATATTAACTTTATATGCAACTGTGGCAATCGTTTTTTTTATTGTTTCACCCCTAAAAATTTAGAAAGCTATTAATGGTAAAATTTCTCCAAACCCGCTGCATCATGCAAGTCACCAATAAAAAGACTTCGGGGTTTGTGGCTTAGAGATCCCTGAAGTATTTTTTATAGTATATTTTTAACTATAACAGGTTGCCTGTTTTAATACAATTACCAATTGCCTATTTTCGTAACCCTAACAAAGTTTTATATTAAACCATGAAACCCGATTCTCAGAATGTAACCGACTACACCAATAACAATACCATATTTATGGTGTGGAGTTTTAACGATGGTGTAGAGGTTAGCGATGTTTTTAGCAAGCTTTGCAAGCTGATTATCAACCTTAATAATTCTGCTAATGTACGTTTCCCAGTTTCCAGGGCAAGCTGTGTAATGGGAATTGGATATGATGCCTGGCTTCGGTTGCAACTCCCGGTTCCTGTACCAAAAGAACTGGTGAATTTTGTTCCTATTGTTGGCGGGAAACATACGGCAGTTTCTTCCAAAGGAGATTTGCATTTTCATATAAGGGCAGATAATACGAGTATCTGTTACGATATAACATCGGCAATAGCTGATGTTCTAAGCCCGGTGGCAACCAGTACAGAAGAAATTCATGGTTTCAGGTATTGGGACAGCCGTTCTATTTTAGGTTTTGTCGACGGTACAGAAAACCCGCAGGGGCAGGACAGGGAACTCTTTAGCATGGTGGGGGAGGAAGACCCAGCTTATACAGGAGGAAGCTATCTTTTTGTACAGAAATATATCCACAATTTAACATCATGGAAGGAGCTCTCTACCGAACAGCAGGAAAAGGTGATCGGGCGGTCTAAATCGAACGATATAGAAATGGCCGACGATGTAAAACCCTCAAACTCCCACATAGCTTTGGCCAATGTTGGCGATGACCTTAAAATTGTTCGTGATAATATGCCTTTTGGCAATATGTCTACCAATGAAATGGGTACTTATTTTATAGCTTATGCAAGTACATTCACTACGGTACAAAAAATGCTGAATAATATGTTTATCGGCACGCCTGTTGGCAATTATGACAGGATATTAGATTTCAGCACAGCAAAAACAGGGAGCTTGTATTTTGTGCCTACATTTGATATGTTGGATGATTTTTCAGGGTAGTGAAATTCCTCAACCTTGAGTTTGAAACATCATTGCCGTTCTTACTTGCGCAATTAACATAGTAATTCCTCAAAAATCATGAGAAGCGTTATTACGACAACCCCCACTAAAACAAGCTTGAGAAACTCCTTAGCCCTGCCGAAATAGCACTGATAAACGCAAGCGAAGTATACGAGGTGTCATTGGATGGAAAAGTTTACTTCCATATAAAAGACCTGGAAGACGGCGATTTTATCGGCATAGATTCGGATAAGATCATTTATAAGATCACCCATGATCCATGCGAAATAATTCCCTTGCCAGAATCGTTGAAAACGGTGCTAAACGGGTAATTTAAAGGGCTTTGAATAATAGCATTATATTTATTTCAATCAATACTATTTCTGATGGCACATAGTTTATGATTTATTAGAACGAAGGTTATTGATGTACTCAGTTAAGAAATATATTAGGGCGATAATATTTATCATTGGTTTTTTGCTTATGATCAAAAGTTCGTTTGGGCAACAAGTCCGATATAACTTTGATCAGGAAAAACAAAAACGAATTACCTTAACCGAATTTCACCAATGTGTCGATAGAGCCACTTATCTTCTTCAAAAAAGAGAACTTTCAACCATTTCAGACAAGGATCATATAGCTATTATAATGTGTTTAAATACCATTTTTATGGCTAAGGCCGGCTTCCGCAGTTCCGACAGAAGATTTAATGATGACAGATGTAGAAAACTTGAAACTGTTGCAGATGAAAAGGAATATCGACGAAACATTAACAAGGTTTATCCTCAATCGATTTTTAGTAGGGGAATGGGGTTATATTATCCTAAGCTAAAAATGGAACTCTATGGAACTCCAAATCCATATGCCACATTTGATGTTTCGAAATAGAATGTTAACTACCACACAACCCCAATCACCCACAAAAAGTTTAGATAGGCGAAATAAACCACTACTTTGAATCCGACACTACTTTGGCCAGGTCCATTGCTTTTTGCATATTGGCTATACCGTATCCGTAAGGCATAATGGGGTTATTGTACCTGTCGGCCGATTTCCTGATCACGTCCATCAGCTCTTTATTGTTGAGTTTAGGATAGGCCTGCCACAGGCAGGCAGCCAGGCCGCATATGATGGGGCTGGCATATGAGGTACCGCTTCTTGGCTCCTGAACGCCTGTATTATTAATTACACTTGCACCGCCACCCAGGGCAACAATGTCGGGTTTTACACGTCCGTCAACGGTAATGCCCCATGACGAAAAGCTATCGATATTAAACGTTTTATTTATGGAACCTACCGTAAGCACGTTTGGCGAATCGGCTGGTGTGCCTACCCATTGTTGTTCGTTACCGGCGCTACAAACAATAAAAATGCCTTTGCTAAAAGCCATATTGGCCGCGCGACTGGCCAGGGCTGTCTTACCGTCCATGTCCTCAAATTTATACCGCGCCGAAGGCAGGTAATAGCCAGTGGTATAACTTAACGACGAATTGACGATATCTACCCCAGCACTATCGGCATATTCAATGGCATTTGCCCAGTAATCTTCCTCAATCGGGTATTCTGACGTTTGATCTTCTGTATGCAGCAACCAATAACTGGCCTCGGGTGCTGTACCCACGTAAAAACCAGGTTTATTAACAGCCATACACGATGTTACCCACACGCCATGGTCATCTGTACTGTAAGGGTCTGGCTGCTCGTAAACAAAGGATTTTGCGCCTTTGATATTAATATTGTTAAATGCCGGGTTAGTTTTCAGATTGATGAAACCTGCATCAATATCAGCAATTTCTATTCCGGCGCCTCTAAATCCTTTATCATGCAAGGCCTGTCCGTTTGATACGCTGATGTTATTCAGGGCTGTGCCGTAATCTAAAGGGCCATTAGCTGTTTGGTTGTTACCGGCCTGCGGCGCATCAACATATTTGGTTAAGCTGCCTGTACTTCTTTTGCCCTCCCAAACCAATATCACATCTTTTACAAAGGGTAAAGTCTTGTATTTATCAATCGAAAGTTCGTCGGAAGTATTTATGCTTACCGTGTTAAGCCACTTGCTTTTGGCTACTATAATACCGCCCACATTTTGTATCGCTTTAATATAATCGGGAGATATAGGCAAGTCGGATTGGTCTATCGGAATGTTCCGCTTCCTGCGGCGTTCTATTGCCCGTGCCGAAAGAAATTCGCCGGGGCTGCTTATCGAATATGCGGAAGTGCCTTTATCTTTCAGCACCAGTCGGTACTTGTAATCATCACCATCAGATACAGTCACCTTGCACTTGGCAACCGCAGTGCCGCCGGATAATGTGGCAACAATATTTGTTTCGCCGGCAGCTATACACATAACCAGTCCACTGGCGGTTACGGTGGCGATTCGTGGATTTTCTGAACTCCAGGTAATTTGGTTAGATCCGGAACCGTTGGCAACGGTAGCTTTTAACTGGTAAGAATAAGCCAGGCTTTTGGCCACGTTTAAAAAAGAGGGGTCAATGGATACAACCTGCGCTGCAGGTTCTGGCGGCGCTGTTTTTTTACAGCCAACAACAAAAAAACAGGTTAATAATAAAAATAAAGGCAGGGTATAAAGTTTGGTAGTCATTAGTTTGGCAGGCGGGTATTTTCGATCTTGATATAATGGGATGATGATTGCTGTTACAGGTAAATATACCGCCCCTTTAAACGGGGCGAATGTATTATTATTACCGGTGTGCGAAACTAAGGAATAAGAACAATCAATAATATATATTTACTGTCAAATAATAATTATGTTAAAAACAGCGATTGCAATAATGCTTTTGTTTTTTGTTGGCTGTACGCAAAATAAAACGGTTAAAGAGCAGCATAAAGCAAGAAAATATACCTGGGTTAAACAAGAAAATAGCAAATACTCATTTGAGTATCCAAGTGATTGGGTTATAACGCAAAATGCCGGGCCTTTGGCAGAGGCAATTCATATCAACTCGAAAGCCAGCGCTGCAATTGATTTTAGTTTTATGCTATTGCCGGATACCGTTCCCGGTGATGAATATATCGACCACATGATTTCGTCAATAACCCCTCCAAGATCAAAGCTTATCAAGCATGTCCTGGTAAGGAAAAACAATAAAAGCTATACCGATATTTTATACACACAGGAGGATTATGCAGGGGTTTGGAAGCACGAACATATTTTATATACCGATGGACAGAAAACATATTCCCTGCAATTTACCACCCTTGAAAACAAAACTGCAAAGCAAAT
This sequence comes from Mucilaginibacter pineti, assembly GCF_900101875.1. Taxonomy (GTDB): domain Bacteria; phylum Bacteroidota; class Bacteroidia; order Sphingobacteriales; family Sphingobacteriaceae; genus Mucilaginibacter; species Mucilaginibacter pineti. The sequence continues at coordinate 256,219 of NZ_FNAI01000009.1, forward strand.
TACAGCCGACGGAAATAAAATACTGCAATCGTTTAAGGTGAAATAGGCTTATAGGGTATGGCTAACCTATAAACTTCAGTTTTTTACTAACGTGTTTAATCCATTCCCGGGTCATCAGTTCGTGCCCGTTTGGCATGGGGTGTATGCCATCCCAAAGCCAGTAATCATCTGGTGGATATTTCCCTGCGGCTTTAGTGAAGCACTCCTGCAGGGGAACAAAAATGGCATCAAATTCAGCCGCCAGTTTTTTGGCTGCCGCCTGCCTGCCGGTTACCTCCCGCTGGAAATCTTCCCACTTATCTTTTACCCTGCCCACCGGCAATATAAAAGGTTCCAGAATTACCAGTTGTGTTTGCGGAAGCTGCTGGCGGGTTTTGGTTAGTAACGCCCTATACCCTTCTGTGTAACTTTCTATTGTGTAACTTTTATCGCCCTCTACAGCATGGTTGGCGTCGTTTATGCCAATTAATATACTCAGCAAATCTGGTTTTAACGCTATTGTGTCCTTATCCCACCGGGCGGTGAGGTCGTTAACGGTATGGCCGCTTATACCACGGTTAAAAAAGTGAAATTTCTTTTCCGGCAATTGAAACCATAACCTGGCTGCTATCATATAAGCATAACCATGCCCCAGTACGTGGTTCCAGTCGAGATCGCGTGTGCGGTTGCCGTCGGTAATGGAATCGCCCTGAAATAAAAACGTATAGTTTTCACCCGCTTTTGCATCCACAGGCAAGGTGAAGCTGCTCAGTGCTGCCGGTAATGCAAAGGCCCCTGCTCCAATAACAGAGGCCTGCTTTATAAAATTTCTCCGGGACGATTCTTCTGGTTTTTTCATAGTTAAATATCTTACGCTATGTTATTATGATACAGGCAAGATATAAACAATAGGGAAAAGTTTATTTTAAATCTATTTGCAGACCCATTACTTTCCAGGCGGGCATATCTGATGGTTTTGTAATTACAAGTGCATCATCTTCCTGTTTCCATTTAAGTTTTTGCTTGCTGCCTAATAGCGATACCCCGGTGATTTTTTTGTCGTTAAGTTTTGAACTTTTACCAAGAGATTTTATCTGGATATCGGTTTCAGGAGTTTCCATGCAAAAGGCGTAAAGGCTGTTGCCCTTAGTGGTAAAACGAATATCGGTATGCTGGTAAGCATGGGTATCGCTTAGTCCGCCAAATTGCCCCTTTTTTTGATTTTCTTTAATTGTTGATGGTCCTTCGCCATAAACTTTCCAGGGGCGCGTACCGTAAATACCTTTGCCATTTGCCGGCATCCATGCGGCTATTTGCTCAACTATATTTAATACATCGGGTTCAAGATCGCCCTCTGGTGTTTGCACAACGTTAATGAGCAGGTTACCATTCTTACTTACAATATCAACCAGCATTTGTATCACTTCGGTACCTGTGCGGTATTTTTGCCCGGTTTGATAATACCAATCACCTATAGAGGTATCGGTTTGCCACGGGTACGGACTAATGCTGTCCTGCACTCCCCGCTCAAGATCCTGCACCCATTTGCCGTCGGATGCTTCTTTGCAATTATAAACGGCGGTAGCTTTACCCTGGTGATAAGCCAGGTTACCATTGTAAAAGTTAGCAAGCATACTGCGGCCAACTTCATCAAAAGGCAGTTTGCTGTCTGAGTAAAGCAGATCGGGGTGATAGGTATCTACCAGCTCCTTTACATCGGCATACCACTCCTTCATCCATTCGGGGTTGGTGGTTAACCAGCCGTAATCGCCCGGGGCAGCTTTGGTATGATAAAGATCGGCCAATTGGGGATCGGCACCATCATAAGGTACGCCTTTAAACTGGCCGGCGGTATCTGCACCGTGTGCGGTTTGAAACCAGGTATAACTGGCCGCCAGGTGTTCTGATACGCCAAATTTTAGCCCCTCTTTTTTAGCCGCTTTTTGCCATAAGCCAACAACATCCTTATGCGGCCCCATGTTAAAGGCGTTCCATTTATGGATCTTTGATTTCCACAAAAAGAAATTATCATGATGGCTGCCCATGCTTACAAAGTATTTTGCACCGGCCCGTTTATATAATGCCATTAACTTTTCCGGGTCCCATTTTTCGGCTTTCCACAAGGGGATAAGGTCCTTGTATCCAAATTTTGATGGCGGCCCGTAATGTTTAACGTGATATTTGTATTGCCTGCTATTTTCTGCATACATGTTGCGTGCATACCAATCGCCCTGGCGCGGTACCGCCTGCGGACCCCAATGTGCCCAAATGCCAAACTTGGCATCCCTAAACCATTCGGGATATTTATATTCCTTTAACGACTCATTTGTTGGTTTAAACGGACCCTGATTTATGGGCAGCTGTTGCGCTTGTACAGTAAATATACTTGTTAGCAGTATCCCTGTTAAAAGGTGTTTAAGGTTTATACTCATAATTTATTTGATGTTGGTTAATCAAATAAAGGCGTTTTTAAAACGCTAAAAATTGAAAAAGTATCTGTTTATTATGGAATTTTACCCCAATATCAATCAATGGGTCAATATCATGAGTAAAAATATACCTGAAAATATGAAGATAGCATAGTTTAGCTTCCCATCCGCTTCAAAAGTTCTTTTTTATAAAGCTGCCCTACAGGTATAAATGATTGGTTGGAGAGGATGATATTATCTGGTTGAATACGGCTTATAAAAGTTTTATTCACAATGTATGACCGGTGCGTTTGTATGAAGTAATTGGGGTTTAGTTTTTCAAGGATGCCCTTAAGCGTATGGTAAATAATATGCTGCCGCTCTTGTGTTATGATCTTTACATAATCGCGGCAACCTTCTACATAAATAATATCCTGCTGTTTTATGATCTGCGAGCCCTGCTTATCTTTTACCAGCAACGTGTTCAGTAAATCGCCTTCGGCAGTATCAAGGTCGCCTTTAACCTTTTGAACCGCTTTGGTAAACCGCTCAAAAGAAAATGGCTTTAACAGATAATCCACTGCGTCCAGCTCAAAACCGTCGTAAGCATATTGTTTGTAGGCGGTTGTAAAAATAGTACGGGGCGGGTTGCTTAAGGCCTTCAAAAAAGTGATGCCGTTTACCAGCGGCATTTCAATATCAAGAAATAGCAGATCGGCCTGGTGCTTGCCCAGGTATTCAAAGGCCTCCATGGCGTTTCTGAATTTAGCCAAAAGCGTTAAGCCCGGTGTTTCGGCAATGTAATGCTCCAGCACCTGGTGGGCCAATGGCTCGTCATCTAAAATCACACATTTCATATCGCTATAGTTAACTCTGCCATATAATGATTATCGTTTTCCTGTAACAAAAGGCTATACCGCGATGGGTAATATAACTCCAGTCGTTTTTTAATATTGATTAAACCAATGCCCCCGCGTGTGTTTTTCTTGGCTAATGCTGCCTGCCCAAGTATATCGTTTTTAATACTGAAAACAATGCTTTTGCCGGTTATGGTAAGTTTAGCCTCTACCCCGGCGCTGTCTTCCAGTTTGTGCTTGCCGTGTTTAAAACTGTTTTCAACCAGGGGCAAAAATAGTAAGGGCGGTATTTTTATATCGGGTGTTATATCAGGTGTCGTTAAATTGATCTTCGCGGTTGGGAATTTCTTTTGTTCCAACTCAAAATAGCCGGTTAAAAATACCATCTCGTCTTGCAGGGTAACCAGTTCCTTATCGCAATCATACAAAATATACTGCATCATTTGCGATAGCAGCAATATAAACCTCGGCGTATCTTTTGACCCCTGCAAACTCATGCCATACAAGCCATTAAGCGTGTTGAATAAAAAATGCGGCTGCAGCTGGGCTTTAAGCATACCGAGCTGCAGTTGCAGGTTATCGGTTTCTATCTGGTGCCGCTGCACTTCGTTCTGGTAGGAGAAACGGGCAAAAGCGATACAGAAAAAAGCCAGCAGATCGGTTACCAGCAGGTTAGGGTCCATTCCGTACCAGCCCAACATATTTGCGAAAAAGGTATTTACCGGTAAACCGGCTGTTAGTTTAGCAAATATCCAAACAAAAACCATCCTGTTTAGTGGCGTGATAACTAAAAACATCAGCAGCGTTACACCGAATAGTATCCAATATCGTTTGGCATATAATAAGCGGGGCACGGCCCAGCGGTAGTAGGGAATAAGGCACAATGTACTACAAATACCGAACGCGCAAATTTGCAGGTAGGGAAAATTGCTATCGCGTTTTACCGGGAGATGCGCCAGATCCAGATAGTAGGAATATTTATACATACACACATAAAACAGCCATATAAGCAGTTCAAATGCAATGGGGAAGGTGATGGCGTATTTCTTTGGCACAATGCTAAAGTGAAGCTAATTATCAGTTTAAATATTCATTTTTCGACTAAAGTATGGTTTTGCACGATTAAACCAGTGCGCATTTTTTCTGTAGCGGATATTTAACCACCCGTCGAATAATGTATCCGTGAAGGTAATTATCTCAGTTGATTTGCATCATCATAAAAAACAAATTACTCCAATGAAAAATATTCTGTTCACTATCATCGGTACCATTACATTATTTTTTGCGGGCCGTAACCTGGTTTTCGGTCAGGCAAAAGCCGACAGCAATTCTACATTGCAAATAAGCGCCATTAAACCTGTATCGATACAAAGTTTTGAGGCTTTTAAGGCATCAATAAAACCGCTTATTGAAAAAATGAGCGCCAAACAAATTGTGGGCCTGGGCGAAGGAACCCACGGAACCGCCGAGTTTTATAAGGTGCGTTTTTGGATAAGCCGCATCCTGATTGAGGAAAAGGGTTTTAACCATATCGCTTTTGAAAATGATTACAGCGACTCATGGCTTTTAAATAACGAGCTGAATACCACTACCAATTTAGATGCCCTCATGAAAAAACGCTTGTTGAGCATCTGGCAAAACCAGGAAACTAAAGAACTGCTTGCCTGGGTAAAACAGTACAACAGCAAACACCACAAAAAAGTAACCATCGACGGGCTCGACTATGTATATATAACCCCGGATGTGGAGGTATTGAAACAACTGCTTACAAAAACGCCCGCTGTCAACCTGTTAGATTCAATGGATGTGATAACCAAAGCGGCTAAATTTCAGGATGAAGTGTGGGAAGGCTCGAACCACAGCGAGTATAAAGTTAATATGGACTCGGTTAGTAAAAGCAGCTATGCCGGTTATGTTGCCGCCGTAAAATTGGACAAAGCCCTTAATGTTGCTGTATTGCCGCAGCAGGTTAAGGACGATTGCCACATGGCCATCCTTAATATTGAACAAGCCTTTGCCCCGTTTTACGATGAAGCCGCTAAATTACCTGAAGCATCGCGCGATGATAATATGGCGCAAAATGCTGCTTTGATCATGAAAAAACCGGGTACCAAAATGATTATCTGGGCGCATAACGTACATTTGGCAAAAACAGGCATCTACAATAACGAAGTTGGTGGCACCGGCGGAATCATCCTTAAAATGTTCCCCAATAATTATTTTATATTAGGCACGGGCACGGCTACAGGTACATTTGCCGCAACAAAGGAAAGCCGCGATACTTATACCAACCCAATGGCAGCCTACCCGCTTGAAGTGCCGGTTAAAGGCTCATGGGAAAATTTATTTAGCGCGATGGGTAAGCCTGTTTTTTATGTAGAGCCATCGGCATTAAACCCTCAAAAACTGCAAAAGCAAATGCGCTTTGTAGGTTATACCCCCGAGAGCGGCCCTAAAAGTTATGATAAAACCAATATGAATGACCTGTTTGATGCCTATTTGTTTATTAATGAAACCCACGCCCCTGCCCCTTTAAAATAATAAGGCATTCATCTTTATGAAAAAAAAATATCTGTTGCTCATTGTATTTATAGCGTTATACCACAATTGTTTTTGCCAAACCATAACCCGGTATTCGGTTTACAAACTGGAAAACCGGATAGGCCGGGAAGAATCATCAGAGGATCCGTCGGGCGGTGTGCATATCAACATCACTACTAACGACAGGGGTACAGCTATGACGTTAGCAGCTTCTTTTTCTGTCGATAAAGGCAACGTCAGGTATACATCTGCAGGCAACACCTCAAGGTTTACTACAGAAAGTATAGATACCTCCTTTTCGCAAGATAAGGGTTTCCCAATGAGTAAAAACGGCTCCATCAAAACGCGGGAATTATTGATTGCAGATTGGAACAAAGCTGGCCGACCGGATTTTATTCCATCAGTACTGAATGGCCAGCCTATCAGCATCTCCGTTATCGGCAAAGAAAAAGATCCGTTGACTAATGGTGAGCTTGCCATCATAAAAATCAATACCGACCTTGATGAGATTCTCTGGGTTGATGAGAAAGGCAATGCAGTGTACCTGTCCATCTGCGATGCCGAGGGTGATAAAAGAGAAGTGATTAACGATGCGTATTTGCCATTTTTTAAAGTGTTTAACCATACATCAAATCAATACCTCATAAAAACCTATGCCGATGGTAATAAAAACTTAGGACAATCTTACGCAGTAATAGCTGTTTTGGGCGGGAACATAATTGATGTTGCCGATAGTGGTAAGATAAGCTATAATACGCTGGTGCTGCTCAAAAACGGCAAGATAGCTTATATAGGCAAGGCCGATAAAGCCCTTATTCCCGCCGGGGCAACCATCATTGATGCTACAGATAAATTCCTGATTCCCGGTCTTTGGAATATGCACGTACATCTTTTTCATCCCGAATACCTGAAGCGCGAACTGCTTACCGGTGTAACAACCGTGCGCGATATGGCCAACGAATTTGACTTTATAACCAACCTTAAAAAAGTAGCCGATGATGTTTCATTCCCGGCCCCGCGTATTTTAAATGCCGGTGTGCTGGATGGTAAATCGCCCTACGGTTTGGGTGTAATACGCGCTACCAATGAGCAAGAGATAAAGGCCAATGTAAAAATGTATCATGATGCCGGCTTTAACCAGATCAAGATATACAGCTACATTAAAAAGAACGATTTTGATGCTATTGTTAAAGAAGCCCGGCTTTATGATATGGATGTGGTTGGTCACCTGCCGGTAGGCTATACTGTTGGCTATTTTATTGATAATGGCATACAAAGCATTAGCCATATCCACTACTTTATGAACAACATAAAATGGGATGGAGATTTAAAGGCAACCAATAAACCCCTGCTGGATAAGCTGATTGAAAAGAAGATTTACCTGGATCCCACGCTTAACATATACAATTTAACCGGCGATAAAAAAATACCGCTTTATAATAAACTGGTTAAACTGTTTTTTGATTATGGCGTGCCCATTGTTGCCGGTACCGATAACGAAGGAACAATACCCGACGAGATACAAAGCTATGTAAAACTGGGATTAAGTCCACTTGATGCGCTCCGTTCGGCTACTATTGTTCCCGCAACCATGATGAAACTGGATGCCCAAAGCGGCAGCATTGCAACCGGCAAAAACGCCGATCTGCTCATCCTTAACTCAAACCCTTTAATCAATATGGATGCTTTGGATAATATTGCCGTTATTATTAAAGGGCAGCTGGTTATCAATAAAAACGCAGATAAATAAATATAAAGCCCCGAAGCAATAGCTCCGGGGCTTTATGTTTAAAAGGTTTATTAAAACTCAATGTGCGCTATGTGCACCTACTTTATAATCACCGGCCGGGGTGCGGAACGCGATGTTAAAGCGATTATAGGTATTGATGGTAGTAATCGCTAAAGTAAGGTCGATAAGTTCCTGGTCGGTAAATTGACTTTGGACTTCAGTGTAAGCTTCGTCGGGTACATTACCATTGGTGATCTTGGTTACCGCCTCGGCCCATGCCAGTGCCGCGCGTTCACGGGCGGTGTAGGCGGTAGCTTCGCGCCAAGCATCCAGCATATACAGGCGTTGTTCGGTTTCGCCTTTGGCGCGCAGATCCTTTGAGTGCATATCCAAACAGTAAGCACAACCGTTAATTTGCGATACCCTGAAATAAATAAGGTTTAAAAGCGGCTGCTCTACCGGCGATTTTGCAAGATATCCGCCTATACCATATAAAGCCTTCATCGCGTTTTGACCTTTTTCGAAAAAATTGATTCTCTGTTCCATTATGTATTGATTTTATTTAAATATTGATCTATACACCTATAAGGAACGAGATCCCAGAAATTGGACAACCGGATGAAAGTTTTTTTTCGAGGGTTATATTTTCTTTTAATTAACCGGATTAACCTGTTGCAAATGAGCCAGGGCTATCTTTTTTAAATGGTCTATATTATCTACAGGCACATGGGTTTCTTTGGCCATATCATCCCAGTAACGCAATCGTATAATAAGTTCGGCATCGGGGTTAAGCTCAAAATCGGCAGCCTCTGATTCGGTCATAACACCGCCCTGGAAATTTAGCGTTGTTTTGCTGGCGTCAGACAAGCGGTTGTAATATTCAGGGAATTTATAGGTAAGGTATCTTTTGGCAATTACGTGGCCTTGTACCAGGTTTGCCACCCTTTCAGAAAACCCCCGCTCCAGCAGGTAATCGGCACCTAATTGTTCGTGGTCAACATTGCCAAGGCCGTCCATGCTTTCTGTTCCGTCTTCATCATCAGCACATAAATGTCCAATATCATGAAAAAAAGCTGCGAGTATTACCTCGTCGTCAAAACCTTCGGCCTGCGCTAATGCAGCCGCTTGCGACATGTGCTCCAGTTGCGAAACCGGTTCGCCTATATAGTCTTCGTCGCCATATTTTTCATATAGTGAAAACACTTCTTTAATTACACACTGCGGATCATAAGAGTTGGTTGCCATATTAGGTAGATTTAGTTGTTGCAAATAAAGAATATGCAGGTTATGATACCATTAAGTGTTTGTAAAATAAAGTAGCTGGCTAAACCTTAACATAAATTTAGTTTACTGTTAATATACAAAGTTTAGTATTGCTAAATATTTAAGCTGATGCTATGCTGGTAAATTTATTTGTTTTTGATATAGCCTGTACATTAAAAACAGTTGAAATAGCAAGCTGGTAACGATGGAAATGGTGCAGCAACTACGATCAAAAGTGGCAAAATTGCCATATCCGGTTATCTCTATAATGGCGGCGGTTTCGGCGTTTGGCTTATACACATCTATGTACGCCTTTCGCAAGGCTTTTGCGGCCGGCACGTTCACCGGGCAGCAATACCTTCATATAGATTATAAAGTTTGGCTGGTAATAGCCCAGGTTATTGGCTACACTTTCAGTAAGTTTTATGGCATCCGTTTTATTGCCGAGGTAAACAGTAAAAACCGCGCCCGTTATATATTGGTGTTAATTGGCATTGCCTGGCTTGCGTTGCTGGCCTTTGCATTTGTACCTGCGCCATTTAATATTGTTTTCCTGTTCATCAACGGTTTCCCCCTCGGGCTTATCTGGGGATTAGTTTTCGGTTACCTGGAAGGGAGGCGCTCAACCGAGTTTATGGCTGCTGTATTATCTATCAGTTTGATTTTTGCTTCGGGCTTTGTTAAAACTACAGGTCGCACGCTCATCAGCGTTTTTCATGTGAACGAGTATTATATGCCATTTTTAACGGGCGCCATATTTGTATTACCGCTGCTGCTGTTTGTTTTTGTTATTGAACTTATACCACCGCCTACTGCCGAGGATAAACAGTTACGCGCCGAACGTACCCCAATGAATGCCGCCGAGCGTAAGCAATTTTTAATGCGATTTTTGCCCGGCATCATCCTCACTATTATTATATACGTGTTGCTTACCATTATGCGTGATGTGCGCGATAATTTTGAGGTAGAGATCTGGGCCGACCTGGGGATCAAAAGCAATAGTATTTATACCAATATAGATACCATAATATCTATTATAGTACTGGTTGCCATGAGCCTGCTCATCCTGATAAAAAGAAATTTGCTGGCCTTTAGCATCATCCATGCGCTTATCATAACCGGTTGTGTGCTGGTTGGTGTATCAACATTGTTATTTTCGTATAAGCTAATTGGTCCGGTTAGCTGGATGACGGTTGCAGGATTAGGTCTTTATCTGGGTTATGTGCCTTACAACGCCATATTTTTCGATCGTATGATTGCTTCCTTTAACTACCGCAGCAACGTAGGTTTTATCATGTATATTGCCGATTCTATGGGGTACCTGGGCAGTGTAAGCATTTTGCTGGTGAAGGAATTAGGCCGCCCAACCATAAGCTGGGGTAGTTTTTTTAAAGAGGGCGTAATGATAGTGGCCATTGTTGGCGGGGTATGCTGCCTGCTATCGCTGCTTTACTTTTTGCAAACGGCTAAATCCAGCGAAAAGCCGAAATTAGAGAATGAAAACACCGCCGGCGATTTGCTGGCAATCTCCAATAAATAAAAAATGAGTGATAAAAGAAGTGCCATAATCATAGGCGCAGGAATTGTAGGCTTAGCTACGGCAAGGGCATTGGCCTTGCGTGGTTACCAGGTAACGGTATTTGAACGTAATGAGCGTGCTGTTGGCGCGTCTATCCGTAATTTTGGTATGATATGGCCCATTGGGCAGGCAACCGGACCAATGTATGAACGCGCTATGTTATCGCGCAGCATCTGGAAAACAATTTGTACCGAAGCCAATATCTGGCACAACGAGGTGGGTTCCTTACATCTTGCCTACCATGATGATGAATTGCAGGTGATACAGGAATACGTGGAAGCTAACCATACTTTTCGTGATTGCGCCATACTTACACCGGCGCAGGCGCTTGAAAAATCCCCCGCCGTAAATCAAAGCGGTTTAAAGGGTGCTTTATGGAGCGGCGAAGAAATGATCATCGAATCGCGCGAGGCTGTTGGGCAGGTAGCTCAATATCTGGCCGATAAATTTGGTGTTGAATTTCATTGGAACACCGCCATTAGCGAAATAGAACATCCTAAAGTTACTGCGGGCAACCAAAGCTGGCAGGCCGACGAGATTTTTGTTTGCAGCGGTGCCGATTTTGAAACCTTATACCCTGAATTATTTTCACAAACAGCCATTACAAAATGTAAACTGCAAATGATGCGCCTGGTTTCCCAGCCGGATGAATGGCGTATCGGGCCCTCTTTGTGTGGCGGATTATCTATGATCCATTACCCGGGTTTCCAGGTTGCGCAATCATTACCTGCCCTGCGCAAACGTTATGAAGAGCAATATCCAACCCAGTTAAAATGGGGTATCCACGTAATGGTATCGCAAAATCATACCGGCGAATTAACCATTGGCGATTCGCACGAATACGGACTGGTATTTGATCCTTTTGATAAGGCATTCATCAATACCATGATAACCGATTACTTAAAAACCTTTGCCTCATTTAAAGATTGGCAGTTGTTGCAATCATGGCATGGCATCCTGCCCCGGATGACCAACGGTGCTACGGAATTTATTACCGAAGCCGAGCCCGGCGTAACCATCATTAACGGCCTCGGCGGTAACGGGATGACACTTTCTTTGGGTTTATGTGAGCAGTTTATTGCTGGCAGAGAGGCATAGATATAAGTTTTCCTAAACCTGATCGTATATATTATCAAAGCCCTTGTTGTAATCAATGAGGGCTTTGGTGTATCATTACTTGCCTTTAATAAACGCCAGTATCCTTTTCGATTCCTCGGGATATATGGCGATATAATGGGTGCGTACCATATAAGGAATTACCATTTTACCACCTGCCGACTCTACCTTTATTACATTGGATGGTTTAGCAGGCATGTGGCAATCAATGCAGTTACTGTTTATGGTTAAGCCAACAGTTGCCGTCATTTTGCAGGTATTATGGTTGGCGTTGGTATGGCAGCTTGTACAACGTTGCGAGTACGCAATCAGATTGGGCTTTGCCGCTGCATGCGTATCGTGGCAGGTATTACAATCCATATTGCTCATTAAAAAACATTTGCTGGCTTTAAGTAAGCCATTTTGATTGCCATGCACATCAATTGTTTCAGGGTTTACATTTTCGTGTAAAAACGATGGTTCCTTGAATTTGGCAAGCGTATCGCCCATTTTAAAGTTAAACAGGGATGTTAAATAATTATCCTTCCCGCCCGAGTGGCAAACGGCACAGGCATCCAATCGCTGTGCCCTCGTCATTATTTTAAAACTGGCCATGTACATGGCTTTTTTATCATTAGGGTGCTGGGTTTGGAACTCAACGTGTTGGGCCGAGGGACCGTGGCAGCGTTCGCAATCAATCCCATAAACTATGGATGCATTATCAAACCTGACATCCCTGTTTTGTATGCCGGGGCTTGGCTGTTCGCGAATGTAGGAGCTGTGGCATTCAAAGCAACGGGTAACTATGGGCCGCTCGAAATTTACCTTGCCGCTGGCATAGCCCGGGCCGTTGGTCCAGCTATGGAGTGCCCCAAAGTAGGAGATGGGTAGCTCAAAAAGCTGGTCGTTTTTCCAGTACAGGTACGTTTCGGCCTTTTCGTTGCCAAAGGTTATATCAAAGCGGTTGGCGGCAACTTGTTTGCCATTGTTATAGGCTACCTGGTACAGGCCGCTGTCGCGCTTTTCCATCACAATCTTTAGGCTATCATTAAAGCTAAAAGCGTTTGTACCGGGAGCGAAACTGCCATGTATGCTATGTATAGCAGCCGGGCGGGATGATTGATTGTGCGGCGTATTAAAGTAATCCTGGTAAATACGCTGATGACATTTTATACAAGAGGCCGATCCGGCGTAGTTTTCACCACGCGGATCGGCCTTTTTGTTACTCATACATTGCGTGAGTATAGCACATACCGGTATTAAAAAAAGGACTAACAGTACATACAGCTTATTATTTTTCATATTACCGGTATCGCTTAAAGCTTACCATACATAGGTAGCTACCGCGCCTGCAGGCAGGCTGGTATTTACCATTTCTGAATTAAATTTAATATTGAACGATTGCGCATTTGCACCTGCATTTAAAACTATCAGCACCTTTGTGCCATCGGTATTTTTAAAGGCAACGCTTTGCAAAGTATTTGTCAGGTCCGAAGCTATCCGTACGGCGCCGGGTCTTACAAATTTTGAGGCATGAGCAATGATGTAGTAAGATACATTACGGGTTACATCGGAGCTTATGGTTACCGCGCCCAGGCAGCTGTTACATCCGCGGGGGGTATGTGGGCCATAATTAGGATCAGATGCAAGGTTCCATTCCAATACGTTACGGCTCCAGTTACGGGTTGCACCAATGATCAGGTTGCTGACGTGCCAGTTTAAATCATCAGCAAACTTGCCATTGCCAAATGTTGCCTGCTCGGTAAAGTAAAGGTTTTTGTTAGGGTACGCATCATGTACGGGCCCCATTGCATTAATGTTACCGCCATACAGGTGAAAAGCCGCTCCGTCAACAAATTTGCTGGTGGCTGGGTCTGCAAAAATAGCGGTGGCGTATTCCGGGTGGTCCAGGTTATGATCATACACAATTATTTTTGTGTTGATGCCCGCCGCCAGGAAAGCGGGACCTAAATTTTCCCTTACAAACTTAGCCTCATCTACAGATAGCATTAACATTGCAGGCTCATTGTAGGCGTTTAACGGCTCGTTCTGTGGGGTAACAGCATCAATGGTAATGCCGTTTGCTTTCATTTGCTGTATGTACTTAACAAAGTATTTCGAATACAGATCAAAGTTTTCGGGCTTTAAGCTGCCGCCGTAAAAGTTGTTATTATCCTTCATCCATGCGGGCGCACTCCATGGGCAGGCCAGTATTTTTATATTAGGATTAATGGCTATTATTTTTTGCAGAATAGGGATAAGGTCTGTTTTTTCTTTATCGAGGCTGAAATTGGCAAGCGTAACATCGCCGTTTGTATCGTCATAACTAAAAGCGGCCGCGCTCATATCAGACGCGCCTATGGTAATGCGGATATAGCTGATCCCGATGCTTGTAGAATCGGTACCGAAGAGCTCTTTAAGCAGCGCGGTTTTTTTAGGCTCGGCAACACTATTTAATAAATAGGCACTGCCACCTGTAAGGCAAAAACCAAAGCCATCAATAGTTTGGTAGGTGATGTTGGCATCTACATTTAAGGTTGGGTTGGTATTTGCTTTGCTGTTAAATACCAATGATACATTTTGCTTTGCCAATAACTGCTGCTGATCGCCTTGGGTAAGCCACATAGCCACATCTGATTTAACCGGGACAACAGGTACCACGGGAACTACAGGCGGGGGTACAGTATCTCCAGAGCCACCAGATTTTTTGCTGCAGCTGTAACCGGTAGCTACTATACTGCCGATACCAACGATGAGCGCGTATTTTATAAAATTTTTCATTATTTCAGTTTAAAGGGAAAGCAATGGGTTGTATTTGTGATTTGTAGCAGGTGTAAGTTTATTTGTCGGATGTGATCATTTTATAGAAGTGCACGTAATCTACCTGCATTGCAACAGGGAAAATGGTATCGTCAACGCCCTGTACACCACCCCAGTTACCACCGATGGCCACATTAAGCATCATGTGGAAGGGTTTGTCAAACGGCCATGTGCTAAAGCCTTTGCCTTCGTTTGCAAAAGTAAATACCAGCGTATTATCATAGTATCCTTTAACAGCATCTGGTGTCCAGTCTACCCGGTAAAGGTGAAAATCTGAAGAAACAGTTGGGATATTTAAGGTGCTGGTTTTGGAATTGCCGCCGTTGTTAACCTGGTCATGAATGCTAAAATGTACGTTACCCTGGTCGTACCCTACGTGTTCCATAATATCAATTTCGCCGCTGTTGGGCCAGCTGCCATAAGCGTAATCATTGGGCAGCATCCAAATGGCAGGCCATGTACCCCTGCCGGCGGGTAGTTTTGCCTTTATCTCGATACGGCCGTACAGCATATCGCTGCTGAATTTTGACGCCATGCGTGATGATGTATATTTCATCCCGCCCAGATCTTCCTTCCTGGCTACAATGGTTAACACCCCATCTTTAACATAAGCGTTATTGGTAGTATTGGTGTAATATTCCAGTTCGTTATTACCCCAGCCGCCGCCGCCGGTATCATATTGCCATTTATTGGGGTCAGGCGCTCCGTCAGTACTAAAATCGTCGGTCCAGGCAATGTTGGTATCAAAGCTATACACCTTTGGCGTTTGTTCTATTGGCTTGAAAACGGGTAATGGTGCCTGTTTTTTTGAGCATGACATATTGCTTAATAGCAGCAACGGGCATATCATCAGCGATAAATTTTTAAAGATCATAATATACATGGTACAAAGGCTGCTTGGGTTAGCAAGCAGCCTTTAATGTTTATAGATTAGTTTGTTCCCCTAAACTCTACCTTGGTAAACGAAATACCGGTTACCCCAAGATTGGAGCCCCCGCTTTTTATTACCAGATACACTTTTCCGCTGGTTGGAAAAGAGAATACGTTCTTACTATCAACCCCTGAACATGACAGGGCAGAAAGCTTACCGCTGAAAGCAGTTTTTCCGCAGCCGGCCCATGTATTCAGGGAGATCAATTTGTTTGACGAAGGATAGTCGACCCCGTTTTGAGGTACCTTGGTATCAACGTATACTTCAAACCAGGTATCGGTGGCGCCGCTGCCAGAAACCAGCATATCAACCTTGTATTTTTTACCACCAATAATATCAATTGCCTGTGCAACCGCAGCATGACCGCCATTCCCGCCTATTGCAACCATCTTACCATCGCTGATAGACATGGTTACGCCTGCCGAAAAGGTTAAATGTGTCCAGTAGGCATCGTCAGAAGCAGCCATATTGCCGCCCAATACCAGGTTACCTGCAACAGGATCTGATGTGGCAACGGTTATATCCTGCGATGCGGTTTTTTGTGTACCACCTTTGCCAACCGTGGTAAGTGTAATGGTATACTTGCCGGCATCAGGATAAAACACGGTATCTGTGGCTTTACCAACTGCCGAGCCCGCACCATCGCCCAAATCCCATTTTACAGCTAATACACCTGTTTCATCCGCTTTTAAAACGTAGTAGTTTGCCTTATTGGCAACCGGCGTTACTGTAAATGACGCATTAAGGTTGGGTGACGACAAGCCATTACCATCGCCAAATTTCTCGGGTTTACAACCCGCATATATACCTACAGCTACAATTCCGGTAGCTACTAAGTAGGTTTTTATTGAGTTTAATTTCATTGTAAATAATTTAAACAGTTAAATTAAAGGGTACCGCCGTACTCTTTGCTTTGCTTCAGTTTAGTAGCATTCAAATCATTAAGCGGGATGGGTAAAATTTCGTTTCTGCCGGCTTTAAAGCCTTTGTAGCCAAGTACGGCTGCTGCATCGCCCCAGCGTACCAGGTCAAACCAGCGGTGGCCTTCGGCGGCAAGTTCTGCGCGTCTTTCGGTTTTAATATTGGCCATGGTTGCAGCAAGTGGGTGCGTTTTTCCGTCGTTATAAGCACGGGTGTGTACGGCAGTCATTAATGCAGCAGCACGGGTTAAATCGCCGCCACCGGATATAAGGGCTTCTGCCTCCATCAGGTAAGTATCGGCCAAACGGATCTCATACATATTTTGCGGATAGTTTAAAACCGGCTCGCCGCCACCTGTAGTTTTGTCTTTAGCATGCCCGGCAAACTTATTTATGAAAAACCCGGTGTTATCATAACCTGCCACATAATCTGCAATACCAGCTGCTTTTAAGCTATCAAGGTTGGCTACGGTTGCAAAGTTTCGCGGGTCGTTATGGATAAAATCGAAGAAGTTTTTTGTGAACGGAATAAAGCTATAGCCAGAAATATAATCTGGCGCATCGGCTGTTTTTGTCACATAGCCACGAGGGCCTACCATGATATTTAAAAGGTTACCCTCGGTACAGGCAGCGCAATCCCATGTTCCTGCCGATTTTGACGAATGGCCTATTTCCAGTATTGATTCAGAATTGAATTTATTCTGAACTTTCCACAGGTCGGCAAAACTTGTAAGCAATTTGTAGCCGTATGTTGAGTTGGCTTGCCCTGGGGTACCGTTTACCTCCGCAAATTGAGCTGCAGCTTCGGTATATTTTTTATCAAAAAGATAAATCTTACCTAATAATGCGTGTACTGTACCCATTGTAAACCTGCCGCCATCGGTGGCCACATTTACCGTATTGGGTATGTTTTTAGCGGCAATAACTGCTTTCAGGTCATTTTCAATTTGGGTATAAACTTCGGCAGGGGGTACTTGAAGTACGTCATTTATCGCATCTGAAGGCACTTCTTTTAAGATCAGCGGAATGTTTTTAAACATACGCACCAAATCAAAATAGAAATATGCACGCAACGCCAGCGCTTCATCACTGTAGCGGGCTTTTAACCCTGCATCCATAGGAACTTCAGGAAGTTTAGCCATAATTACGTTTGCACGAAAAATGCCCTGGTAACTTCCCTGCCACATTGCAGTTGAAGGGCCCTGGGTGGCGTTAAGCGTATAGTTATTAAACACCTGCAAGTCCGACACATCATTTGAGCCACCGCCACCAGCTACATGATCGTCGCTGCCGCTATCCATTACGTCTGCCTTGGTTAGCAGGCCTCCGCTTTGATAACCTACAACATCATAAACCGCTACAAGACCGTTAAATGCTTCGGCTTGATCTTTATAATAATTCGATTCCAAACTGGTGCCTTTTGGTGTTACCGTAAGGAAGCTTTTTTTACATGCAGTAACAACAACAGAAATGCCTACCGCACAAATTGCTAAATATTTTAAATGCTTTTTCATATTAATTTATATTAAAATCCAACACTTAAGCCAACCAGGAATGTACGTGCCTGCGGATAAAAGCCCTGATCAATACTGCCTGAGATATCAGGATCATATCCTGTGTATTTTGTAAATGTTAAAAGGTTTTGGCCGGTTGCATAAATGCGTACTTTTTGCAAACCAATTTTATTTATCAGGTTTTTATCAAATGTGTACCCTAATTGCAATGTTTTAATGCGCAAATAGTTACCGCTTTGAAGGTAGAAGTTTGAGTTGTATCCAAAGTTGCTGTTATCGTCTTTATCGGTTAAGCGTGGATAGGTATTTGACGTTCCCGGACCCGTCCATCTGTTCAGCGCAGCGGTGGTGTAGTTGGCGGTTAATATATCAAGGCGATGTAAACCCTGGAATATTTTGTTACCTGCCTGGCCCTGTGCAAATACAACGACATCGAAATTTTTGTAAGCCGCTGTAGCCGTAAAGCCAAATTGCCATGATGGTAAAGATTTACCTATGAATTTACGATCTTTATCGCTAATAGTACCGTCGCCATCAGTATCAACCCATCTGAAATCGCCGGGCTTTGCATTAGGCTGAATGGGCAATCCTGTTTTTGGAGATATATAATTATTGACATCGGCCTGTGTTTGAAATATACCTGTGTTTTCGTACCCGTAAAATGAACCATAAGCATATCCAACCTGGGAACGCGTTACGCCACCCTGGATATTTTGAACACCAGCACCATTTAAATAATCCTGTCCGGGGGCTAAACGGGTAACCTTATTTGAAAGGTGAGATACGTTACCATCAAAACCGAGGTTAAACTCGCCCACTTTTTTGTGATAGCCTAATTGAAGTTCCTGGCCGTTATTTTCCATATCTCCTATGTTGGCATAAGGATTATCAATAGCGCCAATATAAAAAGGCAGGCTTGGCTGCTGTAGGATGCCCGTAGTTTTTTTCTTGTACCACTCTAATGTTAAATTAAAATCGTGAAACAATATCGCATCTAAACCAATATTTGTTTGCGAGGTTTGTTCCCATTTCAAATTTGGATTTGATGGCGCATTGGGGCTGTAACCACTAATGTAGGTGTCGCCGGTTCCAAAGCTATAGTTCCTGCCGCCACCGATGGTGGATAGGAAGGCGTTATCACGGATAGCATCATTACCCACAACACCATAACCGCCACGTAGTTTCACAAAATCTATCGCCTCAGTTTTTGGCCAGAATGATTCTTTAGATGGAACCCATCCTACTGAAACCGATGGGAATGTGCCATACTTAAAGTTAGACCCAAATCTTGAGGAGCCATCTCGCCTCACTATGCCCTGAATGATATATTTTTCTTGATAATCATAGTTTAAACGGGCAAATAAAGAACTTAAATGGTGTGGCTGCCCCTCGCTCCCGTAACCAATCCTGTCAATCGCCGGGATTGCAAAGTTTAAAGAAGCATCGTTATAGTTGGTAACAGGTAAACCATACTCGGTAACGCCCGAAGCAATGGTAGCCGCATCAACATACGCACCCTGGCCCAATAACACTGTTATGTTGTGTTGATTGATTGAGCGGGTGTATGAAGCAGTATTTTCCAGGTTCCAACTAAACACACGGGTTTGATCGCGGTTATAATTGTTTCTGGAACCAATGGTAGATGCATTCAGGAAATAAACGGGTGTAAATGATTCGTCGCCATAAAATGCCATTTTTGTACCAACTGTAGATCGAATTGCCAAACCTTTAATTGGATTAATTTCCATATAAGCATTACCAACAATATTATGCGCCCAACTGTGGTTGCCCAATTGTTTTTGGATGTACGCTAACGGGTTAGTAATTTCCTGCCCTACATAGTTTGAAATTCCATAATAATATCCCTGGGCGTTTTGCAATGCCGGCGGATCGCCTGCATTTCTGATGTATGGTGCTTTTGCTGCAACCGTTGGGTCTGTTATAATTACTGGCGTAGTGGGGTCAAGGTTAATGGCGGAACTTAGCGGGCCGCCGAATACACTATTTGTATTACCTAAACCAATTGATTTATTGTAGGTGTAGCCAATATTCTCTCCAAAATTCACATATTTTGAAGGTTTAAAGGTTGAATTGGTACGGAAGTTTATACGTTTATATTTTGATATATCGGTAGCAACAATACCATCCTGCTGTAAATAACCAAAGGAGGTGTAATAGGTTGATTTATCTGTTCCGCCAGCTACACTTAATTCATGATTTTGCTGTTTGGCACCTTTGTTAAATATAACCGATTGCCAGTCTGTGCCTTTTCCAAGCGAAGCAGGATCTGGAAATAGGATACCTTTACCGCCTGCAACGCTGGATTCGTTTCTTAAAGTTGCATATTGGGTAGCATCTAACAAATCTAACTTACGCGCCGGGGCAGATGTGCCCACATAACCAGAGTAGTTGATTTGTGTACGGCCTGCTTTGCCTTTTTTGGTGGTAACCAAAATAACACCCGCAGCGGCACGTGTACCATAAATGGCCGATGAAGCAGCATCTTTTAATACCTCGATAGATTCGATATCCGACTGGTTAAGGTAACTGATACCTCCATTATCAACCACAACACCATCAACCACCCATAAAGGATCATTATTGTTGAATGTAGTTACACCGCGTACGCGTACTGTTGCACCGTCACCGGGTTGTCCGTCGTTAGTGGTAATGGTTAAACCGGATGTTCTGCCCTGCAGGATTTGCTCAATGCGTGTTACCGGCTGATCTTCAAATTCCCTGGCAGATACGCCTGAGATAGAACCAGTGGTAACGCTTTTCTTTTGTGTACCGTAACCAACTACAACCACCTCATTAAGGCCGCTGATGTTTTCGCTTAGCGAAATACTGATGGACGTTTGATCGCCTACGGCAACCTCTGTTTTACGGTAGCCTATAAAGCTTACCACCAGCACCGCATTTTTATCGCTTACGCTTAGTTTAAAGTTTCCGTTGATGTCGGTATTAACGCCGTTGGTTGTACCTTTTTCAACAATGGTTACGCCTGGTAGCGGCAAGCCTTTTTCATCAACAACTTTACCCGTTATTGGGATGCCAAGCTCTTGCTGGTCGGCGGCATCGGCATTCTCAGCAGATATGGCCGCCTTAAAATCGCCTGTGCCGGTTGCGGTTAGTTTGCCTAATATGATCCGGTTCTTTAATACCTCGTAATCAATGCCGTTTTTCTTCAGCAACTGATCAAGTACATTTCTAAGTGGCTGATCAACAAAGTTAACGGATACCCTTTGTGAAAGGTTTACAGAGTTTTTACTGTAAATGAACTTAACATCGTGATTTTTTTGAAAATAGGTTAATACTTCTTGTAATGTTGCATTATTGAATGACAGGCTATATGTTTTATTTAAGATGTCCTGCGCCTTCAACGGACTTGAATAAGCCATGCCGCTTATCATTATTGCTATCATTATTTGACTAAATGTAATCTTCATGATTTTAGACCAGGGGATGGGCTTTCGTAAATGAAATTTCATATATTTGTTATGTTTCTATGTTAAAATGAGACAATAAAAAGCCCTTACACCATTTTTATGGTGTTCTTCAAGCAGGGCTTGCTTTAAACTTGGGAGTGCTCGCAACACTTCTAAGTTTTTTTGTTTTAAAGGGTCTTCACTTCAGAAGATTGAAGTGTTCGGGGGAGGTTATGTATGTATTTTAATCTTCATACGCTACTTAATTTGGTTTATAGATCGGTTAATTGGTTAATTCAGTTCGATGGTATTATCATCTTTAATCTCGTAGTTCACGTTAATTGATTTTTTTAGTGCTTCGAGCACATCCGGCAGGTTAAAACCGGCAAAATCGGCATTAAAAATAAAGTGATTCAGCTTCTCATTCATCACCTTTATATGAACATTAAATTTTGTGTTAAGCACCGGAATAATATCCCTGAGCGGCTGGCCCTCAAATGATAAATTAAGCCGTGTATATAATTGCAGATCGCGCTCGCGAATAGTTGTTCCTGGTTTTAAAACATTCAAATCGGCCAGGTAAGTTGCTTTTTGATGTGGGTATAACATGATCTCGCCTTTTTCCAATTTTAACACTGGGTTGTGTATCCCCGCACTGTGCTTTATGCTTACCGATACCTTACCTGTTACAACAGATACATCGGCAGTGGCGCTTTTATAACTGTCTCTCACCAAAAAACTGGTGCCCCAAACCTTAGTTACTATAGATTGGCTGCTGATAATGAAGGGTCGCTGTGGGTTTTTAGTAACCTCAAAAAAACATTCGCCATCCATTGATACCATGCGGGCCTTTTCGGCAAAAGATTTTGGATACCTTAAATTGGCTCCGGGGCTTAGCCAAACAACGCTATTATCGGGCAGTACAGATTTGTAGATCTGGTTGGTGTTGTTGGTAATGTTAACTTCTTCAATAGTTACGGCGGCGGCCTGTTCGGTATTGTATTTTACAGGTTTGTAGGCAACTAAGTAAGCAACGGTAATAAATATGGCAGCAACAGCGGCGGCGGCAAACCATTTTCCTATGCTACGATTGCCGGCGCGTTCGATCTTAAGCATTTCATCATCCCTGCTGTCGTCTGCAGGTAAATTAATATTTTCGATGATGCGGTGATATATGCGTTCTTCAATTTCTTTTTCTTCAATAAAATCTACATCCGAAACATAATCATGCTCGTCTTTAAAAGATTGATACCACTCTTTAACTAATAATACCTCTGCATCAGAGCAATTACCATTTAAATACTTTTCCAGTAAATTAATGGATATAGGTTTTTTCATGAAGATGAAAATAAAATTGGTTTATAAAATGATTGACGTTTAAAAGTACGGCACCCCCTACTGTTAATTAAAATAAATTTAATTATTTTATTAACGCAATGGAAATCAGTACAATATAATGCCCCAGATTTAAGCGAAGACGCTTAAGGGCTTTGGTTAGGTGGTTTTCGACGGTTTTTTCTGAGATACCAAGGTATTGGGCAATTTCCTTGTTTGTTTTATTTTCAATGCGGCTGAGTTCATAAACCGACCGGCATTTATCGGGCAGCTGGTTAACTTCCGATTCGATGCTTTGCATCATATCTTTAAGCATAATAGCATCCTCGGTAGATGTATCGGCCTCGGAGTATACCACCTTTAAGCTTTCTTTATATTTAAGCCTCACCAATTCTTTGCGGTAATAATCAATTACCAGGTTGCTCACGCTCGAATACAGGTAGCCGCCCAACGTTGTTTTTACGTTAATGGCGTATCGTTTATGCCAAACAGCTGTAAATAGCTCCTGCACAATCTCTTCAGATAGTTCTTTGCTTTTTAGGCGCTGATAGGCTTCGGCATATAGCACCTTCCAGTAGCGGGTGTATATTTCTCTGAAAGCCCCAAGCTTATCCTGCTGCAGCAAACTAATCAGTTCGTCCTCATTAAGCTTTGAAAAATCGGTCATAAAATTGGTGCGGATTGATCAACGTTATATTAATTAATCATTAATCAATAAACAAAACTGAACAAAAAACAAATAATTAGCAAGTGTAAAAGCCTATTACTTTGTTTGATAATAAATTAGGAGGTTAATTTATTTACTATTATGTGTGCTGTATTAATTGGTTTGATAATTAGCCATGGTAACCATTACGGTTTTGGCAATGCAAGAATATAATTGAAATAAAAATGATATTCTTTAAGGTTCATACAATGTGTATAAATTTTTTGATCAAAATTTATTTATAGCCTTTTGGAGTAGTTTTTTTCTTGCGTTGTCGTGATTTTATCAGGTATCAATTAAAATTTCAATTGTGTTTAATGGCATGTGTTTTAAATAATCGCCTTTTGTTAAAATGCCATATATAATTCGTCTTTACGTTGCATTGGCTGGTCACATGTTTTATTAAACCGGTACTTTTTGTAATAAAAATTTAACATAGGTCATTTTATGTTTTGTATTTAGATGAAAAATTGTACTTTTCGAAAAATTTTAATAAGTTAGTGTTCGCTATTAAATTTCCACTTTTAAACCCCCGTACTTATGCAATCTGATTGTAATGAAAAGGAGCTTTTAGGTAACCTGAAACAGGGATGCAGTGTGGCGTTTAATGCTATTTATCAGCTATATAGTAAGCCTATATACATATATCTACTGCATAAGTTAAAAGATCCAGATATGTGCAGCGATGTGTTGCAAGATATATTTGTAGCCTTATGGGAAAAGCGTGAAGCAACAATTATTGATACTTCATTAAAAGGGTACCTTTTCCAGTCGGCCCGGTTTAAAATTGTCGACATTTATCGGAAGGACAAAAAATTCCAAAGCTATCTTGCTGGCTTGGGAAGCTATATGGATGCCGATTATTCGATGCTTGGCGATGTGCTTGATCATCGCAAACAACTTGCCGATACAATGGATGAAATAAATAAGATGCCTTTAAGAATGAAGGAGATATTTATTGCCAGCCGTATTGAACAGGAAAATATTCAGCATATAGCTAACCGTTTAAGTATCTCCAAACAAACGGTAAAAAACCAATTGGGTAAGGCAATGCGCATTTTACGCATGAATTATTCGGGCGTTGAGATGATAATTATGTTCATCGGCCTGCTGCTCATAAAAAAATAACAAAAAAATAACTTTTTTTTAATTTCCGATGGTACTTTTTTGATAGTACGCCGACTACCTATCAAAACCACCAATTATTGGACACCCGGAAAATTAAAAATCTGCTGCGCAGGTACAGGCAAGGGCTAACTTCACAACATGAAAATGATGCGGTGGAGCAATGGCTTGGTCATTTAAAAAATGACGACCCCACATACTTTGATGAGGATACGATAAACGCGTATCTGGCTAATGCCAAGGCTGTTATAGATAGCCAGATAAAAGAGCCCGTAAATATTTTTAAAAATAACTTGGGCAAGCTTGGTGTGGCAGCCTCCCTTATTTTAATTTCGGGCACGGCAATAGCAATATGGTTTTGGTCGCAAAAAAATATTGATAAAACCCCTGCATTACAGGCATGTAAAGTGCAGCCTAATGTTGTTATCCGCAAAAGCAATGGTTGGATATACCTGCAAACCAAAAAGGCGGTAAAGTACACCGCAACACTGAGCGATGGTAGCGTAATTGTGCTTAATGCGTCAAGCCGCCTGCGTTACCCCGAAAGATTTATAAACCACAAACGCCCTGTTTACCTGGAAGAGGGTGAGGCCCTGTTTACCGTAGCGAAAGATAAAACCAGTCCGTTTACGGTTTATACTACCAAGTTTGCCACCACCGCTTTAGGTACAGCATTTAACATTCGTAATTATAAAAACGAACATAAGATCTCTATATCGCTCATACACGGAAAAATACGTGTTGATAACATGGTTAAGGCAAAAAGCCAGGCCGCTTCAAGAATAGTATTACCTCATCAGCAGATAATAGCCAACGACGATTTAACCAATGTTAAAAGCAGCAGCTTTGATGACGAAACAACCGTAACCGGATGGAAGGATGGCATTTTATCATTCAAAGATGCCTCGATGCCCGAAGTGCTTAATTCTATCGAGAACCGCTTTAACTTAAAAATAACAAACAATAGCAAGCAAGTTAAATGGAGCTACACCGGTGTGTTTAAAAAAGAAAGCCTTGCCGATGTGCTGGAAACCATTTGCTTAACCGAGCGCATTCATTACAAAACCAACAACAATGAAATTATACTTTATTAAATAATTTATATAAACCAACCAACCAATATGAAATCAACTTTACGCTTTTTAAAGATCTGCAGTCTTTCGGCGTTACTCGTTTCACCAACGGGATTAATGGCCCAACCTGCAAACCCAGTGGCAATTACCCAGCCCATGATGCTGAGTATGAACGTAACCCGTAAGCCGGTGGAAAATGTGCTGGAAAGTTTAGGTCGCAAAACCGGCCTCGACGTACATTTTGACAGAAATGAGGTTAACGCCGATAAACTGGTATCTATTAACTGTAAAAACCAGCCGGTTAAGGAAGTTTTGGCCAGCATCAGCGACCAAACCGGCCTGCGTTTCGAGGTGTTTAACAACAAGCTGATTGTTTCGGCAGCCGAGGGTCTTACAGCGGAGGCAGCCAAAATAACAGGTACCGTTAAAGACGCCAGCGGCCAACCGCTTGTAGGTGTTAGTGTACATATAAAAGGCACAACAACTGGCGGCCAAACCAATGCCAGCGGTATATTTGTTATTGATGCCAAACCAGGTGACGTTTTGGTGTTTTCGTACATTGGGTACATCCCGCAGGAAGTAACGGTGGGTAACGATGCCAACATCACGATTACATTAGCAACCGATTCAAAAAGCTTGCAGGAGGTGGTAGTAACTGCTTTTGGTATCAAAGGTCAGAAAAGTCACTCACTTACGCTACGCAAAGGGTAAGCAGCGAACAATTGAACACTGTAAAAACGGATAACCTTATAAATTCGCTTAACGGTAAAATAGCGGGCTTGACAATTTCACCCGGTGCATCTGGTGTAGGTAGCTCGGCTAAAGTGGTATTACGTGGTAGCAGGTCTGCCAACGGTAGCAATCAACCGCTGTACGTTATTGATGGTGTACCTATCCTGAATACAGGTAATGCAAACGCTCAACCTACCGGTACTTTCGGCGGAACTACTGATGGCGGCGATGGTATCTCTAACCTCAATCCGGAAGATATTGAAAGTATAACCGTGTTGGAAGGCGCTTCGGCAGCTGCGCTTTACGGTAGCCAGGCGCAAAACGGTGTATTGCTTATCACTACCAAAAAAGGTAAAGTAGGCAAAGCGCAAGTTGATTTCTCATCAAGCTTTACAGCTAATAACACGGCTTATCGCCCTAAATTTCAAAATCAATATGGCCAAACTCCAGGTACTGTAAGTGGCGATGTAACCAGCTGGGGACCATCAATTTCAAACTCGGAAGATAACCTGAAAAAATTCTTCAGAACCGGAACTAACCTTACAAATGCCATTAACTTTTCATCAGGTTCGGAGCTTGCTCAAACTTATTTCTCTTATGCCAATACGCACGCAACAGGCATAGAGCCAGGCAATAAGCTTGATAGAAACAACTTTAATTTACGCGAAACCGGCAGTTTTCTAAATAATAAATTAACTGTGGATGGTAGTGTTAATTATGTAAATCAAAAAATTCAAAACGCGCCGCAATTGGGTATCTATTCTAACCCGCTAATTTCTTTGTATGCGTTTCCTCGCGGTGTAGATATACAGCCGTATAAAACTCAATACGAATTTCCGGATAACGTAGGTGTTGATCGTCAGAACTGGATAACCCATGGTGGCGATTTTCACCAGGATAACCCTTGGTGGATCATAAACCGCGAGCCCAACTACGCAAAACGCAACCGTATGTTATTAAACGGAAGTGTAAAATACACTTTTAACAATTACTTAAACATACAGGTACGCGGTAACGTTGATCGTATTTCTGATGATTTTGAGCAGGATATTTATGCAGGGTCAAACAATTTATACAACTCGCTTGAAACTGGAAATTTAAAATTAAGCAACCAAACACTTACTCAAAAATATGGCGATGTGCTTGTAAACTTTACAGTGCCGCTTAAAAATTCAGATTTTAAAATAAACGGACTATTAGGTGCCAGTGTTAACGATCAACAGTTACAAGGCTATTCATTTGGCGGCGATCTTCAAACGCCAGATTATTTCACAGCCGGTAACATCATTGTTTCACGTGCAGGTACAAGCTCCAGCAATACCACGCTTAATTCAATTGCTTCACTGGTAAATAGTTTCGCGCTTCCTCCTAACCACAGCCAAACGCAAGCCATTTTCGCTAATGCCGATTTCTCTTACAAAAACTGGGCTTACTTAACAGTTACCGGTAGAAAAGATTGGTCGTCAAACCTTTCGTTCACTAATAATGATTCTTACGTTTATCCTTCTGCAGGTCTATCTGTGATTTTATCGCAGGCACTTGAATTACCTAAGGCCATAAACTATGCCAAGGTACGTTTAAGCTTTGCCCAGGTTGGTAATACCGTACCACCGTATTTAACCAATATTCAAAATACACAGGATGGTAGCGGAGCATTGGTATTTAACACAGCTGGCTATAATGGCACATTAAAACCAGAAAAAACCAATTCATTTGAATTAGGTGCCGACTTGCGCTTTTTAAATGATAAGCTCAATTTTACTTTTACTTACTACAAAACCAACACGCTTAACCAATACATCCCTGTATCATACAGCGCGCCAACATTGATTTCAACAGGTTATGTAAATGCAGGTAACGTTCAAAATACCGGTTTAGAATTCACTTTAGGTTACGATGTATTTAAAAGCAGCAACTTTAGCTGGAATACTACAGTAAACGCATCTACCAACAAAAACAAGATCATAGATGTTGACTCCAAAGATGGCATAGATAAATTCTTCCTTACAAACGATGGTAACAGCTATCAGTCTGAACTGGTAAAAGGAGGTTCTTATGGCGATATTTATGCCCCAACTTTACTACGTGATGATAAAGGACGTGTAGTATTAGGCGGAGATGGAACCGCAGAACACCCTTATGCGCCAACACCAAGTGCAGCCTATAACCTTGTGGGTAACCCTAACCCTAAATTCCAATTAGGCTGGAGCAACAGCTTTAGCTACAAAAAATTAAGTCTTAATTTATTAGTTGATGGTAAATTTGGCGGCAAGGTAATGTCAATAACACAAGGATTATTAGATGCTACCGGTGTTTCTGAAGAATCGGGCCAGGCGCGTGCGCAAGGCGGAGTAAAGGTGAACGGTGTAAATGCCGCCGGACAGGCCGTTACAACTGTTGACGCGCAAACCTGGTACAAAACAATAGGTCAGCGCGGTGGTATCACCGGCGAGTACATGTACAGTGCTACCGTAGTGCGTTTGCGTGAAGCATCTTTAGGTTACACCTGGAGTATTGCTAACAGCGGTATTAAAAGTGTTAAGCTTTCGGTAGTTGGCCGTAACATTTTATATTTTTATAAGAAAGCGCCATTTGATCCGGAAATTGCCATGTCAACAGGTAATACCCTTTCGGGTATTGATGTTTTCAACCAGCCAGCTACACGCAACCTTGGTTTAAACCTTAACGTTAGTTTCTAAAACCACTCCATTTAACTCTTTGAAAATGAAAAATAATTCAATAGCAATACTTAAACAGGGCAAAAATAGCTTTGCTGGTATTTCCATCTTAATGGCGTCGTTAATGTTGCCAGGATGTACAAAAAACTTCGAAAAATACAATACAAATCCATCTGCTTTAACAGTTGAACAAAGCAGGTCAATCGCATCAACAGCTATAGGGCCATTGGAACAGGCTATATATAGCAATTATCAGATAGCACAGAATTTGAGCGCCGATGCTTACGCAGGTTATATGATGTCGCCAACTGATTTCAGGGGTGGAAACAACAACCTGAAATATGCGCTGGTTGATGGCTGGAATGTGACAGGGTTTAACGACCAGTATAAATTGGTTATGGCGCCCGTAAGTAAAATAGCGCAGGCGGGTGCAAGAACATTAAACCCGGATTTATGGGCCGTTGCACTGTTAATACAGGTTGAAGCAATGGATAGGGTAACTGATCGTTTTGGTCCAATTCCTTATACAAAGGCAGGCACGTCATTAATAAGCATCCCTTATGATGACCAGGCTACTGTTTACCAAACATTTTTTAAACAGATTGATACAGCTGCAACTAACTTACAAACTTATATTGCCGCTAACCCAGGCAAAGCGCCTATTGGCACCGGCGATTTAATATATAACGGTGTTTATACACAATGGCTCAAATTTGCAAATTCACTACGTCTTCGCTTAGCTATGCGTATTGTAAAGGCTGATCCAGCTACGGCTAAAACACAAGCCGAAAAAGCAATGAGCGCGCCGGGTGGTTTATTAGCCGCTCCTGGCGACGATGCTGCTGTAGCACAATCAGGTTCAAGGGTCAATGACCTTTACACGGTTACTATTGCCTACGGTGGCGATAATCATTTGAATGCCGCTATCGGATCTTATTTAGGGGGATTTAATGACCCACGTGGCCCTATTTATGTTACACCCGCAACAAAAGGCACGCCATACACAGGCATACGCCTTGGTGCCGATGTTACCAAAGGCGATTACAAGAGCTTAGCATCATATAACTGCCTTACCACATTTACTCAAAAGGCTCCCCAGTTAATAATGACGGCTGCCGAAATGTGGTTTTTGAAAGCCGAAGCAGCAGTACGTGGCTGGACCGGTGCAGGCGTTGCCAAAGATAATTATGAAAAGGGTATAAATATTTCTATGGAACAATGGGGTGTAGCTATAGGCGATTATCTTAATGACGCTACAAGCAAACAGGCTGCCTATGTTGATCCGTTGAATGCAGCTAATAACGCCGATCCTATATCAACCATCACCGTCAAGTGGGATGAGGCTGCTGCAAACGAAGTGAAACTGGAAAGAATCATTACTCAAAAATGGCTGGCTATTTTTCCAGACGGACAAGAAGCATGGGCCGATTACAGACGTACAGGCTATCCTAAATTATACCCTAACCTGAGTAACTTAAGCGGCGGTACTATTGATACCAAAATACAGATTCGTCGTATACCTTACCCGAGCACCGAGTACAATACAAACTCAGCTGCTGTAAATGATGCGGTAAAAGTATTAGGCGGACCAGATAATGGCGGAACCAGGCTTTGGTGGGATGTTAATAAAGGAAACTTTTAACGCCTGATCGAAAGTTATAACACTCAAAAAAGGGCAGCCCATTATTAATGGGCTGCCCTTTTGCTTTTGGTAAAAAGAGTAATAAATGTCTATAAATCAGCTACAAACTCGCGCATAGCCTGGCCTGGGTCGGGTTGTTTCATGAAGTTTTCGCCGATTAGGAAACCGTTGAAACCGGCCAGTTTAAGGCCACGAATGGTTTCCTGGTCGCTGATGGCACTTTCTGAGATTTTCAGGAACTCGGCCGGGATGTGTTTGGCAAGGTCATAGGAAGTTTGTACAGACACTGTAAAATCGGCCAGGTTACGATTGTTTACGCCTATAGCATCCAATTTGGGGTGGATGCTGCGTTCCAGCTCTTCGAGGTTGTGCACTTCCAGTAATACATTTAAACCCAGGCTTTTAGCAAGGGTTGCCATGGTGTCAATTTCGGCTGGGGTTAGTATGGCGGCTATCAGTAATATGATATCGGCACCCAAGGCTTTGGCCTCAATTACCTGGTATTCATCTATCATAAAATCCTTGCGCAAAAGTGGGATGGTATTAACCGAACGAGCTTTTACGAGGTCGGCTTTGCGGCCCATGAAAAAGTTACGATCTGTTAAAACCGATAGTGCCGAAGCACCCGCAGCGGCATAGTCGGTGGTTACTTTACTTACCCGCGAGGTATCATTAATAATGCCTTTTGATGGCGATTTGCGCTTATATTCGGCAATAATGCCGGTGCGCGAAGGATCCAGCAGGAAGTCTTTAAACGAGTATGTTTCGCGGTGAAAGTACTCTGATTCTTCCAGCTGTACGTATGATGTGCGGCTTTTAGCATAGGCTACTTCCTTCTTTTTATTGGCAACTATTTTATCAAGTATGTTCATACCCTTAACCCCAAATGGCTGTTTTATGTTAGTTATTATATATGTCGTCAGCGAGCGTCAGTAGACCGTCAGCGGGCGTCAGTATGTTATCAGCAAGCGTCAGTAGGCCATCAGCAGCCGTCAGTATTAAATATCTTTATTTTTTTAAAGATACACCATAATGGTGCCGCTTTTACAATTTTAACCAGTTGCCCATCATCTCCTTGCCAAACTCGGTTAAAATAGACTCGGGGTGAAACTGCACGCCGCGAACGTCATACTCCCGGTGCGATAGTGCCATGATAGAATTATCCTCCTCATCAATGGCAGTTACCTGCAGCACGGCAGGCAAATCTTTATCGCTAACTACCCATGAATGATAGCGGCCAACTTTAAAGGTGTCTGGCAGTCCCGCAAACAATGGCTCCCCGGTATTGGTAACCTTAATGGGAGTGGCAATACCGTGCATCGGCTGACTAAGGTTGTACAAGCTGCCGCCAAAAACTTCGGCAATGGCTTGCTGACCCAGGCAAACGCCAAAGATACTTTTTGTAGGCGAATACTTCCTGATCACCTCTTGCAGCAGGCCGGCTTCGGACGGGATGCCCGGGCCGGGCGACAGGATGATCTTATCATAAGCATCCACATCGGCAATGGCAAATTTATCATTCCTCCAAACCTCGCATTGCTGCCCCAGCTCGTTAACCAGGTGCACCAGGTTGTAGGTAAAGGAATCGTAATTGTCAATTATTAATATTTTGTTCATCTTCTAACTCTTAAAAAGAAATTCTAAATCCTAATTTCTAAACTCTAAATATGAAATCCGAAAGTTTAATTTCGAAATTCTAAAATAAGGAGCAGGCCTCTATCACGCTCCGCGCACCGGAAACCCGCTCCCCTGTAAAGAACATGCCCGAACCTGGCTCCCCGCTCTCCGCACCTCACTCTACAGTTCCTCGGCCAGTTCAAACGCTCTTCTCAGGGCGGCTATTTTGTTGTCTACCTCTTTCAGTTCGCTTTCGGCAACGGAGCCGGCAACTATTCCTGCACCGGCCTGGTAGTGCAGGGTGTTGTTTTTGCTCAGGAACGAGCGGATCATAATGGCATGGTTAAAATCGCCGTTAAAACCCATGTAGCCTATGGCGCCGCTGTAAAAGCTGCGTTTGGCTTTTTCGTTTTCGTCGATGATCTCCATCGCCCTGAATTTTGGCGCACCGCTTAACGTACCGGCCGGATAGGTATCGGCAACAATTTTAAATGACGATACGCCTGGCAGCAGCTTGCCGCTTACGTGCGATACCAAATGGATCAAATGCGAATAATATTGTACTTCCTTGAAAGCCTTTACCTCTACCTGCTCGCAATGGCGGCTCAGGTCATTACGGGCAAGGTCGACAAGCATTACGTGCTCGGCCGATTCTTTGGGGTCGTTTTCTAATGCGCGGGCAATTTCCGCATCTTTTAAATCGTCGCCGCTGCGTTTAAAGGTACCGGCAATGGGGAAGATGCTGGCCACGTTATTTTTAATGGTGATCTGTGCCTCGGGCGATGAGCCGAAGATCCTGAAATCGCCGTAATCAAAATAAAACAGGTATGGGGATGGGTTAATGGAGCGCAGGGCGCGGTAAACATTAAATTCATCGCCCTGGAAGGTACGCGAGAAAGCCCTCGACGGTACTATCTGGAAAACATCGCCCCGGTAAATGTGCTGCTTCATTTTTTCAACAATGGCAATAAACTCCTCGTTGGTAAGGTTTGATTGCTCGGCGGAGCTGCTTTTAAAGTTGTACTCGGGGAAGTTTTTGTTTTTTATCAGGTACTCCAGTTTTTCGATACCGCCGTTGGTTGGTCCGCCTTCGGCCTGGTTATGGAATATGTAAAGCTCGTTTTTGAAATGATCAATGGCAATGATGTAGCGGTAAATATGGTACTGCATCACCGGGATCTGGCGGGTAACATCGTCGCTGTGTTTTAGCTTAATGGTTTCAAAATGTTCAACCGCCTCGTGCGTAAAATAGCCGAACAAACCGTTCGAGATCATTTTAAGTGGATTGGCATCGGTTTCAAAACTGCCAATGAAATTGTTCAGTTCGTCTATCAGCTCAAACGTGCCGGCTTCCTGGGTTATCTGGCTGCCATCGGGGTAATGCTTTTTGAGGATACCATTGTTAAGCACCAGCCCGGCAATGGGCTCGCAGCAAATATAGCTGAGGCTGTTTTCGCGGCTGTGGTAATCAGAACTTTCCAGCAGCAGCGAGTTGGGGAAAACATCTCTTAAACGCAGGTAAATGCTTACCGGGGTGGTGGTATCGGCAAGTAGTTTTTTATGAGTGGTTGTTATTTTAAATTTATTCATTGTTATGTTTTCAAAAATTGGTTTAAACAAAAAAACCCGGCGAATTGGGGTCGCCGGGTTTCCTATTTAGGTTTACAATTGATTAGTTATCTCTGATCAAAAACAAATCCGGCTGCCAAATTTAATTGGTGCCACCAGCTGTTTTTATGTGAGTTTTTAATCATCAGGTCACAAATTTATAAAGAAAATTGAATTGTCAAATTTTTTCTGAAAGTATTTTTTTGCTAAATCCTATTAGCTACGTGGAATAAGTATGATACCAGCCAAAATAATTACTAAAGCCAGGAAATAAAAGATAACAATGCTCTTGTGTCTGGCTTCACTATCGATTCCTTTTTTGGATTTGCTGTGCCCAATTGTAATTAAAGCAATGGCAATTAACATAATAACCCAATGCTCCACCGTAAAATAACGGCCCACCGGGTTTTTCATAACTGCCTTGTTAAACATAACCAGCGGACTCACAAAGTATAGCACTATACCAATAAGCAGCTGCGTATGCGCCGAGATCATGGCAAACAAATTGAGCTTGCGGTTACCGTTTGTGTAGGCTTTTTGACCTATCCACCCAACCAAACTGCCTATAATGGCTGCCAGTATTAAAGCGATAACGATATACCTGAAACCGGAATGAAGGTGCTGTAAAAAGCTGTAAAGGTTCATGCGATAATTTTTTTGTGAATATACAATAAAACAGAAAGTTGCAGAAATATGCAACGGCTATTTGACAATAGCGTTTCAATGCGGAATAATGAAGGAAAAGAAATATGAACCCGAATTTTTAGAATTATAGAATGGGGTAAAGCTTTAAAAGACGATTTGTTCCATTCCCCGTAGGGGACACCTATTTGTAGCAAACAAATGCATTGTTTATTTGCCTCGTAGAGGCTACACTTTTTTACTGGCGCGGGCTTGTAGCCCGTGACTAAGCATGGTTTCGGCTTTCAGCCGACGCATGCCTAAGCTGGAAGCTTAAAGCTTGCCTTCACACGGGTTACGCTACGCTACCCCCGCGCGAGGGTGTTGTTATTTTGACACGTACCAGGTAAATTTCCCCAGCATATAGCCAATATAGCAAACCGCTATAATAATTACTATTCCCCAAAGAACCTGGGTAAAAACACTATTCTTAAAAGTGATTTTTCTTACTAAATCCATATCCGAATGTTTAAAAAGTGCTATGAAGTTACTAATTATAAAATTAAAATTATAGTTGTTTTCTACTGTTCCAATAGCGCGGGCTTGTAGCCCGTGACTAAGCACGGTGTCGCTTTCATCCAAAGTATTTATTAGGAAGGAAGCTTAATAAATACTTTCACACGGGTTACACTGCACGAGTGGGGGTATCACATTTTTTTGTAGATTTATGAATGAATAAACCTTTACTATTAGTCGCTTTGGTATGTTTTTTTTGCTTTGGATGCAGCCCCGCCGAAGATTGCCCGGATGGAATTAACAAGTTGCCAATGTACGGGAAAGTAAAAAAATGTCCTGGTCAAATTGAAACCGACAATACCTTCATAAAGTCAACCCAGCATGATTTTAAAAGTAGAAAAGAAGCTGCAGAATATTTTGTGAACCGTGCATGGGGCTACTATTACCATAACAAGCCGGATACAGCCATGATGCGATTTAACCAGGCATGGCTGCTTGATAGTTTAAATGCAGGTGCTTACTGGGGTTTTGCAAACCTTACTGGGCAGCAGGGAAAGTTCAAAGAGTCGTTACCCTTGTTTGACCGTTCTATTGCGCTTGACAGTTTAAACGCTAATGTTTGGGAAAGTGCATCAAATAGCTACGGGCAACTATTTTCAAATACCAGGCAAGTAGAATATTTAAATACAGCAATAAAATATTTAAGAAAATCGGTAGCATTGAAGCCAAGTGCCAGAGCGTATGCAGCCCTAACTGCTGCTTATACCTATTTTGCGCATAAAGACAGCGCAATTAAATACTTGAAGATAACAGATAGCTTAGACAAAAACGCGATTAATCCCCAAGTTAGAAAGCTTATTAACAGTAATAGATAGTTAAGTTTCTCTGCGCCTGCCTGTCGCAAATCGCCCGTATATTGTCATAATTACCACTCTTTTTTATGGGCTTTAATGCACAACTTTGGTTAATCAATAATAAGCATCATGAAAAATACCACATTACAAACCGGTGTATTACAGCAGGTAGCTGCTGATGTTGAAGCTACGGGAGCTGCTTTTATAAAAACAATATTGGCCATTGATCCGGGTGATTTTAACCGGATTCCGTTTAAAGGCAGCTGGACTGCAGCACAGGTGGCCGAGCACATCCGTTTATCTGTTACGGGTACTATCGCCATATTTAACGCGCCTGTAATGGCAACCGACAGAGATCCCGGCCAGTATATTGATGCCGTAAAGGATATATTTTTAGATTTTGCTGCCCAGTATCCCTCGGCAGCGGCAATTATCCCGGCCGATAAGCAATACAGCAAAGAAGCGCTAAAAAACCAGCTTATTGCCATATTTGAGGAACTGCAGCAAAACATCCTGGCAAAAGATCTTACAGAAACATGCCTTGCGGCTGAAATTCCCGGCATGGGTCACCTCACCAGGTTGGAATGGACATACCTTGCGGTTTATCACACGCAAAGGCATGATCACCAAATAAAAAAGATCATTGGGATGTTTTAAGCCTTCAATTATAGAGCAGCAGAATGACAAGTTTATCCAACTTGCTCTGTAATTCAAGACGACTCACCCCGTCTGCGCTTCGCTGGACACCCCTCTCTGCGGCAAGCCGCAAAGAGGGAATTGCAATTATTTGAAATGAACTTGTTTATCTAAGTGTTTTTCACCCTCTTTCCGCCGAAGGCGAAGAGAGGGTCGCCCGCGTAGCGTGGCGGGGTGAGTCGAAACGTTTGCAAAGTTTACACCCAGAACTCTCCAAATTCCAGAATCCTTCGCTGCCTTGTCATCTCCCCAAACCGTATAATTAATTATATCTCAAACCTCCAATCTAAACCGCAATATTTAACATAAAAATCATATTGCATTTTAATTGCATTGCTGATATTTGGGCTTTTGCAAATTATCATTCGTATGAAGTTTAAATATCTGCTGCTTGTTTCCTTATCCCTGGCCACCGTTTCGGCATCGGCACAAAAAACTAAAACCAAAACTGCTGCAACAGCGCCGGCCACTGTAGCCCGCCCCAAACTGGTTGTGGGTATTGTTGTTGACCAAATGCGCTGGGATTATTTGTACCGCTATTATGACCGCTACCAGGCTGGCGGATTTAAACGCATGCTGAATGAAGGTTTTACCTGCGAAAACACCAATATAGATTATATACCAACCGTAACCGCCGCCGGCCACACCTGCGTTTACACCGGGTCGATACCGGCTATACACGGTATTGTGGGGAATGATTTTATTATACAGGCCACCGGCAAACCGGTTTATTGTACTGACGACAGTACGGTTACCGCCGTTGGCAGTACCTCAAAGGCAGGCCAGATGTCGCCGCGCAATTTGCTGGTTACTACGGTTACCGATGAACTGCGACTGGCTACAAATTTCAGATCGAAAGTTATTGGGATAGCATTAAAGGATCGCGGCGGTATTTTGCCCGCGGGGCATTCGGCAAACGCTGCTTACTGGTTTGATGATTCAAACGGCAGCTGGATAAGCAGCACCTATTATATGACCGACCTGCCTGCCTGGGTTAAAAAGTTCAATGACCAAAAACTGCCCGAAAAATATTTAAAGCAAGACTGGAACCCGCTTTACCCTATCAATACTTACATACAAAGCTCACCCGATAACAGCAGCCGGTACGAAGGTAAATTTAACGGTACCGATGCGCCAACCCTGCCGGTTAAAACGTCGCAGTTATATAATGGCAAATTGGGGATGATCCGGTCTACCCCATACGGTAACACCTTAACGCTTGATTTAGCCAAAGCCGCTGTTGATGGCGAACACCTCGGTAAAAACACCGTTACCGACTTTTTGGCTTTGAGCCTTTCATCAACAGATTATGTTGGTCACCAGTTTGGTCCAAATTCTGTTGAGGCAGAGGATACTTACCTGCGTCTTGACCGCGACCTGGCTTCGTTTTTTGCCTACCTGGATGCAACCGTGGGTAAAGGAAACTACACCGCATTTTTAACCGCCGATCACGGTGCTGCACATAACCCTAACTTTTTAAAGGACAATAAAATTCCGGCCGGAGTTTGGGACGACGGCGAAACCCAAAAAGAGCTGAATACCATGCTCAATGAAAAATACAAGGTAAATAACCTCGTTATCAGCATGGATAACTACCAGGTTAATTTTAATAATACTGCCATTAAAAAGGC
This sequence comes from Mucilaginibacter pineti, assembly GCF_900101875.1. Taxonomy (GTDB): domain Bacteria; phylum Bacteroidota; class Bacteroidia; order Sphingobacteriales; family Sphingobacteriaceae; genus Mucilaginibacter; species Mucilaginibacter pineti. Next base: position 294,117 of record NZ_FNAI01000009.1, read on the forward strand.
GGGTATAAGTGAGGATGCCATTAAGTTTGATTGTATCCAATACCTGCAAAAGCAATCGCCTATAGCCTATGCTGTCGATTTAAAAAAGGTACAAACTGCCAACATTCCAGATAACCTGCGCAGCCTTATTATAAACGGTTATAATGAAGAACATAGCGGTGCCATACAAATAATATTAAAACCGGGATGGTTTACCGGCCACGGCACAAATGACCGCGGACCAACAGGTACAACGCACGGCACCTGGAACCCGTATGATACCCACATACCGCTGGTGTTTATGGGCTGGGGTATTAAGCACGGCAGCCTTACCCGCCAAACTCACATGACAGATATTGCCCCCACCGTAGCTTCGCTGCTGCACATACAAGCACCGGATGGCAACGTAGGCAACACCATAAGCGAAGTGCTGGTACAGGAAAAGCTTTAATCGGAGGTGGGGTTTCTGTGGTGTGGGGTCTGAGTTGGGGTCTGCATTTTGTTTAACAAGATTATGCCGATCTATAATTACTGATCACACACCACAGATATCAGATCTCACATAACAGACAACTGACCTCTCACCTCAGATACCAGACCTCAGAAAACCCTCTTACCAAAAATCCCGTAATAAGGGTATGAAAAAATACATCTCCAGGTTTCATTATTTAACACAGGATATGCCGGGTCGTACCCATGCGCAGCAGGTACAGATGGCTTGCGGCGCCGGTGCCAATTGGGTGCAATACCGCTGTATGACCAAACCCGAAGATGAACTGATAGATGAAATAAACGAAATAGCCGAAATTTGCGACGATTGGGGCGCAACCCTTATTATCACCAATCATTATGATCTGCTGGATAGGGTTGATGCCCAGGGTGTTCATATTGAAGATTTTGATGCCGATTTCGCCACAATCCGCAAAGTTATTGGTGATGATAAAACCTTAGGAGCATCGGCCACCAACTTGCCCGATCTGTTGGCCATACAAGCCCTTAACGTGGTTGACTATGTGGGCTACGGCCCCTTTGCCCATACCGATACCAAACCCAACGACAAACCTTTGCTGGGCTACGCCGGCTATCGCGAACTGGAAAAGTCGCCCGTCGAAATACCGGTAATTGCCGTAGGCGGCATTCGCTTAAATGATGTGGAGCAATTACTGCAAACCGGCATTTACGGAATAGCCATATCCGCCGCCGTTAACCTCGCACCAGATCCTGCAGCTATGCTTAAGGAGTTTTACAGGAAAATGTATTAGGTAATGGGCTTGCTTAGTAATGATATCTGCATTGTAAAATAAAAATAGCGTCGTTTTCTACTTTATAAACCAGCCGGTGTTCCAGATTGATCCTGCGCGACCACCATCCGGCTAAATTATGTTTTAAAGGTTCCGGCTTGCCCGAGCCCTCAAAAGGAATACGTTCTATTTCTTTGATCAGAGAATTGATCTTTTTTAGGATAGATTTATCGGTGGTTTGCCAGTACAAATAATCTTCCCAGCCCGGGGTAAGAAAGGTTATTTTCACTCCTCAATAAGCTTTCTTTCCTGGCCCAAACCATTATTGTATTCCTCAATACCTTTTAAAAGGCGAGCAGCGTTATTAGGGCTTTTAAGCAGGTAGAAGGTTTCCTCCATACTCTCATAATCGGCTTTGGAAATAACAACAACGTCCTCAGCGTTCACACTGGTTACTACCAGGGGTTTATGATCGTTCCTTACCTTATCCAAAAAAGATTTTAGCTGCTGCCTGAACGCGGTATAAGTAGTTACTTCCATCTGCTTAAAATTTAAATAAAGTTATAAATAAAAAACCGCATGTACAACTTGTTGTACATGCGGTTAATGTTGTTAAATATCAACCTTACTTTACCTTCATTTCCTTTTTCAAAAACTGGCCGGTAAAGCTTTCCTTTACTTTGCACAGCCCTTCGGGCGTGCCGCTAAAGAGGATCTTGCCGCCGCCCGAGCCACCTTCTGGGCCGAGGTCTATTACGTGATCTACCACTTTTATTACGTCGAGGTTATGCTCAATTACCAGTACGGTATTGCCTTTATCAACTAACTGGTAAAGTACACCCAGTAATACGTTAATATCCTCAAAGTGCAAGCCGGTGGTTGGTTCATCTAATATGTAAAAAGTATTGCCGGTATCTTTCTTTGATAGTTCGGTTGCCAGCTTAACGCGCTGCGCCTCGCCACCCGATAGCGTGGTTGACGATTGCCCCAGTGTGATATAACCTAAACCTACATCATTCAATGTTTTTACTTTGCGGTAGATAGATGGGATATGCTCAAAAAATGGTGTGGCATCTTCAATGCTCATATCCAGCACATCACTTATGGATTTTCCGCGGTAGCGTACTTCCAGTGTTTCCCGGTTATAACGTTTGCCGTTACATTCTTCACATGGTACCTGCACATCGGGCAAAAAGTTCATTTCTATTACCTTTTGTCCGGCGCCCTGGCAGGTTTCGCACCTGCCGCCCTTTACGTTAAATGAAAAACGACCAGGCTTATAACCCCTGATCCTTGATTCGGGCAGGGCTACGTACAGGTTACGGATATCTGAAAATACCCCGGTATAAGTAGCCGGGTTTGAGCGCGGTGTGCGACCAATAGGTGTTTGATCTATCTCGATAACCTTATCAATATTCTCCAGCCCCTCAATTTTTTCATAAGGCAGCGGATGTTTCTTAGCCCTGAAAAAGTGATGATTAAGGATAGGGTACAAAGTTTCGGTGATCAGGCTTGATTTACCGCTGCCCGATACGCCTGTAACCCCTATCAGTTTCCCCAGTGGGAAATCGACAGAAACCTTTTTTAAATTATGGCCCGTAGCTTTTTTAAGACTGAGGGTTTTGCCATTGCCTTCACTTCGTTTTGCGGGTATGGCAATGGAGCGCTCGCCGTTTATGTATGATGTGGTAAGCGTATGCTCTTTCATGAGCTGCGCGGGTGTGCCCTGTGCAACTACCTGGCCGCCGTGTACACCGGCTGCCGGGCCCATGTCAATTACGTGATCGGCTTCCAGGATCATATCCTTGTCGTGCTCTACTACCAAAACGGTATTGCCAAGATCGCGCAGATTTTTCAGGGCGTTTATAAGGCGTTCATTATCGCGCTGGTGCAGGCCAATGCTGGGTTCATCTAAAATGTACATTACGTTCATTAATTGCGAACCTATTTGCGTAGCCAAACGGATGCGCTGCGCCTCGCCGCCCGAGAGGGTTTTAGCCGTACGATCGAGCGTTAAATAGCTCAGACCAACGTCCAACAGGAACACGATACGCGCGCGGATCTCTTTCAGGATCTCTTTGGCAATTACGTTCTGGCGTTCGGTCAGCCTGTCTTCCAGTCCGGTAAACCAATCCTGCAGGTGGTTGATATCCATACAGGCCAGTTCAAATATATTTTTGTTATCTACCTTAAAGTGCAACGACTCTTTTTTCAAACGAGCGCCATCGCAGGTTGGGCAGGTTTTAAGTACGCGATAGTTTTCCATATCGTCCATACCCTCGTCATTGCGGCGTTCCTGCTGTTCTTCCAGCATGCGGATGATGCCGTCGAAAGTGATCTGGTAGCTTTGTACGTTCCATTTGTTGTATTCAACAGCAACGGTAATGGTATCGGGTGCGCCATTAAGAATGATATCCAGCTGCTCGCGCGTTAGCTTTTCAATAGGCGTAGTTAACGAAAACTCATACTTTTTAGCCAGCGATTTCAGCACCTGGAAAATCCATGTTTCACGGTATTCGCCAATTGGGGCAAGGCCGCCATGTGTAATGCTAAGTTTTGGATTAGGGATCACCGATGCCTCATCAACCTCAAAAATATAACCCAGGCCGTTGCACTTTTCGCAGGCACCATAGGGCGAGTTAAATGAAAAAGTGTTTGGCTGCGGCTCGTCATAAGAAATGCCGGATACCGGATCCATAAGGTATTTACTGTAGTAGGCCACATTGCCATCCTTGTCGCCCACACGGATGATGCCCTTGGCTATCTTTAATGCGGCTTGTACAGAAGTATATAAACGCTTGCTGTCCTTATCTGATACTACCAGCCTATCCACCACAATATCAATATCATGGATCTTGTAACGGTCAACCTGCATTTTGGGTTCCACATCGGCCATGGCGCCATCTATCCAAACCTTTAGGTAGCCTTGTTTGCGGATCTGCTCAAACAATTCGCGGTAATGGCCTTTACGGGCTTTAACTACCGGGGCCAGGATGTTAACCGGCTGTCCGTCAAATTTTTCGGTAATGGTTTTCAGGATCTGGTCTTCGCTCATGCGTTCCATTTTTTCGCCGGTAGTGTAGGAATAAGCATCCCCGGTACGGGCAAAAAGTAAACGCATAAAATCGTAGATCTCGGTAATGGTACCCACTGTTGAGCGCGGGTTTTTGCTGGTGGTTTTTTGCTCAATGGCAATAACCGGGCTCAGTCCCGATACCTTGTCAACATCGGGCCGTTCCATACCGCCCATGAACTGGCGCGAGTAGGCCGAAAATGTTTCCATATAACGGCGCTGCCCCTCGGCGTAAATAGTATCAAACGCCAGGGACGATTTTCCGCTGCCGCTTAAGCCGGTAATTACCGTAAGCTGGTTACGCGGAAAAGAAACGTCAATATTTTTTAAATTATGTACCCGGGCCCCGAAAACTTCAACTTCACTTTGCTCGCCCAGATCAACAGTTTTTTCTTTCGTCATGTATTATTAAGGATGATTTAGCGAATTTGTGCGTTAGTTTATCTGGAATCAGGATTTGCAGAATTTTAGGATTAACAGGATTGAGCTTTTATAGTTCTGACAACTCAATTAATTTGTCAATTTCCTTTAAACAATTCACTAAATCACTAATTCAATAACTCGCTAATTAGCCTGCAAATATACGCAAAAAAGGCCGACCTTCCATCTGGGAAGGCCGGCCTTAAAGTGCTCCGTAGTGTAATCTTATTTAATTATGACATTGACTATCAATATCAATTAAATGCTTAAAAATATAGTACTATGTTATTTCTAAGGGAATAATTACTTTATGGATTTTAGTTAAATGTCTTCTTACTTCGGTTTTAAAAGGGTCTTTTATAGGTATCCCCTTTATTAAACTATGTGCTCGATTAAAGTCTTCAGGTTTATGTACAACTTCAAGATTACGTTCAATTCTCACCTCACCTACATGCAGACTAACTATAGCATTATCTTTGGCAATCCCATTTCGTAGACGGGTTTCCTCGGGTGTACAATATCGAGCCCAATCAGTAGACATACCATCGCCTTTCGTTTGAAAAGCATTAGGTATTACTTTTGATGAAATAATGTATTGCTTATGTACTTTATAGTATAAAGTTTCATTGTTGTCAATGGACTCTGTTTCATAAATACAATCCATTTATTAAATTAAAAAGCTAATGGTAAAAATTTAAACATTGGTTCATCAGGATTGAAAAAACCATTGATTTTGTTAGTTCCATTGTCGTCCAATGAAAAAGAGGCATCGCCATGAAGCGGAATGTTTACGAGCATATTCAAATGAGAATAATCCCAATAAAAATCGATTGACCCCTCCGGCCCATGATAAATTTTGGGTGTTAAAATGCATTGCTTTTCTTTTGAAAAAACATGATTGGCATATTTAATAATGAATTTTATTCCTCTAATCCAAGAATCAGAACTATACATTCCACTATTTTTATCTTCCGAATCAATTTTTTGATTCAAAATATATTTTGAATCATTAATTTCTTTAATCAATAAAGAAAAAGAATTATCCAACAGTCCGAGAAATTTTGATTCATGCCAAATAGGCTGAGTTGACGCAGCAGTTTTTAGCGTTATAGGATTTTTAAGATGAGTTATCTCTTCTGATTCGACCGTATCTGTAAAAACATCTTGTATATACGCGGTACGAGGAGTATTTCCTCTTACTACCAACCAAGAATAGGCTTCACTCGGTTCTTTATATAGATCATTTGTGTTTGCCCATGAAGAACTTTTTGCTTTCCATGAATCAGATTGTCCGGGAACTTTTCTATTAGCTTTATTGTTATACAATTCTATCTTCATAATTAAATATAAATTATGTCATCATTATATTTAGCCTTTAGCAACTCATTACTTTCTTTAAGTTCTGTTAATTTATTAATTAACTCATTTAAGTCGTCAGCATCGAAAGAAAAAAACATTTGATTTTCTTCTTGATTTTCGCCTCTAAATCTAAGCTTCAAAACGTTATTCAACGCCAATCCTGATATTTGATTATTTGTTTTAATGGGTTTCAAATCACTAAAAACACTAAATCCCGTTAATAAATTTGAATTTTGAGATGTTAAATAGGATGCTATAGATGTTAATAAGAGATTGGGGTTATTAATGGTAAGTAGTGTTTTTATAGCATTATCAACTTTAGATTTATCCTCGTCTTCAATTTCATACCTAATTGCAGAGTTAGTTACAACATTTTTGATAAAATCCTCTTGATTATAATTATTTAGATTTATTGTTCTTAACAGTACAAAGTATACACCAATTATAACAAACGCATTATCATAGCTTAACGAGGTCACTTGCGCGATCTTATCAGCAGTTATATCGTAGGTTTGCCCTTTTGCAAAATTATTAAAGACTTGTATAACACAATCCTTATCATTTACACTTAGATTCTCAAATAGAATTAAGACATCCAAGTCATCTTTGGGAATAGATAAATTTTTCATAATAGTTTTAGGAAACTTATCAAATATATATTTATAAACATTACAAAGTATAACTCGTCCGTAATTTTTTTATTGTACCGAGATTCTTTCATTAATTTAAATAGGAATCTTTCCTTTAGAATTTATTATACCCAAAAAAAGGCCGACCTTCCATCTGGGAAGGCCGGCCTTAAAGTGCTCCGTAGTGTAATCTTATTTAATTATGACATTGACTATCAATATCAATTAAATGCCAGCAATTGCGGTGCAGGGGTAATTACAGAATTGTTTTTATACCCATACTTTGCAGGCTGCTCAATAACTGCTTTCATGGCAATAAGCTTATAAATGTATGAACCGGTTTCGCGGTTTAAGCTCATGCGGAAATAGTTATCTTCGTTTTGCTTATTAATGGCGCGTTCTAATTTAATAGAGCCATTGTTATAAGCGGCTGCAGCCAGCGTCCAGCTGTTAAATTCACCGTATAGTTCTTTAATATACTTGCAGGCTGCAATGGTTGATTTGCGAACGTTAAGCCGCTCGTCAACCCCATGCCCAACCTTTAGGCCGTAGGTACGCGCGGTACCGGGCATAAATTGCCATAAACCATTGGCTCCCTTTGGCGAAACACCTTCTTTAAGGCCCGATTCAACCAGTGGGATGTACTTAAAATCGTCTGGGATGCCGTAAAACTTTAAAATTGGCTCAATAATAGGAAACAATTTTTCTGCCTTGCGGTGTAAAATGTTCGATTGAACAGCTTTAAAATCATGCTGCCTGAGCGATTTGTTTAGTTTGCGGTTAACCCTTGCGTCATTAACGGGTAATGCTTCATCTGCAAAATTAAATGCTGCAGAGGCGCTTTTAATAAAAATAAAATTCGAGTTCCTGTGGCTTAATTCAGTCGGTTTTGCAACCGTTTCGGCAATTGTTGTGCTGAAAATATTAAGCTTTGAAATGAGAACCAGCACCAGCATTACGGAGCACGTAAGTAAGTGTTTTTTAATCATTTCTTTCTTTATCATTAACTATACATTAGGTAAAATGTGCTGCAAAGGTATGTCATACAAATCACATAATCAAATACTTAGCAAAATGCTAAATTTATTAGTGGCGGTTTTCGGTCTAAAAACCGTGTTTAAAACTGTTTAAACCGCGTTTTTGTTTGATGATATTTTTTTGATTTTTTTGCTCCAACTTACCCAAAAAAGCGTAACTTTGACCCTCACGCTGCGAAAGCGCTAAACAAAAAAATATGGTATTTAAAAGACCTACCGGTAGTCGCGATGACAGGCCAAAAAGTTCAACTGGCCGAAGCTCAAAAAGCGACGATAGACCCAAAAGACCAGCAACGGCTAAAGGCAAAGCCACTCCAAACGGAGAAAAGAAAAAATTCACCAAGCCCGAACCAAAACCTTTCCAGAGCAATCGCTTCAGCGATGATAAGCCCAAAAGCAGTTTTAGGGATGGTGCAGCATCTGGCGGCAAATCATCAGCAAGGCCTCGTCCTTACTCTGGCAGGCCAACTTCAAGTGACGGCCCGTCAACCGGCGATAAAAAATCATTCTCGCCACGCAGTAAGCCGTACAGCGGCAGGCCATCAGCAGGTGGTGATGACGAAAGACCAAAAAGAAACTTCGGTGCAAGCTCCGGCTCGGCCGAAAGAAAACCATATAGCGGCAGGCCATCAGCAGGTGGTGATGACGAAAGACCAAAAAGAAACTTCGGCGCAAGCTCCGGCTCGGCCGAAAGAAAACCATACAGCAGCAGGTCATCTGCCGAAGGCGATGGTGAAAGACCAAAAAGAAGTTTCGGCAGCAGTTCTGCTGGCGATAAAAAACCATACTCATCTCCACGTACCCGTACATCAAATACCGATTTTGGCGATAAGCCCAAAAGAAGCTTTGGCGGTGAGAGCGGCGGCGACCGTAAATTTGGCGCTAAACCTGGAGAAAGATCAACAGACAGAAAATTCAGTGAAAGACCAGCCGCTGGCGGATTTAAAAAACGCGAGGGCGATTCTTTTAAAGATAAACCATATGATGCCGATGCGCCTAAACGCAAACCGGTATATGATAAAATAACTAAAGACAGAGATGCACCTGTTAAAACCCTGCGCGGCCGTAAAAATGCCGGTGAAGGTAAAAAAGCAAAAGACGACGGGCTGATACGCCTTAACCGTTACATTTCAAACGCAGGTATCTGCTCTCGCCGTAAGGCCGATGAGCTTATTATTGCCGGTGTGGTATCTGTAAACGGTGTGGTGGTTGATGAGCTGGGTGCCAAGATAGATCCGATGAAGGATGAGATCAAGTACAATGGCGAAACCCTGCGTCGTGAAAAAATGGTTTACGTTTTATTGAACAAACCAAAGGACTACATTACCACTACCGAAGATCCGCAGGAACGCCGCACTGTAATGCACCTTGTTGAAAAAGCAACCAAGGAACGCATTTACCCAATTGGCCGTTTAGACAGGAACACCACCGGTTTGTTATTAATGACAAATGATGGCAGCCTGGCCGATAAGCTTTCGCATCCGCGCAGCAACATCAGCAAACTGTACCAGGTAGAGTTAAGCAAAAGCTTATCACAAGGTGATTTAAACAAGATCACTTACGGTATTGAACTGGAAGACGGTTTAATTAAGCCCGATTCGGTATCATACGTGGCCGGTGCATCAAAAAGAGAAGTAGGGATACAGATCCATAGCGGTAAAAACCGTATTGTACGCCGTATATTTGAAAGCCTTGGTTACGAGGTGGTAAAGCTTGACAGGGTGGTTTACGCCAACCTTACCAAGAAGGACCTGCCACGCGGCCGCTGGCGCCATTTAGAGGAGCAAGAGATCATTCAGCTTAAACACCTGATCAAATAATTAAAAAATGCCCCGTTAAACAACGGGGCATTTTTTTTGTCAATTTTACTACCTTGCATATTATAACATAATACCAATATGAAGAAAGTTCTTTTGATGATAGCGTTGTTAAGCCCCTTGCTTAGCTCCGCACAAAATAAATCCAATAAAAAAACAGGGCCTAAAACCTACGACCTGGTGGTGGGTACCTATACCACGGGTAAAAGTAAAGGCATTGTTGTTTATCGTTTTTATGTAGAGAGCGGTAAACTGGCCTACCTGAGCGAAATTGACGATGTAACCAATCCATCGTACCTAACTGTTAGCAAGAACAATCATTTTATATATGCGGTTAATGAATTGCCCAAGGGCGAAGTAAGCGCGTTTTCTTTCGATGCTAAAACCGGTAAAATGGCTTTCATCAACAAGCAATCATCCGCAGGGGCCGATCCATGTTATATTGCTGTAGATAAGGACCAGAAAAATGCTTTGGTGGCCAACTACTCCAGCGGTACGGTTGCCGTGCTGCCCATTAATAAAGATGGTTCATTGGGTGCCGCCATACAAACCATAAAAGGCGAAGGCAGCGGACCAAATAAAGACAGGCAGGCATCGGCCCATGCACACATGTCGGCCTTTTCGCCCGATGAAAAATATGTGTTTTATAATGATTTAGGTACCGATAAGGTAAACATATTCCGTTACCACGCGGGCAAGGAAGTTCCGCTTGTTCCGGCCGATCCGGCATCGGTAAGTGTTGAGGCGGGAGCAGGCCCAAGGCACATTGATTTTTCGGCAGATAAAAAACATGCTTACCTGTTAACAGAAATGGGCTCATCTGTTGTGATGTATGATTATAACAACGGCAAGCTCACCCAAAAGCAGGTAATTACCATGCTGCCCGATGGCTTTAAAGGCCAAACAGGCGCGGCGGCAATCCATGTATCGCCGGATGGCCGTTTCCTTTACGCATCTAACCGGTTAGAAACCAACGAAATTGTGGTATACGGTATAAACCAGGAAAACGGGATGCTTACGTTTGTGCAGCGCCAATCGAGCTATGGCAAAAACCCGCGCGATTTCGCTATAGACCCAACAGGCAAGTTCATGATTGTAGCCAATCAAAACAGCGACAATATGTACGTTTTCCGGATAGATCAAAGCTCCGGTCGCATTTCCCAAACCGGCATCAAGATAGACATCGGTAACCCCGTTTGTTTGAAGTTTGTACCCTCTGAATAAGGTGAAAGGTGAAAGGTGAAAGGTGAAAGGTGAAAGGTGAAAGGTGAAAGGTGAAAGGTGAAAGGTGAAAGGTGAAAGGTGAAAGGTGAAAGG
>NZ_FNAI01000033.1 GCF_900101875.1 Mucilaginibacter pineti
GAGACGGATGCAAAGCGACTGGCGGATTACTTTAAGCTCAATTATGCAACGGAGAAAGTTAACCGACTGGCCAATATTTCATCGGAATTAAATTTGTCAGAATGGAAGATCATCAAATTGTCCAAAACGTTGTTTAACAGAAGTCCCCATCAATATGTCATGTACCTGCGTATGGATACCGCCCAAAAGCTGATCAGGCAGACAACCATGAGCATCAAAGACATTGCTTTAACCATTGGTTTTGATAATAAGGCTTACTTTTCCAACGCGTTCCATAAATATTACGGGATGTCTCCGGCAGAGTTCCGAAAAAAGGTCTGAAATCCTACAGGCATCTTGCTCTTTCTTTCTTAAGAGCACGTTTAATTATAGCAGAGTTATAAAATCCTTTGGTGGTCATTGAAAATTCTTTTTTGACCAAAGGATTTTATAACCATTTCACAACTACAGGCTATAACTTAGTCCTATCAAACGTACTACTATGAAAAAGGAAAGGTTACTAAAATTTTTGACAGGAAGTATTGCGGCAATGTTTGCTTATGCGGCTATAATCAAGTTATCTGATTACCCTAAATCGCGAGATGAAATGTTAAACCAAGTATTTCCGGCACCGATGGCCGAAGTATTGACATGGCTTATTCCTGCTATCGAAATTCTGCTTGTTATTTCCCTCTTAGTGCCTGCAAGCCGTAAAAGAGCCACATGGGGTTCCTTATTATTAATGTCGGCTTTTACCATATATATTATTCTGGCAACAAATAATGTTTTCAGCCGGACACCGTGCTCATGCAGCGGAATTTTGTGGGAAGGCGCACCTTACATGGCCCAACTGATCTTTAATATATTGTTCATAGCCATTTCTTTGATCGTTCTTACTATTGAAAATGGCTGGGCAAAAAACTTTACATGGTTTCACATAAAACACAAAAAACAGCTTGTCTCAAATAGTGCCTGAACCGCAATGGCAGGGAAAAGAGCCAGCCCTGCATAGGAAACAGAAAAAACAAATGTGATAAGATCGCGGCTTCAAGGGGTCAAATCACCAAACCGGGCCTGCTAAAAATAAAAAGCAGGAACACAATACTTACTGTCATGATTAAGAAAATCATAACACAAATCAAAAGCGTGAGCCTGATCGGCGTGTTAGCCGTTATGCTTGCAAGTGGGGTAGCAGTTGCTAAAACTCACATTTCAAAAAAAGCCAATCAGGATAATGTTACCTGGGGAAAGTTAAGTGACGGTACTTATGTCGTTGCAGATGGAAATGATACTTGCACTGGAGCTTCTGGCCAATGCAAAGCGGTTTATCCGGCTGGGCAAAATCCAAATGACGACCCTTCAGATCCGATTAGTACGACAGCTGGTACTTTTCATCAAATACCTTAATTATAAAGAAGATGGGGAAGCAAGGCTTCCCCATCTTCTTTATCTTGGGTTTTGCTGTATGCCACTGCCCGTAATTTCATTATCCGGGATCGGGAAAACGTATCTATTATCATTAGGCGGCAAAGTATAAGTTTGATTGTAAATAATGCGCTTTAAGGTTATTGCATATTTACTATCCTGATTAAGCCTTCGAAGATCGCCCCATCTTGTTCCTCGCGCAATCAGTTCCTTTTTTCGTTCATTAAGAATGGCGCTTAAAATCACATTCATATCTGTTGAACTTATTGGCGTGTACGCGTTTTTCTTATATCTATTCTGCAACAATAAGTTTAAATCTTTAAGCGCGGATGTGCCGTCATTATTTCGCGCAAAACATTCCGCCCGATTTAAATAAACCTCGTCGGTTGCCAACCCGCCAAAGTTGTAATAAGCAAGGCCGGTATAATCTCCTATAAAGTTAATTATACCGCCCCCGTTATCCAGGAATAATAGCGACTTACGCAGGTCATTCGTACTAAAGGAGCGATATAACACCGAATCTACAATAGTTAATGATGAATATTCAAAATTGATCGGTATCAATGCGGAATAAAAAACCACTTCATCGTTTCCGCTCGGGATTGCAGGCGGGAACGGATTGATGCCGGAAGCGGTTAATGTGTTATAGTCTATTAGCTTGTTGTTACTGGAAAGATATGTATCGGCCATTTTTTTTGCATTGACATAATCACCCATACTTAAATAAATTCTTGACAGAAGTGCTTGGACAGCCATTTGTGATGGCCTGCTTTTAATGTTAGCGCTTAGCGGCAACAGCGATTGAGCAAGGTTTAAGTCCGCAATTATCTGATCATAAGTGGTCTGGATAGTCGCTCTGACCGATTTTGCGTTTACTTCCGAGGTCAATCTTAAGGGTATACCTAAATCAGTAGAAGCAGATGAACCTATGTAAGGTTTAGCAAATTCCTGAGCTAAGTTATAAAAGGCGAAAGACCTGAAAAACAAGGCACTTCCCTTTATTTGATTCCATTGACTTTGTGAATAGGTATCGGCGGGGATTTTCCTTAAACCTTCAAGTACGACATTCGCGTAAAAGACCTGCTGATAAGGTAATTCCCAGTCAACTATTCGGTTACCTTGATAGGGATCATCTTTTGTCCACAGGTAGGCATTTTCTTCATAAATCGCCCCTAAGGAATTTAACGCATCTCCCGTAGTATAAAATTCATCACTTGCGATCATGTTTAATGATGGTGATGCGTTCATTATCGTTGTATTATCTAAAAGCGCCTGAAAATCTTTTAAAGTTGTCGGAACCAGCAATGACTTGTCCGGCTTCTTATCTAAAAAATCTTTTTGGCATGAAAATAATATCATGCACAGGATGAGTAAAAGTAAACCTTGTACTTTATTGGCCCATCCATTATATGTTTGTTTCATATTGTCTTTTTAAATTAAAAATCTGCTTTAAAGCCGATTGAATACGTTTTTACCGGCGGGAACTGGTTGAGTGGGTAATCGGGATCAAGCTTGGTTTTTGTGGCCTTCCATAATATGCCGAGGTTATTACCGTATACGTAAAGCTGAATATTAGCGAAAGGAAGACTACGTAGCTTTTCCTTTGTTATAGTATAACTGACATTAACATCCTGTAGTCTAATGTTGTCTGCTTTTTCGACCAGTGAGGAAGAGTACATGTAAAAATTATTTCTATTTCCGTTATTGGTCGCAGGCAGTGATGGTATCTGCGTAAAAACCTCATCACCAGCTTTTTGCCAGCGTAGCGCAAAATCCCTATTGCCGCCCTGGCCTGACAGGACGGTAGCATAATTGACCGAATTACGTCTGAAATAGTAATTAAACCGATAACTAATATTTCCGGACACAGAAAACCCTTTGAAAGAAAAGGTATTTCTTAAGCTGCCGAAAATCGTGGGCCTGGCCGGCCCGTTGTAAACAATGTTGTCAGGTGTAGAGGCATTTATTATTCCGGAATAATCCTTGCTGATCTGTCCGTTAAGATAGCCTTGCGCTTCACCGGTTTTAGGATCGAGTCCGCCCCATTTAAAACTATATATTCCATATAAAGGTCTTCCTGCTAACGGATATACTAACTGAAGGAAACTCAATACATCGGTCTTCACGTCATATTTAGTAACCTCATCGACCGCATTGCTAAAAATAAGGTCAGTTGACCATTTAAAAGCACCGTTGAGATTCCGGCTATGAATAGATATGTCTACTCCATGACCAGCATTATTTGCCAGGTTGCCTTTGAATTGAACTATACCAGTTGAGGGTGCATAAGGCGCAATTCCGATCAGATCGATACCGTTCTTATGATAATATTCAAGGCTACCACTTATCCTATGGTTCAGCGCTTCAAAGTCGATCCCCAGGTTGACCATTTTTACACGCTCCCATTGCAGGTAGGGATTAGGCGGATTGGTAATGGTGGCATACGGTAACCCGGAAAGATTGTCCGACCCGTTGGAATATACTGCGGTTGTGTAGGCCGTAACACTTTTATTAACATTACCGCTGTAACCATAGGTTGCTCTTAATTTTAATAAAGGAAGCCAGCTTATATGGTAAAACGCTTCGTTAGAAACGTTCCACGAAATACCTGTTGACCACAGAGGCACACCTTTTTGATTGGTTTTTACGCCAAATAAGTTGGATTCATCAATTCTTGCGCTGCCGGACACGGTGTACCTATTATCGTAATTATAAGCAGCGTTGGTGTAGTAGGAAATATAGTTATCTGTTAAATCTCCCTGACTGTCCAGATAAGGTATCTGTTGTGTCAAAGCAGGATTGTAGTAATTATTAAAATAGGTTAAATAATTAACTTTCGTACTGGTTGCATGCTCATCATCATATCCGTATTCTCTATGTTGATCCGTAATCGTATGTGTATTGCGAATTTCATATCCGGCGATTGCTGTCAGGTCGCTTTTGTTGCTCCAGTTTTTAGAGTAATTTAGTTGTCCCCTGAAATTCTGCGATATGGCACTGCTCGTATTTTGATCAAGTATCCCCCCTAACGGAACCGGATAGGAAAGCGAACCATCAGTATTTACTTGCGTTAGTCTGTTGATGAGGTTTCTTGTGTAGTATGTATCCTGGCTTTGG
Source organism: Mucilaginibacter pineti (assembly GCF_900101875.1). Taxonomy (GTDB): domain Bacteria; phylum Bacteroidota; class Bacteroidia; order Sphingobacteriales; family Sphingobacteriaceae; genus Mucilaginibacter; species Mucilaginibacter pineti. The sequence goes on from NZ_FNAI01000033.1 coordinate 4,522, forward strand.
TAGTTCCTTGTAATGCCTTCTGTTCTTCCGTAATAATATAATGCCCTTGCCGATAGACCGGGAAAAATCTTATAAACTACGTTAAAATTCAACCTGTAATCGGTTTGTTTTGCGTGGTTATCCGCAAGATTGATTTCATCAATTGGACTATATTGCCAATTTAATAAGCCCTTTTGTTGCGCTGTCGTCACAAACGCCGCCCGGTAATCGTGAGTTATAGAGAGCGGGTTTCCAGATGCATCGGCTAATTTGGCATAAGGGTATAAAGACGTTCCACTTGTAGAGGATAAAAGTATCCCGGTTGTACCGGGGTTATTCATAATATTATCACTTTGGATGTAGGATATACCGGTAAATACATCAAGATGATTATGCAGAAAACTATAGGTATTGTTTGCATCGACTGTTAATCGGTTATAACCGTTATTCACAAGGTTGGCCGCATTTTTATCGTATCCCGCTGAAACATAATACGTCTGATTCGCCGAGCCGCCGGATACGTTAACATTATATTGCTGCTGGACGCTTTTCTGATACAGATATTTTTCAAAGTCATTTCTGACATCTTGATTTTTGAGCGCATCGATTTGCGATTGGGCATCAGAAGCTGATATTTTACCATCCCGTCTTGCAATGAGCAATTCGACAACCGGCGTCAGCGGAGTTTTGTTAGCTGATTTTTCTGCGCTATTATAATAACCCTTAGTGAATAGGGCTTGTTCCTCATCAATATAATCGGCGGTAGACATCCTGGATTGGTAGAATAGATTTGGACGTCCACCAACAGTTACATTAGAGTTGAAAGAAACTTTCGGCGCTTGGTTGAATCTTCCTTTTTTTGTGGTGATAACAATTACGCCATTCCCTGCTTTTGCTCCCCAGATAGAGGCTGCTGCTGCATCTTTCAATACCGTTATGCTCTCAACGTCATTGGGATTAATATTATTGATATTACCCTCATAAGGAAAATTATCGATAACAATAAGCGGATCTGCTTTACCCAGTATAGTACTTTGTCCCCGGATGCTGATTTGGGTTTGATAAGAAGCGTTTGATGTTGAACGGTTAAAAACAAGCCCCGGCACCAAATCTTCAAGCTTACTGATTACATCAGTGCTTACTCTGCGATTAAGTAAATCGGCATTAACTTTTTCAAATGATCCGGTCGCTCTTTCTTTAGGAATGTTCTGGTAGCCGGTTGAAACTACAACTTCTTTTAATTCGTTGCTAATCCTATTTAAGGCAATGACGACTGAATCTGACATGGCTGCTACGACCTTTGTTTCAGAATTGATATAACCAACATAACTTGCTGTTATGATAATATCTTTACTATTAGAATTGAAGTGAAATTGTCCAAAGCTGTCTGTCGAAATTACACGTTGGGAATCATTTATTTTAATGGAAGCGCCTGCAAGCGGCTCTTTAGTCTTTTGGTCTATCACTTTTCCATAAACAGTATACTGCGCCCTGACAGTTGAGAAAAGTAGTGCCATTAAACAAGTAAGTAATAATATTTTCATATAAATAAGATAAAGTGCCTGTATTTAGATGGTTGATTAATGAGTATCAGGTCGGTCGCTTATGACCATAATGGCTATGCTGCCTAATTTTTCAACGATTTTCAGATCATAATTTTTCAGCGCATTATTCAGCGAATTAATGTTAGACATATCGGCATTTAGTTCAATATCTATGGCACCTTTTAAGCCGGTTTCGTCGATGATGGGTAAAGGAGATTTTTGGAAAAAATAATCATCAAGCGTCCAGTAAAACATTTTCCAATTTTGATAGTGCATAGTCAGTCCATACTGATCCTGTTTCCATATCTGCGGGCCGTTCAATGAACGTAGTTTATTAATATCAGAAGTGCGTTGCAAGGCAAGATAATGTCTTACCTGTTGTTCAATTTTCACTTCGTACCCAGGGAAAATCCTTTGAAGATCATCTCGAAAATAGTTGTACTTGTTTACTGTCATGCCCGGTGGTAAAAGCAAATCATAACAGTAACTGTGTTTTTTAAACCATTCGAGTTCCGGCTCTTTAAAATGATAGGATAAAATCAAAGAGTCCTTTGATTTTACTTCTATCCGGTTTCTATTAAATCTTCCTAAATCCCGGTACGCAAGTTGAAACAGGGATAATATTTCACCATTGATCACCCTTATTCGCTGGTTTTTATTACTATCTGGTAATGGTGTATAAGTACCGGGAGAAATTCCATTCGCGTAGCCTGTAAGCATTGAATGATAGATAATATTTTTACCACTGCCACCATTGTTACCAACAAATAATGCTTCATCTCTATTGTAGGGAATTTTAAAATCAGACTTTTCCGGCATTTCTGGCTGATTATCTGAAAGGATTTTTACAATATTAGCTTTGTTGACGGTTTCATATCCGGTAATACCGGCAACTTTGCCGCTCGCGTCGATCCAAACGTAATGAGGCAATGTGTTATGTGGGAACAAGGACTTTAAACTGAAGTCGTTTACCACCTCTGGCAAGACAGACGGTTCTGATACCTTTTTTTGTCTTCTTGCCAAAAACGATTTTATATCTTTTTCCGATTGATATGATACTGGCAGGAACTGCACTTTCCCGGCAAATTCCTTTTGCAGGCTATCCATTTTAGGGATCATTGCGATACAGGGGCTGCACCAGGTCGCCCAAAAGTCGAGTATGAGCAGTTTGCCTTTAAAGTCTGATATTTTGGCACTGGCGGTGGGCTTGCCGGATACGTCTTTGTAATTGAGGATATTGCTAATTGTAATGTCTGGCACCTTATCGCCAATTTTAAGGGCGGCTATATTAGGTGTTTTGTCCTGGGCATGTGCAGCAAAATTTAGGCAAAGCACAGCCAGTACTATATTTAGTATAATTTTTTTCATCAAGTGAGGGCGTTAGTTAGTTAGAAATGGTTAAACTATAGATTAGATATAAAACGGCAACCGCGAATTGGCTATTAACTACTAAACTGATCTTCAGTTGCCGTTTTACAGCAATTCAAACAGGGGATTTAATAATAAGTTTAAACAGTTGCTTTTGGGTAAGTATGAGGGCACATAAGTTTGCAAGCGTCGTTGCGACAGAACTGCACTTACTTTTGTGCTTGATCTGATGATTTTTTGTTTTTTGATTTTGAAGAAGTTGCATCTGATGGCAACTGGCACCGGATGGCGTAACCTTAGGATGATTCCCGTATGGATTATAGTCGATTTCGCGCTTCACGTATTCTGTTCATAAATAAGGAGATTAGTTATGATAACAGACGAGGGTGAGAATATGTAGAAAAAGGAAAAACGACATGGTTCTCTGCTCGTCATCCGCTCCGACTAAGAATACAGATGAGCGAGTGAGCTTCCCATGCCGTTTAACCATTTATATTATAAATAATACAAATGCAGGCAATGGGGCTTCACTCGTTGCGTCTTTTATCTGTATTCTTAGTCGGAGCAGAGTTAGACGCAATGTCATAAGCCATTATAATGGCTACAAAACTATTAATTTATGTTGTATCAAACAATGTTGCCGTTTTCATATATGAAATTTTAGTCATTTAATATAAATTAAATTTTAATTTAGAGGACTGATCCATGTTATAAGCTATAAATTTAAGAAACGAATTAGTAAACATCGAAATAGCATTGGGTGTAAAATACATATTCCGTACACCAAAAACATTTTAGTATATTTGATTATCAGAAATGCATTTTATGGAGTTGGCACAAAAAAAACATTTCGGGCAAAATATACGTAACATGCGTATCCTTAAGGGGATGAAACAGGATACCCTTGGTAAAGTAATGGGCATGGCACAACAAAACATTTCAAAAATGGAAAAGAACGAATTACCTACGCAAGAAATCTTAGAAAGAGCCGCAAAGGCTATGGGTACGACTGTTGACGCGATAAAAAACTTTGATAAAGACAATGATTTTAATTTCTTCTTTGGTTACACCACTAATCAACATAACCATCCTATTAAAGAGGTCATAGAGTATTTTAAGGAAGCAATTCTCAAAGAGCATGGTGAAAAGGAAGAGTTAAAAGTTGAGAACGAAGCCTTAAAAGCAGAATTGGATCAACTAAAAAAGGGCAATAGCAAGCCGGAAAGCGAAAACAAGCTGAAAAAGGTGAAATAGCCTGACCTTACTATAAGCAAAATAAAAAGCTCCTATAATTTCAGAGAGCTTTTTTTATGCTTTAATTAGCTACTCCAAAAGAGAAAAATAGAACTACCTCACATATATCTGGGCTATGGCAACGAAAGAGCAGATCAAGGCCGAAATTTTCTTTTCCATGTTTAAAAGGCTTCATGCCCCGGTAATTAATGATATCGTGGTGGTTGGTATCGTCCGGGCTTTATTAAATAAAAAATACCAATATCATCTCGATACAGACGAATTTAACACAATAGGAGATGAATTAGCCGACGCGCATTTATTCAGATGGAACGATAACGGCCAGTTGGCATTGACTGCGGAAGGCTTGGCGTATATGACGCGGTTTAAATGAGGTGCAGTAAACAAAAAGGCCCTTGCTGCGAACAACAAAGGCTAAACCTACATTTTATCACTTTATATTTATAGTTTTTCTATTTCCTCAACAGAAAGTTTTGTAAATTTCACAACCTGTGCCATTGGCAGACCGTCCTTTTTCATTTCACGGGCAATTTCTTTGGCTTCTTCTAACTTTGCTTCTTTTACCGCATAGTCCAGCACGTTCTTGTTATCCCATTTATGTTTTAAGCTGTTATCGTACATCGTTTTTTCCTCCTTTGTCAAATTACTGTATTCAGCAATGCTAAACAATTTTTCAAATACCGG
>NZ_FNAI01000039.1 GCF_900101875.1 Mucilaginibacter pineti
CTGGAAAATCATCGTTACTACAGCCACAAAGACCCGGAGGTCAAGCAGGGACTTAAAAAGCGCGGCGATCGTAAAGACGGTAATCAGATGCATGTGCAGGTCATTGTCAGCCGTAAGGATGCAACGAACAAGATCAAGCTGAGCCCCATGAACACCTCCCGGGGCAAGAATGCAGAGCATTCTAAAAAAATGGGCCAGTTTGACCGTGTGGCATTCAAGCAGAGCGGGGAAACCCTGTTCGACAGCTTGTTTTCGTTTGACAGGCAGCTTAAAGATACACTGGCCTACGCCAATGTCCGGAAGAATGGCCAACTGGCGCAGCGAGAACAGCTGAGCGTACTGACCGAAGGCGCTTCGCAGAATTACCAGAGCAGATCAGTAGCAAATGAACTTGCCCAGGGCGTTGCGGAAGGCTTATTTGCGACCACCGCCGGTATGCTGGCCGCAGCAGGCAAGACAGCAGCAGGTTTCCTGGAGGTAATGCTGGAACCCATGTATACAGCAGGTGCAAATATCGTCCCGGAAAGCGAAGCCGAGCAAAAGAAAAAAAGAAAGAAAAGATCGCAGGGTCAGCAGATCACGCGCTAATGCTTATCTTACAGTACCAGAGGTTATGCCCTAACTTTAGGGCAAAGACCATCTACTATAGCCCGTTTGTGCGGGCTATACTTTTTAAAAAAAGCAGTACCAGATCTTACGCTACCGGTGATCCGGGTTATAATCCTGGCCGTTTTTATACAGGGTATAGATCAGCACGAGCAGTTTTCTTTCCAGGGCAACGATACCTGTTTTTCCCGGTTTGCCATTCTCCTTAAGCCTGTTAAAATAAGTCTTTAAGGTTTTGTTGTGAATAATAGAACTGACAGCAGCCATATACAGCCCTGCCCTGATGTAAGCATTTCCCCGTTTGGATATATGGGGCCGCCAGGTCAGTGTACCCGACTCTTTCATGACCACATCCAAACCTACATAGCTGACCAGTTGGCGCCGGTTACCGACATTAGCAAAACCATCAGTTTCCGCAATAACCGTAATGGCGGTGACAAAGTTGATCCCCGGAATGGTAATGGCGTGTTTGGTTCGCCTGAAAAGTTCAGGGTCGCTTTCTGTCAGTACACGCATTTGCACTTCGATCTCGCCAAGCTGTTTGGTTGCTAAGGCGATCCGTTCTTTCAGACGCTCCACGCTATCCCTAAAGGCATCAAAAGAATGGTTCAGGGCATGTAACTGGTTAGTTAAGGCGTTTCTGTCCCTGATCAAACCGATGCGTTCCCTGCTCATTCTTTCAGGCAGCGCAGCTGCTCATTGGGCCGACTCCAAAGCAGTAGTTCCCGTTCCAGGCCCATGCGGGCCAGCATACCGGCATCGATCTTGTCTGTTTTGTTCTTCTCATCCAGGCTCTTAGCATACTGTTTGCCTTTTGTGGGCTGAATAACGCTCAGCCGGTAACCCACACCGGCAAGAAAATAGGCGGCTTCTTCGTGGTAGGTGCCGGTCGCTTCCATATTGACATGCAAAGCAAGCGCATTATCCTGCTTCCTGTTTAACCACTCCCGGAGCTTTATAAATCCCTCAGGACTGTTCTCAAACCCGCTGGTTGCCACCACTTTGATTTTTAGTTCTTCTGTATAGAAGGACAGGCAGCAATCGATCTTTTTCATGGATACGTCTATACCCAGGCACTGCTTCAATGTTACTTTTTTGCTCATAATGAATTGTTATAGAAATCGAAACAGAGAGATATATCCCACAGTCTATACTCATATTCTACACAGGCTCAGGGAGCTGTCCCCGGCTTAAAATACTATTGAGACTCATGGATAAGAACCCGGCAATGGTAAGTTCTTGCTCAGGCATACATCATTACTTATGATGTTGCAAGCTATGTGGATGCTCTTTTGCCGTCTCCTCTCTATATCAATATCTTGTTGTTAGTAAACAAATACAAATAAACGAAACAGGTGACCGGGGAGGTAATATCTGGCTAAGCATGCATCTACTTTGCTGCAAAGCTATGTTAGGTACTCTCAGTCCGGTACTCCTGCTTGCGTTACAAAAACAAGGTCTGATCTCGCTATGCATACATCCTGTAAGGCGTTGCATGTTAATGTTTGGCACTCTTGTCTCTGCCTTTATAATCTTCTGATAGGTATGGTAAGATCTTGCTATACATTCATGTAAATCATGCTGCACGTTTGTGTTAGTTACTCATTTGATCTATCTCCTGGATTACTCTGCTAAAGTATGAGCTATGTTTCGGCCATGCCGAAACTTGCTGGCCCCCGCTCATGCTATCGCATTCGGGGGGATTTTTTTAAGGATTTTTTAACGAACCAAAGCTTATGGAAAGTGCAGTTAAAAAGAGAATAGGTACAAAAGACCCGGCCCGAGTGGGCCGGGTGAATAAAGGCGGCAGACCCAAAGTGCCGCATAAGCGGCGCAGCAGTGTAAGCGTCATGTGTACGCTCATCGAGAAAAAGATCATCGAGGCCAACGCGAAACGCGTAGGCATGAACCCATCGGTTTTCCTGCGTAACCTGGGATTGAACACACGAATAGAGGTTAAGGTCAAGACCTTGCCCAAGCCTGTTTTGGAAATGCGCGGGACGCTCAATCACGTTGCCGCCAGCCTCAACCAGATCGCTAAAAAGCGCAATCGTGGCGATGATTTAAACGCGATGGAAAGGGCAATGCTTGACCAGGATGTGCGTAGCCTACGGGGTTTGGTAAACAATATTAATGCCTATGTATCATGATCGGGAAAGTTGGCACCGGCAAAAGTTTCCGGGGTGTGCTGCACTACCTTTTTGAGGGCAGGCGGCAGGAAAGCAAAGAGCTGCAAATGCAGGAACTGGAAAAGAAGCAGGTCGAGGTGATTGCTTACAACCAGTGCTTCGGCACTCGTTTAGAACTGGTGCGGGAAATGATCGAAGTAGCCAAGCTAAACCCTGATCAATCCAAACCGGTATTTCACTTTTCCTTAAGCTTTGCCCACAGCGATGCCGGGAAATTAGGTTTGCAGGATAAGATCGACATAGTAGAAAAGCTGGCCTAAAAATTTGATTTCAAAGACCACCAGTATGTAGTGGTAGCACACCAAGATACCGAACATGAGCATCTCCATGTGCGCCCATAAGGGCATATTATAAACGGAACCTTAGCAAGTTCTTTGACAAGAGTTTAAACGTCAACCATCAGCCGACTTATCTGAAAGGG
>NZ_FNAI01000034.1 GCF_900101875.1 Mucilaginibacter pineti
ACGTTTAATTATAGCAGAGTTATAAAATCCTTTGGTGGTCATTGAAAATTCTTTTTTGACCAAAGGATTTTATAACCATTTCACAACTACAGGCTCTAACTTAGTTGTCATAAAGAATGCTACCGATTATGAGAAAGGAAAAAATACTTACAGTAATTGTTTTATTAATGGCTGCACTTTTTTTCTATGCGTCAATAATGAAATTAATTGACATCGACAGGTCACGTATCGAAATGATGAAACAAGTTTTTCCCAGACCAGTCGCCAATATATTAGTTTGGGCTATACCAGTAACAGAAATAATTGTGGCCATCGTCTTACTTTATCCAAAAACCAGGATTATGGGACTATTTCTTGCTTTAACTTTAATGTTCCTATTTACTGGTTATATAATATTGGTACTTGCTCATTATTTCAGGGTTGTCCCATGCAGTTGTGGCGGCATACTGGAACATATGACTTACAGGACCCATATAGTGTTCAATATATTTTTCTTGCTGTTATCGTTATCGGGCATAATCATTTATTACAGAGAAAGGAGAGTAAATCATCAAACAAGTTAGACACCTCAACCGTTTTCACCTATGACCAGTTGTCGGTGGTGAGTAACACAGGACATGCCGAAAACCCGAAAAAAGAGTAGGCAAAAATATAATAAATTATCTTTTAATTTTTCAATATGAAAGCTTTAAAAATGGGCATTATAGCCCTCGTTTTAGGGGGCGGCATAGCCATAACCCAAAGTTCATTCCGTTCGGCTGAAACTGATACCCTTTGGGGTAACAACAGCGGCACGTTTGTAAATTTAACAGGCATAGCTGAAGACAATTCTGATAATCCGGCCGACGGAACTTACAGTTGCGCTGAGTCAGCCCGCGTTTGCACCGGAACTTCTGCTACCACTCCTACACAAATAAGTGATCTTAGTAACCAATCACCAGGCACATTTAGCCTCAATTAAGCATTTTAGATAAAAGGAACAGCAGGGTATTGCCTGTTCCTTTTATCTATCTTATATTTTGCTCAATGCCGCTACCAGCTATTTCGTCGTCAGGTATTGGAAATACATATCGTGGATCATTAGGCGGTAAGGTGTAAACCTGCCCGTTGATTATCCTATTTAATGTGACGGCGAAGCGTGGCTCTTGGTTTAAACGTCTTAAATCCGTCCATCGAAGTAAACCTACATTTGTAAGCAACTCCTTTCTTCGTTCCACTAAGATTTTCGCTAAAGCGTCATCGGCAGAACTTGCCGTCAAAGACGCAAAGGTTCCTGCCTTATACCGTTTAGCCAATAATATATTCAGGTCATTCATTGAATTATTGATATCTCCTTTCCGGGCATAACATTCCGCTTTGATCAAATAAATTTCATCAAGTGCGATTCCCGCAAACGTTCCGGCTGTGCCAGCGTAAGAGTTTTTTGCTCTAATCATATTGTTAACATTCGGGGCATTAAAAAACAAGCTTTTACGCAGATCATTGGCACTAAAAGAGCGATATAAAAGAGTATCAATGCCTGTTAACGCTGACTTGGCGAACGAATAACTAAGAGTAATTGAATGAAATAAAACTTCGTCGTTTCCATTGGGTAAAGATGCCGGGAATGGGCTGGAAGAGGTAGTACTAAGTGTATTATAATCCAATAGGGAATTTTTTAATTGCAGGCATTGCGATGCATAGCTTAAGGCTTGATCGTAATTTAACATAGTTTGATAAGCCCTTGCCAGCAACGCTAAAGCCGCGGGTCGAGATGGTCTGCTTTTTAAAGTTGCTGTAACGGGTAATAATGACGCAGCAGCCGTAAGGTCTGTTATGATCTGGTTGTAAGTTTTTTGGACAGTACCTCTGCCAGGGCGAACATTTACGTCTGAACTTAGCGAAATAGGAATGCCTAAATCTTGTGAGGCAGTTGCGGGATTATAAGGCTTGCAAAAAAGTTGGGCAAGGTGGTAAAACGCGATGGCCCTATAAAACAAAGCACTGCCCTTTACCCGGTTGTAATCTATTTGTGTGGATGCGTCAGGTTTAATATCATTAAGACCGTCAAGGGCAATGTTAGCATAAAATACCTGTTGGTAAGGTATATTCCAATCCGACATCGAGGCTCCCTGATAAACGTCTTTTGCCCATAAATAACTATTTTGTTCAAAAGGGTTGGCATAGGCGATAAGCCCGGCGTTAGTAGTATAATAATAGTCCGCTGCAATCCTTTGTATAGCAGGCACAACGTTCATAACGCCGGTGTTGTCCAATAGCGCTTGAAAGTCTGTAAGGGTTGTGGGAACCAGCAAAGCTTTATTGGGTTTCTTATCTAAATATTCTTTAGTACATGATGAAACGATCAGTAGGAACCCTGTAATGATAATTTTATATATTGTTTTCATTGCTCTTTTTAATTAAGTTTTAAAATCCTGCTTTCAAACCGAATGCAATGGTTCGTGACGGGGGTGGCCCATTAATGTAATCGGGGTCTAAACTTGACTTACTTGCTTTCCATAGCAGACAAATATTATTGGCATAAACGTACATTTGCGCACTGTCAAATGGCAGCCAATGAAGTTTAGATTTAAGAAAGGTGTAGTTTAGATTTATGTCCTGCAACCGGATGTTGTCGGCTTTATCGACCAATACGGATGACCAAGTATAAAAATAATCTCTTAAAGAATTTGGACTTGCGGGTACAGACGGCACTTGCGTGAACGCCTCGTCACCGGGTTTTTGCCAACGTTTTTCATAATCCCCGTGTTGCGATGATAAGCCGTTATCCGTACCATACATGATCGAATGGCGTCTGAAATAATATCCTAAACGATAACTAATATTGGCTGATAACGAAATATTTTTGTAGGTAAACGTGTTGGTAAAAGCGCCGAAAACGGTAGGTCGTGCGGAGCCATTATAGACAATGTTATCTTTGGTGGCTGCTGCTCTGATTGCCGAATAATTGTTGCTTGCCTGTCCGTTTAAATAACCTTGCGGATCACCTGTTTGCGGATTAAGGCCCGCCCATTGATAACTGTAGATACTGTATAAAGGCTGTCCTACGACCGGAATATATGAACCATTATCAACAATAGAAGAACCGGGCGTTAAACTTGCGGCAGCATAGTTCGTAACTTTATCCGCTGTAAAACTGATAAAAAAAGCGGTTAGCCATTTAAACTGTTGGTCGATATTTCTTGAATTGATGGTCAAGTCAAGGCCATGCCCGAACGTGTTAGCAAAATTACCCGTAAAGGTGCTAATCCCACTTGATGGGGGGAACGGTGTAGTACCGATAAGATCAAGACCGGTTTTCCGGTAATATTCTATTGTACCGCTGATTATATTATTTTTAGTTGCGAAATCTAACCCCAGGTTTTTAATATTATCACGTTCCCAACGTAATTCAGGGTTCGGTGGATTTTGTACCGTAGCATAAGGTTGAAGTGTTAAAGCACTGCTTCCGCTGTTATATAAAGCTGTTGTATAAGCAGATAAATTCTTATCAATGTTACCGTTATAACCATAGGTAGCCCTCAATTTCAGATAAGGTAGCCAACTCGATTTATAAAAGGATTCCTGGCTGATATTCCAACCTAAGCCAACAGAATATAATGGCACGCCTTTTTGGTTGGTGTTCACGCCAAATAAATTACTCTGGTCAAAACGCAGACTACCAGATAGTGTATAACGATTGTCATAAGTATAACCCGCGTTGGCATAATAGGACACAAACCGGTCGGTTAGGTCGGACTCGCTCTCATTGTTCGGTATCGCTACACTATTGGCCTGTGAACTCACATAACGTGGAAATGTGGATGTATAATTAATGGCTTGACTGGTTGCATGATCGTCGTCATAGCCATAGAGTCGGTAACTGTTTGCTGTGTTATGCGAGTCACTAACTTCTGCTCCGGCAATAGCTGTTAAACTATTTTTCTTCCAGTCCTTTGTATAATTAAGTTGTCCCCGCACGTCTTGGTTGATTAAGTCGCCAGTAGTGAGGTCTAAAATGCCGCCTAATGGTATAGGCCGTGTTAGTATGCCATTAGAGCCTACTGCGGTAAGGTTATTGATCTGATTGCGTGTGTAATAGGTATCCTGACTGTTAAGGTTACGGAAATCATTGACCGTATGACCGTATTGGTATAATAACTGAGCATTTAAACCAGGTATGATATGATATGTCAAACCAGTATTAATACGGTAATCAGTGACAACCGTATGGTTGTTGGCCAGTCCTATTTCTGCCAAAGGCTGATAAGACCAGTTTAAAAGTCCTTGTTGCTGTGCCGCCTGCGCAAATGACAGCCGGTAATCTCTGGCAATCGTCAGAGGATTTCCGTTAGCATCGGCTAAATGCGCGTAGGGATAAAGATTTTGATAAGAAAGGCCAAGATTACCTGTACCGGGATTGTTATCTTGCGTATTGCTTCCCGTATAATATATACTGGTTGTCAATTCCAGTTTATTATTAAACAGGTTATAAGTATTACTGGCATTCAATGTTACCCGTTGATACTGGTTGCCGACTAAGTTTTGAAGATTATGGTCGTACCCTGCTGAAACAAAGTATTTCTGATTGCTACTCCCGCCGCTGACACTTAATGCGTTTTGTTGGTTTACGGCTACCCTGTTAAAATATTTATTATAATCATTGCGTACATCGTTATTTTTTAATGCTTCGATCTGCGCGTCAACGGTACCAGCGGGCATAGTGCCATCCCTTTTGGCGATCAGCAATTCAATAACCGGGCTTAACGGCGTTTTATTGATAGAAGTTTCGGCAGCCGAATAATAGCCGGAAGCAAATAATTTCTTTTCGATTTCGATATAATCTACAGATGTCATTTGGGGCAGGTAAAATTGATTGGGCTTGGCACCAAAAGTGATATTTGAATTAAAATTGACCTTTGGAGCCTGATTATATTTCCCTTTTTTAGTAGTAATGACTATCACCCCATTTCCTGCCCTTGATCCCCATATCGAAGCAGCAGCGGCATCTTTTAAAACGGTAATGCTTTCCACGTCATTCGGATTAATATTGGTAATATCCTGATCGTAGGGAAAGTTGTCTACGATAATCAAAGGTTCCGCATTGCCGTTAATAGTGCTTACTCCCCGGATAGTGATGCTACTGTTAACGGTATGGCCGTTGATGATCTGATTAAATATCAGACCTGGTACAGCATCTTGTAGTCTGCTCAATATGTCGGTGCTGACCTTACGATTAAGTTGGGCATTGCTGACTTGTGTAAATGATCCAGTTGCGCGCTCTTTTGGTAGTGTTTGGTAGCCTGTGCTAACAACTACTTCCTGTAAGGCGGTATTTTGTGGCTGTAAGCTTATTTCAATAAGCGCAGAAAACGGTGATTTTATTTTTATGTTTTCAGGTTTAAAGCCAACATGTGAAATTATCAATGTCAAATTGGTTAGACCTGTTTTCAACGAAAACCTTCCCGTAGTATCGGTTATCGTACCTGCTGTACTTTCTTGAATGACGATTGATACACCTGTCAATGGCCTGTGTGTGCCAGTTTCTGTTACTTGTCCGCGGAGCGTAGTTTGCGCAGCAGAAAATAACGAGAAAGAAGACCCGATTATAATGAGTAAATATTTTTTCATTGAGAAGTTATTTAAATTAACAGAAGATTGTGTTAAAATGATATTTGCTTAGTAGGATTGTCACTAATAGTCAATACATTGATTTGACGCTTCGCTCTTATAAATCGTAGCTCATATTTGGCAAGGGCGGCATTTAATGACGTTACATCAGATAAATTCGCTGTAATATGTATATCTACCTTAGCGGTGTAACCTGTTTCGTCAATCACCGGATAGGGCGATAGCTGCATGTAATAAACGTTTAACTGGAGAATAAGACTACTTAACGGTAAATTTTGAAGATGAAAACCTGTTGCGTCAAAACCACCAGCCGGGTTACCACCAGCAGAATGTATCATATCCTTTTTTGTAGTTCTTATAAGAACAAGGCAGTCCTTTTTTTGGCTTTCAATCTTTGCTTTGTATTGGCTAAAAAGCATTGCTAAGTCCCGTTGCATAATCTGATATGCCTGTGTTGCTAAATAAGGTGGTACAACCAACTCATAACAATACCCATTACCCTCTCTTAGCCATTGCAGGTAAGGGCCTCCACTAAGTCCGCTTGTAATGTGGGATGTATCCTTAACAAGCAATTTAATCCGATTGGTTGCAAAGAAGTCCTTTTTTTCTCCGTAAGCCGTCCTATAAATCCACAATAAAGGGACATTCCGCGCGGTAATTTTCAGACCGCGAATAGAGTCTAACGGATATTGGGTAACACCAGCTGGTAGGCCATCAACATATTGGGTAAGTAAGGAATGATAACAAAGGCTTTGTCCTTTCCCGCCGTTATTGTTAATTAAGAGCGGAAGGTGGTTGTCATACGGAATTTGTGTCACATCATGCTTTTCAGATATCTGCTTTCTCTCATTTTTTAAAAGTCCTTTTATATTATCCGCCGTTACGTCCTCAAAGCCTGAAATTGCTTTAATTATACCATTGCTATCTATCCAAACATAATGCGGCAAATAAGTATGTGGAAAGAGTTTGACAAGCACTTTGTCGGCAAAAACTTCCGGTAAATTAGAATGTCTGTTGCTTTGCTTTTCCAATCTCTCTAAAAAAGGCGCAATCTCAGCTTCTCCCTGATAAGCCACGGGCAGAAACTGCACTTTTCCGGTAAATTCTTTTTGCAGACTATCCATTTTAGGTATCATGGCAACGCATGGGCTGCACCATGTCGCCCAAAAGTCGATTATCAGTAATTTGCCTTTAAAATCGGAGATTTTGGCGGTGGTGGCGGGGTTGCCGTTTGCGTCTTTATAATTAAGGATATTGTTGATGGTAATGTCAGGTACTTGGTCGCCTATTTTTAGAGCGGTTTTGTCCTGCGCGTGCGCACTAAAATTTAGGCAAAGCGTGGCCAGTACTATAAATAGTAGATTTTTTTTCATTAAATTAAGTTAGAAGCGGGCGTTAATAAATAAGCTTGATTGCTCTGAGAAAACGAGAAACGGCAGCCGAAAAAGAATTAACTATTAACTTATTAGCTGCCGTTTTGATCAACAATTCAATCAGGGGACTTAATGATGTTCTTAAAACGATTTTTAAGTGCCTGGGATTTGCAAGATGAAGCAAAAAGCACAGGCCCCCTTTCTTCTGAAATGATTGAGCGTGAGAAATAACGCGACCATTGAGCAAAGGGGGCTGTACTGTTTATACCGTTGTAAGACGAGTTTCTTGGAAACATTCTAAGCTGTTTTGGTTCTCACGCCTAATCACCAGAATGTTGCAAAACCAAATATAATAAACACGAATGAATGTTGCAAGAACTTATAACAAAAAAGTTTTTTGAAAGCCCTTTATTGCAAAATTATATATCTACATGAATGAATGAAGACAGAGATCTTCCTCGGTTAACTGAAATAGGCGAATTCCTTAAAATATTAAGAAAGCAGAAAGGTTTAAGTCAAGACCAACTGGCGGCCAGATGCGATCTTACAAAAAGCAATATTAGTAATATTGAGAATGGGAAAAAGGATTTCAACTTTACTACATTTTTGGAGTATGCAAAGGGACTTCAATTACCTCCAAAGGAACTATTAAACAAGGACTTCGAATTTCCTAAGTCATACATGCCCCAACCAAAATAACATTCTAACTAAGAGATTTTATTCGCTCATTGCATAGTTTTACAACAATTGCTTCAAGATTCCCAACCCTCTTTATCAACTGTTCTAAATCTTCTTTTGAAATTTTATAATTGGGTTTATATCTGGCATCGATATAGCTTTTCTGCAAAATATCAAATAGTCGGGCTTCCTCTTTGTTATCTGGCGGGAAACAAAATACCTTATATAGTTCTTCAGAAATGTACTTAGTGTAAGTGCGAAAATCCTCTATACTGTGGGTTTTTGGTTTATACCCTTTGAATACGAGTGCTATTCCCGCGTAAAATTTTTCAACCGTTTGATGAAGGAAAAACACAACTTCATTTAAGACGAAGCCTTTTTTTATTGCTAAATCAAATGATGACTTTGTATGTTCAAACAGTCTTATTCCACTTTCGCACCATTCATTGTAATAATGCTCAGCGTCCTCTTTTTGTTCTTCGCGGGTTAGCGGCCTCGCTTTAACAAATTCATACTCGTTAGTATCATACAGTAAAACACCCTCTGCTATAATATCGCTAAAAATATACTGCCCCCGTTCTAAACCATAATTCACATAATCTATATCATGAACAATAGGCCGGACAGAATTTTTATATTTCTTTGTTCTATTTACAATCTTGCTAATTATCTCGTACTCTTTTTCGCCATTTTTTTTTATAACTACGAGAAAATCATAATCGCTGATATAGCTAAACACGGCTCTATGCTCAACATAAATATCTTCGACCCAATCGCCACGAGCGTGACTACCATACAGTATGATCTTTACAGGCTTAGCTTCTTGCTTAATAACCTCCAAAATCTCAGCAAGTTCTTTTTGCTTGGCTTCCGGTAAATGAGTAAGTGATGTATTCATATATGTGCAACAATCAAAAATACAAAAAAAGTCCCTGTTTTTTAATGCAGAGACTTTCGTAATATATTAAGGGGGCTATTGGTTACAATTTTTCTATTTCCTCAACAGAAAGCTTTGTGAATTTTACAATCTGTGCCATCGGCAGACCGTCCTTTTTCATTTCACGTGCAATCTCTTTTGCTTCTTCTAACTTTGCTTCTTTTACCGCATAGTCCAGCACGTTCTTGTTGTCCCATTTATGTTTTAAGCTGTTATCGTACATCGTTTTTTCCTCCTTTGTCAAATTACTGTATTCAGCAATGCTAAACAATTTTTCAAATACCGG
>NZ_FNAI01000045.1 GCF_900101875.1 Mucilaginibacter pineti
CGATATATTTTCCGGTAACCGGCGGCTTATTCTTGGACATAAACAAAGTTAGATGTTATGCAGTGAATACACAAATGACTTAAATGCAAAAGCAGTGCTGCATTTGAATACCTTTTATAATGCTGTATCTTTATTGTATAAATGGCCTTTTAAAATAAAATGAGAATATAAAACGTGGACAACCCATGACTGAACCAGTTACCATAGAACAATATCAGGAGGCTTATTACCAGATCAGGCAATACGAATTTCAACAATTGCCGCCCGGCAGGTCTTTGCTCCGGCTGCTCTACGTGGTCGATGTGCCAACATTGCTGCGCCATGAGATCGAAAGCCTATTAGCTTATGGCGTCAATAAAAAGATCATCCTGTTTTCTTCGGCCAGAGAGGTGAGCGATGTTTATTTTACGGCTTATTTTGACGCGGAAGATTTACTTAACGCCTACAGTTGGTGGGGCCATACTTTCGGCCCAAAATCAGTTGATACCTTAACGCGGGCCTTTAAAAAAAGTAACTGTACATTCGGTACAACGATTGAAACGCCGTTGCCCATGCCTCACCTTGTCAATACCCACCGCCATCGCGACCAGGAATCGCGCGCGCAGGTTGCGACAGTAAATATACCAACAGCCCTTTTATGGCAACAACCCCTGGAACCGGATAACATGAGTATCCAAGCCAGGCCCTCGGTTATCGATTTGGCACAATATAAACAAGCTATCGACCGCTATCGTGCTTACGAAGAACAGCGTCGCGGCCCAGGCAGGCCATTATTAGATGTGCTGAGAAATGCTAACGCAAGTGCGCGGGTTTGTAACGCCGTATTTTATGTTTTACATGATTTTATCAAGGAGCAACTGATCCCCTTCACCTATTCAGGCGATGTAACCGATGTGTTTTTTGTGTCTTATTTCACCGGCGAGGACCTGCTCAAAATACGGAATTTCGGCCTGAATGCGCTCAAGGAGTTTAAACAGATCATGGCAAAAAATGACTTACTGTTCAAATAGTTGACCGTAAGTGTTTATAAAGAATAGCTAATAGTTACCCATTTTTAAAATCGAGCAACTCCTTTGGCTCCGTCTCCAATGCTTTGGCAAGCTGTAAAATCGTCAGATAGGTAATATTGGTTTTACCGCTTTCAAATTTCTTAATGTCCGCATAATCCAAATCACATAAGGCGGCCATTTTCCTGAATGATAGCTTCTTAGCCAGTCTTAACGCTTTAAGATGTTTTCCAAATTGTATTAAATGTTCCCTGTCTGTTTCGCTAACCATTTTTTCTATTAAATGATTAGGAAAAATGGAATAATATAGATTCAAAAGTGTTGGTGAATTAACCAACGTTTTTTACATTTGATTAATGCTTGCGCCAATAGGCTTTGATACCGAACAACTATAAAGGAATATTAAAAGGATCAAACCTGTTTTTTTTATCATTGATGGTTATCAAATTATATGATTAGCCCGCTTTTTTTCTATCCATTCCTTTAAGGCCGCTAATTCATTTGTCAATCTTTTCTTTGTAAATATCTTGAAAATTTTGTTGCGTTCTTTTAATTCAAGCATATATAAATGTCTTAATAATGTTCCGGAATTTTTTTCTTCCAGATAGTATTCAGACCTTCCTTTAATGTAATCGCCTTTAAAATCTATAGCTAAATAAGTATCCACCTGAAATTCGGTAATCGTTAACTGGTATTGCCGTAGTTCTCTTTTTATAGTGATGATCGTTCCCTTACCGTATTTTTTAATAGTGCG
>NZ_FNAI01000013.1 GCF_900101875.1 Mucilaginibacter pineti
TTCAAAATTATGCCGCATGTATATACTTAAAAAACGACCTTAGCACATCTATGCTGGTCTCATTCGGCATAATCATTCACGCGGCATTATGCCCCAGTTCGTGCAGCAAAGTCGAATAGTATTTGTCGGGCGCATCGAACTGCTGCTTTAAAGGCATCGTGATCCGGTCCTGCGAGGGACTGTAATATGCGCGGTCGCCCTTGCGATGGCTGACCGGCACGCCCACCGCTGTCACCAGGTTTTCCGCACGGACTACAGGGTCCCAGCCCAAGGTGCCGATGTCAGGCTTTTGCAGTTCAGGTATGCCGTTGACCTGCCGGGCGTTGAATACCCAGGAGGTGGTGATGATCGGTTTGGCCAGCCTGACCAGCGCCTTCACCGGCTTGCCTTCAGCATCCAGTACCGGTTTGCCCTGGTCATCCCTTTTTGTTACCAGATCATTGAGCTTGACGAACTGGATTAGGGATGCTTTTTCGCCCTTGCGAACGTTGCAGTTTTGGGCGGCGGCCTGGTTGAAGGTGAGCCAGCGGGGATCGTCATAGCCGGTCATCATCAGTGCTATGGTATTGATCCCCTTATAACGGTTACCTGTAACGGCGTTGTAGGGCAGTTCAAAAGAAGGGAGTCCGTTACCCCAGGGCTTCTGCCAGGGCGCGGTGCCCGCCTTGAGCTGCTCGATCAGCTTCTCTGCTACCTGCTGGTGCAGCGGCTTCTTTTCGTTACCCATGATGATCCTCCTTTCCGGGTTGATCCGCTTCCCATTGATCGGCGTAGTCTGCGCCATAAACGGCGGCCTCGGTAGCGGTGAGTTCGATTTCCCCGCCTTCGGCAAGGAGTTGCAGCTTGCTTGCAAGCGATTCTGTTGCCGGATCGTCATCGCGGCCGGTTGGTTTTTTTTTCATACGATTTTGGGATTATTGGAGCAGCGGTGTTCCCGCCGCCTGGCTTAGAAAGTCCAGCGGGTGGATGTAGCTGCCCCGGAATTTGATACTGAAATGTAAATGCTCGCCGGTAGTCCGTCCTGACCGTCCCGTGATGCCGACTACCTGCCCGGCAGCAACTTCCTGTCCCCTGGAAACCAGGATCACAGATAAGTGGCCGTAGATGGTTTGCACATCGCTGTGGTCAATCCTTATGAAATTTCCAAGCAAAGGGTCATAGCCCGTAGCGGACACCTGGCCGTCAACAACGGAATACACGGGTTCGGATCTTGCCGACAGGTCAATGCCCCGGTGAAAATCGGCACTACCGGTTACCGGGTGGACACGCCAGCCGAAAGACGAGGTCAGGCGCATGGTTCTCAGCGGCAGACAGATCTGAAGATCGGTTGTGGCTGTAGGAATCTTAGCCTTAAAGGTATCCACTTTCGCGAGGGTATCCGCTGCCAAAACGGGCGGCATGGCAATGCCGATTTCCTTAACGGACGCAATGACCCTGGGGCTATTAAAAACCTGGGCAGAGAGTGCAAACGGCAGAAAGGTCAGCAGCACAGGCAGAGCCAGCAGAGCGGGACAGCCCGGTCTAGCGGCGAAAGCCATGACCGAGGTTTACTGCCTGGCTCTGCACCATATTAAGGTCAAGGCTTTCCTGGAGAGAAACAGTGCTGAAGTCAAGCACCTTGGAAGTACTCATGGCCATTTCCAAAGCCGAGGACTGCTGTTTCGCCGTGCCGTTCTCCTGGAGCATGTTAATGCGGAGCAGGGTTTTGAAATCCTGCATATCCAGTTTTTTATGCTTTTCAAGCAGATCCTGGTAAAGCTCGTTGTGGGGCTTGAGCACCAGTAGCGCATCGCTGCTATAAAGTCCGGGTTTTAGTCCGCCGAACGCAACTGAAATCGTGTCGCTGTCCAGGTCGACCCCAGTAATCATACCGACCTTGCCCTGTTTGTTTACGGGGTCGGTCGTGAGTTCGGGGTGTACCAGAACCATTTTGCCGATGAGTTCTTGTTCCATGATTGTTGAGATTAATGATTAATAGTTTGTTCAGGCACCCTGCCTGGTACCTCGGGAAGCCCGATTGCCACTGGGTTGGGGCGTGGCTTCGGGCGTGAACTGCTTGACCACCTGCTGAACTTCAAGGGTGATCCTGTTAAAGTTCTGGAGCAGCACATCCTCCATGCGGCCGCCAAAATCATAGTAGACCGGCAAATCCCGGTAGGCGGCTTCTTCCTTTCTGATGGCATCCATATCAAGGTTAATGCGGCAGTTCACGGCGGTCGTTTCATACTTGCCGGTAAATTCCTCGACCGCATCGGCGGCCAGGATGCCGACCATTTCCCCGGCCTTTAGGGAAGCGATTTTTCCAGCTGGGATAAGCGGTTCCAGTTTTTCGCTCAGGGATAGGGAAGTTTTATTGCGGTCGATGCTCAGGCTTTCGCCTTCCTGCTTGACCTTTCCGAAAAGCCTTTCGAGCCATTCCAGGGTTTCCTTATTGCGCACCGAGCCGGACAGCACGTTGCCCATGATGGCAGTAATCGTCTCTGCGGTTTCCTTCCCATATTGCTGGCGCAACATTGGGAGTTCCTGAAGCCCCAGGAGCACAGCCGAAAGATTTGATCTCGCCTGTGCCACCAGTACGTCGATGCGGTGAATATAAAGGCTGGGCGCTTCGTCGATAACCAGTCCAATGGGCAGGTTCCCCCTGGTATTGATCAGGCGGGTGATGCGGTTGACCACCACCGACAGGCAGGCGGAGTTGATGCTCTGGGTGCTGGGATCATTGGCCAGAACCAGTATGGCGGGATTTTTGGGATCGCTGATCTTCAGTTCACAATCATCACCGGAGAACACCCAATAGGTTTCTTTGGTAGCCATCCGGCTGATAAAGATCTTCAGGGTGCCGACCTGGCCCTCCAGCTGTTCAAATGCGCCCGCCTTGTAGGCCGTTACAAAGGGTGACAGCAGCGAGGACAGTTCCGGCTCTGAAAAAAGCGCGCCAAAGATTTCCTGGTAGGATAAGTTAAGGAAGGCCAGCACATGCGGCAGGCTGGAGTACATGCCGCCCCGGTATTTGCTGAAAAAATAGATACAGGCGGCCAGGAAATTGACCGCTGACTGGGTAAAGAACTGGTCGCTGCCACCCCCTTTGTCACCTTTTTTCAGTGCCTCTACCAGTGCCTCTGCGGTTTCCGAAGCGTCGGCTAAAGTTTGCAGGTAGGCGCGTTTAAGCGGGTTGATCCTCCTGCTCCTTGCCGGGTCGTTAAGATTGACCACGTGAAAGCCATAGCCCCTACATTTGCCTTTTTGCTTGGCCAGCAGATAGTGGTAATAGGCAACCTTTCCAAGATCGGGGTACTTCAGATCGTAGAGGCACATGGTGAAGCCACTAGCGATCATTTGCCTGATGACCGGCATGACCACGCCAAAACTTTTCCCGCTTCCCGGCACCCCGCACAAGAGGGTGCCCCTGAATAAATTTTCGAGCGATATATAACCGCGCCTGACCTTGCCTTTGTAGTAGAACAGTGTCGGGATATTCACCACGTATGGCCCGGTTTTGGGTTTTACCGTTTGCATGAACGATTCTTCTTCGACGTTCCACTTGTCCTTTCCCAGCTTACTGCTGATGAGTTTGGACACATTGTCCATCGCGATGTGTATCAGGATTGTTCCCGTTACAGCACAGAAGCAATAGATGAGCTCCGGCCAGCTGACCATTAAACCGATGACAGGATCATCCCTGCCAAAGAACCAGATTCCACCGAAGAGCACCAGTACGCCCGCTGCAAGTGGATAAACAATTGAATTTATGGGATTGAGGTCTTTTTTCTTCCGGCTCAACGTACCCACAGATACCAGGCAGATCAGCAGCAGGGTGAACAGCTTGCTGTTGAGCGGTGACTGATAGATGAACATCCGCGACATCCCCCTGACCAGCCGGGTCAGGCCATAGTGCTGGCTGACCGCAGAGGCGATGAGCTTCGGGGCGTAGATAAAAAAGAAGATGTCGAGGATGACGGTGAGGTAGATGCCGAACTGGAGAAAGCGATGCAGGCTTTGCTGCCCTTTTGTTTCTTCCATAAGGAGTTCATAAAGAAAATGAATAATGAGAATTTGAAATTTGTGGAAGTTTGATTCCCTAACCAATAGGCTATTTTCTTAAAATGGATTTATTCTGTTACAGAAAATTGTCTAAAATGGGTTTATTCTGTTACAAAATTTTATTAAATTTGGGCTTATTCTGTTACAAATGAGTTTTAAAAGAACCTTAGAGAAATATCTCCAACGCTGGAAAGAGCAGGAAAATCGCAAGCCCTTAATCATTAGAGGTGCCAGGCAGGTAGGAAAAACCACCTTGATAACGGACTTTGCCAAAACCTATCAGCATCGGATCGTACTCAACCTGGAAAGACCGGCGGACAGACGTTATTTCGATGATTTCGATGATGTGCAGACCATAACCGAGGCACTATTCCTAAGCCACGGCATACACTCGCAGGCCATGAAAAACACGCTGCTTTTTATTGACGAGATACAGGAAAGCCCAAAAGCAATACAACTGCTGCGATATTTTTTTGAAGAAATACCCGCCCTGCATATTATCAGCGCGGGGTCGCTACTGGAATTTGCCATGCAGAAAATAGAGAGCTTTCCCGTGGGACGAATTGAATTTCTGTATTTGCATCCCTTAAATTTCCAGGAATACCTGAAAGCAATAGAAAAACAAATGCTGGTCGATCAGCTTCAACAAGTGCCGGTAAAACCATTCGCACACCAAGCGCTGCTGGATGCATTTCACCGATATGCCATTATCGGCGGTATGCCGGAAGTAATTAAGAAAGATAGCCAGCAGCACCAGCTTTCCGATCTAGCCATTACATACGAAAGCATATGGGAAACCTATAAAAACGACATAGAAAAATATACTTCTAACGATACCGAAAGAAAAGTGATCAGGCATCTAATGGATACTTCGACCCTGTATCTGGACGAGCGGGTCAAATTCCAGGGTTTCGGGAACTCCAACTATCGCTCACGCGAAGTGGGCGAAGCATTCCGAACACTGCATGATGCAAAGATCGTACGTCTGGTATATCCGACAACCGATCTGCAACCGCCTTTGAAGCCCGATCTTAAGAAATCCCCGCGCCTACAGTTCTTGGATACGGGACTGGTGAATTATACATTGGGCATACAGATCGAGATGCTGGCGATGGCAGATTTGAACAGCACCTATAGAGGCGCTATAATTCCGCACCTGATAACCCAGGAGCTGATTTCGTTGGAAGGCATCACTTCAAGCCTGCCTCATTTCTGGGTGAGAGAAAAAGCGCAGTCAAATGCGGAGGTCGACTTGCTATATGTTCATCAAAAACTGGTCATTCCGATAGAGATTAAATCCGGAAGTACCGGCAGCCTAAGATCACTTCATCAATTTATTGAGGCTGTTGATCATCCCTATGCTGTGCGGATGTATGGTGGCGAATTCCGGATAGAAAAGGCCGTGTCACCTGGTAATAAGCCCTACCTGCTAATGAATCTTCCATACTATGCAGGGACCGTCCTGCCTGAGTATATCAATTGGTTTGTCAGCCAACCAGTGAACTCATTTTAAGGGAAGTAAATTTCACGAGTAAAACACGTACAAATTTTTAAGGCTAACGACGTCAAAAAACCGATAAGTGTTAAATTTTTAATGCTAATTCGTCTAATCCTACAAATTTTTAATGATAACGGCAATTTAAAAGGTATCAGCCTTTAGTATATCCTTATACTTAATCTGCAAGCTGACCGTCCTGCCTGAAATCTGCTTTTCGGTCAGCTCAATGTTGAGGATCTTGTTTTCGGGGAACGGCGCTTTCTTCAGCACATAGATATTTCGCGTTCGGTTCTTGAAAGTGCTGAGCTGGTAAAGCTGCCATATCGGTTTGATCTCGACCGACTGGACGTTGGTGGCCTTTTTGATCTTTTTATCCTCGATCTTAAAGCGCAGCTCATCGGGCTGATAGCCCAGGTTCGTGCTGTTATGGTAGCTGATATCCAGGAACACCAGGTCATCGTAGGTGTAGACATGGTTCAGGGTCGCTTCGATCCCGTAGGCATCGCTCTGCCTTATTTTTTCCGGGCGCAAGCCCGCCAGGCGCAGGGCAAAAGCCTTCATCTGAGGGGTCGAGACGCTTACCCCCGAATGATCAAGGGGCCTGGTATCGCCTGGTGTGATGTCCACCTGGGCAGAAGTTTGGCCGCCGCGATTGTCAGGCAGGTATTGCAACTGGTACTGCGCGATAAAACTTTCGCCGGTAACCGTAACGATGCCAGCCGGGCCGCCCTGCAGCCTGGCGGCAGAGTCGGGAACCACCTTTAGCCGCAGGACGTTGCCGAGGGGCAGGTCGCCAGCAATGGCATGGCTGGAAATATCCACGTAGCGGATGGGTTCGGGTGAGACCAGGTGCAGGGTCATGTCCCTGGCCAGCAGGATCACGGGCAGGTCTTTGGACTGAATGGTTTGCGGCACCTGCGCGCTGAGCAGACCGGAAAGCAGCAAAAAGAAACTAAGAATCATAGTTTTCATGGTGAAAATGGGTTTTAATAAGCGTTCTGTTTGTTTTTAAGCTCATCGGGATCGATGAGGTAGACCAGCGTATTGTACTTTAGGTGGGCCTTGTTCTGCCGGATCAGTTTACCGACAGCCGTTGTTGTGGAGGTGAACATCTTTTGCAGCAGTCCCATGACCAGCTGGTTGTTGTTTTCGGCCATCTGCTGGAGCGTTACGCCCTGGGTTGCGTTCCCGCCGAGCTCCTTTGAAAATTCGCGGAAGGCGGAGGCCGGAACGTAAAGTCCGGGCAGGCCGTCGTTATCGTAGATGTTCAGCTTCACGGGCAGTAAATGGTCGTCCTGCATGATGCTGCTGATGCCCAGGTTAACGCGCTGGCCGGAAAAGCCGGTGATCTCCGCATAGAGGTAAGTCCCTTTTTTGATCAGGAAGCGCCCGGCCATCATATCTTCCAGCAGCCTGATGCGCAGCCTTGATCCGGCATAGCCCGTAATATCCTGGTCAACGATGGCGGTGATGAAGGTATCGTGCCGCTCGGCGGTGATCGTGTTGAACAAGGCCGAAGCAGAAGCAGCCTTGCTGACCGCGAGCTTTTTTTGCACTGCCTGTTCATTTGCCTGCGTTGCCGCCAGTTGCTTCTGCTTTTGCGCTGCTTTGTAATCAGGGTCATTGGCCTTGCCCATACTGTCAATGAGCGCCATCTGCTGGCGGAATAGGGTCATCGGATCGGTCTGTACCTGCCCTGAAGGGCGGCTGCCAACTACCGGCGCCGACTGCCCCATCTTGGAAAGCGCTTCCGCCAGGGCGCGGTCCTGCGCGGTGCGGGATGAAGGGGCCGGTGCCACTGCGGTCGTCGCGGAAGGAAAACCAGCGGCCGGGCCGCCATATTTGAGCTTCATCGCCCTGTCGATGGAATCCAGCATTCTTTTTTCGCGTTCGTTGTACAAGGTCTGCGGACCTAGCCTGGTCGCCTGTTCTTCCTGGAGCTGACCGATGGCGGTATAGCCATCGGCTTCCTTATAGTTGTCGCGATAAGCGTCAAGCTTATCTGCTAACGGCCTGTTTTTCACCTGGTCGGAGACGCCTGCGATGTTTACCTGTAGGGAATCCTTCCCGGCTGCTTGTGGCCGCTGCTTGCCGATGCTGCTCTTGTAGACATAGAAGAACAGTACCAGGAATGGCAGCGCAATGAGCGGCAGGACATATCGCGGCTTTTTAAAGTCGATTTTCATATGCTTAATGTTGGGGGTTAAATTGTTTGCGGATCTCATCAATGCGCTGGAGCGCCCGTACCACCTCGATGCTGTCGCGGGAGGTCAGGCTGTCCTTTCTACCGTTGGCCTCGATGCGGGCTTGCAGCATTCCAGCCTCTTTAAATGCCTCATAAGCATCCAGGGTTCCCGGCAGAACAGTCGCAGGAGCCTGTTTTTGCGAAAGCATCCTGGGCAGAGGCACCGGCTTTTGCTGCCGCATGACCGTGAAGGCCAGGATCGCAGAAACCAGGATACTGGCGACCATGAGCGAAAAGGCGGTAAAAGGATAGCGTCGGAGCAGCCTTCCAAAAACCACCGCCGCTCCTATGAAATACCTGGAAAATTCTTTTTTTAGCGAACCGGCCAGGGTTGTACCCGGCAGGCGGTTAGAATGAATTTTTCTGAACATTGCTGAGGTCTTTGTTTTCAAGGGTTTTCCAGCGCGTGATCAGCACCGCGTGGGGATTGTTGTCCGAGCGGGTTTCCAGATCGCTGAGATATCCCTCAGTAATTAGTGAACGGGTGATGGTGGAACTGCGGCGGTCGATCTTCTGCGTTCCGTAATAGCGGAAATACTTGCGGCCTTCATCCAGGTAGATCGAGTCGGTCCGGATGGTCAGCACGGCGCTGGATGACAGCACGGAGTTGAAAAAACCCCGCTCCTTTAGATTATTGTACTGGAGCATTCCGCTTTCGTCCACCAGGTACATCGCCTGCTTCATCTGGTACTCGATGAATTTGTCGTCGGGCGTGAGGGTAAAGAACAGCGAGTGGAAACGGGCAATGTCTGCCCGGTATTCTGCGGCACGGTTCAGCTGCACATCGGTCTGCCTGGCCATTACCGGCACGTTCGCCGCATCCAATAGGTAGATGCTCTTCCGGGCATCGGCCACCTGGCGGTAGGCAAAAAAGCTGACGCAGCCAACCATCAGCAAAGCA
The DNA here is from genome assembly GCF_900101875.1 of Mucilaginibacter pineti. Classification (GTDB taxonomy): domain Bacteria; phylum Bacteroidota; class Bacteroidia; order Sphingobacteriales; family Sphingobacteriaceae; genus Mucilaginibacter; species Mucilaginibacter pineti. The sequence goes on from NZ_FNAI01000013.1 coordinate 8,686, forward strand.
GCGATAAAGCTACCGGCTGCAAGAAATGTGGCCAGCCGTACTTTGGATTCGATATTTTTAATGATCATAGCTTTTGAAATAAAAAAGGCCGCTGGTTTGATTAGCGGCCTTTCTGTTGTGGATTAAATATGGGTTAGCCCTTGGCCATCATGCGCATGGCCATACGGGACATATTGGATGCGCCCCTGCCCATCGTGGCTGTGGCCGAGCTGATGCCCGAGGTCGAAACGATCCAGGTGGAAATGCTGGGAACGGTCAGCATGGTCAGCGCACCGATGATAAAGGTGACGATCACCATGCCGAACGAAAGCACGCCCTGGGAGGCAAAGAACCCAAGCTTTTCCAGGCTCGGACCGGCAGTGCCGACCAGTTCCTGGTATCGGGTGATTTCCGCCTCCATCGCATACTGTTGAAAGAGCGAAGCCACGTACATGACCAGGTAGGCGATCCCGCTGTACAGGTTGACCGAGATGAAGCGGGCCACCCAGGTCGAAAAGCTGTCGCGGAAGGCGGGCATAATGCTGACCGCTACCGCGAAGGGGCCGAGGATGATGAGGATGGTGGAAAAAATGATCTGGATAATAAATATAATGTACACGCAGATCCTCAGCAACCAGACCGCCAGGGTTTCCAGCAGCGAGGTCAGCATCAGCTGGAGGCCGACCTGAAGGCGGTTGCGCATTTCCACGATTGGGTTCCACACCGCAGAAAATCCTTCCTTTACCGAAGATTTGACCGATTCCCAGGCTTTCTGGTACCAGGTATCGGCTTCCATCTTGGCCGTTTCGGTTTCTGCCTGTATGGTGAGCAACTGGTCTGCCACCTGTACCATCAATTGGGCGCGTTGCAGGCGTAGGTCGTTGACCTCGGTCTGGCTGCCGTCGAACATGGCCTCGGTTTTTACCGCAACGATGTCGGTCGGGTAAGCGACCATCCTGGTAAAGGGCGACCACCATAGAATGACCATGACCAGGCCGAATGGCCTGAGCAGCGGCATGACCTCCAGTTTCTTGTCGCCTGACATCATTTCGTAGCTTTTAACGGCGAAGAACACCAGCATAAAAATGGCGGCCAGTGCCTGGGCATCGGCGATGAAGGCATCGTAATGCGTCCAGATCGTATCTTTCATCGCCTTAAGAAAGTGCATCATTCCTTGCTCGTACACCCCGTTGCCTTGCATAAAATTGAAGGTATCTTTAAAGCTGTCCGGCACACTGACCGGCTGGGCTTGCATAAAAAGTAGGTTCATAGTTAAAGTTTAGATTTGAGTAGGATTTCATCTGCGATCTGCTGGTCGGTCTTTCCCGGGGGCAGGCTAATGGACCCGGCCGGGCTTTTGAGCCCTTTGGCGGAATCGCTGAGCGAAAGGAAGAGCTTTGCCCTTTGCTTTTTGGTTTCCCAGGTTGCCTCCAGCTTCCGGAAATCATCAAGCATCCGGTGATAGGCAATAAGCCGCGATCCCCGGTCGACGGTGGTCGCCCGGGCGGCGTTCAGCCGCTCGGCCAGCGCATGGCTTTCCTCCTGGTACCAGGTCAGCAGCCCGGAACTGGTCAGGTAGCTGCGTTCCTTTGCGGTTAGGCCATCCAACAGGGTATTGTCCTGCTGGCTGAGCAGCGGATCGAACTGGTGGCGGTAGTACAGCAGCCATAAGGGATCGGCATCGGAAAGCAGGCCGCTGTAGTTCATCGATTCGCCCAGGGCCACTTTGCCAAGCGTATCGGCATGCAGCGCATAGGCGTTATCGGTATTCTGCATGGCCAGCACGAGCGCCAGGCGCTGGGTCTGTGGGCCGGTAGCACTCAGCGGGCGCAGGTCATGGTTTTTGTAGTCGGTGTGCCAGGCCCAGGTCAGCCAGTACAGCGGATTGGTATACAAAAAGCCGGGCTTGGGTGTAAACTTGTTCTTGTCCCATTGCTTGAATACCATCCGTTCCTGCTGGTACCTGATCGACTGGTCGTTGATGATCATCTGCGCAGACAGCAGTCCCGCCCAGCCGCAGAAGAGTAGGCTGAATATTAATCGTTTCATAATTATGGTTTTAAAATTTTGATGTTGCGCATCAGATCGGTTGCGATGCGCGTGTCCTGGTTGATAAAGGATTGGTAAGGGCCAGCCGAACGCAGGATGCCCCGAAGTTTTGCCCAGTACATGGACCTGCTGACGCTATAGGTCAGCGCCCGCATCACCCGGAGTTCCAGCAGGATCTTGCGCAGCAGGGCATCCCGCTTTTCGTAGTCCATCAGCACGTTGCTCCCCTCCTTGAGCACGAAATCGGAAACCTCGGTGACCAGCTTGATGCCCCGGTCTTTCATCTGTCGGGCCACATCTTCGGCAAACAGCAGCAGTATGGGATCGGCGCGTGCGATGTCCAGCATGGTGTTGCATTCGCCAACGATCTCCGAGGAAACCCCGGCGATCTGCTGCGCCGCCATTCCCGATCTGAGAGCAGCGTTGACCTGGGTCAGCGCACTGTAGATCAGCGACTGGGCATAGACCACCATGCCCATATCCTGATTGATCCGATCAAGCCGATTATTGATGTTGCCCAAATAATTGTTGTGGGTGTTCTCGGCGGCCAGCCGGACCGCCCCGTTCTCATTGACAATGAGAAAATGCTGTGGATCGAACACCACTGCCTGAGCCAGTACCGGGGAAAAGCCGTACAGCAGCAGCGTAAGGGAAGTAATGAATAGCTTATACATATCAATCGGGTTTGAGGATCTTGATGCGGCGCATAATGTCATCCACCAGTTGTTTGTCCTGGTTGATGAACTGCGAGAATGGATTGAGCGCTTTGTTCTTATCCTGGGCAGCGTAGTACAGGCTGGCGGCCAGCCCCCTGGAAGCACCTGCGATCCGTCGCAGCTCGGTGACCACCCGGCCAAACAGCATCTTTCGGTCGGAGGCTTTCATTTGGTTGAGGTCGCCGTAGCTTAACGCCAGGCCGTAGATATAGTTCAGCAGGTGGTAAGCCTGCTCGGACAGGTCGGCTTCGGTCTGGTAGGCCAGCGCGACCAGCACGGGGTCCTGGCCTACCCGCTGGAAGATCAGGCCCTGTTGCTGTACGATCTCGTCGACGAGCGGGATGGCTTCCAGGCCGATACCTGCGGCAGTGATCGCCAGGCCCACCGTTTGGAAGCGCTTTTGGAGCGTCCGGTAGGTCGACTTGAGCTTGGACATTTCCGAACGGTTCACTTCCTCACCAGTCGAGACCACCGCCTGTTTGTTCCTGGCTTCCTGCTGACGCTCGTGTTCGGATTCGCTTTCTGCCACCAGTTGGTGCAGCAGCACCACGTTGACCTGCGCATGGGCGGTAAAGATCAAGCCTGCGCAAAGGCAGGCAGCCATGATTAGCGCCCTTTTCATTGCTTGAGGTATTTGACGTTCCGGATAATGTTGTCTGCGATCTGCTTATCGATATTGATAAACCCGGCGTAGGGGTTCAGGGCGTTCAGGATGCCCCGCTGTTTCGCCCAGTACATGCTCCGGTACATACCATAGGCCACCCCGCGCAGGATGGTCATTTCGGTTACGATCCGGTTCAGCAGCTTCGCCCGTTCGCCCGAATCCATCAGGTTCTCTTTTCCCGAGGAAAGCACAAAGGAGCCCACTTCGGTTGCCAGGTTGGTCGCCCGTGTGCGGAATTCCCTGGCCCCGCCTTCGGCAAATAGCAGCAGCGCCGGATTGCTGCCCGCGATATTGATCGCCTTGTTGACATCTTCGACGATATCGCCGCCAATCTCCACGATATCGCGCACGGCCAGCAGGTTGCGCACCACAGCCGAAACTTCGCTGAGCCCCTTATAGATCTGGCTTTGCAGGTCATTGACAATGAGCAGCTGCCCGGTAACGGCCAGCTGGCCGCGCTGGATCAGGGTCAGGTTGTCATTGGTCTTGTTCAGCTGGCTATTGATGATCCCCGAATGGACCGCCATTGCGCCGGAGGTAGTGGGATCAATGTAGATGGCCTGTGCATGCAGCCGCAGGCCCGGCAGGAGCATTCCCGCCAGGATGATCATTTTAATTGTTCTCATGTAAAATCGGGTTTAAAAAAATGTATCGGGCTGCCCAGCGGCTCGCCCTTTTGGTTGACCTGCTGGACGAAGGCGGCCAGGGCAAGCCCGCTGCTTTCCATATCTGCCACAAAGGCATTCAGGGCATCGGGGTAATTGCCGTAATGTCCAGAGTAGATCTCCACCGCACTTTTCTCGGGCTTTTCGGTGGTGAAGGCCAGGTGGTGATAGATGCTCACCTCCACGCCATATACTTCCCCGACATTGCCCCGGCGGATATAGAACTCGTTGAAGCGGGACCGGCCGTCTTTATTGTCCAGTTTGTTGATGGTAAAGATCTTCCGCTGCTCGATCTCGCTGATGGATAGCAGGTCGGCCACCTTTTTGAAGTCGGCCTCGTTCTGCTGAAGCAGGATCACCGTGTCTGAGTTGTTGATGATGCTGTCCTTAATGATCGGGTTGCCGATGATGTCGCCGATTTCCTGCGTCACCTCGATGATCTCTCCCCAAAACTTCCTTACCGTTTTGTTGAGGTAAACCAGAAAATTTGCCATCATGGGCGAGGAAACCGCCCGCCAGGCTTCTTCCAGGATCAACGTTTTACGGCGGTTTTTCCGGTGCCGCATCTTCTGGATGAACAAATCCATGACGATCAGCGTGACGATTGGAAACAGCGTTTTGTTATTCTGGACGTTGTCAATTTCATAGACCACAAAGGGCGCGTCGAACAGCGACCGGTCGGCATCCTCGTTCAGGATGGCTTCGTACTGGCCTCCTTTGTAGAACTTTTTTAGAACGAAACCGAACTCTTCAACATCGAAGGATATCCGTTCCTGGTTCCTGATCTGAGGGATCTTGCCTAGGGCGAATTCATAGAAGGTATTGAAATTGAGCGCCGGGATATGTGCCCGGTCATAGGCTGCCCGTTTGGCAGCGGTCGCATTCTCCAGTTCTGCCTGGTATTTTTCCTGGAACATTTCATTGTACATCCGCATTTTGCCCGGCCTGCCATAGATTCCCGGCAGGATTTCCAGTGGTTCTTCCAGCTGATCCTCATCCTGCCCGGCTGCGGTCGCTACATCAGTTTCTTGCAGATCAGCTTCCAATACGCTCAAGCGCAGGACTTCGCGGACGTTCCGTTCGATGTCACTGCATTCCCGCTGCGTCAGCCCGGTAAAACCCTTGTCGCTGAAATAATGGTTATAGTAGGCCGATATGACACTGGCAATAACGTCCTGCTCAACAGTGGATGCCGTACCTTCGGCTCCCTTCCAGAGCAGCGAGATGAGCGTTACCAGGAAATCCTTTTTTTCGATATTGTATTCTTTCTCTGAAATCAGGAAAGGGTTCATCGTGATCGGCCGTTCCTCTGAATAGGTAATGTACTTGCCCCCATAGGTGCCGCACAGCCCCGAGTAGGAATGTCCCACGTCGACGATCACTACGTCCATGTTGTAGCTGAGGTACTGTTGGACTATCGCATTAACGGCATAACTCTTGCCCGTACCCGACCCACCCAAGATGAAGCGGTTCCGATTTTTTATCCTCCCGGTCTGCATGCCCAGATCGGATATGTCTATCGCAACAGGCACGCCCTGCCGGTCGGTAAACCGCAAAAGGAAATCCGAGGGGTCGTCTTTCAGCAGCGATTCTTTGAAAAAGAAACAAAGCGCCGCATCGGCGGTGGTCAAAAACCAGTCGTACTTCTTCAGCTCGACCCCGTTGCCGGGCAATGCGCAGCGGAACAGCTCCATCTGGTTATAGGCGTTGCGGGATGGGATGATCCCCTGCTGGAAAAGTGCCGCCTCGATAAAGTTGGCCGCCTTGTCGATCCTGCTTTCTTCAGCGCAGACGATCAGGGAATAATGCGCCTGGACCAGAAGTTGGTTGTCCCTGGCCACATCGGCCAGCAGCTGATCGATGTCCTCTACGCAGAGCAGGTTTGCCGGATCGGGAACACCGGAATGCCGCTTGCGCTTGAGCTCCAGTTTGTTCAGCGTTAGCTGCTGCGCCGGGATTTCCAGCAGCTGGTTATAAATGATAACCTGGTAGCCGGGAACCTGAAACAAAAAGCTCAAGTTGTCCACCGGGAAGTTTTTCAAGCCCCCAGATTCCTGGCGGATCGTGCAGGGGCTTACCTTTTCAGGCAGGTCGATGATATCGGTATTGACCAGGCTGATGCATCGGACCGCCCGGTTGCCCAGGCCCAGTTGCTGGTCGGTGCTGCGCAGGTTGTCCAGCACGATGTTCGGGCTGGCAAATTCCATGCTCAGGATCTTGCTGACGTAGCGGTTGATCTCCACTTCGGTCAGGTAGGCTGGTTTGAGGCCAGCGCCGCTGAGCAGGTCGAATACCTTGTTCAGGTTTTGTGCGAAATCAGCCAGTGCCTTTTTATCATAGGTGTAGAAAGCCTTTCGTTTGACCTGGCGGGTGATGACCAGATAGGTCTTGAGCTCGGTGTATTCCCGGCCCTTAAAATGTTCGTGGTACTTCTGCTGGAGAAAGTCCGAGGCGGGGGCACCCTGGTATTTGCGGCGTATAAACACATCCTGTTTTTGGATGATATGGCCTTCGCCAAGGATCTTGATCACATTCAGCAGCAGGTTCTGGTAGCTGGCGTAAGCATCGGCATCGGCACTATACTGGAGCACCGGGTTGGTCAGGTGCATGATGACGGAGAAGTCGCCGCCAAGGCCGTAGAGCAATGGCAGATCGCCGTAATGGTCGACACCCGCATAGGGCATCTCAAATGCCGTTTTTTTGTCTTTTCGCATGGGTCGTGATTTTTAAGTGGACGGGATGGATGAAAATGCCGGTGCGCCTGGTCTTGTCGTGGAGACCGTCTTTCTGTTTTTGGAAAGTGTAGAACAGTCCCCCAACGATCACCAGGATCATGACGATGCCGCCGAGGTACATACTGGTTAGTGCCCCGAGCAGGCCGCCGGAAATGAGACCAGCGATAAGGGAGCCGATGCCCCAGGCGATGAACTTCCCTTTGAAGCCTTTATATATAAGGGGCCGCTCGAGCCCCTTATATATTGGATAAATGGCCGCCATCAAACGCCGAAGAAGGCTTTGATGACTACCGAAACCAGCACCAGGAAGAGGCACGATCCGCCCCAGCCCATCAGCTCTTTGTTGATGTCCTGGTCGCCGCTGTTCCACTTGATGTAGACGCGGATGCCACCGATCAGCCCCACCACCGCGCCAATGGCGAGGATGAGCGTTGATACCGGGTCGACGTAGCCGGTCAGCGAAGAGGTTGCGGCATTGATGCCGGTGACGCCACCACCCGTTTGGGCTTTGGCGGCCTGGTTTACTGCCATAAATGCGGCAGCGGAAAAGAACAGTTTTTTGGTTCTTACTGTCATGAAAAAAGAATTAAGGGTAAAAAAAATGATGGGTTAATTGATCCCGAAAAGGGCTTGGAGGAACACGCCGACGAGCGTGAGGAACAGGCAGGCAAAGAACCAGCCCATGACCTGCGCGTCGATGTGGTGTTTGCCGGACTGCCAGTTGGCATAGACGCGCAGGCCACCGAGGATACCGGTGATGGCACCGATGACCAGCACCAGGTCGGCCATACTGAAGTACCAGCGGTGCATTTCGCCGCTCGCCTGGTAGAATTCGCTGATGCCGGGCTGGGCGCTGGCGAAAAATGGCAGGGCACAAAAAAAGACAGCCGGGGCTGTCTTGGTTACACGGTGTAACTTTACCATGCGCTAATAGGGAATGGCCTTGGTGTATTCGATCAGATCATCCTTGGCCAGGCTCAGCAGCTGGAGGATACCGACTGCGCCGGTTCCGTGTACCGGGCCGGATGAGATCGCTGTTGCGGGCGTTTCAGCCTCGGCATCGGATACCAGTGGTTCTTCCGCCTGGTAGGCAATCTGCTGTGGCGGGAACGATTCCTGAAATACCAGTTCTTCGTGGGCGGCATATTCGGCCGCAGGCGGTTTATGGATCACCAGGTCGAACAATAAATTAAGGCCATAGTAGGCCAGGTAGCATAGCAGCAGGATCACTGCAAAACTTGTCCATGTCATAAATCTGTGTTTTTTAGGGTTTCCTGGATATGGGCGGCCAGCCAGGGGTGCTGGCTGATCAGATGGTGAAGGCTATAGACGATGAACCTGTTCATGTCGATGCCTTTGGCGAGCTTGATCCGTTTAAGGAGGTTCATGGTCTTGGTGTCCACGCGGATCAGGCTTTTTTCGGTGCCGTTGTAACTGAAGGATTCGATAGCGTTAAAAAATTTGGTGGCCTGTTCCTCTGCGATACCGCCCGGAACACTTTTTCGGCCCGCCTTTCTACCAGCGGCCGGAGGGTCTTTTGCCTGATCTGGCGGTGGCGTTTTGCCTGCGGTTTCTGACCTGATCTTTTCTCTTAGCTCGTCGGCCAGGGATTTGATGCCGCTCATTGGTGTTCCTCCCGGAGCAGGTACTGCTCGTAGATCAGGTCGAGTACAGGCAGCACCGACGGCAGTACGATGGCTGGGATATGCAGTGTACTCACCCGCTGGAAATCTACCCGGTCGGTAATGCCGGGCGTGACCACGCCGAATTTGGCCAGCACCTTGTCCACTTCCTCCCGCGTTTCGTATTTTACGGTGTTCTTGATGCGGTTGGGGATGAATATTAGCGGAGCGCGGTTATTGATCTTCTTGATCACCATCGCAAACAGCAGCGTGGAGTCTACCGACAGCTCATCGTAGTTGAAGGGACATAGAATGATGTCGCCCGCCAGGAATACCGGGATCAGGCCATCGTCGTCCATCTTTCCCGGCAGGTCGATCACGACCAGTTCCGGTTTGTTCTTGTCCTGGTCCATCACATTGAGCAGTACCGGGAAGTGTTTGAGATCGGAAGGTATCACCTCGTAGAGCGGCGCGTTCTCCAGTATTTTTGCCTTCTCCGCTTTAGCAGCGATGCTCTGCTGGTAGTCCATGTCCAGTATGGTGAGCTTTCGGTTGCGAACGGTGGCCAGGTAGTTGGCCAGCAGCAGGGTCAGCGTACTCTTGCCTGCGCCGCCTTTTTGGTTGCCTATTAATATTACCATATCATAATTGTTAGCGTGTGTTTGTTCTTGCTTTACGTTTTCGGCGGCGGTTCCTGCCGTTGATGGCCTCATCGTCGATGTCCTCGGCCAGATCCAGCTGAAAGCCACCCGGTACTGGCGATTGCAATAATTCGTGAGGTTCCTGCCGGTAATCGGGCGCACCAGAGCCTTTTTGGGTCAAGGACGGGGCAGCTTGGTTTTTTTCGGCTGGCGATTGATCCGGGTTTTGATCGGCATTTTCGGGTGCTGGGATGATGGCTGCCTGCCCGCCTTGCGCTTGTTGCTGCACCGGAATGGCAGGTGTAATAAATTCTTTCAGTTCCATTACCTCGTTACCTTTAAATACCTGCTTTTTGGCATGGTCTATAAAGGTGTAGCCGTAAGGCTGCTTGCCATCCTTGGCATGAAAGATCACTTCAAGGCCGATTTTCTTGCGCAGCATTTCCGCCAGCGGCGAAGTGTAGGCCGACAGCGCCTGCTCCCTACCGCCCGGCAGTGGCCGGGTTAAAGGTTGTAATGACGGGTCATGTAGCTGCCGGTATCGCTCGATGATCGCCCTGAGCTGGATGATGCGTTCTTTGTTTTTTTGGTGGGCAGCGATCCGCTCATCTACTTTTTCCATCGGCAACCGCGCCAGTTCCCTGCCGTATTTGATGATGCGATAACTGGCACCTTCCGGTGTTAACGTATAGCCCTGGGCTTCCAGGATCATCATGAACTGTGCACGGGTGGAAAAATTATAGGAAAGCGCATTTTCCAGGTCAGGGTGTGTGGCCAGGTGCTCATCAGCTTTGATGATCTGGTTCAGCACCTGGTAGGCTTTCAGTTTCTCGAAGGAGTCACTGATCTTTTTGCCGTCTTTTCCTACCCTGGTAGTAACCATGTGGATGTGATTGTTGTCGGTATCCTTATGGTAAACCAGCAGGTAGGGCTGCTCACCATAGCCCATTCCTTTGAGCCATTGCTCGCCGATGGCGGTGAGCTGCTCCTTGGTGTGGGAACGGCCCTTGCAGGAAATCATGGCATGTAGCTGCGGGCGGCGCGTGCGCTTACTGCGTGCGGACAAGGCTTCCAGGTAATTGACATAGTCGCTGGGCCGCAGGTTATCCAGCCCCTGAAGTGCGCCAAATCCGGACACCTTTAGCAGTTCGCCCTTGTCCTTTTCCATCTTGTTGGTGTTGTAGCTGATGCCCGGGAAGGAAACCGATTTGTTGTAAAGGATTTTGACGATCATAGGTAAATTGCTAGTTCCGCATCAGGCGGATGATCTGGCGGAGACACTTTTCCAGCTCCTGCTGCAGGGTCACGTAGGCTGCCAGCAACTGGTTGAATTCAGCGACTGTCCCGGGATTGAGCATATCTTGTTTGTTTAGCGTATTGGCATGCCGGGCAAGTTGGTTGATGTTGTTTCCTGCGCGGCCCAGTTCCGCACCGATCCCGTCGAGCAGTTTCATCAGTTCTGCCGCGTTGATCACCAGGCTGTGTGAGTCGTGCAGCACCCGGCCTTTGATGATCTCCGAGCGGTTCAGGCCCAGCTGCTGCTCCATCGCTTTCAGCTGCCGCAGTTCCTGTTCGGTCAGTTTGGCCTTGATGATATGCTCGCGTTTGCCTTCCAGCAGCTTTGGTCTGCCGGTGTGCCTGGTTTTTTTTGCCATAGGCTTTCGAGGGGTTGAACGGTTGAGGGGCAGAAAAACCAAGTTGCGCGGTTTTTCCCTCCTTTGCCAGCCTTTCCCCATCGGGGTTAGGCTGGTAAAAGGCAAGTTAGTTTTGGGGTACCCCAAAACACAACTTGCCGACTGTAAAACAAAAAAATGTGGTATTCCATGAATCGGGTATGTGGGGCCTGGCACACCCGATTTTCAAGTTGGGCCGGTGGAAGGCCGGGCAGTATGCTGACTAAGCAAATAGCGGTATAGCTAATTTGCAAGCTAAGTGACAGGCGTGCTAAATACCAAAGTAATTAGCGAGTAGGCCAAATAAACAATGGGCTTGCCTATCGCTTAGCCAGCCTATCAACTTAAGAATTGGCAAACTAATCATACGGCTTGCTAATTGTAGGCTGTATAAATATTAGGCCGTTAAGCCATGCAGCTGGGTTAGTAGCTCATCAGCCTGTGGCTTGGCCGATAGCCTGACCAATAAGATAAGTACTTACTTCGCCGATTACTTAGCTAATAGGCGATCTATCTACGGTAGGTAGCGAGCATCTTTTGATAAACATGAGGTTCCTCCCAGGGCAAGCACTTTGTTTGCGCGGCCATCACCTTTTCATTATAGTCGTTGTGACCTTCATAGATACCGGAGCCGTCCTTCGCATGGGAATTCGCCTTCAAAATTAAGGCGGTAGCATCCCTTCCGCTTTGGTCATGGTCAAAGAATACAGTTACTTCCTTATAGGCTGCAGCCCTGTTGGCCGCTTGCTGCGCTAAGGCCGTGGTGTTAAGCACCAGTACGGTTGGCAAGTTATCCTGGTCTGCCGTTTTAAGCCAGCTGAGGTAATCTATGTAGCCTTCAAATAACACCAGGCGGTCGGTATCGCCCTGGATGCGGGTAAGCGCTTTGGTGCCAAGGCAACCTTTCCAACTGGCGGCTGTACGCACTTCCCAACTGCCCAGCTCATTTTGCCAGCCAATGGCAAAATAATTCCGGCGCTGCTTGTTGGCATCTGTGATATAATAATAGACTTCCGATAATTTGTCCGCTGCAACGTCCCATACCCCCCGGCCTTTTAAGAAAGTTTCCAGGATCGGATTGTTGCCCAACGGCTTGACAGCGAAGATGTGATAGGTTGGTATTTTGATCCTGATCCTTGGCCTGGGTGGTCTGTCAGTCGTTTGCCTAGCTAAGGCTTCGCGGTCAGCTGCACAGGTATCGGCGATCTTGTTTAGAACTTCTGAAAATGTGAGATTCTTCCAGTATTGCTGTCCAAAACTGATTACATCGCCGCCACCAGGCAGACCGAAGTCGTACCATTCATCGGTTTCGGGATTAACAGAGAAGGAAGGGTCGGAATCACCATCACGGATCATGCTGTGATACTTGTGCTGACCGCCGGTAGTTTTAACCGGCTCGTGGCCTAAACGGGATAGCAGGTCTACTAAAGACACCTGCTCTTTGAGTGCTGTGGCATCAATGTATTTATTCATAATAATAAAATGGGATGAAATAAAAAGCCTGCACGCTAGATCACGGGCAGTCCAGGGAACTGAATTTGAAAGAAAAGGCGAACGCCTTGCCCCGGCAGCGGGTGACGAACCCCTTTGATCTGCTCCTGCCGGAGTATGAAGATGAACTAAAATGCGGGACTACCTGCGTAAGTATCTACTTACCTTACCAAAACTGGCTGCCTACGGTTCACCGGAATTATTCCGGCTGCACATAATTCTTGGCTTTTAGACCTTGAATGCCTCGTCCCCACCTGTCAAAGAACTAACTTGTCATTGGGATCAAAGGTGGAGAGGATTAAAATGGCGCTTTCACAACTTTACAATGTTGGTATCGATTTTAAATAACCGGATGAAAAGAAGTCAGAGAGATCAACTGTAATGGCCTCAATAGTTGATTTACAGACTATTATTAACACATATTTAATATTAGCGTTCAAATTGATTAAATTTACACTCGGCGATTTATACACGGTAATGATATTGAGGCAAAATGTACAGACTGATGAAGAACTTTTACTACTCCTAAGCGGAGATAGTGAGAAGGCTTTTGACGAACTGTATAACCGCTACTGGAAAAAATTATTCGTTGTAGCCATGCAGACTTTAAAGGATCAGGAACAGGCGGAGGAAATTGTTCACGATGTCTTTTTGAAACTATGGTCTCTACGGACAACCCTTAAGGTGGAGAAGTCACTCAGCCTATACTTGGCAGCGGCGGTGAAGTATCATGTGCTTAATCACCTGGCCAAGCAAAAAAGACGTGCTGTTTTATGGGAGAAAAAGCCTCAACCGGTGCAAGAGGCTGAAGAAACTACTGCGGATTGGCTTCGTGAAAAAGAATTAATGCTCGAATTAAAATACGCTGTTTCAGCACTTCCTGATAAATGCCGTATCGTTTATACCATGAGCAGAGAGCAGGGACTTACCACAAAACAAATTTCCGCAGAACTAGACATACCGCTGAATACGGTTGAGTCGCAATTGTCCAGATCCTTAAAACTGCTCAGGCACCATTTCAGGGGCAAACTGGGCATGTTCCTTTTTTTCTAAATTTTTTCAAAAAGTTTCATTGTGAATTGATCTCGCATTGTCTTTATATCAAATGACCCTGATAAAGACGAATGGAGAAACCCAATAATATACAAGATCTTGCTCAAAAATGGCTTGATGGCAGCATTAGCCCGGAAGAGAAAGCCATTTTCGACAAATGGTACAATCAGCATGATTTTTCCGAGCTAAAAATGGATGCCCAGGAAGGCTTTGATGAAAACGCACTCCAAGAGCGGCTGCGCTCAGAAATTAAACAACAGATTCCGCAGTTTGCACGGGCCAAACTGGTTCGCTTATGGCCGCGCATCGCAGCAGCTGCATCGGTTGTACTTGCCATCGGTTTCGGGACGCTTTATTATGCAAACCGGCATAAAGAACATAATGCAGGGTTTGCAGCCGTAAAGAATGATGTCGCTCCGGGCAAACAGGGTGCTACACTTACTTTAGCTAACGGTAAAAAAATCAGGCTTGCGGAGGCAGCGAAGGGTAAGCTGGCGCAAGAGGCCGGTGTTTCGATCAGTAAAACTGCCGATGGACAAGTAATTTATCAAATCGAGGATTCAACTTCAGAAAACAAGATCAATACAATCACAACAGCCAACGGAGAGACCTATCAGGTGCGTTTGCCGGATGGGTCGGCCGTTTGGCTGAATGCTGGCTCCAGCCTGACTTATTCAGCCAGCCTTCTCCGGGAAGGAAAGCGGAGCGTCCGTTTATCGGGCGAGGGATATTTTGAGATTGCCAAAGACAAGGTGCATCCTTTTGTGGTTTCCACCGACCGGGAATCGGTCGAGGTCCTGGGTACGCATTTCAATGTGAGCAGCTATGCCAATGATCCTTTGAGCAGGACGACGCTGCAGGAAGGTTCGGTCCGGATGAACGGCAAAACGGTACTGAAGCCGGGCGAGCAGGCTGTTGTTGGGGCTGCGGGTACCTTGCGCATAGAAGAAGTGGATGTGGATGAGGCCCTGGCCTGGAAGAACGGCAAGTTCGTTTTCGCTGATGAGGATATTGAAAGCATCATGCGCAAGCTTGCCCGGTGGTATGATGTGGAGGTGGTTTATGTAGGAGAAAAGCCTGATGCGAGCTTTACGGCATCGATCAGCCGCTCCGATCATATCGGGAAGATACTGAGCAAGTTGTCGTTTGCCCGGAAAGTTAAATTTAAAATTGAAGGAAGGAGGGTGACGGTTATGCGATAGATGTACTTAGCTGACCGGTGCCAGCAAAAAGGAAAGCGAGAGTGCTTCGACCTACTCCCGCTTTATGCCTGGTTTACCGTGTAAAATTATTTTGAGATAGTTAACAACTTGAAAACCAAACAAACAAAATTAATGAAAATTAATGAAAAAATTGTGGCGGGCCGGCCTATGGCCTTGTCCAAACAAATAATTAGGATTATGAAGCTGACCATACTCTTAATGACCGTTTGCCTGTTACAGGTGAGTGCCTTAACCAAAGCACAGGTCTACTTGAATACCAAAGGAGAATCCTTACAGAGGGTGTTAAAATCTGTAAGTCAGCAGAGTGGCTATGACTTTGTCTATATCACTGCTGAACTCAAAGGACTAAAAACGGGTGCGATCAGTTTAAAAAATGCTTCAATTGATGAATCCTTGAAAGCTTGTTTTGCTGACCAGCCACTGGTCTATGAGATTTCGGACAAGACTGTAATGGTGAGAAAGAAAGATGAAGTTTCAATGATTGATAAGATCATTGACCGTTTTCAGGAAATTACGGCTACTGGTAAAGTCGTGGATGAAAATGGACAGGCTTTGAGTGGGGCTTCTGTAATTGTTAAAGCAACAAGCAAAGGAACAATGACAAAAGCCGACGGAACTTTTGCCATAGACGGAGTGGAAGAAGGCGCAGCACTGTTGGTGAAGTTTTTGGGCTATGAGCCTTTGGAGATCCCGGCCGGGAAATCTTTGGGGGTCATCAGGTTGAAGCTTTCGGAGAATGTTTTGGATCAGGTCATTGTGAGGGCCTACGATAAAACCAGCCAGAGGCTGTCCACGGGAAATATCAGTACCGTCACGGCAAAGCAGATCCAGGACCAGCCGGTGAGCAACCCGCTGCTGGCGCTGCAGGGACAGGTACCGGGGCTGATCATTAACCAGTCCAGTGGTTATGCAAATAGTGGGGTGACGGTTCAGATTCAGGGCCCCAACAGTTTGACCAACGGAAACTACCCGTTTTATGTGGTTGACGGAGTTCCATATCCGTCTACGCCGATGAACTCGATCAATTCGGGACTGTTCGGCTCTACTGGCAACGGAGGAATGGGTATTGGTTTCAATACGCGAAACGGCAATCCCCTGGCTTTTTTAAATCCCCAGGATATTGAATCCATAAGTATCTTAAAGGACGCGGATGCAACCGCCATTTATGGTTCCCAGGCTGCAAATGGTGCCATAATCATTACCACGAAAAGGGGACGTGCCGGCGACGCAAAAATAGCATTGAACCTGCAGCAGGGATTTGCGCAGAATGTGAAATTCCTGAACCTGATGGGTCGCGAGCAATATCTGCAGATGCGAAGGGATGCATATTTTGGGACAGACGGGCTTACCAGTTCTTCGCCTCAGTTTGCGGCGCAGTATGACCTGAATGGTTTATGGGACACCACAAGGGAAACAGATTGGCAGAAAGTACTTTTGGGCGGGACGGCAAGTTATACAAACCTCCAGGGGTCGCTTTCCGGTGGCACCGAACTGGACCAGTACCAGCTGAGTTTGAATTATAACCGCCAGACGACAGTGAATCCCGGTGATTTTTCTGACCAGAAGGCAGCCTTTCATTTCAGCCAGAATCATACGGGCAGAAATGGCAGGTTTAAGGCACAGACGACCCTCTCTTATTTATTGGATTATAACATATTGCCTTTCGGCGACCGGACTGCACTGGCCCTAAATTTATCTCCGGTGGCGCCGGAGCTCTATAATAGTGATGGCACCTTCAATTGGCAGACGACCGCAAGCGGAGCTTCTTCCTGGTCTAATCCGATGGCACTCCTTGCGGTGAAAGCTAAAACCAAAACAGCGAATTTGATCGGCAATCTGATATTGAGCTACCAGCTGGCAAGCAATCTGGAGGTATCGGCCAGCCTGGGCTATTCCTCGATGAGGCAGGATGAGTTTAGAGGGTTGCCGTTTGCCACGATCACCCCACAAGCAGTCGCTGCCGGAGTTAAGCCGAGTGCAACCTTTGCGAATGCCGATGATGATTCATGGATTATAGAACCGAAACTGAGTTATAACCTGGTGCTCGGTCCCGGAAAATTTGATGCGATGGCCGGATCGACATTGAGGCGCAACAACTCAAAATACCAGGCGTTTTTCGGGAGGGACTATGTGAGTGACCAGACACTGGAAAACATCAGTTCTGCCGGTACAGTGGGAGTTCAGTCTTCGGCACTTTCGGAATATAGATATGGGGCTGTTTTTGGCCACCTGGGATACAATGTTGGGGATAAATACATTGTAAGTCTGAATGGACGCCGCGATGGCAGCTCACGTTTTGGTAATAACAATATGTTCCATAACTTTTGGAGTGCGGCGGGCGCCTGGATTTTTTCGCAGGAACATTTCTTGTCCGATCAGTTGGGATGGCTGAGTTTTGGGAAATTGAACCTGAGTTATGGTTCGGTCGGAAGTGATGGCATTAACGATTATGCATTTTTAAGTCTCTATGGGGCCTCTGGTTCCGGTCCCTATCAGGGCGTGATAATTCAAGAGCCTGTAAATTTGCCCAATCCAAATATTCAGTGGGAAGAAACAAGGAAGTTCAATGCGGGGTTGACAATTGGGCTTTTCAGGGATAGGATCTTATTGACAGCAGACTACTACAGAAACAGATCTTCCAATCAGCTGCTCTCTTATACCTTGCCCTACATTACCGGTTTTTCCAGTGTGCCGGCCAATTTTCCCGCCACCGTTCAGAATAAGGGTTGGGAGTTTACGATGAGCCTCAAGCCTTTTTCTGGCGGCGGCTTAACCTGGAGCAGTAACTTCAATATTGCATTCAACAGGAATAAACTTGTTGCGTTCCCGGATTTGGCAACCTCATCTTACAGCAGTAGCTTTGTCATCGGTCAGCCCATCTCGGCAGCACAAAGGGCACAATATGCCGGCGTAAATCCACAGACCGGGCTGTATCAGTTTTACCGGGCAGACGGAAGCCTTACGGATAATCCGGATTATCCCTCCGATTATAAATACATGGATACGGCGCCAAAGTTTACCGGCGGATGGTTCAACACCTTTAGCTACCGGGGATTCACTTTGGATGTGCTGTTCCAGTTTGTTTACGGTAATAGGCAAATGAATAGCCTCAAAATAGGCAGTTTGTTTCCAGGCCGTTTATTGAACCAGCCGGCAGATTTAGCGTACTGGAGAAATCCCGGAGATAATGCGTCCGTACAAAAGGTTACGGTCTCGAACAATGATATTCAAAATCTGGTATATACAGCCCTTTCCTCCGATTTTGTTTGGGAAGACGGATCCTATGCTAGGTTGAAGAATGCGTCCCTTTCTTATCAGTTACCGGAAAAATGGATAAAGGGCCTTCACCTCGGCAATGCAAGGGTGCTATGCAGCGGACAGAATTTAAATCTCTTTAACCTGACAAAATACAGCGGGCTTGACCCGGAAACGGGAGGTTCAGCTCTGCCGCCGCTGCGGGTGATTACGTTTGGGCTTCAGTTGGGATTTTAAAATAATTTAAAACAGATCGAAATGAAAACAATTTTGAATATACAGGCATATCAAAAAAAATATGGGAAATACCGTTTTCTGGTATTTTGCCCCTTGCTTATTATCGTTTGTTTATTGCCGAGTGGCTGTAAGAAAATGATTTCGGTACCGCCTCCCGCGACATCCATTAATGCGGGCAATATTTTTGCTGCGGATAATACAGCGATTGCTGCAGTCAACGCCATTTACTTTGATTCAAATATTAGTGATTTTTTTGTCAATGGTGCGTTATTGGCTGATGAGGTTCGCCTAATAGATGCAGGTAACTTCAGCTATACTTTCTTTTATCAAAATGCGCTCACGCGAAATTTTGGATTTTTACCTTGGGAGCTGGCGTATCGCAAATTGTTTTTCGTAAATGCTGCTATTGAAGGGATCAGTTCAAGTGAGACCTTGACGCCCGCTGTCAGGCAGCAGCTGCTTGGAGAGGCTAAATTTATGAGGGCTTATTTTTATTTTTATTTGGTAAATCTCTTCGGGGATGTTCCTTTGGCACTAGGCACGGATCCCCAGGTCAATAGGTTGCTGCCAAGAACGCCGGTTAGCGATATTTATGCCCAGG
Source organism: Mucilaginibacter pineti (assembly GCF_900101875.1). Classification (GTDB taxonomy): domain Bacteria; phylum Bacteroidota; class Bacteroidia; order Sphingobacteriales; family Sphingobacteriaceae; genus Mucilaginibacter; species Mucilaginibacter pineti. The sequence continues at coordinate 27,290 of NZ_FNAI01000013.1, forward strand.
TAATAACCGATCTAAAAGATGCGCAACGGTTATTGAGTAAAAACTATCTGGGAGGGAATCTGAACACGACAACAACGGAAAGAGTGAGGCCTACTTTCTGGGCTGCAACGGCACTCCTGGCCAGGGTATACCTTTATCATAAGGATTACCGGGACGCAATCACGCAGGCGGACGAAGTAATTAACAATGTAAACTTCTCCCTGAGTCCGTTAAATACAGCTTTCTTAAAAAATAGTACCGAAACAATTTTTGCATTTCAGACTGCAAATGAAACATCCCTTTCCAATACAAGAGAAGCTGAGCTCTTCCTGCTAACTCCGGCAGGTATTGGTGCAGGTACTTCTTTTTTTTATTTAAGTGAATATGTGTATGATGCTTTTGAAGCTGGAGACGATAGGAAAGCCCAGTGGACAAGCACGCTGACCTTTGGCGGACAGACTTATCCCTACGCCACCAAATACAAGTCTGGTGTACCACAAACAGCTATCGATGAATATGAAATCGTATTGCGTTTGGGCGAACAGTATCTGATCAGGGCAGAAGCCAGGGCTAGGTTGGCTGCGCCTGACCTGGTCGGCGCAATTGCTGATCTGAACACCCTGCGCACGCGTGCCAGGGCTGTCGCGACGGTCGCAATACCCAATCCGCTGCCAGATCTTCCGGCAGGTCTTACCCAGGCTCAGGTACTGGTGGCTGTTGAGCACGAACGCCAGACGGAACTTTTTACGGAATGGGGCCATAGGTGGTTTGACCTTATCCGCAGTCCGGGATTCAACGATTCCTCGAAAACACGGGCAGACGAAGTCATGCCGGCCGTAGCAGTAACAAAAGGAGGTACATGGGCACCATTCAAGAAATTGCTTCCGATTCCACAGTCAGAATTTAATGCTGATCCAAATCTGGGCAGTCAAAATCCCGGCTACTAACGGGCCGGCATATTCAACCGGACAGGATGCTCCGGTTGAATTTTGGCTATGTGCTAATGACAGGAAAACGAGTCATCCATTTCAGTCTTCGCTTATTTTAAATACACAAACAAATGAAATCACGGATTAAAATTGCCGTAACACCCTTGTTATGGCTTATCGTCAACATATTTTTGACCACGGGTTCCTCCTATGGTCAGCAGCGGAAAAGAATACTGGATACAGCTGCCCTAAGCAACTTTCCGACCCATCTGCTCTCAGGGATCAGGGTTTCACCAGACGGGCGGTTTACCATGTGCGAGGCGGCTACGACACTGGGGGCCGAAGAGGAGTATAGAAAGGTAACGGTCAAGACACTTGACGGGAAATGGGAGCGGGTGATCGACAATGCCCAGGGTCTGGGGAAATTTTCCGATGACAGCAAATACTGCCTGCTAAGCCTGTCCAGAGGGAATTTATGTCTGCTTCCCCTGGACGGGGCTAAAGAAGAGCTCATAAAAGGGGTGGATTCCTATGAGCTGTTTCCCGGAAAAGCGAAGGAACAGTACCTGCTGATCAACAAAAAAAGTGCTTCGGATTCTGTGATCATCAGGAACCTGTCTACCGGGCATTCCTTCGGCTACAGCCATATGTCCAGGGTATTGTTTCTGCCCGGTTCAAAGACCATCGTTTTTTCCGGCACCCGGGATGGCCTGACACGTCTGTTCCGCGAGCGGCTGGGCAGTGGGAAAAGGGAACTGCTCTGGTCAGGGGACCGGGAGATCAGGGAACTGGTATCGGACGGCACGGCGGACCGGATCGCATTTTCGACAGGTTCGGGCCTGTGGTACTATAATGGGGATAACAACAAGGTACTGGAACTGCCGGTACCGAAAAGCCAGGGCTTTGAAGGCCTTTCTTCGCCTTCCTATATGAAGTTTGACCTGAGCGGTGAGCTATTGACATTTTATATGTCGGAAACCTTGCCGGATCTGGACCCTTCGGTGAACCCTGTCGATATATTCAGCTATATCAATGGCGCCTTTGACATGTATAAAGAGCGTGAGCCGGGGTTTTATCAGTGTCTTTACGATACCCGGACGGGCAAGTTTATCAGGCTGGAATATGACGGAGAGAAGCCGGCCCATATAGCTGCTGATGGCCGGAAAGTACTGATGTCGAAAAGAGAGGGGGCGGGTGGAGAATACTACTGGAACAGAAAGGGGCTGAACGAAGATTACGTGCTGAATCTGCAGGATGGCAAGCGGATTCCATTAGAGACGGTGATCGAGAATAGTGTGATGTCCCCGGGTGGCGATTTTGTGGTCGGGATAAACGATCATTATGGGGATCTGTATTGTCTCGAGGTGGCTAAGGGAATAACCCGTAACCTGACCTCAGGGCTGCCGGCACCCATTGGGGATGGCCTTGACGAATACCCCCAAACCAGTACGGGGCGGGGTTTTCTGTTCAGCCACTGGATTAACAACGGAAGTAATTTGATTATGCACGACCGTTATGACATCTGGATGCTGGATTCGCGTGGCAGCGCTGTACCGGTAAACCTGACGAACGGTTATGGCCGCCGGCACCACATTGTCTTTCGCGCAGCTGGTGGAGATGATAAATTTGAAAGGGGCGAGGAAATAATATTGTCGGCCTATAATGAAGATACAAAGGATGCGGGATTTTACAGGATCCGGATCGGATCTAGGAAAGACCCTGAAAAATTGAGCATGGGCGGTTATGTGTATAGCGGTGTACAAAAAGCTTCGGGTGCAAAAATATGGGTGCTAAAAAGAATGAGTGCGGCTGCTGCCCCCAATTTTTACTGGACAGAGGATTTCCGGACCTTTCATCCGGTCACCTCGGAGTACCCGGAAAGGAAGTACGAATGGTATACAACAGAGTTATTTGATTATACGACTAAGGATGGCGTAAAGAGCCAGGGAATCCTCTACAAACCTGAAAACTTTGACCCGGCGAAGAAATACCCGGTACTGTTTACATTTTATGAGAAGGAAACCAAGAAACTCAACGAGTACCGTTTACCCGGTTACAGCAGCAATTATTATTTTAATATCCCGATGATGCTCAGCCGGGGCTATCTGGTATGCGTAGCGGATATCCATTTCAGGATAGGCGAGACGGCACATAGCATCGTAGACTGTCTGGAGGGGGCGGGAGATCACCTTGCCCGCTATTCCTATGTAGACAGTGCACATTATGGAGCAAGCGGGGGAAGCTTCGGTGGTTATGGAGTCAACTGTCTGGCAGCGTTCAGTCATCAGTTTAAGGCACTGGTTCCGATTGCTGGGGTTTCAGATTTAGTCAGCGCGTATGGCAATGTTCCAGGAACCAGGGACGAATTAGTAGAGAACCGTCACGGCCGCATGGGGGTAAGTCTGTCTACAGATCCGGAGCGTTATCTGCGGAATTCGCCCGTGGCTTATGCGAAGGATGTTACCTCTCCGGTACTGATAATAAATACACTGGCTGATGGTAATGTAAATGTCCAGCAGGGGATCGAGTGGTTTATCTCTTTGCGCCGCGAAGGGAAGCCGGCATGGTTATTACGTTACCGGGGCGATGAGGCCAATCACGGCATCTGGAACTGGAATGACCAGAAGGATCTGTATACCAGGATGAACCAGTTTTTTGATCACTACCTGAAGGGAGCGCCGGCTCCGGTCTGGATGACTGGCGAAATAGGCGTGAAGGATAGGGGAGTCCGGTCGGGCTTTGAAGTTAATCCCGGTCTTACTTCGCCTCCACCGGGCTTGTTACGGGTTGCTCCGGACACAATACACTAAAATTTATAGACACTCAATTGATTCGGTGCAGACATGACCGGTTAATGCCTTTTATGGGCAAAAATAACCGGCAGTTTGCCTCGATATTAAAAATTAAAAACACACAGATATGAAACGATTAATGACTTTTTTGGCGCTGTCTATGATGGTGCTTACTTCAGATGCACAGGGGCTTAGTTTTAGCAAAGCGGAAAACTGGGCTGCAGTACTGGAGCAGGCCAGGGTAGAGAACAAGTACATTTTTCTCGATGGTGCTGCAACCTGGTGCAAGCCCTGCAAGATGATGGATGAAAAGGTTTATCCGTCCAAAGCAGTCGGAAAGTTGATGAACGATAAATTTATTGCGGTAAAAGTACAGATTGATAAGGCGGATGGGGATGATGCCTATGTGAAATCCTGGTATGGTGATGCGGAGATGTTAAAGGGGAAATATCAGTTGACCACACTTCCGGCCCTGGTATTCTTGTCTCCCGATGGAGAGTTGTTGTACAGGAATTTTGGTTATCAGGACCCCCAAAAATTTATCGAAACGGTCAGATTTGCAGTCAGCCCCGAGGCTTCGACCTTTAAGCGTCAGCTGGAGACTTACAAAAAAGGAGTTAGGGATTATCCGGCACTGCCGAAACTGATCGGCAAAATGAGGGAGCTGCTGGTGGAGGACAGTTTGGCAAATGAGATGGTAAGGGACTATTTCGGCAATTATGTCGACAAGCTGACGGATCAGAAGCAGATCCTGACCAAAGAGAACGCCCAGCTTGCAGATGCAAACCCGGGCATGGTGAAATCTACCGATAAGTTCTTTGTTGAGCTTAAGAAAACACCGCTTGAAGAATCGGATAAATTAATTGAGTGGCTGGGAGGAAGCCTTGCGTTACTGGAAACCATGGCGAAAAAGGAGGAGCTGTATTTGAAGCTGTTCAAAAACGGGAAGATGGTCACTGCGCACCCGGACTGGGTAAAGATTGAAAAATCCATCCATACTAAATACCCGCAGCTGGACGCCGGAAAAATCATCGGCGAGTTTGGTGCTTATGGTCATCCATTCCTTAATGAGGGATTCTATCTGAAAACCGGAGACTGGAAAAGGTTTAATGCTTATTACCAGACCGATGTTGAGGATAAACTGAAAAGAAGTGACTGGACGGGCATCAATAACATCTGCTGGTGGTATTATTTCGTGCCGGTTGCGGATAAAATGCCTCTGGAGAAAGCGCTGACATGGGCCAGCCTAAATGTAGAAAAGGCTAAAGCTGATCCAAAAGTGTCGGCTGGCGATCTCTCTGGGTGGATGGACACCAAGGCTGCGTTGCTGTACAAACTGGGCAGGCGCAGAGAAGCGGTAACAGTAGAGCAAAATGCGGTGGCTATGCTGAAGGCCGATAACCTGAAGAACGGCAGGGAAGCGGATGCCGGTTGTGGCGGACTGCTCAATAGCATCGAACTGATGAAAAAAGGAGAGAAAATACAGGGAGGCTTTGGTGTGGAAGCCGTTTACCCGGCAAACTGGAAACTGATCGATTAACCCCCTATGTTCAAGCACTTCATTTTAACCCTCGCCGGCAGCATGCTGCTTTCGCTTGCCAGTTTTTCCCAGTCATCTTCGACAGCGGAATCAGCCGGCGGTTTCGCCGGGCATAACCGGTGGAGCAGGGAAAAAGTCAATTTATGGTATGCTAAGCAGGGCTGGCTGGCAGGGTGCAATTACACACCTGCCTATGCCATCAACCAGCTGGAGTTCTGGCAGGCGGAAACTTTCGACCTGGCGGCCATAGACAGGGAACTGGGCTGGGCAGAAGCACTGGGAATGAATACGATGCGCGTCTTTCTGCATGACCTGGCCTGGAAACAGGATGTAAGGGGTTTCAAGCAGCGGATCGATGCTTTTTTAGGGGTATGCCATAAGCATCGTATCAGACCGATCTTTGTGTTTTTCGACGACTGCTGGAATCCCGATGCCACAATCGGACTGCAGCCTGCACCGAAACCCGGAACCCACAATTCGGGCTGGCTGAGAAGCCCTTCCAGAGCGGTGCATGACGATCCCGGTCAATGGGCTTATTTAAAGGAGTATGTACAGGACATTTTGAGGACATTCAGGAACGATCGGCGGATCTTGATGTGGGACTTATATAATGAACCCGGGAACTCCGACTATGGTTTGAAGAGCCTGCCGCTGTTAAAGTCCGTCTTCCGCTGGGCAAGAGAGATCGGCCCGAGCCAGCCCTTGACAGTCTGCATGTTTGAGTTTTACCCGGAGATGACCGCATACAGCTTCGCCCTTTCCGATGTGATATCCTACCATAACTATGGAAATCTGGATAACCATAGGGCGATGACCGATTCCCTGAAGAACTACGGCCGGCCCCTGTTCTGCACCGAGTATATGGCCAGAACCCTAGGCTCTACCTTCCAGACGATCATGCCCCATTTAAAGGCAGAAAATATAGCAGCCATCAACTGGGGATTTGTGGACGGAAAGACGCAGACGAAATACCAGTGGGGCGAGGTGATAGCGGACGGATCCGATCCAGAGCTGTGGTTTCATGATGTGCTGAAAAAAGACGGTACGCCGTACAGACAGCAGGAAGCTGACCTGATAAAAGCCCTGACCGAACGGAAGGATGCGCGCCGGAAAACGCCGAGAACCTTTCATGTCTCGAAAAAAGGCGCATTTTCCACGATTCAGTCCGCTGCATCGCTGGCAGGGCCCGGCGATACCGTTATGGTGCACGAGGGTACCTACTGGGAATACGTCGACCCCAGAAATGCGGGATCGGCCAAAAGCCGTATTACCTATAAGGCCGCGCCCGGGGAAAAGGTAGTCATTAAGGGATCGGAAATCGTTAAGGGATGGAAACGCTCGGCAGATGGCTCCGGCTACCTGCTTACCTTGCCCAATAGCTATTTTGGCCGTTTCAATCCCTATGCGGACGAGATCAGGGGGGACTGGTATGACGGAAAAGGCTGGAAGCAGCATACCGGTGCGGTCTACCGCAACGGCAGATGGCTGATGGAATGCAGAAGCAGATCTGAGCTGCCGGGAAAACCGGATCAGTGGTATGCCGAAGTGGACCGGGACAGCACCAGGATCTGGGCGAATTTTGGTACGGCGGATCCCGCCGGAGAAATGGTGGAGATCAATGTACGCAGGAGCTGCTTTTATCCTTCCAGGACAGGGGTCAATTACATTACCGTATCGGGCTTTGCCATGATGCACGCCGCAACCAACTGGTCGCCGCCCACAGCGGAGCAGGTTGGACTGATCGGGACAAACTGGAGCAAGGGCTGGGTCATCGAGAACTGCGATGTCAGTTATTCCAAATGTGCGGGCATTACCCTGGGCAAATATGGCGATGGATACGATAACACTTCGGCCAATTCTGCCGAAGGTTATGTGGAAACGGTGAAGCGGGCGCTGGATCATGGCTGGAACAAAGAAACCGTCGGCGGTCATACCGTGCGGAACAATACGGTCAGCTTCTGTGAGCAGGGCGGGATTGTGGGCAGTCTGGGCTGTTCCTTCAGTACCGTCAGTGGAAATACAATACACGATATCCACCGGGAGCGCCTGTTCTCGGGTGCGGAGCAGGCAGCCATTAAATTTCACGGCGCGGTGGATGTGGTGATTTCTGGAAATACGATTTATAACAATAACCGGGGAATCTGGCTGGACTGGATGGCGCAGGGTACGCGGATTACCGGTAATAAACTGTATGGGAATGATGACTGGGATATTTATTTTGAGGTGGACCATGGGCCGGTACTGGTGGACAACAATGTGATGCTGTCCAAGAACTCGCAGCGGGTATGGTCGCAGGGGGTGGCTTATGTGCACAATTTGATTGCCGGCAAATTTGAGGTCTGGCCTTATGATGACCGGGAAACACCCGTTTTAAAGCCGCACGGGACCGAAATATTTGGGCTACGGGATAACCCCTCGGGCGATGTGCAGTTGTACAACAATGTGTTTAGCGGTAAGGACTGTAACCTTGAAGAATTTGACAACACGAAATATCCCTGCAGGCTTTCGGGCAACGTCTATGAAAGGGGGGCGGTTGCCTCCCGGCTGGAAAAGCCCATCGGGGACTTAAAGCTCACCAGTTCCGCTCAGCTTGGGCGCACGGTGGTCACCCGGCAGGGTTTTGAAGGGCCCGATGGAAAACCCATTGTTTTTGACAGGGATTTTTATGGTAAAAAGAGAAAGGGCCTGCCCGTTGCGGGACCTTATCAGCGGGAGTGAAATATGAAGCACATTCGGTTATTTTTGTTATTGGCCATAATTGGCCCTTTCCCTGTTCTCGGACAGGGGAAAAACACTGTCTTTTCGGGTGCCAGCTGGATAGGCGCACCGGATACCGCGGTCAGATATCCTTTGTTTAAAAGGAATTTCTCCGTTGAAAAGCTGCCCGGAACAGCTGTGCTGAACATCACCGCGCACGGCTTTTATATCGTCTATCTGAACGGTAAAAGAATCGGTGACGGTGAACTGGCTCCCGGATGGACCAGCTATCACAAAAGGCTGCTATACCAGCGCCACGAGGTAAGGGCTTTGCTGCAGAAGGGAAACAATACCCTGACTGTTCAGTTGTCCCCGGGCTTTTACAGCGGCAACTGCGGGAACTTCGGAGACCGCAAATACGGCAATTCCCCGGCCCTGCTCTTGCAGCTCGATGCCGATAGATCGCCGCTGCTTTGTAGTGGTCCGCAGTGGAACTGGGCAAAAGGGGAGTTGCTTTCCAGCGATATTTATGACGGGGAAACCCGCGATTTGAGAAGGAAACTTTCCGGCTGGGCGCCGGTCCGGGTATTTTCGGCCGATACGGCACTTTTGCTGCCCCAGGACCATCCCCCGGTCAGAAAATTCGCGCCGGTTGTACCGGTGAAGACAGTGACTGATGTCTACGGAAGGATCACCGCTGATTTCGGGCAGAATATGGCGGCCGTGGTCCGCGTCGGCATGAGCGGAAAGGCGGGCGATACCCTGATTGTAGAGCATGCCGAACTGCTCGATGAAAACGCGGACCTGTCCAAAAACAGCCTGCGGGAAGCCAGACAGACCGACCGGTATATTTTGGCCGGTGATCAGCCCGTCAGCCTCGAGCCCTGGTTTACCTATCACGGTTTCCGTTATGCGCGCATCAGCCTGAAAAGAAACGGCGGCTTTGTGCCTTTCAGGGCAGCGCATATCGCGGCTTTGCCGATGCATACCGATTTGAAGGAGGCCGGTTCTTTTTCCTGCGGGAATCCGGCCCTCAATCGGTTGCAGGAGGCCATCAGGCAGTCGCTGCTTTCCAATTTTGTCGATATCCCGACTGATTGTCCGCAGAGGACCGAACGTCTGGGATGGACGGGAGATGCGCAGGCAACCGCCGCGGCGGCCTGTTATAACTTTGATGCCCGATCTTTTTACGCCAAATACCTGGCGGATCTGGCTGCAGACCAGTATGCAAATGGCCTGGTCCCGAACGTAATCCCGGATTTTCAGCCGGACAAAATCGGCGGCGATGCCCCGGGATGGGCGGATGCGGCCACGGTCATCCCATGGCAGCTGTTTGAGCTTTATGGAGATACCTCCTTATTGAGGCTTCAGTATCCCGCAATGAAAAAATGGGTAGAACGCATGGCGGGATCCGCCGCTGCGAACAATGGTCTCTGGGCCGTCCGGGAAGGAATCGTATGGGGCGACTGGCTTGCGCCCGAAGGCGGTACGGACGGCGGTTTTTTGTGCCAGGCATTTTACTGCCATTCGCTGGATATCGTCTCCAGGGCCGCCAAAGCCCTGAATATGACCGGAGACCTTGCTGCCTACGATGCGTGGTCCGGGTCTGCCTTAAAAGCCTTTCGGGATGTTTATCTGAATGGACAGGGAAAGCGGGCGCTCTCTACCCAGACCGCCTATGTCCTGACACTGGCTTTTGGCCTTTGCCCCGAGGAACAGAAAAAGGAACTCGTGGATAAACTGCTCAGGGACATCGCTGACCATGGGGGACATCTGAATACCGGATACCTGGGGACGCGGTACCTGCTGCCGGTACTGGTTTCCAGTGGCAACGCAAAAACAGCTTACCGGGTGCTTTTGAAACAGGACTACCCGGGCTGGCTGTATATGCTCGGTAAGGGCGCGACAACTTTATGGGAGAGCTGGGATGCCATCCTTCCGGACGGGAGTTTTAACAAGGAAAGACATTCCATGAACCATCATATCCTGGGCTGCATCGGGGAGTGGTTTTATTCCGGCATCGGGGGAATCCGGCCGGTGGATCCCGGTTTTGCCACAGTCCGCATCGCCCCGGTGGTAGAGGAAAGCCTGGGCTGGGCAAAGGTAAATTACCGGAGCCCTCATGGGCTGATCAGCAGCAGCTGGAAAATCAGTGGAGGCCGGGTGAGCCTGGAGGTTACCATACCCAAGGGCACTGTTGCGGAAATTGTGGTTCCCAATAAAGACAATACCAGGTTCCTGACCTACCGGGTCAGGGCAGGTCGTTACCATTACCTCAATTGAACAGAAAAGAAAAGAAAAAACGCTGCGATTTAGCACAGAACAAATTAAATATAAACTCATAAATACGATGAACAGCAAAGCGTTCCATATCATTTTACTCCTCTGCCTGCTTTTTGCCGGCACTGGAGTTTTGGCTCAGAAAACAAAAAAAGGCAGCTCGGAAGGCGCTTATCTCAGAAATGAAAAAATCGGTAACTGGCAGGCCAAATGGATCCAGATCGGATTTGCGGAAGATACACTGGAAAGACCGGCGCAGTATTTCCAGAAAACCTTTGCTGCCTCCGGCAAAATAAGATCAGCGAAGCTGTTTGTTACCGCCCACGGCCTTTATGAGGCGAAACTGAACGGGAAAAGAATCGGGGATGCCTACCTGACCCCGGGATGGACAGATTATGCAAAAAGACTGCAGTACCAGGCCTACGACGTGACTCCGATGCTCAATAAGGGAACAAATACCTTGACCATAGCCGTCGGGGACGGGTGGTTCAGGGGATATGTGGGTTTTGACGGAATGAAGGATATCTACGGAAAACAGACCGGGCTGCTTGCCCAGTTGGAGCTGACCTATAGTGACGGGAAATCGGAGATCATACCGACGGACGAAAGCTGGAAAAGCGGCAATGGGCCGATCAGGACTTCATCGATAAATAACGGGGAAACCCTGGATTCCAGAATTGCGGTGAACTGCGGTCAGCCTGTTAAGGTGGTAGCTTACAGCAACAATAACCTGGTCCCATCAGAAAGCTATGCGGTGAGCAAACACGAAACCTTTAAACCCCTCAGAAGCCTGACCACGCCAAAGGGCGAAAAAGTGCTCGATTTCGGTCAGAACCTTGTGGGCTGGGTGGTGGTAAGGTTAAAGGGTAAGGCCGGCGATAAAATCAGCATCGAACATGCCGAAGTGCTGGACAAGGCGGGGAACTTCTATACGGCCAACCTGCGAAATGCGCAGGCAACGGCAACCTATATTTTATCCGGTAACGGAACAGGGGCTGACGGTAAGGAAAGCCTGGAGCCCCATTTCACCTACTTTGGTTTCCGCTACATAAAAGTGAGCGGAACCGAAGGGGAGATAAACCCGGATGATTTTACCGCAGTGGCACTCTATTCCGACATGAGGCCCACCGGGAATTTTTCCTGCAGCAATCCCCTGATAAACCAGCTTCAGCACAATATCCAGTGGGGACAAAGGGGAAACTTTCTGGATATCCCGACAGACTGCCCGCAGCGGGATGAGCGCCTGGGCTGGACGGGCGATGCGCAGGCATTCTTTAAGACCGCGGCCTATAACTTCGATGTAAAGTCTTTCTTTTCCAAATGGATGAAAGACGTAGCATCCAACCAGTCGGAGAACGGCAGCGTGACTTCGGTGGTCCCGGATATCCTTGGCGCCTTTGGCGGCTCGGCCGGATGGGCAGACGTGGCGACGATCATCCCATGGCAGCTGTACGAAATTTACGGTGACAGGTCTTTACTGGATTCGCAGTATGCGATGATGAAAAAATGGGTCGATTATGTTCAGGGCCAGAGCAAAGATGGTCTCTGGCAGAGCGGCTTTCATTTTGGGGACTGGCTGAGCTTCCGTCCGGGAAATGATGACGGGACGGAGGCGATCACCGATAAATACGAGATCGCGCAGTGTTTCTGGGCGCATTCCACCCAGAACCTGATCAATGCGGCAAGGACGCTCGGCAAAGGGGAAGATGTCGTGAAATACACGGATATGCTTTCCAGGATCAAAAAGGCCTATCTGAACGAATATGTCACCGCCAGCGGCAGGCTGCTGAGCAATACCCAGACGGCTTATGTACTCGCCCTGCATTTTGATATGCTGCCCGAAAATATGCGCGCTAGAACAGCAAGATATCTGGTGGACAATATAAAGGTGTATAAAGACCACCTCAGTACGGGCTTTTTGGGAACGCCCTATATCTGCCATGTACTGAGCAGGTTCGGTTATCCGGACGTAGCTTTTACGCTGTTGAACCAGGATACTTTTCCAAGCTGGCTGTACCCGGTAAAAATGGGCGCGACCACGATATGGGAAAGATGGGACGGAATCAGGCCCGACGGCTCATTTCAGACCCCTCAGATGAATTCCTTTAACCATTATGCCTATGGAGCGATCGGCGACTGGATGTACCAGAATGTGCTGGGCATCCAGGCGTCCTCGCCGGGATATAAGACGATAAGGATCAAACCGCTGATCGGCGGGGGTCTGACATGGGCTAAGGGAAGCTATGAATGCGTTTACGGAAAGATCGGCGCCTACTGGAAACTGAGCGGCAGCGCAATCGAGCTTGAAGTAGAGATTCCCGAAGGCACCACGGCCGAAGTCTGGGTCCCGGGATCGGAAACACCAAAATCCGTCGGCCCGGGCAGGCACAGGTTCAGCGGAAGCTATTTTGGACAATTGCGGAAGGTTCCGCTGTACGGAGAAAATAAGATCCCTTTTGCCAGATCTATTACCGAAAACCCGGCGCTGACGGTGTTTCCGCCGGTTAGGGAGAACAAAAAGGGCATTGCGGTGATCGTCTGCTCGGGCGGGTCCTACGGGGGACGCGCGAATGAGGTAGAGGGCATCCCTGCCTGTAAAAAACTGGCGGCATCAGGCATCACGGCTTTTCTGCTGGATTACCGGGTGCCAGATCCGCAGCGTATGGAGCACAAGGAAATGGTCCCGCTGACCGATGCGCAGCGGGCGATCCAGTACGTCAGGGAACATGCGAAAGAATTTGACATTGATCCGGCCAGGCTCGGGATCATGGGTTTTTCTGCCGGAGGCCATCTGGCCTCGACCGTAGGTACCCATTTTAAAAAGACAGAGCTGGATAATCCCAATGGCACCTCGCTCCGTCCGGATTTTATGGTGCTGGTGTATCCCGTGATCAGCTTTTCGGACTCGCTGACGCATGAAAGTTCCAGATACAATCTGATCGGACCGGATCTAAGTGCGGAAGAGATCAGGGAGTTTTCCAATGAACTGCAGGTGAGCGGCGATACCCCGCCTACTTTTCTGGTACATGGCCGGAATGACAGCGGGGTGAAGTTTGCCAATAGTGAGGTGTTCTATGGTGCACTTAAAAAGCAGGGCGTAAAAGCGGAGTTTTTAAGGTATGATAAAGGCGAACATGGCTTTGGCGCTTACAACAAGGATTCAAAGATCAACTGGATGGACGAGTGCATCAAATGGATATATGCGGACAGATCAGCCAATTCCTTATGACCTACAACATCACCATCGATCCCCGGAGCAGGACCAGTAAACTGGGCCAGGTTACCAGAGCCCTTAAAACGGACATTGAAAGCGGGCTGCTGAAAGAAGGGCAGCGTCTGCCGTCCATTACAGTTTTTGCCAAAACGAACGGCATATCCCGCGACACGGTCGAAAAGGCCTACAGACGCCTGCGGAGACTGGGCTATGTGGTCTCTGTCAACCATCAGGGACATTAGTAAGCACTCGGGCACCCATTTTATAGAGCAGTAAATGGCTAATAATTTTGGCTCAACCAAAAATCAAAATATGGAAAGAGACCAAAACAAACAAAAAGCACCACGAATGATGCGCAGTAACGAGGAGATCTATGAGGCCATGGCCGAGTTTGAACAAGGGGGCGTTAGCATCCTGGAGTTCTGCGAACTATATGGCATCAGTAACTCCACGTTTTACGAGTGGCAGAAAAAAGTAAAGATGAAGAACCAGGAACAACCGACAGGCCATATGCAGCCGATCATCATTACCGATGAGGTACTGAAGCTGACCGAGCGTTTGCCGATAGCCGAACTGGAGCTGCCGGACGGCAGGTTGTTCCGCATCTTTCAGCAAGCCGATCCCGCATTCTTAAAAGCTTTTATCAACTAAACCATGATGGACTTTTTAGAAAACCGCCGGTACTTTTTGTACCCGTTCACAGTAACCATGTCAAAAGCCTATGATGGGCTGAGCGGGTTAGTGAGGAACGAGCTGGGCCAGGACCCGCGCTGTGGTGATGTTTTCATTTTTTTCAATAAAGCAAGGACGCTGATGAAGATGCTGTTCTGGGATGGTGATGGCTATGTGATCTATGGCAAACGCATCGAACATAAAAGGTTCCAGGTGCCTGCCGGACGGGTGGATGACCTGGGCTTTTACATCACCCCGCTCCAGCTTTTGCAGCTGATCCGGGGCATCAGAATGGAGACCGTTTTCAGGAAAACAGCCGAGTAAAATGAGGAAGAAAAAGTATCAGATAAGAGATTACAAAAGGATTACCGATTTCGTTGAAAAAGTGGCAAAAATGGCGTAAAAACGGGCTTTTGAATTATAAATGTAACAAGAATAATACGTATTTTTAAAGTGTAAATCAACCAGTGGAAACCAGCGTTTTAAACATCTTCGAGGACTTTATGCAAGAGCCGGAACAGGCTTGGCAGCTCTACCGTAAAATGGTAGCTTTTGCCGACCTTTTCGATTCTGATGCACCCGATGTCATGAAGGTATTAGAGATGGCGATGAGCCGCTCCAATAAAGCTTCAGAGCAGGTTGATAAGCTTATTGCACTTGCCCAGGATCAAGATCAGGTCAATATTAAATTGACCGAATCCCTGGCACAGGCAAATGAGAACAACCAAACCCTGTCAAATCTGAATAAAGAATTGCGGGAACTGGCTGAAGCCAATACCGATGATATCAGATCCGCTACAGCCAATGCGGAGAAAGCATTAAAAATAGCCCAAGACGCGCTCAAACAACGCGACACAGCAGAGTCGCGCGCCAGCTTACTGGAAGAAAAACTCGCACGGGCACAGTTCCAACTGATGCAATTGCAAAGGATGATCTTCGGCAAGAAAAGCGAGAAGTTCAGCCCTGAACAACTGAACCAGTTAAGGCTGGACATCGAGGCCGATGCTATCGGCAGCGAGGTCATTACCGGCATCACCGATATCAGTTACACCAAGATCACCACGGTTACCACACCCAAAAAGCATCCAGGCCGTAACCCTCTTCCCGCGCATTTGCGCCGGGAAGAGCTGGTTCTGGAACCAATAGATAAAGCGGAAGGCGACGTATTCGTAAAGAACGACGTAAGCGAAACGCTGGAATACATTCCAGGCGAGTTCTGGGTTAAAACCACGATCCGTCCCGTATATGCTTCAAAGCAGCCAGACGGCAGCACCCTGATGAAACAGGCAGACCTGCCGGTGGAGGCCATTGATAAATGTATCGCCGGGGCATCATTGCTAGCCTACATCGTCATCTCCAAGTACATCGACAGCTTACCCCTGTACCGCCAGATCGAGATCTTCAAACGCGCGGGCGTGGAAATCGCTTCGGGAACTATGAGCGGCTGGATCACCAAGATCTGTGAGTTGCTGGAACCGCTGTACGAACTGCTGAAAAAGGAAGTATTAAAGGCCGAATACCTGAATGTGGACGAAACGACGATGAAAGTCATCGAAAAAGGTGCCAAGAACGGTAAAACAGCCCTCGGTTACTTCTGGGTATATCTGCATCATTGGGGAAAGCTGGTCTTTTATGATTACAAACCTACGCGGAGCGGTAAAGTACCCGAGACCATGCTCCAGGATTACAAGGGTATCATTCAGGCCGACGGTTACCAGGTTTACGAGACAATTGCCACTAAAAATGGCAATATACTGGTATGCTGCATGGCGCACGTACGCCGGAAGTTCGAGGAGATCTACAAGAACAACGACCGCCGTGCAGGTGTTCCGTTGAACCTGTTCAATCAGCTTTACGCCATTGAAGAAGAATGCCGCAGCGCGAACTTATCGTTCGATGAGATCAAGGCCGTGCGCCAGGAACGCTCGGTGCCGATACTCGATCAACTGGAAGCCTGGCTGAAAGCGGCCAAGCAGGAAAGCGGTATGGACGCGCCGATGCGTGCTGCGATCAACTACGCGCTGAACCGTTGGGACAAACTTCGCTTGTTTGCTGAACACGGTAATGTGACCATTGACAACAACCAGGTCGAGCGTGCCATACGTACAGTGGCGATCGGACGGAAAAATTACCTGTTTAGTGGTTCGCACGAGGGGGCGCAACGCAGTGCCATGCTTTACAGCCTGACGGCGACCTGCAAACTTAACGGCATCAACCCGCTGGTTTGGCTTACCGATGTGATGCAGCGACTGGCCTACCTGCCAAAAGAGGACAAGTACCTGGAGTTGCTTTTGCCACAGAACTGGCGGCCAAAGTTAATGGCCAAGTCTATTACGAAAACTATATTAACAGAAAATTGAAATGAATAAAAGTCATCACTATAGCGTGAAGGTCAACTGGACGGGCAATACTGGTTCCGGAACGGTTGGTTATACCGCTTATGAACGGAGCTATGAAATAAGTTCCATCGGTAAACCGATAATCCCTGCTTCTTCCGACCCTGCGTTCAGAGGAGATAAGACCCGGTATAATCCTGAGGAAATGTTAGTCGCATCACTATCTTCTTGTCATATGCTCTGGTATCTCCACCTGTGCGCTGAAGCTGGCGTAGTAGTTACAAAATACATTGACATGGCCTCTGGCATAATGACGGAAACCGAAAATGGCAGTGGGAAATTTGAATCAGTGACGCTAAAGCCTGAAGTGCTTGTAAGTGAACTGGCCATGGTAGAATCAGCAATGGCGCTTCATAAAAAAGCTGGTGAGATGTGCTATATCGCAAACTCTTGTAGCTTTCCAGTACATCACGAACCAATCTGTAAAGTCGAGTAAAGCATGAAAACAGATTATGCAACAAAATTATGTATACCCAAAAAACAACACGGGGTTACCCGAGTGCTTACGGACATTACGTGCAGAGGCTGCAGCCTGGTTCGGGAAAGATCCTGATGGTGCCGGGAAGTTTCTGCGGCTGCGAAGTTGAACCTGGCTCCGGACTGCTTGCGGGAGCGGAGCTGCCGGTTGGTCCTGCGGGCGGGAAATTCAGCACCGTCACCCTGGTCTTTCGGGAGGGGCAGTTCAGTCCGGAAGAAGTACTGCAGGGGCTCAGGGCTTTTGCCCGGGTCGAGCTTTTCCGGCATGGGGTCAGCGGTGGGGTGGAAAAGGCGGGACCGGATGTTGAAACACCTGGAATCTTAAAGGACTGAAGGCTGATGGGGATGGTTGACGTGATAGGGTATAACGGCTTAAAAGCCGGATTTTTTAAAGCTGGGAAGGCAGAAAACCGCTCGGAATTTATAATAAATGTTCCGGCATCGGGTAATTGTACGAATAAACCAAACGGACCGGGCAAAACCATGAAAATATTGCTGTTCATCATTATTGCACTGCTGGCGCTGTTTGCCGCCCAGTTCTGTTTCGCGCAAAAAGGCCCGGCCCGCACCAAGCTGACCGACGGCCCCTTTGTGTTTTACCGCGGGGACTCCCTAATGGTGAGGTCGGTGGTCAGGGGAAAAGCGGTATCCGGGAACTTTGCTGTTAGCGGTAAAGAAAAGCTACGGCTGGCGGTACGCTTTGAGGAAGCGCCTTTGCCCGGTTTTTCAGTTCAGCTGAAAAAGCAGCTCTTAAATGAACCCGGCATATTTGGGCCGGCGGATAAAATGCTGGTGATTTCGGATATGGAGGGTGAGTTTGCAGTGATGCGCAGCCTGCTGCTGG
Organism: Mucilaginibacter pineti; assembly: GCF_900101875.1. Lineage (GTDB taxonomy): Bacteria > Bacteroidota > Bacteroidia > Sphingobacteriales > Sphingobacteriaceae > Mucilaginibacter > Mucilaginibacter pineti. The sequence goes on from NZ_FNAI01000013.1 coordinate 45,110, forward strand.
ATGGCGGGGTGATGGATAGGAATTACAACTGGACATTCGGAAAGGGACATCTGGTGGTGGTGGGCGATCATTTTGACCGGGGAAAACAGGTGACCCAGGGACTGTGGCTGCTCTACCGTCTGGAAGCGCTCGCTAAAGCAGCAGGCGGATATGTGCATGTGCTGCTGGGTAACCATGACATCATGAATTTGAGCGGAGATCTGCGTTACCTCGACAAAAAATATAAAAACGCCGCATCGGCTCTAGGGGTAGACTATATGAAATTGTATGGCAAAGATACCGAGCTGGGCAGATGGCTGCGCAGTAAGAACGTGGTGGAGCAGATTGGTGAGGCATTGTTTACTCACGGCGGCATATCGCCGGCAGTAAATGCATCTAAACTTAACCTACAGCAGATCAATACAGCCTGCAGACCCTATTACGATTGCAACAAAAAAGACATTCCGGAAGCAGCACAACTATTCTTTGGAAAAGACGGGCCGTTCTGGTACAGGGGCTATTTCTATAAACCCAAGGCGGACCTGGCTACGGTAGAGCAGACTTTAAGCAAGTTTGAAGTAAAAAAGATCGTGGTCGGTCATTCGATCACCGAGGGCAATGTCGGTTTTTATTACGGTGGCAAAGTGCTGGGGGTTGATGTGGATGCCCATGCCGGAGATAAAGAAGCGGCGTTTTATGAAAACGGCTATTGGTATAAGTTGCTGAACGGAAAGCTCAGCCCGATCCTGGAGGATTCTGGATGGCTGGAAGTGAAGGGAAGCAATGGAACCGTTCCGATGGTTTTTAAGGATTTTAGGCTGTCCGAAGGGAAAGGCCTGGTTTCGGCAAAGCTGTCGGTTACCGCACTGGGACTATACCGGGCGCAGATCAACGGGAAAAAAGTCGGGGACAGTTATTTTACCCCTGGCTGGACGAGTTACCTGAACCGTTTGCAGTACCAGAACTACGGGGTGACAGGACTATTGAGCAAGGGAACTAACCGGCTTTCGGTATTGCTTTCCGGCGGCTGGTATAGCGGGGCTTTCGGGCCACAGAAGAAACCGGACAGTTATGGCAGTGAAAAAGCCTTGAACTGTAAGCTGCTGCTGGAATTCAGCGACGGCACGAGACAGGAACTGGTTTCGGGGCCGGACTGGCAGGTCAGAAGTTCCTTTATCAAACGCTCGGATTTTTATGACGGGGAACTTCAGGATTCCAGGATACCCGAAAGGGTTGGTTTGCGGGAGGGATTTATTCTGATGCGCATGGAAAAAACGCCGCCAGCGATGCTGGTGCGCAGTCTTGCGCCTCCTGTCCGAAAGCAGGAGGTTTTTAAGGTACTCAAAAGCTGGAAATCTGTCAATGGTGACCTGATGCTGGATTTCGGGCAGAACCTGGCGGGATTCGTTCGGATCAGGTTGCGTGGAAATGCTGGCGATACCCTGCGCATCGCGCATAGCGAAATGCTGGATCAGCATGGAGGACTGTTTACCGGCAATCTGCGCTTGGCCCAGGCAACCGATCAGTATGTGCTGAACGGCAGCGATCAGGTACTGGAACCGGTTTTTACCTACCATGGCTTCCGTTATGTGCGGATCAGCGGCCATAACATTTCCGCTCTGGATGTAAAAAACATGGAAGCCGTTGCGCTGTACAGTGATATGAAGCCTGCGGGTACTTTTTCCTGCTCCGACCCGATGCTGAACAGGCTTCAAAGCAATATCCTTTGGAGCATGCGCAGCAATTTTGTAGATGTGCCAACGGACTGTCCGCAAAGAAGCGAGCGGTTCGGCTGGACGGGGGACGCGCAGGTTTTTGTCCGGACGGCCGCCTGGAACTATGATGTGCTGAGCTTTTACAAGAAATACCTGCTTGACCTGGCGGCTGATCAGGGGACAAACGGCGGGGTTCCGAACATTGTTCCCGATTTTATGCGTCCGGACAGACAGGATAAGGCGGGCGTGGCGGGCTGGGGCGATGCGGCGGTACTGATCCCCTGGAGGCTCTACCAGATTTATGGTGATAAAAATATTCTGGAAGAACAGTATGAAAGCATGAAAGCCTGGGTGGATTATGTGAGGCGTCGTACCACAGGCGGGCTATGGAAGGATGAGGGTTACGGGGACTGGTATGCGCAGGGGGATTCGACCAGTATTCCTTTTATCGACCAGTGTTATTATGCTTATTCTTCCCGCCTGCTGAGTAAGAGTGCTGAGCTGATCGGGTTAAAACAGGACGCATTCGATTACGGGAAACTTTCGGAAGAGGCCATTAAAGCATTCATGGATAGCTACGGACAGTTCAATACCCCGGCAACCAGTACCCAGACGGCTTATCTGTTGGCGCTAGCCTTTGATTTATTGCCGGAAAGCCGCAGGCAGCAATGCGCGGACCTTTTGGCGCAAAGGATTGCTAAGGACGGTAATAAACTGGCTACGGGTTTTCTGGGTACGCCATTTTTATTACCGGAACTCTCCAGGTTCGGATACGGTCGGCTGGCTTATCAGCTGCTATTCAACAGGCAAATGCCTTCCTGGCTATACCCGATTACCAAAGGCGCGACAACGATCTGGGAGAAATGGGATGCGGTGAGGCCGGACGGAAGTCTGCAGGAGTGTTCCTTTAACCACTTCGCTTACGGGGCGGTGGGCGAATGGTTTTACTCTGGGATATTGGGTATACAGCCAGCTGAAGTAGGATTCAAAAAGTTCATCATCAAACCATCGATTGGCGGCGGGCTGAGCTGGGCTAAGGGAAGTTACCTCACTCCCTCTGGCAAGATTGGAGTGAGCTGGTCATGTAAAGATGAGAAAGTGATGCTGGAGGTAGAGATTCCGAAAGGTATAACTGCTGAAGTGCATGTCCCGGGTGAATCTATTGCCAGGAAGGTCGGTTCCGGGCGATTTAATTTCAAAGGTCGCTTTGGTCCCTGATCAAGCTGGTTTTAATAAGACAACTTCAATAAAACAAACAATTTACCAATTATAAGTACTAAAATAACTGAATATGCAGACCCTAGGTCAATTTATTATAGAGAAGCAGGCCGATTTTGCCTTTGCAAAAGGCGAACTGTCCCGCCTGCTCCGGGATATCGGGATCGCGGCGAAGATCGTGAGCCGGGAAGTCAACAAAGCAGGCTTGATGAACATTTACGGGGAAACCGGCGATGTGAACGTTCAGGGAGAACGACAAAAGGGGTTGGACGTATTTGCCAACGAGCATTTCATCTCGGCATTAAGTAGCGGCGGGGAATGCTGTGCGGTGGCGAGCGAAGAAGTTAATGAACTGATCATCATTCCGGGTGGTGAAAAGGCGAAATATGTGGTCTGTATTGACCCGCTGGACGGATCAGCGAACATTGATGTAAATGTCGGAGTGGGTACGATCTTTTCGATCTACCGCAGGCTGGACCTCTCCGTTCCCGTTGGTGTAGCTGATGTATTGCAACAAGGTATTTGTCAAGTCGCGGCGGGCTATGTCGTTTACGGCTCTTCGACCATGCTGGTTTACACCACAGGTAAGGGTGTAAACGGATTTACGCTAGATCCTTCGATCGGGGAATTTTGTTTGTCGCATCCGGGTATGCGCATTCCTGCTTCAGGGAGCATTTATTCCATCAACGAGGGCAATTACGTGCATTTTCCTGACGGGGTAAAAAGGTTCATCAAGTTCGCCCAGCAGGAAAACTTTTCTTCCGGCAGGCCTTTTACCTCCAGGTACATCGGCTCCATGGTGGCGGACGTGCACCGGAATTTGATTTTAGGCGGGATTTACCTCTATCCTTCTACTTCAGCCTATCCAGATGGAAAGCTGAGGCTGCTCTATGAATGTAATCCGATGGCGATGATCATTGAGCAGGCCGGAGGAAAAGCGAGCGATGGTTTCAGAAGGATTCTGGAAATCCAGCCTACCGCGATTCATCAGCGCTGCCCGGTCTTTTGCGGTTCAGCGGAGCTGGTGGAAAAGGCAGAACTGCTCATGCACTGGCACAGCCCGGAGTATAACCCGGTATCTCCTGATGGTTTGAGGTTAAAATTGAATCAGCAGGCGGTATGAAGTGGAGAGGGACATACATCCGGATCGTGGAATTTTCCCCGCTTCAGCCAAAGCCGCTGCAAATCGCGGTGGCCATTGCGGAAGCTATCCAGAGCGGAGAGCTCCTTGAAGGGGATTATATGCCAAGCCTTCAGGACCTGGCCGACATTAACGGGATCTCGGTGGCGACGACAGGTGCGGCTTATAAACTATTAAAAAACAAAGACATCATCGGAAAGGACATCGCCCGCAGGTATCGGGTGATCAGCCGCCGCAGAGCTGATGCATTTATGAACAGGAATCAATTAAAGGAATCAACATGATCAAAAAGAATAAGAAAAATATATGCCTGGCTATAATGATCGCCTGCGGGCTTTCCGCCGGTGCGCAAAGTCAGTCAGGAAATTATCAGATGCAGCAGGTGCAGTTGCAGACCCGCTGGGCGAAGGAAGTGTCGCCGGCCAACGCGCTGAAAGAATATCCCCGGCCGCAGATGGTTCGTGGAAACTGGACGAACCTGAACGGGCTATGGGATTATGCGATTACCGGAAAAGATGTCGTTCAGCCTTCGGTTTTTGAGGGTAGAATCCTGGTGCCTTTTCCGCTGGAGTCGGCTTTGTCGGGCGTAAAAAAAGCATTAAAGCCGGATGAACTGCTATGGTATAAACGCCGCTTTAATTTTAAAGCTAATGCGGGTGAACGCACGATGCTGAATTTTGGCGCGGTGGATTACCAGTGCTGGGTATTCGTGAATGGCAGGGAAGTCGGCTCTCATGAAGGCGGTTACACGGCTTTTTCGATGGATATTTCGAGTGCGCTGCATGACGGCCAGAATGAGATATTGATCAAGGTTTATGACCCATCAGATGCCGGGTACGGGCCTCGCGGGAAGCAGGTCTTGAACCCGAGGAGCATCTATTATACCCCGACTTCGGGCATCTGGCAGACCGTCTGGATGGAAACTGTTCCGGCAGCTTATATTGAAAGCCTGGACATCACTCCGGATATAGATAAGGGTCTGGTGAAGGTGAAGGTGAGATCCGCCGCTGATTTGCCGGTAACCCTCGCGCTTGAGGGCAAAATCTTCAATGGTAAATCCAACCAGTGGATGAGCATCCCGGTAAAGCATGCTAAACTCTGGTCTCCCGCATCACCTTTTCTCTATGACCTGTGGGCAACTTTGGGAAAGGATAAAGTGAAATCTTATTTCGGCATGCGCAAAGTATCGGTAGCCAAAGATGCTGCCGGTGTGGAGCGGATCATGTTGAACAACAAACCTTATTATAACCTGGGTACACTGGACCAGGGATTCTGGCCGGACGGCTTATATACCGCACCGACAGATGAGGCACTGGCTTTTGACATCAAAGCGATCAAGGCGATGGGTTTCAATACCATCCGCAAGCACATTAAAGTGGAACCGGCCAGGTGGTATTACCATGCGGACAAACTGGGCATGCTGGTCTGGCAGGATTTTGTGCAGCCCAATCCGGGTTTACCTCCCGGAGCAAAAGAGATTTTTGAAAAACAGGGTGCGGAAATGCTCTCGCAGTTGCACAACTTTCCGTGTATCACGACCTGGGTGCTCTTCAATGAGAAATGGGGTGCTTACGACCAAGCCAGGTTAACCTCCTGGATAAAAAATACCGATCCTTCAAGGATTGTGAACGGTCATTCAGGGGAATATCTGTACGTGAATGACAAACTGCGCTCCGAGTCTCCCGATGCCTACATAAATGCGGACATCACCGATGTGCACAGCTATCCCCAGCCGATGAATTCGGTCAAGATAGCCGGAAAGGCGCAGGTTTGCGGGGAGTTCGGCGGGATCGGGGTATTTATCCCCGATCACCAGTGGAACACGGAAACCGCATGGGGTTATGTGAACGAGAAACCGGCGGACCTGAAGGCGAAGTACGCGGGGATGAACGCTTCCCTAGAGAAATTTGCGGCGCAAGGCATGAGCGGCTCGATTTATACGCAGCCCTTTGATGTGGAAGGGGAACAGAACGGACTGATGACCTATGACCGGGAAATCGTTAAGATTCCATTTTCTGAACTTCGGAAAATTCATACTAGGCTGAATCCGGATTTGCAGTCGGCTGCCTGGATGAAGTATTTGAAATCGGTAACGGCGCAGGATGCCGATCTGACTGATCCGGCCATACTATCGCAGCGTGCACTAGTCGCTTTTGAAGGCGGAAGCCGTGATCAGAAGACCTTGCAGGCGGTAGTCAGGGGCGTGAGCAAAATCGCAGATCCCGGTTTTAAAGCAATGCTCAGCGAGCAGGAAGCTTTCCGGTCTGCGATGGGACGCGCAACCTACTCCAGATTCATGTATGAGATGCTCTTCAGACAGGAAATCCAGCAGCTGTTCAATGAGCAGAAAAGCTGGGAACAGATCGCGGATCACCTGAAATCGCATTATGGCGAGGTTGGCGAAGAAACCTATCTGCGGATCAAGTCATTGGGTGCTCTGAACGGGAGAGACTGGGCTATTTACCGGGATGTGGCCAAAGTGTATTTGGAGAAATTCGGCAATAACCTGCAGGAAAATGAGCGGCTGATGTTCCAGAAAGCATTGAAAGAAAACCCATAAATCATTTACCTATGAAATATCATCCTATTGTTTTATTGATTATTGCGGCGGCGTTTTGCGGCTGCAATTCAAGGAAAAGAGCTTCCGCTGAACCCGTCATGATTACCCTGAAGAATGCTTCGGGGATGAGTGCGACCTTCTGCTCCAATGGTGCGAGGCTGATGAGCCTTTTGGTGCCGGACAGGAACGGAAAACTGGTCGAGGTGGTCGCCGGTTTTGAAAACCCGCTGGATTACGATTCGGCGACTGAGCCCTATTTCGGGGCGACGATCGGGCGCTACGGGAACCGCATCGCCGGGGGTAAGTTTCGCCTTGACGGAAAGGAATTTAAGCTTTCGCTGAACAATGGCCCGAATACTTTGCATGGCGGAAAGACCGGCTTTCAGTATCAGTCCTGGGAATTATCGCAGCAGGGTGATTCGGTTTTAATCTGTTCACTGGTTTCTCCTGACGGGGATAACGGCTTTCCGGGGAAACTTTCAGTAAGGGTGACTTATACCCTTACCAGCAGTAATTCGCTGCTGATGGAATATGGGGCGGTTACCGATCAGCCGACGGTGGTGAACCTCACTAATCATGCTTTTTTTAACCTGAACGGCTCTGGAAGTATCCTGGATCATCAGCTGATGATCAATGCGAACAGCTTTCTGCCGGTGGACAGTACGCTGATCCCCTTAGGCAGTCCGGCACCGGTGAAGGGTACGCCCTTTGATTTCAGGATTTCTGAGGCGATTGGTTCGCGGATTGGTGTAAAAGATCAGCAACTGCGCTTTGGTAAGGGTTATGACCATAATTTTGTGCTGAATAAAAGTAAGCTCATGCCTGCCGCGGTGGTATACAGCGAAAAAACAGGAATTGAAATGAAAATCTTTACCTCCGAGCCGGGGTTGCAGTTTTATTCCGGGAATTTTATGAAGGGCGAAAACCAGCTGCGTAGTGGAAAAGATGATTTCAGAACCGCCTTCTGCCTGGAGACCCAGCATTTCCCTGACAGCCCCAATCAGCCCAAATTCCCTTCGACGGTCTTACGGCCAGGTCATACTTACCATAGCAAATCCATTTATGCATTTAGTATTGAGAAATAAATATCTTCTATGAAAGATGACATACTGAGGACTGTTAGTCACCTAATATATAACAGTAGTAGTTTTTTCAGTGGCCGCGCGAGGCGGTCAAGGTTAGTAATAGTTAATAATGATAACAGCACTTTGCCGGATGGCGGTGCTGTTTTTTTATCACCCTTTTTCCGGTTTCGCCTATGACCCTTTGCTACGCTTACAAATAATATTTACGAATTAACATCCCTACACTACTATGAGAGATAACGATGAGATCATCCGCAGACTTTTTAAGATACTATGCAGCTACAAAGAACAGCCGACGGCATTGCACGATTTTTTAAAGGTCGTGATGCCTGCTGGACTGAAGCCGCAGCGTGAGAAGCTGTTCGAACATAACGATATCGTAACGAACGCCATTTTTGTTTCGGACGGGCACGTCGCCGTCTATGGTTTCGATGGTCAGGGCGACCGTCAGCTGCTGAGCCTTTTGGGCAAGGATTCGATCATCGCCGGAAAAAGCTTTATGGAGCAGTCACCGTCAGAGTTCGAGCTGGTCGCATTGCCCGGTGCGTATCTGGCGACGATCAGCCATGACCATATGGATTATATCTATGCCAACTTCCCCGATGCGGAAGAACTCGCCCGGCTGATCATGGCCGCCAACCAGGAGAAGGCGGAAAAACGGCTGCACCTGCTCAAGCGTGATGCCGAAACGGTCATCCTGGATTTTTACCGGACAAATCCTGAATTCCTTAAAACAAACCTGCTGCTGGATATTGATCTGGCCTCGTATCTGCTCATTAGTGAGAAAACGCTTCGTAATGTCCGGATGAAACTATTTAGAGATGGTCGGCTTCAATCTGCTGATTTAAGTAATGGTTAAAAAATCGGCCAATTTAATTTAGTTTGTCCTTTTTGGGGACTCTGTTTCGCGGGCGTTTATTGATCTTGCAAAACTTAGAAAAACAGATCAATATGAAAGTAAGACTATTAAAACTGCTGCGACCACCGGACAGCACAAATTTAAAACCGGCGGAACTTAAAGCTCCAACTCTAGAATTAACTATATTTGCTGCAATAAACATTGTAGATAACAAGCAGCGATATTGTAGTTAACATATAGATATTTTTGATTGCGTCACTTACGCTTCCCAAAACGAAAAACTGGTAATTTTTTAATAGAGTGGGGAGAAGTGCAATGCCTGCGACTGCGCGGGCTTGCCTTTTCTGCTCTATAGGTATACCAGTACCTTCGTTTCAGATTTGGTATTGTCCCGCGCCGCCACTGGCGGCAATCGCAATGGTCAAGCTCCGGACCAGCCTCTGAAATTAAAACAAACTTTTATGGCCAATAATTGCAACGGATCACCGCTGCCAGAATGCTATTGGCCTGATGTTGTTTATTTACCAAAATCATAATCCCGTTTTATGTTATATACGATATGTTCCGAATTATATGAAGATATGGAAATCGCCCTGGGCGTGATCGATGATTCAACTGATACCTACGATCAAAAGCTCGTCAATTATCTGAACTGTGTCCGTCACTATTTAGCACTGCTCGAGCAATCAATCTCAGACCTTGGATTCCAAGATGATGAGCAAGAGATATACTTTCACAAATACATCTATCCCCGCTTTAACGCCTGTTATTTTTACCATGCAGAATTAACTCCTATACTTAAAGCTTTGCCAATTGGTACAGATGTCATGATCAGAGACTATTATATTCAGGAGCTTGGCTACCTTCATCGCGGTTTTAATCTCAATCGCTATCTGTATGAATACTTCCTGGCGGATGACGATGTAAAGGACGAGCCCTTCTTTTTGCATCGTAATTACTCAGCAGCAGCGCATGCTATGCTACCGGCATTTGCCAATCCAGCCTTTCTGACCAATCAGAGCCTTAGCTTTGCCAGGTTTATTGCTCACGAGCGCATGCAGCAATTTATAATCAGAAGGCTGCGCTTGCTGTATCAAAATCCTAATGACGTGTTCCTGGCTGGTCTGCTCAAAGGGAAAAGGCGCAGTTGGGACGGTGATAAGGTTGAACTGATTGAGATCGCCTATGGCATCTACTATACCCGTAGGATGAATGGCGGGGATGCGGATGTAAGTGATATCATTGAATGGCTGGAGGATAGTTTACAAATCGATTTGAGCCAGGCTTACCGGATCTTCTTGGATATCCGTCGCCGCAAAACGGTGAGTTTTACGAAATACCTGGACGAAATGCGGGATGCTATAGTTAAGCATATTGAGGAGTCGAACAGGTTTAAGGACAATAGGAAGAGGATTAAGAAAAATGAAGCATTTTAAAGGTAAATATTGGTTAGATAGCTGTTTGTCATTCCGGATATATCTGCCACCTAACGAAAAGATTACTGACAAGGTTGGGTCTTCCGTATTCAGCAGATGAATTCCAATACATCCATAAGGCTGTTTTTTCCCAGATAGTGTCAGAGGATCGCTCAAATCACCTGTCGTTTTTTATCGTTTGATAAATATTGACTAAGTTTAGGGCTATTTTTCAATGATGGCCGAAGTCCAGTCTTTTACCGATTATGAGCTTACCGTTCTTTTGAGCGAAGGGAATCACCTGGCTTATACGGTGCTCTATGAACGCTATTTCGGTGTACTCTACCTTCATGCAAGAAAAAAAATAAAGGATAACGAAGAAGCCAGGGACGCCGTGCAGGATACATTTATCTCTCTGTGGAGAAACAAGCTCGATCTAGATGCGTCCAAAGGTATCGCACCCTATCTCTATACTGCGCTTCGCAATAGGATTATCGATTTTTTCGCAAAACAGAGCGTCAACTCCAGGTACGTCAGTTCGTTATCGGAATTTGACCCGCAGAGCTACTGTGTTACTGATTATCTGATCAGAGAGAAACAGCTTATAGAAATAATCGACAGGGAAGTTCATCGGTTGCCGTTAAGGATGAAAGAAATTTTCGAGCTCAGCCGTAGGGACCACCTCAGCCACAAAGAGATTGCCGAGCGCCTTGACCTGTCCGAACACACGGTAAGGACACAGGTTAAGCAGGCCTTGCGCATTCTCAGGCGAAGATTGGGATTCCTGCTTTATATCTATATGATGACACGTTATTAATGGCTGTTAAACTATTTGTGATTTTCACTATTTGATGTGACACATTTAGCATCAGCTGACGCGACAATTTATTTTAATAATATATTTGACTCATGAACACCCTGAAACTCAATGACCAATATACCTTTGCGGTCGAGCGTTATGATCAACGGCTTAGATTGATCGTATCGGATGGCACGGATGAATGGGTTTGCCGGAAAGTTACTGCAAAAGAACTGACAGCATAGTTAAGTAATGACGAGATTCATCTGTTTAAAGGCCGCCTGCAACTGGACAAAGTGGGCAATGACATCATGGTAAAAGTAAAAGGAAATGAACTGGGATTGATACATTCCCAGGCTTTGTTACAGTTATCCAACCAAGTTTAGCTGTCGCGTAAACTTCTGGCGAATCTGTCGCATTATCTTCTGCAAAAAAACACTATTATCAAATAAATTTTAATTTTCTATACCCTATACCGCTTAGAAGTCCGTATTGACATTATACAGCAACAGGTATAATGGACAGACAACAGGCAAAAAAACTTTTGGAAAAGTACATCGCCGGCCGGTGCAGCGATGTGGAAAAGGCTATAGTGGAAAGCTGGTACCTCCAGACCGATTTCGCCGATGACCTTCCATCACACGGGGAAATTGAAGCGGCCAGGAAACTGACCGCCAAGGCCCTGCCCTCAAAGCGGCTCAGCAAAAGGCTATGGCCCCGGACTGCAGCCGCCGCGAGCATTGCGATCGCCGTTTCAGCGGCACTTTATTTCGGTCATCCAAACAGGCCGAAGCTTAAGACCGCCTCACTCGATGAGCTGCGGAATACCATGCCCGTAAGGGACGGTGTTTATTTAAATACCCGGAACGGCCCAACGGTAAATCTTTCAACCGCAAAATATCGGACCATCCGCTTTCCTGATGGGTCCGGTGCAAGGGCGTCGGCTGAAAATCTGGACTACACGCTGAAAAATGAAACCTCAACAGTCCATACCCTCACCAACAACAGCGCAGAGCGCTTTACCGTGACTTTAAACGACGGTACCCGGGCCAGTCTGGATATCGGCTCGTCGATAAGCTACCCGACTGCATTTTCAGGTACGTCCAGGGAAGTGAATGTCACGGGACAGACCTACTTTGAGGTTGCACATGACAGTAAGAGGCCTTTCCGGGTCAGAACCAGGGAAACTGTTATCGAGGATATCGGTACAGCCTTCAATATCGATGCCTATGGCCCCGAAGTCCTGACTACACTTGTTGAAGGCGCGGCCAGTGTCAGGGCAGCTCATATCAAAACGATATTAAGGCAGGGAGAACAGGCCAGAAGTACCTCTGCCGGTATAGAGAAGCTCAATGCAGATCTGGAATCCGTAACAGACTGGCTGCAGAACGACATCACTTTTAACCATGAGCTGCTCAACAGCATCCTGTTCAGGGTCGGACGGATTTATAACGTCAGCTTTATATGGCAGGAAGACAGTCTTAAAGAACTCCGCTTCAACGGATCTGTTAGCCGCAAGAAAAAGCTGGCCAACGTGCTGGATTACATCCGTAAAACCGGGCCTGTTGACTTTGTAGCCATTGAGGGAAAGATCAAAGTGGTTAGGAAAAAATAAGCTGCAGTATACCGACTGAGATCCGAACATAAAAACCAAGCCTATAGGTCAAAAAAACAGCAATAGCCAGAGCTGGCAAAAGTACCAAAGCAAAAAAAACGCATTCCGGGTCCGACCCCGGAATGCGCAAAATGTCCGGTACCTTCCCCGGGGCAAGGCCCTGAAGGGAAAAAATAATTCATTTAGACAACGAACCAAAAACCGAACAACCAAATTTATGAATTTAAATGTATTGTACATACATGGTGCATCCTATAGGAATGCGCTGCGTAAAATACTCTTAGTGATGAAGATCGCAATTTTCCTGATGATGATATCGGCCATAGCCATCAGTGCCAAGTCTCTTGCCCAAAGGGTTACCCTTGATGAGAAAAACGCCAGCCTGCAGCGCATACTCCGTGAAATCCGGCAGCAGACAGGCTATGATTTTGTGTATGGTGAAGATGTAGTCTCCGCTGCAGGCCCGGTAAGTATCCGAGTCAAAAACATCGGAATTGAACACACCATGCAGCTGCTTTTTGACGGAAGGGCTATTGCCTACTCGATAGAAGACAGGACCATCCTACTCACCAGAAAGGAAAGGTCAACGGACCGCAAAAAACAGATAGATTTCCGGGGCAGGGTGCTCAATGAGCGCAAAGAGGGGCTCGCGGGGGTAACCATAAAAGTCTCCGATGGATCAAAGTCAACGATCTCGGGGGCAGACGGTTCCTTCGAACTCAGATCCATCGACGAAAACTTATCCATATCATTTTCTTATATCGGTTACCAGACCAAAAACGTCCCTGCAAACAGCCTTGACCGGGTGATCGTTCTGGAAACCAGCAATTCAAAACTCGATGAGGTCCAGATACAGGCTTATGGCATCACCTCACAGCGTCTGGGTACGGGGGATATCGGAACCCTGAAATCAGCGGCAATCGAAAAGCAGCCCGTGATCAATCCCCTTCAGGCCATCCAGGGCCGGATTGCCGGCGTTGAGATCAGCCAGGAAACAGGCATGCCCGGCTCGGCGTTCAAAGTGCAGATCAGAGGGCAGAACAGCATTGCCAACGGCAGCGATCCCTTGTATGTCGTGGACGGTGTCCCTTACACGATGGACCTGTTAATAACCCAGGGACAGGGCCTTTTGGGCGGAAACTCCCAGGGGACGGCCGGTAATGCCCTGAATTACCTGAATATCGGCGAGATCGAAAGCATTGATGTGCTCAAAGATGCCGACGCGACCTCAATCTATGGAAGCAGGGGTGCCAACGGTGTAATACTGATCACCACGAAAAAAGGCAAAGCAGGGCCTTTGACGGCCCGGCTGAACATATCGGGCGGTTTTAGTAAAGTTCCCGGCAAACTCGACCTGCTCAATACCCAGGAATATATACAGATGAGAACAGAAGCCCTTGCGAACGATAACATCACTCCGGATAATAGCAATGCTTATGATATCCTGCTTTACGATAAGACCAGAAACACGGACTGGCAGGAGGAGATCATTGGCAAAGATGCCAGCTTCAGCAAAGCGCAGCTCTCGCTGTCGGGCGGAAACGAAACGACCCAATATACTGTCGGCAGCTTTTATAGCCGGCAGGGCACGGTTTTCCGAGGTGACTTCTCGGATGTCAACAAAGGTCTCAATTTCAATATCGGCAGCCATTCGGCCGATTCGAAGTTTAGCATGATGCTTTCGGGCTCCTATCTGATCAGCGCATCGAAATTGCCCGGAGGTGATCTGACGCGCTACATTTTCCTGCCGCCCAATGCACCCGATATGGTGAAACCGGATAATTCGCTGAACTACACCAATATCCCGGTCAATTACGTATCGTTTTTGCGCAAAAGCTTCGCAAGGGCTGTAAACAACCTGGTGGGCAATGTTGCCCTTGCCTATCAGGTGATGCCAGGCCTGGAGATCAGAACCAGCATGGGTTATACAAATATAAGCTTAAATGAAACCCTGCTTACCCCCGGAACGGCCATCAACCAGGCTCTGATCGCTTTTATTCCCAGAACGGCAACTTTTACGGACAATAAGTCCTCTTCCTGGATAATCGAGCCACAGATCAATTATTCCAGGACTTATGGCGCGCATAAAATTGCGCTGCTGGCGGGCATGAGCTTTCAGTCCAACGATGCAGAGGGGGAAATCTTGAACGCTTACGGGTTTACCAGTGATAACCAGCTGCTCAATCCCCAGGCAGCGCCTAACCTGGAAGTACGCAACCAGGCCAACAGCTACCGCTACGCTGCCGGATTTACCCGCCTGAATTACAACTATAGCGACAAATTTATCCTTAACCTGAGTGCGAGGCGGGACGGAAGCAGCCGCTTTGGTGCAGAACGCAGGTTCAGCAACTTTGCCTCCGTCGGTTCAGCTTACCTTTTTTCACAGGAAAAATTCATCAGAGACGGTTTGCCATGGCTTTCTTTCGGAAAACTGCGCGCATCTTACGGCATTACCGGTAATGACCAGATCAGTGACTATCGCTACATGACCCTTTACAGCAATTATTTCAGCAGCTATCAGGGCGTGCGGGGCCTGACCCCGGATAACCTTGCCAATCCCGAACTGGCCTGGGAAAAAACAGGAAAATCCGAAATCGGCCTGGATCTTGGTTTTTTTAAGGACCGCATCATACTCAGCGCAAACTATTACAGGAACCGTTCCTCAAACCAGCTTTTGGCCTACCCGCTCTCCAGCGTAACCGGATTTGAAAGTATCGACGTTAATTTTGGAGCCAAAGTGGAAAACAGGGGACTTGAATTCTCCCTGACCACCAAGAATATTTCGAAAGAACATTTCTCCTGGCAGACTTCACTTAACCTTTCCAGCAGACGAAACCGTCTGGTTCAGTTTGATGAGCTGGCGAGCAGCTCCTATGCGAGTTACCTGATCATCGGACAACCAGTTTATATCGGCAAATCCTATGACTACGCCGGTGTCAATCCGGCCACGGGCCTTTATGAATTTTATACTTCGGACGGAAGCAAAAGCAGTACGCCCTCGCCCACAACCGATAGAACCTACCTTTTTGACAGGACGCCGGATTTCTCCGGCGGGTTGACAAATAGCATTACCTATCACCGCTTTGACCTTGATTTTACATTCCAGTTCGTCAAACAACAGGGCAGCATTACGCCTTTTGCCATACCCGGAGTGCTCAACGGTAACCAACCCAGCAGCGTGCTGGACCGCTGGCAAAAACCCGGCGATCCGGCAACGGTTCAAAAATTTACGACCGTCTTTGGCAGTGATGCCTATAACAGCTATATGATTTACCAGGGCAGCAGCGGCCTTTTGACCGATGCTTCTTTCATCAGGCTCAAAAACCTGTCTCTGGGCTATAGCCTGCCTGAAAAATTCCTGAAGAAAATCGGTGTCGGGCAGACCCGTTTGTCCCTTCAGGGCCAGAACCTGCTCACCATAACAGGCTATAAGGGAAGAGATCCGGAAAATCAGAGCTTCACGAACCTGCCGCCGCTTTTCACCATGACCGCAGGACTACAGGTAACATTTTAAAATTACAGCGATGAAAAAGAAACTCAACACCATAAAACACATCCTATTCACCCTTTCCGGACTGGCTTTATTTTCCGGACTGGTATCCTGCAAAAAGTTTGTCGATATCTCTGCTCCGCAGACCCGGCTCGTCCAGGACAACGTCTATGCGGTAGATGCAACAGCAGCAGGGGTCCTGACCGGAATTTATACCGGCTTAAACCTGGGCAGCCCCGCAACCGGGCAGTCGGGCATCTCCCTGAGAGCAGGCCTGTCCTCGGATGAGCTGACCTATCAGCAGCAATCCTTCAACACCCAGCTGGAGGGGTTTTACCTCAACGCACTCAATGCAAGTGCAACCGACGCTGTACTCTGGCGCGATAGTTATAGATATATCAACATTGCCAATACTGCGCTGGAAGGGTTAAATTCCTCTACCACCTTGACCCCGGCAGTAAAACAGCAGCTCACCGGGGAGGCTTTATTCCTGCGCGCCTTTCTTCACTTTTACCTGGTCAATCTTTTTGGCGATGTACCACTGGTCACCTCTTCAGACTACCGGATCAATAACAGCATTTCGCGTTCGCCAACACAGGCGGTGTACGAACAGATCCTTTCCGACCTGAAAGCGGCACAGGGCCTGTTGAGCACCGATTACCGGGCGGCCAATATTACCACAGCCACCCTTGACCGCGTGCGCCCGAACCAGGCTGCCGCTTCCGCCTTACTGGCAAGAGTATATCTTTATCTTGGTGACTGGGCGAATGCGGAGATCCAGTCGGGAACACTCATATCCAACACCTCCACTTATTCACTTACAGCACTGAACAATGTCTTTCTGACCGAAAGCCGGGAAGCCATCTGGCAACTGGCAGGAGTTGATGAAAACCTGAACACCCTTGAAGGGCAGCTTTTTATTCTAAACGGCCCCCCGGATTATGATCACCCGGTTTCATTAAGCAATACGCTCTTACAGAGTTTCGAGCCCTCAGATCGGCGAAAAACAGACTGGATCGGCCATCTGGACGATAACGGCACCGAGTACTACTACCCCAACAAATACAAAGTTTCCTTCGGGACACCGGTAACCGAACAGCTTACCGTTTTGCGCCTTGCCGAACAGTACCTGATCCGCGCCGAGGCCCGGGCGCAGCTGGGCAAATTATCCCAGTCCAGGGATGACCTCAATGCGGTGCGTTCCCGGGCAGGACTGCTCCCGACAGCTGAAAACGACCAACAAAACCTGCTTAAACTGATTTATCACGAACGGCAGGTCGAACTCTTTACCGAATGGGGACACCGCTGGCTGGACCTGAAAAGGACCGGTACAGCCGATGCTGTTATGACCACTGCGTCCACAGCCAAGGGAACCAGCTGGAAAACCACCGCGCAGCTTTACCCAATTCCGCAAACAGACATAGACCGAGACGCTAACCTTAAACAAAATTCAGGCTACTAAACGATAAAACATGACACGCAAAACCTTATTAACCCTACTGATTTCAGTAGGGCTCTGCCTATTGCTGCCCAACAGTTCACTAATGGCCCAGCAGAACTGGGAAGTGAAGCCCATTCCCATTACCACACCATGGACGGACAAAGTAAGGCCGGAAAAGCCGCTTGATGTCTATCCAAGGCCCCAGTTGCAAAGGCAGAACTGGACAAACCTGAACGGGCTGTGGACCTATGCTATTACCGGTCCATCAGTCTCCTCAATGCCCCAAAAAACCGACGGAAGAATACTGGTCCCCTATCCCCTTGAATCTGCACTATCAGGGGTGCAGCGTGCCCTGAAGCCCCAGGACGTGCTCTGGTATAAAAGAACCTTCAGCCATTCAAAATCCACCGGAAACAGGACCATTTTGAATTTCGGAGCGGTAGACCAGATTGCAACCGTTTTTCTCAACGGGAAACGCGTCGGCGAGCATGAGGGCGGTTTTAGCAGCTTTTCTTTCGATATAACGCCTTACCTGACCGGGGGCAAAAATGAACTCGTAGTAAAGGTACTGGATGCAACAGATGCCGGACATTACCCCAAAGGCAAACAGACCCTCCAGCCGTCGGGAATGTATTATACCTCAACCAGTGGGATCTGGCAGACGGTGTGGCTCGAAGAGATTCCGGAAAAACACATCTCCGGTATCACCATCACCCCCGACATCGACCGCGAAGCTGTAAATGTAACCGTTAGCTCAAAAGCTGCTTCCCCGGTTACCCTGCAGGTGTCAGGCCGCACGATTACCGCAAGAACAAACCAGCTTATCCGTATTCCGGTAGCCAATGCGAAGCTGTGGACACCAGAAGCACCTTTTCTTTATCAGCTGAAGATAACCCTGGGCAGGGACGTGGTCAAAAGTTATTTTGGGATGCGGAAAATCGCCGTGAGGGAAAACGGAAAAGGAAGGGCTGATATCGAACTCAACAACAGACCTTACTATAATCTTGCTGTGCTTGATCAGGGCTTCTGGCCCGATGGCCTGTATACTGCCCCAACCGACGAGGCGCTTGCCTTTGACATCAAGGCGATAAAGGCGATGGGTTTCAACACCATCCGCAAGCACATCAAAGTTGAGCCGGAAAGATGGTATTACGACTGCGACCGGCTGGGAATGCTGGTATGGCAGGATATGGTCAACCCCCCGGACGGTTCAAACGAAGCAAAGTCGGCATTTGAAGAAGATACGCAGCGAACCATTGCCATGCTCTACAACCACCCTTCAGTCGTAAGCTGGGTAGTTTTCAATGAAGGCTGGGGCGCATATGATCAGGCACGTATCACCGCATGGGTTAAAACGCTGGACAAAACCCGGATCATCAACGGACATACGGGGGAGAACTACTACAGATCCTCCCCGTCAGACACACTGGCCAAATGGGCAAACAGTGACCTCACGGATATACATGCCTACCCCGACCCAAAACTTCCGCCAAAATTAAATGCAAAGGCCATGGTATTGGGCGAGTTCGGCGGCGTCAGTGCCCTAGCCGTGGGGCATCAGTGGAACGATACCGGCGGCTGGGGCTACATCAAGGTCGATATGGACAGCCTGTCCAAGGTTTACCGCGATATGACCGATCAGCTGATGGAGTTTAAGCAACAGGGGCTTGCCGGATCAGTCTATACCCAGCCGTTTGATGTGGAATCCGAACAGAACGGACTCATTACCTACGACAGGCGCAGCATAAAAATCCCCCTTGCTGCGCTCGCAGAAATCAACAGCCGGATTACCGGAAACAGCACACGCTATTATCCGGACATTATCTCCTCGGCGGCGGCATCAGAGGGCAGGCTCTATCTTCTGGCCAAAGCTGAATATCACAGGGGCAAACGGGATTCCTTAAGCTTGAGACAGCTGGCCGGCATGGCCTTCAGGGTCAATGATACACTTCTTTATAGAAAAGTTACACAGGACTATCTGAAGACGATAACACAGCCTTCTTCAGAAGAAAACCTCAGGCTTTTGGGCAAAGTTACCACCTCGATGGCAGACCCCGCATTTTATCTGCTGATTTCCAATGCCGATCGGATCATGGCAGACCCTGCCCTGGGAAATCTTCTGGAGAAACTAAAACAGATCATCAATGAAAAAGAAATCAACCAGAGAAAAGAGCCTATAAACTCCATTGCGGCCTGGGACAGCATACGGGTTTCGGTTAGAGACAAATATGGGATTTTCGCCGATGAGATTGTTGTCCGAACACAGATCGCTACCCTACAGGGGCAGCACAAATGGTCCGACATGGCAACCGTGGCCGCGCCCTATTTCAAAAGGTTCTCAGCGAACATGTCTCCCTCTTTCCTGAACGGTATCGCATGGGACATATTCCTTCATATCGATGATGAACAGGCTTTAAAAAATGCACTGGAGTGGGCTGAAATTGCCGTCAAAAGAGAGTACAATCCAGAATACATCGATACCTATGCCAACCTGCTCCACAAGCTCGGCGACAGGGACAAGGCCATAAAGTGGGAAGAAGAGGCAATCAGACTTGCCCCCGATATCAAAGAATTCCCAAAAAATCTTGAACTGATGAAAAAAGGCGAAAAGACATGGGCTCCGTAGGCAGATACATCCTTAATTCAAAACCGAATGCCGCCACGTTAATCTGGACGGCCTTTATATGGCTGTGCCCACTGCTCCTCTGCGCTCAGAAAAAGCCGCTGGAGAACAGGCACTATCCCGAGTGGTCGACAGATTACAAGCCCAGGATGAGCAGAAACGGAGAATATGCAGTATATCAGCTGCAGCATAAATGGCTCCTATATAACCTGGGCAGCTCGGCCCGGTTCATAAAGGAGCTGCCCGCAGGTGAACCCGAATTTATGCCCGACAGTAAAAATCTTCTGCTCAAAGACGCTCAAGATACCCTTCATATCTATGCATTAAACAAAACGCTGACCGAAAAAAAGATATGCGGTGTCGGAGACTGGGCTTTTTCACCGGATAAATTGATCTATATCAAAAGCGCAGATAAATCCCTGCACGTATCTGAACTTTCGAGCAGCAGTGAAACGGTGATCGGCAATGTTGCTTCCTTTAAAATGAGCAGCGATAGGTCAAGGCTTGCTTACCTTTCCGCCAGTGATGGGAAATCGATCGGTACGCTGAACATAAAAAATCCAGCCGTTTCAAAAGAAACCGTCTTCCGGGATCCGGTCACGGAGTATCTTCTGTCCGCTAACGGGAGACATATCGCTGCCAGCACAGAAGGATCCAGCGGCCAGATTGAAATTAGCCTATTGGACACCTATAAAGAAACGCAGATCAAAACCACACCTTTGCTGCGAAAACTGGGCGCTTACGGGCTTTCCGAGAATAGTTTCTGGTTTTCTCCTGCCGGCGATCAGCTGTTTTTTATGGGCGACAGCCTTGCCGGCCCGGAGAAAGATACCCTGAACAAGCCCAATTCACCCGTGGAAGTCTGGCACTATAAGGACAGAGAACTTCAATCCATGCAGGTAAACGAAACAGGCCAGGCTGAAAAAATGACGGCTGTTTATGACCTGGGTAAGGAAAAGCTCCAGATCATCAACCATTCGGGAGAAGATGCCATATCGGTCAGGGAAATAAACAACAACGGCTATCATTTAGTTTTTTCCAGGACCACCGTATTTGAATCGGGGTGGGACGAGCGCAATAAGGTCAGCTGCTGGCTGCTTTGCTCCTCAAGCGGGAAACGCACGGCCGTTTTTCAAAAAGTGGGAATTCCCTTTCATACCCAGATTTCGCCCGATGGGCGGTTTGTAATCTGGTACGACAATGAAAAACACGCTTACTTCAGTTTCAGCATCTCCAGCCATATAACCAGGAAACTCGACCTGGCCGCCGGAAATATTCCGGATTTTACCGGGGAGGACCCGTCACTTTCTTCCTCACCGCCTTATGGGCTGTGCGGCTGGTCAAAAGATGGGAAGACATTTTTTATTTATGACCGCTTTGATATCTGGCAGCTGGATCCTTCGGGAGCAGCCAAACCGGTCTGCCTTACCGCGAGGTGGGGAGCAGAGCACCGGATCAGGCTCAGGCTTCCATCGGCAGAAGGCAGCTCGGCAGCTAAGACCATTGATCCCGCAGACGGCCTGATCCTGAAAGCCTTTGATGTCAATACCAAAGAAAGCGGATTTGTCAAAGCAGATTTCAGTTCCGGGACTGCGTTGACTACGCTTTATATGGGGCCTTATGTATTTTCCGACCTTACCTATTCCCCTGGCACCGGCTCCTACATCCTCTGTAGGTCCAGTGAAAACGAAGCCCCGAATATTTTTTGGTCAGGGGACCTTCGGAACTTTAAGCAGCTCAGCGGTTTCGCCCCCCAGAAACAGGTCAACTGGATGACCAGCGAACTGATCAGACTGAAGCGACATGACGGCTCGTGGGGAAAGGCGATCCTTTATAAGCCCGAAAACTTTGATGCAGCCAAAAAATACCCTGCAATCGTTCATTTTTATGAAAAGAGAAGTGATCAGCTGCATAGCTTTTTACTGCCCGCACTCAGCCGCGCAGAGATAAATATCCCCTTTTATGTCAGCAATGGCTATCTGGTCCTGGTTCCGGATATCGACTACGCCGGGGACTCGCTCGGCAGGGCTGCTGTTAAATGCGTACAGCCTGGTATAGACTATCTGAAAAACCTGGATTTTGTGGACGAAAAGGCGATTGGTCTGCAGGGACATTCATTTGGCGCTTATGAAGCCAATTTTATCCTTACGCAAACCTCGGACATTGCCGCGGCCTGCTCCGCGGCAGGACTCTGCGATCTGATCTCCGCGTCAACGACGCTATCCCTTGATGGCAAGCCGCATTATACCCTGTACGACCTTGGCCAGATGCGCAAAAACCGTCCGGTATGGCAGAACCCCGAGAGCTACATTAGAGATTCGCCACTGTTTTATGCCAACAGGATAAGTTCACCGTTGCTTTTAATGCACAACAGGAATGATCCCAACGTCAACTTTGATCAGGACGTACAGTTGTTTTTGACTCTGAGAAGACTGCAGAAACCTGTGTGGCTGCTGCAGTATCCCAATTCGGGCCATTTTGCCTATGCACCCGATGAAAAGGATTTTAGTATCAGAATGCTGCAGTTTTTTGACCATTTCCTGAAACATAAGCCTGCCCCGGTCTGGCTGTCAAAGGGCATACCGGCATCCAGGAGCAAAATCGACAGTGGCCTGGAGTACGAAGTGACGCCTGACTGATATCTAGACCGGGCCTTGAAAAACAGTGGAGGTGCAACGTTCCGCCAAAATCGGTGTCTATTACCATAAGAAATTTTTATCCTGCGGGGTCTGATGAGCTGATGAATCTCTACCTCTGCCAACATTTAAAAAAAACAGATTACAATGATGAACAAGATGGCTTTTATATTTTACCTTTTGATTTTAAAGGAACTGCCGGTATCCGCACAGACCAGGCAGGAAAAAATTGGCGATTACTTCCAGGCATTGGTCAACAATCAGCAGTTCAGCGGAAATGTACTGGTCGTGGAAAACGACACCGTGGTTTACCAGAAGTCCTTTGGCTATGCAGACCATACCACAGGAACACCGAATACCCCCAACATTACTTTTCCCATTGCGAGCATTACAAAGATCTTTACAGCGACGGCAATTCTTCAGCTGAAAGAAAAAGGGCTGCTCAGCATATCAGAACCTGTCAACAGGTATCTGCCAGAGTTCCCATACCCGGAAGTCACGGTCGGGCACCTGCTTTCCCATACCTCCGGCCTTCCGCCTTACAATGCTTTCTTCGACAAGGACAAAAAGGAAAACCCGGACAGGGTCTTCACAAACAAAGATTTTATTCCAGGGGTTGTGCTGAATAGGAAACCCCTTATCTACCAGCCCGGGGAAAAGGGAAATTATGATAACATCAACTACCTGGTCCTGGCCCTGATCGTAGAAAAGCTGTCGGGAAAGACCTATGGGAACTACATCAAAAAAAACATTCTCCAGCCTGCGGGAATGAAGGAAACATCGCTTTTTCCCTTACCGCAACAATTTAACAGGCCAGAAATAAAAAACTATGCTTACCCGCACGTCTATCTGCATCTTTACGATAAAGCACCTGTGAGATCTAATTCTATCCCTTATGTTAAGGAATATTGGCATGCATATGGTTTCAGGGGATTTGCTGACTACGTAAGCACCATCAACGATCTGTGGAAATTTGATCAAGCTTTGTACAAAAACACCTTACTAAAGCAGCAAACCCTGGATGACGCATTCGTGCCGGTAAAACTAAATAATGGTCAAAATAACTCCGACAACTTCGGATTAGGATGGGAAGTCGAAAAAGATAGCTCGATCGGGAAGATGGTTTACCACAGCGGTGCCGCAATGGGCCTCAGTTCTAATATATTAAGGAACGTTACCAGGCATCAAACTGTCATCATATTTGATAATACACATTTCAATGCACACGAAAATGCCACCAAATTAATGATGCTTTTAAATGATCAGAAAGTTGATAGACCCAAACGAAGTATTGCAAAGCTATATGGAAACGTCTTAATGACAAAAGGGGCCGCTGCGGCAAGGGAAGCCTTGGACGCATTCAGAAAAGACACGGCTAACTATTATCTGAGTGAAGACGAAATGAACTCGCTCGGTTATGACTTTACAGGAAATAACAATCCTTATCATTTACCGGAACAACATTTATATAAGCAAGCAATAGAAACGTTTAAAACCAACGTTAATTTGTTCCCGAACAGCTGGAATGCTTATGATAGTTACGCGGAAGCATTATTAGCGGACGGTCAAAAAGAAGAAGCGAGAAAAATGTATCAAAGATCAATTGAACTCAATCCGAAGAATGAGAATGGTAAAAAAGTGCTGCAACAAATTTCGGGTCGGTGAGGCATTTATAACCGCTTTGGACTGAAGTTTATGTCGATCAGGCACAGCTATTAGCTTATTAAGAAAAGCTGAACTTATTAGAGCTGCGATGACGTGACTTGCTTTCCCACTATAAGTTCAGCACGAATCAGATAGATAAACTTGATCCTTAACTGGCAGAGGATGTTGTTAAAATGTTGGCCTTACGCTACCGCAAATAAACAATCCCACTACCGTCCTGCCTTTTAAGGCAATCGATCAGTCCTTTCGTTTCTCTAGCACCTGAATGCTGATGACGCCATCGGCCAATTGGAGCACCGGGTTTCACGGATATGCACGTTCTCGATTTAATTTATGAATGGCTCAAATGGACATCGAGGTGTACTTATTCTACCTTCCTCCCAGAGTTGTACAGTTGAAGGATCGACATTCAATATCTTTGCAAAACGCTTTAGACTGAGTCCATTCGTATATCTATAAAATTTAATTTTGCCTTTGAGATAAGAGGTGTCGAGTTCAAAGGGTAAATACCCTAAAAACTCAGCAATACGAGGATAGTTAATTTGAGGCTCACTTCTATGGTTTTCCCAATACGTGATACAGTCTTCACTCACCTTAAAAATTTTTGCAACATCTGCTTGAAACAAATTGAGCTCGAGCCTTTTTTTCTTATATGTTCACCGATAGTAACAGGTTTTTTCGGGTATGATACATGCGTCGGTTTTCGGGTTTGGCTTTGAAACCACAAACAGGGCAACGCATGTATGTCGTTTTGCAGGAAGCGTTCAACCCGAAAAAGGATGGGTGAAATGCTCGAAATCACATTCTCAAGGTATTTTTTCGATCTAGTACGCTTTTGCCGATTTATTGCTATTGGGTTGTGTCGACTTGTTCTTGTCTTTTATAATTCAATAGCTGCGGGGGAATTATTATCGGCAATTATTTGGAATTGTAATTTGTTCACTTTAAATTAGTGTTCACAAATTAGTGAACAAAGATATTTAATGAACACGAGCGAGCATGTTTTATATAAGGCGATCAATGCGCTGGAGGAACGGACCGGCCTTAAAGCCCGATGGTACGCAAGCCTACGTGATAAAAATCTGGACGGTCGCTTGGAGATCAAAAGCGAGGATCAAAAGAATGCTTTTCATGCTGTCGTAAAGAAAGAGATAAGGAATACGCATCTGGCCAATTTTTTGCAATTAAAAGTGGAGCACGAGGATCTCATTATCATTGCTGAAACGATTTTTCCGGCGATCCGTGAACAGCTAAGAAAAATGGGATTGAATTACCTGGATGTAGGAGGCAATTGCTACCTAAAGAAAAACGATTGGTATTTTTTGATCGAGGGTTTTAAAACAGAAGCGCCGCCGGTGGTTAACAAAGACAGAGCGTTTACAAAAACCGGTCTTCTACTACTGTTCCATTTCCTGAATGATCCGACCTATCTCAATACTACTTATCGGGAAATGGCAGAAACCTATGATATTGCACTGGGTAACATTAATTACATCATCAATAGCCTAAAAGAGCAGAACTACCTTGTAAGGTTAAATAAAAAAGAGCTCAAACTTATCCGCAAAAAAGAGCTGTTCGATGAGTGGATAACTGCTTATGAACAGAAACTGAAGCCTACACTATTCATGGGAAATTTCAGGTTCTTAAATGGCCAGGATAAAGAGTGGGCCAAAATTCCTATAAAAAACTCAGAAACCCAGTGGGGTGAAGAACCTGCTGCAAACTTACTCACCGGCTATCTGAAACCAGGGAAGTTAGCCATGTATACGACCGATGATAAAACAAACCTTATCAAAAAGTACAAACTACTGCCGGATGATAACGGCAAGCTGACGATCTATCGAAAATTTTGGAAATTCAATACCCTGGGTGATACAGTCCCCCCGCTGTTGGTTTATGCCGACCTGATCAATTCTGGCGATGCCCGTAATATAGAAACCGCTAACCGCATCTACGATGGACTACTTAAAGATCAATTTTGATGAACTCCGCTTCGGGGGGATGAAGGAAACCATCGATGCGCTGGAAAGGGCGTTTCAAAAATTTGAGATCGATTTTTACCTAATTGGCGCATTCGCGCGCGATATTTGGATGAATCATCTAGATCATCTGCCTACAAGACGTACAACCTATGATATCGATTTTTCGATATACATCCATAAAATAGAACAATTCCAGGAATTAAAAGACTATTTGGAACAGGTTGAGGGCTTCAAAAGAACAGATGAGCCTTATCGATTGCTCAGCCCTGATCAAACTATCGTCGATCTCATTCCGTTCGGAGGGGTAGAACAAAACAACATGGTCTATCTGGAAGGACATCCACCTATGGATCTGTCCGTTTTTGGCAATATGCAAGTATTAGCGCATGCAAAAACTATCATTGCCAATGGGTCTGAATTCAAGGTCTGCACATTGGCTGGACTATGCATCTTAAAACTGGTAGCGGGAAATGAAAGAGCGGAAAGATTCGAGAAAGATATGGGGGATTTCTACTATATCTTGGTAAACTATATGGAAATAGCAGGCGACACTCTTTTCGATGTTGAACACGAAGATTTAATTGACGAAGATTTCGAACCCCAAATTGCTGCTGTTAAAATATTGGCTCGACAAATGGTGCCGATTTTAAAAGAATCCTTAGAATTACAAGAAAGAATATTTGCAATCTTTTTTAAATTAAAAGAAGGCTTCGATGATCGAGAAATAAATGAAATGCATGAACTAGAGCCTCAGGATAAAAAAATTCGCCGTTTAAAACTAGTTAGTAGTCTTAATGATGAGTTAAAAAGTCAATTATAAGTACGCGTATCTTTGTTTTAGCTATTTGGTTAATACCATAAGTAGCTTATTGAGCAATTTTGTTTTTGCTAACAATTGTAATTTTAACTAAGTTCTTTAGTAACTTGCATTATATACTCTTCATATGTTTAAATTTGGCCAACCTGAACTGATTGTTTCGTTACTTAATGACCCTATAATGGGTATACCGCTGAAATTGATCAGACGTTCCGCGGCAACATGGAAATGTGTTCTGCCGATATTTGACCAGGGCGTTCTGGGAGGCCTGACCAGGTATTCCGGGGCAAACTGACCATGCAACACTCGTAACAGTCAGTCGTCTAATAAAAGATACACTTGAGATTCCAATTTGGAATCTCAAGTGTATCAAATGCGATGCCTATTTATTATGATATTAAAGCCGATAAGTTAATGCGATTCGCTTTGCTGGATTAATTCATTTAAGCTCTAATCTGGAGAATTCACTGATATTGTTAATTAACGAACAGTGACCATAAGAATAGGCGTTGGTGTTGATGGAGCTTACAGTTGCGGGACAGTCTCGGATGATCAGACGTTACCACAATTTTAAATTGAAAGGCCTTCAAAAAATGTTAAAAGAGGTATTAGGGGTTCGATTTTAAACCCGCCCAGTCCGCCAAGTACATTATCAAAAATGCAAAAAGCCTTTAAATTTCAAATTTAAAGGCTTTTTTGTTTTCCGGACACTGCCGGAATTGCCAAAATTGTCAGTATTAAGTCGCGTGATAAGTGCGTTGCACCATTTTCGGAAAAAGTGACGCACGAATCTTAAAGCAAGTGATTGACTGACAGCCTGTTCATGTGATGTACATCTTGATTATCCGACGCTGCATTTCGAATTTTGTTTTACCATTAAATTATTCGACATGTTAGAAAAAAGTTTCGGATTGCTGTTTTTTTTAAAAGCATCAAAAAGTCAGAGCGTCCCGAACCTGCGGACCGTGTATTTAAGAATTACCGTTGACGGCAATTCAAAGGAATTATCTACCAAAAGGAACTGGCCCCAATCACGCTGGAGTCAGTCAGCCGGGAGGGCAACTGGTACAAAGGAGGACGTAAAATCACTTAACGCATACCTCGACCTGCTTGCCAGTCAGGTTTACCAGGCCAAACTCAAGCTGATTGAATCACAGAAGCCGGTGACAGCTGAAGCACTTAAAAACCTGATGACAGGAGAAGGGGATAATAAACACATGATCCTTGAGGCATTTAAACTCCACAACGAGCAAATGAAAGCTCTTGTCGGAACGGAGTTTGCGCCAGCAACATTAATGCGTTACAAGACCGCTTATGCCCATACTAAGGCCTTTGTAAAATGGAAGTACGACAAGGAGGACTTTGACATTAACGAACTGAATTATGAGTTTGTCTCACAGTTTGCTTTTTGGCTGAAGTCTGAACGTAAGTGTGCTCACAATGCTACCGTAAAATATATCGGCAATCTTAAAAAAATCGTACTGGAGTGCATGAAAAAAGGATGGCTGGT
Organism: Mucilaginibacter pineti; assembly: GCF_900101875.1. Lineage (GTDB taxonomy): Bacteria > Bacteroidota > Bacteroidia > Sphingobacteriales > Sphingobacteriaceae > Mucilaginibacter > Mucilaginibacter pineti. The sequence continues at coordinate 73,660 of NZ_FNAI01000013.1, forward strand.
GAAAGACCCCTTTGCTAATTTTAAAACAAATAAAAAGGAAGTTCACCGGATCGCGCTTACGAAAGAAGAACTGAAGGCTATCGCTAACAAAAAATTCGGTGTGGAACGCCTGAACTACGTCCGGGATATATTTTTGTTTAGCTGCTATACCGGACTTGCCTACATTGATGTATATCAGCTAAGGCGTTCAGACATCATCACTGGTGTCGATGACGGGCAATGGATCATAACTACCCGCCAGAAAACAGAATCAGCAACCCGCATTCCGCTATTGCCGCAGGCACTGGAGATCATGGAAAAATACAAGGATGATGTCCGTTGCGCAGCAAGGGGTTTGGTTCTACCCGTACTCACTAATCAAAAAATGAATTCTTATCTGAAAGAGATTGGCGACAGCTGTGATATTTCCAACGCGCTGACATTCCATATTGCCCGTCATACTTTCGCCACTACAGTAACTTTAAGTAATGGAGTGCCTATTGAAACCGTCTCTAAGATGTTGGGCCATAAGTCCCTAAAACAAACTCAGCAATACGCTAAAATTGTAGACTTGAAAATCAGCGAAGATATGCAACGGCTACGCGATAAGCTCCAATAAACTATTTAAACTATTAAAAGTGTATATTAGAACTGGTCACAACTTGTGGCCAGTTCAATTTAAAAGTTTGATGTAACGTATTTTAAGCTATCTAAAACCGGGGGAATAGAACTTAATAATGTTGAACTGTTATGATGCATGGCCGATATGATTGCAAATCCTTTGTTTAAAAATTATCAATAATTCTAGAAATTTTCGTGTAGGCTTTAATGATTTCTTCTGCTGCAAAATTAGTTTGATCCAAGGTATTAAATCGTCCGAAGCCAACACGGATAGTATTAAAAGCCGCTTCAGAGGAGATGCCTAATTCAGTAAGAACTCTTGACGGCTCAATACTTCCGGATTCGCAAGCTGATCCAGTGCTCATAACTAAATCAGGGAGATTGCCTAAAAGCATTTCCGCATCGACGTTGGGAAAGGTTATATTACTATTATTTGATAGTCTATTATTTTTTGCGCCGTTAATAATCAGGCCAGATATTTTCTCAACTAATATTTTCTCAAAAAGATCCCTTAATTGCATAGTTTTGCTGTTTTCTTTATCAAAACACTCATTTAACAATTGGCACGCGGCTCCTAATCCGACAATTAGTGGAACTGGCAACGTTCCAGGTCGGATACTTCCTAGCGCCCCACCTCCAAACATAATAGGGTTTAGTAATCGTTTTAATCCATCTTTTATCCACAATATACCTACGCCTTTAGGACCATAAATCTTGTGGCCACTAAAAGACAAGAAATCTATACCCAGTTCATCCACATTTACAATGACCTTGCCAATACCTTGTGATGCATCACAATGAAAAAATGCACCACTACTTTTCGACAATGCCGCAAGTGCCGCTAATGGCTGAATCGTGCCAATTTCAGAATTGGCTAACTGTACAGATATTAGATAGGTATTATCATCTATGATTTTCTCTGCCTCGGTAAGATCGATTAAGCCAGTATCATCAACAGGCAGATAATCAACTACCCAGCCCTGGGTCTCCAAATAAGCGATTGGCATTAGCACCGCTTTGTGCTCTATCCGAGTCGTAACAATTTTATTTTTTTTACCGGTTTTCTTTAGTCTATTGTTGGTGATGCCAATTATTGCAAGGTTAATGCTTTCTGTAGCACCAGAAGTGATGATAATTTCTTCTTTGCGGCCTCCAATAAGCAAACTGATTTGCTCCGTTGCCTTGTTAACAGCTTCTGCAGCAGCCAAGCCAAAATGATGATCACTAGACGGATTGCCGTAATTATCGGTAAAAAACGGCAACATCTGCTCTACAACTCTTGGGTCGCAAGAGGTCGTTGCATGATTATCTAAATAAATCATCCTTATATTTGTTAGATTATTTTATAAATAGGCCGAAAATAAAGATTATTTTTGATAGCTTGGGCTGGAGCAATTGCTTTCTTTTGTTTCAGCTCCGGAGCCTTATTACACGTTTATTGCATGAAATTTAGATTTTCAGGACACGAAAGTTTTCCTTGCCGCTATACATGGTTGCCTAAAGCTTACCAGGCTATCTCAACTGATCCTGAGATTTTCTCAAATGATAATGCAGCCATGGTTACGTTGGGCGTTGGGAAAAACATGGTAAAATCCATCCGTTTTTGGATACAGGCATTTGGTATTGCTAAACCGGCTACTGGCCAACCCGGTTTAGAACCAACTGAATTAGGCCATTTAATCTTTGGCCCCGACGGTTTCGATCCTTTTTTGGAAGATACGCAGACCCTTTGGTTACTGCACTATAAGCTATCAAGTATTAAAGATGACCCCTTATTTGCATGGTATTTTTTACTTTATCGCTGGTCAAAACCTCAATTTTCCCGCTCAGAGGTGTTAAGCCAATTTACAAAAGAATCTGAACAAATGGAACGTCCGTTGGCCGATTTTACCAAAGATCAGCATTTCGATATATTCCTCCATAGTTATGTGCCGGTTCGATCAAAGAAAACTAACGAAGTACTTGAAGATTCTCTAGATTGCCCCTTGAATGAGTTACAGTTTATTTTACCAGGCGGCGAAAGGCTGTCAGACGACGGCGGACGACTAGAGCCGCTATATGAATTTAACAATGAAAATGGGCAGCAGATTTCAGACCAATTATTTGTCTATTGCCTTTTTGATAATTGGCGCAATTTTCATGCAGCGGAACAAACGATTTCCTTTCGTGAAATTTCATCATCACCTTGCAGTATTGGGCAGGTTTTTCGGCTAAATGAACCGGAATTGCGTAATCGTTTAGAGCATATTAGTGCTGTTTCAGCAGGTTTGTTTGAATTCGTCTCGTCTGCTTCCGTACCTCGTTTAATAAAGACAGGCGAATTCAGTGATCAAACACAACAAACGTTGCTGAATACGATGTATAGAAACATCGCCGTTTAATATATACCTAATTAGTACTAAAAAGTGAGTGAAACTCAAGTAATGAATATTTTTAAAACGCATCCGCGCTATTTGAGATCAACAAATCTTGAAAGAGATTGGCACGATCCGGAAGTGTTAAGTAATTATGTCATCACCCCGCAAAGCCGAGCTTCCTTTGAAAAGATAAATTTAGGTTTGAAACCACAATCCGGGATGAGGGCATGGCGTATTACCGGTGACTATGGTTCCGGTAAATCATCTTTCGCCCTGTTCGCTGCAAACCTTCTTGATCAAAGAAATGAAGATTTTCTGCCAGGAGGTGAAAAATTGTCTTTAAGCACGGTAAAGCAACGTATTATCCCTTTACTGATTACCGGCCATCGCGGTTCACTCGCATTAGCTATTTGCAATAGTGTCCTAGGTTACCTTGTTGAATTCCATCAAGGAATGGCCATAACCATTGAACTTCAAGAATTAATTGCCACTAAGATAACCTTAACAGATGCGATTGTCATACAGTATGTTAAAAAGCTGCATGAGGTTATTGTCCAGAGCAAAAAAGCAGCAGGAATTGCTATTTTTATTGATGAAGCAGGAAAGTTTCTTGAATACGCGGCTTCCAGATCCGAGCAGGAAGATATTTATCTACTACAATCCTTAGCGGAACTAGCATCGCGTAGCGGAAAACATCCAATAGTCATAGTAACGATACTGCATCAAGGTTTAAATGCCTACGCAGAACGTTTGTCAAAAGGACAACAGCGCGAATGGGAAAAAATCGCTGGAAGGTTTGAGGAGGTTTTATGGCACCATCCACTTGACCAGGTAGCCATGTTAATTGCTCATTCCACCAATGTCGATATGGATGCCATTCCATCGACCGCAAAGTACCAAGCTGTAATATCGATGAAAAATGCGATCAGACTGGGGTGGTATGGATACAATGTAAATGCAGATCTTTTAACTGAGCTTGCACCAAGGTTATACCCACTTGAACCAACAATTATCCCTGTATTGGTTCGCGTGTTTACATTATTTGGTCAAAATGAGCGATCACTATTTTCTTTTTTATTAGGTTCAGAAGATTTTGGGTTGCAAGAATTTGTGCTTAAAACAGAAGGACAGCAATACTTTAGACTATATAATCTTTATGATTATGTTAAAGCAACATTTGGTGCAAAACTTCCGAGCTTAAGCTATTACTGGAAAGCTATTGATGAAGTCGTTAATATTTTTCCACCAGAAAAAATTATCGAATTACAATTGCTAAAGACTATAGGGTTAATAAATCTGATCAATTCAGATGCGTTGATACCGTCAAAGGAATTGATATTGGCAGCCGTCGGAACAGAACAAGGGGATATACTTGACGAACTTAAAGCTAAACAGGTAATTTATTACAGGGGGCATGCAGGTGGTTATTGCGTTTGGCCGCATTCAAGTGTTAATATTGAAGATTGTTACCAGCAGGCTATATTGGCTTTGGGACCGCCAGCTAAGGACATCAAAAATCAACTTAAACAAAAACTATCAACAAGACCGCTGGTTGCTCGTAGACATTATATCGCAACCGGCAATTTAAGGTATTTTGAAATTCAATACGTCGATGTGAATTACCTAAAGGCTGCTGTTGAGCGACAGTTTGAAGCAGATGGACTGATTGTTGTACCGCTTTGCGAAACACAAAATGATGTTCGATCAGCTACAATAGTCGCTGTATCTGATGAAAGCCAGCAGCTGAATAATGTTATCATTGTTGTTCCCGCAGCGCTGAATTACCTATCTGAATTCTTGGAAGAAGTCAGGCGTTGGGAATGGGTAGAACGGTCTGTTGGAGAGTTGAGACATGACCGTTTCGCACGGGAGGAAGTATCCCGTAAATTGGCCGCAGCTAGCCTGGAGCTACAACGTCACTTACAAAAATCTATTGGGCTTAATGCATTTTCTGACGAAAGTGAACTTGCGTGGTATTTTAAAGGTGAAAAACAGTTAGAGGTAGTTAATGGCAGAAGTGTGATGGGTTTTTTATCGGACATTTGTGATGCTACCTACTTTTTAGCACCGAAAATTCACAATGAACTGGTTAATCGCCGTGATCCATCTCCCGCGGCCACATCAGCTCGCTTACGCCTTTGTGAACGCATGTTTGAATATTCAAACATGCCTTATTTGGGGATGGACAGTGAAAAACATCCACCTGAAATGTCAATGTATCTTTCGGTGTTACAAGCCGCCGGCTTACATAATATCTCCCAGAATGGCACATGGGAGATTAGTTTACCTCAAACAGATTATGATGCGCTCAATTGCAATGTGATTCCAGCTATGCGCTGTATCGACCATTTATTGTCAAATCGGTATAACGAAAGAGTCCCGGTAACTGAAGTATTTAACGCTTTACAAGCGCCACCGTTTGGAGTTAGAAATGGTATGATTCCAGTATTATTAGCGGTTTTTATTGTAATTAACGAACAAGCCGTTGCAGTATACGAAGATGGTTCTTTTATTCCTCGTATCACTGGCTCTAACTTTCTTCGGCTTATCAAAGCACCGGAAACCTTTGACATTCAATATTACCCAATTAGTACGTTACGCACTTCCTTGTTCAGTAAACTTGTTCAGGATCTTGGCTTCGATACTATTAATCGGGCCGACATTAACCTCTTGGACGTGGTTAAACCGCTATTTGTATTTATGAGTGGGTTACCCGAATATGTAATGAATACGACCAGTTTAGATCCACGTACACAAAAGGTACGTGGAATACTACGTGCAACACGTGATCCTATTAAGCTTTTGTTCACTGATCTGCCTATAGCCACAGAAATTGGAGAGCTCAAAGGCGACTTTTTCGATGCGGAAATCATTAATGATTTTTCTGCAAGGCTTAAAATGGCTATCGACGAAATGCGTGCCAGTTTTCCTGCCTTATTACGTAGGTTGCTTAATGATCTCTTGCGTGAATTTGATCTTAATGGAACCTTCGAATCAAATCGAGTAGCATTAGCTGACCGCGGTAGAGCTTTAGCTCCTTTTGTTACTGAAATTAGGTTAAAAAGTTATTGTCTTCGGTTGGCGGACCTTAATTTAAATGCCGATCAATGGGCAGAGTCGTTGTCTAATTTAATTTGTTCAATGCCGGCAAATAAATGGCGCGACCGAGACATGTATAAATTCGGACAGGAGATACACCAACTGACTCAGCAATTTCTTCGTGTGGAGGCTACGGTATATGATAAAACTAACCGTCCTGCCGATACCCGATCTGTTCGCGTCTCTCTTACTAAGCCAGATGGGCAGGAACGTGATCAGGTCATTCACTTGACTGCCGCTGAAGCTGAGGCAGCAGATACATTGGAATTTGAACTGCAAAAATTGCTAAGTTCGCAAGGCCAGGTAGGAATTGCTGCGGCATCGTCTTTGTTGTGGAAAATGCTATCTGATACGCAAAAACCAAACCTTACTTAACTATGCATTTCAAAATAACGGCGAGAACGATACTTCAATTGGGCTCAGAACTAATTAGTTCTGATGCAATCGCGTTTTATGAGTTAATAAAAAACGCCTTTGATGCCGGTTCGAAAAGAGTCGAAGTGAGGATTGTTAAGCGCCTTGAGCATTCCTTTATCCAAGACTGTTTTGCGACTATAGAAGAAAGAGTTGAAAAAGAAGAGTATTTTGAAGATGAAGATGTAGTCTATTATAAAAACCTTATTCTTAAAAACACCTTGTCGGAATATTATAATCCCGACCTTTTTAAAAAGAGGCTCAATAGAGTTGAAAATATCGATGATATCATTCACTTGCTGAAGAAAGCGAATTACATCTTATTCAAGGATCAGGGACAAGGCATGTCGTTAGAAGACCTGGACGAGATTTACCTAACCGTAGGTACCACTAACCGAAAAAAACAACGTGAACGCGACCCCAATCCACAGCGACCGATCTTAGGAGAAAAAGGCATCGGCAGGCTTTCTGTTATGCGATTGGGAGATGAAGTAAGAATTGAAACTACTCAAAACGGCGATTCATATTTTCAGGAATTAGAAATTGACTGGGAGGAGTTTGCTGACCGAGCGGAAGAATTATTGGAGTCAATTCTGATTGAACCCAAAGTTGGAAAAGAGAAAGAGGACGTGTCTGAGCACGGGACAAGAATTTTTATCTATAATTTGAAAGGGGATTGGACCGCCAAGAAACTTCGGGAGATCGCAGATACCCAATTAACAAAGTTCATAGATCCTTTCGAAAAAAAACACCGCGATTTCATTAAGCTTTGGTTTAATAATGATGCGATCGTTTTAGGGAATATTGATAAAAAACTTTTTGAGTATGCTCACGCATTTGCAAATGCACGATTAACGTTCGATGATCTTGGGCAACCTGAATTTACAGGTGAAATTACATATCGCCTTTATAACAGGACCAAAAATTTTACATTGAGCGGAACCCACATGGCAAGTGTCCTTAATAATCCCAGGTATATAGAATTATTGAAGAGCTTAGGACCATTTCAGTCACAGCTTTATTGGTATAATCGGCAACTGCTCACAAAGAAAAATGGTGTATTGGAGTTTCAATATATCCGTTCATTGGTAGATAGCTGGGGTGGAGGGTTAATGTTATATCGAGATGGTTTTCGGGTGAACCCATATGGTGGCCCCAACGATGATTGGCTGGGATTAGATCCCATTGCACTTGCCTCTCAGGGTTACAAGCTTAACCGAAAGCAATTCGTTGGTAAAGTCGACATCTCCTCTTATGGAAATAGCATGTTGATTGATCAGACTAATCGAGAAGGGCTACGGGAAAATAATGAAAAGCAAGCGCTTGTATCGTTGCTGCAATATATGATCCAAGAACAGATAAGGCCATTTATGGATGATGTCAAAGAGCAATATCAACGCGACGAATCCGTACTCAACTTAAATGACATTGAAAATCGAATAGAACAGGGACAGATCCAGGTAAGAGATGCGGTTAACTTGCTTAAAAAGAAATATCCTGAGATTGAGAAAGAGAAGGAGGTGCTCAACGTCATTGAGACTGTGCTAAAAGAAAGTAAGGAGTTGTTCAATATTGCCAGACTATCTTCTAAAGCACTGGAGACGAGGTTGAAAACAACGATTGATTTAGCTGGATTAGGGTTAATGGTTGATGTTATAGGACACGAATTGAAGCGGTCCACAGAACATGCGTTAAGCACATTGGGCGATATCGACGAATCATCACCAGGAGAGATCGATGGCTTACTTTCCACCCTGCGGACCCAACTGAAGACTTTGAAAACCCGACTTGCAGTAATTGATCCATTGGGCCCGGCAGGCAGGCAGCAGAAGGAAGATCTGGATTTAAAAAAGCTACTACGGGATATTATTGAAAGCCATGACGCACAATTCCAGCGGCATCAAATAGACTTTTCATTAGTAGATGACAGCAAAAATGAAAGATGGCCTATCCGTGCAGTTCCTGGCATGATCGTTCAGATCATCGAAAATCTCTTCAGTAATTCGGTATATTGGATAAAGCAACAGCAAAGGATCGACCGGAATTATCGTCCGAAAATTATTATAGAATTAGACAGGATCAATAATACAATTTCATTTTGTGATAATGGGCCCGGTATACCGGCTAGTCAAAAAGAGGAGGTATTTAAACCCTTTTTTAGCACGAAGCCCCCCGGAGATGGTAAAGGACTTGGTTTGTATATTTCCAAGGAGATCGCACAGTATCACAAGGCAGATCTATTTTTATTAGATGACAAACAACGCAGTAACCTACACACATTCATATTAAGCCTAAATAATTAACCAACCTTATTTATGACAACCTTGCCACAAGAACTCGAAGTGGAAACCGTGCCTCGGCCGAAAGCATTGATCATTGATGATGCCTTTGATAACGTCCATCTTTACGAGGTCTCGCTAAATAATTTCAAAGAGTACTATCAGGAAAAAGAGACTGATTTGGTACCTGTTTTAGAAAGTCTCGGATTACCTTCACCAGAAGAGAATTTTTGGGATGATGACGAGGAGCAGTTGTTAGGATATTTAAATAAGCTTTGGGAAAATATCAATGATCGGCCATTGCGCGAAGTCGTTCGCCATCCCAAGCTATTTGCTACAAAGCTGGAGAGGTTGGAAGATTTGGAAAGCGTTTGTCTCAATATTGAGAGTCAAGAAATCGATATAGAAAAATTGCCTTCCACACACGATTTTTCCGATCTTACAATTATTGCCGAAAATAAATTTGTGTACATATTCATTGATTATAATCTTGGAGTGACGCCGGGTGACGCCGCGGTTAATAAAGCAAAAGAAGTGGCGCGTCTCATTTACGATAAATGCGAAGATCAGGATCAAAAGCCGATGACCATTCTAATGTCATCGGACTCTAGCGTCAAAGAGCTTAAAGACGAATTCAAAAAGGATTCAGGTCTCGTCGAAGGTGTTTTTCGATTCACACCGAAAACTGACTTAAAAGATAAAAGCAAAATAACACTATTAGCCCGGGCTTACGCTGAAGAATTTTTTTGTAACCATATGCTTCAAGATTACATCCAGTCATTGATCGCTGCAGCCGCAAAAGCGCAAGAGGATTTTGCGACAGGAGTGCGCATGCTAATGGTTGAAGATTATGCATTCATACAAGATAGCATCTTACAAGATCAGCAACAGCCGTTAGGTGATTATTTGGCTTGGTTATATGGCTCATACTGGACACATTTATTAGTTACCAACCAACCCCTGAAAGAAAAGCAGGAAAAGATCGATCAAATAATTTCAAAGAAAAAACCGCTTCACCATTCGCTACCAACACCCGAATTGTCTGATATCTTTATGAAGGCATTATATGAAACAGAATTGGGCGAGTTAAAGCAACACCCTTGGGTCGGGATTGAGGCCGGTGTTGCCTCCTTACCTTTTCTCCACTTAGGAGACATCTTTACCAAGCCTAATGAAAAATCAGTCTTCATGGTGTTAAACCCACAGTGTGATCTCGAACGGCCTGACTGTAAAAGTAATGATTTGAGTATTTTGTTATTACCAGGAAAGCTGGAAGTGCTAGATACCATATCCCAAAAAGATGCTAAAACGGACTTTTTTGTTTTCGAGGGAAATTCTTACCGCATTAATTGGAATTTCAAACAATTTATTACTGTGCCATTACAAGGTATTGAGAGTTGGATAAAGCAAACAGGTTTTGAACGGAATTTACGTTTGAAGGAGCCATTTGTGCTAGATATCCAACAGCAGTTTTCGTCGCATATTTCAAGAGTGGGTTTACCGGTATCGCCTCCATTTTCAACTAATGTTATCATTCGGGTCAGATATAAAAATTTTGATAGTACTGTCAACGATGATTTTATTCCTCGGTCGGACAAATTTGCATTTTTACCCATTACCCGAAAAAAAGAAAACATTCGCTTTACATTGAATTTTGCGTTAGAGTTCAAGTCGGCATTAGTGGCGGAAGTTGCGGTATTAACTAAGATTCTAAAAGCTGAAACTGATGAAAAAACCATCGCTAATATTAAGGCAATTTTGGAAGCTATAGAAAACTTTATTCCTGCTTATGATAAATGGTTTTTTGACAATAGGGCAATACCTTATCCAGAGGCGAATAAAATCAAGCCATTAAGAAACAAAGTGTTAGCAGTTACCTTGGATTCCAAGGCTGAATATTCTGCGCAGGTGCCATTTATGCTTGACATTATAACACAATCCGCAGCTGCAATCGAAATTGAGGCGGAAGTAATTCCTGAGAAGGCAATGCAACCAGCTGAAATAAACGTGCGGGCGATAGAAAGTCATGAAGTCGCTCCTAGTTTAGATGTTTTGACAGACAAAATTACTGACGGGGACGTTGAAGTAACACAAGCTTTGGTTGCCGGGATAGCTTCCTCCGAACCTTCAAAGTCACAGGATTTAAATGAGATGGATGCTGAACCGAAGCAGGATAATAGTCATTCAGAAAAAAACAGCTCGAATAAATAGAGATTTTGACGAAGTGTTATGTAAATTTGAGGTAAATGGGAGAAATACGTCATATATTAAGTTTATCAGGAGGAAAGGATAGTGCAGCATTGGCAATATATCTTCGAGACCGTATTCCTGATATGGAATATGTATTCCATGATACAGGGAAAGAATTGCCTGAAACTTATGAATACTTGGGGCGACTGGAAGCGATTTTAGGTAAGTCGATACATAAGAGCACCGTGGAAAACGGAGATTTTATTGGGTTCGATCAGCTTTTGAAAGTTTACGGAGGTATGTTGCCGTCAAATCACCGCCGATGGTGTACGCGCATGATGAAATTGAAACCATTTGAACGCTTCATCGGTAGTGATAAATGTTATAACTATGTTGGGTTACGTGCCGATGAAGACCGTACTGGTTATATTAGCCATAAACCTAATATCATACCAGTATACCCATTTCGCGAAGACGGATTAGTGAAAGCTGATATTATAAATATTCTAGAAGAATCAAGCTTAGGAATGCCCCCATACACTGATTGGGGAAGAACACGCTCAGGATGTTTTTTCTGTTTTTATCAGCAAAAAATAGAATGGGTCCGATTAAAGGAGACGCATCCCAATTTATTCGAAGAGGCTAAAGCTTATGAGAAGCCTGGAAAAAATGCTACAACAACCTTTTACTGGTGCGGTGATGAGTCGCTGGAAGAATTAGAAAAGCCGGAGCGAATTGAGAGGATTAAGAACGATTATGAAATAAGTAAGGCGCGAAAAAAAGCTAATTCTAGTAATAAAAGTTTAATGAATATTTTAGGGGGAACTGACGATTATGAAAGCAACGAAGGCTGTTTAATTTGCCAGCTTTAATATTATTAATTATATAGCCTTTCGGTAACCAAAGCAGGTTTTTATTGTTTTATTATGAGGTGTGTGAGTGCAGGATCACTGAGCAATCGTTCCATTTCTGACTGAAATATGTCCTGCACGTCTTCCCTGATCTGACTGTAATTCCGTTGCACAATGGCATTGTCGATTTTGCGGACGAGAGGTATGTTCTGATAACTATCTTCTTCTTTTTTCAATGCATCATGGTCATTGATGATCTCGCTATGGAATGTTTTTAGCCCTATTTTTTCATCCGGGTTATCAGCTACCATGCCTACAAACTCACCACTTGAAAGTGAGGCGATCTTGCTGGCCGGAACCGCCGATTCCAGTTGTTTGGATTTGCTTACCGAGGTATCCTGCCTGTTGATGGAGAGGCTTTCCCTGTCCTGCATAATTTTGCCGAACCGCTCTGATAACTGTTTGGAGGTATCACCGGTTACCTGGCCGCTAATAATATTACCGGTGATATTCATAATGACATCGGCCTGTTCCTTGCCGTAATCTTTCCGCAGCTGGCTGAAATCCTGAATACCCAGACAGGTAGACACTTTGTTGCTGCGGGCGGTAGCAATCAAGCTGTCCATATTGTTGAGATAAATAGTTGGAAATTCGTCAAAAATGAGACTGCACTTGAGTTTACCTTTCTTGTTTACCAGCTTGACAAGCCGGTTTACATACAAGGATAATACGGCGCCATAGATCTGTATCTTTTGAGGATTATTGCCGGCGCAAACGATTTTGGGCTCTTCCGGATTGTTGATATCCAATGTAAAATCATTGCCGGACAATACGTAATACAGCGAGGGCGAAGAAAGTCTGGCCATAGCCACCTTAGCGGCGGCGATCTGGCCTTCCAGCTGATCTACGGCATCATGCAGAAAGGCATTCACAAAGGGGTTGATCAGTACTTCGATTTCCTTTTCAGTACGCAGCAGCGTAAAAAGCTGTTCGTATTCGAGCTGCATCATTTCAATGACGTGTGGCAGCGTACAAAACTCACCGCCCTTGTGCCTTTTGAGATACCAGATAATAGCTGTCAGGAAATTGATCGGCGACTCTACAAAGAAGTCACCCTGCCGCTTGATCCATTCCCTGTTCAGACCCATCAGAATAGTGCGGGCGGATTCCGCCGCATCAGTAATATCCAGCATAGCGGACGGATCCAACGGATTACAGCGGTGACTTCTGCCCAAGTCATCGAAATTGATCACGTAAAACCGGGGGACTACCTGATAGCCGGACTGGTTATTAAGCCAGGTATTATAGACAATCCGAGACAAATCATCAAACTTGAAGTCATAAACGAACATGGCAAATCCTTTTTTGATGTGCTGGGTAATCACATGCCGGATTACAAAATAAGACTTGCCCGAACCTGGACTGCCGAGCACAAGCAGCCCGCGGAAAGGGTTAATAAAATTGATCCAGCTGCTCCGTATTTTTGTTTTAAGCCGGTACCGCGCAGGCAGGTTGATCGAGTACTCATTTTCGATCAGCCGTTCCTCCTGAGGAAAAGTTTCATTTTCAGTGTTGAAAATATCATTGGCTAGCTTATCCCGGATGATCCGCGATAACATCGTGCCACCGCTTAACAACAGCAGATATCCTGTTCCGGTGATACCCATATAAAGACCAGCAAGTACTGTTATTTTTATCTCAATCAGCAAAATCAGGTAGCTGATGAAGTAAAAGAATAAACCGGTCAGCATATAAACAAGTGCTGTTTTGTAATTCTGCTGTTCATCCTTTTTTCCCCTGACACCGATCAGGGCAATAGTCAGGAAGGCCAGCGCTATAAATTTCGATTTATGAAAGCTGCTGAACAGCCCGGTCCGGACAATATTACCCAGTATCCGGTCTGTAAACAATGCCACAAGGTGCCATTTATAGAAGGCGCTGTAACATTCCTTATAAAAATGCAATGCCAGAACTACCAGACTGATGAGTCTGGTCATATCCAGAATTTTGCGCATTGCCTGATCGTTTTCTCCTGTTGACATGTTTCCCTCCCTGGTAAATTAGATTGATCAGTCCGGCTGAATTTTCTGCCGTTTTCTTTTTTTTCGTTTACGTTTCAGCTCCCAGTCCATCCGTTCCGGCTGGCTGTCCGGAAGCAGCAGCGCTTCGGCGAAGTCCCTGATATGCTGGAAGGCATTACCAGTGGTTTCGTCTCCGGCCCGGCGTATGTCCGGTTCCAGTTTAGTCTTTTCTGATTTGCCTGTATATGCCGGTGTTAAACCGCAACGTTCCTGGATAACTTTAGCGCTATACGGCTTACCTAAAGCACTGCCGTTAAAAACGCATTGCGTCCGGTGATCGACGTATGTTATCCCGTATATGATACCTTCGCTGTTTTCCCTGATGATGGTATCAATGCCCTCCTTTTTTAAAGCACCGGTAAATGCAGGCAATGAGCGCTGACCGTACAGCAGGCAAAGATCAATGGTGTTTTTTATCCGGGCTTTATGTGGTTCCTTGCGGCCTGAATTCTGAACGAACCTTTCTTCCAGAACCTTCAGCGTAGGTTTACTGAAAAACAAACTGGCTTTGATGGGCACACCCACCCGCTTACCCTGCTCATCCAGCAGTCTGTACAGTAATCCCTGATGCTGAAAAACCCGTGAATTTTCGTCACCCCTGTCAGCCGCAATATTATACAGGCGCAACACAGCATTCAGCTCCGGCAGCGAGGCATATTTATATTGTGGTATAACAGATTGCAGCACATTGCTGATGGCTCTTTTGGTTTCCGCCTTGCCATACTGCACCTTTTGCGCATTGACCGGCTTCAGTTTATAAGCACGCAGAAGCTTGCTGTCTTCTGCCCTGACGAGTCCGAACCGCAGCTCTGTAAATTTCCTTGCCGGATCGGAAAAATCTTTGCCGAGGTTATGCAGGGCTATCCGCTTTCCATCCGCCCTGATATTTGTCGTCACCAGGTGCACATGGGGGTGCCCGCTGTCCAGGTGTTCATACAATAAATAAGGCTGACCGTCGAATCCCAGCTTATCCATATACACTCCGGCAATTTCCCGCAGCTGGTCTGCGGAGAGTTTTTCAGCGGGGTCAAAGTTCAGCGAAATATGGACACTGTTTACCGTAGTTTGCTGATTCAGCTCCGTCAGTTTTTCGAGCCTCAAAAGCTTTTGCTGAAACGTAAGATCAGCGGGGTCCTTCGGATAAAAAGCGGCATCAATGCAGATGGCCACGCCCGCTTTCACCTTTTGTTCATTGTAGTTTAAAATATTGCGCAGACTGCTGCTGGAATGAATCACTGCAACCATTGATCACTGATTAAATTGATCCGGATTTTGATCTCTTCCACCCGTGCAAAAAGGCTGTCCCTGTCATGTTCAAATGCCTCGATCCAGGAGGTCATTTGCGGGACGTAATCCAATGTATGCAGGCGGTGCACGGCCTGGTTAATATTGACGCCGATGGCATTGAGTTCCTTTCTGAGCTGAACCAGTTCAGCTACCAGATCATCCAGCGACTGGTTACGGGAATAGGTTGTTACAGCCTTGCCGAATAGTATTCGTCGCACAAATTCGCTAAGTCGCCGGATCGTACTGTTTTTCCAGTTCTTTTCAACCGCGCCGTATTCTTCCGTTGTCAGGCGCAGACCGATGATCCGGGTTCGGCCTGTTTTTTTCTCCTCTGTCACTTTCCTCCCCTTTTTACACTATCTGTCTGCAAAAGCAGCTTTCTCCTCCCGACCCCGACTCCGGAGAGGGGCGGCAAGATTCCGGTTGTTGTTAAACAACCGTACATCTTGCCGATTGCGGATGAGGCAATCTCGCCGGTACGCTTTCAGTCAGTGTTCTGTATGATCTGAACGCTGATCAAAAAAGGCGTTCAGGCAAACCTGACAACACTAAGCCTATTACTGATGAAGAGAAAAAGATCGCAGCCGCCTTGGCCTTAATGATCAATTTTCTGCCTGAGCTGGCTTTTTTGTACGGTGCTGCTGCTGGTCAGCCAGTCATTCAAATCTTTATGTTTACTATATAATTGACTTTCGTCGCAGTAATTTTTACCAAGCGACAATGCAAATTTCGTATACTCTTTTCCTGTGGCATCACGATCCAGCCAGAGCCTGATGGTATCATGCCGCTCCATAATTGGCCTGGCTTTTTCAAAAAAAGCAGCACCGTTCAAAATAACAAAATCAGTATTTAATACAGGCTGTTGCAACTGCATCGTTTGCCAGGAGAGGAAGTCCATAAAACCTTCAAATACCTGCACTTCACCGGTGCTGTTGCCAATGGTCGTAATGTCTTTTGGTGAGCTGCTTTGTTTAACGTAACTGTTACGGATTTCATAACCTCCGGCATCATTTTTGAAACCTATGCCATAGTAATTCCGGCCATCCATTTCATACGTAACCTCGCAGCAGAACTGATCAGCGATCATTCGCGGTATATGCCGCTCATGCAGGTAATTAATAAGCGGGTAGGAAAACAAAGGCTTTTCACCCAGCACTGTTATTTTTTGCTCACGATCTTTAATAAAACCGGGGTCAAAGACCGGCCTTTCTATAGTCTGCACGAGACGCGGTTCAGCATTTAATTTATCCATCAGTTCCCTGACCGTGCAATTGAAATACCGCAGTCCAAAATCAATGAGGTTCCCTCCTTTGCCCAGCCCAAAATCAAACCAGCGGTTCTTTACCCGATTGACTTTGAAGCTGGGTTCACCTTCAATTCTCAGCGGTGACAGATACCAGTAATCCATGTCTTTTCGGATCTTTTCCGGATGGTATCCCAGACCTGCAAGATATTGCACCATGTCGAGTTCCTTAGCCTGCTGCAAGGAGAGTTTTCCGTTTCTTAAATCCATATGGCCTCCTTCCGGGTGTTTATCATATTAAGAGCAAAGCTATAAGGTGAAAATTCATTTGCCAATCCTCACCATATTTTGATGAGGATCGTCTAAGTTCTGCGAATTAATTTTACCGGAGTTTAAAACCATAAAATCATCAGTATGACAACAAGTGAAGTAGCAAAAGTCTATGATACTGTACTCAGTATTCCGGGCATGAACGAGGCGGTGAAAATTGATGTTAAAGTAAACCGGAAAACAGTGCTGTTATTAAACAGCGTCATTGAGCGGGGCCTAACCGCAAAAGATGCTGAGCAGTCGCAGGGACTTCTGGAAGTAATACCCAAAGAAACCATAGATGAAATCAAAGCCTTCGGCGAAGAATGCCTGAATAAAGCCGGGCTGAAAGAACTGAGTGAAAAGATGAAAGGCCTGCACGCCAAATAAATTAAACTGGCTCCCTGCAAGCATCAGGGAGCCATAATTAGTCATCAAGTTAGCTGGGTTTCGAACGTTATTTTATCCCACTTTCCGTCTACACTTTTTAGAAAGTCGTCTTCTGAAAGGATTTCCAGGTCAGCGCCTGTATTTACCATGGCGATAGCTTTCTTTTGTTTGGAACTCATGCCATCTTCACCGACATAGCGGTAGTCCTGATGCCCGACGATTAAGTAATTGGTATCCCTGGTTACTCCATCTGTTATTCTGCCGCCAATAGTTAACACGATCTTTTGCGCAAACGACCTTTCCATCGATGATAATTTACCAGTAAAAACTACATGGCGCTGGTAGAAAGGAGAGTCTGCATCGTGATGAGATGTGTTATCGGCAACGGCAGAGAAATCAGGCTTTGCATAGGTCCGTAAGGTCCGGCATGGTCTGTAGCTGGCTGCCGACAGGTTACCTAGATCCAACCTCGATTTTACCCTCAGGCCATCGTGATCGACGATATCAAGTTCCATTAATCCGATTAAAATAAGTTCGGCGGTAGCCTTTGAATCAGCTGCTGCGCGATGGTGATCGAATTGAATGTGGTGTTGGTTGCACAAGGATTTGAGATTGTAAGAAGAAAGACCTGTCCAGATATTTTTGGCCATGATATAACTACAGGCATAGGTGATATTAGGATACGGCAGATCGTATACATCCAGTGTTTTACGAAGCACACTAAAATCAAAGCTCGCGTTGTGAGCAAACAGAAGTTTACCCTCTATCAAGGGATGAATTTCCTTCCATATTTCATTAAACTCTGCGGCATGGTCGACCATATCGGGCGTAATACCGTGAATTAAAATATTAAAGTAATCAAAGTTTGGGTAACAGTGCGGCTTGATAAGCCAGGATATTGTTCTGATGATTTGATTATTCTCTACGAAAGTTAATCCAATTTCGCAGGGCGAACTGCGGTCGGCAGCTGCCGTTTCAAAATCAATAGTGACGAAGTCCATGTGGTTAAAGTTTAAGTTGTTAAATTATTTGTGGAAATAATCTTTTTTAAATATAAGAAAGTGCAGCACATCTAAAGGCAGTTGAAAACAATTAAATTAATGAAATTTGCCATGACTACATAAACAAACGACCAACCTATGAATCCGATTTTTTCCCGAAACGATGATATCGATAAGATAGCATTCTTGAACTGGCGAATTTCTTACGACGAAGAAATCCGCAACCTGCTAAATATGGCCGACGGGTTTATGCTCTCTGCTATACGCGTAGCTCGCATGTGTTTGATTAATAACGGTGATAAGAGCGCTGACATTTTAATTTTCCCAATATTGACCAATGCGAATCATGGAATCGAGCTGTACTTAAAAGGGATTATGTGGACACTTCATAAATTGATGAAATCCGATATGAAAATTGAAGGCAGCCATAATATCAAACAGATCTATGAAACCGTCAGTGCTAAAATAAAAGTGTATAAAGGACAGATCAGCCATAAAGAATTCAAGAATGCGACAGCTGATTTGCGCGCTTATATAGGTGAGCTATTCAACAAGATCGAAGCTACACCTCAAAAAGACAAGATGGATTTTTCCCGTTATCCGTTTAATAATAAGTATGAAAACCATTTCTATGTCGACATAGTAGGTAATGTGGAGGTTGATCTTGAAAACTTTGTTACAAGGTTTGAAGCTATTAAACAAACACTGGAAAATATAGCGGACTTTTTGATTTACCAAGAACTTTACAAGGATCCAGAATGAAAGCTTGTAAGCTTTGTAAATAAAGCGTTGCCGGCTTGATCGTGTACTATTTGTCTTTATAAATGAACTCGCGATGAAAGTCGAGATAGTGTCGCTGCTGAGGATTAAAGTTCCCGACGTTATTTGGACTGAGCCGCCAAAAACCAACGGTTGGATCGGTGATCGGAGGCATGGCCCATAGCACATCGCCATTGTCTTTAAAAGACAACCAGCCTTTATCAAATAAACAATCTACATGCGGACTCAGCAGTAAACCATTATTCCCGTCCAATTTTTCCGGGTTATCTGAAAGGCGCCAGGGTTTAATATGACTGGCGATTAAAAACTTGAAGTCAGTTACCCCTGTTAAGCGGCATCCTTTTTCGATTTTGAGTAAGCGTTGCCGGTAGATCCCCTGACCAATGCGGGCCTTGATAAGTTGCATTTTTTCCGTTTCGCGGATAGGTGCCGCTGCAATCGCTTTTTCCTCAGCATTGGTCACCAGCCGGCTTTGCACATCGTCCAAGCTGTCCACTACATCGCCGTTTGTCCTGGCAATTATACCCAGTAGCATCTCGCCTAAGACCGGGGAAATTTCCGCTAAATAAATGCTTTGATTACCATTGCCGTTCTGCTGTAAAGGGGAGTGTTTAACTGGCAACAGATGCTGAAACTGTTCGATGACCGATTTAGGAGGTAAGGGTTGGTCAAGCTCAAGCCAAAACACTTTAACCAGATAGCCCTCTGGGTTCCATTGTTCGCCGGTCTTTCCAAACTCATTTGGAACATCAGAAGCAACACAGCCCGCCTCAATGATTCCAACCGCTTTAATTAGTGTATGAGCGTAAGATAAGATGATATCACCTGGCCTGGTGAGGGTCATATTGAAATAGCCCTGGTTATAGTTTCCAAGCTTATTGGCCTTAGGCGACCAAATATAGCCGCCGCCGAGCTCCTTTTTAACAGTTTGCTTGTGATTGACCCACCAGAATTTCATATGCTCTTCAATCTAATAATTAATTTTAATGACATCATCGCCTGAGCCACGCAGTATCTAATGATCGGTGTTTATTGATTATTCTAATATAGCCGAAGCTGTTAAATCGCTGGGCTTTATTCCTGCTAAACTTATGCTCGTTAACAATTGTTTAAAGTATTGTTGAGTCTCCTTGTCGACGCAATAAATATAACACCCTTTCATACCACGGGACATTAGCGTACGGTAGGTGTTTTTAATGATTTGGTCTAATAGTTTCTTTGTTTTTACAGGATTTTCTTTGAACATTTGCTTCTTACCATATGTTGCGGTATCATCACTGGCCCTTTTGAATGCGTCGGTAATAACTACCCCATCGCGTACGATCAAATCCGGGCCAATAATTACACCAACATAATCCACTTCCAGGCCCTGGCTAGTATGTATACAGCCAACCTCGCTAACAGACTCCGGATTCATAATCCAAAGCATGCCGTCAGTTCCCAGATTCCATCGCATGGCAAAATCATGCTCCGGTATCGTTATATCCATAATTGAGGGGTCTTTTTTACTGAGCCATTTCCAACAAATGCCGGCCAATAAACGGGCTTTATTCCGTTCCTTATTCTTTTCATAAATAACGTCACGGAGATTATTGGGGTCATCAAAAATTCTAAAATCATAGTCTCTGTTATCCAGAACGGTGTTGGCGGTATCTCTGATCTGGAGTGTGTTGTCCAGCCAAGCCAGGTATCCGTCTGAACCTCCGCAGCGAAACTGGGACGTCAACTCCATGGTGGTCACTTCTGCGTTATAAAAATTTGCCCATTTGCGGATTTCGTCGTCGGTGCCAATATCATGCATGGTAACCTTTTGGTCTTCGTCTAAAAAGAACACCGCACATTTAGAGGAGTTGATAATTTCCTTGATCTGGTTTTCTCCCATATTTTTAAACATGCCGGATTTCTCATTCAACCGGTGGGCTTCATCCACGATCAGGACATCATAGGCATTGGTTTTTGTATCGGTAAAAGCCCCTGATCCTTTAAAGAAATTAGAGATTTCACTCTTCTTCATAGAACCGGTCAGCTTACTTTCATAGACTACTCTGGGCGCTGAGTTACGGGTAACATAAGAGGCAAATAAACCTTTCTTTGATAACTTGGCGAGCAGATTAATTGCCACCACTGACTTTCCTGTACCAGGCCCCCCATGAACAATGAGTACATTCTTAGCGGAGGCGCGGGAACCGGTGGCTATGGCCAGGGCTTCTTCCTGCACCATTTTCTGCGCATCGATCATCACGAACTCTGAATTGCCTTTTAACATCGAATTGATGTTATCGGCCAGAGCCTTTGATGGACGAATACGTCCATTTTCAATTCTTAAGATCAAATCTCGCTTATCACCATGCTTGATAAATGACGCGATAAACTCCCTTAATTCAATCTTATCATCTTTGCAGAACACCGGTGCCTTAGCAATGTATTCGCTGTAGAACGGATGGGTAATAACCGATATATCCTTGCAGTTATGCAGATAAGCGCAGGGCTTTAGCTGGATATTTTCCGTGTAGACTGTTTCATTAAACCCGTAGAGAAGCGCGGAATAAGACCAGGCCTGGTAGCTGGGATGCAGTTCGTCACTCACACCTTGTTTGAACCGGGTACGTACCATCGCATCTTTAGTCGTGATTTGAATATTATCCCATTGTTTTAGTTCAACCAGCACCGCATGTTCGGTACCTGCCAGATCCTGCCCGGAAACAATAAAATCAATGCGGTTCCCCGTACGCGGAATATTATATTCAATTGCAATGCCTGCATCACTCGGAATTTTATCGGAGCGCAGGATGTTGGCCATGTACAGGAGCGAATTTTGCCAGGAACGGTATTCACTGTCACCAACCTTACGGTGTAACTTAGTATGCACGTTCTCTCGAACAATGTCTTCGATTATAAAGTCTTCAATATCCGTGAGAAACTCACCTTTGGACTTTTTATAAACGATCATAGTTCGGTATACTTTTTAGCATTGCCCTTGGCTTTGTGGGCGGGATATTTATCTGCGTTTTTATTGATTTTATCCTGTATGATATCAGTAATAGATAGCTGGTGTTTTTCAGCCAAAAGCAGACAATAGGATAGTACATCGGCCAGTTCATCCTTCAATTTCTCTTTGGATACATCCTCGTTACCTTTCCAAAGAAAAAGCTCAAGTAATTCACCAGCCTCAATCGACACCGCCAGTGCCAGGTCTTTGGAATTGTGAAATTGCTGCCAGTCTCGTTCGTCACGGAATTGGATAAGTTTTTTAGTGAGTTCGGCTATTTCTGACATCTTATTGCTTAGCTTAATAAACGGAAACTCGCGATTAAAGACCAAAGTTACAAAATTTTAACAGACCGTTTTGTAGCTTAAAACAGTTCAAATATTATAATCTGAAGAAAAGCTAAGGTGTTACCACCCCAGCTTTTTTGTAAATGATTTGATTTCTTTAATATGAATCTTGTGACAACCTACTTGAATGAAATCGTTGTTGATTTCACTAACGCTATAGCGGTCCATCAAACGCATATCGCAGTTTACACAACCTCCTTTAGCAAGTGTATCGAGAATATAGGTATAAAATCTTTGGGCAATATTTGCAGGGATGAAAACTCTTTGTGATGTTTCTACCGAATGTTCATCCACGTTGAAACGCAGGTAATCAAAGCCATCACGGGTTGTGATGGTACGAACCTTAAAGGCTCTCCACAATTTTAAATCCTTTTGCTGTTGAATTAATTTGGCCTTGAGCGCTTTAGCTTCACGCTCGGCTCTCAGCTTATTTTCGCTACTGATGACCTCACGATATTGTTCGAAAT
This sequence comes from Mucilaginibacter pineti, assembly GCF_900101875.1. Classification (GTDB taxonomy): domain Bacteria; phylum Bacteroidota; class Bacteroidia; order Sphingobacteriales; family Sphingobacteriaceae; genus Mucilaginibacter; species Mucilaginibacter pineti. Next base: position 96,344 of record NZ_FNAI01000013.1, read on the forward strand.
TTTCAATTTGACTGGCTCCAACCAAATATTCAGGCAATTCCAGGTCAAAGAAATTTGCATATTCTTGCGCCTCACCGAATAGCTGCCCAATTTGCAGCATGTATTTTTCAGGCTTTCTAGCATTGGCCAGATGTTCAGCAACCTGCTTTATTTCGGTAAACCATTTGTCAAATTGAGTTTCGCTGTTTTGGTCGGGATCTGGAACAAAAATTTGCTTGATATGCCTGGAGGCTGATCTGACGATACTGATTTGTGCACTGGTCGTTACGCTGTAATTGCGCTTGGTAATTAAGACGGCATGGTGGTTACGATTGTTTTCGACGTGTTTGGCAATCAGAAAATGTGTGCCGTAAGACCAAATCTCAGCGTTTCGAAAATAAAAGTTCCCAGTTGGAGTTCTGGCATCGTCCTGGATTTTGTTGGCCCAGAGGTGTGCCACGGTGTGTTTATCAACTACTTTTTTCATGATACTAATTTTTAATGATTAATGAAATGGTTAAAAAGAAAGTCGAAGGGCCGGGGCTGGAGCGGCGGAGGGAGAACTATAAGTCCCGAAGGGTGGCGCAGCCATTATGCGTTCGTAAGAAGACGCGGCCCCGAACTTAGACGCCGCTTTTGCCCGTTCCGTTAATCGTTAAAAATGTGTCATGACAAGGGTAAGCCGGCAGTACATTGCCGGCAAGATCAATAGAATGAAGACATTTGAGGACTTTGTCTACTTGAAATGAAATTTCGACAGGGTTATATCGTCAATTGATCACCCGAACAAAGCTATTCGGTATCAGTTATCAAATCATTTGGACCAAACTGATCAGCCCTAGTTAGACCCGGTAAGTAAGTATTCTTAGCTACTGATAGATGTTTGCAGAGAAGTTAGCGATATCCCAAAGCTTTTTATGATTACTTAATTTTAGGAGAATTTTCAGCATCGTGGCTTACCCTGAGCAGCTCTTTCAGGATATCATATTTAAATTTGCTGAGAGGACGTTTATAAAAATCTTTGCTGTAAGCTTCCGTTGAAAAAGCCAACCGATAAGCTTCGTTATAGCTCAGGCCTGAATTGGGAAACAGTTCTACAATACTGTTGATGTAATATGGGCTATTAGATTCGGCTAGCAAGATGAGATCAGATAGTTCTGTTTGATGAACATCATAAATCAAATCTAATTTTTGAACGGCTAAGGTAGCTTTCAGTAACTCTTCACCTGGTTGAGTTAGCATTTTTATTTTATATCGGTTGATCCCGCCTTGATAATCATAACTAAAGCGGTATTTGCCAATCAAGTCTTTACCCATATAAGGGTGTTCATGTTCTTTTAGTTTGAGCTCGGCAAAACCTTTCACCGAACTGTTACAAACGGAACATGAAGGAATCAGATTGTAAAACGACAAGGCCAGCAGCGGATATTTGAACTGAGGAAACCAGTGATCGAAGGTAGGCCGCATTACTTTTTTTCCAGCTGCCGTTTTCATCGTGCCTGTGTAAATCCGGTTGCAGTAGGTGCAGGTAGGCCTTCCCAGATTAACAGCCAAAGTGTAGCTATCATAACGAGGACTGTTATTACCGTTCTGAAACCAGCGTTCGTAATCAAATAATTGAGCAATGATTTTATTCCAGTCATTATAAGCCTTCACCAGATTTTTATCCGGTTCACTGAGAACAACAGGTTCCTTTTTCTTTTTTTTCTGCTCTCCATCACTGGCCTGCGCATCTTTTTCACTTGCCGCAAGTGCTTTTTTTAATTGCAGGTAGTCAGCATATTTTTCATGCGTAAAATCCTTATCCAGCCAGCGCCAAAAAGCTGCGACATGGTCCATCAGCTGATCTGGCTTCGCACCAATTAAATCTTTGACCAATTGACCTTTATTATGTTTGAAGAGATCCGTGATCTCTTTGGTCGGGTCTGACATCTTATTGCCGCCTTTGCCACCGAATACTTTGGCGTTCAATCGTGCAAAGACCTGTTCGACATGCACTTTATGAGCCTCAATAATGGCCGGATCATTAATATCTATTGGGAGCATGTGTTTTATTTAAGCTTGGTATCTGTTGGCAGTAGTTTCTGTAAACGTGCGATTTCGTCCCGGATTTGATCTTCCTGACTACGACCATCTACCTCCGCGATCATCTCTCTGAGTTTTCTGGCGACAATCGGCTCTCCGATCATATCTATGATAGCCGGAAAACCTGACGAGTCAATACCGGCAATTTCTAGCTTTAGATCACTTTGCTTTTTCTCTTCTTCTTCTTCAATTTTCAAATTATCCGCATCTAGCACCCCGGTTGACAATATTTTGTGCGGCATGGCCATTTTCGACGGCTTTTTTTTTCGATCAGCTATTTGTAGTTCTAACTTCTTCAGGTCCCGCTTTAAATTTAGATGATCAATGATTAAGGTTATTTTCTCAATAGCAAAGGCTCCGCAGAATCCGTTTGTCATGAAAAAGGCATCGTTCAGCAAATTATGAATATTGGCGCCGAAGGTCTTTTTCTCCTGAGTAAATTGGACCGCTTTACGCTCTGCGACTTTCAAAAACATAATGTGATCATTAGGGATATCAGAAAGAATAAACGGAGAATGCGTTACGAAAATTAGATTGATGCCGTGGATTTTCTTTAAACTCAGCCGGCTGATACTGTCCCTTAAATATTTAATGTACCGGCGTTGTATTTCCGGGTGAAAATAGAGTTCAATTTCTTCAAAAATAATATTGATAAAATTGTACTTCCTTTTGGGTTTATCCTTTTTGCTGGCAACTGATTCCAGGTTGATCAAATGATACAAAATCGAACTAACAGAATAAACCAGTTGTTTTTCACCTGAACTGAGCGTATCGAATGTGATCTTTTTTCCTTTATCATCATTGGCCAATAATAAAATGTCCACTATAAAAATGGGCGGCGGTAACAACTCAACAGGTTTGAGATTAGTAATTCCAGGTGTGCCGAGAAGCTGTATGATCGCTTGGGATATGTCCTCAATGGGCAGTTCTCTTTTGTCAGTATAAAGCTTATTAATTTCGGGGTACTTCAGGTAGTTGATGGTTTGTTTGAATTTAAAAGCGATGTGACTTGGATCTGCCATGATTTCTTCGACATATTTTTGCAGATTACCCCAGTCAAAATCACGAACACTTTGCTTGAAATAACCGTGATAATCCGAATATTTTACCGACATCGTAATTAACTTCCTAACCAAGTAATGGAGCGCTTCGTAACGCTCGCCTCCAGACATTTTTGCAAACGAATCTTTTACATACCCAAAATGTGTAACCGCATCAATCCCAACCAGAACCTTTTCAAAATCAGGGTCGATCATGCCGATCAACCAATTGGTGACGCTGAAACTGCCATCAGCTTGTTTTTCCCTTTCTTCATAAAGCGGAACGGTATCCTTAGATTCATTCAATCTCAAGACAAAGTCAGTGGCCTTGAGATTGTCTGTCAACTGGCGAAAATTTAGTTCTTTATCTACCGTTTGCCGAACTAAGTTGGTCATTAAACGCTGACTAACCAGTTCATTTTCGGTGTTGATATTGATCACACCCTTATTCCGGTAGGGATTAATAACGATGGGTGTTTGGTATGAGTCGTTTTTATGGAACAGGGGTTTCAGCCAGTCTTTTTGCGCTTTGGGTTTAATGTCAAGTGAATTATAAGCATAGTGGGAATAATTGACGGCGACAGTATAAAAGAAATCCTGGATCATTTCCAGTTTTTTGTGGTAGAGATTTCTGGTAGTTAACACACCTTTGTCATCATATGCATGCAGTTCAGGAACACTGTTTTTGATATGAAATCGATAGTGCCCGTTTCTCTTAAAAAAAACGCTTACCTCCAGTCCCTCTACTAATTGGAGATCACCTTTAATATCTAGTGCTTTTGCCAGGTTATTCATGGCCATAAATAAAAGCTCAATAATGGTGCTTTTTCCCGAGCCGTTTTGTCCGGCGATAGCTGAGATATTTAAAGTTGGACCGCCGGGTATGCTGAAAAGCTTTTCCGGCGCACTAGGAAATTTTTTATAATTATCGTTATCGTCAAGGTCATAGCCCGGGTAAAAAAAATAAGCTTTGGTCTTTTCCAATACCTTGTAAAATTCAGGCAGGCAACTCGGGCCCGCCTTGATGGCTATAATTTTAAAGTCGTTATCGTTTGAATCTTCAGGCATTGTGAACAGATTTTCAGGTCTAAATATATTCAATTATACCTTTTAAATATATCGGTGATAAGCGATTATTCCAGAGATAAAGATTTATTAAAAATAGAAAGACATCTTTTTTACGGCCCAAAATCATAAATGTCGTTTACCCACACGGGAAAGAGCACCGACTCTACGAAGAATGCCGGTGATAGTAGCTGATAATTAATGCTTAGCTTAGTTTTATGAACAGCGACGAAGTAAAAAAAATGTTAATATTGAGAGCATGCGGCTCTACAGGAGAGAATGAAGAGTGTATTAATATTAAAGCTCAGGCAGAATTGTATGACATCGAGGTGCATGATAAATGTCCAAAAACAAATGCTGAACTTACCCAGATCCTAAGTGAAGGGGAAACCTTTGACTATATCTATCTGGCTACATATGGTAACGAAAACGGGTTCTGCAACGAGACACGCACAATTGATTTTTCGTGGATTGATTTCGGGACTCACCTTTGTAGTGCGATGTGTATGAACGAGGAATGCATTATTTTACTGTCTTGCTGCCGGGGAGGATTGAATCAAGTTGCTTATTCACTTTTTTATTGCTGTCAAAAAATAGCCTACATCGTCGGGCCAAGGCAAAGTCTATATCCTTATGATCTGCTTATCGGGTTTAATATATTGCTTTACAATCTGGAACACCGCGGTATTGACCCGATCGTCGCTTGTGAAAAAATCAAATTGGGTACAGACATTCGTTTCGTTTGTTTCGATCGCCTGGAAACAGAGTCCGAGCCGGCCTATTGGATGTATTTGCAGAGGATTAACACAGAAACATTGAAGCAGGTTAATCAGGCCAAAGAAAAGGCAAACGAATCGCCAGCTTTCGTACCTCCCGAAATAACACATCAGCCAAAAATCCAAATTTTACCCTGACCTTGAATGTTCATCATCATTCATTAAGCTAATTAAAACTGCTGTACGATTAAAGAAGGTTCCTTTTAACTTAAAAGCAACAATACAATCAGATAACCAATAATTTATCAAATGGTGCGAATCTACCTGAAAACACTATAGCCTGCTGCTCCGGGAAAGGTTGAAAAACCGAATGACTAAAAACCCCGGAGGCCAGCCGCTGCATGTTACCGTGCATGCTGCCTTGGGCATCTTTAACACTATCAAGGTATAGATTGCCTCTTTGGAAGAAGTATTTATCTGGGTAGGAAATCAGTTCTTTTTCACCGTTTTTTTCGACCATGACAGAATTTGTTGATGGCGCTGAATTGAGAATGCCAACCGGTATGGTAAAATGCAGCTGAATGCCAGTTGCATTCCAGGTCTCATATTTAGCGGTATTAAAGACCAACTGAAATCCATGATGGATAAACGAGGTATCGTTTTCAGGATCAGTCGCCACGACCGGTTGGTATAAAATGACTCCGGTTAATAGTTTTTCCGAATGATCAGCCAGGTAAGATTCGGCCCATTCCTTGCAGGCGACAATCGAAGCAGCTTCCGGTAAATGAACGAAAACAAGATTACATATTTCATCATTTTCGCCTTTTGAATGCTTCATCAGATTAGCAGCAGCCTCATCCAGTTTATCCAATAAGTTTTTATGTCCGTTTTTGTGGTAGGAAGATGCGATAATTAAAGTGTAGGAATTAAATGCCTGATGAAAAGGCTGTAGTTCATCCAGTAGCGTTGAAAGTACGATTGCCCATTTTTCCATTCCAAAAAGCCTGACGTTTTTGTTCCGGTAAGCCGCAATTATTCCTTCTAAATTTTCCTTTAGTTCCTGCCAGTCGGAGGTTTCCGGATAACCTCCTATATTTTCGATGGTTACCTGCACCGCCATAACGCCAGCGTTTTTCAGTACGGTAATTAAGTGCTCTTCTATTTGCTTTGCCTGAAAACTGAATGTTTTGAAGTGTGAAGAATCACCGTAGTTTTTCAGCGACACACGCATGGACTTTTTATCGGTCAGCTTCAGGATGGCATCATATCCAGGGTTATTTCCTCTGGTTGGATTGACATCCTGGTCTGCTGTAGCAAGTATTGCGACGGCATTAATCTCGAACATGGCACCATTGCGGTTATTGACATGATCCGTTTTTACCAGCTTTACCTGATCCGCAAGCCATTTTGGATCAATAGATTTAAGGCGTAAAATCGCATCTCCAAATAGGTATAATTCATTAGTAGCCAAAATATCTCTGCGCAGCCAGAGTTGTTGAAGCGGGTGAGCACCTGGAGTTTTTAGCCATTTATAGGAAAACGTATCCGCCAGAGATTTAAAGATCGGCTCCAGTTGTTCATCGGTTTGTCCGGTATTGTTTTGCCTGGTTTCAAAATACTTCATTCTTGGTTGATAAAAGTGATAGCTGTAAGCGAAATACCAGCTTCCTAATTATAAAATTAAATTACCTGAATGTGTCAGGCTGTGATGTGATTTGCGAATACCGCTAAACTCATGCCGGAACAGGTTTACTTACTGCAATTTGCATTTTGCCATTGCATTGAGGATAGTTTGAACACCCGTAAAATTCACTGTATGGTCCACTTCTTTTTACCAAAATACCCCCGCATTCGGGACATTTTTCGCTGACCGGCTGGTAGATGTCATTCATCTCCATTAATTCCGTCAGAAATTTACTTGGGTTGAGTGGGTTATATAACAGATAATTCTTGTGTCTGGCGCGCGTAATGGCGACATAAAATACCCGCCGCTCCTCCGCATTTTCAAATTTATCTCCTTCGTTAAGCAGATAATTTAATAATGGGTCATCAGCGATTTCTGATGGGAACCCGAGTACACCGGAATCAACATCTAAGAGAATGGCGTAATCGCAGGTCATACCTTTGACACGATGGGCTGTGAAATATTCAATTTTTAATGAAGAGTAACTTTCTTTTATTGACCGGAAACTAAAAGGTACGTTGTGGTGATAGCGCCCGATCAAAAAAACACTCGCGTCGGGCTGCGATCTTACAATATCATCCAATATGGACCGTATCACCTGTTCTTTGGCATTTTGCCATGAATTAACGTCACCTGTGGCGCCTAAGGGTACGAATGCGAAACTGTCAGTTGTTGCAATACGGTTTGCAGATAGGACCTTGCGGATTTGTACTGGATTTTTCTGAACGAAGCCACTGGAAACTTTCAATATCTGATCGTTGAACCGGAAAGTCTTCAAAATAGCGGTCTGACTTGTAAAACCAAAATGCTGTTCGAATTCAGTAATAATTGAAATATCACTGCCGGTAAAACGAAAGATTGATTGCCAGTCGTCACCCACTGCATAAAGCTTCACGTCTGGATTTTGCGCTCTAAGTCCCTTAAGCAGCGCATAACGCCCAAGTGACATATCCTGAAACTCATCAACCAAAATATATTTATATGGCTTTTTAAAGTCTCCGCTATTAAAATGTTCCGTGGCACGATTGATCATGTCGTTATAATCAATCTCTGACGTATCTGACAGGCGGCGCTCGTAACGCTTGTATATTGGGTTAAATACAGCAAGAAAAACATTCAGCCGTTTATCTCTAAGAGATGAAGTTATATTTTCAGGTTTAATTCCGTTTGACTTCATTAAACCGAGGAAGGTATGGATTAGATTAACGAAGTCTTCATAATGCGCCGATTTTTTCACAAGGTTAAGGATACCGTCAGCTGAAAGCTGTTCAAAAACGATCCCGTGATCCGTCAGCGTTTTCTTCAAATTGGTAATCAATTTGCCCTCTCTATTTTCAAACGAGTAGGTTTTAATGAGTTTGGCCATATTTTGCATGGATTTGCTCTTTCCATTTAATTCCTGCCTGGTAATAGTCCTTACCCGTCGGATAGGGCGGTTTAGTCTTGAACCATGACGGTACGCTCCCGTCCCGGTTAATGCCAAAATGTTCATGCCATATTTCGTGATCTGTCAGGTAAAAATCAGGATGATAAGAACTGTAATCTGCCTGACGGTCTTCAGGTTGCAGTGGATAATGTTTTTGATATTCATAGTTTAACCCATGCAGGCAAAAGAAATTACCAATTTCCATTTCTTCTTTACTGTTCACCTTATTGCCGTCAAGCGTGATGTTTTTAAAGCTCTGCTCATGTTTAAGAAAAGCGTTTCTCGTTTCAAACTCGAATTCGTCTCTTTCGGGGCGGTTAAAAAACGCAATAAAATTCACGGCTTTTTTCTGAAAATCAGCATCGGTCAGAAACATTTTGTCAAATGTTTCCTGCAGAAAGGCCTTAGCTGCCTGATCGTCGCCATCAAATGCCAGGTGCAATTCTGTTTCCGAACAATGCCGCCTTACAAGATAGCCGAAACTGTTAAACGTACGGACATCGAGGTTATTAGCGTCTGGAATATGCTTGCAAAACTTAAGACAGCGTTCATACATTTCATTGACCGCGTTTTTGGTAAATGAAATGATCAGTAACTCTTCCGGTTTTGCCAGGCCTTTTTCAAGCAGATAGGCTACCTTTCCTGAAATCGTGGTCGTTTTACCTGTTCCGGCACCGGCGATAACCAAATTATTGTCTTCGTCTCGAACGATCGCTTCAATTTGATCTTCAGATAGCGGGTAATCTTCCAGTTGGTTAAACAGGTAAGCAAATGCTGCAGCTTCCTTTTTTATGAATTGATTATTGTATTGTTCGCGGACTAAAGTGGCATCGTCATAAGTGTTTACGAAATTCTGGATTATTACTGAAAAGTCTTCTGCCAAATCCAGCCTATTGATGTCGGACGGAATCTTTTTGCGGAGATCCTTAAACTCGTTAAAGAAATGCTGCTCTTCACGAAATGAAAAATATTTTTCGAAATTAAAAAGTCTGGTTATCTTATCATTAGCTTGTGTAAAACGCTCCCTAAGTTCAAGCATCCGCAGTTTATCCTTTTTTCGAATAACCCAATTTTTATAGACATACCAGATTCCAATAACGGACACACAGAGCAACACGACTTTAATAACAGCTGCTATATGTATTTGGCTTTTACGGGACATGAATTTGCGTGCGGTTTAAGGCCATAACAAATACGGAAATTTTACCCAATTTATCAAAAAGAATTAACCTACTCCAATTACTAACCTTATTACAGCATGCGTTCCGTTCCCCAGTAAGTTATAAAGCTTGATTTGTCAAAGTATATTTTGGGTGATTTCCTTGCGGTAGTCCGAAGTTCGGATTTGATCCATTCCTGAGTTCATTAGCCGCGTAGCAAAAAATCAACCGTTAATATTGTTAATCTTCTTATCCAGTGTCAGAGTATAACCATTTGCCAAACCTGTAATCGAAAATTTAGGTGCTACCCTTGATTGTGCAAGCTTAAGGATTTACACAGATCAATCTGTACTTTAAGCGTGGAACGTAAAAAAAGTAGATCGAAACCTGTAATTGATTAGATCAAATAAATTTGGTCTAATCAATTACAGGTTTCGTCTAAATTCCACCAGCTGAAAAGTCAAAATGTTTACCTTGGTATTATGCAGACCGTTAAGGCAATTCATCAATCGACCATCAGTCAGGAACCCGTTTTGCGGATTCTCGTAGATGAACCTTACAGCATTTACCGCAAAATTGTCTTCGTATTTGTTTTGCTGATTCTGCTGAAAGGGGGAAACGAACAGCACCAATATGCGGATGATATATTTATTTATTTAAAACTGTGCGGTCTGCTCGTGATCTTGGGATTTACCGCAATGAATATGTATGTACTCATCCCACGATTTTTATTTAGTGGGCGCTACAAAGCTTATTTCTTTTGGGTTATCGGCGGCATCATTTTTTCATTCCTGATCTTCGTTCAGATCAGGGCCTGGCTGCCATCTCTGCGGATATCCAGTCATCCTCCTAAATCTTTCGATAACACCGGCGATTTTCTGGCTTATGTCGTATTGCTTTGCATCCTTTGCGCGGCTACCGCCGGCATTAAGCTTTTCCAGCGCTGGGTCAAGGATAGTTACCGGCTCACTCAACTGGAAAATATCCGTGTCCATACCGAGCTGGACTTGCTCAAAAGCAATGTCAGCCCGCACTTTCTTTTCAATATGCTCAATGGCAGCGAGATACTGATCCATACAGAGCCGGAAAAAGCGAGCCAGATGCTCATCAAACTTTCCGACCTGCTGCGCTACCAGTTGTATGACAGCAGCCGGGAGCAGGTATTGCTCAGCGCTGATATCCGGTTCCTGGATCACTTCCTTTCGCTCGAAAAGATCAGGCGCGATTTTTTTGAATTCAGGATCGATGAACAGGGTACGGAAAAACCGTTAATGGTACCGCCGCTCCTGTTCATTCCTTTCGTGGAAAATGCCATCAAGCACAATATCAACTCTGAAGCAGGGGCTTATGTTGATCTCAGTTTTGAAATTAACGCAGGTGAGCTGATCTTCAATTGTACCAATCCTAAACCATTACATCCTACGGCTGAACCGGGTGGACTCGGATTGCCTAATTTGCAGCGCCGCCTGGAGTTGCTTTATCCCGGCAGGCATACCTTGTTGATCCGTGATGAACCTGCCCTTTATCATGTTACTTTAACTTTAACGTTATGAAGTGCCTGATCGTAGATGATGAACCACTGGCCCGTAAAGGCGTACAGCTGCACCTCAAGAAATATCCGGAACTGCAATTGGCCGGGTGTTTCAATAATGCAACCGCCGCTGCCGCCTACCTGCAACTCAATCCGGTGGGGCTTATCTTTCTGGATATCCGCATGCCGGGTATTAACGGGCTGGACTTCGCCCGTTCGCTGGGCAGGCAAACCCTGGTTATTTTCATTACCGCTTTCGCGGAATACGCGCTGGACAGTTACGAGGTGGATGCCATAGATTACCTGGTCAAGCCCATCCACGCGGAACGATTTGATAAAGCGGTATTGAAAGCGCTGGCCTATGAACGGCTGTTCCGGGAATCCGGCGATACAGCCATTGAGTTTGTGCCTGATCACTTGCTGGTTCGGTCAGACCGGCAATTTATCCGCATCGCGCTGGACGAACTGCAATATATCGAAGGATTGAAGGACTATGTGATCCTGCACCTCAATGACCAGAAGATCATTACCGCGATGAACCTGAAACAGATCCACCAGAAGCTGCCGCAGGAACGTTTTCTGCGCGTGAGCAAATCGTATATCGTTAACGCTGCTTTTGTAAAAACATTCGATAACAATATCATTTACATCGGCGAAAGCGAAGTGCCTATCGGTAATGGTTTCCGCGACCATTTTTTTGAAATCTTCGTACAGCCAAAGCTTATACCGCAAAAAAAATAACGATCATCTTTATGAAAAACAGTTCGCTCAGTTACCTCCTTATCTTCCTGTTGTTTTTCAGCAGCTGCAAAAAAAGTGATGCACAGGATAGTTCCAAAGATCCCAAAAAGCATGCTCAGCCTTCGCTAGCTGTTTTTCCGGATGGTTCAATTTATGACATTGGCGCCCCGCTTAACGGTAGCTTAAAAGATAGCCTTGACCAAACGGTTCGCAGGCTATTCGCTATCACCGTCATGCCGGGCCTGACCGCCGCGATACTGGTTCCGGGCAAAGGCTTATGGCAAACAGACACCGGCTACCTGTCCAAACCCGGCCTGAAGAAGGCAGATGCCGGTTCGGTGTTCTACTGGGCCAGTGTCTGCAAATTGCTGACTGCTACCGTTATTGAACAATTGATCAACGAACAAAAGTTGCAGCACGACAGTAAACTTTCGGTATGGTTTCCGAAGCTTCACGACGCCGGTAAGATTACCATAGACGAATTGCTCGAACATACCAGCGGCATCTACAGCTTTAATAATGATCCGACGATTTTTGATATAGACCGGTATTATAGCCCGGATGAACTGATCGGGCTATCCCAGGGCCAAAAAAACCTTTTCCCGCCGGGAAAGACATGGTCTTACAGTAATACCAATTACCTGCTGCTGGCACTGATTGCGGAAAATATCGAAGGAAAGTCTTTTGACGAGATCATCCAGCAAAGGATCGCACTGCCCTTACATCTTACTTCTTTGCACGCGCTCAAACCCCATGAGCAGCCGGATAACCTGGCGCTGGCCCATGAGAACGGCGCAATTGTCAAAGAAGATTATTCCGTACCGCTGGGTGCCGGTAACGTGGTCAGTAATGCGCGGGATATGGTCGTATTGCTCTATAGTCTGATGACCGGTAAATTAGGCCCGGTTCTGCTGGTGCATGACCGATTAAAAGATCTATACGCTATGCCTGATGCAGGCACCTGGTACGGAAGCGGGATGATGTTAACCGACTTTAATGAGATCACCCATACGGACGATCTCTGGATCGGGCATAGCGGTGGTACGCAAACGTACAGGGCTTTACTGGTTTATGATACGGCTACCAAAACCTTTATCGCGCTGGCCATTAACCAGCATGTTTCGGTTGAGGCGGTAGCCAGGAAACTGCTGTCTGTCGTGCATTAGCCTGATTGTAAATGTCAAGCTTTATCATTTCGCCTGTTATAATTTAAGTAATTGCTGTAAATGCAAAGCGGCATCCTTATCATCGGGCTCTTTTTCCAGGTATTTTTTATAATTGGCAATGGCCTCGGTACGGTCTCCAGCCTGCCTGCAAGCCTCTGCCAGGTTCAGGTAGACATAAGATTCCTCGGGGTAGGCCAGTACATTTAAGCGGCAAACCCTTACAGCGGCAGCAGCTTTACGTTCCCAAAGCAGCTTATTGCCGGCCTGCTCGATCACGCCCGCGCGGATAACAATATCAGCGGGTTTGTTATGAAAAAGCGCGGCGGCGGCGGTGTTGTCTTTGCTGATAGCGGCCGAGATCAATCTTTGTGTAAAATCATAATTCCTGGTTTGGGGGGTAGCCCCGACGAGTTGCTTGCGGATGAAAGCATCAACTCCCCAATAATTGTCCACGTCGCCATTGGTTAGGATCACGACCGTATAATCCAGATCGGTGACGATCATCAGTTCATCAGCAATACCGGTATTCCCGCCGCTGTGGCCGATGATACGGTGTCCGTTTACTTGCTCTTCCACGAATCCGAGGCCATACTTACCTCTTTCATAATTGAATTTACCGGTGGTCATCTCGTGCAGACCAGCCGCGCCCAGCAGCTTTCCGCGGGTGAGGGCGCCTGCAAACCGCAGCAGGTCGCCGGCGGTCGAATAACAGCCGCCGGCAGGCAGGCCTTTGATCACCCCGGTATAATTGTTGTTCAGCCATTTGCCCGGCTGCTCCGTGGAACGGGTGAAGCCCGCGGCCATATTCGGGTTAACCTCATCGAGCGCAGGAAACCCGGTAGCGCTCATGCCGGCTGGCCGGAACACGTTCGCGGTTACGTAATCAAAATAGTCTGTTCCGGCAACGGCCTCGATCACCAGGCCGAGTACCATGTAACCGTCATTGCTGTACAGAAAGCTTTTCCCGGGCTTGAAGCGCAAGGGGCTGGCGGCGAAGAGCGGAAGATAGTCCTTCAGGGTGCGGTAATGCTGGAAGGCGGCTTTATCCAGGGCCTCCCAAAAATTGCCCATACCGGAGGTATGCGTGAGCAGCTGGCGGATCGTTACCGAATCTTTTATCGCCCGGTTCGGAAAATCAGGCAGGTATTTCCCGACCGTTTCATCCAGGGAAACTTTGTGTGCCTCCACCAACTGCATGATCGCTACGGCGGTTAACATTTTACCCATCGAGGCCAGGTTAAAACGGGTATCCGGCTTGTTGGGCAGCCTGTCTGCTAAATTTGCAAAACCATAAGCTTTTTCCAGCAGCGTCCTGCCATGGCTCGCCATGAGCACCACGCCGCTAAAATGATCATTTTTTGCCAGGCTGTCCAGGTGCGCCGTTGTCTGCCGTATTATTCCGGGGTGTTTTTGGGCCTGTCCGTTAAAGGACAGCATTACGCCTGCCAGGGCCAGCATGACGGCTATAAAATTAATTTTGGTTGTCATCATTGTTTTGCAGGGTTTGGTACAGCATCCCGTTGGTGAAAGTAGCTCCGCTGGTGCCGTATTTGCCTTAAATTTAGACCAAACCGCGTAAATTTTCGACGAAACCTGCGGGTCTTGATCGTTCATGAACACTTCGTATAATAAATAACGGTGTTCGTCTAAATTCTACGCTGAACATGTGAACAGCGTCTACTTTCGCCGCCATGAAAAAACGGTATCTACCGGCCATCCTGCTGCTATTGATCGGGCAGGTGGCACTCGCACAAAGTAAATATACGCTCAGCGGTACCATCACGAATAAAGCCAATGGCGAAACACTCATTGGCGCCACCATCCGCAGCGGCGCCAGCGGCACTGCGACCAATGCCTACGGCTTCTATTCGCTTACAATGGCGAAAGGAGAACAGCAGTTGAGCATCAGTGCGGTCGGGCAAAAAAGCAAAACGATAACGATTAACTTAACAGCGGATCAAAGACTGGATATCGCGCTTGAGGACAATACCCAGGAATTGCAGACTGTCACCATTTCAGCGGCACCACGCGGGGGACGTGACCTGCACGGTACACAGATGGGGATAGAAAAGCTCAGTACCAGGGAGATCAAGGATATCCCGGTGCTGCTGGGTGAACATGATGTCGTCAAGACCCTGCAACTGTTGCCCGGCATCCAATCAGCCGGGGAAGGCAGCGGTGGGTTTTACGTGCGGGGCGGCGCGGTGGATCAGAACCTCTTGCTGCTGGACGAAGCAACGGTCTATAACGCCTCGCATTTGCTGGGTTTCTTCTCCACTTTCAATTCCGATGCCATCAAGAATGTAAGCATTTATAAAGGCGATATGCCCGCGCGTTATGGCGGCCGCTTATCGTCCGTGATGGATGTCCAAATGAATGACGGGAATAACCAAAGCACCCATGTCAGTGGTGGTGTCGGCCTGATCGCCGCCCGGCTCAATGTGGAAGGACCCATTCAGAAAGATAAGTCCTCTTTCCTGATCTCGGCCAGGCGTACTTATGCGGACCTGTTTCTCAAATTATCCAAAGATACCGGTGTCAACCGCAGCCAACTCTATTTCTATGATATTAATGCCAAAGCCAATTACGTGCTGGGCAGCAAGGACCGGATCTATTTGTCCGGCTATTTCGGTAAAGATGTGCTGGCCGCTGATAAGGTCAACGGCATCAACTGGGGCAATACCACCGGTACTCTGCGCTGGAACCATGTGTTCAATAACCAGCTATTTTCAAATACCTCGCTGATCTACAGTAATTACGATTATAAGATCAGCCTGCGCCAGGATGTGAACGATTATACCATCTATTCCCGCATCCGCGATTGGAACCTGAAAGAGGATCTGCAATGGTTTCCCGGTGATGCGCATACGGTCAACTTCGGTTTTAACAGCGTATACCATAGCATCAAGCCAGGACAGATCACGGCCAGTGGTAATGCCGGGATCAGTTCCCAGGAATTGCAAAACCGCTATAGTTTGGATCATGCCGTCTATGGCAGCGATACTTGGAAGCTAACGGACAAATTCAGCCTGACCTATGGTTTGCGCATCTCCGCTTTTACCTTGTTGGGACCGGGTGATTACTATACATTAGACGCCTCGGGCAACATTACCGGCACCGACCATTACACGCACAGTGAACGCGTGAAAACCTATTTTAATCCGGAACCAAGGATTTCCGCGGCTTACCAGCTGGATGAGCTAAGCGCTGTTAAGGCTGCGTATTCCCGCAACGCGCAGAACCTGCACCTCATCTCCAATTCCAGCTCCGGCTCGCCGGTGGATAAATGGGTGGCCAGCACTAATATCATCCGACCCGAACTCGCCGACCAGTTTTCTATCGGTTATTACCGGGATTTAAGCGAGCATAAGTACGAACTGACGGTGGAAACCTATTATAAGCAATTGCAAAACCAGATCGACTACCGCAATGGTGCCAACATCTTCACCAACCAGCCAATTGAAACGCAATTGCTTTACGGTAAAGGCCGCGCGTACGGGCTGGAGCTGCTGCTCAAAAAGAAAACTGGCCGCCTGACGGGCTGGCTGAGCTATACGTTATCCAAAACGCAGCGGCAGATCGACGGCATTAACCAGGATGAATGGTACAACGCCCGCCAGGACCGTACCCATGATATTTCCATAGTGGGTATCTATAAATTAAGCGACCGCTGGGTGTTATCTGCCAATTTCGTGTACTACACCGGCGACGCGGTGACCTTTCCCGCCGGGAAATACGAGATCGACGGCAGTACCTATTACAATTACACCAGCCGCAACGCTTCGCGGATGCCGGCCTACCACCGGCTGGATCTGGGCGCTACTAAACAGCTGAAACAAACCAAAAAATTCTCCTCCGAATTGAGCTTCAGTCTATACAACGCTTATGGCAACCCGAATGCTTACCGCATCTTTTTCCGTGACGATAAAACCGACCCAACCCGTACAGAAGCTGTCCGTACCACCTTGTTCACCTTTGTTCCCGCTGTTTCTTACAATTTTAAATTCTGAGCCATGAAAAATCAATTTTATTCCCTGTTATTTTTCGCAGGACTGCTGACCTCCTGCGAAAAGGCAATCGACCTGAAGCTGCCTGATAACACCCCTAAATACGTAATCGAAGCTGTTTTGACCAACGAAGCGGGCGGCTGCCGGGTTGCCATTTCGCAAACCAAAGACTTTACCGGGGACAACACCTTTACCGGTGTAAGCAATGCGACGGTAACCATTACCGGAAACGGCAGTACACAAGTTCTGCCCGCAACCGGTGCAGGCGTTTACCAGCAGGCTACTCTTACCGGTATACCTGGCAATACCTATCAGCTAAACGTGCAGGTTGGCGGCCAGACTTTTACCGCCGGTTGCACCATGCCACAGCCGGTACCACTGGAAAGTGTTTATGTGCAGAACCAGCAGGGCAGTAATAAAGACGGCAGCCTGCTGAAATACGCGGTTGCGGCTTACCATGATCCGTCGGGAGCGAAAAATTACTACCGCTTTGTCCAATATGTGAGTGGAAAAAAAGAAAAGACGGTATTCATTGCCAATGATGAGTTCACCAACGGGAACGTGGTGAATAACCGGCTCAGCTTCAGCAATGACAATGATGACTCCGCCCGGAATATCAAGACCGGCGATCAGCTCACCATCGAAATGCTGTGCTTAGATCCCGTTGTTTATCAGTACTGGTACAGCCTGAAAAGCGGAGCCGGCGGCGATGGCAACAACGCCGCGCCATCCGACCCGGACACGAATCTTTCAGGCGGGGCTTTGGGTTATTTCAGCGCACATACCATTCAGCGGAAAAATATTATCGTACCATGATCTAATAGTTAATTATTGACATATAATGCAGACCTGTAACATTTAATGGAACTAATGCGTCTTTAAAGTTCAGAATAGGAAACGACAACCTCCTTATGACTTTCAGTAAGTACATTTTCAAAAAATCGTATATTAATAAAAAGTAACCTAAGCTTACCACTTCAAAATAGCTGTCTTACCGCTTATATACTTTACCACCATGACAACAAGCAACCTAACCGGAAAATCCAAGCTAATTTTTACACTCCTCATTGCATACTGCATTGGCTTACATACAGCCCAATGTCAAGAGCCGTCAAAACCTGTATTCTATACCGCAAAGGAAGTCAGGGAAGACCTTCACAACCTGTACACCACGCTTCAGCAAAGCCATTACAACTTGTTTGTGAACACCAACAAAACGAAATACGACAAGGCATACAACGACGTTCAATTAAAGATCAGGGATCATATGTCGCTGATGGATGTCAACAGGCTGTTCCAGCCTTTCACTGCGCTTTGCGGGCTGGCGCATTGCAGCATTGCTTTTCCATTCAGGCCCGCCTACCTAGAATACTTGCAGAGAGGCGGCAAAGTATTTCCGCTTGATATATCCGTGAACAAAGAACATCTATACGTTACCGATAATTACAGCCAAAATCCCACTGTCAAAGCCGGTGACGAGATTGTACAGATCAACTCCAGACCTGCTGTTTATACCTTAAGTGGGGTTTACAACTACCTGTCAGGGGAAAATAAGGCCTTTAAAAATACGCTGATAGACCTGTACCATTTTTCGAGGCTGCACTGGCTGGTCTTCGGCAGGGTAGACAGCTTTAAGCTCCGCCTGAAAAGACCGGACGGATCAGCCTACGAAACAGTTGTACCCGGCATCCCCGCAGAAAAACTGGAGGAATACGCAGGTAAAAAGAAATCGATCTTCAATACCGGCAGGGAATTTAAATTCCTGGGCAAGGTGGCCTATCTGCACCCCGGCGCTTTTATGAACAGCGAGTCCGATGGGAATACGTCCGATCATAAAACCTTCGAAAACTCCGCATTCGTGCGTTTTATTGATAGCGCCTTTCGGCAGGTAAGGCAGGCCGGTGCTACACAACTGATCATCGACCTGCGCGGCAATCCCGGAGGCGACAATTCTTTCAGCGATCACATGCTGGCGTATTTTGCAAAGGAACCGTTTTCGTTCTGTTCCAGTTTTTCCGTCAAAACTAGCGCCCTGACCAAATCCTTTTGGCGCGATGTAGCGGATACCTCCCTGGCTGATCTGAAAAAAGATATATTGAATAAACCCGATGGTACCATCTTTCAGACGAAAATCATCAAACAACAGCCTGTAACGGACAGTCTGCAATATAAAGGCAAAGTGTATGTGCTGATCGATCGCTATTCGTATTCCAACGCGGTGACTACCGCTGCAACCATCAAGGATTATCATTGGGGTACACTGATCGGCGAGACAACCTCGGATGTACCGACCACTTATGCAGCTATTCATGAATTCAAGTTGCCACATACCGGAATGGAAGTAAGTTATCCGAAGGCTTTGATCGTCAGGCCTAATGGCGACCGGTCAACGCGCGGTCTGGAACCTGATCTTCAGATGGAAACTAAAAGCGGGATCAAAGATTCGGTTCTGGAAGAAGCGCTGGTTTATTTGAACGGAAAATAAGAATGAGTTGCCTCATGAAAAAACACCTTCTACTATGCTATACCTGGTAATGCCCTATAAACATCCTTGCTACACCATTCAGTTCCATAATTTGAATTGTAAATTCGGTGATACAGGCGTTAAACCTTTGCAAAAACGGTGAGTTCATAATGATAATCTGAAATAAGTCAAGAACAACCTTGGAAACTATACAGACAAAGAAACATTAAAAATTAATGCTTGATTATATGAAAAGATCATGCTTGATCATGCTGATAACCTGCCTTGTTTCATCTGTATACGCGCAGGAGGTTAATCACAATTTTGATAGGAAAAATTTTGGTATGGGGTTTTATTGGTCGGTTTTCCGGCCGGGCTATATTGTCGCTCAAAACGAAAATGCGGCCAGCCATAATCTGGAACTGATGTTTTTTGTGCCGGTTAATCCACAAGTAAAGCTACGGTATGAAAAGATGGCAGAAACCCCTGAGGACAGGTTCAGGGAGCCTGCAGGTCAAACTGACTACTGGAAAATCCTCAAATTTATCGGATTCAAAAACTTTAAAAGATATGTTGTAGAAATACCTGCATCAAATGTCAAACAGGTTATGGCTGCCGGAAATGAGCTGCTCTGGACAATAAAATTTCCTTGCACGACCAGGCTATATACCTATAGTTCCTATTTTAAGACATGGCAGTTAAGCTATACTGAGGAAATCTTTAAGAATCAGGAGGAGATTGCCAGTACAATCACCAGAATCAGTAAATATTAAATGTCTTTTTACTGTGACGGCCGATGAAAACATACGTATGAAAAAAAATTATTTTTTACTTTTTGGTTCCTTCCTTGACAGCCGGCAAATGGCCGCAGATCTGTTATATCAAAAAATGGATTTGAATTTCGTCCCCCATGAAAGCAGTTACTTAGGAGAATATCTTAAATATTCGGGCCTGTTTGCCGATCATATGACTATTAGTGATAATTTCAATAAGGCGGAAAACGACTGGAGTGAGCCCGAATTTAAAAACTATCCGGTGCTGATTTTCGTCTCACATGATCATGGACGTAACGAAGACAAGAAAAGCCGTCACACGTATATTAAAAAAGCATTGCCAGCACTCGGAAGTTTTGTATTGCTAAAAGCTTATTTCACGACACCGGACTGAAAGCTACAAGTAAACCGTTGACACGTTAGATTGTTATTAACAGCTACTGAATATAATCTTTTATGGAAACATTTATCAGCATTGACTTTTTTATCAATCCCAAAGAATTACATGATGAGCTTATTGTCATTGATTTTCGTTTGGAAGATAGTAGTTATATTTCACTGACTCGGCTGGTCCATGAAAAGGAACTTTATCTGGAATTTGGTGAGCAGGTACGGGGCTGCAAATGGGATAAAGTCGTTTATATGGCACGCGGAAATGATCTGATTTTCAGGGGGCACACGAATCGGTTATCAGCATTTAAAATTTCGGAATTCTGTATCAGTGGCGACATCACAGGTGTTTTGACCGAAGCGCTGGATAAAGTGATTTCTGGTTTAGTGCCGGCTTTCAAAGACATTCTACATATTAAAGGAGAGTGGATTACAGCTGGTGACGAAACAGCAATAGCGGCGTTTCGGTTACCTGACGGGAATTTATTACCGCCTTCCTATCTGCAGTTCTGCAGGGAACTCGGTTATGGTTTGTTATGCAATTTGTTTATGATCTATATTCCAATGGCTGATGCAGATCATCCCGATTCTTTTCAGCTTCAGTCGGCTGCGATGAGATTGTTGTTTGAACAATATCTGAATCCTCCATTATTTGCTATTACAGATACGCCGGACGGTGTCGCGTTGATCAGTGCTGCTGTACCTTTTGCGGCAACTGAAAATGGAGAGTTTTTATTCTGGGATACCCGTAATCGTTTACCGAATGGTGAATATCCTGTTTATTTTACTGGTTTTAACAATGGAATCATCCATACCGGTAATTCTCTAACGGAATTGATACTGAATGTCACCACTCAGGTTGGGGTAAAACCGGTTTTACCATTTTATCTAAAACCTCTTGACGCTGTTTTTGAGAGCAGAGCTGTTATTTAGCCCGTTACCAAAGACTATCGTGCCAGTTTAAGCTCGGTCAAAATATCTTTTTTGAACTTACTAAGCGGCTTTTTAAAATAATGATCTTCCAGGTATTCCACACCGAATGCCATTTTGTATACTTCTTCGTAAGTCAGTCCGGCATCTTTAAAATTTAACATCATGCGTTCGATATATTTATCTGAATAAGCTTCCCGGATATTAATCATGTCAATCAGTTCAGCGTGATGGGCATCATAGATATCCTGGAGTTTCATGTCCCTGTATGTGCGCGCGGCTTTGGTATCACCAAAGCCCGATTTAATCTTGATCTGATAGGTATTTGTTGACCTGAAAAAGTCATAGCTGTACTGGAACCTGCTTAATGCATCCATATCGACATAAGGGTGCATATGTGTTGCCAGTGAATAATTGGTGTCATTCTTTACAGAACTGTTACAAACTGTACAACTCGGGATCAGATTACAGAAAGACAGGGCCAGCAGCGGAAATTTAGTCTGGGGAAACCAGTGATCATAATTTGCGCGCATAACCTTTTTATTATGTCTGTTCTTGATTGTCGTGGTCCAGATCCGGTTACAATAGGTGCAGGTGCGACGGTCAAGATTAACAGCAAGTCTGTAAGCGTCGTACCGGGGTTCGTTGTCCTTATTCTGGAACCAGGTATCATAGTCAATAATTCTTAGCTGAATGCGGTAAAAACGATCATACTTATATACAAGATACTGCTGATCATCGGATAGTTTTTTCAGCTCTTTGTCCCTGACCGGAAGATATAAATTATATTCATCCCAGTTAAAGTCGGGAATCATTTCAAACCAGATGAGCTCATTGAGATTTTGCAAATCATCCGGGCTGCCACCAATCAGCGTTTCCAGCGTATTCCGGTCCGTTAGCACTGCATCCAAACTGTGTGGTAACCCTTTAATGATATGCGAAGGCTGCGCACAAACGCCGCACGCCGAATCACCGCAGGTCTCACCGGTAAGTTTCTTCCGTATTCTGCAGTAAACATATTTCAGATGTTCGCGGTGTGCTTTGGCCACCCATTTATTCTGGAGATCGATATGGAGCATGTTATTTTGCTATAAGTTGTTGCAGACGCGTTATTTCTTCCCTGATTTTATCTTCGTAACTAATTCCGAATACGTCATCATACATTTCAAGCAGCTTTCTGGCAATAACAGCTTCGCCGATGGACTTAATCATTTTCAGATGATTGAAGCGTTCCTCAAAATCAGCATCCGCCTCAAGCTCATACATCCGGTCTTCAAGAGCTTCGTTTTCCTTGTCTTCTTCCCACGCTGCCTTTACTTCTTTAAGCTCTTTGCTTGCATTCAGGAACCTGATCGTCTGTTTAATCCGCTCCATCGCCAGTTCTCCGCAAAAGCCATTTTCCATAAAAAAGCCGTCCGCAAGTAAATCATGGATGTTAGCCCCGAATGTCTTTTTGTTCAGGTTAGTCTGCTGAGCAACACCATTAATAATTTTGAGGAACATCACATTCTTATCCGGTATATCAGAAAGAATGAAAGGGGAATGTGTGACAAAACAAATGTTTATTTTTCGGATACGTTCCAGACCGAGGCGAATTATACTCTGACGCAGATACCGAATATAATTGCGCTGCATTTCGGGATGGAAGTATAATTCAATTTCTTCCAGCAGTATATTGACGTTACGGTATGCTTTCTTTTGCTGTGAAGTAACCGAATCAAGGTTGGACAAATGATAGAGAATAGAACTCACCGAGTAAATCATCTGCTTTTCTCCCGAACTGAGCACTTTGAAGTTAATCTTTTTCTCACCGCTTACAGGTAAAAGTAAAATCTCCGTTCTGAAAATTGGCGGGGGAATCAGTGCGATCAGTTTTATTTTATGAGTTTGCTTCTGCGCGATAACTGTATGAATATTCGCTGATAAATCGTCCAGCGTAAACATGCCGGTGTGATAGCCCAGTTCGGAATACTTCAAAAAATGAAGTACCTGCTTAAGCTTGAACGTGATGTGACTTTTGTCCTGCAACAGAGGACGGAGCCAGTCGTTAATATATTTCCAGTTAAAATTACCAGCGTTCTGATCAAAAAGAGGCGTATATTCTTCGTAATTGGCGGCAATAGTAATAAGCTTGCAGATCAGATAATCAAGTGCGATATTGTTTGCTTCAATTTTCCTGTCGATGTTTTTCAAACCGAAGTCATAAATACTGTTAACTCTTTTCCAGATTTTTTCCTTTGCCAGATTTAGCTTTTCCAGGGTGATTTCCTTCCCGTTTTTTTTATACAGAATACCCTGCGATTTTCTTGGAATCAGTTTCAGGACGAGATGTGTCGCGGATAAGTGATCCGTTAATTTTCTGAACTCCGAAACGTGATCATCTGAGTGTCTGAGCATATTGGCCACCAGACGCTGATTGACAAGCTGATCCTCTGTATTAATATCAATATTCCCTCTGTCGCGTTTCGGATTAAGAACGATAGGCGTTTGGTAGCCGTCATTTTTGTGAAATAACGGTGTAATCCAGTCTTTGCCTTTTTTTAGTTCACGGCTGTTGTAAGCGTAATGCGAGTAGTTAATGGCAATTGTATAGAAAAAATCTCTGAAGTCAAGCTCCTCGTCACCTGTCCATTTACCGCCGTCAAGTTTGAAACACCGGACATCGGTACCGTTCACGGTTATTTTATAGAAATGCTCTGTTTTAAAAAAAAGTTCCACCCGCAATTTCTGAACCGGTTTAAGGTCAGGATTGACTTTATAATAGCGGGCGATATTATTGACGGCCATAAAGAGCAGTTCAATGAGCGTGCTTTTGCCCGATCCGTTCTGACCTGCAACTGCACAAATCTGAAGCCGCAGCTTACGGTAATGGTACAAACAATCCGGGCTTTCGTCCTTATAGGTTATGCCCTGTTCGGTAATCTCATAGTCACTGTAAAAATAGTATAGCCGGCCCCTTTCAAGCACCTTGGAAAGTCTGGTATCACAGTCAGTCTGCGGTCTGATAGCAATTATTTTAAAATCTTGACTGGTAGCTGAACGGGAAGGCATGGATTCAGGTTATAAGTTGTAAAATGTAATAATACTAAATTTACATCAATGCCGGATATAGTTGACTGATACAGTAAATACCAGCTAAAATAAATACCTTTATGATAACCTTATCCCTGTAAAATGCGCCAATATCTTTTTACCGTTCTGCTACTGGCAAATCTTTCCATGACTGCCAGTGGTCAGGCTCTGCCTGCTTTTAAAGCCTATGGAAATAAAATACAAGGTTTAACTGCCGACCGGGAGGTAAAGATGCGTGAAGCTCTGGCAACCTTCGAAAAAATCATGAATGATCCTGCTTTCCAGGCGGAATTACTCAAGAAGTCCTTTGCATACGATATCCCCGATGATCCTAACAGCAGCCTGACTACCCGGCAGGTGGCGGAAAAACTTTACAGAGGGAGTGAATGGTATCAGCCGGCTGACGACAATACAGCTAATATCTACTGGGAGATTAAGAAAAGAGCAAAGATTGTTACCGTTTTTACCCGTCACCCTGCAATCGGATACGGCCTGCCTTCTGATACAACTATTTACACGTATACGTGGTGGTTCGATGATTCCCGGCACAAGGCGGATCTGGTTGGTCATATCGCTCATGAATGGTCACATAAACTTAAATTCGACCACTTAACGGCGCCTCATGCTGGCCGTGAGCTGACCGTTCCTTATGCCTTTGGTGATTTGGTGACGTTATTTGCACTTAAATATTATTCACGAATTAACTGATGCTGGTTTCTTTAAACTTCAGGCTGGGCGTTAACAAATGAAGGGACTTAGACACGCGGCATTTAACAATTTCACAAGTCACCGCATTATAAAAAATTTCCGAATAGAAATCCCGCAGATTATAAGCTAATATGCGCACTCAGCCTCCGGCCAGTGCCCGAATGTGTTCATTCCCCAGGCAGCAGAAACGCGACCCTTCAGATCGCTTTGATGGATTCGTAAAGTGAAAGCACGATCAGGAGCATTCAGCGTTCTAAAAGCTTTCTAAAAGAAATTTATGTACCAGAACAATCCATCTTTGGATCTCCTGAACGTTTCTTTCGGTTACTGATATCTTGTTATCCAGCTCATTAATCCAATTTCCGTATACGGGTTTCATTTCATCCCCGCGGCTGGCATTTAGTTCAGCAAGGCTGTGCCGCTGACTTTCATATTTGGCAATCTCTCCATGATAGGTGGTTAGCGTTTCTTCCATACGGGATAGATTCATCAAAAGACGGTTCCGAACTTCATTGTCCCTGGAAAAATAATTATTTTTCCAATAGGCCGTACTTTTTCCCGAAACATAATGATCGATTGATTTTAATGCATATCCCTGTGCATCCTTAACCTGTTTAATCTTTTCGTATGTTGCCAGTCTGTGTGCATGAGACATGTCATCCAGGTGTTCCTTAAAATAACCCCAGACGTTATGAAGTACATCATTTCTTTCCTTAATCAAGTCAATGATCAGGACGAAATTCATTTCAAAAAGAGTGGTACTATACCAGTCATTTTCAAGTAGGGCAATTAAACGGTTGATCTTATCAAAATGAATCCCGGAGTTTTGTTTTGTATGCGTAGCCATTCCCATCGCAGCAATAATGACTGTTGGCATAGCCGTAATCCAGAACTTCGAAAGCGCTGAATTCAAATCAGATTTATTTATTCTGTCATAAAGCAGGGCGCTGGTATCTTTAAATTCGGAATTAAAATTAGAATAGAAATAGAAGATCTCGGCTGTATATTTCAGCTGGTCTGCAGAGTAATACATGACCGGTTCGATTAATTTACGGCAATCTTCTACAGCAGTTATTCCCGAATATTTGACGGGCAGGTAGTCCGGCACTTCAGGTTCCCTTGATGAACTGATGAAGGATTCGACCATCTCCTTCACCCACGGGTCTTCAAGAGAGCTTAACAGCCGGACTTTAAGATAACGGGACAAATCCAGACAAACGTCATAGTAGATTTCGAAGTCGTTGAACTTGAAACCAAATATACATTCATCGCCTGTCTGGCAAGCGATATTAAACGGTAGCTGATTAGCCCGGATCAGGTCCGGTTCTCCTGAAGGAAGCTTTATGAAACTTTCAATGAACCGGCTGTCATCACTAAGCTGTACATAAAATTCAGAATCAAATAAAAATACGGGCGTAACAAATCCCATATCCAGCGGCAGATATTCGATAAAGCCATATAACTGATATGATTGATTAGTGTCCATCGATCAGATTTTGTTTAATGAAGAATTCTTTTGTCTTTTCCATGATCAGCGCGTAGTAACCATTTGATGCGACCCCGTAATTGGGAATGCTGATAATTTCGGCGCCAAGCTCATCGGTAATAATCCTCCTGACCATTGCGGATCCGGCGAGATTTGATGGCAAAATAACTGCCGCCAGCGTATCTGGTGTAAGCTCAAGCTCGTGATTAAGTTGTATTTCTATACTCGCCTTTCTGTCGTCCCTTTTATTGGCACTGCTGTCTTTCAGTAGATTATAGTAAGATTCGATGTGAAACTCGATAGGGTCATAACTGATCTGGTTTTTAGGGTTACCCGTGAAATAACCCAGATTGTTGTCATAAAAATAATCAACAGTTTTGTGAACCGAAGTGATGTTTGGTGTCATCAGAAAATTATCTACTGTCATGCCCGGATGCATAAAGCTTTCGTACAGGCTGTAACCGCCCGAATCAAAAGCACAAATCCTTTTCATATCCATATTGCAGGCTGGTTTGAAGATAAAACAAACGGGCATCCTTGAAATCAGGCTGCTGTTTTCTGTCAGTGCCGATTTATAAGCAGGACGGCCATAAAAAAGGTACAGTAGCTTTTCATTATTAAATACTTTACACTCCCGGGGGATCAGCTTTTTATTGGCGAGGATTGATTGAAGATAATAGGCATCGCAGGAATGAAAAAAGGGAAGCTGCGGTTGATTAACCGGATTCGCTGTAAACCTTTCCTCAAAAAACCTGGTGACTGACATCTGGCAGATATGTATTTAAACAAATATAATTTTTATCTCCCAAAATGATGCAGGCTGGCCCGGATATTTAAGCGACATTTAGGTTGACAAATAATTTCTGACTGCGCAGATCATTTCATATTGTTTGTCTTCAGGCGTCTCTTTCAAGATAACAGTTTTACTTATATTACCATAATGCACCCCGTTATAATATAATGAGGTTGTGTTTATTCCGTTTACGCCAGCTAATTTTGTACTGACAAAAGGGAAAAGTTGCTGAGGCCAAGATTAAGAGGAAAGAAGATGGGAATGAGATGTGCAGACCTTAATGATATAGAACTGGTGTCTTACCTGGCAAGTATTGGCATCAATCCCGTAAATGTGGTCGGCGATTTTTACTATTATCTTTCGCCGATCCGGAGTGAAAACAATCCTTCTTTCAGGGTTGAACGTTCCCGGAATAAATGGACGGATTTCGGAATTGAAGTTAAACGAAAATCTTTTGTGGACTTTATTATGGCTTACCATAATATTGATGCAAGGGAGGTCGTCCGGCGGTTTAACAACAATGAAATCCTGCCCGGTGCTTATGTCCGCGCTGCAGATCTGCAACTGGCCGAAATACCCAAGGAACCGATTGTGAAAATTGGTAAACAAAGCATACTGCATACGTCATCATTACTGTGTTATCTGAAGAACAGAAGAATTGATCTGAAAGTTGCTGATCAGTACTGTTGTGAAGTGCAGTTTACTATTCATGATAAAAAGTACTATGGTATCGGCTTTAAGAACAACAGCGGGGGATTTGAGATCCGCAATCCGTTTATGAAAGCTGCGGACAAAAAGGATGTTACGACCGTAGATAACGGTGCGTCTGTAGTCAGGGTTTTCGAGGGGTTTATGAATTTTCTGACTTATATGACACTTCACAAAAATAACCCTCCGCAAAGCAATTATTTGATTCTGAATTCAGCGCATCTGATGCGGCGTAAGGAATCATTTGATTTTATGGAAGGACATGAAAAGGCATTTCTCTATCTGGATAACGATAAGACCGGAGATTTGTATACCCATGAAGCCATTGGTGCGGACGCTAAAAGGTATGAAGACAGGCGCTTTCACTATGCTACCCACGGCGATCTGAATGAATGGGCTATTGACAGGGCAGAGGAAGGCAGAGAAAGAAAAAAAATATTGATCCGCCGGTAAGGAAGGTTTATTACAATTTATATTTTGATCATGCAGACAGGTGAAAACGAACAGGCGCTGAGGAAGATTCTGGATATGACCAGACTGATTGCGATAACATTACTAACCATACATTTTTACTTTTACTGTTACCAGGCCTTCCGGGCCTGGCATCTGAACGCTCCGTTTACGGATCAACTCCTGGTTAATATCAGCAGAACCGGTTTGTTAAACGGATTTCAAAGTTCCAAATGCTGGCCGCTGGGCATGTTGGTCATCTCCCTTATCGGCGCGAGAGGACGATTGGATGAAAACATAAATTTTAAGGGTGCGGTATACTATATCATTACTGGACTGACTCTATATTTTGGCAGCTGGCTGGTTCTGTCATTTCGCCTGGAGGTGGAGCTTAAAACCGCTATTTATATAGGCATCTGCAGTACCGGATTCTTGCTGATCATCACCGGCGGCACCATGCTGTCCCGGATCATTAAAAACAACCTGAATAACAACGATATTTTCAATAACGAAAACGAGACTTTTCCGCAGGAAGAACGGCTGCTCGACAATGAGTTTTCGGTTAACCTTCCGGCGCGCTATCAGCTGAAAGGGAAATACCGCAGCTCCTGGATCAACTTTATTAATCCTGCGCGTGGTCTGCTGGTGGCCGGCAGTCCTGGCAGCGGTAAAAGTTTTTTTGTGATTCGCCATATCATTACACAGGCACTGGCCAAGCAGCACACCATGCTGGTTTATGATTTTAAGTTTCCGGATCTTTCCGTCATTACCTATAATCACTGGCTGAAGAACAGGCATAAATACGTGGTTCCTCCCAAATTTTACGCGATCAATTTTGATGATCTGACCAGAAGCAATCGCTGTAACCCTCTTGATCCGGATACAATGATGGATATTACCGACGCAACAGAATCAGCACGTACGATCCTGCTCGGCCTTAACCGGGAATGGATTAAAAAACAAGGTGACTTCTTTGTAGAATCACCCATTAATCTGGTAACGGCAGTCATCTGGTATTTGCGAAAGTATCGTAGCGGCCAGTATTGTACGCTGCCACACGTTATTGAATTTTTGCAGCTGGATTATAATAGTTTATTTACACTGTTAAGACAGGAAAACGAGGTGGAGGTACTGATCAACCCTTTTGTCAATGCCTATTTAAACGACGTCATGGAGCAGCTGGAAGGTCAGATTGCCTCGGCCAAAATCGCCCTGGCACGTTTATCCTCCCCGCAGCTTTACTACGTGCTGAGTGGCAACGATTTCAAGCTGGATATCAATAATCCTGATAACCCTAAAATTTTGTGTATCGGCAATAACCCACAGAAGATTCAGATTTACGGTGCGGTATTGTCGCTGTTTGTTAACCGCCTCGTTAAATTGGTTAACCAGAAAGGTAAACTTAAAAGTAGTCTGATCTTTGATGAATTTCCAACCGTTTACCTCAGCGGTATTGACAGTCTGATCGCTACGGCCAGAAGTAACAAAGTAGCCACCACGCTGGCGGTGCAGGATTTGAGCCAGTTGCGGAAAGATTACGGCCGTGAGCAGGCGGACGTAATTATGGGCATCGTAGGCAACATCATATCAGGGCAGGTTACCGGTGATACCGCCAAGCAGTTATCTGATCGAATCGGACGTATTATGCAGGAGCGGCAGAGTTTATCTGTCAATAGTGCAGATACTTCAATAAGCAAATCCCGGCAGCTGGAATCTGCCGTACCGGCCAGTAAAATTGCTTCGCTTTCCAGTGGTGAATTTGTAGGCATGGTAGCGGACAACCCTGATACTAAAATTGAGTTAAAAGCTTTTCATTGCGAAGTTATTAACGATATTCCGGCTCTACATGCCGAAGAGAATGCCTATAAACCGATTCCTGTGATCCGTAAAATTACGCCTGATATGGTGCAGCGGAATTACATCCAGGTTAGGAAGGATGTACAGCAGATCGTGGAAAGCGAAATGGAGCGGCTGATGGCCGATCCCGCGCTCGTGCATCTGATTATCCGAAAATGATCAGCGGGGATGTACACCCGAGTTAAGTTTATTGATGCAGGTGACCATATCCTCGAATTTAGCAAAGTGTTTGGTACCTCTGGCGATCCATGTTTTCTTATGATCGTCGAAAAACAATATGCCGGCGTCGAAGTTCGGCTGTAACATGTATAACCATTCATCGCCGGCAGTCCTTGTGTTTTTTACATCTTTGCGTGATAAAATCACACCGTACCGGTAAAAAGCGGAGCTCCCGATTGCCCGGATATGATACGTCTGTAACAGGTCCGGAAATAGATCATTATCAGTCAGCAACCGGATCGGCCGTTCAGAAAATTTACCGGAAAGCAAACCTTGCTGATCCGGAAGAGGGGGGCAGTAAGTCTAATTGCTGCGGTGCACGATACGCTCTGTTATTTAAAGACAGAAGAGCCACTTGAGATGATCACACTGCTACTCATGGTTCAGGATATAGAAGACCATATTAACGGAACCCCGACGATTAACAAGCTGGCAGATTTTGCGTCTTATCAGGCCTTGGAACAGGATGATAAAGCCCATCTGGAACGATTATGGCAACTCAAAGAGCGAATGGACATCTGACAGCTAATTGCAGTTAACGCCGACAGGTAGACCTGCAAATCCATTTTGACTTAAGCGCACTTTCAGTAAAGCCATATCTTCCCGGATCACCTCATCACTAAGCCGGGCATAATGTTCAGTCTGCTGAATAGATTTGTGGCCCAGTAGTTTAGAGACCGTATTCAGTGGTACGCCATTGGCCAGTGTTACCGTAGTGGCAAAAGTATGGCGGGCGATATGAAAAGTCAGCCTTTTGGTGATGCTGCAGAGCAGTGCGATTTCCTTCAGGTAACAATTCATTTTCTGATTGGACAATACCGGCAGCACCAGCATACCTGCTTTGCATTTGGGATGATTCCGGTAACGCTCTATGATTCGGCGAGCTTCCGGGAGTAATGGCAGCCGGGTCGGTGAATCGGTCTTCCGGCGTCTGGTGCGAATCCAAAGCTCTCCGTCGTTTTCTTCCGCTATCTCCGCGCGGGTTAACTGCCTTACGTCTATCCAGGCCAGTCCTGTATAGCAGCTGAAGAGAAAAATGTCCCTGACCAGTTCCAGTCTCGGTGACGGCATAACACTTATTGCCAGGGTCCGGAGTTCGGCAGCATTTAGTGGAATACGCCGTACTTCCCTGAGCTTCATTTTAAAGCCGAGGAAGGGATTCGCCGGCAGCCAGCCCTTCAGAACACATTGCAGTACGATTTTACGCACATTAGAAATATATTTCATGGCTGAGTTATGGGCACAGTGACGGTTGCTTTTGAGATAAAACTCAAAATCCTTGACAAATTCATAGTTGAGCTCCCGGAGGTCCAGGTCGTCCTGCTCATATTTCCAGCGGATAAATGCACGGGTATGTGCCATCGCCGTTTTAAAACGCGTGCAGGTAGCCGGCGCATATTCCCTGCCCACCAGTTGCGCCATATGGTTGTTATGCTCACCAAAGACGGCTAACAGTGTATGGTTCTGGTTTTTGCCGGTGATCCTGTTTTTAAGTGCAACCGCAGTAATAGGTTTGCCGGCGCTAAGCAGGGCGGTGCGTTCTTCGTAGATCCTGGCAGTGAGGGTATCCAAAAAACTATTGAGTATACGCGCGTCCTCCCGATTACCGGTGGCGCGCCCGCTCCCCTGGTGCCAGCGGTCGGTGTACCAGTGCATTCTGGTCGATAGTTCTCTGGCCACGCCGTTAACCGTAATCCGCAGATAAACGTGTTTGACCGTCTGCTTCCGCCCGCCGGAGGTTTTTAAAAAGAAGAGCAGTCCGAAGCTATTTTCCAGCATAATTTCCCGGATTAGACGCTGTGGTAGCGTTATTTTGAAATAAACCGTTCAGATCTTTAAGGCTGTAATAATAAGAGCCGCCGAGCCGCTGAAACCCGAGCCTGCCAGATATGCGCAGGTTCTGCAGTGTCCCTGGAGAAACGTCCAGCATCCGACGGGCAACCGGGCTTTTTACCCATTCCACCGGCATGTCTTTTCCGACAACCGTTGGCCTGTCATTCAGTAACGCTTTTATATCGTTGAGGAGCTGCAACCTGAACTGGCGCAGGTCATCTAATGTGATCATTTCCATTTCACTTATCTTTATTTTTTATCACTTCTTTTCAGGCCGTACAAGATACACCCGGCTACCTCTATTCCTATCGTAGGATGGTTCATAACGCAGGTAGCCATAACGGTGCAGATCACGTACACATTTGTGATAGGTTGTACTCGCCGTAATGCGGGCCAGTTGCATGATTTCGTGGCTAAAAGCCTGAAACGGGTTCGGCTTTTTGTGCGCCCGCCAGTACTCTGTCAATGCTGCATAAATGCCAATATGCGTAACACTGATCCTGGGGTCACGCTGCACGGCCTCAAAAAATGTCGCTAATGGATCTTTCGGTTTCATTATGCTTTTAATCTCGTTTTTCGCTGTTTGCCCGGTGTCACGTTTTGCTGCGGCACCTCTTTTCGGCTGTTGATATCTATGATTTTACCATTGCCATTCTGGCACAATGACTTCCCTTGATTATCCGTGATGCTGATGTTATCCGTTCTGCTATCGAGCTGCAGTATGGTACTTGTTTTCTTTCCATTGATGTTCAGGCTTGCGGTGACTTTTTTGCCATCGAGCAAACCGTCGGTCATCTCTTTCTCTTTGCCGGGTTGATATACTTTAAATCCGGGAAGTGCGGCTACGCGGCGTTCATAAAACGACAGGTCTTCCGCGCGGCTGGTATTGATCCGGTACTCGCCGTCCCTGACGTCATTGAAGTCCATTTTCGCCCACTTTGGTCCGGTGTTTATACCCAGGCGCTTAGTATTTTCCAGATAGACTCCGCCACCCGAGATAAGAGTCGCCATCTGTTCTTTGGTATAATTGATCCCCTTGCGGCAATCGAAGGTCCGTGTTCGGGATTCGGCTGGATTTTTAAGATCAGTATAGCTGGCTTCGACTTTTTGCAGTGAGGTTTTTTCGTGACGATTTTTACCAGGCCCAAATACCAGGGTATAGTCAACTGACTTACCGTTACCCAGGTCCTTGGAGTCGTTCATTTTAAATTCGTAATGTCCGCGATTAATCCTTTGATCGACCTTGATCAGAAATTTGACGAAGCCGGAGCTAATCAGCTGATGGCTGACAGTGTTATTTTTATGGCCCGGTTTGGCCCGGGTTACATCTTTGACTACCGGCGCAATATTTTCTTTCATATTGGTGAAGCGGTTTCCAATCGTCTCAAACAATTTGCGGAACCGGAAACCCTTGCCGTAGAATGCTTCTTCCAGTTCTTTCTTTTCCATTGCTATCCCTCGTAGCTGGCCTCGTTCAGTCAGATCGGAAGTGCCACGGTAACGGCTTAACACATCCTTATAGCCATTTATTTTTTCCCTGGTTTGGAGCCGTTCTAGTGTTTCAGGAGATACACGTTTGGCAAATACTTTGGCAAGTCTGTACGCACGCCCATCTATGATGGCCATTTCAGCAGTAATGCGCGTTTCAGACTGACCTCCCAATTTCTTTTTACCTGCGTTACGCACCATTTTAGTTGCGCTGATTCCAGAGATTTCTTCTGACTTTTTCGGCGTTGGGGATTCGGCTACGGTAGTTTGCATTGCGGGAGTATCAACCGTCGCCTTGGAATCCTGGCTGACGGTAGGTTTTATAACATCCAGAACTGGCCCTCTACCTTCTGCCATGGCCAACATAGCCTCATCATAAAGATCTAACTGCTTTAATGGCAGATTTGCTTTTTGGGGTTGCTGAACTGCCGCAACCGGTTGTGTCTGATTTTCTGCCACCTGCACTTCCGGATTTTCAGATGGTTGTGCGACCTTCGGTGCTGCCGGAGTTTGCTTAGGGGCATTCGTTTGACCCGTAATTTTCGGTTGTTGATTTGCAGTTATTTCAGCTGATTGATTTTCCATTTGATCAATTTTAATTTACATTGAACAGGCGTAGCTTTTGACTCCACCTTTTTGCTGTGCGGCAGAAAGAAAATAAGCCCTGATTAAATCGAAACGGCGTGCACCAACTGACCGTTTTTTAGCTGCAGTGTGAGATTTCTGGCACCGCGCAGTTCAGTTAACTGGATCTGGAGTTCTTTTTTATCCTGAATGGTGAATTTGGGGATCGCCACCACGACGGTTTGTTTCGAATGGCCGTGGATGACGCGGGCATTGCCAAGTACCTGCCGTGGCTTAAGTTCGAGCTCCTGATGAGCGGTCCTCCTGGCAATTTCCAAATCACGGATGAAAAAGCGGAGCTGATCCACATCATAGCCAATATCTGAACGGTTTTCCAGTTCCAGTTGAAAATAAAAGAGATCGTCTTTAACATAAAGTCCGCGAAGCTGCATACGGGCATCATTGTTTTTTGCTTTGATGCCGCTTAGCAATGGATTTTTAGCAGATATGGTTTCTGCGATTCCTTTCACCTGCGCTTCATTATCTTCGGCTAAGGAAAACTGCACGAGGCCTTTGTCCGGACGATTATTTTCCAGGCGAACGTTGAGTTGTTGCGGTTGAATGGCATAATCTACCACGAAAGAATACAACTGTCCATCAGCAGTAATCACAGTGAGATTAGTTTGCGGAAAGCGTTCCTTCCCGGCTTTTACCTGAAGTACATTTTCAACGCCGCCGGCTTTCTGCACCAAAATATCCCTGCTGCCTTTGTCTACACTTTTGATGGCATAAGGAAAAATCAGGTTGGTCGTTTTATAACATGATACGGCAAGACCAGCAGGATTGCGGGTGTCGGTTACCCTGATGCTGGCTGTCTGAGCGAACATACCCTGATGCGTCAGGAAGAATAATAATGCGGTTATTGCAACACAAATCTTTTTCATCTTTTCAATTTTTAGAGTTTATTAATCTTTTTGTTTTTCATCTTTCAATAGGATATGATATCCGGCCTTAACACAGACTTTGATCAACCTGATTTTCTTGCCGATAAAGCTTTTAGCCGCTTGAATACCTGCATCCATCGCCTGCATGCTGATGGACGGATCCATACTGCTGAGACCGATACCCTGTAAAGCATCACCGGAAGCTTCCTTGGCAACGTCACGGCCAATGGCACCGGGGATATGGATGCCATCGAGCCCATCCAGATCACAGACTGAAAGGCTTACCGGATACAGGCCATTACCATAGCGCAGACTGGTTACGTTGACCATCATGCGCTCTCCGCTGAGGTTCACCGTGCCGTAGACGAAGGTGTTGCGTGGGATCAGCTGGCCGTTCACATACACATCGTTCAGCAGTTTCAGTTTAATAATAGCGCCGCTGACCAGTGTCTGGGATTCGCAGGTGGCCGCTTCAATCGTATTCTGCAGGGCTGGGATTGACGGCTTTTCATTCAGTGAAAAAAAACCGTTGCCGCCTTTCGTGGCGGTTCCGGGAGCCTGATTGTCCAGTAGCGTTACCGGATCCCGTCTGAATGTGGTGGAAACGCCGAAAACCTGACCGCGGGATCTTGCCGACGCTTCGCGAAGACGGGACTGTGCCCGTCCGGGTTGCGTGATATCCATGACCTGGTTCAGCATGTTGCTGATCTGCGTCATCTCAGGATCACCTGAGCCCGAGCTTTGCATGGATGTCATCATCGCCTGCAGCCGGTCAATATCGGCCTTGTTGCTGGCGCTGCTGCCGCTTGTTGCGGGTGCATCAGCAGGAGGACCGGTATTCGTTGAATTAGCGTTGATCGCTGCATTGAGTTCAGCAAGTTTCTGCTGGAGCCTAACCTCGCTTGGATCAGCCGGGCGGGAGCTGCCCTGAAGACGATTGAAATTAGTACCCGCAGCAGGGTCAGTGCCGTAATGATTTCCACTTGTATCCAGTTTGTTATAGGGATCATCCTGGTAGCTTCCGGCTTTTTTTAAGGAATCCTGGCGCGACTGGTCATAAAATGCCATTTTATCCATCGTTGTGTCTGCCTCATTCATGGCGGAGGGCAAGGTGGTATTAATGCCTTTCACCTTAACGGTGTTTTGTGTTTGCGTACCGTTTCCGCCACCGAGCAATTTAAAACCCAGCAGTACAAAGGGCAGAATAATGAGCGGTACCACAAAAAGAAAACGCCGCTGGCTGAGATAGGCCGCCGAATGGGGTTGTTTTTCAGTTATATTCATCTTATTAAGTTTTACGGGTTATTATTAATTGCTCAGCGGATAACTCCGCGAATAATCAGGTACAAGCACCAGCAGGCAGCGATCATTCCGGCCACGATCAGGATGGCTTTTTTCTGGTACAGCGGGCGGGGATTGACCAGCCGGTCCAGCCGGGCAGCACAGCTAGATTTCATTGATAAGATGCGATCCGCCATTGTCTCCGCCAGCTTTTCGGCGGCCGGATGCAACCGGGTGGTATTTTCTTTTTTTCTGATCAGTTTGAACATCTTCACCTCCGTTGTATGGTTAAATCTTTGTTTTCCAGTGTTTCCCAGCGTTCGATCAGCATGCCGTGCGAATTGTTATCTGAGCGGCTTACATTACGCAGATAACCTTCGGTGACCAGGCTGCGCGTCACAACGGAAGATGTCCGGGTAATGATTTCGGTAGCATGACACTTAAAATAATAGGGATACTGATTGATATCCACATATACACTATCCACCCGAACGGCCTGACTGACGTTACCGCTAATGAGATTGCTGAAGTAATTACTTTCTTTCAAATTGTCATAGGCAGCCTTTGCGGATTCATCCGCGAGGTACAGTGATTTACTGATAGTGGCGGCAATGGCTTTTTCATCCGGTGACAGGGTGAAAAAGAGCTGATGAAATGTTTTGATATGATCACGGGCTTCTACCGGAATATTGTCGCGTCGGTCTGCTGCGAAAGCTTCAAGTGCCTTGCCGTTGCCCAGGACATAAATTTTTTGTTGGGTCTCCGAAGCTAGCCGGTAACTTTTCCAGGCGATGAAGCCTGCAAGTAAAACCACTCCGCCGATAACACAGCCGCTAAAGGTCCGGATATACCGGAAAGCAGTATCGACATTTTTCATTTGCCTGAATATCATATCATTGATTTTTGTATTTGAACGTGTTATTGCTTTTCGCCCTGGTTGCCTGATAATTTATTGGCCTGATACATGGAGCCTGCCATGCGCCCCATCGCTCCGGCTACGCCCCTACCCTGTGAATCTTCTTTTGTGCCTTCCTTGCCATCTTTGAGGTGCTGCCTGGCATCTGCTATATTACCCGGTGCCGATGCCATGCGATTCATTGCCCCGGAGCCTGCGCTACTGACCATGCTCGTCATTTTCTGCACCATGGCACCTGCACCACCTGCATTAATAATGTATCCGGCTATCGTAGGCACAGTCATATACCCTACAATTCCAATGATCATGAAAATCAGGTATGGCGCGTCACTCAGGCCGAATGAGCTGGTTCCGGTATGTGCCATTTGCTCCACGTCGATTTTGAGCATTTCTGCTTGTATTGTACTGATAATGGTTCCGAAAATATTGCAGACCGGCAGCCAGAGAAAGATGTTAATGTATTTAGCCAGCCAGGCCGTAAGTGTATGCTGAAAACCGTCAAAGACCGCAAATCCAAAGACGACCGGTCCGAGGATGGCAAGCACGACCAACTGAAAAGTGCGGACCGTATTGATGCATAGTGCGGCAGCTTCGAAAAGGAGCTGCAGAATTTCGCTGATCCAGCGTTTAATGGTGTTCGCCATCCAGCTGGAAATAGCATCGTTTTGAAATTGGCTTTGCATTCCAAATTCACTTTGCTTGTCACTTTCTGTTTTAGTACCTGCGTGCGCGTAATCCCAGTCATGCTGCTCTTCCTGGGTGATGGGCGGCGTATAAACTCCGGTTAAAATCCCTTTTTTAATGGCTTCATTTTGTTTCTGGAGCAACACGCGGACCGCGGCGTTGGAGTCTTCCAGCATCGCAGCTGTTCCATTAACAGTCGGCTGCAGTAGTCCGTTAAGGACATCAAGTACGGCCGGAAACATGGCTATGCACAAACCCAGGACGAATGGCCGCAGCAGCGGATAAAAATCAATTGGTTCAGCTGCCGCCAGGCTTTTCCAGATTCGTGACCCGATAAAAAACAATGCTCCAAACCCGGCGATGCCGCTGCTGACATTAATTAGTTTGCTGCTGAGTTTAATCATTTTGTGAAAAATGGTATCCAGCACAGGTTCGAGCCCCTTAATTTTACCAGCCACGCCATGTGGTTCCTGCGCCTGGGCCAGTGATGCTATACCCGCCAGGAGTATAGTCATCAGTACGATCTTTTTCCAGTGTTTCATATCATTAGTTTTATAGTTTTAATTTTGAACGATACCATGCATGCCGGACACCGTTGCTGAGGCCAATTTTGCCCGTTCCCGCTGGAAGGACACGAGTCGGGTGTCATTACCAAAACCCTGCATAAATGCGACCTTATCCTGCATAGAGGCATGAATGCGGTCAATGGATTTCAGACGTTCATCGTCGCTCATCCTGAGCTTACCTGCGGTGGTAACCATAATAAGATCGTCCAGATTCTGCAGACTCTGGATAACCAGATTCTCGTAAACCCCGGATATGTAACTGATCTCCTGCGGGTTGAAATTCCCGCTTTCCCGAATCCGCTGTAAGGCTTGCTTGCGTTCGCTGACAATCCGGATCTGGTCATCAGCAATCTCCCTGACCTTGTAATACTTGCGTACTGCGGGACTAACCGCCATCAGGCCATCCAGGAAAGTTTTGTGAACATCGAAGTTCCCTTTAGAGATATTTTTAACATTTCCGTAGCCGTTACTGACAATCTGAAACCCTTTGCGTAGTTCCGTTAAAGTGGACTTCATAGCGGCGAGCTGCACGCCATCCATATAAAGCTGCATCGCCAGATCGCCTATATTTTGGGCATTTGCCGGCCGGACAGTCAAAAACTGTATGCAGGCTAGGCCCAAAACCGGACATAATATTTTTTTAATCTGAATCATAGAGCAGGTTTTTATAATTCTGTTGGATAATAGGCGGCTGTGCCTTCAAGCCGCGCATGTTCCAGGCGACGGTTAGCCACCTGACTGCTGATCTCTCCATTAAAACTGCAGGCATAACGGTATTTCCGGCACATCTCCTGCCAGAGCAGATCTATACGGCTGATCCGCTCATCGTCCCGCATCTGCAATTCTTTATCTGTACAAAGCGTGAGCAGTTCATCCAGCGTGTGATCGCAGGAAGTGAGGAGTTCATCCAGCTGATGTCCGAAATATTCGATCTCGTTTTCTCCGAACTGTTTACTGTCGCGGGCTTCGCGGCGTGACCGGGCGCAACGATAGATCACTTCCGCCTGCATAGCCATAATCTGGCTGACCTTGCTGTAGAGCTTTACTTTCGGATTGACCGTTTTCAGAGAGTCAAAGTAAAACCGGTGCAGATTGAATTCACCGCCTTTAAATTTTTCAATCGTGCCAAGACCCGTTTTGGCGATCTTATAGCCCTTTTGAACATAACTTTTATACATATTTAATGCTGCCAGCTGGGTGGCCAAATTTTTCAAATAGGTCGAATTCTGACTGAATACACCGCCCAGTACCTGGGCATGAACGACCCGGCCGGCCGCAGCCAGCAATAGTATTATCAGTAATTTTTTCATAGTTGCTCTTTTTATGTTGGTAATCCGTAGATACTTCTGATCAGCGCAGCATCTTGTTCACCCTGTGCGCGTTTCAAGCTTTCCCGGCCGTTTGAATTTTTAAAACGGATGAGGTCTTTATAATTTCGGTCAACTTTTTCGGCCGTGGCGTTAATGATTTCCAGCCTTTTGGCATCCGACATTTCAGTACCGAAAGCCTGGACCACCATAGAGAGATCTTCCACATTTTTGATCGTTTGCTGCATGATCCGGCTGTAGACTATACCGATATATTCGATTTCCTGCGCCGTAAAATGGCGGTCATTCCGGACGAGGCTGGTCGCCCGTTCATATTCCCGGATCAGTGCCGTTTCTTTTGCTGTAATTTCTTTAATGCGGTAATAAAAACTGATTACCGTTTTGACCTTATGCAACTCTTCATAATATTTCTGATACTGTTCTTTCTGTCTTTTAGACCATTCGGTGATCTCGTCCAGATTACCTTTAGCCATAATATTTTCGAGTGTTTTCTGGGCGTTCTGCAGCCAGATCACTTTGTTCTGCTGCCGCTGGACCTGCAGGTCAGCTGCTTTCAGCGCCTTTTTGATAGCGGCGGTCACCACGAACCAGAATGCGTGGCTACGCTGCACCGGTCCGACGACCAGCAGCACCGTCATAGAAATAACCAGGATAAACTTCTTCATCGTTTTAAATTCTAACAGGTTATTGTGCGGTCCGCATATCGTTGGCCAGCGCGGCCATACCCTTGCGGATGTCGCCGCCGAACCGTGCCGCATAATCCATAACTTTTACTTTTTCACTTTGCTCGGTAGTGTAAGCGAGATATTCTTCCAGCGAAACCTCGGTCCGGTAAACCTTGGAAGAGATGCCTCCCAGACTGATAAATACTTCCTTGTATTTCAGCTTCGGATCGTTCGCCTTGTTAACCGATAGCACCAGCGCCTTTTCTTTGGCAGTCAGGCCCAGCAGTTCCTGAATCGCGTCGAATTTATTCTGGTATTTGCTCTGATCAAGCAGGATCTTGCAATCGGAATTATTGATAATAGCCTGCTTGACAATTGGCGAGCTGATGATATCTTCCACCTCCTGGGTAACCACAATGGCTTCGCCAAAGAACTTCCGGACAGTCTTGAACAGATATTTGATATACTCGGCAAATCCTTCTTTCATCAGCGCTTTCCAGGCTTCTTCGATCAGAATCATTTTGCGCACCCCTTTCAGTTTGCGCATTTTATTGATAAAAACCTCCATGATAATGATCGTGACGGTTGGAAAAAGGATCGGGTGGTCCTTAATATTATCCAGTTCAAAAACAATAAAGCGTTCCTGCAGAAGATTTAAATTTTCGGTCGCATTCAGCAGGTAATCAAACTCCCCGCCTTTATAATAAGGGCGTAGCACATAAAGGAAATTATTAACGTCAAAGTCCTTCTCTTTTACATTGTCGCTGGTCAGCACTTTAGTAAAATCATCACGCAGGAACTCATAGAAAGTATTGAAAGAAGGGAAGAGGGACGAGTCCTTTTCCAGTTTTTCGTAATAAAGCTGGATAGCGTTGGAAAGCGCCACATATTCACTGCGCTTGAAAGCTTCATCATCTTTTTTCCAGAGTGCCGTCAGGAGTGTTTTAATACTTTCCTTTTTCTCGGTGTCCAGATTATCCCCCTCACCGATGAAAAAAGGATTGAACCGGATCGGATTTTTCTCTTCGTAGGTGAAATAGTAGCCGTTAACCATGTCACACAAACCTTTATAGCTATGACCTACATCTACCAGAACAACGTGTGTACCCTGCTCGTAATAGGAGCGAACCATATGATTGGTAAAAAATGACTTACCCGAGCCTGAAGGCCCGAGGATAAATTTGTTTCTGTTAGTAGTAATTCCTTTTAAGATGGGTTCATCGGAGATATCTACATGTACCGGTTTCCCGGTGAGGCGATCACCTAAGCGGATACCGGTTGGACTTAATGAAGTCCGGTAGCTGGTTTCCAGGTTCAGAAAACAGGAAGCCTGTGCAGCAAAAGTGTCAAAAGCATCGTTCACCGGAAAATCGGCCGCATTGCCCGGCATTCCGGCCCAAAAGATCTGTGCGGCACCGGCAGTTTCCTGTTTTGCGACTGCATCCATCTGGGCCAGGGCCGAGCTCACCTGGTTTTTCAGATCCTTGAGTTCTTCTGTTTGATCCGTCCAGACCATTATGTTAAAATGGGCCTTAACCGGCTGCCGCTGTTCGCCAATGGCTTCATTCAAAAAATCATTAGTAGCATCACGGGAGATCATGTTTTCGCGACTGTAGGCCGAAAGTGATTGCAGCCTCAGCCGCTTGCTTTCCAGTTCCTTAATCGTCTTCTGCGCGTCATCTATAAAGA
Source organism: Mucilaginibacter pineti (assembly GCF_900101875.1). GTDB lineage: Bacteria > Bacteroidota > Bacteroidia > Sphingobacteriales > Sphingobacteriaceae > Mucilaginibacter > Mucilaginibacter pineti. The sequence goes on from NZ_FNAI01000013.1 coordinate 138,752, forward strand.
TATACTGATTATAAATATGGTTACAAGGCAGCAGCTGACCGAGTGTACTGGCAAACCCGATACTAAATTTGGTGCGGTCGGTACTGTATTTGTCGTAATTTATCCGGCTGCCACACAGCGCAGGCAGATCTTCCGCATCGCCGAGCGTATAAAGCTGGGCATGCTGGTCCCCGATCTGCATACCGTTATCGAAAGTGATGTCCTTAATTAATAAGCTGTCGTCCTTTTCACTTAGAAAACAGTAGCGTTCAATGAGTCCGGCCTTTTTTGCAGTGCTAAGCAGATCTGCATTCTTCATGCGGGCCATCTTCACGAAACCACTGTCCTGCAGGATTTGCCGGAACTGTCCGCAGGAATCTTTAAAATCCTGAAACAGAACCGGATTGATGGTCTGCTCCGGCACGATAGAACCTCTGAGGAGACTGGAAAACATGCTGTTAGCCTCGCGCGGATCATGCGGCTTTTTGGTGAGAAAAATATAGCAGCTATGATCCAGAAAAGGTCGCTCGTTAAAAAAGCGGTCGCTGCTCCGCGACAGGAAGCTCACATCCGGGTTATTAAAGTCAGGTTTAAAGCCCGACCGGATAAACCAGTCCTGCTTGTGCAGGACGCTATGTTTTGGTAATACCTTGATGGCCTTGCCCCAGGCCTGGTGAAAAGTTTCGTAGTCCTCGTTACTAAGCGTAAAGATCTCTGGTAACTCCACTTTATAAGCCAGGGTAATGTCTCCGCGGCGGGACAGAATACAATCATGTTCCACACCCATTACCGGTAATATTTTCTCTAACCACTTTTCCATCTGCACTGATTATCGGTTTATTGTTTTTTAATTTTCTATACGTTCGCTATAAATAGCCATGGGTAGCGGATGATCGATCAGCCGGAATACCGGCGACTCATCCAGCAGCTTGCTGCTGCGATAAGGGTCGATGATCCCCAATCCAGGTAGCCGTATTTTTACATGGCGGCCTGCCACTTTCCAGTTTGTGACTGCCGACTGTTCCGTGATATACCAGGTGATCAGTACATCTAGACTCTTGCCGTCCGCCTTCAGATTGTCAAGACCAAACTGCCGTGACGGCATCTCCACCAGCTGGGCCTGTGCTTTTTTGATGATGATTTTAAATACATCTTTTTCAAGGTACAGCAGCGGTGGAATGCCGCTAATCTGTTTTTTTATATCCTCACCTGCCAGCCGAAAGCCAAGATGTTCCGTTTTTGCCCGGGCATTAACTTCCTTTACAAAACCCTCACGCTCCGCACCGTCGAAACAGTGCACCTCACGGGGAATACGGATCAGTACGCCCTTTGCAAAATCTTTCAGCTGACGGCCTTTAGAAACCTGTATTCTCCGGTCTTCATCAAAGAGTAGTTCATGGAAACCATTCCACTGGTTCAGGTCACTGAACAAAATCTTATTGTCCGGATATTCCAGGTCAATAAATGCCTGCATTTCATAATTAATATAAAATGGAAGGCGCTGAAATAATATGATATCCGGAATGTCCATCATCAGTTCGTATTACGGTTTATGATTTGCGCTAATATGTCTGCTGAAAGGCAAGCGGAGCCCTGCTTACGGCTAAGGTTGCTATAACCGCTTTCCTTTCGACTTCACCCTTCTATCACTTTTTTGTCTGCTGTTTTTTTCGGCGAATTCTTTTCGCTCATTGTTCTGTTTTTGCAGCACCAGGCCTCGTTCATAATAGGTTGTCTGGAACGCTTTTATTTCTTCTGACGTCAATTGATTTAAAGGCGTTACGTATGCCTTAAGAATTGGTACGATTGGAAACTCAGCTAATAACCGGGTTGGTGATCCGCCGATCCTTTTTCCGCAGCCGATAGGATCCAGAGCGGGCAGGTATGGAAACTGCACCATCAGGATCTGGCCTGTGTTATACAAACCAAGCAAGGCCGGCTCGATCACCTTCAAATCTTGCTGATTCATTAACACCTGGTATTGCTTATTAATGGCCGGAACATTATCCAGGTCTATGTCATGATAGAGCCTGTTTCCGGATAAAAGCTTAACAGACTCACCATCAGGTTTAAACCGAATTCCATTAATTATCAATTCGCCTTTATGACCAGCAAGGAAATCTTGTATTAATGGCGTATCCAGCAAGGTATACAGGTTCTCGCTGTAACTTCGCTGATTATGTTTGACGGCGTATTCCTCATGTTTGGCAAGCAGCGGAAGCAATGCCTCAAAAGGGACTTGAAATCGTTTAAATCTTTCGCTGGCCACTCCTGATAAGGGAGGCTCCGATAATTTACCTGTAGCTTTATCTATCCAGCCGACATATCCGTCGTTTTCCTTTTGCAGGTGCCACCGTCCGAACTGATATTTCTGGTCTGTAGAAACAAATGTTTTGTTTTTAACATGATAGTCAAAGCCGAATCCATAGAGATACATCCGGATTTGTCGCCCGTGATTTTCCATTATCGTCATCTTACTGGTTATTAATGTTTGCCTTTTTTTATTGAGGTTTTTTGTACCGGAGGTTTTGAGCACAGAAACTTCTGCGGACCGACTAGTTTGCCCTGCATTTCCTGTTCGATCTGGTTACGTCGGACCATTTCCGGGAGCCGCGTTGCTTGCAGACCCTCGACTTTTGCAGCCAACGGTCCGGTATTAAGCCTTTCTTTTAGATATACTGTTAACTTCTGATCTTTCATTTGCGCATACGCCACCGGATTGAGCGCCTTATCCTGCGGTAATGTGACAAGTACCATATGCGGAGGCAGGCAAGTTATCCGCCAGTCGGGAAAAACCTGTTTGTTTAGTTGAAGGTCGAAATATAGCTGACGTTCCCCGGTTTCTGGGATTGCTGTGCATTTATCGAAATAAATGATGTTTTTCCGGTCATTCCGGTGTATCAGCATACCTTGGCGAAGGAAAACCTTGTAAGGGTTTCCACCAACATCAATTTCAGGCTCAGCGCCCTGCACCAGAGCCGCCAATGATCCGGTTATCACTTCTGAATTCCAGTCGTTCTCCTGACTTCTCCGGTTGATCATAGCCAGTTGCCATGCCTGAACTGCAGGCCCATCAATAAAGCGGGAATCTATCTTAAACAAGCCGATTTTTTCGTCTTTTTTGTCGTGTCCTGAAAACGTTTCCAGCTCAGAGTCATACCAGCTGTAATAGTACTCTTCCGGTGAATAATGCAGCTGACTGAAAAGGACGTTGCTGCCTGTTCTTTCAAGACTGACCAGCATGGCATTGCGGTGATCAAATTTATAGGCATTGCCGAAAATCAGCGCCACATCACTTGTTTTTTCCATCATCTGAATATTAATCCCAATTGTTAATTTGCTTATCAAAAGCGGCAGTTCGGGATATTACTCCCTTTGTTTTTCCGATTATGTCACTCGGCATCTTGATTTCCGGTATAAAAAACTGATCTGCTTTTTGATTTGAGTAATTTCGGCACACTACGGCGAGCCATTTCTTTCATGAGACCATGTTCACCATACTTATTACTTAGCTGGTACACCTTTAATACCATCACGCCGCCAAGTGGCAGAATCAGTACTACACAGATATACTGGTTAACTCCGATGATGGCCAGGCCTGCAAAAAGCAGGAGAAGACCCATAACACCGCCGGCCAGATACCAGATATACTGTGCTTTGAGACCTTTGAATTCAATACTTTTATTAATGCCTTTATTGATGGCATATACACTGTTACCCATGTCGATATGAATATTGAGCCTTATTTGAAACCGAAAAATGCTTTAATGATAGTGGTCACGACAACCAGAAAAATACAGCTGCCAAACCAGCTGGCGGCAACTTTGGACGTATCCGGTTCTCCGGCATTCCATTTCTGGTATACCTTGATCGCCCCTATTAAGGCTACTACACCCCCGATACCATACATCAGGCTCGTACCCGTTTTGAAGTACTCACGTACTTTTGAGTCGGCATCTTTAATACCGGCGTTACCATCCTGCGCAAAAGCTGCTGCGCTCTCCATCAGCATGACCAAAACTATCGCCCAGATTTTGCTGCTTTTTCTTTTCATCGTTCTGCACTTTTCCATATTTATTGTTTTAAAAATTTAAGACAAAAGGTTCCCTTACCCGCCGCCTTACAGGGCAGCGGGGGACAAGGAACAGACACCATCGCAGTCCGTCAAATCGTCTTCACTTTGCTATCCAGCAGGGAAGGATGGTGGCATTTTTTAAATTTCTTTTGATAAACCGGTCTGCCGTCCCCGCCGATCATGGCGGCGGGGTACGGTAACCGGCGACTGCACTACATCACCCACAATTCTTCCACTTCTTCTTCATTGGGTGCAGTTAAACCGTTTTCGGTACATTCATATATGATGAGTTCATTAAGGGCAGTTCGGTAACTCGTATGCACGAGGTCGGGATAGCCGGAGATGATTTTTTTTAGCTCTTCATTCAGCTGACCTTTAACCAGGTTTTCTTTGGATGCCAGCGTGATCCGCTCTTTAAATGCCGCGACCAATTTTTCAATTCTGTCAAACAACGCATCGGATTTTTCTGCATAATTCACTGATTCTTCAGTTGAGTCCTCAGGCAGTTCGTCGAGCTCTTCTTCCGGCTCTTCCGAAAACTTTTCATCTTCTGCGAGCACGGCTGGTTTTCTGCGGGGTTTGAAGTCTTTTATATCGCCGGCATATTTGATGGCAAGGAAACCATAATATACTATTAATACGATGATGAGTGCCCCTGCTAACTCTCCCCAGCTGATGTCCTGTAACATAATCTTTTCGTTTTAGTGATTCAACTTTCAAACCCTGGCTTCAGGCCTTCAGGTCCGTTTGATTTATGATACAAAGTAAAGGCTGTGGGAAATGCTGGTAAAGTACAGGAAAAGTTGTACCCCGGTTGTTCGTTTAGTAACGCACTGATAAACAGCGAGAAAAAATATCAAATAAAAATTAATTTATATTTTTAGTGTGGATTTGCCGGAATTATAAGCGTAAATTGAGTGCTCAATCATTAACCTTATCTTTTCGCATGGAAACACCAGTGCCCGATATTAAAAAGGTAAACGACACGCTGGAAGGCGTCAGAATCCTTACGGCTGATCCGCTTATTTTAAAAGCCATCGATGACTGTCAGCAGTTGCTTGGCACCCCGCCGCCCGAAGAAAAACTATGGCGCTCCTCGTTATATCAGAAAACATTTCTCTGGATCGTAATCAGTCTGCTGATCGGATCTGTCTTATTCATTTATCACGGCGTCAACTTTTCAACAGCAAAAGAAGGCAAGCCTGCCAGCTATGACACCTGGGATATGATTATTTACGGTATCTGGATCATCGGGCCACCCTGCTTTTTCCTGATCGAGTATACTTACATTTTCGGCGCTGATGATAAAAACAGGATGAACAGTGCACAGCGCGACGATATCAAATACTGCCAGGATCTGGGCGCCAAGATCTGGGCAGCAGTTGCCGTATTCCTGAGCATTTTACTGACGATCAAATACGGTTCACCATTCAAATAATAAAAAGTGTTATGAGCAAACCATCGAGAGTACTGATCATCCATGGCTGGAGCGACTGCTCGGCCTCGTTTCAGGATATGAAAAATTACCTGATCCGGCAAAATGTTGGACAGGTCGAAACCATCTATTACGCCGATTATGAATCCCGTGAAGATAATATCACTTATGAAGATGTGATCGAAGGACTGAATAATGAACTGATCCTGAAAAAGCTGATTTACAATAACGGAAAATCGGATTATGACCTGAAAATTGTGGTGCATTCAACCGGCGGGCTGGTGGTACGGCACTGGTTATGGCGATACTACGGTAAAACCGGGAGGATAGGCGATTGCCCGGTGACTAACCTGGTCATGCTGGCCCCGGCAAATTTTGGCTCGCCGCTGGCGCAGATGGGCAAATCTTTCCTGGGTGGTCTGGTAAAAGGACGCTGGAAGGTAGGTGATATGCTGGAAACGGGAAAGATCATGCTGGACGGACTGGAGCTCGGCAGCTCTTATCAGTGGACACTGGCTCATAATGACCTCCTTGGAGAAAACAAATATTTTATGCCGGACCATATCCGTACGGTGGTGATGGTTGGGGATACAGATTATAAAGGCATCAGGGGCTGGCTGAATAAACCAGGTACGGACGGTACGGTTGTGATTGCCGGTACCAATCTGAATTCGGCGAAACTTTGCCTGCAGTTTACCCAGCCGGATAACCTTTCGGACAGTACTCCCGGGCACCAGTGGGTAACTACCAAACCGGTCAGTGATATTGCCTTTGGTGTATTGCGCGGACTGGACCATGGTTCGATCATCACCCAGTCATCTGCTGACTCGGAGAATGCCTCAGCTATCAGCAATCTGCTGGTGCGGGCACTGCAGATGGAAGACGAAAGCGGATTCAGAACACTGCAGTCAGACCTGACGAAATTTACTGATGACGCCTACGCTAAATCCATCAGTCCGAAATTCCAGCAGTTCCTGGTCCATGCGGTGGATTATCAGGACCGGTCTGCGATGGACTTTACCCTGGATTTTTCGGTGTACCTGAAAAGCAGGGCTTATGGAATTGTGGTGAACGAGTTACCCCAGACAGACAACGAGGAGGCGAACGATCAGACGACCGCGGAATATGAATACAGCCGCAGGATAAATGAGATCGTCAACGGAGAAGCACACACCTTTTCCAGAGATTCCAGTTACCGCAGGTTACTGGTAAACACCACAGACCTCGAAAACCTGACCGCAGAAATCAGCGAGGATCCCGATATGGCTGCAGGTTTTGGCATTTTCATGAAAGTATATGTCCCTGCCGTTGACAAGGAAATCGGTTATTACACGAAAAACCTGCAGAACATTCTGATCTATGATTCTGCAAATACAAGTACGGAAACACCCTCATTTTTTTTCCCGAATACCACCACATTGATGGAAATCCAGGTTGACCGGGTGAATGGTTATGTCACCGTGGGTACCGTGCCGCAAACACATTAATAATCCACGGTTCGGTTCCCCCTATCTCCCGGGATTATGTTATTTATTAGCTTCTAAAAAGAAAAAAACAATAATTCCCTCTAATCAATTTCTGTAAGAACGCTCAAAAATCATTAGTTTAAATCGTGCTTATCGTCTACCCGTCAGCTATTGCTGAAGACGAAATCTTTCTACTGCGAATTGAACAGCAATAACATCTTATTAACTTCTGTTTATTCCATTTAGCTTAATTTAAGGACTGGAAAGATTTCCAACCTTGATTTATTAACGCAAATTCTCCTTATTTAAGGAGATTGACTGATTGGTTTTCGTTAGGGCCGGAGCCGTGAAAGGCGGCTATGGCCCTAATAACTTTCATAAACATCTTATTAACGTTTTCATATTAATCTATCATCTACCTTTGATCCGGTGCGAAACTATATGATTTAGTTTCGTCACATTTTCAACGGGAAAATAATGACGGCCGCTTTTTAGCGGCTATCATTTGATCCTTTTGGTTGTTAAGATAGTCATGTGAAGGTTACTGTTACGATTAATAATAGAAGGTGTAATTCGGGGACATAGTTTTCAGCGCAGGGTAACCTGTAGCCCCCCAAACCCGGGGGGCTACCCTTTTTCTGTCAAAGGTATTTCATCTTGTTGTGGATAATTATCATGAGTAATTATCACTGGTATAGAACCGGCCCGCCTTTTTTGGCGGACTGCTCATTATTTTAGTCTGTAAAAAGGTGTTTTTTACCATATCTTAACTTGATAAGATTAACAGTTAGGATTGTTATTATAAATAAAGTTGAAATAGCTATAGGGCTGCGTTTTAATGCGGCCCTTTTTATGTAAAAAAAACATATATGACCCGTTAACATTTTTCTGAACGGCCAGACATTAACTTTATAAAATCAGGTCAGGAAATGGCCGGAAAATACCGGAAGGAAAAAGAGAATTTAACTCTGGTATTTCTGACCCGCACCAGCAGCGCCTTTCAGGCAACAATTCCCCTTCTGTCATTGAACTAAGATAAGGAAGGATGAATTGAACAATATCTTTAATATCAAAGTTATTGCGCCGGAAAGGCAAAGCAGGGAAGGGGTTTCAACCGTGTTAAAAGCGTTGAAAAAGCTATTTCCGACCGCCTAACCTTTAAATCTGGCCGGAAATGGGACGGAATACAAGAACAAAAAAAGACATTATAGCGGATGTTCACACCGCTGCACCCATCAGATCAAAACGAAATGCAAAAGGCGAGGTCAGCATTATCAATGATAATGGAATGATTCGTTTAAGGTGGTCTTATAAACGGGAAAGGTTTTCCTACAATACCGGCTTCCGGTTTGACGATGAGAAAAACCAGTATCACGCTTACCTGAAAGCGGCTGCAATCAAGCTCGAAATCTTAGACGGCTGTTTCGACAGAACCAAGTATAAGGCAGATACAGTGGAATATTGTCCGCTAAACATAATTAACGCAAAAGAGGTTGTTAAAAGCGCTGAAATAACACCCGTCGCAATTGATACTACAATATCATTTAACCACGCCTTAACGGCTTGTAACGCATCCGCAAACGAAGAATTAAATCTCCCGGCTTCGGACAGTAAATTTTTCCAGTATATAGAAACATTGTTTGCTAATTATAGTTGTAAAGAAGTTATCCCGCCGGGTAAATCTGCTATCCTTGAAAAATTTGACCAGTGGTCAACGGCAATCAGGCACAAGGACATTACCAGAGACAACAGATACAAAAGTCTCCGAAGTAAATTATTCACATGGCACTATACCTCTGTGAGTGATTTACCGGCATTGCTCGACACTGAAAACCTGAGTTTTGGAACGTATAATGAATACTTAGGCCTCTACCGTAAATTTTTCGAATGGATAACTGATACAAAACTCATTGCTTACAACCCATTTAAACATGTGATGAAACGAATCGATCCGGGATTACCTGATCCGATAGAACGCAGCGCCTTAACACCTGACGTAATAACAGCCATACTCAAAGCATTTAAAAATAACACATTCGGAAAGTATCACCACCGTTATTATGATTTCCTGTATTTCATTTATGCAACGGCGGCAAGAAACGCTGAAGCTATTGGCCTAAAAAGGAAATATGTAGACCTCGAAAATCGAACGATAACTATCGCCGAATGTTTTGCCCGGTCAATTCATGGTACGCATCATAATGCAAGGGTGTGGAAAAAGACAAAGACCCAGAATATCAGGAAACTAAAAATGTCTGAAGGGTTATATCAGGTATTACTTCCTTTATGCCAAGGCAAGGCCGGCGATGATTTGATTTTTACGAGTGTTAACAAAAATTGTGTTGATGATGCGCTATTATTAAGAACGGCATTCAGAACGGTTTTAGCCGGCTTGGGAATTGATTACCGTGTTCTTTATACTGCAAGAAAAAGTTTAGCGACAGAGGCCCTCAGACAGGGTATGAATGTAAATAGCATAGCCTACATTCTTGGGCACTCCACTCTAAAAACGGCATTTGCATTTTATATTGAAAAACAAGAAGCGCTGGAAACATTACCTAATATAATTCAGATGGAAGAAGTAGAAGAAATCTATAATTATTAAGAAAACTAAACTAAAACAGGCGCAAATGCGCCTGTTTTAGTTTTCAGACCAATTTACGGTGAAATCATCTGTTCGACGTTCAAGCGGTAGCGTGAGTATTAAACGGGACTTTTTTCCCTCGCAGATTATACCAGCTTTTCCGTTGAGGAACTTCGCAAGTGACCTCGCAGTAGACAACCCAAAGTTATCTCCATTTATTTTGTCAAAATCTTTTAGCTGATACTCAAACATGCTTTCCGGGTTTTCAGGCAACAATTGGTTTGATGTAAAGCTCACTTCAAATTGAATATCATATAATACCCGTTCGACCAGCAATTTTATATCACTTCCCGGATTAGCAAATCTTACTGCACCGAGAATTAAATTAAATACAATCTGATTGATTCTTACTAGATCACCTTCAAATTTTCCGACGTTTTGATGTACTTCAGTAATCAAATTTATTTTCCTGCTGTGGATATAACAGCAGGTTAAAATTTTCATTTCCGTTATCCATGATGCAGAATCAATAGGCATTATATTTTTCTTAGCCTTTTGGCGGGTCAAATACCAGTCAAACACCTGTGGGTTATCCAATATAGCGAGTGCCTGATCTGTGATTAAATCTAATGATTTAGCGATTATCCCGGGTTGTTTTTCGTCAATGCCTTCACTTGATAAGTGCCGTCTGAGTTGTGCAATAGAACTCAAATTAGCCCGCAGTTCCTGCCGGAACATATTGATCGCCATTGATGTGAATATTTTGATCTGACCAAAGTAACGTTCATTGCTCTTTGCGCTTGCTTTATAAGTAAAAATATAACTGTTTAAAACCAGCAGCAAAAGCGCAAGGGTAGCGGCAATTTTCAGATGTTGCTCCAACAGTATAATCATCAGATATAAAACGATGAGGCTGGCAACACACAGAAGGCTATAATTTTTAAGAAAGTACTTTATACGCCTGAAAAACTTGGCGATCATTGAGGGGCGGCTGTTAACGGGCATTATGATAGAATGTTGTGAATAATACCCTGTAAGTTAGTGTATCGCGATTTTAGTTTCGTTAATGATTTGTTAATGACGTAAGATATTTATTTAATTTATAGATAACTATACGCCTGTCAGATAGGATTTTGAGAAAAATAATTAGAGCAAAAAATCGAAAAATATTATGACTGCGGTGCAGATTCCTGCTACTGCCAGTAGCTTTATAACAGCAAAGGAAATACAGCGACACACAGATATAGTTACGATTACAATTATCAAGGAACCCAGCCAACCGGCCATTCTCAAAACCTAAACATTTTCAGTTACCTAAAAATCCATTCTGAAGAAGATCAGCAATATAACAGCTTCAAAAAAGAAAAAAAAGGGGGAAGCTGAAAACCCATGAAAAGAGTAAGCAACAATTAATCATTCAAAACTTTGTATTATGACTATTCCAACAAAAGCAAGAGCAATCCTTTTTGGTATCGCTATTCTCGGCATTACTGGCGGTGTAATGGCTTCCAAGGCAAAGCGAGGCGCTAGAATCTTTACAGCAGCAAACAGCACTGCCCCATGTACAAATCTGACTAATGGATTTACAATTACAAAAGATGCTAGTGCGCCGTTGAGTTATGCCAGTATCAGTTCTACTACTGTTGCTTGTCCACTTGTTTCTGTGACGGACCAACCGTAAATAAATAAGCCGAGAATAAGTATTCTCGGCTTATTTATTATTTATTTCCAATCAAAAATTTGTTTTTCACCTTTTAGGAAGAAGGTGAAAAAATTTTCAATATTCAAAGTTCTGTCTTTCACATTTTCCGGTTTACTAACACTATGGTTTTCCCCTGAATACTCAATTAACCAAACTTTCTTTTTGTAGCGTCTTAGCGCTGTGAAGAATTCAGCTCCTTGATTAAAAGGAACGATTATATCCCCTCGGTTGTTTAATAATAAAATTGGAGTTACAACTTTTTCTGCATTTAAAACAGATGAATTATCAATGAAACCTTCTTTGTCTTCCCAAAGTGTTTTACCCATTCGATAGGTTCCCATATCAAAAAGAAACTGATAATTCTTATAGCCGTAATTACCTATAAAATCGGAAGCGCCAGCGGAAGAAACAGCTGCGGCAAATAAATTAGAATGAGAGACAATATAATCAGTCTCAAATCCCCCAAAGCTATGGCCCATGATTCCTACTCTTTTGCTATCAACATAGTTTTTACTAGAAAGCTCTTTATAAGCACCCGAAATATAGTTCAAAGCGCTCGCCCCGGGTTTACCTACTGTATAATGAATATCAGGAGTAAAGACGAGAAACCCTTGAGACACAAACCATGGAATATTAATATTATCTCCCGATCCTTCGGGTTGGTAATAAACATTTTTCCGATGGCTCAGTTTTTCATAATAATGGATGATAACCGGATACCTTTTTAAACTATCAAAATCTTCTGGCTTATACAAAACCCCGTCACTTTGTTTACCATCAGCCGATTTGAATTTCACTAATTCAGCTGTTATCCAGTTATATTGCTTTTCGGGATAGACATTACTTACCTCACTGAATTTTACAAAATCCTTTGTTATAAAATAATTCTGTGATGAGGTAGCGCTCTCCCTTCGAACTAAAAATATAGATTTATCGATTGCCTTTAATGGCGTGAATTGAGGTAAATCCACAGAGCCGGGAAAATTGTAAAAATATGACCCTGAGCTTAACCTTTTAAGCCGTTTATTAATCAGCGAATAAAAGCCATTATCTTTAGTATTCCAGTCAAAAGACGTAAGATAAAAGCCATTATTTAGCCTAGCCGTTTTTAAATCAGCACTAATCAATCTGAAAGATACATTAGATTTACGACCCTGAAAGTTAGTCAGGCATTCCGGTTTTTCTAAACCTGTCAAATCCAGCTTCCATATATCATACCTGTCATACACTAGAATTTTATTTTTCGGCAACCACGCTCCTAAGCTCAAACCACGGGATAAATTGCCTGGCAAATCGTAATCATTATCAACCAAAGGAATAGGAAGGTTTTTAGTAAGATTAGTGGATTCTCCGGTAATTAAATTAATAGTAACGAGGTTTTGAGCCGTACTGTCGTAACCAAGTGCATATTTACCTGTAGGAGATATTGTCGTAACAATAAAAGCGACTTCTGTTTTTTTGTTAGTGGTTAAGTTGAAGAGAGAATAATAACTGTGTGCGTCCTCATTCCAATTCCTTTCCGAGATATTTCCTTTGTTGTAGTTAATTAGCAATATACTGTCGTTCAGGAATCGAACAGTTTCATTTTCATGCTGAAGCTGAATAACTTTTCTTTCACCGATTGACAAAGACGAAATAGAACTTTTAAGCGGTTCATTTTTTTGCAGATCATAAGGCGGTCTTACATCTTTATAACTCCAGATTCTCACCCTTTGATTATCGCCCTTTGGGGTTTTCTGAGTTTCTTTCAGGGATATTATAATTCGTTTGCCATCTTCACTGAATCGGTCTATTCCTGCAATACTTAAAGCCGTATCAATACCGGTTGTATGATTATCGGCGATTTCAACTGTACCCGTGGCTTTGCTGTAATAATAAATAGACTTACTGCCATTGAGTTCACAGGTAAATGCAAATTGCATTCCCTGTTTGTCGCTAATCAGATTTTCAAATTCACCAGCGTAGATAACGGAAACTGTAGTGTCTGAAAAGGATGATTTATACAAGCCAGTTTTTCTTTTTAGAAGCAAAGAGTTTTCACCTGCCATGAGATAAGATAGCACCCCATTAAATTCGGTTTGTTTTCCGGTTGAAGTACTAACTAACAACAATCGGTTTTCAGGTCGTAAACAGGCTAATAATGCATCTTTCCGGGTTTTATATAATGTATAACTCGAAATGTTTTTTATTACTTTCTCCGTCTTTTTATCGAGAGCGATTATAACAAGACTATCGCTTTTCTGATAAACGATAGTGTTACCCCGTATTATTTTATAATTTTTTGCATGCGGGATTTGCTTTTCCCATCTCCCGTTAGTAGCCTTTAACATTAATGTCTCACTACCTTTTGGCTGATTATCTATCATATAGATAACGTAACTTCCATCGTCGGTAAGTGCGGGTTGTCCTACGGTGGGCCAGTTATTCCAAGTTGCTGTATCAAGCACAGGTTTTTGCGCAAAACAGATAATGCTGTTCAGGCACAGGAAAAAAGTAAATAAGGATTTCATTTTTGAGTTAAGTTAGCAAACAACACTGCGGACATATCGCAGTTGTCTACAACATAACAGGTGCGGAAACTAAAAAGAGTAGTCGAAGAAAAAATATACCGACCTGAATACGTCAATGATTTATATAATCCGAGCTAATATCATAGCGTTCTTTTGATTTTTTTGAAGGAAAGAGATATCTACAACCAATTTGCAAATTACTGTGATAAAATTCCAACTGGTTCTTTGTATCCCCATCCATCTCCGGAACCTTTGATTTCCACACAGAATTGAGACCATAAAAGTATCTCAGGACAAAGCACAAGTGTGTTGCTATTTCCGCATCAAAACCGGCTAATCCGGTAAAAGCAAAGGAGCGGTAAAATACCCGCGCTTCGGGCCAATTCGTTGAGGTACGATCTGAGTACCTTTTGGCGGCAAGCAGCCAGTCTGTTTTTAACCCGCAGTAGAAGCCAATTTGATTCCACCTGTTAAATACAGGAAGCAACGTAATTCCTGCGTAATGTAAATCGTCCTGAATATAACTCCCCGATCCTCTGAAAGATGTATAATCAGTAAAAGTGTAGGTTATTTCACAACTTAATGCGAAATCTTCTTTTACTTGCCGGTTAATCGTCAGACCTGCCATTGAGGCCATTTCGGGCGCAAATGCCATGTCATAATTACCCCCTTTATCGGACTTCAACGGGATTGATGTATAGGCAAAAGGGCCGGCTGAATTGGTTTTAAGAATTTGCGCATTCCCGTAAAAATACAGGATTAAAAAGACAATGGTATAATAACATTTCATATTCGAAGACGGAACAGGATTTAAGTCCGTTTTCGCAAGGTAGCTTGAATTGTATAATTCAGAGGTTAAAACTATGTTAATCACCAAAGTAAACCATACAAAAGGGCCATCTTAAAAAAGATCTCAAAATATTAAGTAAAACAGAGTACCAAAAGAGGGTTAGCGCGTTTTATATATATCACCTGCTTATTAACACTTAGGCTTTAACAATATTTGGCGTAACGATAGTTAGATAAGAGATTGATACAGTCTTTAACAGTAAGGAACCATAGATGTGATTTATGCCATGGGTTACCGCCTGCGATAACCGGCAAGGTGTCTAAATGTATCACTTTTGCGGCCTCTCCTGAGTCGGGGCCGCTTGTTTAGAGAATAATTAACACACCATGTTATCTTTCGCAGTTCACCGCAACGATATTTAATAAATAAAAATGAGATGAGAAATTTAAATCATGACTTAGTATTCAGGCTGACACTGGAAGAATTCTGTGGCGTCATTGACGACGGGGAGAGGAGAGAATTAATGAAACTCGTTAGAGCGGATCATCGCCTCCTTTTAATTCACCTGGATATATGCACAAAACTTGAAGTCCCTGATGGAATGGCCGATATGGATATTGATGAAAAATTGCGGGGCTATCAATTACGGGATATGATCGAATGCCGGAGGTAATTGAGATTAAAAAAGAGCAATTAATTCGTGGAATCAATTTTAAAATTGAACGCTAAAGTATGAAATACGCGAATAGTGGCGTTTCCCCTATCTCCCGAACCCGACCCTGATAAGGCGGGGTACAACTTTATTGTACTTTACCGGCATTGTTGCTTCTTTTTTATTTGCATGCAACTAAATGCAAATCATGAAAGATGTAAAAGATATCCGCTCCAGATGGTTACACATCCGGATCTCTGAAAATGAGCTGGAATTGCTGGAAAAACAATTTGCAAAAACCGCCGGATACAAAAGGACTGCTTACTGCCGGAAAATGCTGCTTGCGCAACCATTGATTGGTAAAACCCGGGACCTTTCGTTTGAAAAGCTCGTTGAAGAATTTTCTGTTCTCATCAGGGAATTGCATGGTATCGCCGCAAATTTCAATCAGGCAGTTCACAAGCTGCATATCCTGGACAGAATTCAGCAATACCAGGAATGGGTATTGAAGTATGAAATGGATAAGCGCAAACTTTTAAAAGACGTTGAGGCTATTCGGAAATATATTAATGAAACGTCAGCGTTATGGTTGCAGTCATAAAATCAGGAATTTCTATACGCAGGGCCTATCATTACAATGAAAATAAAGTAAAGGATAGTGTGGCGACCTGTATTGCTGCAACGAATTACCCTATGGATCTGGAACAAATGAAGGAGGGACACCGCATCAATATGTTACTGAAGATGGCAGAAAGGCGTCCGAGTGTCGAACATAATAGTATACACATCTCGCTTAATTTTACACCAGGTGAGCAATTCAGTGATGATCAGCTGAAAAAAATCACTCAAGAGTATATGAATGGCATTGGTTTCGGCAACCAACCCTTCCTGATATACAGGCATTTCGATGCCGGCCACCCCCATGTACACATTGTAACAACCAAGATAAGGCAGGATGGAACAGTCATAGAGACCGATCACATTGGCCGTAAGCTTTCCAAACCAACAACCAACCTTCTGGAGGTTAAGTATAACCTTGTCAAATCCGGCAATCGCAAGCGAAAAGTATTTAAGCCAGAAGGAGTGACAGGCAAAGTAAATTACGGTAAAACAGAATCCCGCCGTGCTATGGGCAATGTATTGGATTTCGTTTTGGAAAATTATAAATACACAAGCTTGCCACAACTTAATGCAGTGCTCAATTTGTACAACATACACGCGGACCGCGGTTCACCCAAGTCAAATGCCTGGAAACATGGCGGGCTCGTATACCGGATATTAAATGCCAAAGGTAAATCTGTTGGCGTAGCGGTAAAGGCCAGCCGTTTTTACCAGAAACCAACGCTGAAATATCTTGAGGCGAAATTTATAAAGAATTCGGCTGGCCGGGAAAAGCACAAGGAATCACTGGCAACAAAGGTAAAATTAGCGATGGTTGCTAGGACGCAGATCAACATCACAGAACTAAAGGAAGAACTCAAAAAAACAGGTATCGACATGGTTTTGGCCACGGGAAAGCATCAGGTTGTTTTTGGGGTGACTTTTATTGATCATAAAAACAAGCAGGTCTTCAAAGGCAGCGAACTCGGGAAAGAGTTTACTGCCAATGCGCTGCAAAACCGAAAACAAAATAGAGGGCAAACCAATTCAACAAGGCTCCGGCCCATCGGAGAAACCGAAAAAATACATTTTCAAGATTTTAGTCGTTCAAACGAATGCACAAGTAATTCCGGGAATTTATTTTCCGATTTCGACAATAGCCTGGGCCGTATTTTACTGCAGTATGAATACACGGCAGGTTCACTTCCGCCAGCACTTAGGCGACGCCTGAAGAAAAAAGCCCGGAAACGATTGGGAAGAACGTTGTGATCACCGGGGACAAGACAGGCTTATAATCCAACAAAATCAGGAAAATAGAGTTATGTATAATCACCTGTTCAGAAACAAACGATAAACCTATTAAATATGAATAAGCAAAATTTTGAATGGTTTGAAGGAATGATTGACCAGGTCTTAAAGCCGTCTGGTAAGTATGCAGAATTTGGTTTGGCTAATCTTTCCGAATTGGTTAAATGGACAAAACCTGAATGCCAAAAGATTGAAGATTACCTTAAAAATGACCTGCTCAATTCCGTTGACGGTGATCGAAGATCTATTGTTACTAATTACTGCAATCTGATTACCGGATTCATCAATAAAATTTATAATAATACGAATGCTGCACAAGGGGTAAATGAGCAGCTTACTAAGGTAAATGAAGCAATATTATTTAATCTTTCGTCACTTTACACCAGTGTAAGCAATGAGTATTCAGAAATTTTAGGAGGCAGTCAACAGGTTCCGCAAAACACAATTGACGATTTTGTGACACAGAATTATTCGAGGCTCGATGAAATCCGCATTCTGGCCAGTAAACTGAATGAGCAGGACCGGGCGCTTTTTGACGTAGTTATTAATGTATTGACAGAATTCTTTGTTAAGGCTGCTGCCGCAATTCCCGTCACTGTAAAACAGCTAAGTTTTATTGTACATATTATTGAATTGTTTGGTAATCATCATAACAGTGACGCTGAAAGCAACTCTGGAGAATCGGCATATGAATTATATCTTAAAGTAAATATTAATGATCAACATGGCATATCAGTACTGAAGTCGGTCACCGACATTCAGCTGTTGCAAATAAATCTGGAGGAAAATCCGTCGTTGCTCCTTAGAAATCTGATTAAGACATATAATGGTATGATTACTGATAATCAGTACGCATTTGATGATTTCAATAGGTCGTTAAAATCCTGGCTGCTGGAATACCTTAGCAATGAACTCGATTATGCAGACCATAAGTTCAAAGCTGAAAAAACAGTTGGTCACTGGAACGATACAACTCTTAAAGGCTCGTTAGCGAAAGTATTATGTCATCTTTCTACTGACCAGCTTTCATTGATAATCAGAGCTGCCGATGATAGCCATGTGATTAGCGGGAAGTCTCTGAATATGATCTTTAAAACAATTGTGCCATTTCTTTCTACTGAAAAAAAAGAAAATATTTCATGGGAGAGCATGCGGGTGAAATCTTATACCGGTGAAGACCGGGATAAAGAAATTGCCATTTCCGCGCTTGAGAAAATGATTCAGCATATCCGCGAATATTAGCATGTATTCCATTGTCATAATAAATTTGATATGTATAAACGATTGAGTATTTTTGGCTTGCTCAAATTCAGATGACAACCAATTATCAAATACTCTCGGATTCAGAGCTGGTAGACAAACTCAACCAGCAGGATAACCGTGCATTTGAAGAGGTTTATAACCGGTATTGGCTGCCGCTTTATAATCACGCCAGACGTATGCTGAAAGACGAGGACGAGGCAGCCGACGTCGTTCAGGAAATCTTTTCAGCTGTTCTTGAAAAAATGGGCAGTCTGACTTTCCACACAACATTAGCAGCTTATCTCTTCCAGGCGACCCGCTTCCGTATTATTAATCTTTTTCACCGGGAACAGGTTAAGATTAAATATGTACAGTCACTTAAAGCTTACATCAACAAACATAGCGCTCCTGCGGATGAAGTATACAGGGAAAAAGAAATGGCTGAACTTATCGAGCATGAAATCGCCGCGCTGCCGCCCAGAATGCGTGAAGTTTTTGAACTGAGCAGAAAAGCGTACCTGACCAATAAGGAAATTGCTGAAATTACTAGTATATCGGAAGCAACAGTAAAAAAACACCTGGCCGTTGCCCTGAAAAGGCTTCGCGCAAAACTAACTTCTGCTTTACTTTTAAACTTCATGGCGGCCATACTTTGGCTGCACCGGCTGTTTTCCTGAATCGCATCCGTGCACTTTCGAAACCGTTTGATTTCGGTAAATTACTTTTATAAGATATTGCTGTAAATTATTTTTTGCAGCACTACTCCTTTGGTATTAACAACCTGTTAGCTAATTAATAAGTAAATATTAATTGTTGATATGAACGACCAGGAAGCAGATGATCTATTAGCCCGTTACCTCAATGATGATGTCTCAGAAGACGAAAAGGCAGTCGTTAATGAATGGTATCACAAGCTCGCTGCTGGCGAGGAGCTTCCCGACCCAAGACAGGACTTTAATCAGGTAAAATCTGTGGTGTGGAATAAGATTCAAAGAAAAAGAATAATTCCATTTTACCGCTACGCCGCAGCGGCGGTACTATTGATCTTTTTCGGAATCGGTGGCTACAACTATTATATAAATAAAAGTGCCAATCCTGTCAAAACAAATATTGTCCAGGACATTCTGCCAGGCGGTAATAAAGCCATTTTAACGCTGGCAAATGGCAAAAAAATCATTTTAAATAACCGCAAGAATGGCTTGATTACCCATGAAAAACAAACTGCCATTAACAAAACTAATGACGGTCACCTTGTCTATACTGCCCCCGTCAAAAAAGATGCATCAGTCATTTTTAATACAATTACGACGCCAAGAGGTGGTAAATACGAACTGACTTTATCCGACGGAAGCGAGGTAACGCTGGACGCAGCCTCGTCGATCAAATATCCGGTAAACTTTACCGGAAAGGAACGACTCGTTGAAATTACCGGGCAGGCGTATTTTGAAGTCGCTCATGATAAAACAAAACCGTTTAAAGTAAAAGCCGGAGAACAAACTGTTGAGGTCCTTGGAACACATTTCAATATCAATTCCTATGGGGATGAACCAGCCATTATTACGACCCTGCTTCAGGGAAGTATAAAAATCAGCATAAAAAAAGACGATATAGTTCTTACACCAGGAAAACAGGCTTTAGTAAATTACAGGGATAAGATAATCCGCGTGCAAAATGCAGATACTGAAGCCGCTATAGCCTGGAAAGAAGGACATTTCCATTTCAACAAAGCAGGCATACCTGATGTAATGCGTCAGTTATCTCGCTGGTACGATGTAGATATTGAATATCAGGGTGATATACCCAAACGGTCATTCAGCGGTAACATCAACCGAAACACAAAGGCATCAGTTGCACTTCAAATCTTAACGGCTTCAAGAGTAAACTTCAAAATTAGCGGCAGGAAAATTATTGTCACGCCATAGAAAACCGAATCAAATTATATTAAACCTCTAAATCAATTTCAATGAAAAAAGTTTTACGAACGTAGCGTTGCAGAGATCGGGTAAAAAAGAAAAAATCGCGGGAGTGTTGGAAGCACAGCCGCGATCAGTATCTGGATTAACCCTTCCCGGCAAAACCGGGATAAACAATTGGACAAGAGTTTAAAGTATTAACCCAAACAGTACAAATGTAATGAAATTTAGTGCTATTAGCATTGCTGTGCCCAAAATCGGCCGGCATCCCGTCTCCAAATTTTTGATGATTATGAAGCTCACAACGCTTATGCTAATCATTGGTCTTCTGCAGGTCAGTGCAAAAGGATTCAGTCAGATAACCCTTAATGCAAAGAAAGCGTCCATCGTAAAGGTATTTCAATCCATACAGAAGCAATCTGGATTTGATTTGTTTTATGATGAAAATGACCTGAAAGACACCAGAGTTACAATTAAAACCAACAATTCCAATTTAGAAGAAACACTTAAAAAATGCCTCGCGAATCTGGATCTTGATTACAGGATACTGGACAAAAATGTCGTGATCACACAAAAGGTGAAACCTATAACAAATGCGAAAGCAAATCAAATAACTCCTATTGATGCTAATGGTCATGTCGTCGATAAGGACGGAATACCGATTCCCGGTGCGACGGTGAGGGTGCAGAATGGGTCACAGGCGACGATTTCGGATGAGAAAGGTTTTTTTACGTTGAAGGGAGTGGAGAACGGTTCAATTATTATGGTGACGGTGATCGGGTATGAGCCGAAGGCGGTAAATGCGGCAGCTAATGTGGGTGATGTGCGGTTGGTGCAGGCAACTTCGAAGCTGGATGAGGTGCAGGTGCAGGCGTATGGGGTGACTTCGCGGAGGTTGTCGACAGGGAATATTTCGACGGTTAAGGCGGCGGACATTGAGAAGCAGCCGGTGAGTAATCCGCTCTTGGCTTTAGCTGGTAGGGTACCGGGATTGACTATTACACAGAATACAGGTGTGCCAGGCTCCTCTGTTTCAGTAAGAATTCAGGGACAAAATTCAATGACAAGGGGAAATGAACCCTTTTATGTGATTGATGGTGTTCCATATATATCGCAATTGCCTTCTAATTTAGGAGATGGAATTTTAGGAGCACAAGGAACTAATGGAACTGATTTTTATGGAGGAGGAAGTCCGTTTAGTTTCATAAATCCAGAAGAAATCGAAAGTATCGATGTGTTAAAAGACGCTGATGCTACAGCTATTTATGGGTCGAGAGCTGCGAACGGAGCTATATTGATTACCACAAAAAAAGGAAAAGCAGGCCTCACGAAAGTAGATCTAAAAATGCAACAAGGTGTTGGCAAGGTTACCCGTTTTTTAAAAGTATTAAATACGGATCAATATTTACAACTACGAAGGGAAGCTTATCAGAATGATGGATTACCTGTGCCGACTAAAGCAACGACACCTTCAACTTCAAATTATGATTTAACGTTATATGATTCCAACCGTAATACAGATTGGCAGAAAGAGCTAATTGGTGGTACAGCTAAATACACGGATGCACAACTTTCAATCTCTGGAGGGAACGTACAGACAAGTTTTAGGATTAGCGGAAATTATCATAATGAAACAACGGTTTTTCCCGGAGATTTTGGAGATCAAAAAGGCTCGTTCGGTTTTAATTTAAACCATAACTCTATGAATCAGAAATTTAAAATACAGATCTCTGGAAATTATTTGTCAGATAATAATAGACTACTAAGTAATGATTTAACTAATATCGCAATAAGGTTAAGCCCTAACGCCCCATCCCTAACTAAACCAGATGGATCGTTAAATTGGGCGCGTTTTTTACCTGCTGGCGCGGTTGATAGTGTTTCGACCTGGCTAAATCCTTTAGCGCAACTCGATAAAACTTATAAGAACAACACTAAGAATTTAATTAGCAGTGGTAATGTAAGTTATGAATTTTACCCAGGTTTAGTTCTAAAAGCAAACCTAGGTTACACTAATTTAACCACGGATGAAATTACAACTTCGCCCTTAAGTGCTGTCGCTCCTGAAAGAAGAATCATTGCGACAGCGACATCATTGAGAAATGCAAGTTACGGCCAAGGAGCGATATCATCTTGGATCATTGAACCCCAATTTTCATATAACAATGTATGGGGCGCTAATAGCATCAATGCATTATTAGGCGCGACCTTTCAAAAGCTCAATACCCAGGAGTTTGCACAAATTGGCGTAAATTATATAAGTGATGCACTATTGAAAAGCGTTTCTGCGGCAAATACAAGGACAATAATAAATGATATCAATACTACCTATAAGTATAATGCTTTTTTTGCCAGATTGAACTATAATTATGATTCAAGATATATCTTAAATGGAACTTTACGTCGGGATGGCAGTAGTCGTTTTGGGCCAGACAGCCGGTTTCATGATTTTTGGGCAATTGGTGGTGCCTGGGTATTTTCGAGCGAGGATTTTATTAAAGAAAAATTTCCCTTTATAAGTTTTGGCAAACTCAGAGGCAGCTATGGCTTAACTGGAAATGATCAAATAGGTGATTATGTATTTTCAAGTCAATATTCCTCAATTGTGGTAAATACACCATATCAGGGAACTGGCAGCATTCAAATCACTGGCAACAGTAATCCACAGCTACAGTGGGAGGAAACTAAAAAAAAGCAATTTGGGATTGACTTGGGGTTTTTGAAAGATAGAATTTTATTCAATATCAACTATTTTGATAATCATTCTTCAAATCAGCTGATAAATTACAGTTTGCCTGCCTTTACTGGTTTCGGCAGTGTTCTTGCAAACTTACCTGCCGTGGTACAAAACAGGGGCTGGGAACTTTCGGCGACTACCGTAAATATTAAAACCGAAAACGTAAATTGGAGTTCAGGAATTAATTTTACTACTTCACAAAATAAACTTCTCGAATTTCCAAACTTGGAAACGTCAGCTTACTACTCTTCTTACATAATTGGACAACCTGTTTCAATTGGCAAAACTTACGCTTCATCAGGTGTTAACCCCCAAACTGGATTGTACCAAGTGAATACTGCTAGCGGTACGCCCACTAGTAACCCTTCCGATATCGACAGAACGTACATCTATAATCTTATGCCAAAGTTTTACGGTGGGATTCAGAATTCTATCAGTTATAAATCTCTACAGTTGGATTTCTTATTACAATTTGTCAAGCAACAAGGATCAAATGATATCCCTTATTATGCTCAACCAGGTGCTTTTGCGTCTGGAAATAGATTTGCCCCGACAGCTAATCTTTCTGCAATTTATTTACAGCGATGGACTAAACCAGGACAAACAGATGCTTTAGTTCAAAAAGTTAGCACGACATTATATAGTGATTATTTTGGAAGCTTGGGCATTTCAGACGCTTCATATATTAGGTTGAAGAACCTGTCATTTTCTTGGTCGCTGCCCAGCCAATGGCAAAATCGGATGAAGATGACTAACGCAAAATTATTTATTCAAGGTCAAAACCTATTCACTCTAACCAACTATATAGGACCGGACCCAGAAAATCAGAGCGTAAGTTCTTTAGCACCACTTCGAGTAATAACCCTTGGTTTTCAGACAACATTTTAAAATTAAACAATATTGAAATGAAAAATATACTTTTTAAAAGACCATTTTTCGAAAATGGAATATTTAGAATTAACTATGCTGTAATCCTATTCATTTTTTTGGCGACGAGTTTACCATCTTGTAAAAAATTTGTAGATGCGGGCGCACCTGTAACAACTCTTAATTCGCAAAATGTTTTCGAATCGGATGCTACTGCTATTGCTACGCTTACCGGGATTTATACCCAGTGGAGTTTAGATAGTTACGGATTAAATGGTGGAAATGGGAGTTTAACAGCTTTAAATTTATTGCCATCTTTATCTGCGGATGACCTGACTTTATTTGACGGAAATGGTAATTCAGACTTTGTACAGATTTACATAAATTCGATAAAAAGCAGCAATTCGATTAACCTCTCATATTGGCAATACAGTTACACTATTATTAATAAAACAAATGCGATTATTGATGGATTAAAAAGTTCTGCAAAAGTAAGTACACCAGTAAAAAATCAGTTACTCGGTGAAGCATATTTTGTTAGATCGTTTTGTTATTTCAACTTAATTAACCTTTATGATGACGTCCCTTTTGTCACAAGCACTAATTACGCGAATACTTCAAACCTATCAAAAACGTCGAAAAGCCTTATTTACACAGCGATTATTGAGGATTTAAAGTTAGCACAATCCTTATTAAATTCAAATTTTTTAAAAGGTGATGTGCTTTCAAGCTATCAATCAGGAAACGAAGAAAGAGTTAGACCTAATAAGTATACAGCTACCGCGTTATTGGCAAGAGCATATTTATATACAAAAGATTATACGAACGCAGAGATCCAAGCATCAACCGTAATATCCAATAAATCAACTTATGATACTGTTTCAATAAATAATGTTTTTTTAAAAAATAGCAAGGAATCTATATGGTCACTTCCATCTGTCAATTCGGGAACATTGTCTAATACGGCAGAGGGTATTTTATTTCTCCCAGATGCCTCAAATCAATTTGGGCCAGGAACGAATTTAGTCTACTTGAGTTCTAATTTAATAAATAGTTTTCAGACAAACGATAAAAGGCTATCGAACTGGACGAAGAGTATTTTTTCGGCTGGAAAAATCTATTATTTTCCGACGAAATACAAAATAGGACTCTACAATGCGGCTAGTACAACAACCGAATACTCAGTGATATTTCGTCTCGCTGAACAATATTTAATTAGATCTGAATGTCGCGCATATTTAGGAAATATAAATGGAAGCTTAGATGATTTGAATGTTATTAGAAAAAGAGCTGGACTGCCTAGTTTTACATCATTAAACCAATCAGTAATTCTTGCAGCGATTCTCCAAGAATATCGTTCAGAGTTTTTTACGGAATGGGGACAACGCTGGTTTAATCTCAAACGAACAAATACGGTTGATCAAGTCATGGCTATTTACTCATCTCAAAAGGTTTATGGAGGTTTAACTGGCACTTGGAATACAAATTGGAAACTTTACCCAATACCACTATCCGAAATTCGTCTTGATCCAAATTTAATACAAAATCCCGGCTACGGAAGTAATTAATCATGATTAAAAATCTCTTTTTAATAGGCATTTTCTTATGCCCGGTTATCCTTATGGCTCAAAGCCAAGGGATAACCTTTACCGACGGCCTTTCCTGGAAAGAAGTTCAATTAAAAGCCAAAGCAGAAAATAAATTTATTTTCATGGATGTATATGCAACTTGGTGTGGTCCTTGTAAACAAATGGATCGGGAAATATATGCGCACCCAACACTTGGTGATTTAATGAATCCCTATTTTATTTCTGTCAAGGTACAAATGGATACATCAAAAAATGATTCGCAAAAGACCAGATCATTTTATAAGGACGCCGCGTTCATTAAATATCAATTTCACATTGAGTCTATTCCAACGTTTCTTTTTTTCAACTCTAATGGGGAGCTATTAAATAAAGATGCAGGTGCAAAAAACATCAAAGAATTTACTTCAATAATTCGTGACGTAGAAAACACAAATTGGTCCTATCCAAATCAGGTCGAAAGGTATCGAAAAAATGAATTAAACTATTCTGATATAAGACTTTTATATAAAAAGGCGCTTGTTATGAACGAGGCATTGTTTGCGGACAGCTTAGCCAGAGATATAAAAGTCAATTTCCTTGATAAAATATCACCTGATAGTCTGCTTAAAAAAGATAATCTTTCTTTCCTTGGAAAAAATATTAATTTGGTTTCTTCCAATGACTTAATATTTAAATTGACGTTACAAAGCCCCCGTCAAGTTGACAGTATATTCAACGAAGGAAAAGCTACAAAAATAGAGTGGGCGGATTGGCTAGTATCTATAGTTATACAACATGAAGAAATTGATAATGTCTTATCAAAAAGAGATAAACGCACATTTAATTTTGATAGAACCGTAAAGAAAGTTAAGCTAAAATATCCATTGGTGAATGCTGATAAAATAATCTTAAAAGGATTATATTTTTATTACGCCTCAAAAAGGGATTGGATTAATTATTCTATTTACTATGACAAGTTTCTAACTAATTACCCGCCTTCGACTGAAGGGAATGAAGCTTTCTTTGCCTTAAATAGCCCCGCATGGATTTTATTTAGTTCTACTGGGAAAGAGCAATGTTTGAAGTTCGCTCTAAAATGGATTGAGAAAGCAATTAAAATTAAACCTCAATTGAACGATCACATTCAATTTTTGGATACCCGGGCGAATATATTATATCGACTTGGGAAAACCGATAAAGCTATAGACCAAGAAAATGTAGCTATAGAGGGTGAAAAGATATTAACAGAATCAAAAGGACAGGTATTCGATCCTAAAAAGGATGATATATACGGCTTTGGCAAAGTCTTAGAAAAAATGCGCAGTGGGTTACCAACCTGGCCAACCAAATAAACATCAATTTCCATGAAAAATTTTCAATATATCTTACCAGGACTGGCCGCGCTTTGTCTGAATATAAGCAATGGTCTCTGCCAGCAACCTTACAAAATGCAGGATTCCCCCCTGCTAACCCGATGGGCTAAACAGATTACCGCGGGTCATCCGCTTAATGAATATCCCAGGCCGCAACTGATGCGGCCGGCCTGGACAAATCTCAACGGATTGTGGTCTTACGCAATTACCGACAACGATCAGCGAAAAGCACCGGCTCAGTACGATGGAAAAATCCTTGTACCATACCCGCTTGAATCTGCTTTATCCGGTATAAAAAAAACATTGCGTCCTTCCCAGCTACTTTGGTATAAAACAACATTGCAGAAGCCGAACCTTACAAACGGAGAAAGAGCACTACTGCATTTCGGTGCAGTAGACTGGCAGGCAACGGTCTTTGTTAACGGAAAAGAAGTTGGCCAGCACACAGGAGGTTACACAGCATTTAACTTGGATATCACAGACGCACTGAAAGAAGTTGACAATGAATTAGTTGTCAAAGTATATGACCCAACTAATGAAGGCATAGGTCCACATGGCAAACAGGTACTGAACCCGGCTAATATTTATTACACGCCAACATCCGGCATCTGGCAGACGGTGTGGCTTGAAAAGGTTCCTGCAAAATACATTTGTGATATCAAGATCACACCCGATATCGACCATGCTCAATTACAGTTCAGTGCTAACATTTCAGGCATAGATAAAGATCTGGAAGTGGAAGCAATTGCCTATGATAAACAGAAAGTAATTGCCAGTTGGCATAGCCGTCATGATGGCGACTATTCGACCAGTCTGGCTATACCAGTACCGCATTTGTGGTCACCCTCAGATCCGTTTTTGTACGATCTGACAGTCCGCCTCAAACTTCATGGCAAAATCATCGATGAAATTAAAAGTTATTTTGCTATGCGTAAAATCAGTATTGGTAAAGACGCCAAAGGCATTGACCGTATCTGCCTGAATAACAAACCGTACTTTAATTTAGGCACGCTTGATCAGGGATTCTGGCCTGACGGATTGTATACTGCTCCTACAGACGAAGCACTGGCATTTGATATCAAAGCCATCAAATCTATGGGCTTTAATACTATCCGTAAACACATCAAGGTTGAACCCGCACGCTGGTATTATTACACGGATAAACTTGGTATGCTGGTGTGGCAGGATATGGTAAATCCCAACCAGGGATTACCGGAAGGCAGCAAGCCGGAATTTGAGAAAGAAAGTGCGGAAATTTTAGCCCAGCTGCATAATTACCCCAGTATCGTTACCTGGGTGTTGTTTAATGAAAAATGGGGTCAGTATGATCAGGAGCGGCTTACCAAATGGATCAAAGAGACGGACCCTTCAAGAATCGTCAACGGCCATACCGGCGAGCTGCTCTATGTTAATGAACAATTACGTTCGCCATCTCCGAATGCTTATGTCGGTGCGGATATGACGGACGTACATGCATACCCTGATCCGATGATCTCCATTAAACAAGCTGGCAAAGCGCAGGTGGTTGGAGAGTTCGGCGGAATCGGTGTTTTTATACCGGATCACCAGTGGCTGACCGGTTCCGCCTGGGGTTACATCCAGGAGAAGCCCGCCGGGCTGATGGCGAAATATAAGATTATGAATCAGCATTTAAAACTGCTGAAGGAAGAAGGGCTGTCAGGTTCCATTTACACCCAGCCCTTTGATGTTGAAGGCGAACAGAATGGCCTGATGACCTATGACCGGGAAGTGATCAAAGTGCCCTTTGCAAAGCTTCGGAAAATTCACAGCATATTAAACCCCGATGTCATCAAAACCAGCCTCGTCATCGCTAAAGACGCCGATATCACGGAGCCCGGTCTAATATACAGCAAATTACTGGACCAGTATATTGCCGGTAAAAGAGAACCTGCGTTTTTAAAACGAATGGCCATGCAGGCTGTACAGGCCGGTGATAAGCCGGGTGCTGAAATGGCAGGTAAAGCCTATATCGCATCGCTTAAAATACCCTTGGCGGACGACGACCGCGCCTCCGTTGCGCAGTTTACCAAAAGCACCAAGGATGCAGGTTATGCATTGATGCTCACCGATTCAGCCGGTTTTAAACAGGTGATGGGTTCAAGAAAATATACCCTGGCCCTGATGAATATGATCTATAAAGGAGAACTGGAACCGGTGATCAATGCCGGAAATGTAGACTGGAATGCCTTGGCGGAAAAGATCAGGCCATTTGGTGAACCGGGCGACGAAATACTGATGCGGGCGAAAACAGTAGAGTTTATCAATAAACAGAACTGGTCTGAATACGTACCTGCTGCCACTGCATATCTGGCTAAATATGGTAAAAATATAGCTGAGCGGGAACGCAAATCATTTCAGGAGGCCATAGACCAGCATAAATAATATTACATGAAAAGACAACATTTTTGGGGTTACCCCTGGCTATGCCTTTGCCTTGTTTTTAGTGCATGCAGCACCATGCGTACGGCTCCGGTATCACAAAACTGGGTCGTTGAAGCCCGGCTGATTTCAGGTATTGATACTATGTCATTTTCATCAACCGAATTGCCCTTGCCAGTCTGGATTTTGGAAGCGGACCACACTATTACCGGCGTATTTTACAGAACGGCTGATTACAGCGCAGCTGTCCGCATACAAAACGCGCTGGCTAATTCCGGACTAGTTACACAAATCAAACTGATTCATGACTAAAGTACTGGTAATTGGTGCCTGCGGACAGATCGGGACAGAACTGACTACCGCCCTGCGGCTTAAATATGGCAACGAAAATGTGATTGCCGCCGATATCCGGCTGCTGACCGATACCGAATTCCGTATCCGGCCATACATTCAGCTTAGTGTACTGGATAAAGTATCCCTGCACGCACTGGTGCTGCGGGAAAAAATCACGGTTATCTATCACCTGGCTGCGACCTTGTCGGCTACCGGCGAAAAGCAACCGCTCAAAGCCTGGGATCTGAATATGCAGGGATTGCTCAACGTCCTGGAAATTGCCAAGACAGACCAGCTCAAAGTTTTCTGGCCCAGTAGTATTGCTGTCTACGGCGCGAACGGCCCTAAAGCATTTTCTCCCCAGCACAGCATAATGGAACCGTCCACCGTTTACGGAATCAGCAAAGTTTCGGGAGAGCTGTGGTGCAAGTATTATCATGAGCAATACGGTGTGGACGTCCGCAGTATCCGTTATCCGGGATTGATCAGCTATACTGCTGAGCCGGGCGGCGGTACAACTGATTATGCGGTGGATATCTTTTACCATGCGCTGAAGCACCGTACCTACACCTGCTTTTTGAAACCGCATACGGCATTGCCGATGATGTACATGGCTGACGCCGTCAGGGCGACTATGCAACTGATGGAAGCGTCAAATGAAAAGCTGACTGTCAGGACCGGTTACAACATTCTCGGCATCAGTTTTACCCCGGCGCAGCTGGCGGAAGCCATCACCAAACATCTTCCGGTATTTACCATCAACTATAAACCCGACCGGCGCCAGAACATCGCAGACAGCTGGCCGGCAAGTGTAGACGACCGGCATGCCAGGCATGACTGGGACTGGGAACCTCAGTATAATCTGACAACAATCGTGAGTGAGATGCTCCGGAATATCAAAATATAAATCAGGCAGGCTTTGCTGATGACCCTGCCGCTTTATCAATCGTTCTTTACAGGTCAGTTAATATCAGTGAGTTAATTATAGTGAGAAAGCGCCGCCCGGACCTGATTCCGGGCGCGCTTTTTTATTGTGTGTAATATTTCGGCTTAGTTAAGTCATCTAAATAAAAATTAAAAAAAGTCATTTGAAATTACCGCTGCGGATAAAATTGCGCGCTAATTTCGTGTTCAAAGAACCTATTATATCTGCTATGAACATCGATTTTAACAAAGCCAGTTTCAAGGATTTCGAACAAATCCCTGGTATGGACGCCTATGAGCGTGCAGCGTATTTCGATACGTATCTGAACTTCCTCGATGACCGGGGACACCTTAACTACCGTATCAAAACGGTCAGCGGCTGCGGCCCTGAAGTTATGCTGGAACTCAAAGGAAAAACCAGGCCCCGCAAATTTATCAGCCTGGTATCGAACGATTATCTCGGCTTCACCCAGCATCCTGAAGTCAAAGCAGCTGCCGTTGCCGCCATCGGAAAATACGGAACCGGCACCGGTGCTTCGCCGGCTATCGGCGGACATTTTGATTTCCACGAAGCCCTGGAACAAAAGATCGCAGGATTTTTCAGGCGCGGCAGCGCTATTGTTTACACCACCGGTTATACCGCTAACAGTGCATCGCTGCAATCCCTGTTGCGCCGGAATGATCTGGCTATCCTGGATATGGCCGTACATGCCAGCGTTTATGAAGGCTGCCTGCAATGTGACACCAAACGTTTCCCGCATAATAACCTGCAGGAGCTGGAGCGCATACTGACAATTTCCAGGGGGAAGTATCAGACGCGCATGGTAATTATTGATGGTGTCTATTCCCAGGACGGTGACTTTGCGCACCTGCCGGAGATCGTTAAGCTGTGCAAACAGTACGGCGCTTATCTGGTCGTGGACGATGCGCACGGCACCGGCGTTATCGGAAAAACCGGCCGCGGAGTGATCGAGCATTATGATCTTTTCCAGGAGGTGGACATCATCACCGGTACGTTCAGCAAAAGCTTTGCGCATATCGGAGGCTATCTGATCGCCAAACCGGAAGTGGTACGTTACCTGAAGTTTCAGGCCAGACAACACCTCTTCTCCGTAACAGCCGCCCCGGCCTCCGCCTGTATCCTGAAAAGTATAGACCTGATCGATGAGGAGCCTCAGTGGATGCGTAAATTATGGGAGAATGTCGAATACTTTAAAAGCGGGCTGAAAGGCCTGGGGCTGAATACCGGCAATACGCAATCCGCGATTATCCCGGTGAAGATCGGTGATCCTTATAAAACCGCCCAGGCAGCCAAATTGCTGATGGATGCCGGTATCTACACCAATCCGATCATCTATCCGGCGGTATCACCGGCAGATGCACGGATCAGAATGAGCGTGATGGCGACGCATACTTTTGAGCACCTGGATCAGGTACTGAATGCATTTGAGCAGGTCAGCCATAAATTGAATTTGAAAACAACAGCAGCAATAGTATAAGCTTAATGGCCCGCAGGTACAGGAAAAGAGATAAAGAAGGCAGTATGGCGCGGATGGTCTGGGCCATCGGTGAAATTCTGCGCACCAAAGGTCACCGTTTCCTGTACCTGAATGAAATTGCGCGCTGTGCCGATGTAGGCAAACAATATGTCAAAAAATATTTCGGCAGTGTCAACGGTCTGATCAGGGCTTATATTATGGAAACCGAATACTGGCTGCCTCATTTTGAAGAAGTGAAAAGTCAGCCATTGCCTGCACCGGATAATTTACTCGATTATTACATCAGTACGCTGCAGGAACAGTTCCGGTACTTTAATGAGACTCCGGAATTACAGAAGATCATACTATGGCAGATATCAGAGCCGAACGCGCTGATGCGCTCGATATCGGAAAGACGCGAAAAAGACGGCGCGTTACTCTTAGGTTTATCTGACCCGCATTTCCTGAACTCAGGCATCAGCCTGAAGGCCGTAGTCGCTATGATTTTAGGCGGCGGCTATTATGTGGCTATGCAGGCTGGCACGAATAACAGTCCGGTTTGCGGTATTGATGTCAATACGGAACGTGACCGGGAAATCTTTATTGAGACCATGGTGCAAATCCTGAAATGGGCCTGGAAAGCCGCCGATGAAAACAGACATAAGCATGGCCTGAAAAAAAATGTTTAACTTTAAAACGTCAAAAAAATGAAAATACAAAACAGAAATCATACGCAATAACATATAGCGATATTCGCATTGAACTATTTCTTGGCCGACTGAAAACTGGTAATTTTTAAAAAAACAGCCGAGAGCAAGTGCAATGCCCGCGAAAACGCGGGCGTGCTTGTTCGTGGCTGTTTAGGTATACCAGTACCTCAGTCGGCCCGAGCTTGCACTAACCCGTGTTTTTGTTTATCCGGCGTATCATCCGGCATCCGGTTTCAGTAACAAAAATATTCCTGAATTAATTTAATGGCTCATCAGGCCAGCAGGATTGTTGTGTTTAAAATTCCGGTTTCAAAATGTTGATACGCTTAATATCATGGTTCAACGAAAACAAATGGATATGAGTACGAACGCAATCAATGACCAACAATACCCTTTTGCCTGGCTTGACGAGATCATCGAAACAACCCTTAATCCGGCAAAAACCAACATCCGGCTAATTTCAGCAGATCAGCTGCGCCAGATCGCTGAGCGTCTTCCCGGCGAAATCAGCGGCATTCTCAGCAGTATCAAAACGCAGGCTTTCTGCCTGTACATCACGGATCAGATCAAAGTTGTTGCCGGCCATTATGATCAGGCCATCCGCCTGCTCCGGGCACAGGCGCAGGAAAACCAGCAGCAGTATCCTAAAACCGGCATGGTGAGCAAAACCGGTCAACTGATCATCAGCTCCCTGGAGCAGCTTAGCAATCACCTGCACCACCGCTACGGGGAGTATTTGCCTGAATCACCGCGTACCCGGAAGTGCGAACTTCGATCTGAAGAGTCAACCTTGAAAAAGATTGTTTGCGGGCTCAGCGCCGATCAGCTTGGAATTTTGCTTAGGGCGGCCTTTGATGTTAAAGTGATCATCGCTAATTCTTTCCGCAAGGTTTGCCAGATACTGGCACCTTACCTTTCGACAGTTTGGAAAGCAGGCATCAGCTGGGACGCGATGCGAAGTAATGCAGGCCGACCCGAAAGCAGGGACAAGGAAGTCGCCATTGAAACGCTGGAAAAAATGATCGAAACTATAAAGGGCTACCGGTAATCTGATTCCGGGAGAGCTGAGTCACTTGTTTAGTGTACTCAGCTCTTTGGTATGATTTTTCCACCATGAAAACCGGCAGTTTGAATTTTGCTGACTTGTGTTATTTAACTGTCAGTATAAATTATATATTTTTCTTGTTTATCATATTAATTACCTAACTTTCAGCGAAGTAAAAGATATTATTCTGTTTATTTATTCTAACCTTAACCAACCTCATTCATGAAAAAACTACAAAAAACAATCCCCGAAACGAATTCCGACTGATTCCGGTAACGGCTTTTGTCCCTGTTTGCGTATTCTTTTTTAGGGTATGATGCCACCTGATTTCTTAATTAAGTATTAACCTGAATAACCGTTTCCGGAAATTTATTCAACTTGAAATCCTTATGGCAAAAAAATCGAAACTCAGTCAGCTGATCCGCGAAAGAATGGAACAGTATTCTGAGATCATTGAACGCCTCCAGCTGGATTCTGCAAAAAAAAAGCAGCTGCAGGTCGACTTTCTGAATTATATCAAAATCATTGAAAAGCTTGCAGACAAAAACCTTTTTTTGAATGACCTGACCAATATTGTCGTCATTATTCTGACAGCAGTGGTCCCTATTATGATTAATATCACGCCAAAGCTGGAAAGTGGAACTACATACGACATTGGATTCCTTCACTGGGCCACAGCTTTAAGTGTCATCCTCGCGATCCTGAATGGCTTCCGTCAGTCTTACAAGTTCAGGGAACGCTGGCAAAACTACCGTCAGACAATTGAGCAGCTCATTCTTGAAGGTCAAAGTTACTTTGCGCTCAGCGGAAAGTACAGCACTTTCGACACTCATGAACTTGCTTTCAGGAAATTTATCGAAATGGTAAACAGCCTGAGGACACAGGAACTTAACGCCTACATCAGCCTGACTACTGTGAGTGATAAAGATGTTGCTCAATCTATTAATGCCGAAGTCAGCAGCCGTCTGACAGCGATTAACAGCAAAAAAGATATCATCAATCAGAGAATTATGGTTAACGACGAGTTGAATAGTTTTGTTAAAGCTGCGCCCAAAATATCATATTATCTCGCCGACCATGACCAGAAGCAGGTCACAATATACACTAATGATCAGACGTACCAGGGACCGGAAAAATTCTCCTTTACTAATCCGGCGCTTAAGGGGCTGGTGTATAAATCAATTACCAAATTCGGTGATGCACAAATCAACAGTTTACTAGGGCCTTCAAACGGCATCAAAAACCAAGACATGCCAACGCGCGGTTTCGGCAGCGCCGGATGCCTTTGCAAACGCAGCGATGGAACAGAGGTCATTGTAACCTGCTACCATGTCGTTAAACATAGCAGCCAGGACTGGGATCTTTTTGTGCCGGGCGACCATGATGGTGTGATCAACAGTTCAAGTGAGTTTATCGGTAATATCACCGAAGGAGAGAAAAGCAGTGAACTTGATTCGGCACTGGTAGAGATCGACGCAGGAGTCGACACTGATGAGCTGCTGCCCGGCGGACTAAAGGTTATTGATCCCATTTATATTGATGAGGGAAATTACCAGGATTTTGCTGATGTCTATCTGATCAGCAGACAAAGGAATTTCAAAAAAATACAAGGCCGCCTTTCAGCGGTAAACAAACCGGTTACCATCAACTACGGAACAGCCGCCGCCCGTGATATGAAAAACCTGGACAAGCTGATGATTGTCACGTTTGTAAGTACCGAACCCTTTTCAATGCCTGGTGATTCCGGTTCGCTTGTTTTCAGCTCGGATGGTACTGCTATAGGAATCCTTGTGGGAAGTGATGGCACGCAATCATCATTTGTGATTCCTTTTACCACCATTAGAGACCGCTACAACCTTAAACTATAATAATATGAAAAAACAATTATTTTTATTATTTGCGGTGCTGGTCTTATCGTCCGGCCACCTGATTGCACAGAGCAAAACTATTTATCTCACGGAAACCGCCGGTGTGTTTGCTATCGGTACCAAAAATGGGGCAGGAACATTCACAGCGATGACTGATGCAGATTTGAAAGCGCTTGTCATCAAAGGCGGTCTGAAATTTGACAGATCTGGACTAGCCGCAACCACAACCATGAAAATTGAAAGCAAAGCTGCCGCTGGGACCCTAACAGATGTAACAGCTGTGACGGCAACCTTTCGCTTAGCTGCAAATCAGTACACCTTTGTCGGTGGTGATGCCAATGCGGCAATCAAAATACTTAAAATTACGCTGACGCCAGCAGCACCTGCGGTTGCCAAGACCTATGATGATATCGGTTCAACGGCCCCTCCCGAAACGCCAGATCCGCAAACAAACAATAACACAGCATACGCCAGCTGGAGGGATTATGTGATCAACAATAAAAGCCCCTATCTGAATATTATCAAAGGCCGCCAGCGCTATTTTCCGGATAGGAATATCGCCTACATCTGTATAGATCCGTATGGTAATATCATAGGCAAAAAACCGGTTAATCTCGATCAGGATGATGACATTGTCTTGCTGATGATTGTTCCTGATGATGCATCCTATGATAATTACAGCGTCAACGATAATGATGCTCAATATGCGCCGACAGACCTGGCCTTCCGGCCATCGGACGCACTTAATAACAACGTCATAAATTCGGAAGATAAGACACCGGTAAAATATACTGTGAAAGCGTTTGACAAAGGACCTTATACCAGTAGTGATGTAACTTTCACATTAATGAACGGCACAAAAGTTCTTAACGAATTTACCGTTCATATCAATCCTCTGTATCATCTGGGACTAGGCGTTTCTTATGTAAGTACCAGTCTGGAAAGTCCGGATTATCAGCTGGTGCCGCTGACCAGCACGACCAATACCATTAAAGCG
This sequence comes from Mucilaginibacter pineti, assembly GCF_900101875.1. Classification (GTDB taxonomy): domain Bacteria; phylum Bacteroidota; class Bacteroidia; order Sphingobacteriales; family Sphingobacteriaceae; genus Mucilaginibacter; species Mucilaginibacter pineti. The sequence goes on from NZ_FNAI01000013.1 coordinate 175,308, forward strand.
GTTAACACCGGACGCCGAACTTTTCTAACCGTCAATGCCATCTGGTACTGGTGGTCTACTTTTAAATATTTTAAAGGTGACCCGCTGACACGTGGCAGGGATGTTCTCAAAGAACCTAATCTGATTACCAGGATTAACCCCACGTTTGGCGTTGGATTAAAGGGAAACTTAGAAAATAATTTCTTCGGGGGCTTTAATTTTGAATTTGCGCGTGGCGGAAGTTTAAGTGCCGGCTGGCATTACGGTAAAGTCACCAAATTACTTGATGATAAGTTTCAGCTGGGCGTATCCGAATTTGCAGGACAACAGGCTGATATCAAAACAACAGACTCCTGGCGATGGGGCGGTTTCTTCGGCGTAACCCTGGATACCCGTATTTTCAACCGCTTATTCTCCAGTTCAAAAGCAACACCTTAACAGATCAAATGCCGGCAAATCCCTGCCGCTAGTTAAAAGGCCGGATGGCATTGTTACGACAGTGTCGCCGGTTTTTCGCATTTAAAGCCGACAGTATCTGGTTGAAATTCAGTCGTGGCAGTATCCGAAAAGTAATTTTATTTGGCTGATTATCAGCAGGACCCAGGGGTCCTGCCGGGACCCAATGAAAAATTGGACTTTTGGAGCCCCGTGGATTCGGGTTCCTTTGTAGAACAATCAGGCAGCCATGTAATGCTGCAGATATTGATCACCTTAAATGAAAAACCATGTTAAAACAAATCACCTGGACAAGCTACATCGAAATAGTCCTGCTGTTGCTGATCGTTTATTACAGTTATATAGTTTTCAAATATTACCGGGAGGATCTGCGCCGGATACTGCGCATTGGTCAGCTGGAAACCGGCAATCAGGAAACACCGCAGGTATTGCGTTATGAAGGCCGTGATCCCCGGGATGAAAATTTTATCATCTCCACCAGTGACCAGAATCCGGATAACCGGCCGGACGGTTCGCCGGAAGAAGCCGACGAGCTGATCCGACAGCTTAAGCAAGTCATTCTATCCGCTTCAGGCAAACCTTTTTCTCCTGCTGTAATGATTCCGCAGGTCAAGCAACTATTCCGTAAGAGCGCCGCCCTGCGGCAATCACCTCACCGCCCGGCGATCAATGAACTGGTCGTCTCGGAATGCGAAAGACTGGGTACGGCGCTGCTCACAGAAGATGAGGTAGATCAGTGGTGGAACGAGTAGTCGTGCCGGCCCGCTTCCTGTCCCGGTCTTACGGCCGTGCGGCCGTGCCGGGACAACAGGAAGTTTAAACCCCAAACCGATACCGGTTAACGTTAGCCCACGGCGCAGGAGCCATCAAAAGCAATACTCCGGGATATAACGCTAAACCCTTTCCTCCCCCCGTCCGCTGGCTGCGGTACGGCGGGGCTGGGAAAGTCTTGCCCAGAATTTTTAAATAAAAGATAAGTGAAAATGAAAAAGTGCAGAGAAATTTTAAAAAGCAAGGCCTTGCAGAATATGGCTTTAACCGCTCTGATCATTGGAATTTCGATGGTCGCCAGAGCGCAGGACGGGAACGCCGGCATCCAGCAGGCCAATACCCAGGTCAGAAGTTATTTTGATTCCGGCACCAATCTGATGTATGCCATCGGCGCCATTCTCGGGTTGATTGGCGCGGTGAAGGTCTATTCCAAATGGAATGCCGGAGATCAGGACACCAGTAAAGTGGCCGCCGCCTGGTTCGGCAGCTGCATCTTTCTGGTGGTCGTAGCCACCATTATCAAATCATTTTTTGGCATGTAGGACTTCTCAAATTCAGAAATCATGCAAGATCAACTAACAGAAAAACTACACGCCTACCTGGTGACCAATCACCTGGATCTGCTGATCTCCCTTCAGGAAGATCACCGGCTGAATCCTTACCTCGATCAGAAAGTCGCCTCCGTAAAAGAACTGTCAGAAAGCCTGAGTGCAGAAAACAGGCCGGGTTACGTCATCGAAGCGCTGTGCCTGGAGGAACTTACCCGGGATCTGCGGCCGTTCAGATTTAACTATATGAGGAATCTGCTGCAGGAGGAATTTGAAAGCGATTACCGGCGGATGAAGGAATCTGGTACGCTGACCTGGGAGATCATCAATCTGACGGGAGCCTGTGAGCCCATATTCGAGGTTTTCGGCTTTTGCGAACACAATCAGGAAGACCGGCAGATGCGCCAGGCGGTCAGGGATATGATCAGTGAATATCAAAATATCGGAGGATAACAGTATGATCAGCAGCTACTAATCCATACCAAAGCCATGAATAACAGCATCTATCATATCAATAAGGGAATCAATAAAAGTATTGAGTTTAAAGGACTCCGCGCGCAGTACATCTGGTACTTCGGCGGGCTGGTGGTACTGCTGCTTGTTTTGTTTGCCGCTCTGTATATCAGCGGCGTCAACACCTGGATTTGTCTCGCGCTTACCGGTGGAATTGCCGCTACAGGCTCCGCCAGAATATTCAGCTTAAGCCATCAGTACGGAGAGCACGGACTCATGAAAGCACTGGCCCGCAGGCGTATTCCCCGGGTAATCAAAAGTTACTCCCGCCGCAAATTTCAGCAGCTCAGCTTAAAGGAGGAAAAGAAATGAAAAGGAAGCAAGCCGTTTTTACCATCGAGGGAACAGATTTCGCAGCAGACATTGACCGGATGGCGCTGGTGCAGATTGGCAACAGCGCCAACGAGATTTCCTTCATCAATGACATGAAAGATCTGGGGACGCATTACCAGCTGCTTTATCTTCCAGACAAAATCAGCGCTGCCCAGGCTCTTTTCGATAAAAACAAGGTGGTGGAGATCAGGGTACCTCCGCTGGTACAGCTCGACCCGGAAGGGATGGCGGAAAAATACGGCTGCCCGATAGCAGACCTGGCGGGTAAAACAGATTTTGAAGTGATGGTCGATCAGGAATTACTTGGCAGACGGCTGGCAGGTGAACTCCCGCAAATAGAAATCTGCGGCGATAAATACTTCGTGGATCTGCGTCTGAATCAGCTTCGGCACGAAGATTTCAATCCCCAGATTAATATGAAGCGGCTTGATCTTTCTTCAGATGGGACGACTTATCAGGCCTTTTATCAACCGCTGATCAAACAGGTCGTCGAACCGGATCATAACCTGACCGCAATACCAGAAGGACTGGTCATGATCGAGATCCCGAACGAACTGAAACTGGATCCGGTAGGTGCAGCGCGAAAATACGGACTGGAAGAAAAGGACGTCCTGCGGATGTTTCCTATTCAAAAGGAACTGAAGGCAAAGCAAATTTCCGTGGAGGACACGGGCCTGCCGGCGCTCGTGCAGCGTAACCGGCAGAATCAGCAGCAGGAAGAAAAACAACAAAGGAACCGGAAAAAACTCCGGCCAAAATTCTGACGAAATAACCAGCAAAAGAGACTACGCAACAGACTTTCGCAGCACAGATGCAAAAACAATTATGGAAAAGCAACTCAAGGATATATTACCGGTAATGGGCGTTGAACATGACTGCATCCTGTCCAAACAGGGCGATGTTACCGTGGTGTTCAAAGTCAGCCTGCCGGAACTTTTCACACTTTCGGATGAGGACTACGAGACCATGCACCAGGCCTGGGTAAAAGCCATACGGGTTTTGCCCGCCGGCAGCGTTCTGCACAAACAGGACTGGTTTGTCAGCCGGCACTGGCAGGCAAAGGGCGAACCGGAAGGCAGCAGCTTTTTAAAAGCAGCAGGCGACCGCTGGTTCAGCGGGAGGCCTTACATGCAGCACGACTGCTACATTTTAATTACCAAAAAGCCGGCCGGCCGCAAGTTATCGAGTTCGCTTTTCTCCAGCCTGATCCGGTCGTCCTTCGTGCCGCAGGATACCCTCAGTGCACAGGTGCTCCGGGCATTTCTGGATCTGGCGGGACAGTTTAAAAGACTGCTGGAAGACAGCCGGCTGATCAGGCTGACCCGTGTTCCGGCGGCGGAATTGCTTAGTCTGCCTAAAAGCACCGGACTGATCGAACGTTACTGCTATCTAACCGAAGAAGAAAACCAGCAGCTTTATCAGGATATTCAGTTTGGTGATGCCATCCGTATCGGTGACCGGCAGGCAGCTATCTATACGCTGGGTGATGCAGCGGACCTGCCGGGCATATGCGGTTCGCGCATTAACTATGACACCTTCTCAACAGACAAAACCAAATTTCCGGTCAGTTTTGCGGCAGGGCTGGGCTTGCTACTGCCCTGCAACCATATCTATAATCAGTATATTATCGTTGAGGACGCACAGGCTACCCTCAAACAGCTGGAGAAAAAGCGGCTTCGGCTGCAATCCCTTGCGGCTTACAGCAGGGAAAACGCGATCTCGCTTTCGGCCACCAATGATTTTCTGAACGAAGCTATCAGCCAGGGCCGCCTGCCGGTAAAAGCACATTTTAACGTGATGGTCTGGTCAGACGATTCCGAAAAATTCAAGGACATCCGCAATCAGGTGGCCTCGGCACTGGCTGGCATGGATGCGGCAGCCAAACCGGAAACCGCAGGTGCAGCGCAGATCTGGTGGGCCGGTATACCCGGAAATGCCGCTGATTTTCCGGTCAACGATACCTTTGATACATTCGCCGAGCAGGCCTGCTGTTTTCTGAATCTGGAAAGCAATTATAAAAGTGCCGCGCCGGATGAAGGCATCCGCTTTTGTGACCGTTCAGGCACGCCTGTTTACGCGGATCTGTTTGATGCGCCCCGGCGTGAAGGTATCGCATCCAATATGGGTATGCTGGTTTGCGGAACTTCGGGTGGCGGCAAATCAATGACGGTCAATCATATCCTCCGCTCCCTTTATGATCAGGGCGCCCACTGCGTAACTGTGGACATCGGCGGCAGTTACCTCGGGCTTTGTGAACTGGTTGGCGGATTTTACTTCACTTATACCGAAGACAATCCAATTCGCTTTAACCCGTTCTTCATTAAGAAAGGCGAAATGCTGGATACCGAAAAGAAAGAAAGCCTGAAAGCTCTGCTTATTGCGCTGTGGAAACAGGAGAATGAAAGTTTTAACCGCTCGGAGTATGTGGCGCTGTCCAACGCTATCCAGGGATATTACCAGCACCTGACCCATAATACGGATGTGTTTCCCTCTTTTAACAGCTTTTATGAATACCTCGAAACCCATTATTTGGAAGTGCTGAAAGGACATAAAGTCAAAGACCGGGATTTTGACGCCGATAATTTCCTGTACGTGCTGCGCCCCTATTATCAGGGCGGCGAATTCGATTATTTGCTGAATGGCCGCGAAAATCTGGACCTGCTGGATCAGCCTTTTATTGTGATCGAGCTGGATAATATCAAAGATCACCCGATACTTTTTCCGGTGGTGACCCTGATCATCATGGAGCTGTTTATATCCAAGATGCGCAAACTCAAAGGCGTACGGAAAGTACTGACCATTGACGAAGCCTGGAAAGCCATTGCGAAATCCGGTATGGCGGAATTCCTTAAGTATGCCTTTAAGACCATCCGCAAATTCAACGGTATTCCTATCGTGATTACCCAGGAGCTGGAAGATCTGATCAGTTCGCCCATTATCAAAGATGCCATCATCAACAATGCGGATATCAAAGTACTCATGGATATGCGCAAGTTCCAGGGAAAGATAGAAAAGCTGCAGGATGTATTGGGTTTGTCGGAAAAAGGCAAGACCATCCTGCTGTCGGTCAATAAAGATAACCGCGAGATTTTTATTGATATCGGCGGGCAGCAGATGAAGGTTTACAAGAATGAGCTCTGCCCGGAGGAATATTATGCTTTTACCACCGAAGGAAAAGAAAGAGTGAAAGTGATGGAGTATGCGGCGCAGTACGGCAGCGTTCAGGCCGGCATAACTGCACTGGTCAAAGAAAAACAAGAAGGAGGCAGCATATGAAAAAGATGATCATCACAGTATTATTGATATCTGGCATCCTGCTAATGCCAATTAGCCGCACCCAGGCACAGATCCCGATTATCAATCTGATCACTGCAGCCATCAAAAAGGTGATTATGGCGCTGGATCTGAAAGTTCAGCAGCTGCAGAACAAAACGCTGGCTCTGCAAAATGCCGAGCAAAACCTTGAAAATTCCCTGTCGCTTAACAAGCTGAATGACATTTCGGGCTGGCTGAATAAAGAGAAAGATTTATATAAGGGCTATTATGCCGAACTCTCCACGGTACGCGCGGTTATTTCCGGCTATGATGAGGTCAGAACAGTCATCAGCCAGCAAAAGCAGCTGATCAGCGAATACCAGCAGGCTTATGCCATTTCGCGCCGGGACAGTCATTTTTCTCCTGAGGAAATCAGTTACATGGGAAACATCTACAGCGGTATACTGCAGGAAAGCCTGCGTAACCTTAATGACCTCATGGTTGCGGTGGGTGCAGGAAGTCAGATGGATGATGCGGAAAGGTTGCAGCGGGTCAGTCAGGCAACTAAGGGAATGCAGACCAATCTCAATCATTTAAGACAGTTCAACCGGCAGAACAGCCTGCTGAGCCTCGGCAGAGCAAAGGATCAGCAGGAACGCCTCCTGGTCAGGCAGCTGTACGGATTACAATAAACCATTAAAAATAATTACCAGCGATGAAACGATTGATCATCTTTTTCTTTTTCAGCAGCCCGGCATGGGTACACGCCTTTGCTCAGGGGACCGGAAGCTTTTTTAACCAGCAGTCTTCGAAAGTAAAAATCATGGTGCAACAGATTGCTTATCTGCATATCCACCTCAGTGAGCTTAAAAGCGGTTACCGGATCGCAGAAAAGGGCCTTGAAAAGGCCCATGAGCTCAAAGGGGGAACCTACAGCCTGCACACGGATTACCTGAATTCGTTGCAGCAGGTCAGTCCCGTGATTCGCACTAACCCTAAAGCAAAAGCTACCGCAGACCTGCAGCAGCAGCTGATCCGCCTTTTTACCAGCGAGATCGCCTGGCAGCAAAGCGAAAAACTTTTCAGCCCCAAAGAAATGGCTTATCTGAAAAAAGTATATGACAACCTGCTGAAAGAAAGCAACCGGGATATGGATGAGCTCGTGCAGGTGCTCACGCCAGGTAAGCTTCAGCTCACAGACCAGCAGCGACTGGAACGGCTTGATCATCTGTATGAATCGATGAAAGACAAAAATGCATTCGCCGGTTCCTTTACTGCCCAATGCCGGAAAGTATCAACCGGCAGAAAACAGGCGGTGCGTGATCAGCAGCAAATGAAAAAACTATACGGAGTTCAATAATTACAGCCATGAAAAAACTACCGAGAATCGCATTATGTATGTTTTTTTTCAGCATCATCAGCTTTACAGTCCGGGCGCAGTCCGTATCAGATCTCCTCGAACAGCTGGCACTGGACTACCAGAAACTCGCAGGGATGAAAAATATCCTCAGTCAGATGTATAAAGGTTACGAGGTACTGACCAAAGGGTATAATTCCGTCAGGGATGTTTCACAGGGCAATTTCAGTTTGCATCAGGTTTTTCTGGATGGGTTACTTACCGCAAGTCCGGCAGTCCGGAAGTACCCGCGTGCCGGTGATATTATCAGCGATCAGTCATCAATTTTAGCCGAATACCAAAGAGCCTGGCAAATATTCAGACGGGATAAAAATTTCAGTCCAAAGGAAGTTAGTTATATGCTGTCCGTCTATAACAATCTGGTCAAAGCCAGTGGAAAAAATATAGATGACTTGTCGCTCATTCTGAGCGACAACAAGCTGCGGATGAGTGATGCCGAGCGTCTGGCTGCAATTGACCGGATCTATATGGAGAGCCAGAGCCAGCTCAACTATCTCCGGAAGTTTAATGATGAAACTTATAAAATGGCACTGCAGCGTTCGCTTGAAACGAATGACCGGCAAAACCTCAAAAATCTTTACGGAATAAACTAAAAGGTATGAAAAACAAGATCTTAAAAACTTCAATAATTGCGGTTGCGGGCATGTTTATACCGTTACTGTCCCGAGCTGAGGGTATCGCTGACGATTTGCATAGTCTACAGGGGATGCTGGCTCAGCTGTACAATCAGATGATGCCATTGTGCAGTGGCATGATCGGAGCCGGCAGGGCAATAGGCGGTTTCGCAGCGCTGTGGTATATCGCTTCGCGTATCTGGAAGCATCTGGCTGCAGCAGAACCGGTAGAAGTTTATCCGCTGCTCAGGCCATTCGCCATCGGCTTCTGTATTGTCATCTTCCCGATGGTGCTGAACCTGATCAATGGCGTACTGCAGCCGGTTGTCACGGCAACACAGGGTATGGTAACAGGTTCCAATCAGGCGATTGCACGTTTGCTGGAAGATCATCCGCAGGCGGAGGCAGAATCGCAGACCCCGGATAACACCAATTCAGATCCTGATAAATGGTACCAGTACAGTCATCCCGACGGTGCAGATACCGGGAACAGTAATCCGATTTCCGACGCGTTTTCCGGCTGGAGCATCAAGAACTGGGCCCGCAAGTTTATTGCCGAAGTGCTGAATGTACTGTTTCAGGCCGCTGCACTTTGTCTGGATACGATCCGGACTTTCAAGCTGATTGTGCTTGCCGTACTGGGGCCGCTGTGCTTCGGACTCAGTATTTTCGACGGCTTTCAGCATACACTGAAGCAGTGGCTGGCCCGCTATGTTAACGTATTTATGTGGCTCCCGGTAGCTAATATCTTCGGGGCCATCATTGCCAAAATCCAGGTCAATATGCTCATCGCCCAGCAGTCCGGCAATTTGGGCGGTAATGAGTTTGGCAATACCAATACCGCATATCTCATATTTCTGCTCATTGGTATCGTTGGCTACTTCACGGTGCCCAGCATTGCCAATTACATTATGAATGTAGGCGGGCATGCACTCTTTAACAGGGCAAGCGGTCTGGCATCTATGGCCGTTTCCTATGCAGGTGGTATGGTTGTACAAAACCTGACGAGGTTCGGCCCTCCGAAGGACCAGCAGCCAACACAAAGCGGGGGAGAAAGCAACAGCGGCAACATGGCCATTCGGGACAAACTAACCGGAAAATCCTGATTCACTCAAATCAAGAAAGATGTTTAAGAAAATGCAAAATATCGAAACCGCCTTTCAGTATGTCAGAGGTTTCACTTTTATACTCACGATTGGTTATTTCCTCACCATTTGTTACTACGAATATTCCCGGGAGAAACTGATTACCAGTATCCAGAACCGGCTGTATATTCTCTACAACGGGAAGGTACTGGAAGCCATGGCAGCCGACCGCCGTGATAATGTCGGTGTGGAAGCTAAAGATCATATCAAGACCTTCCACCAGTTGTTTTTTACTTTGTCGCCGGATGATAAGGTGATCCAGTCGAACCTGAGCAAGTCGCTTTACCTGGCGGATGAATCAGCAAAAAAGGAGTATGATAACCTCAGTGAAAGCGGTTATTATGCCAATATCATTGCCGGAAATATCAGCCAGCAAATCGAAATAGACAGTGTGGCGGTGGATCTCCGGAGCTATCCTTATCATTTTCGCTGCTATGCCACACAGAACCTGATCCGTACAACCAGCACGGTTACCCGCAGCCTGATCACGGAAGGAGACCTGCGCAACGTTTCAAGAAGCGATAATAACCCGCACGGATTTCTGATCCAGCGCTGGATTACACTGGAGAACCGGGATATCAAAGTCGTCAATCATTAATTATTAAAACAGATATGGAAATGCAAACGCTCAAACTGCAGCGTCAGCGCAAAATGCTGCTGGTGCTCCCCCTGGTGATGGTCATTTTTACCACACTATTATTTATTGCGCTTGGCGGCGGACAGACCGCCGACGGCCTGCCGAAAAAAGATAATCCCGGCCTGAATATAAGGCTGCCCGATGCAAAGCTGAAGAATGATCACGCTTTAAATAAAATGAGTTATTATGATCAGGCTGCATCAGATTCACAGAAGCTAAGAGAGCAGATGAAAACTGATCCGTATTATAAAAGCAAGGTGGCGTCGGACACGTCCGGCATTCACTTTCCAGGGGACAATGCGCTCAAACCCGATAGGGGGGCAACCGCCCTGCAGAGCAACAGCGATCCCCTGAGAAGTGAGGCCAAAGTCTACCGGAAACTCGCAGAATTGCAGGAGGTCATTAACCGTCCTGCGGCAGAAAACAAAGATTCAGAAATCCGAAGCGCCGGAGCCGGGCCGGTGACCACCAGTAACCTTCACTCGGCAACCGAACAAGCAAAAGAAGATCCGGAACTGCGTCAGATGAATGGTTTGCTGGAAAAAATCCTGGACATTCAGCATCCTGGCCGTCTGAAAGAGAACGCCGATCAGTTATTTCCTGCTGAAAACAAAAAGTTTCAGGCTATTCCGGCTGTGATCGATGGTAATCAGAAAATTACCCAGGGAACGGTGGTTAGACTCAAACTCCTGGACACGGTTACCCTGAATGGACAGCTGATTCCCAAAGGTCAGCTGATCTTTGCCGGCGGCAACCTCTACAATCAGCGGCTGACGCTGAATATTAAAAACATACGTGTAGGATATACTATTCTGCCGGCAGATCTTACCGTTTTTGATATGACCGACGGACTTGAAGGCATCAGTGTACCGGAAGCAGTTACCGGAGATGCGCTGAAAGACGGCGCCAGCAGCAGTGTGCAGGGCGTGGAATTTATGAGTCTCGACCCATCGCTGACCACACAGCTGGCGGGAGCAGGATTGAACACGGCCAAGGGCCTCTTTTCTAAAAAGGTAAAGCGGATCAAGGCTAAACTGAAAGACGGACACCAGCTGCTGCTCAGAAATAATAGAATGGTGAATCCGGGCAGATAACCCGCAAGATATTCATGAAGATCAATCATTATCATTAAAAGTGCAATTGTTATGAACGAAAAAAATTATGATTACCTGAAAAATCAGGTCAAGTTTCTGGGTTTTGGAGATACCCTGGAAAAAGATTTGGGTGAAAAGATCAAGCTTCAGCCAGCGAATTTCACTTTGGAACACCAAACCAAATTCGGAGAGGACCGGGTTGATTCTGTACTCACTTTCCAAAAGTCCAAAGAAAGTGAAATGTATTTCTTTAACAGTTTTGATATGGCCATTAATGCGGCCGGAAAGGACGATACGCTGCGCCAAACCTATTACGTGGGTAAAGAAAACAACCTGACCCTGAAAGAGAGGTATAACATGCTCGAAGGGCGCGCTGTATTTAAAGAGTTCAATAAGCTCGAGCAGGTTGGCGAGGGCAATAATATGAAATTCAAGGCTACCGATGAAACATATCAGGCCTGGACCCAGCTTAACTTTAAGCAAACGGATGAGAACGGCAATTTCCTGCAGCGTAAGCTATTCGGCTTCGACCTGGAAAAAATACTCGCAAAATACCCCATTAAAGAACTGGAAGATAATTATGATAAAAACCGGCTGATCGCTTCACTGGAAAAAGGTAACCGGCAGACCGCAACACTGACTGCAGGCGGCATTGAACAGAAGATATCCATAGAGGCAAATCCACTGGACAAAGGGCTCAAATTTTATGACAGCAATATGCAGCGTCTGGAGGTTAAACAAAACGATACACAAAAACAGCAACAGGGACAAAATATTGCTCAGGGTGAGACAGGTGCTGTTCAAAAAGAAGATCAGAAGCAATCGCAGAAACATGATCTCCAGGACGAAAACAAGCAAACAGGTCAGCGTAAAAGAAGTCAGCAGAAGATATCCTGATCAATAATTTAAACGGATATAACCAGTATGGAAACACTGCAGCCATTAAGTTCATTTTTTAAAGCTATCGATAAAGACGGCCGAATTTCGCTTACCCATATAGGGATTTACGCCGCTTTACTCCGGTACTGGCAGCTTAAGGGTTATACAAATCCTATTGAAGCATTCAGCTATGAAATGATGGAGGTGGCCAGAGTCTCCTCGCCGTCTACTTATCATAAATGCGTGCGGGATCTCCATGATTTCGGTTATATCCGTTATGATCCGTCTTTTAAACATAATCAGCGGAGCAAAGTATATCTGCTTTTATAAATTTAATTGTGATTGCGATGAGTGTGGAAGTGATAACTAAGGAAGATCTGCAGGCCTTCAGACTGCAGCTGCTCGGGGATATCAAACAGTTGCTTGGCGAAAAGACCGAAGTTGCCAAAGAATGGCTTAAGGGAACAGAAGTCCGGAAGATGCTGAAAGTATCACACGGAACACTGCAAAATCTCAGGATAGCCGGTAAACTTTGCTACTCCAAGATAGGCGGAACTTATTATTACCGGTATAAAGAGATTATCGGAATGCTTGAAAGCGGTATGGAGGGCGTCAGTTGAAGAAATCTCCGGAAAAGTATTTAAGCATCGCGTTCGCCCGGTTAGAAACCGACCACCGGATAACTTCCTGGCATGTTAGTCTGTATATGGCGTTATTTATGCTATGGACCAAAAGCGATTACAGAGATACTTTTACCGTATCACGCAGCGCGCTGATGAAGTTAAGTCACATCCGCAGTTATATGACCTATCACAAATGTATCGGCCAGCTCAGGGATTTTGGTTATATCAGTTACCTGCCGTCCTACCATCCTGCACGCGGAAGCGCTATAGTAATGCTGTTTTAACAGACACCGTTGATTTGTGCAGACAGAGACCGGGCTAAAACAGGAAGGGATTTGCTAAATTTGAATAAGCAATGTCTGATTATGCCTGTACACCGCGTTAAACAACATTTGGAAATCCCTTCCATTAATTTCGATTTAAGTGACGAATACTGGCCGCTGATCAGTGCGCCTGCCGGAGAACGTCACGGTACAGAAAAAGTAACGGAAGCGGGTGCGGTTCAGGAAGCGCTTAAAGCCTCTTTTTCAACCTGCGGAACGCTTTTTACGAAAACGCTGGCTCAGGAGACCAGGGCTTCGTTCTACCTGTATGTGCAGCATCTTCTGGAAAATACCTGCGAAATCTATGAAGATATTATCGCAGGAAAAGAGGTTCCGGTAAACAAAAGTGAGTTTGCTAATGTAAGACGAACATTGCGTATAATTCTTGAGCAATCAGTTACCCTGGAACTTCAGGGACACCGGAATTTTATGGCGGAGATACGCGCCAATGTTAAACACTATATCGGGCAACTCGAAAGACTGCTCTATCTGGGTTATCAGGCATTTCTCATCAGTCAGGAAATTGCCCGTAGTCAGCTCTTTCCAAAATCAATAATGATTGATGTTGACAAGCAGGGATTGCTGGCAATGACAGCTCTGCCGCCCTATAACCAGCTCTTTGCTTATCTGGAGCGTGATATGCCGAAGCATGACAAAAGTGTCGTTCTTTATCATAACATTAATGAACTTATCGCAATCTGGCAAGAGCTCGGCGCAGATTATGGCGAGCTTACTTCTTTTATGGCCAACCAGATCGGCCGGCCCGTCTTTCGTATCAGCGTCATGCCTAAAGAGGTATACTATCAGGAAATCGCTAATAAGTTCGGTGATGCAGGAGGAGTTGCCATCGATTTTTATGAAGGTCTGATGGTTACTGCGCAAAATGTGCTGAGCTTTGAAGACTGTATCCTGAGGAGCCAGGATATCCGGCGCTTTATGTACCGTCCTCTGGCAGAAATTAGCATTGACGGTACAAAATATATTATCGCAGGTATAAAACGGTGGAAAGAAAGCCTGGCTACGCTCACTACCAATGCCCTGCCCTGGGGACACGTAGCCGAGGAATGGAAAAAACACAAAAAAATTAAAGCGTTTGTTCAGCATCTTTCAAGTACTCATGATGATATACTTGAAAATGCCGCTGTTGTCCTGCTGAAAAAAAAGCAGTTTGTTCAGGATAAAAGCGTTAAAAGTCTCCGACAACACAAAGGAAATAATTTAAACATCGATAAAATACCCGGCGTTGGCGAAATTGATCTTGTTTTCGCTGATCAGGAAAAGAAAATACTTTACATAGCAGAGTGCAAGCACAATAAATCAAGATTTGATTACTTCAACTGGAAGCGTGATTACACTGCATTCATAGAGAAATATGAAACCCAGCTCAGTAACAAACTTACATTTGCCAAAGGCAACACTGAACGGATTCTCGTTCATCTGGAGGTAGTGAACGATATTGAGATTGCTGACAAAAACAAATATCTGGCAAAAGGAATCTTTTTGATTAACGCGCCGACCATATATATGTATGACGCGGCTTATCCGGCACTTACCTTACATAACCTGGGTGAACTACTGTCTGATGCCTATGTTATTCCTGCGTTTGCGTTCGCAATGCCTGACGGACGTGAAGGACTCGTCGAACAGCCATATTTCAGGAATTTGGAAAAATCCGGCACCGGTAATGCCTGACAAACTGTATTTTCTGCTACTGGCGGACTTCGCCGCGACCCGGTTGTGTCCGGTAAAAATGTATAACCGGAATAAGGGTGTATAACCGGCCTGGTAGTTTCAGCGCCGTACATTCACCAACGGAATCCGCGTCTGGAAGTCAAAAAATTTAATGACTGACCTGCTAGTCAGGCGTGGCAGTGTTACTGCCCGTTTAACCGTTGCTTTACGAATAGTTCTGATAAGCAGATTCAGCAGACACACAAAAGGCTGCGGAAAGTCATCCTGATATTCAAAGAGTTGGATGTTTCTTTCTCTTTTTCGTTTAACAGACTACTCCTTTACATGCTCCTTCCTGTTTGTATAATAACCAAGGTACTCCGGGAATATCTGGTTAAGGCAACAATATATTCAGCGCCGCTACTTCCGTTTCAATTAAAACTGGGTGATTCGGAAATACGGCGTAAGGGTGAAAAGTGGCTGAAAACAGTTGAAGGCAGTTACAGCAATTTTGCTGAAATCAATAGCTGACACTTGTTAACATGCCGCCGGTTCGCTGTCATACTGACAAGCGAATTCCGGAGCGACTGATCTATCCTGATTTTGTAGCTGTGCTTTATCGGCAACCATCATTCCTGGAGATGATAATCCAGTTGAGCGAATGGCTAACACTACTTTAAGCATGAGTAAGATCAGACAAATATTAAGAATGTATGACCAGGGCAGAAGCAGACAATATATAGCGCTGCACCTGGATATCGCACGTAACACAGTTAAAAAGTACTTGGCGACATACGATGCCAGCGGGTTAAGTTTTAAAGAAGTCAATGCACTCGATGACAAGGCACTTGAAGATTTTTTTGGTAAGGCCAGAGAGCGGGAACGCGATCCCAGTCAGCGTATGCAGTCATTGCTGCGTTGTTTTCCCCACGTTGATAAGGAATTAAAACGCATCGGGATGACCCGTAAGATCCTTTGGGAAGCCTATAAAACAGAGTTTCCTGACGGTTACGCCTATACGCAGTTTTGCGACTATTACGTGAGCTGGAAGGGCCGGGTAAATCCCACCATGCATCTGGATCACAAAGTAGGTGATAAACTGTTCGTGGACTTTGCCGGTGAAAAGCTAAGCTATGTGGACAGGGATACCGGCGAGGAGGTCGCCGTTGAAGTGTTCGTGGCCATACTTGCGGCCAGTCAGTTAACCTATGTAGAAGCCGTTCACAGTCAGCAGAAAGAAGACTTTATCTCGGCCTGCGAGAATACGATGCACTACATTGGCGGAGTTCCACAGGCACTGGTGCCGGATAATCTCAAAGCCGCCGTAACCAAAAGTAACCGGTATGAACCCACACTGAATGAGACTTTTCTGGATTTTGCAAATCATTATGGAACCACAATTCTGCCTGCAAGGGCCTATCGCCCGCGTGACAAGGCATTAGTCGAAGGGGCGGTTAAAATTATGTACCGCCGTTTATATATCCCCA
This sequence comes from Mucilaginibacter pineti, assembly GCF_900101875.1. Classification (GTDB taxonomy): domain Bacteria; phylum Bacteroidota; class Bacteroidia; order Sphingobacteriales; family Sphingobacteriaceae; genus Mucilaginibacter; species Mucilaginibacter pineti. The sequence goes on from NZ_FNAI01000013.1 coordinate 191,053, forward strand.
TTCGCCAGCACACTTATTTTTCTCTGAAAAGCCTGAACACCGCTATCCGGGCAATCGTGGATGAACATAATAATCAGCCGCTGAAAGGCCGCAACTACAGCCGGAAGATGCAGTTTGAAGAGGTTGAACGGCAGACGCTGGATCCGCTGCCGGTACAGCGTTATGAGTTTAAAAAGATTTTCTATGGCACGGTGATGAAAAACAGCCATATCTGCTTAGGGCCTGATAAGCACTATTACAGTGTACCTATCCGTCTGATCGGAAAGAAGATCAAGATCCTGTATTCCGGTTCAACGGTAGAAATCTTTTCCAATTATGACCGCGTAGCTGTCCATAAGCGTAATAAGACGCCTTATCAGCATTCTACCCAGCAGGAACACCTGGCCAATACACACCGTTACTCCAATGAAAGAACACCGGAGAAATTTCTGGAAGAAGCCGCCGCCTATGGCGAAGATGTAGTTTCATACATCCTTAAGATTATGGAACGCAAGCAGCATCCGGAACAGATCCGCAAATCTTGTGAAGGTATCCTTAGCCTGGGTAAAAAGGCCGGTGCAGATCGTCTGGCCAATGCCTGCAGAAAGGCGATGGATTATGGAGTGTATACCTACAAAAACATTCAGTCCATCCTGGAGAACAACATGGACAGCTATAAGGAAAGCATCTTCGCTGATGAGCTGCTGATGCCTACGCATGATAATATCCGCGGAGAAGACTATTATAAATAAACTGTTATAACGATATAAATGAATACGACTACATTAGAGAAACTTCGCAAATTAAAGTTCACAGGTATGTACAATGCCTTTAAAGCCAACCTCGAAAATGGTAAGGCTGAAGAATATACTTCTGACCAGATGCTGGCATTACTGGTAGACGCTGAATATGACTACCGGATGAACAAACGCATCGGGAGTCTGATTATCAATGCCAGATTCCGTTATAAAGCTTCCATTGAAGAAATGAATTATCATCCGGATCGTAACATCGACCGGAACTTTATCCAGCGCCTGGCAGACTGCACTTTCATTTCCAGGGCAGAGAACATTCTGATCACCGGATCTACAGGTTGCGGAAAGAGTTACCTGGCTACCGCTCTCGGTTTTAATGCCTGCGAAAAAGGATACCGGGCGATGTACATGAGCATCACCAAGCTATTTCCGAAACTAAAAATGGCCAAGGCGGACGGGACCTATATCAAGGAAATTGCCAAGATCGAAAGAATGAACCTGGTCATTTTTGATGACTTCGGGATACACCCGCTGGATGCGCAAAGCCGTGCCATCCTCATGGAAGTGATTGAAGATATTCACGGGAAAACCTCAATGATTTTTACTTCACAGCTTCCGGTTAATAAATGGTTTGAGGTCATCGGTGAACGTACAATTGCAGATGCCATACTGGACCGGATTACACCGGAAGCCCACCGGATCGAAATAGAAGGAGAGTCGATGCGTAAGCGCAGAAGCAGGAAAGACGATTACGATTATTAAAAGTGCAGTGGTGTATTTTTAATAAACATGCTATTATACGAGCGGGATTTTCCTTAAAGTTAAATCCGGAAATTTTAGTAAGTATCTGATAATAAAGGATATAAATGCATTAAAAAGTAACGATTTGGGTGTGTGGAGATTCCGCTCAAACTGACCACCCCATTCCGGTTTAAAGTGACCACCCGTTCCGGGTTCAAACTGACCACCCCATTCCGGAGCAAACTGAC
>NZ_FNAI01000023.1 GCF_900101875.1 Mucilaginibacter pineti
CCCGGTGATGATGCCCGTGAGTTTTGGGTACGTGCCGAAGACCGCACCCGTGATACCGCGCAAAGATATGACCGACTTGGCCTTGCTGAATATGAGGCTATGGAAGCGTTTAAACGATATATTTTTTAAAAGCAATAACGCTTTCACTTATGTATAAATAAGTAAAGGATACTTTCAATATGCAAAATACAGCACCCAAAATTCAAAGCCCGCGTTTACTCTCTCTCGATGTTTTTAGAGGTGTTACCATAGCCGCCATGATATTGGTAAACGACCCCGGCGATTGGGGGCATATTTATGCACCGTTAGAGCATTCAAAATGGAATGGCTGCACACCTACCGATCTGGTGTTTCCTTTCTTTTTGTTTATGGTTGGGGTATCTGTAGTGTATGCTATGGAAAGCAAAAAGGCAACCATGCCGCATGGTAAACTTATTTTAACAGCATTACGCCGTACGTGTATATTACTGCTTATCCCCTGGATCACGCAGCTCATCTTTCATCCTGATGGCGGCTTATCACACCTGCGGTTACCGGGCGTGTTACCGCGGATTGCATTGGTATATTTTATCTGTACCGTACTATATCTAAAAACATCTCAAAAAACCCGCGACTGGATCTTCGTGGGAGCGCTCATCGGTTACTTTATCATCATGACCTGCATCCCGGTACCCGGCACAGGCTATGCCAATCTCGAACCCGAAACTAATTTAGGTGCCTGGCTCGACAGATTGGTATTCACCCCCGATCATCTATGGCGAGAATCTCACACCTGGGACCCCGAGGGGATTTTGGGTACTTTACCGGCCTTAGCTACCGGTTTATTTGGCATAAGGGTAGGTACCTGGCTAAAACGAAAAGACAGGGACGACAGTATTAAAGTGAGCTGGATGTTTACCTACGGTGTAATTGCCGTTGTACTCGGGCTTATATGGGACCTGGTTTTCCCCATCAACAAAGCTTTGTGGACAAGCTCATTTGTGCTTTACACAGGTGGCCTTGCAACCATCGGCCTCGCTATTTGCTACTGGCTTATTGATATACAGGGGCGTAAAAGGTTCACCTATCCATTTGTGGTTTTTGGTGCCAATGCAATTACGGCCTATGTGCTCTCGGGCTTTATTCCGCATTATATAAATAAAATAACTTTGGGCGGTCAATCACTCTACCAAATTCTATTCGCACCGTATTTTTCGCCTGTAAACGCTTCATTGGTAAGCGCCATATTTACGGTGGCTATTTTATGGTTGGTGATGTGGATACTATATATTAAAAAGATTTTCATCAAAATATAACCGCAGCACTATAACTGTTTCTTTATCAAAAATATACTTAATTACAATTTGTAACTAATCATTTCGTTTAGCATCTTAGCAATAAATATTCCCTAATAATATATGAACTTAAACAGAAAACTTTCTGTAGCAGCTATCACCTTTATCATAGCATCAGGAAGCGTATTTGCGCAGGTAAAAAAAAAGCCTGTTGTATCCCCTAAAAGCAAACCCGTTCCGGTTCAATTACTGGTAAAGGGCGATCCTTTGCCCATTGATAAAGATGTTATCATAGGCAAATTGCCAAACGGCCTAACCTACTATATCAGGCAAAATGCCGAACCTAAAAACAGGGCTGAATTGTACCTTGTAAATAAAGTCGGCTCGGTACTGGAAAATGAAGATCAGCAAGGTTTGGCCCACTTTACCGAACACATGGCCTTTAACGGCACGCGCGACTTCCCCAAAAACCAGATGGTTGATTATCTTCAAAAATCGGGTGTAAAATTTGGTGCCGATCTTAATGCCTATACCTCATTCAACGAAACTGTTTATCAGTTACCCCTACCTACAGACAGCGCTCAAACATTCCAAAACGGTTTTAAAATACTGGCCAACTGGGCAGGGTATTTAACGTTCGACCCTACAGAGATCGACAAAGAGCGCGGTGTTGTTTTAGAAGAAGCCCGTTTACGCGGTAAAAACGCTCAGGAGCGTTTACAGCAGCAAGTTTTCCCTGCGTTACTTAATAACTCGAGGTACGCAACACGCATCCCTATCGGGAAAGAGGATATCCTGAAAAACTTTAAACCCGAAACCATCAAGAGCTTTTACCATGATTGGTACCGTCCAGACCTGCAGGCGGTTATTGCCGTAGGTGATTTCGATCCTAAACAGGTAGAATTACTGATAAAACAGAATTTTTCATCGTTACAAAACCCTGCCGGCGAAAAACCACGTGTAAAATATACAGTACCGCCAACACCGGGCACCGTAGTTAAAATAGCTACCGATCCGGAGTTTCCGTATACTCTTGCAGAGATTGTTGTAAAACACCCTGCTACCATTACTCGTAACACAACCGACTACCTTAATGATGTGCGTGTACAGCTTTTTAACCAGATGCTGAATGCAAGATTGGGTGAGTTACTCCAAAAGGCTACGCCGCCATTCCTATTTGGCCGGTCGACATATGCTCCTTTTATTGGCGAGCAGGATGCATTTACTTCTATAGCCGTGGCTAAACCCGGTGAGCTTGAAGGCGCCGTTAAAGCTGTTGTTGCAGAAACTGAACGTGCCCGTAAATTCGGCTTCACACTTACCGAGCTGGAACGTGCCAAACAGGATGCCCTGGTGCAAATGGGTAATGCTTACCGCGAAAAAGACAAAACACCTTCGGTAAATTTTGTGAACGAATACCAACAGCATTTTCTATCTGGCGAAGCCATTCCGGGTATCGACTATGAATACAATTTTTACGTAAGCAACATCGGCAAAATCACGCTCGACCAGATGAACGCCTTAGCGTCAAAATTTATAAGCGATCAGAACCGTGTTGTGATAGTTGAAGCCCCTGATAAGGAAAAAGCTAAATTGCCAACAGAAAGCACCTTACTGCAATGGATAAGCACGGCCGGGCAAGGCCTAACCGCTTATGTTGATAATGTATCATCCGAGCCGTTGATGAGCAAATTGCCCGAGGGTACTAAAGTCACCAACGAGGTTAAGGATGATGCACTTGGTACAACTACTTTAACTTTAGGCAACGGCGTTAAAGTGATCTGTAAACCTACCCAATTCAGGAACGACCAAATCATGATAACCGGTTACGCTTTAGGTGGTACTTCCTTAGCCAGCGATGATGACTTCACGTCGGCAAACCTGGCGGCCTCAATAATCAGCGGTAGCGGGATCTCTAAATTTAACCAGGGCATGCTTGATAAAAAGTTGGCCGGTCGTAACATCACTGTTTCACCTTACATCAGCGAGTTTACACAAGGCATCTCGGGCAATTCATCCCCTGCCGATTTTGAAACCGCGCTGCAACTTGTATACCTGTATTTTACCGATCCGCGCAAGGATAACGATATATGGCAGTCAAATATTAACCAAACAAAATCAGTATTGGCCAATCGCGGTCTTGATCCTGTAAGTGTGTACCAGGATACCGTTTCTGCCGTACTGAGTAATTATAATTTCAGGGCAATGGTTACCAAACCCGAGCGTTTAGATGCTGCCACGCTTGACAAGGCATACGCCTTTTTCAAAAGCCGTTTTGCCGATGCCAGCGGCTTTACGTTTACGCTGGTAGGTAACTTTAATGTAGAAGAAATAAAGCCGTACCTGGAGCATTACCTGGGTGCATTGCCATCAACCAACAGCAAAGAAACTTATAAAAACCTTGATATCCATCCGGCAGCAGGTTCGATAACCAAAATTGTTAACAAAGGGGTGGCTGAAAAAAGTACCGTTCAAATGGTTTTTAGCGGCGCATATGATTATAACGAAGCTAACAACCTGCAAATGGACGCGCTTGAAGAAGTGTTGAACATTAAGCTGATAGAACGCTTACGTGAGCAGGAAAGTGGCGTATACGCGCCGGGTGTAAGGGCCAGCTACAAAAAAATCCCTAATGGCAGATATACCATCACTATCTTTTTTGGATGCGCCCCTGAGAATGTTGACAAATTGATTAATGCAACCATTGAGGAAATAGGCAAACTAAAACTTAACGGTGCCTTACCGTTAGATATTCAGAAGTTTGCAGCCGAGGAAGCCCGCAGTACCCAGCAGCAAATGAAAGAAAATGTTTTTTGGGCTGGATTCCTTGCATCCGCATCACAAAATAATGAAAACCCTGATGATATTTTAAAACATGTAAGCAATCTGGAGCAGATCACCCCACAAAGCACTAAGGAAGCTGCCACTAAATATCTCAATGAGAAGAATCTCATCAAGCTGATATTAATGCCGGAGAAAAAATAGTTTATCTCTACGTCAATTTAAAAAGGCCTTCGGATTATTATTCTGAAGGCCTTTTGTTAGAAACTGTTTAACGAAAGCTTATTCATTACCGTTAACTTTAGTCAACGGTTTAGGAAAACGTTATTCCCGGCTTCAACCCAACTATCCAGACAGGATTTGGCTAAAGCCACCTTTTTACACTCATTATCCGTTGACTAAAGTCAACGGCAATGAATTTATATTGAGGCAAATTAATCTTACTGAAATTTAAATGGCTGCTTGGAAAGCTTTTCTGTATTAACAAAAAGAGCGATGGGGTTATCCATCGCTCTTTTGTCTTTTATCCTTGATCCTAAAGTCCTTTATCCAAAAACCTTAGATCAGTAATCTTACAGGTTCTTCTAATAATGATTTTAATGTTTGCAGGAAGGCTGCGGCTGTTGCGCCGTCAACCACGCGGTGGTCGGCGCTTAGCGTTACCTTCATAACATTACCTGGTACTACTACACCGTTTTTAACAACCGGTACGGCTTGTATACCGCTTACAGCAAGGATACATGCGTTTGGTGTGTTAATAATAGCAGTAAACTCGTCTACACCAAACATACCTAAGTTTGATATGGTGAAGGTTGAGCCCTCCATTTCGGCAGGTTGTAATTTTTTAGCTTTTGCTTTACCGGCAAATTCTTTTACTTCTACAGATATATGGCTTAATGATTTACCATCAGCAAATTTAATAACCGGAACCAGCAAACCTTCGTCAACAGCAACGGCAACACCAATATGGATATGCTCGTTAGTGCGGATCTTATCGCCCAGGAAAGCAGAATTAATAGCAGGGTGTTGTTTTAAGGCAACGGCACATGCTTTTAATACAAAATCATTAAACGATATTTTAACAGGCGCAACATCATTGATGCGGGTACGGGCTGCAATAGCCTGATCCATATCGATGCTCATGGTTACATAAAAATGCGGAGCGGTAAACAAGCTTTCGCTTAAGCGACGGCTTATAGCTTTACGCATTTGAGTAACTGCCCTTTCCGTAAATTTCTCTTCGCCGGTATAAGTTGGCAATACGATAGGAGCTTTCGCGGCGGCTGGTGCAGGCGCTGATGATGGAGCAGCAGCAGTTTCTGCAGGCGCTGCAGCTGGTTTAGCAGACGGTGTAAATTCTTCAACATCCTTTTTAATGATGCGGCCGCCTTCTGCGCTGCCTTTTACATCATTAAGGTTAATGCCTTTATCCTTTGCAATTTTACGGGCAAGCGGTGATGCTTTTACACGGCTATCATCGCTTGATGATGAACTGCCTGCGGTAGTTTCTGCAGTTGCAGCTGCGGCTTCCGGTGCGGCTTCTACTGTTGAAGCAGCAGGGGCAGGCGTATCGCCGGTATCTTGTAATAATGGGGTGATATCTGTACCTTCTTTACCTACAATAGCTATAATGCCATTTACAGGTGCGGCTTCGCCCTCTTTGGGGCCAATGTATAATAAAGTGCCGGCTTCATAACCCACAACCTCCATAGTAGCCTTATCGGTTTCTACATCAGCTAATGAATCATCAGATTTTACTTTATCGCCAACTTTAAAGTTCCATTTGTTAATAACGCCTTCGGTCATGGTATCGCTAAGTGCCGGCATGCGGATCACTGTAGCGGGAATGCTCGATAGGTCGACTTTTGGAGCTGCCGTAGCGGCAGGTTTTTTATCAGCAACCGGTGCGGCTTCTTTAGCAGGAGCGGCTTCGGCAGTTTTTTCTGCTGGTTTGCTTCCACTATCGGCCAACGCGGCTTTGTAATCTTCGCCTTCTTTACCAATAACGGCAATAACTTCGTCAACAGGTACGGCGCTACCTTCTTCAACACCTATAAACAACAAGGTGCCATCCTGATACGATTCAAAATCCATGGTAGCTTTATCGGTTTCAACCTCGGCCAATACATCGCCGGATTTTACCTTATCGCCAACTTTTTTATGCCATTTAGCCAATACCCCTTCGGTCATGGTATCGCTCATTTTAGGCATTTTAACTACTTCGGCCATATACTTTTTATATGTGTTATAATTTTAGTACAACGTTTTACAAGTCGAAATTCAAAAGTAAAATTCAAAATGCTGAATGTTACCCTTAGATCTTCGGCTTAGTATTTAGTCTCTAATGTATGGATAATCTTGCTGAACGTAAACGTCTGTATATAGCTCAGAAGCTTCCGGCCATGGCGACTCTTCGGCAAACTTAACCGATTCATCAACTATAGCTTTAATCTTGGCATCAATTTCTTCAAACCAAGCCTCATCAGCATATTTCTTTTCAACAATAGCCTGACGGGTTATCTCGATAGGATCTTTTGCTTTGTAGCTTTCCAATTCTTCTTTGGTGCGATACTTTTGCGGATCAGACATCGAGTGACCTTTATAACGGTAAGTACGCATTTCCAGGAAGGTTGGTCCTTCACCTGCACGGGCACGTGAAATAGCCTCGTCCATTGCTACGTGTACAGCAGCGGGATCCATACCATCAACAGCAGATGAAGGGATACCATAAGGCAAGCCCAGCTTATATATATCTGTTTGGATGGTAGTACGTGCTACAGATGTACCCATGGCGTAACCGTTATTTTCGCAAATGAAAATTACAGGTAGTTTCCAAAGCGCGGCCATATTAAAGGTTTCTGTAAGTGCACCCTGGCGCACGGCACCATCGCCCATGTACACCATGTTTACAAACTCGGTACCTTTATATTGTTCAGCAAAGGCTATACCGGCACCCAGAGGCACCTGGCCGCCAACTATACCGTGGCCACCATAAAAGTGTTTTTCTTTACTAAACATGTGCATAGATCCACCTTTGCCTTTTGAGCATCCGGTAGCTTTACCATACAACTCGGCCATGATGGAATTTGGCGTAACGCCTTTTGCCAGTGCATGAGCGTGATCGCGGTAAGCGGTGATCATGCTATCTTCCTGTTTCATTACAGACATGGCTCCGGCCAAAACGGCCTCTTGCCCAATGTACAGGTGGCAAAAGCCTCTGATCTTCTGTTGTCCGTATAATTGTCCTGCTTTTTCTTCGAACTTACGCATCAATAGCATTTGTTCGTACCACATCAGGTAAGTGTCCTTGTTTATTTCAATTGAACTCATGTATTAAACAATCAATTTCTTGGAGTAAAGCGCAAATCTAATTATATCCTGCAAAATATCGAAACTGCAATCGTTTGTTATGCAGATTTATTTTTTATTTTATGTAAAGGACGATATGTAAGCAATGTTGAGGGCGTTTTGTTTGTTTAGCCAAACTTTATAATGCCAATTTGAGATTTTTCCGAAGCGATTTTGAGCCTACTGACCAGAATACAGGAAAAACAGCGATAAAATAAGTGTGGATTGCACAACTTTAAGCGTAAAATATGCGTTTAAAGCCTTAATTCAGGCAGTCAAATGTGACTTTAAAATTATAAAATTGTTACCAACGCTTAAATAATTGATAATATTATTAGCAAGATGGTTTTTTTTATATTTTTTGAAAAAAAAGCACCATTTATTTGCAATTTTAAAAAATATGGATAGTTTTGTATTCAACGATGGACATAGTGTCTGATTTAATAAACAATTTGTTGACCCTTAACAACAAAGTAACTGATTAAATGAAGAAAATTATCCTTGCTATTGCTCTAACATTAAGCGTTTTAGCGTCACAAGCTCAAACAAAAAATGTTCCAGCTGTTACTACTACAGATGATAAAGCCCCTGATGAACAAGAGGGTTTAGCCAAAACATATTTATCACAAATAATGGGTGTTGCATTGTCGGCAACATCAAACATGAAACTTTTTCATTTTGTTTACGATTGGATCGGCACCCCGTACCACTTCGGTGGCAGCTCCAGAAAAGGTATTGATTGTTCAGCATTCACCAAAGAATTATACAGCGAGGTTTTTAACCTTGATATCAAAAGAAGTTCACGTGATATCTTCAGCATGGTTAACCCTGTTGGTAAAGATGATTTGAAAGAAGGCGATCTGGTTTTCTTTAAAATTCACAGCCGCAGAATTTCACACGTTGGAATTTATCTTGGCGGCGGTAAATTTGCACATGCTTCGTCAAGAGGTGTTGCCATCAGCAGTCTTGATGACAACTACTACAGCCGTTATTTTTACAAGGGTGGTCGTTTATTAGCTTCATTTAAAGACGAGCTAAGCAGCGGCGCCAGTGCCAGCACTGACGCGGGCGACCCTGATAATAACTAAGAAGTTCAATAAAATATTTAATTTAGTCCCTTCATGAACATGAGGGGATTTTTTTTTGCTATCAGATTTTTTGCCGGTGCTATCGCGATTTATTCGGTATTGATTATCCAATCCTGCGAAAGTCCTTATATAAAAAGGCATACTCCCGCAAAAAAACAAGAAGCTATCGTAGCCAAATCCCAGCCCCGAAAGCCTGCACCGCCACAACATGATTCAATTGCCATTGCCGCCGTTGGCGATATTATGCTGGGCACATCCTACCCTGATAGTACTACGCTACCGCCCGACAGTGCCATTAATAGCTTTAAAACCGCCATCCCTAAACTAAAAAGTGCAGACGTTACATTTGGCAACCTGGAAGGGACACTACTTGATAGTGGCGATCCGGCTCATTATAAATTGCATCAAAAAAGCAAGGCTTATTTATTCCGGATGCCAACTAAATATGGCGCTGTTTTAAAGAATGCCGGGTTTAATTTATTGAGCATGGCCAATAACCATGTGGGAGATTTTGATGTAAAAGGACGCAAAAGCACCATGAAAACACTGGATAGCCTGGGCATCAATTATGCGGGTTTGCAGGTAAAGCCCTCTGCCGAATTTGAGCTGAACGGCATTAAATATGGCTTTTGCTCCTTTGCCCCTAATGCCAATACGGTTTCTATCCTCGATCTTAAAGGTGCCGCCCGTATCATTTCCGATTTGAAACAACGTTGTGATATCGTTATCGTATCGTTCCACGGTGGCGGCGAGGGTGTTGACTTTGAGCATGTGCCGCGCGCAATGGAATCATACATCAGCGAAAAACGTGGCGATGTATACGCCTTTGCCCATAACGCCATTGATGCAGGTGCAGATGTTATCCTGGGGAACGGTCCGCATGTAAACCGCGCTATGGAATTGTACAACAAACGACTGATAGCTTACAGCCTGGGTAATTTTTGTACCTACCGGTGCGTAAGCGTTGCCGGCATTTGCGGATTGGCCCCGTTGCTAAAAGTATATATAAATAAAAAGGGGGAGTTTTTAAGCGGCCGTATTATATCTATGAGGCAAGCGCACGATAAGGGCCTGGTGCTTGATACACTTAACCGTGCTGCCATCAGGATACGGAACCTTACAGCAGCAGATTTCCCGCAATCGGGATTGAATATTTCAGATACCGGGGAAATAACCGCAACGCCTCAATTAACGCCGGTAACTGCATCCAACTAACAATTTTTTAACCATGACGATCTGGCCGCTTATACTATTTATTATTGTCGCTTTAATCGCCATGTCAAGCTTTTACAAGCGCAGCAATCAGGAGCGAAAAAAACTGGCCGAGATAAAAGCTCTTTGGGGGCAAGTCCTGGCCAAAGCCCGGAATTTTAAATTGATAAGCGCTTACTTAAGGATTGATACCGACAGCAATATCTCCATAGAAACAGCCGCTGATATCGACCTTGATAATGTGTTTGAATATATCGACAGAACAAGCTCAAAGCCCGGCGAGCAATACCTTTACAAAATGCTGCACCAGCCGCAATACGGCGAAGGTCATTTTACCCAACTTGAACAGGAGATAACAAAACTTACCGCCAATAAAGAACGCCGGGAAGCCATCCAGCTTAAACTATCAAAGCTCAATAATGGCGATGCCTATTACCTGCCCGAACTGTTTGCCAAGCCACATCAATCCTTATTTCATCCGTTGGTTGAGCTTTATATTAAAACAGCATTCTTGTTTGTTATAGCCCTCATTACGTTGCTGGTGGTTGCTACTAATCAGATCTGGCTTTTTTTGCTGCTGGGTGTGCTTTTTATTAATACTGGCCTGCATTTCCAAAATAAAAACAAGGTGATTGTTTACACGCGGTCGTTACCGCAGCTGCTGCTTTTATATAGTACAGGAAAATGGCTTTTTAAGGAAGATCTGTTTACGAAAGATAGCCCGGCCGGGCAAAGCCTCACGAATATTGCCAAACTAAAAAGATCGCTAAATTCTATCAACCTGCAGGGCTTAACAGCCAGCGACCCAACCGATATGAGCTATCTTTTAATGGAATGGCTTAATATGTTCTTGCTGATAGAGCCGCGTAACTTTATTGCCTCCATAAAAAAAGTCAATAATTATAGAAGCGACATCCGTACGCTGTTTGAGTGTGTGGCACGGGTTGATGTGGCTATCGGCATACAATCTGTAAGGGATGGATTACCCTACTATTGTAAACCCAATTTTACTACCGACGGCGGAGAGCTAATTATACAGGACTTATTTCATCCCTTGATAGATGATTGTATACCCAATTCCATCAGCAGCAACAATAGCCAGGGTGTTTTAATAACAGGCTCCAACATGTCGGGGAAAACTACTTTTATACGGGCCATTACTATTAATACTTTACTATCGCAAACCATCCATACCAGCTGCGCCAGGGTTTACCAGGCCCCTCCGCTTAAAATATTTACCAGTATTGACATGAGCGACGACCTGGGCGGCCACAAAAGTTATTTCCAGGCCGAAGCGCTTTCGGTTTTAAACATCGTTAAAAACTGCCCGGTAAGCGAACCCGTAAAAAGTCTGGTAATTATTGATGAGATATTCAGAGGCACCAACACTATCGACAGGATAGCGGCTGCAAAGGCGGTGCTCTCTTATCTTATCGCCAATAAAAACTTTGTATTTGTATCTACCCATGACCTTGAACTGGCCGAACTTTTGGGTAATGAGTACGCAGTTTACTCGTTTGAGGAAATGGCCGGCGACGATCGCCTTGTGTTTGATTACAAAATAAAAAAGGGCCTGCTGAAGAATAAGAACGGCATCGCGGTTTTACAGGGTCTGGGCTATCCGCAGGATATTATTAACGACGCTTATGTGGTAAGCAGGCAGCTCAAAGAAAAATACGACCTGTAGGCTATTTTGTATTTGGTTGGCATTGAAATAATTGCCTAATTTTATACTATGATGCCTGATACACCTATCCCTGTAAAACATCTTTTTAAACCGTTGGACGATCTGTTGATCAACCTTTTGGAATCATTAAGCCCCGAGGAATGGAACAAGCACACCGTTGCCAAAGCCTGGACGGTGAAAGACGTAGCATCACACCTGCTTGATGGCAACATCCGCACGCTATCTATCCAGCGGGATAATTTTTTTGGCGAGAAATCGCCGGTAAGCAATTCTTATATGGATATGGTTGGCTGGCTTAACGGGCTTAATGCCGACTGGATAAAGGCATCCAAACGTATCAGTCCCGATGTGCTGATATTACTGCACAAAGCTACCCGCGATTTGGTTACCACTTATTATCAGTCTTTAGATTTAAATGCTCCCGCCATATTCCCGGTTGATTGGGCCGGAGAAACCGAAAGCCTCAACTGGATGCATCTTGCCAGGGAGTATACCGAAAAATGGCACCATCAGCAGCAAATAAGGGAAGCAACCGGCCGGGATGGTATCATGACGCGCGAATTTTTCTACCCTTTTATAGATTCCTTTTTCCGGGCTTTGCCGCATACTTTCAGAAAGGTTGGTGCACCGCTTGGTACCATAATTAAAATAAATGTTACCACCCAGCTTGGCGGTAACTGGTACCTGCAAAAGCAAGCCAGCAACTGGCAATTACAAAAAGACGAACCAACGGGTGTACCTGCAGCCACGGTAAGTATTTCGCCCCAAACCTCGTGGAAATTATTTTCAAAAAGCATTCGCCCGGAGGGAGTTAGGGGTAGCGTTGAACTCACCGGCGACACCCGGTTGGCCGAGCATGTGCTGCAAATGGTATCGGTTATGGCGTAGCTTTGGAGGGCACTTCGCAAAAAATTTCACCGTTTCCAGAAAAGTTTCCTTATATATGTCCCATTATAACTGTTTAAAACGATAATGATTTTATGATCATAGAACCTAAAATACGCGGCTTTATTTGTTTAACCGCTCATCCCGAAGGCTGTAAACAAAATGTACTGAACCAGATAGCCTATGTTAAATCAAAAAAAGCTATTGATGGCGCTAAAAAAGTTTTGGTGATAGGTGCTTCAACAGGCTTTGGCCTGGCATCGCGCATTACCAGCGCGTTTGGCAGCGGTGCAGCAACCATTGGTGTTTATTTTGAAAAACCACCTGCCGAAGGCAAAACCGCATCTGCTGGCTGGTACAATACCGCCGCTTTTGAAGCCCAGGCACAAGAGGCCGGTCTGTATGCAAAAAGCATTAACGGCGACGCTTTCTCTGACGAGATCAAACAAAAAACCATCGACCTGATAAAAGCTGATCTTGGCCAGGTTGATCTGATTATATATAGCCTGGCATCACCACGCCGTACAAATCCTAAAACAGGCGTTACCCACAACTCAGTAATAAAACCAATAGGCGAAGTATTTACCAATAAAACGGTTGATTTTCATACCGGCGTAGTATCTGAGATCTCTATTAACCCGGCTACTGAAGAAGAAATTGCCAATACCGTTGCCGTAATGGGTGGCGAGGATTGGAAGTTCTGGATAGATGACCTGAAAGCTGCCGGTGTACTGGCAGATGGCGCTATTACCGTAGCTTATTCCTATATCGGCCCCGAAGTAACCGAGAGGGTTTACAGCAAAGGCACTATCGGTAAAGCCAAAAAAGACCTGGAAAACGCATCAAAACAAATTAACGACAGTCTGGCAGCCATTGGTGGTAAAGCACTTATTTCTGTAAATAAAGCATTGGTAACCCAAGCCAGTTCGGCTATCCCGGTGATACCTTTATATATTTCATTGTTGTATAAAGTGATGAAACAAGAGGGTATTCACGAAGGCTGTATTGAGCAGATAGAACGTTTATTCCAGGAACGTTTATACACCGGCGGCGAAATACCAACAGATGCCGAAGGCAGGGTACGTGTAGACGACTGGGAAATGCGCGACGACGTGCAAGCTCAGGTTGCTAAATTATGGCTGGAAGCCGATACAGAATCCCTTGTTGAGCTTGGCGATCTGAAAGGCTACAAAACCGATTTCCTAAACCTTTTCGGCTTCGACGTTCCCGGCGTAAACTACCAGGATGATGTAAACGAATTAGTAGCAATCCCGGGATTGGTAAGCTAAGGAATAGAAAGGTGTCATTTCGTGGCGAGGCACGAGCGAGAAATCTTATACCCCTTTGTTTGCAGGTAATGCATATACGACATGCATAGTGTAGAAGATTTCTCACTCGTACCTCGTATCGAAATGACAATATTATAAAACAACACATGCAGCACAAGTGCTGCATGTGTTGTTTTATAAATAATTTACTACCGCGAGTTTTCAGCCCGTGGTAACCATGGTGTCAGCTTTCAGCTGACATAAGCCTTATGCCTCGTCCTTTGTGTTTCTTACCAAACTAATTCCTGTAAAGAAAAACAGCAGCGATATAATACCAACTACAACCAGTGTAGTGGTTTGGCCATGATGATTAATAATATCAATACCGGTGTAGATAAGTCCGATGATACCGAGCACGGTAAGTATGGCTCCGAAAGTACGTTTTAAGTTCATGATAGGCGCGTTGTTTAGTTAAAGCATTTTTATAAAAACAAATAACACACCAATAAATAATACTACATTTATTTATTAAACCAAATCAACTATGGGAACAGGCGAAATCACTACTATTATTATTATTTTCATTATTCTGGTTATTATCTTTACCTCTTTTGTGTCTGTAAAACAGGGCACTATAGTGGTAATAACTGTATTTGGCAAGTACCGCCGCATACTTACGCCAGGGCTAAATTTTAAAGTTCCATTTATAGAAAACGTCTACTCCAAGATTTCCATCCAAAACCGCTCTGTCGAACTGGAATTTCAGGCCGTAACTTTTGATCAGGCCAATGTTTATTTCAAGGCCATGCTATTGTACTCGGTTTTGGATCAACAGGAAGAAACCATTAAAAACGTAGCCTTTAAATTTGTTGATGAGCGCAACCTCATGCAGGCCCTCATTCGCACGGTTGAAGGATCTATCCGCGCATTTGTAGCTACAAAACGCCAAAGCGAAGTGCTGATACTCCGCCGGGATATTGTGGAGCATGTAAAGGAACAACTTGATGTAATACTTGAAGGCTGGGGCTACCACCTGCAGGATCTGCAGTTGAATGATATCACCTTTGATGATGTGATCATGAAATCAATGAGCCAGGTGGTTGCATCAAACAACCTGAAAGCAGCTGCTGAAAATGAAGGTCAGGCCTTGTTGATCACCAAAACAAAAGCTGCCGAGGCCGAGGGTAACGCCATTAAAATTTCGGCACAGGCCGAACGTGAGGCCGCGCAACTGCGCGGGCAGGGTATAGCACTGTTCCGTGAGGAAGTGGCTCGTGGTATGACCGTCGCCGCCAAAGAAATGGCCGGAGCCAATATGGATACCTCGGTGATCCTGTTTACCATGTGGACAGAATCTATCAAGCACTTCTCAGAAAACTCGAAGGGCAACGTAATTTTCCTTGATGGTTCAACCGACCAGATGCAGCATACTTTAAAAGAAATGATGGCTTTAAACCTTTTACATACCGACAACGTCAAAAAGTAAAAGTTTTAACCCGCATTTTTAAATGAACGTACGATTGGTGAAGTGGATAGGCCTTATGGCCCTGGTTTTAGGAATAACAGTCGGCGCATCGGCACAGCAACAGCAGCAGTATCATCAGTTAACTGCCAGCGACTTTGCCGGTGTGCCCCGTTCAAACGCCCGTGGTGTAGTAGCCTACACCAATTGCACTATTGATTTTAAATACCAGGTAACCCGGCGCAACGGCGGGTTTGTACTGAACGCGCTGGTACAACTCCTACTCAACAGCAATAAATCATGGCTGGACAGGAGCCGGGTAACAACCCCACAGCAGCTTGCAGAAATATTAATACACGAACAGGGCCATTATACCATAGCTTACCTTGAACAGCAAGAATTGCTGCGCAATATTAACAAAACCCGCTTTACCCGCAATTACCAATATGAGGCCATGGCTATCTTTAACCGCATCGACGCCAAGTACAAACAGCTTAATACAGATTACGACAATAATTCGGAACACATGACCAACCGTGTGCAGCAAAATAGCTGGAACCTGTACTTCCAAAAAATGCTGCAGTTTATGCCCGATCTGGAGGATTAGAAAATCCAGCTCATGTAGAGACGCATAATTGCGTCTCCCAGTGCAATTCCAAAATACAAATCTACCCTGCGTAGTGGGAGACGCAATTATGCGTCTCTACAATAAACAATCGATTTTGTCATCCTGAGCGTAGCGAAGGATCTAATCGTGCATATGCATAGCGCAGTAACAGATTCTTCGCTACGCTCAGAATGACATATCGGTAATTGATGTTGCAATAATTAGCTATTCATTTTAGCAAACCCTCTCCGTATATTTGCATAGCACCAAATGCAAAACGAACCCATACAGATCATCCGTAAAATTATCCATATTGATATGGATGCATTTTACGCGTCGGTTGAGCAGCGCGATTTCCCAGAGTACCGGGGGAAGGCATTGGTTGTGGGTGGTTTGCCGCAAGGGCGCGGCGGCGTGGTGGCAACGGCAAGTTATGAGGCCCGCAAGTTTGGGATCCGGTCGGCAATGTCATCAAAAAGGGCTTTGCAGCTTTGTCCGGATGCATTGTTTGTACGGCCTAGATTTGCTGCCTACAAAGAGGTATCGCAAAAAATACGGGAGATCTTTAGCCGCTATACTGACCTGATAGAACCGCTTTCATTGGATGAGGCCTACCTCGACGTAACTAACGACAAGCTGAACATCGGCTCGGCAATAGATATTGCCAAACAAATAAAACAGGCTATAAAAGATGAATTGAACTTAACCGCATCGGCGGGGGTATCTATCAATAAGTTCGTGGCCAAAATAGCATCGGATATTAACAAGCCCGACGGTTTGAAATTCATCGGCCCATCCAGCATCGAAGATTTTATGGAACGGTTACCGGTAGAAAAATTCTTCGGCGTAGGTAAGGTGACCGCCCAAAAAATGAAACAAATGGGTCTGCATACCGGAGCCGACCTAAAAAACCTTACCGAAGATGAGCTCACCCGGCATTTTGGCAAAGCAGGCAGGTTTTATTACCAGATTGTGCGCGGCATTGATAACCGGGAAGTACAGCCCCACCGCGAAACAAAATCAATGGGTGCCGAAGATACTTTCCCTTACGACCTTACCACACTGGCCGAAATGGAAACCGAGCTGGATAAAATCGCTGTTATAGTATATGATCGCCTGCTTAAATATAACCTTAAAGGCCGCACCCTTACGCTCAAGGTAAAATACAGCAATTTTAAACAGATCACCCGTAATCAGTCATTCACCACGGCTTTTAATGATTTGGAAACCATTTGCAAAACAGCCAAACAGTTAATGGCCGCCACCAATCCCGATGATGTAAAAGTTAGGTTGCTGGGGATTTCGCTATCAAACTTTGGCGATATCGCACTCAAACAGAAAGAAGAAAAAGAAACCGGGCCGGGAGATCAGCTGTCGATAACCTTTTAATTAAGCTGGCAGGCTTTCCAGATCTTAACCGCTTCTACCGCTTCCTTTACGTCATGAACCCTTAAAATATTGGCGCCTTTGGTAAGAGCTATGGTATTTAAAACGCTGGTACCATTCAATGCTTCAATAGCCGTATTGTTAAGTAAGCCGTAGATCATTTTTTTTCGGGAAACCCCTACCAGCATGGGTAGGCCAAGCATGTCAAAATCCTGGAGCCGGGCCATTAGCGCATAGCCGTGCTCGGGCTTTTTGGCAAATCCAAAGCCGGGATCGAGGATCACATCATGTATGCCCAGTTGTTTCAATTGCTGGTATTTCGACACAAAATAATCGAGCACTTCGGTAAAAACATCGTCATATTGCGCCAGCTGCACCATGTTTTGCGGGGTGCCTTTCATGTGCATTAGTATATATGGCACCTGCAGGCGGGCAACGGTAGTAAACATATCCGCATCCAATTGCCCCCCCGAAATATCATTGATTATATGCGCGCCCGCTTTCACCGCCGTTTCGGCAACTTGCGAACGGAACGTGTCGATAGACAGAACAGCATCGGGAAAGTTCTTTACAATCGCTTCAACTACAGGCAACAAGCGGTCGGTTTCCTGCTGTATGCTGATATCCTCGGCACCGGGGCGTGATGAATAAGCACCCAGATCGAGGAAGGCAGCGCCGTCGGTCAGCATTTTTTGGGCTTGTAGCAACGCACCGTCAACATCGGGCTTACGGCTATCGGCAAAAAAAGAATCGGGCGTAATGTTAATGATCCCCATAACTTTTGGGATTGATATGTCGATAAGTTTACCGCCCGCATTTAGGGTAACCTTTTTATGAAAAAATGTATCTTTAGCCACTGTTTTACTTAATTGCCGTATAGTTTACGTATGCAAAGTTAAATTAACTTTATATACCCTTAACAGCATTAAAATTAAAACAATCAACATTAAAACATTTACATAAGTTGAGCAACACAGCAGCAGAGTACGACGCCGTTATTAACAATTGCAAGGGCCTTTTTATGAAAAAGACCCGCGACTATGGTACCGCATGGCGCATCCTTCGTCCGCAATCTATCACCGACCAGATATTTATTAAAGCGCAACGTATCCGTACGCTGGAAGAAAAAAAGATCTCGAAAGTAGGCGATGACATTACCGGCGAATATGTTGGCATTGTGAATTATTGCGTTATAGCCATGATGCAGCTGGATTGCAGTGCCGATACACCATCCGAACTTGCAGTTGACCATGTAGAAAGACTTTTCAATGAAAAGGTATTGGAAACCAAGGAGCTGATGTTTGCCAAAAATCATGATTACGGCGAAGCCTGGCGCGATATGCGGATCAGTTCATTAACTGATCTGATATTGATGAAGCTGCTGCGTGTAAAACAAATTGAAGATAATAAAGGCCTTACCGAAGCATCGGAAGGTGTAAAAGCCAATTACCAGGACATGCTGAACTACTCGGTATTTGCCCTCATAAAACTTGGATTATAATGAAAAACGGCCTGATATGGTTTTGCAGGATAGCAGTTGGTTTGCTATTTATATTCTCCGGCCTGATCAAGGCTAACGACCCGCTGGGTTTTTCCTACAAACTCGATGAATATTTCGAAGTATTTAACATCACTTTCCTGAGCAGCTTTGCGCTTAGCATAGCTATATTATTATGCGCGCTGGAAATGCTGTTGGGTTTTGCGCTGCTTATTGGCGCCCGCCCGGTAAAAGTTGCCTGGGGATTATTGCTGCTCATTATATTCTTCGGCTTTTTAACCTTTTACTCGGCCTACTTTAAAGTAGTACAAACCTGCGGCTGCTTTGGCGATGCCATACCGTTAACGCCTTGGCAATCATTTAGCAAGGATATGGTTCTGCTGCTTTTGGTGGCTGTAATATTTGTAAACCGTAAAACAATAAAACCCTTGTTTAGCGCAAAATGTGGCGACCAATGGCTTATCGGCGCTGCCATTGTTTCGGTAGGATTTGGGCTGTACACCTATAATTTTTTACCGGTAATTGATTTTTTACCTTATAAAATAGGCGCTAATATTCTGGAAGAAATGAAACGCCCAACTGGAGCGCCTTCCGATATTTTTGAGCTTACCTATAACTTAAAAAACAAAAAGACGGGCGAAAAAAAGTCCATGAGTGATAAGGAGTATCTTAAAACCAACATATGGAAAGATGCTAACTGGGAAGTACAGGGCGATCCGGAAAGTCACCTCATTAAAAAGGGTTTTGAACCCAAGATCCGCGACCTTTCCATACAGGATGCGCAAGGCAATAAATTTAACGATGAGCTACTGTCGAGCCCATTCTACAGCGTTTTCATTGTAGCTTACGATTTGCATACAACCAACGGCGAGGCAATGAACCGCCTGAACGCGCTGGCTGCAAGCCTTATTGATAATTATAATATCCATACCATTATACTCACATCAAGTTCGCCGCAGGATGCGCTGGCCTATACCAAAGAGCATAAGCTGGTAAGTGAAATATTTTATGCCGATGGCGTTCCGCTTAAAACAATGGTGCGTTCAAGCCCGGGTGTAATATTGATGAAGAACGGGGTGGTTATTAATAAATGGCATTACCATTCGGTGCCTACGTATGATATCCTGGTTAAAAAATATTTTCAACCGCAACAATAAGCATGATCAGCTACCTGCTCCGCAAATTTTTTTACGGACTGGCGGTTATGCTGGGCGTGGTGCTGGTGGTTTTCTTCCTGTTTAATATCCTGCCCGTTGATCCTGCCCGGATGACACAGGGACAGCGTGCCGATGTACAATCATTACAAGCCGTACGCAAGGAGTTTGGCCTGGATAAGCCGCTGCCTACCCAATTTGCTTATTATATTAATGACCTATCGCCCATAGGCATCCATTTAAATACTGCGGAAGAGCAGCAGCGTTATCATTACGCCAAATTATTTTCGGTGAGCAAAGCAAAGGTGCTGGCGCTCAAATGGCCATACCTCCGTCGATCATACCAAACCCGTAAGGATGTTGCCAGCCTGCTTATGGAGGTTATCCCCAATACGCTGGTGCTGGCTGCTACGGCTATGATCTTCGCTATAATTATAGGCGTATTTTGGGGTGTGCTGAGTACGGTTAATAAAGATACCTGGATAGATAAGCTGGCCATTAGTTTTTCTACCCTGGGAATTTCTGCCCCATCGTTTTTCGCAGGCATCATTATCGCCTGGATCTTTGGGTTTGAGTTAAGCCGCTACACCGGCCTCAATATGTCTGGCAGTTTATATAGTTACGACCCTTTCCGGGGCGAGGTACTTACATTAAGGAACCTCATATTGCCCATGATAACGCTTGGTTTGCGGCCGCTGGCTATTATAGTACAGCTAACCCGTAACGCTATGCTTGATGTTTTAGGGCAGGATTACATCCGCACGGCAAAGGCTAAGGGATTAAGTAACCGCACTATCATTTATCGCCATGCGTTAAAAAACGCACTTAACCCCGTTATAACTGCTATTGCCAACTGGTTCGCGTCGTTACTGGCCGGGTCGTTTTTTGTGGAGTATATTTTTGGTTATAATGGCTTGGGTAAGGCTACGGTTGATGCCCTGGAAATGTCGGATTTTCCGGTAGTGATGGGCTCCATCCTTTTCATCGCGTTTATTTTTGTGGTGATAAGCATATTGGTTGATATTATTTATGTTTGGATAGATCCGCGGGTTAAATTAAGTTGATATTATGAAGTACTTTTTAGTGGGGTTCATGGGCTGCGGCAAAACCACGTGGAGCCGCAAACTGGCTGCCAAATTAGGCTACGAATTTATTGATCTGGACCATGCACTTGAAGCACAGGTTGGCATGAGCATAGCCGAATATTTTTCGAGCTTTGGCGAAGATGCCTTCCGCCAAATGGAATCCGATCTGCTAAAAAACACGGCTTACCCAGAAAATGTAATAGTATCTACCGGAGGAGGTCTGCCCTGCTTTTTCGACAATATGGATTGGATGAACGCCAACGGCCAAACCCTGTACATCCAACTTTCGCCCAAAACCCTTGCTGATAGGTTAGAGCATAGCAAAACCGTTCGCCCCGTACTGCAAGGTAAAAAAGGTGATGAACTGGTAGAATTCATCACCGGAAAACTAGCCGAGCGCGAAGGTTTTTACCTGCAATCCCAACATATTGTTGATGGCATAAGTATGTCTGTAGAGAAACTGGAAGAAGCGATAGGCGTTTAGCTTACTGCGCCTGTTTTAGTTTTCTTCTTTTTCGCCATACTTTAAAAAGCCATATTGCAGCAACTCCAATTACTATAAAAGGCCAAAGGGTAATAATAGTAAAGAAGATATTTTGCAGTTGGATCCACCCGTTTACCAGTGCCATTTTAAACTTGTAGCCAATTCCTACGCCTTTATCGGCTTTCTCAACATGCCGGGTATAAAATGTAATATCCAATGAACTGTAGGAAACTTGTTTATTAAGATAATTGAGCTGCCCCTGGGTTGATTCTATATCGCTGCGAATTTCTGTCAGCTTGTTTTCAATTTCAAGCAAATCAGTTATCCTCGAAGCTTTTTTCAATAATTCCAGGTACCGGTTTTCCAATAGCTTTTTATTACCAAGTCTGGTTTTTATATCGATGTAGCGGGTAGTTACATCAGTGATAGAAATGCTCTTTGTATCTATCTTATCGGCCGAGGCCGAAACAGAATCGAGCACAAAATCAAAATATTTAGCTGGGATGCGAATTTTTAAATTATACTCTTTTCTATTCTCGTCGCTGTTGGTCGACTGATCATCCTCGTCAACATACCCACCATATTTTTTTACGGATAACAGTATTTTTTTACGTGCTATGGCAACATTATTGGTTTCAAACGCAATAGTGCCATCTTTAACTATTTTTTTTGATGTGTCGGTTACGACATGGGGTGCATTTGTATATCGGTAACCTTTATCATTACCCCCTCCCACATTTCCGTATGCTTCATCGCTGCTAATTGAATTTGGCTCCGCAAGTTCTACTGCTACAGGAGCAGTATTTTTTTCAAGAACTTCCTTATCTAATTTAACGGCAGGAGATGCAAGATCCAGTACCGAATCTTTTAACTCATTTTTTGTTTTTGTGCGCCCGCAAGAGGAGAGCAATAATGATAATAATGCAAAAGAGATCAAATAACTTTTCATAATAAGGAGTTTTAGTTTATAGAACATAAACGAGCAAAACCTTATTAAATTGTGAAAATTTAAAATAAACGGAATTAAATTTTGTTTATTTATTTTTATTGAAATTATATTTCATTAAAACTATTTTAACTTCTCATTATTTTTATGCCGGTCTGCATCGCGGATGCTTTTCTTTTCCATGTTTTTTTCCAGTGCATCTGTCAAGTCTATACCCGTTTGGTTGGCCAGGCAAATGAGCACGAATAGCACATCTGCCATTTCATCGGCCAGGTTAACCTCCGTATCCGATTTTTTGAACGATTGCTCGCCATATTGCCTCGCCATGATCCGGGCTACCTCGCCAACCTCTTCCATTAAAATGGCGGTATTGGTTAGCTCATTAAAATACCTGATGCCCATTGTATTTATCCACTTATCTACCAGATGCTGCGCTTCTTTAATTTCCATAATATTTGTTCAAATAAATTTTAGTGGTTCTCTTTGTCGTTTGTATCCATTATAATAGTAACCGGTCCGTCATTAACCAGGCTTACTTTCATATCCGCTCCAAAAATACCGGTGGCTATCTTTTTACCTGTTAAAGTTTCCAGCGTTTTTATCATCTGCTCGTATAAGGGTATAGCTTTATCGGGCCTGGCCGCGCGTATAAACGACGGTCGGTTCCCCTTTTTAGTTTGGGCAAACAAGGTAAACTGCGAAATAAGCAGGATGTCGCCGTCAACATCGGCAAGTGCCTTGTTCATCAATCCGTTTTCATCGCCAAAAACGCGCATACCGGTAATTTTATTGGCCAGCCAGTTAAGGTCTTCGGTGGTATCGGCATCTTCAATACCCAATAACACCAGGAAGCCCGTGGCTATTTGCCCGGTAATTTTGCCATCAACCCGGCAGCTTGCTTCAGAAACGCGTTGCAGTACAGCTCTCATTGTAAAGATTTAATGCGGCAAGATAAGAAGTAACCAGCGAGAGAAAAGAAACAAGATTTTTTTATCGCATTAACCATCGCCAACACGGTTTTTAAGCCTTATAACTTGTTTCTGACAATAAAACCATCACTTTTTGCTCAAAAACAATTAAGTTCGCAACCGCTACAAAGTTTTAAAAGATGACTACTAAAAGAGGCTTTACAACTACACTGCTACACTCCGACCGTTTAGGCAAACCTGAGCATGGTTCATTACACAAACCCATCCACACTTCGGTAACTTATGGGCACGAGGATGTGCAGGACCTTGTTGACATTTTCCAGAACAAGAAAAAAGGATACGCTTACTCGCGCCAGGGCAACCCTACCGTTACCGCGTTGGAACATAAAGTTACCAATATGGAAAAGGGCGTATCGTCCGTAGCATTCTCTACCGGTATGGCGGCTATTTCGGCAACAGTTATGGCGCTTGTAAAACATACCGACCATATTGTGGCCAGCTCATTTTTGTTTGGTAACACCCGCAGCATTTTTCAAACCTATATTGATATGGGGTTGGATATCACCTTTGTTGATGCTACCGATGTGAAAAATGTTCGCAACGAAATAAAAGAGAATACTAAACTGGTTTTCGTAGAAACCATTGCCAACCCGGCGACGCAAATTGCCGACCTGGAAGCTATTGGCGACCTGTGCCAGCAAAAAGGCATTATATACATGGTTGATAACACCATGACCTCACCATACCTGTTTAACCCTATTAATGTTAAGGCTGGATTAGTTATTAACTCATTAACCAAATACATTGGCGGCCACGGCAACGCGCTGGGCGGCAGCGTTACAGATACCGGTTTGTTTAACTGGGAAGTATTCCCTAATATTTTTCCCAGCTTTAAGGGCCAAGTTAAACCCGAAGCATTGGGCATGACACAGGTACGCAAAAAAGGGCTGCGCGATGCCGGCGGTACTTTATCGCCTGAGGCTGCACATTCTATTTCGGTTGGATCAGAAACCCTTGCCCTGCGCCTTGATCGCGCCTGCTCTAATGCGCTGGCACTGGCCAAATATTTTGAATCGCACCCGAAAATTAAAAAGGTATTTTACCCGGGTTTGGAAAGCCACCCGCAGCATGACCGCGCAGCAAAACTATTCAGTAAATTTGGCGGGCTGATGAGTATTGAAGTTGATGAAAGCATTGATATCTTCGCATTTTTAAATAAACTGCAACTGGTTGTAAAATCAAGTAACCTTGGCGATACCCGCACACTGGCTATCCCGGTTGCCCACACCATATTTTTTGAGTTAGGCGCCGATAAACGTGCCGAAATGGGGATTCCCGAAAGCATGATCCGCCTATCAGTAGGCATCGAAGATCTGGACGACCTGATAGAAGATTTTAAGGCCGCTTTAGTATAAGCCGGCAACAAGACGATCTGCCCCAATAATACAAAGCCCGAAATTATATGCGTAAAGCAATATAATTTCGGGCTTTAACTTTTTAATATTATTTATAAAGTTTAATTTGCGTACCGATCTCATAAAACATCCTGTTAAATCAACTTCTTGTATGAAAAAACTATCTTTGCTATTTTGTTGCTGCCTTTTAAGCTTTTTATCCTTTGGTCAGGCGCCAAACAACAACCTCGGCATAATTCCCGAGCCGGTGAAGGTTGCTACCAAAACAGGCAATTTTATCCTGCCCAAAATTGTAGTTCTTGAAGCAGGCAGCAACCCGCAGCTTACGCCGGTTATTGCCTATCTTAAAACTAAATTGAGTACCGCTGCCGGTACCGCGGTTGCTGTAAAAAGCCTTGCACCAACGGCATCAATAAAATTTGTTTTAAATAAGGTTGCCGATCCGCTTATAGGTGCTGAGGGTTACAACCTTTCGGTAACGGCAAAAAAGGTGGTGATAAGGGCTAATGAACCTGCAGGTGTATTTTATGGTTTGCAAACTTTTATGCAACTACTGCCCAAAGAAATTGAAAGCAAAGAATTTGTAAAAGGCATCAAATGGACAGCCCCTTGCGTGGAAATAACCGATTACCCTCGCTTTGTTTGGCGTGGTTTAATGTTTGATGTGGCACGCCACTTTTTTACCAAGGCCGAAGTAAAGCAATATATAGATGCTATGGTGAAATACAAGCTTAACCTGCTGCACCTGCACCTTACCGACGACGAAGGTTGGCGTATAGAAATTAAAAGCTTACCCAAGCTAACTACTGTTGGCGCTTATAACGTTAAAAAGGTTGGTCAGTTTGGTACGTTTACCCCGCCAACACCCGATGAGCCCCGCAATTATGGTGGCTTTTATACCCAGGAAGATATTAAAGAGCTGGTACAATACGCCAAAGAGCATTTCGTAAACATCCTGCCCGAAATTGATGTACCCGGCCACAGCCTTGCCGCAGTGGCTGCTTATCCCGAACTTTCATGTACCAAGCCTGTAGATAAATATGTGGTTAACTCTGGCGAACCTTTTATGAACTGGGATGGCCCGCACAACAAAGCCATTGTTGATAATACCCTTTGCCCCGCTAACGAAAACGTATATGAGTTTTTAGATAAAGTTGTTACCGAGGTAGCGCAATTATTTCCCTTTCCGTACATTCATATGGGTGGCGATGAATGCGCCAAAAATTTCTGGGAGCAAAGCGAAGCCATTAAGGCATTAATGATTAAGGAAAATCTTAAAACCCAGCAGGAAGTACAAAGCTACTTTGAAAAACGGGTGGAAAAAATTGTAGAATCGAAAGGTAAAAAATTCATGGGCTGGGACGAGATCCTGGAAGGCGGTGTAGGTCCTAATGCAGCGGTAATGAGCTGGCGCGGTATTCAGGGTGGTATTGAAGCCGCTAAATTGGGCCATGATGTTGTAATGAGCCCAACAACCTTTGCTTACCTTGATTATATGCAAAGCGACCGTGTGAACGAAACCCATGTTTACGCCTCGCTTCGCCTGAGTAAAACTTATGAGTTTGAGCCCGTGCCCGATAGCGTTGATTCCAAGCTGATAAAAGGCGGTCAGGCTAATTTATGGACGGAGCAGGTGTACAATATTCGCCAGGCAGAATATATGACCTGGCCGAGGGGAATGGCTATTGCCGAGATTGTATGGTCGCCGAAGGAGAAGAAAAACTGGAACTACTTTTTTGGTAAGGTAGAGAAGCAATTTGAACGTTTTGACGCATCAGAAACCAAATACGCGCCAAGCGCCTACGACCCTTCATTTAATGCCACCCGCAACGCCGATAAAACATTAAAGATCACCCTAACCAATGAAGTTTCTGGTTTGGATACTTACTATAGCTTTGATAATTCGTTCCCGGATAATTTTTATCCTAAATACACCGGCCCTATTGATGCTCCCAAGGATGCTACGACATTAAGAGTAATTACCTATAGAGGCAAAAAGCCGATAGGCCGCATGGTTACCATGCCACTTGCCGAGTTAAGCAGCCGGATTAAATAACCGGGTACCATCACTAACAAAAAAGACCTTTTCCCAAATGGAAAAGGTCTTTTTTATTGTTCAATATTTTTATCAACTAATATTTATTTACTGGCCTTTAACGTAATGGTAAATATCAACACCGAGTTTGGCGGAACGTTAGGAACTGTATCGGCTTCTCGGTATGCAAGTCCGGATGGGATGATCAGCAAAAACTTAGTACCTACCTTTAGCTGCGGAATTATCACCCTCCATCCCTGAATTAAAAGTGATAGCGTATTAGTATAGTTAGTTGCGGTGCCAAATTGAGTACCGTCGAGCAGTTTTCCGGTATAATCAACGGTTACCGATGAGGCTAATGTTGGATAAACGCCCGTGCCTTCGGTAATTATCTGGTATTTCATACCCAAGGTATCCTTCACCGGAGAAATTTCCGGGTGATTGACAAGATACGTGGCTATTGAAGCACTATCGATGGCTACGTACTTTAAGCTATCATAAACCGGTTTAGGACCAACAACTATACTTTGCGAATCTTTAACACATGAAGAAAAGATGATGGCAACAGCAGCAAATAAAAGTAAAAGTTTTTTTTCCATTCTATTATCAATCGATTTTAATGAAATACGCCCAAGTCTTAACAAACGTTACAACCGTTGTAAACTTATTTATACTGTTGTTTTTATTTTAAGCTCATTCATCTGCATATCAGCAATTGTAGATGGTGAATCGATCATCACATCTCGGCCCGAGTTGTTTTTAGGGAACGCGATAACATCACGGATAGAATCCAAACCCGCAAATATCGATACCAGGCGATCAAAGCCCAATGCCAAACCACCATGCGGCGGTGCGCCATATTCAAAAGCATCCATTAAAAAGCCAAACTGTTTTTGCGCTTCTTCTGCCGAAAATCCTAAATGCTTAAACATTAATGATTGTGTAGCGCGGTCATGAATCCGGATAGAGCCGCCGCCAACTTCTGTACCATTGATAACCAGGTCATAGGCATTAGCACGTACGTTTTTAGGATCAGTATCCAACAGTGCAATATCCTCCGGCTTAGGCGATGTAAAAGGATGGTGCATAGCGTGGAAACGTTCGGTTTCCTCATCCCACTCTAATAACGGAAAATCAAGCACCCAAAGCGGAGCGAATTTATTTTTATCGCGTAAGCCCAAACGACCGCCAATTTCTAAACGCAGTTCGTTCAATTGTTTGCGTACTTTATCTGTAGGGCCGGCAAGTATCAGCATTAAGTCGCCTTTTTCGGCTTCAAAAGCAGCCGCCCAGTTGGTTAGCTCATCTTCGCTGTAAAATTTATCTACAGATGATTTAAGCGTACCATCCTCGTTGTAACGGCAATAGATCATGCCGGTTACGCCAATTTGCGGGCGTTTTAACCATTCGGTAAGCTCGTCAATTTGTTTACGGGTGTAGCTTGCCAAACCTTTGGCGTTGATACCAACAACCAACTCGGCATTATCAAAAATACCGAAGCCCTTTCCTTTAACAATATCATTCAGCTCCACAAACTCCATCCCGAACCGTACATCCGGTTTGTCTGATCCATACAAACGCATGGCATCGGCATATTGCATCCTCGGGAAATCGCCCAGGTCAATACCTTTAACGGTAGTGAACAGGTGGCGGGTTAGGCCTTCAAAAATGTTTAAAATATCCTCTTGTGTGATGAACGAAAGCTCACAATCAATCTGGGTAAACTCCGGCTGGCGGTCGGCACGCAGATCCTCGTCCCTGAAACATTTAACAATCTGGAAATAACGGTCGAACCCGCTCACCATCAGCAATTGCTTAAATGTTTGCGGCGATTGCGGCAACGCGTAAAATTCGCCTGGATTCATGCGACTTGGCACCACAAAGTCGCGTGCACCTTCCGGGGTAGATTTTATGAGTACCGGGGTTTCTACCTCGATAAATTCCAGATCGCTTAAATATCGGCGAATTTCCTGGGCCATTTTGTGGCGCAGGATAAGGTTATTGCGTATTGGTGCACGGCGCAGATCAAGGTAACGGTATTTTGCGCGCAGTTCCTCGCCGCCATCGGTATCATCCTCAATCATAAACGGCGGAATTTTAGCCGCATTCAATATCTCTATATCGGCAACAGCTATTTCAACTTCGCCGGTAGGTATTTTTGTGTTCTTGTTGGAGCGCTCCAGTACTTTGCCGGTAACTTTTATCACAAACTCACGCCCCAGCTCACGGCTTTTTTCGCGCAGGGTGGCATCGGTATCGGTATTGAAAACCAGTTGGGTTAAACCATAACGGTCGCGCACATCAATAAATGTGGTACCGCCCAAATCTCTCGATTTTTGTACCCAGCCGCACAGGATAACTGTTTGACCTAAGTTGCTGATATTTAATTCGCCGCAGGTATGAGTTCTAAGCATAGCAATGTTTTATAAAAGTTTGCAAAAGTACATTTTTGAGGTGAAAGCCGAAAGGTAAAATAATATTGCCCCTCCAACAACACACCGATACTCAATAATACGTGCAGGATACTCAATGTAAATTGCTATGATAAACCTATTGCTTCACTTTTACATTGTAAACAAAGTAAAACACATCATGCAAAAGAAAATCTCACTACTCACCCTGATATTCGTTTTGGGGTTTAGCGCATGGGCCGTTGCCCAGGTACAAAAAAGCAGCCCAACCAATAAGGAGCCTATTACATGCCAACAACTTGTTCCCGAGGTATTTGGCAATTATTTTTTATTCACTGGCTTTGGCCTTTATCCCGAATCTTCGGTGTGGGAAAAATCAAACTTTAAGGTAGGCGATACAGCTTTATATGAAGCTTTTGAAATGATAAATAAGGACAGGCAAAAAATTGATTCGCTAAAGAAGCTTTACCCTGTGGCATATATGGTTGAAAGCAGGCCTAAAAGTAAGGTTATGCTTGGGCTAAAACTTAACCCCATATTAACCCAATACCTAAGCGCTGATGCAGGCCCTAACGCAAAATATATTATTAACGATAGTTCCAACGCTATTTTGATTGCCTTAGGTATCAATGCCGCTAATGTTAATGATTATCGTTATCATGTAGTTGCAAGTGATGGTACTGAAATTACAACCTGGTTAATACCACAGTTACAGCAAAATTACGGAGCGAAAAAGGCCTATGCTTTTTTAGGCACTTATAAATATGCCGGAAAGCAGGTGCAGGTAGAGGTGAAAAACATCAAGGATGAAAGTATAAAGGAGGGGGTTGTTTTAGAATGGAAACGGTAACGCTGCTGCATTCAACTAATTATTTAACTTCATACCGCACATCATGAAAAAAAGAATTACAGCACTTGTCATGGCCATATGTTTCGGGCAGATATATTTTGCATCTGCCCAAAAACGAAACGCTGCCGCAAAAAAAGATACAGTTATTGATACCGTAGGCTCGCGTACCCAAAAACACGATGAACAAGTTTTTGGCAATTTTATTTTATTTGCGGGGGCTGTTTTGGATAGAGACAAAATGCTGTGGAATACGTCAAACTATGCGGTTAGCGATACCGCCTTGTACAAGGTTTATAATATGTTAAACTTTAGCAAGCATAAAATAGATTCATTGCAAAAGCTTTATCCCAAGGCGTATTATGCCGAAAGCCGCCCAAACAGCAGCATTATGCTGGGTATAAAGCTTAATCCCGGGTTGCGAAATTACCAATCATCGGGTAGTTTTAAATCTGCCTCAAAATACTATCCTGTGTATAGGATCAATGATAATTCTGCTGCCGATCTGGTAGCAATGGGTATTAATGCCGGCAATGTTAATGACTATCGTTATCATGTAGTTGTTAACGACAGCGCCGAGATCATCCCATGGTCGGTACCAAAACTGCAGCAAAACTACGGAGCCCAAAAAAAGTATGGCTTTTTAGGCAATTATAAAGGTAATGGTAAGCAAGTGATTATCGAAGTAGTGAATATTAAGGATTACAGCATAAGGGATGGCATCGTTTTGGATTGGCGCAGCAGCTTTAAACCGGTGGTTACGCAAATAACTATCAGCAACAAAACTGATTTTTTTAATTTAAACGGCAGCAAAAATAATTATCAATACGCCACCAGATTTGATAAAGACAGCGGATTACCCCTTGATTTTAAATTCAGGCAGGATGAAATTGAAACAATATATATCGATTTTAAAAATCACGAAACAACTGTTTACTCCCTGTATATCGTTAAAGAATTACCAGGCGCCCGGCCCGATACATCATTTTTTGAGCAAACAAGTGATAACACTTATGCATTTAACAAAAACAAATATGACAAGCCCGGTAAATATGAATTGCTGATACAGCCAGTACGCGCGCCATTTAAATGGGATGCCACACAAATAGCCCACATCAAATTTAAAGTATTGCCATCTGCACTACACGCCAAACAATTCACCATTAAACAAATACTTCCCTTTTTAATAGCGGGCTTATTAACGGTGATACTGGTTTTTACAGGATACTATTTATTTAACAAACGCAGGTTACGAAAAGCCGCGCAACAAAAGGATATTGCCAACTTAAAATTAAACTCGGTACGTGCGCAGTTAAACCCGCATTTTATGTTTAACGCACTAACCTCTATCCAAAACCTCATGAATCAGCATGATCAGGAAGGCACCAATCATTACCTTGCTAAATTTGCAAACCTTACCAGGCAGGTTTTAAAAAGCAGTGGTAACGAACTCATTAGCCTGGAAGACGAGCTGCGTATAATTGATGATTACCTGCAAATGGAAAAATTGCGCTTTGGTTTTAATTATAGCATTGAGGTTGATGAAACCATAAGCCGGGCCAATACCGAAGTGCCGGCCATGCTATTGCAGCCGTTTATTGAAAATGCTGCCAAACACGGCATAAGTGCCTTAAAGACTAATGGTAAAATTGAAATTGTTATTGCAAAGCAAAATAATGATCTGATATTTACGATAACAGATAACGGAGCCGGCTTTGCTAAAGCTCAATCCGGCGACAATGGCTTTGGCTTAAAACTTAGTCGTGACCGCGTGCAACTGCTAAACCAAATTTATAAAGACCAGCATATTGATCTGCAAATTAACAACAGTATAAGCGGTGTTAAAATAAATATCGTACTTACTAATTGGGCATAACATATAACCGTACAAAATGGCACAGGAAATTCGCAGTATTATAATTGATGATGAACCTAATAACATTCAAAACTTAACAACTATTTTACATGCCTATTGCCCCGATATAAATATTGTAGCCACTGCGTATAACGCCGATGATGGCGTTGCAGCAATAAAGCAGCATGATCCCGAGCTGGTGTTTCTGGATATTCAAATGCCTCTAAAGTCGGGATTTGATGTTTTAATTGATTTTCCAAACGCTAAGTTCGAGGTTGTTTTTATAACCGCTTATGATCAATATGGTATACGCGCTATCAAATTTTCGGCACTTGATTATTTACTGAAACCTGTAGATATTGCCGAATTAAAATTGGCTGTTGAAAAGGCCCGTCAAAAGATATCAGCAAAAAACAGCGATCAAAAACTGGAGAATTTAATTGAGTATATAAAACGAGGAAAGAATGAATTTCCCAAAATTGCGCTGCCTACCATGAGTGAGATAAGGTATATGAAGATAGATGAAATAATAAGGTGCGAGGCATCTGATAATTACACTACTTTTTACATAACCACCGGCGAGCGCATACTGGTTTGCAAAACATTAAAGGAATTTGCTGAATTATTGCAGCCCCACGATTTTATACGTACCCATCAATCGCACCTTGTAAATATTCATTTTGTAAAAAGCTATTTAAGGGAAGATGGCGGGGCCTTATTAATGAAAGATTTGATAAAAATTCCCATATCCCGGCACAATAGAGATGCCGTTAAAAATGCTTTTAAGCAGATGTTATAGCAAATTCCAAATCAAATCCTATCTTTGCCCCATAATTCTCAAGGGGTGCCTTGCTTTGGTGTAATAAAAAACGAACTGCAGAGCGTTTTTACCAAACTGAAAGACAGGCTGAGATCAAACCCATTGTTTTTATAAGTCGAAATTCAAAAGTAGAAGTCAAAAAGTCGTAATCCCGACTCAAAACTCAAAACTTAGAACCCAAAACTTAAAAAACATGCACCTGATCCGGGTAATGCCGGCGTAGGGAGAGGTAACAAGTTAAGTGTACTGCCATTGTACCCTGGTGAGCAGATGGTTTAACTAATTTATTTTTTACAAATTTTGAAAAATGTATTCGCGGCTATCACCGCTTTGCTGCTGCCTGTCCTGGCATCGGCCCAACTTTCCATATCCGGGAAGATCACAAACACATCTGGCGAAGTACTGCCCGGAGCTACCATCACCATTACAAATCCATCAGCAAATATTGTTGCCGATGCTGCCGGTAAGTTCAGCTTTAATGACCTTAAACCCGGTAACTATTCTCTAAAGGCAAGTTATATAGGCTATCAGCCTGTTACTAAAAACATTAACCTTACTGCCAGTCAAACTGTTAATTTTTCATTGGGCAACGGAGTTATGGTTACTGATGAAGTTACCGTAAGCGCTACCCGCGCCGGTAAAAAATCGCCAACTGCTTTTACTAACCTGAGTAAAAAAGAGTTGGAGAAAAACAATTACGGGCAGGATCTTCCTTACCTGCTTAACCAAACCCCCTCAACTGTTGTTACATCTGATGCCGGGGCCGGGGTAGGCTATACAGGGATCCGCATCCGGGGATCTGACGGTACGCGCACCAATGTTACCTTGAACGGTATCCCGCTTAACGATGCCGAAAGCCAGGGCGCTTACTTTATCGACCTGCCAGATCTCGCCTCATCTGTTGATAATATCCAGATCCAGCGCGGTGTGGGTACATCAACCAATGGCGCGGGCGCTTTTGGGGCCAGCATCAACATACAAACCACCACCCGCCGCGATACCGGCTATGCCGAGCTTAACAACTCTGTAGGCTCGTACGGAACGCTTAAAAATACCGTTAGTCTGGGTTCGGGATTAGTAGGTGGTAAGTTTACTTTTGATGGCCGTCTGTCGAGAATTAAATCCGACGGCTATATCGACCGTGCCAAATCCGACCTTAAATCATACTTTTTGAGCGGTGCTTACTACGGCAAAAATACCCTTATCAGGGTAAACGTATTTTCGGGTCAGGAAAAAACCTATCAGGCCTGGAATGGCGTACCGGAAGATACCGTTGCAGTTCACCCAACCTATAATGGACTGGGGTTAGAATCAGACGGAAAAACTTACTATAATAATCAAACTGATAATTATACTCAAAACTACGCCCAGGCGCTTATCACCCAAAAAGTTACTGATAACCTTACTTTCAATGGCGCGCTGCATTATACCAAAGGCTTTGGTTATTATGAAGAGTATAAAAACACCGATTCGCTTTCACATTATGGTGTAACGCCGGTAACCATAGGGGGCACAACCTTTGCCACTACCGATCTGGTTCGTCGTTTATGGCTCAATAATGATTTTTATGGCCTTACCTACGCCTTTAATTACACACCTAAACAAAACCTCAACTTTACTTTGGGTGGTGCTTATAACGAATATCGCGGAGCACATTACAATAACATCGAGTGGACACAGCAAAGCACCAACATCCCTCCCGATTATGAGTACTCACGTGATAACGCCCGCAAAAACGACTTCAATATTTTTGCCAAGGCCGATATCAAGATGAACGATGTGACGCTATTTGCCGATATGCAATACCGCCATATTTATTACTCCTTTTTAGGTTACGACCGTAACCGTAATAATGTGCAGCAAAACGCCTCGTTTAGCTTTTATAATCCCAAAGCAGGTATTACCTACCAACTAAACGACCAAAGCAATGCCTACCTGTCATTCGCGGTTGGTAACCACGAGCCGTCAAGGGACGATTTTACGCAATCAACCCCGGGTAGCCGCCCTAAAGCCGAGAACCTGAAGGACTGGGAGGCTGGTTACAGGTATAGCAGTGCAGGTGTTAACTTCGGCATAAATGGTTTTTTTATGGATTATAATAACCAGCTGGTGTTAACAGGACAAATTAATGACGTGGGCGGCTTCATACATAGCAATGTGAAGGATAGCTACCGCGCCGGTGTTGAACTGGATGGTAAGGTGCGTATTACACCACAATTTTATTGGGCGGCAACGGCATCGTTAAGCAGAAATAAAGTAAAGAACTTTGTTGAGTTTATTGACAATACCGATACCGGCGGTCAGGATGAAGTTAAATACGGCACCACCAATCTTGCCTTTTCGCCTTCATTTGTTGGTTCAAGCGAGTTGAACTTTGTGCCGCTTAAGGGTGCGGAGATTGCTTTCATCAGCAAGTACGTAGGTAAACAATACCTGGATAATACATCCAACGAAACCCGCAAACTGAATGCCTTTTTTGTAAACAGCGTACGCCTGCATTACAGCTTTAAAACCAACGTCATTAAAAACATTGGCATTGGGCTGCAGGTAAACAATTTGTTCAGCGAAAAATATTCATCAAACGGATATACCTACAGCGACATTGAAGGTGGTACCCGGGTTAATTACAATGCCTATTTCCCGCAGGCACCGCGCAATTTTATGGCATCGTTAAGTTTGGGATTTTAACAAACAGTAACTCAAAAATCAAAACAATTAACCATGACTATGCAAACACTTATAGCGCTGTTCATGGAACAAATAAAGGAAACCACCTGGGTGCAATGGCTTGCCGTTGCCCTGGGTGTTGCCGAAGTGTTGCTGGCGCGAAAAAACAACATCTGGCTTTACCCATTGGGTATCCTGGGTACGCTCATTTCTATTTATCTGCTGTTGGATGTCCACCTGTATGCCGAATCGATACTGAGTGTTTATTACGTGGTAATGAGCGTTTACGGCTGGGTGTACTGGATAAAAAAGAAGGATGAGCCTCCCGTAGAAGTAAGCTGGAGTACCAAAAAAGAATGGATTGTTAGCATTACCATATCAGTTGTTGGCTGGGTATTTTTCTATGTGCTGCTTAAAAACCTGCCTGCAAAATACTTTACCCCATCAAACGTGCCCATTTGGGATGCGCTGATATCGTCAACAGCATGGGCAGGTATGTGGCTGCTGGCACGCCGTAAAATAGAAAACTGGGTATTTTTAAACGTATCAAACCTGTTTGCCATACCTATATTGTTTTACAAACATCTGCCGCTGTTTGCCATACTCACCTTGTTTTTATTTGTAGTAGCCATTTTTGGATATTTCGATTGGAAGAAAGAAGCCGAATTGGCTAAAAGCTTAAAGCCGAAGGCCGAAAGCGTTTAACAGATTAATAATTTGCTTTAGGCTTTAGGCCTTTAGCTTTAAGCTTAAAAAATGGATCATCCTTCAAGTAACTTAAAACCCGAATGGGTAAATATAATCCGTAATGCAGCACCGGAGGCCGAAAAACTGGCCATGCTGCACCCGGATCAGCTGGCGCTTATTTATGAGCAGGGTTGGTTTAAATTTTTAGTACCCAAAGCGTATTCGGGTCTGCAACTGCCCCTGCCAGATATGGTTAAGCTGGAAGAAAGCCTGGCCTGGGCCAATGGCAGTTTAGGCTGGGTGGTAACGCTATGTGCCGGAGCAGGTTGGTTCGGCGGTTTTTTATCGCCGGGGATTGCCCATGAACTTTTAAACACACCATACCTTTGTTTGGCAGGCAGCGGCGCATCAACCGGTACTGCCACCATTACCGAGGGCGGTTATATCATAAACGGCACCTGGAA
The DNA here is from genome assembly GCF_900101875.1 of Mucilaginibacter pineti. Lineage (GTDB taxonomy): Bacteria > Bacteroidota > Bacteroidia > Sphingobacteriales > Sphingobacteriaceae > Mucilaginibacter > Mucilaginibacter pineti. The sequence continues at coordinate 36,296 of NZ_FNAI01000023.1, forward strand.
ATATGCCAGCGGTGCGCACCATGCCACACATATTACCGCCAACTGCATCATCAAAAACGGCGAAGAAACTGTATTAAACAGCGATGGCAAACCGCTTATCTTGCCTTTTATTTTCGATAGTAAAGATGTGCAATTGTTCGCCGCCTGGAAATACATAGGCATGATGGCTACGGGCAGCGATGCCTACACCGTAAAAGACGTTTTTGTAGCTAAAGACAGATGTTTCAAGATTGACGCCGCAGCCGCCGTAATTAATGAGCCGCTATATCAATATCCGTTTTTGCAATTAGCCGAAGCTACGCTGGCTGCCAACATATCCGGCATAGCCGTACACTTTATTGACCTCTGCGGGCCCGCATTTGAGGAAAGGCAAAAAAACGCCCGGTTAACGTTAACACAAAAAGCACTGATTACCAATACCCTCGAAAAACTAAGCGCCTTGTTGCACAACACACGCGAACAATTCCACAAAGCTGTAGAGGCATCATGGCAGACAGATCTTGCGGATAATACTTTGCAATTGGCAGAAGTAAGCATAACCAGCCGCAAACTGGCCATTACTGCGCGTAAGTGTGTTGATGAATTGTACCCTTACTGCGGCTTGCAAGCGGCCAACCCGGATACCGAGATAAGCCAGGTATGGCGCGATTTTCATACGGCAGGGCAGCATTCGCTGCTTACTTTCGAAAGCCCGCTCTAAAACAGGGCGTTTTCGGGTAGATTTTGGCGGTTATTTTATTCCTGAAATGTTTTTTTCTGGAATTAAGATGTTCATTATGGGGTAATTTAGCTGCCAAAATTTCAACGTTAGCGGTAAAAGCTTATTAAGATTTTTACAATGTTACCGCTAAATTTCAAAAACTATATTAATCATTATAGGTTTCTCTTTTGGTAATCTTTCCTTAAATTGAGCCAATAAAACCTGAATGAAAATATTCCATCTGAGTGCCGAATGTTACCCCGTTGCTAAAGTTGGCGGCCTTGCTGACGTTGTTGGTGCACTGCCTAAATATCAAAACCAGGCAGGTTTGCAGGCAGTTGTTGTCATGCCTTATTACGACCGTAAGTTTACGCAGGAAAACGAATTCGACGTTGTTTTTGCCGCTGCAACCCTGCTGGGTAACCGCAGGCTATTTTTTGAGATCCTGAAAGAAAAAACTAATAAGCTTGGTTTTGAGCTGTACCTGGTACGCATACCGGGTTTGCTTGATCGTACTGAGGTATACAGCTACCCCGATGAAAGGGAGCAGTTTATTGCCTTTCAACTGGCTTTTTTAGATTGGATAAATTACACCCAGCAAACGCCGGATATTATCCATTGCCATGATCACCACTCGGGCCTGGTGCCTTTCCTGCTGTATCATTCAAAACTGTATACCCGTCTGGCTAATGTGCCAACGGTATTTACTATCCATAACGGCCAGTATCACGGCGCCTTCGGCTGGGAACACCTGGCTTTGCTCCCCGAGATTGATCTGACCCAAACCGGTTTGCTTGATTGGGCGGGCGGAATAAACCCGCTGGCTGCTGCAGTTAAATGCTGCTGGAGCTATACCACGGTGTCGCCTACTTACCTGCGCGAGCTTACCATTAACTCTAATGGGTTAGAATATCTTTTTTATATAGAAAGAGCAAAGGGCCATGGCATCATTAACGGGATAGATACCGAAGTATGGAACCCTAAAACAGATGCCATGATAGCCGGCAAATTTACCACCCGCTTGCTGGCCAAAGGCAAGCAGGTTAATAAAGATGCCATATGTACCCGTTTCGGCCTCGACCCAGAAAAACCGCTGTATACTTTTATTGGCAGGTTAGTGATAGAAAAAGGGGCCGACCTGCTGCCCGAAGCTGTTGAACGCAGCATTAAAGAGAATCCCGGCGAGCTTAGCTTTTTAATATTAGGCTCGGGCGATAAGGATATGGAAGCGGCATTGCTTGAACTTAAGGATAAGTACCCCGGCCAATGCAATGTATTTATCGGTTACGATGAATCATTGGCACACCTGATTTATGCCGGTGCCGATTTCCTGCTGATGCCATCGCGGGTTGAACCATGCGGGCTTAACCAGCTATACTCATTACGTTATGGCACCATGCCGCTGGTACGCAGCACCGGCGGCCTTATTGATTCGGTAATTGATTTTGGTGATGAGGGGGGCTACGGCATCCGCTTTAACCAGGTTTCTGTTGATGATATTTGCTATGCCATTTTCCGTGCTAAAGTATTATATCAAACACCCGCAAAGCTGCAGCAGCTGCGCAAACGCATGATGGAACTCGATTTTTCGTGGGACCGCTCGGCAAAAGAATATATTGACCTGTATGAAAGTTTAAACCCTACGATATGACATCTAAAGTAATTTCCATTGTACTTGGCGGTGGCCAGGGCAGTCGTTTATCACCGCTTACTGCAACCCGTTCAAAACCGGCCGTTCCAATTGCAGGCAAGTACCGCTTGGTTGATATTCCTATTTCAAATTGCCTGCACTCGGGTATTACACGTATTTATGTGTTAACGCAGTTTAACTCGGCATCATTAAATAAGCACATCAAAAACACCTATCACTTTAGCAGTTTTAGCGATGCCTTTGTTGATATTTTAGCAGCAGAACAAACCCCTACCAGCGGTGCCTGGTTTCAGGGTACGGCCGATGCGGTTAGGCAAAGTTTGCACCACCTTGCGGTACATGAATTTGAATATGTATTGATCCTATCCGGCGATCAGCTTTACCAGATGGATTTTGACGATATGATCAGCAAGCATATTGATGCCGGTGCCGAGATCTCTATAGCTACCATTCCTGTTGATGCTGCCGATGTACCGGGATTTGGGATCCTTAAAACCGATTCAAACAGCATGGTTACGGCTTTCATTGAAAAGCCAAAATCAAATTTTGAAAGCTGGGCATCAGAAGTGAGCGACGAAATGCAGGCCGAGGGCAGGGTGTATCTGGCTTCAATGGGTATCTACATTTTTAACCGCAAGCTATTATATGAATTGCTGGAAGGTAACGACCGTACCGATTTTGGTAAAGAGATCATCCCGCAATCAATAACAGATCATAAAGTATTAAGCTACCAGTATGAGGGTTACTGGACAGACATTGGTACTATCCCGTCGTTTTTTGATGCCAACCTTGGCTTAACTGATGAGATTCCTAAATTTAACCTTTTTGGCGAAAATCATATTTTCACCCGTGCACGTATGTTGCCGCCATCTAAAATATCCGGCACGTTGCTTAATAAATCTATCGTTGCCGATGGTTGTATCATCCAGGCTAAGGAAATCACCCGTTCTATCATCGGTATCCGTACCCGTATAGGCGTTGAAACCAGCATCGAGAACTGTTATGTAATGGGTAGCGACAACTACCAAACGCTGGAGCAAATTGCCGAGCTTAAATTAACCAAATCGCCAATTATGGGCATCGGCGACAGGTGTAAGATCAAGAACGCCATCATCGACAAAAATACCTACATCGGCGATGACGTTTCCATCAATTGCGGCGATTTATTGCCCGATGGCGATTATGACACGCACACCGTACAGGATGGTATTGTAGTTGTTAAGAAACGCGCTATTATCCCTAACGGAACAATCATTTAGATTACCTTTAATTCAAATAAAAAAACCTTGCCGGTAACACTGGCAAGGTTTTTTTATTTGAATTTTAAACTGGCTCCCATCGCCATAAATTAAATTTTCTTAGAAACTGTCTAAATTTGATTTAAACTATTGAGTATCCTATAAAATTCATTGCCGTTGACTTTAGTCAACGGAATAATGAGTAGAAAACGAGGGCTTTAGCCCAAATATCGCTTGGATAATTGGGCTAAAGCCCGTAATAATGCCTTTTATTACCGTTGACTAAAGTCAACGGCAATGAATAACTTTCCTTTTTAGACAGTTTCTTAGTGCTTATTCCCGAAACCAAATTCACGGTAAGTATTAGGGATAGAATCTTCATTGCTAAAGGCAAATGTCATAGTGGCGCCCCAGCTTTCAAAATCGGCATTTTTATCAGTCGATGCCTCTATATGGGTTGAGCTTAGCATATAAATACCCTCGCGGCTTAGTTTAAAAAACACCAGTCCGCTGCCATCCGCAGTAAGCGTTTGCGGAAAAATGTTTCCGTTTATAGTTTTTACGTATTGAATAACCACTGCATCCTTCATTGGCTGTCCTTTAAAAAGCACCTGTGCGGTTACATCATCGCCATAACTGGCTTTAAAGGGATTCTGCTGAATAACTATTTCGTAATCCTCGCCAAGTGGCTTATCAAAATTACCATTGGCTTTATCAACAGCAATAAGGGTTTTAAGGTACCGGCTTGATTTTTCTACAAAATATTGCTGATTGCTGGCTTTAGCATCCTCGGCAATTTTTCCTAATCCTTCGGCATCCAGGTTTTTCAAGAATTTATTCCGTTCCGATTCTAAAACTTCGGTTTTTACCAGTTCGATCATCGCAAGACCGCTGTTCTCCAATTTATAGTTCAACACATTGGCGGCGGTATCTTTAGTATTTTTACTGAGGTCGGTTTTCTTTGAACCTTCGTACAGCATAAACTTCGAGATCTTGCCGCTTTCATATTTGTACTCGCCCTCTTTTACAAACTGGTTGCCGCTTAGCAAATGCAGGTTCAGCTTATCACCTTTGTGCATATAAAAGTTTTCGGGAAGCAAAAAATAATCCTGCGATGAAGCTGCAAACCCAATAATCATTAACCCCGCGAATAACACAATTCCAATACGTTTCATACTTTTTAGATAGGATCATCAAACATACAAAGTTTTAAAAACTTCAGTAGTTTTACGTTATGATTTTTGACCGTAAAAACCTTGATACTGACACTTTAATTGCTTTTTACCGAAAATTGTTGCTACCGCGCATGGTTGAGGAAAAAATGCTGATACTTTTGCGGCAGGGGCGCATTGGCAAATGGTTTTCAGGAATTGGGCAGGAAGCCATTGCGGTGGGCAGTACGCTGGCCATGCAGGCCGACGAATATATTTTGCCCATGCACCGCAACCTGGGTGTTTTTACTACCCGGGATATCCCGCTTTCGCGCCTGATGGCGCAATGGCAGGGCAAACCATCGGGCTTTACCAAGGGGCGCGACCGCTCGTTCCATTTCGGTACGCAGGAATACAAGATCATCGGGATGATCTCGCACCTGGGGCCGCAACTGGCCCTTGCAGATGGCATTGCACTGGCCGACGTTTTATCGGGACAAAAAAAATCAACCCTGGTATTTACCGGCGAGGGTGCCACCAGCGAGGGCGACTTTCACGAGGCCCTTAACATTGCCTCGGTATGGAATTTACCGGTCATTTTTTTAATTGAAAACAACGGCTACGGCCTCTCGACCCCTACAAACGAACAATACCATTGCCAGCAATTGGTTGATAAAGCCATAGGTTACGGAATAGAAGGCCGGCGTATTGACGGGAATAATATCCTGGAGGTTTACCATACCATAACAGATATTAACAAAAGCATTCGTGAAAACCCGCGACCTGTTTTATTGGAGTGCATGACCTTTAGGATGCGCGGGCATGAGGAAGCATCGGGTACTAAATATGTTCCGCAAAATTTGTTTGAATGGTGGAAATCGAAAGATCCGCTGGATAATTACGAAAAATATTTACTGGCCGAGGGGGTACTTAAACTGGAATGGATCCCCATCATCCGCAAAGAGTTTACTACGCTTATTGAAACCGAGTTTGAAAAGGTTTACAGCGAGGCCGATATTGTGCCGGATATGGCTACTGAGGTGAGCGATATGTACATGCCCTATCAATTTCCCGCAGACCAGCCTTCTGTAACATCTGCCACCACCAAACGCTATCTTGATGCCATAAGCGATGGCCTGCGACAGGGCATGCGCAAGCACGATAACCTGGTTATTATGGGCCAGGATATTGCCGAATATGGCGGCGCGTTTAAAATTACCCTGGGCTTTGTTGAAGAATTTGGCAAAGGCCGCGTACGCAACACCCCCATTTGCGAATCGGGCGTTGTGGGGGCGGGTATGGGCTTGGCGCTCAATGGCTACAAAGCCATTGTTGAAATGCAGTTTGCTGATTTTGTTACCTGCGGCTTTAACCAGATCATTAATAACCTTGCTAAAACACATTACCGCTGGGCACAGCCTGTAGATATGGTAATTCGTATGCCTACGGGTGCGGGCACGGGCGCGGGGCCTTTCCATTCGCAAAGTAACGAGGCCTGGTTCACGAAAACCCCGGGGCTCAAGGTTGTTTACCCTGCCTTCCCGGCAGATGCCAAGGGCTTACTGCTGGCCGCAATTGACGATCCTAACCCGGTGATTTATTTTGAGCATAAATACCTGTACCGCAGCACAAGCGGCGAAGTACCGGATAATGATGTAATGATCGAGATTGGCAAGGCCAACATAGTAAAACAAGGCAGCCAGGCCACCATAATTACTTTTGGTTTGGGCGTGCACTGGGCACTGGAATTTGCCGACAAGCACCCTGAACTATCCATCGAGGTTATCGACCTGCGCAGTTTATTACCCTGGGATACAACAGCGGTTGAAAACAGCGTAAAGAAAACCGGCAGGGCCCTGGTGCTGCATGAAGATACGCTAACGAGCGGTTTTGGTGCCGAAATAGCCGCCCACATAGCCGAACATTGTTTTAAACACCTTGATGCCCCCGTAATGCGCTGCGGAAGTTTAGATACCGCCATTCCCATGAATAAGGCATTGGAAGATCAGTTTTTGGCAAAAGCAAGGCTGGAAGAAAGTATGGCGAAATTGCTGGGGTATTAGGTAATAGCACTTTGTCATTCAAAAATATACAAACTCCCGAGAGCTTGTAGCTAGTGGGACGCATGGTTTAAGCCTTCGGCTTAATTCAGCTAAAAGCTGAAACCCTTATACCCACGAGTTGCGCTGTGCTAACCTCGCGGGAGTATGCTTTTTCATCTTAATTCTTGATTCTTCCCTACTTCCACCTAAAGCTTTTTATTAATACTTCCATATCCTTTTTTACGAAAGTAAGTACGGGTTGGATGGAGTCAAGCCGGGGCTCGGTATTAAAATAGAGGGCACCGCGCAGGTAGTTTTTGGTGCTATCTGTAAGGAAAAATTGTGCAGATGAAGCTGCGTTACCATCGATGGTGTAGTAAATCCCGTAAACCTTACGGTCGCTATAGCTGATGACGCCTTCATCAATAGAGGTGGCTTTTACCGTATGTTTAAACGCAAAAGTACGAGCATCCTCCACCAGTTGATTAAATACCTTTTTTGAGGTTATAGGCTGATAGCTCAAATGCAGCGTTGCGCCAAACTGCGGGAACTGAACATTTATCCAGCATGGTTTTGCCCCCCGGCTTTTATCGGGCTCGATGCTGGCATACTTGGGGTAGCTGAAAGTATATGGACAGCCCGTGGCGTAATCCTGGTATTCCTTTTTGGGGAATGCTATCCTGAAATACCCCCGCGGCTTGGGCGAGTAGTCGTGGTTGTTACCACATGCGGCAAAAAACAAAACCGAAATAAGCAGTAAAACTATATTTCTCATTCGCGCCTGTCTTTCGAGTTCCATATTTCCCATGATCTTTCGGCCTGCAATATCAGCATTTCGTAACCATTTTTTGTAGCTGCCCCTTGTTCGCGCCCTTTTCTTAAAAACAGGGTTTCTTCTGGGTTATAGATCAGATCATAAAGTAAATGTTCATCGGTTATAGCCTCGTACGGTATGGGTGGGCATTCATCAATTTTGGGCGAGGTACCAATCGGGGTGGTATTAATGATGATCTTATGCTGTTTAATATGATGCGGTTGTAGGTCGCTGAATAATATTTGATCGGGATGTGGTTTACGGGTTACTGTTTTGTAGGTAATGCCCAGGTTTTCCAGCACACATTTTACTGCTTTTGCAGCACCGCCATCGCCAAGCACAAGGGCCTCGGCGTTGGTGTCTTTTATCAAAGGTTTTATCGACATCTCAAAACCATACAGATCGGTATTGTAACCTTCCAGCCTGAAATCATGCCCGGTAACACCAACCTCACCGGTAAAAGCCGCCTGAACCGGACTTTCGGCGCTTATACATATACAATTTACGGCACCGGCGGTACGGGCATCGTGCTCAATCCAATCCAGGTAAGGTAAAATATTTACTTTATGGGGGATGGTAACGTTAAGGCCCAGCAGGTTGGGGTTTTCGTCAAGCAGGTCCTGAAGATCCTTGATATGCTCCAGCGGATATATGTCATAAACAGTATCCTCAATACCTTCATTTTTAAACTTTTCGGTAAAGTATTTTTTTGAAAAGGAGTGCGAAAGCGGATAGCCTATAAGTCCGTAGTGTTTCATAGTGTAATATTAGCAAGAAAACAGCCAAAGATAATTATTGAAATGAATTACCGGCCGCATACTGACTGAAAGCTATTTCTAAATCCAGTGCAGCCATTCGTTTGATGATTTGTTTATTGATATAAGGCCCACCGATCAGTCCGTTCCCGTTATGGATATCTTTATCTACCTGTATGCAGGCATTGGCATTATTTACCAGCGCTTTTACCCCGGCTCTGTCTTGTTCTAAGTAATCAAGCAGTTTCTCTATTTTGTTTTCAAAACTATCGGGCCCGGGGTTGGGTTCATAGTTAGCGCCGCTAAACTTATATAAAGCCTTACCAAATGTTTTTTTATCCCCGGTATTAAAAGTTTCAGTTTCGCTTAGCGTTGTTAAGGCAGCAATTTCTCCGGCTGTAAGGGTATCAGAAGTAGATCTTAAATATACTTTATTATAATCTTCGGTTCCAACATACCTTATTTCCATTTCGGGTTCAACATCAAAATGAATAGCCAAATGAAAGCGCTCATTTTTTACAGGAAGATAAGCAATTGCAATATTCTCTCTGATTACTATGTGCTCCACCTTTGGTTTTTCATCAACCTTAACAACCTCATGAATTTGCATAAATTGCTCAGTAGCGCCCCAGTTTTGCTGTTCAATTTCTGTTATAACAGCCTTGCTGATCTGATCTTGTAAACTCATTTAAATATGTTTGTCATTAAAACTATGTAAAATTCACATATCAACAAAAAAGCTCCCGAATTTCGTCGGGAGCTTGCAGTATATAGTAAGATCAGTCGTCAATTACAAGTTTATAAAGTGGTCGAACGTATCGCTCCTGATACCCAGGCGCAGGGTTTCAAGGGGGATAATATCCGAGGGGGCAATATTACCCAGGCTTACGTTAGCACCTATCAGTTTAATAAACCACACCTGTTGTGCTTTTTGCGGAGCTTCCCAAATGATGGTTTCTTCGGGTATCTGGGTCAGGATCTCATCAACCAAACCCTGCCTTACCTCTCCTGAGTCCCTGTAAATACCCACATTGCCACTTTCACGAGCTTCGGCAATAACCTTCCATGAACCGGCCTCAATTTCGGCATTCATCAGCTTTATCCATTTGTAGGGCGCAAAGATCTTTTGCACATCCTTTGATCCAACTTCGGATATTACCGTTACCTGTTTGGCCAGTTTGCGGATATATTCGCATTTAATATCGTGCTCAATAGTAATGGAACCGTCGGATACTTCGCAATGCTCTAATTTGTATTTATCCAGCAAACGGCAATAATCATCAAACTGGTTACGCACAATAAAAGCCTCGAACAAGGTACCGCCGAAATAAACCGGGATACCAGCTTCGCGATAGAGCTTTAATTTTTGATCAAGATTAGGAGTAACGTAAGATGTTGCCCAGCCTAATTTAACAATATCGGTATGCGTACCGCCTACCTCAATAAAATCTTCAACCTGCCTTAAACTTAAGCCCTTATCCATCACCATAGTAATGCCTTTATCACGGGGTTTGGTAGTTCGTTCGGGTAAATTGTTGATGGTATAATTCATACAAGCAGCTCGTTATAGCCTATAACTAAAAGTTCTAATGGCGCAAATGTCGGAAAAAAACGTGAGAAATTTGTGAAGTTTTTGAATTTGAGAGATGCAAACAGGGGTTGTTTAAATAATGTTACAAAGGCCAAACATTTACTTAACAAAAAGCCCCGCTTACGCGGGACTTTTAACACATTAACTATTATATAATTGAAAAACTACAATTTAATAAACCACTTTATCAGGAGCAACCCATGGAATTGCCGCAATTAAGGCATTTATAACACGTGCCCGAACGCAGGGTGGTATGACCGCAAACATTGCAGCTTGGTGCATCACTTTGCACACCCATACTTACGTCAAATGAAAGGCCTTGTCTTTTAACGTTGCCCTCTGTTGATGCCGGGGTATTAGCGGGCTGATATACATTTGTTTCGTCGGTATTAAAATCCTCATCGCCCATTTGGGGGTTACCTAAAATGCCGTTCTTATCGGTGATGATGTGCACCAGGTCGGTACGGTCTTGGTATTCATAACCCAGCATCCTGAAAATGTAATCGATGATGGAGGTAGCGCTTTTTATATTGGCATGGCCAACCACCATACCGGCAGGTTCAAAACGGGTAAAGGTGAACTTCTCTACATACTCCTCCAGCGGTACGCCGTACTGCAAACCAACCGAAACGGCTATGGCAAAACAGTTCATCAATGAGCGGAAGGTGGCCCCTTCTTTATGCATATCCACAAAAATTTCGCCCAGGGTACCGTCCTCATATTCACCGGTGCGCACAAATACGGTTTGGCCGTCTATACTGGCTTTTTGTGTAAATCCACGGCGCTTAAACGGCAGACTTTTCTTTTGCACCACGCGCGATAGCTGGCGCATAAAATTAGTATCCTTTGATTTTTCCATGATGGCTATGGCTGCCTCGATCACCTGTTCGGATGTTAGGTCGCTTAGCTTTACGTTGGCTGCTTCGCCTAAAACCTCTTCAACCGTATCCAGCTTATCATCGGCTTCTTCCTTAGCATCAGATTTGGTTGATAGTGGCTGCGATAATTTACAGCCATCCCTGTAAAGCGCGTTGGCCTTTAAACCCAGCGCCCATGAAAGTTCATAGCAATCCTTTATCTCATCAACCTTAGCCTCATTGGGCAGGTTAATGGTTTTTGATATAGCACCCGAAAGGAATGGCTGCGCGGCGGCCATCATTTTTATATGGCCGTGTGCGTGAATATAACGCTCGCCTTTTGCACCGCATTTGTTGGCACAATCAAATATAGGGTAGTGCGCTTCTTTTAAATAAGGTGCGCCCTCAATGGTCATGGTACCGCAGATGTATTCGTTGGCTTCGGCAATTTGCTTTTTGCTGAAACCAAGTGTGCGCAATACATTAAAATCGGGCGCGTTGTATTGCTCGGCGGTTATGCCCAGGCGTTTCAAACATTCCTCGCCCAGCGACCAAATATTAAATGCAAAGCTGATCTCAAATGCCGATACTAATCCTTTATCCAGTTTCTCTAATTCGTCGTCAGTAAAACCTTTCGCTTTCAGGCTATCAACATTTACATGAGGTGCGCCCTTTAAACTGGCCGATCCTTTGGCGTAATTCACTATCGCCATAACTTCATGCTCGCGATAGCCTAAATTGCGCAGGGCTTCGGGCACAGCCTGGTTAATAATTTTAAAATAACCGCCGCCAGATAGTTTTTTGAATTTTACCAGTGCAAAATCGGGCTCAATACCGGTGGTGTCGCAATCCATCACTAAACCAATGGTGCCGGTTGGGGCTATAACGGTGGTTTGGGCGTTGCGGTATCCGTGCTTCTCACCCATTTCAACAGCCTTATCCCAGGCGTTACAGGCTGCCGAAAGCAGGTAATCCGGGCAATGCTTTTGGTCGATACCCGGAGGCGTAATTTCTAAACCCTCGTAATTTTCTGTTGAGTTGTAGGCTGCATAACGGTGGTTACGCATTACCCGCAGCATGTGCTGTTTATTATCATTGTAACGACTAAAAGTGCCTAATTCACGGGCCATTTCTGCCGATGTTGCATAAGCCGTACCGGTCATGATAGCGGTAATAGCACCGCCAATGGCACGGGCTTCATCACTATCATACGGGATGCCGTTAACCATCAGCGCCGACCCTAAGTTGGCATAACCCAAGCCAAGGGTGCGGTAATCATAAGATAATTGTGCAACTTCTTTTGACGGGAATTGCGCCATCAGTACAGAAATTTCCAGTACTATCGTCCACATACGGCAGGCGTGTTCAAAACCTTTTACATCAAATACACGGCTTTTGGGATCAAAGAAATGCGCCAGGTTAATAGATGCCAGGTTACAGGCCGTGTTATCCAAAAACATATATTCCGAGCATGGGTTTGAAGCGTTGATCCTTCCACCTTTCGGGCAGGTATGCCATTCGTTTATGGTGCTGTCAAACTGCACACCTGGATCGGCACACGCCCAGGCCGCGAAAGCGATATCGTCCCATAGCTTTTGTGATGCAATTGATTTTATAGTGCGGCCGTTCATGCGGCTGATGAGATCCCAATTAGTGCCGCCCTTTAAAGCCCTGAAAAAGCTATTGGGGATCCGTACCGAATTATTGGAATTTTGACCAGACACCGTACGATAAGCCTCACCTTCGTAATCAGATGAATAACCGGCCGCTATCAACGCTGCTACTTTCTTTTCTTCTTCAACCTTCCAATTCACGAAACCTTCAATTTCGGGATGGTCGAGATCAAGACAAACCATTTTGGCCGCCCGACGGGTTGTACCGCCCGATTTTATAGCCCCGGCAGCTCTGTCGCCAATTTTCAGGAACGACATAAGGCCCGATGAATAACCACCGCCAGATAGTTTTTCACATTCGCCGCGGATCTTGGAAAAATTGGTACCCACGCCCGATCCGTATTTGAAGATGCGGGCCTCGCGAACCCAAAGATCCATAATACCACCCTCGTTAACCAGGTCATCATCTACAGAAAGAATAAAACAGGCATGCGGCTGCGGCCGCTCATAAGCCGATGTTGATTTGCTTAACTGCTCCGTTACCGGATCTACATAGTAATGCCCCTGCGGCTTCCCGGTGATGCCATAAGATGTGTGCAAACCTGTATTGAACCATTGCGGCGAGTTTGGCGCAGCCAGCTGACCAACAATGGTGTAAACTATTTCGTCGTAAAATATATCGGCATCTTTTGGGGTAGCGAAGTAACCATAGCGTACGCCCCAGTCCTTCCAGCAGTTGGCCATGCGGTGGGCTACCTGTTTTATGCTTTTTTCAGATCCGGTAGTACCGTCGGACTGCGGAACACCCGCTTTTCTGAAATATTTCTGGGCAAGTATATCTGTTGCCACCTGGCTCCAGGCGGCAGGTACTTCAACATCGTTCATTTCAAATACAGCATCGCCCGATGGATTACGGATAACGGATGAACGTTTTTCGTACCTGAACAAATCATATACATCAATGCCTTCTTTGCTAAAATAGCGTTCTGCTTTTAAGCCTTTTCCTTTATGTCCGGGTGTTTTATTGGTAATGTTTTTAGCCATTGTTTTTCAGATAAGATGTGCAGTTAATAGAATAAAAACAATCAGGGAGTCGTTATATCAAATCTATTGTTCTGTTAAATATCATTTGCTTCGGAGTTTTCCACATCCTGTGTGAAAAGTAATCATATTTGACTTTACGATATATAAATAATTGATTAACAATAACTTAATTCTGTTGAAAATTTAAACCATAACCTTTTTAGTCGATTTTATGTAACTTGCGTTTACCACTACAGGACAATAACCCGCGCATTATTTTATTTAGATAGCTATCAACATGAAGAAATTATTTTTTGCAGCCCTCATCAGTGTTTTTGCATTAACTGTAAAAGCGCAGGAGAAACCACATATTTATAACCCAGATGCCGATGCCAAGGCAGAGATAAAAGCCGCGGTAAAACAAGCTTCGGCCAATCACAAAAATGTGCTTTTACAAATTGGAGGCAATTGGTGCGTATGGTGTATCCGCTTTAATAACCTGGTGACAACAGACCCCGACCTGAATAAATACCTAACCGATAACTATGTTGTTTTACACGTAAACTATAGCCAGGAAAATAAAAACGAAGCCGTTTTGGCCGACTTGGGTTATCCGCAGCGTTTTGGGTTCCCCGTATTTATTGTGCTTGACGGTAAAGGCAATAGGCTACATACTCAAAATTCCGGCTATTTAGAAGAAGGCCAGGGCCATAGCAAAGAGAAAGTGATGGGCTTTTTAAAAGATTGGTCACCGGCGGCTATTGATCCTAAGAGTTATGAGAAAACGAAGTAAATTCGCTCGCTAACCGCAGAGTTTACTCACCCGACCATCGCTGCGCTGGGTCACTCTCTCTTCAGCTTCGCTGGAAAGAGGGGCAGGATTAGTGGATATATTTGGCATTTGCAAATCAAGGAAAAAGTATTTTCACCCTCTTTGCGGCTTGCCGCAGAGAGGGTCGCCGCACGAAGTGCCGGCGGGGTGAGTCGAACCGCTATGCAGATCCGGCAGTAACTAAAAAAAGAGGGTGATGCTAAAGCATCACCCTCTTTTTTCTACCTATTAGATTATAAGCCTTAGCAATTAGTCAATAACGCTTACCCTAAGCATATTGGTTTTGCCTTGTTTAATAATAGGCGTGGCAGCTGTGTTAATAACCACGTCACCAGTTTTTATCAGGTCTTCGGCTTTAAGTATGGTGTTTACATCGCTAATGGTTTGATCGGTACTTTCCAGTTTATCATAAAAGAATGATCTTACACCCCAAACCAGGCTCAATGCGTTAAGCAATTGCTTGTTTGATGTAAATATATAAGTACTTGCCTTTGGTCTGTGGCTGGAAATCTGGAAAGCGGTGTAACCAGATGTGGTCATAGATACAATACCTACTGCATTGGTATGCTCGGCAATATGAACTGCCGATTCGCAAAGTGCATTGCTCAGGTAGTTTGCCGAAGCCGGGTCAACGTTATCTGCCTTTGAAGCATTAAACGGATAACCCAATTCTTCCACATTACGCACAATTTTAGCCATTGTTTCGATAACAATAACCGGGAACTCACCAACTGATGTTTCACCGCTCAGCATCACTGCATCGGCACCATCAAGTACAGAGTTGGCCACGTCATTAACCTCGGCACGTGTTGGGCGCGGGGTGGTGATCATTGATTCCAGCATCTGCGTAGCAACAATAACCGGTTTTGAAGCCGCACGGCATTTACGAGCGATCATTTTTTGCAGCAATGGCACTTCTTCCAATGGCATTTCAACCCCAAGGTCGCCACGGGCTACCATTACACCGTCGGTAGCAGCAATAATTTCGTCTATATTATCAATAGCCTCTGGCTTTTCAACTTTAGCGATAACACGTGCTGCAGATCCGCTTTGAGCTATGATATGTTTTAATTCAATAATATCCTGACCGGTACGTACAAATGATAAACCAATCCACTCCACATCATATTTTAATGCAAATTGCAGGTTTATTAAATCCTCTTCGGTTAAGCTTGGGATAGATACTTTGGTATTTGGCAGGTTAACACCTTTACGTGATGTTAATATACCACCGTGAACTACCTCGCAAATTACCGTATCAATTTTGTTGGTTTCAAGAACCCTTAACTGCAGCTTTCCGTCATCAAGCAAAATAATTTCGTTTGCCTGTACATCCTGCGGGAAGGTATCATAAGTAATGTAGATCTGCTCGTCGTTACCAATGCACTCCTGGGTAGTAATTTTAATGTGCGTACCATTAACTAAATGAATACCGCCATCTTTTACCAAACCTATACGGATCTTAGGGCCCTGCAAATCGGCAAGGATACCTACGTTTGTTTTATATTCCTCGTTAATTTCGCGAATGGTATCAATTACAGCTTTGTGATCTTCTGGCCTGCCGTGCGAAAAGTTTAAGCGGCAAACATTTACACCGGCTTTTATCATTGCTAATAAAACTTCTTTTTTAGCAGATGCCGGGCCCATTGTGGCTACTATTTTAGTACGATTATAATATAATTTCATATTGTTCTGGTTAATCTGGCTTGTTTTTTCATTAGTGTACCAACAACACTTTTTATAAATTTTTGCGCTAAAATAACAGATTTTCGCGTGATTTTATTTTTTTTGGATCAATCTTTACCGCCGCAACAATTTCAGGGATCTTATTAAGGCTCATAATCAGGCTTTCCAGGTCGTCATCATCAATATAATTCCTGATCATTAAAAAGTAATCGGCGCTTTTAATTTCGGGCACTAAATAGCCGTCAGAGCCTTTATTACCTATAAAATAGAAATCTGTTTCTGTTGTTTCCCAATTATAATGGTATAATGAAAACAAAACAGGCTCGCTCCCTTGAGAAATATCAACGGCCAGATCTTCTGATTTAATAAAATTAAAGTTTAAAAACTTATTGATAAGATAACATATACGGTAATCTTTAAGCGAAGTTGTTACCGCAATCAACACAAAATCAAAATCGATCTCAAACTTTAAAAATTTCCTGTTCAAAATCATTACTTTTACGCCGTCAAAAATACAAATACAAACCGTTTGAATAAAATTTTGTTATCGAAATATATTGTAAAAGTTTTAGATTTGATTATTGACAGAATTTATTTTTCTTTGCACTGAATTTTTATTAATCATTAAACTATAAAGACTATGTCTGATATCGCTTCAAGAGTAAAAGCTATTATCGTAGAAAAACTGGGTGTTGACGAAAGTGAAGTTACACCAGAAGCGAGTTTCACCAACGACCTTGGTGCCGACTCGTTAGACACCGTGGAATTAATCATGGAGTTTGAAAAAGAATTTAACGTGGCTATTCCTGACGATCAGGCTGAAACTATCGGTACTGTAGGTCAGGCAGTTGCTTACCTTGAAAAAAACGTTAAATAAGACTCCCTAACTGGATTAAATGGAGTTCAAAAGAGTTGTAGTAACCGGGCTTGGAGCACTTACTCCTATTGGTAATACCGTTTCAGAATACTGGAACGGCTTAATCAATGGAGTAAGTGGCGCTGCCTTTATTAAAAGTTTTGATACCACAAAGTTCAAAACTAAATTCGCATGCGAGGTGAAAGGCTTCGATGCGGACGGTTTTTTGGGACGGAAAGATGCCCGTAAATTAGATCCGTTTGTTCAATACGCCCTTTTCTCAACAGAAGAGGCCGTAAAGGATGCCGGTTTGGATTTTTCAAAACTTGATACCAGCCGTATAGGCGTTATCTGGGGATCGGGCATAGGCGGTTTAAAAACGTTCTTAGACGAAGTGATGAACTTTGCCAAAGGCGATGGATCACCGCGCTTTAACCCGTTCTTTATTCCTAAAATGATAGCTGATATTGCCCCCGGGCACATATCTATCAAATATGGCTTGCGCGGGCCAAACTTTTCAACCGTATCTGCCTGTGCTTCATCAAACAATTCACTTATCGATTCATTTAACTATATCCGTTTGGGTAAAGCTAATATGTTTATAAGCGGTGGTTCTGAAGCAATCATTAATGAAGCAGGTATTGGTGGTTTTAACGCTATGCACGCATTATCAACCCGTAATGATGATCCGTCAACGGCATCACGTCCGTTTGATTTGGACAGGGATGGTTTTGTAGCTGGTGAAGGCGCCGGTACTATAATTTTAGAAGAGCTGGAGCATGCAAAGGCCCGTGGCGCTAAAATTTATGCCGAAATGATGGGTGGCGGAATGAGCGCAGATGCTTACCACATGACAGCACCACACCCGGATGGGCTTGGCGCAGCGTTGGTAATGCGATCAGCACTTGAAGATGCCAACCTTACACCTGCCGATATTGATTATGTAAATGTTCACGGAACATCTACACCAATTGGCGATCCGCAGGAAATTAAAGCTATACAGGATGTTTTTGGCGACGATATTTACCGTATAAATATCAGCTCAACCAAATCAATGACAGGCCATTTACTTGGTGCTGCCGGCGCGGTTGAAGCAATTGCCTCTATACTTGCTTTAAAGAATGGTATAATACCCCCTACTATTAACCATTTTACCGATGATCCATCATTTGATCCTAAAATTAATTTCACCTTTAACAAAGCACAAAAAAGGGATATTAATATAGTTCAAAGCAACGGATTTGGTTTCGGCGGCCATAATGCTTCTGTTATATTTAAGAAATACGAAGATTAATTGTGGTTTAATGCCTATCAGTCGGTTTTACAAACTCTATATATCGCCCAATAGAAAATACGTAAAGGTTTTAAAGAATTTGCTCGGTTTTGTGCCGGGCAATTTGTCTTTATACCGTTTGGCGTTCAGGCATAAGTCTGTAGCCCAAAACGTAAAAAAGGGAGTAAAAAACAGCAACGAGCGCCTTGAATTTTTAGGCGATGCCGTACTGGGCAGCGTTGTGGCCGAAGTTTTATTTAAGCTTTATCCGTATGAGGATGAGGGCTTTTTAACAGAACTACGCTCAAAAATTGTAAGCCGCGTAAACCTTAACCAGTTGGGCCGCAAACTGGGCTTCGATAAATTGATTGAGTACGATAGCCGCATGCTAAACTCCAGCCGGCAAGGCTCATTACTTGGTGATGCCTTTGAAGCGTTAATTGGTGCTGTTTATCTGGATAAAGGGTATGATTTTACCAAGAATTTTTTGATAAACCATATCATCAAATCGCATATTGATATTCACAAGCTGGAGCAAACCGAAACCAATTTCAAGAGCAAACTTATTGAGTGGTGCCAGCGTCATGGCCGTGATATTACCTTTGAACTGGTAACCAACCAGGATGGCGAAAGCACCAAGCTGTTTACCGTGCAGGCCCTTGTTGATGGCGAGGTAATGGGTGCCGGAAAAGAATTCAGCAAAAAGAATGCGGAAAAACTTGCCGCTGAAAAAGCCTGCGAAGCTTTAGCTATTTAATCCCCATCTTACTTTATTGCTGAAATTATTAAGCGGTTTTCTTTTCCGGACAGATTCAGGAACGTCGTTGTTAATGTTTTTTATTATTTTTCAACGTCTCTCCTGGTTGTGATAGTTTAAAAGTGTCGCTTTTAATAAACGTTGGTGAATTTAGCAGTTCCAGCCTATCTTTTTCATCGCTTTTCTTGTAATAATCATATGATTTTTGGATGTGTTTTGCCAGGTCATAATCATTCCATCCTTTTAAATCCTCAAAAGATGGGGTATAATAATTCATAAACCGCTGGGCCAAACTATCAGATGGAATTCGGGTGATCTGCTTTACAAAGGCAACGTTGTATCGCCTGTTTATTTCGGCCAATTCCAGCTCGCCTTTTGAAAACTGCGCAAACCTGCGCGCCCGGTTGGGTGTAGCACCAAATAATTCATAAATACCGGTTAGGGGATTTGTAATAAAGGATAGTACAGGTGGCTTACCTGCATAAAACGTACCCTGCTTACGGTAATCATTCATTATGGCATTAATTTCCTGTTTTTTTGATTGCCCCGCAATTTTCACCTCGCTTAAAACAATCATGGGCTGCAGGTATATCGGCATATCGCTTTGGTTGAGCACAGCCACCTTTTGAGGTGTATAATCTTCTTTCGAAAACGTTAAGGTATCGCCCACCGAAGCTTTTATAGTAAACCAACCCAGATCGTCGCTTAAAATTATGGCCTTGGTATTAAGATTTTTGATGGAAACCTGTGCTACGCGCTGGGGCGTGTTTTTTTTGGAGATAACCCCTTTAAGGGTAAATTCCTGTGCAGATGCAGTAACAGACAAGCACAGGCAAATTAGTATAAGCAGGTATAAACTAAATCGCATTAACAATTATATGAACGTAAATATAGCCACTCTATTTTAAACAAAATGTGAAAAAGTGTTAAAGGGGAGGAGTCGGAAAGTCCGGAAGTCGAAAAGTCCGAAAGTTAGCATCTACTTCTGGATTTGTTTTTTTCACTTTCGGACTTCCCGGACTTTTCCCACTTCCGGACTTTTTCCCACTTTTCAAACTTTAATAGTAAAACCCTATCTTTGCGCATGATAAAATCCATGACAGGGTATGGAATTGCCAGTTTTGACTCGGGTAATACTAAATATACCGTTGAGATCAAATCCCTGAACAGCAAATTTCTTGAACTTTCACTTCGCTTGCCCAAAATATTTTCTGAAAAAGAATTTCAACTGCGTAATGATTGCAGTAAGCTTATCGAGCGCGGTAAAGTGAACCTATCTATAAATGTTGAGCAGGTAAATGCTTCTGTAAAAGCTGCCGGCATTGATAAAACACTATTAAAACACTACTACAAGCAACTGAAAGATGTAAGCGAGGAACTTAACGAACCCGCTACTAACCTTATGCAGCTTGCCCTTGGCTTACCCGAAGTAGTAAAATACGACGAGGAAACCGTATCTGAAGATGAATGGAAACAGGTTGAAAAAACCTTTCAGCAGGCATTGGCTGCTTTCCAGCAGTTCAGAGCCGATGAAGGCAACGTACTGGAAAACGATGTAAAATACCGCATCAACATCATCCTCAAAAACCTGGAGCTGGTTGAACTGGAAGACCCTAAACGTGTTCCGCTGATACGCGAAAGACTAAATACTTTTTTAGCCGAAGCTACCAACCGCGAGGCTATAGACCAAAACCGCTTTGAGCAGGAACTGATCTATTACATAGATAAACTTGATATAACCGAAGAGAAAATACGCCTGAAAACGCATTGCGAATACTTTATTGAAACTCTTAAAAATGCCGATGCCAATGGCAAAAAGCTGGGCTTTATATCGCAGGAGATAGGTCGTGAAATAAATACCCTCGGCTCAAAAGCAAACGATGCCACTATCCAAAAGCTGGTAGTAGGCATGAAAGAAGAGCTTGAAAAAATTAAAGAACAACTGTTAAACGTATTGTAGTTTATTGGTTCACTGGTTCATTAGTTCATTGGTTGCAAGCCGGTAACTATGCGCCGCCAAAACCCAATGAACTAATGAGCTAATAAACTAATGAACCCTAACGGTAAACTCATCATATTTTCGGCACCGTCTGGAGCGGGTAAAACTACTATAGTGCATCACCTGCTTGGCAAAATGCCCGAGCTTGAATTTTCAATTTCGGCAACAACACGCCAGGCACGCGGCGATGAGGAAGATGGTAAAGACTATTACTTTATCAGCCTGGCCGAGTTTACACACCGTATTGCCAAAAAGCAATTTGTTGAGTTTGAAGAGGTTTACACCGGCACTTTTTACGGCACGCTCCGTGCAGAAATTGAGCGTATCTGGGCAAAAGGCAAAACCGTGATATTTGATATCGACGTAGAAGGCGGCATGCACCTTAAACGCAAATACGACGGACAAGCACTTGCCATATTTGTACAACCACCATCATTAGAAGTTTTAATAGAGCGTTTAACCGGTCGCGGTACCGATAGTGAAGAAAAACTAAAAGAACGCTTTGCCAAAGCCGAAAAAGAGCTTAAATACGCTCCGCAGTTTGATATTATCCTCAAAAATTACGATCTTGAAACGGCTTGCAAAGAAGCCCGCGAATTGGTAAGTAATTTTATAAGATAGTTTGCAGTTATCCGTTGGCAGTTAGCAGTATTTAATTTTCATGGGTACCTATAAGGATCTGTTATTGTACAAAAAAAGTTTCGCCCTTGCTATGGAAATATTTGTTGTTACTAAACAATTTCCAAAAGAAGAAATGTACTCTTTAACAGATCAGATTCGGAGGTCATCGCGTTCTGTAAATATCTGTACAGTGGAGGCTTATCGTAAACGCAGGTATCCTAATCATTTTATTAGTAAATTGACAGATGCGGATATGGAAAATAGTGAAACACAAGGATGGCTTGAATTTTCATTAGCTTGCAACTACATCACAAAAGAGATTTACGACAAATTACTTATTCAATCAGATGAGATTGGGCGGATTGTATACTACATGATTAATAACCCCGATAAGTTGGAGTCGGAGAATAAAGATGCAAATTAACAAAACTAAATATTTGCTAACTAAAATAGCCAACTGGTAACTGCCAACAGCACACTGAAAACCGCCAACTAATGAAAATAGGCTTACTATTCGGTTCATTTAATCCTATACATATAGGGCACCTCATTATAGCCAATTATATGGCCAACCATACCACGCTTGATAAAGTGTGGCTTGTGGTGTCGCCGCAAAACCCATTAAAAAAATACGGCGATCTGATAAATACCTATGATCGTTTGGAAATGGCCCGCCTGGCTACAGATCATGCTACAAACATCACCGTAAGCGATGTAGAGCTGAAATTGCCCCAGCCGTCATACACCATTGATACACTTACCCATCTTAAAGAAAAATATCCAGAACACGATTTTGCGCTCATCATGGGGTCCGATAACCTGGGTACCCTGCATAAATGGAAAAACTATAAACTCATCCTGCGCGATTACCGCATTTACGTTTATCCCCGCCCCGGTTATGAAAACGCAGAGCTTGCCGACCACCCATCCGTAACCATTACCATGACACCACAAATGGAGCTATCGGCAACCTTTATCCGCAAATCAATTGCCGAAAAAAAGAACGTGCAATACTTTGTTCCAGACCCCGTTTTGAAATTTATTGAGAGCAAGAGTTTGTATAAAATTTAGGTGAAAGGAAAAAGGCGAAAGGATAAAGGTTTTTTCTATTTAACATAATGTCCTTTCACCTTTCACCTTTCACCTTTCACCTTTCACCTTTCACCTTTCACCTTTCACCTTTCACCTTTCACCTTTCACCTTTCACCTTTCACCTT
>NZ_FNAI01000041.1 GCF_900101875.1 Mucilaginibacter pineti
CATGTGCGCCCATAAGGGCATATTATAAACGGAACCTTAGCAAGTTCTTTGACAAGAGTTTAAACGTCAACCATCAGCCGACTTATCTGAAAGGGAAACCGGACAGGGAGTGTAGCATGTCGGCAAAGCGATAAGTCAGTTAATTACCAAACTGCGACTGAATTGCGAGATGAAAAGATAAATATGAGGATAAAATCCATACTGATTGAACGATAGCCTGAGTGGTCACATGCTCGGCTTTGGCGGAAGGTAAATACAAACGTCAGATTGTACTTCTCTCTGACATATGTGGAGGGTTAGGGAGCGAAACTAAGTACAACGCAATTACAATAAGTAGTAAAGGGCAGAAGTCGTATCCGACAATTTATCGAGCTATATTATAATATGTCTAAATGGGGATTACCTAAATCAGAATGCCACTGGCGTGGCTATAAGGCATAGGCCTTTGAATATCTGACATGGTAACGGAGCCCCCGTAGTAGTCCGAGCAAGGGAAAGCCTTGTACATGGCAAAGGGGGGCAGTTAATATTTTTAATACGAATACAAGGAAAATGTGAGATGCATTATGAGAAATCCGGAAAGAGTATTAAACAGTCTATCAGTACAGAGCAGCAAACCGTCCTACAAGTATGACAAGCTCTACAGGATACTGTTTAACAAAGAGATGTATTATGTTGCCTACCAGAACATTTATGCGAAGGAAGGTAATATGACTAAAGGCACCGACGGGCGAACTATCGATGGCATGAGCATTTCAAGAGTTGAACAGTTGATCATAGCGATCAGAAATGAAAGCTATCAGCCAGCGCCTTCCCGAAGAACGTATATCCCCAAAAAGAACGGGAAAAAACGTCCTTTAGGAATTTCATCTTTTGACGACAAATTAGTACAGGAAGTAATCAGAATGATCCTGCAAGCAATTTATGAAGGTCATTTTGAAAATAGTTCTCACGGGTTCAGGCCCAAAAGGAGCTGCCATACTGCATTAACAAGTCTTCAAAAGACATTTACCGGCACCAAATGGTTTGTTGAAGGCGACATTAAAGGATTCTTTGATAACATCGATCACGATGTTTTGATCGGTATTCTCGCTGAACGTGTCGCCGACAACAGGTTCTTACGGCTGGTAAGAAAGTTCCTGAATGCAGGATATCTCGAAGATTGGGTATTTAACAGCACCTATAGCGGAACACCGCAAGGAGGAATTGTAAGCCCCATTCTGGCCAATATTTATCTGGACAAACTGGATAAATATATGGCAGATTACATCCTGAAATTCGATGCCGGCAAGAAAAGAGCGATGCACCCTGTAGCGGCAAGGTATCACTTAAGACGAGTCAGAGCGGTCAGAAAGCTTAAAACGGAAACGGGGGAAACCTTAAGGGAGCAGTTGATTAGGAAAATAAAGGACATAGAAAAGCAACGCATACTTTATCCCGCTTCACAGTCAATGGATGGCAGTTATAAAAGGCTGAAATACGTAAGGTATGCAGATGATTTCCTGATCAGTGTAATTGGAAGTAAGGCTGATGCCCAAATGGTCAAAGAAGATATCACAAAATATCTTGCAGACGCCCTAAAATTGGAACTATCCGCCGAGAAAACCTTAATTACCAATGCAAAAGATACAGTACATTTCCTCGGCTACGAGATATATGTACGCAGGTCTGATGCAACGAAAAGGAATATCAAAGGAGCAGTTGTTAGATCTTTTAGTTCAAGAGTTGTGCTGAATGTAAGCAATGCCACGATGAAGAAAAAGCTTCTGGAATATGACGCCATGACCATCAAGGTGATCAATGGTAAAGAAGTTTGGAGACACAGAGCAAGGCCCTGCATGAAGAACAATGATGATCTGGAGATACTTAGTCAATACAACTCGGAGATACGGGGCTTTTATAACTATTATTCTATAGCGAACAACAGCTATACGATCGACTCATTCTACAATATCATGGAGTACAGCATGTACAAAACATATGCCTGTAAATACCGGAGTTCTACCCGCAAGATGATACGCAAATTCAACAAAGACGGAGCATTTGCTGTAGCATACACGAATAAAAAGGGACAAACAAGATACCGGATGTTCTATGATAAAGGTTTCAAAAGAAAGTCAATAAAGGAGGCCGACTGGACTGATACATTTCCAAGCTTTATGGTTTATACCACCAGGACAAGCCTGATGGACAGGATTAAAGCTAATCAATGTGAGTTCTGCAACAACATGGAAAACGACTTGCAAATGCATCATGTCAGAAAGCTCAAAGACCTGAAAGGTAAACAGGATTGGGAAAAACACATGATTGCCCGCCGGAGAAAAACGCTGGCGGTATGCAAGAAATGCCACAGGAAAATTCACAATGGAAAGATGGACTGATAATATTAATGGAGAGCCGTACACATTGAGAGGTGTACGTACGGTTCGGAGGCGAGTACTTGGAGATCCTGCCGTAGTAATATGGAAAGGCGCCGGGTGCTTAGCCTAC
>NZ_FNAI01000049.1 GCF_900101875.1 Mucilaginibacter pineti
CAAAAGAAAAGGAGCAAGCGGAAGCTGGGCAGTGGCCCTGCTTTGCTTGCATTTGCGCTGCAAATGGGGTTTTGCGTATCCTCCGGGGATACTTAAGGGCGTTTTAGCCGGTGAAATAAAAGAAAACAGGATACTTAGGGGTATCCTGTATAAACAGCTAAAGGTATATACAGCTATATGCCAAGAAAGATTAAACGATGGAAGATATTAATATAAGATCGGTCAGGTACCCTGTTACGGTAGATCAGAAGTTTGAAAAGATCGCCCTCAAACTGGGCCGCACGAAACGCCAGGTCTTCATCCAGATGGTGGATTACTTTTATAAAAGCAAGAAAGACCCGATGGACCTGAATGATGAGCTGTTAAAAAATACGCTGATGAAGAACCACCAGCAGTATATCGGTTTTATTAAAAGCCAGGAAAACCTGCTGCTTATCCCGATGAAAACGGAAATGGACAGGGTGACGGTATCGCAGGGCAAGATCATCGACCGCTTTAACACTGAAGTGCTTAAACGCAACGTCGATGTGCTCAATAAACAGAACGTTCACGACCAGAAGCTGAACGCTATTGGCGTGATGATGGAAACGATCAGGAAAAACCAGAAAAGCAAAGAGGCACTGAAAGCGCAGTTCCTGTTCATCCTGGACAGCTATATCAAGTCCAGGGATGCATTTGGCATGATGACATCAGGCCGGGAAAAAGAGGAACTAATCTCAATTACCAAAGCGCAGGTTGATTTATTGTAAGTAATAATCAGTGTAGGGAGGCTTATGTTTATTAATATCACCGATAGTAAAGAGGCAGCTAATAAAGGCAGCAGCGCAGGGCTGGTGCATTACCTTGAAAAAGAGAACCGCATCGATAACAAACAACAGCCCGAATATTGGTTCAATGGCCAGCAGATCAGGATCGAGCCTTATGAGGTGATGCGGACAATAGACAATAATATCGCCAAGCTGGGTAAGGACGATGCCAAATTCTTCCTGGTCAATGTCAGCCCCAGCCAGAAAGAGATCGCGTTTCTAAAAGAGCAATATGGGGAAGAAGGTGCAAAAGAGCAAATGAAAGGGTTCGCCGTCCGGGTAATGGATGCTTATGCACAGAACTTTAAAAAGGACGGTATTCACAGCCATGAAGACCTGGTATGGTTTGCCAAGCTGGAAAATCATCGTTACTACAGCCACAAAGACCCGGAGGTCAAGCAGGGACTTAAAAAGCGCGGCGATCGTAAAGACGGTAATCAGATGCATGT
>NZ_FNAI01000015.1 GCF_900101875.1 Mucilaginibacter pineti
TGGGAAGGCATTCCTAAGAATAATACGTTTGACATATCCATAAAGACGAACGACACAGGAAAATACTTTAAACTATTTTGAAATAGTTCGAGAGACGCTGTTGCTTTTGATTATCCTAATAAACACACTGTTGAATATATAATTTAAATATCCTGTTGCTCGTGAGCGGTGGGTTCTTTTAGCCTGATATTGCGGCGCAAGGCAGACCGCAAAATTATTTCCCGATTGACTGCAGTAGGTATCCTGCGTGTTATTCCTCAAAATAAGAAAGAGAATAGATCTAAAAAATTATTTTTCTGACAGCATAGGCGTTTTCACCATGTAAGTTTCACTATATAAATTATCAATAAAGAATTTAGTCAGCGATTTGCGGCTCATTTGGAATGGTTTAGGTGTATGGTCATATGTAATTATTACCGTTCCCATAGTTGCTTTTTCAGTCAGTCCGACGGGCCTGGAGATGGTCGTAGTTCGTTCCCGATGCTTGAATTAACTTTTCCTGCGCATTATGGTCAGCAAAAATAACTTTGAAATTCGTTAAGTTAACCAGCAGCTTAACATACCATGGCGCGTATTTCCACGAGCTGCCGACACCCACCGAGGATAAGATTCCATTGGTTATGCTTTTTTCCAAGATACGTGGTGCATTTATTTTTCTGAAAGAAATGGCCCCTCCCCCTGGTCAATGGGCTTAACAGAATTAGTACGACATCACAGCCTTTCATCGCAAACGGACATCACTTAGCTTTGTTGACGAAACGTCCGCCATTGTACTAACCTTTAAATCATTAAATCCGTCCAATTAAAAAAGTACCAATCCACTTTTTTCTTAATTCAATTTGAAGTAGTTTTGAATAAATGTAGGACGAATAATGAACAAAGTTGGCACAAAATCCTAAAAAGTATCGGTTAGCGAACAGCGTATTTTTCTTCATATCAGGATTTGGTTATTCTTCATGGGCTTCGCGGATTCCAACCGTTAAACAACAACTCCACCTGAGTGACGCTCAACTTGGTGTCTTATTATTTGCATTGCCTGTAGGACTGATGATTACCATGCCCTTTACCGGCAGGTTGTTAAACAAATTCAGCAGCAGATATATTATGCTCATAGGCGCTATCTGCTACGCCATCGTATTATGCTTACCCGGACTTACAGCCTTCTCATGGCAATTGGCAATAATCTTGTTATTTTTTGGCGCTTCCAGAAATTTACTAAATCTTTCTTCGAATGCGCAGGCATTAGGTGTTCAGCGCCTCTATAACAGATCGATCATGACCACGTTTCATGCTGTATGGAGCGTGGCAGGGTTCACGGGCGCTGCAGTCGGTTATTTGATGGTTTATTTTAACGTGGTTCCCGTAGCTCACTTGTTGGGCGCAGCTATTTTTTTATTGACTTTGACCGCATGGTTTTATCCTTCGACATTGCAAGACGAACCTGCAAAAGATAAAAAGCCGTTTTTCGTTTTGCCTGACAAAGTACTATTGAAGTTTTCACTCATATGTTTTGTATCAATGGCCTGCGAGAATACAATGTACGACTGGAGCGGGCTTTATTTTCAGAGCCAACTTCACGCCACAAAATCGGTGGCAACAGCTGCTTTTGTTGTCTTTATGGCGGCAGTAACGACTGGCAGGTTATTTGGCGATTACTTTGTCCTCAAGGTAGGTATAAAACGCATCCTCTTCGTAAGCGGAGTATTTATTTGCATCGGATTCCTATCTTGTTTCTTTATGCAAAACATTTACCTATCGTTTTTTAGTTACTTTTTAATTGGTATCGGCGTTTCGTGCGTTGTTCCATTAGTATTCAGTCTGGCAGGTAAGTCAAAATCGCTAAGCGGCGGTTCAGCCTTAGCCTCTATTTCAACTATCGGTTACTTAGGTTTTTTGATGGTTCCCCCGTTGATTGGATTTATCTCACAATCGACGAGCATGAAGTGGGCTTTCCTGGTAATGGCCTGTTTGGGAACAGGCATGATCTATTTAGTTTCATTGATTGAGCAAGAAGAACAGGAATCAGCTTAGGTTATAAAAGTAACATGCTCTGGTCCGGCATTGATTGCTTATCTAATGGAAGTATATGTAAGACAATTTTGACGGTAACATCTGAAGAAATATACAAACCAGATGGTGGTTTGCTGAGCTGATAAGCAGCCTATTTTTGTTAAACGAAGTAGCTGTTTGATTTCATATGATAGAGCACCTTGAATTTTGGGTGTTAAACTCCTGTCGGCAACTCGAAACGTACTCAAGAGACTTTCCAGTAAAACTAATATATTGGCAAATCCATCTGCGCCCTCATGCAAGCCTAAACTATACGCCGGATTAGGCTCATGGCATGTCTGGTGAAATCAAAAAGCGGTGGAAGGGATACCCACGACCAAAAAAGGGAAAGGAGGAAAATCACGTTACCAACATTTAAGATTGTGCTGGCAAAAAGAAAAAAAGAAGCAAAAAAAGAAACAATAAGAGGTAAGCTTCCAGCTATTAAGAAAATAAAAAACGTACCTTGTAAAGTAAAATCAGGACTAATGAAATATCGGTGTAAACTGATTCCAGTATTACTACTCAAAAACGACAAGTAAAACCAGGACGAGACACACACCGACCACGAGCTGCCCCTGGCCGCAAATAATAAACAACGAATTTATGCTAATGGCCTTGCGACCAAACATATCCATCAAAATCTGGCTGTTTGTCCACAAGGCGACAATTAAAATGTATTGAAATCCGACAAGTGATAAACGTTTCTACCTCATAACTCAATTTGTGGCTACAGTATGTACAGCAACATGTAACGGTGGCTCAGCAAGAAGTGCCATTACTTCATCATGGCCTTCCTGAACAGCTCGGTTTTCCTGGTGGCGAAGAACCGCATCTTCATTTTTAAATGTTTCGAAGAACCATAATGTATCCGGATCGGCATCGTCTTTAAATATTAGCCATCGGTCTATAGCCTCCGACATCGCAAACAATTTAGTTGTTAAGGTTAACAAGGCAGAACCCTTGCCTGGATTAGCTTTCATTTTAATTACAGAACCAGGCTGACTATCAAAGACTTTATTCAAATTATCCATACAGAATTCATTTTATACACATTAATTACTTTCGCTCTAAAGGCAAGATTTACATGAATAGCCCACCCGAAGCATTGATGCGATCACCGGCAATCCAGCCCGTTGCGTCAGAAGCGAGAAGCACAACTATCTTAGCTATATCTTCTACTTTTCCCAGTCGCCCGAGCGGTGTCATTTCAATAATATGTTTTTCCATTTCGTCTTCACCAGCCTGCACCCCCTCTGTTTCCATAACTCCGGGAGCTAAGGTATTTATTCTAATGTTGCGGCTGGACAACTCTTTTGTCAAACCTTTGGTCAACACATCAAGAGCGGCTTTGGTAGCGCTGTAAAGGCAAGTCTCCGCTTCTGGATTTTCACTTGCGCCGGAACTGATATTTATAATATTGCCACCGGCTTCCGAAAAGAAAATCATAGCTTGTTGAGTTGTGAAAATGGGCCCAAGCACATTTGTATTAAAATGCCTTTGAAATTGCTCTTCCGTAATGTCCTGAATTGGATTGAATTCATAAATTCCGGCATTATTTACCACGATGTCAACCTTGCCAAAAATATTTACCGTCTCTTCAAAAAGCTTTTTTACTTCTGCTGCTACAGTTACATTCGCTTTAATAGCGACCGCTTCTCCGCCATCACTTTTTATGTCCGCGACTACCTGTTCAGCACGTTCTTTGCTGCCAGCATAGTTTACAACTACCTTTACGCCCTCCATTGTAAGACCTTTGGCAATACCAGCACCGATATTTCGGGAAGCTCCGGTAACAATTGCTACTTTACCATTTAATTTTAAATCCATTTTTGTTCTGTTAAACAGGTTTTTAGTTTATCTCTGTCTGTATTAAATACTTTAAATTTTCACGAACCCTTAATTAAGCCTCTGTTTCAATCCATTCACTTAACGATTTGCCTTTCGGCTGCCAATTTAGTTCAGCTCTCGCCCGTATCGACCTGACTCTGCTATTTGAACCGAAAAGAAAAGCATAAATAAAACCGCATTGTTCGGTTGCCTGTTCTACTGACCATGATCTTGGCCCTTCCAGGTTAAATCTTTTAGCTATAGCCTCAGCAGTATCCGCAAACGAAGTTTCGCCATTTTCAACGAAAAGAAAACTTCCTGCTACGGCTTTTTCCAATGCAAGAATATAGAGATCAACAAGGTCATCAATATGTACATTCGACCATATGTTCTCACCTTTCCCAATATAATTAGCAGATTCAATTTTGATAGCTTCTCTGATCAGCCAGGGCACTTGTATGCTTTCTCTTTTTATGCCATTACCCCAACCGTATATATTGGTGTTGCATAGCACAACGGAGCGTATTCCACGCTTTCCCGCATCACGTACAAGCTGATCGATCGCAGCGCGGTTACCCCCGGGGCCTCCGTTTTCGTCTTCGTCAGCCGGCGGTTCCGGCGTTAATTTACTGCTGTCATCGTATATTACCTTTGATCGATACTCACCCTTGGCATCATCGGCATATAAGCCAGTACCACTGGTATGCAATAAGGGCTTATCCGATCCTGCCAGACCTTCAATTAATGCCTTAATCGCCCCACGATGATCGCTATCGGCAGTGTTGATTACGCCGTCTGATGATCGGGCTTCCTGAGTTAGAAGATCTGAATCATCAAGGCTTCCAAGTACCGGGGTTATACCCCTTGCTGCCAGCAGGCCAGCCTTTTCCTGCTCGCGTACCAGTCCCCGGACTTCAATTCCATTTTCAATTAATTTTGCTGCAATGGCTCCGCCTATGTAGCCGGAAACGCCTGTCATAAATATTTTCATAAGTTATTTATTTGCCTTTTTATAGATTTATTACTTTTATACTGTTTATCTTTTATGTTTGCTTGGGTTAGCCATTCGTCAAAAGTGACTTGAACATGTGCAGGTTTAGGGTGGCAGCTTTTACATAAAAATATTTTGTACCAATGACGGAATTGACAATGCCCGTTCCCTGTGAACCGGTGGCTTCAATCACCAATATTGTCTTATTTTGAATGATCATCATTTTGAGCCAGGCCAATTATTTTCAGTAGACTTTCTTTTCCTTCGCTTGAGTGCATAGCATCAGTGTTATCGAGTGTGATTTTGCCCATTTCAGAAAACCGTACAAACATCTGTTTTTCATAATTAGCTATTGCAGATCTTAAACTGGTAAAGCGATTGTCGGACAGGCTTTCGCTCAATTGCAAGGCATCAAGCATTGCCATATTCACGCCTTCCCCGGCATAGGGAGGCATAAGATGTGCTGCATCGCCTATAATAGTGATATTGGGCTGGGCATCCCATGTTTGATCCAGGGGCATACAGTATAGTGGCCTGGGTATAAACATTACGCCTTCAGTTGCAAATAATTCGTGCCAATCGCTATTCCAGCCAGCAAATTCATCTTTGAACCAATTTAGCACCTGTGCGTTATCATTAAAATCAATACCGCTCGTGACGCTCCAGTTTTCATCTTTATGATACCCAATATAAAAGTCGAGGCTTCCATCGCCTTTTTCGCTTAGACTAATTGTTTTTGAAGCGCCAAGCGCCATTACCTTACCGCCTTTTAATAACTCGTGAAGGGTTGGCGCATTTTTTTCTGAAAACGGAATATTGCCAATCAGTACCGTAACTCCGGTGTAAAATGGTTTGATCGGGGTAACATATTTTCGAATTTTAGAATTAGCCCCATCTGCACCAATAACAATATCTGCAATAGCAGTGCTGCCATTTTGAAATGTTATTTTCCAACTTTGATCAACGCTTTCGAGAGAAATTATATGACTGTTCCAAACAACAGTATCTGGCTTCAAGGAATCCAGTAAAATATCTCTTAAGGGCCCCCGGTCAATTTCGGGCCTGAAGTGTTCATGCCCAAAATCGACACTATCTATTTCAGCATGCTGATCATAGATTATATTTAAATCCTCATCCAGCACACGCAGCTTGTCGTTATCCGGCCGGTAGTTTGCCTTGAAAGCATCCATTAAAGCTGCTTCATCCAACGCCTTTAATCCTGTCTCAGCATGAAGGTCAAGAGTTGCTCCTTGTACGCGCACCTCCCGATTAAAATCCCTTTCATAGACTTTTACATTCGCTCCTTTAAGTTGTAACAGTCGCGCAAGTGTCAGACCTCCCGGACCGCCGCCTATAATCGCTATATTTTTATTTTTTAGTAACATCATCGATGTATTTTAAGTAGCCATTGTTTATAGTACAAAATTGTGGTTACTTTTGAAATAAAAATAGCCTATATCAATATTAAAATAGTCGCAAATGAAATTATCACTTACTGACGATGGCTCGGGTATCATGCTTAAATTTGCTCAAGCCTTGGGAGCTACTGTCCAAGGCAGGTTCGTGTATATTCCAGAAAACATTGGCGGCGGGTATATGACAGGTATTTCCTGGGGTCAGGACTTGCGCATGATGATCCGTAATTATTATTTAAAAGAAGACGTTCTTATTGAAAGGACTAACGAACTTGCTAATTTTAAAGACGATGTTATTTTCCTGTTAAGCGGTGTTTTTCCTTCGCCTGTGCATCCAGAAAAGCAGATGTCCATGGAACAGCCTAATGTTCAAATTTGCGCACACGCTTTTTCTTCTGTTATGACAATGCCTTCACATACTATTTTCGGAAGCGTGACAATGGCAGTTTCTAAGCAGCATCTTCGTCAGCTCTTTGGTAAAATAGGTCACCCGATAGTTCAAACCGTTTTAGAGGCTAAGGATAATTTTCTGTTCGAAACAGATGTGTCGCCTGAGATAATCAAAACAGCTTCCGAAATGTTACACCAACCTGTTCCTGAAAGCCTTGAAAGTCATTATTTCAAAATAAAATGCGAGGAATTGTTGTGTTACATTTTTGCCTTGTTGTTGCAGAGGGATGCTGTACCGGCAAGTAGCATACATATCAATGATATTAAAGCAATTTATGGTATTAAATTGTTCTTACAATCCCACTTTGATACTCCCCTTAATATTGCAACTTTAGCTAAAAACGCCCATATGAGTGAGCCTAAACTCCGCAAAATATTTAGACAAACCTTTGGTAAAGGTGTCTTTGAATATTATCAAAGTTCACGCATGCAGGAGGCAGCCAGATTACTTATAGAAAAACGGCTGACTGTTTCGGATGTCGGCTACCAATTAGGATTTACAAACCTTAGTCATTTTTCACGGGTTTTTGAACAGTATTTTGGAATGAAACCCAAAAAGTTTTCGGTTAGCAGGATGCTTTAGACAAATTTACTAATGAACACTTGCTTGAACGATAAGATCAATCGTATCTGTTAGTCTGTCAAATATTTCCATTAATAGAAGTTGATGTGCCTCCACAGAACACGCAGCAATACATACACAGCAAGCTTTACACTTCGTGGATTGGCCGAGTGGTTAGGTGATGGTCTGCAAAACCTTTTTAAGGCGGTTCGAATCCGCCCTCGCACCTCGAAACAACTAACGATAAAAAAGATCAACCTGATATTAGTATTCCTGTTATGCAGCACTGCGCTTTGGGCACAGGAAAATCCGCTGACCATTGAGAACTATTACAAGCTCAAATGGGGACATACCGATAAGTTCATCGCCCTCTGGTAAAAGAACCATTATCCGCTGCTTAAAAAATCGCATGAAAAGGCGATGTACTGAGCATTAAAAAGCCAAATGTTTATTTTTTTTCTCCAATTTTATTTTGCCAATGGTGGTAAAAACGCTTCAACCGGATCCTTAACACATCGTAGACCAGCGTGTAAACCAGGATGGCTACCGGTACCAGGAAAGCATAAAACCCTTTGGCATGGAACAGGTACGCGCCGCCAACGGCGCCGCACATAAAGAAAAAGATGATGGCCAGGCGCAGCTTGATACGGGATAGCAGCAAGGGCCGTTCTTCGGTTTTTTGCTGCAGCGCCTGGGCCAGTTCGATACCCAGGTCGGTAAAGGTGCCCGTTAAATGCGTGGTCCGTACGACCGAACCGGAAACCAGTGAAACCAGCGCGTTTTGTAAACCCATCGCAAAGAGCAGGCTGCCGGCGAACAGTTCTTTGTCCACCAGGCTGCCATTGTAACGGTGGCCCAGCAGCGCGACGGTTAGTAAAATAACCGTCTCGATCAGGATCGGGATGACATAAGAATACTGCTGGTTGCGGCCGATACGGGAAACGATCAGGCTGGAAACAAAAGCGCCGGCTAAAAATAAAAACATCCATAACGCTACCACCCGGGCAGTGGCCCAGTCCTGGAAAGCGATCCGTTCAGCGAACAGGGCCGCGTGGCCGGTAACGTTGGTCGTTAACACGGCAAATCCTAAAAAGCCCGCCGCGTTGACAAATCCGGCCGTAATGCCCAGCAGTGAAGCCAGTTTCACATTATGCGCGTAGGTTCGTTTGGTTCCTTGGTGCCTTAACATATTCTTTATCTCCAAAGATAACCAAATGCCCTGCCTTTTTTCGCTTTAACTTAATGTTCCTGTCCGGAGGCAGGTGTTAAATCCCGGTGCTCGAACTTGCCTGTTTTTTGATGAAGTTTCAGCCGGTAAAGCACCAGGTCCTTGGTGGTGCCGATCTCACTGGCCAGGTCGGCGATGCCATGTGAAGGATGTGCATCTTCCTTCCCGGACAGGAACGGTTCGATCCGGTCGATGAGCTTTTGCATCACCCGCTGCTGTTCATCCATATCTTTGATTTCTTCAAAAGTACCCCAGCAGATCACGGATTGCCAGTTAAAAAAATCACGGATATCATCCACTTCAAAGCAGACCTCCGGGTTTTTGCGCATCAGGCTGATCTTTAAGCCATCTGAAGAATGCGCGTAAATAAAAGGGGTTTCGTACACGTAATGAACAGGAACGACATAAGTGATCCCATCTGCATGGCAGCCGATGCGGCCCAGTAATTTTGTTTGTAAAAGTTCTTCGAGCTTTTTATCGTTTAGTGTCCCTAACATGGTTCTGTTCCTTATATCAACGTATTGTTCAGTTTCGTTTCCGCCAGCGCCAGGTCATAAATACCGAACTGGGGCAGGGGCCATTCGTTCCAGAGCTGTTTATAATAGCTTATCCCTGACAGCAGTTGTTCTTTAAACTTAGTCAGCTGCTTTTGCTTCTTCTCCGTCAGGTCCTTTAAATGCGCCTGCAGATCTTTTTGCAGGTAATCGATATAGAGCTCCAGTTCTTTGATAAATACGTGCGGGCGTTTGATCTGATCCAGTAAGTTAACCTGGCCGTAGATATGTTTGACCATTTCCTCCAGGCTGTAGATCCTGCTGAAATAGGCCAGGTTGGGTCCGGGGCAGATGGCTACCGCGTTATTTTCCCGGGGCCTTTCGATCCCGTATTTCAGATAAGTGGAGGAACACAAGCCTTCACACAGGCAGATCTTTTCGGTAATTACGTTAAATTGCTGCTGATAGTCGGCCGCCGGCAATTCAATTGCCTGCAATTGCTGTATTTTCAGATGCTGGTATTCCCTTGAGGCCGTGCAAATGGGCTGCTCGGTAAATTCCGTATTGGTACATAGATACTTTTTCGTACAAGGGCTGCCCGGCCTGCCTTTTTCCAGCCGCGCCAGGCGCTGTTCTTCTATCGAACTGTTTTTAAAGTTATTGAACAGGATCCCCAAAGGCGAGGCGCCGCTCAGGTAAAAATCGGTTTCCGCCGCGCCTGCCAACTGTAGGAGCGTGGCTTCGTCCACGTTGGTCGCTTCGGGAACTAAAAGAAAGGGGCTGCCCCAGCCGGTCGCGTCCAGCGCATAATGGTCCAGCAGGAACGCATTTTCGGCAGCCGTCCCGATACCGCCCTGTACGCTTAAACGTTGCGGATGATGATGGGCTGTTATCCCCTTTTGTAACAGGGCAGGGGCATAAAGCCCGAACAGCTCCGCGGCCATTTCTTCCCTTTTCTGTTTAAATTCTTCCAGTATGGGCCCCAGCAGGTAACCCTCGGTAGCGAAAGCGTGGCCGCCGCAGTTCAGGCCCGATTCCACGCGGAACTCGGACACCCATAGACCCTTTTTTGCCAGGAACTTCGCCTGGATAAAAGCGGAACGGAAGTCGCTGACTTTGAGAATGATCTTTTTTTGCAGTGCGCCCGCCTCATCCGGCAGGAAATCCCCGAAGGCTTCCAGGTAACTATATAGCCTGGGATTCATGCCCGCGGACAACGTTACCGAAGAATGCAGCTTGCTGTTTGCAAAACCGCGTAAAGCGGCCAGCGCATCCGTGTTTTCATCACCGAGATAGCTCCCATCCGCCGAAAAATTCATTTTATCCACCTTGGCCATGATGTTGACATCGATCGCACCGGGCCGCATCAGTTCCCTTAACAAATTTTGAAAGATATCTTTCCGTTGACCCTGGGGGTATTCCAGCATCAGGTCATAGCCCTGCCGCAGCTGGGAAGTTTCGGGCAGGAGCTCAAAATACCTGCAAATATCGTTGCCGGGCGTAAAGGCCTGTAGTTTCAGTTCCCGGAACTGCTTTTCCACCAGCTCATGAATTAAGTTGAGATAGGCGGTGATCCGCTTCGCCCGGGCATCCGGCGCGGTTTTGGGGATCAGGGTATACCGGAGTTGGTTTTCGGCCGAATGATAGGCCCGCATCCTTTCCGTCAGTTCATCATCAACAATGGAGATCACGGAAGAAATACCGTAACGCGCGACTTTTAGCGGGGTATCGATAGAATACCCCAACCCTAACACGGGGATATGGAATGTATGGCTCATGCCGTCAAAATTAGGCAGCAGCCCCCGGCTAAAAACTGATGCAGGTCACATTTTTTTAAGTCATTCATCATTCTTTACCTGTGGCTAAACCCGCAGTTTTGGAACCATAAATAGCTGGCTATGAAGGAGACCTTAACGCTAAAAGAAATAACTTGTTACCACTGTGGGGACGAAGTTCCCGATGCCGGGATCAGGGCCGATGAAAAAGACTTTTGCTGCCAGGGCTGCAAAGGGGTCTACCAGGTATTACGCGACAACCAGCTTTGTAGCTATTATAGTTATAACGACCACCCCGGCGCGAACCGGGAACAACAAAATAAACGCTTTGATTACCTGGGCGAACCATCGATTGTCAGTCAGCTGATCGACTATACTGATGAGCAGCAAACGATCGTTACCTTTTACCTGCCGCATATTCACTGCAGCTCTTGTCTCTGGCTGCTCGAACAATTGAACAGGATCAACCCCGCTATCTATTATTGCCGGGTCGATTTCCTGAAAAAGCAGATCAATATCAAGTTCGATCAGTGCCAGCTCAGCCTGCAGGGACTGGTAGAGCTGCTGGATGACATTGGCTATGAGCCGCTGATCAGCTTGCAGGATATCATCAAAAAACAAAACGCGGTTCCGCGTGATAACCTGGTGCTGAAAATAGCCGTGGCCGGTTTTTGCTTTGGCAACGTCATGCTGCTCAGTTTTCCAGAATACTTCGGCTTGTCCATAGCCGATCAATCCTTCCGGCATTTTTTTGGCTGGCTCAATATTTTGTTTTCGTTGCCGATCGTATTTTATAGCGGGCGGGGCTATTTTGTGTCCGCCTGGAACAACCTGCGCAATAAAGTATTGCATATCGATTTTCCCCTGGCCCTGGGTATCGCGGTATTGTTTATCCGTACCGTCGCGGAGATCCTCACCCATAGCGGGGCGGGATTTGCAGACACCCTCTGCGGCCTGGTATTTTTCCTGCTGATCGGCAAACTGGTCCAGCAAAAAACCTATCACCATATTTCCTTTGAGCGCGATTACCGTTCTTTTTTCCCGGTAGCCGTGCAAGTGATCACAGATGGAAAAGAACGGCCGGTTCCGCTGTCGGAGCTGGAAACCGGGCACCGGATCGTGATCCGTAACCAGGAGATCATCCCGGCCGACGCCATCCTCTTAAAAGGAGAGGCGCTGATCGATTTTAGTTTTGTCACCGGGGAATCCGTACCGGTCAGCAAAACCTTAGGGGAGATCATTTATGCCGGCGGGCGCCAGACCGGCCAGGCCATAGAAATGGAAGTGATCAAACCGGTTTCCCAGAGTTATCTTACCCAGCTTTGGAACAATGAAGCCTTTACCCAGCCGAAAGGAAACCGGATACCTTCGTTCAATGAAAAAGTAAGCAAATATTTTACCATCGTGTTGCTGGCCATCGCGTTTTCGGCCTTTTTCTTTTGGCTGCAAACCGATAGCAGCAGGGCCCTTGCCGCTTTTACTTCCGTATTGATCGTGGCCTGTCCCTGTGCGCTCGCTTTAAGCACGCCCTTCACCCTGTCCGCGGCCCTGAGTATCTTTGACCGTAACCGGTTCTATTTAAAAAACACCGCTGTTGTAGAACAGCTGGCGGGCATAGATACCATCGTCCTGGATAAAACGGGAACGATCACGACCGGCGATCCTACCAGCCTGACCCTGCAGGCGGAGCTGACCGGGGAGCAAAAGCAACTGGTTTATAGCGTTTGCATGAATTCCGGGCACCCGCTCAGCCGGATGATCTGCCGTTATCTCGGTCATGAAGACGGCCTGGAGGTAGCGGATTATACCGAGATCCTGGGTAAGGGGATACTGGCCGGTATCCGGCAGCACCAGGTCCGCATCGGGAATGAACAATTTGTATTGGGCTGTCGCGGGGCGCAGGTGAATACCACGCAGGTACACCTGATGGTCGACGACAACTACCTGGGTTATTTTTCCTTTATACATTATTACCGAAAGGGACTGGAAAAGATCGCGGAACTCCAGACAGATTACCAGCTTCATTTAGTTTCCGGCGACGGAGATCACGAACTACCCGAACTCCTGCCTTTTTTCCGTTATGCAGAACAATTGCACTTCAACCAGTCGCCGCAGCAAAAGTTGGATTATATCCGCCTGCTGCAACTCCAGGGCAATAAAGTCATGATGATCGGCGACGGGCTGAACGATTCGGGGGCCTTAAAGCAAAGCGACCTGGGCATCGCCGTAACGGAAAATATCAATAATTTTTCGCCGGGAAGCGATGCCATCCTGGATGGCCGCTCCTTTGAGCAGCTGCCGTCCTTCCTGAAATTTGCGAAAGATACGGTAAAGGTCATTCAGCTATCGTTCGGCATATCGCTGGTCTATAACCTGGTCGGCCTCAGCTTTGCCATTACCGGGAAGTTATCACCGCTCACGGCGGCGATATTAATGCCGGTCAGCACCGTAACCATCATTTCCTTTACCAGTATCGCCACACGCGTGGCGGCCAAATTCAGAAAGCTGCTATGACGATCCTGTATTTCCTGATCGGCTGCAGTATCCTGCTCGCATTGATCTTTTTAGCTGGCTTTTTCTGGGCCCAGAAAAGCGGGCAGCACGATGACCTGTATACCCCGGCCATGCGGATCCTGCTGGAGGATAAGGAAGAACCGCCGCCTGAAAAATGATACCGATCATTATTTTAATTAATCCCGGTCATTCCCTGGAAAAATGACCCCAGCTAATTTTACACCATCAAAGAATTAAATATGCAGCCCGAAAAATTTTACTACGACAACAAGATCGTCCGGAACTTTGGCATAGCGACCGTCATCTGGGGGATCGCCGGCATGACCATCGGCCTCCTGATCGCTATTCAGCTCTATTATCCGGGCGCGAATATGCACAACCAGTACACCACCTTTGGCCGGATAAGGCCGCTGCATACCAATGCGGTGATCTTTGCCTTTGTCGGCAATGCGATCTTTATGGGGGTCTATTACTCCCTGCAGCGCCTGCTCAAAGCGAGAATGTTCAGCGACACGCTAAGCGCCATCCATTTCTGGGGCTGGCAGTTGATCATCGTCAGCGCGCTGATCACCCTTCCCTTAGGCTTAACCACCTCGCATGAATATGCCGAACTGGAATGGCCGATTGATATCGCGATCACCGTGATCTGGGTCGTGTTTGGCTGGAACATGTTCGGCACGATATTCAAGCGCCGGGAAAGGCACCTGTATGTAGCCATCTGGTTTTACATCGCCACCTTTGTCACCATCGCGGTACTGCATATTGTCAACTCCGTTGAAATACCTGTTACTTTCTGGAAAAGTTATATGGTTTATGCCGGTGTGCAGGACGCGCTGGTGCAGTGGTGGTACGGGCATAACGCGGTAGCGTTCTTCCTGACCACGCCTTACCTGGGGATGATGTATTACTTTTTGCCCAAGATGGCTAACCGCCCGATCTATTCCTATAAACTGAGTATCCTGCATTTCTGGGCGCTGATCTTTATTTATATCTGGGCAGGGCCTCACCATTTATTGTATACCACCTTACCCGGCTGGGCGCAATCCTTAGGCGTGGCATTCTCGATCATGCTGATCGCGCCAAGCTGGGGCGGTATGATCAATGGCTTGCTAACGTTGCGGGGCGCCTGGGACAAGGTGCGTGACGATGTGATTCTCAAATTTATGGTGGTTGGCCTGACCGCCTATGGTATGGCTACCTTCGAAGGCCCGATGCTGGCATTGAAACAGATTAATGCCATAGCCCACTTTAGTGACTGGATCATCGCCCACGTACACGTCGGCGCTTTAGGCTGGAACGGCTTTTTAACCTTCGCCATTTTATACTGGCTGATCCCCAGGATCTACCGTACCGAACTTTATTCTAAAAAATTGGCTTCTTTCCACTTTTGGATCGGCACATTGGGTATCTTATTTTACGTGATCCCTTTATACTGGGCCGGTTTTACCCAGGGGTTGATGCTCAAAGAATTTACGCCGGAAGGCATCCTGAAATACAATTTCCTGGAAACGGTATTACGCATCGTACCGATGTGGGTTACCCGTTCACTGGGCGGCGGTATGTACCTGACCGGTGTGATCGTGATGGCTTATAACCTGACCCGTACCGCCTTGCAGGGGCAATTACTGGCCAATGAACCCGCACAAGCGATGCCATTGGAACCGGTAAGCGCCATGGTTAAAGAAAGTACCTGGCACCGCAGGCTGGAACGCAGGCCCATACAATTTATGGTACTTGCCCTGGTCGTGATCCTGATCGGCTCCTTTATCGAGATCATGCCGACCTTAACCATTTCTTCCAATATCCCGACGATCGCCAGTGTGAAACCCTATACCTCTTTAGAATTACAGGGCAGGGACCTCTACATCCGCGAAGGCTGTGTGAGCTGTCATTCGCAGACCGTCCGGCCCTTCCGTTCAGAAACGGAACGCTACGGCGAATACAGCAAAGCCGGGGAATTTGTTTATGACCACCCGTTTCTATGGGGTTCCGAAAGGAAAGGGCCCGACCTGGCGCGGGTGGGCGGCAAATATCCCAATGCCTGGCACTATAATCACCTGATGGACCCGCGGCTGATGTCACCGGGAAGTATCATGCCCAACTATGACTGGCTGCTTACCCAGGACCTGGATACCAGCACCACCGCTGCCAAGATCGCCGCGCTGCGGAAAGTGGGTGTGCCATACCCTGCGGGTTATGAGCGCATCGCCAACCGGGACCTGGACCGGCAAGCC
Source organism: Mucilaginibacter pineti (assembly GCF_900101875.1). Classification (GTDB taxonomy): domain Bacteria; phylum Bacteroidota; class Bacteroidia; order Sphingobacteriales; family Sphingobacteriaceae; genus Mucilaginibacter; species Mucilaginibacter pineti. The sequence continues at coordinate 15,543 of NZ_FNAI01000015.1, forward strand.
AAAGCCATTGCGGCGGACCTGGCGGAAAACCATATCCGGGTTTCCAGCCGGAAAGAGATCATTGCCATTACGGCCTACCTGCAACGGCTGGGCATGGATATTAAAGCAAATAAAACAACTACTAAATAACACTGTCATGTTCGATCAATTTGTCAAAGACGTTTCGGGGAAGGAAATGTACCTGATCTTCTCCCTCTGGATATTCCTGGTATTCTTCGTGGTGGTGAGCATACTGCTTTTTATAACCAAAAAGCAGTATATCGACTATATGGGCGATCTTCCTTTGGAAGACGGGACACCGGACGCATCTCAATCTTTACCCTTATGAAATACTTGCGCACCCTCCTCCTGGCCGGGCTTTGCCTGGCCGTACAACCGGCGCTGGCAGCTGATGACCATAGCCTGATACCCGGTGATGTTGAAAATTATATCGGCTACGGCGCGATCATGCTGCTGCTGCTGCTGATCATTGTGGCTTTACTGGTCATTTTGCGGGCCTTTAACATCGTGACCAGGCTGGTGCTGAAAGCGGATGGCTACAGCGACGAACAGATCGAAGCGGAACTCCACCCGGTAAAAATTAAAAAGCCGAAAGCGGAAGTCTGGAACAAACTGCTGTCGCTAAGGCCCTTAGCAGAAGAAAAAGAACTGTTGATCGCGCATGATTATGATGGTATCCAGGAGCTGGATAACCCGATCCCGGCCTGGTTCATGTACCTGTTCTATATCACGATCATTTTCGCGGTCGGCTACCTGCTCAATTACCATGTATTTCATACCGGGCAACTGCAATATGAAGAATATAAAACCGAGATGGTGCAGGCCGATGCGGCCAAAAAGCTGTACCTGAGCAAAGCGGCTAACCAGGTTGATGAAAATACCGTCAAACTGGTGAAGGACCCCGCGGTGCTTGCCGCCGGGCAGGCGGTTTTCAAACAGAACTGTGTAGCCTGCCACGGCGATCATGCGCAGGGCATGGTAGGCCCTAATTTAACGGACAATTTCTGGCTGCACGGGCACAAGGTCAATGACCTGTTCAAAACCGTCAAATACGGCGTTTTAGCCAAAGGGATGCCGACCTGGGAAAAGGTTTTGTCACCCGGGCAGATCTCGGCGGTGGTCAATTATGTCAAATCCCTGCACGGGACAAACCCGGCTAACCCCAAAGCACCGCAGGGAACGGAAGAAAAGGATTGAGCTCATGAACGGATTACTGGAGGCAAAAGATAGCGGGGAAAGGAAATGGCTCTATCCACTGGTGCGTAAAGGCAGGTATTACCGCTGGCGCAGCGCGATCAGTTATATTTATTTGCTGCTTTTTTTTACGGGCCCGTTCCTGCGGATAGCCGGCCAGCCTTTATTGCTGCTTAATATCATGGACCGGCAGTTTGTATTGCTGGGGCAGGTGTTCTGGCCGCAGGATATTTTCCTGTTCATGCTGGCCTCGCTGGTGTTTGTCGTTTGCGTCGTCGTGTTTACCATCGCTTTTGGCCGGATCTTCTGCGGCTGGATCTGCCCCCAGACCATATTTATGGAAATGGTTTTCCGCAAGATCGAGATCTGGATCGAAGGCGGCGGTAACCAAAGTAAAAAGCTGGACGAAGGACCCTGGGACCAGGCCAAGATCCGAAAAAAAGTAATTAAGCACTTCCTGTTCATTATCGTCTCCTTTTTGATCGCCAATACTTTTCTGGCTTATATCATCGGCAGTGATAATTTAATAAAAATTATGGTTGAACCCATTGATCAGCATTGGATCGGGTTTTTGAGCATCTGGGTATTCACCGGTGTTTTTTACCTGGTGTACAGCCGGGTACGCGAGCTGGTTTGTACGGTCATTTGCCCTTACGGAAGACTGCAGGGCGTATTGATGGATAAGCATACGCTGGTCGTCGCCTATAATGAACCTCGCGGCGAACCTCGTGGAAAACTGGATAAAACCGGGCTGTTGGCAACGGGCGATTGCGTGGACTGCAGTTTATGCGTGGCCGTTTGCCCCACCGGTATCGATATCCGGAACGGTACGCAAATGGAATGCATCAATTGCACCGTTTGTATCGATGCCTGCGATGAGGTGATGGACAAGATCCACAAACCGCGTAACCTGATCGGGTACTTCTCGGAGGATATGATCCACGCTAAAAAAACGCCGTCGTTTAACGCCAGAATGATCGGCTACAGTGCGGTGATCATGGTATTAGTGGCGGTCATGGGTTATTTTATTTTTAGCCGGAGCGATATGGATATCACCGTGATGCGCGGGGCGGGGATGCTGTACCAGGAACAGCCCAATGGTTATATCAGCAATATCTACAACGCCGACATTACGAACAAAACCAATAAAGACCGGACGATCACCCTCAAGGCAGAGGATCCGGCCATCCTGATCAAATATATCCAGGCTCCCGGCATCGTCACCAAAGGCAATGAAGTAAAGGCGGTCTTTTTTATCCTGATACCGGTCAGCAAACTGACTTCACTCAAAACCGATGTCCGGCTGCAGCTGCGTTCCGGTAATCAAATCCTGCAAACGGTGACCACCACTTTTGTGGCGCCATTAAACAATTAAACTATGAACTGGGGAAAAGCAACGATCATCATCTTACTGGCCTTTGTGCTTTTTATAAGCGGCCTGAGCTACTATATGTTCCGCTCGCCCGCGGATGAATATGACCGTCAGTACTACGAAGACGGATTGAACTTTGACCATGATTACAACAGGGAGGCGCAGGTCAGCAAGGATCATGCACAGCCCCGGATCACGGTTAGTGCCGATTCGATCCAATTCAATTTCCCGCAAAGCGTTAAAGGCCGGGTAAAACTCATGCGGCCGGCGAGTGACGCCAGGGATACGAGTTTCGCGCTTGATAATACCGGCGGGAGGGAGATCAGCCTGGCAACGGAATCACTGACTAAAGGTAAATGGCAATTGGTACTGGAATGGACGAGCAACCAAAAAGCTTATCTGTACCAGCAAGCGATCACGATCAAATGAGCAATAACGCGGTCGCCTTTTTTATCGGTTTGTTCGGCAGCGTGCATTGCGTCGGCATGTGCGGCCCGCTCGCGCTTGCGATGCCCTCGTTCCGGGACCGCTGGTGGCTGGTCATTGCCGATAAGATCCAGTATAACCTGGGCCGCGTACTGACTTATTCTTTTTTAGGGCTGCTGATCGGTTTCATCGGTAAACAATTATGGCTGGCCGGCCTGCAGCAGGGGGTGAGCCTGTTCAGCGGCCTGCTTATTCTCCTGGCCGGTTTTTCGGGTATTTTGAATCTCCGCATGACCGGTAACCGTATCCTGTCACCCTTGCTGGCCCCGGTCCGCCGGCTGTTAAACTATGCGCTGCGGCATAAAGCCGGGCACCTGGTCATCGGGCTTCTCAATGGTTTTTTACCCTGCGGGTTTGTTTACCTGGCCCTTGCCGGCGCGATCAATACCGATGCCCCGCTCAGCGCCGCGGCCTATATGTTCTGGTTCGGCGCCGGTACTTTCCCCTTAATGCTGCTGGCTACCGTCAGCGCAGGCTTTGTCGGCCCGCTTATCAGGAAGCGCATCAATAAGGCCATGCCATACCTGATGGTTTGCCTGGGTATCTGGTTCGTTCTTCGCGGATTGAACCTGGATATTCCCTATCTGAGCCCGGCAAAACCGGCATCGGGCGTGGCCATTTGCCATTAGCAGAAAATGACGCAGATCATTTTTGCGGATGCGCCCGGTCATGGCTCCGCCGGCATTTATCCCGCAATTTTGTACCATAAAACATTCCTATTATGGCAACGCTAAAAATACACCTGCCCGCCGCATGGGCAAACGAAAAGACCAATCAAAAAGACACGCTAACTCTACGGACGAAATGGCTGGCCTTTGCCGACAGCCAGGCCCCTTATAAAACCGCCTGGTTCCTGGTATCGCTGATCGCACAGGGCGTTCTGTTCCTGCCCATTCCCGCGGTGTTGATGTATTATTACCAGGCGCCGGTCGCCGTGCTGGCTGTAACGATGACCCTGTTCTTCGGCAATGTGATCTGCGGCATGGGTGGCTCCGGCATACGGGTCGTTATCGGCGCATTCGCTTTAAGCGTGTTCATTCACCTGTTCATGCTGGCCGTCTTTATAGGGTGAGCCCTTTCCTCAATAATTAATTAAACAGTTGAAGGCCGTCGGTTATTGCCGGCGGCTTTTTTTACCGTATGACCGCAAAACAAGGCGTTTTATTAGTTAACCTCGGCACACCGGACAGCCCCTCAGTAAAGGATGTCCGCAGGTACCTGGCGGAATTCCTCATGGACGGCCGGGTGATCGACGTTCATCCCTTCTGGCGTAACCTGCTGGTCAGGGGCCTGATCGTGCCGTTCCGGGGGCCGCGCTCCGCAGCACTGTACCGCCAGGTCTGGGATGCCCAAAATGGCTCGCCATTGCTCCATTACAGCCGGTTGCAACAGCAGCTCTTACAGCAGGAATTAGGCGAAACATGGGTAGTCGCGCTGGCGATGCGCTACGGGAACCCATCCATCGCCGCCGCAATGGCAAACCTGCAAAACGCTAAAGTCACCAGGATCCGGGTGATTGCCTTGTTCCCCCAATATGCCTCCGCCACGACCGGCTCGGTGCACCAGCAGGTCATGGACCTGGTCAGCCGCTGGCCGGTCATCCCTGAAATTTCGTTTGTCAACTCCTTTCATGACCTGGAATTACTGATCGGCGCTTTCGCTGCGAACGGGCGGAAATATCAGCCGCATTCGTATGATCATATATTGTTCAGCTTCCATGGCCTGCCGCAGCGGCAACTCCTCAAAAGCGATCACATGCGGGCACATTGTTTCCAAACAACGAATTGCTGCAGCACGTTTGACGCGAAGAACCGGCATTGTTACAGCGCGCAATGCCATCATACCGCCAGCCTGATCGCCGGGCAGTTGCAGCTAAGGCCTGACCATTTTACAGTTTGCTTCCAAAGCCGGCTGGGCCGCGAGCCCTGGCTGCAGCCTTATACCAGTGATGTGATCAGACAGCTGGCCGCTGAAGGAAAAAAAAGATTGTTGGTATTTTGCCCGGCATTCGTAGCAGACTGCCTGGAAACCCTACAGGAGATCGGCCTGGAATACCGTAAGGCCTTCCTCGACGCAGGCGGCGAAGAACTGCAGCTGGTAGAAGGCCTGAACGGTTCACCGGTTTTTACCCGGGCGCTGGCAGCGCTGGCACGCGGATAATCCAACTTTTGTTTATTTTTTATGCAATAGCTCCATACACTGATGGGCAATCTCCAGTTCTTCGTTCGTGGGAACGATCAGCACTTTTACGCGCGAACCTGCGGTGTTGATTTCCCGGATGCCCGGCGCTGCGGATTTGTTCTTTTCGGGATCCAGCGCGATCCCGCACCAGTCCATATCCCGGCAAACCATTTCCCGCAGCCTTACGTCGTTCTCGCCCACGCCCCCGGTAAACAAGATGGCGTCGGCGCCGGAAAGAACGGCGCTATAGGCGCCTATAAATTTTTGAATACGGTAAGCGTAGAGTTCATAGGCCAGTTTGGCTTGTTCGTCACCCTCGCTGATCAGCCGGCCGATATCCCGCATATCGCTGTGCCCGGTTAAGCCCAGCATGCCGCTTTGCTTATTGAGCAGGTCCGATAGCCGTTCCGAGGTATAGCCCTGTTGTTCGATCAGGTACAAAATCACCGAGGCGTCAATATTTCCGCAGCGCGTACCCATAACCAGTCCGTCCAGCGGGGTAAGGCCCATGCTGGTATCCAGGGAACGCCCCGCTTGTATAGCCGCCATGCTGCAGCCGTTACCCAGGTGCATGCTAATGATCCTTGCATCCGGCTTATCCAGAAATTCCATCGCCCTGGCGGATACATATTTATGACTGGTACCATGAAAGCCATAGACCCGGATACCGAAATCCTTATAAAAATGATCGGGTATCGCGTAAAGATAGGCTTTGGGGGGCAGGGTCTGGTGAAAGGCCGTGTCAAAAACAGCGACCTGGGTCGCTTGCTTAAATACGGCTTCTGCGACCTCGATGCCCTTATAATGCCCCGGATTATGCAGCGGGGCCAATGGGAAGAGCTTTTTAATTTCCGCCTTGACTTCGGGCGTAATGACGGTGGTTTTGGTGAGCGTTTCCCCGCCATGTACAATACGATGGCCAACAATGGCGACTTCGGCCGGGTCGCGAAGGATACCCGTTCCCGGTTGGGTCAGCAATTTGGCAGCCAGCCGCATACCTGCTTCGTGATCGGCTAAATCCTGCTGTAGATTAGTGGTAGTTTCCTTGCCTTTCTGCCAGACCTTATGTGTGATGATACCACCGGTCAGGCCGATCCGCTCGATCAGGCCGCTGCAAACCGGTTCCGGCGAAGGCATTTGAAACAGCTGGTATTTGATCGAACTGCTGCCGGAGTTGATTACCAGTAAATTGGTCTTATGCATATTTATCAATTGTTCAGATTCATTGGTTTAGGATTGCTGTGCCTGGATGGCCGTGATCATGACGGTATTAAAGATATCATCTACCGTACAGCCGCGGCTCAGGTCGTTTACCGGTTTGTTTAGTCCCTGCAGCATTGGGCCAATGGCTAATGCGCCGGTTTCCCGCTGTACGGCCTTATAGGTATTATTACCGGTATTCAAATCAGGGAAGATCAGGACGCTGGCCCTGCCGGCCACTTCAGAATCCGGCATTTTCTGCCGCCCGACCACGGGGTCAACCGCGGCATCATACTGGATGGGGCCTTCTACCTTCAGGTCCGGCCGCCTTTCCTTAACCAGACCGGTCGCGCGCCGTACTTTATCCACCTCTTCGCCGCTGCCGGAGCTGCCGGATGAATAGGAAAGCATCGCGATCCGCGGTTCAATCCCAAACAGGCTGCTGTTGTCGGCCGAGGAGATCGCAATGTCGGCCAGTTCTTCGGCTGTCGGGTTGGGATTCACGGCGCAATCGCCGAATACAGAAACCCGGTCCTCCAGGCACATAAAAAACACCGAAGAAACGGTGCTGATCCCGGGTTTGGTTTTGATGAATTGCAGTGCCGGGCGTATGGTATGCTGCGTGGTATGGCAGGCCCCGGAAACCATGCCGTCGGCATGTCCCTTATAGACCATCATGGTGCCGAAATAAGAAACATCGGTCATCAGGTCCCGGGCCATTTCCAGGGTCAGGTTTTTCTCTTTCCGCAGTTCATATAAGGTCTGTACGTAATCGGCATAGTTTGCTGAATTTGCCGGGTCAATGATCCGGACACGCGCAGGGTCTAAAACGATCCCCAGGCGTTTGGCGGCAGCTGTAATGTCCGCCGGTTTCCCCAATAAGGTCAGTGTAACCAGCTGCTGGGCGGTCAGCCGCGCCGCGGCCAGTAGTATCCGGTCGTCATCACCTTCCGGTAAAACAATATTTTTGAGCGCCCGCCGCGTCCATTGGCTGAGTTGGTACTGGAACATATGGGGCGTGATGGCCTCCGAGTGGTAAGTCACCAGGCCTTTCTCCAGCGCAGGAATATCCAGGTATTGGTTAAAGGCGTCCATAGCCAGCTGTATCTTTTTACTGTTTTCAGGTGTTATCCGCGTTTTGACGGCGCCGATTTGCGTGATCGTTTCAAAGGTCCCGGTAGCGACCGCCATGATCGGCACGACATGCTGCAAGCCTTCGATCAGCCGCAGGACCGGCTCTTCAGGTTCGATACCCGCGGTCAGCACAATGCCGGCCACGCGCGGATAACTCGAAGAAAGGTTTGCCTGCAGGGAACTGATAATAATGTCCCCGCGGTCACCCGGAGTAACGATCAGCACATTCTCCTTTAAATAATTCAGGAAATTGGGCACCTGCATCGCGCCGGTCACATAGTTGTCGACCTGGTTGTCCAAGTAAGCTGCTCCAAAGAGCAGTTTTGCGCCCAGGTTTTCCCGGATATCCTTTACACTGGGGTTTTGCAGGGCGGGGTCCGCCGGTATAACCGCGGAAATCATGCCGGCCGGTAACTGGGCGGTTAATAATTCACGGATATCATCCGCCTGTGCGGGTTTAACTTTATTCGCGATAACCGCCAAAACGGCGATGTCGCGCGACCTGAAGGTATGGAAGAAATTAAGGCTTTCCTGGATGACCTGCGCCGTCGTCTTATTTTCGCCGGAAACCACCAGCATAGCCGGCGCGTTGAGATTTTTAGCGATGAGCATATTGGTTTCCAGCTCAAAAGCGGTTCCCTGCCCGGTAAAGTCGCTGCCTTCCAGTACGGTAAAATCGAACTGGCTTTCCAGCTTTTTGTACTGGCTGATGATCTGGTCGATCATTTCACCCTGGCGCTGCTCCTTCAGGTATTGCATGGCTTCCTGGCGCGTAAACGTGAAAGAGTCTTCATAGGGGATGGCCAGCTGAAAATGTTCGATGATGGTACGGATATGCAGGTCCTGCTGCCTGGGGGTATCTGGGCTGATCACCGGCTTAAAATAGCCGATCTTCTGCGCTTTTCCCAGCAGCATAGCCACCAGGCCGAGGGCGATGATCGATTTGCCGCTATAAGGTTCAGCCGAAGCGATAAAAATGGTTTTGGTCAAGTTTCAGTAGTTTATTGGTGCATGCGGTAAACATTGATACAGGCATATTTGATCGATTTTAAATCTAAAAGCGCATTTTCTACCTTTCCCTTTAAGAGCATATAATCCTCGACCAGCTGCAGGCTGATCCTGGTATCGGGTTCAACAATCAAAGGCTCCAGTTTGTTCATATAAATGAGCACTTCCTGTTTGAGCTCCGTATGCGCCGCTTCCCGCAGGGAAAGTGCTTCCATCATATCCTGCTGCTTTCGCTGCTGCCCGCTGCCCGGCAGCGGGATGGCAAATTTACCCATCAGCTCCATTAAGAAGCGGAGCTCTTCTTCCAGGAAAGCGATATCGGACAACCATTGTTTACCGGTCAGGTAAAGTTCCTGTAATTCAAACTCTAATTCCTGATCTTCCTTGACTCTTACCATTGCGTTAATTTTTATCAGACAAATATCCCGGCTTTAAAAATCCGTTCAAAGGAAGACGGTCATTAAAAAAAATGACCTTCATCAGTCCATAGGGGAAAGAAAGGCCCGTATTTGTCTGTAATAAGTCAATAATGACCAAAGTCATCTTTGCTACTGATATCCGTCACCCGGATCATCACCCTGATGCTGATATTTGTGGTTAAGAAATTAACCGTATAATTATTATCCATGAATACGAACAGGCTCCCGGACATGGCAGGCTTTTTTTTGGCAGGCATCAGCTATCAAAAGACAAATGCGCCGGCCAGGGGATGGTTTGCCATCGACCAGCAACAATATGCAACCTGCTTAGCACAGGCACCAGCCTTTGGGATCGGGGCGATGTTTATACTTTCCACCTGTAACCGTACCGAAATTTACGGGTTCGCGACGGATCCCCGGGCACTGATCAATGTATTATGTACCGTAACCAAAGGCAGCGCCGCGGCTTTTACCGACCAGGCTTATCTGAAAAAAGGCAGGGAGGCGATCACGCATTTATTCCAGGTTGGCGCGGGCCTGGATTCGCAGCTGCTGGGCGATTATGAGATCGTCGGGCAATTAAAACAAGCCGTCAAATTTGCCAGGGACCGGGGCTTTATCAATACCTTTTTGGATCGCCTGGTAAGCACCGTACTGCAATCCTCGAAAGACATTAAGAACAATACCGCGCTGAGCAAGGGCGCCGTGTCTGCGGCTTTTGCAGCGGTACAATATATCAAAGCTGCGGTCACCCGGCCCGCTGACCGGCGTATACTCCTGGTAGGTGCCGGTAAGATCGGCTGCAGTACCTGCAAGAACCTGGTGGACTACCTGGGCGCCACTCAAATCGTTGTGGTTAACCGTTCGGAAGCAAAGGCCGCCGGCATCGCAGCAGCCTTGCACCTGACCTGTGCGCCCATGGCGCAGCTGGCTGAACAGGTCGCTTTAGCGGATATCATTATCGTAACGACCAATGCGGCTGCGCCCCTTATTTTGCGCTCACACCTGGAACATACCAGTCACAAACTGATCATCGACCTTTCTCTGCCTGGTAACGTGGATGCGGAAGTAAATCAATTATCGCATATACAATTAATCGGCCTCGATGAGATTTCAAAATCGAATGACCACTCCCTGCGGGACCGGCAGGCAGATATTCCGAAGGCCAACGCGATCATCGCGCGGCACCTGGATGATTTTTTGGACTGGTGCCGGATGCGCAAAAATATACCTATCTTGAAAGCTATCAGCATCCGGCTGGGGGAGATCGCGGCACAGCAGCAACGCGCTGTAAATGACCCGGAAATGCCGTCCGTATGCCATACGGCCGAACAAAAGATCCGGCGCGTCATTGGCGGAACGGCGGAGAAAATGCGTACGGATAACCACAGCGGCTGCTATTATATTGAGGCGATCAACGAATTACTGACGGATTTCAGTTAAACCGGCAGCCCCTAATTTTTGAACATGGAACAACAAAGACATGCCCTGATCACCGGGAGCGGGAGCTATATCCCCACACTTAAAGTGACCAACGAAGATTTCCTTAGCCACACCTTTTATGGCCCGGATGGGACCCTGCTCCAGAAATCCGGCGAGGAGATCATCCGGCAGTTCGAGCTGATCACCGGTATCCGGGAAAGAAGATACCTGACCGATGATCTGGTCGCTTCAGATATGGCGTACTTTGCTGCCAGGGACGCCCTTGGGTCAGCCGCCATAGATCCGGAAACCCTGGATTATATCATCGTCGCGGATAATTTCGGGGATATCCGGGCGGAGAACCGCCGGAGCGAACAGGTGCCTTCGCTGGCCGCCAGGGTAAAGCACCACTTAGGTATCGTTAATCCGCAGACCATTTGTTACGATCTGCCGTTTGGCTGCGCGGGCTGGCTGCAGGCGGTGATCCAGGCGGACGGTTATATCCGTTCGGGCGAGGCCAGCCAGGTCCTGGTGATCGGCGCTGAAACGTTATCGCGCATCTGTGACCCGCATGACCGGGACAGTATGCTTTACGCGGATGGCGCGGGCGCCGTGATCATATCCGCAGCACCAGCTCATGAAGCAGCCGGTATACTGGCGCACCTGACCCGGTCCTATGGCGGTGAACTGGCTTATCTATTGCAGATGGGCCGGTCCTCAAATCCGGCTTACCCGGAAGATACCCTTTTTCTTAAAATGCAGGGCCGGAAACTATATGAACAGGCCCTGAAATTCGTCCCTTTGCTGATCAGCGACTGCATCGCGAAAGCGGGCTTGAGCATCGGCGATATTGACCAGGTGTTGATCCACCAGGCCAATCAGAAAATGGATGAGGCTATTTTAAAACAATTGTATGTGCTGTACGACCTTAAACAGGTGCCGGATCACCTCATGCCCATGACGATCTCCTGGCTGGGTAATAGTTCGGTGGCGACCCTCCCTACTTTATATGACCTGCTTTCCAAAGGCGAGATCCCCCACCATCGCCTGCCCCCCGGCCGCACGGTCGTTTTTGTTTCGGTCGGCGCCGGCCTGAATATGAATGCCGTCGTTTATCAAATACCACAAAGTGACCATCATCATTACGCCGGCTGATCCTCATCATGTGATGGCTGCAGCATAAACCGCAGTTTTACGGCTAAGAGCTTTAAAACGTGTTTATCATGAAAACCATTTTAGTATTAACCGATTTCTCCATCAATGCGGACTATACCGCCCATTATGCCCTGCACCTGGCACAACAGATCAAAGCCAATATATTGCTTTGCAATATTTATGCGCCAGACGGGGAGCAATTATCCAGTGCTGAACAAAACAGTATCGAAGACCTCGGGGAACTGGCCGCCCGATTGAGGACGGCCGCCAATAAAGAAAATGCAGCCGTGTTCCGGCCGGAGATCAGCCAGTGCAGCCTGGAAGGGTCCGTTGCCGGCCGGATCAATGAAATAGCCGCTGGCAATCACGTGCTGCTGGCTGTCATCAGCAGTCACAACGCGGGCCTGCTGTCCACCATGCTTTCCGGCGACCACGCACGTGACCTGATCGAAAATGCCGCGTTACCGGTACTGATCATTCCTTACCAGGTCCGGTTCAAAGGCTACAGAAATATTGCCTTCGCGCGGAACAGGGATACGGCCCATACCGGTATCCTGCAAACCTTGTCAGGTCTGGCTGAGGACACCGGCGCCCGGTTATGGGTTGCCCAGGTCACCGGTAAGGTTCCTGCCGAAAATGAAGAGGCGGAACTGGCGCAATTTTGTAAGGGAATCAGGTACCGCCTCATCAGGAGCCGTGATATTGCGGCAGGTCTTAAACTGCTGAGCTCTGAGCGGGAGATCGACCTGTTGGCATTGGTTCATCAAAAACGGAACTTTTTGCAGCGTTTGCTGAGGGGAAGTATCACCCAAAAAATGATGCATCATCCTTTTACACCCTTGCTGGTCTTCCCGGAGGCGGTATAAGCCGCCCGCCCTAAATGCCGGGAAAGCCCGCTGCGATCGTCGCCGCGGGCTTTTTTATGCCTTAACTACCGCCGGTAAGTGATTACGATCATGTTTGCGGCGCACGGTCATCATTCCCTGCCGCAGGAGCGCCGGCTACCTTTGAGCATCAAATAAAACAAAAGACCATGAAAAATTTAAACCAGCAGCTTGCAAAGATCGCTGCCCTCCTGATGATCGTCACTGCGGCGGCCCTGCCACAAAAAGGGGCGGCGCAGACCACTTATAAATTAACCACAGACAAGGAGGTGAACATCAAAGTTCTCGGCTCCTCCAATGTGCATGACTGGACCATGACTTCCACCGCGATGGAAAGCCAGGGCGACTTTAACCTCGCGGATCATCACCTGCAAACCCTCAGTTTCCGTTTGGCGGTGACCAGCCTGAAAAGCGAGCATACTTCTATGGATGACCGTACCTATAAAGCGGTCGACGCCAAAAAGTTCCCGGACATCAGTTATAAACTAACTGCTGCCGAGGTAACCACCGTCGATGCGCATAAGTACCTGATCAAAACCAAGGGGAACCTGACTATTGCCGGTGCCACCCAGCCGATCAGCATGGACGTTACCGCGGTGGTCAATGCCGACAATACCATTACCTGCAGCGGCTCCAAAAAAATCCAATTAACCGATTATGGCATTAAACCCCCAACTTTTATGCTGGGCGCCATGAAAGTCTACAATGACCTTACCATTCAGTTTAACCTTATTTATAAAAAATAATCATGAAAAATCTATATCTGATACTCGTAGCCCTGGCGCTGTTGCCCCTGGGTGTAAAAGCCCAGCAAGGGCAAATGCAGTTCTTCCGTCCTAATGACCAGCGCGGCCTGAATATCTTTGAAACTTCTAAAAAAGACACGGTAGCTTTTACCGGGTTGAAAGTAAAGATCGGCGGCAACTTTGAACTGAGTTTCCAGGACCTGACCGACGGGAATACGGCCCTACCCAAAACACAAACCGGCTTTACCGGTAATGTGAACAGCCTGATCAAGTTGATGCCCGGCTTTAACCTGCCGATGGCCAACCTGAATGTTGACGTGCAGCTGGCAGACGGTATCCGGTTGAACCTGACCTCTTACCTGGCTACCAGGCACCATGAGGATACCTGGGTAAAAGGGGGGTATATCCAGTTTGATAAACTGACCTTCCTGCACAGCGACTTGGTAGATCAGCTGATGAAAAGCTTTACCATCAAGATCGGCCAGAATGATGTGGATTACGGCGACCAGCATTTCCGCAGATCAGACGGCGGCAATACGATTTATAACCCCTTTGTCGAAAATTACATCATGGATGAATTCTCCACCGAAACCGGCGCCGAGATCTATTATCACCATAAATCAGGTTTCTTCCTGATGGGTGGGATCACCAACGGTGAGTTAAATGAAACCGTAGTTGCGCCTACCAAAATCGACTCTGCAACGAAACAAGTCAACAAATATCCACCGGCTTATCATGGCAAGATCGGCTTTGATAAACAAATCAATGAAGATACCCGGATCAGGTTATCCGGCTCCTTCTATACCGTGAGCAGCGCAAACAGCAGTACTTTGTTCGGCGGCGACCGTACCGGCTCACACTATTATTATATCATGTCCAACCAAAATATAGCCAATGGCACCACGCTGAACAACGCGGTGGATTACAACGCCTTTTCAGGCAGGTTTAATCCCGGCTTCAGCGAAGAAGTGCATACCTATATGGCCAACTTGTTTTTAAAACATAAAGGCCTGGAGTTCTTCGGAACTTATGAAGATGCGCGTGGCAGGTCTATTACCGAAACCAGTAACCGCGGAGCTAAACAATATGCGGTTGACGTGATCTACCGCTTCCCTGCAAACAAAGAGAATTTCTGGGTAGGCGGCAGGTATAATACCGTTACGGCAACTATTGCAGGAAATCCTGCCGATGTGACCATTAACCGCGGCGTAGGTTCCATAGGCTGGTTCATGACCAAAAATATTATGATGAAGGCCGAATACGTTGACCAGGTTTATAAAAATTACGCTAACACCAATATTCTTAACGGCGGCCAATTCAACGGCGTTATGCTGGAAGCCGCTATCGCATTTTAATTCCATTTAAACATCCCTGGGTTTGCCCGGGGATGTTTTTTTAATTCATCAACCATGAAAAAGATCCTGATTTCCGGTTTTATCACCGGCTGTATCCTGTTCGTCTGCAGCTATGGCGGCCTTTACCTGGCCGTACGGTTTTTCCCCGCCTTGTTTACCGAATACAACAACCCCTTGTTTAATTCAGACGGTAACCGGGATTTGCTTTTTTACCTGCACGCGTTCATCTTCAGCTTTGCATTGGCCTGGTTCTGGGACCGGTTTAAAAGCTTATTCAAAGGCCCGTTCTTATTAAAGGGAATAGAGTTTGGCCTGGTCTATTCCATCGTCGCCTTGCTGCCGGTCATGTGGATCTCCTTCAGCGCCCTGGATGTTACCATCGCCATGGTGCTGAGCTGGTTCGGCTATGGATTGATGCAGGCGATAGTCGCCGGGATCGTCCTGGCAAAAATTAACCCGTGATCCCAAAAGCCATGTGGTACAAACCTATCTTATGGATCAGTTTATTGTTGTTTTGGCCGCCCGAAAGAACCCGGTGGGTGATCGCGGAAAACAGCAGCTTAAGCGTCAACGGCAGTACGAACATCAATAAGTTTTCCTGCGAGATCCCAAGCTATGATCAAACGGATACCCTGACGGTCAGCAGGAAAAGCAAGGAGATCGCGCTAACCGGGAATGTCGGCCTGAAGATCATAACTTTTGACTGCCATAATTCCATGATGACGCGCGATCTGCGCAAAACGCTGAAAGAAAGCCAGTTTCCCCGCCTCTATATCCGTTTTTTATCCCTGAGCGAAATGCCGCAGCTGCGGCCGGAGCCGCAACAGGTCACCGGTTGGGTGAATATTGAACTGGCCGGGGCCACTAAGCGGCTGGAGATCAATTACCAGGTCTCTATGGATGACCAGAAAGTGATCCACCTGCTGGGATCGAGGAATATCAATTTCTCTGATTTTAACCTGGTGCCGCCAAGGAAATTAGGCGGCATGATCAAAACGAACGACCAGCTAACGGTGGCCTTCCACCTCCGGATGTCCGCCGTCAACTAAACATCATTTAAATACCTGTCCGCCGTCATTTTTTAAACCGCGGCAACGACCCATATTTACCAGTCTTAAAGAATGATTTAACCTTTTAATCTACAAAAAATGATACCTAAAAAAATGAAAGCAGCCGTGATCCACGCATTCGGCGAGCCGCTGCAGATTGAAGAAATGCCGGTCAGAGAGCCCCGCGAGAATGAAATACTGGTCAAGGTGATCGCCTGCGGCGTATGTCACACCGACCTGCATGCCTGCCAGGGCGACTGGCCGGCTAAACCCAAGATGCCGCTGGTGCCGGGGCATGAAGCCATTGGTTATGTAGCCGCCATCGGCCCGGGCGTTCAGCACCTGAAAGAGGGTGACGTGGTGGGCGTACCCTGGCTATACAGCGCCTGCGGCTGCTGCGATTATTGTTATACCGGCTGGGAAACCCTTTGCGAGGCCCAGCAGAATGGGGGCTATAGCGTAGACGGCGGTTTTGCTGAATACGTCGTGGCAGACGCCCGGTATGTGGCGCATTTACCGGGAAATATCAATTTCACGGAAATGGCGCCCATTATTTGTGCAGGTGTTACGGTATACAAAGGCTTGAAGCAAACCGATGCCAAACCCGGGGAATGGGTAGCCATTTCCGGGATCGGTGGTTTAGGGCACTTGGCGGTGCAGTATGCCAAGGCGATGGGACTGCATGTCGCCGCTATCGATATCGCTGACGATAAACTGGCGCTGGCCAAAAGCCTGGGTGCCGATCTTACCGTTAATGCCAAAGAAAATGATCCGGGTGAATACCTTAAAAAACTAACCGGGGGTATGCATGGCACGCTGGTAACCGCCCCGTCCAGGATCGCCTTTAACCAGGGCTTAAGTACGCTTAGACGCAAGGGGGTGCTTTCCCTGAACGGCTTGCCGGCCGGGACTTTCGATCTGTCCATATTTGATACCGTGATCAACGGTACGACGATCCGGGGTTCTATCGTAGGCACCCGCAAGGATATGGAAGAAGCTATTTCATTCGCCGTGGAAGGAAAAGTTAAAGCTACGGTCAAACCTGCCAGGCTGGAAGACATCAACGCCGTATTTGATGATATGAAAAAGGGCGACATCAGCGGCCGGATGGTGCTGGAAATCGCGAAGCCATAACGCAAGGGAAGGTAAACCGCTAAAAGGCATGAACACCCGCAGGTTTGCGGGCGTTCATGCCTTTTGCTTGGGCGCAGGTTTATCGCCGGGATCAGTTAAGCCGGAATAGCCAGCAAGGGTATGGTTAAACCTGAAGCCATTGCCCGGGTTTTGCTGCGGTGCACGACCGAAGACCAGAAACCGTAGGTCTTCGGCACCATGATCAACAGGTCGGCTTCTGTGGCCACGATCTCCTGCCGTATTTCCCCGATAACGGCATCTGATCTTATTTGCTTATAGGCGTAAGCGATGCCTTCCAACGCCGCGGCAATGACCTCGCTGTCCCCGGCGCCGGTATCTGGGCCGCTGGTTTTTTCCGCTACAAAAAAGACTTCCAAATCTGCTTTGAAGGCTATTGCCATCGCTTTTATTCTTGGCAGAAGATCCGCAGGCAGGCCGTGCAGCATATCGCAGGCAAAAATAATTTTCTTAAGACCGTCAAAGCGGGCGCCTTCCGGTACCGCGAGCACGGGGCAGTTCAGTTTCCCGATCACGGCGGTTGTGGTATTGCCCAAAAGGTCCTGTTTTAAACTGTCGGGCTCCATACCCATGACCACCAGTTCAGCTTCGTACTTCACCAGGAGATTTTCCAGTTCTTCGGGGATAATGGCATACGAGGACTCGTAGTTTACCCCGATAGCATAAATTTCCGCGATCTGTTCCGCTCGTTTTTTCAGACGGTCCTGGTTATCGGACTGCAGGCCGTCAAAGTCTGCAACCGTAAGCAGCCCGTTGGCTGCAGGTACCGGAATCGTAAAGGCATTAAAAAGCACCAGCCTGGCCTGGTAGCGTTGGGCGATTGCGGCGGCATAATCCACTGCATTTTCGGCCAGCGCTGAAAAATCTGTGGCGGCAATGATCGTTTTCATAACATATTTGTTTAATGTAGATTAGCTGTTCATAAATTGTCTGCGGTACCTAAATAGCCATGCTGAATAAGCGGGTCGTCGGCTGGGCCGCCCATAAGCGGGCATCCAGCGCCATGCAGATATTGCGCAGGTAACCTTCGCCTTCCGGTGTCACTTTCAGTCCCAGGGAACTGAGTTCGATCAGCCCGTCATCCGCGAGCGGCTGCAGGCGGTCAATGGCCTCAAAGACGGCGGCGCAGGGTTCGGTATGGTGGTTCCAGCTGGTCCGGCCCGTACACATGATGTTCAGGATATGCCGCCGGATGATCAAATCTTCAGGGGTCATGAGGTGTCCTTTCAGTAGCGGAAGCTTTTCTTCATTCACCGCTTTTAAATAGTCTTCTACCACCTTTATATTTTGGGCATAGGCGCTGTCCGCATCGCTGATAGCCGATACACCGAGTCCGATCAATAGCTTACATTGGTGGGTGGTATAACCCATGA
Source organism: Mucilaginibacter pineti (assembly GCF_900101875.1). GTDB lineage: Bacteria > Bacteroidota > Bacteroidia > Sphingobacteriales > Sphingobacteriaceae > Mucilaginibacter > Mucilaginibacter pineti. The sequence goes on from NZ_FNAI01000015.1 coordinate 33,673, forward strand.
AATTCCGGTGCAGGCGGCCGTTTGCCGCAGCCTCCAGGAGCTCATCACCCGGAAGGGCGAAATTATCCATGCCGACTTCCCGGTAGCCATAGCCTCTGAGCAGGCTTCGCCCGGTTTCATGCAGCTTTAACTTGGCGGCAGGAGCTGGGAGGTCCAGTTCGGTAAATTTCCGTTGTCCAGGTTTGAGCCAGGGCACATGGGCATAACTGTAAAAGGCTATTCTTTCCGGTTGCAGTTCGGCTACCTTCCGTAAGGTGCAGGCCAGTCCGTCCAGTGTCTGTAAAGGCAGGCCATAGATCAGGTCATAATTGATCGAGGTGTACCCGATTCGCCGGGCCTGCCGGGTGACGGCGGCGACTTGTTCAAAGCTTTGCCGGCGGTTGATGATCTGCTGCACTTTCGGGTCAAAATCCTGGATCCCCAGGCTGAGCCGGCGGAAACCCAAGTCGAATAGTGTTTGCAGGTGTTCCACGGTCGTATTCGCGGGGTGTGCCTCAAAACTGAAGGCCGCTTCCGGGTGAACGCTTGCTTTTTCCAGCAGGCCGCGAATCAGAGCCTGCAGGTTTTTTGCACTGAAAAACGTCGGCGTACCACCGCCCAAATGGATCTCGCGAATGACCGGTGCCGCAGCCATGATCTCCAGGTAGTGCTGCCATTCGCTGATCACCGCAGCGATGTAAGGCTCTTCGACCCGGTGGTTTTTAGTGATCCGCGTATTGCAGCCGCAATAGGTGCACAACTCTTCGCAAAATGGTAAATGGATATACAGGCTGATACCTGCTGACTGGTCATTTTCCGTAAAAGAGCGCCGGACGCTATCCGCCCAGGCTTGCCCGTCAAAACCGGCGGTGTCCCAAAAGGGCATGGTCGGGTAACTGGTATAACGCGGCGCTGCCACCTGGTACTTGTCAGAAAGGCGCAGGGAAGATACTTTAGTGGTCATTGGCCGGATTGTTTTCGGTTGGAGATTGGACGGCCCTGCAATCTTTAGCACAAATGCAGGCATTACCCACGCATTTATTCAGTTGCCAGCGGTCGAGGTTTTTGATGGTTTGATCGGCGATCTCCTGCAGGGCTTCCGGTGCCTGACCGGGGACGTTAGCCAGTTTGACGCCAAACCGGGCTGCCGCGGCCGTATCGATATGATCCGTACCGGCGGAACGGGTCGTAATAAACCGGATACCCATCGCGGCGAGTTTTTCCATAACCGGCGCGGAAACCTCGTCACTGGTAAACACGATAACGGCCTCCTTGCCCGCTGCATACGTCAGCGTATCCGGGCCCAGCGGGTTGGAGATAAGGGTAATATCATGTTTTTTTTGATTGGCCCGGGCCAAAAATTCTTTTTCGAAAGGTTTGATACTGTACGCGACCGTCTTCATCCGCTATAATTTTGTTTAGCTACAAAACTACCGGTCCAAAGCTCCCCCCACGTGAGCAGTATCAGTAAAAAAAGTGATCTGCGTCAGTTTTTCATTTTGGCCAGACGCGCCATATCCAGAATGGTAATCGTACTGCCCTTTTTGTCGATCAGGCCCTCGTCCTTAAAATCCGATAAGGTACGGCTGACCGTTTCGGTAGCCATGCCGGCCATCGCGGCGAGATCTTCCCTGGAGATACGGAAACTTTCCGCCCCGGAATTTTCACCGCGGGACAGGCGCACCATGGCTTCGGCCATCCGTTTGCGGACAGAATGGTAGGCCAGCTGCATGAGCTGATCCTCTTTTTCCCGGATATCATTGGAGAGTAATTTGATGAATTCGCGCGCAACGACGGGGTACAGGTCAAGCAGTTGTTCCAGCTGGTCCTTCGGGATCAGGCACAATAAACTATCTTCCAGCGCGGTCGCCGTATCCGTAAAGGCTTCGCCGGATAACAAAGCATTGACTCCCAAGTAACTGTCGGCAGAAAACATGCCCGTCATCAGTTCCCGTCCGTCCTCCGCCAGTTTGATGGTTTTGATCCGTCCGCTCATGACCAGGAAAAGGTTATTGCCTTTATCCCCTTCGTAATAGATCACCTGGTTCTTTTTGAATTCACGGCCCTTGCGCTCCTCGATGATCTTTTTTAATTCCAGCAGGCCATCGCTTTTAGAGACAATGCTGTTGAGCCGGTCCAGCGATTTACTGTAAAAATTCAACTGGATCTCTTTCTTTTTCAGCCGGCTTTCAATGGCGTTTAACAACTCCATATCATCAAAAGGCTTGGTCAGGTAATCATCCGCGCCCATTTCCATGCCCTTGCGCAGATCGACCCGCTCGGCTTTCGCCGTCAGGAAGATAAAAGGGATCGCGGCGGTTTCGGGTTTCTTATTCAGCATATACAGTACGCCGTAGCCATCCAGCTCCGGCATCATGATATCGCACAGGATAATGTCGGGCAGCTCCCGTATGGCCAGTTCCACGCCTTTTTTTCCGTTGGCGGCGGTATGGGCCGTATAACCGGCCAGTTCCAGTATTTCCGCTATATTTTCGCGGATATCGTCATTGTCTTCGATGATCAGTACTTTTTTGCTCATAGGATCGGTAATGAAATAGTAAATAAGGTGCCCTGGTTCACTTCGCTTTTAAAGCTCACCTGGCCATGCATCAGGTCGGCATACCGGGCAACGATATTCAATCCCAGGCCGGTGCCGGGTATATTGCCCGTGTTATGTGCACGGAAGAAGGCTTCAAATAAATGTTTCTGGTCAGTTTCCGGTATGCCGATACCGTTATCCTTAATGGTAACCTGGCACCCCTGTTCGCTGATTTCGGTATTAAATTCAATAAACGTGTTTTCCCCGGAATATTTTATGGCGTTGCCGATCAGGTTGACCACGCAGTTTTTGAGCAGGTTCTGATCCAGCCGGACCATATGCTGCGTACCGGTATGCTGGTAGATAATGTTTTGGTTCTGTTTGGCCAGCAACTGCATTTCTTCGGTGATCTCTTCTGCCAGTTTGACCAGGTCAAAGCTGCTGAAAGCCGGTTCTACTTTTCCCGCTTCCAGTTTTTCAAGGGAAAGAAAATCATTTAAGATAGCCGTCAGGTTGCCTACCGCGTTTTTGATCTTGCCGACATGTTTGCTGATATTGGGGTTCCCGTAAGACAGGGCGTATTTTTCGATCAGGGAGGCGGATAATTGTACAGCGCTCAGCGGGGTCCGGAACTCGTGCGAGGCCATCGACACGAACCGGCTCTTTAAGATCCCGAGTTCTTTTTCTTTTTCCAGGGATTCACTGACCTCTTCTTTGGCCAGCTCCAGGGCTTGTACCAGGCGTTGCAGGCTTTGGGTCCTTTCAGCCACCTGTTCTTCCAGTTGTGCCGCGTATTCTTTTAATTGCTCCTCCGCTTCTTTTTCCCGGCTCAGGTCATGGATAAAACCGGTGTATATATTTCTACCGGAATAAGCGACTTCGCTTACCCCCAGCCGGAACGGGAAAATGGACCCATCTTTTCGCAGGCCTTTTACTTCTCGGCCGATACCGATGATATGCGCCTGACCGGTCCGCTGGTAACGTGCCAGGTATTCATCGTGCTGCTCTTTATCCGGCGGCGGCATCAGCATGGAAACGTTTTTACCGATAACTTCTTCGGGGGTGTACTGAAACAATTTACAGCCCGAGGGGTTGATAGATTCAATGCAGCCCCGGTTGTCAATGGTAATGATACCATCGATGGCATTCGCAATAATTGCATTTAAAAGGGCCGCATTTTCCATAATCGCAAATATCAAGATTACAAGTCAAACTAAATATAATTAATTTCAGGTGAAAAAGTGATCGTGATCATTTTTTGGACCCGGTTGGCTGTTAATTGCGCTTTCTCTGTATGTTTAGGGTGACGCAGATCATCCTTATCCTGATAATGATGATGATCATTTTTTGGGAACCTCCCTTCGCTTAACTTTACCAACACCGCTACATAAATTTTAGATCAAAAATGGAATCATCAGCAATCAATATACCAGAAAACCCCTTGCCGCCCGGGCTGTTGCAACAAATGAACGCTTATTGGCGCGCGGCCAATTATCTGTCCGTGGGGCAGCTCTATTTGCGGAACAACCCTTTACTGAAAGAACCGCTGAAGCTGGAGCATGTAAAAAATATGCTGCTGGGCCATTGGGGAACTACGCCCGGCCAGAATTTTATTTATACCCACCTTAACCGGATCATCAGGGAATACGATCTGAACATGATCTATGTTTCCGGCCCTGGTCATGGCGGGCCGGCGGTAGTTGCCGGAACCTATTTAGAGGGCACCTATACCGAAGTCTATCCGAACATCACCCAGGACGAAGAAGGCCTGAAAAGGCTCTTTACCCAGTTCTCTTATCCCGGCGGGATCTCCAGCCATGCGTCACCGCAAACACCCGGCTCGATCCATGAAGGCGGCGAACTGGGGTATTCTTTAAGCCACTCTTTTGGAGCAGTGATGGATAACCCGGACCTGGTGGTCGCCTGCGTAGTCGGCGATGGGGAAGCCGAAACCGGGCCATTGGCTACCGCCTGGCATTCCAATAAATTTCTCAACCCGCTGACCGATGGAACGGTGCTGCCCATCCTGCACCTGAACGGCTATAAAATTTCAAACCCGACGGTGCTGGCCCGCATCAGCCACGAAGAACTGGAGCAACTGTTCCGGGGCTATGGCTGGAACCCCATCTTTGTGGAAGGCGATGAGCCGGAACAAATGCACCGGGACATGGCAGCTGCCCTGGACTACGCGGTGGACCGGATCAAACAGGTCAAATATGATGCGGAACACCCGAACGGACAGCGTCCGCGCTGGCCGATGATCATCTTGCGGTCACCCAAAGGCTGGACGGGGCCCAAGGAAGTACACGGCTATAAAATTGAAGGTAACTTCCGGGCACACCAGATCCCGCTGGCGGTTTCCGCAAGTGCACCTGCGGAACATCTGCAGATCCTGGAAAACTGGATGAAAAGTTATAAGCCCGAGGAGCTGTTTGACGAAGCAGGTAAATTATTGCCGGAACTACAGGCTTTGGCGCCCGAAGGCGAACGCCGGATGGGCGCCAACCCGCACGCCAACGGCGGCAACTTATTGCGCGATCTGCGCCTGCCCGATTTCCGGAACTACGCGGTAACCGTGGATGCGCCAGGCGCAGACGGTGAAGGCGATACCTATGTCAGCGGCCGCTTCCTGCGCGACGTGATCAAAGAGAATCAGGAAAAACGCAACTTCCGCATCTTCGGCCCGGATGAAACGGTATCTAACCGCCTGGATATCATCTTTGAAGCAACCAACCGCCAATGGGACGCGCCGATTGCCGAACATGATGAGTTTCTGGCTGCTGACGGCAGTGTGATGGAAATGCTGAGCGAGCATCAGTGCGAGGGCTGGCTGGAAGGCTACCTGCTGACCGGCAGGCATGGCCTGTTCAATTGCTACGAAGCCTTTATCCATATCGTCGATTCGATGTTTAACCAGCATGCCAAATGGTTAAAGGCTAGTTCCGAACTATCCTGGCGGCGCAAGATCGCCTCGCTCAATATTTTATTGACTTCCACCGTATGGCGACAGGACCATAACGGCTTTACCCACCAGGACCCGGGCTTTATCGACCATGTGGTGAATAAAAAAGCGACGATCGTACGGGTCTATTTACCGCCCGATGCCAATTGTTTATTATCAGTCATGGATCATTGCCTGCGAAGCTATCATTATGTGAACGTCGTCGTGGCGGGCAAGCACCCCGCACCGCAATGGCTGAACATGGAACAGGCCGTGGCGCATTGTACGCGTGGTATCGGCATCTGGGATTTTGCGAGCAATGACCAGGAAGCAGATCCCGATGTAGTCATGGCCTGTAGCGGCGATGTGCCTACGCTGGAAATTCTGGCGGCGGTTTCCATCTTAAGGGAGCATTTGCCGGAACTGAAGATCAGGGTCATCAACGTGGTCGACCTGTTTAAGCTGGAGAAGAGCACCGAGCATACGCATGGACTGACCGACAAGGACTATAACGAACTCTTCACGACGGATAAACCGGTGATCTTCGCCTTCCATGGTTACCCCTGGCTGGTACACCGCCTGACTTATAACCGCGCGAATAATGTAAATATGCATGTGCGCGGCTATAAAGAAGAAGGTACTATCACGACTTCTTTTGACATGACCGTACTGAACGAGATGGATCGCTTCCACCTGGTGATGGATGTGATCGACCGCCTGCCGCAAACCGGCAGCAAAGGGGTTTATCTCAAACAACAGCTTCAGGATAAACTGATCGAACATAAACATTATATCAACACGAATGGCAAGGATATGCCCGAAATACTGAACTGGAAATGGAAAGCATAAAACAGGGCGGGATGCGCCGTTATTATAAATATTACCGGGTAAATTTAAACGATACCGCCGTTACCGAAATCCCGGTTAACGACTTTAAACCCGTCAGCGCCAAACCTTCAGGTACGCTGACCCTGGACCGGGATAGCTTGCTGTTCAGCGATATCGGGCAGGCGATGGAGAAGGCAAAGGATGGTGCGCAGGCTTATATTGCGCAACTGATCGAAAGGGGAGCGGAAGGTTTGCCAGAACTGCTGCAGTACCGGATGGATCATTATGAGGACCTGAACATTAACCTGGTGGATGCCAATATCCAAAAAGAAGAAATTGAAATGCTGACCGATCCCAGCTTTGCATATAAACCTTATAGAATATCGCCTGACTACGATGACCCGCAATGAAATTCTCGGCTATACGCCGGATGAAAAATACAATACCCCTGTCGCTTATTTTTCCATGGAATTCGCGATCGACCAGTCACTGAAAATTTATAGTGGCGGACTGGGGTTTCTGGCCGGTTCGCACCTGCGCAGCGCCTATGAACGGAAACAAAACCTGGTCGGGGTCGGTATGCTTTGGAAATATGGCTATTACGACCAGGGCCGGGACGGCAATGGCCTGATGAAGCCGGAATTCATTGAAAAGGATTATTCGTTCTTACAGGATACCGGGATCATATTTACGGTAACCGTGCACGATGCCCCTGTCCACGTGAGGGCCTGGCTGCTGAAACCGGAAACCTTCGGATCAGCGCCCCTGTTGCTGTTAAGCACGGACGTGCCGGAAAACGATGAACTTTCCAGATCCATCACCCACAGCCTGTACGATCCTAATGAAACGACCCGGATCGCCCAAACCATTGTTTTAGGTATTGGCGGCGCTATGTTGCTGGATAGGTTAGGTATGGAGCCGGAGGTTTACCATATGAACGAAGGGCATTCGGTTTCCCTGAATTTTTATTTGCTCAGCAAATATAAAAGCCTGGAAGAAGTGAAAAAGCGGGTCGTCTTTACCACACATACGCCGGAGATGGCGGGTAACGAAGCGCATAGCTATGACCTGCTCAAAGAAATGTCGTTTTTCTATCACCTGCAGGCGCACGAGGCCAGGTCTATACTGGGCCTGGAGGGAGATAATTTTAATTATACCCTGGCGGCGCTTAAGTTCGCCCGGAAAGCGAACGGCGTTTCCAAACTGCACGGCGAGGTCGCCCGGCAGATGTGGGGCAGCAATCCGGCCGTTTGCGAGATCATCTCCATCACCAATGCGCAGAATAAAGCCTATTGGGCGGATCCGCTGATCGACCAGGCTATGGCCGCTGATCAGGATGAAGCGATCATTAACCGGAAAAAGGAACTCAAACGGGAATTATTCAAAGTAGTGGCCGATCAATGCGGCAAACTTTTTAAAGAAGAGGTGTTGACCATCGTCTGGGCCAGGCGCTTTGCGGGCTATAAACGTGCCGACCTGCTGATGCGGGACTGGGACCGGTTTATAGCCCTGGTTAATAACAGCGCCCTCCCCGTACAAATCATCTGGGCGGGAAAGCCTTACCCGGAAGATATGGAAAGCATCGGACTGTTCAACCAGATCATCAGCAGGGCAAAACCATTCGCTAACTGCGCCGTGCTGACGGGGTATGAACTCGGCTTATCCGCTTTGTTAAAAAAAGGATCGGATGTCTGGCTGAACAATCCAAGGATGTACCGGGAGGCTTCGGGCACCAGCGGGATGACCGCTGCCATGAACGGCAGTATCAACCTGTCATTGCCTGACGGCTGGGTACCCGAGTTTGCCAAAGATGGGGAAAACGCTTTCCTGATCCGGCCCGCAGCCGATGAACTCCCCGTAACGGAAAAGGACCGCCTGGAAAACCTGAGCCTGATGGATACGCTGGAACAGACCGTTATACCGATGTATTATAATGAGAAAAAGCATTGGCTCAGCATCCTTAGAAAGGCGGCAAAGGATGTCGTTCCGATGTTTGAAGCCGGCCGGATGGTGCGGGAGTACCAGGAACAATTATATGCCCCCTCAACCCCATAAATTGGAAAAGATCAAAGATACCGCGCCGGGTAGTTTCTGGCAATTAAGCGAAGCAGAAGCCACAAGCGGCCTCAACTGCAGTAACAAAGGGCTGAGCGGACAGGAAGCGGCCGTAAGGCGCAAGCAATACGGCCCCAATACGATCAAAGCCAACGGCCGGTCATCCGGTTTTTTTTTATTTCTGTCGCAGTTCAAAAGCCCGGTTACGATCATGCTGATCGTAGCGGCACTATTGTCAGCGGCGCTGGGTGATGTGGCCGATACGGTGATTATCCTAACGATCGTTCTGATCAGCAGCCTGCTGGGCTTTTGGCAGGAGCGCGGCGCGGCCAACGCGGTAGCCGAACTCTTAAAAATGGTGGCCCTGCATTGCGCGGTACTCCGGGACGGAAAGTCACGGGAAATCTCTTTGGACGGGGTAGTTCCAGGCGACATCGTGCTTTTGTCGGCCGGTGATGTCATCCCGGCGGACAGCCTGATCCTGGACTCGCAGGAACTTTTCGTGGATGAGGCCGCCTTTACCGGCGAAACCTACCCAGTGGAAAAGAACGCCGGTGTTTTACCTGCCGATACGCCGCTGGCCAAAAGAACCAATGCGCTCTTTATGGGTAGTCATGTGATCAGCGGAAAGGCCAGTGTGCTGGTGATGAAAACCGGCTTGCAAACCGAGTTCGGGAAAATTTCGGCCGGCCTGCAGGCTAAGGTGCCGGAAACCGATTTTGAAAAAGGCATTCGTAAGTTCGGTTATATGCTGATGGAGATTACGCTGGTGCTGGTGCTCGTCATCTTCGCTATTAATGTCTTCTTGCATAAACCGGTGCTGGACTCTTTTTTGTTTTCCCTGGCGCTGGCCGTGGGCTTAACGCCGCAGTTGCTCCCCGCCATCATCAGCGTTAACCTGGCCACCGGCGCGCGGCGTATGGCTAAGCAAAAGGTCATCGTTAAACGCTTATCGTCTATCCAGAACTTTGGCAGCATGGATATTTTATGCTCGGATAAGACCGGCACGATCACCGCGGGCAAGGTGAAGCTGAAAGATACGCTGGACAGTAACGGACAGCACAGTGACAAGGTTTTGCAATATGCCTGGCTGAATGCCTCGCTGCAACAGGGTTTTCATAACCCGATCGATGAGGCGATCTGCCTGGGTCATAAAGGCGCGAAGCCCGCTTATACAGTTCAGACGGAAATTCCTTATGATTTTATCCGCAAAAGACTAACGATACAGGTCAAAAACGGAAAAGAAAATTTCGCCGTTACCAAGGGCGCGCTGCGCATTGTCCTGGACATTTGTACCAAAATAGAATCCGGCGATGGTAAAGTAAGCAGTCTTGTTGCAGGCAAAGAAGCGATACTCAAGCAATACGAAGCTTTAAGCGCGGCTGGGTTCAGAACCTTAGGGGTCGCCTATAAACCCGGCGATGCAGCTAAGGATTTCACCAAGGCCGATGAAAAGGACATGGTCTTCCTCGGCTTTATTACTTTGTTTGACCCGCCAAAACCCGGCGTGGCCGCTACGCTGGGTAAGCTCAATAACCTCGGCGTGAAGCTCAAAATCATCACCGGCGATAATGCGCTGGTGGCGAAAAGCCTGGCTTTGCAGATCGGTATTGAAAAACCCCTTATCCTGACTGGTGCGGCCATGCAGAAAATGAGCAATGCCGCCCTGAGCCACCAGGCGCCGCTGACCGATATTTTTGCGGAAGTAGAGCCCAATCAAAAGGAACGTATTATTACCCTGTTGAAAAAAGCGGGCCATGTGGTTGGCTTCATGGGCGACGGGATCAATGATGCGCCGGCATTGCATACCGCTGATGTCGGTATCTCGGTAGATACCGCGGTGGATGTCGCCAAGGAAGCGGCGGATATCGTGCTATTGAGCCGCGACCTGGACGTGCTGGTCGATGGGATCATCGAAGGCCGTAAGACTTTTGCCAATACCATGAAGTATATTTTCATGGCGACCAGCGCCAATTTCGGCAATATGTTCAGTATGGCGGGCGCATCCCTGTTCCTGAAATTCCTGCCTTTATTGCCCAAGCAGATCCTGCTCACGAATTTAATGACCGACTTTCCCGAAATGACCATCGCGACCGACCGGGTCGATGCGCTGAATATCCAGTCGCCCCAGCGCTGGGATCTGGGCTTTATCAAACGCTTTATGATCACTTTCGGACTGCTCAGTTCGGTATTCGATTACCTGACCTTTGGCGTCTTGCTGCTGATCATCCATGCGGATGAAAAAGTATTTCAGACCGGCTGGTTCATCGAATCGGTGATCTCGGCTACCCTGATCGTATTGGTGGTCCGCACCCGGCTGCCATTTTTCAAAAGCCTGCCGGGCAAGTACCTGCTTGTTGCCACCGTTGCGGTACTGCTGCTGGTGCTGGCGCTGCCTTTAATGCCGGCGGCGCTTTGGTTCGGCTTTACCCGGCTGCCCCTAACCTACTATAGCTGGATGCTGCTGATCATCGCGGCTTATATGTTCTCCGCGGAGCTCGCCAAATACTGGTTTTATCGCAAGATGAACAAGGCAATGAGCGGGGGCGGTCTCCGAAAGCAATGAATTTTAGTGACGCCGCTCATTTTATGGGCCGGCTTTTATGATCAATTTTATAGGATGAAAACAATAGCTGTACTTACTGACCTGTCTGAACGCTCCATACAAGCGGCGCGCTACGCACTGTACCTGGCGCAAAGGGTCAAAGCCGATATCCTCCTGTTCAACGCCTTCCTAGTACCTTCCGATATAGCCATGGCGGCGGGGCAGATATCCTGGCCGGTAAATGAATATGAATCTACCAAAGCAGATGCTGAACGTAGTTTAAAGGAACTCTGTGAAAAGCTGGAAAAGGAGCTGAGATCAAAAAATGCACCAGGAACCCCGTTGCCGGCCATTACCTGGCAATGTGAAGAGGCGCCGGTCGCCGCGACGCTGTCTTTACTGGAGCAAAATAAGGAACTCATCCTGCTGGTGGCCGCTACTCATGGCGCTGATAGGATACAGACCTTCGTGCTGGGCAATAATTGCAGGGAGCTGATCGATGCCGCGGGTTTGCCGCTTTTACTGGTTCCGGATAATGCCCCGGTTGCAGATCTGGAAAAACTGGTTTTCGCCACCGACCTGGATAGCGGCGATATCGTTTATATCAATGCGCTTACCCGGCTGGCCGAAGCATTTTCCGCCTATATCACCATCGTCAATGTAGATCCTGAAGTGCCTTCAGATAGCGAACATAATCAGCGGGTTAACGCATTTATGCAAGAAATGGTACTCAAAGTTGATTACCGGCATATCAATTACCGTAACATACCTAACCGGCATGTAAAGAAAGGGTTAAATGCCGTTCTCGAAATAGAACAGCCGGGTATGCTCGTCATGGTTCACCGGAGGACCAGTTTCCCCGATTTCTTTTTAAGGTCCAGCCACACCAAAAAAATGGCGGCACATGCGGCGTTTCCTTTATTGGTCTATCCCTTTCCTGCTGATCGGGTTCCGCTGTTTTAGCGGCAAATTCAGGACCGTTCGAATAGCCATTTGAACGGCCTGATCTTATTTTTGGGCTTCAGGCCATACGCTTTAATGCTTTTTTCCCGGATCAGCGCAACAGCTTCTTCAATATCGTCGGTGACCAGGAACAACCGGTTGTCGTTCTCGCCGATGGTCTGATCCTTTTTCATTTGCGCGATATAGGCGATCAGCTCCTGGTGATAGGCTTTACCGAAAATAATGATCGGAAAGTCCTTGATCTTATGGGTTTGGATCAGGGTCAGCGCCTCGAAGTACTCATCCATCGTGCCATACCCGCCGGGCATAACGACAAAAGCAAAGGAATATTTGACCAACAGCACCTTCCGCAGGAAAAACTGCTTCATATACACCCATTTATCCAGGTAAGGATTGGGTTGCTGTTCTACCGGCAACTGGATATTACAGCCAACTGATCTGCCGCCAACATCACGGGCACCGCGATTGGCCGCTTCCATCAGGCCGGGCCCGCCGCCGGTCAGGATGGTGAAACCCAGCTGGGCAAATGCGGCAGCAGCTTTTCGGGTCAGCGCATAATAAGGGTGGTCCTCTTTGAACCTGGCTGAGCCGAAAATGGTAATGCAGGGCCCGACAAAGTGCAGCGCCCGGAATCCGTGGATCAGCTGCGTCATCGTCTGAATAGTAAACTTCAGCTCTTTCCAGCGTGACTGCGGACCGTCCAGGAATTGTATTTCAGCTTTATTGATCATCGGTATTGATAATTAATAATTTATTACGAATTGGGTATTGCCGGGAAACAGGGCTTTTTCCAGGGACCGGTCAAGCCCGTAAATATCTTTATAGATAACCAGTTCACCATCTGTCATCAAATAGGTCAGGTAAGTTATTTTCACCGGAACTTTCTTTTTTAAATGGAAAGTACGGACCTGCGCTGCATGTAAAGCCTTTTTCATGCCGGCTACCTTGTTTTCCGCGCCGTCATAGCGTAACAACAGCGCTGCCAGCTTTTCCGGGTGCGCTACCCGGATACTGCCATCGCTCAGATCCCGCTGTGCCCGGCCAAACTGTTGTTGTTCACGACTGCCCTGGGGCCTGATGGTAAAAGAACCAGCCGCCCCCGGATAGGATAGGTTAGATCGATCCGCAGGTTTTTCAGGGATGATTTCCGGCAGTAACGTGGAAAGACGGGGAAGCGCCATCCGGGGTGAGTCCTCAGCGGCTGCCGTTACCAGGTTGCTGATGGCACCTGGTATGCGGGCGGTCTGGTGCTGGGGGTTCCCGACAATGATCCTGAAAACGTAGGCTGAATCCGGCTCGTAGAGGGTTAAGGTGTAAGCGGCGATATTGACCTGGATAAAAGGGCCTTCCGCGGCCGAAGCCCAGCGGAGACGTTCCATACTCAGCGTCATGCCTTTAATGTCCGCCGCGGAAACCTGGTAATTATCCCCGGAATGAACCCCAAGTAACATATACAACTGGTACTGCAGATCCCGGTATTGCTTACTAGTGGGTTGAACGCTGGTGATCACACTGATCAGGTCCGTTTGCCCGACCGCACGTATCAGCATTTTTTCGGCATGGAAAGCATCAGTGATCCCGCCATCCACCTTGCCGGCCGGATAGACCGGGTTTTTCCGGCCATAATGTAAATGGTTCATATAGGCGATCATGGCGTCAGACAGGAGCATATCAAAGCGGGCCTGTCTGGCTGCGCTGATGGTGCCCGGCGTTTCCAAAATGTCATGTAAGGTATTATACGATAATTCATTTTGGTGATAGTTTACACCTGCAAGGCCAAATTGTTCCGTACAATCGATCAGCAGCATCGCCTGCCAGGTTGGCCCTTCTCCCGTCTGGGGTTTAAACCATGCGGAATGATAGGACCTGGACGCATAGAAACGTTTAACGCTTTGCGGAAATAACAATTTTTTGCCGGCAGAACTGCCCAATTGGCGGCGGATCTCAAGGGAAAGACTGTCTGCGTTTACGGCTGTAGCTGCTAAACAACCTAAGCCACTATAGGCCAGTAACAGCGTATAAAAGAAGATAACGGAGGTTTTCATAGCCAAAGATGGCTAATGCCAGCCGCTAAAATAATGATGCAGGACAGCGGCCGGGGTGACCATACTCATTTTTTTTCCGCTGCTCTTCCGGTAAATTTGTTCGTCATTAAAGCATTGATCATGAGTACAGAACTATTAGAATTTTCAGACCGGATCGACGAGTTGTTCGACCCGGTTGCGGCTGAGCCGGATGATTTTTGGCAACAGCTGATCCACTTGTTTATCTGAGCATTAAGGATGACGAATACCGAACTTAGGCTCATGGCCAGCGCGGCGTTCATCAGGGAGCGTAACAACTCAAAAGACGGATAGAGGACACCTGCCGCCACAGGGATGCCCAGCGCATTATAGAAAAAAGCAAAAAACAAATTTTGTTTAATGTTCCTCATGACGGCATGGCTCAGGTTCCTGGCCTGAAGGATGCCTTTCAGGTCTCCTTTTACGAGGGTCATTTTGGCGCTTTCTATCGCTACATCCGTTCCGGTATCTATGGCGATGCCGATATCCGCCTGCGCTAATGCCGGGGCATCATTGATCCCGTCCCGGCCATGGCCACTATGTTGCCTTTCGCCTGCAGCTTTTGATCTCGTCAAGTTTGTCCGCCGGTAATTGCCCGGCTTTAAAATCGGTTAGTTGCAGTTCACATCCCAGCCTGGTGTAATTCGAAGGCTTTGCAGGATCCGGTAACTTATTTCGATAAGAATAGAATGAACGCTAAAACCCGCGTATGGAGCAGCTGGATTATTTTAGCCGGACAGTTGGTTCGCATCTTGATAAGAGTCTTCACAGGCCCATGTATTCTTTTATTTCATTCTTTCGCATTAATGAGTCATTGTAAACGCGACTCTCTTTTATTTCCTTTAAAACCCGAATTAAATATTCGGTCCCATAGCGGCGAACTTACGCCATAGCCTTTTTCCGGTTCCTGGTAATGGTGAAGCATGTGATGCTGTTTGATCTTTTTAAAAATTCCACTCTTAAAATTGAAATGATGAATGGCGTAATGACCGATATCATAGATCAGGTACCCGGTTAAAAAGGCGGCGAAAAACCCCCAAACGAATTCCGAAGGTAAAATCGCTTTATATAGAAAATAGAATCCTGTCGCTAAGGGAATACTTAGAGATGGCGGCATAACTAATCTGCCTTTATCACTCGGATAATCGTGATGCACCCCGTGAAAGACAAAATGCAGGCGCTCCCCCATTCTTCCGGGTGGAATTGAATGAAACAGGTAGCGGTGCATTACATATTCAGTGAACGTCCAGATAAATAATCCGGAAAGGATTTCTACGGGAATAAAAGCAATTGGCAAAGAATTGCTAAACGCACGATAGAACCCGTAAATGATCACCGGGCCATAAACGAAAATCGGCACGGTGAAGTGAACTTTTGACAGGCTTTCCAAAAGGCCGCTTTTAAACATTCGCACCGACTCCTGGGAATTTGATTTGAATTTTTTTTCCATAATTTATGATCCTTTAATCTGCTTTCTGGTAGATTAAGCTATTTTCTTTGCAAAATGATTACAGGCGAGTACATAGCCTTTATTCAGGTATAGCCTGTGGGCGTCATGGAGCATATAGCCGCTATCAAGATGAACTGAGGCAATTTCTGCTGTTTCCGCCTGCCGTTTCACATAGTCCAATAATGCGCTGGCATAGCCTTTACCGCGGGCTTCGGGCAAAGTAAACAGGTCATCGATATAGATCATCGAACCGGTCCTCAATAGCTGCATGGTTCTAAAACCGATAAAAGCAGCAGCCTTCGCATTATCCTCCGCCGGGATATAAATCAACTCGAAAGCCTCGTTTTTGATCATCGCGAGAATTTGATCAACGAAATGCTTTTCATCTAGGTTCGGTCTGAACTCCAATATCACCTGTCTGCAGAATTCGATATCCGCTTTGGTCATCGCCTTCTTTATTTCCATAACTTTTTCTCCATTTTTACCTTACCGGATGAAGTGCTAATCCCACTCCAATCCTGTTCCACGAGTTAATGTTGATTGCTGCCATAACCAGGAATGCTGTCTTCTGCTCACCGAACAGCGTAATCGCCTGGTCATAAACTTCATCACTGATCCCATGACTGCCGATTTGAGTGATCTCCTCTGTCAAACGAAGAATGATCTGCTCTTCGTCGGTAAACCAATCGGGGGTTTCCATCCATGCACTGAGCACATACATCCTTTTTGGATCTTCACCTAACTTAATCGCATCCTGGACATGTTTATTAAGGCAGTAGGCGCAGCCGTTTAGCTGGGAGGCACGGGTCTTGATCATTTCCAAGTAAAGAGGATTTAACCCCTGTGCTTTTATTTGTGCGTCTATCTCCTTCAGATGTCTGTAAGCCTCCGGAAACATATCGTTTAAATTCAACCTGGTTTTCATAAACATTTTTATTGTTAATCGTTATTTTTTGCGATCAATTCATCAAAGCTCCATTGGTATTCCCCTAATCCCGAAAGCACCAAGGCCCCGCCTGTGAAAACAAAGACGGGATAGGAAAATGGCGCGAGGAGACCAAGAGCAAACATCATACTCACTGCAAAAGTTAAGGTGATGATTGCACTGCCCAATGCCATCCACTTGACCTTGAATCCGATAATCAGGGTAACACCGAAAAGTGCCTCGGCAGCAGTAGCTAAAAAAGCAAGCATTTGAGCGACACCCCGGCTTACAAAAGGGACTAATACGTTTGTATAGTTTACAAAATGCGACCAGTCTCCCCAAGCAACTTTTGGCGACCCGGGAGGGCCCATGAAGCCTAACCTGTCTAACGTCGGAAGTATAAATCCGATCCCCAGCGCGAGCCGCAAAATCAGTTGCCCAAAACCATATGGTGTTTTCATATAAGCGGTAAATCTTCAAATCTAAACTGACCGCAGATTGAAATTAGGTGCCAGATTTGGTTTGTAAGATAGTCCAGCGATGATCGCTTGTAAATTTTACAATTAAAGGATTCTAAGCAATTTTCTATTTATAGGTTTGGACGTTGCTAATACTTTTGCTCATCTCCGGCAGATAGCGTGTGCCGGGTGTCAAAAAGTACATCAGGATCACTTTGGAATACCGGTAATTGAGCGGAGCCAGCACAATTACGATAGTTAGCATCGGGATTACATAATACCATGGATCAACGCTCCCTGTAAGGATGGAGATGGTAACAGCAATTGTGATCAATTCACCAACCGCGAGCCCGAAACTGACATACATCGCTCCATAGAAATAACCAGGTTCTTTTTCATAGATAAAGTTGCAATGGGAACATTTTTCATACAAGCCTTTTCCAGCTTTCAGTGCGTAGGGACCATGACGGAATATATTTCCAACCCGACACCGCGGACATTTACAGGCGATAAATGCAGGCAATAGTTTTACCGGCTTGTGGTCAAATGCTTTCATAACTTTGGCGATTAGATTTTTTGAGGTATAGGTATAATTTTTTCACCATCGGATGTGCCGCTAAAATCAGGAGCACTATCAGTACCAAACATCCGATCAGGAAATAGTAATCGATGGTAAACCTGATCTGGTCCTGGGTGAGGACCCTTTTTAATAAGATTCTGTTAGCAACGGCAGCTGCCGGCCCTTTCGGCATTCCTCCTTTCAATAACATGCCGGTTACTTGCCGCAGGCTTTGTTTCACCAGCGGATTGTCTTTTGAATAATGGTCCAGAAACGAATTATAATGTAAAGTCTTTTGCTTAAGATCGAGGTAATTGATGAGTGCTACGCTTGTACAAAATGCGACACACCTGAATAATGCGCAAAGCGCAGATGAGCTGTCACGGAGGGCCGCGGGAACTGCGGTGATAATGAAGTAAAGTATAGAGGCCATCAACATGCCAATTCCGATCCCAAGAACAATTAGCGGTATGTAATATGCACTGGCATTGCCCTGGCCCGACAGCAAAAAGCACATCCAAGTATAATAGATAAGGACCAACGAGTATCCGTAAATCCAGATCAACCTGAACGGCCTTTTTTGTATTAACATTGCACAGGATATGACAAGGCCGATTATATTTCCCGCGATGTTCAACAAATTGATATAAGAAACATTTCTGGGATCAAAATTGAGCACTGCTAAAAAATAGGTATTTGTTAATGCGGCACCGAAACGGCAGATATATAATACGATCAATAACGATGCTCCGATTAGTAAATTGGGGTATTTAAAGACCGCAAGGTTGATCAACGGGCGCTTCCGGCTAGTCTGGCGGGCGATAAAAATCAAGATCAGCAATATGAGTGCAGCAGCTGCATAAAAGATGAAGCGGCCATCAAACCAATATTGTTCCTGCCCATAGATCATTATAAAACAGAAAAGACAAATTCCCAGGCTGTAAATAATGAAACTTGGCCAGTCTAGCGCATATAGCGGGATTTTCTTTCCTAATCTGACATTGTTAAGCAGGACTCCGATCATCACCAAACCGGGAACAAAGAGGAACATCATGTATTTATAGACCTCATTAAAATTAACTGCGTCAATGATGTCAACGGTAATAAAATTATCGAAGGAGATGATAATTAGCAGGGTTCCGAAAAAAACAGAAAAGCCGATCGGACGCGCCGTTTCATTCTGAATATGATTGAATACCAGGTTCAGCGAGAAGCTAACGCAACTGGCGAGTGCTATTCCCTGCAAAAATCTGCATATAAACAGCAGCTCCAGGTTGCGCGTAAAGTAACAAAACAGGCAAGTGATAATCTGAAACGATGTCAATAACAGAAAGTAGTCCTTTATCGCGAAATATCTGTAGAATCGCTTTTCAAGCGGGAAGAAACCAGCGAAACCGGCATAATAGGTAAAAACAAGATATTGTACATCTGCCTGTTCAATCCCATAAAAGCCGGCTGCCGCGTTAATATTTGCAATAGGCAAAAAGAAGAGCACCAGGCTGGGCATATACACCAAAAACAGGCTTAGTTTTACCAGCCACTTTGGCGACCATGATTTAAAGATCAAGGTAGGCGCTGTAGTCCTCATTTGTCCTTATCCAATGTTACAGTGACATTCATTCCCGCTTCTAATCCGGCGTTATCAGTGGGAGTCCCTTCCAGCTCAATGCGAACCGGAATACGCTGAACGATTTTGACGTAATTCCCTGTGGAATTGTCGGGCGGAAGAAGGGAAAAGCTGGACCCGGTCGCCGGTGATAAGGAGATAATCCTACCGGCAAATTTTTCACCCGGAAAGGCATCCGCATCAATTCGTGCCATCTCGCCGATATACATATTGTTCACTTGGGTTTCTTTATAATTGGCAATCACCCATTTGCCGGCTTCTTTATTTACAAGGTAGCCTAATATCTGGCCCGGTTCGATCATCTGGCCCTTTTCAATACTTCTTTTGCCGATCCTGCAATTGTACGGGGCCTGGATTACCGTGTAACTAAGGTCCAGCCTGTTTCTTTGCAACAGTGCCTGAAACTTTTTGATATCAGCGCGGACAACATTTTGCTGGGCTTCCGTATCGTTGACTTTGGCCAATGAGGTTTTGTAACTGTCCAGGGCAATTTGGTAATCCGCTGCGGCGACATCCAGATTTGCTTTATTTGTTTCAAGTTGCTGTTTAGTCGCTGATTCTACCTCGTAAAGTTTTGTGTAGCGGTTGTAATCCTGCTGTTGTTTGAGCAGTTTAGCACTGGCCGCTTTAATTTGTGATTTATTTACCAGCGAAGCCGTCTTCAGGCTGTTTACGTTGCTTTCAAGTACGGCGAGTTGCGACCGGGAGTTCAAAAGTGCAGCTTCCGCCTGTTCTTGTTGCAAAGTTGATTCGCGGTTATCGATAACTAAGAGCGTGTCGCCTTTTTTGAGGTATTGGTTCTCCTGGAAATTCACCTTGGTTATAAATCCTCCTGCTCTTGAAATGATTGGATTGATATACTCCTGAATCTGCGCATCATTGGTTTGCTCATATTTCATGCCCTGGTAGAGGGAGAGGATTCCCCACCCAATTAAAATAAGCAGTATGATTCCGGCAAAAATCCCGGTTATCCTGGTTATCCAGCGGTCTATAGTGAAATGTGTCTTATTTTGCATAATTAAAGGTTTCCGGTAATATCCTGAAGCTGGTAAAATTGTAACAGTGCCGTAATCTGGGCCGTAACCAAATCGAGCTTCGATTGTAGGAGTTGAACGTCGGCATCCAGCAGATCGGTAACCAGCGCTGTTTGATTAAAGTATGTATTGCGGACTATGCGCTGATTTTCCGTTGCCTGCGAAACGTTCAGGCGCGCCTCCTCCACTTTTTCCATTGCTTCCTTAAAGCGCAGGTATGCGGTGTTGACCTGAACACGTAGCTTATCTTCTATATCGGACGCCCGGATTGCTGACTGTTCAGCTTCGATAGCGGCAGCCTTTTCCTTGTGTTTATTCAGATAGAACGCGGATATGGGAAATGATGCCTTTAATCCAACTATGCCGAGTGAATAGGGATGTAGATAATAGGGGTATAAGAATGTCTCCGGATTGGCATAAGTAAAATTTGCATAAAGCCCGAGCTTCAGCGAGGTATTTGCCTTAACCATACTGTGCTGAATATCGCTTAATGAAATTGTCCCCTTTGCGATATGCCTGTCATATGATTTCCCCAAAGCTTCTGCGATATATCCTTCATAAGATTTTATCTCCAGGGAGTCCGGCGTCATATTACTGGCGGGCCTGATGAGATGTGTATCCGGCGCTCCGATCATTATGTCGAGCTTTTGACTGGCAATGGCAATGTTATTATTGATTGTGGTAAGTGATAGTTTTTCGTGGGATAATTTAAGTTGGGCACGCAGGATATCACTTTTTAATACCACGCCCTGATCGTAATTGTATTTTATTCTTTTGAACTGTAACTGCTGGTCATTGATATCACTTACAATGAGTTCTCTGAACATATAACCCATTTGGAGGTCCAGATAACCTGTGACCGCTTGCAACTTTATGCTGGATATATCCTGCTTATGCTTTTCCCCGGCAATTTGTGCTAAGGCTTGCTGTTCACGAACCTTATAATTGACCTTGTTTCCATTATAAATGTTTAAATAACCATCTACACCCATTTTATACCGGGTATGAACCACATTATGCTGGACAACATCTCCCAATAAACCATCGGTATAAATTGGAAGGTCTGAAGCTTTTTCGGCATTTGCGTCCGCGGAGAATTCCGGCAGCCTGGCTGCAAGCGCATCCTGAATTCCCTGTTCACTTTTATTTAATTCCAACAGGCTGATATGTAATCTTTTGCTATTGACCTCGGCCTGTTGCCATATTTGTGTTAATGTCATTGTCTCCGGCTCTCTTTGTGCCGGAAGCTGCTGCGCCTTTAAACGGATCAGGCAGCAGGCGAACATAACCGTCAGAGAATATTTTATAATATAATTTCGCATAGCTTTTCCGTTTTACAAAGTTATGCCACTCATTTTGGAGGTTGTTTTAGGATGTTCGCCAATAATTTGATGATTTACGCCAGACCGGTGCGGAATTCCTATTTTTGTAGTCATGAGTCTGTTGGCAGCACTTCCGGAAATTGATAAGCAAGCTGATACCGTTTTCGTAATGCATGAAAAATCTGAACGGCATTTCCCTTTTCATAAGCATACGAAAGGTCAGTTGACCTATGTCGAGGGTGGCTTAGCATATTTGAGTGTCGTTGATAAGACATATGTTGTTCCTGCCATGCACTACTTTTGGGTACCTGCAGGTATCGGCCACATCCTAAGAATAGGACCTTCGGCGACCGTTATGAGATCAATTTTCTTTTATACCGATGATGACGGAGCTGATATATTTTATAGTAAGATTGGTATTCATCCTGTCAATGATTTATTGGCCCAAATGATCAAATTCTCCGGGCGCTGGAAAGGGCATATCCAGCCGGAAGACAATTCCTTCCCGTTTCTGCAAGCCATAAAAAATATATTACCGCTTATTTGTGCTGACACAATGCCGATCGTACTTCCTTCGACCGAGAACGAGAGATTGCAGGAAATTATAGCTTTTATGGATAGCAACCTTTCAGGTTTACTTTCTTTAACTGCCGTCGGTCAACGGTTTAATATAAGTGAACGTTCATTGTCCAGGCTCTTCCACAGCTTGTTAGGAGTATCCTATTTGCAATATGTTAAGACGCTAAGAATGGCGAAATCACTTAGTCTCATCACACAGAATCAACATTCCTTGAGTGAGATTAGTTATATGGTTGGCTACCAGAGCTTATCCGCTTTCAGCAACAGCTTTTACCAGTTCACGAATTTCCGTCCGTCAGATTTTGTTAACCGTCAAAAAGAGTACTTTGATGTCTGAGTGCTATCAAAGGATTTCAATTAATCAATCAAAAACATCTCGCAGGAAAATAAATGGTTCTCCGATTAACAGCTAACTGGACTATTTCCACAGACCAATCTGGTACCTGCCTTTTTAAGGTGGAATGCTTAATTTTACTTTTTTAATGATAAGCAATATTGATCGATCGTTAAATATCAAATGATTAGTTTAGTATTTTAAAATGGGATGAGTAAGCAGTTTCCTTTATATGATATTTGTGAGTTTCCTCCGGAAAGCGACCAGGATGTAGTAGTGAGCAGGTTTGGCATCTATTTAAAAAATCTAAAAAAATTACACTTTCCACATCGTCATGACTTTTACCAGTTAATTCTTTTTACTGAAGGTGGCGGCAGTCATTCTATAGATTTTGAAAACTTCCGGATTGTTCCATTCCACATGTATTTCCTGTCTCCAAAGCAGGTGCATGGTTGGTACTTTGAGGGAAACATGGATGGCTATGTGGTCAACTTTTCAGCCCAGTTTTTTCAGTCATTTCTATTGAAAAGTGATTATCTGGAACAGTTTCCATTTTTCTTTAGCGGAAATGTAGCTGATTCCGTCATGGACGTGCCGGAGAAACTGCAACAAGAGGTGATTTTTATTTTAGAAAAGATACTTGCAGAAAATGATACTTCCCATAAATATAGATTCGACACGATCCGCGTGCTTATTCTACAACTATTATATGTCATCGGAAATTTCAGCACTATCAATAAAGAAAATGTTAAAGAAACTTATAACGTAGCTTTAATGCGAAGTTTTGAAACCCTAATTGAGAAGAACTATTTGACATTGAGGTTGCCAAAGTTATATGCTGAACTTTTATACATCACACCCAATCATTTGAATGCGCTCTGCAATGACATCAAAGGAATTTCCGCAGGTGATATGATCAGGAACAGGATTATTCTGGAAGCTAAAAGGTTACTTATCAGCCTTGATATGACGGTAACGGAGGTTGCCTATGCGCTGAATTTTGATGACAACTCCTATTTCTGCAAATTCTTCAAAAAACAGGAGGGGGTAACGCCGGAGGTTTTCAGGAAGCAATTAAGGATGAAACGGGATTGATCTGAAGATGGATATCTATAAACTATAACATGGTGTTTAGAAAACTATGCTTGGCAAAAAAGATTTCGATTGTGTTAAGCTTATTTATAAAGGCAAGAACTCCTAAAAATCCAATAACTCCTTTGCGGAAGTATCAAGGGTTTTGGCAATTTTCATTAACGTACTAAGTCGAATATCCACCCGTCCTTTTTCTATATTAATTAATTGATGGTGCTCTATTTCTGCAAGTAGGGCAAATTGCCTTGTGCTTAGATTTTTAATCGCCCTTCGTTCGTTAATCCTTTCACCTAATATTTCTTTAAAAGTCTTCTCGGGTTCGGCCATTTAGGAAATATCAGACAAGTTTTAAAATAAAGTGGTACATTATTTTGTACCATCGAAAATTTGTTTATATATTAGTGAAATATTAGTTAAGACATCATGATAGTTTAATTATTTTTGCGAATCTTAAGACATTAAAGCATTCGCACTTAAAACTCGCTCTGGGAAACTGGTAATTTCAAAATTGGAACGAGAGTAAGTGAACAATGCTCACGCCTAAGGCGTGGGCTCACTTATTCGTTCCCGGTATACCAGTACCTCCAGAGCAATAAGCTGAGTTCCACGCCTTTATTATTTGTGGATTTATAGCTTACTATTTTATCTAAATGGAAGCAGTGCTCGCAAATAAAGATTTTCCTTCAGCGTCACCCTTTAATGAGGTAATGAAGACCTTTTTTAAGGGCCATTCACCGGACACGGCAAAAAATTTTTTTTGGAAAATGTTTCAATGCTGGGCTATAAAAGATTGCAAAATCAAAGCCGAGCTTTCCGATGAGGAGGTCGCTTTATTTTTCGATCAGTTATCAGATTTACTATCTGCAGCTTATATATTATATCAAGCCAACGTAGTTTCACAAAGTAACGAGGAAAGGGATAAACATGAATAATTATCCATTACATACTTGGTTACTTTTAATATCTCCTCCGGAATGAATGGATGAACGGCAGTCTAAGATCAGTAATAGTTAATTAAATTTTGGGCTGCCGTTTTTAAGCTCTTCTTAAAACATTAATCTCTAATTAAACGCACTCTAATTACATGAAAAAAACTATACTTATAATAGTACTGGCCGCGCTTTGCTTAAATTTTCGGGGGAAGGCACAGTCAATTACATACCTAACGGGTAGAATAACAGATTCTACTGGAAACAGGCCCCTATATGGTGCGACGGTTAGAATTAGTAAATCACAAATTTCAACCGCCACCGACGAAAACGGAAATTTTAAAATCAGCAGCAATCAAAAAAGCGGCACGTTAATTATCTCTTATATAGGATATAAAACGGTTCAGTTAAATTTTTCACAAGAAACACCGGCACCGTTTAAAATAATGATCTCGCCAGACCAGACCGCACTTATTGAGGTGGTAGTTTCTACCGGTTATCAAACAGTACCTAAGGAAAGGGCTTCAGGATCATTCGATCAAATCGATAGTAAGCTTTTAAACAGGAACGCAAGCCCTAACATTTTGGATAGGCTTGCTGGAATCTCAAGCGGATTAAGATTTAACGGTGATGTCAACCCAGCTGTCGCTGTAGGTTCCGCTGATCGATACCTCGGTATCAACATTAGAGGTGTAAGCACATTATCTGGCAACGTAAGTACTGATCCGCTCATTGTGCTTGATAACTTTCCTTATGAAGGTAACCTTAGCAACATTAACCCCAATGACATTGAAAACGTAACAATACTGAAAGATGCAGCAGCAGCAAGTATTTGGGGCGCGCGTTCCGGGAATGGCGTAATTGTGATCACTACAAAAAAAGGATACAAAAATGAAAAAGTGATCATTGATGTTAATAGTACACTTACTTTTCAAAACAAACCCAATTTATTTTACGATCGGAATTATTTACCCTCCTCAGATTACGTAGATTTAGAAAAAAGTCTTTTTAAACAAGGCTATTTCGATCCTTACGTACAGGATAATTATTACTGGTCTCCGGTTTCCCCCGTTGTAGACCTTCTTGCTGCTGCACAAGCTGGCACTATAACTCAGCAGCAGGCTAATAATCAGATCAACGCATTACGAACCCAGGATGTTAGAAACGACTATGAAAAATATATATATCGGAACACGGTTGATCAACAATATTCCATAGGGCTAAGAGGCGGTAGTGAATTGAATGCTTATAATATGTCTGTTGGTTATGTTAAAAACCAAGACCCAATGGTGCGGAATGGTTTTGATAGGCTTACCATAAACGCTGGAAACACCTATACGCCACTACCAAATCTATCAATAACAGCAAACGTAAATTATAGCAGAAATACGACTGCGCTTAATAATAACCTTTATTATGGCTCAGGAATATCCGTTGGCGGGCCAATCGCCGGGCTTTATCCTTATGCCCAATTTGCTGATGCAAATGGTAACCATTTAGCAATCGTAAAAGACTATCGATCAAGCTATGTAGCAGGCGCACCGGCAAGCGGTCTTTTTGACTGGACCTACAAACCTCTTGATGAATTGGCGCTCGGGAACGACAACACAACCGTCAATGACCTGTTATTCAAAATCAGCGCTACGTATAGGTTTCTTAAGCATTGGAATGTTAATGTGCAATATCAAAATGAAAATCAGGCAGTAGATAATACTAACGACCAAAGTAAAAATAGTTATGCAGCCCGAAACCTCATTAACGAATTTACGATAATTAATCCCGGAGCCGCACCAACTTATCAGGTGCCAATAGGTGATATTCTCGACCTATCGCACAATGAATTAATCTCTAACAATCTGAGAGGTCAACTAAATTATAATCAGCTATTTGGCGGAAAACATGATCTGAGTGGTTTGATTGGTGCCGAAGTAAGGCAACTTTCAAACACTGGTTACACCAGGAATTCGCTGGGCTATAACAATGAATTTGGTACGGCTACTGAAAGTTTAGATTTCCACGATTATCTATTAGTCAATCCAACCGGTTACAACATTATACCATCGCCAGGCGGAAATATAAATGGTTCGACTAATCGCTTTATATCTTACTACTCCAACTTAGGATATACATATGATAGTAAATATACCTTTACCCTTAGCGGCAGAAAAGATGGCTCAAACATATTTGGCGTTAAAACAAATGATCGGATTACACCATTGTGGTCTGCGGGTGCGGTATGGGATATAGCTAGAGAGACTTTTTATAAATCCGATTGGCTACCGTTGCTAAGGGTCAGGGCTTCCTACGGTTTTAATGGGAACGTTTACAATGGATCAGCTTACGTAACCGGAAACTATACAACAGTTTCTCTTACAGGAGCGCCCGCGATTTATAATTTAACAGCGCCAAATCCTCAACTGAGCTGGGAAAAAGTAAAAAATATTAACCTGGGAGTTGATTTCGCAACTAAAAATAATCGCATCAATGGAACGGTCGAATACTATATAAAAAATGGAGAAGATTTAATTGAAAACGTTCCGCTTTTTACCTCGTCGGGTTTCTCTTCCTTTTTCGGCAATGCAGCCTCGACTTCAACTAAGGGATTTGATATAACCATCAATACAAAAAATATTGTAGGCAAATTTCAGTGGAATACCAGTTTGTTATTGAGTACGCTAAAGGATAAGGTTACCCGATACGATCAATCATTAACAAACTATTCCATTCAATCAGTATCTGGAATGCCGGTGGTGGGGCACGCACTTTATGGTTTATATAGTTATAAATGGGCTGGTCTTGATCCCGCGAATGGAGATCCTATGGGATATCTGGATGGTAAGGTTAGTAAGGACTATACCAACATCATCAATAATTTTAATCCAGACAGCCTGAAGTATAATGGTTCATTGCGGCCTACCATCTATGGTTCTATTAGAAATGATTTTGCATATGGGCCATTCACCTTTTCCGCCAATATCGGGTTCGAATTTGGATATGTTTTTCGCAGAAACTCAACGAGCATCAGCGCCTCGGATATAATTTCGGTCCCAGGTTCTCAAAATATTGATTATGAACAACGCTGGCAAAAAACTGGTGATGAAAAAACAACAACCGTTCCTTCAGTTATATATCCATCGGACGATAACAGGAGTGCATTTTATAAGTATAGCAGCACGCTCGTAGAAAATGCGAATAACATCAGGTTGTTAGATTTGCGTTTAGGTTACTCTTTGGATAGGGCAATGCATCATTCGCTTCCTTTCAAAAAAATCGAGGTATTCGCCTACGCTACTAATTTAGGAATAATTTGGAGAGCAAATAAATACGGCATAGATCCCGATTTAACTACATCCAGCTATCACCCTATCCCTACGCCGTTCACACTGGCTTTAGGATTTAATGCAAATTTTTAGAACTCAAAATTTATTAAAATGGAAACGAATTATAAAAATATATGTAATTGGCTGTTCGCTGTTACGCTGGCAATCATGTTATTCAGCGGCTGTAAAAAACAGGATGATTGGCTAAACGTAAAAAACAAAAAGTCAGACGTAAGCCCTCAAACATTACAGGACTTTCAAGCTGTACTTGATAATATTACCGTATTTAACTCTTATGGGTCTGTGCTCGGGTTGGTTGGTACAGACAATATTTATGTTCCTGATGCCAATTTGGACGGTGAAACAACAATAGACAGAAACGCATATTTGTGGGCTAAAGATATTTATGAGGGACAGCCTGCCCCTGATTGGAGTTATGAATACCAGGCAGTCGAATATGCTAACATCGTTATAGAAGGTCTTAACAAACTCAGTAATACGGATATTTCTTCAATCTCTGGTCAAAACATTAAAGGCGAAGCACTGTTTTGTCGTGCCTATGCATATTATCAGCTATGCCAGCTTTACTGTAAACCTTATAGCAAAGCAACAGCTGCGACAGATTTAGGCGTTCCAATCAGGCTGATTACTGATATTAATCAAAAAGTTGGCCGCGCCGCCGTTCAGCAATGCTATGATCAAATGATCAGTGATCTAAAATCTTCGGTGGCATTTTTACCCGCCAGTGCATTGTATAAAACAAGGCCATCATCAGGCGCTGCAATGGCTCTTTTAGCAAAAATCTATCTTGCGATGGCCGATTATACTAATGCTTACCAATATGCAGACCTCGCATTGAAGTCCAATAACTCGCTGTTGGACTATAACACCTTAAGCCCGACCAGTTCTGCACCATTTCCCACGTTCGCAAAGGGCAATTCTGAAATTATCTATTATGCCTATACCTATGGTTGTACCATAGCCTGGTATAATGGGTCAGTTACCGGCCGTATCACACCAGATTTGTATAATACTTATGCCAATGGAGACTTAAGGAAAACCCTGTTTTTCGTGGCAGATGGTAACGGTTATTTTCGGCCGAAAGCTGGCTATGCTGCAAAGGCTAATAATTTTTGCGGAATTGCGAACAATGAAATTTATTTGATTAGGGCAGAAAGCGCAGTTAGGACTGGTAATGTTCAGGTAGCATTGGCCGATCTGAATGCGTTGCTTAAAAAACGTTTTACAACTGCAACATTCACAACTGTCACCATAACCGATCCACAGGCTTTATTGACTACCATTTTATTAGAACGACGTAAAGAACTTCCGTTAACTGGCAATCTAAGGTGGGAAGACCTAAGGCGGTTGAATCTGGAAAGTGGCTCCGGTGTTACTTTGCATCGGACATATCATAATACTACCTACACCTTGACTTCGGGAGATAATAGGTATGTACTACCAATTCCATCCGACGAAATTACTCTTGAAGACCTTCAACAAAACCCCCGCTAATCATGAAATCTTTGAAATTCAGTTTACTTTTTATTATCACTTTGGCATGGTCATGCTGCGTTTATGGCCAGAAGTCGTCTCTTAAACCAACGAAAAACCAATCAGCAATACCGCATTTTAAAATACATATACATTATCCAGAAGCAGAGAAAGGAGATCAGTTTGGATTCAATGTGTCTACGCATACACCGGTATCGAGATTGGCAGGCAGTTCGGAATTTAAACAATTTGTTATTTCTCAAAGTGCAGAGGGTGACTATGAAATTGATTTACCATTATCGCCAGATCAGATAAATAAAGGAATCTATGTTACTGCCTTCGATATAAATAATGGCACTAAACCAATGGTAGATAGCAATTCAAAAAGTAATTTTAATCTAAGTGCTGAAATCTTGGATAATTATTTTTTTCAATATGGAGACAATGTAGTTGTTGATGTCAAAAGGAAACCTGGCTATCAACCGGGAATTGCGGCTATGAATAATTTTGTACTTAAATTCCAAGGCAATGGCCATGATAAATGTCAGCTTAGAAGCGACGTAGACTCCATGCGATATGCACAAGATTTTATATACGACTACTGTACCACGGATTCATCCTTCGTTAAAAAAAATCACAGTGTTATCCTTGCGCATAAGCTTTTATCATATTTAAACCCTTATAGCAAGCTCATGAATTACCAGGCATTTGAAGAATTAAAGATACATGCTTTTTTTTCTTCAGCTGCGGCAGAAGCTTTGGGAACGCGGATGTTCGTGCATGAACGCTGTAAGCAATCATCTAAAGAGTTCAAAGCAAAATTTGCACACGATCTGGATATCTCAGATACCTTGCGTTGGTCCGGATTCAACCGACAATCTTTGTATGATAGTTATGATTTTTGGAAATCGGAAGTGGAAAAATACTACGCTGTATCAGATATTCAAAATCACAAATGGTTTGCTGACAGCTTAACCTCGCCTATAAGCAAAATCACAGATTCAGAAATCAAAGAACGACTTTATTTGTTGCTTGCAACTGAATTTTCAGGGAGTTTTCATAATTACACAGCCTATCTGCAAAATGCTTCGCCATATATCACAACTGCTAAAGGCAAAGCATTATTGCGCGAACTGGTTCGGACAACAGTGGGTCAAAAAGCCTTTAACTTTAATCTTACGGATGTTAACGGTAGCAATATAAAATTGTCAGATTTTAAGGGAAAAGTGGTGTTTGTCGATTTTTGGTATACCGGTTGTGAAAACTGCCGAAGTTATTATGATTCCGTACTTTCAAAAGTCGAAGAGAAATATAAGTCAAGACCAGATATCGTGTTTATAACTATTTCAATAGATAAGAATAAAGACTTTTGGGTTAAAAGCCTTCAAGGCGGCCATTATACATCAAAAACAGCAATCAATCTTCGAACTAATGGTAAAGGGATGGATGATGACGCGATAAGATTTTATGACGTTCAAACTTTTCCACGACCATTGATTATCGATAGGGATCAAATTATTTTTAAAATTGATGGTAGCCTTCGGGAAGAGTACGCACTCATAAATGCAATTAATGAAGCCTCAAGTCTTTAAGACATCGTTTCAAAAATGACGGAGTTAACAAATTAACTAATTCCGTCATTTTCGCTACTTATTTGGCATGGTAGGTTCCCATGTCCTGTACGTTAGCATTTGATTTGGCGATATTGCCGTTTGCGTCAGGTGCTACAGCAGACGTTACAGTACAAATTCTTGTACTTTGAGAACAACCGAAGGTCGGACTCAAGGCAGTAACGTGGTAAGAGTTTAAGCTGGTAGATACCACGCCCCACGTTGTGCTGTCCTGGTGTTTTGGTGCGTTCATTGCATAAGCACCGCCCAAGCTCATAATGGTTACAATGGCTACCATTGCAATTCTTGCTTTTTGTAAAAAGCTTTTTTTAGAGTTTAACATAACTTTAAAATTTAGTTTTATTTTTTTTGCTTACTCTTTTCGCAGGTTTTCAGCTTTCCCCTGATTCGTCGCGCATTGAATATTTTAAATAGCAGCCTTTTTCAAAGCGCTACTTTTTGAGTTTGCTTCTTTACTTTCGATTATAAGGCCAGCTATTGCCATCCCCAGGAATAAAAGGTTAAAAATGAGGTGTGTCGGCCAGCTCATTGCCTGGAATACGCCGGCACAACCACATGGAACCCGCTTAAAAACATGAAATACAGCCAGGCCGACGTAAATAGTGAAAGCAAGCATCAGTATCATAGAAAGATATAATCCAAATTTTCTTAATTTTATTCTTAATAACGAGATGCCTGCTATTATTTCTATCAGCGGGACACCAACAGTCAATACAGGGTCTACACTTCGCGGAAAAGGTTGGTTATGGATAGCCCTAAAAAAATGGCGCATATCAATCAGCTTACTGAAAGCCGTATACAAGAATAATAAGGCCAATAAATAAATAATCAGCTCATACAGCCATTGATGCTTTTTCATGATTTAAGGTTAAGGTTTTTAATAATTGGTTTTGCACCGTCGCAATTATCATTTCTATATCTGGTCTCTCTGAACGGCTGTAACTCAGACATTTCATAACGAGCTCACAGAGTCCTTTTTCACCAGTCAACCGAAACAGCTTAACTTTTAATTGCTGATGATTATTGCCAATAAATTCCGAAGTTTTACATCCTGTCATCACAAAACAAAGCAATGCCCCAAGTGAGTATATATCTTCTGCGGGATCAGGAACAGCATGTTGTATCTGCTCTGGTGCCACATAACCAAATGTACCAAGCAGGAATGGTGGATTTGGTTCACATTTTATAAAGGAATAGCTAAGCTCAAAATCAATTATGCACAGTTTTCCATCGTCAAGTACAATTAAATTACTATCAGTAACATCCCGGTGCACAATGCCTGCCTCATGAATACTTTTAACCAATTCAACTGCTTGAATAAAATACCCAAGTAATTTTTGTTGGAGCGGTCTATCTAGGTCTATCCATTTTTTTCCGACCAAAGCATCGCTTATCACATTGCCAAGTGAGTCGCCTTCTGCATAATTGAACACTAGGTAATGGTAATCACCGGAGCTAAAATGATCGATAACGTCAGGCGTATAAACTTTTCCTCGCAAGAATTCATGGACTTCCTTTTGCCATTGTAAACGATCCTTCATATCCCTGTCGAAATGATCATCCAGGGCAACAGGATTGCCTTGTTTAATGAGGCACCAATCAAACTTTAATCGCTTTAAATTGATGGCCTTGTAAATATTTCCTTTTGTAGAAGTTCTCAAAAGCTGAATTGGCAAATATGCTTTGCCGATAAGGTTGAGTGTGCTTTTTCGCTTTTTATATTGCTTGGGAAATTCAAACGGGAAGTTTTTTATGTCGGGCGCAATCAATTTAAAATCGTTATGGCCTTTATTTAGAATCCTTTGAATATATATCACTTCGCTTACTCGCTGAGATTTTAGAATACTCGGCCCTTTGTATTTTTCAGTTACTAATTTTAATTGGATCAGTAATGATTTTGCTTCTGCAATATCATTAGGGAAAATGCTAACCACTTTACCAGCTTCTTCATCTCCGAATGCTCCTGCATTTAGCCGATACTGGTCTTGTTGACTTTTGATAATCCTGTATGCGGCTCGGCTTTTCTTTAAAATAGGCAAGATAGTTTGAAGTAACTTCGGCGCATCGAGCGTCCTTGAGCTAATTAAGATGACATAGCCCACATCAGCTGACGCTTTACCAACCATTAGCGTTTTTTCATCTTCTTTGAATCGAATTCCCGCGCTTTTGAGAATGGGCGCATAATTAATAAGGTGCACGTTAAATGCCTTTTCCATAGCCGTAAAGTTTTCATAGATAACCTTGTAAAGGTATATGGGGAACAATTAATGCGCTGTGATCTCGATCACCAGTTTTGTAAAAGTCGATCACCAGTTTTTGTAATCAAATGGGTGTGTTTGATCACTTTTCCCGGCCCATGAGCCTGCTAAGGTTTTCTCGTGTCATGTTAAGATGGGATGCAATGAGGCGGACTGATGCAAATTTGAAGATATCCGGACAGCTTTTACGAAACTGGTAATAACGTTCTTCGGCCGTCCATGTCATGAGGCGGCTTTTGAAAAGGTCCTGATAAAATCGCTGGCGATTGAAGATATGGATCAGCGTCTGAGTTTCCTGGTATTTTTCAAGATTGCGAAGCGATTCGTAAGAAAGTGAAATAAGGGTAGTAGGCATTAATATTTCAAGATAGTAGTCTGTGGGTTCTTTCCAGTATGCTTTGTGGGAAAAGATGATTTCATTTTCGAGGTAAAAGCTGAGTGTATGTTCCTTTCCCGTCTGGTCGAAGTAGTAAGTCCGAGCAAACCCTGTTTGCAGGAACCACAGGCGGTTCTCAACCTGTCCTGCTGAATGAATGATTTGGTGGGGTTTGTATTGTTCTTCCTCTAATAATATTTTTAGTTCTCCGAGCATTTGTGTGGACAGATCGACTATTCTCGCTAAAAATATGATGAATGGTTCTGTATTCATATTACAGAATATTAATAATAACAATTCCGGTTTAGTTGTTCACTGGCCTATTGGCCAGCAGCAGAGGCCAAAATTAAGCGACCAAAAAGAATAAAAATGGGACATGCTCGAAAAATTGCGTAATAATTAAAAAAAAGTTAATTAATTATTACCATGTCCCAACTTTTCAGAAATTGTAGTTCTATTTTAGGCGTATAATACCTGATGCCTTATGAATATACCATATGAAAATGCCAGTTTCAAGGATTTTGAAAACATTGAAGGGCAAAATATTTACACCACCGCGTCACAGTTTAAAGATTATCTGGATTTCTTAAAAGTTAACGGGCACCTGAACTACAGGATCGAGTCACTATCACCTTGCGGCCCTGAAATGGAACTGTTGCTGCCGGGTGATGATGCACCGACACGTTGCGTTTGCCTGGTATCGAATGATTACCTGGGGTTCAGCCAACACCCGAAAATAAAGGCGGCTGTGATCGACGGAGTGCAGCGTTTTGGGACCGGCTCGGGCGCCTCGCCCGCTATCGGCGGCCATTTTGTCTATCACCAGCAGTTAGAGGAAAAGATCGCCGGTTTTTATAAAAAGAAGGACGCGATCTTGTATACGACCGGCTATACAGCCAACAGCGCAACGCTGCAATGCTTATTGCATAAAGAAGACCTGGCTATTTTGGATATGTCTGTGCATGCGAGTGTCTATGAGGGCTGCCTGAAGACCAATGTGAAAACATTCCTGCATAATAACATGGAGATGCTGGAGCAGGTGCTTAAAAACGCGCAGGATAAATACCGGACTAAAATGGTGGTGATCGATGGGGTTTATAGCCAGGACGGCGATATTGCCTGTTTGGAAAAGATCGCTGAATTGACCCACAAATATGGAGCTTACCTGGTCGTGGATGATGCGCATGGCATTGGGGTTGTCGGCGATACTGGCCGGGGCGTGATCGAAATGTTTAATGCCTTTGACCAGGTGGATATTATCACCGGCACTTTTAGTAAGGCGCTGGGTAATATCGGCGGCTACGTGATCGCCGGTAATGAGATCATTACCTACCTGAAATTCCAGTCGAAGCAGCATCTGTTTTCCACCACAGCTACTCCGGCAGTGATGGGTATTCTTAAAGCTATTGATCTGATCGACGAGGAACCGCAATGGCGCGCGAAGCTTTGGGAAAATATAGATTATATAAAACAAGGCCTGATCAGTTTGGGTTTCGACGTGGGCACAACAGCGTCCGCGGTTATTCCCGTAAAGGTCGGCGACATCCCGAAGACGCTGGAGGCCGGGAGATTGCTGCTGAAGCTTGGAGTTTATACCAACCCGATTATGTATCCGGCTGTATCCAAAAAGAACTCGCGCATCAGGCTGAATGTTATGGCCGGTCATACGGTAGCGCAACTCGATCGGGTGCTGGCTGCATTTAAACAGGTGGATGAACAATTGGACATTTCCGGTAACCATTTAAAATCGTAATCCACCATGTTCAAAGCAGTTTATAGCGACAAGCAGCATGTCGTTTTTTTATTGACTCAGGCGTTTAAGGACAACCGAAGCGTCAATTATGTCATCGGCCACAATAAATACACAACGATTCGATTGTACGCATTAATGGAATATTCCTTCGACATGTGCTTCAATTTTGGCGAGGTGTATTTATCGGATAACAGGGCTGCTTGTGCACTACTACTACCACCGAAGTCAAAGCGGACGAATTTATGCTCGGTATGGCTAGATATTAAATTAATCTTTCATGCCATCGGTATTGGGCGGATCGGCATCGCTCTTAAACGGGAAAGCGCTATAAAAGAACTACAATATAAGGGCGACATACAGTACCTATGGTTTATCGGCGTTGACCCGGCACATCAGCACAAGGGCCTTGGTACAATTTTGCTGAATGAAATCTTAGCCAAATCTGATCAGGAAGGGCGGCCCGTTTGCCTGGAAACTTCGACCCTCAAAAATCTACCCTGGTATGAAAACTTCGGATTTGAGATTTACGGGAAACTGGATTTAGGGTATGAACTTTATTTCTTAAAACGTGATAACCGGTAATTAAAAATAAAATGTTGGTATTCGGTACACAAATTCATGTCGTTACCTTCATCTTCATACTGCTGGAAACAGGAATGTTTATTTTCCAGTTTTTCTACTATTTGTTCCGTCCCCAGGATAAAATAAGGCTATGGTACCTGATCCTGCTTTTCCTGATGCTTTTCTATAATATTACCGGCGGCCTTTTTCCGGATCCTAAACTGAATATCGATCTGTCCATTCAGGAAATGACCGCTTATGGCAGCGGCTTTTTGATGGCCTCATATTTTCCATTTTATTTTTATAAAGCATTTGACCTGAAGCCCTTGGGCTGGCACGCGCTATATGGCGTCCCTTTATTTTTATTTATGCCTTATGTGATTTTTTTCGTGATCGACTATGCGATCAACGGTAACCTTGATGCGGATTTGAAGTATGGCATGATTGTGCCATTCATGTATGCCCTGGTTCTATTATATGTGATGTTTCATGCCATTAGGCGAAAATATCAGAAAGACAGGAATCAAAATCAATACCTGGAGGAAATCGCTATGTATTGTGCGGTCAGTCCATGGGCTTCCCTGGCGGTCTTCGGCATTGTGGAAAGCAGCCAGTTGGTAGAGGTTTTGTGCACCAATACCGGCATCGTCATCTTAAGCGCTTTATTTATATGGCGATCCGTTAAACGGGCGCGGCTGGAATACCAGCAGTTTATGGAAATGATGATCAACGGAGTTCGCCCGGAACTCTTCGATGCCAACTGTTTGCGATATCACCTGACTAACCGTGAAGTTGAGATCATCAAATTGCTCAGAAGTGGATTAAAGCCAAAAGAAATCGGGGACCGCCTTTTTATCGCGGAAAGAACCGTGACGACGCATGTGCAAAATATGATGGCCAAGACGCAAACCCGCAGCCGCCTGGAACTCATCCGGAAATTAGAACAAGGCATTTTTGATTCACCTAACCAGTTGCATCTCTCCTAAGCAAGGTTTTCTCCCTCTTCGCTTTTAAAATCTATATAACTGCCCAGATCATCGACCAGCTTCCTGGCTAATTTTGCATCCGCCGATGCACTCTTCATGATATCATCGTCACCCAGATCGGCCCGCTTTCCATAGATCGCTTTTTTCAGATCAACCGGCCACGATGCTTTTCCAATTGCTCACGCATCGATTTAACCTGGGTAAAATCGGGCACTGCCCGGGCCAGCAAGTCGCTGAAATCCTGGTAGGGCGACAATTCAACATTGATGACCTTTTGCATAATTTCTCCCAATTGCAGGACTTCTCCTACAGAGTACACATCATTGTTCATGGTTTGTAATTCCATGATCATGGCCAGGTACGTCTCCGGCGTACCATTCCAGCGCGGTTTCCTGCTGAAAAATCTCTTGAATATGCCCATAGTTTTTAATTAGCTTAAAATAACCAGGCCGCAATTCCGCAGCCGTTAAGTTACCTTAAAATTAATATTTGAAAAGGGTTTTTCATAGCCAAAACACGCAGATACGTAAATTTACGTAGCGCAAATCTCCGTTTTACGTATTTATTTTTTGCGTTTCAAGCTTGAATTTTGTTTGCTCAAAAGTTAAAAAACATCGGCTATGGCAAACAGGGAAATCATGATGGATGCGCTGTCCACTTTATTCAATCTTGTCGAAGAAGATATTAATCCCCACCAGTTGATCAAAAAAAGTCTGACGGCGGAGCTGCTACAGGAATGGCAAGCATTGCTGGTCAATAACACCAGGACCCTGAAGCAGGGATACCTACTGGAGCGTCCGGAAAACGCGGCAGAAAAACTTTATTTTTTGGACCAAGTCACCAGCCTTAGCAATACGCTGCAAAGTTATTTGTTTCGCTACAGAGCCGCATGGACCGTGAGCCCGGCAGCAGAATCCATCCGTGCATTTTATGTAGCATCGAGGAACATCCTGGAATCCCTCATCGAAGCTTTATTAAAGAATGGTGCGCACCAAACCCTGGACCTGCCCATCTCCGACTTTAGTTTGGCAAATGTCACCATCGACCTAAAGGTCAAATGCCGCGAGTTGCATCAATATTTGGAAATTTGCAGCGCCGATCCAGAGCTAATCCGTTTGCTGATGAATAATATCTATGTTCTTCTCAGGAAAAGACATCTTACCTACCGGGATACTGATTATATCAACGGCCTCTGCTCAGCAATCCTGCAAACTGCAGGTCTGGACACGCGCCGTTTGCGGGAGCTGTTATTTTCTTGGGATTTCAATTCTCCTGAATTCTTTATGTATTGGGTGAACGGCTGGCAGCGGCAGTTGGTCGCTGTTGATGGCTTACACGAACAGTTGGAAACGATTACAATAGAACAGGATAAGATTAACAGCTTGCAACCAAAAGCGCACGTCCACATGTTGCCTGGCGAAGTGTCCCTGAAAGAAGACCTTCAGCATTTCCTTGGAGAAAAGGGACAACTGGTCAGCCAATTGATGAAATTACGCAGGATCGTTTTAAAAGATAATGAATTGGCCAAATCAGCCGCACGCCTGCGAATAAATTTGCCGGTGACCCAATTTGGTTTGTTTATTCGTTTGCAAATTGAAAGCGGGATGCTTCCCAAGGAAAATGTGGGCCAGGTTTTCACCTTTTTTGCTACCCACTATTCTGCTAAGCAGGCACTGTTTATTTCGGCAGAGAGCCTGCAGAAAAAATCAACGGATGTAGAGCATGTGACTGCACAGAAAATGAAGGGCCACTTGATCTGGATGGTTAACTGGATAAACGAGCACTATAGCGCTACCGATTGATCATTTTAAGTTGAAATTCGCTAAGCAGATCGTGTTCTTTCAACAAGTTTAAAAGATCTGAATACCAAATATAACTGAACTCGCTGCGCTTTTTAAGCTTGCTGAAGTCGGCGTCCATAATATCACCCAGCGTTTCCAGTCCGAGAACTTTCGCTTTTTGTAAAAAAATGCTGTCAGGGGTGAGCTCCGATAAAGGTTGATTCAACAAAGTCATATACTCGATTTTAGTGTCAGGGCAATGAATGATTACCTCCCTCAAAGTTAATCAACCGATCCCATTTGACCTTCATTTAATTAACCAATTCTCTTTTTTGACCTATGGCTTACGCCAAGGTTGATAATTACTCCGCGCCGTTATTTCGTGAATATCTGCTATACGAAACAAGCTCAAAAAATATTTTAAGACAAATTTCGCATGTCCACAATTTGCTTATTTGTTTTATAAAATATTAATTATCAGATTTTTATAAATGAGTTCTCTAAGGGGGTGAAAGCTTTTTTTCACCCCCTTTCCCTGTTTTTGCCTTCTCCTAAACCCTTGCTTTGTCCCCATGAAGCTGAAAGAATTCACTCACATCCTGCTCACTTCTGCCCTGACCGGGGCCGGCAAAGCAATTGCGGCATGTGGCGGTTTACCCGCCGCCATCTGCAAGGCTGAGGCTTACCGGCTGTATGGCCGCTGTGATGTGGATCGGTGGATTTCGGAGGGACTGATTACTCCTACTGCCCTTTCCGGCAGCACTCCAAAAAAAATGCTTGACAGAACTAAGCTGGAACGAATTGCCGCTTCCAGCAACAGAATAACCTATCAGCCGGTGGCTGACAGGAAGTAAGCTCAACGCTTACTGCTCTTTGACATTGGGGGATGAAGCATTATCCGGCGCTGAGCCGGAAATTGATGAGCAGTTGCAAGCCGCAGATCTGTACGTGTACAGACCCGCCGCTCGGCAATGAACCACAGGCAGTCCGTTTGGACGAGGTATGTAGATACTTACGCAGGTAGTCCCGAATCTTAAAAGCCTCTATAGACAGCAATGTTTATAGAGGCTTTTTTATTTAAGAAATTATGGAAATCCAGATCACTCAACACCAATTAAAACTAATGCTCCAGCAGGCAGCTGCCCTTGGCGCCAAAGCCGCACTCATCCAAACCGGGAAAATAAAGCCATACCTCACCAAGGCCGAAGCTTTCCGCCTTTACGGCCGGAATAATATTGAGCACTGGATTAATGAAGGGTTGATCACCGCGCGAAAGGATGGCGATTTATCGGCATCGTGGCGGTTGGACTGCATGCAAGTCGAGGCCATTATCAGGTCAAAGGAAATATTGCAATGCCTTTAGGATTCGCTTCTCAAGCACTGGTCATCTCTCAGGCTACATCATTTAAACCAACATAACATGGATGATTTATTGAACGCATCTGCGATTAAGGAACAGATTTCCCTGGTCGATCTTTTACAACGTCTGGGATTTAACCCTTTCCGGCGTTCAGGTAAAGAGCTATTTTACCTGAGCATGCTGCGGGACAACGATACAAAACCCTCGTTTACCGTAAACGAACAGCTTAATGTCTGGTATGACCACGGCATGGGTAAGGGTGGAACGCTGATTGATTTTGCTCAACTATATTGGGGACTTTCGTTCCGGGATACCTTGCAGAAGATCAAAGATACCTGTGGGGTTACACGGGTCATTCTGCCAAATGATTTTGAAAAGCCCCGGAGACGCCATGCGGTGAGAATACCAAATTACCAGGTCGAGGATATCAAAGACCTCGGGCATAACTATGCTATTACGGAGTATTTACAGGAACGCTGTGTTTGGAACGTGGCACGCGGACTGTTAAAGGAAATCTATTACTACGTCGAAGACGAGAAGAAAGTACGCAAGTATTTCTTTGCCGCCGGCTGGCAAAACGAATTTGGCGCCTGGGAAGTCCGCAATAAATACTTTAAAGGTTGCCTGGGCCATAAAGCAATGACTTACCTGCCGGGTGATGAAGGAAAGCTGGTTATTTTCGAAGGCTACTTTAATTACCTCAGCTGGCGGGTTCTGAATAAACAAGCAAGCACCAGCGTATTGATCTTAAATACACTTTCGTTGTTTCAGGCAGCGCTGCAAAAGGCAAAAGATTTTGCTAATGTTGAACTATACTTCGACCGTGATCAGGCGGGACACGAAGCATCCATTGAATTTATCCGAGCATTAAAGCAAGCCGAAGACCTGTCAGCGACTTATAAAGGCTTCAATGATTTTAATGATTATTTAAAGGCTCTCACTAGAAACCCTGGCCCGTCAGCTTAAGTAAAACGAAAACGCTTATAAGTAAGCACGCTTGCTGACACATTTCATTTAATTCATATTGATATTAAATGGACAGTTTCGATGGGGAAAATGAAGCTATGATACATAGCTACATTTCCGTTTTTCAAACGGCAAGATGTATTTTTGTCGGACAAAAATTCCCTACGGTCATTTTCTTACCGCCAAAAATTCTCTTGCCTTTAAGTTGCCCCTGGCGAACTTAAAGGGAGTATCGGAAATTCGCAACTCATTTCCTCTTATGACAGCTTCCAGAAATGCTAAGGGCAGACCGCTGCTTACCGAGGGTAAGCGCACCAAAAAGATTGATGCCCGGTTTACCGAAGCGGAATTTAAGCTGGTACTGGAACTGGAAAAGCAATTAGGTGTCCGCAGGACGGACCTGGTCCGGATGCGTTTGTTAAATAACGCTTCCAGCCTGGTGATCAACGCCAAAGATCTTATTTCCAGCATTGACAGTATCGCGGCGGAGATGGGGCGTGCGGGCAATAATATCAATCAGTTGGCGCATTATGCCAACATCCATAAAATTAAAGGTATCCTGCGGGAACAAGTCGCGGAAAGATTCAACTTACTGTTTGAAAACTACATCGGGCAACAAAAGGAACTGGAAATCGCTTTAAGGAAAATCATCAGGTTAATGGGCAGGTGACAGGCCGGTATATCGTTACAAAGTATTAACGTCACTTAGTTACCCGGCTGTAAAGTTGGTAAAGAACTTTAGATCTTGTTATAACGAACATAAGTTATAACGTTATCACGCACTTCCGTTATTAAGTTAATCCGTTAGGTCATAACGATGTTATAGCTGTCCGGTTACACAGCTATAAAGATCACTTGGTCATTTGATCTGCAGTCCTGCAATTACATTGCTGTGCCGTAAGCCGGTTATTCAGTTATAAGCGATCTTGCTACTTTGTTATCGCGTTCACTTGTTCGTATGACACCGGGTTCTACAATTACAATGGTACTTACCTATTAAGTTATCGGGTTATAAAGTAACTTGATATGACGCTACCGGGTTATAGGTTTACACAGCGCTATTGTCCCCAAGATACAGCAAACCTTTGTTACACGGCACATCAGTTATACCGTTTGGCTGATTGCATGGTACCTGATTATACAGCTATAAACTTATCGGGTAGCCCGATAGGATGGCTTTCCATTTACAATAAAACTCAATTTATGGCACCAAGAACAAAACATTACTTCGAAATTGGCATGCTGCCCATTTTCATGCTACCGGTGATCGCGTTAACGATTGGCCTCACCTTATGGTTCAGTGATTCTCACCAGAATAAATACAATTTACCTGACATGGAAGCTGGTTACAGCAAACCGTTTACACCGAAAGAAAGAGTCGCCCTCTATGAGGACACCGATTCAACCGAACTGGAAGAAAATGATCATGCTGTATTCTCCTTCACCGGGGATACCGTTCTGGTATTGTCTGACAGCGACCCGCTGAGAAATCCGCCGGACAGTTACCGGGTGCTATACAAAAACAAGCAGGGCGCCCTTCAGATTATTGATCTGCCGGAAGCGGAGCTTTTGAAAATCCCGGCCGACACTACTGGCACAGCTAACGAGTAAATGCGGTATTAAAGAATTCATTTTAATGATTGTCCATATTTTCGATCCCGGCGCGAAGTTCACCGCAGTACGGTATAACACGGATAAAGTAGACAACGGTAAGGGTGAACTCATGAAAGTATCAGGGTTCGGGCCTCTTCAGATATTCAATGAAGTGCGGCCCGAGGATTACCGGAACTATCTGGAGCTATTGTCGGCCGGTAATAAAAACGTTAAGCTTCCTCAATTTCATGCCGTCATTTCCGCTAAAGGAAAGGAACATGACGCGTACACGCTGACCGAAATAGCAACTGCCTGGCTAGACAGCATGGGTTATGGCCGGCAGCCTTATCTCATTGTCTTTCACAAAGACACCAGTAATCACCATGTGCATATGGTCACTACCCGGGTTGACAGGGCCGGAAAAAAGATAGACAGCAATTTTGAGCATATCAATGCGGTCCGCCGCCTGAACAAAATCATCGGTCTTGACGAAGGTGAAACCGTGAAACAGGATATTGCCAAAGCTTTAGCTTACCGCTTTTCAACGAAGGCACAGTTTATAATGATCCTGGAAAGTCAGGGGTATGTTTTAAAGGAAACAGCTGGACGGTTTGAAGTTATCAAATTCGGCCATAAACTGGCTGAAGTTCCACTGGATAAAGTAACCGAAAGGATAGCGGACTATGCGCCAAACAAGAAACAGATCCAACAACTGCGGGCCATTATCACCAAATACAGCAAGCAGAAGGACGTAACCCCACAAATTAAAACTATTCCACTGCCCGGCGGATTATCAAAACCGGGGAAAACATATACCTCCGAATTGGCCGAATACCTGAGCAAACGGCTTGGCATCTTATTTATATTTCATGCGGACCAGGGTAAACCGCCTTATGGTTACACCGTAATAGATCATAAAAATAAGGCCGTCTTTAAAGGCAGCGAAATACTGGCACTAAAGGCGCTGCTCTCCCGCAATCCATCGGATCTCCGGAAAGGTCCGAATGAAAAGCGAGTGCAGGGAGATAAGCCTGAGCGCAAAAAAGCAAGCCTGAACCCGGCCACGCCGGAACAAAAAGATTATTACAGCGCCTTGTTGAAAGCCGCGCTTCACAATTATCCCGACCTGGCACAGGGACTGCGTCACCAGGGTTTACGGGTGGATAAGGCAGGGTCTTTTTATCACCTGACAGATGAAACAGGAACTGCTATTCCTATAGATGAATTATTATCAGCAGAGGACCGCACCTATTTCGCGGAGGCTTACGGCCAGTATGCAGAGGTATCAGAAGAACTGTACCGGCAACTGGATTATATCCCGCCGGTATCGATCGCGGAGGACATTGACGACGAGCAAATCAACGGGCGTAACCGCAGGCGCAAGAAAAAAGCAAGAACCAATACCCGCTAAGGGTCAAAATCAAAAATCATGGTCATAATCATTGGAAACCAAAAAGGTGGAGCGGGAAAAAGTACGCTTACTTTATTGCTGGCGAACTACTTAACGCTGGCCAAAAAATGCGCTGTAACGATACTTGATATGGATTATCAGCAAAGCATCGCTCAAAAATTCGAGAAGGCTAAAATACTCGAGAACGCTGAACCCTACCAGGTACTGGCTGCCAATCTCGACGTCTACCCGGATATTAGGGAAGTGTTAAATGCGAACGGCGAACAGATTGTACTCATCGACCTGCCTGGTAAACTCGACGATGATGGCTTGATCCCGGTATTTCAATCGGCTGACCTGGTGATCTGCCCTTTTGCTTACGATGAGTTCAGCTTTGAATCTACAGTGTTGTTCTCCGTTGTGCTCCGGAGTATCCATCCCAAAGTAAAGATCACTTATATACCCAACCGCATTAAAGCAAATGTGAGGTACGAAACCAAGATAGAGGTAGATGAACAATTGTCAAAATTTGGTGTAGTGACCGAATCACTTCCCGACCGCATCGACTTCCAGCGTACCAATACTTTTCAGACGCCTTTATCAGTATATCCGGTAATCTCACCGGTGTTCGATAAAATATTCAAAGAACATATAAATCCAACACATCATGAGCGAAATCAAAACGCTGGCTGATCAGCTGCGCAGTAAGATCGGCGGCCCCGCAAATTCCGGCCAGGCCAAAAAAACGAAGCAGCCCGGCATCAGAGATATCAGCCCTAAAAACAATGCGCCGCCGGAAATTCCCGCTATACTGGAGGCCATCAGAGCTTACGACAACTCAGATCATAAAAGCATGGTACATGCCAGGTTTGACGAACGCACCGCCCAGACGATGAACCAGTTGAAAATGGCGACCGGCGTGGACGTGACCAAGTTCGTTGCCTTCGCGGTTCGCAAACTGCTCAACGAGCATCCCGAATTAAAAACAATCATCAAACAATTTTTTCAAAACATAGAATAATGAGCTGGTTACATTTTATATTATGGATCGCCGGTATATACCTCTTGTATTACCTGGCCAATATTTT
The DNA here is from genome assembly GCF_900101875.1 of Mucilaginibacter pineti. Classification (GTDB taxonomy): domain Bacteria; phylum Bacteroidota; class Bacteroidia; order Sphingobacteriales; family Sphingobacteriaceae; genus Mucilaginibacter; species Mucilaginibacter pineti. The sequence goes on from NZ_FNAI01000015.1 coordinate 78,452, forward strand.
TTACGACGTTTCGATAGCCGGCCGACATCCCCCTGAAGCGGCGGCCGGCAATGAATTATCTTTTATCGACAATCATCAGCCAATGCAACTGGTGCCTGAATCCGACGCGAAGAGCACCGAGGGTAAACCGGCCGAAGTCAAAAATCCCGCCGTAAGATCTAAGGTGCGCGAAGAGAATGAGATTATTGCCACCCGAGGGGTTACGCTCAAAAATCTATTCAATCATGCCAGGGAAGAATCCTTTATCTACACCAAGGCAGTAAGCTTCTAAAGTATGAAAAAGATCCTGTCTGCGGCGTCCGCACTTGTTGCATTATGCCTTACGGCATACGGTTCATTTGCGCAGCCTGGTATAGATGAAATGAACCAGGCCAGGCAGCAATTGTCTTCGTCATTTTTTTCAGCGCTGGACTGCGCGCTCGTTATGGCCGCGCTCTTTGGTATTACCGGCGCGGTGAAGATCTACCATAACTGGCAGATGGGCAAGCCCCGTATTGATTCCGATATCGCCGCATGGTTCTACGCGGCATTTTTCATGGTACTGGCGGGTATGTTCCTGAGAGCCATATTTGGCATCTAAACATCCTGCTATACTTTTTATCGAGGCGGTTCCCGGGCGGGAAGCCGCTTTTTTTTTGCCACAAATTTTTAATCCCAATAACACAATGAACAAAACAAAACAATTATGGGCAACAGCAGTGCTGTTGATCCTGTGCAAGGCGTCTGCCTTTGCCCAAAACGGTGTAAACGGTCTAAACACCGCAACTTCCACTCTTAAAACTTATGTCGGCCCGGTCACCAATATCGCACTGGTCATTGGCGGCATTGTCGGTATCGTCGGGGCTATCCGTGTCTATTCGAAATGGAATAGTGGGGACCAGGATATCAACAAGGAATTAATGGGATGGGGAGGCAGCTGCGTGTTTCTCGTGGTATCCGCATTGATCATTAAGGCCTTCTTCGGACTAACCTAATGGAGAAGCAATTTGCAGTTTACAAGGGGCTCCAAAAGCCCCTTGTATTTCGCGGGTTCAAAGGAAAATTCATCTATTGGGGCCTTGGTTGTTTGCTCGCCGGACTGGTACTTGGCGCATTGACAATGTCCCTGATCAACATGTGGCTGGGAGCCATCGTCCTCATCGGCAGCGTTGTCGGCGGTCTTCTGTTTACTGCAGGGAAACAAAAACACGGCCTGCACGGAAAAACCCGCTATTCCGGCATCTATCTCCATCAACTCAACTTCAAAAAATTAAACCGTTATGGCAAGTAAAACAGTTTTTAAGATGCCGTATATCGGCATAGACAAAAGCGGCGCTTTTGATTTGCTCGTAGGACTAAACGGCGAGTATTCTGTTGTCATCAAAATAGCGAACCCTGTTATCCGTTATTCCGCCGCGCCTTCGGGATATGATGAGTTTCACGGCCTGCTGCTCAATGTTGTTAAAGTGTTAGGTGACGGCTACCTGTTGCAAAAACAGGATGTGCTCAGCCGTGAAAGTTACCCTGCCAAAAAAGCCGACGAGTATTTACAATCCCGCTATTTTGAACATTTTACAGGGCGGGATTATGTGGAAATACGTTCTTATTTAACCATCACCAGGCAGGTAAAAAAGGGAACATTCTATGTTTATGATAAAAGACTGCTGACCGATTTCCGACAGGCGATCGATAAAGTATTAAATATCCTGGAACTGGGGAAAGCCGGACCCGAGGTGCTCAAAGAAGGAGCAATCAATTCGCTGGTCATGCGAACCCTTTCTATGGATTTCAGCAGCGGCAATATTATTTTAGATAACCTCGCGGCATCGGATGTCGAACTGAAAATGGGTGACCGCGCCATCAGGAATATTAGCCTGATCAATATCGACAATATCGATTTGCCGACGCAGGTTGGTACCCATATCGAGCTGAATGAACAGGAATCCATGCGTGGCTTTCCGGTCGATTTTCTGTCTTTTCTTTTTAAGGTCCCCGGATTTGAAACCATCATTTACAACCAGGTCATTGAAATTCCCAACCAGGTGATGACACTGCGTAAACTGGAGCTAAAGAAAAAACGGCATTCAGGCATTCCCGATCCTGCAAATTCATTGTGCGTAGAGGACATAGACCAACTGCTTACCGATGTGGCCAGGGATAACCAATTGCTGGTCAACTGTCACTTTAATATAACCATAGCCGCCGGTAATGAACAAATTCAAAAAGCGGTCAATTTCATAGAGAGCTCGCTGTTTCAATTAGGGATCATTCCGAGTAAGAACGCCTATAATCAACTGGAATTGTTCCGCACACAACTGCCCGGGAATACAGTAGAACTGAAAAACTACGACTGGTTCCTGACTACCTGTGATGCGGCTATTTGCTTTTTTTTTAAAGAAACATTGCAAAAAGACGAACCATCGGATTTTCTCATCCGGTTTACGGACCGGCAAGGAATTCCAGTCGGGATAGATCTATCGGACCTGCCGATGCGGACCGGACGCATCAACTCAAGAAACCGATTTTGTTTAGGGCCAAGCGGGTCCGGAAAATCTTATGCTATAAATTCCATTGTGGAGCAATACATGCTTTACAATATGGACGTGGTCATCGTCGACACCGGCCATTCTTATTCCGGCTTATGCTCCTATTATAGAGGCAAGTATATCACGTACACGGAACAGAAGCCGATTACGATGAACCCCTTCCAGATCACGGAAGCGGAATATAATATCGAAAAGAAAGATTTCCTTGGCACATTGATCGGCTTGCTCTGGAAAGGAGCCGAGGGTGTGCTCACGCCGGTTGAACATGATGTCATTGCTAACGTAATCGGGGCATACTACAGTAGTTATTTCGCCCGCAGTCCCTTTCCTGGTTTGACCGAGCCGGAAGTGAACCTCATACGCGGGCACGTATTCAGCGAGTTCAAAAACAACTTCATCGCCGCGAGCGACCTGGAAGGATTGGAAATAGGCTATTTCGATGCTGATGACGCTGAAGATGAACCGGAAACGGTTATCGCGCAAACAGGTGACCCACAGGATATGACGGGCATTTTTGCGGACACCACTACTAACAGAAAGCGGTTTTACCAGGCCGTATTCCAGGAGGAATACGAAAAGGCAATCGCCCATGAAACCAGCCTGGCCCAACAAAAATTTGAGCAGACACGCGTGATCAGCCTGAGCTTTAACAGCTTTTATGAATTCGCCATCGCTAAAATACCGGAAATTAAAAGAGAGGAACGCATTTCATTTGACCTCGATGAGTTTAGGTATGTGCTGAAAAAGTTTTATAGGGGCGGCGAATATGATGCCATATTAAACGAAGCCGTCGATGAATCCCTGTTTACCGAACCCTTTATTGTCTTCGAAATTGACAATGTGAAGGAAAACAAAATTTTGTTTCCGGTAGTCACCCTCATAATCATGGACGTTTTCATCCAGAAAATGCGGCACCGCAGTTCACAGCGTAAAGCCCTGATAATTGAAGAGGCGTGGAAGGCGATCGCTTCACCACTCATGGCCGGATACATTTTGTATTTGTATAAAACCGTCAGGAAGTTTTGGGGTGAAGCGATTGTCGTTACCCAGGAACTGGCGGACATTTTAGGAAACGCAGTAGTAAAAGACAGCATTCTGAGTAATTCTGATACCATCATCCTCCTTGACCAAAGCAAGTTTAAAGAAAATTATAAGGAGATCGCCAAACTCCTGTCCATTACCGAAACTGAACAGAAAAAGATATTCACGATCAATAAGCTGGATAATAAGGAAGGCCGCGGGCGATTCAAGGAAGTGTATATCCGGCGCGGCGCAACCGGTGAGGTTTATGGCATAGAAGTGTCGATCGAGCAGTATTTGACCTACACGACGGAAAAGCCTGAAAAGTCTGCGGTTGAGATTTACACCAATGCCTATGGGTCGTACCCGGCGGGATTGGATGCTTTCGTGAATGACCTGAAGGAAGCCAAACTGCCGCTGGGCGACTTTATTAAGCGGGTTAATCAAACCGGCAAACCAATCAATTATCACCTTTTATCCGTATAATTTATGAAAGCAACGTTTTTTCTTTTAGGATGCCTATGTTTTTTTATCCATAGCGCCAATGCCCAGGAACTGGTGGTCGACCCGACCACTTCCGCCGCCATCCTTGTCAACAGTTCGGTGATCAACGGACAGCTAAATACCACCAATAATAACCTCAATTTGATCCAAAAGGGACAACTGGCGGTTACCGGTCAGCTAACGATCGTAAACGATCTGCAAAATAAAATCTACAAAGGGCTGAGCGAAGTAGCTTCCGTAATTAATAACCTGACCACGATCAAGGATATCGCCGAATGCGGCACCGACATTGTAAAGGATGTCCAGCAGTCCATCACTATTGCACAGTCAGATCCGGTTTTACTACTGTTTGCTGAACAGGGTGCACGTGACTTTGAAACCCGCGCGATCACCCTTTCCGCCGATGTGAGCGCCTTTGTGTTGAAAGCGGGAGGAAATAACCTCATGGATTCCGGCGAGCGGGGCAAGTTGCTCAACCATATCGCGACAGAAATGAGAATTCTTCGCGGCATAGCTTACGGTATGCAGCGCGCGATGTACTGGGCAAAAATGCGCGGCATTTTCCATTCCTTGAATCCCTGGGAAACCTGGCAGAGCATGGATGTCCGGATAGCCAACGATGTGATTAATAACGCAAAATACCTGAAACAATGAGAAAGCTATTAGTGCTCATTTTTCCTTTGGCCCTATACCTTTCTCCTTCCTTCGGTCAGCAAAGTACAATCGATGTAGTAGGCATGCACCAGTTGATCGATCAATCCAAGGCCGAAAATAAGTTACAGGTACAGGCCCGTAACCAGCAGGCTGCCGCAACAGCGAATGAGCAAGCTAACCTGACGCTGCTTGCCAAACTGAAAAATACATACCGGACATTGCAACAGCGATACAATACGCTGGGCACAGCGATAAATATCGCAAATATTGGCATTTACGCCACACCCATGGTCGATCAGATCATCAGGAACCAGGCACAAATCGTACAGCTGACAGCAAAAAATCCGGCCATCGTTGTTTTGGGTCTGAGGTCCCAAATTGAATTCGTCGACAAGGCGCAAAGCTTGCTGGGCTATGTGACCGGTTTAACACTTTCTTTAGGCGATGTTAACCAATTGAAGGCCTCCGACCGGAAGCTGCTTTTTGACTATGTCATCTCTGAATTAAGCAGCATACAGGAGCTGTCCGCGAACATGCTGAACCTTTTGCAATACAATAACCTGGCGGCGGTCATCAGGGCCCTCGACCCCTTCCAGAACTTCATCAGCCAGGATAAGGCGATGATCGACAACATCCTTAGCAATGCTAAATACCTGAAACAATGAAAAAGCTATTCTTATTTTTCGCGCTATCCTGTTGGTTTTTGGGGGCGAAGGCGCAGCAATACGTAATTGACCCGCAATATTTTTCGTCCGTCATGGCGAACCAGGCGGTCAGAAGCAGCGCGGAACAAACCCACAACCAGTATCTGGGAAAAATCCACAATAATATCGACGATATTAATATTAATGTCGGCTCGGTGGTTACCGCGCAAGCCATCATCTATAACGGTTTATCTAACGTCAATTCGGCTTTAAAGGACGGCCTTGCAGTAAAAAACCTGGCGGTAATTACCGGAGATATGGTCAGTTACCTTAACCAGGCGCTGGAGCTGGCGAAAGATGAACCCTATCTGCTATTATTTGCGAGCAATATTCAAAACGAGATGCGGGTCAAAGCTGCCGGCCTGGTCAGCGATGTCTCCGGCTATATACTCAAGTCAGGTGATAATGTACTGGCGGATTACAACAGCCGGGACCAATTGCTCCAAAAGGTCACTCAGCGCCTGCAGATCCTCGACGGCCTTGCTTATGGCACCTGGCGCGCGATGTATTGGGCGAAACAACGCGGTATAGTCGCTTCGCTCAACCCTTTCCAGGGGTATATCAACCACGATAAATTTTTTGTACAACAGATCATACAGAACGCTAAATACCTACAACAATGAAATACTTATTGACCCTCCTCTTATTTTCCGCCTCCCGCTTTTTGTTCGCTCAATCAGTAATTAAGGACCAGGCGATCGAATATCAAAGCCAGCGAATGGTTTTCCAGCAATGGGACCAAAACAAATTCAAACCCGGCAAAGGCTTTTTAGACACGAATCCTTATTACTGGCTGGTATGGGGCTTTTTCGACCCGAATTATCACAAGACGGACCTGCGTCCATTGAGCGCGACAGGCCCACAAACGCAGCGCCTCGCATTAGTGGGTTCGATGAATACCATTGATAATAATTACAAACTCCATTCCGACACCCTCCGTAACACAGCGCTTTCACAGATCGCCAGTCAATCAGGTCTGCTGTCTGACGCCGATCCATTGTGGCTACTATATTATAGCCAGCAGCTATCGCCCGTCATCAATAATTCGATGGTAACCATATTGGCCGGGCTATCGCCGCAGGTAAGCGCCAAACTGGTCTCCGAAGGCCTCTACAACTGGTATAAAAACGAGTTGGATATGCTGAAGGAGCGGATACAGGGTGCAAGGTCTACCGACATGGACCGCGGTTCCAGGATCATGGCTTATTACCGGTATCTGAAAGAATACCGCACGCTGGCGGGTGTCTGGGCCATCCGCACAAGTGCCGCCCAATCGACTTTGGACATAGCGGCCAAACAACAGCAATTACAAAAAGGCACAGTGCCTGTGCCGGACTGGACACCCCAAAGCGACATCCGGATCGCCAACGGTATCATTCAAAACGCAAACTATTAATCCAATGAAAAAACGAATGTTTTTATTAAGCCTGCTATTCCTGCTTTTCGCGGCGACGAGCTATGGCCAGGTGCCCATAGATACCGCGAACTATAAACATTCCCTGCAGTTTATGCAGGGTGACGGTGTTTACGATTCAGGCATGTGGGTATTACTGAAAGGCCTCCAGGCCTCTATCTGGAATAGCTTCAGTATGTTCATCGTCGACGCCCAGGCGCTTGCGGCCATATTCATGATCATCTTTTTTTCCATCAAGAGTTATGAAATGATGGTAGGTGACAAAAAAATGGAGATTATGCCGTTGCTCCGGCCCTTTGGCTTAGCAATGATCATTATCTGGTGGAGTCCCTTTACGCACGCTGTTGCCTATCCAACTGAACTGATCGCGGCCCAAACCGAACAGCGGTTCGATGACGTACAAAGCACGGTTGATGACCTGCGTTTTAAGCGCGCAAACCTGATGCTGGCCGTCGCCAATTCCCTGTATACCTACCAGGCTCAGGCCGATGTCGCGGAAAAAGAATCGGATACCTGGTACGGCCAGGCATGGGACTCGGTAACGAGCACGGTTAAGGAAGGTATTTCTACTGTTGTTTCGCCTTTACTGGAACTGAAAAACCGATTAACGATCGGTATGCAGCTGCTGGTCACGCAACTATTGGAGCTTTTAGGTATCTGGATTCTACGAATCGCGGTGTACGTGATATTTATGATCCAGATCATTTATGCATCCATCCTTATTATTCTTGGGCCATTCTCGGTGGCGGTCAGTATTTTACCCGCATTCCGCGACAGCTTTACGACCTGGATCGCGCGTTTTATCTCCGTTAATTTATACTCCGGGATCGGCTACCTGATCATGTACCTCTGCGGCCTGATGGAACAGTATGCGCTGACCTCCGAGATCAGCAAATACCAGGAACTGGTCGGCCAGAACGGCACAGCAGCAGACATGGCCAAGATGGCGGTCTTTGCAGGCAATGGCATTTTATCGTTCGGCACAGTGATCGTTACTTTTCTGATCGGCGCCATCTGCATGTTTACCGTTCCGAGCATTTCCACCTGGATCGTATCTACCTCCGGTATAACTTCCGCCACCTCCAGCTTTGGCCGCGGCGCTGCAACGGTTGTCGGTGTCGCCCGTAAGGCCAGCGGAAGTTTCTTTTAAACTCAAATAAATTAAACCAAAAGGCTACCTGACGATTCAGGCGGCCTTTTTTCATTTAAACTTATGATCATACAAAATATTGAAGCTAAGATCCGGCTGGCGACCATCGTCGTCCTGGGCAGTTTTTTAACCTCTGTTATTGTTGCCATCGTGGCCTGTTCCTTTGCTTACCGTGAAGTATCATCGGCACAGAAAAGCATCTACATCCTTGATAATAACGTCCCCATCATGGCCAAACAGACGGATATCGAGATGAATCGTCCGGCGGAATATAGGGCTGATGTAGACCTGTTCCATTCGCTTTTTTTCTCGCTGACGCCGGATGACAAGTATATCGAATACCAGTTAAAAAAGGCGATGTACCTCATTGATGAGTCGGGCGTTGAACAATACAACAACCTCAAGGAAAATGGCTATTTCAATTCGATCCTCTCATCCAGTTCTGTACTCAGCCTTCAGACAGATTCGATCATTTTGGATATGCCCCGGCATTATTTCCGCTATTATGGAAAGCTGAATATAGACCGGCGCAGCTCTACCGTCACCCGGTCGCTGATCACGGAAGGTTACCTGAAAGATATTCCACGCAGCGATAACAACCCGCACGGGGTGCTCATTACCAATTGGAAAACCTTAGAAAACAAAGATCTCGAAGATGTTCAAAAAAATACATTCTAACCGCGATCCGCAGGACACAGTGTTCAGCGAATTGAAAAAGGAGTTCCGGGTTTATTTTGACCGGACAGGTCACGGCTGGCGCAATTTTATCAGCCGCTATCCTAAGTTCCTTTTTGGCAGCATGATCGGCCTGATGCTGATCTCGCTCGTGCTTTCCTTTACGGTGTTCCGTTTGCGCGACGTGCCTGTAAAAATAAAAAGCGTCGCAGAGGCTGAACAACCCAGGCCCGTAAGTGACGGCTTTTCGCGCATTATTCAGGCAGGAGCGGCACTGAAGGAAACAATCAGCCTCAAAAAGTTTATCGACAGCACTATGGCAAAGCCCTTCCTATCGGAGGCAGACAGTGTCCGGCTGGAGGAGGCACTCGACCGGCTGCAGAACATCAACAAGAATTTAAACCTGCCCAAATAAGCTATGGACTTTCAATAAAACGATCACTAATCAACGAATGCAATGAAGAACCTCAATTTAAAACAACCGAAATACGTGTTGCCGGCACTCATATTGCCATTCCTGCTTTTATTTTTTGCTGTTTACCACAGCGGCGCGGGAAAGCAAAAAACGGCAACCAAACAACAGGACGGGATCAATACGAATGTCGGCGAAGTTTCCAATGATGTGAAAAAGGAAAAGCTGACTGGCAAGCTCGATGCCTATCGCAACACCTATAAGGAAGCCGATGGATATACTGCCGTGAATAACATCCCGCGGGAGAAATCCAGCGTTGCGGGATTCGACAACAATTACACCGACCAGCAGAAAAAAATGCTGGATTCCATTGACCAGGCGATGAAGCAGCGGTATGGCATGAACCCGGTTCAACAGGCCAGTCACGGTGCCGGCTCCAATTATAAAGCGGTATACGGCAGCCATAAAACCGGGGCATCAGCACAGGACAAGGCGCTTGCCAGTGCGCTTTCGGGCCTGTCCGGGAGGCAGCAAAGCATAGCTAATTACGGCCCGAATCCCAGATCGACAGGCAAAGAAAAAGACCCCATGGAGCTTTTCAAACAGCAGATGGCCTATATGGACAGCCTGAACAAAATGAACGATCCGGCCTATAAGGCCGAAAAGCTAAAACAGGCGGCACTGGCAAAAGCGCAGCAGGAACAAGGGAAAGAAAAAATACTCTCCGTCAGCAAAGGCGAAAATATCCCGCCGGAATTCAATACCATCATGCCGGATAACAAAGAGAATATGATCATGGCGGTTATCGACGAAGACGTCACCGGTTATGTCAGTTCCCGCATTCGCTTACGCTTGCTCGACAATATTAGAGCCGGAAACATCCTGATTGATAAGGGCACTTATTTATATGCGCTCATCAGCGGCTTTTCAGGCCAGCGCGTGACCCTTTCTGTCAGGTCAATATTTTACCATAATCGCGTGCTCCCGGTTAAACTGGATATTTATGATATGGACGGGCTCCCTGGGCTTTATGTTCCGGAATCGGCTTTCAGAGACTTCACCAAGGACCTCGGCACCAATACGATCCAGGGGATCACCATTGACGGTGGCAGCGGCTCCACATCAGCCAGCAGCCAACTGCTGATGAGTTCGGTGGACAAGATTTTCGAATCCACTTCCTCGGCCATTGCCGGGGCGATCCGGAAGAACAAAGCCAAGGTCAAATACAATTCCTATATCTATTTAATCGATTCGCAGGCGCTTCAGAATGAGCAAAACCAGTAAGCGGATTATAAAACACGAAACACATTATTGTTATGAAAAGATTATTGCTGTTCGCTGTCATCGTCTTGACGGCTCTACAAACTTATGCCCAGAAACTCAATATCGCTACCGGAATAAAGAAATCGGAACTGCCGGTAGTTTACCTGCCTGCAAATATTTCCCTCCATTTCATTTCGCCAGGCCCGATCCAGTACGTGGATATTTCTACCAAAAGCATATCTGGCGACCTGCCCGTAAAAAATATTCTTCGCATTAAATGCCTCGCAGACTCAGCGGGTCATCCGAAAGGACCAGATTCAGACGCAGTGGTAACTATTGTAGGTGAAAAATATATCGCCCAATACCGCGTCATTCTTTCGCCGGCGAACGGCGGTGCGGTAGAAACGGATATCGAGATACTGCCGGATGAAACACGGCCAATTGACTTTCCAGGCGTTTCGCTATCACAGGAGGAACTCAAAAGCTACGCGGCTTTACTGGTCAACAAAAAGCCGGAAAAGCATCTGCAAAAATCGTCCGCATTCGGCATCAAGGCAAACCTTAACCATATCTACACGCTCGGCGATTACATTTTTGTTGATCTCGGTTATGAAAACGGCACCAATCTTAAATACGAGATCGATGAACTGCGGTTTAAGATCGAAGATAAAAAAGTCACGAAAGCGACGACCATACAATCCTTCGAAATCAAACCCGATCTGGTCCTATTTAACATCCCCTTTTTTAAGAAGCATTACCGCAACGTTTTCGTATTTAAAAAATTCACATTTCCCGGTAATAAGCAACTACATATCGAACTAAACGAAAAGCAGCTCTCCGGACGGGTGATCAATCTCGAAATATCCTATAAAAATGTGTTAGAAGCGGATATGATCCCTCTGCCCCAATAGTACCGGGACTTTGACCTTTTAAAATTTCCTTGATGAATATATTAATAGACCGGCTGCATCTCCGCCTGATGCAGCTGAACCCGGAATTATACCTGCAGCTCCAGGAAGAACACCGGGTCACGGACTATCTCAATAGCTTTTTATTGGTGCCCGGCGACCCGGAAGAAACGCTCTGTGATGCAATCACCCCGACGCGGTACGACTATGTCGCTAGCGTAATGCGGGAAGAGTTTGAAGAAACCTTCCTGCGGTTCAGCGGCTCCGGCATACTGATTTATGAACTGATCAATCTTGCTGCTGCCTGTACGGATGTATTCCAACATTTCGGCTTCCCCGATAAGGAGGACAGTCGGATGCTTCGCTACGCCGTGATCGGAACAATAGCAGAATACCTGGAAGGAGAATTGGAAAATGAGTTTTAATGTTGCTCAAAAATTGGACGGTAATATCGAGGCCATTCGTATTGCGCTGACCTGGGATGGCAAACGTTCATTAACTGCAGCGGAGCTGGCCGCCCTAAAAAGCTACGCCGGTTTTGGCGGCATTAAAGCGGTGCTGCATCCAATAGGCGACCGTGAAGTTTGGATTAAACGTAAAGTATCAGATACCGATATCCGCCTGTACCCGAAAATCATGCAGCTGCATGATCTCTTAAGGGAACACCTGGCAGATGCCGATTATAAAGAAGCGGTTGATGCCATGAAGAACAGCGTACTAACCGCTTATTACACCCCTGCAATGATACCCGCCGCCATTTATGACGCATTGAGCGAGCAGAAGATTACACCGCACCGGCTTTATGAAACCAGTGCAGGTGCGGGAATTTTTATTACAGAAGCAGCCGGTTCGCTTCCCGTGCTGGAAAATGTCAATGCCGTAGAGAAAGATTTATTGACAGGAAAAGTGCTTAGCGCATTATCCGCCAGTCTGCCGTTTCCCGTAAGCGTACAAATTAAGGGGCTCGAAGAAACACCCGCGTCAGAAAAGGGGCAAGCTGACCTGGTGGCCAGTAATATACCATTCGGTAATTTTTCTGTATTTGACCCGGCCTATCAGGGAAGCCCGGTAACCGCTAAGATCCATAATTACTTTTTTGCCAAAGGACTTGATAAATTGGCGAACGGGGGCCTCTTGGCTTTCTTGACGACCGATGCATTTCTGAACAGTCCATCCAATGAAACAGCAAGGAAGCACTTGTTCACGTCTGCGGACTTTATCAGTCTTTCCATTTTACCGGATAACCTGATGAAGGATAGCGCCAATGTAGAAGCGCCAAGCCACCTCCTGATCGTGCAGAAAAACGACCAGAAGGAAACCTTTACCGAAGCGGAGCAACAACTGCTGGAAACCACAGAACTGGAGAACGAAGCCGGAAAGTTTCATCAAAACACCTATGTGGTACGGCACCAGGAACTTATTTTGGCCGATGAGGTCGGACCCGGCACCAACCAGTATGGTCAGCCCTCGCAAATGATCTGGCATAATGGTGAAATGGAGGACCTGCGCAATCCGCTGCAGGAGCAGATTGCCGAAGGACTTGACGCCAATTTTAACCTGACCCGATGGAACGCGATCAAAACACAATGGGAGAAACAAGCGACTTCGCAACAAACGCCCGAAACGGTGGCAGAACGCGGCGCAAAGCAATTTACCTTTTTACCTGTGCCGGAAAATAAGGCCGCGAAAATGACGGTTCAGTTGGGCCTGTTTGACCAGGCACCAGCGGAAAACAATAACCGCGCGCAAGCTTACCTGTCCGACCTGGATGCAGCGACAATAGAAACGGCTACGGCCCGGCTCATCAGTACCATCCGTACCACAGCACGGCCGGATCATGAAAGTTTGATCATGCTTACGGCTAAGGCAAAACCCAGCGGCCGGTATCTGTATAAATTATACAGCAATGTTGCTGAAATCAAATTTTCCAATAAGTGGCTCAATGGCAACTCGCTGAGTTTCGAGCTAAAGGCACTTGCCGCCAAATTGAAATATTATGGTCACGATTACCGCTATGAAGGTGACAAAAGCCTGGAAGCGGCATTCGGCCTGGGCCCTGACCGGCCGAACCCCTTTAGGGATGTCAAACCATTCTATATCAAGGATACACTGGTTATCCACGAGGGTAAGACCGGGCTGATCGATACTCCTGATAACGGCAAAGCGGATTTCAAGGCTTTTGAGGAACAGCAAAACAAAGAATTTTTCCGCCTTTACATAACACTCAGGGACCATTATCTCGAATTATCTGAAGTGGAGTCCGCCACCTTACAGGCGCAGCCCTCACTAAGGTCGGAACTGAACCGGGCTTATGATCTACTGGTTGACGGATACGGCGAACTGAACAAAACGGTTAACCGCTCACGGCTGCTGGACGATGCAGCCTTCGGCTTCCTGATTCTTTCATCGTTGGAACGCCGGGAGAACGACACCTGGATCAAGGCAGATATTTTTAGCGGACCTGTTTTCCCGCAACAGGAAGATCTGCAGACCAATGACCCGGCAGAGGCGCTGGCAAGATGCCTAAATGACAGAGGTTACGTCGACCTTGCCTATATCAGCAAGGTAACTGCGCTAAGTGAGAGCGAGATCATCCGGCAGTTGGAACGGCAGATCATCCTAAACCCAGCTTCAAAGACCTGGGAAACAACGGACGCTTATTTGTCCGGAAATGTCGTCGCCAAATTGGCTGAAGCGGTCCCGGCCAGTCAGGCAGAACCGGATGACCTGCAGCTTGCGCGCAGCCTCGCTGCTATTCGCCGTGTTCAGCCTGACAAAATTCCATTTGAACTGCTCGATTTTAACCTCGGCGAGCGCTGGATCCCGGTAGACTACTACCGGCGCTTTACGCAGTCGCTGTTTGAACTGGAAGCCCGTGTAGAATATTTTACTTCACAGGATACGTTTAAAGTATCGTACAAAAAAGGCAACGCAGTTACTGACGGCCAGTTCACCATTTCGCCGAAATCCGGCAATAAGATGAATGCGCATACCCTGATGGAACATGCGCTGGAAAACACGTCACCGACTTTTTCCTACAAGGTTAAACGAAACGGGGAGATCGTCCGTGTTCCTGATAATGACGCTATACAGCTTGCACACCAGAAGATCGAGATCATCCGCGAGCGTTTCGTGGAATGGCTGAAGGAACTGCCGGACGTTGAAAAAATGCAGCTGGAGCAACTGTACAATGAAACTTATAACTGTTATGTACTGCGTGAATATGACGGCAGCCACCTGACTTTTCCCGGCCTCGACAGGAAGGCCGTGTTAGGAGATGACGAACTCCGCCCGTCCCAAAAGGACGCCACCTGGCGGATCATACAGAATCGCGGCGCGCTGATCGACCACGAAGTCGGGCTCGGCAAAACCCTGATCATGGTGCTGGCAGCAATGGAAATGAAGCGCCTTGGCATTGTTCACAAACCGATGATCCTTGCGATGAAGGCCAATGTCAGCCAGATTGCGGATACTTTTCGAAAAGCGTATCCTAAAGCCCGGGTGCTTGCACCCGGCGAAAATGACTTTACGCCGGCCAGGCGACAGGTGCTTTCCCATCAGATCAAAAATAATAACTGGGATTGTGTGATCCTGACCCATGACCAGTTTGGCCTGATCCCGCAGTCGCCGGAAATACAAAAGGAAATATTGCAGATCGAACTGGATAACGTGGATTTGGACCTGCAAACATTGGAAGACATGGGCGGTGAAATTTCCCGTAAAATGCTCAAGGGGTTGGAAATAAGAAAAAATAACCTGGAGAACCAGTTGAACGCGGTGCTTTACCGGATCGAGAACCGCAAGGATGCCGAGGTCAATTTCGGACAAATGAACGTCGATCACCTATTTGTGGATGAATCGCATAAGTTCAAAAACCTCACTTTCACCACCCGGCATAGCCGCGTAGCCGGCTTGGGAAATGTTGCAGGCAGCCAAAAAGCACTCAATATGTTGTTCGCCGTGAGGACGCTGCAACAAAAATTTGACGCCGACCTGTGCGTGACCTTTCTGTCAGGCACCCCGATTTCTAACAGCCTGACAGAGATGTACCTGATATTTAAATACCTGCGGCCAAAGGAATTGGAAAGACAGCGCATTGAAAATTTTGATGCCTGGGCTGCGGTCTATGCGCGGAAAACGGTCGATTTCGAGTTTTCTGTTACCAACGAGATCATCTCTAAGGAACGCTTCCGCCATTTCATCAAAGTCCCGGAGCTTGCCCTTTTTTATAATGAGATCACGGACTATAAAACAGCCAGGCATATCAGCCTCGACCGGCCCGAAATACAGGAGCACCTGGTCAATATCGCTCCTACGCCGGACCAACAGGATTTTATTAAGCGCCTGATGGCCTTTGCCAAAAACGGTGATGCCACTTTGCTTGGCAGGGCGCCACTTACGCAAGAAGAAGACAATGCCCGCATGCTGATCGCGACCAACTACGCTAAAAAAATGGCCGCGGATATGCGGCTCATCGATCCGGGTTACGGCGACCACCCTAACAATAAGGTGAATGTCTGCGCCAGAAAGGTGGCTGAAATCTACCGGGAAAGCACCCCACAACGGGGAACGCAAGTGATCTTCTCGGACATCGGCACACCAAAGTCCGGCGAGTTCAATATTTACGATGCGTTGAAAGAAAAGCTGGTCCGGGATTTCGGCATACCTGCCCATGAGATTTCCTTCATTCACGACTGGTCAGATAAACAACGACCAGAAATGTTCCGCAGGATGAACAACGGGGATATTCGCATCCAGATCGGTAGCACCGAAAAATTGGGAACCGGCACCAATGTGCAGAAGCGCGGCGTAGCGCTCCATCATTTTGACATCCCGTGGCGCCCTTCTGACCTCGACCAGCGCGACGGCAGGTATGCTCGTCCGGGTAACTGGCTGGCCAAAAATTTCTACGGCAACCTGGTGCAGGGCTACATCTACGCGACCGAATTATCGCTTGACAATTACAAATTTAACCTACTAAAAAACAAGCAGACGTTCATCTCCCAAATGAAGAACTGTGAGCTGAATGTCCGCACACTGGATGAAGGCGCTATCGATGAAAAAAGCGGCATGAACTTCTCAGAATACATTGCCATTCTTTCCGGCGATACCTCTTTACTGGAAAAAACGAAGATTGAAAAGAAAGTAGCGGTACTGGAAGGCTTCAAATCGGCGCACTATAAGGAAGTAGCACGTAACCGCTACCGGCTTGACGACCTGGAGAAGGAAAAACTAAAAGTCAGCGCCACCCTTTCAAAGCTAATCGTTGATGAAACTGCCTACAAGGGAAAGTTGCAGCATGATCCCGAAGGTGCCAAAGTGAACCTGATCCAACTGGATGGTGCCGCATCTGCTGAACCGGAAGCAATCGGCCGGATGATCCTTGACCGCTATCAACACTGGGCGCCGGAAAAGAACCAACCGGATGAAAAAAAGATCGGCAGCCTTTATGGCTTTGAGCTTTATGTACGCAGGGAACGGGAGCCTTTTGAACAGGATGGCATGGTACAATACCGATACCAGAATAACCTGTTTGCAGAAAGCCCGGAGACCGGCATCAAATACTTGTATAACAACGGACATCCCAATATTGATAATCCAAAGCTGGCGGCAAGGTATTACCTCAATGCCATCGACCGTATCGTACCGCTGCGGGAAAAGTATGAAAAGCAATTCATCGAAATTGAAAAGGAACTACCCTTATTGCAGCAGATTACCCAAAGGGTTTTTGAAAAGGAACCCGAACTGGCCGAACTAAAAAAGGAACTGGCACGGCTGGAAAAAGAAATCAGCGATAAGATCAGGGAAAGCCAGGCACCGCAAGGCGTACTGATGGAGCCTGAAGAAGGCGAAATAATCGGGGAAGAAAACGCACTGGAAACGGGCACACCGGAAAATGTGATACCGATCAACCAAACGGCCGGGGCGGAATATCCGCGGAAGGCCCAGGGATTTAACAGATAAAATTAGCAATCATGAAAACTTTAACGGATTACACAGGACCTTTTCCGGTCATCACCCTTGTGGGTACGGATTTTTTGGTGAACGCATGTACCATGCAACTGATTGAAGCCGCCGACCCCTCAAATAAAATAGATTATTTTGATATGATCGACCTGCAGGACCACCTCGAACTGGTATACGATACATCTACTAAAAGTATTTACCAGGGCCGGTGGGACCAATACCATGAGAAGGACAACACCCAATTATTTTGGCTGCGTCCTTTCGGTGCAATGGATCCGGCAGGAATGAATGAGCTAATGGACCATGTTAAACCGGGCTGGCGCAGCACCTATAGCAACGACTGGCCGGTGGTTAGCCTGGCCGGAACCGATTTTTACGCAGATGACCAACTCAGTTCCTTCCGGCAAAAGGACAACCCCTGGAACCAGATCCATTTTCATGAGGTCATGCAGGTAAATGGCCAGAGTGTCGTTTACCTGGACACACGCGTGCTCAATGTTCCTTTTCCGCATGAGTTGGATATTTATGCGCCTCCCGAGCAGTTGCCGGAACACACAGTCTTTGCCGTCGTACCGTCCGGACCGGAGCTGGCCGTGATGCTGAATGAAGCCAGGGCCACCCAAATTCCCGAGCCAGACCTCTATTCACTTTCGCCGCAACGCAAGGGCCGTTAGGGGCCTCATTGATTCATTTATCCTCTGCCGTGCAGCCTGTACGGCTTGTCCAGCCTTAAAATCAGATTACTTATGGAAGAAACGCGCGAGCAACAAAAGTTGCACGGGTTCCTGCAATGTGCCATTTACTTTTCACTGGTACTGGAAGCCGCATTGTTTATTTACCGGGATGCCCCTTTTTGGGGCGTATTTGGACGGGTTTTGGATAAGTTGCAGCACCTGGAAATTTACCAGCAGCTCATTTACAGCAAGCTGGCCACCTTCTTACTCATCTGCCTGGTCAGCATCGGTACACTCGCAAAAAAGAAGATAGACCTTGATCCTAAAAACCATATCGTTTACCCGCTAATCTTTGGCCTGTTACTTTTTTTTGGCAGCCTGTGCCTCTATAACCGTCCTTCAGAAATCATATTGCCTTATACGACATCCTTCAATTTAGCCTACATGGTCTGTTCGTTGCTGGGTGCCCTGCTGACGACGGTCGCGATGGATAACATTTCTAAAATTATCCGGTCGGGACTTGGCAAGGATAAGTGGAATGTCGAAGGCGAAAGCTTTATGCAGCCTTTGAAACGGATCGATACGCCATATTCGGTCAATATTCCTATGCAGTTTTATTACCAGAATAAGGTCCGGGACGGCTGGATAAACGTCGTGAACCCATTCAGGGGCACGCTGCTGATTGGGACGCCTGGCTCCGGTAAATCGTTCGGGATCATCAACCCCTTTATCCGGCAGATGATCGCCAAAGAATTTTGTGCCTGTATTTATGATTACAAATTCCCTGATCTGGGAAAGATAGCCTACTATCATTTTTTGCTGGCTAAACAGCATGGCAAATGTAAAACGCACCGCTTTCACGTCATTAATTTAAGCGATGTAGAGCTGAGCAGGCGTATCAACCCCTGGCGCAGCGATTACCTTCGTACGCTGGCGGATGCCTCGGAAAGTGCCGAAGGTTTGGTAGAAGCTATGAAAAAAGGCGACAAGTCAGGCGGCAGCGACCAGTTCTTCACCCAATCAGCGATCAATTTCCTGGCCTGCTGTATCTATTTTTTTAGCAAGTATGATGGCGGCAAGCTTTCCAGTTTCCCACATGTGCTGGCCTTTCTGAACCATTCTTACGAAGATATCTTTAATACCCTGTTCACCGAACCGGAGCTGGTTTCCTTGCTGTCACCGTTTAAAAGTGCCTTCGCAGCCAAAGCGTTTGACCAGCTGGAGGGACAGGTAGGAACACTGAAGATATTTATCAGCAGGCTCGCCACGAAAGAGACTTTCTGGGTCTTTTCAGGAGACGACTTTAATCTAAAGATATCTGATAAGAACGACCCGGGCGTACTGGTACTGGCCAATGATCCGAATACACAGAATATCAACTCCGCCTGTTACTCGGTCATCCTTAACCGCCTGACCAAGCTGATCAACAACAGGGGCAATTTGCCCTCCGCTCTGATCATTGATGAGGTGCCAACTTTATACGTTCACCGTGTGGACAATATTTTAGGAGTTGCCCGCGGGCATAAGGTAGCGGTGCTTTTGGGCCTCCAGGAATTGCCACAGTTTCAACAACAATATGGCAAAGATACGGCAGGAACTATCACTTCGATCACCGGAAACGTACTGGCAGGATCGGTCAGGAACAAGGAGACGCTGGACTGGCTGGAGCGGTTGTTCGGCAAATCCAAGCAGATCGGCGAGAGTCTTTCCATTGACCGCAATAAAACATCTTCTTCGCTGAACGAAAAATTAGAGGCGCTCATACCGGCAGGTAAAATGGCATCGCTTAATACGGGAGAAATGGTCGGGCTTATCGCGGCAGACGCGCAGGACAATTATACCGGCAAATTTGAAACTTCCGCCGTTAACTGCAAGGTCAATCTGGACAATAAGGCGATTCAGACCGAAGAAGCTGGATACCGTGATCTTCCCGTTTATTATGACTTTAAGGGTAAGCGGGAGGACATCCTTTTACAAAACTTCTATCGCATTAACAAAGAAATAGAAGCGGTCATCAAAAAATTCAAACCGGCGCCCGCGGCTGCGGTCATTCCTAAAGGTTCCATGAAAGCCACCCTGAAAGCCGGCAAACCCAAATAATCCATTAAACACTGAAGAAAATGAACCCATCAGAAGAATTGAGGGGCACCCTCGCGTTGGTGCACCATGAACTGACCGATGACCCTGCCAAGCGGCAGGGTCAGATCGGCATGATAACCGACATTGACCTGGATCAGGATGATGTTTTTGTAAGCTTTGAAAAAGGGCACCAGGCGAAATACAGCACGGATGCCTTGCTGGTACTCCGCAATCATAAGGATGTCTACCGGGATCTGATGTCCAACGCAACGAAAATGGACAGCCCGGATTTCAAGGCGCTCTTTCAACTCAACCTGCTGCAGCAGTCAGGTTCCGCAAAAGACCTGCGATCCGCCATGGAAATTGCGCAAAGCAATGAAAAAATCCGGGCTTACAGCATGAGCTCGCTGGAAGATAAGCTGGGCGTGGTCAGGGATTTTGCCGAATACCAGGAACAGGCCGTAACCAGGGGACGTTAAAATGAAAGCCGCGCTGGCCTTTGTTTTTTGCTGTTTCCTGCACGCGGCCATCCGGGCGCAGGACACCATCCCTGCACAGGTATGCCTGCCGCTTCATCAGCTTTCGCTTACCTCAGCTTTCGGTTTCCGGATTCACCCGCTTACCGGAAAATACGCTTTTCATGCTGGCGTTGATCTGCGGGCACATCACGACACAGTGTTTTCGGTTCTACCCGGCACTCTAATAGTGGGATACAATGCTTTCTTAGGCATCTATGTTAAAATTACCAGCAGCAACCTGGAAGTCATTTACGGACACCTTTCGCAACTATTAGTGCCGCCGGATCAAAAGGTCTTTCCGGGAACGGCGGTAGCCATTACCGGGGCCACAGGAAGAGTGACGGGCGAACACCTTCATTTTTCAGTACGGTTTGGCCGCAATTATATAGACCCGCTGCTATTCCTGGCGACTATGCTACAGCAATCCCGCAGCCCCTGACGCCAGGCTCAACAAACTAACGTATCATTCAAATAATAACAAATCATTAAAATTATGAGCAAACAATTCAAACCCGTACACGAACAGTTCGCAGAGAAACTGATCGCAGAACTGAAAGCCGGCACCTCGCCGCTTCAAAAGCCCGTTAAAGATAACGGCCAGCCCGCATTTGTGTTACCCCTTAATCCGACGACCGGTAAAAATTACCGCGGCATGAACGCATTGATCCTCGGCACCAAGGGCTTCGATGATCCCCGCTGGATGACCGCCAACCATGCGCGCTTTGCCGGTTACCTGGTAAAGGAAGGCTCCAAGGGAACCCTGATCGATTTCTCCAAAAAGACCGACATTCAGGCCATCAGGACGGTTGACGGTCAAAAGATAAAAGATGACGAAGGTAAAACCCAGACCAAAACCGTCGAGTTTGACAAGGCGGTCAAGGCCAAAGCCTTCCTGTTTAACGGAGAACAGATCAATGATATCCCGCCCTTAGCCGAATTCGTCAAGGAAAAAGAAGCTGGTCAAACGCTGACACCGAACGAACAGGCCGAAAAGCTACTAGCCGACAGCAAAGCAGTGATCGTCCATGGCGGAAACGAAGCCTTTTATGACCGGGCGAAAGACGAGATACACCTGCCGGAAAAAGATCAGTTTGAAAATGAGACGAAATACTATACCGCGGCGTTGCATCAGTTGGCACACTGGACAGGCCATGAAAGCAGGCTAAACCGCCCGATGGAGGGCAAATTCGGCTCCATCGAATATGCCCGTGAAGAATTGCGTGCAAGCATCGCCGCGATGATGGTGGGTGCCGAATTAAAGACCGGTCACAATTTTGGCCAGCACACCGCTTACGCCAATAACTGGGTCAAGATTTTGAAAGATGAACCTTATGAAATATTCAGAGCTTCCCGTGATGCCCAGAAAATCGCTGACCTCATGATCAATACGGAGCAAAAAAGGGAAATTAAGGAAACGGCTTCAGAAAAGGCTAACCTGACTACCTTGAATAAAGGGGATATTATTCCCTATAAAAATGCAAAGTATGAGGTGTTGGCTGTCCTGAAAGGAAAAACTGCCCAGATGCTCGAACAAAATTCAGGCAACAAGTTTAAGGTTGGGCCGAAAGACAAGTTGTACGCTAGCCTGGTGGAGGCGCGCAATAACCCGGGCAAGGAAATCGCCAAAGAACTTGCAGAAGAACAGGGTATCGAAAACAAGCAGGAGAAAGCGGTTGATAGAAGCAATAGCACACAAAAAGGTTTTAACGTGGAAATGGAAGTGCCCGAAGAAGCTCTCGCAGAAGAAAACACTACTTCCTATAAAATGAAAAGATAACATAATCCAATGACTGATCAATTATTTGACGAACAGGTCCTCCCCATGGAGGACCTGGAAAAGATCGGGCTCGCCAAAAATGGCCGGCTCATATTAAGCGAAGAAGACCTTAAAGCGCTGTTGTCCGGCAGGCGTACCGATATGCTCCGCCTGGAAAATCTGATCTCTGAGGGTATTCATATCCTGGCGATGGACGCCAAGCTATCGTTGAAACAAAATGAAGCCGGACACCTTGACCTCTTGATCCACCCGATCTACCGTGAGGCGGAATACCCCAAATACCTGACTGATTCGGAAGCGGAGGCTTTGGAAAAAGGTGAACTTGTTAATATCAAAAAAGTACTGTCAGACACTGATGGCAAGGAAACGGATATCCTGATCGAATTTGATAAGGACACTAATGAATTTATCATTACCGACACCGAAAAAATTCTGGTCCCGGATTTCGTGAATAACGAGAAGCTGACGCTGGAACAAAAGGAAAGTTACCGTAAAGGCAAGGAAGTAGAACTCAAAGACGGTACCAAATTCCAGTATTCCGGAACCAACCGGCAGGGAATCAGCGCCAATAAACTGGCGCTCGTCGCTTCCATCCTGATTGATGGTGGCGTTTCTTATCTGCTGTTTAAAGGATTAAATGCTTTGTACGGTGAGAAAAAGGAAGATGAGAACCGAAAGCATTATGGCAAAGGCTACCACCAGGCCTTGAAGGATATGCAGGCCGAAGGAAAAGAGAAAGGTCAGAAGATGGAGTTTCAACAGAAGAACGAATATAGCCGGGGTTATTCACGTTCCGGCATGAAACGGTAATGCACGCCTTTTTAACCCGCCTGGGTATCTGTCCCAAAGTGCAGGATTTTTTTGCACCACATTACCTTAGCGATGCCTGCGGCAATTTGATCTTTCCCTACGGGAACGATACGGAGCATTTTGGCTTTGCCTTTCATCGGGTGCCCGACACAGAAATGCTTTGGCTAGCGGGTAACCCCAATAGCAACATGATCCGGCGTGTATTTATTTGCGCATCGGCCATGGAAGCTATTGCTTACCTGTCGGTCAAATACACAGCCATTAATGACTTAGAAGGGTTGCTTTTTGCTTCGGTTGGCGCTAAACCATCCATAGAGCAGATCAATTGGCTAAACAGGAACTTCACCGGCAGGCAGTTCGCGCTCGTTTTCGGCAAGGATATTCTGGGACGGGTGTGTGAATTGAAAGTGGCCGCAGGTTTATCAAATATTCCTGTGGCCATATTTCTCGAAGGTGATTTTATCATCGTTAACTACCGGTCTGCCAATTATATTTTTCCTGCGCAAGCTTTCAGCCTGAATGCTTTCGAGAAAAAAACCGGATGCCGGTTTCGTATCGCGACTCAAAAACCACCTGGCTTTGACTCTTATTTTCAGCAGTTAAAGGCAGGTAAACTTCCCAATAATTAACAATTAAATTTATGGAAATAGAAGAAATGAAAGAAAGGCCTGAACTGGTCTTACGGCCAGCGGCCTTGTATGCTTTCTTACGGGTATTGCCATTGCTGCTCCTCGCCATGCTATTCTTAGTGGTGGCCTGGTGGCTTTTTCCGTTATTCATCTGGCCGAGCCTGATCACCATTACTGTAGCCGGATACCGCTTTATGTTTATTCGAAGCATTCTCTACCTGATCACGCCGGAAGTTATCCGCGTCAGGACAGGAATCTTTTCTAAGCGGCTGGATAACTTAGAAATGTTCCGGATCAAGGACTATACCGTTACCCAACCTTTCATCTTACAGGTTTTTCGGCTGATGAATCTGACGCTAAAGACGACCGACCCTGAAAATAAATCCATGACAATGACCGGAATACCTGTTTCTGACATCATCGATACGATCCGGGGGCACGTTCAGGAAGCGCGGCAACATAACCGCATATTCGAAGTTAACTAATTGACTACGTGAATGGAAAGCTACCATTTGGGTTAAAAACTCCTGATTAAAACATTATTTAAAAGTTGAATTATGAAAATGATCATCCATCTTATTTTTACTTTCTTCATTTCCACCATCTGCCTGATGTCCGCACTGGGCAACAGCTACGGTTGGATTTTGTACGCCCTCACCTTTGCAGCATGGACCTGCTTCTTTTGGACAGTTTATAAACGGCTTAAAAGGAAGAATGAGAGAGTCGCCCAGGAAGAACTTTTTCAGGAATATATGCGTTCTAAGATCCGCAGGGACCAGCAATACAAATAATTCACCACCGGGACTCTAATAGTCCGGCAGCCTGCGCTTGTCAAGGTAATCCAGATAGCAATAAATTTGAACAGACTTATAAATTTCACCATGGAAAAACTTGAAACATTATTAGAGAAACATCATACCGAGTGGCAAATCATCCAGTTTATTAAAGCCAATGTTGACGATTATCATCAGATAAGCACCGCAGATTTTCTAAAATGTTATAATGTCCGGACGATGCTGAGATGGCGGAATGTAGGTCATAAATCGATATCGAAGCTTGCGGAAGTATTTGATAAAGAAGGTTTGTCATTGAAATATTGAGCTGGTTATCGTGCCTTACTAAAAAGCAAGCGTTCTTATCTATAAATCAATTCACTAATCAATTTTATTATGGCAAACTGGTGCAAAAATACCGTGCTTTTTAGCGGTGAAAGTTCCCGCGTGGAAGCCGTTCTGGAACTTTTTAAAGAAATAGAAAAGCAACAAAACAATACCAAGCAATGGCACCTCCCGGAATTTGTCACTGCGCCGAACAGCTTTATGCTCGACATACAAATCGATAACCAACAGATAAGCTACCATACCATGTGGATGCCCAACCTGGACGCACTTCGCGAAATCGCCGATCATTTTATGGTTGAATTTACCAGTCGATTTGAGGAGACAGGTATGCGTATCAGCGGAATAGCCCTATATCATGACGGAATATTAAATGAAATGCAAAACGAGAAACATCCTGAAGCATCTTATGAACTCGATCCGAAGCGGCAGGCGTATGTTGTCGGCGGCATCCCATTAGATATCAAAAAGGATGTGACGGAGGCAAGAGAAGAACGTCAATGGCACGCTTCCAGGGAACTCAGATACGAAGACAAAGATTCATTCAAGACCACAGGCAATGTTACAAAAGAAGAAATTAATGCCTTATTCGGCGATCTTCCCGAGGGCGAACTTTTGTTGAAGTTCGCGGAATTGAAAAACTTTGAGCAGGCCAGAGACATATTTAACAGTATGGACGAATACGCCATTGTACTAATGGAAAATTACCTGATCCAGACCTTCCACCATATAGAAAAACTGAATTACAGCCACGATCAATACATAGCCTTGCGTTTCCTGGATCAATTAATCAACAATTATGATGCTGAACGCATCCTCGATCTGACCCCCGCCCGCGATCTGACAGCAGATCATACACCCCAAGATACCGAACTACTCCAGGAGCGTTTGGCAGGCAAGTTGCCACATATTGACCTTAACGGCACCGACTTTACCATTGACTGGCGGCTGAGGGAATTACGAGAAACGGAAAGTCCCTGGAATAAACTTGATTTTAATACGATGGATATGTCCGAAAGTGGGGACGAATATTTTTGCCTGTATAATACTGCCGATCATACGCATTATCAATTTGATGACGCTATCACCTCGCTTCCGGAAAATATTATTTTGCTGGAAATACCCTACGAAATTAAGCTCGATCCTGTAGCCGTCGCCCGGGAATATGCTATTGACGTCCGTGAATTCGTAATGCAAAATCCGATTCAAAAGGACTTAAAGGCAAATGTTAAACCTTTATCCGCAACGGGTATACCGGAATTGATTGAAGAAAACTTAAAAAAAGAGCAAGCGCGTAAAATCGGCCGATAACGCATTTAGATTATACTTCTCTGATATGAAAATCTATTTCCTTCAACAAGCATTCCTTCCACCATTTCATATAAATCCTGCACAGGGTCGAACCGCAAGCCGTAAGAAAAACCAGCTTTTTCCAGGACGCGTTTAGAAGCTTTGTTCTTTCGATTAACTACAGCAGCAATTTTTTTGATCCCCTTTTGTTGGAGTTCGTGGATTATTTGCGGCAGCACCTCGCTCATCAGTAGCCGGCCTTGGGCGCTTCCTGCAAGGTAAAATTCAATAAAGTACGGGTAATCTGCGAGTAGGTAATATTCTTTTACCAGCTCGGGCGCCAAGATATCGACCATACCCATTAATCTTCCATCTTTTTTTTGCCGAATAAAATGGATAAAGCTTCTTCCGGTGTGAAAATTGAGTACCGCCCTTTGCAGCCAGGCCGTCGCCTCAGCCATTGACCGAAGCCCTTTCTCTGGAATAAAGTATAATGTCTTTTCGTCGGAAAGTATACGTAGCACTTCGTAAGCCAATTCTTCAAACCTATTAAGGTCACCAGCGCGAAACGGCTGAATTGACCAATTTTCAGCATCAAAAGCAACCGCTTCGAATGGATGTTCAACAATATTCATATTCGATATCTCAGGCTAATTGCTTTACCAATCGCTTTTAATAAACCTTCGTCAACCTCACCGGCCATTTGATCAGGAACCCATCTTCCATCGTTTTTTTTCAATATAACCGACTGCCCTTCCAATAAGATTCGGATCTCTTCCGTTTCTTTTCCGATAGGTTTTTCATTAACTACCTGATAATTATAATCCTTAGTCTCGTAAGTTATCCTTAATAGCTGCCCCATAATGATTTTGGAAATTAGCTAACTCTTTTATGTAATACAAGTTTTTCTATCTCTTTTACTCACCCATCACCGATAACTTCTCGGTCTCGCAGCGCCTGCTTCCCGGCGCTTTGACGCACCTGCGTTCACCAGTCTGCGCGATATAAGTGCGCAGAGCTCATTGCCGCGAGAAACCAATTTCAATTTGCCGGCCAGGTGCATACTGGCGCATGACAGCTTCATTCATCGTTATGCAGCGACCTGAGTAAAGCGTCCATTTCCTGCTGGTGTCCCGTAATCGCGCCAGCCAGTTCTTCCTGCTCATCCACCAATAATAACTCACCGTCATAGATCCAGTGATCCGCCGCGTCAAACAGGATATGCCCCAATTCTATTTCAGCAATAGGATCAAACAGCAAATAACCGGCTCCTTCATCCGGGAATATATGCACCCATTTACCCGTGCTCAGCCTTACCGATTTGGGCAGGTCATCAAACAGTTTATTTTCCATTAAAACAAAAGTGGATAAATAAATGTAAAAAACATTAAGAAAATGCTAAAAATATTAGCATAACTTTATAGTCCCAAATTGGAAATGTTATGGTGCCTTTTAATTTAGAGATAGAACTGGAAAATACGATGGTGCCGGCGAGCATTGAACAGCTGGACCGCCTGGCGGATGTTGACGGCTTTATCCGCTTTGACGTAACGGCAGGCGAGCGTCGTTCGGTGGTATATGTCAATGTCGAGAATGACCTGCCGCCGGCGACTCCGCAGGATGCCGAGGCTTATTTTGAGGCGGTGAATTATCCCGAACAGGTGAGCGCCTTCAGCGAAGAAGATATATTTACGCGCGATGAAGTCATTGTCATTGGTCAAGCCATACGGAATTATAATCACGAGCTGAAAGTTTATTTTAACCGATTTATGTCACGTCCTTAAAATCCCAAAACTGATGAATGCCACGAAACAGGAGATGATCGATAAGCTGCGCAAGGATCTGTTAGGCTGGGAAGGGTTCCGTCCCGTAGCGCCGGAAGAACGTCAGTCTTTCGGCCTTGGGCCGATCGAAAACGCTTTTCCCAACCGGGTATTCCCGACCGGGGCGTTGCATGAATTTATCAGCACGCGGCCGGAATTTACGGCGGCTATCGGGGGCTTTATCGCGGGTATCATGCAAACCCTGCTGGAAAACGGCGGTGTCTGCGTTTGGGTTAGCTATACCCGCAGGATTTATCCACCAGCGCTCAAGCGCTTTGGGGTTGATCCAGACCGGATCATCTTTATCGATGTGACCCGCGAAAAGGATGTGCTTTGGGTGACCGAGGAAGCATTAAAGTGTCAGGGCATTGCCGCCGTGATCTGCGAAACGCGCCTACTCAGTTTTATGGAATCCCGTCGCCTGCAATTAGCGATTGAGCAAAGCCAGGTCACCGGCTTTATTTTGCGCAAGGATGTAAAAGTGTTTAATACGACGGCCTGTACGGCGCGCTGGACGGTGAAACCTTTACGCAGCAAACTGCGGCCGGGCATGCCCGGTGTCGGTCATCCGCGCTGGCAGGTGGACCTGCTCAAAGTGAAGAACGGGCAGCCTGGCTCCTGGACGCTGGAATGGAAGAACAATGCATTCGTTCACCAGCCATTACCACAAGAACAAATTCAAAATCCCGATATCGATCGCCGTTATGCCTAAGCGCTTTGTATCCATATGGTTCAAATATTTACTGACCGACCGGGAGGCCATCCGCCTAAAATCGCTCCGGGAATTGCCTGTGGCTTTTACCGAGCCGGATCACGGGCGTATGCTGGTCATGGCCACGAACGTGCATGCCGAACATTGCGGCGTGAAGGCAGGCATGGCTGCCGCCGATGCCCGCGTGCTCGCGCCGGGCATCCAGCTTTTTGAAACCAAACCCGGCCGGAATATCAAGTTACTGAAAGGCCTGGCCGAATGGTGCCTGCGCTATACACCGCTGGTTATGGTCGACGCGCCTGATGGTTTGCTGCTGGATGTGACCGGCTGTACGCATTTGAAGGGCGGCGAAACCGAGTTTCTTAAAGATATGGTCAGCCGACTGCGCGGTTTAGGTTATACGATCCGACCCGGCATGGCCGATACTATCGGCTGCGCCTGGGCCGTGGCCCGTTGCGCGGAAAGTGGCCTCATTGTACCGGTGGGAGGTCAGCGCAACGCGCTGATGCCGCTGCCGCCGGCTTCGCTGCGGCTCGGTCTAGACCTGCTCATAAAACTGCGTGAGCTTGGATTTTACCAGGTCGGCAGCTTTATTCATCTGCCTAAATCCGTATTGAAACGCCGCTTCGGCGGCAATATGGTGCTGCGCCTTTACCAGGCGCTGGGGCAGGAAGCTGAATTTTTACTACCCCTTAAAGAGCCTGTTCCTTACAGTGAACGGGTGGCGCTGCTGGAGCCAATCCGTACCCGCGAGGTCATCGAAACAACGGTGCACGCGCTGATCGATACCTTGTGCAAACGGCTCTATGGAGAAGGTCTCGGCCTGCGCAGCGCCGTACTGACCTATTGCCGGATCGATGGTAAATCGGGTCAAATAAGCATTGGCACCAATCATCCCAGCCAGCGGACCGATCATATTTTTAAATTGTTCGCGCTGCAATTTGACCAGGTCGCGCCGGGCCTGGGCATCGAGCTGTTTATCCTCGACGCGCCGAAGACCGAACCGGCCACAGATAAGCAGAACCTGCTTTGGAACGGTAAGCCGGCGGCGGACAGTGAAGAGGTGGCCGAGTTGCTGGACAACGTGGGCGCGCGGGTGGGTAAAGACCATATTCACCGTTACCTCCCGCTGGAACACCACTGGCCCGAACGTGCGGCAGGCAATACAGCCGACTTGACGGAAAGTCCGGAAAACGACTGGCCCGAGGACAAAATTCGCCCGGTACAATTGCTGGAACCACCGGAGCCTATTGAGGCTATGGCGCTGACGCCCGATTATGCGCCCAGGCAGTTTGTGTACCGCCATGAGCGGCACATCATCGTTCAGGCAGACGGGCCCGAGCGCATCAGCCATGAATGGTGGATCGAGGACGGTGGCTACCGGGATTATTATGTGGCGGAAGATGAAGAAGGCATGCGCTACTGGCTGTTCGGTACGCCCAACGATTTGCCGGGGCAGACCCGGCGCTGGTTTATTCACGGTTATTTCCCATGAGTTACGCGGAGCTGCAGGTCACGAGCAATTTCAGCTTCCGGCTTGGCGGCAGCTACCCGGAGGAACTCGTCGATCAGGCGGCCGATCTCGGCTATACGGCTATTGCCATCACCGACCGCAATACTTTTGCGGGGGTAGTACGCGCTTATGTGGTGGCCAAAGACCGCGGCATTAAATTTATCCCGGCCGTTCGGCTCGACCTTTTGGACGGCCCGAGTCTGTTGGCTTATCCGACCGACCAGGCCTCTTACTCGAGACTATCGGGCCTGCTTACTTTAGGCAACCTGCGGGCGGAAAAAGAGAAATGCTTTCTCTATAAAAAAGACGTTTACGAATGTAGCGAAGGCAGCATCTTCGTCATCATCCCGCCTCAAACCATTACTGCTGATTTCGAACTGCCCAAAAAGTTTAAAAACGAGGCAGCTGAATACCGGCAAAACATCAAAGATCTTTACCTCGCGGCCAGCCGGACCTTTACAGATGGCGATGCCAAGCGCCTGTTCCTTCTCTCGGAATTGGGCATTCCCATGGTCTCCACCAACGACGTGTATTATCATGACCCTGGAAGGCGGGAGCTACAGGATGTTTTGACTTGCGTCCGGTATAAGCGCACGATCTTTAAAGCGGGTTTCCTGCTGCATCAAAATGCCGAGCGCTACCTGAAAGAGGCAAAGGAAATGGAGCGGCTCTTCCATGCCTACCCGGAAGCAATCGCCAACACGCAGAAGATTGCCGGAGCTTGTAACTTTGACCTTAAATGCCTTCAATACGAGTACCCCGACGAACTCGTGCCCGAGGGCATGACCGCCGATGAGTACTTAGCCGAGGTCACCTTTAAGGGCGCGCATGAATTTTTCGGCGAAATACTGGCACCCAAGCTAGAAAAACAGCTTCACTTCGAATTGGACTTTGTCAAAAGGCGCGGGCACGCCAAATATTTCCTCACTGTGCACGATTACGTAGCCTGGGCACGTTCTGAAGGCATTCTTTGCCAGGGCCGCGGCTCGGCGGCAAACTCGGCGATGTGCTATTGCTTGGGTATTACACCGGTGAATCCGATGAAATACCGATTGCTCTTTTCCCGCTTTATGTCGGATGACCGCCCGGAACCACCGGATATCGACGTGGACTTTGAGCATGAGCGCAGAGAGGAGGTCATGCAGTATGTATTCAGACGTTTCGGCCGTGACAGGGCGGCGATCTTGCCGACAGTTACCGTATTGCAAAGCAAGGGCGCGATACAGGATGTCGGTCGCGCCATGGGTTTACAGGTGGATACGGTTAAGAAATTGTCCAAAGCCTTTGAGGAACTGGCGGACGATCATATTGATGAAGAAACGATCATCAAACTCGGACTAAATCCGAAAGAACGGCACTTACGGAAAGTGATCCAGCTGACGAGTCAGCTCATTGGCTTTCCGCGCCAGCTTGGACAACATACCGGCGGGTTTGTCATCACCCAGGGAAAGCTGAGCGACCTGTGCCCGGTCTTCCATGCACGGATGATCAACCGCACTAATATCGAATGGAACAAAGACGATATTGATGCGCTCGGATTTATGAAGGTCGACCTGCTCTCGCTTGGCATGCTGACTGCCATCCGCAAAGCCTTCGACCTGGCCAAAAAACATCATGGGCTTGACCTGACGCTGGCCAATATCCCGCAAGATGACCCGAAGGTTTTTGAAATGGTCACGGCCGCCGATACGGCGGGCACCTTTCAGGTTGAAAGCCGCGCGCAGATGGTAATGGCGCCGCAATTGCGGCCAAAGAACTTTTATGACCTGGCGATTCAGGTAGCACTGGTGCGGCCCGGCCCGATACAAGGTGATATGGTGCATCCGTATATCAGGCGCAGGCAGGGCCTTGAGCCAGTCACCTACGAATCCGACGAGATCAAAGCCATATTGGAGCGCACTTTGGGCATTCCCCTTTTCCAGGAGCAGGCGATGGAGCTGGCCATCGTAGCTGCCGGATTTACGCCGACGGAGGCCGACCTGCTGCGAAGGAGCATGGCCACTTTTAAGTTCAACGGGCTGGTCACTAAGTTCGAGCACAAGCTGATCAATGGCATGACCTCCAGGGGATACAGCCTTGAATTTGCGCAGCGTATATTTAAACAGCTGGAAGGTTTCGGCAGTTACGGCTTCCCGGAAAGCCACGCCATCAGCTTTGCCCATCTAGTGTATGTTTCCTGCTGGATCAAATGTTATTACCCGGATGTGTTCGCCGCCGCAATCCTTAACAGCCAGCCGATGGGCTTTTATCAGCCGGCCCAACTGGTCAGCGACGCTTATAAGCACGGCGTATCGCTGCGTGATATTGACATTAACCATTCCGCGTGGGACTATACGCTGGAAGAAACCAAAGGGAAATTCTGTGCACTGCGGCTTGGCTTCCGCCAGGTTAAAGGATTGCGGGAGGAAGACATCCATTTCCTTACTGCTGCAAGGACGCAGCCTTTTACCCGGATGGAGCAACTGGCTGAAGCCGGTGTGTCGCAGAGTGGAATTGTGATGTTAGCCAAAGCGGACGCTTTTCGCTCTATCGGCCTCGACCGCAGGCAGGCACTTTGGGAAGCTGAAGCATTAAAAGACCGGCCAATCGGCCTGTTTGCCGGGCAGGCATCGAATAGCGCTTACGAACCGCAATTACAATTACCATTCATGCAATTATCGGAACATGTCTTACAGGATTATGCCACAACTGGTTTGTCTATCAAGGCGCACCCGTTAAGTTTCCTGCGGCCGCAATTGCAAAACCTTAAAGCCTTAACTACCAGGCAGGTCAAAGGTGTAGAAAACGGTACTTATGTACGCCTAGCTGGTATAATGTTGTTCTGTCAGCGGCCGGGAACCGCCAAGGGGGTATGCTTTATCACCCTTGAAGACGAGGAAGATACCTGTAACCTGGTGGTCTTTAAGCAGAATTTTAAAAAGTTTGCCAAGGAAATTTTATACTCCGACGTGCTTTGCGTTGAAGGCCGGGTGCAGCAGGAAGGCGGCAGCACCCACCTGATCGTCACGAGATGTTACGATTACTCACGACTGATCGGCCAACTGACCCAGGATAAAGCCGTGGAAGCCCGTCAACTGAAGAACTCGACCGCCGCTAAAAAGGTTGATCCTTACGCCGATGCGTATTTTGAAAATACGCTAAGCGCCGAAGACCTTAAAAAGCCTTTCCCGAAAAGCCGGAATTTCAGGTGATTCGAAAGCTAAAACAAAGACTGCTGCTGCGGTAACTCCGCCACTTCTTCCTGGTGTTCGTCTGTGGGTTCGATAGACAGATCGATCGCCGGAAGTTTGGCATGGGTAAATGGCTCCGAAGGGTCGAGCTTGGCTAAGAAATCGCTGGCTACCGCGCAGGCGTCCATTTGCTCGTAAGGATACTGGGTCGCCGCAATTTCTAATATTTCTTCTTTACTCAGGTCTTCGGAAATCCAGCGCCAGGCCAGTTCATCGTTCAAAATTGTGGGCATCCGCCTTTTGGAATTATGCACCCACATGGCCAGGCGATTGCCAATTGCCGTCACCATAGCCGCGGTGTTGACCATTTCACCCGAATCCCGATCCGTCCAAGGATTCCAGATCGCCGCGGTAAAAAAATATTCATGTTCCGGCAGGCTCACATAATAGGGATATTTATCTCGCGTTTTCAAGCGCTTACCCGTCCTTTTATCCTTGCGGTAGATATGCCGCCATTCAAAATAACCGGTCGATAAGATCAGGCAACGCCGGTGTTTAGCCGCATCGTAGAACATGGACCTGCCGCCGCTGCGTTCGCTGACAAAAAGGTTTTCTGCTTTGGCATTTAGCTGCGGCTGGCCGTCAACCCATTTTCCCGTCTTTTCATCTTTATAACCTTGGCGCATCCGTTTTACTTCCTCCCGGTTACGTAGGTAGTTCGGGATATAGCCCCATTCCATTTGTACAATATCGAAATTCGTCTTATCCGGCGTCGCTACGATCACGGCCACCTCCAGGTCGGTGAAACCGCTGATCACCCCTTTGTCCAGGAAGTTATACTTACTCACCGCTTTTTCAAGCGACTTCAGCTTGATAAATTCAGCCCTGGTCACCTTCTGTCCGTTATAATAACACATACGCTAATTTTTTTTACTTCTTATATGTATGGCAATTAGCTTGCCAACTTCTTCCGCTTCCTGTTGGCGTCCCTCGGGAATGGATGTCCAAAATTTAACCTCCTTCCGATCTTGCCCGACCGTGATAGTCAAGGGCTTACGACTATCGCTAAATTCAATATGGAATACCCGGCTGTCCTTAATGGAATGTTCTGTAACACTTGCCGGACATTCCTTGTACTCAATCTGAAAACACACCTCTTCTTCAATCATGGTTTTGCAATTTAAAATTAACGAATAATAGTGTAATTCGGTAATCATCAAGCCATCAAAGCTTTCTGAAATAAAAACGATAAATTTATACTAAATATTTTAGTATTTACAAGTTAATTTTGAAACTTAAATCATTATATTTATTCCACTGTTTAATATCAAAAAGGAATTATGCGTAAGCAGTGGGAAAATTTAGCCGTCGGAGCATATTACTGGGTCCCTTGCGCCGAGATTATGATGCCGGCGCCCGACGGACGGATTTATTATATTCCTGTTTTTGATCATTTGCATGCAGACCCCCAATTTGGTTTTCCTGATCAGCATTACCATATTGATGGGCGGTTCGAAATGGACCCGCGGATGAAGCATCAGTTTAATTTAAACGACGGCCATACTGCCGCAGTGATCGTACCCGACGTTACATCCGCTTATAGTTTTTTATCAATTGCCATTCAAAAAATCAAATGTGAAAGACTCAAAACCGGCTTAGCTATACCCCAAAATCCAACCGAAAAACAACAGTCAAAAATTGACCTCTACGAAAACTGGTATGAGGGATTTATAGGCAAATCATGTTCCGGTAACAAATGTCCGCATTTTGGTACGACCATGCTGGAAGCAAATGGCTTTTTAGTTTGTCCTATGCATAAGCTCACAGCAGATCCGGAAACTCTTAAAGTAGTAGCGAGGCCAGCTATCGCCAAAGAGCAGACAGCTAAACCTCGTGAATGCA
The DNA here is from genome assembly GCF_900101875.1 of Mucilaginibacter pineti. GTDB lineage: Bacteria > Bacteroidota > Bacteroidia > Sphingobacteriales > Sphingobacteriaceae > Mucilaginibacter > Mucilaginibacter pineti. The sequence continues at coordinate 113,663 of NZ_FNAI01000015.1, forward strand.
GTGAATCATCCGCTAACGTCTAGGTATTTCAGGCCCGTCATAGGGATGTTCGATTGCGTTCATGATCTGTATCAGCCGGTGTTTTGCATGGTCCCCTTTATCACCTTGTTTTAACATTTCTATATTTCTTTGTACGGCGTCTTTGACTTCGTATTGGGTAGAAGCTCTATCCAATCTAAGTTTTGCGGGCAGTGTCGCGTTTTCAAAATAAATAATCAGCTCCTGATCTGTCATATTGCAAAAATAGCATTAGGTTTTGAACGGTCGGCAACTTTCTAATTCAGGAAACCAAATACAACCCTCAGGTAACACGTTCATTTGATAACACGATCCCGTTTTGAGATTGACGGGAAGTTTTATTTTTGCATTAATGACTAAAATATTTATCGGAGGTTTTCCATTGGATATGGATGAACTGGCCTTGGTGGAACTGATCGCACCATTTGCCGATGTCGTGACCATCAAGTTAGTGCGGCATCGTGATACAAAGATCTGCAAGGGCTATGGATTTATTGAAGTCGTTGATGAGGTAGCGGCGCAAAATGCAGTGTATCAATTAAATCGAAGCATTGTAGGCGACCGCGAGCTAAGTTTGAATATTGTTCAGGAAAACCCGGTAAGGGCAGCACCGTTATATCGTAAATCAGAAAGGCATGCGGCTGTGGACCGAATCAAGCGCCCGCGACGCCCGCGGATCTAAACTAGTTACAACAAATCATGGCAAGTTCATTACTCAAGCGAAGGGTACGGTCAGTTCAGCGTTTCTAAATCAAAATAAAACGTTGAGCCGACATTGGCTTCACTTTGAAGGTTGATCCGGCTGCCGTGTAGCCGAAGGATTTCTGAAACGAGGTATAAACCAATGCCAAATCCGGAAACCTCCTTTAACTCATTATTCACCCGGAAAAAACGTTCAAATAGTCTTTTATGGTGTGACTTATCGATACCGATCCCTTGATCACTTACAAAAACCCTTACTTTTTCATCATGCTTTTCATAACCAATCGTTATCGCTCCGCCCTTGGGAGAATATTTGATAGCGTTAGTAAGCAAATTGATGAGAATCTGACCGATCTTGTCCCGGTCGGCTTCAACACTAATTGACTCATCTGCTATGAGGTTGATCGAATGCTTAGAAGTCAGCAATTTGGCGTACTGTGCGGTTTCATTGATCAATGTATCCAGTACGAACGCTTCCTTTCGCAGCTCGATCTTACCACCCTCAATTCTGGCCGGAGTTAAAAAGTCCTGGACCATTGCAATCATTTTTTTTGTCTGCGCTTCTATCCGTGTAAGTAACTGTCCGCTTGAGTTATCGGCATCCTTTTTCGCTTTATTTATCAGTATCTGCACATACGAATTGATTACAGTTAATGGTGTCTTGAGCTCATGACTGACCATCGTGACAAAATCGTTCTTTCGTTGTTCTTCCTGTACTTTTCCTGTTATGTCTCTTGTAAAGCAACGGGTGTGCATAAATTTCCCGTCCTTTCGCATGACGTTGGAATTGATCAGTACATGCTTGATGGAGCCATCCTTACATTTCAGACGGGCGGTGTAATCATAAAGGGTTTCATTGTTGACAAGACGGTTCAAAATGTCTTCTATGACATGCTGGTCCGCATGGAAATTACCGATAGGAAATCCAATATATTCCTGTTTGCTATAGCCTAACGCATCCAGTTCCGCTTGATTGGCCCATATGATGATGCCTTGCGCATCGACCCAATGAAGGGGCATAGAAGCATTTTCAAAAAAATCACTAAGCTCCTCAACCCTTAGTTTTAGTTCTTCATTTTCTTTCTGATAATACGCAAGCTTTTCTTCCAGATTCCTGGTATCGTCCATAATGAAGTCAATAATGCGCCTAGTAACGCAAATCCAATGCAAAAATACTAAATTCTTATTTGATACGGACAAGCGAACATTTTCATGAGCCTTTTCTTTGAGTTAGTGTTTGTTCTAACAATTGGCCTTTAGGCAACAGGCAAAATAAAGATGAAGGTGGACCCGACGCTTTTTTCGCTTTCTGCCCAGATCCGGCCGGCGTGACGCTGGATGATCTCCGCACTCAGGTACAAGCCGACACCGAAGCCTGAAATGTGGCGGGTATGTTCACTCCCCACCCGGTAATAACGGTCAAAGATACGCGGCAGGTCTTGTGCCCTGATGCCCATGCCTTCGTCCTGAACGCTGAACAGCACCTGTCCGTCACGCATTGTGCAACTGATTTTGATCACTTTGCCTTTTGGCGAATATTTTACCGCATTCGTCAGCAAATTGGAAATGACCGAACCAATTTTTTCGCGGTCAGCCAAAACCGTCACCGCATGATCCGGCTCAAACACAAACGTGTGGCTGCTCACCGTCAGCCGGATCTCTTCCAATTGCTCTTTTGCCAGTTCCGTCAGATCGAAATCTTGCTTGACGATTTCCAGCTTACCCGATTCCAGTCGTGATACATTCAGGAACCCGTTGATCAGGCTGCTCATCTTTTTGGTTTGGAGATGGGCTTTATTGAGCGCCTGCGGTACGAATGGATCATCATTAACCCTTAGTTTTTGCTGCAGCACCTGCACCAATGCGGTGAGGGATGTCAGCGGCGTTTTGAGCTCGTGACTGGCCATACCGATAAAATCATTCTTGCGCTGCTCATCACGCTTTTGTTCGGAGATATCGCGGGCTATTTTGGAAACGCCGATCACCCGGCCCTCCTTATCGTGGATCGGCGAGATGGTCAGGGAAACATTGATCAATCCGCCGTCTGCCCTGCGGCGGATGGTTTCATGGTGATCGATCTTTTCCCCGTTACGCAGGCGGCCCAAAATGAACGGTTCTTCGTGGTGCAGATCTTCAGGGATCAATTTCAGTATGGGCTGGCCAACGATCTCCGCTTCGCTATAACCAAAAATATGTTCGGCGCCCCGGTTCCAGGCGGTGACAACGCCATTCAAGTCCTTCCCGATGATCGCATCATCCGATGACTCCACGATAGCCGCGAGCTTAGCGCTGCGTTCATCGGCCTGCCGTAATTCATCCACCAGCTCCTGTAAACGACGCTCGCTTTCGGCGAGTTCTTCATTGGTTGCCATCAGTTCCTCATTGGTCGCTGCCATTTCTTCATTGATGGCGGTCAACTCTTCGTTCAATGCCTGTGTTTCTTCTTCACTTTCCTGTAGCGCTTGTGTTCGCTCGGTGACGCGTGATTCCAGTGTTTCATTCGCCTGGGACAGTTCTTCGCGTGCCTTCACCAGTTCTTCATTGATAGCGGTCAGTTCTTCATTAGCCGCGGTGATCTCTTCGTTTGCAGCGGTCAGCTCTTCATTTAATGCCTGCGTTTCTTCTTCGCTTTGCTCCAGTTCCAGCCGGAGCCGCTCCTTTTCACGCAGATCGCGAATGACCGAGAAATAAAAATAGCCGCTAGTGCCGATAGCCAGGACCGCTGCCAATACCAGGAATATAGGTGTTAGCGTGCTATAATAGTTTAAAGTTGCCGTACGCTCATTTAACAAACGGTTCTCATCACCTTCCGCTTTTGCTATGGCTGCCCGGAAGCTGTCCATTGCGTCTTTACTAGATTCCAGATCAGCGCTGCCCAAAGTGCCCCCGTTCTGTTTCTTTGAAATTAATTGTTGAAGGGTATTCAGCCGCTGCGTCAGGACTTGCCTGATGACGGCGATATTGGCCTGCTGATTTTGATTATCAGCGGTTAGGGTTTTCAACTGGTCGGTTAGCGCTCCTGCTTCCCGATAAGCGCCATTATATGGTTCGAGAAATGCGATCTGTCCGGAAAGCAGATAGCCCCGCTGGCCTGTCTCGGCATCCTTCATCACCGACAGCAGCTTTTCCAATGTCGCTATGACTTTGTCACTATGCGCAACAGCACGGTTACTGTTCATGAGACTTTGCACCGTCAGGTAAGAAATAAGGCAGACAACCAGCAACATAAACAAAGAAAAGCCGTAGCCCAGCCGGAGGCTGCGTTGAAATTTGTTGATCATAACCGTAGATAAATACGGTAAAGATAGCGCTTTTGGAATCATTTTAAATAACGGTTAACAGCCACCAGCTGACGCGCCATTATTTTAAGCAAACAATATGGTGTCATTGCTCTTTTTTTATTATGGCTTTACTTTGGCAATACCTGCGGCCACACCGCAACCTGATCATTTTTGCTTTACTCTTGGCCGCGGCCGCGCAACTGCTGCTGCTGATAGATCCTGTGATCTTTGGGCATATCATTGACCAGTACGCTACTAACAAAGACCACTTACCGGAGCATGAATTGCTTCAGGCAATTTTGTATTGGTTATTAATCGCCCTCGGCCTAGCGGTATTTTCCAAGTTATTCAAATCGGGGCAGGATTACTTCGCCCGTAAGGCCGTCGCTTTGTTTGGTATGCAGGTCTTTAATGACGGCTTGAAACAAACGCTGCGCCTGTCTTTCCAGGAATATGAGGAAAGCCGCAGCGGTACCACGCTGTCGGTATTGCAAAAAGTGAAGACGGATGCCGAGCGTTTTATCAATGCGTTTATCACGGTGCTGTTTAGCTCGCTGGTGGGTGTCGCCTTTCTGCTTTATTATAGCCTGAGCAAAAATTGGTTGCTGGTACCGGTTTTCTTCGTAGGAATCATTGTTCTGGGTTCCTTAACAGGCCTGCTTTCTAAACGCATCAAGACCGTACAGCGCTCGATCAATCGCCAGACCGACGCCCAGGCCGGCATTATTACGGAAAGCCTGCGTAATATCGAACTGGTAAAAAGCTTGGGGCTGACCTTCGCCGAGATCCGTCGGCTGAACGCACAAACAAAGACTATCTTCGATCTGGAAATGTATAAAGCGCGCAAAGTTGCGTTTCTGTCTTTTTTGCAGGGCAATATGCTGAACCTGCTGAAGCAGTCAATCCTGTTCATCCTGCTCTGGCTGATCTTCCGCAAGGTGTTAAGCACCGGTGAACTGATCGCCATGCAGTTTATTTCGACCGCAATTTTTACACCTTTACAAGACTTAGGTAATCTCATCTTACTGTTCCGTGAAGCTGATGCCTCCTTCAAAACGTTTGACGTACTAATGCATAAGCCTGTTGAGCGGCGGCCCGACGAACCGGTTGAAATCGGTGAACTGGATATCCTGCGGTTCGATGATGTTGTATTCAGGCACCGCACTGCCAACTATAATGCTATCGATGGGATTTCCTTTGAAATAAAGCAGGGACAAACCATCGCCTTTGTCGGCCCTTCCGGTTCCGGAAAATCAACGCTGGTCAAACTACTGGTCGGTCTGTATACGCCGGTGAGCGGCAATATCTACTTTAATGAAGTTCCCTCGAATGCCATTCGCTATAACCCGTTGCGACGGCAGATCGGTTTTGTGACCCAGGACACACAGCTCTATGCGGGGACGATCCGGGATAACCTGCTGTTTGTTAAACCCGCAGCTACCGATACCGAAATGCTGGAAGCCCTGTCAAAAGCCTCAGCCATCAAGCTCATCGAAAAAGCGGGCAACGGGCTGAACACGATGTTAGGCGAGAACGGCATGAAGTTATCCGGCGGCGAAAAACAACGGATCTCGATTGCACGTGCCTTACTGCGTCAACCAAGGCTGCTCATCTTTGATGAGGCGACATCCGCGCTTGATTCGTTGACAGAAGAAGATATTACCAAAACCATCCGGGAGGTGTCCGAACGCCGGGAACAAATGACCATCCTGATCGCCCACCGTTTATCCACCATTATGCACGCCGATACGATTTATGTGTTGGAAAAAGGTGAGATCGCCGAATACGGTTCTCATGCTGACCTTCTGGACCATAAAGGTCTTTATTATGCGCTTTGGCGCCAGCAGATCGGCGAACGGCGCCAAGTGGACAATAGGTGATCGATACTGCGTCGCTTACACGTTTTAAAACAAATGGGCAGACAGGCTGTTATGAAAGGAAAATTTTCAGCCTGCTATGCCATTAATCTAAGTTAGGCCGGTTAATGGAGGCCGGCGGACGCTAAAACAATTTTGATATGTTGACGATCAGCCGTAATAATATCTTACTGGATAGTAATCAACCGGCTGACACGACGATTAAAAATCAAAGCTTGTATGTCGTCAGAACTGATCAGGCCGGTCGTTTGACGCATTTAAACCGGCTTTTTTGTGAATCGACCGGCATCAGTGATCAGGACTACTTAGGAAAGCCTTATATTGATCTGGTCTTGCCGGAGGACCGCGACCGCTGTAACGACACTTTTAAAGCTTGTCTGGAGGCACCCGGTGAACCGCAGCGTGTTTTACTTCGTAAGCGGGGACCCAAGGGAATAGGCAGCACGCAATGGGAATTTATTTGCCTGGATAAAGAAGAAGATTCTACCAGGGAGGTACTTTGCCTGGGCCATGATGTAACGCAGCTAGTCAAAAAGCAGGAGAACCTGGAAAACCTGGTCAAGATCACTTCCCGCCAAAATGAACGGCTAAAAGAGTTTACGTACATCATTTCCCATAACATTCGGTCCCATGTTGCCAACCTGAGCGGCATCATCAATGGAATAGACCGGGATGACCCTGCCGATGTAGATTACTCGCTGGAATTATTAAAGGTAAGCGTAGGCGCCCTTGATAGTACGATCCAGCACCTGAACGATATTATTACCATTCAGCAAGATATTAAGGTGCCGCTAAAGTCCTTGAAACTGAAAAGCGAGATCTTAAAAACGGCCCGGCTGCTACAGCAGCAGATCAGTGACGCAAGCGCAGAACTGAAAGTTGAGGTTGATGCAGAAGAGCGTTTAACCACGAATCCGGCCTACCTCGAAAGCATATTGCTCAACTTAATAAGCAATGCGCTCAAATATCGCCATCCGGAAAGGCAGGCGGTCATCACCGTGAGCATCGAAAATGAAAAAGACTTTAGGATATTAAGGGTTAGCGATAATGGCTTGGGTATAGACCTCGAACGAAACGGCGCCAAACTATTTAAAATGTTCAGTACTTTCCATGGAAACAGGGATGCGCGCGGTGTCGGGCTGTTTATCGTTAAAACACAGGTGGAAGCGCTTGGCGGAAAAATTGAGGTAGATTGCGAACCCAAAAAAGGTTGTATATTCAGTGTCTATTTTAAGGCAGAATAATGGAACTGTTTTCGCTGGTTTATTTCAGTAAAGCTACCCGTCCAATGGCCACGCAAGACCTGTCGGCACTTCTGGAATTTTCCAGGTCCCGCAATAAGGCACGAGGCATAACCGGCATGCTGTTGTATGTACAAAAAGGGTCAGCGAGTCAGGACACCGGTAGATTTATGCAGGTACTGGAAGGTAACGAGGCTGAAGTGCGCTTATTATTTGAAAGCATAAAAAACGACTCCAGGAATGAGCGGGTCCGGTTATTAAACGAAGTAAATATAATCGAGCGTAACTTCGCGAACTGGACGATGGGCTTTCATTCAGTGACAGACGAACAATTTGAGTCGCTGCCCGGATATTTCGAATTGAATGATAAATTTATTCACCAGCAAGCCAGCCATTGTTTTAATTTCGCACTTACGTTTTTGCACTCTTTCTACCGGTTAGGAACCTCCTGACGATAGCATAAACCCTGACCTTTAATTTTCCTGATCCGCTTCTTCCGGGTGCTCCCTAAAATATTCACGGGCTCTTTTCAGGCCGGTGGCAATCGCAATTCCCTCGTCGCCGCTTTCCTTTATGATTTCGTTTGCGATTTCTACGGCCTTTTCCCGCAACTTCGGTGGCTGATTTTTATAAGACGGCGGATAGTCTCCATTATACCAGGGCATGATTCCTCCTTTTTTAATGATGTGATTGTATATGTGCACAAATACTCTTCAGCAATTCTTCGCTAAGCGGTACGCCGGAGGTTTGTTTCCAGCCGCGCCCTACATTTTGAACAGTGGCGATGACAACGCCGTCCTGTTCAACGCCGAATGATCCTTCGTTTTCCGTAAGGCGGTAATGATGTTCTTTTCCAGCGACCATTGCATCATAAGGAAAGCTGTTTAGTTCTTGTTCGGGTTCCATAACACCTTAAACAAAAGCCGTTTCAAATAGTTGTATGTGTATGGAAAATTACGCGATTACGATCAGTAAGGACGAGGAAGTCCGCCATTTTGAGATAGGTGAATATATGCATCATGTGGAAGACAAATGCAAATATCGGGTATATGAGAACGGCGCTTATGTCGCCAGCTTTACACCTGATGACCACGACTTCCTCCAAATCTGCCAGAACCCCGGCCAGGTGGATGAAGAGATCCTGCATTTGCTGGCCGATAAGATCGAAACGCATCATCCACATGGAATCAATGATAACATTAGAAGATTAAAGCTATGAGAAGTATATGGACAGGTTCGATCGGTTTTGGCTTGGTGAGCATTCCCATCAAATTATTCTCGGCGGTCCAGGAAACCAGGCTGGACCTGGATATGCTGGACAGTCGTGACCACGCGCATATCAAGTTCCAGCGCGTCAACGAGAATACCAAGAAAGAAGTCCCTTATGACAAGATCGTAAAAGGCTATAAATACGACGACGATTATGTGATCATAGAAGATGCGGATTTTGAAGCGGCGGCGCCGGAGAAAAGCAAAGTGATTGAGATCGAAAGTTTTGTAGATGCGACCTCGGTAAACCCGATGTATTATGAAACTTCGTATTATACCGAACCTGCGACCAAGAAAAACAAAGCGTATGCTTTATTACTCGAAGCATTGAAGAAATCCGGCAAAGCGGGATTGGCGCGTTTTGTATTGCGCAGTACCGAAAGCTTATGTATTGTGCATCCGGTAGAAAAGGACATTGTGGTCACCCGAATTCGTTTTCAACAGCAGATCCGGGACCAGGGCGAACTCAAATTGGATGATGACATTACCGTTAGCAAGAAAGAACTGGATATGGGACTGGCATTGATCAATCAGTATGCTGAACCCCTCGATCTGTCCAAATACAAAGATGAATATCATACGGAACTCATGAATATCATCGAACAAAAAGCTAAAGGCAAACGTCCGACTATCAAGAAACTGAAACCGAAGGCAGCTAAAAGCGACGACTTATACGACCAGCTCATGAGCAGCCTTAATGCTAAAAAGGGAGCTTAATGATTTACCCTGATTCAAATCCAGTTTTTGGCAGGTAACCATAGCAGGATCGCAGCATCTTTGTAAACTGCAACTATTTCTACAACTTTTAGGAATGATAGACGTTATAATTCAAATAACGGTAGTTGTATGACTTTAAAACAGCTCAAAGAGGTGATCAAGTATGCAGGTGAAGTGCATGTGCCTATCAGACATATGCGGACTGCTTATTTTCAGCATACGGTTTACATTGGAAATAATTGTTACACAATTCGCGAGGAAGTAATAAAACATATCGAAAAACTCAGGAATAAAGCTAACAGCTAATACGGTTTGTATTTAAGCCTGCTGATAAGGATCAAAGTGGGAGCTATTAATTACTTATTATATACATTTACTTAAGAATTAAATTTTAATATCAGTTACAGTTAATTCGAAGGTCCCGATGGTGCGTTCGGGGCCTTCGTTTTCGATACCTTAAAGCAAAAGTAAACCTATAGAATGGCCGGTTAAAATGGATGTGGTCGGGCATTTCCGCAAGGAGCCGAAACTAACACGTCTGCCCATAACGTTGCGGCAGCAACTTTCCCATTCGCAACTTCGAAAATAATAACTTGGAAAAAATCCCACTCATACATTGGGAGTACCTGACAAATGAATCGCAAAAGGTTTGAAAATGCATTTATGACGATTTCTTGTTAACTTAAGCGTTGAAATAAATGCTCCCTTGGTGAAAAGCAAACAACAGAAGATACGGAAAGAATCTAAACTCAAAAGCTTCCTTAAAATATTAGGGCCGGGCCTGGTAACCGGCGCCAGTGATGACGACCCGTCCGGTGTGGCCACCTACTCACAGGCCGGTGCGCAGTTCGGCCTGGGTACTTTGTGGACAGCACTGCTCACTTTTCCGCTCATGGCCGCCATGCAGGAAATGTGCGCCCGCATAGGCGTGGTCACCGGCAGCGGACTCACTGGGACCCTGAAAGAACACTACCCGAAAACAATCCTTTACTTAATGCTTTTATTTAGCGTGCCGGCGGTGGTACTCAATATCGGCGCGGATATCGAAGGCATGGGTGCAGTCGCGCACCTGATCATCCCTGCAATGCCAATCTTCGGCTGGTGCCTGATCTTTGCCGGTTTATTGCTGTTCGCCATCATCCGCTTTCCTTATCAAAAGATCGCTATGATCCTGAAATGGCTTTGCCTGGTATTATGCCTTTATATCGTCATTCCTTTCATGGTAAAAGTACAATGGAGCGCGGTATTGCACGCTACTTTCGTCCCTCAGCTCAAGTTCAATAAAGATTTTATCAGCATCCTGGTCGCAATTTTAGGCACTACCATTTCGCCTTATTTGTTTTTTTGGCAGGCGACAATGTCTTCGGAAGATATAGCGCAAAAAAAGGCAACGGTTATTGTCAATAAACGCTTCCTTACGGAGGTAAAGGAAGACGTCTATTTTGGCATGGGTGCATCTAACCTGGTGATGTTTTTCATCATCCTGACATCGGGCGTGGTACTTTTCAACGGTGGTATCCATAAGATTGATACGGTTGACCAGGCGGCGAAAGCGCTGGAGCCGCTGGCCGGTAAATTCGCCTATGTGATATTCGCTTTGGGTATCATCGGCACCGGCTGTTTGGCTATTCCCGTGTTGACCGGCTCGATCTCCTATATGGTCGGCGAAACCTTCGGCTGGAAGGTCGGGCTCGAAAAGAAGTTTGGCAGTGCGAAAGCTTTTTACGCGACCATCATCATATCCCTGATTATCGGGCTTTCATTGGATTTTGCAGGTATCAGCCCGATCAAGGCCTTACTGTATACGGCCATTCTTTACGGATTAAGTTCACCCGTGCTCATCGTCATGGTGCTGCACATCAGCAATAATAAAGCGGTGATGGGTAAAAACGTCAATGGGAGGTGGTCGAATATTGCTGGCTGGCTAACCTTTGCCCTGATGACCGTTGCGGCAGTGCTGTTGGTCTACTTCTTGTTCCATTGATCTCAAGCAATCAACTGAATGTTTGCAGGCGCAGCCGCTACATTTGCGCTGGTTATATTGTCTTAAGAAGTATATAACATCATGCCGCGCAATAATGTGAAAGATTGCAAGAAACCAAAAGTTCCTTATAGCATCCTGACTGAGAAACGGTCAGGCAAACCAAACGGGCTTAACATGGTTTTCTTTCTATGGATAATCACCTGATCAGCCGCGCTTTTTCTCTGTATGCTGAGCTTCTCCAACTGCACGGCGAGGGCGAGCGCTTGTCTGACTGGTTGGCCGGTGCCGCCTACCGCATCCGGCAGATGGAAAAGCCGGTAACGGATCTATCTGCAGCAGAACTCGCCGAACAATTTCGCCCGGAGATCGTGGACATCATTAAGGAAGGACGGAAACGGCAGAATATAGCGGCGCTCGAAGAACTGATCCAACTGACGCCGGCAGGCCTGTTTGATATGATGCGTATCAAAGGGCTGGGCGGACGAAAATTACATGTGCTCTGGCAAACGGCAAAGATCGATACGATCGAAGATCTGCTGTCAGCAGCTAAAGCCGGGCAGCTCCGGAATATTCCTGGTTTTGGCGCAAAGACAGAGGCTAATATCATTGAAGCCATCGATGCGATGAACAGCAGCGCTGAACTATTTCACTATGCCTCGGTCGCCGATCTGGCGGATGTTTTCGTCGAAAAATTACAGCAGCGTTTTGACAGCACCCTGGTCTCGTTATGCGGCGATATCCGCAGGGAAACAACGACTGTCCACCGCATCGAGGTTTTGGCTGCCGTACCATTAGCAAAAGACCGGTTAAAAAAATTAATGAATGTCACTGAGCAAAACGAAACGGAAACTACCGGCCATACACATGACGAAGTACCCGTGACGATCCATCATACCGACAGGTCCAATTTTTATCATCAATTGTTTTTGCGTACCGGCAACGAAGCCCACATAAAAAAAGTCCTGGCAAATGCGGCTGACCTTAGTAGTGAAGCGACGATATACAACAGTGCCAACCTGCCCTTTATCATTCCCGCGTTGCGTGAGGATGTGGCCGAATGGGATTGGGCTAGAAATCCGCAGCCGCTGCTCAACATGGACGATATCCGCGGCGTGGTGCATAACCATACGGACTGGAGTGATGGCGTCGACCGGCTCGAAAATTTTGTTAAGGCTTGCCAGCGCAAGGGTTATGAATACGTCGTGATCTCAGATCATTCGCAGAACGCGCATTATGCGGGTGGTTTAAAGCCGGATAAAGTACTTCGCCAGATGGAAGAGATCGATAAGCTGAATAAAAAGCTTTCGCCATTCAAAGTATTCAAAAGCATCGAATGCGATATCCTGGTCTCCGGCGCGCTTGATTATGACCGGGAACTGCTCAGCCGGTTTGACCTGGTGATTATCTCCGTTCACCAGCAATTGAAGATGGCCGAGGAAAAAGCGACGGCGCGGCTGATCAAAGCCATCGAAGATCCGTATACTACGATCCTTGGTCACATGACCGGCAGGCAATTGCTTGTCCGGACGGGCTACCCGGTGGACTTCGAAAAAGTGATCGATGCCTGCGCTGCCAATGGTGTCGTGATTGAACTAAACGCCAATCCCTACCGCCTGGATATGGACTGGTCGCATATTCCTTACGCACTGGAAAAAGGGGTCATGATCTCTATCGACCCGGACGCGCACAGTACCCACGAGATCGATAACATTCGGTGGGGCGTTTCGGCTGCCCGCAAGGGTGGCTTGACCAAAGACATGACCTGGAACGCTTTGCCATTGAGTGATATAGAAGATTGGCTGAACAATCGGCACTTAAAAACTAAATCATGAAGAAAAAAAGTTATAAGATCACGTTTGCTTTAAAAGAAGGTTACTCGCCGAAGGGCAAAGTCTATGATCTGGACGATGCCGTCAAAGTCATCCGGTGTTGGATGGAAAAGCGTCTTAAAGACAACAAGCCCGTATTAAGCGGATTGCTGCAGGAAGGGCAGCTATTCTTTCCGGCACCTGAAAGCAGCAAAGAAACGGTGACGGTTTCTTCAACGGCGGTTTATTGTGGTGAACTATCGTCTACGGCAGAACTGAAGCGAAAGAATAAGGAAATTAGGTCTACCCTGGAATCACTTGCCGGCGAATTAAAAGCAGCCTTGAGGCAGGAATCGGTATTTATTATCTATCGTGATGATAATTGGTGCATTTGATAGGAAACCTTTGGCTAAACTTTAATTCAAGTAGTGGGTTAAATATGTGGGTGGAAAGGCACCGTTGGATATGAAAGTTAATAAGGTGCTCTGGATACTGCTGTTTATCGCCGTCATCAATTCGATGGGGTTTGGTATCATTATTCCGCTGATCCTGTCCTATGGTAAAAAGTTCGGCGTTAATAAAGAGATTCTTGGCATCTTGACGGCATCCTTTTCGATAGCGCAATTTTTCGCAACGCCCGTACTCGGTACGTTATCCGACCGTATCGGTCGCAAATGGATTTTGGCGTTCAGCCTGCTAGGCAGCTGCGCTTCGTTTATCTTGTTTGGCCTTGCTAACAGCCTGTTCTTATTGTTCGCCGCCCGAATTCTCGACGGCATTACAGGGGGTAATATCTCCGTGGCTCAGGCCATGGTTTCTGATATGTCGTCCGAGAAGGACCGCGCTAAGAACTTTGGATTGTTGGGCTCTGCCTTCGGCTTTGGCTATGTGATCGGCCCCGCGGCCGGCGGGTTACTTAACAAGCTGGGTGACCGCGTGCCCTTCTTTTTTGCTGCGGCGATGGCGCTGCTCGGAATGGTGCTGACATTGCTATTCTTAAAGGAGACCAGTTCCGATAAAACAAGAAAGGAAAACAAGAAAAATAAGTTGTTTGATTTCGGCGCCCTGATCAGCGTCCTGAAAATACCGGCGATCGGCGCTTCGGTCTTTATGGGCTTCCTGCTGACTACGGCGCAATTTGCCATGCTGATCGGCTTTCAGACTTTTTGCGCTGAAAAGCTCAAGCTGTCACCAGTGCAGACCGGACTGTTTTACGCCGGCTTTGGCGTGAGTGGCATCCTGATGCAGCTGCTGGTTCCCTGGATCAGCAAGCTGATCAGTTCCAAACCGTGGATCTTATTGGCTAGCACAGTTCTTTGTGCAACGGCGATGGCCTGGTGCGGTTTGACCGCCGGGCTTTTCGGCTTCGCATTAGGTATCGGTATCTACGGTTTGTTTAACGGGCTGCGCAATCCGATGCTGAATGCCATCATTGCCGACCGGATGGATGACAAGCAACGCGGGCTGGTCATGGGTGTTAACCAGTCTTACGCCTCCATTGGGCAAACCATTGGCCCGCTGCTGGCCAGCGCCGCCGCGCTGTTATCGCTGCCCGCCATTTTCTTTGTGTCGGCGGCGCTGATTGTATGGGGACTCTTCTACGGTTGGCGCTTAAAACAGGAAGCGCACTGATAAAAGCCTGTAAATTGAAATAAGCGAGAACCAGTGGGCGCCTGTTACTGTTATCTTCATATGAAAAACATTTACCTGCTGTTAGCCAGCTTCCTGTTATATACCAAATCTCATAGTCAGGTGGTGGTCGGCCCGCGTAGCGAAAGATTTGACGTCCGCATCGTCGCATCTAAACTGAGCGATCCCTGGTCGGTGGTATATGGCCCGGACGATCATTTATGGGTCACCGAATCCAAGGGCTACCGTGTTGACCGCATAGATCCGAAGACCGGTAAGCAAACTATTTTGCTGGACCTGACGGATGAGCGGCATTTCCCGCGATATGATCAGTTGGGCAAACGCGCCGGCGGAAAACCCTGGCCGCAGGGCGGGCTGGTTGGACTCGCGCTGCACCCGCAGCTATTAACCGGCAAGCCTTACGTGTATTTGATGTATGTTTATGATTTTGAGGGTGCGGACAGTGCCGGCAGCGGCTGCCGGCTGCATGACGGCGGCTGTTTCTTCACCGGGCGGATCGTCCGTTATCGGTACGATCAGGCGAAGCAAAAATTGACCGGCCCCGTCATTTTGTGCGACACGATCCCGCAAAGCAGCGATCACAACGGCGGCAGGCTGACCATAGCACCGGTAGCCGGCAAGGATTACCTGTTTTACACCATTGGTGAAATGGGTGCCGGTCAGTTCACCAATATTGCGCGTACCAATCATGCGCAGCAGAAAGATATATATGAGGGTAAAATATTGCGTTTTAATACGGAGCCTGACCAGGATGCCGGCCAGTACGAATAAATGGATCCCTAACGACAATCCATTCAATGCCACTACACAGAACGCGGTCTGGACCTATGGCCACCGCAACCCGCAGGGGTTGGCCTACGCTGTCATCAATGGTACTGGCTATTTATATGAAAGCGAGCACGGGCCGTTCTCTGATGACGAGGTGAATATTATTGAAAAAGGAAAAAACTATGGACATCCGCTGGTGATCGGCTATGCCGACGGCAACTATGACGGACTGGCTGCAGGCGTATCTAACCACCCCGATGGGCCGGGCAAATGGCATACCGCCTATCCGCTGATCGTTAATGAAAAAGACAATGCGAAAACGATCGGAGCGGATTACCGTGACCCCCTTATTACATTATACCCGAACAGTAAAGGCTTTCTGAATGACCTGTTTTCCAAATTAAGCGCCGGTCAGGGTGATCAGCAATGGCCTTCCGAAGCGCCCAGCAGTATCGCTGTTTACACGTCAACCGCTATTCCGGGCTGGAAAAACTCATTGTTGCTGCCGACGCTGAAAGGCGGCAAACTTATTCGCTTAAAACTGAACGCTGCGGGAGACAAGATTGAAGGCGATACGATCTGCTATTTCAAAGGCAGGGAACGCTACCGGGACATTGCTTTATCACCGGACGGGCGAAAGATTTACCTTGCCGTGGACAGCAGCGCTGTTAGCTCCGGGCCATCGAAAGCAAATCCAAAGCAGGTCAGTTACCGGGGCTGTATCATTGAATATCATTATGTCGGGCAAGCAGGTGAGATGGATAACAAAAAAAGGCCGTAATGCTGTTGTAAACAGATCCAAAGTCTACTCATTTTTTGATTTGCCGGTGACTAAATCGGCATATCACTTTTCGTACCTTTATCATCAGCGAGTAGTATCGCCCTTATCCGGTCGATATGGATTTGAGACAATTCTGCCCGTTCTTCTGCTGAGCGTACTGCGGCTCCTTTCTGTTCTTTTGCAATAGTCGTCAGCAAGTTTTTCCTTTCCTCGAACATTCGCAGCGCGACCCACATTGTTTCTTCGATCTTTCCGGTTTGTTCAGCCAGTAGCGAGGCTGCCGTATAAGCATGACCGGTATGGCAGCGGTACCTTGCAATCGGCCCCTCGTTGATTTTCCAAAGCACACCACCACAGCCCGGGCAATTAAATGGAACCTGTTCACCAAGTGAATTGACAGATGCCAGGTCGCTTAAAACGCGCTTGGCTATCTTACTTTCCAGGATCAGGTCTTGAGGCATTGGCTGCTGTTTACCCGGCTTGTCAGCGATCAATTTAAAAAGTGCACCACCCATTTCCGATACAGGAACGCAATAATCCGGGGTTAGTTGGTTCAGTGCATTCTTAGGCATTTCCGGATAATCAGCGTCGTTGGGATCTTGTATAATGGATTTACCGCCGTAACGTTGTATAGCGATCATTCCGGCCGTCCCGTCATCCAGGTAACCGGTCATTAATATTCCTATAACCCGATTACCAAACGCTACGGCGGCCGAGCGAAAAAGCGGATCTATTGCGGGTCTGCTTCTGTTTTCCTGCGCCCCCTTAGTCACACTTAATCTGCCCTTTTCATCGACCATCAGGTGATGGTCTGAAGGCGCGAGATAGGCATAGCCGGGTAATGGCTGCTGACCATGTTGCGCGTGAAGGCAAGTTAGCTTCCCGTTTTTATTGAGAGAGTCGAGTAGCACGTCACCCGACGCATCGGCGGAAATATGCTGCACGATGAGCAGTGGCGCCGGAAAATTGGCCGGCAGTTGACTGATCAGTCCGACCAAGGCATTGAGGCCGCCGGCGGATGCGCCGGCAACAACCAAATGTTCGATTCTTTTATTTTTTGCAGTGTGTTTTTTCATAGGTTAAGTCGATTGACAGGATGGCGGACCATCGCCATTGAGCGAGGCCGTCCGTGATCATTTGCTAACTTAACGCTTTATCCCTGGAAACGATATAAAAAATCGTTGGAACTTCCGATCACATTAAGCGGCCTTCAAACTTAAGTCACAAAAAAAAGAGGTAGATGCGGGGACTTTATATATTCATAAAATAATGCTGAAGTAACAGCATAGTTTTGGCGTCCAAAATTGATCCCATCCTGACCTGTTCACGCGCTTCGCTAAAATTGAGTTCGAGTAGCTCAATGTCTTCACCTTCACCAGCCTTACCGCCGCCCTTCTCATGCGTACCTGTGCTGTTATATTCAGCCATAAAAAGATGAACAAACTCGGTAATACTTCCCGCCGATGTATAGACGCCGCCAACTTTTTCGAGGTTGGATATCGTGTATCCCATTTCCTCCTGTACTTCGCGCCGGACCGCCTGTTCGGGCGTTTCCCCCTCATCGATGAGACCAGCGCAAGTTTCGACCAGGTAACCGGTTTCGCTGCCGTTTAAGAATGTCGGTAGCCTGAACTGGCGCGCCAACAGAAATTTTTCGGCTTTGATGTCAACCAGCAATACTGCAACAGCGTCCGGCCGGAAATAAATCTCGTTTTTTTGATCATGCATTTGACCGTGCAGGTCAGGTTTTTGAAACGTGATCGTTTGCAGGGGATACTTGGTCCCAGGTACTGTTTCGCGGTTGATGATATTGATCGTTGCCATGAACAGTAAACAAACAGGCGCTGAAATAGTTGTTGTATAAACATCAAACTGATTGACGTGAAAAAGCCCTTGCAACCCTATATCCGGTTCTTTCAAAAAATAAGGACAATTTACCTCGTCCTGATGATCCTGGTATTAGCCCTGATCATCGTTCGTCTGGCGCTGCCGGGTATTGTCAAAAACTATGTCAATAAAAAACTGAATGAATTGCCCGGATACACCGGCCATGTGGATGATATTGACATCCATTTGTACCGGGGCGCTTATGTAATCAGGGAGCTGCACCTCAAAAAGAAGACCGACCCGCCTGCATATCCTTTTTTGTTCATTGAAACAGCCGATCTTTCCGTCGAATGGCGGGCGTTGTTCAAAGGCCGTCTGGTTGGTGAGGTGACACTTGACCGCCCGGTCATCAATATCCTGGCCACGGAGGATATCAATAAGGAACCATCAAAAGACAGTTGGACGAAAACGGTAAAGGCCCTGATGCCGATGACCATTAACCGGCTGCAGGTCAATAATGGCAAGCTGGCCTACCTGGACCTGAACAAAAAGCCGGTCACCAACCTGCATATCGACGACATGCAGCTGACTGCGCTTAACCTGGCCAATGTACAAAAGGAAGCCAAACGGTTACCTTCCCATGTGTCACTCACAGGTAGCTCTATTGGTGGCGGTAGGCTTAAAGCAGACATGGATGTCAATGTTTTAAAAGACATTCCGGACCTGGACCTGGGCATGTCCCTCAAGGGAACGAACCTGCTCAGCCTGAACAGCTTTTTTGAGGGTAATGCCAGGATGGATGTGGAACGCGGCAATATCGACATTTTCAGCAAGTTCACCTTAATGAATGGGGAAATGAATGGTTATGTCAAACCTTTCATCAGCAATTTGAAGGTATTGGACGTTAAAAAGGATATTAAGAAAAAAGGCGGGGTCTTAAGGGTGATCAAAAAAGCCGTGGTAGGTCTCTTTGCCAAGGCAGTGACCAACCCTAAGACGAAGAAGATCGCAACGGTCATTCCGATCCACGGAAATATTAAGGACCCGAAGACCAGCGGCTGGGCGACATTTGTCGGTGTATTAAAAAATGCCTTTGTCCAGGCATTTCATGAAAGCCTGAGTAATGAACTTAAAAACCGCAACCCGGGAAAAAGTGAATAAGGGCGAGTTCGATAGCTAAAGTTCAGGCTGCCAGCTGCTGCTCCACTTTGCGGATCAGGCGGTCAATATCGAAAGGCTTTGCTAAGAAATCGTCTGGTGCGCCTTCCTGCCGCAGCGAGGCGGCCAGATCATGCGTTGCCGAAATTAGAATTACTGGAATAAAAGAGGTTTCCGGGTTAAATTTCAGTTCGCTGCAGATCGATCTGCCGTCCATCGAACCGAGCATCACATCCATCAGTACCAGGTCAGGATGCAGTGAGCCGATGACGTCAAAAATTTTCTCACCGCCGGTAAGTGTCGTGATTTCATACCCGCTTTCTGTTAAAACATACGAAATGACCTCTAAAATATCTGTGTCATCGTCCAGTACGAGTATTTTCTGCTTCATATCTCTTTCTTCTGACTATCAGTCAAAAAGCAAGCCAATAGCGCACAACGAACTGCTGAAAGATCGTTTGATCGTGGTTTTAAGTTAATTAAAAATTAAGTTACTTACCTGCGGGGGTGGAGCGGCCCGAGGGATAACAGCATTTCGCCTGTTAAATGGCTCCGGACCCTGATTTAGTTTCCCTGGCGGAAAGATCTTCCTTGTTATTTTTTATTTATGACAGAGCCCCTGCCAGGTCACTGATAGCAATAAATGTCTCCAATCTTTTTTTGAGGTCCCTTCCGGTGCTATGCGCTCCGACACTATCATCAGTGGCACATAGTTGCCGACTTCAAAATATATTGGCTGCATAAATCCCTCATCTTTTTATGTAATTACCACAAATTTCTGCCAGATTATAGATTGGGCAGTAAATAATAAAGGAGCAAGAGGCTGGCTCCGATTACGCCCGCCGTCAGTATGAGCAATAAGGTTGACTGCGGATAAAACACCTTGTTTAACAGTTGCTTTTCAATGCGTTTGTAACGCAGGTAACCTATCAGTGCCGTAAGGGCACCGATGGCGACCAGGCACATGCCGATTACACCGGAAAAGCCTTTAACAGGCGTAATGGTGTGCCCGGTGACAACCAGCGATAACTGGCGGACGAACAGCGAGAATTTAACGACCACAAATCCGAAACCCATCAGCGCAATGCTGGTTCGTATCCACGCCAGAAAGGTCCGCTCGTTGGCCAGGTGGTCGCTCGCGCCTGTTTTTGGTTTGCTTTCATTGTCCATATTCAAAACGTGCTTTGTGCTTTTTTAATGGTTGTTGCCAGGTCAATCCTTTCGCCCAGCACATTTTTGAATAAGTCGCCCGTCTCTTTCAGGCGGGCAATGGAATTATGGATCGTGAAATCGCGCATCGTAAGCCCCGGTCTAACTTCGTCCCACGTAAGTGGCATGGAAACCGTGGCGCCGGGTTTCGGCCGAAGTGAATAAACACCCGCAATAGTGGCATCCGGCCGGTTCTGTAAAAAGTCAAGGTACATTTTGCCGCCGCGGTTTTTGACCATTCGTTCCAGGCTGGTGTATTCGGGTATCTGTTTGTGAACCAAAGTGACAATGATTTTAGCAAACATCTGGCTCTGGTCATAAGTGTATTTAGCACCGAGCGGGATGTAGATGTGCATGCCCGTTGACCCGGAGGTTTTTGGATAGGCCGGCACGCCAATGGCGTCCAGTACTTTTTTGACTTCCAGCGCCGCGCTGATCACCTGGTCGAAATGCTGCTTGTCCGGATCCAGATCAATGACGCAAAAATCAGGATTGTCTGGCGAAGTCACCCGGCTGAACCACGGATTGATCTCAATACAACCCAGTGAGGCCATCCACAGAAGGCTTGCTTTGTTAGTGGCCACCAGGTATTCCTTCTCAACACCGTCGCTGGTGGTATGGGGCATGGTTTTCATACAATCGGGCGCTTTGTCCTTCACGTCTTTCTGATAAAAGCTGGGGCCATGTATGCCGTTTGGAAACCGGTTGAGCGACATTGGCCGGTCCTTCAGGTAAGGCACCATATATTCCGCGACCTGGTCGTAATAATTAAACATATCGCGTTTAGTGATGCCATCCTCCGGCCAATAAACTTTTGATAAGTGATTGAAAGTCAGGGGACATCCATCGACCTTGACGGTTTGGCTGTCTTTTGCCTGATCCAGAAAACTGGGTGACGTTTTTTCTTTTTTCATTGCTTTTTTAAGTTTCTGGTTACTGTCCGATAGTTCGATCCAAACTGGCGCATGGTCACTACTGCCTTGCCAGCCCCTGACTGCTTTGTCAACGCCACCAGCGCTCAACCGGTCCGCTACTGCCGGATTCAGTAAAAAGTGATCCAGCCGCAACCCGGCATCCCGTTCATATGCCTTGTGCAAGTAATCCCAAAACGTATAGACGCGCTCATTCGGATATAACTGTCGGATCGCATCGGTCCAGCCCTGGTCGACCAGACTTTGGTAAGCCGTTTTAGTTTCCGGCCGGAACAGTGCGTTGTTAATGTATTTTTCGGGCTTATACGTATCCAGATCAGTGGGCATGACATTGTAGTCGCCGATCAAAATCACCGGCAGCTCCCGGTTCACCAAATCTTTTGCGTGATCATTTAATCGCTTGAACCAGCGTAGCTTGTAATCGAGCTTTGGCCCCGGCCAGGGATTGCCGTTGGGTAAATAAATGCAGCCGATCACGATACCGTCCACAAATGCTTCCAGATAACGGCTATGCGTAAATTCTTCATCGTCGCCCGGCAGGTCCCGCCGTAATTCTTTGAGCTCACTTTTAGCAAGGATGGCCACCCCGTTCCAGCTTTTCTGTCCTTGCCAGATGGCGTTGTAACCGGCGCCTTTGAGTTGCCGTTCAGGGAACTTATGATTTTCGCATTTGAGTTCTTGTAGGCAAACGATATCCGGCTCCCGCTCTTTTAGCCAGCGGAGCAGGTTGTCCAGGCGTCCATTGATGCCATTGATATTGTAGGTGGCGATCTTCATCGTAAGGTGTTAAACGGCGAGTTGTTTATCAATAGCATCGCCGATCGCTTGAATCAGGTCCTTATCGGCCTGGTTTTCGCCCAGAGCAACCCATTGTTTATTTTCTTTAACCAGCTGAAGCGGGTCTTCAAAGGGCAAAGTTACCTCCCATACCACGCGGTCATCAAGTTGTTGTGATTTCGCGTTGAGGCGCAGGCTGCTGTTGTTTCCCGGTGTTTTAACCAGTATTTCCCGGCTGTCATCATGCGGTCCGCGCCTTTCATCAAGCGCACTTCCCCTGTTGATCATGGCGCTCCGGTCAGTTCGCGGTTGTCGTCTTCCGGTTCATCCGTTTCCTTTTCATGTTTAGCAGCATCTGTGTCGCGCGGTATACCGGCTGCGGCATCATCGCCCTGCTGCTCGATGGCGGAATTTACCTCGTTTTCGTTTTCCAGTTGCTGACCGATCTCATCGGTTTGTCCGGGAAGGTTTTCGCTTTTTCCGGTCTTATCTTTTTCCTGCTCGTTCATCTCTTTTTTTAATATATAACCCTTAGGGCGGGCTTTCGTTTTTACCATCTTCAACCTGTTTTTCCTTTATTGTCCCAATGATCTTTGATAACCTTGCCATCCGGGTCCGATTGTAATCTGCGCGCGAAACGTTCGCCTTTGATCTTACCGTCGGCGTCTGCCTTACCCATATACAGTAAGACCGGGTTCCCTTGCTCATCAGTTTTAAAGGCCAGGTCATAGCGGCCAAAGCGCTGGCTGATCATTTGGTCAGGCCCATAGGTCTTTGACAGGACTTTCGACAATTCAACTCCGATCTTCATAACTGCTGGCTTTACCGTCATTCAATTTGAACCACACCTGCCACAATAGTTTATAAGCAGGATGATCTTTAAACGCGTCCGGCTCATCAGTCGCCCATAGGCCATTGGTGGTGGTAATATAGTATTGCATCTGGCAGAAGATATCAACCAGTTCTTTGAGGTCTACCGGCAGCACTTCCGCATCACTCACGCGTTTAGGATGGTTGGTAGCCACCAGGTTTTGATAAACGCGATCAATATCGGCATCGGCAGGTTCAAGGAGTGCCATCAGTTCTTCGGGCACTTGTTCAAAAATGAACTGGTCACCGCCTTTCAGGTGAATGAACAATTCTTTGTTATAATGTTCCGGCGCATAAAAGCCAACGACACCGGAGTTAGGCTGATGGAGGGGAAAGGCGCTGTCCAGCCCTTTGAGTTCATAGACCTTGCCATTCACTGTTTGCAGGATTGAGTTATAGTCTGTCATAACAATTGCTTTAATTTTTTAGTATTCTCGACGCGCCATTTTTCATTCAGCAGATCATCAAACAGATCGCCCTTTTTTTCGAGTCTTTCCGGCAGTGAGTCCATGGTGAACTTTCCCGGATCGAGTGTATCTTTCACTTCCTTCCAGGCAACAGGAGTAGATGCTTGCGGGTGTTTATAGGGTCGTATCGAGTAAGGCGCGGCGAGCGTGTCTGCATAATCATTTTGGCTGGGGTCGACAAATAATTTATTGCCGCGGTGTTCGACACTGACTTCGGTGGTGGCGATGTCGGGGACTTCCTTACAAACCAGGTCACAGGTCTTTTCGGCCAATTTTCTGGCTTGCGGATAGTCAAAGCCGGTGCAGGGAATGAATAGGTGAATACCTGTTTTGCCGGAGGTCTTGACGAGACTTTGTAATTTGTATTGATCGAAGACTTGTTTGGCTGCCTGTGCCGTTTTGATCGCTTTCCCGAAATCTTCATCTGATGGATCCAGGTCAATACTGATAAAGTCCGGTTCCTGCGGGTTCGTAATCCGGGAGCTCCAGGGGTTCAGGTCGATATTACCCAAATTGATCAAATACAATAAAGCAGCCTCATTATTACACACCGCATAATCGATCTCATTTCTTTTGCCTTTTTTGGGGTGCCGGCGCTGATCCTGAAAGATATCCAGGTAATCCGGCTCATGGCCTTCCATATCTTTGATATAAAAGCCGGGGGCTTTGGCGCCGTCCTGTTTAATGTGTAGCGAAAGAGGGCGGTCTTTCAGGTGCCGCAGGATATAAGGACTGATCTGGTGATAGTACGTAATCAGCCTGGCTTTTGTAATACCGCGCCATAACTCCTGCTCGATGTTATTGATGGCGACAGTGTGACCGCCAAACTCAAAATCGCGTTCCGACTCGATCTTTTTGTTTTCAATCTTTGGCCAGTTGCTGTCGCTGACAGCCGCTACAGCAGCTTTTTCTTTGGGTGCTTCAACGATCTCCTGTTCCTGCTCATCGCTCAGCGGTACTTCCCGAACTACCTGCCTCGCTTTTTTATCTAGCCGCCAGCCGAGAAACGTAGCGGGTTTGCGGATGCGCCCTGTCTTTGTCCAGGTCGCGAACTCAAAATTGGCCACCAGTTCGGGTTTCACCCAATGCATTTTCGCGCCCTTCGTGTCCAGGACTTTATTGACAAAAGGTTTGTTTTCAATCTCCAACTTCTGCAGCTGCGCGAGTATGCCCGGCATTTCGCTTTGTTTGTAACCGCCGCCCGAACGGCCGATCCATTCAAATTCGCCCTCGGCGTTATAGGCACCAAATAACAGCGATTTAAAAGACCGCACTTTGTCTGATTCGGCCCAGCCGCCAATCACGAACTCCTGGCGCTTGCGCGTCGGCGTTTTCAGCCAGCGATTGTCACGGGCGTCAGGCACATAATTGCTGTCCTTTCTTTTGGCAACAATGCCCTCCAGGTCCAGTTGGAGGGCTTGTTGGTATAGCGCTTCGCCGTCCTCAAAAGACTCACTGAAGCGCAGCACATCATTGCCTTTCACCAATTCTTTTAATAACGCTTTGCGGTCGGTTAGCGGCAGGCTCATCAAGTTATAACCATCCAGCCACAATAAATCAAAAACACAATAATTGATCGGCGTCTCGTGACCATTGAAAGTCTGCAAAGCATCAAAATCAGGCTTGCCTTCTTCATTAAAAACGACGACTTCGCCATCGAGCACGGCATCATGACCGAGTTCCTTTAATGCTTTGGCGACAGGGGGGTATTTCTTGGTATAGTCGAGCGCACTGCGTGAGTCCATCCTTACCTTCTTATTTTCAATGTAAGAGATGATGCGGTAGCCGTCCCACTTAACTTCGTATAAATAATCATCGTCGGGCACGATCTCCTTGGTGAGCGTGCAGAGCATAGGTTTGACCGATTCAGGCATCACTTTTTTGACACCTTGCTTCTTCAATTCCTCGATATCTGCTGGTTTAGTTTTCGGTTTTTCCGGTTCGCGGTTGCTTTGCCAAACTTCGACCTTATCTTTTGTCGCCATCTGCTCAATGGTCAGTTTGGATTTGACCGACTTATCTTTCAGCAGGATATCTTCCTTGGTAGCATATGGATCATCGGCTTTGATCAGTCGCCAGCCACCTTCGTATTTATCTTCTTTGAATTTGATCAGTATAAAATCGCCTTTGAGTTTATGACCGTGCAACGTGATCTTTAAAGCGTTTTTGTAATAATTGGACATCATCCAATGTTCTTTGGCTGCTTTATCTTTCAGTTTTTCATCAGTAGCCGGTTCATACCAGCCTTCATCCCAAAGAATGACAGTGCCTCCGCCGTATTGGCCCTTCGGTATGATCCCTTCAAAATCTTTATAGTCGTACGGATGATCTTCCACTGGCATTGCCAGTCGTCTTTCCTGCGGATCCATCGAGGGCCCGCGTGGCACCGCCCAGCTTTTCAGTACGCCTTTGACCTCCAACCGGAAATCGTAATGCAGGTGCGAGGCGGCATGTTTCTGGACGACAAAAAGCAACCTGTCCGTGCCGGGCTTGCCGCCCGCCGGTTCAGCGGTTTTCTTAAAATCCCGCTTCGCCTTATATTTTTCCAGCTCTGCCATAAGTACATCAGGAATGCGCCTTACGCTGATTTTTGTAAACAGCGGGCTCGGCGCCGTTGTTCTTGCCGTCCGCGGTTTCGAGGGCCGGGTGCGGCACGTTCGTTGGTTCAAACGTTTTGACATCGGCTTGCAGATCCTGCTGACTCAAGTGGTCCTTGTCTCGATTCTTACCGGCTTTATGTTTAATCTCTTTCATGCCGTTTTTGGTTTATTTAATTCACGCTTTACACTCGGTGCATCCGCACCTGCCGCCAGCACTGCTGCCTTCAGCCTCGCTTGGGATACGCCGAATTCACTGGCCCAGAATTCTAATGCATAAGCATCATCGATATCCACTGACCGGGTATCGGTCGCGGTCTTTTTCGCTCTTCGGATCATGTTATATTGATGAAAAAGCCCCTTGCGGGGCTTTCGTTATTTCTTTCCTTCGAGTTTCTTTTCGACCGCAGCCCGCTTATTGCTGCCGGCTGACTGTTTAGCTGCTTCTACTTTTTTCGCAGTATTTCCTTCTTTTCTTGCCTCGTATTTTAATTCATGTGGTTGCTCCGATACGGAGTTCCTTTCCACTTTTGCGCCTTTTGTTGCCATATATTGTTCATTTTAGATGTAATTGATTAACAAGGGATACAACAGATGGTTTTAACAGGTAAGCAAACAATTATCTTTTAAGAAGAAAATAGCGAACCAAAATCGTTAAGGTTTGTTCCGATAAAAAAGTAGTTATGAAAAGTCCATTTAAGAAAGATAGTCAGGCCGGCTTGATCATCGGTGCCATCGTTGCCGGCACTTTAGCTGCCGGTGCTGGCATTTGGTTTTATTTGCGCGGTAAACGCGCCGCCGAAGCCGAGGCTTATCGCCTGGAACATGCGCAGGATTATCTGAAAAAGAAAGAAAAGAAAAAGAAAAAGCATAAAACGGGATTGAACGAATTAGAAGCTATCGTACAACACCAGCCGGAACAAGAAAAAGAATAACAGTGCCTGGAACTGGGTCACTGCCTGGCGCCTAATGGTTTACCCGGTCAAGGCCACTGTTGATACCCGAGCGGATCATATTACTATAGCCGTCATCCGGCAATAATGCCGCATAATGCAGTGCTAACCGGTAGTTTTCATTTGCCTGAACGTAATCCTGCAGATCTTCATGGCATTTAGCGATATTCAGGTACAGCGACGGATAAACGTGTTCGATTTCAGGTTCATCTGATTGCAAAGCGAATTGCAGGGCGGTTTCGTCCCACTGCAATTTATCTTCGGGGCTGGCCTGATGTCGCGCCATATAGTGGGCGGCGACGAATTTTTCGCTCGGGTTAATGGCTTGTTCCCAGGCTTGTAAAAATAAGGCCGCCGCTTCAGCCGGTTTGGCTTCGCCTTCCAATAGCATCCCTTGTGCGCAAAGTTTATTTATCGGGTTTCCGGGATCAAATTGCATAACGTTTAACTAATTAAATAAAGCTGTACTTTTTGGTGTGATTTTCCCAATTCTGTGATCCTTAGCGGTTACCAGTTCACAAAGCTGGTTTGCGGCAGTTTCAAAGTCTTCGTGGGCATCACTCAACAGCAACCAGTCACTTTCGGTGGCATGATCCTCAAAGTCAAAACCCGTAATAGCTGGAATTTCGGATTTAAGGCTATCGTGGTACTCTTTTTTGGTAGAGATCCAAATGCCGTTATGCTGCGGGTTCTTCCTGGTTTTGCGAAAGATCAGGACGTTTTTACCATTCGCATAAATCAAAAACATTCCGATAACCGGCAGGACGACTACATGAGCTGGCAGGTAATCCAGCAAAAACTCAAAGGGCATCGGTTTGTTAATCATAGGCGTAAATTTAATAAAATATGAGATCATGGGCTGGACATGTCCTAAATGTGAGCGTGAATTACCCTGGGCGGATTACCGGCATAATTGCGAGCGCGTCAGCTTAGATAGCTTATTCGAGGGACGGTCCGAGGAATTAGTATTGGTCTTTGATAAAATTTTAGCCGAAGTAGCTGACTGGCCCAAAGTCGTTATCAGTACGACACCCAATTGTATTGTGTTTTACAGGCGGGCGGGTTTTCTGATCATCCGGCCGATGAAAAAATGGCTGGATATCAAATTTTATTCCAGAGCTGCGCACCCGGAAAAACCGGTCATTAAAAGTGCGCCTGCTGGTAAAAAGTTCGAGAACCATATCCGGGTAGACACACTTGATGACCTGCGGCCGGCGCTATTCAAGTACATCAGGGAATCCTATGATTTGATTTAGGATATCCCGGCGTCAAACCGATTGATACGGATATCACCATTTATTTCTCATTACCAAGTAGAAATTGTAGTTAGCAAAGTTTGTGTGAAGTCCGGGCCAGCGATCCTTAAATGACGATTGGAACAATATGTTTCGGCTTGTTTTTAAGGACTTTCTCAGGAATGACTTCTTTAATTTCCTTTTCTAAAAGGCTGATCAGCTTTCGCTTGATGTATCCCCGGTGTACGATCAGACTGATTTGTCGCATGGGTGCCGGTGCTTTGAAATATCGCAGTTGTTTTTTCTGCTGATGATCACCGTTCAACACCGCCAGCTCAGGTAGTATGGTAATTCCATCATTGGTATCAACCATTCGCTTCAGCGTTTCGATGCTCCCTGATTCATAGGTGATCTGGTTATTCAAATCATGCGCCTTTTTCAGTTCACATAAATTCTCGATCTGGCTGCGCAGGCAATGGCTTTCTTCCAGCAGCCAGAGTCTGTCGGTATCAATGTCAGACGGAAGCAGGTATACCTTTTTTTCTGTGGACGAATCCTTCGCGACAAAAGCAAGCAGCTCTTCGTAAAACAGGGGAATTTCGTTGATGCCGCTCTCATTAAGCGGCGTAGCCAAAATGCCGACGTCTATTTTCCCTTGCCTCAGATAGGAAACAATCGTCGGAGTGATGAGCTCGCTGATCACCAACCTCACTTTCGGATACCGCCGGGTAAAAACAGGTAATAATAGAGGAAGTAAATAGGGCGCCAGGGTCGGGATAATACCAATCCGAAGTTCACCCGCGATAACCCCTGTTTTAAAGCTCGCCAATTGGTCCAGCACCTCGCATTCAGCAAGGATCCGCCTGGCCTGCTCTATGACTTCTGCACCATGCTCGGTTGGAATTAACGGCTGTTTACTACGGTCAAATATACGCAGCCCGAGTTCATCCTCAGCCTTTTGTAACTGCATGCTCAACGTTGGCTGTGAGACAAAACAGTGTTCCGCAGCAACGGAAAAGTGCCGGTAGGTGTCTAAAGAGATAATGTATTTAAGCTGGATAAGGGTCATACTTATCAATAATAATTATGAGATTGCAAATTAGATTGATTTTATCAATACTGCAAGCCTTATCGTGTTTTTAGTTTTTCGAAGCGGTTTTATTGCTTCACGGTGTCATTAGATATAGGAATCGTAGGTATGTTTAACTGGTGTGGGGTTAATTACATTAATATGGTAAAATAAAAAGGCCCGGACCATTGTCAAACGCCGCTTATAAAAGGCGGCGAATAACATGGACCGGACCAATTTTTCAAATTAAGTTATCAGCCAATTTTGGCAAGCATCAGGCTAAATCAAATCGATCAAGATTCATTACTTTAACCCACGCCGCTGCAAAATCCTGCACGAATTTTTCCTGCCCGTCCGCGCTGGCATAGGCCTCAGCCACGGCACGCAGTTCTGCATTTGAGCCTACCACAAGATCGGCACGGGTTGCTGTCCACTTCAGCTCACCTGAGCTACGGTCCCGGCCCTCATAGAGTTCGTTGTCCGCTGTCAATGCTTTCCAGGCAGTTCGCATATCCAAAAGATTGATGAAGAAGTCATTCGTTAACTGACCCGGCCTTTGCGTGAATACGCCGTGTTTTGAGCCATCAAAATTCGTATCCAGGACACGTAAGCCGCCCATCAGCACCGTAAGTTCCGGTGCGCTCAGCGTAAGCAGCTGAGCTTTGTCAATGAGCATGGCTTCCGTTGCCGCCGGGATTTTAGAACTACGGTAGTTTCGGAAACCATCAGCAGCGGGTTCCAAATGACTGAAAGACTCCACATCGGTATTTTCCTGTGACGCGTCCATCCTTCCTGGAGTGAAAGGCACCGTGATCGTTTGTCCGGCCGCTTTAGCTGCCTGCTCAACACCTGCACTGCCCGCCAGGACGATCAGATCGGCCAGCGAAATTTTCTTGCCATCGGCCTGCGAATTATTAAACTCTGCCTGTATGCCTTCTAAAATATTCAAACCG
This sequence comes from Mucilaginibacter pineti, assembly GCF_900101875.1. Classification (GTDB taxonomy): domain Bacteria; phylum Bacteroidota; class Bacteroidia; order Sphingobacteriales; family Sphingobacteriaceae; genus Mucilaginibacter; species Mucilaginibacter pineti. The sequence goes on from NZ_FNAI01000015.1 coordinate 143,806, forward strand.
CGCTGCAGCAATTCAGGATTATTTGCCTGCCAGTATTTTTGAGGCGCTAAACGTATACGCGCGCCGTTTGCGCCGCCGCGTTTATCCGAGCCACGGAAAGTTGAGGCAGATGCCCAGGCAATAAAAACTACCTCGCCAACAGTCAACCCTGACGCCAATACTTTTTCTTTCAACGCGGTAATATCCATTTCGTTTACCAGCGTGTGATCAACCGCAGGGATCGGATCCTGCCAAAGCAATATCTCTTGAGGAACATCGGGTCCGACATATTTCGAGCGTGGCCCCATATCACGGTGCGTCAGTTTAAACCAGGCACGGGCAAAAGCGTCTGCAAAGGCATCCGGATTCTCCAAAAAGTTTCGTGAGATCTTCTCATAAACCGGGTCTACCCTTAGAGCAAGATCGGTGGTCAGCATCGTTGGCAGCCATTTTTTCGTTTGATCGAAGGCGTCCGGAATAATAGCCTCGGCATCTTTCGCCTGCCATTGGTGCGCACCGCCCGGACTTTTAACCAGTTCCCATTCGTAAGCGAACAAGTTTTCAAAGAAATTATTGCTCCATTGGGTCGGCGTTTTTGTCCAGGTCACTTCCAGGCCGCTGGTGATCGTATGCGCACCAACGCCGCTTCCATAACTATTGTTCCAGCCCAGTCCCTGTGACTCCAGGCCGGCTGATTCCGGTTCTTTTCCTACGTGTTCAGCTGATGCGGCACCGTGCGTTTTGCCGAAGCTATGACCGCCGGCAATTAGTGCAACGGTTTCCTCATCATTCATCGCCATACGAGCGAAGACATCCCGCGTATCTATGGCTGCCAGCAGCGGATCAGGATTGCCATCCGGACCTTCCGGATTAATATAGATCAGGCCCATTTGGGTCGCCGCAAGCGGGTTTTCCAGGTTTCGGGAGTGAACATCGCCGTCGGCATCATCATCTGATACCAGTACGCCGTGGCCCTCGACAACACCGGGAGACCCGTGTGCGTAACGCTTGTCACCGCCCAGCCAGGTATTTTCCGAGCCCCAGTAAACTGATTCATCCGGTTCCCAGGCATCTACTCGTCCCCCGGCAAAACCGAAAGTTTTGAACCCCATGGATTCAAGCGCAACATTGCCCGCCAAAATAAGCAGGTCGGCCCAGGAAAGGTTGCGCCCGTATTTTTGCTTAACCGGCCATAAGAGCCTTCGCGCCTTGTCGAGGCTAACGTTGTCCGGCCAGCTGTTCAATGGCGCAAAGCGCTGCAGGCCGGCTCCCGCACCACCACGTCCATCACCAACCCGATAAGTACCGGCGCTATGCCAGGCCATACGGATAAATAATCCACCGTAATGGCCAAAATCCGCTGGCCACCAGTCCTGAGAATCGGTCATCAGGGCGTGAAGATCACTTTTTACCGCTTCCAGGTCCAAAGTTTTAAATGCTTCAGCATAGTTAAAATCGGGTCCATAAGGATTCGAGTTCGTTGACGGCTGTCGCAGGATATTTAATTTTAACTGGTTAGGCCACCAGTCCGGGTTCCTTGTGCCGCCATCGGCGACGGTGGACTTCATACTGCCGTTATGAAACGGGCATTTGCTGATATCATTACCTTCTGTTTCCATTTTATAAATTGATTAATAGATTTGATGATTTGATTGTGTTTTTTTAATTATTAGATAGGGTAAAAGTAGAGGGACCCGGTAGGTATTCAAAATCATTTAATCTTATCAGGTCATAAGAAAAAACTATCGGAGGGTATCATTTCTTTTTTTATATTTAATACTTTGCTCGCAAAATATGAATTGTTATGACGGACCATACTGGTTTTAATTGCATCGTAAAAGTGCCCCACGATATGGATGGAGGTCTGCGCCAACAATTTATCAAACTGGTGACGGAGGGTGGGCAAATTCAGGAAGCATACGTGAAAGTGGGCCTGCACCGCGCAGGACTCGTAGGTATGATCGTTAGTGAAAATACGGTAATCGCAACTTGCTGCCTGAAAAATCCCACGGATAGCTATAAACAGGGGGTTTTTAAATCCGCGATGGCACCGGAACTGCCCGGTTCCTATCCTTTTGAACTGGGCTATATTGCGACACATCCCAACTATGGCGGACAAGGGCATTGCCAAACCTTGCTCCGGAGTTTTATGCCCTTAGTACAGCAAAAGACAATGTTCAGTACCACCCGTAAGCCAGAGATGGTGCATATCCTCAAAAAATTCGGTTTTATTAAAACAGGACAGGTGTACAAGCGTGACCTGGAGTTATATTTACGGGAATTATAGAAATCAGTTGATCAGCGCTTTTGTACCGGACGATCATTTGCCGGGGCTGTTGACATACTAGACTGGTTACCCCATTGCACATCTTTAGCATACTAATGCGCAGGTAACCATAGATGCTCGCGCCAGCTGATTACCGTTTCCATGATTTAAAAAAGTCATAATCTGCGTTTAAAATAGCCAGGCCACGGAAGATCGGGCCCTCATCCAGGTAAATCAGTTTCTTATACTTAAAATCAAAGGCGTCAAGCACCGCGGAGGTTCCCGGGTGCGGGTCGCCCTCATCTTTGTGCTTGGCATAATTGGCGAGCGTTATGATCAGTTCGATATTCGTCCGGTTACTATTTTCTATCAAAGGGGCCTTTTTGTAAAAAGTGTTCTTTTGTTTGGTATCGCCATAAAAATCACTGATACTGCCATTAATATAATTTTGGAAGGCGACGAAGGCCAATCCGTAAATCGGTTCGGTTTCTTCCATCAGCCAGTCCCCGTCACACCAATGAATTGCTTGTACATTTTTTTCCAGTTCGGCAATTGATTTGGCAAGTCCCTCGACAACCATATACAAGCTTTTGGCACGAAAATCGTGTCGCCGCCAGTTCGTTTTATTTACTTCCATTTTGCTGTTTGGCAAATTCCTCCCAATTGATCACCATCGGGTTGGTCTTTCTGATCACATAGATCACGGCCACGTCCCATTTCCCGAGGTCCTTCCCGCTCTCACTCGGCATCGGCTGTTTCTGCCGTCCGCCAAAAACCAGAAATCCCAACTCTTCCACTTGCTTCAGATAGCCGTTAAAGGTCAGGCCAAGTTTGATCCTTTCGCTATTTTCATAAATATCCATCCCGATAATTTCTCCATACTCTTTCAGGTTATCAAAGAAATAACCGATCACCTCCGCCTCATTTTCATTCTCCACTTCGTCGTTTTGAAAGCCATAGGCATGCACCGCACCAACGATATCAACCAATTGCTTTCCGGAAGTGATCCGGTGCATCACCTCGAAACCGAATTCATTAGCATTTGCACTCGCTTGTTTTTGTTGCTCATCTACATGAGGAAAGTACTTGGTCAGGATATTGCTGTATTGTTCCGCATGGCGTGTTAAGATATCCCATCCCCAGTAATATACCTCGAATGGAAGCTGTAGCCCGGCCTTTAACTGGTGGACAAATTCCTGTAATAACGTATCATCGCGGAAGGTAGACGCTACAATAAACCGTGATATTTCCAAATTCAGCTTCCGCGCTTTTTCTACATCAGTTAAAATGTCAACTTTCAGCTGCTGCCGGATCTGCTCGTCTTTTTTACGGATGTCTTTTAATTTGCATTGGATGGCCGTCGTTCGTTTACTTGAATAAATATCGATCCCGCGCTGGTTCTGTCCCTTAACCCCGAAGATCTGGTAGTCGCCGGGCCTTTGTTTCACCTCGTCGCCAATTGCATTGAACAGGTCGCAGGTAAACTCTTCAAAAAGTTTCTCATCCTTTAGCGGGGGTAATTGAAATTTAGGCATAGCTGATTTGCAGGTCTGTTCGTTTCTTTAGCTGTATTTATGCATAAATACACTTGCTGAGCGCGTCTGTTATCGTATTCACAAAGTTTTCTTCAAGGCCCTCGTTTTTGATCGTAATATGAACGTAATCCGGCTTGCACCAACAAGAAATGACAGCCTTCTGCTCATCTTTGCCGGCATAATGGAAACGGAAGGCTTTTGCGCCTAAACTGGCATCGTAGCCGCTTAGTTGTTCCTGCGTGATGTCAGAGCTCAGGGATAACGTTTTACTGAAGCTTTCAAAAGGCTTGATGACCCTTTGTTCCAGCGACTGGTCGGTAAAGTTGGGGGTATTGATAAACCGGTAAAGCTGGTCATTTAGTTTCGCCACTTCCTGCTTTTCGCGTATGCCCAATGAAAGCCAGATGCTCAGGAAATCAGCTTTCACGAGGGTATTGAATGGATTTAAACTATTGTCAAAGAAAGAATTTTCATAAACACTTAAGTATAACCTGAACCAGTCCTTTTCGGATTGGGGCGTTTTCAAGGCCTGGATCAATTCCGTTAGTCTTTTCAGAAATGCATGGTAGCTGTCCGGGACGCTCCCCTGGGCCTGGCGCTGGGTTTCAAGGTCAGTGATGATCTTTTTTAAAATGGTATCGTATTGTGTGATCTGTGGTTCGGATAGGATGCCCATGTGTTTATTTTTTCACAAAGCTAACTTTTTTACGTGGCAGGTATGCGGGTCCGCAAGCCAAAACATCAACCCCCAATTCTTTTGGTCGTTGCCTCCGGCCCGCGCTATCCGCTGTATCTGCTGCGCAGGATGCCGCTGCTATCGGCTAACGGGAGTTAAGCGTTTGGGATTTTTAATGTACCCATTTTTTAGGCGAAACGGGTAAAAAGCGCAGCTAAGGTCGAGCTCCGAAGGATGCTTTGGGGTGGTCAAAAGACTACGGCATAATGGCCTGCTCGCTTCGCTCACAGCCCACCCTTCGGGACTTATTCCGTTTCCTTTTGCCTTTAAGCGGGCTCTCTTTTTTGCTTTCTTTTTTCCCTTTTTCTTTTAAAAAATACACACACAGCGAAACGGACGAAAGGAAGAAACAACAAAAAAAATAGTTCACTAAAAATCAAAAAAAAATGGAAATCACAGGAAGAGTGGTAGCAAACGCAGCCGTAAGGACTACCAAAACAGACAAAAAAGTTACAGGCTTTACCATCGCCATTAACGACAGCTACAAGCCGAAAGACAAAGACAGGGTACAAATCACCACCTACGTGGAATGTTCCTACTGGCGCAATCCCGGCATAGCCGAATACCTGACTAAAGGCACTTTGGTGCAACTGGCCGGACGGATGCAGGCCGGGGCGTATATCAACCGTGACGGCGAGGCCGTAGGTACGCTGAATTTTAACACCGAAAGCATTAAGCTGCTTGGCAAATCCGCAGGCGCACCCGCCGAAAAGGAAGCGGAAAAAGCTGCCCCAAAGGCAAACAAGAAGCAAACAGCCAACGCAGGAGGCGCACCCGACGACGACGACCTGCCATTCTAACGGGCCCGAAGCACAGACAGTTAAAAATCCAATACATAAAAATTCAAAAAAATGGCACACAATATCAATTTCAACGAGCAGACAGGACAACACAGCTTTTTCAGCGTAAAGCAAAAGGCATGGCACGGATTAGGGCAGATCGTAGAAGAATACCCCACCAGTAAGGAAGCATTGCAGTTTGCAGGGCTTGACTACGAAGTCATCAAATCACCTCTGTTTACCCAAAGCCGGGCAATGACCATAGGCGATGCGGGTGAACTGGTAGAGGGTATGGACATTACCGTACCAAATTACTATGCCACTATGCGCACCGATAACAATACCGTTTTGGGCGTAGTCGGCAGGGATTACAGCATCGTACAGAACCGGGATGCGTTCAGCTTTTTTGACGCTATCGTTGGCGGGGACGGGATGCAATACGAAACCGCAGGGGCATTGGGGAACGGTGAGCGCATATTTATCACCGCCAAACTTCCCGGCTATATTAAGGTAGGCAGCGACGATTATATCGAAAAATACCTTTTTCTAACCACCTCGCACGATGGTTCGGGCAGTATCACCGCAGCGTTTACCCCCGTTAGAATTGTTTGCCAGAATAGTGCGACTCGTTGTGCAGCCTAATAAGCTGTACGGGTCTCACCCGTAAGGGTGGATTTAACTTTTAATCAATCCAGTGGAATGCTGGTGTTAGCGGCTTATCTAATAAAGTCCATCCGACCCTTAACCTGCCAAGAGAACAGGGAGTGGGAAGCTCGGAGCAAAGTCAATCCAGCGGAGCGATGCCGCATGAGAAAGATGGGACGAACTAAATATGATAACCTCGTTAAGGTATCGTGAGCACTGACGCTGTACCCACATCGTATGGTACAGTCTTCCAGTCAACAGGAGCCCAGTCTGTTCGAGGGTTATCCATAAGCTTGTACACGACTGGCGGTATAGAGAGGAGTCTAAGTTTAGGCAAACATTGGTTAAAGGAACGAGGAAACCGAATATCACTTTGCTGGGAAGCAATAAGTACTCTTGAACGAATGTGATATATCGGGTAGGAACAACGACCAAGCAAAGGCTGGTTGGCTACGGTTGACCAGATAAGCCAAATTCGTTGTGGATTTAACAAAAGGATACAAATGAAAGTAACTAAAATGCTGAAAGTAAACAGATGGGAAGACATCGACTGGAAAACAGTTGAACAAAGTATATTCCGAAAGCAAAATCAAATGTATCGGGCAGCGCTTGCCAGTAACATTACCGAAGTAAGAAAATTACAGAGGGATTTACTGAAAGACCCGTATGCCAGATTACTAAGTGTAAAAAGAGTTACCTCTGAGAACACGGGAAAGAACACTGCGGGTGTAGATAAGGTAGTTATCCGAAGCAATGAGGAAAGATTGTCTTTAGCACAACGGATGAACCTTGACAAAGATTACAAGGCAAAACCATTGAAAAGAACCTACATCCCAAAGTCAAACGGTAAGTTAAGACCGTTGGGAATTCCAACAATTGAAGACAGAGCCTATCAGGCATTAGTCAAGATTGCATTAGAACCCGAATGGGAAGCAAAATTCAGTGAGAACACTTATGGGTTCAGACCTGGAAGATGCACCATTGATGCTTGTATGGCGGTATGGCATAATCTGAAATGTCGCAAAGGCGATGTTATGGTAATAGATGCCGACATCGAAGGATGTTTTGATAACCTCAATCACCAGTACATACTGGATAAATTGAAAGGAACTAGCAATAACATTCTACGAGCAATTAATCAATGGTTCAAATGCGGTTATATTGATGATGGCATCTTACATGAAACTGAAGCAGGCACACCGCAAGGCGGAGTGATTAGCCCACTATTATGTAATATCGGATTATGGGGGATCGATTTTGAACTCTATGAACACCTGATAATAACAAGAAAACCTGCTGATAAAAACCTTAAACCATTTTATGGATTTGTCAGCAGTATTAAAAAGAGGTGCAGAGAGCATGCGCCATCGGTAGGATTTATGCAATATGCAGATGACTTTGTTATTGTATGTGAAAATAAAGACTACTTAGAACGGGTGATGGAAGTATTACCAGCAATACTGGACAAACGAGGCCTAAAGCTAAGTGAAGCCAAAACAAGGCAGGTAGCATTTCATCAAGGTGACAGCTTCAAATTTCTTGGTTTTGTATTCGATAAATGGAAAAGTGGGAAACATGGCAAACAATATAAAGTCACGTTTTACCCTGACCCAGACAAGGTGTACGCTTTCGCAAAGAAAATCAGAGAATGGACGAAAATGATTCGGCTATTTGAATACAGTAACAAAAGTGAACTTACTAAGAAAGCAGACCATCTGAGAATGATGGTCAACGGGTGGCTGAATTATTACAAATGGGCTATGGATGCATCGCATGGATTTATGAAGCTAAGAAGGGAGTTGGAGACAATTCTTTACAAGGCATATGAAGACGTACATAAACATCGTAGTAGTAGACATGACTTTATGGAACGGTACGTTGGAAAGGTGGAACGGAGAGGCAGATTAGTAGACCGATTTATATTAGGAGATGTTGCATTTGGCATATTTGATATTAGTACTGATGTATCATGGAAGAAGGTTCAAACGGCGAGGAGTCCTTTTGATGGCGATACCGAGTATTGGGGTTGCAGAAATGCAATTCTAACCGGATCGATGGCAGAAAAACTTTACAGAATACAAGGAGGCTATTGTCCTATTTGTACGAGTAAGTTACACTGGTACGAATCATGGGAACGACACCATAAGAACAAGAATCGAATGGACAACAAATTATCAAACATGCAATTAGTTCACAAGCGTTGTCACCGCAGACAACATTATGCGGATAAGTTAAGTCTGGGAGCTGGATGCCCTGAAAGGGGCACGTCCAGATCTGTGGGGAAGGTTGCGGGGCGACCCGTGACCTCACCCTAACCCCTCGGCGCTGCCCTGCGTAACAGCTCTAATACGATTAAGATACGCCATACCGCCAATGCAGAGGACAGGCTGAAAGAAGCGCACAAGGTCATGGGCATATCCAACAAAATGGCCGATGAACTGGACGGCATCTTTAACCAATGGACAAAGGTGCGCATCACCGATAAGGATGTAATGAAGCTTATCCAACAGGCAATGGCACCGAGCAAAGAAGTTTTAAAGAGCCTCAAAACTGGCGAGGAACTTTCGACCGTCTTTAAAAACATCTGCGATAACGCCTTTATGTACGCAATGGCAAGCCCGACCCAACAGACCGAAACCACCAAAGGGACTTTGTTCGGCGCATATAACGCCATTACCGGGTACTTCCAAAATGTAAAGGAATACAAGGACGAGGAAGCCAAAGTAAAATCCATTATAGGCGGTACAGGTCAGCTACGCACACAGGCTGCATTTGATTTATGCCTCGGCTATGCCAAAAACGGAGAAGAAGCATTAGCCCTTAATTAACAACCCGAAGGGGGAGCAATCCCCCTTTCCTTAAAACTAAACAAACATGAAAACGATAACGCTCAAACTATACCGCTTTAACCAATTGGACAAGGCAGCAAAAGAAAAAGCATTAACAACCTACCGGGATTTGAATATCGGTTTTGATTGGTGGCACGATGAATTTGAGGACTTTATGCAACTGTGCGCTTACATGGGAATAGCCGTCATAAAAGATAGTATCAAATTCAGGGGCTTTTATTCACAGGGGGACGGCAGCGGTTTCTCCGCAATGGTAGATATACCCAAACTGATCACCGCAATCACCAATCAATCGTGGAAAGACTATGCCCCGATGCAGGAATTTGTATTCCTAACTCCGCAGGTTGACCGCAGGGTGATGGCATTGGTAGCAGGTGGCCTGTTGCCCAGCGAACCGCAAATTATCGGCAGGTCAAGGCAATACGGGGTGGTAACCAATTTGGGTATTACGGAAGTAATCAAAGACGGCAAAACGCATGACAACATCTTTGAAGAACTGGACAAACTGGAAGAATGGCTGCGCTCCGTTGCGGAAATCCTGAACCGCTACCTATACCAGTCCCTCGAAAAGCAATATGATTTCCTGACCAGTGATACCGCCATCAAGGAAAGCCTGTTAACCAACGAATACCTGTTTACCGCAGACGGCAGGTCGGCCAACCACTTAGTTGAATTGAACAAACGCACACCCAAAAATTAAAATGATGAAAACGAACTTTTTTGAAAATATAGCAGCAATGAACGCTGCCGGCAACTGGAAACTAACCATCCATACCGATGAACAGGGCGGGTTTACAGTATCGGCCTTATTCACCGCCCTGCACAATGCAGATAATGCCACCAAGGCCATACCGCCTATGCTCCTGAAAGGCACAGCGACCGAAATGGACGCGGGATTTTTTGAAACCATTACACAGCCCGTACAGCAAACGGCAGGGCTTTATAACAACCTCAATGCCTACCATAAGGAACTGGAAAAGGCACGTTTGGCCTCGAAAATGGTACAGGACAAGAAGAACAAGACTGCCCCCAAGCCTAAAAACGATGGTGATGAAGCGGACGACGAAGAAAACGAGGACATCGAGGTAGGCGCGCCGCAGCCGAACAAGGAGGAACTTAAAAAGACTTATAACGAGGCCATGCAAAAAATCAGCGAACTGAATGCAGCCTGTAAATATGCCGAAGCTATTGCCATACTGCCATCGCCGGAAGACTACCCCGAAAAGGCAGCGGAACTAAGAGGCAAGTTGGGCGACCTGACCCGCAAGAGAAATCAAATGGAGCAGGCATTATCATTATTTAACCAAGACTAAAAGAGCAGAGCCATGTTAGCGACAACAACATTAGAACGGGTTTTCCTGCATAAGGAAAACGGCATAGAGATTATTTTAACAGACCCCGGAACCGGATTTGCCCCCGAAGCGGTCATGACCTTTTACTCAGCGACCTATCCCATCCTGACCAACGCTAAAATCGTCGGCCCGGAATTCAAGAACGACCAGATACAGTACCGCTTTGAAAGTACGATGGGAACGAAAGGATAACACCATGAAGCAACAAACCATCAAACGTAGAGTACCCATCACCAAAGACAATGACCAATGGAAACTGCACCAGCTATTCAGCGACTATACCCAAAAACTCGACAGGTTGCCCGACACCGCAGCCGTTTTGCGCAACCGCAAACGCAGCGCACCGCAAGGCATCGTGCCGATGGTTTTCTGAACCACTGTTTTCTGCCTTTTTTGGCGATACAGGGGCGGAATTACCGAAAGGTGGAAGCGGAATTTTTTCGCTCCCTCACCAACTTATGCGAGGTGTACGGGATTGCCGAGCCGGATGTTTCGGCTTTGGAGTTCCCGCAGAACGTCACCACCGCTTATATGCAGGTAGAGGAAGCTGTAAAGCTAAAGGACAAATCCGCCAACTGTATCATCATCAATGACAGCAGTCACCGTGCAACCTTAGCCGTACTCAAAAGATATGATACGGGCATGTGCCTGTATTATATCCCGGTGCGCCCCTTATGGAACTTGGTACAGACCGCACAGCAACAACCCTTAGCGGAAATGCTGTTGTCGGTTTACGCCTACCTTTTTCAAGTGGTGCAAGTGCCTTATTATACTGAATATGACAGCTATCTGTCGGGCGAATATGAAACCCTGCGCAACTGGATAGAAGAAGCGGACGACGAGGGCGAGGAAGAGCAACAATACCGGGACGAACAACTCGACTTGCTGCATACGATGGAATATTCAGGCAACCGCATCCTAACGCTCATCCGTGAAAATGACTACCTGATGAAATGGGAGGAAAATATCAAAGCCTACCACGGGAGCGAAAATTGGGACTTGGAAACGGAAGCTTTGGCAAAACAGTTTTTGACGCTGCATAAAGAATATCCGCAGCGCAGCGTATTCGACAACATCCACGATGAACTGGTAGAACCCGAAGAAACCGAAAGGATCAGAGCCGAACAGTATATCAGTTTCTATTGGAGCAGCAACGATTGTATGCAGGACATGCTTTTCGAGATGATTAACAATGAATTTCAGGAATGCGGGGTGACCGACGAACCCACCTCCGTCCGGCTATTCGATATCCCGGAAGCAAAGCCCGACAATGATTTAGATTTTGAAAAAAGACTTTTCGACCTGATAGAAAAATTATGCGCCCTATTAAATAAATACGACCATGAATAACATTACTGACAACTTCAATGACATTTATGTCCCCTATAAAGCCCTGCTGATTTACAACTGCAAGAGGGAGAATGACCGGAATATCAATATGGACGAAGCGAACTCCGTTTATGTGGAAAGCTATGACATCGGCTTGCGTGGCAACCCCGTCAATGCCCATCCCTTGACGCTCACGGAAAGCATCGCCTTAGCGGAACTGTTGCAAAGCAGCGCCGAAATGCAGAACGGCTTTTTGAAATCAAAAGGTTTGTTACCCAATAACCTGCTGTATGTCAACGCCGATAGTAACGGTTTTGCCCTTTGGTACACCCCGCCACAGCAAAGGGATTTGTTCTTTGTGGAAAGCTTGGGCATCCCCTGCGGTAAGGGCTACGTTCCCGCAATGGTATGGAAGGCGACAAGGGACAAATTGAGGGTGTTTGCCCTGAAAGGAAAATCAAAACCAACGGGTAAAACCGGGTTATACCATGCCCCCTTTTTCAACACTTATCAGGACGGCAGTGTCTGCATGGGAAACGTAAACATCAACATAGACCGCAACACCCGCTTAGAAGATTTTATGGCGCAATGGGAGGCTTATTTCTTTGGCAGCTATTTCAGCCACATGCTCGGCGGTGAAACCCGCACCCGCAAAAACATCGTTCACCTGTGGAAAAATCAAACGACCTCAACGGATAAATTTCCTGACGATACGCTATTTGCCTGTGGTTTAAACCTTAACCAGTTAATCCGATGAAAAAGATAAAAATAAGACAGCCCCTCGCAGCCGTTCACATCGTAGAAAAAGAATGGCTCAACCCCTACAATCCCATTGTCGTTAACTTGATAGGTGCAGGCGGAACGGGAAGCCAGGTACTTACCGCTTTGGCGAGGATGAACCACGCCCTGAACGAATTGAACCATCCCGGCCTGTTTGTCCGGCTGTTCGATGATGATAAGGTCGAACGTGCTAACCTCGGCAGGCAGCTATTTGCCACCGCCGAATTGAAACAGTATAAGGCTGTTGCCCTGATCAACAGGGTAAACCTGTTCTTCGGGACGAACTGGAAAGCCGTGACCGCACGCTATGACAAAGCGGGTTTGAAAGAACAGCCCGAACTGGCGCAGGCCGGACTGACCATTTCCTGTGTGGACACCGTGCAGGCTCGTATGGAAATTGCCGAAATCCTAAAAAACCTGTCCAAGCATTCCGGCTATGGCAGGAACAAACCTTTGTATTATATGGACTTCGGCAATAGCCGTTTTACAGGGCAGGTCATCTTGTCCACCGTTGGTAAAATTGCGCAGCCCGAAATGAAAAAGTACGATACCGTTGATACCCTGCCAATGGTGACCGATGAATTTCGGGAATTGTTACTGGCCTCGGAGGGCAGCGACAAAACGCCAAGCTGTTCCTTAGCCGAAGCTCTGACCAAGCAGGACTTATTCATCAACTCGGCACTGGCCAATGCAGGGGCGTCCCTCCTTTGGCAGCTATTCCGGGAGGGGATGCTCTTTAACCGGGGCTTTTTCGTCAACCTGAAAGAGTTCAGGATGCAGCCCCTTAAAGTGAGCAAGCCCGTTGCCATTGTAAAACCGATGAAACCCAAACGCACTAAAACCAAAGCAGCTTAAAATGGAAAAGATGAAAATTACAGATTTGGACGGCAAGCCAATCGAAGTCAGCGATTTGGATTTGGCCTTGTTGCAGGCCGACGACTATCGGCACTACCGCCATACAGACCCCGCAATGGCCGCAGCCGATGAACGGCTGCAAGCCTATTGGGAAAACCTTTATCAGCAACTCTTAAAAATTAAAACCGCACAGTTATGAAAACTACATTTTATTTCATCTGCACCTGCTTTATTTCAACAGGATTTTATATGGCTGCCATCAGCAGCAAAACCCCCGCTTATGGCATCATAGCCGCTTTTGGGATTTGGCTATTATTTTTTCGTGGCTGTAACAGCAGGGCGAAAAAGGCCGCAGCTAAGCGGGAGCGTGAACGCCTGTTTGAGGATTTCATGCGCAGCAGGTATAATGAACATGATTATTAAAATTGACTATGATAACTTACACTACAGGCGATTTATTAGCGGATACCGCCCCCGCAGTAGTCAATACCGTCAACACCGTTGGAGTGATGGGCAAAGGCATTGCCCTGCAATTCCGGGAAGCGTTCCCCGAAAATTATAATCAATACAAGCGGGCTTGCCGGAACGGTAAACTGCGCATTGGCGGCTTACTGGCGGTCAGGGACTGCAACCTGTTGTATGGCGAACGCCTCATCATCAACCTGCCCACAAAGACCCATTGGCGTCTGCCATCTGAATACAGCTACATTGAAACGGGCTTGACCGCACTGCGCAACTTTATCATCGCCAAGCGACTGACCGCCCTTGCACTGCCTGCGCTTGGCTGCGGAAACGGCGGACTGGATTGGTCGCAGGTTAAGGAGATTATCGAACAAAGGCTCTGCGGACTGGATTGCCGCATCAACGTTTACGAACCATTTAAATAAATGTCATGGTCAAAATTAAAGATGGCTACGTCCTATCCGCCAGCGAGCGTGCAGAATACGAACGGCAGAACGCAATACCCCGAAAAACTTCGGGCAGGGTAGATTATTATTTCAAACCCCAAACCAAGTACCCGCCACGAATCTACGTTTTTATGGATGCAGAAATATGGTGCGACCGCAACCGCAGGCCAATGGGATTATATAACGCCGTGCCTTTTCTGTCCCGGCCAATGAACCGGGAGGAAATAGAATATCACCATTTTAACTGGCGCTTGTGTTACCATCAATATGAGGATTGGGATAAACTACTGTGACGATTATTTAATTATGCAGCATAATGTCTTGATAGTTTTTTATCTGCGTCCTGTCGTGTGAACTTCCAGTCAATATTGCACTGTTTTTCG
>NZ_FNAI01000025.1 GCF_900101875.1 Mucilaginibacter pineti
AAACTTATAAGTTATGCCGTATGACCGCACCGGAAAGTGGCCTAAATAACCAGCCAGTCTATCCGGTGCGGCATAATCATTCACGCGGCATTATGGCCGACCTCGTGCAGTAAAGTGGCATAATATTTCGCGGCGCTGTCAAACTGCTCTTTTTTGGGCAGCTGGATATAATCTTTGGTTTTGTTGTAAAAGGCATCATTGCCGCCATGCTTCAACTTAGCCTGGCTGGCAGCAAAGATTTGCTCTGCCCGCTCAACGGGTGACCATTTCTGTTCGGCCTGTTTTTCGGCATATGCCTCTTTCCATTCGGGGATGCCTTTGATCTGTTCGCCATTAAACACCCAGGCGGTGGTAATGATGGGCTTGTCCAGTTTCACGGTTTGCATTTTGGGCTTGCCATTTTCGCCCATGACCTTTTCGCCTTTGGCATCGGTCACCGGCACCAGGTCGGTCGTTTTCACAAAATTGATAAGCGTGGCTTTGGAGCCTTTTTCCACCGTCCATTTATTGAAGGAGGCTTGTTTAAGCGTCATCCAGCGCGGATCATCCCGGTTCTGCATGGCCAGCCATAAGGCGTTCATACCGCGATAATTTTTGCCGGTAGTCGGATTGAGCGGGGTTTGGTAACCCGCGGTATGGTCGTCCGTCCAGGGCTTTTGAAAAGGCGATGTGCCTTCTTCCAGCGCCTTGATCAGTTTCTCGGCGATCTGTTCATGCAGGGCTTGTTGCTTACTCATAGTTCAGTTCTCCTTTCTCGTTAAAAAAATCATCTTCCAGTACATCCATACTGTCGATGCCGTATAATTCTGCTTCGGCCTCGGTCAGGGCGATCTCTTGCAGATCGATGAGCAGGCGCAGCTTGCGGGTTAAATTGATTTCTGTTGCATTCATGGTTCTTTTGGTGTTTGGATTGGTTTCAGCAGTTGCCGCAGGAACAGCAAGGGGTTGAGATAATGCTGCCCGAAAGCTATACTGAAATGAAGGTGTTCACCGGTTACCTGCCCGGTGGCACCGGTAATGCCGATAGGCTGGGATTCAGTCAGGGTATCCGCCTTCATTACCCAGCTTTGAGACAAATGCCCGTAAGTGCTGGTGACACCACTGCCGTGATCAATCCTGATATACAGGCCGAGCTTTTGATCATAGCCGGACTGCCTGACCACGCCATCCAGAATACAAAAAACGGTATCAGCACGGGCGGAAAGGTCGATGCCGGAGTGATAGGCCCATTTCCCGGTGATGGGATGAATACGGTAACCAAAGCCGGAGGTCAGGTGCAAATGATGCAGCGGCAGGCAGCACGCCAGGATCATGAGGCAGCGCATGTTAACGCCGCCGGCCTGCGGCCATTTCATAGTTCAGTTCCAGCCCGAGCTTATCCTGCAAGGTCGTTAGGCTGTTTTGCATCACTGCTTCACTTGAGCGCGCCATTTCCAAAGCGGTTTTGGCGTTTTCAGGTCTGCGGTCGGCCTGTAATAAGCTGATCTCCATGAGCTGCTTAAAATCAGCGCCGGAAATTTCAAAGCGTTTATCCATCGCGTTCTGGCTGATGATATCCGGTTTTTGCAAAACCATCAGGGCGTTGGTCGAATAGAGGCCAACCTCGCTTTTGCCGAAGCTGACCCAAATATCGTCATTGTCGATATTGGTATCCACGATCATACCGACCATACCCTGGCGCTTGGCCGGGTCATTTTCCACCTGCGGATTTACCATCGCGTAGGTGCCGTTGGGTACATTTTCCATAAGCTAAAAATTTAAAGGTGTTGGATTAAAGGGTTACTTTTTGTTGGGGCGGAGCCGTGGCAGGCTGGCTGAACTGGCGGACGATGGCTTCCACCTCGCGGTTGATCCGGAAGAAATTTTGCAGGAGCGTAAGTTCCTTATGGTCGCCGAAATCATAATAGACCGGCAGTTCACGATAGTTCTTTTCTTCCTTTTCGATCTCCGGCCGGTCGAGGTTAATGCGGCAATTCACCGCCGAGGTTTCAAATTTGCCGGTGTACTTTTCCTCGGCATCCGAAGCGATCAGCCCCACCATCTCGCCCGTATTTAAGGAAGCGATCTTCCCGGCGGGTATCAGCGCTTCCAATTTTTCATTCAGGGAAGAAGAAGTTTTGTTACGGTCAATGGACAGGCCTTCCCCGATCTGCATGGATTTACCCATCAGGCGTTCCAGCCATTCCAGCGTATCCTTGTTGCGTACCGAGCCGGATAAAATATTACCGACCACGGAGGTGATGGTTGCGGCTGTATCTTTCCCGTATTGCTGGTTCAGCATGGGTAACTCCTGCAAACCGAGTAAAACGGCCGACAAATTCGATCTCGCCTGGGAAATTAAATTTTCCACTTTATGTGTATACAAGCTGGGTGCTTCGTCAATCAGCAGGCCCGCTGGGTTATTTCCTTTGGAATTGATCAGGCTGGTGATGCGGTTCAGGATAACCGAGTAGCTGGCGGAGTTGGTGCTTTGTGTGCTCGGATCATTGGCCAGTATCAGGATGGCCGGATTAGCTTTACTTGAAATTTTCAGATCGAAATCATCGCCCGAGAAAACCCAGAAAGTTTCCTTCGTGGCCAAACGGCTGATAAAGATCTTTAGCGTTCCGACCTGGCCTTCCAATTGGTCGAAAGCCTTTAACTGGTAGGCGCTCCGAAATGGTGATAACAAAGAAGTCAGTTCCGGCTGGGAAAACAGCGTAGAAAAGATCTCTTCATAAGAGCAGTTCAGAAAGGCCAGCACATGCGGAAAGCTTGAATAGCGGCCATCTTCGTACTTACTGAAAAAATAAACACAGGCCGTTAAAAAGTTAATGGCCGATTGCGTGAAGAACTGGTCGCTGCCACCGGCTTTATCGCCCTTTTTCATCGCTTCTACCAAACCTTCGGCGCTTTCCGAAGCATCGGCCAATGTCCGCAGGTAATCCTTGCGCCAGGGATTCACGCGCCGGCTTTTTTCTACCTCGTTCAGGTTAATGACATGGAATTTGTGCTTCTGGCACTTACCCTGCTGCTTAGCCAAAAGGTACTGGTAGTATGCGATCTTACCCAGGTCGGGGAATTTGAAATCATAGATACAGGCGCAGTATTCTTTGGCGATCATTTGCCGGATAAAGGAATTGACCACGCCATAACTCTTGCCCGAACCCGGCGTACCGATCAGCAAGGTTCCCCGGAAAGGGTTGACGATATTGATCCAGCCATCCCTGACCTTACCTTTGTAATAAAACTGCATGGGGATATTGACCGAGTAAGGTGTTTCGATCTTAACCACCTGCTGCATAAAGCTTTCCTGCTCCACGTTCCACTTGTCTTTACCCAAACCGGAGCGGATCATTTTGGAGACGTTATCCATCGCGAGGCTCGTGATCAGCGCGCCGAGCACCGAGCAGGTCATATAGGCCAAGTTAAACCAGGTGGTATAAGGCAGCACGATAGCCGAAGGCCGGTTATAGAACCACATACTGCCGAACAGCAATAACAAACCCAGCGTCAGCGGGTACAGGATATGTTTTTTCGGGTCAAGGTCTATTTTCTTTTTTGCCAGCGTCCCTATACTGACCAGGCAGATCAGGGTAAGCGTGGCGAATTTGCTGTAGACCAATTCCTGATAGATCGGGATACGCTGTATCTTCAGCAGTGCATGGGCAAAAAGTCCCCAGAAGGGTGCGGGTAAGTAAACGAACAGCACCGCTTCCAGTACGACCAGCATGTAAATGGCGCATTGCAGAAAGCCATGCAGCTTCTGCATCTCTCTGGTTTCTTCCATATGATTTGTTTTTTAATGGCCGGAAGGAGGGCTTCGCCGTTCTTCCATAAAAAATCCGAATTAATGCACCGGGATGGTGTCTGCCTCCAGGATATCTGAATAGGCTACCTGGAGCATAATGATCCGGCCGGAAAGCTGCTTTTCGCTGACCTCGATATGCAGGAGCTTATTGCCGGGAAAAGTGAACTTCTTAAAGACGAAAACATTGCGGTAATGCTTTTTGAAAAATGGCGTATCAAACAGCGTAAACTCCGGCTTGATTTCAACCGACTGAACATTACTGGCTTTGGTCACTTTCTTATCATCGATCTTGAAGCGCAATTCATCGATGTCATAGCGCAGGTTCGTTTTGTTTTCATAGCCGATATCCAGGAAGATATAATCGCCCAGCGTATACACATGGTTGAGGTTAGCTTTGATGCCATAGGCTGACGAATGCTGTAAATGCTTCTCCGGTTTTTGCGCCAGTAAACGGAGCGCAAACTGGTGCAGTTCCGGCTGGGAAAGACTTACACCCGGCACATCTAAGGGCCTGATCTCAGCCGGGCCGATCTCAATATCCGTTTGTATGGAACCGGCAACTAAGTCGGCACTAACCACATGGTATTGGGCGATAAATTTCTCACCAACGATGGTCACCACCGCATCGGTGCCGGTATCTCCAAAGGCATGCGCCTTTAAGCTATCCAATGTCATACGCCGGATGCGCAGGATATTTTTAACTGGCAGATCGCCTGTAATTTGTTTGGTCGAAATATCCACGTACTGGATGGGCTCGGGGGAGATAAAATGTACCGTTACGTTCGGCGGCAGGTAGACTACCGGCAGTTCGAGTAACTTGGTCGCATTAACCGGGAATTTCTGGGCATAACTGTGGCCCGCGGCCATCAGCGTGGCCGCTAAAAAAAACAATAATTTTCGCATCGTTAAAGGGGATAAATGAGGAAATAAGATTTAATAATTCTTTTGCGCGTTTTGCAGCGCCTGCGGATCAATGAGATAGATGTAGGAGTTGTATTTAATTTTTGCTTTGTTCTTGCGGATGGCGCTGGCAATGGCGGAAGAAGTAGACTGGAACATTTTATCCAGCGTACTCATGAGGAACTGGTTGCCATCAGCGGAACCGCTCTGGATATTGATGCCCTGCATGGAGTTGCCGCTGAGGTCTTTGGTAAAATCGCGGAAAGCGGATTCGGGCACATACAGGCCCGGCAGGCCGTCCTGGTCATACACTTCCAGTTTAACCGGCAACACCTGGGTACCGTACATGATGGAGGGAACGACGAGCGTTACTCGTTGCTGTGAAAATCCATTGATCAGCGCATACAGGTAAGTGCCTCTTTTAACCAGGGTGTGCCCGGCGCGGATATCTTCCAGTAAGCGCAAGCGGATGCGGGAACCGGCGTAACCGGTCAGGTTTTCATCTATGATCGCCATGATAAAACCCTCCGTCTTGTGCGCGTAGATGGTATTGAAATCATCGGGCAGATCATCTGCTTTACTTACTGCTAATTTGGGCTGCTGCGACCTCGTTGCTTCTAAAGCCGCTATGGCCGCTTTCTTTTGCTGTTCTGCTTTATAAGCAGGGTCGTTGGCCCTACTCATGCTGTCGGCATAAGCCATTTGCGCTTTGAAAAGTTCCATCGGATCTTTTTGCCGCACCGGCGCGGAACTTTTGGGCGGTGTATGAGGCTGGCCGGAAAGATTGGCCAGCGCCTGGGCCAATGCTTTATCTTCTTTGAATTGGTTGTTATGCCGCAAAGGCGGCGGCGAGGTATAAGGCAAGGGTGCGCCGTTATTCCCTGATGGATCGGTACCGCTATGGTACTTTTGTTTCATCGCCTGGTCGACGGAGTCCAATAGCCGCTTCTCCCTGGAAGAATATTGGTTGCCAAAACCGGCGTTCGTGCTTTTTTCTTCGCCGATCGGCGCTAAAGCCGTATAGCCATCCGCCTGCTTATAGGTGTTGCGATAAGCATCCAGTTTGTCTGATAATTCTTTTTGCTGGACGGCGGCAGATACCGCGCCGACATTATCCTGCATGCCGGGAGCTTTTTTCACTTGGACTTGCTTTTTGCTTTGACTGCTGTGGTACACAAAAAAGAACAGGCATAAAAAAGGCAGAAGGATCAGGGGCAGGATGTACTTGGGTTGTTTGAAATTGATCTTCATGGTTTGATGGTTATGGATTGTTGGAGATGCTGTAACCTGTCGAGCGCGGTGGCCAGCCGAGTACTGTCGGCAGCGGTGAGTGAGCGCTTAGTGAGCAGCGTATCGATCTGCTGTTTGAGTTCCAGCGTTTGTCTGAGCGTGAACGTGGTTCGCAGGATCTGCCCGAACCCACTGCTAACCGGGGATAACATTTCTGTCGGCTTACCTGGCTGCACCGAAGTAATTGCAGGTGTTACCGAAACGGCTGGTTCCCGGTGACGAAAAATTGTAAATGATAAAACCAGCGAAACCAGCATGAGCACGACCATAGCGCCGTAGGCTTGTTTCGGATAACGCCGCAGGGAGGCGGTGATCCCGCTTTCTGCCTTGCCGAAATAAACGCTGAACTCCTTTTTAAGCTCCCGGAATAAAGTGTCGCGGGGATCGCGGTTAGAATGTAGTTTTCTGAACATTGTCGAGGTCTTTATTTTCGAGGGTTTTCCAATCGGTGATGAGCACGCCGTGCGGATTATTCTCGCTGCGCGGGATGTCTTTGAGATAGCCTTCGGTGATCAGTGAGCGGGTAACCGTGGAACTGCGCCGGTCAATTTTGAGCTTCCCGTAAAAGCGGAAATACTTTTTGGGCGCGTCCAGTACGATAGAATCGGTTTGCAGCGTAAGCACTGAACTGGATGATAAAATGGAAGTGAAATAGCCTTTTTCTTTTAAGTTGTTGTACTGCTGGACGCCGGACTCATCGATCAGGTACATCGCTTTTTTCATCTGGTATTCGATGTACTTGTCATCAGGCGTGAGCGAAAAGAAAATGGAATGGAACAGATCCACGTGCGCGCGATACTCGGCCGGCCGGTTCATCTGCGCGTCGGTTTGTTTGGCCAGGATCGGCACATTATTATCCAGGATGTAAACCGTTTTGCGGGAACTTTCAACGAGCCGGTAAGCATAGGCGGCGATGATGCCTACGGTAATTACGGCCGTTAGGAAACTGCCGAGCGCCACGAAAGTTGCGAGCCGGACTTTGGCTTCAATACTTTTTACGAGCATGATGGGGAAATAAAAAAGGCCGCTTTAATAAAAGCAGCCTGATAAATAAATAAGGTTAAAGACAGATCAGAAGAAACTGCCGGAGGCTTTACGGGCGAGGCCGGTCATCGTTGCGGCACCACGTCCAAAGCTGGATGAAGCTGAGCTGATGCCCGAAGTAGAAATGATCCAGGTCGAGATACTGGGCACGGTGAACATACAGATGGCACCGATCAGGAAAACCACGATCACCGTACCAAAAGAAAGGATACCATTGCCGGCAAACCAGGCCATTTTTTCGAGATTGGCACTGAGGCCATCTTCCCCGACCAGTTCCTTATACTTGCTGATCTCAGAGGTCAGCGCATATTTCTGCATCAGCGCAATGAGGTACATGATCAGGTAAGCAATACCGGAGTATAGGTTCACCGAAACAAAGCGCGCGATCCAGGTGCTGAAACTATCGCGGAACGCAGGCAGGATACTGACTGCGACGGCAAAAGGGCCGAGAATGATCAGGATGGAAGAATAAATGATCTGGATCATAAACACGATATACACCGCGATGCGCAAGATCCAGATGCCGAGCAGTTCCAGTAATTGGGTAAAGAGTAACTGCATACCCACTTCAAGCCGGTTCTTCAATTCCAGTAAAGGGGAAACCACCGTAGAGATCCCTTCCTTAACCGTACTGGTCACCGAATCCCAGGCCCGGCCGTACCAGGTGTCGGATTCTTTTTCCGCTACTTCAGTTTGCGCCTGAAAGGTGTATAAGGAGTTAGCGACCTTGATCATCAAGTCGGCTCGGGTGAAGCGCAGGTCATCCACATTGCTTTGTTCGCTTTGGAACATTTCCTCGGTTTTAGCGGCCACCAGGTCGGTGGGAAAAGCCACCACTTTGGTAAATGCGCCCCACCACAGGATGACCATCACCAAACCAAAGGGCCGTAAGAGCGGCATGATCTCCATGCGCTTATCGCCAGCCATCATTTCATAGGACTTAATGGCAAAAAAGATCACCATAAAAATGGCGGCCAGGGCTTTGGCATCGGTAATAAATAAATCGAAATGTGTCCAGATGGAATCTTTCAGACCTTTTAAAAAGACCATAACACCTTCCTCATAAACGCCATTGCCCTGCAAAAACTCTAGGGACTTTTTATAGTTGGTATTTGGCGCAGTTTGCGCATAACCCAGGCTGATGCCAAGCAGCGCGAACAGGGCCGTTAAACAGCAAAATTTTCTTTTCATAAAAATGGATTTAATATTTACGGTCTGCCAATACTTTGCGGGCGATGGTCACATCCGTTGCCGGCGTCCAGCTGTCAATAGGGACCTGGTTGGCCCTGACCTTGTTTTGCTGGTCGGTCATTTGGATCGTCATTGCCGCGGCGGAGATCCGCGTGGCCCAGGTAGCGGCCAACACCCGGTATTCCAATAACATCCGGTGGTAAGCCAAAATGCGCGCGCCGCGGTCAAGCGTCGTACTCCTTGCGCCGTCCAGCCTTTCTTTCAGCATATCCAGTTCTTTAGCGTACCAGTCATATAAGCCTTCGGCAACTACTTTTTGCTGAACTACGGCGGGTAAAGGCGAAAGAATCGAAGCAGCCGAATGATCGGTTACCGGTTTTAATTCTTTGGAATAGTAAAGCAACCATAAGGGATCAGCGGGCGCCACTAAACCGGACTGGTTCGCGATCTCGGAAAGTGCCGAATTGCGGAGCGTATCAGCCTGAAGTTTATAGCTGTTCTCCGTGGAATTGAGTACACCAACTAAAGCCAGGCGCTGGGTTTGCGGGCCGGAAGGGCCGAGCGGCCGCAGGTCATTATCGGGATAGCCGGGATGCAGCGCCCAGGTCAGCCAGTAATAAGGATTGAGCCACAAAAAGCCGTGGGTCGGCGTGAATTTATTTTTATCCCATTGTTTAAAAACCATGCGTTCCTGCTGGTAACGCACGCTCTGGTCATTGATGACCATTTGGGCGGATGCCTGTTGCAGCGTCAGGCCCAGTAATAAAAACATACTTAATTTCTTCATCGTTGGAGGTATTTAGCGTTTCTGATAATGTCATCGACAAAAACCTTGTCGTTACTGATCCAGGCGGCGTAAGGGTTGAGCGCTGCGACAATACCCTTTTCTCTCGCCCAGAATACGGCCCGGTAAGCGCCGTAGGCCAGCCCGGATATGATCTGTAGTTCCTGGCGCACATGGCGCAGCAGCTGGTCGCGGCTGTTATAATCGGCCAGCACATTATCACCTTCTTTTAAAATATAGCCGGAAACATCGGTCAGCAAGCGGGTGGCCCTGCCCTGGATCTCGCTGCCATATTGCTGGGTAAAAAGTAAGAGATAGGGTTCGGAACGGGCCATCGCCAGCGTTTGATTGGTATAGTTCAGGATATCGGCAATAATGACCGCCATATCTTTTACCATGAGGCCATCCTTGAGCGCCGAGTTAACATTGGATAGTCCTTGGTAGATCATGGTTTGTGCCACCACCACCGAGCCTACATTGGTATTGATGGTTTGCAGGTTGTTGTTGATCTTATCCAGATACTGGCTGTGCGTCGTTTCCGCTGAGCTTTGCACGGCACCGTTTTCAATGACCGTAGCAGCGTGCTGCGGATCGATCACCACGTATTGCGCAAAAGCGGCAGGACAACAAAAGGCGAATGCCGCTAACCAAAGCAATCGTTTCATTGCTTCAGGTATTTGGCGTTAGTGATAATATCACCCACGATGGCTTTGTCCTGATCGATGTAGTTTTGCATAGGATTGAGCGAACGCAGGAGTGCCGAACGGTTGGTATAAGCAACGGAATTGACCAGGTTCCCCGACAGATCCTGGATATTACTCAGCTCGGACAGGATAAAATCGAACAATATTTTCCGGTCGGATAATTTCATCTGGTTCACATCGCCGATACTGGCGCTCAGTCCGATCAGGTAATTCACCAGGCTGTGCGCTTTATCGACAAACTCGATCTCGGTTTGATAAGCCAGCGGAATGATGGCCGGGTTGCTGTTCGCCAACTGGTAGAGCTGCTCCTGGTTGCTGATGATCCGGTTCACCATCGGCGTAGCCTGGATGCCGATGTTGGCGGCGCTGATCGCAGTGCCCAGCGTATTGTAGCGCTGCTGCAAGGTGCGGTAGGTATTCTTCAGTTTGGTCAGCAAGGTTTTATTACCTGCTTCATTGGTATTCACCACAGCCTGTTTGCTGCGGGCGTCATTTTGCAGGCTGTTCTCGGATTTGGAATAGGATACCAGCTGGTGGATGGCCGGAATGTTCAGTGCGTTAACCTGCGCAAATGAGCGCATGACGAACAGCCAGAACAGGATCGGGGTCACGATAAATACTTTCATCTTCTTAAATATTTAGCTTCAGTTAATACACTGTTTGCGATCTGTACATCCATATTCTGCCATTCGGCCCAGGGGTTAAGTGATGCCCAGATGCCGCGCATGTGCGCCCAGTACATGGCCCGCTGCATACCATAAGCGATACCGCGCAGAATGCGCATTTCGCCGGCGATATGGTTGAGTAATTTGCCCCTTTCACCCGAATCCATCAGGTTATCACCGCCGCCTTTGAGTACGAAGGCGCTGACCTCGATAGCCAGGTTGGTGGCCCGCTGTTTAAAATCGTTGGCCCCCTGCTGGGCGAATAGTAATAGCGCCGGGTCGGATTTGGCGATGGTAACTGATTGTTCTACATCGCTGACGATATCGATACCAATGTCCGTGATCTCGCGGATCGTGCTCAGGTTATTCAGCACGCTGGCGACCTGACTCAGGCCTTTATAAATCTTATCCTGCATATCGTTGACGATCACCAGTTGCGAGGTGACGGCCAGCTGTCCCCGCTGGATCGCGCTCAGGTTATTATTGGTGGTATTCAATTGCCCGTTGATCACGGAACTGTGGGCCAGCATCGCGCCCGAAGTAACCGGGTCGATATAAAGGGTTTGCGCACGGCCTGCCTGGCAGACCAACACAAATAATAAGAGAAAGAGCTGTTTTTTCATGCGGATAATTGGTAAAGCGGTTTGCCGTATTGGTTGACCGCGGTGATAAATTCCGGTAAAGATTTACGGCTACCGGCAAGGTCGGCCAGGAAGGCATCCAGTCCCTGCGGGTAAGTACCGAAATGCGAAGTGTAAATTTCCACGGCAGCCTTTTCAGGTTTTTCGGTGGTGAAGGTGAGGTATTGGGCCAGGGCTACTTCGACCCCATAAACTTCCCCAATTGCGCCCCGCCGGATATAAAATTCGTTGAATTTGCTGCGGCCGGTTTTGTTATCCAGTTGGTTGATCGTGAAGATCTTTTTGCGCTCCGTTTCGTTGATGGATAGCAGCGCGGCGATATCATCGTAATTGTCCTTGAACTTGGTTTGATCGAGCAGGCAGATCGTATCCGAGTTACTGATGATACTGTCTTTAACAATGGCATTTCCGATAATATCTCCCAGTTCCTGGGTAACTAAGGTCGCCGACCCCCAGAACTTACGGACCGTTTTATAGAGGTATAGCAGGTAGCTGGCCATGAGCGGGTTGGAAATCGCTTTCCAGGCTTCTTCGGCGATCAGTGCTTTTCGGCGATCCTGCCGGTGGCGCATCTTCTGGATGAAAACATCCATGATAATGAGCGTGACGATGGGAGCCAAAATCTTGTTCCCGGAAATATTGTCAATTTCAAAAACGATGAAAGGCGCGCTGAACAGCGAAGCATCGGCATCCTCGTTCAGGATGGCGGCAAACTCCCCGCCCCGGTAAAACTTTTTGAGCACGTAACGAAACTCGTCGACATCAAAAGGAATACGCTCGACCGTTTTGATCTCGGGTACCTTTTCCAGCGCATATTCATAAAAGGAATTAAAACTGAGCTCCGGTATCACGCCGTCCTGGCTGAAGTACTGGCTGTAATAGCTGCTAAGGACCTGGGCGATCACATCCCTTTCTACCGGGTTAAAAGCGCCTTCGGCACCTTTCCAGAGTAGGCCGATCAGTGTTCCCAAAAAATCCTTTTTCTCCACGTTATATTCTGCTTCGGAGATCTTAAAAGGGTTCATGGTGATCGGCTTCGCATCCGAATAGGTAATGTATTTCCCCTTGTAATAACTGCACAGGCCGGAATAGGAATGCCCGGTATCGATGATCACGATATCCATATTGTACAGCATGTATTGTTGCAAAAGCGCATTCATAAAAAAGCTTTTGCCCGAGCCGCTGGGGCCTAAGACGAAAGAGTTCCGGTTATTAATGCGCCCGGTGCGCATGGGCAGGTCTGCAGGATCGATCCCAACCGGGATTCCCTGGCGATCCGTAAAGCGGATCAGGAATTTGGAATCTTCATCCTGCATTAAGGATTCCTTAAAGAAAAAACAAAGCGCAGCATCACAGGTGGTCAGGAACCAATCGTAAGGTTTCAGTTCCACGGCATTACCCGGCAATGCGGAGCGGAACAGTTCCAGCTGGTTATAGGCATTCTTGTTCGGGATAATGCCCAAGGCGAACAGTGAACTTTCAATGAAATTGGAAGCCTTCTGCATGTGGCCCGGTTCGGCGGCAATGATGATATTAAAATGAGCGTTAACCAGTAATTGGTTCTCTCGCGCTACGTCCACTAACAACTGATCGATATCTTCCACGCACAGGCTATTAGCCGGATCAGGAATACCGGAGTGCCGCTTCCGTTTAACCTCCAGTTTATTGAGTGTGATTTGCTGGTTGGGAATTTCGATCACCTGGTTAAACAGGATCGTTTCATACGCAGGCACTTTCAGTAAAAATGAAAGCACATCTACCGGGAAACCCCGCATACTGTCCTTATCGTTCAGCTCGATATGGGTACCGACCTCGGTAGGCAGATCGATGTTATCAATATTTACGAGGCTAATGCTGCGCACTTCCAACCCGCCCATTTTGAGTTCCGTTTCGGTGGGCGCGATATTATTCAGCGATAATTTGTCCCGGCTGAAATCCATCGCCAGGATGCGTTTGATCAGCGTATTGATCTCCTTTTCCCCCAATAGCTTGGGCCGGTTTTTACCGGCGACCAGGATATCCATCACCTTGCTGACCGCGCTGCGAAAATCCCGAAGCGCCCTGGCATCATACACATAAAAGCGGCCTTTTTTGACTTGCCGCGTGATCGTGAGGTAAGTAGTGATCTGCAAAAAATCACGTCCCGCAAAATGGGCGTTGTATTTATCCTGTAAATATTCCGGCGAGGGCTGGTACTCGTATTTGGAGCGGCTGAAAATATCCTGTTTTTGCAGCAGATAGCCATCCCCCAGAATTTTAACTAAACCGGTGAACAGGCTGTGAAATTCATCATAAGCGGCAGGCGAAGCCGAATATTGGACCACGGGATTAGTGATTGCGATGACCACTGAAAATTCACCGTTCAGCCCGTACAACAGCTCATAATCTGCCGATTGATCCACCCCGATGAAGGGCAGTTTGAAGGCATTCTTTTTCATGAAATTTTAGATTTTTTAAGGGTGGCCTGGTGGATGTAGATGCCGGCCGAACGGGCCTTGTCATGGAGGCCTCCCTTCTGTTTGTTGAAGGTGTAGATGAGCCCTCCGGCAATAATACCGATCAGGACCAGTACCCCGGCGTACATATTGATGAGTGCCATCGTTACTGAGCCCGCTACCAGTCCGAGTAAGAGCGAGCCTACGCCCCAGTAAATGAATTTACCTTTGAAGCCTTTGAAAATAAGGGGCTTTTGCAGCCCCTTATAAACAGCGAAACGCTTAGCCATTACAAGCCGAAGAAGGCTTTAATGATGAGCGATGACAGTACCAGGAAAAGGCATGAGCCGCCCCAACCCATCAGTTCCTTGTTGATGTCCTGGTCGCCGGAATTCCATTTGGAATACACCCGGATACCGCCGACGATACCGACAATACCGCCGATCACGAGCGCGATATTGGTGACCGGATCTACATAGGTTTTCAGCGTACTGGTGGCCGTGTTTAAGCCGTTGACACCGCTCTGCGCAAACGCAGGGATTTGGGTAATGGCCAATAGCATGGCCAGAGCGAACATTTTGGTTGTTCTCTTCATGTTGATCAAAAAAAATTGGGTTAAAAAAAAAGCCGCCCCGATGAGGGCAGCCCAGGAATTGAAAAAGAATTATTGGCTAAATGCCGAAGATGGCTTGCAGGAATGCGCCCATCAGGATGACGAACAGCGCAGCGTAAAACCAGGCGGCCACATCGGCCGTGATGCGCTCTTTGCCCATTTGCCAGTTATGGTAAATCCGAACCGCGCCGAGCAGGCCAAAGATGGCCGAGAGGATCAAACTGCAATCGACCGCACCAAAAAAGGAGCTGGTTAGATCATCTTTAACCGACTGCATTTCGCTGAGGCCCGGCTGGGCCAGGCATAGCAAAGGGCTAAATGCTAAACATAACCCCAAAAAGAACAGGGCCTTTTTCATCTTTAGTAACTAACCGAACGGGTGTATAAAATAGATTCATCCCGCGCCATTGAAAAAAGGGCTTTGAGGGATACGCCGCCGGAGCCGATCACTTCCGGTTCGGCCTTCGGTTTAAGCACCTGCTCATTGGTAAAAGCAGTTGCGGGTTTAGTGTCGCTAACCGATAATGGTTCAGGCGATAATTTTTGCACCTCCACAGGCTCGGTAAAAGTGAGTTCATGACTTATGGCCGCGCCGGCTTTTGCGCGGTCTTTCCCGCTCACATCGAGCAGGATCATCAGCAGGTAATACAGGGTGTATAATCCTGCGACCCATAGTAAAAATTGTAACCAGGTCATAGTTCGAGATCTTGAATAAATTGTTTGATAATGGATTTGAGTTCCGGATGCTGTTCAAAAAGGTGATGAACAGAGAAGGCGATCAGCTTGGTGATCTCGGTGCCGGTGGCCATTTTAAAGCGGGCCAATAGCTGCGCGGTTTGGGAATCAAAGCGAACGTGCAGCACATTCTTGTGTGCAGTACTGTCGAAATCGCGAATCGCCTGTAGGATGTCAGGTATGTCAGGCGGGCTTTTACTGGCCGCCTTGACCTTACCTGTTTTTTTGGAGGGCATGACCTTCGGCACCGGATCATTAGGAGCGGCAACATTTCCCGCACTCTGTGCTATTTTACTGCGCAGCTGGTCGGCCAAGGATTTAATTTCATTCATGCGATGGCGGCTTTGAGGTAATCGTTATAGATCTTTTCAAATACGGGGATGATAACCGGAAATACCGAGAGCGGCGTTTGAAAAGTATTGATGCGCTGAAAATCCACCCGGTCAGGAATGGGCGCGGTGATCTGTCCGAAGTTGGCCAGTTGCGCATTGACTTCCTGCTGCGTATCGTATTTGACATTCGCCTTGATGCGGTTCGGCACATAAGCGATCACCGCGTCAGGGTTGATCTTTTGCAACACCACCGAAAATAAAATGGTGGATTCAAAGCTGAACTCATCGTAAGCGAAGGGGCAAATGATCAGGCCAGCTGAACGGAATACAGGGATGAGCCCGTCATCATCCAGTTTACCCGGCAGGTCGATCAAAACAACAGCAGTTTTATCCTGCGCCATCGTTTCGTGCATCATGGGAAAATGCTCCAGTTCCGCGGCGATCACCTGGTAAGGTTCCGCATTTTCCAGCAGCTTGGCCCGCTCATATTTCTGGGCGATGGATTGCTGGTAATCCATATCCACCACGGTAACGGTACATTTTTTATTCAGCGTAAGATAATTGGCGAGCAGCAGCGTAAGCGTACTTTTCCCTGCGCCACCTTTTTGGTTGCCGATGATAATGATCATAAGAAATAAATTGAATGGTTAACGGGTATTGGTTCTTGCCTTTTGCTGGCGACGGCGGCGCATGCCGTGAATTTGCTGGTCATCCACGTCATCAGCAATCATAATAGGCGGGATATAAACGGAGCGATCAATAAAACTGTCAGCAGGCATGGCTACGTTGAGGACCTTGTCCGTCAAAACCAAACCTGTGGCGCTATCCTCCAAAGCCAGTTCGTTTTCCTGTAAACCCTGCGCAAAATCCGGGTAGTTTTCGTGCGCCGCGTGGACCAGGGTTCTGTAATAATCTTTGACCTCGCTACTCACTTCATTCAGCATTTGCGGTGCATCAACCGGTATGGCGGTATGTTTCAGAGCCAACAATTCGGACAGCGGCATGATCTCGCTGCCCTTCCAAACCCGCTTGTTGGCATGGTCGAGTATTGAATAACCGTAAAATTCTTTGCCAGGCTTACCGTGAAAAAGCAATTGAACCCCCAACTTATCCCGCAAATAATCCTCAGGGTGTTTGTGCAACAACGCCGCTAATTGCTTCCGGCGCGCATCATCCGGCTGATAGGTTTTCTCTTTTTCGATAACCATTGCTACCGATACCTCTGCCAGTTGCCTTCCGAATTTGATAATCGCCATCTTATCATCTGCTTGTTTGAGGTGATATCCCTTGCCTTCCAGAATCATCATAAAAGCAGCTTTGGTACCAAATTGATAAGACAATGCTTTTTCCAGATCCTGTTCGGCGAGTAGCTTTTCGTCCAGTCCCAGCACTTTATTGAGATTTTGTATAGCACGGTTATGCTCAAACGCTGACGATATTTTCTTGCCCTGCCGGTCAATTCGCGTGGATACGATATGCACGTGGTTATTAGCCGTGTCTTTGTGAAACACAATCAGGTATGGCTGTTCAGCGTAACCCATGAGCTTCAACCAGTCCTCTGCAATTGTGGTTAAAGCCACTTTATCGTGGCTTTTGCCTTTCGCGGAAATGGTCGCATGAAACTGGGGCTGTTTAACGCCTTTGTTTCGCGCCGATATCATTTGCAGATAGTTGACATAATCTTCCGGTCGTAAGGTGCCCAAGCCTTGCAACGGCCCAAAGTTGGCGACTTTCATCAGCTCCCCTTTGTTTTGCTCCATTTTATTGGTGTTATAGCTGACACCGCCGAACGATGCCGAAGGCCGAAGGATCTTGACTATCATATAGGTGTAGCTAAACAACGCTGCAACTCAACAACCGGACAGCGGCGCAACGTAACACCCGGGCAGCTAAACAGCGATACAGCCAGACAGCGGGGCAAGGGCATCGCTAAACAGCCCGACAATTGCACAACCAAACAGCCGAACCGCATCACAGCAGCACAACGGGACAGCACGGCAACCCAACAACGCCTTAGCCGGACAACCGGACCGCGATGCAGCGTAACAGCAATTAACCTATTGGCTGGTATCCGCCGAATCTGGTTCGAGCACTTTGATCTCACTCACTGGCAGATTGATCAGTTTGAAAGTCCCCAACTTATTTTTGTACAAGACCTTTTGTAAGCCTACCGGCACCTCATCGAATGTCGGCCCGTTCAATGCCAGTACGGTATCGCCTGTGAACTCAAATAGCGCCCGCTCGCAATAGTCAGTATCCGGTTCCGGGGGGTTGTTGAACTGCGCCAATTTTTCGGGGTCAGGCGGGTCGGGCCAGTTTAAAGGACGGGAGAAGCCAGTTTCGGGTTTTGAATTGGATTTATGATCCCACCATCGCGTCAAGCCAAAGGTCAGTGCCATCACGGGTAAGAGGATGATCGGGAGGATACCGATCTCAAAATAATGTTTGGTTTGAAATTTTATGAGGATATGTATTAAAATGTTCAGGAGAATCAGGTGCCGAGCATCCGAATAATCTTGCGGAGCGCCACTTCCAAAGTTTTTTGCTGTTCAAGGTAAATCGCAAAAAGGAAATTAAAACGTTCGGCCACAACCGGTGATAGCGTGCCCTGCTTTTTCAGGATATTGGCGTAACGCGCCAGTTGATTGATGTTGTTCCCGGATCGACCGAGTTCCGCGCCGATTTTGTCCAGCAGGCTAATCATTTCTTTGGCGTTAACCAAAACGTGCTGCGCCTGGTGCAGAACCCGCAGGCGGATCAGGTCGGTTTTCCGGATGTCCAATTGTTTTTCCAGGTCTAGTACGACCGCATATTCTTTTTCGGTAAAGCGGGCATCTATTTTTTTGATCCGCTTACCTTCGGTCAGTTGTGGCCGGCCTTTAAGCTTAGTTCCCATCAGAGAAAACGAGTTGCGAAGTTTTCGATATTCCTTCAGTCCGCGCGGCGGTTGAAGGCAAGTTTCTTTTTGGCCGGCTGGAAAATGCGAACCGCATTTTTCGTCGGACAAAAAGACATCTTGCAAGGATAAAAACCAAGGAACAGCTATATAGCTGGACAACAAAACAGCGTTGTCCCTGAACAACCGCTATCTGGAGAATGAAGTCCGGCGGACCGCTTCGGTTTCGGGCTGAAAAGAAACGGAAGCTGCATTTCTTAATCCGGCTTTCAGACGGTCATTATAATCTTTGAACCCGTCATAAATCGCGGAACGATCCTGTGCATACGGAATGGAAGCTTGGAAAGTGAGTGAGGCCTTGTGCCCGGATTTATCGCGGTCAAAATAAAGATCGATCTCGGGATAAGCCTTGGCGCGCCTGATGCCTGCCTCTAAAAGGGAGAGGGTATTCAGCACTAAAATGCTGGCGTTACTTTCCTCATTCTCTGTCATCCAGCTGAGGTAATCAAGATACCCTTCAAAGACGACCAGCTTTTCAGCATTGCCTTGTATAACAGTGTGGGCTTTATGGCCAAGGCAACCTTTGAAGTATCTATTCCGCACTTCCCAGCCACCGAGTTCGTTTTGCCAGCCTGCTGCGAAGAAGTGTTTGCGTAATTTCTTCTGATCTTCCACGTAATAGTAAACTTCTTTGAGTTTGTCCTGACCGATCTGACCGATACCCCGGTCTTTGATGTACCAGGCGATCGCGGCATTATTGCCCATATCCTTAACGTCTTCAATTTCGTAATGGGGAATTTTGACCGGCATTCGCTGACGGGCGTTTTCCCGGATATGGTTCGGGACGATCTCCTGTTTGACGGTGGACTGGATCTTGTGCAGCACGTCTATGAAGGATGTCATCGGCCAGTACGCCACGCCAAAATCTACAATGTTGCCGCCTTTACCGCTGCCATGATCAAACCAAACATTCAACACTTCGTTAACCGCGAAGGATGGTTTTGTGTCGGATTCCCGCAGCATGCTGAGGTATAACAATTCTTTGCCGGTCCGCCGTACAGGTTCATGCCCGAGGCGGGATAAGAGGTCAACCAGCGACACCTGTTCTTTGATGTCGGCTGCATTTAAAAGGTTGTTCATGAGGTGTTTATGGATTTATTTAAGAATATTATAAACTGATTGTCAGCTACTTATAGTGGAAGTAAAACAGCAGATCCTCGGCCGCCGAAATTGCTTCAAGTTCTATTCGTTCCAACCGCAAGGCTGCCGAATGGTCGCCATCTTTGCGTGGGATAAGCAAGGCATCTTCGATCCAGTGCTCAACGTTCCGGCGACCGAACTGACGGAATGCTTCTGATTTTTTGAGATAGGGTTTAAGACGGCCGGTTTGGGTGAGCGCGTGTTTAGCGCCCATTTCAGCGGCCTGCTCGATCAGCAGGGTAAGGTGGTGGGTAGAGATGGTAATGTCCATAAAATTTGGGATTGGTATAAACACAAAAAGCCCATTGGATGAGCACAGCTGCGCTCGTCCAATGGGCTTTTAATTCGGGAATACTCGCGTCAGATCCTACGATCCGGGCCGTCGCCTGCCAATGCGCTTTCGGTTTATTGATATGATCTCACCTTCGCAAAATTCCCTGCGGCTAAGCAGGGCAATGTTTCTTCCCCCGATGTCAAATAACGAGCGGTGCAGCAACTGCACCTTACCGCTCTGCCACTGGCAGATAGGTTACGCGGTTGCTGGAAGCCGCAATGGCTTCCAGTTTTGCGCGGTCAAAAGTTTTTTTGGAAATGGATGGGTTCACTGAGGTGAGTTCGATCAGGCCTTCGCTTAGCCAACGGTCCACATTGTAGCGGCCGAAGCGGCGGTAAGCCTGGGCTTTGGTTAGCCTGCCTTGGGATGGGCAGCAGGTTGCGAGCGCTTTGTTCGCGCCCGCAGTCACTGCCGTTTTTAGTAAGGAGGACAACTCTTTCAGCATCATCAGCATTTCCGCACCACGCTATTTGTTATTGGTTTTCTGCGTGGCACGGAACAAAGGTTGCCCGATTTGAGGGGGTGTTTTGGTGCCTTGTTAGGTCGGTACCAAAGATTTATTTGTTGCCGTCATCGATCCTTTTGAGGATCTCGGCTTTACAATGGTCTATATATTTAGTAGGGCTGACCATCTTGCGCTGGGCAATTTCGGTCCAGCGGCGAAAAGGCCGTCCGATCTTAACGTGGAAGGCTTCTTCCAGTAACTCGATGATCTCGGTAATGGTGGCGTTTCCGTGGTTAACCTGCCCGGTCAGCCAGATGCCATAAGCGACCTCCACTAGGTTGATGCTATCGCCCGTCCATTTTAGATCAACTGAAAATTTGCGACTCGCCAACGGTTGCTCCAGGTTGGGATGGCTCAAGTCCCAAAGTTGTTTAATGATAAAGTCCTGTAATTTTTCATAAGCGATGAATTTGGCAAACAGGTAATCGGCATTGGTCGAAAATTCCGGGTCGCGGTCAGGCAACACGGGCATGATCATACTAATCGGGCCGGCATTGCGCAGGAAATATTTATCATCCAGTTCGGTTGCACCCATCTCAAAATAGCCGTACTGGAATTTATATTGCTCAAAGAAGCGGAGCACAAATTTAAGCTCATTCTGATAATAAGTACGCTGCAAGTCCGTGTCTTCTGGCGGTTTTTGGCTCTCAATGGTAAATTGTTCCAGCAGGAAAATTTGCTTGGCAAAAAAGCGGGGCTTCTCATATTTAAAGAACTCGATCTCCTCGCCAGCATCTTGAAAGGGGTGGGTCAAGATGAATGCACGAAGTTCTTCCAGCGCAAGGGTAATACTGTTCAGCCCGCCGCTCAATTTCTTCACGGGCAGGATGCCCATTTCGGAAAAAAGAGCCAGTTCTTCTTCCAGGGCCGCGTAACGTTCCTGGCAAAATTCAAGAATCATAGGTAGTAGATTTTAGTACAACAATTCGTTAGTTATCAGATCAGCCAACCTCAAAAAAATGAACGTAGTTTGTCCTTACGATCAGCCGGGCTGCCGTTCAAACAGGGGTCAGTAAAGTTCAATTTTTCGGGGCCAATCCCTTTTAGCAATGAATTGTGACAAAGCAATTGGTTCAGGTCATAATTGCTTTTTAATAAAGGACCGGGGTGATCTTATAAAAAGCGAAAACACGGGTTAGTGCAAGTTCAGGCCTTGAAGGTACTGGTATACCCGGAGAGCCATGAACAAGCACGCCCGCGTTTTCGCGGGCATTGCACTTGCTCTTGACTCTCCTTTAAAATTACCAGTTTTTCAAGGCCAAGAAATGTGAATGCTAAATCTTATAATATGTTATGTATGCTTATCTCTGTCTTTTACTTGCATGTTAAATCCTCCGTAAATATAGTTATTCCATTTATTTCGTCATTTGTTTTTGCGCTGCCGCCTGCCAGGCCCAATCCAGGACCTGTCCGATGGTTTTGAGCATCGCGCGCTGGTCAGCTAAGCGATTGACATCTATGCCGCTAACTGTACTTTTATTCTGCTGGCTGTGCAGTACCGAATAGTAAATGCCACCCAAAAGGATCGCCATCACCATCCGGATATTGATGCCGCTACCTTCAAAAAAAGGATCGGCCATCGCTAAAATCTTCGCACCGGCCACTTCGCGGGCATCAGAAACCTTGCGCAGTAAGTCATTGTGCTCGCTGATCTGCCAGAGAATGATCTGCTGCATTTCCGGGTTTGCTTTAAAGAACTTAAAATTCTCTTTCATCAGTTCGGTGAACAATTCCTGTACCGCTGAACTTCCTGGTTCATCCCCTAAGCGAAAACGTACAAAGAAAGGCGGCCAGTAATCTTTATCCGTGATGTAAGCTTCCAGCAAACCATCCAGGCTACCAAAATGGTAAAGGATCAGCTTCTTATCTTTCCCGGTTTCCCGGG
This sequence comes from Mucilaginibacter pineti, assembly GCF_900101875.1. GTDB lineage: Bacteria > Bacteroidota > Bacteroidia > Sphingobacteriales > Sphingobacteriaceae > Mucilaginibacter > Mucilaginibacter pineti. Next base: position 21,945 of record NZ_FNAI01000025.1, read on the forward strand.
CGATCTTACCCGTAGTCAAAGCCTTGAAGCCCTGCTTTCGGAAAAGCCGGCCCACAGCATCGAGAAACTCCCGCTGCGTTTGCGCGGAATCGCGTTCTTTACACGCTGTCCTGCGGGTACCCATGTTTTTTGGTGATATTTAATTTGCCGTCGATCCATTCAAAAGCATTTAATACCTGATCCATGTGCGCGATGGTATGCGTCGCCATCACACTCATACGGATGCGGGCATTGTTGCGCGGCACCGCGGGATAGCCGATCTGGTTAGCGTAGATACCCGCCTCCATTAGCAGGTGGCAGATCTCCGCGTTAAATTGCGGATCGCCGGTCATCACTGGGATGACGGCAGATTGCGTGTTCCCGGTATTAAACCCCAATGTTTTTAATCCGCTTTTCAGATGATCGATATTCTCCCATAATTTATCTTTCCAAAATGGCTCCTCATCAATCAGATCGATACTTTTTAATATCGCCGTTGACGCCGGTGTAGCGGTAACTGAAAAGATATGCTGGCGTGCCTGAAACTTCAAAAAATTGATCAGTTTAGGGTCGGCAATCACGTAGCCGCCTAAATGCGCGAAGGTCTTACTGAAAGTACCGGTAATGATATCCACTTCCTGGTAAAGGTCATGCAGTTCGATCACCCCGCGACCGGTCTGTCCGATCACACCTACGCCATGTGCATCATCCATCGCGAGATAGGCCCCATATTGCTTACAAAGTTTAACAATCTCATCCAGCTTGGCGATGTCGGCTTCCTGCGAGTAAACGCCATCGATGATCACCATGCGCGTGCGGTATTTGTCTTTGGTGGATTTCAGGATTCTTTCCAGAGCATCCATATCATTATGCGGAAAGGTTTTCTTGGCCGTTAGCTGGCAGCCTTCAATCACACTGGCGTGGACGCCCATATCCAGGATCGCGATATCGCCCTCTTTGAGCAAAGCCTGAAAGGTTGCGCTGTTCGCCGTATAACCAGTCGTGTAGATCATGGCGCTTTCCCTTTTAAAGAATCGGGCGATCTTTTCTTCGATCTGGTGATGATACTCAAAATGGCCACCAATGGCCGGGCTGGCCGCGGCTCCGGCACCGTATTTTTCAATCCCCGCAATGGCGGCAGCTTTCACTTTCGGGTGCTGGGTAAAACCCAAATAGTCATTGAAAACCAGTGCCACGAAGTTTCTATTCGCAATGCCAGGAATATCCATTTCGACTTCGGGCCTGCAACCATTCAAACTTAACTGACGATAATTCCAGTGGCCGCGGCTGTCCCAGTCCTTTACATATTTGTCGAATTCATCGGCCCAGCCAAACGGGTCGAGCTCCGGGATATTCTCAAAATCCTTGAAGCTTGCTTTTTCATAATTGATCTGTTTCATAGGTATCTGAATTTTGCTTTAATTCTCCGGTTAGAGAATTAAAGCGCCTGATTGATTAATTCAAATTTCGATACTAATGCAAAGCAAAAACGTAATCGGTTTGCAGGTAGTTGACTATCATTTTACCATTTTGCGGAAAGCACTTGGGGTCATACCTCTCCGCTTTTTGAAAAAGAAAGCGAAGTGCGTGTTATTGACGAAGCGCAGTTCATAAATGATCTCTTTAATACTTAGAGCGGTAGTTCCCAGCAAGGCTTCGGCCTCCGAAAGCAAACGGTCATAGATCAGATCCTGTACGATTTTACCCGTTAACTTCATCGTTAATTCGTTGAGCTTGCGGTCTACGATACCCAATTTCCGGGCGTAAAAGGCCGTATGCCGCTCAACGATAAAATTGGCTTCGATCAAATTCTTTAATTGCCTGATCTGTTCCACTTGTGCCGGATGTATGGCCAAAGTCTGGATCGGAATACTGAGCTGATTCGCGTGATAAAGCAGGATCGCCAAATAGTTGGCAATCACCGGGTCGAGTGGGTGGGTACGTGCCAATTGTTCCAATAAGGGCACTATTCTTTCAAAGATCAGGGTTGTTGCCGCATCCATGGCCACATCAGGCGTCCGGCTTAAAATATCAAATAAACCGTGCTGATCCTGGGCAGGGTACTGCTGAATAAATGTTCTGAATAGCGGTGGTAAGAATAAGATCATCCAGCCATCTTCGGGCTGCTCAATGACCCGATGGACCTGTTCCTCGCGGACAAATACTAAACAACCCGGTTCCAAGTTCACCGTTTTGAAATTAACCTGGTGAACGCCCGTGCCTTTGGTTACCCAAAGCAGCATTAAAAAATTATGGCGGTGTGGCTGGAAAGAGGAAGAATCATAAAAATCACTGATCCGGATAACCTGGATAGGTACATCCACTAACATTTTCTGAAAAGGCAGGCGACGTTTCAAATCGATAGATTTTATTTGAATAATCGCAGTACCAGCCGATCATTATCAAGATGTAAAAACTAATAAAGATGCCTGCCGCTCCATCAACAGGCATCTTTGAATTTATTAACTTAACTATTTAACTCTCTCTCATATTAACTAAATGAAGAAATGGGTAAGAACGGGGAGTGTTTTTAAAAGAACCCATCAAGTTCGTCACGACCATTGATGCGGTTCCAGATCATTTTTATAATTACATAGAGCAAAACGATAATCAGCAGGGCCAAACCAGCGAATATGCAGTCATCTGTAATATCCATTGGTTAAAAAAGGGTTCGGCTTGCTTCATACTTTACTGATTTATGCCCTGCATCATTTATTTGTCCCGGTGATATATCGCTAACTATTTGACTGGGATACTGAAATCCACATCTTCGGGCGGCAGACATTTTTGATCGTTGCACACCATAAATTCCAGTTGCCCTTTCACTTCAGTCTGTGCATGTTTCAGCTTTATCTTTTGCTGAAAGACTACCGAATGCTCGAAGTAATGCACGTTCATCGCGAAGCTCGGCTCGTACTTGGTAACCGGTGCCGGTTCTGAAACCTTACCCAGTAAGGCATAGCCTGTCAGCGGCTTAAAAGTGAACGAGGTCTTTACCGGCCCACCGTCTTTCTGCCTGGTGGAATAGATATGCCAGCCATCTTCGATCTCCGCTTTCAGGAAAACTACGGCTTCACCATTATTGCCTTTTTTCGCGGCATAGCTCCATTTGATCGGGTGCAGTACCTGAGCGGTTAATTTCGAGCTGCCAATGAGCAATAAGGCCAACACTGTATTTTTGAATAAATCTCTTTTTTTCATGGATGTCATTAATGCCTGATTCGCATTATTTAACCCCATAGTCAGAAAAAAAAGCAAGCACCCTTAGTCCGTTTTGAAATAAAATTCAATAAAAAAAGTGTTCAAAAATTATCTATAGCGAACCCTTGTTTTCATCTACCGAATCGTTCGTTTCATATCGAAAACTATAAAATGCGGCTGCCGATAATTAAATTGGAAATTAAAAAGACCCGTACTGCTATGAAACTCAATATCCATCCACAGGTACTTTACCGCATTCCCCGGTTTCCATTAAATGCCACACTTGCAGATTCCTGGGAAGAACTGAAAGCAGCTATCGCCTTGTCGTCGCCGGAATTTTACGGGCTGATCAAGGATACCGCAAAGGACGACTTAGATCGCTTGCCGCCTGCCACCCTGTTTTCGATCTGGAAATACTTTAACCGGGCGAAGTACCGGCCGACGCCATTCGCGAGTTTTGCAGGGGTGGGCCTGTGCGAGGTCAAACCCGGTAATCAACCCTCCAACCTTCTCATTTCGGATGAACAAATCCTGCATACCTACGTAGATTGGCCGCATAAAGAAGACGTAAAGATCAGCGCCGCTATCATTGCCGAACAAAACTTAAAGCTGTTCGCCAACAGCAGCTATTATGTCATCAAGGATGTCATCCGTTATATCAGCTTTATTGACGGCCAGTTCCAGCTTTCCGAAATTGGTTATTATGAAACCGTGATCGCGATTCTTCAAACCTGCGCCCAGCCGGTCAGCTTTACCCAGCTTATTCAATCGCTTAACGAAAAAGGTCATCCTTTAGATGACCCTATCGAGTTTTTAGACCAGCTCATCGAACTGCAATTGCTCATCACCGAACTGCACCCCAATATTATCGGGCAAGATTATTTCCAGCGGATCAAGCACCCCGTTGCACGGTACAACGATGCCTGTATTTTAGCCGAACGCAAATTAGTATCCGGCGCACTCAACGAAAACCTGTTTAAAGACCTGCAAAAACTCATCCCTATTTTGCAGCAATTAATTCCCGTACCTGAAAATATTTCCCTGCAACAATTTGCTAGTAAATTCAGCCAGCGATTTGGCACCGAAGAAATCCCGCTTTTACAAGCCCTTGACCCCGAAACCGGAATAGGCTATGATGACTTGGCCCAGGCCGGCGAAGGTGAAGAACTGGTCACCAAGTTCGCAGGCAAGCGGGCCAAAGCCAACAAAAGCAAAAACGAGCGATCTTATGATCAATTAAAAAAAGCGCTTTTAGCACAAGTTACCCAGCAAATACCCGGAACTATTCCCATTCTCCGACTGGAACAAATTCAGCAGGAAACCCCTGAAATAACTGAAGCATTACCCTTACCTAATACTTTTAGCCTGCTATGCTCTATTGTCGACGACCTAATCTGTATCGATTCCATTGGCAATGTTACCGCTAACAGTATGCTTGGCCGTTTCACTCACACGGGTGCCGCCGTTACTCAAACATGCAGAAACTTGGCCGAACTGGAACAGGCAGCAAATCCTGATGTCTTGTTTTTTGATATCGCTTATATCGCGGAAAAGAAAATCGATAATGTCAGTCGGCGAAATAAAATCTACCCGCTGCAATTGAGTATATTGAATTATGATACTTCGGCCACGCCGCTAACGTTAGATGATCTTACCATTTCCGTACTGGGGAGCAATTTATATCTCTGGTCAAAACAATATAATAAACGTTTGATACCGCGCTTGAGCAGTGCCTATAATCATACTCGTTCCGACCTGGCTCTGTTTCGCTTGCTTTGCGATCTACAAAGCCAAGGTGTACAAGCTGGCTTAACGGCGGCCGGTTTGCAGAACCTTTTACCAGACGGCGCATATTATCCGAGGATGCAGTATCGTAACCTTATCCTGGCACCGGCTAAATGGAAGGTAAACGCTAAAGACATAGGTACAAACACAATTGGAGCCTATTTACAACAAATTGGTGCTTCACGTTATTTCAAAGCTGGATTGGCAGATCAGACGTTATGCTTTGATCTTAGATCTGAAGCTGATATGTATGCCTTTAGTCAATACCTCAAAAAGCATAAAAACATTTATATCGAAGAAGCATTCATTCCTGAAAACAGCCTTATTCGCGACGCTAAAGACCAGCCTTACTATGCCCAACTCTTAATGAGCCTGACCCATAGTGAAGCCATCTATAAAAGTGGCTCGCATCCGCTACCAGAATCGCCTGATCCAAAAGTGCAACAGATCACCCCTCCTGGCCAAGACTGGCTTTACTGGGAAATCTATTGCCATCCCCAACGTTCCGATGAACTATTGGCCAATCAGATCAGTCAGTTCCTGCAACAATACCGAAATCATATCCATAAGTGGTTCTTTATCCGCTACAGCGAAAACGGTGAACATATCCGCTTCCGGGTTCAAATGAAGCATATTAAAGACGGTTATTACTTGATTAGCGCATTAACTGGTTTATTGCAAGATGATATTCAGTCGGGCACCATCTCCGAGCTCCTGCTTAAAACCTATAAACGGGAAACCGAGCGTTATGGCTGGGCGACCATGACCGAGATAGAAAACCATTTTAACACTGACAGCGCCTATATCCTTAGCCTCATTACTAACCAGCTATCCCCCAATGGTAAATACGCTTTAGTCATCAATCTGGCTTTAGCCGTAAAAGAGGCCGAGCTTTTTGACGAAAAAGAATTTCTTTACATCGTCAACAAATTTTCCAACTCTTTTAATGCCGAGCATCATATCGAAACAAGCGACTTTAAAGAATTGAATAATGCTTATAAACAATACAAAGTACATAGCCCTGTGGAACTTACATCGGAACAGCATCACCATTACCAAACCTTTAAAAAATCCTTTATTTATAATCTGGGGCAAATCAAAACCATTAAAAGACGATCGTTATTCGGCAGCCTGATTCACATGCACGTTAACCGCTTATTCAGCAGTAACCAGCGCGTTCATGAAATGATGATCTATTACTTCCTGCTCAAAGAACTACACCGGGCCAAAGCAACGGCAACGGCAGTGGTTATGGAGTAATTGCCTAACTCAACATATCAAAAATGCCTGCCGGTCATTTACCGGCAGGCATTACTATTTTTACACCAGCTTTATCAATCGAATTAAAGCACCAGGTCAGGCTGCCGGAATCACTTCTTACTTTTCATCACCAGTGAGCCGATGCGCTCAAAGAAATCTTTCCGGTAATTTGGACCCAACACAATCGTTTTGCCATTATTTAAATGGATCATATTACCTTCCACCACATTGATCTTGTCCAGGTTAATGATAAAAGACTTATGCACTCTTATAAAAGGCCCGCCCGATAAATTTTCTTCCATCTCTTTGATGGGGAGATAGGTCGCATGTGAACTGGTATCCAAATGGATATGCAGGTAATTCAGCGCACTTTCCACATACACGATCCTTTCCTTAGCGACCCTGATCAGCTTACCCTTACCATCGCTTTGTATAAAAAAGCAAGAGGCATTCGCACGTTCTATCACTTGGTTGATCAGCCCAAACCTCTCTTTCACTTTATTAATACACCTTAAAAAACGCTCATAAGATACGGGCTGCTGTAAATAATCTACGGCATCCCAGTCAAAAGCAGCAGCCGCCAGATCATTATCCAGTGAAGAAAACACTACTTGGGTATCCCTGTCCAGCAAGGCCGAGCGCACTTTCAACATGTTCGATCCCCGCAACACCTCGCTATCCAAAAACACCATATCAGGTATCACTTCCGAACGGCCGATCTTCGCCACTGCATCCAGCGGATCACTATTACAACCGATCAATTTCAGTCCTGAGGTTTTCCCCACATGCTGGCTTAATAAGCCCAGTGCAGCCGGTTCTCTATTCACAATATAACAGTTGATCATCATTGTTTTAATCGTATAAAACTTAATAAAAAACAGCCTTAAAACCACTTCATATACTCAATCACGGTTTACATCTACCCAATCCACCTTTACATATAAAAACCTCGCTACAACACCCTTAAACTCTTAATTTTAATACAATAAATACTTTAAACCCGTTAATTCATTACATCATGAAAATTCAAAATCAAAACGTGAAACTGAACCGCAAAACAGCGTTCACTTTCAAAAAAAATGTAGTAGCACATTCAGCATCAGTATGCCCTGATCCACCTAACTCAAGCGCATTGACACCAACTACAGGTACCTTAAACTGCACAGTTTAATTAAAACTCCAAATAAGTATGCCGGGCATTCCGGCATACTTATCTGAAAAAACTACTGCCTTAACCAACGCCCATCCCGCCTAAACCTTTTCCTCTTTCCCGGCCTTCACCCAACTACCCGATCTCATTCCCGCAGCCCGAAATTTGCACCTGATCCGCGACGGAGCAATAATTTAGCGCTATCTTTAAGCGCCCACAATAAGGTAAACAACCCTATATAAAGCAAAGGCCCAACAAGCATTTTATTAAAAACACTTATTCATGTTGATAAAGGACTACCTCACAAATATGAGGCAGCCTTTATGTTTTAAATGTTTAGATCGAGGAGTAATAACATTGTCTTTGTTGATTTATATCGTTGGTTATTTCTTGCCATATTTTGCTTTTATCATTTTCCTTCTCTCGGTATTACGGTATGCAATGGGCATGGAAACATCTTTATCAGCAAGAAGATCGTTTAAGTTTTGCTCGGTAACTTTATAAGTTATCCCTTTTACTATTCCATTTGGATTAATTACAATGATATAGGGCACAGTCCAAATGTCGAATCTGTGAAACAACAACGAATCGTAGGCAATGGAAAGATTCAAATGTTCTTGCTTCCTGTTGCGTTCATAGGTTTTCCTAATTAAAATATCGTCCGATTTTTTTACATATTGGGAACCTGTATATCCGACTAAAAGAAATTTTATGTCTTTTTTAAATTTCTTTTGCAAACTATCAGTTCTTGGTAGTGACTCTATGCATGTACCGCAATGAGCACCAAAGAAGTCAAGAACTAACCACTGGCCTTTAAAATCATCTAAAGTCACTTTGTTCTTATTATAATACTTAACATGCGCTAAATTAATGGCTGGCATTTGCTTACCCACTTCTGGATAGACAATGTCAGATTGTTGCGCCCACGCTACTTTAGTCATATATACCAGCCAAATACCGATAAATAATCTTTTCATTTTTATGTTAATTGGTATAGCCATTGTTTTGAGTCAAAAAAGGGTTTACTAAAATTTGCGGACTTGGAATAGGATACAACTTGTCAGTAGATTGCCAGTTTGGTGCTTTTATGGGCGCAAGAATTGCATCAGCGTTTCCGGTGCGTTTTAAATCAAACCACCGGTTTCCCCACTCTGTAAACAACTCCGTTTGACGCTCCTTTAAAATAGCTATTAATAAATCGCTTTTCCCGATAGCCGGATTTTGACTTTTTATTGTTAGCAAACCTGCGCGTGAACGAATTTTATCAATATCATCAATTGCCGAACTTAGATTGTTCAAGTTTGCACGCGCTTCAGCACGTATTAAATACTGCTCGGCCAACCGCATTATCACTAAATATTCTGTAATCGGTGTACTAGTTCTTACTTTATACTTATAGGGATAATAATAAGCCACACCACTAACAGTATTGCTTTTTAACCATGTGGTTTTTCTATTGTCGCCGGACTCAAAAGCAGCCATCAAATTAGACCCAATTGAAAATGTTGGTTTGGCTGTTGTAGATGATGGTATAAAGGAAGATGCTTCGGAAACATTACCCGTTTGTTTAGAAATTTGATAGATCGTCTCCTTAGATGTGGATACAAAAGCATTTGTTAAACTCTCTAATGTGTACCGGCCGGAATTAATTACTTCTGTCGCCATTGATTCCGATTCAGCCCAATTACCCTTATAAAGATCTACGCGGGCAAGCAGAGCAGCAGCTGCATCTCTGTTTGGTCGTTGATTAGTTGAAGATGCGTAACTATTTGATAAAAGGGTATGAGCTTGTTTTAAATCAGCAATGATCTGATCGTAAATCTTATCCACGGTAGTACGAGGCATTACTGCATTAACCTGATAATCCGTTCCGGTAACCAAAGGAACCTCTCCATAAAGATTCACCAAATAAAAGTAATGTAAGGCCCGGGAGTATAGCATCTCACCTTGAAGTTGATCTTTTAGATTTGCCGAAAGCGTTTTTGAATTTTGTAAACCTTCTAAAATAGCATTGATCTGATAGATATTTTTATATGGTCCTATCCAAAAAGTGCTATTTATTATAGATGTGCTTGACAAAAGGCTGTTTGTTTTGAAGGGATCGTAATTTGAATTACTGCTAAGGTTTGTAAGCTCATCTGATGACAACGCAGCATAGAGCGTGATGCCGCCATTACAAAAGCTCAGGCTACCTCCGAGCATTTGAGAATAAAGTCCCACAGTAGCCGAATTAGCGGTTTGATCGTCAGCGAAAATCTTGCTTAGTTCAGCCTGTGTTTCGGGCGGGCTTATTTCTACAAACTTTTTACAAGATGACGTAATCGTTAACAATGCCGAAAGACCAACGACAATGCTGTATAGATAGTAAATTCTTTTCATTGGATTAAAAATTAAGTTGTAAACCGGCAACAATTGTCCGAAGTGGGGGAAGTGCGTAAAAATTCTGTTGCTCGGGGTCTGCACCTTTATAATTGGTGAGTGTAAATACATTTTGCATTTCCAAATACAAGCGGCATTTGCTAACCTTTAACGGTTGAAGTATTGAAGCAGGCAGACTATACGAAAGCGCAACGTTTTTTAATTTGATAAAGGACGCATCTGTGTAAGCGCCATTAGATAGACTTAATGCCGCTATCGTTGAATTTGCTGGGCTATCAAAAGACGCGCCGACTTTTTGAATTTCAGAATTATCGCCAGGAGCACGCCAACGGCCTAAAATCAGCGACGGCTGATTAATAATACTTCCGGGAGAAGAACTTGCCAACTGACTGATATAATTTGCGCCAGTTTGTTTAGTAAACTGAAAGAAAAAAGACAATTCAATTTTTTTGTAGGTTATGGTATTTTGCAATCCTCCTAAAAATTTCGGGTCTGTGTTGCCAAAATATTGATAATCTCCGTCATAAATCTGCCCATCCTTGTTAACATCTTCAAAAGTATATAACCCGGTTTGTGGATCAACTCCCAAATATTTGAATCCACGAATTACGCTTAAAGACTTGCCCTCGACGTATTGATTCGCATAACTGGAGGTACTTAATCCAGGGAAAGAGATCAGCTTATTTTTAGGGATCGAAATATTAAATGCGGTAGTCCAATTAAAGGACGGCGTTGTGATGTTTCGGGTGTTAACACTTAATTCAATACCTGTATTTTGTACTAACCCAGGGAAATTCTTTATTACGCTACTAAACCCGGTTTGATTTGGAAGTGAATATCGAATGAGTTGATTACTGGACCTGTTTCTGTAATAGTCAACATTGACTAAAATACGATCTCTTAAGAAACCAAGTTCTATAGCTGCTTCCAGTTTTTTATTTACCTCCCACCTGTAGTTTGGATTATATAAACTTTGTGGTGTCAATCCTGGAATACCATTGTATCCATTAGTGGTATTCGTCCATAAATTAAGGTATTTATAATCGCCAATCTGATCATTACCTGTAGTCCCATAACTTCCGCGAAGTTTCCCAAAACTTAAAAATGGTATTTGATCTTTTAGAAAGCTCTCCGATGTAAAAATCCAAACTAAACCAATTGCTCCAAAGTTGGCCCATTGCTTGTCAGGACCAAATCGGCTACTTCCATCGCGTCTTCCGGTGATATTAACGATATATTTGTCTTCATAGTTATAATTAATTCTCCCAAAAAAAGCGTTATAATGGTAAAGTGCAGCATCATTTTTAGCGGTAATAACCCCAGCTGCGGCTATAGAGTTCAGCAACAAGTCTGAATTATAATTGGTGCCATATTGGTAGGAGGAACGACCTGATTTTTCCTGAAAAGTACTACCAATCAAAAAGTCAAATTTGCCAAAGAAGAAATTACGGGCATATTGAATCTGCGGTTCAATAATCCAACTTTTATTTGTCGAATTACCAAATTCAGATGAAGGCAAGGTCGAGGTGGTAGCGTCTATCGCGGTCGACGGTATTGCAGAATGTTCATTAACGTTAAATGCGTTATAGCCCAAATTAGCTTTAATTACAAGACCTGAAATAATGGTGTAATTTAATCCAAGATTACTTGAAAGGTTATCATTAGTGCTTGTATACCTTTTATTAAAAACTGCAAGCGGGTTTGTTAAATTCAAACTGGCGAATGTAACCCCATTATCTTGCCAATTTAGGTTTCCAGCATTATTATATAATAACAAATTTGGCGGGAGATTAACGAATTTCGTTAAATCAGTTGCCGGAAGTTGATTGTTATCACTGGAAAAAATACTACTAAACTGCAAATTGAATTTTCCGTTAAGAGAGGTGTGATTTAAGTTAACGTTAAAAGAGCCGATTTTATCTGCAAAATTGTCTGAATAAACGGTTGTCTCTCTATGATAATTTCCGCCAATGCGAAATTGGGTATTATTATTCCCTCCAGATATAGAGCCTTGTATGTTTGTGTATTTTGCGGTATTTCCTATTAGCAATTTTTTAAAATCAGTATATCTTGAAGTATCCCATAATGTAATATCAGGTGCATACCCCGGGTCAGAAGGATTTGTACTTGGTACAAGTCCGTCATTTGCTAAAGCCTCTTTACGTATCTGAACGTACTGCTGGGTATTTAACATATCCATTGTTCTGCTGACTTTACTTACACCGGAATTTGCGTTGATATTGACAACTGTTCTGCCCGGTTTGCCTTTTTTTGTCGTAATCAAAATAACACCGTTGGCACCGCGACTTCCATAAATAGCTGTTGCATCAGCATCTTTAAGTACATCAATGCTTTCAATATCTTGAGGATTAATTGAATTTAAAGGGCTCAATCCGCCACTACTAACCGATACCGGGTTGTTAGCAGCGGAGTTAATCTGATTACTTATCGAATTACCGCTTTCAAAGGGAACACCATCAATTATAAATAAGGGATTAGTTTGGGAAAGCGTACGATCTAATGAACTTTGCCCGCGAAGTTGAATCTTAAATGCAGAGCCAGCAACACCGCTGGTCTGTGTGATTACCAAACCCGCCACGCGTCCTTGCAATGCGGCCATAGGGTTTGATACAGGTTGGTTCTCAATTTCCGCCGCTTTTACCGTTGTAATGTCGCCAGTGCTTAATCTATGAGTAGTTGTGCCATATGCAATCACTTGTACTTCATCCAATTTCGATACACTTTGATGAAGCACAACCCTTAATTGCCCGTCAGCAGGAACAAAAACCTCCCTGCTTTCAAAACCAATTGAAGATATTACCAACACGGCATTATCAGGCACCGTCAATGTAAATTCACCGCGGCCGTCCGTCATTACACTTAAACCGGAGTTTTTTACTTTAATCGTAGCACCGGGAATTGTCGTACCTGTAGTATCTACCACGGAACCCTTTATAGTTTTATCGACCGGTGCAACATTAGGAGCAGGCACCTGTTCTTTCTTTTTCCTAATAAAAATCGTCTTATCAGCGATTTGAAAAGTCAACGAACTGCCCTTTAAACAAGCAGTTAAGGCATCAGTTATCGACGCATCGCTCACCTTAACCGACACATTCTGTTTCACCAGTTTCGAGTCAAAGAAAAACACATAACCGGTTTGGGATTCAATATTGTGCAACACCTTTTCCAAGGGCACATTCGTTGCATTCAAATTAATTTTCTGGCTGAACCCTTTAGCACTGACCTGCATGAGGGCCACAATCAGTAGCAGTGTCGTTAATTTCATGGTCTTCGCTATTTGTCTTTTAAGGGAGCCATTTATGAGAAATCTTTTGGGAAGCCACGCGTTAGGCATGGCCTTAGTAAAAGCGTTTAATTTCATTACTTTTGTAATTGTTGGGTATACGTGAATACAATGTTCCAATTGATATTTTCCCGATTTATCGGGAGGGTTAACCCAACTTATTCCGTATCCTGATTCGCTGTCGGGATGCGGTTTTTTCGTAAGGCACCTTGCTGCTTTTGCTTAGTCTGTTTTTTCCATAGTTTCCTTTCTTATTTTAGGGGTTAATCTTCATCTTTATAATTAGGTGTACTTATGGTTCTACAATAATTTTCTTGCCCTCGATCCGGAAATGGATATCGTTATAGCTTAAAATATCCGAGACTTTCAAGGCACTGATATTTCGGTAAATCTTACCCGAAAACTGACGGTCTGAAACTTTACCCTCATAAGTAATGTCTACATCATACCAGCGCGCTAACTGACGCATCACCGACGGAATATCTGCATCATTAAATTTGAATAAACCCTTGTGCCAGGCAATCGCTTCTTCCGTATCCGCATCCGGTACGATCTTGATTGTGCCGTTTTTAACTTTGGCTTGCTGACCAGGATTTAAGGTTTTTACAGCGTTTCCAGCCGTTAGCTGTACACTGCCTTCCAGTAAAGTCGTTTTGACAACCGGTTCATCGGCATAGGCATTGATATTGAATTTGGTACCAATATCTTGCACTACCTGCCCGTTGGCAATTATCCTTAAAGGTGGTTTATTTTCGTTGTGTATTACTTCAAAATATACCTCGCCCGTAATCTTCACCTCGCGGTTCTTTTCATTAAAAGCAGTCGGGAAAGTAATTGAAGAAGCCGCATTCAGCCAGACCTTGGTGCCGTCCGCTAAAACCAATGGAACCGGCGATTGCTGACCCCTGGTCGTTGATAAAGTGTTATAGGCGATAGCAGTTTGGTCATTGCTGGTGGCACTATAAGCAATGGTGCCTGATTTGGCTTGTATAGCGGTATTACCTTGGGTAGCGATCTGCCCTTGGAGTTGATTGGTTAAAATAATTTTACGGCCACCTGCTAAAGTCAAAGTAGCCTGATTACCGCCCGGTGGCAAATCCAGCACTTTAGTTTTCGCAACTATTGGCGTAGTTGTTTTATTTCGATGAGCAGTATATTCATAGAATCCTAATCCTAAGCAAAGCAGGATAGATGCTGCAACGGCGGTGCGTCGCCAATAGATAGGAATGATCCGACCATGTTCTGTCTTATCTGCCTTTACCCGTTGTTTCAGGTTTTTGAGCATGCGGTCGCGGATCACGTTTGAATTTCGCGCATAATCTTCCGGCAGTTCTAATAACTCGTCTTTATAGCTATTATACCAGGTATCAAAAAAAGCTTGTTCTTCGTCAGTGAGGCCGCCCTGTTTTGCTTTGTGGGCCAGTTCCTGCAAATATTCCTTACGATTTTGCGCTTCCATTAATTCATTTTTTCCTATAGTCAGAAAAAATCGAAAACACCCTTAGTCGATATTAAAATAAAATGAAGTTTTTGTAAATTATTGGCGGAGAGGGGGAAGTAACGGACAGGATTTTATAAATGCTGGCTGATTATGTAAGCCACAAATGCCGGTACGGTAGTAGCTAAATTACCACGAATATCTTTCATGGCTTTAGAAATATGAGCTTCGACCGTTTTTTCAGAAATATCCAGCTCAGCCGCAATTTGTTTATGGGTTAAGCCTTGTTCGCGACTCAGTTTAAAAACAACACGGCATTTTTCAGGAAGTTGATTAACTGCATTGGCGATCTGTTCTGACAACTCCTTTTCGAGCATATAATCTTCCGCAGAAAAAACACTAGTTTCGACCAGATCAGCATAACTCCGTTCCATACGGGTACGTAAGCGGTATTGCTTATCCATTGCGTTGATCACCCGGTATTTTACGGCTACGGCCAGATAAGTAGCTAAGCTATGCGATAATTGAAGTTCTTCACGGCGTTGCCAAAGGCGAAAAAAAACATCCTGTACGCATTCTTCTGCTTCTGCCGGATCGTCCAGGCGGTTTGTGGCAACGATCAATAATTTATCCCAGTAACGAAGGTACAGCGCGGACAAAGCAGATTCATTACCTTGTTTTAGCAACAGCACCAATTTATCATCAGGAAGGCTGCTAAATGCCGCCATTATTCTTTGTTTGTTTAAACGAATTTAACAAAAAATTAGCGCAAAGTAAATAATCGGCTTTAAATAAGGTGGCAAAAGTGTTAAAAACAGAAGTTTTAAAAAAAATTAGTCACTAATTACCCCGATTTACTCGCTTTCCAGGGTGGACGTCCCTAACGACCTTTCCAGCAAGCCCCACTCAGCTTTTTTGAAATCAACACTTAACTTTATCTATGCTTGTTGGATAAAATAAAGGGTGCGCTACCGGCACCCTTTATTATGCATTTAAGTTGTTAATTTAGGTAACTGAATGTGCGCAAAGATCGGCCTCGTAGATCGCACGGCCGTTCCTTTTAGTTTCATTTCCACGCGCCTAACATATCGTATGACTGCGATTTGAACTTCGTCAATGATAGTCCAGTCTTTCGCTAAGTAAATATCGGTGGTTTTTTTACCATGATCTACATGGTTCAATGCCTCTGCAATATTATCCTTCGGGATTTTACATTCATTTCTGGCCAGGGTGCCGAATGTATGACGAAATTTATAGTACTGCAATCCTGGAGTTTTGGTGAGCGTAGATAACTTTACCATGCCTCTGCTCAACGCTTGATTAAGGTTAGTAATTGAGGCATACCTTTCAGGTAGTGTGGAAGCGTATTTCAAAAGGTCAACTGCTTCCGGCACCAGTTTGATGCTAATAAATGCTTGGTCCTTCCTTTTTCCTCTGGTCTTCGAGCGTTTGTATTCGACCCTGCCATTAACGATCTCATATTGCATTTTATAAAGATCCACAGCATTAATGCCACATAAGTAAAAGGAAAGCAGGGATAGCTTTTGTGCTAACTCCGCTCGGCTCCCAGGTAAAGGAATAGCATTTTTAACTTTCAGTAGTTGTTCCGTTGAAAGGTTACGCTTTTCAGTTGTTGGTGCTTCCACAATCTTATATTCCTCAAATGGATTATAAGTGATAGGAATTAAACCTAATGAGGGCTTATTATAGAATGTCATCGCGGCGGTAAAGAAGCCCTGGAAATCTCTTAAGTAACAATGAACACTTGCATCACCTAACGCTTTACCTTTCATTTTGTATTCCCTGCCGAACTGGTCCTTCCGAACCATTTCGCGCTCATTCCGCAGATAGCGTTCGTAAGTCCCAATAAAACTAACAGTAATATTTTCTATCGGTAGGGGCTGTCCTCTTACAAAGTCACTGAGGCTATTACGGACAGTCTTATAGTTGGCTTCACTTTTGGTTTGATCATTTGCTTTAAGGGCGTCGAGGTGAATCTGACAGAATTTTATAAAATCAATAACCTGATCTTTATTCAGCAAAAAATCGCGCAGATTTTCAACATCAAAAAAATCCAAACGTTTGCCGAGTTTACTCGCCGCGGCACGGTAGTCGTCTAACGTGGCGTTAATAAAAGTATTTAGAAATGGATCTTTAATTGTAAGATCCTTGGTTAACTTTTTGTCATTAACATAATGCACGGTATCAATATACCGGCGATCTCTGTTATGACTGATACAGATTTTAACGTTGTACGTTCCATCTGCTTTTTTGTGGTGTTTAAAAACTTTAGCGCTGAATGTGGCCATTGCTCAAAAAATTTAGCCACGAATCCTGTAACACAGTTGTAACACAACTGTAACACAAATTCGTGAAGTTTAACAAAAAACTGTGCGAAACTGAAAAATTGATTGATATAGCCCCCGATTGAATCGATAGACGAAAATCTTTGTCAAAGCGACAAAAACCTGCACAACTGCATCAAAAATGGCTTTTTTATTGAAAAAAAAAGCCCCACGGACGTGTGGGGCTTTTGCTCCTGAGGCTGGGCTCGAACCAGCGACCCTCTGATTAACAGTCAATTATAGGCAATTATTGATAGTTTGCAATTTCTTGTTATGTATTGATTATCAGCATTTTATGTAAAAATACAATATTGATGGTTTGCAGTTTTTTGTGATTTGTTGCCTGTTTTTCTGCAAATTTTCTGCAAATAATTGAATGATTATACTTATATTTGTAATAAGCAAGTAATTAAACATCAGCTACTTATGTAGATAAGTAAGTTTTAATTGGTTGTTTTATTCTGCAAATTTATTCATTTTAATCGTATTTATTATGAAAGCTGAAGTTTCTCTTTACCTCGACACCAGGCGTGCATTAAAAAATGGAACATACCCATTAAAATTACACGTTTACTTTACTGCCAAAATGGAGCGGTGGTACGGCACGGATTATAAATTGAGCAAAGAACAGTTTGAACAGTCCTATCTCGCTGCGAAGCCAAGAGGGGAAAACAAAGACCTCAAAATCGAACTGGATGCCGTTATACAAAAAGCCGCTGACCTGGCTAAAGATTTAGGCGACAACTTCACCTTTGAAAAATTTGAGCGCAAGATGTTCCGTACTAAAGCCAGTGCTAATAATGTGATCGAGCATTTCGCGAACTATGTAAAGGTACTGGACAAAAACGAGCAGATCGGAACAGCGTCGAGTTACGATTGCAGCATAAAATCTATTACAGCTTATTTAAGTGAGGGTAAAAAAAGTCCGGTTACGCATATCCCCTTTACCGCTCTTTCAGCGGACGTTTTAAACAAATATGAACAGTGGATGGTTTCAAAAAACAACTCCAAAACCACCGTTGGTATTTATATGCGGAATTTAAGGGCGATCTTTAATAAGGCGATTGCCGCCGGTGATATTTCCCCCGAACTTTATCCCTTTAAAACCTATAAAATCCCTAACGGCAAAAATGTAAAAAAAGCATTAGAAACTCCCGATCTTAACGCCCTGTACCGTGCAGATGTCTCTACAGACAGCTTTATGGAAAAAGCCAGGGATTTTTGGTTTTTCAGTTACCAGTGCAACGGCATGAATTTCAGGGATATTGCTGAATTAAAGTTCAAAGATATTCATGATACTTACTTTTCATTTTTAAGGCATAAAACCAAAAATACCACAAAGGAAGACCCAGCGCCCATTGTCGTCCCGCTGACCAGCCATATCAAAGCGTTTATTAAAAAGTACGCTAATGAAAAAGGCAAGCCCAACGACTATGTATTTCCCATATTCCAAACAAGCATGTCAGCCAAAGACAGGCACAAGGTCAACCAAAATTTTATCCGCTTCGTTAACCAGCACATGCAAAAGCTGGTCGATCAGTTAGGTTTATCATTTAAGTTAGGCACGATGGTCGCCCGCCACTCGTTTACCACACAGGCCACCCGTACAATGGGGCTGGAATTTGCACAGGAAGCTTTAGGGCATACTACCATGAACACGACACAAAATTACTGGAAAGGCTTTGAAAAGGATGCAAAGAAAAGCATGGCGGAAAAGCTCATGGAGTTTACAACAGCAGATCAGGAAGCCGTCTGAACGGCCTCCTGATCTGTCCTAAACATCATTGCTTATACCTATTTGTACTTTAGCCACGATCTGATGCTGCTAAGCGGTATGATTTTCTAAGGCGGCCTTCACCTCATTCTTAAAATCATCGCCTGGCCTAAAGGCCGGTATATAACTTTCGGGTATTTGAATGGCGGTGTTTTGGGTGATATTCCGGCCAACTTTCGCCGCCCTCTTTTTCACCAGGAAAGTACCGAAACCACGGACAAACACATTGTCTCCCTTTTCGAGGGATGCTATAACAACTTTAAAAAAGCCCGCTACGATGGCTTCGGTTGGTTCCTTGTCTATTCCTGTTTTCGCGGCTATCGCTGCGATTACATCTGCTCTGGTCATATTGTAATTATTGTACCGGTATAATTTAAACGGCCGCGAACGCCAAATATAAGCGGAAACGGCTTTACCGCCAAACCAAAGCCGCCGGAACGGTTATGGAAGCGGACATTCCCGCCTTGCAAGTCAATAACGCACACCTACCCATTTTCACCGCTTAAGCAACTAAAAGCGCGGAGCCGGGTGAAATGTCAAGGGCAGGCGGGCAAAAAAAAACAAAACAACAACCGCCTGTTTATGTACCCTCCTATGTAAAGCGTTTATATAAAAATGGTTATTTTTTCTCTTTTATACATAAAAAAATATTTTTTTCTTCTGCCAGCCTTCAGTTAGGGCAA
>NZ_FNAI01000042.1 GCF_900101875.1 Mucilaginibacter pineti
GTTTTTAAGGATAAAAAAAGGCCGGTTCATGTATTGCGGATCAGTAGATAAATAAGCACTTTCGACAAACCTTTATTTAACCAGCATGACAATTAAAAAAACAGCCTTTTACCTGGCCATCGCAACACTCGCATTTACAGCCTGCCAGCAGAAAAAAACTGCCGATACATCCACGGCAGCAAATACTGTGGTTCTCGACACCCTTAACCTGGATACCTTAAGTTATAATGTAGCCCTTAACTATGTGAAAAATTACGCCAAACACGCGGGCACCGTCGATTCTACAATTACCCTGCAGGGCAAACCCATTGTGAAGAAAAACCCCAACACCCGCTGTGTATGGTTTAGCGCCGCCAGGCTGCGAAAACTTGCAGATAATGTGTTAAAAGAAGGCGGCGATGGCATCCGTTTTTACCTGGCTACTTATGATTCGCTTTATACTGATCAATTTGCAGGTCATAAGCCAAACCGCGAATACTGGGGCTACAACACCCTGGTTATGGTATCAACTAAAGATAGTCTTAACCACAAGTTTCACCAGGATTATTATAAACCCAAAGCTAAACCCGGCGAGAACGGCGGCACTCAGGAAGGGTTTATTATAGGCACCACTCCTGAAAACCGTGGTGAGCAATGCCCGCCGCCACTTACCTGTACTAAAACTGGCGCTACTTTAATTAAAGACTAATAATGGGTTTTGTAACGGTTAACACATGCGCGGAATTTTTAGGCTTCCTGGCGGCACTTATCTTTTTATTTAAAGATAAGGACCCTGCCTGGAGGTTGTTTATACCGTATATGCTGTTAACCTGTATAGTTGAAACCTGCGGAATTTACTTGCGCCTGGTTGCGCATGTGAGCAATTTTCAATTATACAACGTGTTTCTGCTGTTTGAATGTGCTATGGTAAGCTATACCTTTTTTAACCTGTACAAACCATACGGGCAACGGAAAAAATGGCTTATTATATGGCTTTGCTGTTTTGCAGCCATGTATGTTACAGAGTTTGCCATCTATCATTTTAAAGGATTCGTATCGGTTACTGCTGCGGTAATGTCGGTAGTATTTGTGCTGGCCAGCTTGTATTTTTATTATTTAAAGCTCAATGCCGAGAATTTTGAGCCACTGCAATTTTCTGCCTCCTTCTGGTGGGTAAGCGGATCGCTCTTCTTTTATTTCGGCAGCACTGCCTGTAATATTTTCTTTGATTACCTGTCATCCAGTAATGTGGCTGTTTACCTGGGTTATTCGGTACGATACTATATTTATTATATATTGGATGTTATCCTTTACGCTTTTTGGTCATACGCTTTTATATGCAGATATATTCAAAGGAGGTCTTCTTCCTTATAGGGTTAACATCCCTTATTTTTTTGATTGCTCCTTTGTTCCTCATCTTATATGTTATTTCATATAACCGCAGGAAAAAGAAGCATCATGACGAAAAAGCTGGACTAAAACAGGAATTTGAAAATGAACTATTAAAAACACAAATGGAAGTTCAGGAACAAACACTAAAAACTATTGCTTATGACCTGCATGACAACATCGGGCAGCTGTTGAGTATTACCTCCATAACGCTTAGTTCCATTGATGTGAATAACCAGGAGAACACCGCCGAAAAAATAGCTTTTGTGGAGGATCTGACCGCCAGATCTATTAAAGAGGTTAAGGCGCTGTCGCGGATGCTGCACGGCGAAGAACTGGTGAACCGCGGTCTTGGTGCCGCCATTGAGTTTGAACTGGAGTGGCTTAAACGATCTGACAAGTTTAAGATCCATTTCGATCAAAGCAGGCTGGGCACTTTTGATGCCGACAGCAGTAAGGAAACCATCATTTTCAGGCTGTTTCAGGAGATCATCAATAATATTATCCAGCACGCGCGGGCCTCTGAAATATTTATAACTTTAGAGCAGGTCAATAATGCCTTAAAGTTAACAATCCGTGATAATGGCGTTGGTTTTAATGTCGGTGAAACTTTGAAACGACAAACCGGCATGGGCCTTCATAATATTAAAAAGAGGGCGGCCATGATCAACGGCACTGCCGCTATTAATTCTGAACCCGGAACCGGATCTATCATTGTAGTAACTATTCCTTATTAATTTATAAACAATTTAATTGAATGCAATCCCCAAAAGTAAATATTGCTATTGTTGATGACCATACACTGTTCAGGCAGGGCCTGGCGCGTTTGTTATCAGAATCGGGCGTTATTAATGTACTGTTTGATGCTGATAACGGTGCCGACATGATCCAAAAGCTCTCCGCACATCCCCTGCCTGATGTTATTTTAATGGATATTACCATGCCTTTGATGGATGGTTATGAAACCACCAAATGGCTAAAACAAAACCACCCGGATGTAAAGGTACTGGCGCTGAGTATGTTTGAGGAAGATAAGCCCATTATTGGTATGCTTAAAGCCGGCGCCGGCGGCTACATGCTTAAACAATCAAAAGCTGCCGACCTCGTAAGTGCCATTACCAG
>NZ_FNAI01000032.1 GCF_900101875.1 Mucilaginibacter pineti
GGCGCTATCCACCTTTCGAGGTCAATCATCCGGCACCCTACGATCAGATTTGCTTCTTTGAGTTGTTTAAAGGCATCGGCCAATGCGGTGGCAGAGCCCCGGAATAATAAAGGTGTATTAGGGGCTTCGTCATGTAACAATAGTTTCTCCAGCGCCGCATGTTCTTCTGGAACAAAATATTCTTTTAACAAACTGAATAGTTGTGCCGCTGCGCCCGCTTTAAAGGTTGGATAGAAGCCGACAATTTTGGCAGCAGCTAACTGTTCGTAATTTAGTTCAGGTTCGGTAGTTGTTTCCTTTACTGCCGCTGTTTCAGGTACGTTGGGTGTTTCGGAATTAGGAGTTATTGAGGTTTCGTTAGCGGTTTCAGGCTTAGCCGTTTCCGCTTCCCGTTTTTTCCTTACGGCGTTCAGCCATTCTTTAAATTCGGCTTCAGATTGTTTCGGTTTAATAGCGGTTTCAGTTGTGTTAACCAGTTCCATTAAGAACTTTTCCCGTAGCTTTACCGATTCGCCCAGGTCTTCGCCGAATTTGCCGCTTACCTCGATCTCGGCGCTGGTAGATTGCAGGCCATTTACAATAAATAAGTAATCCAACCTTACAGAAAAAATAAAAGAGCGATTGTAAACCTGCGTCATTTCGGAATAGTGGTCATGATAATAGCCCCAAAACTCCTTAAAGCGGTTACGGACTTTAGCTAACTCGGTCAGTTGAATTTGGATAAGTTCTTTGTCTAAAGTCATCAGGTCGATAAAGGCCATATCTTTCAATACCCTTAATTCACTCCGGTAGGAAAAGCTGTCATAGTATGGGGTCTGGTAGGTCAGGTCATAAACCTTGACGTGCTTCTTCTCGTTAGTCCCCCATTCCCTGTGAATGTCGTCTTCGATTACACGCAAGTCGAATGTCTGGATACGGGTTAAAAATTCTTTTAGATGCTGCATAGGCTGGCAGATTAACACACGTAAATTTAGGCATAATATTGCTACCAAAAAAAGCGCACAGCGGCTCTTCTTCCGCTGTGCGCATAACTATTAACTGATTTTATTTTAGAACTAAAAGAGTATTCTTTGTGTCTCAAGGTCGGGTTTACCACGGTCATTGGAATAGTTAAGCATTCAGTTTAGCATATGCCAGGCGTCTGAACTATAAGCAACACTGCTGTGCTGAGACGGGACAAGCAAGCCTGCACGCTTTCGCAATTTTGCCCAGGCTTCCATCTCTTGTACAATTGCCCTTTTGTTATTATGGAAGTATGTAAACTATATATCGGAAGTAAACGGTCAATCGATAATTAACTGGTTTTGATGATGTTGTTTATTTTAAGTTGTTTTCATCTTATTCAATTTTGGTTTTTAAAAAGTGCATCCGGCTCTTTCTCCGGAATGCACCTCACTAACTATTTAATTAACTAATTTTATTTGTTCGATCCTGTGTTTCATTTTTTCAAGCAATGTTTCTGTGCATCAACTTTACTCAATAAAATTCCTTTTATTTAATCTCCAATAAGTCAATTGCCGATGTGAACAGTTTGTTAAAACAATATTTATATTTCCTTCAATATGAGCTTAACTAAAAGTTTGGCACCGTCAGTACCGGGCCAGGGCTTTGGTGGATTTTTAGAAATCATTTTACCTTTTTTATCAATTAGAAGTAGTGTTGGATAGCCTCCAGCAACGTATCTTCTAATGAATGGATCCTCATCCCCCTTTCCTCCGGTATAGAGATTAATCCTGTTTTTTGATCCTTTGTATTGACCAGCAAAAGGGAAATTTTGAACAGGTGTCTTTTCCCAAGAAATACTATGGAGCCATACTTCTTTATCTTTATCTATAGATAAACTAACGAATATAACGTCATTCCGTGAAGCCAGACTATCTTCCACTTTGCGCAGTTCTTCAGATGTATATACACAGGCACCACAGCCAGTGAACCAGCAATCAACTAACACAATCTTATTTTCAAAGTCGCTTAATTTTACAATTGCTCCAGATTTATCTTTGAACTGAAAATTCAAAATCGGCTGTCCAACGCCGTAAGCCAATTTAAGCTCAGATATTAAGGTCAAATATTCAGGCTTATTGAGTACTGATAAAGCATCATCTAAATTTTTTTCCGAAGTTTCTCCAAAAAATGATTTTACATATAGCCATTGCATCACCATTTTTTCCCTCAATAAACCGGTATATGAATTTACTATATTTGGAAAAAACTCTTTATCGCTTGCAGAATATACGGGCATTGAATACCTGTAATCTGCCAGCATTTTGTAAAACAAATAAGCAACGTTTAAACCAGAACTATGGTTAGCTGACAAAGTTGTAACTGCTTTTTGCTTAAACAATCGGTTTTGATATAGTTTTCTAATTTCAAGATTCAAAACTGAATCACCGGTTTGGAATTGCGACATAAAATTACGGTAAACTGCTATTCTATTTTCAGCAATTATATCGGCTTGCAACTGATCATAGCAGGATTTTGACATCGAATTTTTATTTAATTCCAATTTTCTCTCGGCATACGTTAATAGTGAATCCCTGTTATCCAACCATTTGGATGGGCTTTCGGTTAACTGTAAATTGTTAAATTCGACATATTTATGAGGTAAATCTACTTCTGTTAATTTATAAAGGAAATTGTATTTACCTGACCCTTGTCCTGAAAAAACCAACTGATTAGAATCAACCGTTATTTGTATATTATCACCTGGTTCAATAATATATTTATCTAAATATAAAAATGGGGGGCGTTGGTTATTATCGCTTTGATTGGGGATTTTCATCGCGAAGTGCATGGGATGCCGTAATTTAGGTAACTCTAATTCAAAATACCCTTTTTTTGCGATAACATGAATTGTGGAATCAATTTTCAGCGTATTCCATAAACTCGTTTCCCCTAAAAAATTAAATTCTATTGTATCAACTATTTTTTGCGTATGAAAGCGTCCGATAATTCTAGTTTTTATTGGTAACCTTTCTTTGGGGATCGCCTTTCGTTGACCATAGGTTTGAACAGTTATAGCCACTAAGAAAGCTGTCAAGATTAATAAATTTGATTTTTTCATAATGATTCTGATTACAATAATGATTTACCGTTGATTTTGCTGTATGCCGCTATAATTAATTTCGTCCTGCGGTATGGGGAAAACATACCTATTACTACCCGGGGATAATGTATATATTGTGCCATTAATATTTCTGGTTATAGTCACTGCGAACCTGCTATCCTGATTCAAGCGCCTCAAATCTGTCCAGCGAACATTTCTGTAAATCAGCTCTTTTCTCCTTTCCGTCAGAATTTTGGATAAAGCATCATCCCCATTTGTTGCGGTGAGGGAAGTGAATGTTCCCGTTTTGTATCTGTTTTTTAGTAACGTGTTCAAATCACTCATTGCGTCTGCCGTTTGATTTGCCCTGGCATAACACTCTGCTCTAATTAGGTAAATCTCGTCATTTGCAATTCCACCAAAAACATCGCTTACGCCGCCATACCCTCCTTTAAAGGTGTATCGGCCATTTCCTCTATCCCTAAAAAAAACCGTTTTCCGAAGATCGTTAACGTTATAAGACCGATATAATGTTGAATCAATCGCGGTTAGGCTTGATGAGCTTAAAAAAAGCGAATATAAAAGCGGGGTATAGTATTGTACCTCATCATTGCCGTTAGGTAAGGACATAGGCAGTGGCCGTGCGCCTGCCGGATTTAAAGTGTTATAATCAATCAGCTTTCCGTTTAATTGCAGACTGGCATTAGCATAGGTTGCAGCCTTGGTGTAATTCTGCATCGTTAGGTAAACCTTGGCTAAAAGGCCCAAAACTGCTGAATGATTTGGCCTGCTTTTGTATCCGGCCTGTAAGGGAAGTAACGGCTCTGCGGCTATGAGGTCACTAATGATCTGGTCATAGGTTGCCTGCAAAGTACCTCTTGTACTCTTTTCATTGACATCTGAACTTAGCCTCAACGGTATCCCTAAATCCTGACCAGCAGTATTGACGTTATAGGGTTTGGCAAACTCCTGGGCCAGATTATAAAAAGCAAAGGCCCTATGGAACAATGCGTTACCTTTAATTTGGTTGTATTGCATCTGTGACACTGCCAATTGGTCAATCTTTTGCAACCCATCCAGGACAACATTGGCATAAAAAACCTGCTGATAGGGAACGTTCCAGTCATACCCGGATTGTCCCTGAAAAATATCTTTCGCCCATATATAACTTTGTTGAATAACCGGGTCGGCACCGGCAAATCCATTGTCTGTCGTATAAATATCATCAGTACTGACTTCATTCAGATACGGAGCCTTATTCATAATATCTGTATTGTCGAGTATGGCCTGGAAGTCTGCGAGTGTGCTGGGTACAAGTAAAGCTTTATCTGGCCTTGCATCAAGGTAGCCTTTTTTACAGGATACCATTACAATGATGAAAAGGCACCCTATAAATATTTGATATATATTCTTTTTCATTTGCTTTTTTATTAATGATTCAATATTTAGATGTCCATTTCGATCCGTTAGAAATCAATTTTTAGTCCCGCTGCAATTGTTCTTACAGGTGGTGCAGCGTATGGATAGTCCGGATCAAGACCTGACCTATTTGCCCGCCAGATGATGCCGATATTATTGGCGTATAAGTAGAACCTGATCTTATTAAACGGCAGACGGTTTAATTGCGCCTTATTTAGGTCATAGCTTAATGTAACATCCTGAAGCCTGATATTATCACCCTTTTCTACCAATACAGAAGATAACTGGTAAAAGCTATCCCGGTTGTAATCGATAGCGGACGGTATCGACGGGATATTCGTATGGCCTTCATCGCCTGGGTTCTGCCATCTTAGGGCGTAGTCACCGCTGCCGCCTTTACCGGTAAGGATAGAAGAATAATCAACTGATTCCTTTCTGAAATAATACCCTAAACGGTACGTGATATTGGCAGAAAGTGAAAAGTTATCAAACGAAAAAGTATTTCTTACAGAGCCGAATTTCGTTGGTCTTGCAGGCCCATTGTACACAATGTTGGCGGAGGTCGCGCTATTAATGATACCGGTATAATCTTTACTTACCACTCCGTTCAGGTAACCTCTCGGTTCGCCGGTCTGGGGGTCAAGTCCCGCCCACTGATAACTGAACATGGAATATTGTGGGTGGCCGACTACAGGTTGCCCTAATGCTCCTAAACCAATAACAGGCGTTTTATAATTAGTAACCTTATCATAAGCAAGGCTGAATAAAAAGTTAGTATTCCATTTAAACCTTCTATCTATATTGCGCGTATTCAATATTACGTCCATGCCATTTCCTGTAGTTCCCGCATTATTGCCTGTAAAAGTCGTGATGCCGGTTGATGGTGCATAAGGTGTGGTTCCGATCAGGTCTATCCCATTTTTGTGGTAATAGTCAACTGAGCCGCTGATGGTATTTGCTTTTGTACTAAAGTCCAAACCTAAATTAATGATCTTAACCCGTTCCCACCTTAATTCTGGGTTTGGGGGATTTTGAATGGATGCATAAGGTAGTTGCGTATCGGGCGCATGGCTGTAATAATAGGCGGTGGTGTATGCAGAAACATTTTTATAAACGTTGCCATTGTACCCGTAGGTCGCCCGTAACTTTAGATATGGCAGCCAGTCATTCTTATAAAAACTTTCATTGCTTATGTTCCAGGCAAATCCCGCTGACCATAACGGAACGCCTTTTTGATTGGTCTTTACACCAAATAGGTTTGATTCGTCAAACCTTGTGCTTCCCGAAAAAATATACCGGCGATCATAGGTGTAAGATGCATTGGCATAATATGACCTGTAGCGGTCGGTTAGATCTGATTCGGCATCTTTGTTAGGTATTTGACCTGTTACACCTGGATAATAATACTGACCAAATGGAGAGATGTAATTTACCGTTTGGCTGGTGGCATGGTCATTATCGTAGCCGTATAACCGGTAAGTATTTCCTATGGTATGTAAATCTTTTACCTCATATCCGGCCAGTGCATTAATCTCATTTTTCGCACCCCATTGTTTGATATAGTTCAATTGCCCACGAAAATTCTGACTTACGAAATCAGAATTGCTCTTATCGAGGATACCTCCTGGCGGTATATTATAAGTAAGAGGGCCATCGGGATTTACCTGTGTGAAGTTATTGATCAGGTTGCGGGTATAATAAGCTTGCCCGCTTTGTAAATTCCGGCCGTCTGACTGGCTGCGTTCGTACTGATAAAGTATTTCTGCGTTTAGCCCGGGTATGATCTTATACTTTAACCCGGTATTGATCCGATAATCTGTAAGGGTAACGGTGTTATCAGCAATATTAAGTTCCTGCAATGGTTTATACGTCCAATCGAGTAACCCCTGACTTGCTGCTGATTGTATAAACGATGTCTGGTAATCTTTAACAACGGCTACTGGATTTCCATTGGCATCGGCTAAATTGGCATAAGGATAATAAGGTGTAGCTGTAATTGCATTATAACTACTGTTATATAGCGTATTGTTCAGTAACGTTTTACTTTGAGTAAAATAAACTCCGATGGTTAACTCCAGCTTGTTCTTTATAAATCCGAAAGTATTGGTTCCATTCAGCGTCACACGGTCATAGCCATTGCGTATAAGATTATTAAGATTCTTATCCCAGCCTGCCGATAACGAATAACGTTGATTCACTGACCCGCCGTTCAGGTTAAAGGAATATTGCTGGTTGATGCTTTTTTGATAAAAATATTTTTCAAGGTCATTTCTTACATCTTGCTTTTTGAGCGCCTCAATCTGGCTGTTTGCCTGCGCTTGACTGATCTTACCGTCCCTTTGTGCAATAAGCATTTGTACCACTGGCGTAAGCGCCTCATGGTTAGCGGACAGTTCCGCCGTCTGATAATATCCCTGTGCAAAAAGGTTCTTTTCAACTTCAATAAAATCGGCAGATGACATCTGCGAATGATAAAATAGATCAGGTTTAGCACCAATGGTCAAGTTAGAATTAAAGGAAACCTGTGGTGGCCGGTTATAGGCTCCTTTTTTTGTTGTAATTACAATAACTCCGTTCCCTGCCCGCGCTCCCCAGATAGAAGCTGCTGCGGCGTCTTTCAAAACCGTTATGCTTTCTACATCATTTGGATTGATATTATTAATATCGCCGTCATAGGGAAAGTTGTCTATCACAATTAGTGGTTGCGCATTCCCGTATATGGTACTTAAACCCCTGATGCTAATGTCATTCTTACCTGTCGAGCTGCTACCACGATTGAAAATCAGACCGGAGGTAACATCTTGTAACCGACTTAAAATGTCCGTGCTTACACTGCGGTTGATAAGTTCATTATTGACTTGGACAAAAGAACCTGTAGCCCTTTCTTGGTTAATTAGCTGGTAACCAGTGCTTACTAAAACCTCGTTCAGGTTGTTAAAAATTGGATGTAATACAATATTCTGAAAAGGTAAATCATTAGTTACGGTAAGTATATAAGGCTGATAGCCAATAAAGCTGATAACTACTTGATCGCCGTCTTGCGCAGTCAAGATAAATTCTCCTTTATCATTGGTTAAAATAGCTTTGCCACTTGTTTTATTAATAATGGTGGCGCCGACCAATCGTGTACCCGTTGTATCGGTAACTTTGCCAGAAATGGTTATCGGGATGGCCAAGGCAGTTTTAATCTTGTCGAGAATGGAGAGCTCTCTTTCCTTAACAATAATTGTTTGCTGATCAATGGTGTACATTACCGGTTGATTCTTAAAACAATCCTCAAGTACTTTTTCCAGTGGGGTATTGGTTACATGAATAGTTACTGGCTTTGCCTTATCCAACATTTGAGGATTGTAGATAAAATCATATCCCGTCTGGTTTTTTATAGCGGTAAATACCTGGGCTAAAGAAATATTGTTTTTGTTCAGGGTAATGTTCTGGGCGAAGCTTCCTGCGTGAACCTGAAGCAATACTGCTACTATCAAAACGAGGGTGAGTTTCATAACGAGCAGGATTTTTTTTAATGTGCAGGGTTGTTCCCTGCTTTCAGAGAATACGTAAAAATGCATACATTTACATGTTTGGGTTTAGTTATCAATAATTTGTGCGTCACATGAATTTTTATGGGCAACCCAGGCATTAACCGGGAGTGTTGGACGCACTTCCGGTCTTTTTTAGGCCACCGCTGTTTGTTGTACAACTACGGCATCACCAACAACCTCCTTCCATCCATTTTAAAGTGAATAATTCCGGTTGCTTCCAGTTTGCGTAATACTTCGGATACATTTTTAAAGCGAGAAACGGAACCTACAAATTCCTTCCCGGTCATATCGCCCTGATAACTGACATCGATATCATACCATCGCGAAATTTTGCGCATGATACTTTCAATATTTTCGTCGTTAAAGATAAAATATCCGTTCTTCCAGGCCATAACCTCGTTAACATCGGCTATTTTAATTTTTATGACGTTATGGTCATCGCGTGAAATAAATCCCTGTTGGCCCGGCTTTAAGACCGCTTTTTGCTTATTAATAGTTAGCTTTACACTTCCCTCCAATAAGGTTGTTTTGATAGCTGGCTCATCAGCATAGGAATTGATGTTAAAGTGAGTCCCTAATACCTCAACCGTTTCCTCTCTGCTGCTTACTTTAAAAGGCTTGGCGGCATTATGCGCAACCTCGAAATAAGCTTCCCCGGTAATTTCCACAAGTCGCTCATCGCCGTTAAAGGCCGTTGGATATTTAATTGATGAGGCTGCATTTAACCAAACATTAGTACCATCGGCTAAGGTGAGGTGATATTGACCGCCGCGCGGGGTGGTCATGGTATTATATATTGTAGTGCCACTTTTAGATTTGGAAGCGTCATAAACAAGCAGACCGTCTGCTGTTTTGTTGATCGTGGTATTACCTTGGTTGGCCAACACGCCGTTTTTGGCACCTGTTAAAACGATCTTTTGGCCGCTACCTAAAGTCAGAATGGCTTTGTTTCCACCTGGGGCAATATCACTTTTTGAGGATTGCGCCGTCTGCTGTGCGGATGGTTTACGTAAAAGAAAATATCCGCTTAAGGATAAACACAAAATAATGGAAGCCGCTGCTGCAATACGAGGCCAACTTAACCTACGAATGCTACGAGGTTTCCTGACCGCTGCCTGGATATGAGCAGATAATTCTATACCGATTTCCTCCTTATTCCCTAACAGTTCCTCATCCCAGGCACCGGATGTTTTTTGGAAAGAATTATAATAAGCATTATACAGTCTGATTTCTTCATCGGTGGCAGCTCCATCGCTGATCTTTTCGGTTAATGCCAGAAAATCGATCTTGTTCATGTGTTTTGTTACGCTTGTTCAACTAACGTTTATATCTGTAAGGCACACGAGCGATAGGGTAGCCCCTATGTACTGTGAAATTATTTTAAAGAAAATGTGAGATTTCTCTTTTAATGGCACACTATTTCCACTTATGATGGCACACAATAGTGCCTACACTTAGTCAGAACGGCGTTTTTTATTTTTTAATCGACCAATGTAACAGTTACATTACAACTAATTTATTTAGGCTACGCTATAGAATAGATCAGGATATCTACGGGAATAAAGCGTTTCATGGAGATCTCGAAGCCGGTCATCATTGTCATTTAAGTCAATGTAACTATGACTGCCACTATAATAGTCTTCCTGGTCATCAAAGTCATATCGCCATCGTTTTCTGGTTTGTTCAATTTCGTGCGCGTGGATTTGAGGCGTTGAATAGTCTGATGGCACACCGTCTTCTTTCCAGGCGCTGTGCGGCAATTTATCCATAGCCTTTTCGAACCATAATGGCGGATCGTACACGACATTTAACATGCTTTCGCCGTTTATCCCGTGTTTTGTACATAACTTGATCAACCTATCCGGCCATTCTTCAAGTAACCAAGCGGCTATATTAAACACGTCGGCACGTTGTTTTATAGGTAGTTCACGGAGTTCAGCCCGGCGGTTATCAAGACGATAGTCAGGCGTTTTTGTTTGCCGGTATATATAGGTAATAAACGCGCCATACCGAACATTTCTTAGGTTCTTTAACAACATGCGTGCAAGGCTATGAAGGACCCGAAAGTAACCAACTGAATAACGTTCAGTCGCGCTGTAAGCCTGATCCAGGTAGCCATTTATATGCTGCTGCATTTCGATGATATGTGACGGTGCAGGCTCGATCTTGCATTCACTAATATCCTTTTTGCAAGAACCACAGGTCAACAGATATTCGTCAACACTTTTGTAGTCACTCATTGCGCCGGCATCCTTCATTTGAGAAGATGGCTTTGAACAGTGCGGGCAGACCTCTCGCAGGTAACACTTACATCTAACACAGGCAAAAGACACAGCTAAACGCCATTTTCGACGATAATAGACAGGCTGGTCACGGTCTGCAAGGCAACCGGGGCAATAAAGAAGATTCGCTTTGTGCTTCCTGCCATTATAGATCGACAGCGGTTGTGCGGCTTGCCAAACCAGTGGCAGGATGCCGTTGTCTTTACTATGAAAGAGTTTATTGTTGTAATAGTGAAGACTTGCATTTCTGATCATCTCCGGACTGCAATTCGTATAGTTGCTAAGATCATCCAACGCGCTAATATCACTTAGATGGTCTATGTTCAGATCGGTCTTGCCGCGAACCATTAGGCAGGTACTGTTTAACAAGATCGACCTGCTTAACCCGTTATCAAAGGCCAGCCGCGTTAACCAACTGCTGAGAACTTCATCTTCGTAAGGATGGCTGAATGCCGGGAGCAGCCTACTATTATTACCAAAAACAGCAAAGCTCAAAGCAGCATCCTTTCATACTGCTTTTGACGGTTTACAGGACTGACATAATCGATCTGCCCGATGACCGACAGGTCGACCTTTTCGTGGCCTGTTTGTATAGCTAATACAGCGGCTTTTCGAAGGATAGAGGATATCTCACCGATGGTGCCTCCCGACATGCTTAGTATCTTGATGGCCGTCTCTTCGTCAGTAAGCCTGGACTGCTCATGCAGATCAAACATGGTCTCATAGCTTTTCAACAGCCGAAAGTAATCGGCATCAAGTTTCCACAGCGGCAATACCGAGGGCTCAAAACGGTTGGCCAATTGTTTATCTGTATTGATCGCATTATAAGCATCCGCGATCCCTGCACCAATAATCACGATCTGCAATTCGTTGGAGATATATTTGATCAGGTTAAGAAAGGCGCGCTGCGACAGGTATGAACCGGCAAGAATGCCGGGTAGGTAGGGAGCCTTGCGGCTCCTTTCCCCCCTCAGAACCGTACTTGTGAGTTATCCCCACATACGGCTCAAGCAAATAATGTATCGCTGCATAAGATTTTATTTTTCACTGCTATCGCATTGTAACTTGATGAATGTAACTGATAATGACATCCTTCATGTACAAGCCTTAGATTTTGATAGGTATTCTTTCCGCCTTTTAGCTTTGGTTGGGTGTGATGCAGATGCAATTCTTCATCGTTAAAAAGCGATGTTTTACATACCGGACATAAGTAATTTTGCCATTTAGCAATTTTCTGTTTACCCAATGTGAGGTCTCGCATTTTTACTTTTTCCCTTGATTTCCAATATTCTTTCAGCGAAGGATCGTCCGGTGAAGACCTGTCTATGACCATTGTATGCCGCTCAATTTTAAACCAATTGAACTTTAACATATATCTTCCCGTTTTCTTACTTCCGAATACCCATCTATCACTACGTTCCAAGCTGAACCTACCAAAGTACTTCTTCCGTCTCCATGCCCAGCTCTTCTTGTTGTGCATCCGGATAATATGCCTGCATTGCTTTAAGAACATCCAATGGTCGAGACTATGGAATATCTTCTTAGCAACACCAGTTCTGTGGTAGTTCGCCCATCCCCTTATAATAGGATTTATTGCTTTTACCAAACCTTCTATGTTCGCCGTTTTTTGAGTCTGCCATTCTGCTTTCAGTTTATCCCGTATTTTTTGTTCTGCCTTTTTGCTTGGCTTTATTAAGGTTACGGTCTTTTTCCGCTTGTTTGCAACCGGATAGGACCGAATATTAAACCCTAAGAAGTCAAAGCCTTGTTCCAAGTGAACGATACGGGTCTTTTCCTCAGACAATTTCAGCCCTCTTATCGATAGCCATTCCCGCAAAACGGGCAACATCTGTTCTGCATCATCTTTGGTACGACAAAAGATTGCAAAGTCATCTGCATATCTTACCATTCGACGGTCGCCTTTTAATATGCCATTACTGGCATACCTTAATCCAATCATCTTTTCCATTCCATGTAAAGCGATGTTGGCTAATAGCGGTGAACAACACGCGCCTTGCGGAGTGCCCTGCTCTGTTTTGTAGAAGATATCACCTTCCATATAACCAGCTTTTAACCATTGCTTTATGTAATTTTTGGCTGGAAAGTTTCCGATGGCTTGTAATAAGAAGTCATGGTCGATATTGTCAAAGGCACCTTGAATATCTGCATCGATGACCCATTTGCGTAAGCTGCCTGAACGGGCTACTGCGAATATTCTTTCAATGGCGTCGTGACAACTTCTGCCGGGTCTAAAGCCATAGCTACTGGCTTCAAACCGCGCCTCCCACTCTGGTTCTAACGCATTGGCAGTTATTGTTTGAAGACACCTTTCTCGAACAATGGGGATACCTAACGGTCTTTGTTTTCCATTATCCTTTAAGATATATATTCTTCTTGCAGGCTTGGCGTGCCATAAACTACGGCTTAATAGTCCGTCCGTTAATCTACCACGTCCTTTTGCTGTTTTGACAGTGATTTGATCTACCCCGGGCGTGTGTTTGCCCGAATTTACTTGTGTTACTTTGCGCACGCTGGTTACAGTATTGGCGTAACTGCGTAACATCAGTTTTTGTAATGAGCGCACCTTTTTCAGATCGCCCTCTTTTGCAGCCCTAAAGATGCGGCTTCTGAGGTTTTTAAGCATACGATAGGCTTTCGGCCAGTTAATGGCATGCCAGTCTATTGCTTCATTGGTTCCGTTTACGAGTGTTTCCACAGGCATCTAACTTGTCTCTTTGTTCAACCTTTCATCCGCTCTTCGGATTATTTACCATATCCACGTCAGCACCCTTTCAGGTAGGGTATTGCCCTATCCGGCAGGTTATTTATTCCCTCTGTCTTTCGACGGCCGGCATTCGCTTCTTGGATATTCCCTTTCCCACTAAGGATTGTACTTGCCTCACGGTTTGCCTACTGGAGCTTACGGGCTTCAGACCTTATTGGGCTTACTACGTTTCCCACGTTTGATATGCGAGTGGGTAGGATGCCTCCTATACTGCGGGGAACGGGTGCTTTTATCACATTTGTCACCACTTCAAATGCTCCTTGTTTCCCAGTTTATACCGTATCAGTTCTTTTTCGATATCTCGAAATAACGCAGTTTTGTACGGAGATTCACTCTCGTTCATCCTTCCACTCTTTCCCTTGCCCTGACGCACCATAGAACTTGGTTCGGCATTAGGCTTTACTTCTTGCAAAAGACCCTGCCATTACTGGCAACGCCCCTGAAGTCGGGAATAGGTTTAAGCACTAACCTACCGGCTAACCGGAATCAATACGTGCGACCTCGTGTCGCAAGTGATGTATCTCATCGATGATCAATATCTTGGTTTCCACGTTCGTGAGGATACGCATCACCTGGTATTGTAGCTGCGCGGTTGTATTCTGTTTTTGGAAAGGTGCGTTAAATGCGGCCAGTATATTAATAAAAAAGGCTTTTTCATTCGGCGTTGGTGGTGCCTGGATATATACGATAGGTATTTTTGCCGAACTGACATCTGGTGTAATGCTGGGTTTATAGCTGTCAAAGAAACGGTGCAACAGAATGGTCTTGCCATTGTTGGTTGGTGCTACCAACAACATGCTTGGCATGCGGTAAGTTTTTGGATGCAGCATTAGGTACTCCATATTATTGAGCACTTTCATGGCTTTAGGATATCCTATCCAGCGTTCTGAAAGGATATGGCGTATACGTATCAGGTTCTTATTATTATCGGTTATTTTGGTTAAAAGGGTCATGGATCAGTTCTTCAAAAGGTAAGTATTCTTCATTAGGATCATATTTGAATCCGGTATCATTGATCTCTGGTTCTTCCCGCTCGAATTCGTTTTTGATACTGTTTTTGGTCGCCAGTTCCTTGCGCTCATTGGCTTTACGGCGTTTGGCAATAGCCGCCTGGTTGGCTGCTTTTTCCTCGATTTCCCGCATTTGTGCGTAAGTGTCGAAGATCAGGTTCTCGTCTACATTTTCCAAACCACGGGCTTTGAGCGTGCGTAGTATTTGCTTATATTCCCAGATGGTAATCGATGGATGAGTAGTATTGCGGTAAGGAATACAGAAGTAGTCCTCTATTTCCGGGTCATAAAAGTAAACCGCACTGATGTCGCGCGGATCGCGCTTGAAAGCAAACTTGCGCAATATTGGGCTACGGACATTAGGCTTTTCATACGCATGTACCCATTTACGCAGTACATCACCGTAGTACCAGATCATATCAATAGCTACGCCATACCTTTGTACAGTTCGTTCTACGAACGGCATAAAGTCAAGCTTTAGCTTCAGTTCGTTGGCGACCGGCTCACTCCAGCCAATACCGATCTGCGTATCGCTGCCATGGATACCTTCAAGGTAACGTGCGACCGGTGTGGTGTTGATAGTATTATGGCGGCGGTTATGGTAGACGCCCACAATAAAGGTGGCCAGCCAGCGCTCCAATTCCTTGATGGTGAAGCAGGCTCTGCCTTCCGCATCGTAGTACTTACGGTCTTTCGTATTGGAGAACGTTGTTCCCGGCAATGTATGGATCTCTTGTAACACTGTTCCCAGCAAGCGTTCGATATGACCCCCATAATTAGGTTTGGCCACGGGTCTGAAGTTGATCTCGATACCGTATTCCTGGCAGGCTCGTTCAAGCATCTTACCATGAAACTCTTTGGCGTTATCCATGTGTATCGCCCGCATCACACCATAGCATGGCCATTTCCCCTTCACATCCAACGACGATAGCCACAAGTCTTTGGGGAGAATCGCGTGGGATAAGCATAAGCCCGTGCCCAACGCGCCAGGAGGATCGAGCGATATATAGAAGCCGACCACCATTCTGCTGTAAACATCGATCGCCATAGTGACCCAGGGTTTACCGACCGGCTCACGGTATACGTCATCAACGCAGATGATATCCAACGGTGTATGATCGATCTGTACGACCGCCAGCGGGTAGTCGG
Source organism: Mucilaginibacter pineti (assembly GCF_900101875.1). Taxonomy (GTDB): domain Bacteria; phylum Bacteroidota; class Bacteroidia; order Sphingobacteriales; family Sphingobacteriaceae; genus Mucilaginibacter; species Mucilaginibacter pineti. The sequence continues at coordinate 15,231 of NZ_FNAI01000032.1, forward strand.
CTCCTGGAAAGTGGCCGTTTAACGGCTGATATTTATTCTCTGCTATGCTGCGGTGTTGTCTGCGGGCAAGTTTTTCTTCTTCACCGATAAGGTGTATCCTTCGTCTGACCGTTGAATAATGCGGTATCTCCAAACCTTGCTCCCGACAAGTCAACGCCACATCCAGGCTTACCTTGCGGATGCTCAGTTTCTGCTTGCGTAGGTATTTCTCCTGAATGACTGTTTGAATAACATCCTCGACATTAGTCGCCAATTGATAGTTGTATCTATTGCGCTTGTTCTCCGTTTTAGCAAGCGAGGATAATACGGGATTAGCTCGATACCGGTCTAACCACCTGTGCAGCGTTCGCCGGGGAACGCCGCTCATTTCGCATACCTTAGCTACGGTGATACCGCGTACGTTATTTACGATGGGCGCTATAATATTATAACGGTACTGGGCGATCTTCCAGTCCTCGTTCGATAAGTCGGATACCGCCTTGGGACTATTAAGCGGAACTAACTCTTCCATATAATAGTATTCATTGTGATCTTGGCCTGCATGTCACATTTAATACGTTGTGCTGCCAGCAATTGCCAAACGGTATATAGCAACTTGGGATTTCCGCCAGTCACCTGAGTTGTCGGTAATGCATGGGCCAGCTTCTGAAGAACAGTTTCAGCCAGTTCCTTATTAATGTTCGTTTGCTGGTAACGGCTGAGTAGTTTAAGGTTTTCCAGGTAAACTGTCCTGACCTGCTGCTCGTTGATCGTAGCGAATGACCAGTCATTATTATGGGCATACTGCGTAGCCGCAGCAAACTTAGGTTCGTAATAGGATTGCTTTTCCATCAATTCTGCCTGGTATTTGACTTCACACAACAAAGGCTTTCGCTTCAGTTCTTCCTGGTAGTAGCAATAACATCGGGCGTATAGGTTGCTGCTTTGCCCCCATGCTCATAAAAGATCTTTACCGGCTGCGTGGTGTACGACAGTACTTCACTATCAAATTCGAGGAGGGTAAGCCAGTCCCTTTCAAGCGCTGATTCAAACGCGTGCATTGTGCCTGTTTTGCGACTAAAGTATTTGCCTGTGATAGACCGGTGGCTCAGACCGATCTTTCTAACGGGTCTTAATATCATGCAATAGGTAGAAAATGGGTAAGGGTGCGGATTAGGAAACGAATGGGTGCTCTTTCAGGAAATCGCACATGGTAGCGATCTCGCTTTCTTTATTGTAATAATGCAATGAAGCTCTTACAATGCCTTTCAGCCCATGCTTTTCCATATAGATCGGCGTGGCTTGACTACCACCAAAAGATACATTGATACCATTCTCTACCAGTTTGTTCCGAACCGCCATACTGTCTATTCCTTCTACGGAGAAAGTAACGATGCCGCACAGTTCGCTGCCGATATCGTGCACAGTCACACCTGGGATACTGCTCAGTTCAGTGCGGGCAAGATCGGCTAGGTATTGCACTCGCTGCCATATCCGGTCTAAGCCGACGGTCAGCGCATATTCGATAGCTTTGCCTAATCCGAGTGTTAGTGCCCGGCTTTTCTCATACAGTTCAAAACGGCGCGCATCATTGCGCAGCGTGTAACCGTCCAGGCTGACATTGCTTGCGGCAAGAAAGTCCATTAGCACTGGTGAAAGCTTATCCTGAACGCTTCTTTTCACGAATAAGAACCCCGTTCCGCGCGGTGCGCGCATATACTTTCTGCCCGTAGCGGAAAGGATATCACAACCGATCTCTTTAACATCGATTGGGTACTGCCCGGCAGTTTGGCAGGCATCTACCATATAAAGAACCTGGTGCTTGTTAGCTACTTTTCCGATCTCATTGATAGGCAAGATACCCCCGCCCGATGAAGGGATATGTGTTACTGCGATTAGCTTTGTCTTCGAGTTAATAGCTTTCTCCAGGTCAGCTAAAGGGAAATTGCCGTTAGCATCGTTGCCCACGACAATCACTTTAATGCCTTTCTTGCGTACATCCGCCAAGCCGATCATATTGGTGACGTATTCCATCTCACAAGTAATAATCTCATCACCTTCCTGAAAGGTCAGCCCTTTAAATGCAGTACCCCAGGCAGCGCTCGCGTTCTCGAATATGGCTACTTCTTCCTTTTCAGCACCGACCAGGTCTGCGATAAGCTGGTAAACACCTTCAATCCGTGCGATATTCTTATACTCGGTTTCATATCCGCCATATGTGGCTTCCTCCTTCAAATAATCGACGATGGTATCGATCACTACATCGGGTGGTAGAGATGCACCGGCATTATTGAAATGCACTAGGCCAGAGCAGCCTGCTGTGTCATTCCTGTACTTATTTAACTCTTCTTTAGTAATGTTATTCATTTGCTGTATTATCATAAATAGGCCTCGGTTTGTTACTTTACGAATTGGTGGCGCAAAAATGCTTAGCCTAAAACTATGCACGCATAACATTTTTTTAACATACTGTGGAAAAGTGTGCCATTATAAGCGGAAATAGTGAGTACTTTTAATACCCTATCAGGCCTAGAGATCTTTTCTTCTGGCGATCTGTTGAATGCCTGCAATGAGTTTACCCATATTGATACGGTTATTGACCAGAATCACACAGCCGCTGTTCAGCTCCGGGAAACCGGAAAGATGGGAATTAAAGCCCATGGTGCTGCCGTTGTGTTGTATATCGCGGTAACCCTTGCGCGGGGCTACCCCCCAGCCTAAACCCAGGCTATTCGCCGTTGGCTGGTGCGTCAGCCTTACGGCCGCATCCGTTTCGCTGATCTGCTGCGATAAGTACGTGAGCAGGTCAGCAATAGATGAATGGATATAGCCGGCCGGCCCGAACAACCCTTCCTGCTCATAAATATTAGACCGGCTGTTATCGCTGTAAGGCACGGCCATCTTTTGCTTCAGCTCGGGTGTCAGCGTATACCAGGTATCTTTCATACCAAAGGGACCGGTGATGTATTTCTTTAACAGCACGGCGTAGGGCAGGCCATAAATCTTTTCGAGCAGGTGACCAAGCAGCGCGTAACCCCAGTTCGAATAACGGAATTTAGAACCTGGGACCGTATCCAATTTCACCCGGTGCAGCGCCACGTAAAAATGCCCGGCATCGTAATTCAGTTCCGGCATCAGCGGGTCAAAACCCGGCTGGGAACCGATATTTTCCGGCATTTCGGGTAAACCTGAAGTATGGTTGGCCAGGTCCCGGAAAGTGACCGGGCTGCCGTTAAAGCTGAGGTTCGGGTAATCATCCGGCAGGTACTTGCGGATATCATCATCCAGTGCTACTTTGTGCGCCAGGACCGCCTGCGCCAGCAACGTAGCGGTAAAGGTCTTGGTGATAGAGCCGATCTCATAAACGGTCGCATCGATGGGCAGCAGGCCGCTGCCTTTTTTGATCTCCCCGTAATGATAAGTATAGCGCTTGCCGTTCCTGATGATACCGATGGACAGCGCCGTACTGTTAGGGTCACGGAAATAAGCGCGCGCCACACTGTCCACGGCCCGGTCCTGCGGCGTGCGCAAAGGATTGCTGCTACTGACCTGCTTCGGCACATCCAGCAAGGGCTGGACGACCGTCGAGAATCCAAAATCCGTGAACTTTTTTTCCGGGGTGACCTGCAGGGTCAGTTTGAGGTCCCGGCTTTGGCATTCCAGCAAATAAACGTATTTGCCGTTAACCGCCGATAACAGGCTGTCTTTGATGATATTACCCGAATTACGGTTATTGCTTAAGAAAGTGACCAGTTTTTGTTCGCTGATGTGATGAGAAAAACTGGTATCGGCCAGCCGGTAAATGCCTTTAAAATCATTGCGGTTATAGCGCGTCACGATGGAATCTTTAACCTCCGCTGTTAGTGCGCCCGCAGACTGGGCCTTACTATCCAACCTGATAAAAATCAGTGTGTAAACAATAGTTAAAATAATAAGACTGGGTCTATTCATAGGAGTTGACGATTATTGGTCTTTTACAAATAACGCTAATAATTGCCAAAAGTTGCATTCAAAAAAATGGCAAGGTCCGTCGGGAACGGCAACTGGCGTGCCATTAAACGTGAAAATTGTATGCCACTAAAAGAGAAAAATCACAGAAAATGTAAATTTAAAGTTTGGACGACTTATATAAAAAAGATTATCCAGGCAGAAAGGCGACCCATCTTCAGTCTTAACTTTTTTAGATTGGTCGTCATTTGGTTCTCTACCGTCTTTTCGGAGATGCCCAATCGCTCCGCGATCTCTTTATTGCTCAGGTGTTCTGTCCGGCTTAAATAAAACACCTGCCTTGCTTTGTCTGGCAGTTCCGAGGTAAATTGGGCAATGATTTGTTTCAATTCTCTTACTTCCAGGCTGTCATCATAAAACGGCAGTTCGTTCAGGTCTGTCACTTCCAGTTCTGTAAAAAGTGCCCGCCTTACTTTGCCTTTACGGATGTAGTTGGCAACTTTATATTTTACAGCAGAAAGCAGGTACCCTTTAGGGTTAATGATTTGCAGGTGCTCTCTATGTTCCCACAGCCAAACAAAAACCTCTTGCAATACATCCATGCAGCCACTTTTATCGCGCAGAATGTTATAAGCGGATTGATAAAGGATAGGCCAGTAACGATTATAGATTTCTTCATAGGCTGCCTCATCGTCCTTGTTTAAAAGGTCGATCAGTTCCTGATCCGAAAGGTCGCTATACTTTGCCAATAGTTTTTTTAGTAAAACGAATATAATCAATTGTTTGGCGGAAAGGAAATTATTGCGGTTGAAGCAGTGATTAGCGTGATTTACCTAATGGACTTTATATTGCTTTAAGTTTGAAAGGATTGCGATGGTGAATGGTCGTTGATAAGGATATAGTAGGTATAATTATGGCCGGTGAACGGTTGGGTTAAGCTAGTTAGCTGATTTCTGCAAAACAAGGCTTATTGATTTTTTGCAGATTCTTCTGCAAATTTTCTGCAAATAAAAAAACCCCACTCGCCAGAGTGGGGTTAAATCATTGATTTTGAGGCTCCTGAGGCTGGGCTCGAACCAGCGACCCTCTGATTAACAGCAGGATTCTCCCATCTGTAACCAATTGAAAACAAAGGAATTACGAACTATATTTTAAAACTGTGGCACATTCGTGGCACAATAACCAACATCGCGTCAATTACATAAGGACATCTTATGCTATACAATTATACAAATTTTCCTGCCTAATTGGGAATCAATTTTTGTTTGGGGTTGGATATACCGCTGATATTTGGGATAGGAGCGTTAGATCGCATAAAGGTGTGCTGTGTCGACTGACGAATCTACAAGTGATTTTTCGAAATTACTCAGGCAAAACGAATTGACGCATTCAGGCAAAGATTTTTTATTCTATAACCTATTAGCAAGCTGGGTCAATTAGCTTATAAAGCTGTTTTTAAATGCAAAGATTTCCTCTACCGCTTTGGGATAACCACCGGCAGACCGGAACGAATCATTGATATTGCGGATTGCAGTTAAGTATCCTGGATCTTCCAGAACTGTTTGAACAGCCATAGATAATTGCTCAGCTGTTAATTCTGTTACATTAAGTGAAAT
>NZ_FNAI01000046.1 GCF_900101875.1 Mucilaginibacter pineti
CCCTTTCAGATAAGTCGGCTGATGGTTGACGTTTAAACTCTTGTCAAAGAACTTGCTAAGGTTCCGTTTATAATATGCCCTTATGGGCGCACATGCAAGTGTTCATGATCGGTATCTTTGTGCGCTACTACTACATACTGATGATCTTTAAAATCAAACTTTTCAGCCAGCTTTTCCACCATGTCGATCTTGTCCTGCAATCCTAATTTCCCGGCATCGCTGTGGGCGAAGCTTAGCGAAAAATGGAACACCGGCTTGGATTGATCAGGGTTGAGCTTGGCTACTTCGATCATCTCCCGCACCAGTTCCAAACGGGTGCCGAAGCATTGGTTGTAGGCGATCACCTCCACCTGCTTCTTTTCCAGTTCCTGCATTTGCAGCTCTTTACTTTCCTGCCGCCTGCCCTCAAAGAGGTAGTGCAGCACGCCTCGAAAACTTTTACCTGTGCCAACTTTCCCGATCATGATACATAGGCATTAATGTCCTTTACCAAACCCCGTAGGCTGCGCACATCCTGGTCAAGCATTGCCCTTTCCATCGCGTTTAAATCATCGCCACGATTGCGCTTTTTAGCGATCTGGTTGAGGCTGGCGGCAACGTGATTGAGCGTCCCGCGCATTTCCAAAACCGGCTTGGGCAAGGTCTTGACCTTAACCTCTATGCGTGTGTTCAATCCAAGGTTCCGTAGGAAAACTGACGGATTCATGCCTAAGCGCTTAGCGTTGGCCTCGATGATCTTTTTCTCGATGAGCGTACACATTACGCTCACACTGCTGCGCCGCTTATGCGGCACTTTGGGCCTGCCGCCTTTATTGACCCGCCCCGCCGGGGCAGGGTCTTTGGTACTTATTCTCTTTTTAACTTCACTTTCCATAAGCTCTGGTTCGTTAAAAAATCCTTAAAAAAATCCCTCCGAATGCGATAGCATGAGCGGGGGCCAGCAAGTTTCGGCATGGCCGAAACATAGCTGGCTCCGCTTACAGGCCAGGGGCCTGTTCCGCTATCTGTATATATGGCTATTGCCATATATACAGAGGCTGTTTGTGCAGCACCTTGGGTGCTGCCCCGCCAAAAGCGGCTTGCCGCTTTCGCGGTTCTCCGATAATCGCTATTGCGATTATCGGGCTGTTCAAACGGCGGCACCTTGGGTGCCGCCCATTATCTCCGGCGGCTTGTCGCCGGTACTGTTTTGCACCCGCCTGCGGGTGTCGGCCTTTCAGCATACCGCTTGCGGTATCGCTGAACGCCCAACGTTTTGCCGATGGCATTATTGGTACTTAATCAGGGCGGGGGGATTGGTAAGCATTCAAAAGGCCATTGGCTTTTTAACGGGTTTGAGATGGCCTGTAAGAGGGCTAATTCGATGGGGTTGCTATTGATCGCCCAAGCGGTCTTAATGCGCTCCATCGGCTTAAAATGCTTTAGTTTTTTTGTTTCCGGTTGTCAGGTGCTGTACAGCGCCCTCCCTGATCTCATCGGCTGTTTTCTTCCGGCCAGATTTAATCCATTCCGTTAATTCCGAACGATAGAAGTACAGGCGCTTCCCGCGCTTATTGACAGGGATTTCTTTACGGCAAACTTTGCTGTAAACGGTAGGGACGGCCAGGTCTAAAAATGCTGCGGCCTTTGTGATGGGCATCAATTCTTCCTGCTCCGGCGACTGTTCTTGCCGACTGATTAAAAGCTGTTCTAT